>NZ_CM143102.1:1765000-4260493 GCF_054950035.1 Gracilibacillus sp. Marseille-QA3620
TTGAGTGATGGGGGGACGCAGTAGGATAGGGTAAGCGCGCTGTTGGATATGCGCGTCCAAGCAGTTAGGCCGATGAGTAGGCAAATCCGCTCATCACACAAGGCTGAGCTGTGATGGCGAGGGAACTAGAGTACCGAAGTTCCTGATTCCACACTGCCAAGAAAAGCCTCTAGCGAGGAAGAAGGTGCCTGTACCGCAAACCGACACAGGTAGGCGAGGAGAGAATCCTAAGGTGATCGAGAGAACTCTCGTTAAGGAACTCGGCAAAATGACCCCGTAACTTCGGGAGAAGGGGTGCTCACCAGGGTGTCAAAGCCCAGGTGAGCCGCAGTGAAAAGGCCCAGGCGACTGTTTAGCAAAAACACAGGTCTCTGCGAAGCCGCAAGGCGAAGTATAGGGGCTGACGCCTGCCCGGTGCTGGAAGGTTAAGAGGAGCGCTTAGCATTAGCGAAGGTGCGAATTGAAGCCCCAGTAAACGGCGGCCGTAACTATAACGGTCCTAAGGTAGCGAAATTCCTTGTCGGGTAAGTTCCGACCCGCACGAAAGGCGTAACGATCTGGGCACTGTCTCAACGAGAGACTCGGTGAAATTATAGTACCTGTGAAGATGCAGGTTACCCGCGACAGGACGGAAAGACCCCGTGGAGCTTTACTGCAGCCTGATATTGAATTTTGGTACAGCTTGTACAGGATAGGTAGGAGCCTTTGAAGCCGGAGCGCCAGCTTCGGTGGAGGCGTCGGTGGGATACTACCCCCGCTGTATTGAACTTCTAACCCGCACCCCTGAACCGGGGTGGGAGACAGTGTCAGGTGGGCAGTTTGACTGGGGCGGTCGCCTCCTAAAGAGTAACGGAGGCGCCCAAAGGTTCCCTCAGAATGGTTGGAAATCATTCGCAGAGTGTAAAGGCACAAGGGAGCTTGACTGCGAGACCTACAAGTCGAGCAGGGACGAAAGTCGGGCTTAGTGATCCGGTGGTTCCGCATGGAAGGGCCATCGCTCAACGGATAAAAGCTACCCCGGGGATAACAGGCTTATCTCCCCCAAGAGTCCACATCGACGGGGAGGTTTGGCACCTCGATGTCGGCTCATCGCATCCTGGGGCTGTAGTCGGTCCCAAGGGTTGGGCTGTTCGCCCATTAAAGCGGTACGCGAGCTGGGTTCAGAACGTCGTGAGACAGTTCGGTCCCTATCCGTCGTGGGCGCAGGAAATTTGAGAGGAGCTGTCCTTAGTACGAGAGGACCGGGATGGACGCACCGCTGGTGTACCAGTTGTTCCGCCAGGAGCATAGCTGGGTAGCTACGTGCGGACGGGATAAGTGCTGAAAGCATCTAAGCATGAAGCCCCCCTCGAGATGAGATTTCCCATAGCGCAAGCTAGTAAGAACCCTGAAAGATGATCAGGTAGATAGGTCCGAGGTGGAAGTGTGGCGACACATGGAGCTGACGGATACTAATCGTTCGAGGACTTAACCAAGAACAAAACGCATATGCCAAACAAACATTATCCAGTTTTGAAAGAATGATTCAACATTCTTTTATAAGTCCGGTAACGATGGCGAAGAGGCCACACCCGTTCCCATTCCGAACACGGAAGTTAAGCTCTTCAGCGCCGATGGTAGTTGGGGCTCACGCCCCTGTGAGAGTAGGACGTTGCCGGGCAAGCAGAAACCAGTTCAGTAGTGAACTGGTTTTTTTGTGTTTTATATTTTCCCGAAAGAGAATATAAAAGTTGATGAAGCCTATCCGATCTGGCAGCAGGCATCTCCGATTGGGGAGAAGCAAGGAGGTCAAGGAGGCAAGTGAGGGAAGCACGGAATGTACGATGTACATGAGTACTGAGCGAGCGCGGCCGACGCCGAAATCCGCCGCTTATCGCCGGTCGGGTTCCGAACACGGAAATTAAGCTCGCGCGCCGATGGTAGTTGGGGCTCACGCCCCTGTGAGAGTAGGACGTTGCCGGGCAAGCAGAAACCAGTTCAGTAGTGAACTGGTTTTTTTGTGTTTTATATTTTCCCGAAAGAGAATATAAAAGTTGATGAAGCCTATCCGAACTGGCAGCAGGCATCCCCGATTGGGGAGAAGCAAGGAGATCCAGAAGGCAAGTGAGAGAAGCCCGGAATGTACGGTGTACGCACTGGACTGAACGAGTGCGGCCGAAGCTAAGGTCCGCCGCTTATCGCCGTTCGGGTTCCGAACACGGAAGTTAAGCTCTTCAGCGCCGATGGTAGTTGGGGCCGCGCGCCCCCTGTGAGAGTAGAACGCTGCTGGGCAAGCGAAATCAGTTCAATAGTGAGCTGGTTTTTTTGTGTTTTCAGGGCATCATGGAGTTGCAGGAATATTAAAATGGCGTCCTAGAGGGTTATATTTAAAAGATTATTAAGAAAAAAGGCAAAATATCTTCTAAAAAACACATTAGCTTGTCATTTTTGATGGTCAGAGGATGGATGGGTTTTATTTTTTATCTCTCATTTCCCTGATTTGAAGTTTTAAGGGCGAATTCCTCCTCTTTAAGGGAGAAAATCTGGCGATGTATCATGGTTTAAGGGCGAAATCGCTATGCTTAAGGGCGAACAGGTAATTTTAAGGGCGGAAAACTAAGGTTATGGGCGAAGCATTTAGCCTATGGGCGATAAGAATATGGTATGGGCTTTATGGGCGTAACCTCTGGAGATGAAAAGACTACCCTTATTTCATGCGCAGGCATCAGATAAAAAATTCTCACCACCTAAAAATCGGATGAAGCAAAAAAGCCGGATCCCATTCAAAATGAGCTCCAGCTTAACCTAGATTCTAGTTTCTCATAAATCACTGACAAAGTCCGCTTCTGTCCGCTCCTGCACCATCTGCAAGCTGGCCCCTGGCATCAGCTCTACCAAGTGGAGGCTGCCTTTGCTGACTTCAAACACCGCCAAATCTGTCACAATTAAATCCACACTTCGCCGCCCGCTGAGGGGATAGCTGCACTCCTTGACGATTTTACTGGCCCCATTCTTTGCTGTATGAGTCATCGTGACAATGACGGACTTAGCCCCCGCCAGCAAATCCATGGCACCGCCGACACCCAATATGCTTTGACCCGGAACAGCCCAGTTGGCAATTCGTCCGCTTTGGTCGACCTGCAAGGCGCCTAATACAGCAGCATCGACATGGCCGCCTCGAATCATTCCAAAAGAATCGGCACTATGAAAGAAGCTTGACCCAATTCCTTGTCCGACGGGGAGTTTCCCGGCATTGACTAAATTTAGATCCACTTCCTCCGCCGCTGCTTTCGTGACCCCTAATAAGCCGTTCTCTGTATGTAGACAAACAGCAGTATCTTCACCTATGTATTCAGCCACAAGGGTGGGGATACCGATCCCAAGGTTTACAATTCTGCTTCCTGCCAGGGCTTTGGCTGCCCGTTTAGCAATAAGGCGGGAGGATTGATTCGGCTGGCTCATCTGATAACGACTCCTTCCTTCGTCAGAATATAGCGTGCCTCTATGATGGCATCAATATAGAGATGAGGGGTAATGATGGATTCGGGGTCCAATTGTCCGGCAGGGACGATTTCATCCACCTCTGCTATGACGTATTTGGCGGCAGTCGCCATGACAGGATTGAAATTACGGGCGGTTTTATAATAGGTCAGGTTTCCGAGTGTGTCAGCCTTATGGGCCCGGATAAAGGCGATGTCACCGCGCAGTGCTTTTTCGAAAATATAAGACTTGCCGTCAATGATGCGTTCTTCCTTGCCTTCAGCGAGCTTCGTGCCAACCGCCGTTGGAGTGAAATAACCACCCAGCCCTGCACCGCCTGCTCGGATCGATTCAGATAAGGTGCCCTGTGGGAGGAGCTCGATCTCTAGTTGGCCTTTGAGGTATTTATCACCGACATCGCGATTACTGGTGAAATAAGAGCCGATGGCTTTTGTGATTTTGTTTTGATTAAGAACAATCCCCAATCCTCTGCCAGATTCGCCGAGATTATTACTGATGACGGTCAGGCTGTTAACGTCTGTTTTGGTCAGTTCATCAATCAAGGTCAGTGGTGCGCCAATTAGCCCGAAGCCTCCGACAAGGATTGTATGCCCGGATTGTAAGGGGTGGAGGGCTTCTTTGGCATTCGATTTTAATTTAGACATAGCATAACTCCTTTCTCTTAATCTATATGCAGGCTGATTGAAAATAAGCAATAACAAACTTGTATGTATAAGTTATGACGTGAATTTCATAAAAATTATAAGAAAATACATATTTATCTTGAAAAATTGTTCATTAATGCTAAAATTTAGATGTGGTTATACGGATAACTTGGAATATATTTGTTTGTTCAATTGTAGAATACGAGAGTTAACAGGTTTGCTTGTACGGATAATTTTTAATTGAAGGGGAGCTGGAGAACAGATGGCTAAATATGCAATTGGGGTAGATTACGGGACTCAGTCAGGAAGAGCGGTGTTGGTGGAAATCGGAACAGGTCGCGAAGTGGCGACTTCTGTGAAAGCGTATTCACACGGTGTGATGGATGAATTTTTGCCGGATGGCGTGACGCGCCTGGAACATGATTGGGCCTTACAGCATCCAGCAGACTATTTAGAGGTATTGGGAAGCACGATTCCAGCTGTGCTGAACCAAGCCGGCATTTCAGCTGAGGATGTCATTGGGATTGGGATTGATTTTACCGCATGTACGGTATTACCGATTGATGAGAACAGAAACCCTCTATGCTTTACGGATAAATATAAAAACAACCCGCATGCCTACGTCAAGCTATGGAAGCATCATGCAGCACAGGAGGAAGCGAACCGCTTGAATGAAATCGCGGATGAACGCGGGGATGCCTTCCTGCAGCGTTATGGCGGTAAGATTTCCTCAGAATGGCTGTTCCCTAAGCTATGGCAGATTGCCAATGAGGCGCCGGATGTATATGAAGAAATGGACCAATTCGTGGAAGCGGCAGACTGGGTTGTCTCTCAGCTGACAGGCGCATTAAAGCGAAACAGCTGTACAGCCGGATACAAGGCCATTTGGCATAAGCAAGACGGCTATCCGGCAAAGGACTTCTTCAAGGCGCTTGATGAGCGACTGGAGAATGTGGTGGAGGAGAAATTGTCTCGTGATATTTATGCGATTGGCGAGAAGGCCGGGGAGCTGACAGACTGGGCGGCCGAGCTGACAGGGTTGAAGCCGGGCACAGCCGTTGCCATTGCTAATGTGGATGCCCATGTTGCCGCACCTGCTGTTGGAATCACAGAGCCAGGCAAGCTCCTCATGATCATGGGAACGTCCACATGCCATATCCTCCTTGGGGAGGAGGAAAAAATGGTTCCGGGCATGTGCGGAGTCGTGGAGGACGGTGTCATTGCAGGATTCATGGGCTATGAGGCCGGGCAATCCTGCGTGGGCGACCACTTCGAATGGTTCACGGAAAATTGCGTACCGAAGGCCTGCCAGGAGGAAGCAGAAAAACTTGGCATGAACATTCATCAATATTTAACGGAAAAAGCCGGCAAGCTGGCAGTTGGTGAAAGCGGTTTATTAGCGCTTGACTGGTGGAACGGAAATCGTTCAACGTTGGTGGATGTGGATTTGACTGGTGTCCTGCTTGGTGCGACCTTGCAGACGAAGCCAGAGGAAATCTATCGTGCGTTGATTGAGGCAACGGCTTATGGAACAAGAACCATCGTTGAAGCGTTCCGAAACAGCGGGGTTCCTATTCATGAGGTATATGCATGCGGAGGCATTGCTGAGAAGAATGCTCTGATGATGCAAATCTATGCAGATGTACTGGATATGGAGATTCGCATCTCCGCCTCCTCACAAACGCCGGCGCTAGGTTCTGCCATGTTTGGAGCGGTTGCAGCCGGCAAGGAGCGCGGCGGATATGATGACATTAAAGAAGCAGCTAAGGAAATGGCCCGATTAAAGGATGTTGTCTATCGTCCAAATAAGGAGGATGCAGCTGTATACAAGCAGCTATTTGGGGAGTACACGCGTCTCTATGATTATTTTGGCCGCGGGGAAAATAACGTCATGAAGCAATTAAAAGCCATTAAAAAGGCGAGCCGAAAACCGATTGCAGCCGTTTAAGAGAATCAGAGGGGAAGGGAGAGCTGTTCATGCTAGATTCATTGAAGGAGCAAGTGCTTAAGGCGAATCTCTTATTGCCTGAGTACAAGATGGTGACATTTACATGGGGAAATGTGAGCGGGATTGACCGGGAGGAAGGATTGGTCGTCATCAAGCCGAGCGGGGTGCCATATGAGGAGCTGAAGGCAGATGACCTGGTTGTCGTCGATCTGGATGGAGAAGTGATAGAAGGGAGCCTGCGGCCGTCATCTGATACAGCGACACATTTGGCGCTCTACAAAGCTTTCAGTGAAATTGGCGGCATCGTACATACCCACTCGCCATGGGCGACAAGCTGGGCTCAGGCAGCGCGCCCGATTCCGCCTCTTGGGACAACCCATGCGGATTATTATTATGGGGAAATTCCTTGCACCCGCATATTGACTGAGCAGGAAATCACGAGCGGCTATGAGCTTGAGACAGGAAACGTCATCATCGAGACGTTCCGAAACAAAGGGCTTGATCCTGTCGCCATGCCAGGTGTACTCGTTTCAGGACATGCACCATTTGCATGGGGGAAGGATGCAATGCAGGCTGTTCATAATGCGGTCGTGCTCGAGGAAGTGGCGAAGATGGCCCTGCAGACCTATCAATTAAACCCGAATGCACAGCCAATCGATCAGTATTTACTGGATAAACATTACTTGCGCAAGCATGGAAAGAACGCCTATTACGGGCAGAAGGCAGCAAGGAACTAATAATGACATTGATGGGGGAATGAGACTATGTTAACAGTGAAGCCTTATGAATTTTGGTTTGTGACCGGCAGTCAAAACTTGTACGGAGAAGAGACATTAAAAGAGGTAGAAGCGAACACAAAGAAAATCGTTGAATCGCTCGATGAGGATTCTGTTTTATCCTACCGCCTAGTCTTCAAGGATGTCGTGAAGGAGGCCGATTCGATCAGACGATTGGCGCTTGAGGCGAATGCAGATGAGAATTGTGCTGGAATTGTGACCTGGATGCACACCTTCAGCCCGGCAAAAATGTGGATTGCGGGTCTTGCTTCGCTGCAAAAGCCGCTTCTCCATCTTCACACACAGTTTAATCGGGATATCCCATGGAACGGGATTGATATGGACTTCATGAACACCAATCAGTCCGCACATGGCGACCGTGAATTCGGCTTCATGGGCAGCCGCCTGCAAATAAAGCGCAAGGTCGTTGTCGGTCATTGGGATAGTGAAGAAGTGAAAACAAAGATTGGCAGCTGGATGAGAACAGCTGTTGCCTTCTCAGAGAGTAAGCAATTGAAGGTGGCTCGCTTCGGCGACAATATGCGTAATGTAGCCGTGACAGAGGGAGACAAGATTGAGG
Organism: Gracilibacillus sp. Marseille-QA3620; assembly: GCF_054950035.1. Classification (NCBI taxonomy): domain Bacteria; kingdom Bacillati; phylum Bacillota; class Bacilli; order Caryophanales; family Bacillaceae; genus Gracilibacillus; species Gracilibacillus sp. Marseille-QA3620. The sequence goes on from NZ_CM143102.1 coordinate 1,772,429, forward strand.
CTCAAATCAAGCTTGGCTGGACAGTTGACGGCTATGGAATCGGGGACTTGGTTGACAGCATGAATCAAGTGACTGAGGAGCAGCTGGATGACGTTATGAAGGAATATGAGGAAACATACAGCATCGTTCCAGAAGGACAAAGCGAAGGGTTCATCAGAGATTCCATTCGATATCAGGCAAAGATTGAGCTTGGATTGAAATCCTTCCTTGAAAAAGGAGGCTATACGGCCTTCACGACAACATTTGAAGACCTGCATGGCATGAAGCAGCTGCCTGGGCTTGCTGTACAAAGATTGATGGAGCAGGGCTACGGATTTGCTGGTGAAGGGGATTGGAAAACAGCAGCGCTCGTTCGTCTTGGCAAGATCATTGCTGATGGGGAGGATACATCCTTCATGGAGGATTATACGTATCATTTCGAGCCAGGCAATGAGATGGTCCTTGGGGCACATATGCTTGAAGTGTGTCCGACCATTGCGGCGACCAAGCCGACGATTGCTGTACATCCGCTTGGGATTGGCGGCAAAGAAGACCCAGCCAGGATGATCTTCAACGGGAAGAGCGGATCAGCCTTGAATGCCTCCATCGTGGACCTTGGTCATCGCTTCCGCCTCATCGTCAACGAAGTGGATGCAATCGAGCCTGAGATTGACATGCCGAACCTGCCAGTCGCCCGTGTCCTCTGGCGCCCGCAGCCTTCCTTAAATGAAGGAGCAGAAAACTGGATCCTTGCCGGAGGGGCCCATCACACACTATTTTCCTATAAAGTCACGACTGAACAGCTGCGTGACTTTGCGGAGCTTGTGGGAATAGAATGTGTCGTCATTAATCAGGAGACGAATAAGCATGCATTTGTGAATGAATTGAGATGGAATGATGTTGTTTACAAATAAGGCTGTATCGTAGGATTGTTGTTAATGCTTTATTTATTCTAATAGGAAAAAACAGCTCCAAAAAGGAATAAAATGTACCCCAAAAGTTAGAGTCAAAAATTCTAACATTTTGGGGTGCTTTGCTTTTATTTAATTCTACTAATTGTTAGATAAGCTCATTGAAAAAGGTTTATTCTTTCCATATAAATATCCTAAAACCCTAATACGTTTATAAGATTAACTTTGGCTGTTATTGTCTAACTGGCAGAACCCTTATTGGAGTATCTATCTTAAGATGTTAAAATATGGTTAATAATATTAAAAAGGAGGACCGTAGCTAAGCTGATGGGGGGGTTAGGTTGAAGCCATAATGTTTCTTTTAAACACCATTATGGAAATAGGTTATGTATTTTTTCTTCCAACATATAACCTGTTAACTATCAATTGGTAGACTGTAGTATTCATTGTTTTTCTAATATTCAAACAGTAGATTGAAAGATTCGAATCAATTACCTATATAAAAGAAAGGGCTGTATAATGAGGCGGTTTCTATGGAAGAAATGCGTAGAATTAACGATTAGTTTGTTTGTGATTTTTTTAATTTGTTACTTACCTTTTAAAATGGATAAGTCTGCTGCAGGTCAAGGATCATCATATTCAATAAAGGATATCATTTCTCAACTATTAAGTCCTAATCAGATGATGTATTTCTCAAAAAATACAGGAGCAGAACGACCTTTATTTCCCGCTATATGGGAAAAATACATATATACAATGGAGTTACTGGCAATAGGGTTTTTCATTGCATTGGCTGCGGCTGTTGGTTTGGTTTTTTTATATACCTTTCTATCAGCAAAAATGCAAAGAGTTGGCAAAGCGATTTTGGGAATGATGGAGTCAGTTCCAGATGTAATGGTCGTTCTTATTCTTCAATTGTTGATCATGCAGATTTTTAAACTGACAGGGGTTGAGATAACGAATGTATATGCATTTGGTGATGAACGTGCATATTTTATTCCGCTAGTCAGTCTTACAGTTATTCCAGCCATAATGATCTATAAAATGATGATCTTATATTTAGAGGAAGAATTTGAGCAATCGTATGTTGAGTATGCTTATGCCAAAGGAATAGGAATGCGGACGATTTTATTAAAACATATGTTCAGGAACATTTTTTTGCATATTTTAAATCACAGTAAAACCATTCTATTGTTTATGTTGTCTACTTTATTTGTTGTTGAAGGGCTGTCAAATATTAATGGCTTTATGACGTTCATTTTAAATGATGCATTAATCCAGCCAGGTATCTTGATTTTATGGGTGCTCATGTTGTTTGTTCCCTTTTATATCATATTTGCCATCTTCGAATTATACATAGGCAAAACAACGGGGGTATTCACCTCATGACACCGAAGGTATGGAAATCAAAACGTTTGTGGGCCGGGATTTTCTTTTTTGTTTTCTTGATAATTGGCAGCTTCCTTTATACGATATACGGTGACCAAACTAGTAACGCTTCTAATTTGCTAATGTATGATGATCAAGGTGAACTAGTAGGAAAAGCCCCTTTTTCACCAATCGAGAAACCACCTTTTGGATCAGATAGTTCGGGTGTATCATTAGGAGAAAAAGTATTGGATGGTGCGAAATATACGCTGATTATTGTCTTTGTTACAGTTACCATGCAAATGATTATTTCTTCTATAATAGGCTTAATATTAGCGGTCTATGAACCTAGGCTATCAGACTGGATTAGAAAATGTTTTGCGGTATTTTACTACATTCCGCCAATTATATGGGTTTTTGTATTTTCTTACCCTTTGTTTACGAACATTGAATTATTTGGGGGAAACATGATAAAGGCTGTTTTTTATCAAATGTTAGTCTTAGTGATGGTTTTTTTACCAACGTTTTCGGTTTACCTTTGTGAAGAGGTGCGTTTATTTTTAAGAAAAGACTATATCATTAGCGCTAAAGTGTTAGGGGCTTCTAAATGGCACTTGATACGTAAGCATGTCTTTCCTTATATGAAACGAAAATTGGTCTTATTGTTTATCCAACAATCATCTCAGTTGATGATGTTACTCGTTCAAATGGGCTTTTTCTCTCTAATTATTGGGGGAAGTATAATAAGTTATGATATGTTTACTGATACGACAATAATCACTTCCTTAAGTAATGAATGGTCAGGATTAATCGGAATAGATCGAAATAAAATTTGGACAGCTCCTTGGATAATTACAGCTCCGATGGTTATGTTTGCTTTGTCTATCCTCGTATTAAATATGATGAGAGATGGTATTGATAAACAAGTTAGACAGGAAACCAATAATGGAATTCAATATAAGCGATTACTGCAAAGAGAAAGGTGAATTTACTAAATAAGTATTCTTAAACATCTGGACAACTAACTTAGGTAGATTAGGTAAAAGGAAGCGTCTCTTAGAGAGCGGCTTTTTTTAGGGTGCCAGGAGCAATTAGTGTGGAATTTCCCCTTAAGAGAGAAGGGTTATGCCTGAGTGGAGAAGAGCGGGCGAAATGCGAGTCGAATAAGAAACAGGGGGTCTATGATGGCTAATGCCTATATAGATATAAATGAACGAATGAAGCATGAGCATGTAGCTGGTTTAAGTATGTCTGTCATCCATCGTGGTCATATTGTACAGGTTAATCATTATGGTCTATTAGAAGTAGGAAGCAATAAAAAGGTGGACAGTAACGCTATTTTCAATGCTTGTTCAATCAGTAAGTTTCTAACGGCCTTCTTAGTAATGAAATTAACAGAACAAGGCATGCTGGATTTAGATGAAGACGTCAACCATCGGCTGACATCGTGGAAAATCCCAGAGAATCCTTTTACCGCCTATAAAAAAGTGACATTAAGAAGCTTGCTTAGTCATCAATCTGGCATTGTCGATCCACCGAATAGTTTTGGGGCAATTGATCCCAATGAGGGGATTCCTTCGATGGTTAATCTATTATCTGGAAGGACGTCTTATTGTAAGGAACGTATAGAAGTAAAGTACGAACCAGAGAGTGATTTTCAATACTCGGATGCAGGCTTTTGCCTTATACAGCAATTGATAGAGGATGTGATTGGAGAGCCTTTTGAAAGAGTCATGGAGAAGCTGATTTTCCGTCCGTTGAAGATGATGAATAGTACATATACACCAATTAAATTAGGAGAAAATATCGCTTGTGGACATACGAAAGATGGGAGTTCAGTCGATCGCAAATACCCCATGTACCCTTATCCCGCTGCGGCTGGATTATGGACAACTTCTTCAGATTTAGCGCTGTTCGTCTTAGATGTAATGAACGCTCTAAAGAAGGAAAGTAAAGTGGGCATTTCAGCGAATCAAGTAAACGAAATGATAACCCCACAAGGCTGTAAGGAATGGACAGGATTAGGGGTTTTTCTTGATGGGGAGGAAGTTTCATCATTAGGCTGGGGAGTGGGATTTCAATGCATGTTAGTGGCGTATCCTCGATTGGGAAGCGGGTTAATCATCATGACAAATACGGATCAAGGCGTTCATCAATTAGAAGGGATTATTGGTGAGGTCTATCATTCACATAGCTTTGAATGATTAGGTTATGGAAGGATGATGTGCCATTTTAAATGAAAAGTAGCGACAGCGTAGCTTACATGAGACACTAATGTAGAATAGAAGTGCTTCACTCTTTATCCTAAATAATAAAAAATGAAGACTGTCAAAATGACAGTCTTTTCTTGTGTGGATGAAATGGCAAAGCAAAAAAAGGCTAACTCAAGAGAATTAGTCCTTTGATTGCTCCTCAGGTTCTGTTAAATCTGCAGGGCTTCGATGATCTTCTTCGGGAATAAGGAACATGGCACATATATACAAAATAAGACAAGGAATAATGGCGGTCAACAAGGCCAATAGGACAAATCCTAATCGAACGATAACTGCATCTATTTTTAGATAGTCAGATAATCCGCCGCATACGCCTGATAAGACGATATTCGTTCTGGACCTGTACAGTTTCTTGTTATCCATCTAACACCTCCAGCTGAATATTGGGGAAATACTTCGAAATGCAGAAAGGTCAAGCGAGCAAATGGTACTCATGTTTATTACTCCAGTATATTCAGGAATCCAAAAATTCATTACCTAAGGAGGAAGCAGGAAAGGGATAAAAATATTCATGATACTCGTGATTGTTGTTTATTGGTTAGATGAAAGACTGGAATATTCATATCCAATGCTTGACTCAGCTGCTGCTGCTCCTATTCATTGACAAAAAAGTGTACGAACTATATAGTGCATTTATCAGGTGTATTATGCGTGTAATACACCGTTATGGAGAAACGGAGGATGAACCTAATATGAGTAAAACAAAAGGAAATCAGCACCCATTAACGATGGGTTTGTTCGTTATTTATTTGCTCGCTTTGATATGGATTATATTATTTAAAATGTCTTTATCGCTTCAGGAGTTACCTGAGTTTAGAGGGATGAACTTCATTTCTTTTGGCGGGTCCGTTATAACGAATGATCGACTGGATCTTAGTGAGATTATCAATAATATAGTCATTTTTGTGCCGTTTGGCCTTTATTTATGTATGGTCAAGCCAGAATGGAGATTGATCAAGAACCTCATTCTTATCGCTGCTATCAGTTTTTCATTTGAAATCATTCAGTTTATTTTTGCGATAGGCGGAACCGATATAACGGATCTTTTAGGGAATACATTGGGCGGCGTAATTGGGATAGGTATTTATTCCTTGCTGTATAAATGGATAACGAAAAGGAATACGAATAAAATACTGACGATTCTCGCACTAATCGGTACGATTTGTTTTATAGCCCTGTTTGGATTGTTGTTTGTCGCTAATCATTCATGGGTTTTCTATAGAATGGCATCTATCCGTTTAGAGGGGGTAATGGAATAAAGGGATAGCCGCTTCCTATATAGGTGGCGGCTTTTTCATACAGCGTCCTTACTTTTCCAATATTCCCACGAAAAACAGGGTATGTATATTTTATGGGGATACCGTTTTTATTGTATAATAAATATATAAGATTCGATATTTTCAGATTATTCATTGAGCTAGTTTGGTAAATGGTAAACAGGTTGTGCATGAAATGCATAGTATATGGTAAGAAGATGCTACGGAGAAGAGGTGGTTCAGATGGCTAAGAGTATGAAAGGGTTCTTTCATAAAGCCTCGAGTGCACTTTTTCATTCCCGTTTAAGAAATGACGTGACGAACCAGGATATTACGATTGTATCTAATAATGAATGGGGAGAGAAAGTCTATCGAGATTTAGGGATGGAGTACAAGAGCCCGTTTATTGGGATGTATATTTATGCGCCGGATTATATACGCCTTTTGGAGAATTTCCAGTATTATATGAGTCAGCGGCTGAAGTTTACCCTTTACTCGAAATACGGGTGGCGTGAGGAGAATTATCCGATTGGACTATTGGGCGGGGATATTGAGATTCATTTTATCAAATACCGGTACAGGCAGGAAGCGTTAGAGAAGTGGAATGAACGGGTTGACCGGATGAATTGGGATAACCTATTCATTAAGCTGAGTGATCAGTATCATTGCACGGAGGAATGCATTAAGCGGTTTGATGCGCTGCCTTTTGAGAATAAGGTTTGCTTTACGGCAAAGCCGTTAGGGCATTTGGATAGTGTCGTTTACTTCAGCGAACAAAAGGTCGCGACAGATCTTGAGAACGAGCTGGGGGACTATCATAAATATTTTGATTTAGCTGAATGGCTGAATCACGGAAAGGTTGTCAAGAAAATCCCGCATGAGAATAATCCGTTTTGGCATTATGAGCGAACGTCCTTTTGAATGAAAGCCCATGCAACTCGGAGCATGGGCTTTCATTTAGTCATTGGACAAGTCGTCTGATTCCATCCATTCCAATAATTTTTTATGCGGGAAGTATGTATTTCCATTTAGGACAATATGCGGAATGGCTGGATACTTGGCAATGAATGCATCAACATCCTCTTTTTTAATGCCTATGTAATAATGTAAATCCTTTTTCTTGATCATGAGAGGCTCTTCGTCATCGAAGGAATCACCCCATGGATTCCCTGAGCCCCTAAAATTACGCAGGCCTTCACCAATGAAATACCCTAATGCGGCAAGGCCGAGGCCAATCCAGAAAAAATCGTTCATTCATTTGCCTCCCTTTAGTAGTTGTTCTACTCTAATCGTACTATATCCGTTCTTCTATTTCGATGACAAGTTTTTGCCTAACCTTCAATACGAAAGTCTTTCCAGTGATATTTTGAAACCAATGCTCTGTTTGAACGTATAGATAGTATGATAAAATAGCCTTAGAAAGGGGTGACTCTGATGTTTTATGTTATCCTTCTCGGTTTGGTCGGAGCTACGACGGCCGTATTGCTTCAGGACGCTAAATCGGGTGAGCCGAAGCAGGACCGAATCGCGAATGTCATGAAAAAACTAGTGAAAAAGAGTGAAAAAGATCAATTTGTGTGTACGCAGCTTGATGACCGGTATGCGCATTATGTATATGAGTCCGGACCAAATGCGATTAATGTGCTGGCAGGTCCTGATTATATAACAATCAGCGCCCAAAGGCAGAAAACCCATCAGCCTTTGCTGGATGTCCGTTTTGACACGAGAACACGTCTATTTACGGAGAAAACCATTTCTGAAAGCATCGTGAAAAATGCAAAAGACCGGGAGCATATTGAACAGTTCCTGAAATGGGCCATTGTTAACTTCCAGCCGGAGAAAGCGACAAAGGTTTATTTAGACAATAATGACTTTACCTCCTTGATTGATGAGCTGGAAGAAGCGAGAAAGGCGAATCGCCTAACATCGCCAATCGATCATGCCTTTACCCAAATCATTCCCGGACTAGCCTATCTGCTTGAGCATTTTGATGAGATTGCGGATGTTGACTATCAATATCAAGTGAAAGAAACGATTATCAGGGATCTTCGCAAGCTCTTGGATGATTTCGCTGAGCTTGAGCGGAAGCAGCAGGAGAAATTCGAGCACGATACGTTAAATCGCCTGATCACGGTTCAAGAGCGGATTACCCAGATTCGCCGGCATATTGATACATCGAGAGAATTTGATTTGAAGAAGACGTTATCAACCATTGATGAACGATATGATCAATAATCTAGAATCAGAGGAGTAGAAGGAATGAGTGAACAAACACGAGATATGGATGAATTAGTGATTGAATCCGTCATCAAGCCAGAGGATATGGCAAAGCTGAATGATGAAGCGAATGATGTCGTCCAAAAGATTAATGATACCGATTCTTCTCAGGTGGACGCCATTCTTGAGCAGCTGAATAATTTCGGCGGCAATGAACAGCGCCTTGCCGGGGAATCCTTAAACAGCCTTCGCCGTCCGGTGAAGGATATGATGGATAATGATGACAGCCACGGGATTCCGGATAATTTACTCAAGCTTCGTGAAGCGGTGAATGAATTAAACCCGAATTCGTTGGAGGCAAAGGGCTTAGCAAAGATTATGCCAAAGTTCATGCGCAGGAAGTCCACGGATAAATATGTGGCGAAATATCAATCCGTCGAAAAGAACATTGACGAGATTGTCCAATCCCTGCTTCGCGGACGCGATATGCTCCAAGAAGACAACGCGGAGCTTGAAGTCATCAAAAAGGATGTCCATGACAAGATCTATTTGCTTGAGAAGCAAATCTTCATGGGCAAGAACCTCTTCCAAATGATAGAGGATAAACGGAACGAGCCTGATTGGCAAGGAAAGACACAAATTGTCAATGAAGCACAGGAGAAAATCATTGTCCGGACGAAAAACATGAGCTCAATGGTGAACGTGCTTCAGCAATCACTTGCTTCCGTTGATATCATCAAGAAGAACAACGACAAGCTGAAGGAAGCCATCCGCAATGCGATTGATACGACCAAGAACTTGGCGCCGGTCACATCAGCGATTCATTTGGCCCTTCAAAACCAACAAAAAATCATCACAGCCATCAATGATGTGAATGAGGCAACCGAAAACATGATCATGGCCAATGCGCAAATGCTCAAGGACAATACGGAGAAGACAACGAAACTGCTCGAGAACCCATCCGTCTCCTTGGAAAAGCTGCAAAAGGCCTACCAAGATATTTACTCGGCGATTGAAACACAAGAGGCTTCCAGCCGAAGAATCATTTCAAGCAGCAAGGAATTTGTCGCAAAGCTCGATGACATGAACAGAGAAATGCGTACCAAGCTGCTTAACCAATAAGGGGGCACAGCTCCATGAAATATGTCAAATACTCACTAATGCTGCTAGGGTGTTATTTCACCCTCATCTTTATCGGCACGATTCCTGTCATGTTCTATAAGAACTGGGCTATGTTTATGGCCTCCTACAGCATCATGGTGCTAAGCATCACCATTTTGATGCTCGGCCTGTTCTTCCTGAACATCAAGGAAAGCCATCAACTAAAGTTGCGGATGTTTGTTATACACACATTCGCTTACCTGCTGTTCCATTTCAACTTTTATGATTATGCCCATTACAGCTCACTTGTGTTCATCTATCCGATTGCCACAATCGCGACACTAGTGGCCTATAATAAGCATTTTCAAAAGCATAACGGCAATGTGAAGAAGATTTATTATTAGAAGGAAAACGTATTCGAATTTTGGTTCGGATACGTTTTTTATTTGGGGTTGGTCAGGTTATTGCGCAGAATGTTCGTTACAGTAAATGGTATAATTAGGTTGATTGTGTAAAAAACAGACATTGTGGGGGATGGTTTTGGGAATAAAATGGACGAATCTAGGAGTCTATCTACTAAATAAACTAGCAGCTCTTGGTTCACTGCTAGTGTTTATGTGTTTATATCTCCTATTGGCAAGCGGGTTTGATTTATATGATTTTACAGAATACCTGTCAGATTTAACATTATGGGGGCTGATAGGCGGATATGCTTTAATCGTGACAATGCTGATTGATTTCGTGACCTATAAGTGGATAAGGGTCACATTCCAAACAAGTATTCTTTTGCATGCTTTAGCGGGATTCATCGTTTTTTTGCCTGTCTACGGAATGAATATCTTTTCAGTGATTGCTGGAAGTATCGGGGCATTATGTGCCTGTATCTATGCTTTTAGCTACGCTATTATTAGAAAAAGACGTATTGGATGGGTTCTGCTTCTCATGTTTCCTTTGCTGCTATCGATAAGATTAATCGATTTTACGATAAAGGAAGGCTGGACCGAAGAAAGGACGAATTCATCATTTTCAGCGGAGTTTGAGCGTTTCAATGGAAGAAATGAGATTCCCATTTCATTAAAAAAGAGTGAAGAAATAACGTGTTATTTATCTATTGAGCAAAGCAATGAAGGAGGACATGGGTTTCATGTTTTGGACCCTAAAGGGAAGGCTGTAGGGATGGAAATGATAGAAGAACAAGCGGATACATATGAGGAATATACGAACATTCAATCAGATGTCTTTCAATTCCAGGCAGAATCAGAAGGTACATATCGATTAATTGTCAGAGGGCATGATTTGGAAGGGAAAATAGAGGTCAATTGGGAAATTGATTAACGTCAACCCATAAAAGGATTTTGTTAAAGGTGGATAGAGTCTGGTGGAAATTCTTACTTTTGGCTGCATAGAAGAGAATAAGGAATACATAAGAAGACCAGCCGTTTACGGCATCGTTTTTAATGAACAGAAGGATCAAATCGCCATCATTCAAACAGGTGATGGGAACTGTTTTCTTCCTGGAGGAGGAATCGAATATAAGGAAACGCATGAGGAGTGTATGAAAAGGGAAGCGTTAGAGGAAATGGGGATGGCGATTGAGTTGGGTCCGTTTTTAGGCTGTGCTCAAAGATACTTCTATTCGACCAATGAGTATAAGTACTATCTGAGTGAAGGATTTTTTTATATAGGTGAATTAGGTAAGCGAGTATGTGAACCTACAGAAGAGGATAACTTCCTCATATGGGTTAACCCAGTTGATGCGATTGATCATTTGTTTCATGAACATCAAGCTTGGGCGGTTAAGGAAGCATTAAAAACTTTTGGATGTTGAAGGAGACGGACATTGTACTTGAAGGGTGAGTATAGATGGGAGAGGCGCTCGACGAACGAATACGGTTAGTAAGTATCTCTATCAATCATGGTCGAAATGGCGTGAAGAAAATCAGGCAGAGGGGGCAATGCGGAGTGACAGCATTGATGGTAAATAAATAATTAGGAGGAGACATAAAGAAAACGTATCTAAATGATGGATGGCATTATGATAACTTTATTGATGGAAAGCGGCATGATTTCACCGCTTCTCCATTTTATAGAAGAGATTGTTTATACGGATATCCCTTTAACAAGATTAGCAGTGTTTATGGATACGAATGAAAGGCAGTCTATTTAATTCAAACAAAGCTTTTTAAGGAATGGTATGGCTATATAAGGAGATGGCGATGGATAAGAGAATTGAAGATTTAATTGAATTAACCAAAGGCAAGTATGGCTTAGATCGCTACTATTTACATAATTGGGATCTTTACCGCAGCATAACCATTTTTAATAAAACGGAATATATACTGAGTATGGAATGGTTTCCTAATCATTTGAAGGAGTGGAATGATGAGGACTATAGCCCAAAGGGGACAGCAAGCATTGAAATAGACATTCATTCAAAAAAGACCCGCAGCGTCATTTTTGTTGGGGGAGTATCCTATGCGGAGAAGATAAGGTTTGATGTAAATGAGAAGAAAGAAATCATTCGGTGGATGGAGAAGGAAACAGGCTTGAACTATGGAGAGCAATTTGAAATCTGGAAGGAGGAAGAGCGAGAGATTCATTTCAAGGAATATATAAATGGCTTTGACGTATCTCCTTCAGGCTATATGGAATGTCATTTTGACGAAGAAGGGAGACTTACGTTCTTTTCTGTTATAGGCGAGTTTCATTCGGAGAATCTCGTGCATGAAGAAACCTATACCCTTACACTTGAGCAGGTTGAGAGTTTGGCTCGTGAACAATTGAGGTTAATCGAACTCCCGAATATGGAGGAAGATAGGATTGTTCCAGCCTATCTCATCGAAGAAATATGGATAAAAAATGATGGTTTGCACACCTTGCCTTTTGAAGGATTAGAGAAATCTCGATGGGAGATGAATACAGTCATAGAGTGGAATCAAACTATCTCACCCCCTTTTCAAAGAAAAAAGATCACGCTGACTGAGGGGGTCACACCAGACCAAGCATTCCAATGCGAACCACACCCTGGTTTGGATTCCATCACGGATGAAGAAAGACAAAAATGTATGGCTGCTATACGTGAATTTCTAAGCCAAGAGTATGCAAAGGATTCTGGGAAATGGATAGTAAAATCGCTGTACCGAGATAATGGCTATATTCAGGCAGCCATTCATTTAGTAGAACAGAAAGAGCGTGTGTTTAAAAGAAAACTAAAGGTATTCATTGACCGGAATACCTATAAAGCAGTGAATTACCTCGATAATAAATGGTTATTTCATGAGTATATGGATTTAAGAGAGTCAGAGGAAATAAAGATTACATATGAGCAAGCATTTGAGAAAATCAAACCCTTCCTAGAGCTGACTCCCTGTTATGTTTATGATGTCGAGCAAGGCGGCTATATCTTATGTGGCAAATTGGATTGTCATTATGAAGTAAATGCCCATACAGGGAATGTAAAGCCAATAGATTAGCAGATAGACAACCGTATTCGAATTTCGTTTGGATACGGTTTTTCATTTGGGAATGGGTGTAAGACTGCGTATTAAAAACAATCAACGTTTGTGAAATAAAGAGCAAAGGGTAGAAGGATAGTATAGACATGGGGCATCTTGTGGAAGGATTTGAAGGGAGGCGATACAGATGGTACAGATTAAAAAGGCAGGTTTGTTAACCCTTTCTGCAAGCTTAATACTGACTGGCTGTATGGCTAGTGCAAAGGATGATCATGAAGAAGGTGATAAGCAGCAGCATAAACAGGATTACATTGATATGCGGGACGTGGAAAGGGAAGTCGCTGAAATGCAGCCGAAATTGATTGCAAAGGCTTATGAGGAAAAATGGGAGCAGGAAGCGAAGGAACAGGCAGAAAAAGAAGCAAAGGCAAAGGCTGAGGCTGAAGAGAAGGAAAAAGCAGCAAAGGTTGAGGCTGAAGAAAAGGAGAAAGCGGCACAGGCTGAGGAAGAAGAAGAGCAGGAACAAAGCGAACAAGAAGCGAACGATCCGGCTTCTATGACACCTGTTGAAAAAGCACAGTGGGAAAATGCCTCATTTGCAGATGTGCATGAACGGGCAAACTATTTGCAGGCACACCCAAATCACTTTAATAATATCGTTTCAGATGCAGACAACAAAGCTTATCTAAATGCACTTGATGACCGTTTGGAAACAAGCGGTGAAATGCAAATGGAGTTTATATTGAACGGACAATAGATTGATTCAAAGGGGGAGCTTTCCCCCCTTTTTCTTAGGCTGTTTTCGTAAACATTTAATCTTATATTCTTCTATTTCATTTGCCAGGGATACCATTTGGCTCTCCAATTCCGAAAGGTGTCCTTGGTAATGAAATAGGATGTCTATATACATATTAAGATTGATGAGATGGCTTTGATACATCACCTTTTGAAAAGGATTTTAAGAAGCTGAATGGATTAATTTCCTTGCTTTTTCTCTTGCCCACTGAAGAGAACGAGTTGGACAATGGCCTTTTATTCGTTCTGTTAGGTCCTCTTCATCCGTCTCTAGAATCTTCTCCGATGTTGGATATTCCTTTAATATCGATAAAGATACTTTCGAAAAAAGATCTCCAAATACTTTTCGGAAATCAGGAAAAATCTGGTCTAAAATCGTATGAAATTGCAATTTTGCTTCTACATACATATTCGTCACGATTTCCTGTTGTCTAGATAGATTACGAAGGTTCAACAGCTGAATTCCCCTCATTTTATAAGGTTCAAAATCCTCTTTGTAATAAAGGGTACATAACTGATAGGCATCAAAGGCATCTGTTTTTACCTTTCTTAAACTTGATTTCTTCGCTTGATGAGAAATGATTGGATTCAACAGGATATAAAGCACATCATTTTCATCTAAGCATTGAATAATAGGAGTATGATAATGTCCCGTTGATTCTAATATGACCACTGGCATCTTACCTGTCATTGATTTAATTTCTCCTAAGAAACTTACAAGCCCATCTAATTCTTCACGATTATGCTTGATTGAAAAACTCTTTCCATAAGGCTTTCCTTTATCTAAAAAAGCCTGTACTTCACTTACTTCTTTAGCTACGTCTATACTCACAACTGGGTTCATTCTTTCTCCTCCTCTTGCGTATTCACCAGTAACCCCTATACCTCCAAGTAGTATTATATCTTCGCTTGTTATACGAGGTCGAAGTCCCAACCAGCCTCAAACATATTTCTACAAGTAGGGGGGTGAATAGTTTAGCTGACGGGATAAATGTCCCACGCCCCCGTATGTTCTACCCTGGCTACTGATAGATTAAATCCATATAAAAAAAGTTCAACCAGAAAGTTCTGGCTGAACTATATAATACGAAACCCTTGTTAATTTAAGTGCAATATTTTACAATATTGAATCCTTGGATAAATTTCTATGCTACCAACCAGAACCTACGACTAAAAATGTTTTATTCGTACCATTAAAAAGGCAAAATTTTAATAAAATTCCAGAATTAATAATAGCTCCTAGACAACCTAATCTGAATAAACACTTTCACAAGTATTAGCTGCTGGTTCATAAAAACAATGATTTTTATATTGACCACTAAAAGGTTGATCGTACCACGTTGGAGGACAGGGAGCATATGGATTAAAATACCAAAGGGCATATTTCGCTGGTTGATCTCTCCAATAATCCAAATTCTGTTTTGCTAACCTTTTTTCTTGAGGCCTCGCCCTTTGGTAAAATAGATTTCCTTTTTGAACAGCTTCAAAAGAATAATTTCCTCCTTGTACTTGATAAACGACTTGTTCAATCGTTCTTACATCCTTAAAGTCTAAACAATTCGCTACAGCACGATTAACCACTACATTGCCAACATATAACATCCCTTGTTGACCTTCACCCTCGGCTTCTGCCCTCATTAACCTCGCCATTAAATCAACATCTGATTCTCGGTATTGAACTCTTGGCATTTTTTCACCCCAAATATATAGTATGAAAAAAAGCCTACATTGATGTCATTGTTTATAAAAAAACGCTTAGTTTTTAATGCTTACAATACCTTTATTCAACTATCCTGCTCTGTTGTTGAAGAAGCTAACCCTATTTAGTCGTTTTTATTTAGAAGCAACAATCTATACGAAAACAGCCTTTTCTTAAGAGCTATAATGCCAACTCTTGAGCCATGCATCATTTCTTGAATAGATTATAGACAAATGGAATCGACATAATTATCATAAAAGATATATCCAATATTAGGGAAAAGGAGGCTGGTTTTATCGTCATACTAAAAAAAACAGCTGGTTTAATCCTCGAGTTGCTTATTTCGATTTTTGTGATCATTTGTGTCAGTGCCTTGCCTACACTCTTCAGAGGCATTTCCTTTAACTTTAAGGAGTTTTTAATGACCATTAAAAATGTCTTTCTCTCATTATTACACCCACAAGATATTACGTATGGATGGACTGTAGAAAAGTCCCTTTTTCCACAAATCTTTCTTCATTACAAGGAAACGATCCTGTTAATTATGACATCTATTCTGATTTCAACGATTCTCTCATTTTTATTCACTTATCTAATTCTATTGGTTTTTCAGAAAGTAAAGCGAAAGATTATGTGGTTCTTAACGATTATTGAGTCTCTGCCTGACATATTTTATATCATCGTATTTCAATTCTTGACGATTGTTATTTACAAGCAGACGGATAGGTTACTATTTAATGTCGCTTCAGCTGGGGAGGACCGGGCATTCTTTCTGCCGATTCTATGTCTTAGCCTTCCTTTAATCTTATTATTGACGAAATTCCTCATCCAGCAATTTGAAAGAGAAGGAGAAAAATTATATGTAGAATACGCTGTATCTAAAGGAATGACTCCACTGTATATCTTCAATGTACATATATGGAAGAATGTCTTATTCAGTTTATATCACTATTCAAAAACAGCGATTTGGTTTGTGATATCCAATTTAATTATTTTGGAGTTTATGTTTAATATGACCGGGATTATTTATTTTGTGTTAAGAAATTCAACACCTGAAATTTTTGTAATTGGAATCCTGATGATTTATTTACCGATCTTCCTTTTTTATCGTATTTGTGAATGGCTGCTTCCAGCAATCATTAGGGGGGAAGCCATTGATTAAACGGTTAGGGAAGAATAAGACATTTATGATTGGATTCTCCTTTATCTCTACTTTAATGGTACTGAGTGTGGCTAATTCACTATTCAATGACGGTAATATCCGGACCGTGCCTCTTTATATGGACGATCAAGCCAATATCGTGGATGCGCCTCCATATAAGCCGTTCACGCATTGGTTTATTGCTGGTTCGGATAATGGCGGCAGGGATTGGCTGCACATGGTTATTCATGGAGCAAAATTTACGATAGGGGTCGCTTTTGCCATTGCCTTCTTACGGGTTCTCTTTTCATTGATTATAGGATCGATTTTGGGAGTATATTTCCAAAAATATATCCGTTGGTTTGAGAAGCTGGCTGATCCTATTACTGTCATCCCGTTAACATTAGTTGCCTATTACGTTTTATTTGACGTCATTATCTTTGATGCAACGAGCTCCGAGTATTCCTTTAAAGAACGAGCCTTTTTTCAAATAGCCATATTAACCGGTTATGCTGTTCCGACATTAGCCATTTTTCAAGCTAATGAAATCAAAAAGCTACATCATGAAGAGTTTATGGAAGCGGCCAATGTCTTAGGCGGCAGCAAGCTTTATAAATTAAAGGTACATATTCTGCCGCACTTAAAAGAAAATCTTATTATTATTCTGATGCAGCAATACATCCAAGTACTCGTTGTATTAGCCCATCTAGGGGTGTTGGGCATTTTCTTTGGAGGCTCGCTAATAGTAGGTGAGGAATTGCATTCTGTTTCTAATGAATGGTCAGGCTTAATCGGGAATACGTACGATCTTATGATCTTCTATCCTTGGCTTCCGCTTACACCGACACTTTTTCTCGGTTTAACGATTCTCTCCGCACAAATGATGCTAAGCGGTATGAAAGAAGTCATAGCTAAACAGCCTATAAAAAGAGGGCCTGTTCCAAGAACACAGTATGTTAAGAAGAGAAATTCGAAATTAAGTAGTTGAAAAGGCAGCAGACAAAGAGTATCAGATTCAATTTTACTAGTATGTATGACGATAAAAGCTTCAACCCAATGGGAGGAGGCGAGAATCATCGAAATCTTTATGGGTATTTTAATTGGTGTTTTATAATGGCGATAGGATTCTAGTTCTGAAGTAAAAAAGCTCTCTTCTTAGTGAATATTGTCCTCTGGAATGGCGTTTCAGGAAGTGAAAAGTGGTTATCTCGAAGCCTAGGCAGCCTTTTATTGGCGGCTGGATTGATGGAGATTTTATTGCCTTTCTTCCTGTGAAAATAACTATTATCGGCTGGGCATAGATCTTTGGAAGGATTCATGTCTTATTTGGTGAATTTAGAATAGAGGGTTATGAGTGTCTGGATTTAGTTTTTCATATTAGTTATGGATGGACTGGGACTGGTAAGACCGAGGTGTATCGCTTCCTCATTCTTTGGAATCCATATTTCACGTTATTAATCATAGAAGACGAATCAGAAGAGCGGTTTTGGAGGGAGAACAGATGAACATGTTTATTGACAAGCTTACCGCTGAAAGGGCTGACGATATTCTTTCCTGGAAATATGAGAAGCCGTATGATTTTTATAATAATAAACGGTCAGAGGAAGGGATGAGGGAGCTGATTGGCGGCTCGTACTATGCCATTGTGGATGATTGTCAACAATTAATGGGTTACTTTTGCACCGGTGCAAGTGCTCAAGTTCCGATTGGCCATCAATATGGTGTCTATGAGGAAGGTTTGGTGGATATGGGATTAGGAATGAACCCATGCCTTACTGGGAAGGGAATGGGATATGCGTTTTGCTCCTTTATCCTGAGATTTTTAGAGGAGAAACACGAAGATGTTCCAATCCGCTTAACCGTCGCGACGTTCAACAAGCGAGCCATTCATTTATATGGAAAGCTCGGGTTTATTCGGGAGGATGAATTTAGCAGTGACCGAGCGGATTTTATGACAATGGTAAAAAGATGATGGAGGCTGCTTGTATCGTATTTTTGGGAGGTATATAGACATTTTTCACACAGGTTTTACCGTTCATTCTTTGGTGATTGTCTATCTCTTTCGAACAACGATAGAAAATGAGCCAAACAGAGTGTCAGCTAAGACCATACAGAAAATTGTAGTTGAAGATTTCAAATAAATGGTTATAATAGAAACAATATATAATTAATGTCAATGATAAAGAGAGTAGTTATTTGTGAATCGAAGCGAGCCGGGGGTGGTGCGAGCCTGGCGTGAAGCAAATAATGAACCGCACTTTAGAGATGCTTCCCTGAAAGAGGAGTAGGGGCAGCCGGGGCGACACCTCGTTAACAATTTTCAAGTGGTTTTTACATCGGTAAAAACAAGCAGAGTGGTACCGCGGGAATCCAGAGGATCCCCGTCTCTTTTTCATAAGGAGACGGGGGTCCTTTTTATTTTGAGGAGGGAATGGATGAATGAATGTGAAAAATGACTTTGTTGATTGTCTTCATCAAGCGATAGGCGAACATATGGATAAGTCCGCAATAGAAGGGATGATTGAAGCACCCAAATTTGAGGAGATGGGCGATTTGGCCTTCCCTTGTTTTGGTCTCGCCAAAGCTCTCCGACAATCTCCTCAACGGATAGCAGAAGAGATTGTCAGTCAACTGGATGCTTCCCTGTTTAAAAAGGCTGAGGCAGTAAGCGGGTATGTGAACGTATTCCTTGACCAGCAGAACGTGTCTGCATTCGTCCTTAAGAAAATCCTCTCAGAGAAACATCATTATGGAGATTCGCAGTTGGGGAGTAATCAAGTTATCACCATTGATTTCTCTTCACCGAATATCGCAAAGCCATTCTCGATGGGCCATATCCGTTCAACGGTCATCGGAAATGCCTTGGCGCATATCGCCGAAAAATGCGGATACAAAACAATTCGGATTAATCATTTAGGAGATTGGGGCACCCAATTTGGCAAGCTGATTGTGGCCTATAAAAAGTGGGGCAATGAGCAGGCAGTGAGAAACGAGCCATTAAAGGAATTATTGGAGCTTTATGTTCAATTCCACGAGGAAGCAGAAAAGGCTCCTTCCTTAATGGATGAAGCCCGGGTTTGGTTTAAAAAGTTAGAGGAGGCTGACGAGGAAGCCCTCCAATTATGGAAATGGTTTCGGGAAGAGTCGTTGAAGGAGTTCTCAAAGATGTATGCGCTCATGGGTGTGGAATTTGATTCTTATGATGGAGAGGCATTCTTTAATGACAAGATGGAAAGGGTCGTTCAAATTCTTAGGGAAAAGAATTTGTTAGAGGAATCTGACGGTGCCCAAGTCGTGATGCTGGAGGATTTACCCCCATGCCTAATCAAGAAAAGGGATGGGACAACGCTCTATGCTACCCGGGATTTAGCTGCTGCAATATACCGGCAGGAAACGTATCATTTCGCCAAATCCCTCTATGTAGTCGGAAACGAACAAGCTCTCCATTTTAAGCAATTACTCAAGGTGCTAGAGAAGATGGGGTACAAATGGCAGGAAGGCATAAAGCATGTACCGTTTGGCATGATCTTGAAGGATGGAAGAAAGATGTCGACCAGGAAAGGCAGAATTGTCTTGCTGGAGGATGTACTGAATGATGCCTATACATTAGCCTTGAAGGAGATTCAGAAGAAGAATCCCCATCTTGCGTCCAAAGAGACGGTGGCGCGACAGGTAGGAACAGGTGCCGTCATTTTTCATGATTTAAAGAACTACCGCCTCAATGACATTCATTTTTCTCTTGAAGACATGCTACGGTTCGAAGGTGAAACCGGTCCCTATGTGCAATACACCTATGCACGTGCCGCGTCCCTTCTGCGAAAAGGAGGTTTCACAGTAAATCAAGAAGCGATTCACATGGAGGATTTAGAGGCATGGCCTATTACAAAGATGTTAGCAGCGTTTCCGGAGGTTCCTATAAGGGCAATGGAAGATTGTGATCCCTCTCTAGTGGCCAAATATGTGATTGAGCTTGCCAGAGCCTTCAATAAATACTACGCATCCGTTCGTATATTAGATGATGATCAACAGAAGCAGGCAAGGCTTTCACTCGTTTTCGCTGTTACCGTGGTTTTGAAAGAGGGGCTGCGTTTATTAGGACTGGAAGCACCGGAGGAAATGTAAAAAAATATTGATTATTCAAATGATGATGTGATACATTATATGAAATCCAAAGAGGTGAGTAGGTATGTGCCAAAATCAGAAGAATAGCTTGTACTCACAACTACATCATCATATGAAGTAGCCTTGCTAGTAGATTTTTATCAATCTTACATAGGAAGGCTATTTATCATTAAACCGTATTGATTAAGTCTAACACTTAAATCAAGTGCGGTTTTTTTATTTTTTCCAAAAAAGGAGGAAGCAAAAATGAAGAAAATGGATTATCAAAATGTGAAGGGTACACAGGATTATTTACCGGATGCGGAGATTATCCGAAGAAAGATCAGAAGGACATTAGAGGACGTGTTCATTCAATATGGATGTAAGCCTTTAGAGACACCTATCCTAAATTATACGAGCTTATTAGCCTCGAAATACGGAGGAGGGGCGGAAATACTGGAGGAAATGTACACCTTAACGGATAGAGGGGGAAGGGAGCTCGCTTTACGTTATGACCTTACCATGCCGTTTGCGAAAGTGGTTGCCATGAATCCATCCTTAGCCCTGCCCTTTAAACGATATGAAATAGGAAGGGTATTTCGGGATGGACCAATTAAAACGGGAAGGTTCCGCGAGTTCACGCAATGTGACGTCGATATTGTCGGCGTCGGATCACAAATAGCGGAGGCAGAATTGATGGCGATGGCAATCGATGCATTCGGGAAGCTCGAGCTAGATGTCATCATCCAATACAATAATCGCAAGCTCTTAGCAGGGATGCTTCGTGTATTTGGTGTGGAAAAGGAAAAAATCAATCCAGTCATTCTCATCTTAGATAAACTTGAAAAAGTGGGTCTTAACGCTGTGGTTTCTGAGCTGAATGAACAAGGCTTATCAAAGTCCACTATTTCATTGCTGGAGAGATTTCTATTAGGGGCTAAGGATGTTAGCTATTTCAAATCATTTGCTCCCGGAAATGAAGAGGTAAGTGAAGGACTGAAGGAGCTAAATGAGTTAGAATCCTATCTTTCCATACTAGGTATCAATCAACAATGTGTCTTCAACCCCTTCCTTGCGCGAGGTTTAGAGATCTATACCGGCACAATCTATGAAATATTCTTAACGAATCAATCAATCAAATCGAGTATTGGAAGCGGGGGCAGATATGATCAGGCGATAGGCGGGTTGATCGGCACAGGTGAAAACTATTCAACGGTTGGAATTTCATTTGGTTTGGATGTGATTTATACAGCCATCACTCAATAAAGGGACCTTCAGACAGCAAATCTGACGTGGATTATTACATCATTCCATTAGGTACGCTAAAGGAATCGTTGTTAGTAGCAAACGCTTTGCGGGAGAAGGGCTTTAAGGTGGAGCTTGAGATGAGCAACAAAAAGATGAGTAAGGCTCTAAAGAAGGCAAACAAAGAGAGAATATCTACGGTAATCCTTATCGGGGAAGAGGAGGTAAGGAATAATCAAATCAAAGTGAAGGATATGACCTCTGGGCTTGAGATAAATGAGGATTTTTCGTTTAATGCATCCTCTATAGATAACTAATAGGAGAGCAACGGCATCCCTGGGCTGCTGCGCTTAATTCAAAGAGCAGTTTTCTTGAAGTTTGTTCCTTTTGGACATAAAGGGGAAACAGCGGAAATTGTGAGACCGCTAAATGGAATGGTTTCTTCGTATAACTGGGGCATGTAAAGAAGGATTCGAGCAATTAGTAGAGAATAGTTTTAAGGATTTAACATTCTATTGGCTATAAGGGAGATTATTGTGGAGAAACTTGAAAAGCTAATTAGTTGGGTAGAGGAAATAAAGAATAAGAATAAGAGCAGTGCGACATCCTTATATATTCTGAAAGATAATGAAGTGATTTTGGACTACTATAATGGGCATCATTCGAATTCTGCTGACTCAGCGCCCATTACCTCATCCTCTCAATTTAATGTCGCTTCTGCCAGAAAGAGCTATCTTGGGTTAGTGATTGCCTATGCTCTTTATGAAGGGAAAATCAAAAGTCTTGATGACTATGCAATTGATTATTTCACCGAAATGGATGAACAATTGCTTGGGAAAACAACGATACGGCATTTAGTTACGCACTCGCACGGGTTACATGAAAAAGAGGATGGCACTCTTTTTCGAGAGTTTGAACCTGGTCAGGGGTGGGCCTATAGAGGAATCAATGTGATAATGCTGACCAGGCTGGTAAATCGTCTGTTTAATAGAAGTTTTCCAGACCTTCTGGAGGAAAGAGTCTTCTCCCCATTAGGTTTTACAGAAACAGCCTGGCAAACAAAAGAGAATGATTCATTAGTGAAGGTAATCGTTCATCCAGAAATAGAAGGGACATACAGCCTAGGGAATGGCAATGATGGATTGGAGTCAAATTTACATACTTCTGCAAGGGAGTTTGCACAATGGGGCAATCTTCACTTAAACAAAGGAATGGCGAATGGAAAACAAATCGTTCCACGTGAGGTCATTGAAATAGCGACACTGGTTCAAAGTCCTGTTTACAAGGATACGAGACTTCCCCAAAACGGTTTGTTTTGGTATGTGCAAGGAAAGCCTGCCGCCTATAGTGAGCTTGGTGATCGGGTGCCCGAAGGCTCTTATCAAATCTTAGGCGTAACGGGTCCAACTCTTCTTGTCATTCCGGAATACCATGTGGTCGTTGCAAAGATGTATAACAAGCGCTATAACTATGGCGGAGATAATTACCTATACTATTTGCGGGAATTTAGTCATTTAGTTGCTGACACTTTTCGGAAGTGAGGAGAATGACCATTAATCTAACTTCAATACTAAGAGCCGGAATGAGCATCTTTTTTGAGTAATGATCAAAAAGGTCCTTTTCTACATGTAAGAAAAGGACCTTTTTATTATTCTATCACTTGCTCATAATAATTTCTTTTCGATTTATCCGAAACAATAAAGGTAATAAGTAGTCCCAATGCCAAGAAAGCAAAAGAGCCTATCATATAGATTGGCCGGATTTCAAATAGTTCAGCAGATAATCCGAGTATAACGGTAAATAAGATGATTAAACCAGCCTCCAGCATTCCAAAGACACTGGAGAATCTGCCCATAATATCTACGGGTACATTGTTTTGATAGAACGTTAAAAAGCCTGTATTAGCGAAAGATAAGAAAAAGGTTAAGGTGAAGAAACCGATAGATGCCCCTAGGAAATCAGTTGAAAAAGCAAAAATAAGATAGCCGATAGGCGTGAAGATGGCACCAAGTCCCATCAGAATATTTAAGGATAATTTATTGGCGAATACCGCATTTACTAATGAACCGCCAATGATTCCAACACCGGCAATACTGACAAGAAATCCATAGGTACTTTCAGATAAAGATAAAACCTCTGTGGCAAATGCAGCCTCTAAAGAATCCAAGGCAGTCATAAACACTGAAAGGATAGTAAATAGAATATAAACGAAGGTCACATGAATAGTTGTTTTGCTGAATGTCAGAATCCTTTTCCAATCGTTTAAAATTAAAGAGGCAGTAGCTTTTTCAGTTATACTATCGCTTTTCCCTATCTCCACATTAGGAAGAAGAAAAATGACGATGGCTGATAGGAATAACGCAATCGAATTCATCAGTATAGCTAGGTTTGGAGATCCAATCATAAAAAGGAAACCGGCAATGGAAGGTCCTAGTATAAATCCACATGAATGAATGAAGTTTCTCAATGCATTAAATCTTTGTCTATCTGTTTTGGGAATTAATTTCGTCATGTAAACCATGGAAGTAGGTTCAAAAATCGATTTAGCTATATTAATTAGAAAGACGACTAGATAGATGAGAATAAGCGAATCTAGAAATGGCAAGGTAAAAATAAATATCGCTTTTATCAAATCCAAAAGGATCATAAGATTTCTTTGGTTTAATCGATCAATAAACGTTCCAGACCAAAAATTCGTCAATAAGGCTGCGATGGGTAAGAGAATATACAGGATTGATACAGCTAAAGGTGACCCCGTCATATCTAATATAATCAAGTTCAAAGCGATCAAATAAACCCATGCCCCTATATTGGATATTCCGATTCCGAATAAAAGTAAAAGAGGATTTTTCCATTTCATTGTATCACTCCTAAATATAAGGTTTATAAAACAAAAAAAATCTCACCCCCAAGGATTATGATCCTTAGGGACGAGACTTCTTATATTTAGAAGTTCGCGGTACCACCCCAGTTTATTCCTGTGTCACCACAGAAACCTTTTCGAGTACGACATAACGAAACAAATGTTTATACTCTATCTCGATAACGGGAGAAACCGACACATAATCAATATCTAGACGAAATTCCTATGTGCTGCTCCGAGGCTTGGTTCAGTGGGCTATTACATCCTCCATTTTCAGCTGCTGGAGTTCTCTGTTATGCTTGAGCACACTTACTCTTCTCTTCATGGCATTTATTATAGGTGATTATACAATGATTAACAGAATAAAAAAAGGATTAAAAAATTTTAAAATGAATTTCTTCAGTCCATCCTCCACTTTGAAAACCATTTACGTTAAGGAAAGTAAGCATAGTCCACTAAACCATACAGCGAAAAGAGCAGGAATCGAAATAAATTTTTAAGAAGCTGTTGAGCTTTTGTAAACATTCTGTTAACTAAGCATAATTCTGAAAACTTGTGGTAAAATGAGTAACAAGTAATGGAAAGTGTGACATATGGGTTTGCGCAGTACGGTGAATAGAAGATCAACAAGGGGGGAGTTCATTTTGGATGCAGTGGCGAAGGTCAAGCTTGTATTCTATGCCTTGTTAATTTGTCTAATCAATCTTTGTGCCTTTTATTATGCGGTCTTTTATGATGATAAGGACGGGAGCGGGTTTTTTGCGAATAAGGGTCAGTATTCCTTCGGGGAGAGCGCCTCAGCAGCGGATCAAGAGATCCCGGTTACCTTGGCCATCACAGACCAGGATGATGCACCAATCGGCAACTTGGAGGTTATCTTAAAGAGTGTGTCAAATGGAAATGCTTCTTTCCCTCAGAAGACGAATGAGAAAGGGATTGTGCAGTGGACAGCCAGCCAAGGGTTATATACGGTTGAAATCTATATGAATCATCAGGTCATAAAGACGAAAATCGTTGTCATAGACCATAAAAAACAACCAACCATCCAATTAACTCTCGATATCTAGGGCAAGAAGCCGGAGCCAACAAGAAGCTCGGCTTTTTATTTTTGTGGAATTAGATTGTTTACATACAGTCACAAGTGGTAATAGGTAACAAAGCTTAAGGGAGGAGGTGGAAGGAATGGAACATGCAAAAGCCTTATTGATTAAATTTGTTATGGTGACAGCTGTGTTGTGGATTGTATTGACCGTTGCCTTTGGCGTGAGTTTTGTAGACACCCTGATAGTCAGTCTTGTCTTAACGCTTGCGGCCTATGTATTGGGTGACTTGTTGATCTTCCGCAAGTCCGGGGAACCAGAGGAGCATCAGAAACGGAACTTAATTGCGACCGTATCTGATATGGTAATGGCCTTTGCCGTCATTTGGTTAATGGGAGAGGCTTTATTCCCGAATGACACAAATATCCTCTCTGCTTCTTTAATAGCTGCTATCCTGATAGCCGGCGGAGAATGGCTATTCCATAAATGGATTGACCGAAATGTTTTTGGTGTAAAGGAATCTGGAGAGAAAATCACTGGCAATGCAGATTATACCCCTTAAGGGGAAGAGCCCAATTCAATTGAATTGGGCTTCTTTTCATATTGTGCGAATTGTTCGTGATAAAATGGTAAAAAGGATGAGTGGAGGGATGGAATGAAACAGGTAATCGCGTTAGGCGGCGGGGGATTTTCAATGGAGCCGGATAACCCGCTGCTGGATGAATACATCATGCGCCAGTCCGCAGCACGGGTGCCGAAGATTTGCTTTATCGGTACAGCGAGCGGGGATGCGGATGGCTATATTGACCGGTTTTGTCAGTTTTTCAACCAGTATGACTGTGAGCCGACGCATCTTTCTCTCTTTAAGCCGCCATGCCGTGATTTAGAGAGCTTTATCTTAGCCCAGGACATCCTCTATGTCGGCGGGGGCAGCACGAAGAACTTGATGGCTCTTTGGAGGGAATGGGGCTTAGTGGATATCTTGAAGAAGGCGTATGACCAAGGGGTACTTCTATGCGGAATCAGTGCTGGGGCGATTTGCTGGTTTGAGATGGGCGTGACGGATTCGTATGGCGGAGAGCTTGAACCGGTCGTCGGAACAGGTATTCTTCAAGGGAGCCATTCACCGCATTATAATGAGGAGGAGAAAAGGCGGCCGGCCTATCAGCAGATGATCCAAGAAGGGGTCATGATGGGCGGAATGGCAGCTAGTGACGGAACGGCTCTTCATTACGTTAACGGAGAACTCCGCCGAATTGTCAGCTCACGGCCGGAAGCAAGGGCCTATGAGGTTACGCCAAAGGGCGAGACCATGATTGAACCCTACTATTTAGGGAAGGATTATGTTCTGAAGAGCAAGCGTCTGACCCTCAAACCATTTACGCAGGCTGACTTCAACCAACTAATCAGCTGGATTGACAGTGAAGAACAGATGACGATTTGGTCAGGTTCCACTTTCACCTTCCCTCTCACAGATAAGCAGCTAGCAGCCTATCAAGCAGATAAAAAGCAAGTTGCGTTCAGTGTGTATTCGAATGAAACGGGTGAATGCATTGGTTATATGGCCATCGGGAAAATCAATCAGCGCCACCGCTCAGCACGGATTGGCAAGGTGCTGATTGGAACGCCAGCCTTGCGTGCCAAGGGACTCGGGGAGGAGATGATGAGGGAAGCGGTCAAATTCGCCTTCTCGCATCTTAATCTACATAAAGTGACACTTGGTGTATATGAGCACAATAAAAGAGCCATCGCCTGCTATGAGAGAATTGGTTTTCAGAAGGAAGGCCTCCTGAGAGACCATGCCAGAGTGGGTAAGGGTTATTGGAATATGTGGGAGATGGGCTTATTACAGGCTGATTATGTTTAATTTTCCCTATAGAGGTTAGTAGTTGGTAGTGACGCAGGTTTAGAAAGGGTGATAGATGGATGATTGGACAGAAGGAAATAGAGCAGCTTGAGGTGATGAAGCGCTTGAAGGGCGCGGTCAAGGCATTTGGGGAAAGGGCCCCTCAGTATGAAGCCAATCAAGCCTTTCCGTTTGAGAATATCGAGGATTTGAAGGAGATTGGCTATACGAAATTGACGCTGCCGAAGGAGTATGGCGGATACGGGGAAGGATTGCAGGCATTCCTGTATGGACAGGAATTGATAGCAAGTGCTTGCGGCTCTACTTCCCTGGCAATTGGCTGGCATAATATGACCATCTTAGAGGTTTTGGAGAATCAGCAATGGGATCCGGCGAAAAAGGATGCGTTCTTCCATGCGATTGCCAAAGGGGCATTAGTGAACAGGGCAGCCTCAGAGCCGGCAACCGGCAGCCCGACAAGAGGCGGCCGGCCGCAAACGACAGCCGTGAAAACGGGTGACGGCTGGGTGTTGAATGGCCGCAAGACCTTCACCTCACTTGCTCCGGCACTGGATATCTTCCTAGTCAGTGCTTGGATTCCAGAGGAGGAGACAGTCGGCTGGTTCATGGTACATAAAGATCTAGCAGGTGTGTCCATTGATGAGACGTGGGATTTGATTGCGATGGAAGGCACAGGCAGTCATGATCTTGTTCTCCAGAACGTCCACGTCAAAGCGGATGACTATGTCGAAAAGGCGGCACCAAAGAAAGGAACCGGCTGGCTCTTACATATTCCTGCCTGCTATATCGGTATCGCTCTAGGTGCGCGGAACTATGCCGTGCAATTTGCGAAAAGCTATACGCCGAACAGCCTGCAAAAGCCGATTTCGAGCCTGCCGCATATTCAGGATAAGATTGGTCATATCGAGCTCGAGCTCATGCAGGCCCGCCATTTCCTTTATGCGGTCGCTGCCCGCTGGGATGAGAAACCGAATGAACGGGATGAAATGGCAGGCGAGCTCGCTGCCGTCAAATATGCGGTCACGAATGCAGCCATCAGCATCGTAGATAAGGCGATGAGGGTCGTCGGTGCCCAAAGCTTGAAGAAATCTAGTCCCATGCAGCGCTATTTCCGCGACGTGAGAGCAGGGCTTCACAATCCGCCGATGGATGATGCAGTCCTTGCCTTACTCGCAAACCAGATACTACAGGATGAGGAGAAAGCAGAATGAAATCAATTATAGTAGATGTCGATACAGGAATTGATGATGCGCTGGCCATTGCCTATGCCGTGCATTCCCCAGAAATTGAGCTTCTTGGACTTACTACTTGCTTTGGGAACGTGACCGTGGAGAAGGCAACGCGCAACTCCCGGCTCGTTCTTGAGAAGCTTGGCCGTTCGGACATCCCTGTCTATGCAGGTGCGGGGGAAACCTTGAATAGAGGCTTGAACGGGGACTTCCCACATGTCGTACACGGACATGACGGCCTCGGCAACTTAATCGATGAGGAACCAACGGATGAAATGGCCCATAGTGACCAGCATGCGGTAGATTACTTAATAGAACAGGTGAAAAATAAGCCCGGCAAGATCACGTATATTTGCGTCGGTCCGCTGACGAATCTGGCACTTGCCCTTCAAAAGGCACCGGAGATTACACCGCTGTTTGAGGAAGTCATCATCATGGGCGGCGCTGTATACACGAAAGGAAATATCACATCGCATGCAGAGGCGAATATTCACCGCGACCCGGAGGCGGCTGACTTTGTCTTCCGTTCCAATCTGCCGCTCTACCTTGTCGGACTTGATGTGACCATGCAAACCTTGCTTCCGACAGAGGAGCTGAAAGGTTGGCGTGAAAAAGGGGAAGAGCTCGGCTCCTTCTTCGCTGACATGACGGAGTTCTATATTGACTTCTACAAGAAGGCAAACCCAGGGATTAAGGGCTGTGCCCTCCACGATCCGCTTGCGGTCGGCTTGGCGATTGACAAGAGCTTCGTTAGCTTGAAGCCGGAGCGTCTATGGGTGGAGCTTGAAGGAGAAAGGGAAGGAAAAACCTGTCCGAATGGACAAGGGAGACCACTCGTTAATGTGTGTGTGGATGTAGATGAAGAGCGTTTTGTGAAGCATTTCTTAAGCAGAATGATTTAAACGGTTATTGGTCCAGCTGTCATCTCAAATGACCGCTGGGCTATTTTTATGCATGAAAAAAGCTCCCCGTCTCCACGAAATTTGAACTTCGTGCGACTGTAGGAGCCTTTTCCCTTCTTATTCTTAACGACCCGGGTTGTCGGATTGATGGACCATGTCATACGGCTGTTCGTCATCTCGCCGATGGTTTTCTTCTTTTTCTTCATCATGTTTCCCTCCTAATTTTCCCCTTAAAAAAGCAAGGGTGTGGTATAATTTTCTGAAAAATACCTGTTCCGCTTCAAAGATATAGCCTCCTTAAGCCAGAGACACAAAAAACCACCCTATGCTGTAAAGCGGGAGGGTGGCTTTAGTACGCCGCTCGCGGCGAGTGTGCCAAAGAGTAACCAGCTCTCCGGTTTTGACTGTCTTTGTACGTCCATATTATATCATGCGGCTGCATAATTCAATCATAAGATAAGTAAATGGTTGTCAGCCTTAAGAGGAAAGGGAGGGTAGCTGTTATGGCCAAATGGATATCCTTGTTTACGGCCTTCCTGCTAATAAGCATATTGACCTCATGCATGGAGGCTAATCCGCCTGAATCGGCTTCCCCAAAGGAATATGCAGAAAAGTATTTGATGGAAGCTGTGTTAGAAACCGTACGAGCGGAGGATTATGAGGATTTTCATTACTCTGCCAGTGAGAACATACAAATTGGCGAGCTTCATCAAAAATGGCGTTATTCAAAGGCATTCTTGAAAAATGAAAACGATTCACTTGAGAACACGGGTGATTGGTATGCAGCTGTCTATCAGGATGGAAAGCCGGTTAACGTCGTAGCCATTTCCAAAAATGAAAGCGGTTATTATTCCTTTATGGGAATCGGCTTTGGAAAGGACCTGGCAGAATCCTTAGATAAACGGACTGCCACAGAAGGAAAGCTAATCTATGAATTCCCGATGGACGCTTGGTTTGTTTACGATAAAGGGCATGTTATTGCGGTAAATGATGCAGGCCAAAGGTTGCTGGGGCTTGAGAAGATTAGGTTTGATAAATTTCAACAATCTGTTTATGACCGCTATGCGGATAAATGAATACTGGGAGGAAGGGATGTTTAGCTAATGAAGGATGTACTGGAATGGGTAGATTCAAGAAAACCGGGTGTTACAGAGACTGAGATTAATCGGGCAGAGGAACAATTGGGTATTCGTTTACCGGCAGAATATAAAGAATTATTCATGCTGACGAATAATGCCCAGGTGGATGAATGGACACTCTTTCCGATTAAGGATCCCGCCAATCTGAAGAAAACATGGGATGACCTGGTCCGCCAGAACAGTGAATTAAGGGATGAAGGCATGCCAGAAGATTTAATTGCCATCGCGGAAGATGGGACAGGAGATCTCTTATGCTACCGGAGAACGGAAGAGGGAATTTATCTTATCCTATGAAGCTCTCGAATAAGGTCGGGAAGCAGAAGCTTTAGATTGACAGGACCTTTAACAGAGAGTTTATACATTCAAGAGCATATAGATGAGATTTGCATGATCAAAGAAGGTTGAATCCTTATTATAGATGCCGGGCAGGTTCGCATAAGAATGAAATGAAGTATATTTTGCCGTTTTATTCACTTTATTTATGAGGAAGGAGTGTCATTTAAGTGAAAAAATACATTCTTGCTTTTTTCATGCTTACGATAACCGGGCTTTTGACTGCATGCAATGTATTGGACATTCAAAAATCAAAACAAGATAAAAAAGTAAACGAAAATAATGATGAGATCATTTATGAAGGTTCAGAAAATGAATGGGAATTGTCTCCAACTTTCGAACATTCCGTTATCTATAAAGATGGTGAAAAGGGTTCATATACGGTTGTGGGAAGTACAGAGCGCGTAGGTTTCACAGGTTCATTCCCAATTATCGCGAAAGAACCACAGAAATATTTTTGGTTTTATTTTGGAAGACAAGACATTTACGATAAACCAGTGAAAGTAAAGGCCATAAAAAAAGAGACAAAGGAAGTTGTTGATGTCCTTTCTGGCCCGAGTACCTTTTATAAGAGTGCTGCAGTAAGTCCGGGCAGTGTGAATATGCCTTCACTTTTAACATTTCCATCAGCAGGAATATGGAAAGTCCTTGTATATATTGATGAGAAGCTATATGAAAGTATGGTTATCGAGGTAGTATAATGTGAGCCGTCGATTCAAAGGAAGGATTATTTGAGGGGACCTTGCTTTTTTCATTGTTAAGAACAAAACGGACAAAAAACATTGAGCTACAGGGGGATTACTCCCATATCAAGGGCTAAATCAGCTCTTTTTTGTTAGGGTGTTTTTGTATAGATTGTTCCTTCTATACAGAGATTCAGCTTCCGTTTTATCGTTTCGATAGACAAAAGCGATTATATTCTTGTTTGAATAACTAACAGTTGAAAGCGGTCATGTCATAGTAGGATTTTGATTAAATAATCGTTGAAGGGAATGGAAGGGTTGGAAACGAACACGGATATTTTGAATATGAATAAAGATAGTTGGGAAAGGTCGGCAGAACGTTTTTTCGGAAAAACTGCTCTTCCCGAATATGGTCCTTATTCTTTAAGTGAAGAACAACTCGAATTATTTGGCAATATCGCCGGTCATAAAGTATTGGATATAGGGTGTGGGAGCGGGCATTCATTGCAATATATGGGGGATCGAGGAGCTAAAGAATTATGGGGGTTAGATTTTTCAGCCAAACAAATAGCAACCGCTAAAAACTTGTTGAGTAATCAACAAGTTAACGTATCATTATTTGAATCTCCAATGGAGAACAATCCAGGAATACCAAGGGATTACTTCGATATTGCCTACTCTATTTATGCTTTGGGGTGGACAGTTGATTTACACCGTACATTGTTAAATATACATAGCTATTTAAAGCCCGGCGGTATTTTCATCTTTAGTTGGGAACATCCCATTCACGACCGCCTGGCTTATACCCAGTCATCTTTTACCTTTGAAAAATCTTATCATATTGAAGGGCCAGAATATAATGAGGCTTGGCATAATCAATTTGTTATATACCATCGAAGGCTTAGCACATATATTAATACACTAATTGAAGCTGGCTTCACAATGGAAAAGGTCATAGATGAAGTCGTGTTGCCTGAAAATGTCGGTGCAGATCATCCTTCAAGATGGTATTCATCCCAAAGAGCACAATTAGTACCTGCAACATTTGTCATTAAGGCTTCCAAAAAACATTAGGAGATTCATTTAACGATCAAGGGGTTAATCCGGTTATGCTGAACCCCTTATGAAAGAAACGGGCAGATTAGTCGAACAAGAGGAATAACCCCAGTTTTTGCCGAAGTTACAAAGTAGAGTGAAATGATTTCATTAGAATATAGCCTTAAAAGGGGAAATGAATGATGGCAATTCGCATTCTCAATAAGTCTGATGCTAAGTTGTATCAAGAAGTACGATTGAGTGCATTAAAAAACAATCCAGAAGCATTTGGTTCTACATATGAGAGAGAAGCTAAATTCTCACTGGAATTTGTTGCAGAGAGATTAGTACCAGTTAAGGGTAGATTTGTTCTAGGTGCCTTTGATTACAATGGATCATTAGCTGGGATCGTTACTTTTATGCGTGAAAACAGTCTCAAAACCCGTCACAAAGCAAATGTTTACGGGTTGTACGTAGCACCAGACACTAGAGGACAAGGGATAGGAAAATCACTAATGATTGAACTAATAAAGAAGGCTAAAAATATGGATGATTTGGAACAAATCAACTTAACAGTCGTATCTGACAATCATTCAGCAAAGATGCTGTACAAATCCTTGGGATTCGAGATCTATGGGGTAGAACGAAATGCCCTTAAATATAATGGGCAGTATTTTAGCGAGGATTTGATGGTTTTAACGATCTAGTTTTTGACCTAACGGGTTATTTGCGTTGACTTCCTTATTGAAGAAACAGGGCGAATAGAGGCAAGAAGGATTTTCTATCATACATACCGAATTGGAGGATTATCATCTTAATAAACAACAGGTGATAATTGACTTCAGTTTTTGGAGTGATCAATATACGCAACTTATCGAAAAGGTTAGCGGTAAATGGAAACGTATTTAATTGAAAGTTCATGAAGAAGATTTGCGTGAACGGCTTAAGAAACGAAACAAACGTTTTGATGCTAATGCGTTCCCGATTACAGAAGACCTTTTAACTTCCTATCTTAATGGTTTCAAAATACCACCTGTTGTTATGAGCTATCAGGGATAGGTAGTTGTGATTTACAGGGGAATTCAACATAATAATATCCGTTATAAGTTCGTATTTGGGAACAAAGGAACGGAATAATGGGGGTGGCATATGGAGAATGTTCTTCAAGTTCTTCAAGATAAGGTTTACTGTTTACAAGACGCTATTCAAATAGAAAAGTTAGATAAAGGATATTCTCTAGATAAGAAATATATCGTCTATTTCAGTGATAAAAAGTATGTATTACGGATAGGAGATCGTAATGGATATGAAAAGAAAAAGAGCGAGTTTCAGATCCTAAAAAGGATGCAACAATATCCTGTTCAATCTCCTCAGCCAATTGATATCGGAATCCTTAGTGAGTTCAATGCCTGCTACAACATTTACTCCTATATGGAAGGTGTGGATGCCAAAACGGCATTGCATACACTTTCCGAAAAAGAACAATACAAGATTGGAACGGAAGCGGGGAGAAAACTATCTAGTATGCACCTTCTGGAAGCACCTCCGGCATTAAACTCTTGGTATGAGCGAGCAATGGCTAAACATAATCGATATCTAGAAGCATATAAAACATGTGGGATAAAGATTGAAAATGACGATAAAATTCTTAGATTTATAGAAAAAAATAAGCATCTATTAAAAGAACGTCCCAACCGATTTCAGCATGATGATTTTCACTTAGAAAATATTATTGTGGATAACAAAAGATATGCTGGGGTAATTGACTTCAACAACTTTGATTGGGGTGACCCGCTTCACGATTTTGTAAAAGTCGCGCTCTTTCAAAGAGAAACGAGTATCCCCTTTTCAATGGGACAAATCGAAGGGTATTTCAATAAGAAGGTTCCAGAAACCTTTTGGATGCTCTATTCCATCTATGCGGCTATGGTTGTTTTTTCATCAGTCGTTTGGTCCCAGCGTTTTGCACCTGAACAGCTAGATGAAATGATGGAGCGAATTCATATGATAGTAGAAGACCATAAAAGTTTTGAAATACTCAAGCCTGTATGGTTTGAATCATCTTTCATCATGTAGGATACTGCTTATGTAATAAGGGGTGCAGCACCGCACGAGCTCTTTTATTATTTAGATTAGTAAAAGAAGGAAATCACTTTTTTAGTACCGTATTTATATAAACGGTATCAATAAAATACAATGATTATGTATGATGCATCATAAGAAGAGAATAATTGTTTTAGGCGTTGATCTAGGAAGGATTAATGCCTTTTTGTGTTGAATTTATTATAGAAGTATAGAGGCATGTTAGTGGAATTCATTGGATTTAGGTGGTGAGAGACAGAGAATGAACCTTGTTAAACATCTTGGGATAAAGTGCATGATGTTTGTTGTACTATTACTAACTCAATTTTATACAGATAGTTATATTAGTAGGCCGTTTACTTACGTGGACTTAATAGCAATATTAATTGTTGGTTGTATAGTAATTCCTACTTTTATACTTTATGAAAAGATAACAGAACGCCTAAAACCAATTACTTTAGCCAAAGATCTATTCCTACTGATATTAGCGTTTTTTATGGCAATTATTTTCACAGGTCTTATAACAGGAGGAATAGAGTTTTCTTAACCCTTCTTTAGGCAGGAATAAATCTCATGTTATAGAAACGGCATAGGTTAGCGGATATGGTATCCTTGATGAAAATCAAACACATGCGCAGACTTAAAAGATGAAGAAATAAGGCAGATTAGCATAAGAAGGATATTAGGAAACAAGTGAAGAATAACTAACTTGATAGAGTCAATATGGAAGCTTAGGAGGTCTTTTCTTGTTTTTTATTGTACCCTTTCTTTTAGCTAACGTGATCCTCGCTATAGCTTTAATCATTTCACTTATTCTTAAGCAAATCTTCAAACCGTCTATCGCGAAGATTCCTATCTACATAACGATACTCTCAGGAATCAGTATCATGTATTACGGTTATAGATTCGTTAGAGGGTTTGAAGGTGCTATGATTAGTTTTTTAGGGATTTTCACGATAATCGAGGCTTTATTTTTACTCATTTACTTTAAAGGCCTGTTTCATAAAAATTTCTTCACAACGAAACAATAACTCTCTCCATAGGGAGCGGTTTATTTACTTGATTTATGCTTGAGGGATACCGAGGTATTCATTTAGGTAATGTTTGATTGAGTTTTGTTCAACAGCCTTAAAAAGGAGGTAGTATATGAGACGCAATAAAAAGAAGATGTGGCTTATGATAAGCGTGCTATTCATTCTAGTTCTAATCTCCCCGCCCCTTTTAGATTCAGTCATACATGATAACGATTCTCCTAGAAGTGCTATCAGAGCTTATATTAGAGATCAAGGTTATCCCTATCAAAGTTTTTTCGCCATCATCATTTCGAGAGATATTTATGATAAAGAATACGGAAATATGTATGACGTAACATGGCATGACTGGAAGAGTGAAACTGGAATGACTCCTACTATTTGCTATGCAAAAGAAAACAAAAACGAGAAGTATAGCATTAGTTGCGGTACTGGTCCTTGATTATTGTACTTTTTTTGCGAGTGTCATAATGTTAAACCTCTCTAATTTTAACACTTCCTGAAATATTTTATGGAAACACCGTTTAAATAAAAAAGAAGAGTCACTTCCCCGTTTGTTTGGATGATAAATGAATTTTAAGGTTTATTCATCCATCTGGAGGAGCCTAACTAAAGTTAATTACGGTTCTCTCCTTTCTATTATTTATAATCTTATAAAGTTTTGAATATATGTATATAAATATATGGGTCGTTGATCCAGGAAGGGTTAATGTCCTTGTTTTGTTGAGCTTCTTACTGTAGAAACGAGTCAGATTAGCTTTACACATACCGGTATTTCTATTGTTCATCATTGTTGTAGGAGTCACATCGAGAAATAGTAAATTATCATTGTTTTTTGGAGTTAATGCTATCATGACAGTTATCTACTTGTTGCTTGGTTATTTTTTCATTGTTGATGATGGAAGTTGGTTTAAACCTTTCGGAAGAGACTTCGCAATTATATTCATCTCTATTGTTTATATGTTAGGGCAGTTAATAATTAGGGGAACAACAAGAGGGATTGGTACGGTCATTTTCAGCACTAAACAAAATGAGTAGTATTCAACTGATCGGTGCATTACATCGGTATAAGGAGCCGTCACCATTTCCTTTTACTTACAACCCACAAACCGAGCAGTTTATGAAGAAGTAAATGGAATAATACATTAATGAGGTGACTTATAATGGTAACTGCTTCAACTTGGTTTGGTCCTTATGCAATTGAAGTGCTTGAAATACCGATTGCCATTCTGTTGGGAACATTGTCAGCGTTGTACTTTAAAAAAGTGATTATAGGACCTTTAATTCATTTGGCTATATCCATAATTACTTTTTTATGGATTTGGTATTCCTTTTATTCTGCAAGTACAGTTGATTTTTTTGCTGTTCATATGAATGATTTTGTATCTTATGCGATAGAGGCGTTTTTTATTGGGGTTACTTGGTTGCTTTCTTGGGGTTTATTAAAGTTAAAAGGAAATAGTAAAACTTGTGATAAATCATTCAAACGGGTGCGTTGATCCAAGAAGGATTAACCACCTTTTTTGTTGAATTCCTTTTGTAGTTAGAGAGTAGGTTGGTGAAAAATGGAGAAAGTCAAAAACGGTTTTATATTTCAACTTGTATAAACAATATATGATGTTTGTTGAGGTAAGTTCATGTGGGGAGTTTGTTCGTAAGGGAAAAGGAAGGAGTTAAAGGAGATGTCAGATTCTTGGAAGAGACCTAAAATTAAAATAGTTAAAACTAAGAGTGAGTGGATTTGGGATTTCATCGGGTATTCCTTTTATTTTGGCTCGTTAATCTTTTTAATTTACAATTGGAAGGGGCTCCCTGACGAAGTTCCAGCACATTACAATGCGTTAGGTGAAGTAGATCGTTGGGGTTCAAAGATGGAACTTTTTATATTACCCATAGTAGGTGCAATAAGTGCAATCTTCATGCAATTGTTCGAAAAGTTCCCAGAATCACACAATTATCCAGAACGATTAAGTAAAGAGAATGTTAAAGAGTTCTATTTGATAAGCCGGAAACTGGTAAATCAATTAAAAAACATATGTCTAATCATCTTTGCTTTAATCTTAATTGAATCAGTTTCAATTGCCTTAGGCATGGGAAACGGGTTTGGATTATGGTTTCTACCAATTGCCATACTAAGTGCACTTATTCCAATTGTGTTAGGAATAATTAAACAAAAAAAGATTCGATAAATAAACCTTAAGACGCTGTAAACAATTACACTTAAATGATAACGGGTGTGTTGATACAGGAAGGCTTAGCGCTCTTTTTGTTGAAATCCTTATTAAGGAAACCGTGCATTTTAATTGAACAAGGTTTCAAGGGGGGGATTTAGGAAATGGAAATAGCCGGTTGGTTAGGTATTATTTCAATTGTATTCATTATTTTATGTTTTTACTTCACTCTTTCATTTATTGAAAACCTGCATAAGGATGATGAACGTATTACAAAACAGTCAAAAAGAGCAGCGATCATTTGTCTTGGATCAGCGTTACTTATTCCTGTTCTTTTTAATCTTATATTTCATTAGCAGAAAAACTTTATTGAATAACAGGGCGTTAATCCAGGAAGGATTAATGCTCTTTTTTGTTGAATTCCTTATTGTAGAAACGGGCAGTTTAGCGGAAGAAGAATGTTCATTTATAAATCTGAACTAATTGAACAGTTGAATCATTAACAGAAATAAGTGGTTAGTTGTGTAAAAGAGGTGGTTTATTGAATATATTCATTGTTGCATATGTCGTTTTTATCGTTACAGCCAACCTTATCGGGTTACTCATCTACAAAAAGAGTAGAAACCTATACTTAGCAGCATTGGTTATTTTCATACTAGCGGGAGTATTTGGGGTAATTGGGGTTGTTTGGGCTGTAGTGGTTTTTGAGGATGGCTTTTCGGCATTTTTCGGTTTTAATCTTGCTTCCTATTTATTTTATAATAGTATACTTGTCTTATTTCTCGCCCTTGTAGTGTCGATAATTAAAAAAGTCAAAAAGCATTGGTAGAAGATCACACCTGTCAAATTGATGGTCTTTTCTTATGCTGCTATCGGCCAGATTTGTTGAAGAAGGATTTTCCGTTTGATGACTAGAATTTTAGGTTGGTGGAACTCTTTAGTTGCAAAATAAACTGATTTTTAGAGAACATCATACACGGCGAAAAAACTATTCTTATTCAACTCAGGGCATTATCAAGGAGGATTAATGCTCTTTTTTGTTTAATTCCTTATTGTAGAAACGGGAGGTTCGTGAAAGAAGAATAATCAATTTGAAAGTAGATTATACAGCTATTTAAGTGATGGAGAGGAAATAATAAAGGTGGTCTATTATGTATTGGGTAATAGGTTTATTTGACAAAAAAACAGAACAAAAAGTTGAAGAGATTTGGACCCAACTGAGTGAAAATTCAATCGCCTTTTATTCACAAGAAATGCAAGATGCAAGACCGCATATAACGTTAGCAAGTTACTATGATTTAGATGAGGATGAATTTATCAGATTAATGGATGATTTTTATGCAGATAAATTAAGTTTAAATATAACCTTTAACACAATAGGTTCCTTTATGAATTATAAGACAATCTTTTTATCACCAATTATGACAAAGGAACTAATGAATTTTCATTCTGATCATTATGAGTATTTTAAGAAATATCATGTCAATGCTAATACGAATTATTTACCTGATCAGTGGATACCTCATTGTACTTTAGCCAATAAGATATCGACAAAAAAGTTATCAGAGGCATTTCACTATTGTTTGAAAAACCATCAAACAATCGAGGGGAAAATTATAGAAATTGCTCTTGTAAAATTGGCTAGTGATGCAAATCCTATTATGCATGCACCAATCATATACTCGAAAAAATTAAGTTTGTCTGTTTAAAAAGGTATGAACTTAAATTAACCAAGGGAATAGCAGAAGACCAGATTGTCATTTTGATGGGCTTGATCTTCTGGGCTAAAGAGGCAACGTTCCTGTGATGAATGAAGGTAATGATTTTACCAAGGGGGATTCAGTTGAGCAAAATTGAGCAGAGTACAAAGTTAGATTTAGGAAGAATCGTTTTCATTGGGCGAACTTTTGAAGAGTATATGGATATGTTCTTACTTACCGAAGATGAACTGCGAGGAAGGAGAATACTGGATTGTCCAGCGGGGGCTTGTTCGTTTACAGCTGTTGGAAACAAATCAGGGCTAGATATAACGGCTTGTGATATTGCCTATTATCATTCTCGTGAAGACCTAAATAATAAAGGCCTTCAGGATATTGAACACGCAATGAAGCATATGAAAAAAGCTGAAGGCAACTATAAATGGGACTATTTCAAGGATATAGAAAGTCTTAGAAATCATCGTTTAACGGCATTACAAGAATGTGCTAACGATATGAAAGAATCAAGTGAAAGATATATCCCAGCTAACTTACCTTCCTTGCCATTTAAGAATGATGAATTTGAGATTCTTCTCTCAGCGCATTTTTTATTTATGTATGCGGACAGGTTAGATTATCTATTCCACTTAGAAACTCTGAGAGAACTGTTGAGGGTTACAAAAGAGGAAGTTCGCATTTTTCCTTTAGTTGATTTAGAGGGAAATAGATATAAGCATTTAGATAAGATATTTGGTTATCTTGCTGATTGTAACTACATCGTTGAAGAAATAAAAGTTCCATATGAATTTCAAGCGAATGCTAATTCAATGTTGAAAATAAGGAAAGGTTAGAGGATACTATGTTCAACTTCGTAGGTAATATGATGGCTCAAAAGGTACATGTTATTTTGTTTACATTAGCTTTGTTTACGATTGCAGGATGTTCTAATAACGGAGAAACTATCACAGTATCAAGTAACAGCATTGACTCAGAAAGTGTTAACATTCGCTGCTAGGATACATACAATAGTTCTCCACGTTACATTAATAAATCCTCTATTTAGATATCTACGTGACAAACAGGGCCATTGATCCAAGAAGGATGAAGGCTCTTTTTATGTTGAACTTTTTAAAATGATCATGAGTATCATTGGCTATCCGAACTTTTATTGCTCAATAATAATCTTTTTACAAAATCAAATTTGAAACTTATACCCAAATAAACGGATAACCCTGTACAAATGGAGATAATTGAAGTAACTAAGGCACGAGTATATAAGCTTAGAGTGTCTGGTAACCATAGCTCTGTTAAAATTTTAGCACACCAAACAACGATTGACATGACCAAAACTGACAAGAATACTTCCGTTAATATCTGAAATAAGGGTAATAATTTATATTTGATGGTTTTCTTGATGATATAAATGTTATAAAGAACTGAGACGATAAAACCAAAGTAAGTAGCTAAAATAGGACCTACTTCCTCTAAATATCGTACAAATACGAAGTTTAAAACTATCTTGAAAAAGATTCCTAAGATAATTCCAGTTATTAATTTTCTTTGTTCGTTAATTCCTTGCATAATAGCAGCTGTTACCGTAAACAATGCAAAAATAACGGCGGCTAAAGAGTACCATTGCAAAATACCTCCGCCTAGTTCAGGACTGTTTTCTAACCCAAAAACCATCGTATAAATTGGTTCCCCAAGAATACATAAGCCCATTGCAGCTGGAAGAGTAAATAACATAAGAATTTGGATGGTTTGAGAAATCTTACTTTGTACTTCTAACATTTTTCCACGAGTAAAAGCTGAAGTTATACCTGGTATTAAAGACATACCGAATGCTGTTGCCAATGACACAGGAACCATTACGAGAATTTGTGCTAACCCTATAACGGAATTAATGGTCTCTGCTTCATCTAACTTGTATCCTATAGACTGAAACAATTGATTAATGGTAAAGGTATCAATGTTCTGATAAATAGGTATTGCTAGTCCTGTAATAACAAAAGGAACTGCATAACCGATTAATTCCTTAAATATGGATACAAATTTTATATCCTCATTATTCGGACTCATATCTTTTTGTTTCTTAATTAATTCTTTTCGTTTAAAGAACACGAATAACAAAACAATAAATCCTGCTGCTCCACCTATAAAGGCGGCAAAAGTTGCAATCCCTACAGCATTTGTAAGAGAGCTGTTAAATATATGAATGGTCACATATGCACCAGACAAGATAAAGATAATCCTCACTACTTGCTCGATCACTGTACTTAACGCCGATGGCCCCATAGATTGGCTCCCTTGAAAGTATCCCCTGAAAATACTCATTGCTGGAATAATTAACAAAGCAAAACTAACGAGCCGAATGACAAATTGAACGTCCTCTAAAGAATTACCTGATTGATCATTAGGATCAATTAATATTCCTGCTAAGAATGGTGCCGAAAAATACAAAATAGTAAATGAGATAATACCACTTATGACCATTAGATACATTCCATATCTTAATAGTGTCAAACCCACTCTATAATTACCTAATTCATTATATTTGGAAACAAATTTGGAAACGGCAAGGGGAAGGCCTATTGTTGAAATACTTAACAGAATTGTATACGGGCCATAGGCATATTTATACAAAGCGTATCCCTGTGTTCCTACGAGAGCTGTAAATGGAATAATATAGATGAAACCCAAAATCTTAGATATTAGGCTCGCTACCGTTAAAAAGAAAGTTCCTCTTATAAATTTATTCTCCACTGAAGCACCTCGATTTATCAAAAATAGCTTAGCTACGTAGGCTATTCATTTTATTCACATAGATATTTTTATTTTTCTATATTAACATATATATCCATTCTGTGTTTCGCAGAAAGATATATAAAAACAATTTGTTGCTGTTACTCTCAATATGACCTAGGAGATGAATCGATAAAAAGTACCTCATCGATTATGGATGAGTTTCTTTTATCATTTAAAACACTATTATTTAAAAAAACCTTAATCTAATGGAACCTTTTATTTAAACAAACGGAGGCATTGATCCAAATAGAAGGATTAATGCCTTTTTCTGTTGAATTTCTTATGGAGCAACGGGTAGTTTAGTTGAATAACAATTTATCCTTAAAGAAAGATAATGCTATAATTTTACTATAAATCATATTTTTGGAGGCGGTTTTTTGGAGATAACATTTACTGGTCACGAGCTAAACCCAATGCACGATATGAAAAAATTATCAATAGTTACAGCACAGATAATTGCTGATGAATTACAGAATGAAGTTGATCAAAAGAGGAGGGTTCAAATCACTACCTCGAGTTCCTTAATTGTTGCGGATAAAATCAATACTCAAGAGCCGAACCTTGCAAATTTGCCATTACTTGATTTGGCTTTGCTCAAATCCGAAGATACACTATTTCCACTAATGAAAGACAGCAAAGTAACAAATCAAAGTGGAATAATTGTTTTGAACAATGTAAAAATTATCCCCTTTGCAAATCCTGATAATGTGATTGAGTTAGAAAGTTATGCTCTTTTTACGGACCATATTATGGGATTCAGCTTAACCGAATAACCTATTATGTTTGGGGTTATATGACTATATTGCTAAGGGGCGGCTTAGCGAAAGAAGGAAAGTAATACTTTAAGGGGGATTAATATGCAAGATTTAGAAGTCAGGAAAAAGTTCTTTTTGTCGCTTCTTATTTTTCCGGCAATTGGTCTCTTGATTAGAACATACGCTGAACTGTCATTGGTAACGAAAGGCATACTGACTACAGATATGTATGTTTTGATTTTCATCACAATAGTTGGAATGGTTGGGTATGTGGATGCCAAAAAGAAAATAAACCGTAAATAGATATCCGTATGTTCTAGTTTTTATTAGACAAATGGACAGATTAGTTCATTAAGAGGAAATAGGAGAAATTACTCGAATTAGTATTTATATATTAAAAGATTTTGGAGAGGTTTCTTATGGCTAATGGTATGGAAGATTTTTATTGTGATGAAGTTTTAAATGGTAAGGCAAAGGTTGAAAATGTTTGTGAAACTGATCATACTCTTGCCTTTTATCATACTCGACCTATGTATGAAGTACATATTGTCGTTATCCCCAAAAAACATATTACATCATTGATTGATATTAAACCGGAAGATAAAGATATACTAAACGATTTATTTTCTGTGATACAGCAAGTATCAAAACAGGTAAACGACAAGTACGGTGCCTGTACAGTATCAACGAATATAGGTGAGTATCAAAGTAATAAGCATCTGCATTGGCATGTTCGTTATGGAAATCGGATAAAGTGATTTGATGGTACTTGGTACTCAAAGACAGAATTATTAAGCTTGCTAGAAGGGCATTGATCCAGGGAAGAATTAATGCCCTTTTTTGTTGAATTCCTTATTTTAGAAACGGTCAGCTTAGCGGAAGAAGGAAGTCACTTATATAGTGTCGAATTTATTAAGCTATATAAAGAAAAATGGGGATGAATTTTATGAACAGAAAATATTTTTGGCTTTGGATTGTGTTGATTGCTATACTGGCATTTTTCACAGGTGAACTAGTGAATTTTATGATGCTTTTCTTAATTTTACTTACTTTAATGGAAATAAGCGATGAAATTAAAAAGAGAAACGGACGCTGAAATCTGTTCGAATAAATAGTCAGCTAATGCTAAAAGAAAAATGACAGATTGGGAGATAACTGTTGAAAATAAATACTGATTCTCTTGTAACTTTTATCATTATGTGGGGAATACCATTCTTTATGGTTGCTAGAGGTTTTTTAAAAATGAATAGTGAAGATAAAAAATCTGTGATCATTGATTTTACGTCACGTAGGTTTATTTCTACAATTGGGTTTATGGTTATAGGCGGGTTCTTGATACATTTAGGCACTCTATTAGGCGTAGCCATCAGTAAGTTTATTGGTATTGTCTTGTTTACTTTAGGTGGAATCTTTTCAGTTTTAGATTTGTGGAAGGACAGTAAAGTTAAAAGTATAGTAATACTCATTTTGGTTTCATCAGTAATTTTCATAAATGTTAATTAACCCTTTACTATTGTGCGAAAGAAGCAGGTGAGCGGAAGAAGGGTTTTGTGTTACGATATGGAATTTATCAGTTATAAGGGCTAATAAAGGAGTTAGCGATTAT
Organism: Gracilibacillus sp. Marseille-QA3620; assembly: GCF_054950035.1. Lineage (NCBI taxonomy): Bacteria > Bacillati > Bacillota > Bacilli > Caryophanales > Bacillaceae > Gracilibacillus > Gracilibacillus sp. Marseille-QA3620. The sequence goes on from NZ_CM143102.1 coordinate 1,817,208, forward strand.
GAGTAAAAGCAAACCAATTGATAAATTAACCTTAGAGGATTTTAAGGATAATCTGATATGGGAATGGGCAATTGATGACGAGCAAAATGAAGAACAAGATGAAACGTGGGTAAGGCCATCGGAAACAAATAATTTTACTGAAGAGCTAAATGGTTCGGTAGTATCAGGGAAATTAGAAACAAATGATGGTGAAAAGTTTCCAATGATGTGTAGTCTTGATATTGAGGATGAAGAAGTATTTATTAGTTCAGTTGTTTTTTATAATAAAACAGAAGACAAATACTATGCTTTAGAAGAGGTAGTTGAAAAATTCCAATTACCTTTATCATTAAATCTTTGTATGAAAATCTATGAGACAACTCAATCAGTGAATTTTACTGCAAACAAAGTGGACATTTATAAAAATAATATAAGAACAAGATTGTAATACTTGCTTCTTCTGCTAAAGTGGGCGTTGATTCAAGAAGACTTAATGCCGTTTTATATTCCTTATTGTAGAAACGGGCAGGTGAGCGGAAGAAGGATTTCTAGTTTGTACATAAAAACTTGTTTTCCCATTAAATTTGGTTGTATTTCTTGATAAATCACTAGGAGGTGTGGAATGTTAACTACTTACAATTGGCCTTTGATTTTTATTATTTTGTTTGTTCTGGTAGCTATTGTAATTGGTTTGATTAAAGTAGTGAAGAAGTTTTTAAACTAAACTATTCATTTGAAATAAAGTCGTATGTTTTGAACAAAGGTATGATATTTATAAAAATATTACGATGCTACTGCCTTAGATTCTTTCTCTAAGGCTTGTTTTATTTAACTTAGTTAAAGATTGTGATTAAATACATTTAAGCAAACGGGGCATTGATCTAAGAAGGACCAATGCCTTTAATGTTGAATTCCTTATTGTAGAAACGGGGGAGGTCGGACTATAGAGCTCAGCCACTTCCTATCTGGAAGTGGCTGTTGTTCCAAATTTAAAAAACGAAGCCGAACGTGAGGACAATTGATCAGATTATAATTTTTCCGCTGATATGGTTATCAGTACTTTATAGTTGACTGTGATATTCCTTTAAGTGAATAATCCTAGCTGCCCAATACGTTCAATCGCTTCTACTAGCCGGTCTTCATCTACTAATAAGCCGACACGTATATAGCCTTCTCCGTATTCGCCAAAGCCTTTGCCTGCTGCGACGGCTACATCTGCTTTTTCAAGCAAATAGTCAGCGAAGCTTTCGCTTGTGAAGCCGGGAGGGACCGGGAGCCAGGCGAAGAAGGAACCTGTTGGTGCCTCGACGTTCCAGCTGATTTTTTGGCAAGCGTCAATAAGGGCATTTCTTCGTCGTTCATAGCGAGCGGTCAGTTCTTCGACACAGGATTGGTCTCCTGTTAAGGCCGCAATGGCTGCTCTTTGCACAGCAGGGAAGAGACTGACGTAAAGATGGTCTTGAATGAGGTTGAGCGCTTCGATGATGGCTGGATTTCCGATAGTGAAGCCGACACGCCAGCCAGCCATATTGTACGTTTTTGAGAGTGTGTACATTTCAATGCCGATTTCTTTTGCTCCTTCTGCTTCGAGAAAGCTGACCGGTTTTTGGCCATCAAAGCCAATTGCTCCATAGGCGAAATCATGGACTACGGTAATATGATGTTCCTTTGCAAAGGCGACAGTTTTTTCGTAAAAAGCCTGGTCGGCGGTAGCTCCGGTCGGGTTATTCGGATAGTTTAAATACATGAGCTTTGCCTCATTCCTTTGTTCTAAAGGGATGCTCTCATAATCGGGCAAAAAATAGTTATCTTTTGTGAGTGGAAACGTTTCAACGTTTACATTTGCTAATACGGCCCCTGATAAATAGTCGGGATAGCCTGGGTCTGGCAGGAGCATGAGATCTCCGTCGTTGAGCAGGCACATGGGCAGCTCCACTAGCCCAGCCTTTGCGCCAAAAAGGATGGCAACTTCCGTTTTAGGATCAACAGCAACGCCGTATTCCTTTTGGTAAAATTGTGCGGCCGCTTCCTTCAATTCCTCCAAGCCCCGGAATGGAGAATATTTATGCGTTTGCGCATCCTCAGCCGCTTCTTGCAGGGCTTTCACGATATGCGGTGGAGTAGGCTTGTCCGGATTACCTTGCCCGAGATTAATGATATCTCTTCCTTCCGCTACGGCGCTGTTGACCTTCTGGACAAGCGAGGCAAAAAATTGGACTGGCAGCTTCTTTAAGCGTTCTGAATAGGTCATATCATTCACCCTTACAATGAGAATGTATTATTGAATAATGGAAATAGTATGTAAAATTCTATAGCCTTTAAGTGGAATTGTCTATAGGGAGGTATTGTTGGGAAAAAGCGGGTACTTCTTTCATTTGTCATACTACTTGTTTGATAAGGGCCCATTTACTAGAGAGATACGATTGAACCTCATGGTTAAAGCTAACAAAAAAAGAATGCAAAGCTGCATTCTTTCTACGCCTTATTCTTCAAACTGACAGAACCCAAGAATATGTCCATCCGGATCCTTAAAATCAAAGGTACGAATATCTGGATAGTGACCGATTTCCTCTGTCTTTACTTGATTCTCTACAAGGAACTTATGCATATCATCAATATTGGTTGTAAAGAAGTTAAAAGGGGAGTGCTTGGAGGGCTTGACATCGGTTGATTGCACAAGGGTTAAGGAAGTATCGCCGACCGTGAAGGCCGCATATCCATTCCGATTCCATCTTAGTGTTAACCCGAGTATGTCTGAATACCATTTAATTGAGTAGTCTAAATCACTGACCTCGAGAAATACTGTATCAATTCTGGATACTAATCCTTTCATATATGCTCTCCTTTTCATTATTCAATGAGAAATAGATTCGACAACACACGTTTTTTCCCTTCCTGCAGGAGGAATAAGGTCATTTTTCTTGAAATCTACTAATATGAGCATTTGCCTTAAATGATAAAAAGAAGTACAGAAGTGGGATTATTAGATTGGTTAGCGATAGGCTTCATGGTCACTGGAGCTATTGTCCTTTTTGTTAGAAATAAAAATATGAGTACACAAACTGTCAAGAATTGTTTTGATTAAATGCTGGAACAAAGGTTTTGGAAATCGTGAGCATCCTAGTTATTCCGTGGGTAATTGGAGGGCTTTGAATGGTCGTATGATGGGGAGAGGGTGATTTTCATGTTCGAAAATAAAGAATTTAGCAGTATATCCTTTAAGAATAACGATGACTACATACGTCAAGAAGCTGCTTCAATAAGTGTGGGATATTATGGAAGAAGCGAGTGTGATAAAATGAAGACAGGAGATTTTTGTTATGACAAAACCTTCTAAAGATATTACTCAATATCCTGTTTCATTCACTCGGTTAGAAAGAAGAGATATAGTGGAACGACAATTGAATACTCGAGGAGGATGGGCTTTTAATTGGCTCAAACCATATTCACAAGACTATGAAGTGCATGCAATGGTACTGGAGGAAAAACCTGTGATTATACAAGGATTAATTGCCTTAAAGGGCAATGACGATCCTGACTTCATGTGCATAGACGTTGAATTGATTGAATCAGCTCCTCAGAATAAAAAAATGATTAATGGGAAGACTAATCCTAACAGGGAATTTTTTAATTGTGGAAAGATATTAGTAGCATATGCTTGCTTATATAGCTTTAGAAAAGGGTACGAAGGTTATGTTGAACTTACTTCAAAATCGAGTTAGATGTCATTTTACGAATCTCTTGGAGCAAAACAAACCTATGGGCAAAATTTTTTATTCAATACAGTCAGCGCCAACCGATTGGTAACAAAGTATTTTTAAGGAGGAGACTTATCAATGTCCAAACTAAGAAGTTTACATGGAAGGTATCGGATTCCTAACAAAAATACTCTTGATATTAAAGGTAAAGCACAGACGGATGGCGTATATGCAATCCCGAGAGACCCTGAAGAATATCGGGTAAAGGTAAGAGCTCTCGATGCCTATTGCAGAGAAAGAGGCATGGAACCAAAACAACTTACAGAAAAAGAAATGGAACAATTTCTTGTTGATCCGATGGCTAAATCAAGATAATTACATTTCAGAAAAGTTTTTTAGATAAGGTGTAATGTAAATCTGAATATATATTTTAGGCGACTAGAAAATGGTCGTCTTTTATATTGCCTTTTTTAACTTGATGTTGCTTCTGAATTAACAATTCGGACTTAATAGAGGATTTTTTCTTGTTTTGTTGAAATTCTAATAAGGGAGTCAAGCTCAATGGACAACTTATGAAAATAGAAAGGATTCAGTCTACAAGGGGAGAATATGTAATAGACGTATATAAGGATTGAAATCCGTTACCATGGATATTTTTTATTAGAATTATTTATGATCCGAACTATAGAACACGCTACAACCCAAAAGATTTTGGGGAAAATTGATTGAAGTATACAAGAGAAGAGGTGAAATCTACTAATGGAGCAAGAACAGAGAAAGCCGGTTAAGGGATACGAAAGACTATATGAAGTGACCGAATCAGGCAGAATTTTTTCATTTCGTCGTGAACGGTTTTTAGCTAGGTGTGACGATGAATATGGATTTCACATAGTCAGATTGCATAAAAATGGCGAAGCAAAGAATCATCATGTATTTAAGGTATGGAAAGAAGCATTTGAAGATTTGCCTGAAAGGCTGTTTAAAGGTGCCAAAAAGAGAATTTATTAAACAAATTTAGATGGGTGCCTGTCACTCCCTAAGGTGTATTCTTTTTATGTTTACATCGTTTATTTCCCTACTACAAATTAATGGTTTTTCCTTCTCGTAAGGAGGAGTTAAGGTTCTTTTCGTGAATTAGACTAATATAGGGGTAACAACCGATGACAACAATAGGAGGTAAACATGGATTTATTATTTTGGCTGTCTATTAGCTTCATCATCCTTGGATGTTGTGCACTTGTGGTAATCAAGCTGATCCTGAAAGACCCGACAGAGCGAAACCTGCTATGGCTAATCGGCGGGACCACCGTTTGGGGAGCTGTGAGTATCTTGCTTGTGCCGTGGTTAGTTGGAAGACTTTGAGGTAGATGCTGTCTTACGAATAAATTGGGGCAAAATAAGAGGAGAACTTCCACCACAAGGGGGTTCTCCTTTTTGCTTCATTAGTTTTCATTCGCGATGAACCGCACGGTATAGGGTAACCCTAGTGAAGCGATGGCTTGATTAGCCATTTCGGAATAGCGCTCCTCAAGCCAATCCCGCGCAAAGGAATTGGATGCGGTCACATAAAGGACGTCTCCTTCTTGCGCATAGAGGGAAGTCCCTTTGAACCACGTGTTGAAGCTCGGCTCTGAAAGCTGCTCAGCCACTTTCTTTAAGATTTGGTTCCATAAATCTCTGTCTGTTGCGGCTTCTCCGTTTTCCTTTTCTTGCTCCGCTTGGTCGATGAACTGGCTAATAGAATCCAGAGCTAGCCTGTATTCCCCGGCATCCAAATAGAAGAGGATTTGCTCCTTCTCTGGCAAGGTGCTGTATTCGACTAACATCTTGAACGCCACACGTACTTCCTCCATCTGAAGAAGGGAGAGCAATACTTCCTTGTTCATTTTCAAAATGGATCGTTCCTTTTCCGTGAGCATGCTCAGCGCTCCTTTCCAAGATTTCTTTATCTTCATTATAAATCTTGGCCAGATGCAAGGCACGCAAAGAGGTGAATCTATATTCCTTAGCATGTGTAGTTGTATGTAGAACTCTGTCCTTTCTATTAACAATAATTAGTAAAAATTGAATCTTAATCACTCCCTCAATCTTTTGATAAACTAGCAAAGGGAGTGAAATAAATGAAACAAACTACTACGTCAAAACCAACCATCCTGTTTATTGTCATCATGGGGGCGCTGGCTGCATTCGGACCATTGTCCATCGATATGTATTTGCCTGCATTGCCGACGGTTATGAATGATTTACATTCGACCACATCCGCTGTCCAGCTGACGCTGACCTTCTTTATGATCGGGCTTGCGGCAGGAAACATCGTGATTGGAACACTATCTGACAGTATGGGCCGTAAAAAGCCGTTAGTGATTTGTATGGTCATCTTTACGCTTTCATCCATCATGTGTGCGCTGGCGCCAACCATGGAGACATTAATGGCGTTCCGGTTCATACAAGGATTCACGGGTGGAGCTGGGGTCGTCATATCGCGGGCGATTGCGAGTGACCTCTACCAGGGGAGAGACTTAACGAAATTCTTGGCGACGCTCATGCTCGTGAATGGAGCTGCCCCGATTCTGGCACCGATATTAGGCGGGTTTATTCTGTCCTTTACCACTTGGCGAGTCCTCTTCGGAATTCTCATGGGATTCGGTGTATTGATGGTGTTTGGAACCGCCATTAAGATTCCTGAAACATTGCCAAAGGAACAACGCAGCAAAGCCCATTTCAAAACGATTCTTCAGGACTATAAGCACCTCATCACCACACCAACCTTTATCATTCCGGGACTGATTCAAGGATTTACCTTTGCCTTTTTCTTTGGGTACATGTCTGCCTCACCATTCATTATCCAAAATCTGTACGGGTTCACCGCCCAGCAATACAGCTTTGTCTTCGCCTGTCTCGGAATCGGCCTTATTATCCTTGCCCAATTAACGGGAAGGTTGATTGATTTCATCAATAGCCTAACCTTATTGCGCTTCTATACAGGCCTCCAAATCATCGGTGCCATGATTACGGTATATGCGCTTTCTCAAGAATCAAGCGTCTGGCTTGTTATCCTCGGATTCTTCTTCATGGTCGCACCGGTTGCGGGAATTGGCACAATCAGCTTCACGCTTGCCGTCAGCGGACAGAAGAAAGGAGGCAGTGCCTCCAGCTTGATCGGCCTCCTGCAATACTTGGTCGGCGGTCTTGTCACGCCGGTTGTCGGGTTAAAAGGGGAATACAGTGCAGAGCCATACATGATTTTAGTGGTGATTGTCGCTATCATTTTGATTGGTTTACATATCATGAATTATTCGGTCTTTAAGAAAAAACAAACAAGCACAATGAAATGATGCAATCTATTGTCAAAGTGAGATAAACCCCAAAAAAGTAGAATTACGATTAAGCTGATAGTTGGCTGGTATGAAGATGGGATTCACCCTGACTCATGCCAGCCAATTTTTTATAGGAGCAGGGTGAGATTAGTTGAACAAGGTGTATCGTCTCGGGAAGATAATCGAAAGGAAAAAAGGGATGCTATGCAGTGCGCTGTATCGTGTCCCTTATTTTTGCTAAGATGCTACGAATATTAACATCATTGTCACGGATTGTTGGTGGATAACAGTGTAATAATCATGAATAATAAATAGAGGAGGTATGAAAAGTATGATAAGTATGAATTTGAAGAATCTGCGGTTGCAACATAAATTAACACAAGAAGAAGTTGCTTTCAGGATTAATGTATCAAGACAGGTGATTGCCAAATGGGAAAAGGGGGAATCAACCCCTGATCTAGGACATTGTCAGGCGTTAGCTAAATTGTATAACGTATCTCTTGATAATTTAGTGAATTTTGACGGAGAGGATACGAATGTAATCATACCGCCAAAGGGAAAACACTTTTTTGGCGTTGCTAAAATGGGAGAACGTGGGCAAATCGTTATTCCTAAAAAAGCGCGCGATGTCTTTCAAATAGAACCAGGGGACTCCCTTGTTATTGTAGGTGATGAAGATAGAGGCCTTGGTATTGTCCCAGAAAAGATGATGGATGCCTTTTTTAATCTTGTGCAATCACCGTTTCATAGGGGGGATGAGTGATGGAACATGCCATTTCAATTGATCATTTATCCAAAAAATACAATGAAAAAACGGTTGTTGACGATGTATCGTTTTCTATTCAAAAGGGGGAGCTGTTTGGTTTACTAGGGGTAAATGGAGCAGGGAAAACAACATTAATAAAAATGCTGTGCTGCTTAACAGTCCCTACAAACGGTTGTGCATCTATACTAGGATATGATATTAATAAAGACCAAGAACAGGTAAAGGAAATGATTGCAGTCTCCCCGCAGGAAACGGCGATTGCTCCCAATTTAAGCGTTCGTGAAAACTTGGAATTAATGGCTGGCATTCATGGATACTCAAAAACAGAGGTCAAGGGCAAAACAGCCGAAATGATGGCTGCTTTTTCCTTACAGCCGTATGAACATCAAAAGAGTAAAACGTTATCCGGAGGCTGGCAACGGAAACTCAGTATTGCTCTTGCGCTCATTTCAGAGCCGAAAATTTTATTTTTAGATGAGCCTACATTGGGCTTTGATATTATAGGACGCAGGGAATTATGGGCTCTGATTGAAAAATTGAAAGAAAAAACAACGATTGTTTTAACAACTCATTATTTAGAAGAAGCAGAAGCATTGTGTGATCGTATTTGTGTCATGAAAGATGGGAAAGTAAAAGCCATTGGGACAGTCGAAGAACTCCTATCTATGACAAACACAGGGAAATTCGAGGATGCCTTTGTGAAAATAGTAACAAAGGAGGGGTTAGGATGAAAACCATGATTTTTGCTAATCGAGTAATGAAAGAAATTATCAGGGATCCTATTTCAATGTTCTTTGGTGTGGCCTTTCCTCTTATTTTACTAATTCTTTTATCAGCGATTAATAGCAGTATCCCTGTGGACTTATTCGATATTTCTTCATTAGCTCCTGGTATAGCAGTGTTTGGTCTTTCCTTTATGGCATTGTTTGCGGCTCAAGTAGTAGCAAAAGATCGTGCTAGTTCGTTTTTAACGAGATTATTTACAACTCCGATGACCGCTCACAATTTTATTTTAGGATATACATTGCCTCTGGTTATCATGTCAGTTATACAAGTAGCTGTGTGCCTGTTTGCTGCCTTATTTCTAGGGCTCGATTTTACGATGACGATTTTTGCGGTAATAATGATATTGATACCTATGGCATTAATCTATATTGGCCTTGGTCTGATTTGTGGAACATTGTTTAGCGAAAAGGCTGCAGCAGGAATTTGTGGAGCGCTCCTTACGAATGTTTCGGCATGGCTATCGGGCGTTTGGTTTGATTTAGAGTTAGTGGGAGGAATTTTTAAGGATATCGCTCATGCACTGCCATTTGTCCATGCAGTAGAAGTCGGAAAAGCTGTATTAAATGGAACTTATGAAGCCATGCTTCCACATCTTTGGTGGGTAATTGCCTATGCGGTCATCATCATAGTTATTTCAATCTTTGTCTTTAAAAAGAAAACGCAAGAAGTCTAGTCTATACATGTTACAGCCAGTGGTCAACAACCCAATAAGTATCAGAATAGCCAATAACTGATGCATACGAAAAATCCACTCTATTATTTATAGAGTGGATTTTTCGTATGCATCTACTGGTTAATTAAGCTGATGCAGCAGGCGCATAATCGTTTCATTTATTTCATCTAGTTCCTTTTTATTCATACCAGAAGAGTCAATTAAGGACTGCGGAATGCAGGATGATTTCTCTTGCAGAGCTTTTCCTGCCTGTGTAATGTGGATATTCACGACGCGCTCGTCCACTGTATCGCGGCGGCGTTCGAGGAGGCCAGCAGTTTCCATACGCTTGAGTAAAGGAGTCAGTGTGCCGGTATCGAGATAAAGCGCCTCACCCAGTTCTTTAATGGTACATTGTTGCTTCTCCCACAATGTAACGAGGACCAGATACTGTGGGTAAGTAAGTTGAAGTTCATCTAGAATAGGGCGGTAAAGTCGTAAGATGGCCCTTGAACAGGCATACAATGAGAAACATAAGTGATTTTGCAGGTTAAGTTTATCCTTGTCAGTTTTCTCCATGTTTGCACCTCAAATGAATAGTATTATGTTATGAATAATTTAACATACTTGCTAAACAATAAAAAGAGTTTTGCAAAACATAATTGTTGACAATGTTTATGGAGGAAGGGTAAGATTAACTCACGATTTATATTTTGCACAATTTAATTTTGTGAAATATAAGTTAAAAATATTCATATTGGAGGAATGTAAATGAGCAAGGTTACAGTTGGATTTGAAAATGGTGCACCTATTGAGATTCACTTCGAGGATGTAGGTTCAGGAAAACCGGTCGTTTTGATTCATGGTTGGCCGCTCAGCGGAAGATCGTGGGAAAAACAAGTGCCTGCGTTAGTGGAAGCTGGATACCGTGTTATTACGTATGATCGACGCGGATTCGGACAGTCATCACAGCCATGGAATGGGTATGAATATGATACGCTTGCGGCTGATTTACATAAACTGATTACTCATTTAGACCTTCAAGACATAACATTGGTCGGATTCTCGATGGGCGGCGGTGAAGTTTCTCGCTATATCGGTACTTATGGAGCAGATCGTCTATCAAGTGCGGTGTTGGCAGGGGCAGTACCACCGTATCTTTATAAATCTGAGGATATTCCAGATGGCGGATTTGACGATGAGACAATCAAAGGCTTGCAAGATGGCGTGAAGGCAGACCGCATTGCCTTCCTGGATAATTTCACGACGAACTTCTTTGCATCTGGGGATAGAACCGATTTGGTGAGTGAAGAATTCCGACTATACAATCGTGACATTGCAGCCTTCGCTTCACCAAAGGGCACGCTTGACTGTATTACAGCATTTAGTAAAACAGATTTCCGTGATGATTTAGATAAAATTGACGTACCAACACTGATTATCCATGGTGATTCAGATGCGATTGTTCCACTCGAAGTCAGTGGACAAAAGGCACATGAGCGTATTGCCAATAGCCAGCTTGTTGTCATTAAAGGGGGTCCGCATGGATTTAATGTGACACATTCGGATGAATTCAACGGATCACTTATCAAATTCTTAAATGAAACAAATTGAATCCTGTATATTCATAGACTGGCATTATCGAAAACAAGAAAAACTTGAATAACCATCCGGTTGAATGAAGTCAGCTTCCTCATTCTAATGATTATGCAGACGTAGCAGCCGTATAAGGAAATAAAAATGGATAACACGCCCCACTTTTTAATGGTTAGAATAGAAAAGTGGGGTTTTAACATACAATCTAAGATCCTTAAAAAGGGATACTGTTAAACAATTATTGATTGAGATGACTCAGGTTAAGCAAACAACATAAAAAGAATGCACAGCTGCAGGTATTTATTTTATTCCAGGAATAGGTCAAGCTGCCATTACTGCTACTGGTGCACTAGTAATAGGCGGTGTTACAATAGCTGCTGGTTCTTGGCTTTACAATAAAGTATCTACATACTTTGCAAAAAAAAGCTGCAGAAAAGATTCCAGCAAAATATAAATCCTCTGATTATGAAAGTAAATTTAGGAAAATTTAAAGACAAGAACGGTAACACCCATTAGAGAAGAGTAGCGGAACTTATACGAATGGAAAATGGACGATAACCAAAGACACATCTGGTCACTTGGTTTAAAATGGTAAAGGGAAGACTGAAAAACCGGAAATCCAAATAGGTAGCTTCACTTGATAAAGCCGGGAATGTCATTAGTAAATAAAGGAGCCATACATAATGAAAAATATCAACTTTATTGATTGGCAAATAGAATTGGAAGATAAGATGGACGCTGTTGTTGATAAACAAGCACGTAAAATGATAGTTACTGAAGGTGCTATAGAATTAGTCGCTGTCATATGGATTGATGACAAAGATGTATTACAGCTAAAACCAACATGGGACTCGCTTATTTCAATTGACCATACCAAAAAAATATTAACAATTAGAAGTGCAGATGTATTAAGAACAGAAGCAGAGGATGTTGAATAATAGAAATTAATTAATGTACAAAGAGAGGTGGAGAAATATCTCCGCCTTATTTTTATTAACTTATTCTAAATCTCCATTATGTAAAAAGGGTGAAGCGAGGAATCATCATGTTATCGGCGCCATGATTACGGTGTTTGCGCTATCCTAGGGCTATAGCATATGGCTGGTTATCCTAGGATTCTTCTTTATGGTAGCGCCGGTCGCAGGAATCGGCACCTTCACCTTCGCGCTTGCCGTAAGCGGACAGAAAAAAAGGGGCAGTGCTTCTAGCTTAATTGGCCTCCCTCAATGCTTCGTTGGAGGAATTATCACACCGCTTATTGGTTTAAAAGGGGAATATAGTGCGGAGCCATACATGGTATTATTGATCACGGTCTCGATTATTTTGATTGGTACATATCATTAATTATGGTGTTTTTAAGCAAAAGAGCAATGAATATTTTATGCAACTATCTTTAAGGGCTGTTCATTCAGCTCTTTTTTTATGCTCCAGATAAGGCTAATTTTCTGTGAAATATCAGTTCTCCAAGATAAAGGACATGTAATGATAGTGATTAATAAATGAACATCTCAATATTTTGGATATATATGTTAATCTGATATAAAGATAGGTCCTGTATTTTTTGCCGATCATAAGGTCCCTTATGAGGAGGAGAAGTAATGAATAATAAAAACGATCATGAAGAGCGGCTGTCAGGCGGGAATGTCTCAAACGTCTATCGCGTTGGTGATACAGTTCGCCGGCATGTAAAGCCTGGCAGTGATAGAATCCATAGACTATTGCAGCATTTAGAAAGCAAAGGATTCGAGCAGGCACCGAAATATTTAGGCATCGATGGACAGAATCGAGAGATCTTATCTTTTATTGAAGGAGAAGCGGGTAATTATCCGTTAAAACCTTATATGTGGTCGGATGAGTCGTTAAGAGGAATCGCGAAAATGCTTCGTGGCTACCATGATGCCGTCAGTGACTTTCGGATTGAAGAGGGCTGGCAGCCAAACGATAACACTCCAGAGCCAATGGAGGTCATCTGTCATAATGACTTCGCTGTATATAACATGGTTTTTCATAACGGAAAGCCAGCCGGCATTATTGATTTCGACATGGCTGCTCCAGGACCGAGACTTTGGGATATCGCCTATGCCTTATACACATGTGTTCCGTTAAGCAGGCTTCATCATAATGAAGCGGGGGAGGCGGTTTACTATGATGCAGAGAGAAATGCAAATCGGCGAAAAGAAAGAGTTCGAGTATTCTTTGCAGCCTATGGCGTGAAAGGAATGGAAGAGGGATTCCTTGAGATGGTGCTCCTTCGGGTCGAGGGATTGGTGAAGATTATGTACAGAAAAGCCCAAGAAGGCGACCAGGCCTTTCAGCAAATGATTGAGGAAGGGCATGACCAGCATTATCTGGAGGATCTGCAATTCATTCGGAGTCATGGGGGAGATTGGATTTGATGATGAGGTAAAGGACACAGAACGAATGGAGGGAGAAAGATGAGGATAATCGGTATGATCATTTTAATGATTGTCATTCTGTTATTCTTCCTGCTATGTGTGAGGTTAGGGATGTTCCTTATGAGGAAGAGAGCATTCCCTTCCAAGCTATTAGTTATAACATTGACCGGGATTGTGACTGTCTCTTCTATTTATATGTATGAAATGTACTTTTTCACTTTTAACAGGATTGACAGAGAACTGATGCAAAACGGGTCAGAGTCAATAGAATCACCTACAGGAAGATATACAGCTAATGCGTATTATGAATCATATGGCGGTGCGGCCGGCGGGGTGAATGTGTGGGTGGAGATTACAGATCATGATCATGAGGATGCAAGAAAAACGATTTATTATGGGAATGGAGTGGCTGAGATAGATTTGGAGTGGACAGCTGATGATGTGCTTTACATCCAGAATGAAGCAACCGGCATCCATAAATCAAGGGAATTAAACGTGAAGAACGAAATCTATCATGGTGCAGGCTTAGCTTGTCAAAGTCTGGTGATGAAAGATACATATGAAACATGTTATTCAGATTGATAAAATATGGTAAAAAGCTTACTCTATTAATAACTAAATGTGCCATTTACATATCAAGATGATGAATAGAGGAGGAAGTCAATGAAATTAGTGTTTCTGTATCACCCGGTCGATAATCTTATGGAGTCATTATCATATTACCGCGATACGCTTGGGTTTGAAGAAGCGTGGCGTGAGGGAGAGCAGGCGATTGCGCTCCAGTTGCCTGGTTCAGACGTGAAGCTATTGATCGAGAATGATGAGCATGACCTCGGAGCGGGAGGGGTATTCCTCGTTGAAAGCGTGGATGAGTTCTTTCAAGAAAAGAAAGACATCCTAACATTTGTCAGGGAGCCGGTGGATATTCCGCCAGGACGGTATGCGATTTATAAGGATGGTTCAGGGAATGTGATACGGATAATTGATTTTACGAATGAGTGAGAAAGAATGAGAAGAAGCCTGGTCCCATGGGATCAGGCTTCTCTTTTCGTATGGAGGCGATAAATCCAAGGTGAGTCGGGTGGTCAATGATTTCGGCATTTCAATAGATATACAGCAATCAGTAAATTGCTGCCGGCGGCTAGGATATACTTAGTCCAATTAAAGATGACAAGATTCATTTCCTTAGGATAAAGGATAGGCAGGTAATGCCGAGTCCAAGAACGATAAAATGGGGATAGTTTTCTCTCGTACTATTTTTATTATATTAGTACAAATTCGACGCAATTTGAACATTAATAAAAGCGAAAAATGCTTGGCATAACCAATCGTTAAGAAAGTTTTTATCTAAAAAAGGCGATGGGATTATTAGTATGTGATTGGATTTATTTTCTTTTAATAAACTAGTCCGTTTCCAGACATAAGAAAACTACTAGACTTTGATAAAAATAGGCATATCTATCTATTTTAGTCGAAGTCTTTTTTTCTTGGTGAAATAAATTTGTTAACTGATTATAATATCCTTGAGTAATGTGAAAAATATGTAAAAGATGTAAAAAATGTCTTAAAGGAGGTGAGCTAAGAACAACTGTTATATCAGAAATAGATTCAAATTTTTATATTAAGGAGGAAAAGTATTTGGAAAAAAGGCCTAATACAATTAAAATGTACCCTATCAGATAGACACTTTGAAAAAAGTCCATCTGATGGGGTACTTTGTTTATAATGAGAAAAAAGATGTCGGAGCGGATTGAAATGACTAAAAGATTATTGACCCAAAAAGAACAAGAACTATTAAAGAAAAATACCTATGTGAAAGCAGTGAGTGATAAAGCCATTACTTATACAGATGAATTCAAACGTCATTTTATTGCGGAAAATGAGAAAGGTAAATTCCCGCGAGAAATATTCGAAGAGGCTGGTTTGAATGTTGATTTAATCGGTATTGACCGTGTCAGAACTGCCGGAAAACGTTGGCGGGCAGCCTATCGCAAAGCAGGTGTAGGCGGTTTACAGGATACACGTATAACCAATTCTGGAAGACCTTCAAATCGAGAATTAACGCTAGAGGAGAAGATTAGACGGTTAGAAGCGAAAAATCGTTTACTTGAGGCAGAGAATGAACTATTAAAAAAGCTCGATCTACTCGAAAGGCAGATGTTGAAGAAGAAATAAAAATCACCTCAAAATGGAAGTTCGAACTAATCAAGCATACGATGGAGAAATACAACTTGAAGCGCATGGTGAGCTATTTATGCGACATCATGGGGGTATCTCGTTCAGGTTACTATAACTACTTTCTAGAAAAATCAGCCCAAAAGCGCACGGCTAAAGATGAGGCGGATGAAAGAGTAAAAGAATGGATTCTTAAGGCTTATCATTACCGCAGACGTAAAAAGGGAGCACGTCAAATTAAAATGACGCTTCAAAACCAGTATCAAATCACTTACAACCTGAAACGCATTCGCCGCATCATGAAGAAATTCGGGATCATTTGTCCCATTCGAAAAGCGAATCCCTATCGACGGATGGTCAAGGCAACAAAGGAACATCGCACATGTCCGAATACCTTACAACGCAACTTTAAACAAGGAGTGGCAGGAAAGGTCCTGTTAACCGATATCACGTACCTATCTTACAAGAAAGGAAAACGTGCCTATTTATCAACGGTCAAGGACGCGGAGACCAATGAAATTCTCGCCTATGAAGTATCTGATTCCCTTCACCTTGATATTGCCTTAAATACCATACGAAAGTTGAAACGAATCCATCATCATTTAGCAGAAGATGCCTTTATCCATTCAGATCAAGGGTTTCATTATACGAATCCAACATTCCAGGCATTAGTGAAGAAAATGGGACTAGGCCAATCGATGTCACGGCGAGGAAACTGTTGGGACAATGCCCCACAGGAATCCTTTTTTGGTCATTTGAAAGATGAATCAAACATCAAGGAATGCGAAACATTGGAACAAGTAAAACAAGAAATTAAGCGTTATATGATTTACTACAATCATTATCGAGGGCAATGGAATTTAAAAAAGCTGCCGCCTGCAAAATACAGACAGCAGCTTCAACAAGTTGCCTAGGCTTTTTCAAAATGTCCTTTACAAGGGGTACACTTTAATGTTTAGTAGCCCTTTTGATTGTAAGTAGCATTCCACCGGTTAATAGTTATGCTGAGCCATCAACTAAAAATGAAGAGAGTAACAGTTCAAGTAATTCGGCAAGTAACCCAACAATAGATGATTACGAAATTGGCGAAGTTATTGAAAAGAGAACAGAAAATGAAAAAGTATTCTATGAAGGGAAAGGGAAGTATCGTAAAGAGATTTACTTTGAGCCCATTCATAAAAAAGTAAAGGGAAAAAAGTATCTTGAAGAGATTTCGGCTGATTTAGTTGAAGATAACAATAATACAGATGAAATTAATACAGAAAACACAATAATCAATACTACTTTTAGTAAGAAAATGAAATCCGGACATTATGCTGAATTTGAAATTAAAGGTCATAAAATAGATTATTCTATTTTGTCAGCATCCGGTGAAGATAAAGAAATGATAACAGCAAAAGATGTCCATGCACAATATAAGAAAAAGACGAATAAAATCACGCATAAAAATGTATTTCCTAATATTGATCTACAAAATCTCACTTTCGGTCAAAATGTAAAAGAAGATCTAGTCCTCAAATCATACAATGGCTATCATATTTTCAAATTTAAATTAGGAACGGATCTAGATGCAGAAATACAAAAGGATGGATCAATCCATTTCTTTGATAAAGACTCTAAAAAAATCTTTGATTTACCAAAACCCTTCATGACAGACTCCAATTATGATGACCACAAAGGGGAACCTCAAAAATCTGAAGATGTTAAATATGAATTGGAAAAAGATCAAGACGGGTATATTTTGACCGTAATTGCAAACCCAGACTGGTTAAAAGCTAAAGAGCGAAAATACCCTGTTTATATTGATCCGACCACATCTATAAATACATCTTCTGATACTTTTGTCATGAGTGCATATCCTACCACCAATTATAGTTCTTCAACGAGTAAATGGGATTCAGGTCAAGGACAGTATGTATTGAAAACAGGCTATTATGATGGTACTACTGGCACGACTTATGGATTCTTAAACCACAGTATTACAAGCTTCAAAAATATGAATGTATCCAGTGCTACTTTTAATGTTTATGTTACACATGCCTACTATGCTTCTACAGCCAATGGATTGTGGTTAGACACTGTTAATAGTTCTTGGACTGCGAGTACATTGAATTGGAACAACAAGCCGGCTTCTACGAATATAGGTAAAGTTGATGTAGCAAGGGATAGCTGGGCACAATTTAATGTAACGAATGTTGTTAAAGAATGGGCAAGTGGTGCAAAAACAAATTACGGATTTAAACTGCATACTAACGGGAATGGACAAACGTTTTGGAAAAAAGTTGTATCCACGACAAATTCCAACTTAAAACCTTATCTTTCTGTTACGTATACCATCCCAACAGCGAGCACTCCTACTGGCAAGTTGTATTCAAATGGGAATGGTACAGGATATGCAAATTTATCTTGGTCTGCAGTAAAAGGAGCGACTGGATATAAAGTTTGGATATTTAATGGTAAAGAGTATGAATCCTTCAGTGTGGGAAACGTGACATCATGGTCCACCAAGGGTAAAAAAATCTGGCCAACAGCTGCAGAAATAAGTGCGGGTAAATACGATTTACATCAGGACGGAACTGGTACAGAATTAGCTATTGATCCTTCGCCTGTATATAAAAATTCAGGTGGGAATTATCAAACGAGTAAAAATTACTGGTTTAGGGTAAGTGCCATATTTAGTCAAGGTGAAGGCCCCCAATCAGGATATTATAAACCAACTCTACCGAATTTGGCGCTGCCGCCTGCTCCTACGGGAACAAGCTATTCAAATGGAAACGGAACAGGCTATATTGATTTCAAATGGAAGGCTGTCAGTGGAGCGACAGGATATAAAATTCTTTTATACAATGGAAAAGAATATGAATCATTAGATGTTGGAAATGTTACATCATGGACGACTAAGGGCAAGAAATATTGGCCGACAAGCAGTGAAATTAGTGCAGGCAAATATAAACTACATTTATCAGATAATGCTGGAAGCGAATTGGCAGTAAATCCTGCACCGGTGTATAAGAATTCTGGCGGGAATTATCAAACAAGCACCAATTACTGGATTAGGGTTGTTGCCTATAATTCACAGGGGGAAACAATCAATTCAAATGCATATAAGCCATCAATCACTTCGATAAAAAAACCTGCAGCTCCTACTGGGTTTACCTATACGAACATGCTAACGAGCAAATCGGGTTATGCGGTATTAAACTGGGATGAGATAGAAGGTGCAACCGGGTATAAAGTTTGGGTATTTAACGGGAAGAGTTATCAGCCATATGATGTTGGCGATAAAACAACATGGACATCACAAAATAAGGGTATTTGGCCAACCGCTACAGAAATTAATGAGGGAAAATATACTCTTCATACGGATGGTAAAGGAGCGGAATTAGCCATTGATCCATCTCCTGTATATAAAAACTCAGGTGGCAATTATCAAACGAGAAAGAATTATTGGTTCAGGATAAGTGCTTATGACAAAAAGGGAGAAACCATCTATTCCAATGCGTTAACCCCTACTTTTGGAGAACCGGTCGAATTTTTAGGTTCTGAAGAATATTGGTCAATCATTGACGTGCCTTCTGGGAAAGTAAATATGGCTACCGGAAATCTGATGATAGAGGAAGATGATTTTTCCCTATCAGGCAGAGGACCTTCCATAGGTATTTCTAGAACCTATAACAGTTTGTCCAATTCCATAGGTATTTTTGGACCGGGTTGGCAGGCAGATGTGGATATGTCAGTAACATCTTCATCAGATGGAAAGAAAGTAACCTTAATTGATGAGGATGGAACCGTTCATCTATTTACAAAATTAGAGGATGGGACGTTTAAGGCTCCTACTGGAGTATATCTGGAATTAACGGAAAATAATGAACATTTTGTGCTGAAAACAAAAGATCAAACCAATGCCCATTTTTCCAAGGCACACGGACGATTAACGAAAATCACAGATGGATATGGGAATGCATCGACATACACGTATGACACAGCTGGGAAGTTAACGACCATAACGGATGCTTCGGGACGAAAACTACAAATAGCTTATAATTCTGAAGGATTCGTGAAAACTCTAACTGGTCCATCCGATAAGAAAGTCACTTATGAATATAAAGATGGTTTCCTGACAAAGGCCATTCAAACATCAGGTGAAGTAACGTTATATGAATATAATGCAGGTTTATTAACGAAAATCTATGAACCAAACCATACGGAAGCAAAGCCGGTAGTCAATCAATATGTATATAATTCATCTACTAAACATCTTACAGAGGCAACCAATCCGAAGAGAAACAAATATATATTAGGATATGATTTGACGAATAAATCCTTATTATTTACGCAGCCAAACGGTAGAAAGATTAAATATTCTTATAATGAAGCGGCCAATCCAACAGAAGTCATTGAAGATGTAGATGGTTTGAAAATAAAAACAAGCTATAAATATGAAGGAAATAACTTAATAGAGTCAAAAGATCCTAATGATGAAAATGCATCCAAGCCGACGGAAAAATATGAATATGATTCAAACGGAAATGTCATTACTGCTACAGACAGTTATGGCACCGAAACATATGAATATAATAGCAACAATGATGTTACTTCTGTTGTTGATACAGAAGGAGATCAAACAACAATCGCTTACGAAGGCTTGGATGCCGTCTCTGAGACCGATCAGACCGGAAAAACATCATCGATTGCAAAGTATCAAAAGGATACCAATGGTAATAGTAATGGGAACTTAATAGAGTCAAGTTACTCTTTAGGAACTGCTTCAAATCTCTTATCAAATAATAATTTTGAGAACGATTTAGCTGGCTGGACCGAAAAAAAATCAAATGATTCGGGTAGTATTTCTGTTGATTCAACTACAAAGACCTATCACGGCATTACCGGTAATAAATCAATAAAAATGACTATACAACCAACTAGTTCTTCAAAAGGTTATATTGCGTCCACACAAGAGGTGCAAGTTGAAGAGAATACGCAATATTCTCTTAGTGGCGTTATCAAAACGGATTTAACAAAAGCCTATGCCTTCTTTAATGTTGAATTCCTTGATTCTGAGAATAAAAGAATTGCATGGGGTGATAACCGCTATAGCCAAATTACTGGGAACAGAACATGGACTGAGCGCCAATTCTCATTTAAAACACCAGCAAAAACAGCTAAAGTGCGCATCTATTTAGAAGTTGAACATTCAGACGCAAGTGCTTCCGGCACGGCATGGTTCGATACGATTCAATTGGAAAAGGCTGAGGTATCATCTAGCTTTAACCCGGTCATTAATAGTAGCTTTAAAAGTTTTACAAGCTGGACAGGTTCCGGTGGAGCACTTGATTCCAGTAACGGATTTGACGATAGCTCATCCTTAAAGGTTTCAAGAACATCTCAAACACAGGCTGCCAGTGAGTACAAACAAACGATTAATGTTGGACAAGGTGCTTCTGATACGCCATTACATTTAACATTAACAGGCTTAAGCAAGGCTGATAATGTCACGAAGAAAGGAACGGTAACGGAGCGGGATTATTCCATTGTTGGGAAAGTATATTATGCAGATGGTACGTCAAAAGAATACATTTCTGCTTTCCCAATTGGGACTCAGGAGTGGAACCGAACAGCCGTTAATATTCCTGCTGATAAGCCAATAACTAAGATTGATATCTTAACAGTATTTAAAGGAAATTATACAGGAACAGTTTGGTTTGATGATTTGAGAGTCATAAAAGGTTTTGTTATTACAAAGAACAAATACGATCAAGCAGGAAACTATGTTACAGAGAGCGAAGATGAACTTGGTAATAAAGAAAAGAGCTCATATGACAGTTATGGAAATAAACTTACCGAAACGGATGCAAAAGGTGAGGTAAAAGCATACCAATATGATTCATCCAATCAGCTTAAGAAATTAACACTTAGCACCGGGACAAGCATTCAATATGAATATGATAAAAATGGGAATATGACGTCCAAAAAAATTGTGCCTTCCGAGGGAACTGCTCAGGAATTTACGTATCAATATGATGCTAATGGAAACCTGATTGAAACAACAGGACCTCTCAATGAAGTGACAAAAAATGAATATGATGCTAATGGCAACAAGGTTAAAACGGTATTGCCTAATAACCAAACATTATCTTGGACTTACGATGGAACGGACCGAATTAAGAATGAAAAAATCAACGATGAATTAGTCTATGAGTACACTTACGATAAGAATGGAAATGAATTATCAGTTGTGTACAGTAAAGAGAATCGAACGAAGAATAGAGTATATGATACATCCAATCGCGTAACGAAGCAGACAGACGCAGGCGCAATCCAGGAATGGAAGTATTCATCTACCTCTGATAAGCTAAATGAATTTATACTGACTATCGGAAGCAATGTAGTTAAAAACACCTATCAGTATAATGAGCTGGATCAGAATATTCTAGTGAATGATGGACAAGTAAATTATCGATTTGATTATGATGAACGCGGCAATGTTAAAACCTTTACAACCGGAAATGGTGCAGGTGCCTCATTCAAATATGATGACCGTGGTTTAGTATCGCAGTTAGTGGTTGGACTCGCTAATGGGAACGATGTACTGGATGAAACCCACTCATATGATGAAAATGGGAATAGGACACAAATTAAATATCAAAACGGTGACACCATTACGTACAAATATGGAAAGCTAGATCAGCTTGAAAAAGAAGTATTGCGTGATGGTACTCAAATTGACTATTCGTATGATGGTTTTGGGAACCGTACACTTGTCAAGAAAACGACTAAAGGACAAACGACAAGTATCACGAGTGAATATAATCAGGCAAACCAACTGATTAAGTTCGGCCAGGAATCCATTACTTATGATGCGAATGGAAACCGGACTCAGGACGGGCAATATCGTTATACATGGAATGCAAAAGATCAATTGGTTGCCATTAACAAAGTGGGTGAAACATCACCATTTGTTACCTATAAATATGATGAAGACGGGCGTAGAATTCAGAAGGTTGTGAATTCGGGGGTTACCAATTATTATTATGATGGCGATAGCCTAAATGTCCTGTATGAAACAAATGCTAATAATGAGATTGTCCGGTCATATGTTTACTCAGAATCAGGACAGCTGCTTTCTATGAGAAAGGGCAATGCTAAATATTTCTACCATTACAATGCCCACGGTGATGTCATTGCCTTAACGAACCAGCAAGGTGAAGTGGTTGCAAGCTATCAATATGATGCATGGGGCAATCCATTGACTGTGGAAGAGGACAACTCTGTTGCAGATAATCCATACCGGTATGCAGGCTATCAATTTGACCGCGAAACGGGCATGTATTATCTCATGGCGAGATACTATCACCCAACTCATGGTGTATTCCTCTCGCTAGATCCAGATCCTGGCGATGATGATGATATCTTAACGCAAAACGGGTATACTTATGCTAATAATAATCCGGTTATGTTGGTAGATCCGGATGGGCATTATTTCTGGTTAGCTGTGAATGCTGGTTTTGCTGCTTATGATGGGTATAAAGCTTATAAGTCCGGAAAAAGCTGGAAGGGTGTTGCGGCTGCATCAGCTGTTGGGTTTATAGGCGGAAGTAGAATAAAAGCTGCCAAGAAAGCTTCGCATACGGTTTATACCCTTACGAAGAAAGGGAAAGTTGTATATGTAGGAAGAACAAAAAATCCTAAAAGTAGAAAATATGCACATAGTAAAAAGCATAAAGATGCTACATTTACACCTGTTAAATCGGGTTTAAGTTATAGTCAAGCGAGAGGACTAGAACATAGACTATATTTGAAAAATGGTGGAAAGAAAAAATTGAGAAACAAAATTAGACCAATTAGTAAGAAAAACAAAAAATATAAGCATTACATGAGTGCTTCACGAAGTGTTTATAGAAATCGTTAAGAAGGTAATATTTTTTGAGGTGAATATAAATGAAAGATAGAGATAGTATCAAGGAATTAAATGAAATTTTAATTAGTTTATATAAGGAGAATAATGATGATATAGAGCTATTAGAAAATAAAATACTAAGCGCATTACAATATGATTATAGAGATTTTGAGAATAAAGTTGTAACAGAAGTTCATTTAAAGTTTAAAAATAGACCAAAGCATTTTAAAAATATTTATGTAGGACAAATATTTGAAATCTATCTAGAAAAGATTCAAAAGTATGTATATGGTGTAATAGTAAATGGTGATTTAAGAATAAAAAAAGATGATGACGTCATTATCGCTTATTTGAATAAATTTAACGATAAACCATTATCTATTGATGAAATTTTTCATCTTATTAGTAATAAATCATTTTTGATGATAGCTAATTCTGGTTTTTATTCAATTAAAAATTATCGATGGAAATATGTTAGTCACTATTCTTCTGTCATTTTTTCTATTGAAGAATTAAGTAAAGTAAGTTATGCAATTAAGTTTATGGATAATTATTATAAAAGCATTGGAGATAGTACAAAAGAAATCTTTGAATGTGAAAGAATTGAGGAAAGTGAGGCAATAAATATACGTAACCCTTTAGGTGTTGTCGGTAATTTGGAAATTGAAGAAATGTTATGTGATTTTTATGCCGATAATAAATGTTAAATTTATCATCATATAAATATTTAGTAGAAATGCAAATCTATTGGTCAATCATACGATAAAAGGCATTCTAAATAATATGAGGTCTTTTCTTGATTAAAATCGAGAAAAGACTATTTTATTTTCATGTAAATATGATGAGGAAATACAGAAGAGGATAGCTAATCTTTTAATGAATATTTTGGATTTGGCGGAAATAGTGGAGACCGCTGTTTCCCTTGGAAAAAAAGGTATAGTGCAATACCGTATTCAATTTATATCCGGTTTCGAATAATTGTGCCTGTCACTACCCGAATTGTCTTGTTGCACAGCGTGTTCCACAAATACAGATAAGATTGTTTGAGTAAAAGCTTCATTAGGTATCGTAGACATAAACATATTATTTATAGAGGAATGAAATTTTTGAAATTAGTGCTTCTGTATCATCCATCTAATGGATTCCTTATCGTACTATTGAGAGAAGAGTGGCGTGAGGGAGAGCAGGCGATTGCGCTCCAGCTGCCTGGAACGGACGTGAAGCTGTTGATCGAGAATGATGAGCATGACCTCGGAGCGGGAGGGGTATTCCTCGTTGAAAGCGTGGATGAGTTCTTTCAAGAAAAGAAAGACATCCTCACATTTGTCAGGGAGCCGGTGGATATTCCGCTGTAGACGTCAAGTCGATTTTTACATTTTTTGCTCGTTTCTTGTTTACACTTTTGCCGAAAAAATGCTTTTTCGGTGTTTCATACGATGGCTTTCCTCATTTTCTTCCCCACGGATGACTTCTACACGATGAAGTAAGCGATCTAAAATAGCGGTTGTGATCCCTTGATCTCCTATTAAATTTCCCCATTCATCCGGACTTTTATTTGACGTCAGGATAATCGAACTTCGTTCGTATAAATGGTTAATCAAATGAAAGAATAAGTTGGCCTCTCTTTGATCCATCGCCATGTACATTAAATCATCGATAATGACAAGGTCGGCATTCCTTATTCTTTTGAGCTGAACTTTAGCCTTATTTAGATATTCTTCTGTCTTTAAAAGCTGTACAAGTTCCCCCATAGTGGTGAAGTAAACATTGAACCCTCTGTATACGGCCTCGAGTCCCAATCCAATTGCGATATATGTTTTCCCAATGCCGGGCGGGCCCAAAAGGATTAAATTGTACTGTTGCTCTAGCCAGCTTAATTCCCGAAGTTGAGAAAGTTCGCGGGCTGTCAGAACGTTTTGTCCTTTCAGTTCAAACTCATCTAACGACTTCACAAAAGGGAAGCGTGCCCATTTCATTCTTTTTTCAAGGCTTTTTGCCTCACGTTTTGCTAATTCATATCGTGTGATAGATTCTAGAAACTCCAAGTAGGTCCATGAGGCTTTTTCAGCTTCGCGAAGAAGCTGAGGCAGCTCCTCCGCTGTCTCTGATAAACGTAACTGACGAAATTGATCTTGTAATTCATGCACAGTCTTGTTCATCAGGCTTTACCTCCTAAGATGCTGGTATAGGCCTGTAGAGAACGGGTTGGGGCTTTGATATGAGAATGATTTGTTAGACTGGAACGAAAGGATTCTACCTTTTCAATCGATTCATCACGGAGTGTATCCAGATGATGGGCGATGTCCCGGAAATCATTCGCATTATATAATTTCTCTACTCTGCACTTTGTCAACACAGTATCAATTAATAATGGATACTGTTGAATCACTTTAGAGATAATCGCAAACTGATCTCGACGATATCTCGGGTATCGTTGGCTGATTTCATCTAAATAAGCAGCTGCCTGATCCTGATCTACAAAGTGAGAGACGAGGCGTTGTTTAAGTTCTTCAATCCCTTTGGAACGGTCACGAATGTGATGGCGATTTTGAATGAGTTTCCCTTTTTCTGAGCTCACAAGATGTTTGGCGATGACTTGACCATTTGCTTCACTGCGTATGACCAGCGTCTGTTGATTTTCATCATTCACTTCAATCCAGACAAGATTCTTACTCCTTGTTTGATAAGTCCCTAGTGGGACGGAGTACCGGTTTGACTTGTAACGGATCGTGTTGTCCTTGCTTACACTTCTTGTTATACTTTGGTTATGGGTACTTTCATATGAAAGTAACGAAGAGACTGGCTGTAAGTGTTGCTTTTCGAGGAGAAACACTTCTGCTGGTCTTTTTTTCGTTGTCTGATGAACCTGATGGTTTCCCGTACGTTCAAGCCATTGTCGCGCTCGATCATTCCAATCTTCTATGTCGCTAAACACACGACTGTCAGCGAAATTACCTTTTATGTATTTCACTACATTCTCAATCATGCCTTTAGATTCTGGATCGGCTCTCCTGCACAAGTGAATGTTGAATTTACGCTCATTCACATAGCTTTGAAATTCAGCTGTTAACAGTAGCTCGCCTGCATTCTCACTCACTGTGATTAAGTGATCCTGATCATAAACAATTTCTTCTGTTCGTCCACCATAGAACTGGAATGCATTTTCATGACAACGAATGGCATCTCTCGTGGTAAAAGGATGTGCCTGCCATTCCATATATTTATGTCTGGAGTGAGCGAGCACAAAAGCAATAAAGTACAGTTTGATTTCTTTATTGTCTGTCGTTTTCTGTTTGGTTTCACCCCAGTCTACCTGAAGCTGTTTGCCCATTGGCTGTTCAGGAACGGCTTCATATTGACGGACAACAACCTTTTTCTCAATCTGATAGGTTTCACGAATATCTCTTACATACGTTCTTACCGTACTTCCACCGACCACTAGGTCGGGGTATCTCTCCAAAAGCCAATCATGAATTTGTGCACTACTGAGGTGAGGGTACTCTTCAAGCCAGGCAAGTATCCAGTCTTTATAGTGGTCTAGTTTTTTCTTCTTCCCCAAAGGCTGTTCCGTATAGGCTTTTGCTTCATCAAATGTCATTTCTAAATACTTATAGACAGTTGGTCTTGAAATCTTCAATTCCTTAGCGATTTGTGCGACTTTAAACTTCCTCTTACGCAATTCATGAATCTTGACATATAACACTAACTTCTCCTCCAAAACCCTAACCCCCAGTAAAATAATGTCACCATCTATTTTACTAAAGTAGTAGGTTGATTGAGCAAAAGTGTAAAATCCTATCAAGCAAAAACTGTCAACTTTATTCTAACGTTTACATCCGCCAGGGCGGTATGCGATTTATAAGGATGGTTCAGGGAATGTGATACGGATAATTAATTTTACGAATAAGTGGGGAATATACGAAGGATCCTGGTCCTCAATAGATCAGGCTTCTTTTACAATTGTTTTTCCGGTACAGTGATTAATCTCGTCAAAATCATAAAAGACAAGGCATACTCCGAAAGGTTATTAAATAGCTCTTGGTAAGGCAAGAGGTAAAATCTTTGTTCATGTTCTAATCAAATTCAATGATAGGAGAGATAAGGTGGATTTGTTTTTAATCATTTGTCTTGGTGTTTTGCTATTTACTGGTGTGAATCTATTTGTGTATTTCTTTGCGAGGGGAAAAACAAAAAGAATGCTAGGTACCGGTAGTCTCATGGTTTTACTTTCACCGCTAGTTTTTTATACAACTTTCGAATTTGTAGCACTTTTTGATAAAGGGAGTGGCTTTGGAGCTGCACTGTTTGCATTAGTGTATGGCGGGTTGTACTTCTTGAATGCCGTAGTTGTATTAGCCTTTTCAAATTCATAAGAAAAATACACATTTTTCAAGTAAATGCATCATTAGACCATAAAATGATCAAGAAATAAAAGAGCTTGAGGAAGAATATGATGTACTGCCAAATGAGTATAAAGAATTATTATCTATAACAAATGGATGCTACTTATTCAATTTATTGAGAATAGCTGGTAAACAAGATGGCTATAAAGGGATGTCGAGAGAGGAACAAACATATTCACTGAGTTAATAGATTATGGGAGGATCTTAAAGTGGAAAAACAGGGGGTTAAAAGTAAAAATGAAGTGTCGATTGGAGATGTCTATGTTATAAGATTACCAGATAAAAGATTTGGTGCTATAAGAGTAGCTGATTACAATCAGGTTGAAGGTTCGTACATCCTTATAACAACTCCGTATATAGGGGAGGAGATTCCAAGCATCAATGATAGCAGTTTAAAGCAAATATTACGTCAAAATAGGTTTTTTTATAATAATAAACGAGCTCTTTTATGGGTTGATGGAACACCTCCTAAGGAAGTCATTAATTTAGGAAATATTCCTTTAACGGAAAAAGAAATGAATATTAGGTGCAATTCATTTGGCGATACTTGGGATAATTCAGTAGGAAATGAAGCTTATTTAGAATGGAGATGGGAGTATGACCACGAAAATTTTGTAAGAGAAGTTCAGGAAGATAATTGACCAAAATTGATTTTCATTTATCGTCATCTAATTTTCTTGTGAATTATTTTGTATTTCTATGTTGTCTGCAATATAAAAATACAAGGAAAGATGGTCGGTTACTGAAAAGTAGAAACAGATGCATTCGATGCCTATCAGTTATGTGTTCTTAATTACAAAGAGGATTTTGAACCTTATAAATGGCGGGGAATTCAACTGATGAACCTGCGTAATCTATCTAGGCAATAGGAGATCGTAACGAATATGTATGTGGAAGCAAAACGGCAAAATTGATCCTACCTAAAAAAATATTTTCAGTTTATTTAATTTTATAGAATATTATTCTGAAATTATATGATATAGTTATATTTCCTGTGGTTTTTTTCGAATTAGTTATGAGAATTCGATGAAGACGCAAAAAATGTAAGAAGGAGTCTTAAATGCTATGTGGTTTTTGTTTGCCTTATTGACTACTTTAGCATGGGGCTGTGCTGATCTGTTTTATAAAAAGGGATCGGATGCCGATGATAAACTAAGCCATTTAAAGGTTTCCGTCATGGTTGGTTTGGTTATGGGTATTCATGGTATAGGTTACATGCTATTTAACGAGGTATCTTTTAATCTGATGGATATGATTAAATACTTACCTGTTTCTGCTTTATACATAAGTTCGATGGTCATTGGTTATTTTGGTTTACGGTATTTGGAATTATCGATTTCCTCCCCGGTGCAAAATTCTTCCGGTGCGATTACAGCTATTTTACTAGTCATTCTCTTTCCGCAGTCCGTTCATTGGCTCACAATTGTAGGACTTGTCCTGATTACGGGCGGGGTTATCGGATTGGGTGTTCTTGAAAAAAGGGCACAAACAGCCATCTTGAAGGCAGATAATGTGAGTGTCGATCCGAAGTATCAAATTGGGGTATTAGCGATAACATTCCCGATTCTTTATGCCATCTTTGATGCACTAGGAACATTGGCTGATGGTATTTATCTTGATGAGCTCAAGTTGATGAGCGCGGATGCGGCCCTTTTAGCCTACGAGTTTACCTGGTTTATCGTCGCTATTGTCTGCTTTATTTATATTAAATTTGTGAAAAAACAACGGTTTAATATTCTTAAAGAGCCTGTGAGGGCAACGGCCGCCATTATGGAAACAGCCGGACAATTCTTCTATGTCTTTGCGATGACGGGCAATGCCTTCATTTCTGCACCATTAATCGCATCCTATAGCATCGTATCTGTGATATTATCTCGTATATTCTTAAAAGAAAAACTGAACAAACAGCAATACCTGGTTATCACCATTGTCATGATTGGTATTGCCATACTGGGATTTGCGGAAGAGCTGTAGAGTACTGCTACATTGAAGAAGAGTAAGCAGCAGGAGAAAAATAGGATTCTAAAGGATAAATATAAAATGCAGTTTCAGCATTAGAGATCGTGTCTGCCACTCTCCCGATCATAAAGATGCTTACCGAGTGTTATAGTTATCCATGATCACAACTGATTAAGGTATAAAGGAAAGACGCCTGTTCCCTAAGGAATCAGGCGTCTTTTCGTATGTAGGCGATAAAACCAATATCATTAGGGTGGTCAATAATCACGGCATCCCTGTATTTCAACAGATAAACAGCAATCAGCAAATCACCGCCAGCGGCCAGAATATTTAATAGTCCAATTGAGAGGACAGTATCATTTCCGAGGATGATGGCTAGACTGCTAATCCCAAGTCCTAGAATGAGAAACGGCATCAACCCTCCGGTGATGTAGTGCTTAAACTTAAGCGGTTCACTGCAATGGCAATAGGGAGTGAGGCTGTTCCAGAGTATGCCGTAGTGAATGCTCTTCGCCGCATTTTGACAAAAAGTTGCAAATGGAAATCTGTGGATGATTGAATGCGCTAGGATGGAGATGAAGAAAGCCACCACACGATGACAAATGTGACTAAGTCTGCTGTGAAAATGAATTTACCCTATATGTTTAAATACAGGATAGATAAAGGAAAGATAAATGTCAGCATAATTAAGAGGGCATAAATATTAGCTTTTAACACAGATATCGTGTAAATCTTCTCCTAATACGATTGACTCTCAGGGCTTCGTGCATGTTGAGCTTTTTTGTTTGGCTAGGTTGGTTTTGGTCACTGGTTGGTCCTTTCGAATAGTGATTGCAGATGCCCCGGTAGTGAAAACCCCTTAAGGAGTTTTTTGATCTATTTTGATATTTAATAATTTATAACAGTTTAGAAAGATATAGTTCAAAGGCTATTAATTTGAGGGGGAATTAAATTCAAAATTATTAATTATTTTGATATAATTAAATAGAATAAAATGATATTTACTAAAGGGGGAATAAAGGTGGATACTCTGTTGGTACTATTATTGTTGGTAGCTTTAGTTGTGTTATTTGTTTACATAATAAAAGGGTTTATAGCCGTTTTTAAAAAGAATGGTACTGCAAAACAGCACTTTAAAAAAGCGGGTATTTCATTTGGTGTAATTTTTCTAATATTTATTATCATTGGATTCACTCAACCATCTACTGAAAAAGAATTAACTGCTGAAGAGAAAGCTCAAGTAGAAGCTAAAGCTGAAGAAGCAGCAAAGGAGAAAGCTGAAGAAGAGGCTGCAGCTAAGAAAAAAGCCGAGGAAGAAAAAAAGGCTAAGGAAGAAGCTGAGCGTAAGGCAGCTGAAAAAAAAGCTAATGCAAAGCCAATTGAATATGCCCAACTCAAGAAAAACCCTGATCGATATGAAGGTGAATATGTAAAATATTATGGACAGATAGTCCAAATAATCGAAGATGATGACTATACTAATATTCGCCTAGCAGTTACAAAGGATGAGTTTGGTTATAATTATGATGATATAATCTTTGTTGAATACGATGGCCTTACTGATTTTGTGGAGGATGACGAAGTAACCGTATATGGTACTATTTCTGGAGAATACAGCTATACTTCACAAGCAGGGTGGGAGATTAGTGTACCAGGATTATTAGCAGATGAAATTGAATAAGGATTACCCCCGAATAGCAGAGTCTATTCGGGGTTTTTATTCTCTTTCTGAAAAGCTATGATGTAATAGAGGGTTAAGTCTTCATTTTCTTATATGTGTGGAAAATACATTCCATTAAATGTGCCTGTCACCACCCGAATTATTTTTCTCCTCGTACGATTGGCTCAGCATGTCGGTTCTCAGGGCTTCGTGCATGTCGAGACTTTTTTGAATGCATTCATTGGTGAAACATTTCAATACTTCTATGACCCAGAGCTTATCTTAATTGGCGGCGGCATCAGCGCAAGAGAAGATTTAATTATCCATATTAATCGAAAACTAGATGGAATCCTATCAGCCATTGACCTAGCGAAAATAAAACCTACTATTGGACCCTGCAAGTTCCGGCAAGATGCAAATTTATTAGGAGCTGTATATGGATTTATGAAAGAAGGATAGGTGGGAACATGGAGATGGAGCGGAGGTTATGATATGTCCCACATTATTATGTTCACCATTTTGAATTTATGATGCTCAAACCTGTTTGTATGAAAGGTTTGAGCATTATAAAAGTTATGATTCCGACTGGGGACGAACCAGCGGTCACCACACTGTCAATTTACTATTCTGAATCTTATTCATAATATGCATGTATAGATTCCAAACAGTCCATTATTTCAGGATGCTGGTGATTATTTATACAAGCTGAATCTCTTAATTCCATTATTTCTAGAAATTCTGTGCAATTTATGTGCAGCCTGATTATGTATTAATTACTGGTGGGTGGGTTAGGGTCTATTATTAATATGCTAAATACAATACATAAACAAAATGTTACTTGGAATAAATAAATTATACAGTCATAAAATTAATAACTTCATTATCAATTGTTAAAATGTATTCTTTAATTATATCTATATTTATAATTATATCTGAAAAGGATAAATCACTGGCATCATCATTGTGGTGAACGATATCATTTCTTTTAATTACTATGCTGGCTATTTTGTCTTTATTGTTTTGAAATCTTTCTACAGAAAGTAAATCTATCCCTAAATTAGCGAATAGAGCGATTGTTTTGTGAACATTCCCAGAAATTTCATCATCTATATCTTTTGCTTGGATGTTTAAAGAAAATGGGATGAATTGATTATCCTTATCCTTTTTTCGCAGTATGCTCCATTTAATAATGTTTTGGGGAAGAGGATTTGCTAAAAGCTTCCTATCGATATGATTTACAATCAATAAGCAGACTTCCTTTAAATAAGATTCTAGATAGGTAACAGACATGACTAAATAAGATTTAGTAAATAGGTTTAAATGTTCCATAAATAAAGTATCTGAATCAATTTGAACAACTCTATTATTAGATTCGTTTATTAAAGTGACTAATTCATCAAATTGTTGGAAGTACTTAAGATACACATTTGTGTTAGATCTCATTTAATTTTTCTCTCCACAAACTTCTTCGACGTAATATGGAACTCTTATTTTGTGTGCCACCGGATAATGTTCTCTGAAACTCGTCTAATTTGCATAATTGTTCAAACTTCTGCTCTATTGAACCCTTTTTCTCCTCGATATAAGTTAACTCTAATGTTTGAAATGACCACATTAAAAGATCGTAATATACCATACTCTGTTTTGGACGTTCTCTTGTCATATCTTTGAATATATTAATCTCACCAAAAACCAAGATGCATTTTTGTAACGTATTTTGAAATAAAGATCTAAATTCTTCAATCTCCTCATTTGATGGATTCTGATTATCTTCCATGTATATATCTAGAAATTTTGATAACTTTCCGTCATATTCTTCTAAATCATCACCCAAAGCGAAAAATCTAAGTACTTGTTCTTCTCCTTGCAAGCCATCTTTTTGATTATCGTTTCCAAATTCGGTTATGATTTTATTTTTAGCTAATTCACCTAGTAAATCATTAAATGTTCCTGGATACATAGCATGTCTAATTTCTTGGTTGGTAAGTTCAACAGCTCCTTGATTTAAACGTGCAAATATATCTTTAATTAATTCCTTACTATTATCTTTCCGGAGGACAATGCACCTAATAGTATAGGTTTCTAAATCACTTTGGAAATCTCCAAGTTGGCTAAATTTCTTACCATTAAGCTCCCCATAATGTGTTAAACCCTCTAATTTAAATTCATCGTTTAAGAATCGTTTAATAGTGGTTATTCTTTGAACACCATCAATAACAATATGTTTTTTTTCATCATTTTCAGCAAAATAACATGCCGGTAAGGGTATCCTCATTAAGCACGATTCAATAAATCGAGATGTTTTTTCTTCGTTTTTCTTATTCCATTTGTAGCTTCTTTGAAAATCTGGATTCAAAATTAAAGCCCCTTTATCTACACGATCTATTAATGTCTCAAATGGATAGTCTATTGGATACAGATTTAAAGATTTTCCTATTTCCATTCCATTACCCCTTTTATTCTTATTGATCATAGTAAAGGAAATGTACAATGCTTTACTAGTGATATAAATATTATAATATATTTCATGGTAAATATTAACAGATGTTTGAAATTTTATTAGGATATAAGCTTCAAATAAACCAAAAGTGATTAATTTTAAATTAGTGAAAGATTTATTTTGAAAAATCTTTTATTCCTATTGACTTTTCGAAGGGAAGTGGTTTCGATAGTTTGGCAGTAAGATGAACTACTAATAAATGTGTCTGTCACCACCCGAAAATTTGCTTGTCATAAACGGATTTCATTACATGGATTAAGACGAGACATACGAATGAAAACTATCCTTATGAAGCAAGGAGTGAATCTAAAGATTGTGAGTGAAAGGTTGGGCATGCTAATGTGGGTATAACGTTTGATATATACTCGCATACAGATTATGCAGAGGGTGCTTACAGTAAAATTAGAAAAGGTATATTTATAAAATGATCTAATTTAATTGTAAAAAATTGTATCGATTGAATGATTAATTATTCATTAAATGTGTTATATTCATAATTGTATAACCCATTTGGAGGATAATTAATGAAAACATTGATGATTTGCAATAAGTGTGTGTTGAATGAGGGTCCGATGTATACTGAAGTGGAAATTGAGGATACAGGCGTTTATGAATTTACTTGCGAACAAGGACATCAAAACATAACTATATTACAACTTCACACATTCCAGCTTTTGTATGATTTGGGGATGATGGCTCTGCTAGATGGATATACTAGAGAAGCGGTATCAAGTTTCGCGGCTTCATTAGAAAGGTTTCAAGAATATTGTATAGAACTTTTCCTATGTGATCACCCTGATGACCAAATAACTCAAACATGGAAGTTGGTTGCTAAACAATCTGAGAGACAAACAGGTGCTTTTTATTATTTGTATTTATCAAACATGAAAAAAGTTCCACCGTCCATTAGTAATCCCTGGGTGTCGTTTAGAAATAATGTAATCCATAAAGGTGAAATACCTAAATTTAACAAAACGTTAGAATATGCTGAATATATTTATGGTTATATCATGGGAATTATTATTGAATTAAAAGAGAATCGGTATGATATAAATGATTTTTATAGATATTTAATAAAAAGAATGGCCAAATATAGCGGAGAACAATCATCTAATATGGATGGTCCAACATTCATCAATTTTAGTTATCCTACCGATGAATTAAAAAAGATTAGTTTTAATCAAGGACTAGAATACTTTAAATTAAAGAAGGAAAATGATAATAGACTGGGACAAAAAAGACTATATTGACAGAATGATATGCACACTATTACCAACCCTACCTCCATCTACAAAAATGGAGGTTTTTTTATTGTAAGTTTTAAAATGTGCCTGTTACCACCCGGATTATCTTGTTCCACAAATACAGGTAAGTTTGTTACAGTAAAAGCTTCCTTAAGTATCGTCTACATAACAGATTTTTCATAGAGGATGAAATTCATGAATAATTGTTTCTGTATGATCCCGTGGATAACCTAATGGATTCTCTATCGTATTACCGTGATACGCTTGGATTTGAAGAAGCTTGGCGTAGGGGAGACCAGGCGATTGCGCTCCAGTTGCTTGGAACTGACGTGCAGCTGCTGATCGAGAATGATGAACATGACCTTGGAGCGGGTGGAGTGTTCCGGGTTAACAGTGTAGATGAGTTCTTTGAAGAAAAGAAAGACAGCCTGTCATTTGTGAAAGAAACAATGAAAAAGGTAATTTGGTCCTCTTTGTCACTGCCGGAGTTAAAATACTCAATAACACCGATTTAAAATTCCTCACTAATCACGGATAATCGACGTATCACTACAAAAGAGAGGGATCGTCGATGTTGAAAATGGGGGATTTTATAATGATTCGAGAACTTTATCAAAAAGGATGGACATTATCAGCTATTTCAGAGGAAACAGGATTCGACCGAAAAACCATTCGAAAATATATTCATTCTGAAGAAACACCTTCTTCAAAATCGAGAATGAAACGGAAAAGCAAGTTAGATCCCTATAAGGCGTATCTCTTACAAAGAATTCAGGAAGGAACCACAAATTGCGTGGTCTTGC
The DNA here is from genome assembly GCF_054950035.1 of Gracilibacillus sp. Marseille-QA3620. Lineage (NCBI taxonomy): Bacteria > Bacillati > Bacillota > Bacilli > Caryophanales > Bacillaceae > Gracilibacillus > Gracilibacillus sp. Marseille-QA3620. The sequence goes on from NZ_CM143102.1 coordinate 1,853,039, forward strand.
TTGAAGAAATTACAGCAATGGGGTATGAGGGGAAGAGTACAATTTTACGAGATTTTGTGCAGCCCTTCCGGGCACAACCAAAGAAACAGGCCACTAGGCGATTTGAGACACCTCCTGGGAAGCAAGCTCAAATGGATTGGGCGGAAGTCGGTGAAGTAGTGATGGATGGTCATCCACAAAAGGTTTATGCCTTTCTCATGATTCTGGGGTATTCCAGGATGAAGTATATTGAGTTTACGACAGATATGAAGCTCGAAACATTGATGAAATGTCACATGAATGCCTTCTCCTATTTTAACGGCATTCCGAATCAGATTCTCTATGATAATATGAAAACCGTCGTGACAAAGCACAGTCCAACAGAGATTCGTTTTAATCGTACGTTTGAAGATTTTTTAGCCTACTATGGGGTCGTCCCGAAAGCTTGTAAACCCTACCGCCCACAGACGAAAGGAAAAGTAGAAAGAACGGTGGATTACCTAAAGAAAAATTTCTTTCAACGAAAACATGAACCTACGCTGGAAGCATGGAATCATGACATACAGATATGGTTGGACAAAACAGCTAATAAAAAGAAAAATGAAACGACACAAGAACCGCCGGTTCAGCGTTGGCAAACGGAACAGCCACAGCTTCAAGCCTGGGGAATAAAGCCGTTATTCCCAACAAGCCATTGGGAAGTGCGGGAGGTAAGCAGAGATTGCTTTGTCTCTTACTTAGGAAAGAAATACTCTGTCCCTTTTCGGTATGCCGGTCAGAAAGTTAAGTTGAAAGTGACATTGGACAAACAGTTGGAAATATACGATGCACAAGACCGCATTGCCCAACATCCCATTATGACAGGAAAAGCACATATGCATATTCAGTTGGAGCACTATGAGAAGTCAGAAGAACAACAAAAAGAGCAGAAACAACAGAACTCCCCTGGTTTGCCGACCCCGGATTTCTGTCCTTCTACTCCACAGGTGGAAGCTCGATCTCTAGCCACCTACGCCGCACTCGAGGGGAATGAATCAGAATGAAATCCAGCCTTGAAGAACGACTCATCCAGTTGGGCTGGCATGACACAGCCAGTCAATTGGATGATCTGGTAGAGAATGCTTCTACCCATAATGTATCATATTTTGATTTTCTGCACACGGTTGTTTTACAGGAATGGGAACGTCGAGAATCAGCTAAATTAGAAAATCGAATCAAGCGCGCCAAACTTCCTTATACCAAAACCATTCATGACTTTGATTTTACGTTTCAGCCAAGCATCAATGAGCAACGTGTAAAGGAAACCCTTACCTGCCGGTTTATTGCCAATGGAGAGAATCGTCTTCTTTTAGGGCCACCTGGTGTAGGGAAAACCCATCTCGCCCTCTCTTTTGCCTTAGAAGCTCTGGCAAAGGGACATACCGCCTTGTTTTTGACGGCTGACCAAATGGTGGCAGAATGCCGTAAGGCAGAAACAAAAGGAAGCATTCCTAAATTGGCACAAAAATGGAGCCGTCCAGATTTATTGATTATTGATGAGGTGGGATACTTTCCTTTTGACGAGTTGACGGCAAATGTCTTTTTTCAAGTGGTATCCAAGCGATATGAACATGGAGCGATGATTTTGACCTCGAACAAATCATATATAGAATGGGGCAAAGTGTTTGGGGATGATGTCTTAGCGACTGCCATCTTAGATCGACTCCTTCATCATGCGGTTACCTTCAATATCAAAGGAGATTCGTATCGTTTGAAGGAAAAGAAAAAGGCTGGGATTTATCCAGCAGCGTTATCGAAGTAACGGCATCAGTGGGGAATTTTATTCCGGTGATAGTGGGGAAAACTAAAACGGTATTGACACTCTTAGGGGAATCAAGCTTCTTTTTGTTGAGAGGCACATTTCCGAAGGGTACATATGTGTTTTAAATTGATATTCTTAAATTGTTTTAAACTGATTATTTCAATATATAGAAGTTGAAATCGTAGTATAAAGCATAAGTTAATTATGAAGAAAAACAATATGTAGTTTATAGGTCGTTCTTAAAAGGTGAATTATATTGATATATTTTTATAATTTGAGGAGGTGACTAAGTTGGGTGCGTTACTTCATTGTTATTGCCAGGATTGTGAGTATAGTTTAGATCTTGTAGCTGGAGTAGGGAGTGCGTATGTTCCAAGGAATTTTGAGGTTGTATACAAAACCAACGAAGATAATATGTGGGTTCAATCAATTGAGAGCTTAAGGGTTCTAGATGAAGTTGAGTTGATTGTGAATAAAAAACATGGACAAATTGATCATTATGGTTTCGCCATTTATTACTCTGAATCTTGTAAGAGGCTTTGCTCTCGCTTTTATTTTGAATTGTACTATCTGGAAGACGATGGACAAAGGAAAGTGTATATCCCTACTTACTTTGACAAGTATGGAAAAGAACTAATTAGAGTCGATATAGACGATATTTCTCTCCTCGACCTTGAATGCCCAAAGTGCAAGAGTACACGCTTAACTTTGCCTAAGATAAAGTACTTGTGGGATTAAATAGTAGATAACAAATTAAAACATTATACATTTAATCGTAAATGGAGGGGAAATGATATGGAATTATCCGAAAGAGCAAGAAAGTTTGCAGAAAAAGCCCACGAAGGACAAACAAGAAAGACCAGTGACATTCCGATGTTTACACATCTGACAAGAGTCGCTGAAACATAAAAACAAGCAGGGTTTCCTGAGTATGCAGTGGCCGCTGGATTTTTACATGACACAGTAGAAGATACAGATGTAACCATGGAAAAAATCCAAAAAGAATTTGGTGACAAAGTAGCAGAAATAGTGAAGGGCAACACTGAAAATAAAGATCATTCTTGGGAAATGAGAAAACAACATACAATAGATTCGATAAAATGTGTTCCTCTAGAAATCAGAGCGCTGATTGTTGCAGATAAACTCGATAACCTCTCCTGCTTAGTTGAAGACTATAGTACATATGGGGAAGATTTGTGGTCATTTTTTAAACGAGGAAAAGAGAAACAGAAGTGGTACTTTGAAAGTATTGCCCAAAATATGATGCATGGGTTAAACGATGATGAAGTACCTAAGTACTTTCACGAATACAAACAACTGGTAACAACATTTTTTCGTTAACCCGTCCTTCTAGGCTGATTAACCAAGCCTATTGAGAACACCTTGTCTTTTTACAGAACTCTGAGAACCCTGAAAGTATTAGAATATTCGCTTTCAACTAAAGAAGAGGGACGAGTAAGACTGAAGAATATTAGATAAAGATGATGGGTCATGTTCATAGGATTTCTGGGAGGTAAACGATTTCCATTGCCAGTACTAGGAATGGGGATGGGACATTTACCAACTAAGTGAATGAAGAAAAAACTTATAAACTGTCAAAAGCTTATGAGAGGAGAAAAGCGAACCAAACCTAAATGAATTTAAGGAAGAAAAGGATGACACTATATATTTGGTCAAAGTCTTATTCCAATGTTATTTTCAAGACGCATTTTCCAGTTAAAATAGATTGTTGTGAAGGTAGGAAATGTGGAAATTATTGAAAAAATGAAGTAACCATTCAGTAAGTGAAACAAATGATGGAACCCAAAATACGAAGCTGCTGGTAAGAACATCACAAATAACCTGTGAGATTGTGTAGTCATCTTTATAATAATTCATGCTTCGCTGGGAATTTCTGAATAGGCTAGAAGTATGTATTATAACATCACTTGTAAACAGAATAAACTAAGAATAAACTAAGAATAAGATAAGAATGGATCATGAATGCTATAGATATTATTTGAGGTGATTTGTTATGCAAGTAAAACTCTTTTATAAAACACAAAGGGATCTTGCAGTGTCTTTAAATGAAATAGTGGATGCTTATTGGAATAATGAAATCAATGAAGATACGCTTTTTAAAAGTGTTCATGATGTGTACATAAATAATACGAGTAAAATAATAAAAGAGGGAAAATTCACTTCGGTTCTTAAGCAACAATGTGGAAAAAGAAGGCTTGAAGTTATTGAAAGAATTATTAAAAGTGATACAGATAGTGATATATAATTACTACTGTAGGAGGAATCGGATGTATGACTAAAGAATTAGAATATAGTGCAATATTGACGGGAGCTTCATTTTTGCTATACGAACTTAAGCAAGTGTTGAAACTCAAAAAAGAAGGACTTTCTGATGCTGAAATTAAGAAAAAGGTAATCGAAGATAATATCTTTGAATATAGAGTAACTTCCAGTCTAAAGAGAGCAGTACCTTCAGTTATTAGAAGAGCAAATGCAATAGATGAAACATTTCAAGATTTGATATTAAATAGCCCCTTAGAAGTAGGAAAGATCATTAACCTTTATGCCATTATGAAGACGGACAAACTTTTTTTTGAATTTATGAATGAAGTCATTCGAGAAAAATTGGATTCAAATAATTATTTGCTTGAAAAGAAAGATTTGAACTGTTTCTTCATTACAAAGGCAGAACAAAATGAGAAGATGGCAAAATGGACTGAACTAACAATAAATAAATTGAAACAGGTTTATATGACATTGCTTTATGAGGCGGGTTTGTTACGAGATAAAAAATCAGGTGAATTGAGCAGGTTGCTAGTTGATGAAGATATAAGGTGTCACCTGACATATATAGGTGACATTGCATATTTAAAAGCAATGGGAGAATGAGAGGATATTACATATGCCGAAAATTTATCGAAGACTTGATAAAATTATTCCAAAAATTAAAGAGGACAAGTTCATTCATGGTCGAGGGCTTGGTAATGAAATTAGTTTTTATATTTTCGACTATGAACCGTGTGAGGAATTAGTGGTTCGTGATTACGTGAAGCATATCAAAAAAGAATTTAATTATGAATACTCTGATCGCAAGATTATTGAATTCGATTTATATAAAATGTTGCTTGAGATTGTAAAAGAGAAACGAATCTTTGATCGAGTATTTCAAATGGAAGAGAAGCAGGGCAAAAATGCTCTATACAAAGCAATGACGACCTTTGCTAAGCCTGAAGTTTTTTTAAATAAAATGAGTGGGCAATTAGGCAATCATAATGTTGTGTTTATAACAGGTGTAGGAAAGGTTTATCCATTTGTTCGCTCACACACAATATTAAATAATCTTCAAGAAGTGATTGATAAAATACCTGTAATTATGTTTTTTCCAGGAAGATATGACGGTCAATCACTTCAATTATTTAATAAATTTAAGGATGACAACTATTACCGAGCCTTTCCATTAGTGGATTAGAGAATAGGGGGATACAAGATGCTCATTAAAGATATATTTCAAAAAGATATCGAAAGAGATATAAGAGGCGTTATTAAAGTTGCACAGACAGACGAGGACAATATTTATCAGGAACTTGATGAATATGTCGTAACAAGAGAGTTAAATAAGCACTTGTCTAAATTTTATGAGAACTATCAAAAAGGGATAGATGGATTTACAGATAAAATGGGTGTCTGGATTTCTGGTTTTTTTGGTAGTGGTAAATCGCATTTTTTGAAAATCCTTGCTTATTTGCTTGAAAACAAAAATGTAAAAGGTAAAAGGGCAATTTCTTTCTTTCAAAATAAGATACAAGATCCTCTAATTTTAGCAAATATGAATCGAACTGCAGATGTAGAAACAGAAGTTATTCTTTTTAATATTGATTCTAAGGCTTCTATGGATAGTAAATCGAAAGAGGATGCAATTCTTCGCGTGTTTATGAAAGTTTTCTATGAGCATAGGGGTTATTTTGGAGATATTCCAGGCGTTGCAGAGATGGAGAAATACTTGGATCAAAAAGATGTTTATGAAGAATTTAAAGCCGAGTTTAAGGTGCTTTCAGGTGAAGAATGGACAGAACGCCGTAATACTTTCTATTTTGATGCAGACTATGTTATTGGAGCTTTAACAAAGGTAACTGACATGAGCGAAGAGTCGGCACGAAACTGGTTCGAGAATGGTGTTAATAATTTTGAAATTAGTATCGAAAAATTTGCTAAAGATGTAAAAGAATATATAGATAAAAAGGGCAATAATTTTCATCTTGTCTTTTTAGTAGATGAAATTGGTCAATTTATTGGAGATAGTCGGAGTCTTATGCTTAATCTTCAAACCGTAGCTGAGGATTTGGGGACGTATTGCCAAGGGAAAGTATGGATTATGGTTACTTCCCAAGAAAGCATCGATAGTATTGTTAAAGTGAAAGGTGATGACTTTTCACGTATTCAGGGCCGATTTGACACAAGGCTATCACTTTCTTCTATTTCAGTCGATGAAGTTATCAAGAAACGTATCCTTTTAAAGCAAGACTTTGCTAATGACAAACTTAAATTGATTTATCTTGAGAAAAGCGCCATCTTGAAGAACCTGATCAGTTTTAAAGATAGCACAGCAGATTTACGGGGCTATGATAATGAACAAGAATTCGCAGACGTTTATCCGTTTATTCCTTATCAATTTAAACTACTGCAAAATGTATTTGAACAAGTGAGAAGGCATGGTTCTTCTGGTAAGCATTTATCGGAAGGTGAACGTTCCATGTTATCTGCATTTAAAGAAGCAGCTGCATACTTTAAGGATGAGGAAGAAGGTGTATTAATTCCATTCTACGCCTTCTACGATACAATCAAAGAATTTCTTAATCCGACCATTTCAAGGGTAATTGAGGGAGCATACGAAAACCCAGCTCTTAAAGATGATGAATTTAATATTAGCGTCTTGAAAGTGTTGTTTATGATTAAATATATTAAAGAGCTTCCTGCAAATCTTGACAATATTGCGACGCTCATGGTTACAAGCATTGATGAGGATAAATTAGAGTTGAAAGAAAAAATTAAAGTATCTTTAAGAAAACTAATTTCACAAACGCTTGTTCAGAAAAATGGTGAATTCTATATCTTTCTAACAGACGATGAGCAAGATATCAACAGAGAGATTAAGGCTATTAATATAGATGAGGATGTTATCAAAAGAGAACTTGCCAACTATATTTTCCAAGATATCTATGACGAGAAAAAATATCGTTATTCACCTATGTATTCTTTTTCCTATAATCAGAAAATGGATGAGAAGAATTATGGCAATCAAACTTCAAGTATTGGAATTAATTTCTTATCACCGTTATCAGATTACTACTTAAAGTCAGAACAGGAATTAATGATGATGTCATCTGGACATGGTGAATTAATTATTAAACTTGGTGGCAATGAAGCCTATATAGAAGAAATGGAAGAAGTTCTAAAAATTGAAGAGTATCGTAAGAAAAAGAACATCACCCAGCTTCCGGAAAGCATTCAGAACATTTTAAACAATAAACAAGCAGAGGTGCGTGAAAGAAGACGTAGAATACGTGAATTGTTAGAAGAAGCTATAAAAAATGGACATTTCTTCATAAACGGCGACAACGTGTCGATAAAAGGATCCACTGTAAGAGAAAAAATTAATATGGCTATACACTTGTTAGTTGACAATGTATATACGAAGTTAGGTTATGTAAAGGATTTCTTAGAAAGTGAAAGAGAGCTTCTTATGATATTAAATTCCAAAGAGAAGCAAATATCCTTTAGTGCAGAAATAAAACAAGTACCAAATGAATTAGCTATCAAAGAAATTTTTGACTTTATTAAACTACAAGATACAATTCAAAAACAAATACGAGTCAAAATGATTATAGACCGTTATCACGATAAACCTTATGGATGGAGAGAACTTGATATTCAACGAATGATGGCTGAGTTATTAAAAGACCAAAAAATTCGAATTCGTTATAATTCCGAGTATTTAGAGCTAGAATCGGATGCAAGCAAAATTGTAACGGTACTAACAAAAACAAATGAATCAGATAAAGGGATTATTCTAAAACGAAGAAGACCCGATGAAAGACTTATTAAAATAGCTAAAAAAGTTTGTAAAGAAGTCTTTAATAAAACAGACTTGCCAGATGATGAAGACGGTTTAGTAAAAGAAATAAGAATTCTCTTTGATAATCAAGTCGCTGAAATAAATGAATTTAAGGCTCGTTATGAAGGTAGAAAATATCCTGGTATGAGCTTGCTTGATAAAGGCTTAGAGTATTTTGATGAGTTCCATAAAGGATTAGATAATGCAACATTTTTAGCTAAATTGGAAGAGCTTCAAAAGGAGCTCGTTTATTGGGAAGAGAACATGAATCGTATTGTGAACTTCTTTGGTACGCATCAAAAGGATATTTTTGATAAAGGACTATCAGTTATTAACAGGTATGAAGAGAATAAAATGTATCTTATGAGTAATGATATTAATCAATTTGTAACACAATTAACAGCTATATTAAATGATCCAATTCCTTACGAGAAAATCAAGTATATACCTGAAATAATTAAGGGAATTGACGAACAACTTCAACATGTTTTAAAAGAGAAGAAAGAAGATGCAAAAGAAAAAATTAAGTTTGACTATAATTATCTTATGTTAAAAGCGAAACAATCTGGCGTATCTACTGAAACTAAAGAACAAATTGAACGTTACTATCCTGCGTTATTAAGCCAAGTAGATACGTTTTCTGACATTTATAAGGTAGATGCAACAATTCCTCAAAGTACAAATTTTAAGGAAAAATATGAACGGATGATTAATCGAGAAATTCAGGTATGGCTAGAGGGAGAAGAAGGCACTGATGGACCAAAGGTGCAAAAACAAAAAATAAGAGCATCTGAATTAATTGTAGTGAAAGAATTACGTTCAGAAGAAGATGTAGACCAGTATATCAACGCACTATCTAATAAGTTAAAACAAATAATTAAATCGAATAAAATAATCGAGCTCATTGAATAGTCGGGAGATGTCGGAATATGGATAAATCAGCTCTGAAAACCTTTGCGACAAATGCTAGAAAAGAACTGCTGAAAAAAGTAGAAGCAAAGGCAATGAAGATTGGAATTACAGAAGAAACGATAAAAAAAGCAGACATTGAAAGCTCGGATGCATTTTTTATAGATGGCAGACAGCTATCAAAGCAAGAAAAAACTCAAAGAGATGAATTAATTGCTCGCATCAGTCAAATTGGTTTTAAACAAGTTATGGAGGAGGTTGCATATACTTGGTTTAATCGTTTCACAGCACTACGTTTCATGGAAGTAAATGATTATCTTCCAACAGGGGTAAGAGTGTTGTCATCTTCAAATCCCAATAGTGCTGATCCAGATATATTAAATGAAGCTTTGGAATTGGATTTAGAGGTCGAATTAGATAAAGAGCATATTTATAATTTAAAATTAAACAATGAAACGGAAGAGTTGTTTAAGTATTTAATTATTAAACATTGTAATGACATGAATAGGTTTTTACCATTCATGTTTGAAACGATTGATGATTTTACAGAAATTCTATTTCCAGAGGGGCTGTTGACAAAGGATTCATTTATTCGCCAAATGACTGATATAGAGTTTATTCCAGAATATAATTGGCAGAAAGTTGAAGTCATAGGTTGGTTATATCAATACTATATAGCAGAAGAGAAAGATCGTGTGATTAAGGCGAAGAAAAAATATAAAACAGAGGAAATCCCATATGCTACTCAGCTTTTTACACCAGATTGGATTGTGCGTTATATGGTGCAAAATTCATTAGGTCGTTATTGGGTAGAGTCGCACACAGAACACAGAGACCTTATAGGGAACTGGGAATTTTATCTTGAAAATTCAAACCCTGAACCAGATTTTGAGGAAAAGCTCGCTCCGTACATTAATAAAGAACTTAAAGTAGAGGATATCAAGTGTTTTGATCCTGCAATGGGTAGTGGTCATATCCTTGTTTATATGTTTGATGTGCTGTATGAAATTTATAGCAAATGTGGCTATATAGATAGGGAAATACCAAGATTAATTATCCAAAATAATTTGTACGGGTTGGATATTGATGATCGCGCATTTCAACTGGCTAGTTTTTCCGTTGTAATGAAAGCATTAGAATATAATAGTCGTTTCTTAAGAAGTATTGAAAGAGAAGGATTGTCCTTAAATTTAGCAGCGATCCAAGAAACAAATAGCCTAAATAATGATGATATTGCTTATGTTGCAGGGGAAAGTAGTGGAAAGTGTTATGAAAAAGTTGAAGAATTTGTCAGTCAGTTTATAGATGGGAAGTCAATTGGTTCATTATTGATAGTTGCAGATTATGAATGGGATTACCTGAAAAAAAGGTTGGCACAAATACAAGAGAGTCCAGCAAGTGACCTGTTTGAAGAGGAAATAAGATCGAGAGTGTTATCCATATTGCCCAATTTGTTAAAACAGATAGAAATAATGACTCAAAATTATGATATTTTGGTAACCAACCCTCCATATATGGGTAATCGGTATATGAGTGCGGAATTATCAAAATATATAGGGGAAAATTATCCAACCACAAAATCTGATTTGTTTTCTGCTTTTATGCAATATTGTATTGGGAAAGTTAAGAAAAGTGGTCAATTAGGATTTATTACACCTTATGTTTGGATGTTTATATCTTCATATGAAGATATAAGAAAAGAAATTGTTAAAAATTGCGATATAAGTACTTTAATTCAATTGGAATATAACTCATTTGAAGTTGCTGTTGTCCCTGTTTGCACATTCACACTTAGGAATTATTACTCAAATACTTCAGGTGAGTATATTAGGTTATCTGATTTTAAAGGAATATCTGCTCAACCATTAAAAACTCTTGAAGCAGTTACTGATCCAAATGTAGATTTTCGCTACACAGCCAAAACAGCAAATTTTTTATCTATTCCAGGTATGCCAATTGCCTATTGGATTGACCAAAGGATCTTAGATATATTTGTTAGTTCAGAGAACCTTTCAAGTGTAAGTTCTGCTAAACAAGGGTTAGCAACAGGAGACAATAATAGATTTTTGAGAGTGTGGCATGAAGTAGCTATTGATAAAATAGGGTTCGATATTGGAAGTAGAGAACTTGCTAGAGAGAGTGGAATAAAGTGGTTTCCTTACAATAAAGGTGGAGGCTACCATAAGTGGTATGGAAAAAATGAGTATATTATTAATTGGGAAAATGATGGGGATGAAATAAGAAATAATTATGGTGAGAATGGAAAATTAAAATCAAGACCTCAAAATACCGATTTTTATTTTAAAGAGGCTATTTCTTGGGGGAAAGTAACAAATATCTCCATTTCCCTTAGATATATTCCACAAGGTTTTATATTTGATGTTGCTGGTTGCTCAATATTTACAGACCAAAACCTCTATGTTTTGTTAGGAACGTTAAATTCGAGATTAATAAATGAAATGTTAAAATTCATGAGTCCTACTATGAATTATGAAGTTGGGCAGATTAGTAATTTACCAATAATATTCCAAGGTAATGAGGAGGAAATTGGAAAAATAGCCTTTGATTGTGTCGAGATAGCAAAGACAGATTGGGATTCTTACGAGAGGTCATGGGATTTTAAAAAACATCCTTTTATAAATTATTCGACTGATTCTGGAAAGATAGCAGTGGCTTTTGAAAAATGGAAAGGTTTCACTGAGCAACAGTTTCGTTTATTGAAAGAGAATGAGCGAAGTTTAAATAGGATCTTTATTAACAAATTTCAATTGAATGACATATTATCTCCAGACATATCTGATGAAGAAATAACTATAAAGAAAGCTGAAATAGTACGAGATATAAGATCATTTATCTCCTATGCTATTGGCTGTATATTTGGTCGTTATTCTTTAGATGAAGAAGGCCTTGTCTATGCAGGAGGAAAATTCAATCCGAATAAATATCAAACACTTCATCCAGTTCAAGACAATATTCTCCCATTACTTGATGGTTCATATTTTGATGAAGATATTGTTTCTAGCTTCATTGACTTTGTTCAAGTGACATTTGGGGAAGATACATTAGCAGAGAACCTTGAATTAATTGCTGATACTCTCAGCAAGAAAAAAGGAGAAACAGCAAAAGAGACAATCAGACGCTATTTTCTAAATGATTTCTTTAAAGATCATGTTCAAACGTATAAAAAGCGACCAATATATTGGTTATTTACTTCTGGTAAGCAAAAGGCTTTTAACTGCTTAATTTATATGCATCGATATGATAAGACAACATTATCTCGTATTAGGACCGACTATTTACACGAATATCAAATCCGCCTTGATGCTGAGAAGAAAGAATTACTGAGTATTATTGAAGGTGATTATACTACCAAAGAGATTAGTAATGCTAAGAATGAATTGAAGTCATTAGATAAGAAAATTGAAGAGCTAAAAGAGTACGATGAATTGTTACACAATATGGCGGACAAACAAATAGGAATAGACTTGGATGATGGTTTTACACATAATTACGACTTGTTTAAAGGACTTGTTCCAAAAATAAAATAACAGTCATGAGGATATACCAGCTATGACTGGTGTATCCTTGTTTTATGGAGATTATTGTAAAGGGATGAGTGAAGTTGAATTTAGAACAGGTGATTTCCGCATTAACTTATACGTTTAATGAACCACTGAATGATGGTGAACAAAGAAGGATTGTTTTTTGGGTGGATAAGGATAGAGAGTTTGTTGAGGAAATTCAGCAAATATCCATTGGTAATGTAAAAGTTCATCAATTAACAGAGCAGAATAATTTCTATACAAAATATTTGCTTGAAGAGGAAGATGTAACTTCTCATTACCTTGTTTATACAAATGATGATTTAAGTGTAGAGGAAAATTGGCTTATTGATACGGTTTACTATTCAAAGGTGTTTTATGCAGACAAGATTTCCTTGTTGTTAGATGAATTAGGAATTGATTCATCACTACGAGCAACTGTAAAGAAATACGAGAAATTTTTTATCAAAAAGCATACTCAAAAATTCAAGTCCTACGGGATTCAGGACTTTTCGAGAGAAACGATTGAAGTTGCTATTATGAGTGTTTTATCTGGATTAAAAACACCTGATTTTGAAGAGGTACTAAAAACAGTGTTGAAAGAAAGTCTTTCAGAAAAAGAGAATAAATACGTTCATTCAATGGAGAAGTATTTTGATATCAATGTTTTCTGGAAGTATGTTTCAAATTTGTATGCCTATGATAAGGAAAATCGTATGTTGAAGACTTTATTCATTCACTTAACTGTCACAACCCTTAGTCATTCAATTGAGGAATCGTTGCTTTCAAATATAAAAAGTTACATTGCTGAAAGAAACAAATCAAACAGCTTAATCTTTATAGATCATTGGATGCATCATAAGGTTGATTATATGATTTACAATGAGTTGGCTGAAATTGTAGAACAAGAGATACAGTTGGCTAATATTGTTCGACCATTATCAATTGAAGCCTTTAAGAATGCTGATACATTCCCTTATTTTGATAAGGCAATCATTATTTATATTGTGAATAGTCTTGAAGCAAAGCATGAGGATTATGAGGAATACATTAAGCTCATTAATTTAAGGAGAGTTAAACACTTTTACGAGCGATTTCAGTGTATCTATGAGGCGTTATTCTATACAGTAAAAATGTATGAATTCTACAAGAAATACAATATAGGCATCCCAAAAGGCTCTGTGATTGATATGTGGAAGAGCTATGTAAATGAGTATTATTTAATGGATACATATTATCGAAAATTTTATGTTGCTTATGACAATGAGCCTAATAGTGAAATTCTGAAAAAATTAAAAGTAATGGTGGAAAATCTTTATACAAATTGGTATATAGGGGATTTAAGCTCACATTGGTCTATGGCTGTAGAATCAGATTTAAAAGATAAATGGGTTCTTCCGGGAATTACAAATCAACAAAATTTTTATAAACAATATGTTGCTCCAAAAATACTTAAGGGAGAACGGATATTTGTCATAGTTTCGGATGCTTTACGGTATGAAATAGGCGTTGAGATAGTAGAAAAGCTTAATGCAGAAACATTAGGTGCGTGTGAAATAGAACCAGTCCTTAGTGTGATTCCATCTGTTACGAAACTTGGCATGGCTTCTTTATTACCGCATAAGTTGATTGATTTTGATGAGAATGCAAGGGTTTTTGTTGATGGTAAGACTTCTAGTGGGATTGAAAAACGTAAGGATATTATTGAATCGACTGTTGCAGACAGCGTGGCAATCTATGCACAAGAAATGTTGGCGATGAACAAAGCGGGCAGGAGAGAGTATTTTAAAGGGAAAAAGCTCATTTACATTTATCACGACACAATTGATGCAATGGGCGACAAAGCCTCTACTGAAATTTATACGTTTGATGCAATTGAAAAAGCAATCCATGAGATTTATACGTTAACAAAAATTATTCGAGATGATTTATCTGGAACAAATATTTTGATTACTGCTGACCATGGATTTATCTATCAAAGAGATGCGTTACTTGAAAGTGATAAAATGGAGAAAGAGGATATCCATACGATTGAGATGAAAAGAAGATACATGCTCTCAAAGGAAAAACGAGAGATGGATGGCATATTAAATATCAATTTAGATTCCGTTATTCATAATAAGCATCAATTAAATGTCTACGTTCCAAAAGCAACAATTCGATTCAAACTACAAGGCTCAGGTGTGAATTTTGTACACGGAGGGGCAAGTCTTCAAGAAGTAGTTGTGCCTTTAATTAAATACAAAAACATCCGAAGAGGCCAAACGAACAGTAAAGAAATTGTAAAGGTAGATATCAAGCTGACAAGTTCAATACGAAAAATCACGAATAGTTTATTTCATCTTTCTTTCTTCCAAACAGAAAAAGTAGAAGATAAAGTTGTTTCTAGAACCGTAGTGATTTATATGGCAGATGAAGAAGATAGTGTCATTTCTAATGAAGAAACAATTATTGGAGATCGTACATCAGAAAATCCAGAAGAACGGACATTTAAGCTACGTTTTGCATTAAAAACAATAAATTATGATAGAAATAAACATTATTTTCTAATCATTAAAGATATAGAGACAGGTGTCATTTTAGAAAAAATACCATTTAACATTAATTTGGGGATTATCAGTGATTTTGATTTCTAAGATAAGGGAGGGAAATAACATTGATTGAGAATGAGGTAAATACGCTTGAATTAGATAAAAAATTAAATTCCATCTTTGGAGGACGTGTTGTTCGGAAAGATTTAACAAAACTCATTAAAGAAGGAGCTAATGTGCCTGTATATGTACTTGAATATTTGTTAGGTATGTATGCAGCCACTGACGATAATGAAAGCATTCAAGAAGGAGTATCTAGGGTAAAGAAAATACTCTCTGAGAACTTTGTACGACCTGATGAAGCGGAGAAGATTAAAAGTAAGATACGAGAAATTGGCCAATATTCTGTCATTGATAAAGTAACTGTCCGTTTAAATCCAAAGAAAGATGTATATGAAGCAGAGTTTTCGAATTTGGGATTAAAAGAAGTGCCAATCTCTTCAAATTATGTTAAGGAGTTTGATAAATTATTATCTGGTGGCATCTGGTGTATGTTGAAACTTGATTACTTCTACGATGAAGAACAAAAGAATATGAGTCCGTTCAGCATTGGTAATCTCAAACCAATTCAAATGCCCAATATGGATTTAAATGAAATTATTGAGGGAAGAAAAGAGTTTACCAAAGATGAATGGATTGACATACTGGTTCGTTCTACAGGAATGGAGCCTACTCAGCTAAATTATCGTGTAAAGTGGCATTTGCTATTAAGGTTGGTCCCACTCGTAGAAAACAACTATAACATGTGTGAACTTGGCCCTAGGGGAACGGGCAAGAGCCATGTATATAAGGAAATATCACCGAACTCTATCTTAGTTTCTGGGGGCCAGACAACCGTAGCCAATCTTTTTTACAATATGTCTTCTAGAACAATTGGTTTAGTTGGTATGTGGGATGCTGTTGCCTTTGATGAAGTTGCAGGCATCAAGTTTAAGGATAAAGACGGCATTCAAATTATGAAGGATTACATGGCAAGTGGTTCATTTGCCAGAGGAAAAGAAGAGAAAGCTGCATCTGCTTCTATGGTTTTTGTGGGAAATATCAATCAAAGTGTTGATTCTTTAATTAAAACCTCACATTTATTTGCCCCATTCCCTGAGGAAATGGCAAATGACTCAGCGTTTTTTGATCGAATACATTATTATCTTCCTGGGTGGGAGATACCAAAAATGCGGCCAGACTTCTTTACTAATCGTTATGGGTTCATTGTTGATTATTTAGCAGAGTATTTTAGGGAAATGAGAAAGCAATCATTTGGTGATTGCATTGATCAATTCTTCAAATTGGGTAATAACTTGAATCAACGTGATGTTATTGGTGTTAGAAAGACCGTATCAGGTCTTATGAAGTTATTGTATCCACACGGTGAGTATACAAGAGAGGATGTTGAAGAAGTTCTTCAATATGCTCTTGAAGGACGTAGACGTGTAAAAGAACAGCTAAAGAAAATTGGAGGAATGGAATTCTATGATGTGATGTTTTCCTACATAGATAAGGAATCCTTGCAAGAAGAACATGTATCTGTTCCTGAGCAGGGCGGTGGCAAACTGATTCCAGAAGGTATGGGGAAACCAGGTCATGTTTATACTGTTGGAGTCGGTGAATCGAGTATGATTGGAGTATTTAAACTAGAAAATCAGGTTGTTTCTGGCTCAGGTAAATTTGAAAAATCAGGAGTTGGATCAAACAGAGCAGTAAAGGAAAGTTTAGAGACAGCATATCGTTACTTTACTGCTAACAGTAAAAGTATTAGTGGTTCGATAGTGATTAAGACCAAAGATTACCTAATGCACATTGCTGACCTACAAGGAATAGGTTTAACTTCTCAATTAGCCGTTGCAGAATTGATTGGCTTATGTTCAGGTGCTTTAGAGAAACCTGTACAAGAAAGTACCATAATTTTAGGTAATATGACTGTAGGTGGAACAATAGAGAAGGTTGAAGAACTCGCAAACAACTTACAAGTTTGTGTAGATGCTGGAGCTAAAAAGGTATTAATCCCTGCATCTTCTGTTGTTGACTTTCAAACTGTTCCATCGGATTTATTAATTAAAGTACAACCTATATTTTATTCAGACCCGATTGATGCTGTTTTTAAGGCTTTAGGAGTAAGTTAAGTAGAGGTTTTGTATCTTAAGAGAGGTTATAAATATTATTATAGCGTCTCTTTTTAGTACTACAAGCATGTTGAATGTTCAACGATGTTTTATTGAATATTTAGATGCAAATCCCATGAGGATTAAAAGAATTATTTATGATTTCATTATCGTATGGTAATAGCAATGATAAATTCCTCATGAGCTATGAGTATGAGAATTCATGGTTCAAAGCGTGGACGAGTTCTTACAAAAGTAAAGATATAATGTCATTTGTGAGGCAGTCAATTGAAAAAAATTCTAGGTGCTATACCATTTTTAGAGATCTTTTAGTGGATATTTAGGGATAATTGATTTTCCAAATGAGCAAGAGGTAAATGGATGAAGCCTGTTTCACTTACAGATCAGGCTTCTTTTCGGTGAACAGCAACTTGGGTAATTAATAATTGATGAAGAGAACGAAAGAAATACATTAAGGACAAGACCTATACTGGAAATCACTAATCATAAAAAAGAATGTGTAACTATTCGCATCTATCTTACTAAAGACACAATTTTAATTATGGAAAACATACTGTAAGTATATCAAGGGAGCTTCTTTTTGCTTGAAGTTATATATTCTCTAATAAAAATATATTAAAAGTTTTTGTTTACAATCAGTTAATTTCTATGAACACTTAAGGTGTTAAATAGAAGCATGAAGTTATTGACGCAGGATATGGCAATAGGGTTAAGGTGTAATGTGGTTATTGTTATAGAAAGGAGATATTGTTTCAGGATGAAAAAAATATTATGTCCATATTGTAGAATAGTTTTAGAATCTCATCACTATGTTGTACTTGATATCAATTATACAATATGGCACGAATCTTGCTATTATAATGAGGGTTGCTTTCAAAAAAAAGATAAAGGCCCATTCATAGATATTATTGAAAAATATAGTGTATTTCATGAAATCTTGCCTAATTCATAGGAAATTAATAGCTTATTGTAAGGTCCTATCTGAAATAGTTAGCGAAATTCCGGCGGAGATTTAGACATTTAAGGAAATTAGGCTTTTTACATAGGGATATTTGGTAGTTATCCCGTTTTTGATGATGCCTCTAATTGTCTGGTTTTAGTTCGGAATTGAACCGAGCTTAAACCCAGACAATTTTTGCTTAATGCGTTTGTTGTTGTAGTAATCGATTATATGATACCAAAGCTTCACCATAATACATCACTTGTTTCAGAATGAGATTTTCCATCACCGCATTGTCTGCACAGTTGGCTTTTCTCGACATACTCTGAAAGATCCCGTTGCTCGTTAATGTTTGGCTCCATCTATTATGCTGATAATGCCCTCCATGATCAGGTATAGACCAACTGCAAATCTTCAGTTGGTCTATACGTGTCCAAAGAATCGCATAAACATATAAATGTGCCTATAGTTTCATTGAATTCAATATAGGCAAACTGATTTAACCTAGGGTTATATACTAGAGTGTAATCCATTATTCTATCATATATAGACAAGGTTGTAAGGTGATTGGAATATCGGTTATATATCTTGAGGTTTAATTTTTTCGAACAAATATTCTCTTTTATATCACAATGATTTATCATATGTTAAAATAGGGAATAACCGATTAAGTGATTATTAAAGTGATATATTCATGATTGGAAGTCATGGGAGGATTATGTATGCAAAATAAATATTGTGAAGATAATGTTTTAACCAATGAAGCTTCGGTAGAGTCCTTTTTTGTTAATAGAATGTTAAATGATATGGGATATGAAGATGCTAGTATTATGCCTAAAACAAGTATACAAGCACTAACTGTAGCTCAAGGTAGTAGAAATCTTTTATATAAGCCTGATTATGCGTTAAAAGTAAACGGGAATATTAAGTGGATACTAGATGCTAAAGCTCCTAATGAGAACATTGACAATTATATTGGTCAATGTTCGGGATATTGTTTGATGTTAAATCAAACATATCGTAATGAGAATCCAGTTGAATTTTTTGTCCTCACGAATGGTTATAAAACAAAAATTTTTAATTGGGATAGCAACGAGCCCATTATGGAATTGGAGTTCGAAGACTTTCAAATTGGAAATGAAAAATTTGAAGATTTTAAAAATATATTATCCTATTCCTCAATAGAAACTCAAGAAACTGTCGAATCAATCAATCAAGAGAATACCCATATAATGTATAAGTTACCTTTAGAAGAAATTAATGCTGCTTTTGCATGGTGTCATCAACATATTTATAAAAAAGATGCTATGAGTCAATCAGCAGCATTTGAAGAATTTGTGAAGGTAGTATTCTTGAAATTATTATCAGATAGAAGAATTCTTAGATCTTATCCTCAATTAGCAAGTGGAGATGTCATTCATGTACCAAAAAATGAAGTGAAATTCAGAAAAGAATGGATTATAGAAAGAGAAGAGGATACTCCGAATCCATTAGCAACGATTCAATTTAGTGAATTATTGAATCAACTTGAAAGGGAAATATCAGAGGGTAACAAACGACGAATATTTGATGCGGATGAAACCATAAATCTATCCCCTGAAACAATTAAAGGAGTGGTAGAAAAACTTGAGGGAATATTCCTGTTTGGTATTGACGCGGACCTGAATGGTCGTCTATTTGAGACTTTTTTGAATGCTACCATGAGAGGGAAAGACTTAGGACAGTTTTTCACTCCTAGAAGTGTCGTTAAATTAGGAGCGAAACTTGCTAATGTTAAAGTTGGTTTCTTAAAAGAAGATGGTACTAGATATACAGAATCAGTTCTAGATGCATGTTCAGGTACTGGTGGCTTTTTAATTGAAACTCTTGGAGATATGTGGAGAAAAGTTGATAGAAATAATTCTCTATCTATTGAAGAAAAACAAAACATGAAGAGAGAAATAGCTTTAAATAAAATTTATGGTATCGATGTAGGAAAAGAACCTGCACTTGCTAGAATTGCTAGAATGAATATGTATTTACATGGAGATGGCGGGAGTAGTATTTACCAAGCAGATGCCCTTGATAAAGAAGTGCGTGTTAACGCAAATGATTCAATAGAAATGGAATCAGAAAAAAATGAACTAAGAAGATTAGTGACGAATCCGGATGGTTTTGTAGATGTAGTAATAACTAATCCACCTTTTGCAAAGACATATGATAGAAGAACAGAAACAGAATCTAGAATACTTGATTCTTATAGAATTGGTCGAAATAATGGCGTTCTAAGACAAAGCTTAAAATCTTCCTTAATGTTCTTCGAAAGATATCATGATCTCTTAAAAGATGGAGGACGTATGATAACTGTAATAGATGATGGCATTCTAGGTGGAAGAGATTATGCTTGGTTCAGAAATGAAATCAGGGATATGTTTATTATTAAAGCAGTTATTTCACTTCCTGGTGATGCTTTTCAGAGGTCTAAAGCAAGAGTTAAAACATCAATAATCATCTTGGAGAAAAAGGATCCTGATGCCGGTGAACAACAATCGTCAGTATTTATGTATCCGTGTAGATATGTTGGTATCGATGATCCTGCTAGACAAAGAGTACTACCGATTGATAGAGAAAATCGAATAAAAGCTGACGAAGAAATTGAAACTGTTAATAGGTTATATACTAGTTTTCTTAACGGTGATTCATCAGTTTCAGATTTTGTAGTGCCTGCAGAAAAAATTCAAGACAGAATAGATGTTAAGTCGTGTCTGTACGAACCTAATAGAAATGTCGATGAGTGGATAGCAAATCATTATAATGTAGTTAACTTTGCTGACTTAGTGGAGCTTGTAGAATTTGATGAAAGAAACACTATAGTTACTAGAGATAGCACTGAAGTTGTTACTTATGTAAGGGTTAGATACGATGGGTACGCGGAAGCAGGCGACACTATTTTGGCTTCTGATAGTAAATATAGTAAATTGTATTTAGTACATGAAGATGATATAGTAATTAGTAACATTGGTGCTACTTATGGGGCAACTGCAATAATCCCGTCAGAACTAGATGGTGCTGTTGTTACAAGTGAATATACAGTACTTAGGCCGTTGGAAAATGTTAGTAAGTACTTAGTGTGGCTGCTTTTAAGAAGCCCGGAGGCTCGGGCAAACTTATTACTTTCTGCAACTGGTATTAGCCGAACAAGAGTTAAGTGGGAAAACTTGGCTAACCTTATTATTCCAATACCGAATATAGATGTTATCAATAATGCAATTTATTATTTGTCTGAGGCAGAGGAAATGTTACGTGAGGTAGAGCTGAAAAGAAGACAGGCTAGAGAGACATTTGAATCGGCGGTAGATATAAATAATCAAGTAGCAAAAGATATCTTATCAGCTTTTAAACCACCAAATTGATATAAATCCTTCTACTACTAGTAGAAAGTACCCTATCAGAGAGACACTTTGAAAAAAGTCCATCTGATGGGGTACTTTAGTTTATAATGAGAAAAAAGATATCGAAGCGGATTAAAATGTCCAAAGATTATTGACCCAAAAAGAACATGAACTACTAAAAGGAGACTCCTTATGTGAAAGCCGTAAGTGATAAATCCATTACCTAATACAGATGAATTTAAACGTCATTTTATTGCAGATAATGAGAAAGGAAATTCCCTCGCGAAATATTTGAAGAAGCTGGCCTAAAGGCTGATTTAATCGATATTAACCGTATCAGAAATGCCGGAAAATGGTGGTGAGCGGTGTATAAATCCGGTGTAGGAGGTTTATAGGATACAAGTGTAAACGCTAAAATAAAAGTTGACCACTTTAGTACAATTCGCTAATCAAAAAGTTGACCACCCTTAACACCCAATCCCTTATCATTGAGTTTGTCGAGAACTTTATGATTTGGGAGGAAAAAAGGATGTTAAAGATGGCTAATATAGAGCTTATCAGAAAATTGCACTTTAAAGAAGGTCGATCTATTCGGCAATTATCAAAAGATCTCAATCTCTCCAGGCAAACGATACGAAAAGCCATACAACAGAATGAAATTCCAACCTATCAACGATCAAAGCCGGTTGCCAATCCGGTCATCGACTCCGTTAAATCTACCATTATCCGATGGCTAACGGAGGATGAAACAGCCCCAGTAAAACAGCGTCATAGTGCTGCTCAAATCCACAGACGCTTGGTAAAAGAATACGGCTTTAAAGGCGGAGAATCCACCGTACGCCGTTTTGTACGCCAATACAAGCAGCTCAAAGAAACCCCAAATTCCTCTATACCGTTGGAATTCGATCCTGGCGAACATGCCCAATTTGATTGGGGAGAAGTCATTGTGTGTTTGAATGGGATTGAAAGGAAAGTCATGCTTTTTTGTATGAGACTTTTGTATAGCCGCAAAATATTTGTAAAAGTGTTTCAGCATCAACGTCAAGAGGCATTATTCCAAGGCCACGCAGACGCCTTTGATTACTTTGGTGGTGTTCCGAAAACGATAGTCTATGACAATATGAAAACAGCTGTAAAGAAGGTGTTAGAAGGAACGAAGCGAGAAGAACAGGAAGCTTTTGTCCAGTTTCGCTCCCACTATCTCTTTGATGCCCAATTTTGTGCACCCGCCAAAGGAAATGAAAAGGGACAAGTGGAGAAGCTGGTACAAACAGCCAGAGCTCAATTCCTTGTGCCGGTTCCTCAGGTTAGTGAAATTCTGGAGCTGAATCACTATTTAATGGAACAATGTAATGCCTATGAAGAAACCTTCGTACCCAAAACAAACGAAAAGGTGGGTGAACGATTTCAGGAAGAGCGTGTGCAACTATTGCCGATCATCAGTAAACATCCTTGTGCCAGGAAGGTGAAAGCCAGTGTTAATAGCCTGTCCCTGGTAAACTTTGAAACCAATGCCTACTCCGTCCCAACAAGATATGCAGGACAAAAAGACGCTCACCTATATGCCTATGTCAATCATATTGAGATCTGGCTAGGCGGGCAATGTGTAGCGAAGCATGAACGTTCCTATGAAAGATTTCATGAAGTATTTGAAGTGGATCATTATTTGGATGAACTAGAGAGAAAACCAAGGGCCATTCCGCATGCACGCCCTGTCCGCAGAGCGAACCTTCCTGCCAGTTATCAAGAATTTTATCGTCGTACTCTTTCTAAATATGGGCATGGAAAAGAATTCATTAAACTACTAAAACTCCATCGGGAGTTCTCGATCGAAACGGTCAAACAGGCGGTTGAAAGTAGTGTAAAAGAGCAGCTATATACAGCTGATAGCGTCAAGCATTATCTGTATCTAATGACGAAGCCAGAAATCATGAAGCCATCCCCCATAAACTATAAAATGGACCAATCTGTCGCAGTCAAGGCGCCTACTTTCGATCCATATGATCAATTATTACAGAAAGGAAGGTATCTACACTGAGCACACATCGATATCAAATGGATGAATATCTAAAAAGATTACGATTACCAGCCATACGTGAGCAAGTGGACGCTTATTTGCGTGAAGCAAATGAGCAACAAATCACCTATGAAGACTTTCTTTTTCATTTATTAGCGATTGAAGTAGCTGAGCGAGAAATCAAAAAGAAAGCGACAGCCAGAAAAAAAGCGCAGTTTCCGGTACATAAAGACCTTCTCGCTTTTCAATTTGAAGAGGCCCCTCACGTACCTAAAAGGCGCATGTTGGACATCTTTCAAGGGGAATATATTCAACAGAAAAGGAATGTCATATTCATCGGGAACTCGGGAACAGGGAAAACACATTTATCCATCGCGCTAGGAGAAGAAGCGATTGAACAGGGCTATACTGTACGATACTATACGGCCGCCCGCCTATCCAATGAACTGATGGAAGCTCAGGACGAAAAAAGACTGCTTCAGTTAGAAAAGCAATGGTTGGCCGCAGATGTCACAATTGTCGATGAACTGGGCTATATCCCCTACCACCAGAAAGCAGCAGAATTACTCTTTCAATTTTTCTCGGCACGTTATGAAAGAGGCAGTATGGTTATCACGAGTAATCGGGAATTTAGTCGATGGGTAGAGGTCTTTCACGATGAACAGATGACCGCCGCCTTGTTGGATCGAGTAACCCATAAGGCACACATCATCCCCATGAATGGAGAAAGCTATCGTCTCAAAGAGACTTATTCGAAGTAACAAGAGGGTGGTCAACTTTTGCATGAGCGACATGGTCAACTTTTGGGTTGACGATTACAACAAGTAAAATCAATTCTGGAAGACCGGCAAATCGAGAATTAACACTAGAGTGTCAATACCGTTTTAGTTTTCCCCACTATCACCGGAATAAAATTCCCCACTGATGCCGTTACTTCGATAACGCTGCTGGATAAATCCCAGCCTTTTTCTTTTCCTTCAAACGATACGAATCTCCTTTGATATTGAAGGTAACCGCATGATGAAGGAGTCGATCTAAGATGGCAGTCGCTAAGACATCATCCCCAAACACTTTGCCCCATTCTATATATGATTTGTTCGAGGTCAAAATCATCGCTCCATGTTCATATCGCTTGGATACCACTTGAAAAAAGACATTTGCCGTCAACTCGTCAAAAGGAAAGTATCCCACCTCATCAATAATCAATAAATCTGGACGGCTCCATTTTTGTGCCAATTTAGGAATGCTTCCTTTTGTTTCTGCCTTACGGCATTCTGCCACCATTTGGTCAGCCGTCAAAAACAAGGCGGTATGTCCCTTTGCCAGAGCTTCTAAGGCAAAAGAGAGGGCGAGATGGGTTTTCCCTACACCAGGTGGCCCTAAAAGAAGACGATTCTCTCCATTGGCAATAAACCGGCAGGTAAGGGTTTCCTTTACACGTTGCTCATTGATGCTTGGCTGAAACGTAAAATCAAAGTCATGAATGGTTTTGGTATAAGGAAGTTTGGCGCGCTTGATTCGATTTTCTAATTTAGCTGATTCTCGACGTTCCCATTCCTGTAAAACAACCGTGTGCAGAAAATCAAAATATGATACATTATGGGTAGAAGCATTCTCTACCAGATCATCCAATTGACTGGCTGTGTCATGCCAGCCCAACTGGATGAGTCGTTCTTCAAGGCTGGATTTCATTCTGATTCATTCCCCTCGAGTGCGGCGTAGGTGGCTAGAGATCGAGCTTCCACCTGTGGAGTAGAAGGACAGAAATCCGGGGTCGGCAAACCAGGGGAGTTCTGTTGTTTCTGCTCTTTTTGTTGTTCTTCTGACTTCTCATAGTGCTCCAACTGAATATGCATATGTGCTTTTCCTGTCATAATGGGATGTTGGGCAATGCGGTCTTGTGCATCGTATATTTCCAACTGTTTGTCCAATGTCACTTTCAACTTAACTTTCTGACCGGCATACCGAAAAGGGACAGAGTATTTCTTTCCTAAGTAAGAGACAAAGCAATCTCTGCTTACCTCCCGCACTTCCCAATGGCTTGTTGGGAATAACGGCTTTATTCCCCAGGCTTGAAGCTGTGGCTGTTCCGTTTGCCAACGCTGAACCGGCGGTTCTTGTGTCGTTTCATTTTTCTTTTTATTAGCTGTTTTGTCCAACCATATCTGTATGTCATGATTCCATGCTTCCAGCGTAGGTTCATGTTTTCGTTGAAAGAAATTTTTCTTTAGGTAATCCACCGTTCTTTCTACTTTTCCTTTCGTCTGTGGGCGGTAGGGTTTACAAGCTTTCGGGACGACCCCATAGTAGGCTAAAAAATCTTCAAACGTACGATTAAAACGAATCTCTGTTGGACTGTGCTTTGTCACGACGGTTTTCATATTATCATAGAGAATCTGATTCGGAATGCCGTTAAAATAGGAGAAGGCATTCATGTGACATTTCATCAATGTTTCGAGCTTCATATCTGTCGTAAACTCAATATACTTCATCCTGGAATACCCCAGAATCATGAGAAAGGCATAAACCTTTTGTGGATGACCATCCATCACTACTTCACCGACTTCCGCCCAATCCATTTGAGCTTGCTTCCCAGGAGGTGTCTCAAATCGCCTAGTGGCCTGTTTCTTTGGTTGTGCCCGGAAGGGCTGCACAAAATCTCGTAAAATTGTACTCTTCCCCTCATACCCCATTGCTGTAATTTCTTCAAGCAAGACCACGCAATTTGTGGTTCCTTCCTGAATTCTTTGTAAGAGATACGCCTTATAGGGATCTAACTTGCTTTTCCGTTTCATTCTCGATTTTGAAGAAGGTGTTTCTTCAGAATGAATATATTTTCGAATGGTTTTTCGGTCGAATCCTGTTTCCTCTGAAATAGCTGATAATGTCCATCCTTTTTGATAAAGTTCTCGAATCATTATAAAATCCCCCATTTTCAACATCGACGATCCCTCTCTTTTGTAGTGATACGTCGATTATCCGTGATTAGTGAGGAATTTTAAATCGGTGTTATTGAGTATTTTAACTCCGGCAGTGACACTAGAGGAAAAGCTTAAACGGTTAGAAGCAAAAAATCGAATGCTTGAGGCGGAGAATAAACTATTAAAAGAGCTGGCCTTTCTCGAAAGACAGTTGTTAAAGAAGTAATAATCGAACCAAAATGGAAGTTTGAACTGATTAAGCATACGATTGAGAAATACAATCTAAAACGCATGGTGAGCTATTTATGTGAAGTATTGGGCGTATCTCGTTCAGGTTACTACAACTACTTTCTAGAAACATCAGCCCAAAAGCGCAAGGCTAAAGATGAAGCGGTTGAAAGAGTAAGAGAATGATTCTAAAGGCTTATCATTTTCGCGAGGACACGTCAAATTAAAATGACACTTCTGTAACGCAGGGCCGCATTATGAAGAAATTCGTGATTATTTGTCCCATTCGAAGAGCGTACCATGTCGACGGATGATCAAGGCAACAAAGGAACATCGCACATGCCCAAATATCTTACAGCGTAACTTTAAACAAGGGAGTACCTGGAAATGTAATCATTATCGAGGGCAATGAAATTTAAAGAAGTTGCCGCCTGCAAAAATACAGTCGACGGCTTCAACTAGTTCCCTAGGCTTTTTCAAAATGTCTTTTATAAGGGGTACACTTTAAATATATATGCGTTAGCTTTTTATTCTTTAAATTATTTATCAAATATATCATTAAATAAATGCACTTGTGCTGTTCGATTTATCCAAATAATAATATTATGATATTTAACATTAGATTGTTGGCCAATTTTTATACTGGGATTTCCATATAATATAATTTGGTTATTGTTTTCTTTATAATTTTTTTTCATAAAATAAATTAATGCTTCATTTTCATCAGAAATATTTACACTCACATTTGGGACATGCTTATATCCATCTAAATGAATATCTTTCACATAGGGTTTTACTAATTTAAAAGAATAGTATGTTCTACCTTTTGTATCTGTCTTACACTCATAGCCCTTTACTACTCCTTCTATACAAACAGGGTGTTTCGGTTTTGGATTACTCCTAAAATATTTTGATAGTTCTAGGAAATCAACGTGTTCTGGACCATAGTAGAATTTATCCCAACTAATCATCTTGTTATTATATTCTAATTTTAGATATTTTTTGATATCGCTATTTTTTTCCATACTAGAACGCAGTATCATGATATCCTTCATTCGGCTGAGATAAGGAGCCATTGTTCCTACATTTTTATATTCTATTTCTGGGGTATCTTTTTTATCTTTTGGTTTTGAATTTATGTTCTCTTCCTCTTCTACAGGTGCTTCTGCCATTGCATCCTTAACTACTTGCAGCCTTATCGCATATTGATTTGGTTTCTTTTTTTTCATAAATTCTTTCAATGTCATTGGTTTACGTGCGATAATTTCTATCTGTCCAAATGTATTGTACTTACAATTTTCTCCGTGTTCTCTTCCCTTAACTAAATAAAAATAAGGAGATATATCTATTGTCCTATCTTCTAATCTTCTCTTTCCTGATACTCTAAATTTTAGTTCTTTCTCACAATCAACGCAGGTGAACTTTTCTTTGTTTAGTTCTCGCTTATCTGCTTCAATATGTGTTATCTCTTCTTTTGTTTTAGTGTAAATTGCTTTATCTATTTTAACACCCATATAAATAATTCCTTTCTATTATTATATTATTTACATTTTATTCCATCGCAACTCGTTTTTCAATCTAATCTGATTACCGATAAAAATAGTAATGTAAACACTGGAATAAAGTGGTTCTTGCGCTACTTTGGTGAAATGTACTAAATAACCGATACTAAACTAGCTGGAGCAAACCATAAAATTAATTTTTTATGGTCCCGCTGATATTGAAAACTCGTATATGGCTATTAGAGGCTAAGGTTCGGAATTATCTACAGGAGGGAATGTTAATTTCCTCTATGGGGAAATGGTTAGAAGAGCAGGCAAGAAATCTTATTCGCTTAAACCTGCCATTCTAGAAATGGTTCCGAAAACTCACAAGGAATTTTTCTTATGTGTTATTAAGAAGTTTTCTTGTATGACAAGGAGGAGGTTTACGGTGTTAGTTAACGGCAGACCAGAAGAGTTGGTTAAGTACAGTAAAGGTACATATAACAAAGAGAAATTTGTCCAAGCTGTTAAGGACAGGTGGGAACTGACAGACTTGCAAATAAGAATGACGTATCTTGTATCCGATCTAGCCGTCAATGCGGAAGGCGTATTTTCGATTACGTATCACAACTTCTTACGAATGTTTGAGGAGCGGTTTAGGATGGAAGTCAGCTTATCATCTGTGAGAAGATTCTTTGGACTCTTGTCCAAAATAGGGGTCTTGTCTGTTAATCATGCTAAAAGGAAAAATAATCAGCAATCAGCCAATATCTATATCGTGAATGTCACTCAAGAAGGTGAACAGCCGAATGAGCATCCTTCTGATACTCTTACTGAGCAGCCGGTAGAGCAGCATAATAAAACGATAAATAAACCCTTTAATAAACCTTTAACTGATTTCAATTGTAATTTCAAGGAACCTATATCACCTGCTAGATTCAAAGCCTTATTAATCGATGCCTGTCATCAGTTTTATCGCGAATTCTCTATTGGGAGATACTCCAAAAAACAATGGGTCACATTGATTGATAAATTTGCGACAGATACGATTGAAAGTGAACGGTATCGGAAAGTGCCCATACAAAATGTGAAAAGCTATGCTTATCAATCGTTAAAAATCATCACCGCTAATTCTGATTATAAACATTCAGATGACTTTGATGACTATCGAAAGGTCATGTATGAACTTGGACAGGATAAAAACGATCACTATATGTTGGATTCGAATTCAACATTATATAATTGGCTCAATAATTAATTAGTTTTACATAAATTAGAGGTTTATGCGATTTATGTCTGTCATTCCTCGAAAATAGCCAATCCTCTTCCATTTCTACCTGGAGATTCGCTTTAAATAGTTTTGTATAGTAATAATTATCTCTGTTAAATTTATTACAAAATTGAAACTATTATTACAATAGTGTGAATAAAATGTTGGAAATAAATTCAAATACTGATATAATTTGCTTATTGTGACTATGTCTACTGGTATAATTTATTAATCTGGGCTTTATTCGGAACATTTTTTTATTAATTAAGAATGGAGGTATATGGGATTGGTCACAAAATAATATTTAAAGAGGTTAGGAGAATAAAATGAATAAATTCGTTTGTATGATGACTGTAGTTGCTTTGACAAGTGGCGTATTGGTCAACTCTACTTTTGCTGAAAGTCAAGCATCTTCTAATGATTTATTATCAGATATTAAAGTTGATCAAGTGTTAGAACAATCAGGGTATGATGCTGACACATTAGAAGAAATGGAAAGTAAAGATAAAAGGGAAATAGCAGAAGCAATCAATAAAAATCCGGATTTAGTAGATGTTAATTTTTCAATAATGGATATAGATAATTTATCAATGCTTGAATACTTTACAAATACTGATGATAGCTTACTTTTTGAGGATGGGTTTAGTGCAGATGATGTAAAACAAATTAGAAATAATTTAAAACAAATAAATTCATTAAATGAAAAAGAAATGAAGGAGAGATATCATGTAAGTTCACCCGAGTACAAAATGATTAAGAAATCATTAGAAAAGAACCCAAATTATAAAGTCAAAAAAGATAATGGTGATAAAGAAGTAACAACTTCTGGGAGTATTGCTACTTCAAAAATGTCTTTCGCTATGACAAAGGTGAATAATTCTACAAGTAGTGCGCCGTCATATAGTATGACTGTTACATATAACTGGAAAACGCCATATTTTGTAGATACGTTTAGTGATTATATTGGTGTTTCTTGGGGTGGAGGATTAAATTCAAAAAGTATTTCTTCTACGGCTAAGTATTATTCAGGTAATTGGTACACGGGTAAGTATACTACATTAAAAAATACAAAAAGTTGGTCAAAAACAGAGACACCTAATAAAGGTATAGTATTTTCTACAAAGCAATCAAATACCTCAGCTACGCAACAAAATAAAACAGGTACAATAAAATTTACACTTTATCAAACAAAATTCAAAGGTTATGATACAAAAGTTCTCTCACAATTTGCTCATAAGATTCTTGCAGTAAGTGGAATAACAATTTCTGGTTCGCCGTCAATTACTATTGGTACAGGTTATGATAAGAGTGCACAAAAAAGCTCAACAATAAGATACTAAAATTGAAAAGGTTTGAAGCACTCATTTTTCTTAAAGAAATGAGTGCTTATTTACCATTGAAGGTGTAAATATGCAAAAATTGAAGACAAAATCAAGAATTATAATCATGATTAGCACCGCTTTTTTATTATTATTATTTATATATGGAGGTAATCATAAAACAGAGTTAGTAACGGAATTGGAAGAAAAATCGATTTCCAACAAACAATGGGCATTATTAAATAAAGCTCAAATGATAGAAGGTGTTAATGGAATTGAAAACTATGATATTAATGCTGTTAGTGCCTGGGAAATTTCAAAAGGAGATAGTGATATAATAGTAGGTGTACTTGATACAGGAATTGATATTTCAAATCCTATGATTTCTGAGAGTATCTTTGTGAATAGATATGAAATTGCAAACAATGATTTAGATGACGATAATAATGGCTTCGTGGATGATGTTAACGGCTGGGATTTTTATAACAACGACAACTCTGTTTATGATGATTATCTAGGGGATTATCATGGAACATTTATTACTTCTTTAATTGTGGGGGCTCATAAAAAGAGTAATGAAGTATGGGGGATAGCGCCAAACGTGAAAATTTTACCTCTGAAATTCATGAGAGGATCCTCGGGAAATCTTGACGATGCAATAAAAGCTTTGGATTATGCATATAGTTTGGGTGTTAGAATAATTAATTGTAGCTGGGATAACACTACTTATGATTATAATTTGTATGAAGTAATGAGGAAATATGATGATATACTATTCGTATGTTCATCTGGAAATGCAGGGAATGATTTAAAAAAAACACCTGCATATCCTTGTAATTTTGATTTAGATAATGTTTTATGTGTTGCAGCTGTAGATAATAAAGGTGAAATGTATGAATTTTCTGGGTACGGAACATCTAATTTAGTGGCAGCCCCTGGAAAAGATGTGTTAGGAATGTTACCAGAGGGAGATTATTTATACTCTGATGGCACATCATTTGCTACTGCTTATGTAACAGGGATTGCAGCATTGGTGAAAAGTACATACAAAGATATTAGTAGTGAAGACCTGGCTAAAATAATAAGAACTAGTCAAAGATCTATATATGATAATACAAATAGTAAAATGGAGAATAAAATAGTTGATGCTAAGTTAGCAATTGAAAAAGTTTTAAATCTCGATTAACTCAACTTTAAGGAAGGTCTTTATAACAGAATTATAGTAGAATTTATTATTCATATATAAAAAGACTAACTGTATACAGATTTCTGTTTTGTTATATCATGGAATTGATTTGTGTTAAAATATATTTAGCTTTAATATTCAATTTTTATGAGAAAGAGCTGATGTCATGACTTACTTAATGATTTTAATATTATTGGGCTTTTTGATTGTACAATTTGTATGGCTTAAACCTGCCACAAAAACAAAAACACTAATTTTACCGATTATATTTAGCGTAATTATTATTATATTTATAATATTTAAGTTGGATTTTGGGAATATGTTGTTTCCTTTCGTGATAACTGGAATTCTTCTTTGGGCATTATTTATTTGGAAGCTTTTTAAGTATAATTAAAGATTATAGAATGAGGTTGGCTAACTTTGATTTATCTTTATCCCGGAGATATGTGTCTGTCACGACCCAGTTTTTCTTGTTTCACAGAATGTTCCACAGGTGGTAAGTTTGTTTGAGTGAAAGGCTCTGTTTATGTATGGGGCCTTTTTTTAATTTCAAATTAATTTTAAATCTTTGGCATATAAAAAAGGTGCCAACATCAGATGAGAAACCTATACTCCTGTGTATGATAGCAGTATTCATGGGCTATTAATTTCTTTTATATAGGAAGAAAAACAAAATATCATTTCCATAATTTCCATATTGCAATCTAGTTGAATCCAGATTAAAATAAAAAAGCAGTCAACGAGAGAGCCTGAAAGAGAGAAGCACGAGGGCTGCAGGGGCGAGTTCTTCATGGCTCACCATTTATAAAACATGCGGGTGTGGCGGAATTGGCAGACGCACCAGACTTAGGATCTGGCGCCTTACGGCGTGGGGGTTCGACTCCCTTCACCCGCACTTAATATGCGGAAGTAGTTCAGTGGTAGAACACCACCTTGCCAAGGTGGGGGTCGCGGGTTCGAATCCCGTCTTCCGCTCCAATGCCAAGTACTATGCCGGGGTGGCGGAATTGGCAGACGCACAGGACTTAAAATCCTGCGGTAGGTGACTACCGTGCCGGTTCGAGACCGGCCCTCGGCACTCTCGAAATTTACCAAGTATGCGCCCGTAGCTCAATTGGATAGAGCGTTTGACTACGGATCAAAAGGTTAGGGGTTCGACTCCTCTCGGGCGCGCCATTATTTACGGGAAGTAGCTCAGCTTGGTAGAGCACTTGGTTTGGGACCAAGGGGTCGCAGGTTCGAATCCTGTCTTCCCGACCACTCTAACAATCATATGGGGCCTTAGCTCAGCTGGGAGAGCGCCTGCTTTGCACGCAGGAGGTCAGCGGTTCGATCCCGCTAGGCTCCACCACTTATACGGAGGAATACCCAAGTCTGGCTGAAGGGATCGGTCTTGAAAACCGAGAGGCGGGTCAAACCGCGCGGGGGTTCGAATCCCTCTTCCTCCTCCATCATAATTTCATAATGGTCCGGTAGTTCAGTTGGTTAGAATGCCTGCCTGTCACGCAGGAGGTCGCGGGTTCGAGTCCCGTCCGGACCGCCATTCATGATTAAATTAATGATCTATGATAACGAAAACTAATATGTCATGCCGGTGTAGCTCAATTGGTAGAGCAACTGACTTGTAATCAGTAGGTTGGGGGTTCAAGTCCTCTTGCCGGCACTCTTCATGACGGAGGGGTAGCGAAGTGGCTAAACGCGGCGGACTGTAAATCCGCTCCTTCGGGTTCGGCAGTTCGAATCTGTCCCCCTCCACCATCCAAATAGGGGCATAGTTTAAAGGTAGAACAGAGGTCTCCAAAACCTCCAGTGTGGGTTCAATTCCTACTGCCCCTGCCAAAATGGCGGCTGTGGCGAAGTGGTTAACGCATCGGATTGTGGTTCCGACATTCGTGGGTTCGATTCCCATCAGCCGCCCCATAGATGCGGGTGTAGTTTAGTGGTAAAACCTCAGCCTTCCAAGCTGATGATGAGGGTTCGATTCCCTTCACCCGCTCCAAAAAAGAATCATAACGGGCCTATAGCTCAGCTGGTTAGAGCGCACGCCTGATAAGCGTGAGGTCGATGGTTCGAGTCCATTTAGGCCCATATCATTATTCCGCAGTAGCTCAGTGGTAGAGCATTCGGCTGTTAACCGAACGGTCGTAGGTTCGAATCCTACCTGCGGAGCCATTTGGCCCCTTGGTCAAGCGGTTAAGACACCGCCCTTTCACGGCGGTAACACGGGTTCGAATCCCGTAGGGGTCATAAAACCATGTACAAGTTGTACATGGTTTTTTTCTATTTGCCGCCAATTTTCTAATAATAAAAGCTGAGAGAAAGATGGTCAAATTCCTTTTGTCTAAAACATAATACATTTTGAAAAGGCTTATATGTATCTAAATGAAAAAATAGATGAAACTTTAGTAATGCAGATAGTATAAAGTTAATCAATTTGAAAACAGTGCACACCATCATTCATGTGCACTGTTTTTATTATTCCCTCAATTCATTCCATTACTAATAAGCTCATTTACCCTACTATATTTTACAGTTATTCCTCTCTAT
Source organism: Gracilibacillus sp. Marseille-QA3620 (assembly GCF_054950035.1). NCBI lineage: Bacteria > Bacillati > Bacillota > Bacilli > Caryophanales > Bacillaceae > Gracilibacillus > Gracilibacillus sp. Marseille-QA3620. The sequence continues at coordinate 1,887,373 of NZ_CM143102.1, forward strand.
GACATTGTGATATATTTACTATATGAAAATATAAAGAGGTGCTTTTGATTGAGTGACAAAGCAAAGCAGTTATTTGAATATTTATTAGCTGTGAATAACCTGCGTTTTAAGGTTATCCGTGAATATAAAGAGTATGAAAAAACGTGGACTAAGTCGGCCCTTGAAGAATACGGGGAAGGCGTGTTTTTAATGGGGGAGGGAGAAGATAGTGATGCTATTCTAGAAATACATCGGCAAACCGTGAGTGATGCCGATAGCACACCTCCCGATCCTGATGAGTCCATTAGGGAGTGGATTACCTACTCATATGATAACGAGAAGCATTCTCCGAAAATCCCTGATTCAAAGGTAATGACGGAAGGGGACACGCAGGTAGAAGTCCGCTTCGATGAAGATCCGAATCGGGTTAAACTTTTTAACGAATGGAAAGCAGCCTGGAGCGATTGGGCGGCTAATATGACAAGGATGAAAAGCGTTCAGGCTCTGTATGAACGTTTCTTTAAGCTGCATCAAGAATTCCAGGTGGAGGGTGAAGGACTGGAGCTGCTGTTAGGGCAGACCATTTTTACATGGAAACATGAAGTGGGGACCATTTCTCATCCTTTGTTCACGACCAAACTGGATATTGAGCTTGATGCTGATAAGGGAATCGTTATTGTGAAGCCAACGAATCAGGGTTATAAGCTTGAATTGAATATCTTGAGCGGGATTCCGCTTCCGAACAATGATGAAATCCAATTGATTAGTCAAACCGCACACTATCGAGATGTGTTCGAGGAAGATGTCCGTGATTTATCAAATCAATTTATGAACATCATTGATGCGAGTGGCCGTGTGGCGATGGGGGATGAACCAATCAATCCTTCCAAAGATCCTGTCGGCCATGTGGATGAATATGTCCTGATTCTTCGGAAAAAGGATAATCAAGTCCTCAAAAATGATTTAGAACAGATTATCGAATTGATGCAGCAGGAGGATTTTCAGGATCCAGCCACGATTGCCTCCATTGTCGGGGATGAAGTGAATTTTGATCAGAAAGAGAACAGCCTGAAGTGGGATAAGGTGGCGACGGATTTATATTTCCCATTGCCAGCCAATGAAGAGCAGAAGGAAATCGCGCGTCGCTTGGCAACGAATTACGGTCTGACGGTTCAAGGACCTCCTGGGACAGGGAAAACCCATACGATTGCGAATATCGTCTCTCACCTATTGGCCCATGGGAAGAAGATTCTCATCACGAGCCAAAAGGAAAATCCGCTGAAAGTGTTGAAGGAGAAAATCCCGGCGGAAATTCGGGATTTATGTGTGCCGGTTCTCGGTGGAGGAAGAGACTCTCTTAGAGAAATCGAGAACTCCATCCGGACCATCTCCGAACAACTCGGGAATCTATCGACCGAAAAGCTGGAAACGGAAATTGCGTGCGACAAGGAAGAGCTGGATAAGAGTCGACGAAAGGAAGCCAAGCTCAAACACCAGCTGCTTGAATACAGCAAAAGCGAGAAGCTGGGCATCGAGTATAAAGGGAATCCTGTCACGAAAGCAGATGTCGCGCAAATGCTTACGGAGGAATCCGTAGATTATCAGTGGATTCTCGATAAGGTTGCCATGGGTACGGAATTTCCTTTATCCAAACAGGAATTCAATCAGTTATGGGAACTGAGAGGTACACTAAATGAAAAGGAACTTGGCTTGAAGGATTCCGTTCTCCCTGAATCAAATCTGCTAAAAAGCATAGAGGAAATGCAAAGCTGGCTTACGACAGGAAGAGAACTCCAAGAAAAGCATGATCAAGCCATCACGTATACCGACAAAGTTCAATTCCCTCCTGACCAGGCCTATGCCGAGCAAGTAAAGCAGGAGCTTGCGGAGATTTTGGTCTATGAAAACGATTTCGAGGAAGGTTCCTCCTCACAGAAAATCCTCGAAGACTATCTGGCAGGAGGCTCACGCAAAGAACGGTGGACGTCCTTCTTCCGTGACATGAAGGCATTGAATGAAGAAATGACGGTTATGAATCGGACGATCATTCAACATAAAATCATCCTTCCAAATAAGTCGGATTATGAGTTAGAGTCAGATATTCTAATTTTTGGAGAACGCCTGCGAGAGAATAAGAAACCGAATTTTATTTTTACGATGACGAAGGGGAAAAACGCGAAATACCTTTGGGAAACGCCTGTCCTTAACGGCCAGCCCGTACGGACAGTTGAGGAGATAGACATCCTGCAGAAGCACCTACTTTTGAAAAAGAAAAAAGATGAGGCAGTCCGCACGTGGAATGCGAATATCGATGAAATTGGCGGAACCCATATCGACATCGATGACAAACGTCTCTTTAGTGTTATTGATCAAGAAATTACCCTCTATGAAAAGACCATGCAGCTAGGTCAATTAATCGAAGGCTTTAGAGAAACAGCTAATCGTCTATCGTTGAACCAGCCGAATTGGCTTAGCTATGCCTTTTATGTGGAGCTGCAAACAGCTGTTGAGCATGTCTATGATGTCATCAGCTATCAAGAGTGGGAAACAGGTTATCATGCCTACATCGGGCAGCTGAACGAGCTTTCAAAGGAGCAACATGTTCACCCGATTGTGCATTCGTTTATGGCTATCTTAGAGGAGAAGGATGCCTCAAGGTGGCATGAGAATCTGGATGAACTAACGGGTTTAAGGAAGAAGAGAGAGGAAGTCATTGTATTCTTTAATCTTCATGCTAAATTCAAAGCCCTAGCACCTAAGACGGCGGAATGGATGATGAGCACGTTATCGAAGGATATGCCAATGCCTGAAGAGGTGCACAAGGCATGGGAGCTTAAAGCTCTGTATGATTGGATGACCATCAATGAGGAATTCGAGGCCGAGCGCATCGAAAATAGCATCAAGGCCGAGCAGGACTATCAAAAGAAATTGATCACCAGCATCGTGTCCAATTCAACCTGGTTGAATCAAATCAACCGGATTACCGATGAACAAAAGCGCGCCCTCGTTGCGTGGAAAAACTTCATCAAGCGCTATGGGAAGGGAACCGGGAACAATAAGCGCTTCTTAGCGGATGCCCGCAAGGAAATGGAAACAGCGCAATCTGCCATTCCGGTCTGGATCATGCCGGTCAATCAGGTGCTTGAAAACTTCCCAATTAGCAATGAGAAATTCGATGTCATTATTTTTGACGAGAGCAGTCAATGTGACATCATGTCCGTCCCTGTGCTTCTGCGCGGGGGAAAGGTGGTCGTTGTCGGGGATGACGAGCAAATCAGTCCATATGGAATTGGAACGAAGGATGCAGAGATTGAAGAGCTGATTAATCGTTATTTAGACGGCGTTCCGAACAAACGCTTGTTTGACCATAAGATTTCACTTTACGAGATTGCCGATCAAATCTTCCCTAAGAACGGCCGATTAATGCTGAAGGAGCATTTCCGCTGCGTTCCGGAGATTATTCAATTCTCGAATGATTTAAGCTATGGTGGTCAAATGATTCCGTTAAGGCTGCCGTTTGATAATGAGAAAATAGAGCCGCCAGTGGTGGCGATAAGGGTAGAGGACGGATATGCCTCAGAAGGAACGAATATGGTCAACGAACCGGAAGCGGATAGAATCGTCGAAGATATCGAAAGCATCCTCGCTGACCCGAAATATGATGGGCAAACGATTGGGGTCATTGCCCTGCAAGGGAATAAACAGGCTGCGCTTATCGAGAATAAAATCCGGGCAACCATTCCGGAAAGTGAATTTGTAAACAGAAAGATCATCTGCGGAAATGCCTATAGTCTCCAAGGGGACGAGCGGGATATTATTCTCCTATCCATGGTGATTGCCGGCAACAGACGCTTCATGGCCATGACGAAGAAAGACCAGCAGCAAACCTTCAACGTCGCCGCCAGCCGTGCGCGAAATCAAATGAGGCTCTATCACTCAGTCGAGTTAGATGAGCTGAAGAAGGATTGCTACCGCTACAAATTATTGAGCTACTGCAAGAACCCGACAAGAGTCAACGACACACTAGAAAATCTAGAGGACAAATGTGATTCACCATTTGAAGTCGAAGTGCTTCGCATGATTGTGGCCAGAGGCTATAAAGTCCAGCCGCAGGTCAAAGTAGGCCAATACCGCATTGACCTCGTCATTGAAGGACTCAGAGACCGACTCGCGGTGGAATGTGACGGCGAAAGATGGCACGGACCAGAAAAATGGGAAGAGGACATGCAACGCCAATACAATCTAGAACGTGTAGGCTGGAAATTTTGGCGAGTCCGTGGCAGAGAGTTCTATTATGATAAGAAAAAGGCGATGGAGAGTTTATGGAGAAGGTTAGAGGAATTGGGGATTGAGGCTAACGCTTAGGTTGATTTTTATATGATAAAGTACACCGAATAGTTTAGGCGGTTTGAGTTCTTCATCTTGGAGAGCTTGGGCCGTTTTCTTTTTAGAATCTGTTAAAATCTGTAATGGTTAAAAGGTTTATATTGTACTTATATAAATTACTTTTCCGAGTCGCTGCATAACTTATTTTAAAAATGTTCTTATGTGTTTGATATACTATTAATATAAATTTGAAATCTTTGGAGGAAATACAATTGAGTATTTGGTTGTTCCGAGCAGGCTCTCATGGTGAATATGAAAATAAGTTTATACAGGATAAACGTGTATATTTGACATGGGATGATTTAGATGTAAATTTAAATAGATTTCAAAGAAAAGAAAATCTTTACTCATTTTTGGTTGAAAAGTATGACTTAGAGAAAGAAAAGACAGCAATAAATTGGGCTTCGCAAATCTATCCAATTGCTCATCGGATGGAAATAGGTGATTGGGTTGTATTACCTAGTAAACTTAATCGAACGATTCATTTTGGGAAAATTACTAGTGAATACCAATACAATCCTACATCAGAAAGTCCATATTATCATTATCGCGATGTAGAATGGTTCTCATTAGATGTTCCAAGAGATAGATTTGAACAGGATATTTTATATTCAATGGTTGCCTTCATGACTGTGTGCAAAATTCATAAAAATAATGCAGAAGAACGTCTCAAAGAGATGTATAAGAATAATTGGCAAGTAGCACATAAACCTATACCTGAAAGACTTGAAGATACTGAAGATGAGGGAATTCCTGATTTAGAAGAGTATATACAGGATAGAATTTCAGAGCATATCATTAGGAAATTTAAAGGTCACAAGATGGAAATGCTTATTGAGGAAATCTTAAAAGCAAAGGGATTTACCACCTATAAAAGTCCTGAAGGGTCTGATCAAGGAGTCGATATTTTAGCAGCGGCCGATACATTAGGGTTCGGATCTCCTAAAATATGCGTTCAAGTAAAAACAACAGATTTGCCTGTGGATCGCCCAACGATGGACCAACTAATTGGGACTATGAGTAATTTTAATGCAGATTATGGATTACTTGTATCGTGGAACGGCTTTAAGAATTCTGTAATAAAGGAAATACCAAAACAATTTTTCCGAGTTAGATTATGGGATTCAGCGAAAATAATAGAACAGCTTTTAGAAAACTATGATAACCTTAGCGATGATATTAAAGCAGAAATTCCTTTGAAAAAAGTATGGATGCTAAATATTGAAGAGTAATACATTGGAGCTTGAAAGTAAGTAATCAAAAACATATGCCTAGACTTTGTTTAGGAAAAGTATTGAATAAGTCAAACCTTATTGTGACTTACTTACTCATATTATTCAGCTTCTTCTTCAGCAAGCAAGTTATTACCCCCGCCATCTTTTTCACATATATAATGGAATTATCCTATCAAAGCGAGGTCATACAAACATGAACTCTATCATCAAGAATGCTGCCAAATGTAAAACGTGCGGAGATGTAATTGAGTCCACGTACCGACATGATTTTAAAACCTGTTCCTGCGGCAAAGTTTCAGTGGATGGCGGGAAAGATTACATTAGAAGAGGTTTCCCTAAGCATCCTCCCGAGGATTGGTTTGAAGAGCTTTCTATATTTGAAGACAAACAAGAATAAGTTCCTAAAGGATATTAAATGTATTTTTGATCTTGAAATGCACCACAAAACATATGCTCCCCTTACGACAAATAGATTGGATTTATTTTTCTATTTGCCGTTTGGGGAGTTTTCTTTTGAGAATATATTGTTTTTAAAAGAGATGAAATAAGAGTTCAAAAGTTACTGTGAAATGGTCAATTCACCAAGAGAGAAACGTCTATTATAGGGTGTTTAGGTCCAGGCAAATCTTAATCTTAAGAATGCGAGAATGTAATTAGGATGCTTATTCTTATAGCATTGCTTTCTAATCCTAATCTTTATGATGAAATTCCATTTTTACAGTTACTTCAATCTTTCTAATATATTGTTAGGTAGGACTTATTCTTATGTGGGAATAGTAAAAAGAGAGGGCTTTTAACTTTTCTAAACGATCACCGCAGGAGGAGACCAACATTGCTGTTAGAAATTTGTATAATTTACACCATATAGATGCAGGGAAGATTTTTCTTAAAACACAGGGAAATAATATTTGTAAATTTTTTTGATGATTTCTATGTAAGTCTTTTGGAGAAGTATCCCCTGTCGTTGAGAAGAAAAGCAAAAGCAGACAGGCTCTTTTTAAAATTGATACGATGCTTCTTGGGGAGTAGTAAAGCAAGCAGACATAATAGTGGAGAAAAGGAGAAATGAGGAGGCAACTCTACTAGCTGTAATCGTGAATGGGAAGAAAAATCTACAGTCGTGATTAATTATGTATATGGTTGGTCTAGTGTCCAAAACTTATACAAATGCAATACACAAGGAAAGTCTTGAAACATTGTCTTAAATTCGTGAAGAGTATATGGAACAAAAGGCAAAAGACAGTGTTGAATGATTGAATGGGTGTTTAAATTAATTTTATACAAGGAAATCATCTTTCGTAAATAGGAAATCAAATATGACTTATGGACTATAGGTAGATTGATATAATTTGATTAGAAAGGGGTAACTGATTATGACGATGATTTGTCCAGAAGGATATATAGAGATGCAGAATAATAAAAGTTATATAGACTTGATAGAAGAGCGTGAATCTCTTATTAGAAAAATCCGTGAATTTGAAGAGAATATAAGTTCAACAGATGATTTTATGATCAGTCTATCTCCTTCTCCGGAAGTAGTATATCAGATGAACCTATTATATCTAGGTAAGCTATGTGAATTGATAGCAGAGGTATATAATCGGGAAAATGTATAAAGACCTATTATGCTAAAAATATATTCGAGGTCTCTGAAATTTGAGTGGTAAAGGCACCATCCTATATGAAAAAAGTCGTTGATGCTTACATTCACTGCCATGGGCCTGAAGAAAATGACCAATTGGCCGTGGAAAACCACATTTTATATTATTCTATAAAAGTTTTTTGGAATATCAAAAAAGGGTATATAACTCCTAGTGTATCACTTTATAGATGGAAAATAGGAGGTCCTAGTATGACATACAGAGATGTTTATATTGGTTCACTTGAAGATCCACATTTCCATTGGGAAGGTGGCGACCCCAGCGGTAATGTTCCTTGTAGGGAAAGTCCGTTCATTGAAACGGATAATGGATTTTTTGCGTTGATTGATCTAATTGATAAGGGAACTTATGATGGAAAACAAACTGATTGGGGCGGTTGGGTAGCTAGGTTGACCCCTTTGGAAATCAAGAATTTTGTAGAAACATATGGAACAACGAATAAGCAAACCATCTTAAACTATATACGAGGTCTAGATCCAGAGAAAAAATATGCCTTAGTAGCTTGTGAATTATAAAGGCCTGCATGGATCTATGATTCTTAGAGGTTCTCTGCTAGATAGGTTTTATGACTGCCATTATGGTTAGGTAAGGGGCGATACTAGATGAGAAATAGACAAAAAGAGAAAAGTTATACATACGAATATTCTATTCATCCGGTTTGGCAAGATCCCGATGGACGATATTACTGCAGAGCCGCCAATGCAGTGTTTAAGCCTGATACAATCTTTTGTTGGAGCTGTCCGTTATTAGGTGGATTTACCCAAGGGGAACAACAGGGAAATCCAGAATGTCATTTCTACGAACTAGAACCCAGGGATTACCTCAATGCTAAAGAAGACAAAAAACGGACTGACGGATTAATTCAAGCAGGAATTGTCCCTGAATTCCCAGACTTTATGCGTGATGAAGATAGACTTGAAGGTAATTCCATTATAGAAGAGGCATTGCAGTTTGCTGCCGTTGCACATAAAGGCACATGTCGAAAAGGGACGAAGATTCCTTATATAACACACTGTATGGAAGTGGGTAGCATTGTATCGGGTTTAACAAACAATCCCCATGTAATAGCTGCAGCTATATTGCATGATGTTGTCGAAGATACAAAATACACACTCGATGATATAGAAAAGAATTTCGGGAAAGAAGTTTCCTATTTGGTGGATCTAGAAACAGAAAATAAACAAAAGCAAAAAGATCCAGTACTCACCTGGAAAATAAGAAAGAGAGAATTTTTGGACCATTTAAACAATGCACCAAAAGAGGCAAAAATGATTACTCTTGGCGATAAACTGTCTAATATGCGAGCTATAAAGCGAGACTATGATAGAATAGGAGATTCGCTATGGGAACGCTTCAATCAAAAAGATAAAGATGAACAGGGCTGGTATTATAAAAGCATTCGTGATAAATTAACCGAGTTTTCCGAAATGGATGCTTGGAAGGAATATGACAGGCTAGTTCGCGATGTGTTTGGTGAACAATCCTCATTGAATAGTTGATTCAAAATCTCGAGAACATTGCTCTAAATATTATACGGAGTAATGCTTTTAATGTTTTCTTGGTAACTTCTATTAAGCTGGTCTATCTCACCATTATTTATTCACCAATCAAATGTTAGATGGTTTATCAAGTGGAGTAAAACTTATTTGGACTTAAAAGTGGCAACCATTATACAAATACAAAGATTTTGTGATGAACAGGTAACTAATGCAGAAAAAAGGAATTTGAATCTACAACAAAAAGAGTCTCTCTTACATTGAATAGGAGAGGCTTTTTTCGTTTTCTTCTGAAAAGGCCTCAATATAATGAGGCCTATTACATCAACTGTGTTTCAAAGTCAAAAAGTGATTTGAAGCAGTATTATGTTAAAGTGATATGTTTTTTAAATCTTCAAAAATGCTGTTTACCCAGTCAACGATCTCTAACTGTTTTTCTGGGTTTTCTTGCATAAGAGCAGACGTATAATTCTCAGATATACGAGTAATCGCATCCAGAAACTCATCTAGTGTTGGACATTCCTCAACCATAGCAATTACCGGATTGATCATCCCTAAAATCATAAATGAATTTATGTAGTCCCCATTATATAATTCGATGACAAATGAGTCGTCAGAAGAGCGACAAAAAAGAGTTAACTCTGTGACCAATTGGTCGTCTTCTCCTAAATTAACTATACGTTCGATGACGATTTGCTTCTTCAATAAATCTTCTGTGAAGTAATATGTACTCCCGCCATCATCACTTACTATTGTTGCTGCATATACGTTACCTAATTTGAGCACTTCACTTGATGTAGTCATTTTACTCACTCCTAATACAGAAAATTTATTATTTAAAGATAATTTTATTCTATCATATTTCATACGAAATAAATGCTAGGAGAATGTTTTTTGCTCTAAGTGGACCGACAAAGAAGAAACTGAGATGGATTTTTCAATGACAAAATGATAATGTCTGCTGTTTGATAAATTTAATATTATTAAAAATATATTTAATATTATTAAAAATTATGTTAAGTTAAGAATAAATTATACAAAGGAGGATTAATTTGGACAGAAACGATATTCCCAACTGGCTTCTATCTTTAGAGAGGGAGGACATTGAGTTCATTAAAAATTTCGTCCTAAATTCAGGGTCCTTAAAGGATATAGCGAAGGTTTATGAAGTGTCTTATCCAACCGTTCGACTTCGATTAGATAAACTCATCCAAAAAATTAAAGTGTATGATAGTTTGGAAGAGGAAGAGTTTATCACTTTCATTAAAAAACTGTCTATCGATGATCGGATTAGCCTAGAGGATGCCAAACTGATTATTGATAAGTACAAAAAGGAGGTGGATGCTAAATGAATGGCTTGTTTAGATTTTTCATGGTTTTAGTTATTTTTGCTGCTCAGCAGTATTTATCGACTAGGGACAAATTGTATTTAGGTGCTGTTATCCCTGTCCTATATTTGGCGGCCTTAATTTATGCCCAATGGTCAGGGCAGGTTGAATGGTCAGCTTTGAAGCTTGGTCTATACATAATCATTGGAGAGCTTTTCCTAGTGGGGTATTGGTTTAGTGGCCGGAAGATGGCAGCGAATAAAAGGGAGAAGGAACTGGCAAGGATGAAAGCCTTAGATTTATAACTTAAATGGATGGGGGATACATAATGAGCAAAGGGCGGGTAACGCTGCTTGATTCACTGAGGGGATTTAGCTTGCTGGGGATTTTAATGGCGAATTTGTTGATATTCCAATTCGGCTTATGGGGCAAGGATTTGATAGATACAGATGAATTATCAAAGATGGATTGGTTTTCTGTTCATTTTGTCAAAATTGTTTTCGAGTATTCGTTTATGCCGATATTTTCACTATTATTCGGGTATTCATTGGTGAAGCTTGCGGAAGCGATCAATGAAAAACGAGATAAATCCAGATGGCATCTCGTTCGCAGAGCTTTTGGCTTAATGACGATTGGAATGCTGCATGCTACATTTATTTGGGATGGGGACATCTTGTTTTATTACGGAGTGATGGTGCTAGTGTTGCTTCCTTTCCTATATAGAAAGCCTAAAACAATATTGATATGGGCAGGGATAACATTTATTCTATTCACGGCCGGAAGTTATGGGGATACGACCAATCAATTCGAGACACCGGAAATGCTTGCATTCGTCCAAAAGACAGATGAGGTGTATGCTAACGGTTCTTACACAGAGATCCGAGAATATAACGAAAACGCCATTCCTCCTATTTTAGAAGAGAATCCATTGTTGTTACTTGGCGCTTTGTTGTTGTCCCCGTTTGTGATGATGCCCATGTTTCTGATAGGGATGGTCATGGCAAAACAGCAATGGTTTGCCGATCCATCGAGTCAAAAAAGCGCCTATCGTCATGGATGGTGGCTCATACCAATCGGTATAACATTGAAGCTATTGAGTCACCTGGAAGGTTTGGAAACGTTCAGCGGAGTCTTCTCTCAATCGGGCGGACAATTGCTTGCATTTGGGTATGTCCTCGCATTTGCTCATTTATATGCCCAATATCAAGGTGGCTTCCTGTTTAGAGCTTTTGAATCCATGGGGAAATTATCACTCACGAATTATTTGATGCAATCGGTCATCATGACGCTTGTTTTCTATGAATATGGTCTAGGGTACTATCAAGAAATCAGCTTCACAGCAAGCGTCCTATTAGGCATACTGGTCTTTTCGGTGCAATGTGCATGCAGTTTCTGGTACCTCCAATATGTAAAAAGAGGGCCTGTTGAATACCTTCTCCGTGTATGGACCAATCTTTCTTGGCGAGGGAAAGTGAAAGAAATAAAGTCTTCTGGTAGTGATGCTGCTTAAGAGAAATGAAGAATTGGCTTGTTTTTATACATATTGCTTTTAGAAGCTCATCTAATAGCCAATCGATTTCTGTTTTTGTGAAGACAAATAAAAAGACCATGATGCAAAAATTAATTTATTGTTCATTAAGGTCTTTTTAACGAGGATAAGTTAAACATAAGAAAGTAGATATTTATAAAGCAAAGGGTACAGTATGATACACAAGGGACATAAGTGATAGTGCCTGTCACCACCCGAAAAATCTTGTTGCCCGGGATGTTCCACAAGGGATTACGTATTGATTCCTATGGTAAAGGGTCACGGTGTTATCATGAATGACTCTTGTTAAACGGGTTATAATGAAATCTATCGATAACTAAGTACTAGGGACTTTTTGTAGGTGTTGCTCTATCCAAGCATGCGCTTCCAAAGGTCTCTTTTTGTGTTGTGATGGACTTTTAACACACATGCACTTTGCCAATCGATCAGGTAAGTTTCATCTTACACATTTCACCAGATGTTCATTTTTCTATGATTCATAATCAGACTTACTACATAGATAGCCCCTTAACCTGGCTTATCGGTGTTTTGGAAACAAAAAGATGGAGGAAATACAGGTTTTCCTCCATCTTTTTTTCCTGTCTCTCTTCAAGTTAAATAATTTTATTCCTCGTTGTTGACGCCTTATGTATGCAATAAAAATCAGCACAAAGCATTAATAAGATATTCCTTGTCTCCTATTATTGTAATCTTTAAAAACGAATTCATTATCCTCCAATAACTTATTAAGCTGAAAGATAAACATTATAGAAATATATTCTAAAATTGTTGACATTTATAAAATGAATCATGTACATTGTATGTAACCGGTTACACAAATTGGTTGATGAGGTGATATATGACTACGATAAGAGATGTTGCCAAACGAGCGGGTGTCTCGGTAGCTACTGTATCACGCTACTTTAATAATGGTTATGTCAGCGAGAAAGCACGTGAGAAGGTAGAAGAAGCGATTGCGAGCCTAGCTTACCAGCCAAGCCATATTGCGAGGTCGCTCAGTACGAAACAAACGAAGGCAATCGGGCTTATTATTCCTGATATTATGAACCCGTTCTTTCCTGAGCTGGCTAGAGCGGTAGAGGATGTGGCAGTGGCGAATGGATATGCACTTATCTTATGCAATTCAGATGAGCAGAGAGAGAAAGAAAAGAACTATATTGAAACCCTATCTAGGAAATATGTTGCTGGTATGATTCTGGCGACTAGTGAATTGGAGAAGACATATTATGAGCAGTTGAATGTGCCAATCGTCGCATTGGATCGGCCGATAGGGAGCGGGTTTCCGACCGTTATGACAAGGAATGAGGAAGGAGCGCAGCTTGGCACAGAGTTTCTAATCAATCAAAAGGTGCGCCATATAGCTTGCTTAAGAGGGCCGGAAGGATTAAGGCCGGCAGAAGACCGTTTAAAAGGATTTTTGAAAGCGATTTCAAATACTTCGGTCTCTATGACGGTTGTTCCTTGTCCCTTTGAATATATGGAATCAGAGAAAATCGTAAAAGATCTATTACAAAAAGATGAAACGATTGATGCCATCTTTGCCTGCAGTGATATATCCGCCATTGGCGCCATAAAAGCGGCTCATTCTTTAGGAATCTGTATTCCTGACCAAGTACAGATTATGGGCTTTGATGGGATTAGCTTGGGAGAAATGATGAATCCGAGCTTAGCTACAGTCGCCCAAAATATATATGAGCTTGGATCAAGAGCAACGGAAATGCTGATCAAAAAAATAGATGGAAACACAATCGATCGGTTAGATGAATATGTTTCCCCGCAATTAATCATACGAGAATCAGTCAAGGGGGCTAGAAAATGATTACGGTTATCGGAAGTATCAATATGGATTTAGTTTGTGAAACAAATAATCTCCCGAAACATGGAGAAACCGTCCTAGGCCGGCGATTTGAAACCGTTCCGGGAGGCAAGGGAGCCAATCAAGCGGTTGCTGCGGCGCGCTTAGGAAGTTCAGTCACAATGATAGGCGCAGTCGGACATGACAGCTTTGGCTCAGTGCTAAAGCAAAAGCTGGAGGATGAGAAGGTAGATACAAGCTACATAGAATGTGTAAGCACGAATACGGGGATTGCCAATATTATTGTCTACAATGGCGACAATCAAATCATTGTCGTTCCCGGAGCTAACTTTCAGGTGACTCCATCTATGGTAAAAAAACACAGGGAGCTGATTAGTCAATCAGCGATGGTCATCATGCAGCTGGAAATCCCGCCTGATACGGTGGAGTACATCTTGGGATTATGCAGGGAATCAGAAGTACCAGTCATAGTAAATCCGGCTCCGGCAGAGAATTTCCAGATTGAGTGGATGGACAAGATTACGTATCTTACTCCGAATGAAACAGAGGTAACAGAGATATTCGGCACTTCGCCTGAACAAGCTGTTCGTAACTATCCGAATCAATTAATTGTGACTCTTGGTGAAAGCGGAGCGATGTACTTTGATGGCCAAGACATCATCAAAGTAGAGGGCTACCCAGTTGTACCTGTTGATACAACTGGGGCAGGGGACACATTTAATGGAGCGTTTGCTCATGCGATGACAGAAGGGAAATCCATTAAGGAAGCTGTCCGTTTTGCGAATATTGCCGGGTCCTTATCCGTTGAGAAATTTGGGGCTCAAGGCGGCATGCCTACCGAAGCGGAAGTGGCAGCCAGGATGAAGGGGAGAGCGCTATGAAGAAGAATGGAATGTTGAACCGTGAGCTGGCGGGGATTTTTGGCAAGCTAGGCCATACGGATCAAATTGTTATTGCCGATTGCGGTCTGCCTGTACCAGACGGAACAACGTGTATCGACCTAAGCTACAAAATAGGGGAGCCTGGTTTTTTGCCAGTGGTTGAAGCCGTGTTGGAGGATGTAGAAGTGGAACAGGCGGTTATCGCCGAAGAAATGGAAGAGAATAATCAATCTCTTCATACATGGATTAATAAGCGCTTTGAAGATATACAGGTGGTTTCTCATGAAGATTTTAAGGAGCGGACAAAATCAGCCAAGGTGATTATTCGTACAGGCGAAGCAACTCCATATGCCAACATCATCTTACAAAGCGGAGTTATCTTCTAAAAGAAAGCTGGTGACACTTCAATGATACAAATGTCAGGGATTTCGAAAGCGTTCAATGGAAATGTCGTTCTGAACAATGCCCAGTTTGAATTAAAGCAGGGTGAGATTCATGCCCTAATGGGGGAAAATGGTGCTGGGAAGTCCACCTTGATGAAAATTCTGGCGGGAATCTATACAAAGGATAGCGGCGAAGTAAGAGTGAACGGGAAACTGATGGACTTTAAGTCAACGAAGGATTCCGAGAAAGAGGGTATTCATGTCATCCATCAGGAGCTAAACATCCTGCCTGATCTCTCTGTTGCCGATAACTTATTCCTTGGAAAAGAATACACGTACAAGCTAGGATTCTTGAAACAAAAGAAAATGGAAAAAGAAGCGAAGGAATTGCTGGCAAAGCTTGGCCTGCACATCAATCCGAAAAAAAGAGCAGGTGATCTATCCGTCGGTAAACAGCAAATCATCGAAATCGCAAAGGCCATTGCTTCAGATGCGAAATATATTGTCATGGATGAACCGACAGCTGCGTTGACTGATCGTGAAATCACGACTCTATTCCAAACCATAAGAGAATTGAAAAGCAAAGGAATATCCTTTGTCTATATATCTCACCGGATGGAGGAAATCTTTTCGATATGTGACCGGATTACCGTTTTAAGGGACGGGCAGTATGTTGGGGTGAAACGAATTCAGGAAACAAGCTTTGATGAGATTGTCTCCATGATGGTCGGGCGAGCGCTTGGTAATCGGTTTCCGATAAGGGAATCTAGTATTGGGGATATAAAGCTTGAGGTGCGTGGTTTAAGTGCTGATGTAGCTTTTGAAGATGTATCATTCACACTGAGAAAGGGCGAGGTGCTAGCGCTGGCTGGACTAATGGGAGCGGGGCGTACCGAGGTTGCTGAAACATTATTTGGCTATCGGAAGGCTACCGGGGGTGAGATTTTACTAGATAATCAGCCCGTTAGAATAAAAGATTCGATTGAGGCCATGAAGTATGGTATTGGTTTTGTCACAGAGGACAGAAAATCAAAAGGATTAGTCCTGGATTTTTCGATAAAGGAAAATATCATGCTGGCTAATTTGGAAAAAGGTTCGAAGGGCGGGTTTATTCAGCCCAAAAAGGAAGAAAAACTGGTTGACCATCATATGAAACAATTACGCATCCGGGCCTCCAGCGCAGAACAGCTCGTGAAATCCCTGTCAGGGGGGAACCAGCAAAAGGTGGTTATCGCAAAATGGCTTGAAACAAAGCCTGAGATATTAATACTCGATGAGCCTACGCGTGGGGTTGATATCGGAGCCAAAAAAGAAATCTATCAGATTATCAATCAATTAGCTGAATCAGGTGTAGCGATATTGATGATTTCCTCAGAGCTGCCTGAGGTGATCGGAATGGCTGATAGAGTCATCGTCATGCAGGAAGGCAAATTA
This sequence comes from Gracilibacillus sp. Marseille-QA3620, assembly GCF_054950035.1. NCBI lineage: Bacteria > Bacillati > Bacillota > Bacilli > Caryophanales > Bacillaceae > Gracilibacillus > Gracilibacillus sp. Marseille-QA3620. The sequence continues at coordinate 1,903,521 of NZ_CM143102.1, forward strand.
ACGGGTGTAGTAGAAAAACATGAAATGACACAAGAGCGGATCATGCATTTTGCGACAGGAGGAGAGAAAGTTGTCCAAAATAAATTATAAAGAATTACTGCCAAAGCTCGGACCTCTATTTGGATTGTTATTGCTAATCGTAGTCTTAACATTGCTTAATCCCAATTTCTTAACGGTATCGAATCTATTAAATGTACTCAGGCAGGTGTCCATTAGCGGATTGATCGCATTCGGCATGACCTTTGTTATTCTGACTGGCGGCATTGATCTATCCGTTGGTTCCACGCTGGCGTTAACCGGAGCTGTAGCTGCTAGTCTTATAGCAAGCGGGACAGACCCCATTATTGCCATGGGGGTAGCCCTCGTTCTCGGTTTAATCCTGGGAGCCATCAATGGAATTATCATCACAAAGGGCAGGGTTGCACCATTTATCGCCACACTCGCCACCATGACCGTTTATCGTGGATTTACGCTTGTTTATACAGAAGGTAAACCAGTCTCCGGACTAGGTGATTCAGTCACATTCCAGATGTTTGGGAAAGGATACTTCCTCGGAATCCCTGTACCTGTCATCACCACAATCCTGGCATTTATTGTCCTTTATCTCATTCTTCATAAAACAAACTTCGGCCGCCGCGTATATGCCGTTGGCGGAAATGAAGAAGCATCTAAATTATCGGGTATCAACACAGATCGTGTGAAGATTTGGGTCTATGCCATCACGGGGCTTTTAGCTTCTGTGTCTGCTCTAATCCTGACCTCCAGATTGAATTCTGCCCAGCCAACGGCAGGGGAGTCGTATGAGCTTGATGCCATCGCGGCTGTTGTACTTGGCGGCACTTCGCTGACGGGAGGAAGAGGATGGATATTTGGCACATTGGTTGGGGTCTTAATTATAGGTGTTTTAAATAATGGGATGAACTTAATTGGGGTATCTTCATTCTTCCAACAAGTTGTGAAGGGTGTAGTTATATTACTAGCCGTAATGCTAGATAGAAAGAAACAAGCATAATATGAAGGAGTGTTTAGGAATGAAAAAGTTTTCAATTCTTGTACTGGCTGTATTGATGTCGATTGTAATGGCTGCTTGTTCGATGGAATCAGGTGGAGGCTCTTCATCTAAATCTGATTCCTCCAAGAATGATGAGGTTGTCATTGGCTTCTCTGTATCTACATTAAATAACCCATTCTTTGTTTCTTTAAGTGATGCTGCTAAAGAAAAAGCAAAAAGTGAAGAAGCAAAAATCACCGTTGTAGACGCTCAGGATGATGCTTCTAAACAAGCATCTGATATCGAGGACTTAATTCAGCAAAAGGTTGACTTGATCATGATTAACCCAGTGGATTCCTCTGCCGTTGCCTCTGCGGTTGAATCAGCTAATAGTGCTGGCATTCCAGTTATCACGGTAGACCGTTCCTCTGAAGGCGGAGAAGTCGTTTCTCATATTGCCTCTGATAATAAAGCTGGCGGTGAAATGGCAGGAGAATACTTACTTTCTCAAGTCGATAAAGGGGCCAAGATAGCTGTGTTAGAAGGAGTAGCGGGTTCCTCAGCAGCTATTGACCGCGGCGAAGGTTTTGTGAAAGCGGTTGATGGTCAAGTGGATATCGTAGCAAGCCTTACAGCCAACTTCGATCGTTCCGAAGGATTAACCGTTATGGAGAATATTCTTCAAGCTAACCCGGATGTAAAAGCCGTATTTGCCCAAAATGATGAAATGGCATTAGGCGCTCTTGAAGCAATTCAAGCGGAAGGAAAAGATATTGTTGTCGTTGGCTTTGACGCGACAGATGATGCGGTAGCAAAGGTAGAGGCTGGTGAAATGGCCGCAACCGTTGCCCAACAGCCAGGATTGATCGGTGAAACGGCCGTGAAAACAGCGGTAGAATATTTAAATGGTGACGAACCAGAAGACTTCATTCCAGTAGAATTGGAATTGGTAACGAAAAAGTAAAAGGTACAGTATGATACGTAAGGGACAGAGTGAGAATGAATCGATTCTTACTCTGTCCCTTTTATTGCTCATGAATGGTACATTGTTATTTGTATAAATGACTAGGATCAGGCAGGGATGATTTGGTCTCCTTTTAATTTAAGCCTAATCATTCTCACATACATATATTTGAAGAGTTCCAACATAGTGTCAGGTAAGTGGCAATCATAAGCGGGAATAGAGGGAAAGGAAGGTTCAAACTTTGTAAAAGCTTTGTATAGGCGCATCAGGCAAGTTGTTGAATGATCTGCATATCGCGTCCGATTTTGCCAGGCAGCTTTCCTATATTGATTTCTTGTGCGCAACATATGCCCATAAAAGCTTACTATTCCGAGTAAGATTAGTTCGTCCATTCAAAAAATCGAAAGGGAGGAGCCACATGGAAACTGAATTCATAAACGTAACAACAGAAAACCTTGCTAATGAGCACTTATGCTGCATTATCCGAAGCAGAAAGCCTCATCCAGGGGTTGAAGCAAAACGACAATGGCTATCAGACCGGCTGAATGAAGGTCATGTTTTTCGAAAGTTAAAGGCAAAGGCGGCGGTTTTTATCGAATATGCTCCTCTTGAGACAGCATGGGTTCCGGTCATGGGTGACAACTATTATTATATCTATTGTTTATGGGTTTCTGGCAGCTACAAAGGAAAAGGGTATGGAAAGGCACTGATGGATTATTGCTTGGCCGATGCGATAGAAAAGGGGAAATCCGGCGTTTGTATGCTCGGAGCCAAAAAACAAAAAGGATGGCTTTCTGACCAATCATTTGCAAAGAAGTTCGGCTTTGAGGTTGTTGATACAACCGATCGTGGATATGAATTGTTAGCCCTTTCTTTTGATGGAAAGGCGCCAAAGTTTGCACCAAATGCAAAAACCGAAACAATCGACAGTCAAGAGCTGACCATTTATTATGATAAGCAGTGCCCATATATCTATCAAAGCATCGAGAAAATTAAACAGTATGGTGAAATGAATGGCATTCCTCTGAGATTAATAGAAGTCAATACACTGCAAAAAGCAAAGGGATTGCCATGCGTTTTCAATAACTGGGCTGTGTTTTATAAAGGGAAGTTTGAGACGGTGAATTTGTTAGATGCTGCTTATTTAAAAAGGATACTTAATAAATAGGATGACGTAGCAAAGTCAATAGAGAAAATATGATATGGTTAACAAAAGACTGGTCGTACACCGATCCATATAAGGAGTTACTGATCATATGACATTAAAAATAGTCTCTTACATTAGCAACTACATCCCTGAGTTTGGTTATTCTACTGCTGAAGAAAGGGAGTTCTTACCGATTAATCATCCTGATGCGAAGAAGGCTGCACAAAAAGCACTAGACTACGACAATCACATCTATCTGCCCGGTTATATAGAAATGACTTATGAAGATAAAGTATTTCTCAGCAGCTCAGAGCGGACAGAAGATATGCTTTTTACATGGTGGGATATCATTTGGTATTTACATAATTTTGATGAGGAAATTGAATATGATATAACCCTCCTAGACAATATATCGACACTTAACATAATGAAGAAAGAAACGGATTTTTATATCGTATTAGATTCCTATCATATAGAGGCTCCCAATAATATTAGTACTTTGGTCATTCCGCAAAGGATCTTAATTGACGTTATGATCAGTGCTTTTAAGGAGTTTTTGATCTTTTGTAAAAGCGGATTGATTTTTAATGAAGAATCACAGTTTAAAAGTGTCATTGAGTTAGAAGGGAAATTGAATAGTATATAGAGATAAAGGGTACTGGATGTCTTGATTTATTGTGTATCGATAATTGTGAATCGCATATTTATAAGTCAGGTTTGTAAATTAAAATACCCCCATCCGATGGGGGTATTTATGATTATTGATCCAAGTAATCATCGGAAACATCAGAATCTACATCCTCCTCATCACCATAAGGATCCATTTCGATTTCATCCTCATCAGTTTCTTCTTCTAAATCAGATTCCTCTACTAAAGTATCATCATAAGCATCCTCTGCATCTTCCTCTATCAGTAGGCTTTCATCTTCTTCGAGGTCTTCCTCATAATAATCGGGGTCATCATACATGTCATCGTAACCTTCATCATGATCGTATTCATAGTCATCATATTCACTATAATCTTCTTCAAATTCAGAGTCATCATAATCATATTCGTAATCTTCATAATAGCTATCGTATTCTTCTTCGTATGAACCACCGTCAAAATAACCTTCATTCCCATAGAGATCCTCATAATAAAAGACGCCTGCTTCATTGTAAAAGAGTTGATTTATCTCCTGTTCGCTCATTGGGGCAGAGGACCATTGAGTGACTGTGTTCATAATCTTGTAGAGCGGGATGCTGAAGCCGATATTGTCTTCGCCATTCATTTTGGCAGAGTTTATGGCAATCACTTTTTCCGTTTTTCTATCTAACAAGGGACCGCCGCTGCTGCCGGGCGCGAGGGGAGCTGATATTTGGTAAATGCCGTCATATAAATGGGGCTCGATAACAAAGGTTCTATCTACGCCGCTTATATTTCCTAAAGTTGCTGAATTCTCTAGTCCTCTTGGGCTTCCGAGTGCAATGATTTCGTCACCTAATTGGGACTTATCAGTTGTTTCAATAGACAGGGGTGTTTGATTAGCCAGGTTGGGGACACGGATCAAAGCGATATCGACTTCATTGCTGTAGCCGATGACAGTTCCTTGATGTTCCGTACCATTATGATCTTTTACGATGGCCAATGTATTTCCTTCCACGACATGTGCATTGGTGAGAATATCTCCGTTCTTATTGATAAGAAAGCCGGAGCCTTGAGAGGTTCCATTCGAAATCGTAAATACTTTTGAGAGTGATTCTTCAATTATTTGAGATACATCTTTAGGAGCGGTACTTGTTTTCTGTAAGGCAGGTTTGGGTGCTTCCTTTTTTGTCTTTTTTACAACTTCTTTTACTTGTTCTGGTTTATCCTGGATAGATTGTTCTGCTTCCTTTTTTTCATTGAAAAGATAGAAACCGTAAGAAGCCATTACGCATAGGCATAATGTCGTGATAAGTGCTAATCCCCATATGATTATTTTCTTAGATTTTCTTTCTGTCTTATTTCCACAAGCCGAGCAATATCTAGGCTGACGCGAGAAGGGTTCACCGCATTTTGAACAATATATTTGAATCACTCCTTATAGGGTCTTATGTACTATGATAATAGTTTAATACATTTGGACATCATTTACAATAATTGGAATTTAAGTTTGGCGGATTTATTTTATTCGTTAGGGGTTAAGGGATATTCGCAACGTCCTTTTTATGGTACTGACAATTACTTCAAGCTCACCAATATATTGTGAGGTAGGTCATATTCCTTAGCGGGAATAGTAGAAAGAGGGGGTCTTCAGCTTTTGCTTTAACTATTTCTAAAGGAGGAAATGAACATGACCATTAGTAGTTTGTTAAAGCACGAATTCGTTGGAGAAGACAAGGAACATGTTTGCGACTTGATGAATGTCTTTGTAGAGAACACAGAGAACAGGCATCAACTGGTTAAGATTCATGAGGTCACTTTTTCAAAAAGAGAGGGAAAAACAGTAGCGGTGATGGAGTATTATTTAGGCGATGATTAAGCTGTTAGTATCCACTTTTACCAGGATGATCATTTTTAGATTACTGTCTGGATAGGTGGGATGATGAGGGGAATTCTATTACTTATGATGAAAAAGCTAATGAAGATACTGTTGTCATTCCGGATATATCACAAATTTGTGACCCGTCCGGTTTTGACAATTGGTGTTATTGGGGTGTCCCTGACTTAATGCCAGGCGCATGATATGATGTTAAAATCTATTCTTAGTAAGCTTTTTATGTAAGAGTGGGGTTCTGCCTGATTTTTTGTGAATGTGGATGAGAATTTTGCGTATGCATCATCGGGCCTTTAAAGGCTCTTTTTTGTCGTCCTAGTGTATTTGAATTTAAACGAAAAAGGCAAGGCAATCGGGCGATAAGGTGGCTGAAGTAAATCCATTTGAAGAAATTGAGGAAATAATAGAAGTAAAATTCACTGAGGATATGAAAGAGGAAGATAGGAGGATTTAGTATGAATCTAACCGAAAAAGCCAAGATATTTGCTACCAAAGCACATGATGGACAAACGAGAAAACTCACGGGGAAACCGATGATTGGCCATCCTATCCGTGTTGCGGAAACCTTAAGAAAAGCGGGATTTTCAGAGGAAGTCATTGCAGCGGGCTATCTGCATGACACGGTGGAAGATACTCCTGTCACCATGGAGGAGATTAAACGCGAATTTGGGGAGAGAGTGGCAGAGGTGGTGGCCGGAAATACGGAAAACAAAGCCCATTCCTGGCATGATCGTAAGCAGCATACCATTGAAGCTATTAAAACCGCTCCTCTTGAAGTGAAAGCGTTAGTGGTGGCCGATAAGCTGGATAACTTGCGCTCACTTGCTGAAGACATCAACGATGCGGGAGAGGGGATATGGGCAAAATTCAAAAAAGGCCGAGACGAGCAGAAATGGTATTTCACGGGTGTGGCGAAGCATATGCGTGATGGTCTTGATACTGAGGAAATCCCAGCCTTTTTCGATGAGTATGAACAGCTGGTCCATACATTTTTTAATCAATAAGCGGCTTTTGTCGCTTTTTTTGTTTGCTCAGGAGTTGCATACCTAGCACTTCCTGAGCACGGGTAGAATGAATATGGAAATTTGAGATTGCTAGAGATGTTACTGGAATTTTATTGAATAAACAACATTAATATAGTAAAAACCTATGCAATCACTTATTGATTTCAGTAAAGTTTGAATTTTTAAACATAATAAAATAATAAAAAAAGCTTTGAACTTCCTATATTATTATGATAAATTTTAAATGTAAGGTTTATGCAAACGTTTTCGTTATGTGCAAGCATTTTAGTATTTTGAAAGAGTAATATTCTTTTTATTTACATATTGTTGAAAGCGTTTTCTTAAACCTAAAACATCATAGAAAAGAGAGGGTAAAAGTATGAAACGTAAAAAGTGGTATGCAGGTGCTTTATCAGCTTCGCTATTAGCAACAGCTATCTTAACGGGATGTTCATCGGATAGCTCCTCATCTAGCAGCGGAGACAAGGTTACTATTGATGTTTTCCAATTTAAAGTAGAGTTTAAAGATCAATTTGAAGCAGTGGCAGAAAAGTATGAAAAGGAAAATCCAAATGTAGATATTAATATTACGACAGTCGGCGGCGGAGAGGATTATGGTGCAGCATTGAAATCGAAATTCGCTTCCGGTAAGGAACCGGCTATCTATAATGTTGGCGGTCCGCAGGATGTGGAGGACTGGAAGGATAAATTAGCGGATTTATCGGATACAGAAGCCTCTAAAGCAGCGTTAGAGGGAACTCTTGACGGTGTCACAACAGATGATAAAGTACTTGGCCTTCCATATAACCAAGAAGGATACGGCCTGCTTTATAACAAAGAAATCTTCGAAAAAGCCGGTATTAAGGCAGAGGAAATCACCACAACGGAAGCGCTTGAAAAAGCCGTTAAAACCATTGACAGCAAAAAAGATGAACTTGGTATTAAAGCGGTTTTCGCTTTGCCAGGTAAAGAAAAGTGGGTAACAGGCTTGCATTCCTCCAACGTGTTCCTTTCTCCTGAATTTGACGAGAACATCATGAATGCATATAACGCTGACAGTGTTGATTTCAAATATGGCGATCAATTCAAATGGTATATTGATCTCTCCAATAAATATTCCATTCAGCCAACAGTCAGTCTTGACTATTCTCAACAAGTTGAAGAAAACTTCTCTCTTGGTAAAGTAGCCATGATTCAACAAGGTAACTGGGTATACAGCTCCATCGAAGGAATTGACGAGGAATTCGCTCAAGAAAACGTTGGTATCCTGCCAATTCCTGTAGAAGGCTATAAAGAAGATTCTCTTCCAGTTGGCATTCCAATGTACTGGGGCGTAAACAGCAACAAGGATGAAAAAGTGATTGAAGCATCCAAAGATTTCTTAGATTGGTTGTACACATCTGATGAAGGTAAGAAGACCGTTCTTGAAGACTTCAGCTTTATCCCTGCTTATGAAGGCTATGATTCCAGCAAAATCGCGGATCCAATCTCCAGAGAAGTCTATGAATATGCGACTGAGGGCAAAACAATTGGTTGGGTATTCATGGGCTATCCAACTGGTTGGGGCGAGAACAAATTGGGTGTAAACATCCAAAAATATTTAAGTGATGAAATGACTTGGGATGAATTAGTCAAAGAATCACAAAAATCTTGGACAGAAGCTCGATAATATTCGGATAACGAAAAACGGCAAAACAAAGTAGAACATCTTGGGCTACTTTGTTTTGCTGGATACATTGTTTAATGAATATTAGAAGGCATTCCTGTCATGAATTTGGAGGGGTAATAATGCGTACTCGCAGTTTTTCCTACTGGCTATTTCTAACACCTGTTCTCGTATCGCTATTTTTGGTCGTCCTTTTACCGCTAGGACTCGGAATCTTTTATTCATTTACAGACTGGAATGGAATTCAGACAACTGCTTTTGTAGGGTTCCAAAACTATATCGGTATTTTCCAGGAGAAAGAATTCGTAGATGCCTTGTGGTTCACCGTGAAATTCTCCCTCGTATCGATCATTTTAATTAACGTGATTGGTTTAGTATTGGCCTTAATTGTTACTTCAAGAATCAAATCAAGTAATTTCCTTCGGACTATATTCTTTATGCCGAACCTAATTGGCGGGTTAATTTTAGGATTTATTTGGCAGTTCATTTTCACGAAAGCCTTTGACGCGGTGGGTGTAGCCTTGGGTTATGAAGGGCTGCAAGGTTGGTTATCTACTTCTTCTACAGGATTTTGGGGATTAGTGATCCTGATGAGCTGGCAAATGGCTGGCTATATTATGATTATTTACATTTCCTATCTTGAAAGCGTTCCAGAAGAATTAACTGAAGCTGCCGAGATTGATGGAGCAAACTATTTTCAAAAGCTTCGTGCAATTATTTTCCCTCTCGTTGCACCGGCATTTACAGTTAGTATGTTCTTGACGCTGTCCAATACATTTAAGCTATATGATCAGAACTTAAGTTTAACAGGCGGCGGTCCTTATAATTCCACACAAATGGTGGCGATGGAAATCTTCCAGACAGCGTTTAAAGAAAGTGATATGGCCTATGCATCAGCAAAAGCCGTTGTCTTCTTCTTAATTGTCGCATCCATCAGCTTGACACAGGTGTACATCAACAAGAAAAGGGAGGTTGAGTTGTAATGCGCAGAAAGCATAACTGGCCTTTAGAAATCATCGGGATTATGTTGGCTTTACTTTGGCTCTCCCCATTTTATATCATGATTGTCAACTCCTTTAAAACGAAGAAGGAAATGTTTACAGATGTCTTAAATCTTCCGGAAGCCCTTAATTTCGACAACTATGTAGAAGCCTTTAAACAATTGGATTTCCTGAAGACACTCTTTAATTCCGTCTTCATTACCGTTGTGAGTGTCGTGTTGATTATTCTCTTTTCTTCCATGGCAGCGTATGCTCTTTCACGGAATAAAAGTAAGGTGAGTACAGTTTTATTCTTTGTATTCGTGGCAGCGATGCTGATCCCTTTCCAAACCGTTATGATTCCATTAATCTCGGTTTTTGGTAAGTTTGAAATGCTGAACCGTGCAGGGTTAATCTTTATGTACGTTGGTTTTGGCGCCAGCTTGTCCATCTTTCTGTACCATGGATCGTTAAAGGGGATATCCCAATCATTGGATGAAGCAGCAACGATTGATGGGGCCAACAGATGGCAAATCTTTTGGCATATTATCTTCCCAATATTGAAGCCTATTACGGTTACGGTTGCTATCTTGAATACGATTTGGATTTGGAATGACTATTTGCTGCCTTCCCTTGTTATTAATCAGGATGGTATGCAGACTCTACCGCTTAAGATGTTCTTCTTCTTTGGGGAGTATACAAAACAATGGCATCTTGCCCTTGCTGGATTAACTCTGGCCATTCTTCCGGTCATTATCGGCTACTTCTTTGCGCAAAAACAAATTATTAAAGGTGTATCCGAGGGTGCCGTGAAATAAGGATACAGGAACGGAGGTAGGGCATTGGCGGATGTAACGATTAAAGATGTTGCCAGAGAAGCGAATGTAGCACCATCCACTGTATCAAGGGTACTCAAGGATAGCCCGCATATCAGCAGTCAAACAAAACGCAGAGTCCGGAAAGTGATGGAACGGTTGGGGTATACCCCTAATTTCCAGGCTCAAAGCTTAGTCGGGAAAAGCACACAGACCATTGGTGTTATTATGCCTGACACAGCGTATCACGCATTTAAGAATCCGTTCTTCTCGGTCGTTCTTCGCGGGATTAGCCGTAGAGCCAATGAGCAGAAATATGGACTATATTTATCGACCAGTTATACACGAGAAGGAATCTATGAAGAAGTGGTTTCGATGGTACAAGGAAAAAGGGTAGACGGGCTCATCCTCTTGTATTCTCGTAAAAATGATGAGGTCATTGAGTTCCTGAAAGAGGTTGATTTTCCTTTTACGGTGATAGGCAGACCGCTCATGCATGAAAACAGCATTACGTATGTCGATAATGATAATGTGACCGTCGCCAAAGACGTGACAAATTATCTCATCAAGCTTGGGCATAAACACATTGCCTTTATTGGCGGAAACGAAAACTTTGCCGTAACCGTTGACCGCTTAAAGGGATACCGGGATGCCTTAGAGGAGAGTGGAATTCCATTCTGCGAAGATTATTTGATTGATGAACAGCTATTTAATGATCATGGGTTCGAATCGATTAAAAGCCTAATGGAACTGAAACCTATCCCAACAGCCATCATTGCCCAGGATGATTTGACTGGGTATGAGATCTTAAGCTATCTGGAAAAACTGACTATTCGTGTACCAGAGGATGTCTCCATCATCGGGTTTAATAATCAAACACTCTCTCAGCATTCAAAACCACCTTTGACGTCTGTGGAAATCAATATTCCTCGACTAGGTATTGAAGCAACGAATTGTTTAATCGAAAAGATTAAGAACCCGAATACTTTCGCAAAGCGGGTTACGATTCCAACTGAGTTTATGGAGCGGGAATCGTGCAGAAAGATAGAATAGGCATTCTTTTGGCCACCTTTCTTATGAAGGGTGGCTTTTATCATGTGCCGGATATGATTAATAGCTAGATGGAGCTTATAATCTACAAGCCAATAAATAACGGGACATGAACCTGGTTCAAAAGTCTATTCAGGAATCTATCAGTATCCTTCGTCAAGGAGATTCCAGCAATATGACAACTATTTTTCTGTTCTATTCTACATTAATCGCTACTCCGTTTGCTTATTGCTCTTTTAGGAAACTAGTATTCACCGGTTTACAGGGTGAAAAGGCGGGGGCTAAAGGGTGGTTTATTCACTCTGCGTGTATTGAAATGGACACTTTTATCCAGTGGTTATGTGTATAGTCTCATTTTTGCTATGACAGCAGATTGCGACACCGTATTCTACCAATTTTATATAGATTTTACTCTATATAGCGCAAAAAAAGTAGAATGGGGTGTATGTATGAAGAAGAAGCAGGCAAAGAAAGGCTTTGCCAAGTTATTAGTACTTTCTAGTTTCACATTGGCGTCCTTGTACCCGGTGGGGGCGATGGCGAATACGGCTGTGAATGATCAAGCCGTTGTACCAATCGCCAAGGAGGAAACTACATCCATCGTCAAATTGGTCATCCCGGATCGCAAAACATTCGATAAGATGCAGGAAATGGGGGTCGACCTGACGCATAGTGTGCATGAGCATGATGGCGTGATTGAAGCGGATGTCGTTGTGACTCCTACTGAGCTTGCAACACTAGAAATGTTGGGTGTGAAGAAGAAAGAGACCATTGTGACGGAATCCCAGTGGAGGGGGAATGTAGCGGAACGTAACACATCTCAGGCGCTGGAGCAGGAACTAGCCTCTGAAATAGATACATTAAAGGTTTTACGCGCCAATTATTTTACCAACCAGTCAGGGGATTTCCTTTACTTGGAGGTCAAATCTAGTGCGGGAGAAACAGCCAGCACCGCTTTGACGGCAAAATGGAAGGAAGGCGACAGTGAAAAATCGGCGACTCTTTCAAGGAAAGTGGATTATGGACAGTATCTCTACCACACCATTTTAATCGAAGTCGATGAGATTCCGAGGGAAGTAACCATTGAATCGAATTTGGGAGGAAAGACGTCCAAAAAGCTGACGGAATGGCTTGGCGACCTTCCTGATGAGCCGAACGACCATTACGTGAAGGACTTTGTTGATCATTATATGGATCCAAATGAATTATATGAGAGAGCAGAAAGCTTGGCGGAGGAATTTCCTGAGCTGATTGAAATTGTGGAGATGCCGTACAAAACGAATGGGTACCGCAGGCACGCCCAAGCCACAATCGGGGAGATGAGCAATAATGCCATCGTTCTGACGTCCAAGGCTTGGGGACATAAGGGAGGAAATGATCTTTCCGTCGAGCTGGTGAATCCGAATAAGAAGAACGCCAACCTGAAAGTAACGGTTAAAAAGAATGTCATTACCGTGCAATTAGCGACGAATAGAGACAAGGAAATAACAACGACAGCAGCTCAGGCAGTTGCGGCGATTAATAGCCAGGCAAAATCAGTGGTAAGCGCCACAACGTATCGAGGAAATGCGGGAGCGGGAGTCCTGTCTGCGGCATCAGCGCAGCTGACAGACGGATTGGATGCACCTGAATCTGTTTCACGCGAGCCGCAAACGATGAAGGTCATCCGCATCGGGAAACAGAAGAACGGCACGAAGCCTGGAGTACTCGCTTATTCCCAGGAACATGCCCGTGAATGGGTGACACCACTTGTGACAATCGAGACAGCAGAGCGCCTCGTCCGAAATTATGCGCATGATAAGCCAACGAGACAATTGGTCAATAACCTGGATATCTTCTTAGTTCCGACGATGAATCCGGATGGGGCCAATTACAGCTTTTATGACTATAATATGCAGCGGAAAAACATGAAAAATCATTGTGGCCCGACCCAAAGTGACCCGGGTTATCAGAACTCCTGGGGTGTTGACCTGAACCGAAACTATACAGCGGGATCCGTTTATGACGGCTTTATCGGAGCATCGACCTCCTGCACGAGCTCGACTTTTGCAGGGCCTGAAGAAGGATCTGAAGTGGAAATGAGGAATATGGCCTGGCTTGTCGATGAATACAGCAATATCAAATTTGCGATGAACGTTCATAGCTATGGGGGATATTTCATGTGGTCTCCAGGATCGTATGACGCTGAAAGGAACACATTGCCACGCCCGACTGCTGGAGAGGAAGCTTTTTATTGGTCCGCATCCAGTCATATTCTTAATAAAATCCAGGACCACCGCGGAACCGTCATCCTCCCTGGAAGGACTGGCCCGATTCCAGATGTATTGTACTCAGCAGCAGGTAACTCAGCTGATTATCTATGGTATGAAAAAGGCATCTTTGCCTGGAACTTCGAAGTTGGTGCTGACCTTTATAATAAATCCACAAAGAGATGGGAAGCTGTAGGCTTCCAGCCGACTTTTGAAGAAGGACATGAAGAAGCGATGGAATTCTCCAACGGTCTGATCGGATTGATGGAGGTTGCCCATAATCAGGCTAAGGACAAAACAAATCCACGCACAATCGCCGACCCAGGCAGCGGCACCTATAAGGATAAAGTGGATGTATCCTTCATTACGAGCGAACCAGCGACCATCTATTACACATTAGATGGCAGTCGACCAAACTTTGATTCTCCGAAATTGATGCTCTCTGGTGTGAGGGAATCAGCCGAATCGATTGAAATTACCGAGACAAGCACACTCAACTGGTTCTCTGTCGATATCGCCGGTAATATTGAAAATAACTACAACCCGTTCGGAAATGGCAAAAAGTATAATTCTGCTACATTTAAGATTAAATGATTTAGTGAATGAGGCAACCCAAGTGTTTATTGGGTTGCCTTCCATTGTTTTAGGCAAATCAAAGTTAGAGTGGCATCAGCATCTATTTTAATGTTGATGGCTGCGTACTTTAAAAATCTACAAGTTTTTAGTTGATCACAATAGAATTGTGGTGATATACCTTGATGCCAACAACCATAATTGAATTAGGTATACTGATTTTCATTTTTATAGGGTTGAATGTTTTGGCACTATTTCTTACTAGCTTCAAAAAAATGTTAAGAATCATATCATGGATTATTTTAATAGCCGGCATCACCTTTTACTCCATTAGACCGTTCCTAGTGGATTTGCAAACAAAATCTGCTATTGAGAAATTGGATACGCATTTAGAAAGAGTTTTTCCCGAAGATCATTGGGAAGTGACCGATTCAGATGATTATCGATTAACCAATGAAAAGAAACTCTTTGTTATATTCGAAAATGAACCTAATGTCACTTATCTATATAACATCAATAAGCAAACGGTTACTCAAGTAGATAGGTGGACGAAATCTGAGAAGTCACTATAATCAGAGAACATCATACCTACCCACAAGGAATAGGTTATTCCTTGATAGCAGCTGCTAAACTGTTCCCTTGCTTGCAGAACTATGTATGGATAAAAGATAGTAGGAATTTATTCATTCCTACTATCTTCAGTAGGAATATTCCTTACTTAGAAATAAATTGCTGTGTCCAAATATGTCCGTTTTTCGCGTAGCCTACGCCAATATGGGTGAACTTTGTGCTCAAAATATTGGCTCTGTGTCCGGAGCTATTCATCCATGCTTTAACCACTTGCTCTGGTGTGGATTGTCCTTTAGCGATATTTTCACCGGCAGCTTTATAATTAATGCCGAAGTTCTTCATCATATCAAATGGAGATCCGTATACAGGGCTGTTATGACTAAAGTAATTATTATCTCTCATGTCCTCTGACTTGTATCTGGCTACTCTAGCAAGCTCCCAATCATATTTCAATTCTTTGAGACCTTGTTTCGTTCTTTCTACATTGACGAGTCTAATAACTTCTTGCTCGTATTCTTTTATTTGATCCTGAGTCGGAATAGTAAGTTTTTGTCCTGGATAAATGAGGTTGATATTAGAGATCCTAGGATTGGCAGCAATCAATTCGCTAATGCCAGTCTCCGTTTTGTCGGCAACCTTCCACAAAGTATCTCCAGATACCACCGTATATTGATAGTCTGCAAACGCAGATGCGGTTGGAAGCAATAAAGCTCCAGTGAGTATGAATGTCGTGATCTTTTTCTTCATCATCTTTCCTCTCCTTATAAGTTTAGTAACATAGAAGATTATATCGAGAAATGGAAGGGAATTGGCATGTAAATAATTGGAGTGTGAGAAAACGGGTATTTACAGAGTAGTTGAAATAGAGAATTACTTTGATAAGAACCCTGTAGCCAAGGGGCTGAACAATCGTTAGTCAAATGAATTCATATGATTTGTTCTTGGTAACATCCTCCCGATTATGTTAAATGTTCCTATGAACAAGACGTGCCTAGGCACGGTTTTTCCTTTGGGAATAATGATTCACCCTGTTATCGTAAATTGATTAAATTGATAAGGACGATTGAACATTTATTGATACGGACATGCAAGGCTTGAAGTAGACATAATCTCTATGTAGAGCAACTTCCTCCAAGAAACCACTTCGAGCTATCATTTTGAAACATCAGGACAAAGACCATATTGGAGTTTTTTCAGGATTCATAGATGAATGGGGGAGGCGAGTTCGATGTCTATGCTCATGAAGACAATCGAGATATAATTGACGGGAAAGTAGCCCATTAAAGGCTAAAATGGTAGGGAAATAACTTGAAGATAAACACCACTCATCATTCTATTCTTACTTCCTTTATGATGTTTTTGCAGCGTGGTTTCTATTTCCTGCTTTCGATGGCATCAGGAAATACCACAGATTGATATCAAATAAATGTAAAAAATGGATATTTTATGGTATAATAGATGACTGAATACATCATCTAGGAGGACATTATTGTGAGTTTATTAGAGTCTATCCTGCTTGGCATAACGGCGATCATCTTTTTGATTATGTTGTTTAAACAAAGCAGGCTGCTACATTTTTTCATTTTATATACGATAAGTTGTGTTGCTCTCTTTCTAGTAAGGGTAATAGAACATACGGATGTGAAAACAGCGTTTTTTGATTCTTTTGGTCTGGCAAGTATTATTGTTTTAATCTATTTGCTAGTCACCTTATTTAAACGCTCTTCTTTATTAAAACAAAAATAGTTTTATCTAACATTAACAACGAAAAAGACCCATGTATCTACAAGGAAACAGGGTCTTTCTTTGTGCGTTCATCAATTTAGAATGTAAAAAGAAGCACAGTTTTAGCTAAAAATCTTGCTTTAGTTTTACTCAAGCCCATATTCCTAAATCCTTGAGTTAGCCCGTCTTCAAGTGTGCCCGTATAGTGATCAAGAACACCTACAGCACCCAAAAATAAAGCTTGACTGCCAATCTTATCTCTTACGGATTTCGGAAGTGATTTATATCCTGCTCTAAGAGCTTTAGCCGCCCAGCTTAATTTTCCGTATGTAACAAACTGAGAGTCGCTAACAATTTGATTACCATGAGTGTCATAAGCGACACCGTCAATCATCACAATGTCCTCATAACTAATGATTTCAGATTCTCTTATAATATCACCAGAGATTTCTGGTAAAGGGAGAGCGGGCTGATCTGGAAGAACATAGCTATCATAATCACCATTTAGATCATATGTAATGCCATCAATGACAATAATATCATTCTGATAACTACCTAATTCGTTATGTGTTGGTACTTCGTTTTCATTAGCAAAAGCATTGGCGACTGGCGTGAAACCTGTCCCAATTAAGGCTGCTAATGATGTGATAATAATAGTCTTTTTCATTTCTGTTTCTCCTCCATTTGTTCTGGTAATTTTGGCGCAAGGATAATATTAACATATTAGTTAATTTTTTCAAATATTTTTTTAAACTGGGAAGAAAAAAGTTGATGAAAAGGAATCCCAACCATTGTTTAATAGTTTTGAGAGAATTAAAGCTAAAGCATTAAATAATCCTTAAACAAAAATATTTTTCTTATTAAGGCATTAGTAACAATCCTCATGATAGTCTTAAATTTTTTACCACTTCCTTTAGATCTCAGATGCCAAGTAAATCCACCCACTAATTTCCCATAAATAAAAGGACTCAAGATGGCCGATGTAGAATTTATTTAGAGTAGTCGTCAATCATCCTTATATGCACATATCGATTAGGTTTCCGGGAGGTCTTTATGATTAGAAAAGAACGGAATGAACTGGGTCCTAAACATCCAAGGGATATGGCAAAGCTGCATAATCAAGATGCAGAGAAAAATCGTTTAGCCAATAAGATTGATCAATACTTAGTCGTTTGTATTTATGAGTCGGGCGTAAGGAATGAGGCCAACGCTGTTCATGCTCCTCAGTGGGAGCCGGCAAAAGCAAATTCCTTTGTCGTTTTTGAGAAGGTTTATCGGGAAAGCGAGGACATCTTTAAGAATTTACGTGTGGCTGCCCGTCATCAGATTATCACAAGTATAGCGGCCAACATCGTGGAGATTCTCGAGAAACAGCCTAGCCGGATGAGCGTCCATAAGGCGTCCGACCGAGCTAAACTCATCGAAAAGGTTAGCCATTTTATTAAGAATGAAACGTTTCTGGCAGAGGAGAATGTGTGGGAGGATTTCTGTGCTTGGTTTCGCTGTAGTTTAACCGAATGGGTACTGGATGAGATGATACAAGCCACCGGGCATGAACAAATAGCTGGATTGGAAAGCAAGGAGTTAAATCAATTATTCCATGAATATCTATCTCAGAGTCTTTCAAATGAGGAGTTTACAGCAAGGTTCAGCGAGTTGATTAGTCAGCATATTTCTGGTTGGATTGAGGAAATCTTCATTATTCTTGAGCCTGCCAATGGAAAACTAGAAAAGCTATATCCCCAGCAGGCGAACACGCAGCAAGAGCTCCGTCAACAACAGAGTCTAAGCGCAAAGTCTGCTGCCGATTATATTCATGTGATGAATAATGTTGCCTATCAAAATGTCAGAGAGG
Source organism: Gracilibacillus sp. Marseille-QA3620 (assembly GCF_054950035.1). Classification (NCBI taxonomy): domain Bacteria; kingdom Bacillati; phylum Bacillota; class Bacilli; order Caryophanales; family Bacillaceae; genus Gracilibacillus; species Gracilibacillus sp. Marseille-QA3620. The sequence continues at coordinate 1,921,629 of NZ_CM143102.1, forward strand.
CCTTATATAAAAAGTCATTTCATAGCAATGAAACGAATCCTTGGCCAACAACGCCCTTATATAAAGGGAATATGGAAGGGATCATTCAGTTTAAGCCGCCTTTTTTTGCGGATGATTGGCTAACTGACCTGCCCATCAATCAAGCATGGCGTGAAGCGGAGAGTGTATCCGATTTAGATGTGGATGTATTTGATGCCTTATGCAGTGTATTCCTCTCAAAGGCAAGCCATTCGAAGGACGTGGTTGAGGTGTATTTCGACGAATTACTGCAAATGAGGGGACTGAAGGCAAAGCTGGGAGGGGAAGGGCGTCGGGGTGGTTATGAACAGAAACAGCGCCGGCAAGTTTTGGAATCGCTTTCACGCATACAAAGCCTTTGGCTTGAGATTGAGAAGGCGGTCATTTATGAAAAAGGCAGACCGGTCGAAATGAAGCTTCAAGGCCGTACTTTCCTCTTTAAGGACAGTGCTGGCAAGGAATGCAGGGTTTCAGAGTATACGGACAAAAAACATGTCTACTTCACGATTGATGACGTGTTTGCCAGATATCTGTACGGCTCCGGCAGACAAATAGCGATACTGCCAATCAAGGCGCTGCACTATCACCCTCACCACCGTACATGGGAGAAACGGTTAGCCAGATATGTCAGCTGGAGATGGCGAACGCAAGCAAGAAAAGGGGACTATTGGCAGCCGAATAAGATTGCGACGCTCTTACATGCCATAGGCGAGGATGTAAATGAACGGACACCGTCCAGGACGAGAGACCGCTTAGAAAAAGCCCTCGATACTTTACAGGATGACGGGCTTATTGGCGGCTGGTACTATGATAACAAGTGGGATGAGGCGGTTGCTGAGACGAGAGGCTGGTACCGGATATGGGAGAATGCCGCCATCATTATTGAGCCGCCTGCCGTGATTACGGAACAATATCAATCCATTCAAAAAAGGAAGAAAACGAAGTCTAGCCAAGAAGCGCTGATGCCGTTGTCGTCATTGAATCTATTAGGTCAACAGCTGCGATTGGTTCGAAGTCATCATGGTTTGACGTTAAACCAGGTAGCAGAGGTAATCGGGATTTCCCCATCTTATTTAAGCCACATTGAATGTGGAAGGAAACATCCGTCCGATAAGATTCAAATGAGCATGACGAAATGGATTCAGCGCTATATGTAAGGGAGCTGCCTGAAGAGGCGGCTCTTTTTTTTGTCGCGCGAATGGAGGACGAAGTTTCCTGTAAGTCGAGGCTTTGTCTCAGATTGTCGGGGCCATTTCGTACATAAAGAAATTCTGCCTTATTTAACCCCTTGCGTATCTAGGGATAGGAGATTTGTTTCCTCGCTTGACTCCCTAATTATTGTATGATTTAAGATTGACCACTTTACTCGGTTCCATTCTTCCCTTCGATAAAATAATGAACAGGATTCGTCCTTATCAATAGAAGCAGAGGTGAAGAAATGCGAGAAGAAAAAAAGTCGATTGAAACGTTAGAGCCGCTATTCAATGCGAAATCGGTGGCAATCTTAGGGGCTTCTGAGAATCCATACAAAATCGGGCATATTCAATTGAAGGCGTTAATAGACGGGAAATTTGGCGGAGCCATTTATCCGATCAACCCAAAGGCTGATGCCATTGCCGGACTCCCGTGTTATTCAAGCATCAGCGAGATTTCAGCGCCAATTGATGTAGCCATCCTTTGTGTAGGGGCTAATCAGATCCAAGATAGTCTTACCCAATGCGGCAAGAAAGGGGTAAAAGCGGCGATTATTTTTGCTTCTGGCTTTTCAGAGGTCGGAGGGGAAGGCGAAGAGGCACAAAGGGCTCTGGCTGAGGTTGCGAAGGAAAATGGCATCCGAGTGATTGGCCCCAATTGCGTGGGCTTAGTCAATACGATGAATGGCTTCATTGGAACATTCTCTCCAGCGATTTTGGCCGTTCCTTTTCATGAGGAGAGAGCAGTGGGCTATGTCTCCCAAAGTGGTGCCTATGGCGTACTGACGTATATGGCAGCTGCCCAAAATGGCCTGACCTTCAATTATTTTGTCAGTGTGGGCAATGAGATGGATGTGGAGTTTTCTGACGTGGTCGAATACATGATCCATGACGACAAGACAAAGGTCATCACAGGATACTTAGAAGGGGAAAAAAACCCTGACAAGCTACGAGCCTTGGCCAAGGAGGCGCTTGAGCGCAAGAAACCGATTGTGCTGATGAAGACGGGCCGCAGTGAAGCCGGAAGCCGAGCCGCCTCCTCCCATACAGGTTCACTAGCTGGTTCTGATGCCATTTATGATGCTTTCTTTAAACAGACCGGAATCGTACGGGTGGATGATTACGAGGATATCATCACTTTTTCGAAACTATTCCTATCCAATAAGCTGCCTAAGGGCAAGAACACGGTGATTATCACCAGTTCAGGCGGAAGGGGAATCAATGAAGCCGATCGCAGTGAGTCATTCGGATTGAAGGTCATTCCGCTCGGCGACAAGACACAAACAGAAATCAAGCGTGTCATTCCTAATTATGGAAGCGCTTCAAATCCGATTGATTTAACCGCCGCAGCCTCTGTCACAAATCCTGAGTTATTCATCGCTCCTCTGAAGGCTCTTGTGGAAGATCCTGAGGTGCACAATATTATCTTGACTGAATTCCCATTAGGGTGGGATAGCGATAACCAATTCCTGCAAGAGTTCATCCAGATTTGCAAGAACTCCGATAAGTTCGTTCTCGTCACGACCTTCCCGCTTGAGGGCATGTCTATCCCGAAAGGAACGAAAGCATTAGAGGAAAACGGCATTCCTGTTATCCCGGGCAATTTGAATCCGGTTAAAGGATTATCCTATTTAGTTGCTTATAGTGAATATGTGCAAAAGCATGAGGACAGGAAGCTTCTTGAAGAAGCAGCACCACAGCCCGTTTCCGTTGTTAGCGCTTCTTTCCAAACAGGTAGCCAGCTGAGCGAATCAGCCGCCGCCGAAATCCTGCAAGCCCAAGGGATTGCCACGCCGAAAAGATGGGTCGCTAAAACCGAGGAGGAAGCAGTGAGTTATGCCAATGAAATTGGCTATCCGGTTGTGCTGAAAGTGGACTCACCAGATATCCCGCATAAGACTGAGGCGAATGGGATTTGTTTAAATCTCCAAAATGAGCAGGAAGTGAGAGAGGCGTTCAAGAGCATTGAGCATCATTCATTTATGTACAAGCCAGATGCCCGAATAAACGGGATTTCTGTTCAAGAAATGCTCCCAGAAGGTATCGAAGTGATTATCGGATCGACGAAGGATTCCGTGTTTGGTCCCGTCATTATGTTTGGGCTTGGCGGCATATTTGTTGAGGTCTTTCAGGATGTTTCATTCCGGGTCGCTCCTTTAACAAGGGCGGACGCATTGGAGATGGTTAAAGAGATTAAGGGCTATGCCATTTTGGATGGGGCACGCGGCAAAGCAAGGATGAATATAGACGCCATCATCGATACCTTGCTGAAGGTTTCGGCGCTTGTGACGAGTGAGGCAGCCGGTATTAAGGAATTAGACATTAATCCATTAATGGTTTATCCAGATGGTGTGAAAGCAGCGGATGCCATGATTGTCCTTAGTGAAGATTCAAAAGAAAAGACCGTGATAAAGGGGTGAGGAAGAATGGAATTAGATAAAAGCTTGATCGGATTGACAGGGAAACCGTTTGTGTTTGAGGTAGAAAAGCGGCATATCCGCCAATTTGCCGAAGCAATCGGTGACAACAACCCTTTGTATGTTGACGAGGAATATGCAGCCAGTACCATTTATGGCGGCATTATCGCCCCTCCTAGTTTTCCAGTTGTGATTGGCCAGGATAGCGGCGGAGCAATTGACCTTCCGCTCGATTATACAAGAGTGCTGCACGGGGAACAGGAATTTATCTATCAGCGTCCCATACGACCAGGTGACCGCCTCGTCTGTCAAATGAAAGTAACCGATCTTTACGACAGGGAAGGCAAATCAGGGACGATGCAATTTTTGGTGTTAGATACAGAGATGAAGGATGAGAGCGGAGAATTGGTGGCTGTCAGCCGGACGAATATGATTTATCGCCCAGCGAGTAAGAAGGCAAAAGAGGAAGCAAAGAAATGATGATTCCAAGTGATAGAGGGGAGGCAGCATACATGCCGCAAATGGAGTTTGAAACCATTCAGGAGGGTCAAAAGCTAGAACCCTATGTAAAGCCAGCAGTGACGAAGGTTCAGTTAGTGAAGTATGCGGGCGCATCGGGTGATTATAATCCGCTCCATACAGATGATGAATTTGCCCAAAAGGTGGGAATGCCGGGCGTAATTGCCCACGGGATGCTTGTCATGGGCTTCTTAGGTGAATATGTCATGAAGCTCGCGGGAACGAAATCTATCCCCGTCAATTTCAAAATGAGGTTTGGTGCTGTGACGAGACCGGGGGATGCGATTACCAGTCATGCAATCGTGAAGAAGCTTTATGAGGAAGACGGAGAGCGTTTTGCGAAGCTTGAGCTGACAGCAGAAAAAGCACCGGGTCAAGTTGTCGGGTATGGGGAAGCAACGGTCAGATTTGTTTGATTTCATGAAATTGGAGGAGGTTATCAATCATGGCAGATATCAAGGACCGGTATGCCATTGTCGGTGTTGGGGAAAGTGAACGGTCAAAAAAGTCGGGGACAACGCCCTTGAATTTAGCACTTCATGCAGCACGAGCGGCATTAAGTGATGCGGGACTTCAAGCAACAGATATTGATGGATTCATGAGTTATTCGGAAGGTGACTCATGCACCTCTCATCAATTAGCTACCTATTTAGGGGTTCGCCCTAAATACGTGAAGGATATTAGCGGCGGCGGGAGCTCAACGGAAATGCTCATTGCCGATGCGATTGGGTTAATTGAAACAGGCCAAGTCAATACGGTCATGATCTACCGCTCGATGAATGGACGGTCAGGTGTGCGCATGGGCGGTGGTGGCTGGGATATCAATCTCTTACAATCCGTCATTGATGGGGGAAGCTTTCTCATTCCGTACGGTGCAGGCGGGCCTGGGCAATGGTTTGGCTTATTCGCGACTCGTCATATGCATGAAACAGGCCTTACTCAGGAGCATCTCGGCCATGTATGCGTCAGCTTTTATGAGCATGCCCAACGAAATCCAAAGGCGTTCTTTTATGGAAAACCTCTCTCGATGGAGACATACAAAGATACACCGTATTTGAGCTATCCCTTTAATCGCCATGATTTTTGCCTCGAGTCTGATGAAGCAAACGCGATTATCGTGACCAGTGCCGAGCGGGCAAGGGATTGTAAGTCGAAGCCGGTTTATATTATGGGGATTGAGGCGCGCCAATGTGTCTCGCATTCGCATTACTGGTCCAATTTAGATGAAGTGGCCTCTGATTATGTCGCTCCTGAACTATACAAAAAAGCCGGTGTGAAACCAGCGGATATCCAGGTAGCTTCGATCTATGATTGCTTTAGCTGGGTCGTGCTTAGGCAGCTCGAAGCATACGGGTTTGCGCCGCGGGGAGAGGTTGGCGATTTCGTCGCTGCAGGGAATTTGAAAATGGGCGGCAGCCTTCCTTCCAATACGGCGGGCGGCATGCTTTCTGAAGGCTATACACACGGGATGAATAATGTACTCGAAATTGTCCGTCAGGTTCGTCATGAATATAAAGGGACAGACCGTCAAGTGGAGGATTGCGAGATTGGCATTTGCACAGGCTGGGCCGGACCGGATATTGCCGGTGCGATGATTCTAAGAAATTAGAAGGAGGAAAACAGATGAGCTATCAGAAACCAATTCCATTAAAAAATGAAGATAATCACCCCTATTGGGATGCTGCCGACCGGCATGAACTCGTTTTGCAAAAATGTGATTCCTGTCAAACCCATTTACACCCGCCAGGTCCTGCTTGCGCAAAGTGTGGCAGTACCGAGCTGAGCTGGGAGAATAAAGGCAGTGATATTCTCGGAAGCGTCTATTCGTATATCGTATCTTATCGGCCGTTTTTACCAGGCTTTCAGGATGATCTGCCGCATATCATTGCAAGCATTGAATTGGCTGACGCCCGTGAAGTGAAACTGATTGGCAATGTATTGGAATGTTCCCCGGAGGACATAGAGATTGGCATGCCGGTCAAAATGATTTGGCAGGACATTACCGAGGAACGTGCGCTTCCTCAATGGACAAGAGCGTAAAGAAAGGGAGGGATATTGAATGGATTTTTCATTTTCCAAAAAGGAAGAAGCATTTCGCCAGGAACTGCGCGCATGGCTAGAAGCGAACTTGCCCGAAGGATGGCTTGAGGGCACCTTCAAAATGCCTGATGATGAGGCCGGATTCTTGAGAGATTGGCAGAGGAAGCTCTATGAGGGGGGCTATGCGGCGATTGCCTGGCCTAAAGAATATGGCGGCCGCAATGCCACATTGATGGAGGAAATTGTCTATCATCAAGAAATGGTTCGCGTGAAAGCACCACCACTGATCAATTATGTCGGAATTCACATGGTTGGGCCGACGCTCATGCAAATCGGTACGGAGGAGCAAAAGGAAACCTATATTCCGAAAATCTTAACGGGCGAAGAGGTTTGGTGCCAAGGCTATTCCGAGCCGAATGCCGGCTCAGATTTAGCCGCCCTTCAAACGAGCGCTGTCAAAGACGGAGAAAAGTGGGTCATTAACGGCCAAAAGGTATGGACAAGCTTTGGCCATGTGGCTGATCGATGCTTCCTATTGGCCCGTACGAACCGCTATGAGAAAAAGCATAAAGGCATTACCGCCTTCCTTCTTGATATGCATCAGGAAGGGGTTGAGACAAGGCCCATCATTCAGATGGATGGGAAGCATGATTTCAATGAAGTGTACCTGAACAATGCGGTGGCTTATGATGCCGATATTGTGGGCGAAGTCGATGAGGGCTGGAGAGTATCCATTGCCTTGCTGATGCATGAAAGGACCGGAATTGGTGCACAAGTATTTACGCTCGAACAGCAATTCAATGACTTGGTTGCGGTGACAAAGGAATTGGAAGCGGACGATGGTGAGCCATTAATGAATGATCCGTTTGTTCAAAGGACGATGGTTGATCTCTATGCGCGTTCAAGAGGATCGCTCCTGAATTATTATCGCAATCTAACGAAACAGCTGAAACAGGGACATCCTGGCGTGGAAGGCTCCATGGACAAATTAATCGTCAGTGAATTAACGAAGGACTTGTTTTCACAAGCGATTTCCCTGCAAGGTCATCAGGGGGTGCTATGGAAGGAAGATGCCGTGATCGGGAATTCTTACTGGCAGGATAATTATCTTTATTCCTTTGGTCAGACAATTGGCGGCGGGACAAGCGAAATTCAGAAGAATACGATAGCAGAGCGGATATTAGGCTTGCCAAAGGATATGGGACGCTAGACTAAAAACGGAGGTGAAAGGAGAATGGATTTTTCATTAAGTCAGGAGCAGGAAATGTTCCGCAATTATGTTCGCAAGTACTTGGATGATGTTGGACAGACGAAGATAGCGAGGGAAGTGACAAAAGGCGAATTAGGGTCCCTGCAAACCTTGCGTGAGGGGATGGCTGAGCTGGGCTGTACAGGCATTAATGTACCAGAGGAATATGGTGGAATGGGACTTGGATTGTTAGATATGGTGCCAATCTTAGAGGAAATGGGACGAGCGCTTATCCCAAGTCTCTATTTAGAGACAAATGCTCTCGTCGTACCGCTCTTAGAAAAGTACGGGACAAATCAGCAAAAAGAAACATACTTGCCGGCGATTGTGGAGGGAAGTCATACGTTCACACTTGCGTGGCTGGAGGAAAAGGGGAGCTATAAGCCTTCAGGCATTAAGATGAGAGGGGAACGCAAGGGTGATTCATTCGTGCTGAATGGAATGAAATCGTTCGTGCCAGATGCTAGATTGGCAGATAGCATGCTTGTATTAGTGCGGACAAATGATGGAGAAGAACAGCATGGAATCTCACTAGTCATCGTGGACCGTGAAGATGTTCAAATACAAAATCAAAAAAACTTCGATGAAACAAGATTACTGGCAAAGGTAGTTTTCGAGGATCTTTCTGTTTCTTCTAATCAAATTCTTGGCGATATCGATAATGGATGGGAAATCATCCAAGAAGGATTGCTTTCCATAAATGCCGCCCTCTGTGCAAATATCATTGGCAGCATGGATAGCATCGTCGAAACGGCAGCGGAATATGCAAATATCCGCGAACAGTTCGGCCAACCGATCGGACGTTTTCAGGCGATTAAGCATCGAATCGTCGATATGAAGCTTGACCTGGAGACAGCCCGTTCCTTGACCTACTATGCCAATTGGGCGATTGAGAGCAGGGCACCTGATCGGATTCAGGCGATAGCCAGCGCAAGATTATTTGTCACAGAAGCTTTTATACGAGTCGCTTCGCATAATATCCAGATTCATGGCGGCATCGGTTTCACCGAGGAAATGGACTGTCAATTATATGTGAAACGGGCGCGTTTCTATGAGAACTATCTAGGCACTAAACAGCAGTATTATGACCAAGCAGTCAAAGCGTTGGGCTGGCTTCAACAGGAGAAAGAAGTTCTCGTTTGATTTTAAAGCGATGAAAGGAGGATGAAGGTGGAAACTCGTAGCAGTGTAAAGGAATACGACAATCTGATTAACGGAAAAGTCACGCAAGCTCAATTTGGGAAAATAATTGACAGTATCGATCCATCTACCGGGCAGATTTGGGCTTCTGTCCCAAGAAGCACGGTAGAGGATGTAGAGGAAGCGGTCGCCTCAGCCCGCCAGGCACTTCCAGCCTGGTCGGCAGTCCCCGCATTAGAAAGGTCCAACTATCTTCGCCAAATTGGCGATGCCGTTGCCAGGCATGCGGAAGAGCTTGCTGAGCTAGAGACGCGTGATAATGGCTGGGTGATTAGGGAGACGATTTATGGCCTGATTCCGTCCTTAACAAGTATTTGGTATGATGCTGCTGGTGCGACATCCCTTGGAAGCAGGGGAGAAACAACGCAATTGGGACCAAGTACTGTAGGGTATACCTTGCGTGAGCCATTAGGGGTGGTCGTTGGAATCATCCCTTGGAACGCTCCATTGTTTACTTTCTCGATTAAGGCTGCCTATGCGTTGGCAGCTGGGAATACCGTTATTATCAAGCCATCTGAACTAGCGGCCGTCTCCTCTATGAGATTGGGAGAAATCATCCAAGAAATCCTGCCTCCTAGCGTGCTGAATGTGATTAGCGGGTACGGCTCAGAAATTGGGGAGGCTTTGGTCAGCCACAAAGGAGTTAATAAGGTAAGCTTAACAGGCTCTATGAACACTGCAAGAGCCATTGCGGAATCAACGGCTTCTAACCCGAAACCACTCACATTAGAATTGGGAGGAAAATCACCGAATATCGTCTTTGCTGACGCTGATCTGCAGAAAGCGGCTAACGGCGTAACCGTCAATGGCATATTTACCGGCAATGCAGGACAGATATGTGCAGCTGGATCCCGAATATTAATACAACGACCTGTCTTTGATGAGATGATTGCGCTCATGAAGCAGCAAATCGACAGCTATATCCAGTTAGGGGATACGATGAGCAGTGAGGTCTCCATGGGACCGATTGCCAACAAGGTTCAATATGATAAGGTCTGCTCCTATATTGAACTGGCTGAAAAAGAAGGCGGAGAAATCATTTACGGCGGCCGTGCTGGAGGTTCCTCTCTATTCCCGAATAAGCCTGAGCTGGCAGAAGGCTATTGGGTCGAACCGACACTTATTCAGGTCGAACGTAATTCCTATCGTGTATGTCAGGAAGAAATATTTGGCCCCATAGCCGTCGTCATGCCATTCGATACAGAAGAGGAAGCACTCGCCATGGCCAATGATTCCGCTTACGGCTTAGCTGCCGGCGTCTGGACATCCAGCCTCGACCGTGCCCATCGTATGATCCGCTCAATAGAAGCAGGGAATGTGTGGGTGAACACATACAGGCGAGTTGGCCCTGAATTACCGTTTGGCGGTCACAAGGAGAGCGGGATTGGCAATGATAGTGTGTTAGAGTTTACGCGAGAGAAATCCTGCTATATAGAGTTAGGTCAGTAGTTTATAAAAGGAAGAATGAAGGCTAAATGGTACCTGTAGTTAGGACACTTGAGAAGGAGTGTTTTACCTACAGGTTTTCTTTTATTATATATTCATCAATGAAAGATACTTGCAAAGCTATACGTACATTATGGAGTAGAGTGGGCTGATAGCTATGGTCATTTGAAAATCTTTATTCATATAAGATTTAATTATCTCAAACAAATTGAGAAGCATTACTAGAAAGAATAACGTCAAGATGGTCCTATAAATATGCTGAAACTCAAAATAAAAAGCCCACTATGTGAGCTACTTTTTTGCTGCCTGATCCAATTCATTTTTCGCTTTTTCGGTAATGGCATCTAACTTATTTTTCATTTCTTGTTTGGATTGGCTGTCTTGGCCATCCATCTTACTGATTAACTCATTTGTGTAACGCTGGATTTCCTCAACACTTCTTTGTTTTTCCTGCTGTGTAAATGTATCAAGGTCCTTTGCGGATTGTTTCATATCCTTTTGTAGCTCTTTCTGTAATCGTTGTAATGATTTTTCTTTTTCCTTCTGGATACTTTGATTAATTTCATTAATGGATTCATAAGCTTTCTGATCAAACCAGTTACTAAGCAATGAACTTGCATTTCCATCAGCCATAACGTGAGAACTTAATCCAATACCTATTATTAAGATGAAGACAGTAGCCATATATTTAAACCTTCGTATTTTTTTCTTCTTATTGTAGATTTCTTTTCTGCTCATGAATACACCTCCAAATACTGGAAGAAAAGGACACCAGTGTGATGTCCTTCCTATCTATTTCGTGATTACCTGTTTATGTCAGCGACAACTGAATCCATTTCAGCTTTAGCTTGGTTTTCTAATGCAATCGCTTTGTTTGCGATTATTTGTTTTTGAGCCGCTACTAGATTGTCACGTAATGTAGTGATTTCTCCGCGCATTACTTTTATCTTGGCATCAATGGCTTTCTTGATTTGTTCAGTAGTAGCAGTTGTATTAGAATCTAATGAAGCTTGGATCTCTGTTTTTGCTTGATTTATTGCTGTTTCTAATTCTTTTACAGCTGCTCCTTTCACAGCACCAAGATCAGTCTCAACTTGACTAGCAGCTTTTAAACCGTCTTTACCATACTGAGCAGTTAGATCTTGATTTGCCCATTTAGAGCCTTCTTTAGCTGTTTCATCAATAATTTTTTGTGCTGCAGCAAATAATCCGTCAAATTGTGATGTCATATAGTTTTGGATTTCAGTTTCTTTCGATTGTACGGAATTGATATGTTGATCCTTTGCGGAATTGATATTTGTTGTTCCTTCGGCAGTTTTTAGGCTACCAGCAGTACTAATATATCCAGATCCCTCTTTTTTCAGGTTGTCATATTCTTTATAAAGTGAACCAGCTTTGCCATTTGCATAATCAGTAGAGTCTTTAGCAACTTTAGCGGTTGATTTACCGAATTGTGCATCATACCAAGCTTTAAGGTTGCTGCCAGCATCTGTGCTAGCCATTACTGCTCCTCCAGAAATAAGTGCAAATGCTGTTACCCCTGTGATTACTTTGCCTTTTACTGTTTTGATCATGTCAAATTCCCCTTTTCAATAATAGTGTATTTTAAGGGTTATCCCCGTAAAATCAGTTTAATTTAAGATTTCGGCTAATATATCTGTTACTTCTTCATCTATTTCTTGGTTGTGTTGAGAGATACGTTCATCTACAAGTTGATTATAGCGAGTGGTTTTAAGTGTATTCGTCGTTGATTGAATTTGTTTGATGTATTCTTCGGAGTATTTGTTTATGTTGGCGCTTGATGCGGTAAAAGACTTAGTAGTTTGGTCATAAATCTGTGTTGATCCGTCATTCATAAGTGCGGTAGTAAATTTGTTGTAGTCATATATGGAGCGGGTCATGGTGTCTTCACTATCAGTTATTACATTTGTCATAGAAACACCCAGTTGTTGTTCGTACCATGTCTCTAAACTGAAATTTGCACTACTTACCGTAATGGTAGATAACGATAATAGACCTGTCATAAGAACAATTCTTTTCATATCACCACATCCAATCTACTAATAATTGGTTAAATATTACATTTCATATATTATAACTAATTCACGTACAAATCAAGTACAATATAAAATACTGTTCACCCGATATAAAATACATTTGTATGAAACTGGTCAAAAAGCTGGTATTTTTAGTATAATTATGGAAGTAAAGTGTAGGAGGAAACCCTATGGAACTAATAAGAGTAGATATTCGAATGCCAAATATTTTATTAAGAGAAATAGAAGACTATCAGTTGAACAATGGTATTTCTACTCGAACGGCTGCAATTTTAGAATTGGTGAGGATTGGACTAGATAAAAAGGAGGACTTAGAGGTCTATATTGAGAGAGGAGATTCTCAACGGATCGATATAAGAATACCAGCAATGATTATAGACAAAGTGGAGGAGTACCAGAATAAAAATGATATTCGTACACGTGCGGCAGCAATGAAACGATTAATCTTATTAGGACTGATGTGATTGTTAAACCAACTAGGTGACAAATCTACCCATCATTACGTGAAGGCAGGGAGGGTTATGCGGAAATGGCAAATATGCAAAAAGACCTTGATAGGAAAATACAGTGATTCTCCATCAAGGTCTATTTTTATAACCTTCTTTATCTGTGATTATCGTTTCTTCACATCATCCCATGCTTCAGTAAGCGGAATACCATCCAGCTTAGCCTCTTTAAAAAACTCTTCAATTGAATTGAACTGCTGCTTCGTGCCGTCCTCGCTTACAAGGACCCATTTGCCTTCTATCTGTATAACAAGGCGGCTATTACCTTTATACGTAAATTTAAATATGACATTATGTCCATAATCGCTCTCATACTTATGCATCATATTCTTTAGATCCTCTAAAGAGGAATTCATTGTTTCTACAATCCAGTCAGCATAGTCCCTAACATCGGAATTTTTATCAGCCTTGAATAGGTTGATGAATTTGTCCAGTCGTGTATCATCTAATATTAAAGTATACCAATACAGTATAAGGTCAGCGACTGCTTTTCTTATATCTTCATTAGGGTGTTTGCTTAAATGCAAGAGTTTTTCAACATACCAATCATCTTCTGCTTCCACTTCATATTCATGAACAGTAAGAATATCATAAAGGCTATCAACATCATTCTCTTCAATCAGTGCTTCAAACTCTTCTTTGCTATAGGTGACAGGGGAATACTCTTCATCATCCAATTCGATTTCAACGGTATATAGATTCTCCAGAAATTCGTCAAAGCTTTTGGCAATTTCAAATACCTGTGAAGTCTCCTCATGATTGTCTACATAGACGATGGGGGGATTCGCTGAGGTGTGCCGGTAATCAAATGCAAGCCAAGTGTGACCATCACCGTGAAACAATACCAGCCCCTTTGGCATTTCCCATTCTTCGCATAATTCTTCACTTTCTAGTATGGAGCTATCTTCGTCAATCCCATCGATGTATTCAACCTCTATGAAGGGCTCGTCAAACTTTTCATGCTGCGGAGCGGGGTAGGCATTGTGTAAAACGACCGCCATTTTGTTGTTTTAATAGCTCTATGTAGGAGGCTGGAAGGGTTACTTTCAGCTTAGCTTCTGCCATTTGAATCACCGCATCGCTGACTGGCTGCGGCTTGTATAGATCATTCTTTTCCCATATGTTCGTTCCAATGAGTATCACCTGACTTCATTTAGTATTTTTATATACTTAATTCGACTGTTTTCTACTTTTTCCTCCTTTTTGCAGAGTGTTTTTATAGACAGTTACTATAAAAAAGATTCTTTATATCAGGAGTTGTTAGGATTGTAGTAATGTACTGAACAAACGGCCGGGTTAGTGGATGCAGGATATTTTCCTTTCTTGAAGAAATACATACGTATCCTTTGTAAAGAGAAGTGATTTTTAAATGAAGTTTCAACAAAATGATTTCACCGATGACTTGAAAATAACTATTCAACATACTGAAAGAGTATTGAAAGATTATATCGAAGAATTACGGGCAGATTATCAAGCTCTTTTAGCAAAGGGGAATCTTGCATTAGAAGTGAATTTTCGTAAGGAAGGTGACGATTATTTTAAGCCGGGATCTATTTCTTCAGTGACGATTGGTCTATCAGAGAAAACGGACACATACGGTGACCTTATTGACATCCATACGATTACATTATGGGAATGTGAACGGTTTTTCTTAGGAATACCAATCAATAAACATGTACCTGGAAGTAAGATTCTAGGTGAACTTGTTGATGAATCAGTAGATGAAATAAAAGAGGAATTAAAGGAATATCTTGAGGAATTTATTAAAGAGGAAGCTTAACGGGAAATGGATCTAGCAGGAAAGTTGGAGAAGAGTTTTATCCTACCTATGAGAGCTGTGCGATATTCAAATTAGAATGAAGTGTGGGGAAATGATATGAATGTGACATTCGAAAAAGCAATAGACCTTGAAGAATTATCCCTTTTTTTATCTGAAATAAATAAACATAAGAAATCAAATATAGGTTATTGTGGCGAGAAGGTTGAGGAAATCTACCAAACATTAAAGGAAGATTTTGTCTCTGGTGATCATGGAGATATCAACTTTATCCTTGCAAGAAACAGCGAGGAAATCATAGCAGCCATTGGTTTTGATATAGATGAAACGAGTGCAGAAGTATGGGGACCCTTTAATCAAACATCTTCTGTTAACCTGCAATATCCATTATGGGAAGAGTTGAAAAATGAAAATCCAACTGTTCAAACCTTCTCTTTTTTTATCAACAAAGAAAACCTCCAGCAACAACAGTTTATGAAGGAAATAAAGGCAAAAAAGACAGGTGAACACCTTATCCTGGAAATGAAAGAACGAAACTTTGAGCGAGTCAGCAAAATGAACAGTGTTCCGTTTATAGAAAGTGATTTTAAAGCCTTTGAAGAATTACATAACGAAACCTTCCCAAATACTTACTATGATGCAAGAACGATTACAGAAAGGCTTGGTGCTGGAAATACCTTACGAGTGCTTAAAACTGAATCTAATGTGTTACAAGGTTATGCCTATTATGAAGTGAATCCTGAAATGTCAGAAGCGTCGCTTGAATATATCGGTATATCAGCAAAAGCCCAAAATCAAGGCTTAGGCACAATAATGTTAAAAGAAGCCCTTACAGATATGTTTTCATACCCACAAATAAAAGAAATTACATTAACGGTTAATCATACAAACAGCCTAGCGAATCACTTATATATGAATACTGGATTCGAACAGAAAGATAGTTTAATAAGTTATCTTCTTGAACTTTAAATGTCCTTGTTTCTATGCCAATGGCTGTTGTTCCGCTCTTTTTAAGGATGGCTAAGGAAGGTATTCTATTATAAGACATATTATTGAATTCAAAGTACTAAAATGAATGAACAACTTGAAAAGAGAATAGAGGATGGGGGGCTGGGATGCTAAAAATATTGGGATCTATCTTAGCGGTTAGTGTTATTGCATTATCAGGATATGGTGTGATTAGCCAAAACTTTGAATTTATGTCCTATTTAATGCTGCTTCTTGGTGCACTTATGTTGGTATCTGGATTAATTGAACTTCAAGAAGACAGGAAGAGAAGTATTGGATATCTGTTTATTGTAGTTTCCTTATTTATTTTCACCGTTTCTATAATGGATCTCTTATAGAATGTAGCTAAGGGCATGACCTAGAGAAGATAGAGGATTAAATCCCTTATATCTTGGACTCCTTCTTATTGTAGAAATGATGGAGGTTAGTCCAAGAAGGGGATAGTAAAAGGAAATGATTGTTTCATTGAAATAGAGGGTTTTACCAATTCAATAAAAAATTTAAAACATACGATGGTACATCTTGTTTGTATCCCATTCAGAGGAGTGTTTTTATGGAAGAAGTCCAAATCATTATTGGGGTTCCTGGAAAGTGGAAAAATCGAACAGAGTTAATACAGGCAGTTACATCTAACGGCGATGGGTATTTAATGGCTGGTTACATTATTCATAACACAAAAAAAGACGTATGTTTTGAAGTAGAAGTTTATGAACATGACCCCCATTTAAAGGAAGCATTCTCATATGCAGGTTTCTTTGAAGATGGCCTTTTAGATGAAATCGAACATCATACCCTTACCGTCTATGTAATAGCCAATATAAATGGGTTTGAAGAGCTTAAGGAACTGGTAGATGTCGGAGCATCTTTATTAAAGTCTGGTGGTTTAGCAGTAAAAGTTGAAACAGCCGGAATTGCCCATACCAAAGATGATTGGTATCAGCTTTTAGCAAACAAAGATTATCTACCTGTCTATTCTCACTTTGTAACTCTTATTGGGGATGAGGAAAGTTATTTTTCGTGTGGAATGAAAGCTTTTGGATTACCTGATGTCATGACTTCTTCCTCAATATCACCGGAAGAAGCAGCAGACCTTCTTAATAACTTTAATCTTTATAACATTATTGAACAACCATCTTTTAAGGAAGGTGAAACATTTAGTTTGGAGCAAAATTCACCTTTATACAAAATAGCTTTCATCAATGAATGTAGATATGAGAAAGAGGATGTTTTCTTTAATCCATTTGGGTTCATTCATTTATTTCAGGCATAATAAATGGAAGTGTTTTTAAAAGAGATCTTTTTTTAGGAGTAGGTTTATTTTGAATAATTGGATTGAACTTTCAGATTCAGAATCTGACCTAGTATGGGATATGGTATATGGAAAGTTTAAGTTTAAACCTAGTAGAAGTAATTTCCCTTCATTTAAAGTGCCAAAGCCGTTTATTACATATGATATTTCCAGTTATTTTTGTTGGTCAGGAGACTTAGAGGAGATAAAATGGCTTTATCGTAATCTTGAAGAGAAATCTTTATTAGCTTTTCGGGAATTAACAAATGAAAATGAGTATGTTTATGCTTTAGATTGGCAACATCCTTGCTATTGGGTTAATCCCTTTTTAGCGTTTCCAAGAGATGAATTTAATGAGTGGCTAGTTCCTATTTTCCCTAATGGAGATTATTATTTCTTTTTACAAAGAGAATTTAATTGGGGATTATTAGGTCACCCTTGGGAGAAGTCCATTACTGTTTTTGGTCATGAGTTAATACAAGCATTAGAAAAACATAAACCTAGAATGTTTCATACCATTTTACGAATAAAGTAAGTATCTTAATGAACAATCGATGCAGCAAACGTTCAACAACCAGTTCAACCACTTCCTATCTGGAGGTGGCTGTTTTTATATATTAGATGAAAGGAATTGCAACACTCCTTACGAAAGCATAATCCAGTACTACGAAACAAGCTTAATCTTAGGTGGGTTGGAGTTTCTTAAAACCCCTCGTTGATCTAAACCGCTACTGATCATTAATCAGTAGCGGTTTTTTATGATGTACATCTAATCAGCGACAATTGGTATCCTGCTAAGTAACAATAATCGAAATTTTTTTCATTAATTCTAAAAATAAAGAAAATTATTTACAGTCTATTTCCTCCCATGTTATATTGAAACTGGAAAACATAACAATAAATGTTAGAGAGTGTGAGCGAGATGGGATTGGACAAATTTAAAGGGATTTTTCCGGCTTTTTATGCTTGTTACGATGACTTAGGAGAGGTGTCGGAGGAGCGAACGAAGGATTTATGTGGGTACCTTTTGGAAAAAGGGGTTAACGGACTTTATGTCGGCGGGAGCTCTGGTGAATGTATCTATCAGAGCCTGGAAGAAAGAAAGGCAACATTAAGATATGTTGCGGAAAGCCTGCAAGGGAAACTGACGTTAATGGCTCATGTTGGTGCACCGTCCACGAGAGACAGCGTCCGTTTGGCTAAGTATGCCGAGGAATTAGGGTATGATGCGCTATCCGCGATTCCTCCGATTTATTTCAAGCTTCCTGAAAGCTCGATTTACGCTTATTGGACGGATATTATGGAGGCTTCTACGCTGCCGTTCGTTATTTATAATATCCCGCAGACAACCGGATACAGCTTGTCTATGAATCTCTTTACGAAATTGCTTGAGAACGATAAGGTAATCGGGCTGAAGAATTCGTCTATGCCAGTCATGGATATTGAAAGGTTTAAAGCGGCGGCAGGGGAGGACTTCATTGTGTTCAATGGCCCTGATGAGCAGTTTGTATCTGGCCGGCTAATTGGGGCAGACAGTGGTATTGGTGGTACTTATGCGGTGATGCCAGAGCTTTTGCTGGCAGCTGAAGAGTTTGTCTCAACAGGAAATTTTGCTGAGGCGAGACGGATTCAAAAGGATATCAATGATATTATTATCGCGCTTTGCTCCTTGAATGGATCCATGTATTCCGCCATCAAGGAAGTATTGAAGCTTAATGGGGTCAACATAGGAAGTGTGCGGGCGCCATTAGAGCCAGTGAGCGGAGAGGATCTAGAGAAAATAGTCGACATAAAAAATCTGATCGATCAATCCATTCAAACGTATGCAAAACAGGGCTGAGAAGAAACGAATCGTTTGCTTTGGAGATTCAAACACCTGGGGATTTGACGCAAGCATGGGTGGAAGATTTCCTGAAGGGATACGTTGGACAACACTTTTGCAGGAGCATCTTGGTGAGGAGTATCAAATAGTAGAGGAAGGTCTTCCGGGTAGAACAGCCGTATTAGATGACCCCTTATTGGAAGGGATGAATGGAAGTACGTATCTGCAGCCTTGTTTAATGAGCCATTCACCGCTTGAACTTGTCATTATCATGCTTGGGACGAATGATGCCAAAGAGCGCTTTGGTCTTACATCCTTTAATATCGCACAAGGAATCGCCAAGCTTTCCTTCAAGGCTAAGCAGCTCTTGTCAGGACACAACGGACTGAATTCACCTGTGTTAGTCGTTGTGCCGCCGCCGATTGGACCGGAATATGCAAAGACACCAATCGGTAAATCGATGGGGAAAGATTGTGATGATAAAACGGAGCATTTAGCCAGCCATTTGACGGAGCTATTACAGGAATCTGGTATTGAGCTTCTTGATTCGAAGGGCAAGGTTCCTATGAACCGGATTGATTATATGCATCTCGATGAGGAAGGCCACGAGCTTTTAGCAAAGCTTGTCTTCAATAAAGTAAAGACCATTTTAGGAGATGGATAGGGGGAAGGTATATGTTTAAAAAGCGTTATCTGACTGTATTAACGGCTATGCTGCTCTTGCTGGTGATTGTCACGGGTTGTTCCAATGATTCAAAAGAGTCAAATGGGAAAGAATCAGATCAGGTGGAAATTTCTGTTTGGCTGACTCCTCAATGGAAGGGTGTCATGGATGGTTCAGAGGATGGGGCAGATTATGACAGCTTCTTCAAATATGCTGCCGAGAAATTTTCCAAGCAGTATAAGGAGCATGATGTAAAGGTTAATGTCGAAGTGATTGCAGGAGATCAAAGGGATGAGCTCCTCAATGTCAATCTAAATGGGGGAACGCCTCCTGATGTGTTCTTTGAAAGCGTTTTTGCGATGGGGGATTATGCCCACAGGGGAGCTTTAGTGCCATTAAACGATGTGATTGATGATGAAGCGAAGAAGGATATCCCGGAAAGCTACTGGGAAAGCGTCACCTTTGGCGATGATATTTATTTCTATCCATTCTCCCATATGCCTGGTACATTAGCGTACAACGCGGATATGTTTAAGGCGGCAGGACTCGACGAATATATTGCCGAAGAGAATGAAATCGGCACTTGGACATTGAAGGATTATGAAAAGATCCTCAAAGGCTTAAAGGATAATCTGCCAAAAGACAAGTATCCAAACGCTTATCCAATGGGGCTTTATGCACTGAATAATCAAGGTGATACATGGAACTTAGCTTACTTACGAATGTTTGGCAATTCATTCTTCGATAAGGACGGCCATATCACCCTTGATGACGCGGATGGAGTGAAGGCAGCTGAATGGCTGAAGAAGGTTTATGAGAGCGGGTATACAAACCCTGGAGCTGAATCGGTTTCTTCCAATGATGCGAATGCGATGTTCCAGAATCAACAGCTTGCGATCAGCTTCACGAATTCCGTCTTGGCTACCAATGCTAAAGCAGATATGGAAAGCGGAAAAACACAGAAATTTGATATGAGACTAGCGAATATTCCATCTGAAAGTGGAGATCCGCTTACCTTTACTTATGTAACTGGAGCGGCTGTGTTTAATACAAATGATGAAACACGCATGAAGGTCAGCAAGGATTTCGTTCAATTTGTTTCCTCTGATCCAGAGCTTGTTAAGGCTTCCAAAAATGGAATACCGGTACGGGATTCCGTTATCGAAGAGTTCAAGAATGATAATCCGCTCTTCGCCGCTTACAATGACAATGCACAGTATATGTTTAACTTTACCGGGAATGTCCCTGGATACAGCCAATTGAGACAGGTCCTCTATCCAGAGCTTCAGGCCCTTTTCACGGGTGATAAGACACCGAAGCAAGTCGTGAAGGATTATCAGGAAAAAGGAAACCAAATCATCGAGGAATCAAAAGCGAACTCGGTCATCTATCAGAAATAACCCTGTAATGAGAATGGATAACAATCTTAAGCTCTGAAAAAGAGCTTAAGATTGTTATATAGAAAGGTAAGGGAATACCATGCAGATTACGAAATCATTGAAGGAAAACATAACGGGGTATCTTTTTATTGCGCCGCAGCTTTTACTCTTTCTAGTCTTTATCGTCTATCCGATCATTGAAGGAATCCGGCTAAGCTTATTCCGGATTAATTATCAGCAGGAGACGTTCGTCGGTTTTGAAAACTATCAGCGATTATTCGCCGACCCTGTCTTTATGAAATCAACCGTCAATACGGTCATCTTTGTCATCTGTATTGTCGCGTTAACCGTTGTATTTGCCCTCTTTGTGGCTTCCGCTATCTTTGATAAGAATGCCAAATATGTCTCCTTCATTCGGGGCAGTTATTACATACCTGTTATGGTGTCTATGGTCGTCATGAGTATGGTATGGAGCTTTTTGCTTAATCCTGCCAACGGCCTTATCCCATATGCGGCAAGAGAATTAGAAATAGTCTCGGTTAATTTCCTTGGAGATAAAAGCCTCGTGCTGCCCGTGATTATCTTTATCACCTTTGCAACGAACATAGGTCAAGCCATTATCCTTTATGTCGCTTCCATGATTGGGGTTCCAAAGGATGTTTTTGAAGCGGCTGAAATCGATGGCGCTAACCGGATGACCATCATCTTTAAAATCCTGATTCCGCTTGTTAAGCCCACAACCATCTACATAATCATTATGAATATCATCGCTGTCTTAAAGATCTTTGTCGTCATCCAGCTCTTAACCGGCGGTGGACCGAACAATGCATCAACCACTCTTATGTACTACTTATACAATAATGCATTCAAATATAACCAGCTCGGCATCGCTTCAGCTGTGGGGGTCATCATGTTCTTGATTACCTTGGTCCTATCCATTCCGCAGTTAAGAATGATGTTTAAGAAAGATAAGGGGTGAGAGGCTTGTTTGGAAAGAAGAATAGAAACAAAAAGAAAAAAGAAAAAATCGATATCATCATAAATGGATTCGTCGTTTTCTTTGCCCTTCTCAATTTATTTCCGCTATATTGGCTGATCACGAGCTCCTTCAAGAACAGTGCTGATGTGGTGAAAATGCCGCCGGATTGGTTCCCAAAGACGATATCCTTTGCGAACTATGTAGATGTCTTCAATAATCAGCCTGCCTTTAGATGGGCCTATAACAGTATTTATGTCTCCCTCGTTTCGACCATTGCCTTAGTGGTTGTCAGCAGCCTGGCTGCTTATGCCTTTTCAAAGCTGAATTTTAAAGGGAAGAATATTATTTTTATCATCTTCATCTCTAGCCTGATGGTACCAAAGGAAGTCATGATCGTTCCTTTATTCCGGATTATCCAGGATTTCGGCATGGTCAACACGCTAAATGGCATGATCTGGCCGAATGTGGCCACAGCGTTTGGGGTATTCATGCTGAAAGGCTTCTTCGACTCCATTCCTGATTCCTTGCGTGAATCAGCCAAAATGGATGGGGCGAGTGAATTTACGATTTTTTATAAAATCATGCTACCGATGGTGAAGCCTGGGATTGGGGCATTATTTATTCTGAATTTTGTCCAAGTATGGAATGATTACCTATGGCAGCTAGTCGTAGGCCAAAATGAACATTCGAAGACGTTAATGGTCGGTATTGCTACCTTGATGCAGGATTTAAATCCGAACTTTGCCTATAAGATGGCTGGTGCCACAGTAGCCGCTGTTCCTATGCTGATCATCTTTATGATGTTCCAACGCTACTTTACAAAAGGGATATCCATTGGGGCAGTCAAGGAATAAATTCGGGAGATGGAGATGGGAAAATGAACAGCCAGAATAAGATATTGAACCAACTGGAAGGAACGTTGATTGTTTCGTGTCAAGCGCTTCCTGAGGAGCCGCTCCATAGCCCGTTCATTATGGGGAGAATGGCGCGTGCGGCAATGCTTGGCGGAGCACAAGGAATTAGAGCAAATAGTATTGAGGATATAAGAGAGATAAAGAAAAATGTCGACCTGCCCATCATTGGCATCATCAAGAAGGTTTATGAAGGGTCAGATGTCTTTATCACACCAACGATAGAGGAAGTGGATGCCCTTTACCATGAAAAGGTCGAAATCATCGCCCTTGATGCAACCAAAAGGGTAAGACCGGACGGAAAGACCATCAGTGAGGTGTTTCCAATCTACCGTGAGAAATATCGCGACCAATTGTTTATGGCGGACTGTTCAACAATCGAGGAAGCAGAGGAAGCCTGTCGGTTAGGCTTTGATTGTTTAGGGACGACATTAAGCGGCTATACGGACTACTCAAATCATCGTGATTTGCCTGACCTTGAGCTGATTAAACAAATGGTGGAACGCTTTGATATTCCCGTAATTGCCGAGGGTGGGATTTGGACTCCTGAAGAACTGAAAAGTGTCTTTGATCTTGGCGTCCATTGTGCTGTTGTTGGAACGGCCATCACAAGGCCGATGGAAATCACGAAAAAGTTTCTTCATGCAATCGAGGGATGAGAGATGAATATATTAGGAGCAGATATTGGCGGTACATCCATTAAGATTGGGATTTCGGATGAGCATGGTCATCTTACATCTTTTGGCGAGTACCCCTCTGAGAGTAAAAAGGGCGGCAAGCATTTAGTCGAGAGATTGATTCAATACATAACAGAAAATCCTGGATTCGAGGCGATTGGAATCAGTACGGCTGGTCAGGTAAATATAGCTGATGGATCGATCATTTATGCCAATGAGAATATCCCTCAATATACGGGAACAAAATTAAAGGCGATCCTAGAGCATGAATTTCATGTGCCGGTTTTAGTCGAGAATGACGCCAATGCGGCAGCAATCGGCGAGGGAGCATTTGGAGCGGGGAAGCCTTATGATGATTTTCTCTGCTTAACCTATGGGACAGGGATTGGGGGAGCGATTGTATTGAACTCCCAAATTCATAGAGGGTATAATGGCATTGCGGCAGAATTTGGTCATATGATTACCCATCCATTGGGTTATCCATGTAATTGCGGCCGGCGTGGCTGCTATGAAACGTATGCCTCTACCACTGCATTAATTCGAAAAGCTGCCGATATAGATCATAAATTCACCAATGGCCGAATCATTTTTGAGGCGATTAGCCAAGGAGACAGCAGGCTGGAGAAAGTGCTGGATGAGTGGGTAACGGAGGTGGCGTATGGTCTCACCTCTTTAATCCATGTATTTAATCCGCCAGCCATCATCATAGGCGGTGGAATCATGGAGCAAGACATGCTGGCAGCAATGGTAGACCGTAAAGTCAGAGAGCTGATCATGGAAAGCTATGCGGATGTTCAAATCTTGAAAGCAAGACTTGGCAATAAGGCTGGCGTCCTAGGAGCGGTATCCCTGCATAGTAAATAGCAATAGAAGAAGAGGTGTATAAATGGCTTATCAAGATATTTTTTCTCTAATCCACTCAAGATACGCTTCTTTCACAAACACCGAAAAAAAAGTAGCCGACTACATTCTAGCAAACACGAAAGACGTCCTATATATGTCGATAACCGATCTGGCAGACGCCTGTCATGTCGGCGAGTCAAGTGTGTTTCGATTTTGTAAATCGATTGATCTCAAAGGGTATCAGGAATTTAAGATCGTATTGGCCCATAGTGTCTCTTTAGAGGATGAAACGCCTCAGCTATCAAGTCAGATTACGATGCAGGATACCATTCCAGAACTGTCATCAAAGATCCTGTCGACCAATATCAATGCACTGACCGAGACCTACAATCTTATCGATGAACAGGATATCGCAAAAGCAGCTGAGCATATGATTAAGGCAGATCGGATTCATTTTTTTGGCGTAGGATCATCATTAGTGACGGCGATGGAAGCAAAAAGCAAGTTTATGAGAATAACAAATAAAACAGAATGCTCGATGGATTCTCATCTTCAGGTTATGTCCGCTTCCCTATTGACGGAAAAGGATGTCGCGATCCTGATTTCCTATTCCGGTTCAACAAAGGACACGATTGAGATTGCAAAGGTCGCTAAAGAAAGAGGTGCGACTGTCATCTCCATCACGAGATTTGCTAAATCTCATCTCACAAGTTATTCGGACATCACCTTATTATGCGGTGCCAATGAAGGACCGCTGCAGGGCGGGAGCCTGACCGCTAAGATATCGCAGCTCTATCTATTAGACCTTCTATACTTCGCCTATTTCAAGGGAACAAATAAGGAATCGATCTACAATAAGGAGCTTACAGCGAAAGCAGTCGTTGAGAAAATGCTGTAGGGTTGGAATATGAGTGTTAGTAATGAGGCCTTCTTATCCGTTCATGGAACGGAGGGAGGTCTTTTTTCTTTAGAATTGTGGTCAGCCTGTAAAAAGGAGGGGATATGATTTTTTTGCAGAAAGGATATAAGAGCGATTCTCTCCTAACGCTTGGAGATGGTTTTAAATTTAGGCAAAAGAGGGAGTTAGCATGCGTGAACTAAGTGAAATTTATACAGATTGGCAAGATAAGCTGGATCAGGACGAATGGTATTTCAGTCATTCTTTTGAAAAAATAATTGAGCGGTTAACACCGATTGAAGCGTATGATTCTATTCCATCCGTGATAAATGAACTGATCAAGTTGAGGGAGCCTTATTTAATCGGAGAAACGCTAGATTTCTTACATTCTATCTATCATAAAGCAGATACAACCGAGGTACATCCGGTCGTTAAGCAAGAACTTAAGAATATAGAAACGGTCGTTCAAAATGTTGGTGATGATTATTGTAAAAATGCTTTACGGGAATGGAAAACTTTTTTGAGGATAAAGTAGACATTAAACTACGAATACTAGGAAGTTTGTTAGAAGGGATAATTTGATCGACAAGATTAAATAAAGGGGAGAGGGTTATGAGTAAATCATTTATTGAACAAGTACATTATATTAGAATTCCTGTAAAAGATTTAGAACGGTCAGCCAAATGGTATCGTGATGTATTAGGGCTCCAGTTACTCAACCATTCTGAGGAAAGAGCCATCTTAAAAGTAAATGAGGGACCATTCTTGCTTATCTTAGTTCCTACCGAAGATGAAACATTTGCCCATTTTACCATTAATCATGAACAGGAATTTAGCATTGGCTTTACAAGTCCAGAACTATCAAAGTTTCATCAACACTTAATGGATAATCAGGTTAAGGTTGAGGATATACAAGAAGATCATGGTCATACTTTTTTCCACTTTTATGACCCCAGTGGCAATAAACTTCAAGTCCACTGGTAAGGGGCCTGTACCTGTACTTTTTATTTATGGTGATATTCCGTATTCTCGTTTTGTCCTTATTCTTGATGATGGATAAATGGAGAAGAAGGAGTCAGCATTCACCTTTTATGGGGAAGGGAACTAGGGCTTATTGACAACGAAGATATGAAAATAGCCTTGTTTAGAACAGGGCTATTTAGCTTTTGTGTATGCTAAATACACGCAAACTTTGACATATTTCCAAAGTCATAGATAAATAGATTCATTTTTCAGTAAACTTAGTTTGTTCACTGGATAAACTAAAGGTGACTTGCTATAATCAATCTCAACAAGAGGGATACATATTTTCCTGACATAAATTGAAAGCCCTTACATTTTGTTTGATGAAAGGAGGGCAGTTCTTCTAATATAAAAACTTGTATAAATGAAGGGAGAGAACAAATAATGCCTAAAGGATTACGTATGAAGCTTTTCTCTGCTGCGGCTGCAGCCTTATTATTATCCAGTGGTCTGTCCAGTGCTTCTGCAGGGCCGGCAACGAAACCAATTAGTGCGATGAAAGCCCCGGTTGAGCTTGATGAACGGTATAAGGATTCATTTGATATAGGGGCAGCAGTTGAGCCGCATATGCTCAATGGGAAGGATGGCCAAATTCTTAAACGCCATTTTAATAGTCTGGTTGCTGAGAATGTGATGAAGCCAATTAATATCCAGCCTGAGGAAGGTAAGTTTACCTTCAAGGATGCGGATAAGATTGTCAAATTTGCGAAAAAGAATAAAATGGAGCTCAGATTCCACACGTTGATCTGGCATAGTCAGGTGCCAGATTGGTTCTTCCTTGATAAAGAAGGCAACAAAATGGTGGAAGAGACCGATCCGAAGCAAAGAGAAAAGAATAAGAAGCTTTTATTGAAGCGATTGGAGACGCATGTCAAGACAGTTGTGAAGCGTTATAAGAATGATATTACCTCATGGGATGTCGTGAATGAGGTGATTGACGAGTATGCTGGGAATGATAAGGGTCTCCGGGAATCTCCTTGGTATCAAATCACCGGTACGGATTATATTAAAGTAGCCTTTGAAACAGCCGACAAATACGCCAATAAAGATGCCAAGCTCTTCATTAATGATTACAACACGGAGGTAGAGCCAAAGAGAACGTATCTTTACAATCTAGTGAGTGAACTGGTTGAAGAAGGTGTACCGATTGATGGAGTCGGGCATCAGGCCCATATCCAAATTGGGTGGCCAACCTTAACGGAGATTGAGGATTCCATTAATCTATTTGCTGGTTTAGGACTTGATAATCAGATTACAGAGTTAGATGTCAGTCTATATGGCTGGCCGCCAAGACCGGCATACCCGACCTATGATGCTATTCCAGCGAGTGAGTTTGAGCGCCAGGCTGTTCGTTATGATCAACTGTTCGAGTTGTATGAGAGACTGGATGATAAAATCAGCAGTGTTACCTTCTGGGGTGTCGCTGACAACCATACATGGCTCAATGACCGTGCAGAAGAATATAATGACGGCGTAGGGGTTGATGCGCCATTTGTGTTTGATAATGAATACAATGTGAAGCCTTCTTATTGGGCGATTATTGACAGATAGGGATGAATGGAAGGAAGGGTTCCTTGAGCAGTTTTGCTGGCTCTCGGAACTCTTTTCTATTTAGGGAGAATCCGAGTCTAGTAAAATATACAAGGATAATGGAAAAATGATACAGAAATAAAGGTGTTTAAGCAAGTATGTAGAATACAAGATAGAGCTGATTTTGATTCAATTATGATACGAAAATAATTCGGTAGAAGGGAGACATTCATGAAGATTAAATTGCTTTCTCTTTTCATTTTAGTTATGAGCACTATTTATATCTTTCTCATCCCATCAGAGCCTTTTTGGCTGAAGATTTTGTTCAAGCTCATTCCGATGTGGCTGATCATCTATTTTGCCTTTATCCAGAGAACGGATCGTGTTCGGACAAATAAAGGGCTTATCCTCGCGGGTCTTATCTTTTGCATGTTTGGAGATGGATTGCTACATTGGTTTTTGATTGGGCTGAGCTGCTTTTTAATTGGGCATATCATTTATATTTTTGGCTTTCTGAAACGGTGGACCTTTTCGACGCTTCGCTTCTTATCCATCCTGCCGCTTCTCGCATTTGATTTCATTATCGGGAATAAGCTAATCGAAGCACTACAGCTATCAGGGAAGGATGAATTAATCATTCCGGTGATTTTCTATATTGGGGCGATTTCAATTATGGCTTGGGCTGCTTTTATGACCGGCAATCGGTTTGCCATCATCGGCAGCTTGCTCTTTGTCGTTTCTGATACCGTCTTATCATGGAATATGTTTGTATCGGACGTTCCCTACTCACATGTCCTTATTATGACTACCTATTATGCTGCTCAATATTGCATTGCCTCTAGTGTTAGACAAACAAGCAGTCTTGAAGGAATAGGAGCTCAAATAAAGGGGCCATGGTATTCTTAGCCGCTTTAATGTTCAGATTGGGGTGATAATCATTAAAAAAAAGAATTTAGTCTTTTATTTGAGGATAGGGTTTTTTGTTGGATTAGGAATTGGTCTATTTGTCACATCTTTCTCTTCGATTGAGACAATAGGTGAGGGGGTAACGACCACCAATACGAAAGAATTGTCAGAGTATGTGGTAATGGTATTGAGATGGGCTTTTGCAACTAGTCTAGTAAGTGGACTACTATTTCTGTTTCTAGGAGACATCTTGGAAAGAAAATAAATACATGAAAATTGTTAAGAGATTTTATGGAATTCACCATATGTGGCTGATGGGAAGATAGCGCTGGATACACTATTCTTGTATGCCCTTTGAAATTCATACGCCTATGACTGGAG
The DNA here is from genome assembly GCF_054950035.1 of Gracilibacillus sp. Marseille-QA3620. Lineage (NCBI taxonomy): Bacteria > Bacillati > Bacillota > Bacilli > Caryophanales > Bacillaceae > Gracilibacillus > Gracilibacillus sp. Marseille-QA3620. The sequence goes on from NZ_CM143102.1 coordinate 1,950,360, forward strand.
CGTACAATGAGAGCCTATTTCAATAGTTGACTTGGTTGCGAAGTGGTGTGGTTTCTAGTTTTATTTGTTCACTTCTAGATAGTATGATTTGTTCATTGCGGGAGGGAATAGAAGAATACAAGCCTATGTATCAGGACCGTGATGATTAAAAATAAGGAGTTCCTCCTAATGCAAGGGGAACTCCTTTTTATCCTGCGCTTTAAGCGTTCGATTCGTGCAATTCCTTTACATTTCTTTCCCTGACGACAGCCTTTCTCGTAATCGAGAACACCGCACAAGCGAGTGCCACGAGAACAACCGCGCTACCGTACCAGGCCGTATGCGAAACGGAGCCTGTTTGGCTTAATACAATTCCGCCGAATCCAGATCCAATGGAGATGCCGACCTGTAAAGCAGAGTTATTGAAGCTTTGTTGAATATCGGATGTAGCCGGATCTGTTTGAATCAGATAGCTTTGCTGCGGAGGTGATAGGCTCCAGCTGAGTGCTCCCCAAATCAACATCACAGGGATGAAGACGAACATGGAGAATGTGGAGAACGGCAATAGGAACAGCACAACCGCAAATGAGACGATGAAGATAATGATGCTCTTTTGCGGGCCAATCGCGTCAGAGAGCGTGCCTCCCAATGCGCCGCCGCTTACCGCCGCAATTCCGAACAATAGATAGAAGATGCTGACCCAATTCCCATCTAAATGCATGACGTCCTCAAGGAACGGGGTGAAGTACGCATAAATTGTGTAATGCCCCGCCAGCATGAACATCGTTGCCAAATGAGCAGTGCCGATTTTTGGACTGGCGACAGCCTTTAATTGCTGTGATAACGGAATCGATTTTTCTCCAGGAATCCGTTCGAGGAAGATAGAAACGAGAATAAATGATCCAACTGAAAGAACGGCTATTCCAAGGAAAAGGATACGCCATCCGAATTGCTCTGAAATCAAGATGCCAAGCGGAACACCCATAACAAGCGATGAGCTGATTCCCATCGTTACAAGGCCAATTGCCTTTGCCCGGTGTGACGGATGAACGACTTTAGCCGCGATAATCAAGGATAAGACCATGATTAAGGCCGTACTCATCGCCGTTAACACACGGGCAATCATCATAACCGTGTAGTTTGGACTGAAGTAGGTGATGATGTTTCCTAAGAAGAAGATGGCCATGGCGATGAGGTAGACCTTTTTACGCTCATATTTATTCGTCATGACCAATAAAACCGGTCCTGCAATCGCGTAAATAAGGGCAAAGACTGTGATCAGTTGTCCAGCCGTGCTGATTGATACATTTAAATCATTGGCGATGTTCGGAAGAATTCCGCCGATGATCAGTTCCACCAATCCAACCGCCACAGCGGATAAAGCTAATATAATGACTTTAAGATTCATATTGTGTAATCGTCCTTTCTGTACAAAATAAAAAAATCCTGACTACAAAAAATGAAAAAGGTTCATTTTCTGTAGTCAGGACTTTATGGTTCCTGGTAGAGACCCTCACGCCATATTCTGAGGTTATACAGGTTGAAATTATGTTGTTCTTTTGTAGCACACTTTGAAAAGTTTACTAGCTTATCGCTCATTTAGCAAGTATTAAATTTTAATATCGTATAATAAAGGTAAGGATATACAGTTTTAGATATAAAGGGAGGTAGGTATGCATCATGGTTTTTCGCTCTAAAGTGGATGCGTTTTTTGTGAATTTTATGGTGATTGTCGTACTTGTTATCGCTTCTGTAACCATATTTCCATTGTTCCTGGAGGGGATGCGTCATGATTTAGCTGGAAGCATTATATTGGTCTCGGTATTTCTTATGGTTATCGGTTTTCTATTATGGACGTGCTTTTCTGTACAGTATATTTTTCACCAAGACCATTTATTCATCAAGGGTGGACCATTCAAGAGCCGGATTCCATACGAGAAAATCATCAAGGTCGCCCCAACAAAAGCCATCTTTACTGGGTATCGAATCCTGTCCTCGAGAGATGCGATAGAAATCACTAATCAGACAACTGTTTTTGGCAGTATTAAAATTTCACCGAAAAATAAAGAGGCATTTATCAGTGAGCTTAAAAAACGAAATCCTGGTATAAGGATTGAATAGTGAAGGAAGTCCCTGAGCAGGGGCTTTTTTTGTTTAGGGATGACTTTTAGAAGGATTTCTGCCGTTCACCCTCGAATAGGAATAACAATTGTATTTTGTATCTATGAAAATAGGAACGGATGTGAAGAATCATTTGCCTGAACATATAGTGAATGATCACAATCGAAAAAAATTCAGTGCTGACTGCGGGAATTGTTTTGGCTTATGCTGTGTAGCTTTATCCTTTGCGGCTTCCTCTGATTTTGCCTTTGATAAAGAGGAAGGGACGCCTTGCAGAAATCTCCAGCAAGACCATCGTTGTGGAATTCATAAAAACCTTAGGCTGAATGGCTTCAGGGGGTGCACAGTCTATGAATGCTTTGGCGCAGGGCAACACGTTTCTCAAGTGTTATACAAGGGCAATGACTGGCGGAAAAATAAAGCGACAGCTAAGGAAATGTTCGCTGTATTCCCCATCGTACAACAGCTTCATGAAATGCTTTATTACTTATCTGAGGCTCTTCATAGAGAGGATGCTCGCCCAATCTATAAGGAGTTAGAGCAAACGGTTAAAGAAACCGAACAACTCACTCATTTAAGCCCCGAATCCATCTTAACTCTCTATCTCCCAGACACCCGGGAAAACGTGAATATTTTACTAAAACAAACAAGTGAACTAGTACGGACAAAAGGGAAGCATACCAAAAAACCTGGAAGAAAGAGAAAAGACATCAAAGGCCGCGATTTAATTGGGGCTAATTTAAGAGGCGCTAATCTAAGGGGAGCCCATTTAAGAGGGGCTATGCTCATTGCAGCTGATCTTCGAGAAGCTGATTTAAGAGAAGCAGACCTCATTGGTGCGGACTTAAGAGATGCTGATTTAAGAGGAACTAACCTAATCGGCAGTCTTTATCTTACACAAGTTCAAGTGAATTCAGCTAAGGGGAATAGGCACACGAAATTACCATCTGCACAAACAGCTCCTGAACATTGGCTGTGATGAATTGAATAGGGGGATGAACATGTCTGAAACAATCAATCAAAATATAACGGTTAAAGAGCTTGATGAATTAAGGTTAGTCGGTTTTCGAGTGTTGTGTTCAGGTGATCAGTATATTGTTGAAATACCGAAAGCGTCATCCAGGTTAAGTAAGCGCATAGATGAAATTAAACAAGTAATGAATCCAAGGGAACAGTTTGGCGCATTTATGGTGGAGAATGAAACAGCAGAGGAGGATGGGTACTGGGTTTGTGTGGAAGTAAAGGATTTTGAGGATATACCATCAGATATGGTGACCTTGACCATACCAGCTCAACGCTATGCCGTTATCGGGCATAAAGGACCCAATCATCAAATAATAGACGCCTATCATGACTTACATCAGTGGATTGACGAAAACAGCTATGTAAGGCGAAAGAATACTTGGCATATCGAAAAGTATCATGATTGGAGGGATGCGGAGGATTTAGATGTAGAGTTGTTTGATACGATTGAGTAAGAAACTTATATAGCTAATATGGCGTATTAGGCTTAAAGAAAGGGAACTTTTTCTACATTCTTTATATAGGTGAAGATAAAGCAAAAAAGAGTTTGGAAGTATAGATTCCAAACTCTTTTGAAAAAGGATAAAAACATTTTCTAGTTAGATATTAAACATTGCCAATTAAGTAAAGTTTAGCTCGTCATTCACTCGAAAGGAAGAACATCGCGCAAGGTGTTACTACCTCGTTTTATTAAATATGTATAACCATTACTCGTGTTGTATAACGGGCAATCGATAGAATGCCCGCTATACAAGTATAGATTATTTCAGTTCAAGCTTTACTTCTTGGTCGTCATATAGATCATTATCATAGTTCCCGTCTGGGTCTTCATAGCTATTACTCCAAGTAAGTTTAATCCAATCGATTTCTTCAGCTTTTCCACGTTCCAGGTAGAAAATAATGTTACCTTCCTTAATAACACCTTCGTGGATTTCTCCGCCTAAGTTATCTGATAACCACATATCCGCCTCTACTTGTTCACCTGTGCTAGTGACTAATGTGGCTTGGTCTGGATAAGTTGTGTAAATCTTATCTGCAGTTGTATTCTCAATTTTCATTTTTACGCCTACAGCACTTGAAGTCACTTCTTTGCCATTATCATCTACCATTGGAGCTTTATCCGATACAACAGCTTTTTGGATAGTGAATTTTAGTCCTTCCCATGTACCTTCCCAATCGGCATCCTCATAGTAAGTCCATATATCTTCTTCCTTTGTAGCTTCTTCTTTGTTTTCACTATCACTAGAATTGACTTTCGCCTCTGATTTTTCAGTATCGTTTTCTTCTAGCTCTTTTGTTGCTTCATTTCCTCCACATGCTGTTAAAATACCTAGGGACAATAGTAATGTACCCATAACAGAAAGTGTTTTCTTCATGTTGTTTAAATCCTCCTAGAAAATATTGATTATGCGAACAAACTCTATTATACATATTTTTAAAGAATATAGGAGAAAATGTACTTTTCAATTTATTTACGTAGTTATATTGGTTCGGATAATAAATCATTCAGTTTAACTGATCATTATTGATGGCTGTTTTCGTAAAGATGGGTGGTGTTAGCTTCTATGGCACTTCTCTTACTTTATAATTAAGAATGTGAATAAATATACTTACACAAACAGGGCGTTAGTTTAAGGGATACGTACCCAATTACCTGCTATCAATATTGAAAGGGATCTCATTTTTAACGCTTTTGTTACTCTAACAATCATCGAATGATAATTCTATTTTTGTATATCAATAGGCAGATGAAGTTTAATCTCTTTTTTGTAAGTGCTTACACGAGGGGGACAGAGCTGTCTTTAGTTCCTTGGCATTCTTTCGTGAAGTATATTTGCTCTTTTTTGCAATTGAATACTTGATATATAAGCATTTATATGTGTATTCCCCTATATAGGAGAATATTCTAGCTCGGAACAAAAAAGCGCAGAGGACTTAAAAAAATCATAATTATCTAAAAATTATTAAAATTCCCTTTATTTATCAATCATTTTATATTATGATAGTAAAATCATATTTTGTTAAAAAAAGGGGGAGACATCATGACACAAATGTATGCGCTCGTGATTGTAGTTGGAATTCTATACATAGGGGATGTAGTGGCAGCGAGAACAAAGGCTTGGGTACCTTCAGTCTTTGTTTGTGCTGTTTTATTTTTGGCAGGCTACTGGACGTTCTTCCCGCAGAATATTGTTGAAATTGCTGGTATAGGGCCGGTTGTGGCGACAATGTTTATGTATTTACTCGTTACGAATATGGGGACCTTATTATCCGTTCAAGAATTAAAGAATCAATGGAGAACGATTGTGGTCGTTTTATCCGGTATAGCAGGTATTATTAGCATTTTGTTGCTTATTGGGACATTCATTTTTGATTTTAAAACGATGGTGGTGGCGATTCCGCCGCTTGTTGGCGGCTTGGTTTCCTCGTTAATTATGTCTGAGGGGGCTGCTAATGCAGGGCTTGAAGATTTAGCTGTATTTGCGATCGTGATTTACGTGATGCAAGGTTTTGCCGGTTATCCGCTTACATCAATCATGCTGAAGAAAGAGGGCAAGCGGATTCTTGAAATGTACCAAAAAGGGGAGATTCATTATACGGTGCCTGAGGAAGTGAAGGAAGATGTACCAGTGAATCCTAAGCTCTTTAAAGGTTTGCCTGCGAAGTATAATACGGATTATTTTAAATTTCTTCGGTTGGCCATTGTCGGGGCTTTAGCATATGGAACATCGGTGCTGGTAGCGCCTGTTGTTACCATTAATGCTCTTGTACTTTGTCTTGTCTTTGGAGTTCTTGCTACATCAATCGGTTTCCTGGAACGCCAACCGCTCGAGAAGGGAAATGGGTTCGGGATTGCTATCATGATTCTCATGCTCTTTGTGTTTGATGGACTGAAGAACGCAACACCAGATATGATGATTCGAATTATCGTACCTCTTATCGTATCGATTATCCTAGCGGTTATCGGCATGTTCATCTTTTCATTCATAGCAGGGAAAGTATTGAAAATGAGTCCTTACTTAGCATTCGCGGTGTCACTTACAGCATTATTTGGATTTCCAGCAGACTATATCATTACGAATGAAGTAATTAAATCTTTGGCAAAAACAGATGAAGAAAGAGAATTATTATTAAGCCGAATGATGCCTCCGATGCTTGTGGGAGGATTTATCTCTGTCACCATTGTATCCGTCATTCTTGCCGGTATCTTTGTAGGCTGGCTATAAAAAGGGGAGAGAACAAAATGAATCAAGTAAAAGAGATAATCGAGAATTTAAATGAAGAGCTCGTTTCCATACGTCAAAAACTGCACAGTGAGCCAGAGCTATCATGGGAAGAGGTAGAAACAACAAATTTCGTTTGTGCCTATTTAGATGAACTGGGTATTCCTTATCGCAGAACAGAACCGACCGGCGTGATTGCTGAGATTATAGGAGGGAAACCAGGAAAGACAGTGGCACTAAGGGCAGATATGGATGCTTTATCGGTACACGAAATAAATCAAGATCTTGTATACTGCTCGAAATCAGACGGCAAGATGCATGCATGCGGACATGATAGTCATACAGCCATGCTCTTGGTTGCCGCGAAAGCGTTGAATCAGTTGAAGGACGAAATTCCAGGCGCTGTTCGCCTCATCTTCCAGCCTGCAGAAGAAGTAGCTGAAGGGGCAAAAGCAATGGTTAAGCAAGGGGCGCTTCAGAATGTAGATAATATATTCGGTATACATATTTGGTCCTCTGTTGACACGAACAAAATCCAATGTGCCAAGGGACCGCAGTTTGCATCAGCAGATATCGTCCAAGTGAAATTTACGGGCCGGGGAGGTCATGCTGCCCAGCCGCATGATTCGGTGGATGCGGTCATGATGGCATCCAGCTTTGCCTTGAATGTACAGACCATTGTATCAAGAAAAGTGAACCCGCTGCAGCCGGCTGTTGTAACAATTGGCCGAATGGAGGTCGGGAGTCGATTCAATGTCATTGCAGAGAATGCGGTATTGGATGGGACGGTGCGCTGCTTTGATAAAGGTGTCCGTACATTAATTGAAGAACAAATTCGGCATTATGCCAACCAGGTAGCTGAGCTTTACGGAGGGACGGCTGAAGTAACCTACATCTATGGAACCCAGGCTGTCATTAATGAAGAATACAGTGCCAAGCTGGCGGAAAAAACCATTAAAGAGTGCTTTGGAGATGAAGCATATCATATAGATGATCCAACGATGGGCGGAGAGGACTTCAGTTTCTATTTGGATGAAGTTCCAGGCTGTTTTGCGCTAGTCGGCTGCGGTAATACGGAGAAGGATACCCGCTGGGCCCATCATAATGGTCATTTCAACATTGATGAAGACGCACTGAAAGTTGGGGCTGAGCTATATGTCCAATATGTATTTGCTTATTTAACGGATAGTGAATAGATGATGGAATAAAAGGAAGCTTCTCATATACTGGATATGAGAAGCTTTTTTTTGGTGGAAGTGGTCTGATTTCAATTGACACTCCGTTCGTTCTCCAATAAATCAACGGAATCTAGCTTGAATTGACCATACAACCAATCGATTGCATCGGCTAAATTCTCAGCAACATAATCTAGTTCTACATCTTTTCGTTTTTCACCATGCTCATTTAATGAAGTAAGACCTGCTCCAGTTTTCACAAGTATTTTCTTGCAGTTTGCCGATGAGGCGGCCAGCATATCACTCCATCGATCACCAATCACCATGCAGTTTTCTAATGTTAGATTATGTTTTTCTGCGGCATGTAGCAGCATTCCTATGCCTGGCTTTCGGCAACGGCATCCTTCCGTGGGACTATGTGGACAGATGAAAACATCATCAAAGCCAAATCTGGTTAATTCTTCTGTGAAATCATGAATAGTCGCTTTCCCTTCAGAAATTCCAGGTTGATTCGTAAATGAAAATACGTTGATTCCATCACTCTTTAACTGGTGAATGAGTTTTTTGGAGAGAGGAAATATTTTGAATTCACCTGGATAATGTATCGTGTGGTCACCACCAATGGTTCCATCTCTGTCTATAAATATCGCTTCTATCTTTTGTATGTGACTCACAGAATTCCCCCTATATAACAAATATCTACAATACTCTTATATTCGGCTATATGTAAGGCAATTCCTCCTTCATTCATTCTGCCTGGCTAAAGTTATGGTATTTTATAAATACAAGCAAGGATTTATCAGGATGAAAAACAAGGGGTAAGGGGGTAATACCTTGATCAGATTAGAAAAAATGAAGTCAGAGGAGTTTCAAAGATATCTCGAGTTTGCAATCAAAAACTATGCTGCCGAACATGTTAAAGCTGGTAATTGGGATGTGTCAGATGCACTTAGCAGGGCCGCTTGGGAATATGAGAAGCTATTGCCAGAAGGGGAAAAGACGGGTAATCATCACTTATTCATGATTCGTGATGAAGAGCAAGAGGTGGGGATGATTTGGCTTGCTCAAAGATCAGCTGATAAAGGATTTATCTATGACATACATATCTGGGAAGATTATCAAGGGCGTGGGTATGGCAAACAAGCGATGATGGAAATGGAATATGTGGCTAAGAATCTAGGATTAAAGAGTGTAGGTCTCCACGTTTTTGGTCATAACCAGCAAGCCAGACATTTATATGAGAAATTAGGGTATATAGAAACGAGTGTTGTAATGGAAAAGAAACTTTAACCCAAGTTTCCAGCATACAGCCAATGCTCCATGAGCAGGCTGTCTTTTTTATGGAGTCATTAACCATTCTTTTTGAATCGGTTCCCTGTATTGGCGTACACCAATGCAAAAATAATAAGACCAATAAATAAAATGAGACCAAGGATAAATAAAGCTTGGGTATCTAATAACTCACTCAAACCAAATAATAATAGACTAAAGCTAATCCCATACATGATTTTCCCCATAAATTGGCACAGAGCAGCTTCATCGTATTTCGCCTTTTCACTGTCTGGCATTGTATTGTAACCCGCAAGTAATGATGCTCCTTTTCCCTTTGAGAGGACGATAGCCAAAATGAAGAATGGTAATGGAATAATAATCAGAAGAATAACTGCTTCCATACAAGTCGCCTCCTTTTTTCCTTTTTTATCCTGCTTATACAATCTGAATTTTCCTATTTATACGTTCTTTATGAACCCTAGGTTTCATTAACTGGATAAATTCCACTCTGCGGATTGCTTTACGTATAAATGGATGATTATAAATAATCCCTAGATAAAAAGTCATAAAACATTCGCTATGACCTTATCATATAGGTAATGCCCATATAGCAGAAAGAATACTAGATTCTGTATAATCTCCTATAAATGAAAGGGCAGATGGGTTATGCTAGATAAAAAACATAGGAATGGTGAAACAATGCAAGTATGGAAAAGGCAAGCGGCTTTATTTCTTTCGAGTCAAAGTGTGTCTATGTTTGGGTCATCGATTGTGCAATATGCGATTATGTGGCATTTGACGTTGACGACGGAATCAGGATTGATGATGATGTTTTATATTATTTGCGGGTTTTTGCCGACTTTCTTTTTAGCGCCTTTTGCAGGGGTATGGGCGGACCGGTACAATCGGAAGAAATTAATCATTTTTGCAGATGGCTTGATTGCGGCAGCGACATTAATCCTGGCCATTTTATTCTTGAGCGGGATCCAATATATGTGGCTTTTGTTTGTGGTTGTGACGATTCGAGCCATCGGTGCAGGAATCCAAACGCCGGCGGTTGGAGCGGTATTGCCGCAAATCGTCCCAGAAGAAAAGCTGATGAGGGTAAATGGCGTAAACGGAACCTTGCAATCAATCATTTTCTTTGCATCTCCGTTACTCAGTGCTGGGTTGTTATCCATAACGACTTTAGAGGTGATCTTGTTTGTCGATGTTGTAACAGCTGTGATTGCCATAGGCATTTTACTGTTTTTAAAGCTGGAGCATGTGAGAAAAGAAGTTAAGAATGAAGGCTATTTTACAGAATTTAAAGCAGGCTTGCGGTATGCAAGGTCACAGCCTTATCTCAAATGGTTTTTCATTTTCTTCTCCATTCTATTTTTCTTAATGGCACCAGCCTCCTTTTTAACGCCGCTGCAGGTAACCCGTGAGTTTGGCGGGGATGTTTGGAGATTGACAGCGATTGAACTAACCTTTTCCATTGGGATGATGCTGGGCGGTGTCCTCATTTCAGCGTGGCAAGGGTTTCAAAACCGGGTACATACGATGGTTCTTGGAGGGTTAGTGTTTGGCTTGTGTACAATGCTATTTGGGATTGTGCCTAACTTTGTTCTCTATCTTGTCATCATGGGCATATGCGGGATTTCCATGCCCATCTTTAACACGCCAACGATGACCATGCTTCAAGAAAATATTGATGCTTCCTATATTGGTCGTGTGTTTGGTCTATTTAGCATGATTTCTTCCTCGATGATGCCGATGGGGATGCTTTTATTCGGTCCTCTGGCAGATGTCATCGACATAAAATGGATTCTTATGATCACGGGTGTGTTCATGATGGGACTGTCGATTGCGATGTTAAAGACAAAAGCGCTTGTTCAAGCAGGGACCAAGAGCCAAGATATAAACGGGTAAAGAGTTGGCTATTGGCGGAGAAAAGGGACGATATCATGCGGGTTCGGTCATGAAAAAGAGCAGCGAGAAAAAACGCTGCTCTCAGACTGTAGACAAAAGGGACTGAGAATGCTTTTATTCTCAGTCCCTTGTTTGATTTTTTGATATTTCCTCCCTAGATAGACCTCTCCCGGTATCTTTTTAGGCCATTTTTGGTATTCTCCACAACCAATTGACCATCTTCTTCAGGTTCATGGCAGCAAAAGTAAACATCGCCTGCATGGACAATTTTTTTAATCCCCTTAGGATTGTCCATCGCATACCATGCTTTTCTTTTGCATCGGCAAAGACTCGCTCGATTGTCTCTTTGCGCCTGGCATATAGCGCTTTATTTTCGTCTGTATGACGAAGATGGTCGGCTTCCTCCACATGTTCTTCCCAAACATGCCGTTGAATCAACTTCTGATGGTTTTTACAATGCGAGCAGACAGATAGAAGTGGACATTCCTTACAATGAAGGGGATTGGAAACATACTGACGATAGCCTTCTTTTGTGGTCCTACGATAAGGCAACTCTTGTCCTCCTGGACAAAGGTAACAGTCGTAATATTCATCATAGATAAACTCGGTTCAGCCGAATAAGCATCCTCGACTAATGAGTAAATGAAGGAGAAATCAATGGCGGCTTCAACTTTCCGAACAAAATGGTTCTCGGGTACGAGTTGATCTAATGTAATCATTTCTAATTGTTCACGGTTTTTAGGGGTATATTTGGTTAACATGTCATCATCACCTTTGATAAGAATCGTTAACCCTGTTATATCAAAATGAGGAAATACCGGTTTTGTGTGTGCTATTATTATGAAGTGCAGCCTCCTATTTTCGGCAGAATGGGCGAGACTCCTGTGGGAGAAGGAGGCAGGCTGATGACAGCTCTTGCCGAAGGCGAGCTGGCTCAGCGCTTCCCCCACGGAAAGCGAGTCCGTTCTGCCGAAAATAGCTTTCACGTCCATATGGGGTACAAGAGTATAAAAAAACTGTAGACCAACCCTTAATGGATTTTGTCTACAGTCTGAGAGCAGCGCGAAAAAGCACTGTTCTTTGTGTATTTGAAAAATTAGTTAATATACAGATGGCTCACCAGAATATTCGATAGGACATCGGTTGGGATGACAAACTCTACTGTTCCCATATAACCTGGAGCCGCTTCGTACTTATTAAAAACAATCACCAATTTATGATCTGCATTAATGTAGAATGGCTGATTCTCCTTGATTTGTTTGAATTCACCAGGTTCTCCATGCTGTATCCAATAGCTTTTATTTGAATCTGCCTTCATTTGCTGTTTCATTTGTCTTTTGATTTCTTCACTAATGACCTCTATATAGCGATCATCTTTAAATAAGCTCTCTAGTGAGAGTAAGATTTCATTTTGTTTATCAATCGTATCATACTTATTTTCCACATAGCTTGAGGCTTGGGTTTGTTCCGTATAACGTCGGATGGATAGAATGCGCTCGTTATTTGTTAGTACCTCATAATCACTGTAAATAGCTGTATTGCCATTTTGTCCAGCTTTTAAAGCTGCCATAGACTCCTCAAATTGCTTGTATAGCTCCTTACCCTCTGCAATATATTTGGAATTGAGACTGTTTTGAAGTTCAGTATTATCTAATCCCTCTATCGCAGGGGTCTTGATTTCAATACTTGAGTTATTTTTCGTTTCCTTTATTTCATGAAAGGTGAGGATTCTTACTATTTTTCCGATTACCGGTACATCCGATAACGTATTGGCCAATGCAGGGCTGATGTTAAGGGTGATGGTTAAAAGCAGGGCAGCTGCAGCTGTTAAAGCGGCGGCCTTCCAAAATAGATTCTTCCTCTTAGGACGAGTGCGGAGGGCTTTGTGAACCACTTCATCTAATTCATCCGGTATCGGGATGGAATGGTACTCTGCCTTCAATTGTTCTAATCGTTTATCCACTTGATTGATTCCTCCTTGTATTCCTATTCCATTTTCAGACGCAGCATTTTATGGGCCTTATATAATCTTGTTTTTATCGTATTGATATTGACATCCAGAACCTCTGCAATCTCCTCCATTTTAAAATCCTCAAAATATCTCAAAATAATGATGATTTTATATTTATGGGGAAGTTCATCAAGCGCCTTGCGTAAGTCCAAATCCGTATAATGATCAGCCTTTCCATTTTGTAAGGCTGATAATTGTTGGTTATCGGTTAATATGGTTTTCTTTCGCTTACGCAATAGGTCCAATGATGTATGGACAATAATCTTATAAAACCAGCTTTTCATGGAATTGATATCTTGTATTTTATCAAGTGATAGGAGTGCTTTTTGGATGGATTCCTGCACGACGTCTAAAGCATCCTGTTCATTTTTCACATAGCTGTAGGCTAGCCGGTAGTAGCTTTCTTTTTGCTCTGTAATAAGGGTTATAAGTGAATGGCGGATATCCTTATTCTTCATCTCATAGTAGAGCTCCTTCCCTTTTACTCTTTGGGAGATTCAATGGAATGATTGAAACGTTTCATTTATCTTCCTAATACTAGACGCACTGATTAGCCAAAAAGTTTGTATGAAAAAAATATTTTTCTGCTAAAACTTTTTCATTTTCTGCTCCGTCTATCAAATAGAATTAGATCATTAATCAACCGGGGAGAGAAACATCCTATGAACAGAAGAAAGCTTCACAAAAAACGCCTCTTTATTTTGCTGTCATCTTTAGTCGTGCTGATTGGCGCTGTCGTCAGGACAAATGCATCAAAAGCAAATACTTCTCCTATTCGAACGGATGAGAAATATCCGCTTGTCGAAATCATTCATACTATTGATAAGGAAAAGGGCATTACCATAGACTATCCATTCTTTCATCTAGAAGAAGTTGATCAAGCAATAGAAACCTATTTAAAAGAGACAATCACGCCATGTACGAATAAAGAACAGTTAATCGTCACATACGAGATTGTTCACTATAGTCAGCAAACCGTATCCATTATTTTCACGGAAAAAAATAAAGAGAAATCATTCAATCATATGGTTACTATCGATCTTGCCAATGGCAAAATCATTCGATTAGATGACCTGTTTAAAAATGAAAGTGATTATTTGAGCCTATTATCTGACATTGCGTATCACGAGCTTAAGAATAAGGAGGATATCCTTCTTTCCAATAAAGAATTGGCAGAAGCTGCGGCTCCGACACAAGATCATTTTCAGGAATTTACCCTATTGAATAAGGCCATTATTTTTTATCTCACAGTTGGTGACCAGATGGCCGATACACAATTGATTATCAGCAAAGAATTACTTAAGGACATGCTCGAGGATAAATATGTATCAGCTGAATTAAACAAAGATAGGATAGAGGATATCGACCCACCAAATATGATTACGGAACTGCCGAAAAAAGACATTCAGATAGCACCAGACCAAAAGGTGATTGCACTCACGTTTGATGATGGTCCGAAAAAAGGGACAACAGATAGTATTCTCGAAGCTTTAAGAAAATATGATGCACATGCGACCTTTTTTGTACTAGGAAGTATGGCTGAAAAGAATCCGGAGCTGCTCCGTGATATGGTGGAACAAGGAAATGATGTCGGCAGTCACACGTGGGATCACAGGCTAATGACCAAGCTGAGTGAGGAAGAGATGATAAAACAAATTAGTCAAACGAATTCGCTTATTAAAGAAATGACAGGGAAGGAGGCGACGCTGTTCAGACCGCCATATGGCGCTTATGATCAAAGAGTGACCAGCCATTTAGGGAAGAATACGGATGTCATTTTATGGGACGTCGATCCCGAGGATTGGAAATATCGAAATAAAGACCATATCGTACAATCTGTTTTGAATCAAGCTGGTGATGGTAAAATAATACTGATGCATGATATCTATAAAACAAGTGCAGAAGCAGCCGTTGAGATTATGGAAAAGCTGACAGCTCAAGGATATAAAATCGTCTCTGTCTCCGAATTACAAGAAATACAGAAACAAAGAGAGCTAGCTTCGTAATAGGTCATCATAAATATTTTTGCTGGGGCATCTATCTATTCGTCGAGGATGGGTAGGTGCTTTTTATTCAAGAAGAATGTTCATAAGCAGCTGGAATTAATGACTTTGGTACAAGATGGTGAAATGGGTTTTAAGCTTATCCATCTTCCTGTTGTGAAAGCTTTTGTTGACTCGCTATACTAGGGGCCATCATCCTCTGCTTATTTTAGGCTTACGTCCTGCACAAAATGGAAGTCGGAGTTTTCCCGTCTAATAATGATAAAAAAGAAACACTGGTTCTGTGTGATGAATTGCACGGAGATCAGTGTTTTTATGTTGTTGGAACAGTATATTTAGGTGAGCCCAAAAGGAAAATTTTGAATGGAAAGTATTTACAATTAAAGAGCTGTATTGTATAGTTGGTTACAGAGGTATACAACTATACAAATAATCAACTTGGACCGAACAGGGTTAAGAGAGGAGTATTCCTATTGAAGCCAGTATTAGATGAGTCGCTGCCCATCTTTCAGCAAATTGCACAAATCATAAGAGATGACATAGTTGAAGAAACATTAGTGGAAGGGGAAAGGGTCCCATCTGAAAATGAACTTTCCAGCTTTTATAACATCAATAGGGCTACAGTGAGGAAAGGCCTGCAAACGTTGGTTGATGAAGGAATCATATACAAAAAACGTGGAATTGGCATGTTTGTTATGGAAGGAGCAAAAGAAAAATTAGTTAATGAGCGAAAAAAACAGTACAAGAAGGAATATATATGGCCGCTGCTTGAAGAAGGAAAGCGCTTGGGGATGAGTGTTGATAAGGTAATCGAATTAATAAAAGAGGAGGATCAGAAATGATTCGCGTGGAGAATGTTACCTTTGGTTACGAGAACGCATTAGCACTTAAGGATATTTCTTTCAGTGAAGAGGAACGAGGCATTATCGCCATTTGGGGTCGTAATGGAGCTGGAAAAACGACACTGATGAAACTTCTTGCAGGACATGAAAAGCCAGACAAAGGAAAGGTTGAAATTATGGGGATGGCACCTTATAACCATACGAAAGCTGTCCAGCATATCTGTTATATGCAAGAGGATCATCCGTTTAGCGCTATCTGGAGTGTGAAGGATGCATTGAGGATTGCGGGTTATTATTATGCTAATTGGGATCAGGACTTAGCTCAAAGGTTGTTAAAGACCTTTCAATTGAATGAAAGGAAGAAAATATCTAAGCTGTCGAAGGGAATGAAGTCCGCGCTGCAATTTATCATTGGAATTTCCAGTCATGCGGACATTACCATCCTAGATGAACCAAGTAATGGTTTAGATGCAAGCATGCGTAAGAAAATGAATCAGTCTTTACGGGAAAGTCATGAGATTCATCCACGATTAATCCTTTTATCTACTCACCATATCGAGGAAATCCAGTCTTTATGCGAATCACTGGTTGTCATACATGATAAAAAGGTCTTGTTACATGAATCGATTGATGACATAAGAGAGTACGGGGTATGGTTGGCAGGCGAAAAAACCAAAATCGAGAAGTTATTAGATGGACAAAAACCATTAGAAATACACAAATTAGGTTCAAGTGTAAAAGTGATGATTGATGTACCATATAATGATGAATGGAAGGAATTTGCATCCACACACGGACTCTCGATTGAAAAAGCCAAGCTTCAAGATTATTTACTCAATAAAACAGAGGAGGCAGTATAGGGTGAATTCTTTATACGGAACGGTACGGTTAGTATCTGAAGATTCCCTTTGGTTCTTTGGAAGGCTTTTGTTTCTTTATATTACGGTTCCCCTAACATTAATCTGGCTCCTTATTGGCTATCTATTTGAAATAGGAAATGATGTAGTTGTCGTCATATCAGGGCCAACTTATTTCTTTATTGCCTTCTTTGGAATCGCTGGTTTTAAGTCTTTGTTCCCCATAGTCATTGGGTTGGGAAGCACGAGGACACAATTTCTCAAAGTATTCTATGGAGTCAGTATATTGGGTGTTGGTTTAAGTATCTTATTACTAAATCTATTGCAACGTATATTAAAAGCAGTCTTTCTACAATGGGATATCCATTCAACGATCATGCACCCGGGATTATTCTTAGTAAATGAATATCATTTCTTCACGTATCTTTGGATTGATCTCATGTTGGGCTTGTTTCTGATTGGGATTCCTTTTTTTCTATACAGCATTCATTATAGATTGGGAATAAGTAAAAGTTTGATTATTCTTATGCTGTTATCGTTTGTTACAATGCTTCTGTATTATGGCGGGTATTTGCAAAACAGTATAGAGTGGATGATGGGGCTGGATTTAGAAGCTATAAAAATGAATCTTATTACCGTATTGGGCTTATGCGGAATAGGAGCGTTTCTATTAACCTATCCAATCATGAGAAATGCCTCATTAAAGCCTAAGTCAAGAAAAGAATAACCATGATTGACGGATTGATAAACTTTCCCCTAGGGGTAGAAAGTGAACTAGTAAGATTAAACAAGACAGGGGAACCGACAATCATCCGGTTTTCCTGTCTTGTTCGTTTGTAGGCCTTTTACAAATTCAAGGGCACTGTCATTCTAGATTCTTTAAGAATAATGAACGATCTTAATAAGCACTCCAGCCGCCATCAGCCGTAATCACCACGCCATTGATCAACTGTGATTGATCGGACGCAAGGAAGAGGGCGATGTTCGCGATATCGGAAACTTGGCCAGCCTTGGTGATCATGTTCACGCCGCGGGTGGCCTGCTTCATGCCGAATGGGTCAATATTCGTCATTTTTGCACTGAAGCCTGTTTCGACATGACCAGGGGCGATTGCATTGGCACGGATATTGAGCGGACCGTAATGTGAGGCAACGTTTTTCGTCATCCCGACAACAGCATGCTTAGCAGCCGTATAGGTTAAGCCGCCGCGTCCGCCCATGACACCGGAAAGAGAGGCCATATTGACGATAGTGCCTCCGCCGTTTTCTTCAAAATGAGGGAGAATGCGGCGTATGCAACGCATGACACCGGTTACATTGATGTCCATTACGCGATTCCAGATATCATCCTCTACATTAGCGGCGGCCTGCATATTATCGCCGACACCTGCATTGTTCACTAAGATATCGATGCGGCCGAATTTCGCGATGGATTCCTCCACCATGCGCTGTACATCCTCTTCATTAGATACATTGACTTTGACGCCCATAGCCGTATAGCCCGCATCTATCAGTTCTTTCACAGTTGCATTCATGACTTCCTCGTTAAAATCGGCAATGACCACTTTAGCTCCTTCTTGTGCATAGGTGGTGGCGATTTCTTTTCCAATGCCAGAACCACTTCCGGTAATGATGGCTACCTTGTTTTCTAAGAGTTTCATTTTAATCCCTCCAATGTTTTAATTTACAATTCTATTATACTATAAACTCATTATTCTGATAAAATTATACACTCATGAGAAATTTTGAATACATATTCTGTATAATATTGGAAGGAGCATGCAATTGCAGGTATTCTATTCTGATGAAAAGTTTTGAAGAATAGTAAATCAAGTAAACTCTCTTTCTTTGTCGAATTATTCTCTGCATCTGTAATTGACAGATAACGGAAGGCTGCGATAGAATCACCTTGTAAACATTTGCCAAATGGAGGTGGTGAACTCGCAGCTTAAGGACCGGATTCTTGCCACATCTCTCATGCTGTTTGAGAAGCACGGCTTTCATAGTGTCACAGTGAAGGACATCGTGGAGGCGAGCGGGACCTCAAAGGGCGGTTTTTATCATCATTATCGTTCTAAGGACGATCTTCTGTTTTCCATTCATGACACATTTATCTCCTATGTTTTGGCTAAGGCGAAGGAAGCAAACCTTACTTGTCAGACCCCAGCAGAGAAGCTAGCGCAGATCATTCATTCATTTGCGAAAGTCTTTGATATGTATCAGCCCCACATATCCGTTTTTTATCAAGAGAGCAAATATTTAAAGCCGGAGCTCGACCAGCTCATTAAGGTGAAGCGGGATGAGTACCGCCTGCTGATCAATGAAGTGATTGCCAGCGGCCAGGCGACCGGTGAATTCAGACGGGAGATTCCCTTTGATATTAGTGGTATGGCCATTTTAGGGATTGTGAATTGGACCTCCAAATGGTATCAGCGCAATGGGGAGCGCTCCATTGATGAGATAGCGGATATCTTCACGGATTTCATTATGCATGCCTTGTTGACGGAAAAAGCGAAAGAGACGTATTCCTTTTATTTTTTGGACAAAAGTAAAGCGCTTACAAATGTAAAAGGCAGACCAACCAGTCGGTCTTAAATGATGGAGGTTTAGGATATGGATTTTGAATTATCGGCAGAACAACGGATGGTAAAGGATTTAGCAAGAGAATTTGCTCAGGCAGAATTGAAGCCGCTTGCGATTGAGCTTGACCGCGAGTCCCGCTTCCCAGAGGAAATCTTCATGAAGATGGGTGAGCTTGGCTTGCTCGGTATTCCGTTTCCAGAGGAATATGGCGGTTCAGGCGGGGATACGATTTCCTATGCGCTCGCTGTTGAGGAGATTGGCCGTGCCTGCGGCGGAAGCGGTCTCAGCTATGCGGCGGCGGTTTCTTTAGGTGCGAGTCCCATCTATTATTTCGGGACGGAGGAGCAGAAGAAGAAGTATTTGACTCCATTAGCCAGCGGAAAGGGACTTGCCTCCTTTGGCTTAACGGAGCCGAATGCCGGCTCAGATGCCGGGGGCACACGCACGACGGCGAAACTCGAGGGAGACGAATACGTTATTAACGGAGAGAAGTGCTGGATTACCAATGCCGGATTTGCAGATTTCATCACGGTGACAGCGGCTGTCGCCGGCAAGGAGAAAAACGGCAAGAAGGTCATCTCAGCCTTCATCGTTCCAGCTGATGCGGAAGGTGTCACCATTCGCAGTGATTACGAAAAAATGGGCGTACGGGCATCGAATACATGCGAAATCATCCTCGAGAATGTCCGGGTACCAAAGGAAAATGTGCTTGGTGACCCAGATGGCGGATTCAAGCAGTTTCTTTACACATTAGACGGGGGCAGAATCTCGATTGCGGCTTTATCCGTTGGGATTGCCCAGGCTGCCTTTGACCGGGCGCTTGCCTACAGTAAGGAAAGAATTCAGTTCGGCCAATCGATTTCGAAGTTCCAGGCTATTCAGTTCAAGCTGGCTGATATGGCAATGGAGATTGAGCTGGCCCGGAATATGGTCTTGAAGGCCGCATGGCTGAAGGATAAGGGCAAGCCGTTCACGAAGGAGTCCGCTTATGCGAAGCTGTTTGCCTCTGAAATGGGCTTCCGTACATGTAACCAGGCCATCCAAATTCATGGCGGCAATGGATATATGCGTGAATACGAGGTGGAGCGTTACTTAAGAGATATTAAGTTGATGGAGATTGGCGAGGGGACATCAGAGATCCAGCGGCTTGTTATCTCCCGCCAGCTAGGTTGCTAGTCTTTATGGATAAAAGATTAGGAGGATTGATGTGATGGCAGATTTGGTAGAGCTGACAGTCGGCGGTTTATTGGAAGAGGTCGCGGCGAAATTCGGCGATCGGGATGCGGTCGTTTATCCAGAGCTTGGCCTCCGGCTGACCTATAAGGAGTTTGACGAGCAGACAAATGAGGCGGCAAAGGCGTTTATGGCGCTTGGAATCGAAAAAGGGGACCATCTGGCCGTTTGGACGACGAATCAGCCGGAATGGCTGACAACGCAATTTGCAACGGGAAAGATGGGAGCCGTGCTTGTGACGGTGAATACGAGCTACCGGGCAAGTGAGCTTGAGTACCTGCTGCGCCAGTCAGAGTCTGGCACCTTTATCCTGCAGGAGAGCTTTCGGGATCATTCCTATATCGAGACGCTGTATGAGATTATTCCTGAGCTGAAGGACAGTCAGCCTGGAGAGCTGCAGTCGGAAAAATTCCCGCATCTGAGGCGAGTGATTGTCCTGGGAGATAAGTCTTATCCAGGCACATACACCTGGTCTGAGGTCATGCAGATGGCCGGTAAGATTAGTCACGGCAAGCTCCAAAAGCGCAAGAAATCCCTTCACCGGGACGATGTCATCAATATGCAGTACACCTCAGGGACGACGGGATTCCCGAAAGGGGTCATGCTTACTCATTATAACATCGTCAATAATGCCATCAACATTGCAGAAGGAATGAAGCTCACGCAAAGAGACCGGATGTGTATACCCGTCCCGTTCTTCCATTGCTTCGGCTGTGTGCTTGGTACCTTGACAGCTGTTTCAGCCGGGGCGGCAATGGTTCCGCTCCTTGAATTCAATCCTCGCAAGGTATTGCAGACAGTCCAGGATGAAAAATGCACCGCCCTCCATGGCGTGCCGACCATGTTTATCGCCGAGATGAATCTTGAAGACTTTGAAAGCTATAATCTTTCCTCCCTGCGGACTGGCATTATGGCAGGTTCCACTTGCCCGATAGAGGTCATGAAAGGTGTCGTGGAACGAATGGGAGCAAGCGAGCTCACGATTGTGTTTGGCCAGACGGAATCATCTCCTGGTATTACCCAGACACGAACGGATGACCCGCTTGATTTGCGCGTCACCTCGATTGGCCGCCCAATGCCGAATATCGAGGTAAAGATTGTGGAGCCGGGAACGGAGAAGGAGGTCCCTAAACTGGAGCATGGGGAGCTGATCACAAGGGGCTACCATGTGATGAAGGGGTATTATAATGACCCGCATGCGACTAAGGCGGCGATTTCACCTGACGGCTGGCTTCACACCGGCGATCTCGCCGTGATGGATGATAATGGCTATTGCTCGATTACGGGGCGGCTGAAGGACATGATTATCCGGGGCGGGGAGAATATTTATCCGCGTGAGATTGAGGAATTCCTTTATCAGCATCCGCAAATTATGGATGTTCAGGTAATTGGGGTGCCAGATGAGAAATACGGGGAGGAATTAATGGCGTGGATCATTCCAAGGGAGGGGCATAATCTGACCGCAGAGGTTGTGCGTGCCTACTGTGAAGGGAAGATCTCCCGCTTCAAGATTCCGCGCTATATCGAATTCATCGATGAGTACCCAATGACAGCCTCAGGCAAAATCCAAAAATACAAGCTTCGTGAAAAATCAGCTGAAATACTGAAAGCATAGGAGGCGCTTACGACATTATGTTCAAAAAACTATTAATTGCTAACCGGGGCGAAATCGCCTCCCGCATCATTCGTGCCTGTAAGAAGCTCGATATAGAATCAGTGGCCGTTTATTCGGAGGCGGATAAGGAGGCTCCTTTTGTGAAGGAGGCTGACCATGCCCGCCTGCTCGGCGGTCCAAGGGTCAACGAGAGCTATTTGAACACAGCCAAGATTATCGAAATCGCGAAGGAGGAAGGCGTGGAAGCCATCCATCCCGGCTATGGGTTCCTGAGTGAGAGCGAGCAGTTTGCCCGTATATGCAAAGAGGAAGGAATCATCTTCATCGGCCCCTCTCCCTCCGTAATTGAAGCGATGGGAATCAAGACGAAGGCGCGCAAAATCATGGAGGAGGCCGGGGTGCCGGTCGTTCCCGGGTTATCAGATGCGACGATGAATGTGGAGGCTGCACTAAACGCCGCTCAGAAAATCGGTTATCCGGTCATGCTGAAGGCATCGGCTGGAGGCGGCGGAATCGGCATGCAGCGAGTGAATCATGCTGCTGAACTGGAAAAAGCCTTCGCCGGCAACCAAAAGCGGGCGGAATCCTTCTTTGGCAATGGAGAAATGTTCGTTGAGAAATTAGTCGAGAATGCCCGCCATATCGAGATCCAAGTACTTGCTGACTCATACGGGAATGCGGTGTATCTAGGAGAGAGAGAATGCTCCATCCAGCGCCGCAACCAGAAGGTCGTAGAGGAAGCTCCATCTCCATTTGTGGATGAGCCTCTCCGCCGCAGGATGGGGGAAGCGGCCATTCGTGCGGTCAAGAAATTGGGCTATGAAAATGCTGGCACATTAGAATTTCTGGTCGATGCGGAGAAGAACTTTTATTTCCTCGAGATGAACACCCGCCTTCAAGTGGAGCATCCAGTGACAGAGGAGGTCACGGGGATCGATATCGTCATGGAACAAATCCGTATTGCAAATGGGGAGAGACTTTCTGTTACGCAGGAGGATGTCACCATTACAGGTCATTCAATCGAGGTTCGGATATATGCGGAGGACCCGGTGACATTTTATCCATCCCCAGGGCAAATCACGAGACTGGAGCTTCCCGAGGGACCACAGATTCGCCATGAAATCGGCATTGACGGGCATACCTTGGTCAGCCCCTTTTATGATCCGATGCTGGCAAAGCTCATCGTCTCTGGTGCGGACCGGCAAGAGGCGATTGACTCGCTCGCACAGGCGCTTTGTGATTACAAAATAGAAGGAATCAAAACCAATATCCCCATCCTCCAAGACATCATTGACCATGAGGCATTCAAGAATGGGGACATGAACACAAGCTTTATTGATACACATATGAAAAAACAACGAAATGGATAGGAGGAAGAAACATGGCACAAGAGATTAAAGCCAGCATGGCAGGAAGCGTTTGGAAGGTACAAGTGAAGCAAGGGGATTCAGTTACAAGCGGGGATGACATCGTCATTTTAGAATCCATGAAGATGGAGATTCCCATTGCCGCTGAAATGGATGGACAGATCAGCGAGGTGCTCGTGAACGAAGGGGATTTCGTGAATGAAGGAGACGTGCTCGCCCGAATGGACTGAGGAAAGAAGAACTAGAAACGGGAGGGATAGGTAACCATGATTGAACAATGGAGCGAGGACACTGGGATCCATGTGATTAGGCTCAACAGGCCGCAGCATGCCAATGCATTGTCGATGGCCCTGCTTAAGGAGCTTCAGGAAGCCTTACAGGCAATAAAGAATAAGGAAGAGATTCGCTGCGTTCTCTTGACGGGAAGCGGTGAGCGGGTGTTCTGTGCGGGGGCAGACCTTAAAGAGAGAAAGGGCCTTCCGGAAAGCGAGGTCAAGCAAGCCGTTGCTCTCATCAGTGACACAATCAATCTGCTGGAGGAGGTTCCTCAGCCGACCATCGCCTGCTTAAACGGCTCTGCCTTTGGCGGAGGGCTTGAATTGGCCCTTGCCTGTGACATCCGCCTTACAGCGGCAGAGGCAAAGATGGGCTTAACGGAGACTACGCTTGGCATTATTCCAGGGGCTGGCGGAACACAGCGGCTTCCGCGTATTGTCGGCATCGCAAAGGCAAAGGAAATGATTTATACCGGAAAGCGCATCACAGCGAGTGAAGCGCTTGAGATCGGCCTCGTCAATGCAGTCGTGAGGCAGGAGGAATTAATGCAAACGGGGATGGAATGGGCCGGCCAGATTGCCGCAAACGGACCAATTGCCGTTAGAGCAGCCAAAAAAGCGATTAACAGCAGTCTTGATACCGATATCGCCTCAGGGCTTGAGGTTGAGAACCAATGCTATCAAATGACCATCCCGACAGAGGACCGTCTGGAGGGTTTACGGGCATTTGCGGAGAAGAGAAAGCCTGTCTATAAAGGAATCTAGCTTTCGAAAGGAAGGGTTTGAATCATGGATACTATTCAAGCAGAATTAAACGAGCGAATTTCCCGCATAAAAGAAGGCGGGCAGGAGAAATACCATCAAAAAAACAAGGAAGCAGGGAAGCTGTTTGTTCGAGATCGTCTGAACCAGCTGCTTGATAACGGACTCGAGTCAGAGGATGCCCTCTTCGCTAATTGCGAGGCAGAGGATCTGCCGGCTGATGGTGTGGTAACAGGACTCGGATCTATTAACGGGCAGGCGGTTGCCGTCATGGCGAATGATTCGACCATTAAGGCAGGCTCATGGGGCTCTAGAACAGTCGAGAAAATCATCCGCATTCAGGAGACCGCGGATAAGCTGCAGATTCCGATGCTGTATCTTGTCGATTCAGCAGGAGCCCGTATAACAGACCAGGTTGAGATGTTCCCTGGCAGGCGCGGAGCTGGACGCATTTTCTATAATCAGGTGAAAATGTCCGGCAAGGTGCCGCAAATCTGTTTATTGTTTGGACCTTCCGCTGCCGGAGGAGCCTATATCCCGGCCTTTTGTGACATCGTCGTGATGGTAGAGGGCAATGCCTCCATGTACCTTGGATCACCGCGTATGTCAGAGATGGTAATCGGGGAGAAGGTAACCCTTGAACAAATGGGCGGTGCGAGGATGCATTGCTCGGTTTCGGGCTGCGGGGATGTGCTGGCGAAGAGTGATGAGGAGGCCATTGAGTTTGCCCGTCGATATTTGTCTTATTTTCCAGCAAATTTCACGGAGAAACCGAAGGCATTCGAGCCAAGGGCCGCTGAGCAATTGGCAAAGCCGCTTGAGGAGCTTCTGCCGAACAATCAAAATGCACCCTTTGATATGTATGAGTTAATCAAGGGCGTCATTGATGAGGATTCCTTCTGTGAAATCAAGAAGCTGTTCGCACCTGAGCTCATCACGGGACTTGCCCGTCTGCAAGGGAAGCCGGTCGGCATTATTGCCAATCAGCCGCGTGTCAAAGGCGGCGTTCTTTTCCATGATTCAGCGGATAAGGCGGCGAAGTTCATTCATTTATGCGATGCCTATCATATTCCGCTTCTATTCCTTGCGGATATCCCAGGCTTCATGATTGGCACAAAGGTCGAGCAGGCAGGGATCATCCGCCATGGTGCAAAGATGATTGCCGCGATGAGCGAGGCAACTGTGCCGAAGATCTCTGTCATTGTCCGTAAAGCATATGGTGCGGGCCTTTATGCGATGGCCGGCCCTGCCTTTGAGCCGGATTGCTGTCTTGCCCTCCCGAATGCCTCGATTGCGGTTATGGGACCGGAAGCAGCCGTGAACGCTGTCTATGCCAATAAGATTGCTGCCTTGCCAGAGGAAGAGCGCCAGGCCTTTGTCATGCAAAAGCGGGAGGAATATAAAGAGGATATTAATCTTTATCACCTTGCCTCAGAGATGATCATTGACGGGATTGTCGAGCCGCAAAACCTTCGTCAGGAGCTTTCAACAAGATTCCGTCTATACGAAAGCAAGCACCAAGTGTTCACGACAAGAAAGCACCCGGTTTATCCGGTGTAACGGGAGGGACTTGACATGCAAATGTCTAAATGGGTGCCTGATGAGGAATCGATGAAATCACTTCGGCTCGTGCAATGGATGGAGGAATTGAATCTCCCTGATTATGATTCGTTCTATCAGAAGTCCATCCAGGAGCCGGAATGGTTCTGGTCGGCTGTGGAAAAAGAGCTTGGCTTTGTCTGGAAGAAGCCGTATGAAGAGGTCTTGAACCTTGATAACGGGATTGCCCGCCCGCATTGGTATGTCGGAGGGGAATGCAATCTCGTTGATACGGCATTGGCAAAATGGGCGGAAACGGACCGGATGGCCATACTTTGGGAGGGCGAACAAGGGGAAGTGAGGGAATACACCTATGCCGAGCTTCATGCTTGGGTAAGCCAGGTCGCTTCCGGCTTGCAAAAGGCCGGCATCCAAAAGGGTGACCGTATTACTCTCTTTATGCCCATGATTCCGGAGGCGGCCGTTTCCATTCTCGCCGCTGCCAAAATTGGCGCGATTATCTCACCAATCTTCTCAGGCTATGCAGAAGAAGCGTTAAAAACCCGGGTTATTGCTGCTGGTGCGAAGATGATCATCACCGCTGACTCCTTTTTGCGCCGAGGCAAGCAAGTGGATATGCTGCAAACCGTACGCAATGCCCTCCCAGAACTTGGCGGTGTGGAAACAATCGTCGTTGTCGGCGGCAGCGATTTAGAAGCTCCATTCATGGATTGGTCAAGGCTGGAGGAGGCTGGCTCCCTTGAGGAATCCGTCCGGATGAAAAGCGATGACCCATTCATGCTGATCTATACCTCAGGGACGACGGGCAAGCCGAAGGGAACGGTTCACACTCATGCAGGGTTTCCGATTAAGGCAGCCATTGACGCCCGTGTGGCGATGGACTTAGTAGAAGGGGACCGCCTCCTTTGGGTAACCGATATGGGCTGGATGATGGGACCCTTCCAGCTGTTCGCAAGTTTGACGAACGGGGCGGCAATGGTGATGTATGACGGGGTGCCTGATTATCCAGAATCCGATCGTCTCTGGAAGCTTGTCCACAAGTGGCGTGTCACTCAGCTGGGAATCTCCCCAACCCTTATCCGCTCACTGATGGCAAAGGGAGAGGGCTGGCTTGATGGGCATGATTTAAGCTCGTTAAAGGTGTTCGCTTCAACAGGTGAGCCGTGGAATTCCGCCTCCTGGCTCTGGCTCTTCCAGCAGGCAGGCAAATGTCTGATTCCTATTATCAACTATTCCGGCGGCACGGAAATCTCCGGCGGCATTCTCGGCAATGTGCTCGTAAAGCCCATCACACCGGCTGCCTTTAATACCCCATTGCCAGGAATGGAGGTAGTTGTTCTGGATGAGAACGGCCAGCAGGTAGTAAATAAGGTTGGCGAGCTTTGTCTGACAAAGCCGTGGGTCGGGATGACCAATGGTTTCTGGAATGAGCCGGAGCGCTACATAAAGACATACTGGAGTACCTATGACGGCTATTGGGTTCACGGCGACTGGGTTGAAACAGACGGGGAGTCCTGGGAAATCAAGGGCCGATCGGATGATACACTCAATATTGCCGGCAAGCGGGTTGGACCGACTGAATATGAATCGATTCTCGTCAAGCATGAGGATGTCGTGGAAGCGGCAGCCATCGGAATACCTGATTCGATCAAGGGGGAGGCCTGCCTATGCTTTGCTGTCTTAAAGGGACATGTCAAAGCTAGCAAGCTCCTGGAAGACGAGCTGCTTGAGATGATTGGGCATGGTCTTGGGAAGGCATTAAAGCCTAAAGGAATCTATTTCTTATCAGACCTTCCAAAGACGAGAAATCAGAAAATCATGAGACGGGTTATTAAATCCGCCTATTTGCAGCAGGAGCCCGGAGATTTATCCTCCTTAGTGAATCCGGAGGTTGTAAGGGAAATCGCCCTGTGCAACGAAGAAAACATAGCAGGTAATCATAGAAGTGAAGGCGATATGATGAGAGGAAATCAATAATTTGTTGATAAGTCGAAAAGAAAAACAGAATTCCAGCAATGGAATGTTTGATGTAATATAGATTGCTTTCATGTAAACGAGAGGAAGGGGGCTGTTTCAAAAGTCATTCAATGATTTTTGAAACAGCCCCCTCCTTTGTCATTATAGGCTCATTATTTCCAATCAAATTTTATCGATTTTGCTTTTAAAAGATAGAGCCAAGCAAGGGTAGTGAAAGAAATAAAGATCAACATCGTAATGGCTAATCCGCTTGTATAACTACTCCAGGCTAATGAACCAACAGTCATGCCGATACTGCCGACTACAGTAAATCCGAAATTCATGACAGAGGATGCTGCCCCGACATCTGTCTCAGTAGCTGATAATAATAAATCTGAAATCATTGGTCGGAAATAGGTCGATACAATCGAATAAATGACATATGACAATAAGAAAATGATCGGACCTGCATGACCTACTGTGAGTATTAATACCGCTGAAATGATGGAGACAATAATCCCGATATTGATTGCTTTCTTGACAGAACCCGCTCCGAATTTCATGTAAATGACTGGACCCAAAATAGCAGCTGCAGAGTTAATGGCGAAATAGATACTGAAGGTTGTTTCCGAAACACCAAAACCATCAATATAAATATAGGAGGCAATTGCCAGGTAAGCCATATACGGTGCTGCAATTAATGCTCCAACCATTAATACGCTTGTAAAATGACGGTTTCTGGCAATTTTGCCTAATCCCAAAATAGACTGAATGGTGCTCCCTTGCGTGCGTTCATGCCTTGGTAACGTTTCTTGTAAAAGGAGAGCACCAATGAGGGAAATACCTGTTAAGATGGCCAAGGCAATAAATGTCATTTTCCAATCAAAGATACTTAAAATGAGTGCTCCTAAAAGAGGAGCTAACATTGGAGCCAGCAGTCCGAATGCTTGTGTAACAGATAGTACTTGTGACATTGATTTTCCTTCAAAGCTATCTTTAATTAAGGCTGTCGCAATCGCTACCATACCGCCTGCACCTACCGCTGAAGCTGCACGCGCAATAATTAAGAAGGTGATGGTTGGAGAAATTGCACACAGGCCACTAAATATCAAAGAAATAGAAATACTTGCAATCAAGATCGGTTTTCGGCCATATTTATCACTCATTGGACCTAGAATTAAAATGCCGATTGCCATGAAAATAAAAAAGATCGTCATGGTAGAACTCATTAATGTAGAGGATGTCTTAAAGTATGCCGTCATTTCAGGCAACGCTGGCATATATAAGTCAGTCGATAATGGCGGTATCATGGATAGTATGGTAATCAATGCGATTAAACCAGAATTCTTTAAATACTTTTGCTTCATAACTAAACTCCTTGTATAACATATAGCTTGCTATATAAGTGCGGAAAAATAAATGCATCACATATGACGTAATGCATTTGCGGCCATCCTACTCATGAAAGGCTTTAATAGATCAATCTCTTCATCCGAAAATCCCTCTAAAAGCATTTGCTCTGTTTGATGAATACTTTGATAAATAGCATCAAGAACATCTAGTGCAGCGCCAGTTAATGAAATAATGCGAGCTCTCGAATCGTCTGGGTCGATGTGACGGACGATAAAATTCTTTTGCTCCAGCCGGTTTAATAAGCCTGTTACAGTCGGATTCGAATAATTCAAGGCACGCTCAATATCACGCTGCCGGAACACTTTATCTGATTCATGCGCAAGTAATATAATGACATCTGCCTGACTTTTCGTTAAGCCAATCTGCTTTAGATGTTCATCTCCAATTCGTTTCACAAGATGCTCAATCATTTTCACATGTGTAAGAACAATAGGCTCTTTTTGGGAATTCTTCATTATAGCACCTCACTTATAAAAGCATCTTTCGGAATTATATAGCTAGCTATATAATCTGTCAACTACCTTCAATTCTATCGTCGCATTTCTTGGGTTAACGAAATGAAGCAGTACGGTTTGGAATCGAAGTATCTTTTGAGCTTCCATTCCAAACCGTAAAAATATTATGTAAACAAAAACAAATTTCGATTTTTCCTGTGACTTCTGTATATAATGATACCTATATAGAAGAAGTAATATGTTGATGGGAGTACTGAATGGTGGATATTTTGGAAAAAGGGTACATCGCTGCCGTAGAAAAAGCAAAGAATGATGTACTGAATGATCTATATCTTTATTTCGAACAAACGGATGAAAAGCCTACGTTCGATGAGTATATGCGTTATACCGGCGGCCGCTTTGAGCAAATTTGGCGATTGGCCTGGAAGAGCAAGACTGTCCAGCGCATGAACCGGTATGAGAAGCTCCGATTTTTGGAGAGCCGTGGTTTGTCAGCAGACGGCTTATCCAAAAAAGGCATCAATAAGCTGATTGAACAGGAGCTTGATGGCTACCGTACATTTGATCTGCATAATTGGGTCGTTGATTATTTTAAACAATCCCCGCATTTATGGGATGAATTATATGAGGATGTGAAGGTGAAGAAGCAGAAGGAATACTTCGAGACCCGCATCTTAAAGGATAGTATGCTGGATAGTTTAATGCAGGCACGGATGAAATTATACATCTTCCTGCGAGCGGATGTGGCAAAGCATTTAGCGTTTGAGCTGGAGGGGATTCCAAAGGCAAATCTTCATGGGGCAAAGACGCTCGCTGATCTTTTTCACCTGGATATTCAGCGAAGCGACGGTGAATGGGTGCTTGAGGATTTTGAACTGGAGGCATTCATTGGAAGGCTGACCTATGAGAGAATCATTCCAGCTATTCAAAACAGTCTGCCAGATGAATTGAAGGAACAGTACGAGCTGCTAAGCGGTGAGAAAATCAGCCGCCATCTTATATGGCAGCTGATTGGCGGTAGGATTGAGGAGTTAGAATGGGAATTCCAGGAGGAACTCGAACAGGAGCAGGTAAATGAGCTGCTGGAAGCGGCGGCGATTCCCTTTCAGTATGAGACCCATTACCGGCTGTATCACGAGCAGGCGGAAAACCGAGAGCGCAAACGGGCCGAAGAGCTTGCGGAGCAAAGAAGGCTGGAGGAGGAAAAGAACCGACAGCTGGAGGACATCTTCGGCAAGGAATACCGGACCTCCATTTATCAAAATACGCGGTATGTGCTTCATATCGGAGAAACGAATACCGGCAAGACATATCAGGCATTGAAACAGATGAAGGCCGCACCTACTGGTATTTATTTGGCTCCATTGAGGCTTCTCGCGCTCGAGGTCTATGAGGCGTTAAGAAGCGAGGGTATTTCCTGTGCCCTGAAGACTGGGGAAGAGGAGAAGCATATGGAGGATGCGACTCACTTCTCCTGCACAGTCGAGATGTTCCATGAGAAGGATTATTATGACGTGATGGTCATAGATGAGGCGCAGATGATTGCCGATAAAGACCGTGGTTTCTCCTGGTACCGTGCCATTCAAAAGGCTCATGCGAGGGAGGTCCATATCATTGGAAGCCATAGCGCGAAAAAGATGCTATTGAACATGCTTGAGGGAAATGATGTGGAGCTGCATGAATATCACCGGAATGTCCCTCTTAAGGTGGAGGAAAAACCGTTTAAGCTGTCTCATGTGAAGCAAGGGGATGCCTTGATTGTCTTCTCACGCGCGAAGGTGCTCCAGACAGCCTCCCGACTGGAAAGGGACGGTCATAAGGTCAGCATCATCTACGGAAGCATGCCCCCTGAGACAAGGGCTAAGCAGATGAAGCGATTCATTGATAAGGAATCAAAGGTCATCGTTTCAACGGATGCCATCGGAATGGGATTAAACCTGCCAATCCGCCGTGTCGTCTTCCTTGAAAACGAGAAATTTGACGGAACGAGAAGAAGGATGCTCACCTCCCAGGAAGTAAAGCAGCTAGCTGGACGTGCCGGCAGGAAGGGTCTCTACAACGTCGGTTTGGTTGCCTTTACCTCGCAAATTGACGTCATGACAAGACTTTTAGAGGATGAGGATAAGTCGATCAATACCTTCACGATTGCCCCGACCCAGCAGGTGTTTGACCGGTTTGCCCGCTATCATTCTTCCCTTGAGCATTTCTTCTACCTATGGGGAGAATTCAAAAATCCACATGGGACGAAGAAGGCGCCGCTGACTCAGGAACGGGAGTTGTATGAGCATATCCGAAACACCGATATTGAACGACGGTTCTCGCCAAGTGATTTATACGGATTCCTGCATCTTCCGTTCTCAAGCAATGAACCAGCATTGGTGCGGCAATGGATGGCCAACATGAAGGCCGTCATTCATAACTCAGACCTGCCAGAGCCCATTATGAAGCAGGATACACTGGATGAATTGGAGCTTTCCTATAAATCCATCGGCCTTCATTTATTGTTCCTTTACCGGCTGGGACGGAAAACGGAGGCCTATTATTGGGAGCGGATCCGGGAAGAAATCAGTACACGTGCTCACTCAAAGCTCCGGACAGATGTGAAGAAATATCAGAAGAAATGCCGATCATGCGGCAAGTCACTGCCTGGTGAGTACCCCTATAATATTTGCCAATCCTGTTATGATGACAGGCTGCTGCAAAGGCATCATTATCGGGGCAGAAACTTTAGATAAAGTGAAACGACCATCCGTGAGTGTTTTTCCCCCGTGGATGGTTAGTTGAGCCAATTGGGCTTTTATGGACAGTTGACCTCTCACGAAAGCATCTCGATGATCCTGCAGGTTAGTGGGAGTTTTACGGTCCGTAAATGCGGGATAAACAAAAAGCAGCATTCCATGAATTTTGTGGGTGCTGCTTTTTTCGGTTTTTTCAAAAATATTTTATAATGAGAGAAAAGAGGGTGAGGTGTGGGCAGTGAAGGTGGAGGATGTGTTCGGTTCATTTCCTGCTTTAGAAACGGAACGGCTGTTATTGAGAAAGCTGACGAAGGACGACGCGCAAGATGTGTTTGAGTATGGCTCTGACCCTAAGGTCACGAAATACGTGACGTGGAACACGCATCAATCATTGAAAGATACCCGAGAATTTATGGAGTTTTCCTTAGGGAAATATGAGAATAAGGAACTCGCTCCATGGGGAATGGAATGGAAAGAGAACGGCAAGCTGATTGGGACAATCGATTTCATCTCATGGGACATTCGTAACCGAGTGGGGGAGATTGGCTATGTCCTATCACGTGATTACTGGGGAAAAGGCATCACGACAGAGGCAGCAAAAAAAGTGATTGAGTTTGGATTTGAGGAAATGGATTTAGTGCGTATCCAGGCTCGATGCTCTACAGAAAATGCAGGCTCTGAGCGGGTGATGCAGAAAGCTGGGATGAGCTATGAAGGCATTATTCGGAAAGGGTTGTTCGCTAAGGGAAAACATCATGACTTGAAGCTGTATTCCATTTTGCGAGAGGAGTACGATGCTAGAGGCGGAGGGAGAAAGAAATGAATAAACGACTGGACCCGTTAAGCGCTTCTATGAGGATTATCGAGAAATATTTCCCGGATTGTCACGGAGCAATCCTGTCCGGCAGCGCAGCTCGCGGGGAAGTGACAGAGACATCGGATTTGGATATCATCGTTTTTGATGACCGTCTCCAGCACTCCTATCGTGAGTCATTCATCGATTTTGGCTGGCCCATTGAGGTATTTGTCCATAATTTGACCTCTTATCAGATTTATTTCGAGCGTGATTGCCGGGACGGAAGGGCTTCCTTGCCGCGAATGATAGCTGAGGGAACGGTGTTGAAGGATATGGGAGCGTTGATGAAGATTCAGGAAGAGGCAAAGGCATTGCTAATGAATGGCCCAGAGGTGTGGACACAGGATACGATTACATACAAGCGGTATTTTATCACAGATCTATTGGATGATTTAATAGGAAGTCAAAATCGAGGGGAACGCATCTTTATCGCTGGGAGTCTGGCTGAACGATTGAGCGAGTTTGTGCTTAGGACAAATAGGCAATGGACGGGCTCATCTAAATGGATGATTCGCTCTTTGTCCCAGTATGATAAAGAATTGGCGGATGGTTTTATGGAAGCTTTTGATTATTTCTATAAAACGGATGACACGAAACCGATTGAAAGGGCAGCAGCCAGTATACTTGAACCGTATGGCGGAAGGCTGTTCGAGGGTTTTTCACTAGGAAAATAGAATAGGAAGAAGCACATTGCTTGAGCTTATCTCAAGCATTTTTTTGTGCGGTTATGCTGCATAAACTCTAGTAAACATTCATATAGTCTACTAAGAATCTAGCAACTGAAGGAAAAAACCAGCCGTTTAATAGGCTGGCTCTTGATTAGTGAATATTTCTGTATAGGCCGATGACTTTTCCTAAAATGCTGACATTTTGAAGGATAATGGGGTCTAGCATAGAGTTCTCCGGCTGTAAGCGGAAATGATTCTCTTCCTTAAAGAAACGTTTAACGGTTGCCTCGTCATCCTCTGTCATAGCGACGACAATCTCGCCGTTGTTGGCTGTATGCTGCTGGCGGACGATCACATAGTCGCCGTCAAGGATGCCGGCTTCAATCATACTGTCTCCCATGATTTCAAGCATGAACACGTTCTCATCTGCCGGTGCCATATGCTCAGGTAGTGGGAAGTACTCCTCAATGTTCTCGATCGCGGTGATAGGCTGTCCTGCTGTAACCTTACCAATAAGAGGAACACTAACGGAGTTTGCTTTTGGAATATGATCATGCGGATCCATATCAAGAATCTCAATGGCACGCGGTTTCGTTGGGTCACGTCGAATGAGTCCCTTGCTTTCCAGCCGAGCTAAGTGTCCGTGAACGGTTGAGCTTGAGGCAAGTCCGACTGCTTCCCCAATCTCCCTTACGGAAGGCGGATACCCCTTCGTCCGAACTTCTTCTTTAATGTATAGTAAAATATCTTGCTGTCGCTTTGATAGTTTTGTTGTCATCTCCCGCACCTCTTTATCTGATCTTTGTCGTTATTATATCATGAGGGGAACACTAGTACAAACATAAGTTCGATTTTTCTTGTTGACACGAAACATTTGTTCGGTTTATACTGAATTTACGAAAGGCGAACATATATTCTTATTTTGTGGAGGGATTTTTACATATGAAACACGTTTGGTCTTCTTACTCATATACCATCATTTTTACGGTTGGACTTTTTCTTTTGATTTTATTGGCGACTGTCACGAATTTTGAAAAGAGCGATGATCAATATATGAAAGTGACGGTTGAGAGCGGAGATACGTTATGGGCTATGGCAGAGCAGTACGAGGATGCGAATATGTCTACGACGGAATTTGTCAAATGGGTTCGAGAGGCTAATGAACTTCAAACTACCCACATTAAAGAAGGCCAAACGATTATCCTTCCGATTGAAAAGAATGCGGATATCCTGCATTTGGCAGACTCAAATAAAGAATAAACGCTATAATGAGACTAGTGAAGGCCGGGGCATTCGTTCCGGCCTTCCATGCATATCTCAGGAAGAAATTATAGAGAATGGTGAGAGAAATGAAGGTTGGAATTTACTGCAGGGTCAGTACAGAAAAGAGCACACAGGAGACCTCTCTTGATAGACAGGAGCAGGAATTAACCCAGCTTGCCGCAATGAAAGGCTTTGAGGTCGTCACGATTGAGAAGGAGCAGGCGAGCGGCTATGACTTGGAGAGGGAGGGAATCCTGGTCCTGCTCGAGCAAATGCGCAATAAAGAAATAGAAGGGCTTCTTATTCAGGATGAAACACGGCTAGGCCGGGGGAACGCGAAGATTGCCTTGATGCACTGCATCTATAAGGAGGGCATTAAGCTATATACCGTGACACATAACGGTGAGCTTGAAGTGTCTGAAACAGATGCCATGCTCCTGCAGATCATCAGCATTGTTGAGGAATATCAGCGCAAGCTGCAAAACAGCAAGATTCGCAGGGGGATGAAGCGGGCTATAGAGAATGGCTACAACCCTGCCAAGAATTTGTCGAATCAGCATGTCGGCGGCGGCAGGGAGCGTTCAGAGGTCCCAATCCAAGAGATTATCGCCCTAAGAATCAAAGGGCTGACATTTGCCGAGATTACGGAGAATTTAAATCGCAGAGGCTATGAGGTCTCAAAAGCAACGGTTCATCGCCGCTATGCGGAGCATGCCGAAAAACAAAAGCATGTATAATAGATACTTCTTGAAATAGTGTCGGTTTTTCTATACGATGTCAGTAATTGATTTTTTAGGAAAAGGAGCAATATACATGCTGCCAAAAAGCAAAATTAATCGAATTAATGAAT
This sequence comes from Gracilibacillus sp. Marseille-QA3620, assembly GCF_054950035.1. Lineage (NCBI taxonomy): Bacteria > Bacillati > Bacillota > Bacilli > Caryophanales > Bacillaceae > Gracilibacillus > Gracilibacillus sp. Marseille-QA3620. The sequence goes on from NZ_CM143102.1 coordinate 1,986,374, forward strand.
TATCCAAGAAGGCGAAGGAAGGCAGCCTTACAACAGAGGAAGCGAAGGAACAATCCTTGCTGCGCGCTGAATATTTAGAGGCTTTCCGTGCTTCCATGAGAAAGACAATTGAGGGAGTAACCATCATTGACCCAGAAGGAAATGACGTGACACCGGAAAAGGTTAAGCAAATCCGCAATAAAAGACTTCATTAATGGGTAAGAGATAGTAGGAGCTTCCACTCTTCGTTGAAATTTTTGTCAATTCTGTAGAATTGGGTAAATAATGTTGTCAATATAACTTTGTTTCATTTATAGTAAGACTGAAGTATGTTAATCGGAAAGGATGTAGACTGACTATGTTTACTGAAAAGGATCAATTAGCGATTACAGCTATTCGTACACTTTCAATTGATGCAATCGAAAAAGCCAATTCTGGTCACCCAGGGATGCCGATGGGCGCTGCGCCTATGGCCTACACATTATGGACTCGTTTCATGAACCATAATCCAAATAATCCAGAATGGTTCAACCGTGACCGTTTTGTGTTATCTGCAGGGCACGGATCCATGCTTTTATACAGTCTTCTTCACTTATCCGGATATGGACTTGATATGGAAGAAATCAAGAATTTCCGTCAATGGGATTCTAAAACACCTGGCCACCCGGAATATGGCCACACTCGCGGGGTTGAAGCAACGACTGGTCCACTAGGGCAAGGGATTGCAATGGCTGTTGGGATGGCAATGGCTGAACGTCATTTAGCCGCAACTTACAACAAAGAGAACTATGAAGTAGTCGACCATTATACATACAGCATCTGTGGAGATGGCGACTTAATGGAAGGCGTATCTGCAGAAGCAGCTTCATTGGCTGCACACTTGAAGCTTGGCCGTTTAGTCGTTCTATATGATTCAAATGACATCTCCCTTGATGGGGAATTGAGCATGAGCTTCTCTGAAAGCGTAGCGGACCGCTTTAAGGCGTATGGCTGGCAATATATCCGTGTAGAAGACGGCAATGATTTGAGTGAGATTGCCAAAGCGCTGGAAGAGGCAAAAACAGATCTTGATCGTCCAACTATGATTGAAGTCAAAACAGTCATTGGTTATGGAGCACCGAATAAATCCGGTAAATCTGCCGTTCATGGCGCTCCGCTTGGCGAAGATGAAATGAAGCTGACGAAAGAATACTATAAATGGACATTCGAAGAAGACTTCTATGTACCTGAAGAAGTATATGAGACATTCAAAGATACAGTTATTGAAACAGGCGCTAAGAAAGAAGAGGAATGGAACCAATTATTCGCAAGCTATAAGGAAGAGTATCCAGAGCTTGCTGCTCAGCTTGAAACAGCTATCAATGGTGAGCTTCCAGAAGGCTGGGATAAAGACATTCCCGTTTATGAAGCAGGCAAGGCTGTTGCAACACGTAATTCCGGCGGCGAAGTGCTGAACGCCATTGCGAAAAATGTACCATCCTTATTCGGAGGTTCCGCTGACTTGGCTGGTTCAAACAAAACGATGCTGAATGGCGAGAAGGATTTCCTTCCAGGAGCTTATGATGGACGCAACATTTGGTTTGGTGTACGTGAATTTGGAATGGGTGCTGCGTTGAATGGTATGGCGCTTCATGGAGGACTCCATGTGTACGGCGGTACATTCTTTGTCTTCTCTGACTACCTGCGTCCAGCTATCCGTTTGGCTGCGCTTATGAACCTGCCTGTTACTTATGTGTTCACACATGATAGTATCGCAGTAGGGGAAGATGGTCCGACACATGAGCCAATCGAGCATCTTGCGGCCTTGCGCGCAATGCCGAATGTTTCCTTGATCCGTCCAGCTGACAGCAATGAAGTGGCAGCGGCTTGGAAAGCGGCGCTTACTAGCAAGAATAAACCAACGGCGCTTGTTCTATCCCGCCAAAACCTCATGACATTGCCATTGTCTGCTAAATTGGCAGAAGAGGGCGTTCAAAAGGGTGCCTATGTCGTATCTCCTGCTAAGAAAGACCAAGCAGATGCAATCCTTCTTGCATCCGGTTCTGAGGTTGGCCTTGCTGTTCAAGCCCAAGGCGTATTGGCTGGTGAAGGTATTGATGTATCTGTTGTCAGCATCCCGTCCTTCGACCGCTTCGAAGAGCAATCTGCGGAATACAAGGAATCTGTCCTTCCTAAATCCGTTAAGAAACGCTTGGCAATCGAGCTTGGCACTTCCTTCGGCTGGGAACGTTACACTGGCGATGAAGGCCGCGTACTTACGATGGACCGCTTCGGTGCATCTGCACCAGGAGATCTATTGATGGAGAAATTCGGTTTCACACCATCCAATGTGGTTTCCATCGTAAAAGACATGTTGAAATAAGCACGATGAAAAGCCGTCCAGCGTGGTATAAGCCCACAGGACGGCTTTTTCTTGTGCGCCCTGCATGGGCGAAAACTTGGTGGTGCAAGTCCACTACAGGCTTGGCAGTAGGAACTGTTAGCGAAAAGCAAGGTGGCTATCGTGAGGTAGTGGCTGAAGGAAGCTGGACGCAAACTCCTGAACTGACGAACAGAAACTAGATACAAGGCTGGCTTAGGTCGGATGAGTCTGCAAGACAAGACGAAGTCCAATACTGCCCGAAACCTATCCAGTAAATCTAGCAGTTACATGGGAGGAAAGTTTTCGCTCTTACCAGGGGAGGTCTTGTGAGGGTGCAGTGTGAGTTGAATGAGAACGAGCCAGCACAATCGAAGTGGTGACATCTCGATGAATCACAAGAAGTCAGCCGAAGTCATAGTAGTATCCCATCTGACAAGGATACGAAGGACGGAACAATAGTAATTTTGAGCATTTTAGGAGGTGTGGAAAGTGCGACAATCGCAGAAAACAGGACAATCTGGCTATCGTCAGAGAGATAATGTGGAACATGAAGGGTATGACGAAGTGCGTAGCACTTTTCATGGTGAACAGAACAATCAAAATGGTGTAAATCTGTTTGAGAGAATCCTATCAAGGGATAATCTCAATCTTGCTTACCTTCAAGTTGTCAGAAATAAAGGAGTGGCTGGAGTCGATGGCATGACATGCGAACAGTTACTTCCGTACTTGAAGGAACATCGGGAGGAATTACTAGCGCAACTCCGAGATGGAACATATAAACCTTCTCCCGTCTTACGGGTAGAAATCCCGAAATCTAATGGAGGAAAGCGTAAACTAGGTATTCCAACCGTCATCGACCGAATGCTTCAACAAGCTATCAATCAAGTCTTACAACCATTATTTGAACCGACCTTTTCGGATAATAGCTTTGGGTTTCGTCCAAAACGTAGTGCTCATGATGCCATTAGAAGAGCACAGACGTACTACAAAGAAGGGTATAGATACGTAGTAGACATTGATATGAAAGCTTATTTTGACACGGTGAATCATGACAAACTTATGTACTTTATCGAGAGAAAGGTAACGGATAAGCGTGTCCTACGACTGATTCGTTTATACCTTCAGAGTGGCATCATGACAAATGGGCTGGTTGAGCGATCGGAGAAAGGAACACCGCAAGGTGGAAACCTATCCCCATTACTCAGTAATATCTATCTTAATGAATTTGACCAGCTTTTAGAGAAGCGCGGACACAAGTTTGTGCGTTACGCGGATGACTGTAACATCTACGTGAAGAGCCGACGTGCAGCGCAACGAGTGATGAACAAGGCCATTGACTATCTTGAAGGGACATTAAAGCTCACCGTTAATCGTGAAAAAAGTGCCGTAGGCAGTCCGTTGAAACGAAAGTTTCTGGGATTCTGTCTGCTTACGACAAAAACGGGGGTCAAAATTCGTCCTCATAATAAGGTGAAAGTATCGGTAAAAGCAAAGCTGAAGAAAATCACAAAGCGTAACCGGGGAAGAAGCCTTGAAATCATTCTAAAGGAAATCCGTCAGCTTATGACTGGTTGGCTAAACTACTATGGTATTAGCGAAATGAAAGGGTTTATGAATGAATTGAATGGATGGTTGAAGCGAAGAATCAGACAATATATCTGGAAACAATGGAAATATCCACGAACAAGAAGGAAAAATCTGATTCAATTGGGTATCGAAAAGCAAAAGGCTTATGAATGGTCGAACACTCGGAAGAGTTATTGGTGTATCTCCAAGAGTTACGTCCTTCATCGGTCCTTAACAGATAAAGAGCTGGCACGTCACGGATATGAAGACATATCTGTGAAATACCAGCTCATTCACTCAAGCTATTGAACCGCCGTATACGGGTCCGTACGTACGGTGGTGGGAGAGGGGCGGAAATTCAAGTGAATTTCCCCTCTACTCGATTAGGCAATCTGAACGGCCGGTAGAAGAATAAGGGATGAGGAACTCCCTGATGGATTGAAATCTTATCGTATCTTTCAAGCAAGTATAGTAAGTTTTCTGCTCTTTATTGGTAAACTAGAGAGATAAGGGACCAGTGCTAATACGGGCCTATTTATGTATATACATAAACAATGGACAAATGAACAGGAGGCAGCCATATGAAACAGTATAAAGATCGCAATGAAGTACCAGACCATGAGAAATGGGATTTGACTGACCTATACTCCAGCATAGACGACTGGGAGAGGGATTATCAGCAGGTAGAGGGACTTGTCGGGGAAATTGCTGCCTATAATGGGGCAATACAGAATGGCAAGGACTTGCTTGATTATTTGACCAAGAATGAAGAGACAGATGCCATCTTCACGAATATATACGTGTATGCGATGCTGCTTGGTGATTTGGATACACGAGAATCATTGGCGCAAAATTTACTGGCGAAAGCACGTACGCTTAGCGTGAAGTTAAGCGAGGCCGGCGCATTCTTCATGCCGTACTTATTAAGCTTGGATGAAGAGACGTTGCGCACGTATATTAAGGAACAGGAGGGACTCCAGTACTTCGAGAAGGACTTATGGGATGCGTTCCGTTATAAGAATCACACCTTGAATAAGGAACAGGAGGAGCTCTTATCGAAATTAGGGGAAACCTTCTCTGCTCCGAATACGACCTTTCAAATGTTCAATAATGCGGACATTCAGTTCGGCGAGGTATCTGACGGCAATGGCGATATGGTCGAGCTCACGAGGGGGATGTACTCAAAGCTGATTGAGGACACTGACCGAAATGTACGGAAAGAGGCCTATAAAGCCTATTACAAGCCGTACCTACAATATGCGAACGTGATTGCTTCTACCTTATCAGCCAATATTAAGAACAATGTTGTGCGGACAAAGATTCGAAACTACTCATCGGCACTTGAGAAGGCATTGTTTGCTGATAAGGTGCCGGTTGAGGTATATGAGAATTTGATTGAAACGACAAGAAAGAATTTAGATGCGAAGCACCGTTATAATGAGATTCGCAAGGAACTCCTCGGTCTTGAACAATTGAAGCCATATGATTTGAGTGTCGATCTTGTAGAAGGTGTGAAGCAGGATATCAGCTATCACGAAGCCTACGAGACCATGCTAAAGGCACTTCATCCGCTTGGTGAGGAGTATTTAAGCATCCTCAGCAGCTTCCGTGACAAACGCTATGTCGATGTCAGGGAAACGCCAGGGAAGCGCTCTGGTGCCTATAATCTTGGCGTTTATGGGGTGCACCCGTTCATCCTGTTGAATCATCATGATGATATTGACAGCCAGTTCACGCTCGTTCATGAGATGGGCCATGCGATGCACAGCTATTATTCCTCGACCTATCAGCCAAGAATCTCAGCCGGCTATTCCATCTTTGTGGCAGAGGTGGCCTCAACGGTAAATGAGGTGCTGTTAATTCATTACTTATTAAAAGAAACGACGGATCCGAAGAAACGGAAATACTTATTGAATTACTTTATTGACCAGTTCAACGGAACCTTCTTCACGCAGGTTATGTTTAGTGAGTTTGAGAAAATCACGCATGAGAAGGCGGAGCAAGGCGAACCACTTAATAAGGAATCCTTCAATCAAATTTACGGCCAATTATCGAATGCCTACAGCGGTGATGTCGTAGAAGAAGAGGAAGAAACAGCATACGGCTGGTCACGAATTCCTCATTTCTACCGTCCATTCTATGTGTACAAATATGCGACTGGATTTGTCTCCGCCATTCATTTGGCAGGGGAATTGCTGAAGGGCAACAAAGAGGTTCAAGCCTCCTATCTGGAATTCTTAAAGAGCGGAAGCTCCGAATATCCGCTTGATCTCTTGAAGAAGGCAGGGGTTGATTTGACCTCGCCTGAGCCAATTAATAACGCGATGAAACAGTATCGGGAATTGATTGAGGAGTTTGCCTCATTGTAAGAGAATAAAAAAAGAGTTTCGGACTAAATGGAATAAATGATTTTCAAAAATGAGTGATTGTAACTTATTCTTCCTATTCAACAGCAGTTGGAAATATACAATCGTTTCATTCCGCAAAATGCACTCGTTTTCCGCGGGGAGGAAGGCTTGAGCCTCCTCGGCACTTACGCCTGCGGGGTCTCAGCCTTTCCTCTACTTCCCGCAGGAGTCGAGTGCATTTCGCTCCATTTCACTAGTCAAAGAAAGCAACAATCAACGAATGCATAGAAAACAACAAATAAAGACCCGAATGATTAGACGATAGATTTATTCCTTTATCGTCTAATCATTCGGGTTTATCATTTGGCTGGAATACTTATGTCCCCGCCTCTTCTTTTTTATTCATCCTCAAATTCATCCATTATCCTTGCTCTTAAGCATAAACATAGAACGAGGGGATAAACCCGCTAATAAACAAGATGGCTCCTATTAGGACACCATCCTGCAATCCAAAATTAGGTGTGATGGAAACGTAGTATGCGGCTACTAATACAATTCGAGCAAGGACAATCAAGCTGATGCGAAATGATTTGGCGGGATTTTTTAACCGTTTTTTCATTTTCCACATTTACATTCATCGATAAATAGGCAAATACAATGGTTGTTGTCATGAACAATAGCCAAGGTGGGTTGGCGCGCATTCCTTCCATTACATCCTGGAAAAGGAAGCCTGAGAATACCTATAATCCCGATGGTTTGAATGATATAGACAATTCTGATGTGTTTTGTGGGTTCTTTAAGATCAGCCGTTCATCCAGTATATTCTTCATACAGTAGCCTCCTCATCCCCCTAAAAGAGTTCAACTAATGTGGCGTTATGCCTGCAGCTTCCGCTAGTTTAGCTTGAGTTAATCCGGCTTTTATGTGAGTATTTTACTAAATTTCCCATAATGGTCCCCTTTTTTTAGGTAACCTATATATTACTATATGTAAATTATAAGTTACATAATATGGTTTTCTGTCATTCTGAGTGTATATGAGTTTTATTGGTGCAATGGAGAAGATTCATTTTTAATCTGATTCCTCCAATCATCTCTGGTCATTTTCATGACAATTGTCATTATGTTTTATGACAGTCCATACTGCATAAATCAATGAAGTCTCAGATACAATCAAAGTATGAAATGCTTAGGACTAAATGGAGGGGAATAGATAATGGCATGTGTTGTTTCTTTTCAGCAAGTGAGTAAGGAGTTCAAAGGAAGAAAGGCCGTGGATGGGGTATCATTTTCAATTGAAGAAGGGGAAACAGTGGCGATTCTAGGTCCGAATGGAGCTGGAAAAACAACGACGATCATGATGATGCTTGGGTTAATGCAAGCATCCAGCGGCAAGATTGAAATATTCCAGCACACCGCTGCGGATAAGAGAACCCGTGACCGTATCGGTGTCATGCTCCAAGAAGTAAGTATGATTGATGCGCTAAAAGTACATGAGATTCTGGAATTATTCCGAAGTTATTATCAAAATCCTCTCAGCTATGAAGAGTTAGTAGCGATTACGGCATTGGATTCTAAAGTGCTTAATCAGATGGCCAATAAGTTGTCAGGCGGACAAAAGAGACGGTTAAGCTTTGCTTTGGCCTTGGCAGGGAATCCGGATGTGCTCTTCTTGGATGAGCCAACTGCCGGGATGGACTTAACATCGAGGAAACACTTTTGGGAAACCATTAGTCATTTGAAAGAAATCGGGAAGACAATCATTTTCACCACGCATTACTTACCGGAAGCGGATGAAGTCGCGAGTCGTATCCTTTTATTCGCCAATGGGAAAATCATTGCAGATGGATCCCCTCAAACTATGAAAGCCAATCTCACCAAAAAATCACTATCATTTGATATGAATGATACCATTCTCCTGGATGTTCTTCAGGAAGACCAAGTCATTTCCGACGTAAACATCAAGCATAATCGAGTATTTATCGAGTCAAATGATACAGATGACGTATTGAGACGGTTACTTCAAACAGACATGCGGATTCAAAATATCACGATCGAGCAAGCAAAGTTGGAGGAAGCCTTTGAATTGCTGACCTCCCAAAAGGAGGAACATAGCCAATGAACATGTTCATCATGCAATCCCGCACGGAGACAATTAGAATATTTCGTAATCCTTATTATGTATTTTGGTCACTGATGATGCCAATCGCTTTTTATTTTGTCTTTACGAAAATATTTGCACAAGATGGCGCTGATGACAATCTCTATAAGGCTCACTTTTTGATGTCAATGGCTGCGTTCAGTGTTATGGGAACGGCTATCATGAATCTTGGCATCCGTCTAGTGGAGGAGCGAAACCATGGCTGGTCGCTTCTCTTGAAAGTGACACCATTATCTCCGTTCACGTATTATCTTGCTAAAATGGTTAGTCAATTAATGATTCAATTCTTTTCGATTGTCTTAATCTTTCTTGTGGGGGGATTATTTAATTCTATTTCCTTATCCATTTGGGAATGGGTAAGTGCGAGCTTGTGGATTTTATTTGGCTCGATTCCTTTCCTGGCCATTGGGTTAATTATTGGAACGATGAAGAAGGTTGATACGGCATCTGGTGTAAGCAATTTGATTTATTTATCACTCGCCATTACAGGCGGTATGTGGATGCCAATGGAAGTCATGCCAGACTTCATTCAGGATGTTGCAGTATGGCTGCCCGGATATAACTATGGAAACGGAGCTTGGCAAATCGTTCGAGGGGAAACGCCTGAATGGAAGGGGATATTGTTATTAATAGGGTATTCCTTCCTTTTTATGCTACTATCAAATTATATTAAAAAGAGGCAAGAAGCGGTGGGGTGATCATGTGAATGGATGGACAATCTTTCCGAGAAAATACGGTTTCTTCCCCTATCTATTTTTAGTTTATCTATTCTTCCCTATTTCCTTTATCGCTGAAGAAAGTGGATGGAAGAGGCTTATTGGATTTGGATGGATTGTCGTGTTTCTCATCTCGTATAGGCAGCTTTACTTCGTTAGAGACACTTGGAAATTCCATCTGTGGCTCTATATCCAAATGACCATTATTCTGATTCTTTCAACATCGTATAATCTTAATCACTTTTATTTAGGCTTTTTTCCGGCTAATTTTATCAGCTGGTATCATGAGAAGCGACTATTCCGGATGGCGATGCTATACTTAGCCTTTTGTATCATCACTCCAATAGTCGTTTTTTATGAAGTAGTAGCGGACACGATTATGTATTTATTACCTTTTCTCATTCTCATTCTTTTTTCCCCATTTGCTTATCGATCCATGTATTCAAAGATGGAGCTTGAAGAACAGCTTAATCAAGCTAATGAACAAATCGAAGAGCTCGTTAAACGAGAAGAGCGCTTAAGAATTGCCCGTGACTTACATGATATACTCGGTCATACCCTTTCTTTGATTACGTTAAAAAGTCAATTAGTTGCAAAATTAGCAGATAAGGATTCTGAGAGGGCCATCAATGAAGCGAAAGAAATCGAAAGAACCTCCAGAGCGGCTTTGTCACAAGTACGTGAACTAATTGATGATATGCGGATGATGACGATTCCAGAGGAATTAATAGAAGCAAAAGCATTATTGGAAGCAGCTAATATATCTTATTCCCATAAGGCAAACGTGAATTTTAACGAGGTACCACTCCTTACCCAAAATATACTCAGCATGTGTATCCGTGAAGCAATCACCAATATCGTAAAGCATAGTCATGCTAACCATTGTGAAATTGAGATTACGGAAACAACGGGGGAAATTCGCTTGAGCGTTAAGGATGATGGGAAGGGCTTTCCCGTCAATGAAGGCAAGGGGAACGGAATAAAGGGCATGGAAGAGAGATTAACCATCATTGAAGGAACATTAAAGAGAATGAATTTGGATGGTGCATACTTGTTCATCTCAGTTCCAGTTATTTCACAAAGTAAGAAGGAGGGATGGGTTCGATGATCAGAGTCATGATTGCGGAAGATCAGCGGATGCTCCGCGGAGCGCTCTCTTCTCTTCTTGATTTAGAGGATGACCTAGAGGTTATTGCACAAGCTGGAAATGGAGAAGAGGCTCTAAAGATGATTTTAGATTTGCGGCCGAATATATGCTTGATGGATATCGAAATGCCAATTAAAAGCGGTATAGAGGTTGCAGAAGAGTTAAAAAGAATCGGTTCTTCTTGTAAGTTGGTTATTCTCACAACCTTTGCCCGGCCTGGTTATTTCGAAAGAGCGGTTCAAGCGGATGTATCTGGATATTTACTGAAAGATGGTTCTAGTGATGATTTAGCCGATTCCATTCGCCAAGTCATGAAAGGGAAGCGGGAATATGCTCCGGAACTGGTACTTGCAAGTATGAAAGCAAGGAATCCCTTAACCGAAAAAGAGAGACAAATCCTCCGGTTAATTGAAGGCGGTATGACATCAAAAGAAATTGCCGCCTTGCTTTTTCTATCACAAGGAACGGTGCGCAATTACACGTCTGAAATCATCAATAAACTATATGCAAAAAATCGAATAGAAGCCATATCAATTGCCAAAGAAAAAGGATGGCTTTAAGCCGATATCTATAGGGAATATTTCATAATCAATGAGAGCTAGAGGTGAATAGATCAATGTTTGATAAATTTCGGAATAAATGGAAGGAATTAAGTGAAAACGGTGTTACCATCCCCATTAAGCCGAGGATGCTTGAACAATTGATTACAAGGCAATCAGAGCTAAAGGATATAAAGGTTGAAATGACATCTGAGCATGTGGTTATTAGAGGCACAACTGATGTGAATAAAGTGATGATAAAAAAGAACATTGCGTTTGAAGTAACGATAAAGCCGGTCCATATTGAAAAAAGAGTTATTGTATTTGAGTTGGTAAAGGTAAAGCCTGTGGATTTACATGTGATCAATACAAGATTATTTAATAAGCCACCTTTTGCCCAATATAGTGAGCGTATGGTTAAGATTGATTTTAACTCTTGGGATATCGTAAAAAAAGTTCCAGTCGGAAATATCAAAAATTATGAGATGGTTAATGGTGCTATTAATCTTACTCTTTCTTTGTAATACCAATCTTCCTTTCTACCATCCTTCCCTGATCATATCATTCCAAAAGGAGTCGAAACGCCAAACTTTTGACCTAAATGGAGCAAATGCAAGAAAAATCCATCCTTTCGACAAAATTAGAGGTTCTCTGCATCAGATTTTTACAGAAAATGTATACTATTTTGTCTATAATAGATGCAAAGGAATAGGAGGGACAGTATGCGCACATATATTATCTATTTAATTGAAAACCAATTCGCCAATCATTTTTATGGCCGTGAATATATGTTTTATAACTTATTCCAGGATTTCGAGGAAGCTGAGGGGGATGACAAACGGATTCTCCGCCGGCAGATCATGTGTGTGACAAAACGAATCCCTGCCAATCTGTTCAACTCTTATATGAATGAAAAAATCAAAAGTAAACAAGGATGTTTTGAAGAAAACGGGGTATATTATATCCGTAAGAATAGAAATGGAGCGTTCAGTGAAGCCTCTCTCGGCTACCGAAACCACTCACTGATTCTGCACGCTTCAGGAAGCTATGAGAGTGAGACGATTTTCTTTGAATGGCTCAGGCAATGGAATCCTTACTTCCTGGCACTCGACACAGGGGAAGGACGCTGCGCATGGCTCAGACCAATCAAGCAGCCGAAATTCATTCTTTCTTGAGCATGGAAGCCATAACCTTTCCTCTCTAGCGCTAAAATTGCTACTTTTCAAGCGATAACAGCATAATACGCCAAAATCTGATAGAAATATCACCCCACATATGGTATTATTACTCTTGGTTTAATAATGTCTGTTAGACAGCACGGAGGAGGTTATTAAGGATTATGTTATACTATATTCTAACAGGAATCATTGCCTTGCTTGCTGGTGTAGCTTTAGGATTCTTCATCGCACGTAAATACATGATGGACTACCTAAAGAAAAACCCGCCAATTAATGAGCAAATGATTAAGATGATGATGACACAAATGGGAATGAAACCTTCCCAAAAGAAAGTAAATCAAATGATGAATGCGATGAACAAGCAACAAGGGAAATAATTCTTTGTTCGTTCTGCGCATGAATCCATCCAACTAGGTTAATGATCGTCTTTTACATAAAAGATTTTCAGGCAATAACCTCGTGAACTTTCATGACTGAAATGACAAAACCACTTTTCTGATTGAACAGAAGAGTGGTTTTTATTTTTATCAGAGGGAATATTGTCGAAAAGTAAAACTCCAAAATTTAACATTTCGATGCTACCATTGGGGTATAGAAAATATACATATTACCAAAGATAAAGAGATGTGGGGGTGATATGTATGAAAAAGGAGGACAAAGAAATGGGTACTCAAATTCAAGATAAAGAAAAAACGCTTGATTTTATGGAGAATATTCAAGACATTATTAATAAAACGATTAAAGAACAAGGATTAACGAAAAGGGAAATTGAAAAAGCATTGAACTATCATAGAAGGTGATATGACTAAAAGATATAAAGTTGTTTTAGACACGAATGTATTTATCCATGGGTGGTTTTATGGGGATGAAGATTGTCAAACAATCCTAAAATTAGTGAAGAAACGAAAAATATATATTGGTTTTTCTCAAGATTCAATTGGAGAACTTATGTATGTCTCAAAAAATTTTGCGAGGAATTTTATACGAAAAGAGCAAGATCGTTTATCTTTTATGTCAGATATAGCTAAGCTCTTTTATTATGGCAGCTCGGCTAATATAAGCCAGATGCCGGATATAGATAAAATTAAAGATAAAACCGATTTAATGTTTGTTAAGTGTGCGTTCGTTTATGAGGCTGATTTTTTAGTATCCAATGATTATAGGAGTGGGATGTTTGATATAGATGGTCAATCATTTCATGTTGTTAATACTTCTGATTTTCTTAAAGTATATAAGGAGAGTTAGAATGAATGACAACAATATATTACATACAAATTTTATAAGATAGATAGATTTTCAGAAGTGACTCTTATAGAAGAGTCTTTTTTATTTATTGTTTTATCAAGATTGTTCTTTGTCTAACCTACTTGAAAAAGGGGGAGTATCGTGAAAAATCTACTGGCCATCATTTCGGTATTTATGATTCTGCTCGCCATCTTTGCCCCAGCAGGAATCATTTATGCGTTCCTTATTCATTTCACAGGGCAGGATTACGCCTCAATCCCATATTTGCTCCTATTTCTCATCTTGTTTTGCGTGATTGATATGGGCGTCGGTACATGGATAGATTCCTTGTTAAATGCGGTGAAGGATCGATACAAAGCGTTTTATACCAATACATTCCTTCGTACATTGCTGGAATGGGGCGGAACGTTGATGGTATTGAGCATGCTTGATTTCTTTATGGATGGAATAGAAATTTCTTTGCTGATGAAAGTGGTGATTACCATTATTCATGGGGTGACAGGCCTTTTCTTAGAGAACATAGAGATGGATGAGGAGGAAGGAAGGGGATTACCTCCGGAGGTTGAGGCAGATATTCAGCGTCTTCTGCAGGAGGAGAGCTGGACGGATTGTGTGAAAAGAATCCAGGCTAAATACCCGGAGATACCAAAAAGTGAGATTATCAAGGCTGTCCGAACGATACATAAACAGAAATAAAGGCTCCAGCTTTTAACAGCTGGAGCTTTGGTTTTTATAGGGCCTTCTTTATCAAATTCTTGTAGTAGAGCACAGAGAGAAGGCCGAATATTGAGTAGAGAACGGTGTAAAGAACCATGACAATCAGCATTGGTGTCCATAGCTCAGTTCCGAATAAGAACCAGCCGGACTGAACGGCAAAATAGCCATGGGAAAGGCCAATGATCAGCGGGATGCCGAAATTGAAGATTTGCTTGGCAATGACGCCTTTTAATAAATCGCCTTCCGTGAAACCGAGCTTGCGCAGGATTGTGTAGTTCGGCAGTTCTTCTTCGCCTTCATCCATTTGCTTGAAATAAAGAATACATCCGGATGTAATCAAGAACGTGAGCCCGAGGAAGGCAACAATAAAGAGCATCAAGCCCATCGTGTTTTTCATATCATGGACAAGCTGTGGGCGGGAGTCATTCATGTACTCTTTATCCGGGAGCTCCATGAACAGGTCATTCGCTTTCTTGAGATTGGCTTCATGATTAATCGTAATACCCGTAAAGATAGTAGCTTCCTGTTGGATAGAGGAATCAGGATTCTCAGCAATCTCGTTAAAAACGGTCTTGTCGATGAGAGCTAGAGGCATATCAACAGTAAAATAACTGGAAACAAGAGATTCTTTCTTCAATCCCGTCAAGGTTTGCTTCATTGAGCCATTTGGCCCTTCAAGGATTAACGTACCTGCTTCATTAAATTGATAAAGGCTGGCATTTGCATCACTGAATCCAGCCATGATGACCTCATCCTTGGCTAAATTTAAGCCTTCCACGGCTGTTTCACTTGCGACGGGTATGGTTTTACGGTTTGGATTATAGTCCATTACTTCAAAAAAACTGCCGTTTACGATATCGCTTAGATCTGCGTAGACATGGATGACTTTAATTTGTTTCTCGGAGTAAGCGATTTGATTTTCTGTTAAAAGATTGATGAATATTTCATAATCATCCTGGTTTGCAAAGGAAAAATCAGCCGCCACTCTATCCTGAGCGCTCTTTTCGATCGAATAATACGAAATATAGCTTAACGATAAGAGGGCGATGGCAAGGGCAGAAACGGTCGTGATGATGGTCAGCAAGAGTGCATTTGACTTCATACGAAACATGATGGAAGACAAGGACAGGACATCATTGATGGTTAGATAGCCATTCTTCTTTTTCCGTATAAGATTGAAGAGGAAGCGGATAGAGCCTTTATAGAAGAAGTAAGTCCCGAGAATGACCGATGCGAGAATAAAGACCATCCCAAACAAAAATTCATTGGCTGTTTGGAAATCTCCCCCGAATAGCTTAGACGAAACATAATAACCACCTGTAATGAACAGGATTCCGATAAGTCCCATTAGGATTTCCCATATGGAGATTTTCCCTGCCTTCATCTCTGTGGTTGTTTCCGTATGGAATAAGGCCAGAATGCCTTTTCTCTTGATATAGAAAAAATTAATCAATAAGGTAAGCAGGAAAATCCCGAAAAAGACGATGAGCGTCTGGATAAGTGCAGCACTGGAAAACCTCAAGGAAGCGATGTCCTCTGTCCCTGTAATATTAAGTAAAATCAGCAGCAATAATTTAGAGGAGGCAAAGCCGAGGAATATCCCTCCAATCAAGGAGCCGAAATAGAGAATGCTGTTTTCGGCAGAAAGGATCCAAAAGACCTTCTGCTTGTTCATTCCGACTAGTTGGTATAAAGCGATTTCTTTGCTGCGCCTTTTCATGAAAAGATTATTCGCATAGGCTAAAAATACGGCAACGATAGCAATCAGCAGGATGGAGCCTGTAAGAATGGCCGATCCCCCTTTAATGCCGCCTTCTACCTCATCCATGGCAGGATCGTATTGGAGCGTGACAAAGGAGAAATATAGAGCCGAACTGAATACGAGAGCAAACACGTACAGATAGTAATTTTTCAGATTCTTTTTAAGGCTTTGCCTAATCAGCTTGCCGATGCTCATACTTGAACACCGCCTAGAATTCCTTGTGTTTTCATCAGATCCTTGAAGAATTGCTGTCGATTCTCATCCCCCTTGTTCAACTGCGTATAAATCTGTCCATCCTTAATAAAGATGACGCGGCTGCAATAGCTTGCTGCAAGCGGGTCATGGGTCACCATGACGATGGTCGCTTTAAGCTCGTCGTTCAGCTGTCCGAGTTTGTGCAGCAGGTCTGACGCTGATTTGGAGTCTAAGGCACCTGTTGGTTCATCCGCAAAGATGATACTTGGTTCATGGATGAAGGCTCTGGCAGCGGCTGTTCGCTGCTTCTGTCCGCCAGATATTTCATTCGGATATTTATCCTTGATATCGTTTATTCCAAGAGTCTCGGCTATTTCCTTGAATCGGCGCTCAGCCTCTTTTTTGTTTGCCTTCTGAACGGAGAGGGGGAGGAGGATATTCTCCTTGACGGTTAAGGTATCCAGTAGATGATAGTCTTGAAAGATAAAGCCTAAATGATTCATGCGAAACTGGGCCAGTTTCTTGTCCTTCATTTTCGTCATTTCTTGTCCTTCGATATAAATGGTTCCACGGCTTGCCTTATCAATGGAGGATAGGACATTAAGAAGGGTGGTCTTCCCTGATCCGGAGGCTCCCATAATGCCGATAAACTCTCCCTTAGCAATGGTTAAATCCACGCCCTGTAACACTTCCTGTTTATTAAACTTATTGCCATACATTTTATGAACTTTCACTGCTTCTAATATATTCATCTGTCCGTCACTCCTTTTATCGATTAATACAAGTGTACAGGAATATTCTGGTTAACCTCCTGTTATTTGGCGAACAAATAAGAAAAGCATGTGACATTATTGTCACTCGAATCAAACGACCAATGTAGGGGGAAGGGGAGGCTCATTCATCCTCGTGAGCGCACATAGAATAAAAAAGCCTCCAGCCATTGAATGACTGGAGACTGCTAAGGATTAAAGGGCCTTCTTAATTAATTTCTTGTAGTACAGCACGGATAGAATGCCGAATATGGAGTAGAGGCCTGTATATAGAACCATCACAATCAGCATCGGCGTCCATAGGTCAGATCCGAAGAAGAACCAGCCGGATTGCACGGCGAAATAGCCGTGGCATAGACCGATAATCAACGGGATGCCGAAGTTGAAGATTTGCTTGGCAATGATGCCTTTTAGTAAATCACCTTCCGTGAAGCCGAGCTTGCGCAAAATCGTATAGTTTGGCAGCTCTTCTTCGCCTTCATCCATTTGCTTGAAATAAAGGATGCAGCCGGAGGTAATCAGGAAGGTGAGTCCTAGGAACGCGACGACAAAGAACAATAATCCCATACTATTTTTTTGATCCAAAATTTGTTGATAACGGGAATCGTTCATGTCACTGTCAAGCGTTTCCAAGAAGACCTCATTCGCCTTTTCCAGATTGGCTTCATTTTTAATCGTAATCCCCGTATGAACGGATGATTCCAATTGAATGGATGGGTCTGGTTTCTTGGCTAGCTTCTCATACACGGACTCGTCCACAATCATGACCGGCATTCCTCCGCCTGTAAAGTAGGAGGAAACAATCGGTTTCTTATCAATACCCACATAGGTTAAGGGAATATGACCGTCTGGACTTTCTAGTTGAACCGTGCCTGAATCCTTAAATTGAACAAGAGTGGCGATCATGTCACTATAGCCAGTAAACTTGATTTCGTCCGGCTTCAAATTCAACCCATCAACGGCTGTGTCACTTACTAGTGGCATAGGCATATGATCAGTCGTGTAGTTGACTTCTTCAAAGCTTTTTGCCGTAATATCTTCGAGGTCAGTATAGACTTGAATCACATTAACTTTTTTCTCCTCGTAGCCAATCTTCTTCTCCTGCAGGGCTTCTTCAAACAAAGGTACTTCCTTCGTGTTGGCGATTGAAAAGTCTGCTGTCACATTTCGCTCAGCCTGCTTCTCAACGGAGTAATAGGCGATATAGCTTAAAGAAAGCAGCCCGATGGACAAAGCCGATACCGTCGTGATGACCGTTAAGAGCATGGCGTTTGATTTCATCCGGAACATAATGGATGAAAGGGAGAGCACATCCTGAATGGTTAGATAGCCATTCTTCTTCCTGCGTATCAGGTTGAATAAGAAGCGGATAGAACCCTTATAGAAAAAGTATGTTCCAATAATGACGGAAGCTAGGATAAAAATCATCGCCATAAATAACTCATTGATTGTGCCGAAATCTCCATCAAACAGCATGGAGGAGACATAATAGCCCGTGATGATCAGAAGGAGGCCAAGCAGCCCAATCAATACCTCCCAAACAGAAATCTTTTTTGTCTTCATTTCGGTTGAGGAGACCGTATGGAATAGATCCAGGATGCCTTTTCGCTTAATGAAGAAGTAATTGACAAGCATCGTAATCAGGAATATTCCGATAAACACCGCAGCCGTTTGAATAAGGGCTTCTGTTGAGAAATTCAGTTTTGCTAAGTTGTCGACATTGGTGATTCTGATAAGAATGAGCATCAATAATTTCGAGAAGGAAAATCCTACGAAAATTCCCGCCAATAAAGAGCCGAAATAGAGAATACTATTTTCGGTGTTCAAAATCGTGAATACCTTCGACTTATTCATCCCAACTAATTGATACATGGCGATTTCCTTGCTGCGTCTTTTCATAAAGATATTATTGGCATACACAAGAAAGATCGTCACAATCGCAATCAAGAGAATGGAGGCTGACCGGATGGACGCTTCTCCCTTAATGGTCCCTTCCATCGGATCCATCGATGGATCGTACTGTAAGGTAACGAATGAAAAATACAAAGCGACACTAAAGACAAGGGCAAAAATGTATAGATAATAGTTTTTAAGATTTTTCTTCAGGCTGCGCCAGATGAGAGAATTGACACTCATACTTGAACACCGCCCACAATGCCCTGCGTTTTCATGAGGGCCTTGAAGAAGGTTTGACGGTCTTCCTCGCCTTTATTCAGCTGTGTATAAATTTGTCCGTCCTTAATGAAAATGACACGGCTGCAATAGCTTGCTGCAAGCGGATCATGAGTGACCATGACGATGGTTGCACCGAGCTGTTCATTGAGCTGGCCCAATTTCCCGAGCAGATCGGAGGCAGATTTCGAATCAAGTGCACCTGTCGGCTCATCGGCGAAAATGATGCTAGGCTCATGGATGAACGCTCTAGCAGCAGCGGTACGCTGTTTTTGCCCGCCAGAGATTTCATTTGGATATTTATTCTGGACCTCAAGTATGCCTAATGTTTCAGCGATTTCATTGAATTTCTGTTCGGCCTCTTTCTTATTCACCTTTTGGACAGAGAGGGGAAGAAGGATATTTTCCTTCACGGTCAATGTGTCAAGCAGGTGATAGTCCTGAAAGATGAAACCTAAATGATTCATGCGGAACTGGGCTATCTTGCGCTCGGACATTTTCGTCAGCTCCTGCCCTTCAATCAGGATGGACCCTCGGCTTGCTTTATCAATGGATGACAGTACATTGAGCAGGGTTGTTTTACCGGAGCCGGAAGCACCCATAATCCCAATGAACTCACCCTTTTGAATCGTGAGGTCAATGCCTTTTAATACTTCCTGCTTATTAAATTTATTCCCGTAGTATTTGTGAATCTTAACTGCTTCAAGAATATTCATCAGTCGTTCACTCCTTTCGTTCTTATTATTAGTCTAGAATAATAGCAGAAAGGATTCCTGCTATTTAGCGAACAAACAAGAAAAGCATGTGACATTATTGTCACACACTTATCACAGACTCAAATTCATTTCGTTTCGGGAAGCGGAGCGTGAAGGTCGTGCCTTCCCCAAGTGTTGATTCCACGCTGATCTTGATGTGCAGGGAAAGGGCTGCCTGCTTCGTTAAATAAAGCCCCATTCCGCTTGAGGAACGATCTTGATGCTCCGTTGTTGATGTGAAGCCTTTATCGAAGATACGGGGCAGGTCCTTCGGGTCAATTCCGCGTCCATTGTCAATGATTTGCACATATGTGTGACTGTCATCCCGAAAGCTTTTCAAGCGAATCTCATCCTGCTCACTGTATTTGACGGCATTGGTTAACAGCTGGCGGATGATAAAGGCGGCCCATTTGGCATCCGTTAAGACGACATCAGCCTCAAGTTCTAAATCAAAGCCAATGCCTTTTTGCAGGCACCAGGACTGGAGCATCTTAATCTCCTGAATCATTAGCGGCTTCAAGCTGACCTGCTCAATGTAGAGATCATTATGCATGAAGGGCATCCGCTTTTGATGGAGCTGTGTATCAAGTAATAAATGAATCCTAAGCCATTCGTACATGAGCTGAGCCTTCATCTCCTCATCCTCGGTACGGTCGATAATCAGCTTCATCGCCGTAAGCGGGGTCTTCACCTCATGAATCCATGCCAGCAAATCATCCTTTTCATATTCAAGCATGGCGGTATTCTCATACGTCTCATTCCGAAGCGAAGTGGTCTGCTGAATGAGTGTATCCGCAACTATTCTCTCAAATGGATTCGTTGGTGTCGGGAGCGTGTCCGTATCAAGATCTGCTGTCCAATTATCCAACTCCTGATAAAACTTCGTCTCCTTTATATAGCGGAAGCAGAGAAAGGCTAGAGAGAGAATTGTTGTTAAGAAAACAGCGTACAGAACAGGTGTAATGGGAATGGAATGATCAAGCCAGGCAATCAAAAGGATAAGTCCCTGTATGGCGACAATCAAGAGGATCCAGCTTAGACGCTCCTTCAGGAATTTTGCCTTCATATAGGTGACTCCTCTTCCTTGGCGATATAGCCTTGTCCAACCTTCGTCTCAATCATGTGGCCAAGACCAAGCTGTTCGAGCTTTTTGCGAAGACGATTGACGTTCACCGTGAGCGTGTTATCGCTGACAAAGCGCTCATCCTCCCATAAAGCACGAATCAAGGCATCCCGGCTGACAATCTTGTCCTTATGCTCAAGCAATTGCTTGAGGATAAAGCATTCATTCTTCGTCAGTTCAATCTCTATCTCATCCTTGCTGATACTATTTCGCTCAAAATCAATCACTGCACCGCACCATGTCTTAAGGGCAGCTGTTTCTGCATTGTAATTATACGTGCGTCTGAGGATTGCTTGAATCTTCGCAAGCAGCACATCGAAATGAAACGGCTTTTGCACAAAATCATCCGCCCCAAGCTGCATAGACATGACCATATCGGTTGGATGGTCCCGTGAGGACAGGAAAATAATCGGCACATTCGAATAGTTACGGATCATTCGGCACCAATGAAATCCATTATATTTAGGAAGCTGAATATCAATGATGACCAAATCAGGCTTCGCTTCTGTGAACTCGGCCAGCACATTGGAAAAGTCAGTAATTCCGTTAACCTCATAAGACCAATTGGAAAGTCGGTCCCGAAGCTCCTGGAACAAGGTCTGGTCATCCTCAATCACTAATAATTTAAACAAGACTCTCACCACACTTACTAGGTATCTATGAATCAAGCGTATCATAAAATAGTGGATTTGAATAAGGAATCGTGAGGAAGGCAGGAGGGATATGAAAAGTTTTGGAGAATAATATATGAACGGATGTCTTTATGAGTATTTTGGACCGGGAGTATAAATGATTAAAGAGAATGATATTGTTTAGACCATAAAGGAGTATGTACATGAAAAAAATGCCATTAACAATTCCGCAGATCTTATTATCTACAGCGGTTATTGTGACAATTACGACAGTGACTGATTCATTCATTGAGTGGGAGAATAAGATTTATGAGTGGATTTTTTCTTTTATTATCGCACTAAGTGTATTTAAGATCGTTAGGCGGCTATTCAAAGATTGGAATTCAGAAAATTCAGATTAATCTGTTGAAGAATAGTACGCGATAAACCAAACGACATAGGAGGAAGTGAAAGATGGACTATACTTTCACGGTTATGACACAAGAACAGGCAGAATGGATTGCCTATTCATGGCATTATGATGGAGAATACAGCTTCTATGACATGGAGGCCGACCCGGAGGATCTGGAGGAGTTCTTAAACGCGGAAACAAGAGGCGATTCGGTATTTGCGGTAACCTATGAAGAGAAATTAGCTGCCTTTTTAACGGTTGAATTGACCGGTAGCCAGACGGCGGATATTGGCTTAGGAATGGAGCCAGGCTTAACCGGTCAAGGGAAAGGAATGGACTTCCTGCAGGCTGTGATTGAATTTGTCACATTTGAATATGAGGTTGAAAGAATGACCTTATCGGTCGCCGCTTTCAATGTCAGAGCGATAAAGGTATACAGGAAAGCCGGGTTTAAGGATGCTGGGACGTTCCTGCAGGAGACAAACGGGCGTACGTATGAGTTTTTGAAAATGGAGTTAGCTGTTTAGAACTCACATGTGACCGGCATCATGAATAATTCATTCTCAACAAGGATATTGCCTCTGACCATTAATTTAGTCTGTGCTTCACATTCAATCGGTCTAAGATTAGGCGATGGAAAGGCTTCTGGATGAAAGTGATATTCGATTGACGTAAATTCATAGGGAATAAAAGAGCATAGCTGTTCGATTGGAGGAATCGTTTCTCCCATTACATCATATAAGTGCAGGATTCCATTGTTTACCTCAAAAACAAGGATTGTATCCAGTTCCTCTATAAGGTAGAGATTCTCGTAGATTGCTGGATTATAGAAATTGAAGTACAGACAATTCAAATAACGAATAGGAAAGAAAGTGGTGGATAAGATTTTACTGTGTTGAGCGATTTCGTTGAGAAGATCTAAATCTGCCGGATTCGTTAATGGCTCGAGTTTACGTAAAGAGGATGATGAAGCGATTGTCGTATGGGCAAAATCCATTTTAAAGGAATACTGGTTAACCGTTTTAAACCCAAAAGGGATGTAAAGCTCGGGACTGCTCGTATAGAGGATGGATCCTTCATACGTTTGATCTGCATCGTCCAGCATTTTTTGAAACAAAGCCTTCATGAGTCCCTTCCTTCGATAGTCCGGATGCGTCATGACCGATTGAATCCCAATACAATGGATGGATGCACCGTTAATCATCATCGGGAGCGGAAAGGCCGAAACATTTGCAATCGCTTGTTCCCCGTCAAAGAAGCTGTAAGGCATATACTCGTCATTCCACAATCCTTTATCAGAGAAATCGGTCATCAAATTCGGACTGATGCCGAAGACTTGCTCAAATAACGGATATAGCTTCTCGCGCATGCGGATATCATGCGTGTATTTTTCGGCAAATAGGAAGCCGTCTTTTTGAATGGACAATTTGGACACATCCTTAAACTAGTCATTTATGAATACGCTTTGATGGATAGTAAGCCTCTTCATCCTCAAAGGCAGGAGATGAATGGTCCCTCGTCACCCGATCCAAATGGTCGGGAGAAGGAGAATAGAACCAATAGGGTGGTTTTATTTGATTATAGCATCTGAAGCCTGATGGTATGGAATTTTATCCCGTTGTGAATGCCATTGGTCAATTCATGGTTAGGGGAGATGTGAAATGAAATCATTTGTTCTACATTTTCAGGAAATCGATTGGACGAAGCTTCCGCTTGTTGGCGGGAAGGGTGTTCATTTGGCGGAGCTATCGAAAATACAAGGATTATCTGTTCCGGCAGGCTTTTGTGTAACGACGGAAGCTTACCAAAAAGCCTTTGAAAATCATGACACTTTCCATCAGTTATTGGAGCAGTTAACAAAGTTGAACGGGGAGGAGCACACGCAAATCCGTACCCTCAGTAATCAAATCCGTCAGCATATAATGAAAGCTGAGATTCCTCCTTATGTTGAAGAGGATGTCACTCATGCTCTTGCCCAGCTTGGAGCTGAACATGCCTATGCGATACGCTCCAGTGCCACGGCGGAGGACCTCCCGTCTGCCTCCTTTGCCGGGCAGCAGGACACGTATTTGAATATCATCGGTGTTTCGTCCATTTTGCGGCATATCCAGAAATGCTGGGCTTCTTTATACACGGAACGCGCCGTTATTTATCGGCTGCAAAATGGGTTTGATCAAAAAGACGTCTCGCTATCTGTAATCGTTCAGCAGATGGTCTTCTCAAATGCTTCAGGCGTTATGTTCACGGCTGACCCGATGACCTCCAATCGAAAGATTCTCTCCATCAATGCGAGCTTTGGAATGGGAGAAGCGCTTGTTTCCGGCATTGTCTCACCTGATTCCTATCAAGTGAGGGGAACCCAACTAATCGACAAGATGATTGCGGACAAAAAGAAAGCGGTCTATTGTTTGGAGGAAGGGGGCACGAAGACACAGCCGATTGAGCCTGATTGGCAAAAAGTGCAAACATTAACGGACAGCCAGATTATCGAATTAGCACAAATCGGAAGGCAGATAGAGGACCACTTCAGCTGTCCTCAGGATATCGAATGGTGTCTTGTAGATAATACCTTTCATATTGTCCAAAGCCGGCCCATTACCACTTTATATCCAATACCTGAAGCAGCAGACCAGGAAAACCATGTGTACGTCTCGGTCGGCCATCAGCAAATGATGACCGCCGCGATGAAGCCGCTCGGCTTATCCTTTTACCTATTAACGACTCCTGCCCCGATGCGAACGGCTGGCGGAAGATTATTTGTCGACGTCACCCAGCAGCTGGCTTCAAAAGAAGGCAGAGTAATGCTGCTAAACACATTAGGAAAGTCTGATCCGCTCATCAAAGATGCCCTCATCACAATCGTTGACAGGGGAGACTTCGTTAAACTGCTCCCGCAAGACTATTCAGCAATAGCTCCGCTTAGAAAAGGCCCTATGCCAGCTGCGCAGCCGCCCATTGAACCTGGCCCCTCCCTTATTTCAGAACTAATCAATAAGAGTCAAGCATCGATCGAATTATTGAAACATCAAATCCGAACAAAATCAGGGATAGATTTGTTTGATTTTATACAAGAGGATCTCAAGGAATTAAGGAGGGAGTTATTCGCTCCAGAAAGCTTGGCGGTGATCAAGGCGGCGATGGATGCTTCGGCATGGCTGAATGAGCATATGGCCAAATGGTTAGGTGAACCGAATGCTGCGGACACCCTTTCACAATCCGTTCCAAACAATATCACATCAGAAATGGGGCTTGCCCTCTTGGATGTGGCTGATGCGATCCGTCCTTATCCAGAGGTGATAGATTACCTGCAGAACGTAAAAGAGGACCGCTTTTTGGATGAGTTGTCGGAGTTTGAAGGAGGGGCAACGATAAAAGAAGTGCTGGATGATTTTCTCCATAAATATGGAATGCGATGCAGCGGCGAAATTGATTTGACAAGGACGCGATGGAGTGAGAAACCAAGTGCCTTAATTCCGCTTATTCTAAGCAATCTCAAAAACTCCGCTCCCCATGCTAGTCAGTTGATGTTTGAACAAGGAAGAAAGGAAGCTGCTCGAAAAGAGAGGGAGTTATTGACGAGACTGCAGTCATTACCTGATGGGGAACAAAAGATGAATGAAACAAAACGAATGATTGATTTGCTGCGGAATACGATCGGCTACCGTGAATATCCGAAATACTTCATGGTTAATCGCTACTTCATTTATAAACAGGCATTGTTGAAAGAGGCGAAAAAGCTTGAACAGGCGAAGGTGATTCATCATCTGGAAGATGTCTATTATCTTACTTTTGATGAACTGCGTGAAGTGGTTCAAACGAAAGAAATGAATGAAGAAATCATCCGGAAGCGGAAAGAGGAATATACGCTATATAAGAAGTTAACGCCACCACGTGTTATTACATCAGATGGAGAAATCATAGCAGGAGCGTACAAGCGGGAAAGCTTCCCGGTCCATTCTATCCCAGGTCTTCCGGTATCTGCTGGAGTCATAGAAGGCCGCGCCCGCGTTATCTTCAGTATAGAAGAAGCTGATTTGGAGGCCGGAGATATATTGGTGACGGCTTATACAGACCCGAGCTGGACTCCTTTATTTGTCTCCATCAAAGGGTTGGTCACCGAAGTAGGCGGGTTGATGACCCATGGCGCGGTGATAGCACGTGAATATGGGCTGCCGGCGGTGGTTGGAGTGGAGAAGGCAACAGCGCTTATTAAAGACGGACAACAAATCCGCTTGAATGGGACCGAAGGGTATATTGAAATCCTATAATAGTATTTTAAATGGTCAAGAGTAGAAAATTCATTTGTTCATTGCAGCTAAAAGCTAAGGAGTTAGTCTATTTCAGGTTAATATGGCCGATTTTCAATAGGGGAAAATCGGCCAGAAATAATGATGATGGATTTAACGGGTAAAGCCTAGTTTGCTTTTCTAATAGGCGTAAGAAAGTTTCAAGCATTTTCATCTCGATCAACTATTTTCCTATATTCCGACTTCGGTTCGCTTTGCTTCCAAATTAGGTTTTGCAAAAGGATTCCGGACAACCCTATACAAAACAATCCAATGCCAATTGCTTGGAAGGTATTCAGGACGCCAAAATGATGAATCATAAGACCACCAAGGAGCGGGCCAGCAATAAAAAGGATGCTTAAAATAGAATCAAGAATACCAGCGACTCTGCCTACAGCATCTTTAGGCGGTTCAATCTGGATAAGAAAATTGATGGCTGTAACAATCATTCCATTTCCTATTCCCCCGATTAAGGCAAGAATGACCGCTAAAAATATCATGTTGTACTCTTGTAGATAGCCATAACCTCCTGTCATAATCCCAATCAGAAGACTGCCTGTTCCAAAGAACCAACCATACTTGCGGATGCGGCTTAATCCATGCAGAAGCATGACAACCAGGAGAGAACCTAATCCGATAGCTGCAATTGCCCATCCCGTAATTTCTGGGGTGTTAGGAAACACGGTGCTAAATAAAGTGACTATTTGTGTATCAATCATTTGAATGGTGAGTGTACTAAAAATACCAAAAAGGATGCTTGCTCTTAAAGTTTGGTTATTGATAACAATCGTCCAGCCCATCTTCCACGATAAGAAAAAACTAGTCTGTTCGGTAACCTCAGACGCTTCATCATTATCGCGTCCTTTTATTTGAACCCGGCTGAGAATAATCCCAGAAATCGTAAAGGACAAGGCGTTCATGAGGATGGAGAGTTTGGGGGAGAAGATTCCAGCTATAGAACCACCTATAAGTGGTCCAACTACCTTCATCAGCTGAAATAGGCTTCCATTAATGGTGATTGCCTTCATTATGTCTGTATCTCCAACAATATTTCTAATCAATCCTTGCTGGGCAGGCAAGCTAATGACTCCTGCAGTGTTACGTAACAAAAGAATGGGCAGAGCAATAAATGGAGAGGGGACGAAAACGAGACATAAAGTGAGCAGCGCCCGAAACCAGTCAGAATAGATTAAGATTTTCCGTTTATCCATGCGATCGGCCAATACACCAGCAAATTGTCCGAACAGAATGCTTGGAATCGCATAGGAGATGGATATAAAAGCAATCAGGAGCGGGTCTGCATTCCAGGAATAGCGGAATAAAATAAGCATCCCCACGTAATCAAACCAATTCCCTAAATTGGCAAGAGCATTTGCCGTAAAAAATTTCATAAAGTTCCTGTTATGCCATATTGATGCGTGCTTGTTCATCGATTTCCCTCCACGTCATGTTATTTCTTTCATCATAACGAGGGAATGTCAGAGGAATATCAGAGGCCAATTTAGGAATCGTTTATTGAAAATGTGATTTTAGCTGGAATTCAATCTTCGTCTTTAAATCAGGTAATTTGTATTCTCTGTGATACTTGGCCAGCATCTCCTGATAATGCGTATATAAACGGCCATATAGATTGAATTCTTCTAAAAAGAAAAGGATAACTTGGAGATTGATTAGTATACCGGGTATATATTTGGCCTTATGGGACAGTTGGAATCCTTTGTCCACATACTTTTCTCCATTGACGAAATCATTCTTAACAAAGCAGAAGATACCTTGTAGAACAGTGCAGCTTGCCTGTTCCCTAGCATACGGATATGTGGAAAGGGTTTTACTGATATCAATCATCGTATCCTCCATCAAACGACTATCCTTCTGCAGAAGGACAAGGTAGCCTTCTAGAAGAGCAAGAATGGGTAGAAAGCCAACTAGTCTTTTTTCATGAATTTCCTGTTTGGATTGGATAAGAAGATGGAGGGCTTCATCTGTTTGTTTTGTGAATATCAAGAAGGATAAGCGATTCAACAGTGTGATCTCCAGCCTATGATGTTCGGGAAGCTCTTTTGATGATAAGGCACGACAAAAGTAATCGAGACATTTCTGCTTATCCAGCTCCGCAAATGAAAAGATATGAAGATAGTAATAGCATTTTTCCCAAAAAGGAATGTTCTCTTTCTCAAGAAACCAGGCGAAATTTCCCTTCATGAACTGCAAATACATCTGACTGGGTAAATCAAGTTCAAAGCCAAGCAGTGTTTGATTATCTTCCAAAAGCTTTAAGGCATCCCCTTGACCATAAAGATGATACTTATGATAGAGACTGAGGAAATGTGAGGTAATGTCTTTTTCGTGGATTAAGGGATTATCCGGTTCCTTTTTGGTTACAAGGCGATATCCTTGTCCCCGCACCGTTTCAATAAGTATAGCCGGTGCAAGAGGCTGGATTTTCTTTCTGACCCTATATATATGATCATCAATTGTTCTGTCAATCGGTGTTTCTAAGGACCAGACAGCATCTAATAGTTCATCTCTTGTAAAAATCCGAGAGGGGTTCTGATATAAAAATTTAAACAATTGAAATTCCTTCGGTAAGAATACGATCACTTCGGAATGATAATTCACTTTATAGTCGTTTGGTGAAAATTTAACTGTATCCATTTTTTAACCTCTTCAGGATGGTATATTTGTACAACGTTCATTATAGCAAAAAATGGGAATGCATTTTCAATCAAGATAGAATATTTGATTGCATTTTTAGTAGAATCTATTTATGAAGGATGGAAGAAAATGTGTATATTGAATGTGAGGTGTAGAAATGGAAATCATTGATTTCGGAAAAGCGAAGGCTAAGGAGATTACAAACTTTCACTCTTTGAAAGCCTTCTATACAAAAATCACGAAAAGCGAAGCTCCAATAACCATAGGGTTTATCCATATAGAGCAAGGTGGGGTTGTTGGTTATCATCTAGCACCAGTACCCCAGTTATTCATTGTGGTGGAAGGAGAAGGCTGGGTTGAGGGGGAAAATCAAAAAAGGGTGAATGTGAAAAGCGGTGAGGGTGTCCTTTGGAAGAAATGGGAAGGTCATACAAGTGGAAGTGATAGCGGTTTGACAGCACTTGTTCTTGAATCGGAAGAATTAAAACTGTAAATAGAATGGGGTAAAAGGAGGGAGGTAGGAGCATAATGTCGAATTAACTAGCTATAAAGAATAATCAAGGGGGAAATAGGATGGAAGAGAAAGAATTTTGGCGGTTAATAGAAGAGGCGAAGGAACAGGGTGAACAAGAGGAACAAGCTGAGTGGTTATCCGAGCTGCTGATGGAAAGGGGCATAGAGGAAATAGTCGATTTCGAGGCTATCCTGCAGCAGTTCATGAATATGAGCTATACATCCCGCCTATGGGGTGCGGCGTTTGTCTTAATGGGCGGCTGCTCGGATGATGCCTTTGATTATTTCCGTGGTTGGTTAATCGGGCAGGGGGAAGAAATCTTTCATAAAGTAATGGAAGACCCTGAATTTCTAGCTGAATACATCGATGATGATCATCTTGATGAAGAAGGATTTCCTCAAAATGAAGAATTGATTTCTCTTGGCCTGAATGCTTATTTCCTGATTAAAACAGGTGACGATGATTGGGATGATGAGGTACATGATGAGTATCTTCAGGCACTAGAAGAAAAGGGAGTCAATCCTATACCTGAAATAGAATTTGATTGGGAAGAAGAAGATTTGGAAGAGTTATTCCCGGCTCTATGGGAACGATTTGGCGAGGATCCGCTGCCACAGGAATAACCGTCAGTTTAGGAGATATTCGCATACATACCGGAGGTGACAGGATGGAAATTACCCAGGAATGGAAGCAGGAAAATCGTGATTTTATCCGTAAGAAACTAATCGAATATAATCTATCAAAGCTTCCTGATGAGATTAAACAAGCGGTGAATACGATCCATTTTATCCTTCGAGATGAAAGCGGAAAAATAGTTGGCGGTATAACGGGAGACATGGTTTGGTACCGACTGCATATTGATTTCTTATGGGTGGATGAATCGATCAGGGGAAAAGGATACGGGAAAGAATTGCTGGATAGCATGGAGAACTTTGCAAGGGAAAACCATTGCAAACTTATTCAACTGGATACATTCAGCTTCCAAGCGCCTGACTTCTATCAAAAGCATGGCTATGAAGTGATAGGTGTCATTGAAGAGTTTCCAACGAAAGAGCATCAGCAGTATTTTTTCATCAAAAGACTAGATTGAAGCCTATCTGCAGAGGTGTTGAGCTTGAAGATTATCGAAACCGAAAGATTATATTTAAGAGAATTAACAATAGAAGATACATATGATTTGTCGAAGGTACTATCTGACCCAGAGTCCATGAAATATTATCCGGCGCCATTCAGCAAGGAAAAAGTGGAGCAGTGGATTCAATGGAATCGGGAAAACTACATCAAATATGGACATGGTTTATGGGCAGTTATCAGAAAAGAGGATGAACGATTTATTGGGGACTGTGGAATCACGATGCAAACGATTGAGAACGAAACAGTGCCTGAGATTGGCTTTCATATCATGAAGGAATTCTGTAATAAAGGCTATGCCACTGAAGCAGCTAATGCCTGTATAAAGTATGCTTTTTCTGTTGTCGGCTACCCGAAAGTATATGTATATGCCGCATTAACAAATCTTCCGTCACGAAGGGTAGCAGAGAAGATGGGAATGCATGTTTACAAGGAATTTCAGAAAAATGGAGCAAAACAAATGGCGTACGTTACCATCAATCAACCTATGTTCCATTAGCAAGATTCTGTAAAAAAGAACCCAGATACTATTAAAAGGACGAAAGTATAGTGAAAAATAAGTTTGTCATCATTTTATTGATTGTCAGCCTAGGGATAAATATGTATCTGCTGGCGAAGTGGCTGCTCATCGACCAATGGTATGAACCGAATGGAGAAGAGAAGATTATTTTAAGCGAAATGGTACAAAAAACGATTGAAAGTGAAGATTATCAAAAAATAGCGGAGCAAGAGAATATTGTGGCAGTGGATACGAGTATGGATAAAAACAAAGGTGGAGTCTTTCCATACTATTTCATGATAAGTGTCCGTACCGATAAGCAAACCTATCTTTTTTCTTGCCGTAATGAACCATGTACACAAATGGAAAATATAGGTGAAACCTATTCGATTTATCAAGATGAAAAACCATATTTGCCTTTCGGGGATTAGCAGGCAGCTGTCTAGCATGAAGGAAAACCGGTGCATGGATTCTTAATCCCATTGCACCGGTTCTTCAGGATTCTTAAGGCTTCTAAAGGCCATCTCTATTTGAGATCTTGTATTTCGAGCAATTGATAATGCGGGCAGCTCATCTTCCGGGAAGAAATCAATGGCACTTGTTTCAATGCCCTCTGTTGGCTTGCCGCC
Source organism: Gracilibacillus sp. Marseille-QA3620 (assembly GCF_054950035.1). Lineage (NCBI taxonomy): Bacteria > Bacillati > Bacillota > Bacilli > Caryophanales > Bacillaceae > Gracilibacillus > Gracilibacillus sp. Marseille-QA3620. The sequence goes on from NZ_CM143102.1 coordinate 2,017,845, forward strand.
AATGATTTCACATTGAATAAATAGTTTGTACACATGATAAGGGGAAGGGGGATGCGGATGGCACTTCTTGTCTAGTACACCTAACAGCTTGACGGGTTTCACCTCAAATCCCGATTCCTCTTTAACCTCTTTAACCGCAACTTCCCTCGGTGTTAATCCAATATCAGCCCATCCGCCAGGTAATGCCCAGCGGCCATCCGTGTTTTCCTTCACTAATAAAATCCGATTATCTTTAAAAACGACCGCTCTTATGTCCACTTTAGGTGTTGCATAGCCAGTCTCATTGGCAAATAATTCTCTAATGATGGGTGTATCCATTTCAGTATAGGTAGACATCATTTCAATGCTAATTTCCCTGATCTGTTCAAACCGTTCCATATCATAAACATCCTTTGAGTAGGTCAAGCCAGCCTGTGCAATCGATTGAAGCTGCTTGGCCCAATCCAGCCAATTCGAATCCATTTCTAATCACCGCCATCATAGAATAAACGCAATATTAAGTGTAAATCGTGTGCGATTGGGTGTTCGTCCTCCTATGTATCCATTATAAATGAAAAACAGCTAATGATGAATTTTATCCTTCACCCCCAAATTGACTGAAATATGATAAAATTAACTAAATTAAGAAAAAGGAGGTGCGCCTATGTTATCGATCATTGCTGCTGACCTTCACTCACACCTGTTTAAGGCATGTATATAGGGGGAAGCTGCTAGATCTTTATTGCTTGCTGACCCCTAAATAATTATTTTAGGGGGATTAAAAATTGATTGAACCATTTAACGAGAAATGGCTTAAAGGGAGTTTCGTCACCCTTCGCAGGATGGAAAAGGACGATCGTGAGGCATTTATTGAAATGGAAAGCAATATGGAAAATAGATTATTCATGAATGATGCTATCCCATTTCCTCCGACAGATGATGATCATGATCAATTCCTGAATGGAATCAGCGCTGATAAGGAAGAGTATCTATTTGCCATTGAGCGGATGAATGACCAAGCTTTTATAGGCACAATCTCACTCTACGCCATCAATTGGGTGAATGGCACATGTCATGTGGGGATTTCCATTGGCTCTCCACATCAAGGAAAAGGTCTTGGAACAGATGCCATGAATGCCCTGCTTGATTTCATCTTTCATTATCTTCGTATCAATAAAGTAAAGTTAAGTGTCTTTAGCTTTAATCAAAGAGCCATTCGCTCCTACGAGAAATGCGGTTTTCAGCATGAGGGTGTGTTGAGGCAGGAAATCTTTCGTTTTGGCGACTATCATGATTTAAACGTGATGGGGATTCTTCGAGAAGAATGGAAGAAGAAATAAAGTCGATCTGGCGTCTTCTTTACGGTTTTCGCATCGTTTGTCAATAAGCAAAAGCCGCTTCACAAAAAGGAGCGGCTTTGTTTTTATTCCTTATGCCCCTTCGTTCCATGGACTGATTTAACTGTTTATTTCATACACTAACAAATCAAATAACTCTCCGTCTGTATAAAGCAAAATGGCCCATTCTCCTGCCTTAGGTATTTTCACCGTAGAAGGTATATGAGCATCGGCTCCATTATTGGGCCCGCCAAGATTGATAGTCCAGCCATCCTTTAAAATCTTGTGCACCGTTTTGGATTCTTTATGATAACCAACAACAGTCAAGCTGGTATTTGCCTGTTCATTTCCCCAAAGATGCCACATCCACTTTTGGCCATCTAAGCTTGGCATATCAGCTCCAATGACACCAGATTTATTTTCGTTTCCAATGATCCCTTTGTCGCCAAATTCACCCGCTTTTCTTTCCCAATTGATTTGTTCCAGATCGCTTTCTTGGACATAATCGGGCATATCATCCGGTAAGACAGTCTTACTCTCAACCGTTTTATCACTTGAACATCCGACAACCAAAAGAAGAACACTGAACGAAACAATTATCATTGTCCCTATTCTTTTCACGAAATCCCTCCTTGAAATGAGCTTATTGGCTGATTTTCTGGATGAATCCTATTGTGGATTTTTCATCGGTTGACTGATCATAAATCCTTCTTGTTCATAAAAGGAATCGATGTTTTAAGGGGCAAACTCGATTTGGCCGGTAAACAATAAAAGAATCGTTATGATCCAGAATAGTATGAGAGATAACGAGAGAAGTAAGGAAAGAATGAGGATGGCCTTTTTCTCCGTTTTCTTAATCAAACCTATTATGGATAAAACAATGCCTGCACCTGTTAGCAGCATGGTCATATAATCACCGGCCGCATTCCCAATGTTCGCTATTCTTGTCTGCGGGACAAAGACGGATAAGAAGCAAAGGATTCCAATGATAATCGTTATATAGCTAAGGATGCCATACTTCTTCTTCGGCAGTACTGTTTGAATCTCCAACGATTAACCTCCTTTCGGCTATACTGTCGTCATTCCATCCTATTAGTTATTCGCTTTAGTATGTCAAAAACCTCCTGCTTGTGAAGGATTCATGATCGTTAACGGTTACCGAGTATACTTTTTTTAAGAACATATAAAAGAAGGAGAGGATGGAGCTTGAGGAATTGGGTGGTTATTCCGTATGAACCCCAATATGCACACGAGACAATCAGAATGTGGCGAGATAGCAAGGAACGGGCCATAGGCCAGAAGGAGATTCATGATCTTGATAGTCATCTTTATTTCTTGAATCATATTCTAGCCGATCGCTTTCAAATTGAATTGGCTATAGTTGATGGGAAAGTAGCTGGCATGATTGCCTATAATGAACGCGAGGTGAATCAGCTCTATATTCATGTTGATTGTCAAGGAATGGGAATTGGACAGTCCTTGCTTGAAAAAGCGAAGGTGCTATGCTCTGGACGACTTACCTTATCGACATTTGAAGTGAATGAAAAGGCGAGGCGGTTTTATGAACGGAATGGATTTGAGGTGATAGGAAGAGGTTGTGAGAATGAAGAGAATTTACCGGATATCCAATATGAATGGACCGTGCCTTTACACAATGAAGGTACTTAATTGCGACTGTCTTCGATTTCTTTACATGTATCCCTGCCATCCGGAATAGGGTATTCCTAAGAGACATTCAGATGGGGGAGTGGGTATGGGGTACTATGTGACGGTAGAAAGAGATGTCAATTTATATGTGGAGGATTTAAATCCAAGCGGAAACCGGACGATTGTGTTTCTGCATGGCTGGCCATTGAGCCATAAGCAGTTTGAATACCAGTTTACGATCCTCCCTTCGTTGGGCTATCGCTGTATCGGGATTGATTGGCGGGGATTTGGACAGTCGGACAAACCTGTACACGGGTATCATTTCTCCCGATTGGCGGATGATATTCGGGCCGTGGTGGAGGCGCTAGGCTTAGAGAATGTCATCTTGCTAGGGCATTCAACTGGCGGGGCAATCGCCATTCGCTATATGGCGAGGCATCATGGGTATGGTGTGTCAAAGGTCGTGCTGGTCGATGCGGCGGCACCTGTTGGATTTACGGCTGAAACAGCCCATAGCTTCCTGACTTCTGCTTTGAATGATCGGCCAAAAATGATGCGGGAGGTAACGGAAAGCTTTTTCTTTCAATCTATCACGCAGCCATTTGCGGAATGGTTCCTTCATTTAGGACTTGAGGCAGCCGGATGGTCAACGGCGGCAGTCATCCGAATGCTGAGGGATGAGACACTTTATGAGGATTTAACAGCCATCCAGGTACCGACACTAATCATTCATGGGGTTCACGATAAGGTCATTCCGTTTGCTCAAGCTGAGGAAATGGAACGCTCCATCCCCCATTCAACGCTCGCACCACTTTACTACAGCGGACATGGGGGATTCTGGGAGGAGCGTGCCCATTTTAACAGCCTGCTTCATGAGTTTATCGAGAAGTCATACGCATGAATGGCGGCTGGGACATCCGTATTTCAGCCAATGATAAACCCGAATGATTAGATGATAAAGGAATGAATCTATCGTCTAATTATTCGGGGTTTTTAGTGTTTTCCGTGCATTAGTTGATTGTGAATTTCTATGATTGGTGACTGGTGAAAAGGAGCGTAATGCACTCGACTCCTGGGGAAAGTAGAGGAAAGGATGAGACCCCACAGGCGTAAGTGCCGAGGAGACTCAAGCCTTCCTCCCCACGGAATGGAACGTACCTTTATTTCCTACTGCTATTAAATAGGTGGATTAAGTGACCATTATTCGATTTTTTGTTTTTTCCCAGCCTCCATGATCTTACTCATAATTCTTTCTTGTTCCTCTATGCTTCTTAACGGTTTTCTTCCATTCCTTGTATTCCTCATCCATTTCCTCCGTCGTCGGGAGAAAGTTTTCATCGTTATAGTCCACTCGTTTCCCATACCGGAGCATTTCGTAAATAATCATCCCATTATTCGGTTTCCCGTTGATGGTAATCATCGGGATAGCGTCAAATAAGATGTAGTAAAAGGAATAAAAAACAAAGCGGTCCCAGAATGTCTTATACTCAACGATTATGCCATTAGATATCAATAGATTGATTGTGAAGGCAACGGTCACATTGGCAAGAATAGGACCGGCATAAATACAGACGTAGGCAAATTTATTCTTAATTCGTAAATCATCGTACGAAAACCAACTGTACACATGATAATATTTACGGATATCAAACAGGCCAATCTTAACTATCCTTGGTCCTGAGCCAATCGTCAGTCTAGGATTCACAACACCAAAGAATCCGCTGACGACAAAATACCCGCTCTCACGCAGAAAGATGACGACAGGAAGGATGATGAAGGCCGAAATGATCAGTGAAAGTAAATCAGCTATTCCAAACATTCTATTCACATCCCTTTGTTCTATCCTAAGGCTTATCTACTACTACCCTCCTATAAAACCCTTAATCATCCATACGAGTAAGTGTTCTAATCTCTGAACCTTCTTGTCATAAATGATACACTAGTGAAAGAAAGGCCAGAGATTTGACTGGATACATAAGCACGATGGATGGTGGTGAGAGAATGCTGAAAGGACTTACAGCTCTTAGTTTAGCTGCCCTGCTTTTGGCAGGCTGTAACGATCCCCAATCAGAAGGTCGGGAATATCCTGAGTATGAATTTGTGGAGGAGTATATACAGTACGGCGACTATAAAGCAAAGGAACAGGAGGATGGGGATGGCACACGTGTACTCCTATGGACAGATGAAGATGGGGAACCAGGGTATAAAACGATATTGGTGAAAGAGACAAACCGGCTGAAAATTATCGATGTGAAGACAGAAGAAGTATTATTTAATAACGTAGTGAAGATGCCATAAAAAAGAAAGCACCTTTTCCGAGAGGTGCTTTCTTCATGTGGATAGATTAATTTTGTACAGCATCTAATTTTCCGGCGCATAAAAGTCTAGCGCAATTAGGACAATAGACAGATTTATAGATAAATCCAGTAGATTTAATCCATACAGTCTTCTTGCAGTCAGCACAATGAAGCTTGACTAAAAATCTGTTATTCATTTTACCTTCTCCCCTTTAAGATCGTACCTTTTCTCTTTTTAACAAATGTTTATGTCGAGTAAATGTTAGGTTATTTTTGGTAGACTACAGTTAGAACAGAGCAGACAGGGGAAGGTCGTCCTGTGTTTGATCCCCTGCTTGGTGTCGTTCATCTATACCCACATTAACAAGGATTGGAAACGCATTTTAACATTATAGAAATAAAAAATGACTTTTATTGGGAGTTGAGTTTGATCCATGAGAAAGGAGTGACGACTTTGGAGGTTTCGGATGCATCACAGGAGCAAGCGAGGAGAGAATTGAATAAAGAGGCAGCCTATTCTCTATCCTTAAATAGAAAAGAAACAGACCCAGAGGGATATGGGCGAATGGCGGAAAAAATGATACAGGTAAGTGAGCGGGATGCCGATGGAATAGCCGCCCTCGTTCACGTCTTTCTACAGGAAGACCCGACCTTAACGAATGGAGAAGTGGCGGCAAAAGTGTTGAAGGAGCTGGCCAATTCTCATCCAAATCGTTTCATTAAAAAGCTTGCGAAACGGATGGTGCCAAGGAAGCGGGGGACAGAGAGATGAAGGGGAATGACTATTATGAATGGATAAGGTCAATCGTTTTAAAGGTGACAGCAGACCCGCATGTTCAGGAAAAGTTTTGGGCGTTTTTGATGGCAACGGTTGAGAAGGAACGAAATAAATAAGGGGATGCTTTAGTCAAAGAATATGGCGAGAAAGTGGTACCAAAAAGCCGCCTTCGGAATGAAAGCGGCTGACTGTGTAAGAAATGATTGATATGTATGGTCTTAGCGATTAGGAGTCTTCCTAGTCGTTTTTTTATCAATCAAGTCCGATAAAAGATAGGCTAAGGTTGCGATTGATAAAGCCGGCAGCAAGGAAAGGCTAGATCGCAGTTCAAAGAATACCGTTTCTTCACTTGGATGATGGCTCATAAAATCAGGAATATAAAGTGCCGTTAAAACGATCCCTGAAACGAATTCATAGGCTAGATAGAACAGAACAAAGCAAATAAAAAATAGTAGATATTTTTTCAACAATTTCCACCCCTTTCTTATACTCATACGGAATACTAAGCATAATGTTTCACTATGTCTTTTTCATTCATAAGATAGAACCTGATTGTCTGTCTTATGAGCTTAAAGAGGGGGAAGGTTAGCTCAATAAGTTCAGCTGCATATGATTTATTTAGACTACATCTCGAGCAAAACAATATACATCATTATCGCTCTAACTCTATTGAATGAATTTAGCACTTATAACTGTGTTTGCTGTGTCATAAACGTAGATTATGTGTAAGTATATCAATCCTTTTCTTATGTCACGTCTTATTGCGTAGGCGGTTGTTTTCACATCTTTACGATAAAAGCCTATAGAAATAACTTCCTTCACAGGAAGGCGGTTAACACATTGAACAATTGAGAAACAAGCTGACACAGATTAATACGAGATCATCTGTCCTCACGGATGATTTTCTCCATTCGGTCCAGACGCTGTTTAATCTCCTGTATATCGGTTTGTTCCATTTTTAGTTTTTGCTCAGCAATTTTACCGTTAGCTAGATACCGTTTAATAATCTTAACGATAAACACAATCGTAATAATGATGGCAGCCAATATGGCCAAAAGAATAAATGGCAAAACGGTCGTAAAGACCTCTACAAAAAGAGAAGTCTCACCCTTTGTCTCTATTGTTTCCATTTCCATTATACCGTCACTCCTTAAAATGGTTCTATTGAGTTCTGTCATACAAACAAGGGGAGCTTGTTCAATGTCAAGCTAATTCAAATATTGAAGAATGATTTGATAGATTGCTAAGCATAGTCCGAGAATGGATGCTTTCATTTTTGCTGGGTGATATCTATCATGGCGAAACAAATAAAAGAAGATGATAAGAAAACCTAACGGAATCCACAGTTGAAAGAATCCTGTTTGAGTATCCAGCGTTAAAATAGGAGTTATGTAGCTGCCAATCAGAAAGTAAAAGAAGATGGTAAATCGGCGTGTCTTTAATTGCTTGCTCCACTTAACTAAAAGGGCAATAAGAATGATGGCGAAAAGGGTGACAGGCAGGGATGGCAGCATAATAGAAAAAGAGCCAAAATTGAATTCCAATATAAATGAACCTCCTTTATGTTAGTTTATCATTGTTGAATGATTTTTATGGATATTTTTAACAGAAATTCTCCGCGAATATCTCCATGACCAATTCCATTCCCCGCAAGCCCGAAGAAAGGCGTACGATGAATTTTCTTTTGAAGAAGATGTTCCGGTACTCAAAAATGTAAGGGAAGACAATTCACTGGCATAGATAAATTCTGAAGGTTTAAAATAATCTTTATATAGTACATTCTTTTTGCTACACTTATGAGGCTGAAGATAGAGAGAAAAGAGGGGGCGTTTATGGAGATTTTTCGGAAGCTTGGCTGGTTTTTTAAGCAAGAAAAGAAATCCTACATAATCGGAATTATTTTGCTTTTAATCGTCGCATTGTTGCAGCTTGTGCCTCCGCTGGTCATCGGGGTTGTGGTAGATCTCATTAATGATGGGACTGTAACAACACCGCGCTTAGTCCAATGGATTGGCTTCTTAATTATCGCCGCTCTTATCGCGTATGTGTTCCGCTATTTGTGGCGTATCAAAATCTATGGGTCAGCCGTGAAATTATCAAGACAGCTGAGGAGCAGGCTGTATGAGCATTTCACGAATATGCCGACCTCCTTCTATCAACGAAAGAGAATTGGGGATTTGATGGCCCATGCGACGAATGATTTGAGTGCTGTGCAGCAAACCGCAGGCAATGGAGTGCTTTCCTTCGTCGATTCCTTGACGACGGGGGGATTTGTCATCATTGCGATGTCCTTCATTGATTGGCGCCTGACTATTCTGAGCTTGCTTCCGATGCCTTTTATTGCGCTGTCAACGAGTTATTATGGAAAGCTGATTCACAAGCGTTTCAAACGTGCTCAGGCAGTCTTTTCTGACCTGAATGATAAGACACAGGAAAGTGTGACAGGCATAAAGGTTATCAAGACATTCGGCCAAGAAGAGGAGGACATCGAGTCCTTTCGTCAAGCCTCTCATGATGTGGTCAATAAGAATATTGCCGTGGCAAGGATCGATGCCCTTTATGATCCGACAATCGGGCTGATGGCGGGAATCTCCTATTTCATCACCATTGGGGTCGGAGCGACATTTGTTCTGGATGGAAGCCTGACGATTGGTCAGCTCGTATCCTTTACGACCTATTTGGGACTCCTAATTTGGCCAATGCTTGCTTTTGGCTGGCTGTTTAATATTGTTCAGCGGGGAAATGCCTCGTATGACCGGATCATGGAGCTCCTTCAGGAGAAGCCGGAGATTATCGATGAAAGCCAGGCTATCCAGAAACAGGCCTCTGGTGATATTGAGTATGATTTGAAGTCATTTTCCTATCCGAATGAGGATGAACCTGCCTTGCGTGATATTCATTTGACGATTCATAAAGGGGAGACATTAGGGATCGTCGGCAGAACTGGTTCTGGCAAAACGACCTTGCTGAAGCTGTTGATCCGTGAATTTATCCATTTAGAGGGAGATATCCGTATTGGAGGTCATTCAATCGCAGATTATGCGCTCGCTAGTCTCCGAGCGGCAATCGGCTATGTTCCCCAGGACCATTTCTTGTTCTCGGCCACTGTTGGGGAGAACATCGCCTTCGCGACACCGAATGCCAGTCAAAGGGAGATTGAGCGGGCGGCTTATTTGGCGAATATACACGAGGATATTTTAGGTTTCACGAATGGCTATGGAACGATTGTGGGAGAAAGAGGAGTCTCCTTATCAGGCGGGCAGAAGCAAAGACTTAGTATTGCCCGTGCTTTGATCATGGACCCGGAGATTCTCATCCTGGATGACTCCCTTTCAGCGGTGGATGCAAAAACGGAGGAAATCATCCTTCAAAACTTGAAGCAGGAGCGTTCATCAAAGACAACCATTATTACCGCTCATCGGCTCAGTGCCGTCCAGCATGCGGAGCAGATTATTGTGATGGATGAGGGAACGATTATCCAGCACGGAACGCATGAAGAACTGATGAAAGAGGAAGGCTGGTATCGGGATATGTTTAATCAGCAGCAATTAGAGGAGCTTGTTGAGCAGGGGAAAATGGACTAAGCGTGTACGATAAATCAATCTTGTTGGATATCTGACAAAGGGTATAAATCCTCCCACCTAATATCATAATGGAGCTATAGAATCTATTTATAGCTCGGGGGAATTCTTTTTGGATGAGGTGAGTTTTGGGTTAATTGCCCTGAAGATCATTGTTGGATTCATTAGCTTATTTTTTGTCCTGACCATTACAGGAAGAATTGGGGTATCCCAATTAACACCTATCCATTTTGTCTTTGTCTTACTATTGGATGATTTTTTAGGGCACATCATTTATGAAAAAAGCGAAAACATCATGGAGTACTTATTCGCTGTGGGCCTTTGGACACTTTTTATGCTGCTGATCCAGGTAGTCTCAATGAAATTTCCGAAGTTCAGGACCTTTCTGCAAGGGAAACCGATTTTTATTATTCAGAAAGGCCAATTAGATCGGGACGCAATCAGGAAAGCAAAATTAGATGTGAATCAAGTACGAAGTTTATTAAGGCAGCAAGGGATATTTTCCATGCGTGAGGTTGAGTTTGGTATCGTGGAGCCAGATGGGAAGCTAAGTGTCGGGTTAAAAGCACCCTATAAAAACCCAACAATAAAGGACTTGAATGTAACAGGGAAAAATATCACTTTGCCCGCTATCCTCGTTATGGATGGAATCATTATGCGTCCTGCATTGGCTGAGCATGGTCTCGATGAAAAATGGCTTAAACAGGAGTTGGAGCAAAGCGGCTATGGTGATGTGAAAAGGGTGTTTTATGCGGAATGGACAAAGGATGGCGGTTTATACGTAGCGCCTAAATAAGGAATCGGGGCTGTTTGAATGACAGAACGCCCCATTCCTACTATTTGACCAGGAAGCTTTTATGACATCTTCCTGTTCAACAGTTTTCAAGATTAATAGGGCATTCAACTAGGCGGCCATGAAAAAGAGATGAATGTAAAAAAGGGGGGAGCAGGATGGAGGCTAGCAAGGCATTAACTGGCAAGGAGCAGAAGAAGGTCTTATACCGACTGCTATCCTATGCCAAGCCGCATAAAAAAGAAATATCGATTGCATTCTTGCTATTGTTTTTGGCGACTGCTGCAGACATCACAGGCCCTGTGCTGGTGAAGATTTTCATTGATGATTATTTGACAGCAGGAGAGATTGCGGTGAGCCCTGTCATATGGCTTGCCGGAATGTATCTTTTCTTAATTGTGGCGAAAGTTATAATTCAGTATTTCCAATTATTCAGCTTTCACAAAATTGCGCTTGCCATCATTCAGCAGATTCGTGTTGATGTGTTCTCGAAAGTGCATCAGCTCGGGATGCGCTATTTCGACCGGACACCGGCTGGAGCCATTGTTTCCCGTATCACGAATGATACCGAAGCCATTAAAGAGATGTTTGTCGGAGTGATTTCCTCCTTTATCTCTAGTGGATTCTTCATTATCGGGACGATTATCGCGATGTTTATTCTAGATGTAAAGCTCGCCCTCTTTTGTTTGCTCATTCTGCCGATATTATATGGGTTAATGAGATTGTACAGGAAGCTTAGCAGCCGTTTCTACCAAGACCTGCGGGAGCGGCTGAGCCAGCTGAATGCGAACCTAAATGAATCCTTGCAGGGGATGTCGATTATTCAAGTCTTCCGTCAGGAGAAACGGCTGCGGGCAGAGTTTGAGGACATTAATGAAAAGCATTATATGGCTGGGATGAGAAATATCAAGATTGACGGCTTATTATTGCGGCCGGCGATTGATCTGGTATACACCTTTGCCCTTATTCTTATCTTATCGTATTTTGGAGTCTCCTCCATGAACTCACCGATCGAGATTGGGGTCCTGTATGCCTTCGTCAATTACATCGACCGATTCTTTGAGCCGGTCAATGATGTCATGCAAAGACTCTCTATTTATCAACAGGCCATTGTCTCCGGTTCCCGGGTGTTTGCCGTCATGGATGAGGAGGAAACAGCCCCCCATCCAGAGCTGGAGCGGAATGCATCCATCAAAGAAGGGAAAATCGAATTCAGGGATGTCAGCTTCTCCTATGATGGAAAACAAGACGTGCTCAAGCATATTTCCTTTGAGGCAAAAGCAGGAGAGACGGTCGCACTGGTCGGGCATACAGGGAGCGGGAAAAGTTCCATTATCAATCTCCTCATGCGATTTTATGAGTTTGATAGGGGCGATATCCTGATTGATGGGACATCCATTAAGCAATATCCGATGAGGGAGCTGCGTGAGAAGATGGGGCTCGTTCTGCAGGATGCCTTTCTCTTCTATGGCACCGTAAACGATAATGTGCGCCTGCACAGCTCGAGAATCAGTGACGAGGAGATTGTGAAGGCAGCTAAGTTTGTTCAGGCTGATACCTTCATTGAAAAGCTGCCGAATACCTATGAGGATCCTGTCGTTGAACGCGGATCTACCTTCTCAAGCGGACAGCGGCAGCTGATTGGCTTTGCGCGAACGATTGTGAGAAACCCCAAAATTCTAGTGCTGGACGAGGCGACAGCCAATATTGATACGGAAACAGAGGAAGCCATCCAAGCGGGCTTAGCCAAAATGAGAGAGGGCAGGACGACAATTGCCATTGCACACCGGCTTTCAACGATTCAGGATGCGGCGCTTATTCTTGTTCTGCATAGAGGGGAAATTGTTGAGAGGGGGACCCATCAAGAGCTGCTCGCTCAAAAAGGTCTTTATTACAAAATGTACCTTCTCCAAAATGGATTAGGAGAGGAAATTGCCCATGAGGTAAGCTGAGTAAGAAAAAAAGATCACAAAACTACTGTTCGGTTCATTGCAGAGGCTGTGATCTTTTTTGTTTATTCGGCTTTTGATTTAAAGGGTTAGACGATGATTCTAAAGGGAGGCTTCTGGAGTATAAATTACTTAGTTATAAGCAACCTTCTTTTGTACGTAGAATGGAAGAGGAGAATATTCGTTTAAAAGGTTATCAAGCTCTTGGCTATATTTAATCGTGTTTTTGGACGTTAAGCCGTACTTCAAGGCAATGTTGATGAGCTCAGCTCGTTTCAACTCAATTTGATTTTCTAATAGTTCTCTGTCCATCTTCATTGGTCCCTTCCTAAGATATGATTAGAAAATTATAACATAATTTTACAGTTTGGGTATATCTAAATAACGAATCTTTTTATTTAATTGTAAACTTTCCCGTGTTTGTCGTTTAAGGCGGGAAGCTTTTTGAAGAATGGAGGGTAGGGTGATTCCTTGTATTTCACGAGTAGGGTACATGTTTAAGAAAAAACTGTATGACCTAGAAGGGCAGAAATAAGCCGGGGCATATGAAAGAAGAGGACAACTTGAATCCACTTGGTTACCATATGATGGTTTATCTGGTAAAATGGGTACGTGTTCAGCTCAGTTTTAGGGGGGTTATCATTTTTGGAAGATATTAATCTATTTCTTGCCTTCGGAGCAGGCTTTCTAAGCTTCATTTCTCCATGCTGTCTCCCGCTATATCCGGCTTTTCTTTCTTACATAACGGGGATGTCAGTATCTGAAATGAAGAAGGACAATGCGATGCTTCAGAAAAGGAGCATATTCCACACATTATTCTTTCTCGTTGGTTTTTCGAGTATTTTCATTGCTCTGGGCTTTGGCTCCTCTTTCTTCGGCAGCCTGTTTACAACCTATCAGGATACAATCCGGCAGTTAGGAGCTATTGTGATTGTGTTCTTTGGACTGGTTATTATCGGTGTGTTTCGGCCATCGTTCATGATGAAGGAACGACGACTAGAATTTCAGAATAGACCTGGGGGCTATATCGGCTCGATGTTAATCGGAGTAGCCTTTTCTGCTGGCTGGACGCCGTGTACCGGTCCAATCCTCATGGTTGTTCTCGGAATGGCTGCGACAAATCCAAACTCAGCGATGCTTTATATGATTGCCTATATCCTCGGCTTTGCCATTCCATTCTTTTTGATGTCCTTCTTTATTGGGAAAATGGGATGGATCAAGCGCAACTCAGCAAAGGTAATGAAGGTGGGGGGAGTCATTATGATTCTGATGGGGATTGTCCTATTCTTTGATTGGATGACGATGCTTACCTCCTATTTTGTGGCTTTGTTTGGGGGCTGGACAGGATTTTAGAGGGATGAACAGATGAAGCTTTCATTCTGAGGGAAGATGATTTATGATAGAGAAATAACAGGAAGAAAATGGGGTTGTTAACCAATTGAAAATCCTGATTATTGCCGGCTGTTTTAGGACTATGTTTGAATAGGTGGTCCTGTAAAATGAAAATCACCATTAAAGGAATGATCCATTATGATACTAGCTGTATCGACCATTGCTGCTATTGTCATGGCGCTTGCTGTGTTCGCCATACGGATGAAAGCATCTAAGAAGCCAGCAACCTTAAAGAAGATAATTCTGCCGCCGTTTTTTATGAGTACCGGCGCCCTTATGTATGTATTTGAGCCATTTCGTTTGTCAGGAACGGAAATAGTGGAAGCGGTTTTGCTTGGGATGTTTTTCTCGATTTTCCTCATTATGACCTCCCGTTTTGAGATTAAGGAGGAGCAGATCTATATCAAACGCTCAAAGGCATTCGTGTTTGTGCTGCTTGGGTTAATTATTGTTAGGACCTTGCTTAAATTTATTCTTAGCTCGTCCGTTGATGTGGGGGAAATAGGGGGCATGTTCTTCTTGATTGCCTTCTCCATGATTGTTCCTTGGCGTGTGGCGATGTATGTCCAATATAAGAAATTGGAGCGGAATCTTATGAAGCCTAAGGAGACTGTGGCGATGTAATGAAAATGGACCGGAGTGCAAACTCCGGTCTTTTTTGATGAATAAACCAATATGGCAGGTTATCTCCGCATACACTGTTTGTAAAAGGAAGCAGCGAAGGGGTGAGAGAAATGAAAGGGAAATGGATTGTGGCCTGCCTGGCAGTTGTGCTATGCCTGCTTCCGATTGTGATATCTGAGCCCATTAGCGAACAAGAGGCTAATTTAAAGGAAATGGAAGGTATAAAGGAGAGATATGAAAATCATGTTCTTGATATGGCTGAAAAAGGGATGCTTGAGGGCCAGCCATTTCATCTTAGCGGCCTTAGCATAGAGGATGTGATCAATGAATGGGGAGAGCCGAGTGAGAGCGTGTTTGAAGATGGCTCGTTCTATGCATCCTATCCAAGGCGGCATATCGTGATTGGTTATAACCGGGCAGGTGTGTTTGAACTGCGCTCCGAGCACCCTGAACTGCAACAGCTTTCTGGCGCCCTTATCTTATCCGAGTTAGGGCCACCAGCAGAAATTCGGCAAACAAAGCTGCATAGACAATATATTTACCGAGCAGGTGAATATGAATGGACCATTCTCATCGATCAGGAGGATGACCATATCCTCCATCAGGCTGTTTATAACAGTATAAAAAAGGATAGGGGAGAATACCTCCTTGACATTAAGGGTGATTCATCTTCCCTAATGGAATCTGCTCGTATCCAAATGGATAAATGGCGCAAAGAAATACTGCCCTTTATCGAAAAGAATCCTTTCTCTATTTCAGCCAATGGAGAGAATCTTAAGCAGGTCGCTTTAACCTTTGATGATGGCCCTGATGAGCGTGTAACCGAAGAAATCATTGATATACTCCGTGAATATGACGTACCAGGCAACTTTTTCTTCCTCGGCAGCCAAGCTGCCCTTTATCCTCGAATTGTCCAAAAAGCCTATCTTGACGGGCATTTGATTGCCAGCCATTCTGATGAACATCTCGACCTTACCACATTGACCGAGGAACAAATGCAAGCACAAATAGACCGCTCCTCCCGTCAAATTGAGTCGATCATTGGTAAGTACCCCAACTTCTTTCGTCCACCCTATGGAGAAATCAACGCTAAATTATTAAATATCCTTTCAAACGAAGGTAAGCATACAGTCCTTTGGTCCATTGATACGCTGGATTGGTCTGTCCATACAGCTGCTGAAGTGTCGGAAAATGTGAAGCGTTATGTGAGAAACGGTGACATTATCTTAATGCACAGCAATGCTGAACAGGCCAAAACAGCACAAGCGCTTCGAGAGATATTGGATTACTTAATTAATAGGGACTTTGAAATCGTGAAACTTGATGAAATGCTGAATAGAGAGGCTTATGAGAATTGAGTAAAAAAATACATCTCCAGAAGGGGAGATGTATAGGTGCTACAAGGGCACCAAGTTGCTAAGGTTTGAAAAATCAAAATGGCGGAATGATCATTATAACCATTTATAATATTATTCTACCTTTTTCGACTAATTTTTACAAGTATCTTTTTCACATTTTGAGAAAAAATGGGTTGTCAGACAGAAATAATAGGGTAAAGAAAGGGAAAAACATAGGAGCTGCAGACCCATGGGGAAAACAAAGACAGAATTAACATTATCAGAGCGATTTGAAACAGCCTTTAATCGAATTCATAAAGTATTGAAACAGACCGTGAAACAGGCGGATTCAGATAAATTCACAGAACTGGTGTATAAAGGTCATAATCATGTGCTTATTCGCCACTATAAAGAAGATTTATGCCAATATGCTAAATTACGAAATGCCATTGTGCATGAAAAGATTGAGGTGGATTATTATATTGCTGAGCCTCATCTGGATGTGGTGGAAGAAATTGAACGGATTGCGGATGAATTTGAGGAGCCGAGGACGGGTTTATCTATTTCAACCAAGGAAGTCTATTATTTCTATGAGGAAGATCATTTGAAGGACGTTCTATCGTGTATGAAGAAAACCGGTCATACACGGTTTCCTATCTATAATAAAGAGGACAAGTATCGCTGGCTATTGACGACGAAGGAAATAATCAGCTGGCTGACGAATCAATTTGATAATCCGAAGATGGATCTAGAGAAGGTGAAGGTGAAAGAGCTTTATCAGAAAGACGAGAAACGGGTAGTATTTGTTTCGCAGAATACAACCGTGTTTGAAATTGAAGATATTTATGATGAGGACGAGGGAAATACAGATAAGATTGAGGCCATTATTATAACAGCGACAGGGCAAAAGACAGAAAAGCCAAACGGCATCATTACTTCATGGGATTTGCTGGAGGTTGCGCTGGCTGAGGAATAACCCTTTGCTTCATTCATAAATGGTAAGGCAGGAATCATGATTCCTGCCTTTTTTGGTTTGAATTGATAGGAGAATAGATGAAATTCCAAGGGAGGCACCTGCGGCGATCTATCACTCTAATTAAAACATAAGACAATCTTTAATCGTTTGAACACAGTCCAATTCATTGAATAATCAGCTAATGATTACCTGTGGAATGGAAATAATCCACCAATTCTTTTTTGTCCAGCTAGTGTTGACAATCCAGCTTCTGTTCCTAAAATAGTAAGGTAGGCAAAATCATCGCTCCCTTTTTACATATTATCAGTAAACAACACAACAATAAGAAAAATCAGCTCATGTTTAATCTAAGGGAGGATGCATGGATAAAATTAAGCAAACGAATCGTACATTTAGGCATTCACCAACACTGAGAATTATGTTAACTGCTCTCCTATTGGCATTTCTCATTTTCATTCCATTTATGGGAGTTGTTATGTGGGGGAAAATTGCTGCTGATACAGCCTCTGAACGAATTCAGACAGAGAAAATTGTTGACGACATAAAATATATTCTCATAAATACAGCGAATCCCTCTCAAGATGATGAAATTACAAAAGTATTTGCCCATTACGCTGTGTTTGCCGGTGATAATTATGAAATACGCAATCAAAACAGAGAGCCTTATCTCGTTCAGTACAGTAATATACCTTCCTATATTAAGTCACCATGGATCGAAAAAGCTGCTAACCTAGTTGCGCATTTTCAATCTGATCACTATCTCAAGGACTGGGCATCACCTGCTAGGGTTTATGAAAAATCTGAAAATGGTCATCATATTTACGAAACAAAGCATCGAGTAATTCATCATAATCATTCGGATGAAATTATTATTAGAAGGGATTTGACAGAGCTTTATGCGAAAACCGTAAGGAACGGTTTGCAGCATGGGGCAATGACATTAATTCTCTTGTATGTGGTGATTTTTTTATTATATATATTTTTCTCAAGGAAAAATATCGCTCTCATAAAAAACGTGGTTGATGAACAGCAAACGATCATAGCACAGGGCGATTGGAAAACCAACATAGGGAAACGACATAATAAAGAACTTGGTGAAATTAGTGACATCATCATCAAATTACATAAGGAAGCTAATGAAGCATATAGAATCAATAAGAATATTCTTCAAGAGGTCTCTCATGAAACCGCTTCGCGATTAACAGAGATTAAACAGTCGATTGACTTAATAAGGTACTATGGGACTGAAGATAAGGAGAGAGTAATAACCTTACTTGAAAAAGCAGACAAAGCTGTAGCAAGCATTAGCGACACACAAGCAGCGTTTACTGATTTGGCAAGGGTGGATAATTTGAAAACATTAGCTCCTGCCGATAGTTATCCAGTCAAAGAACTAATCAATTACGCCATAAAGCAAGCACAAAATGAGCATCCGGATTACGAGTTTGTTCAGGATGAGCCAGGCTCAGACAAATGTCTATACATTCGCCGGGAGCATTTCTTTATTATTATGCGAATCCTGCTGAATAATGCCGTTAAGTATTCCGAGAATTCACACCTGGTTGTGGTAAGCATTCTGGATGGCGTCTATAAAGATCAGGTAGCCATAAAGGTCACGAATTGGGGGATTCATATACCTGATGATGAAAAAACACGGATATTTGAAAGATACTACAGAGGACGTAACACACGAAACATATCGGGTACTGGTCTTGGTCTTCATATAATCAGCAAAACAATGAAGCTATACAATGGAGAAGTATTTGTTGAAAGTGAGTACACAGGAGAAACAAGTTTCTTTGTAGTCTTTCCGAAAGAAATAGTGTTGGAAAATAACCAATAAGCCATACCATACTGGAAAGGAGAGCCATTTATGACGTACTCCATTTTATTTTTAGATGATGAAAAGGATATAGGAGAGCCGCTCTCTGAGATTTTGCAAAGGGAAGGGTACAATGTGGATTATTTTCAAACAGGAGAGGATGCCGTGAAAGCCGGCATGACAAAGCAGTATGACCTCTTGCTGCTTGACATTATGCTAAAGAACTTCAATGTACCCGCGGTCAATCAAGTTACGAGTGGTATTGAAGTGGCGAGAATCATTAATCAAGTCAATCCAACTCCCTATATCTTTTTAACCGGCCGGGGTGACACATTCGATGTGGTTGCCGGTTTAGAAACTGGAGCTGCCCATTACATTACGAAGCCCTATGATTTGTCCGTATTATTGGCCACATTACGAGCGTTTTTCCGAGAGTATGAGCGTGTACTTTCTATGAAAAAGATGCACGAAATAGCTGAGATTGTTGCTGGAGACATTCGAATTGATCTGATTAATCGTGTGACGTTCTTAAAAGGAGAGAGAGTATTTCTTCCAGATAAGCCATTTGCTATTCTGGCATACTTAGCGAGAAACCAAGATCGTCCTATTAAAAAAGAGGAATTATTGCAAGAAATCTGGGGTTACTCACCCTCGGACGGTATCCCAACAAATACGGTGGAAGTCAATATCAGCCGATTGCGAAGTTCAATTGGCGAACAATATATTCGAACAGCCCGAGGTGAGGGCTATTATCTGCAGACAAAAACAAGCAGGTAGAATCCGGTGTTTTGTCTATTTAATTAGTGATAAGCTTATTTTTTTCCTCCATAACAGACAATCACAGACTGAACATGGAACATATCTACTTTTCTTTAGATAGGAAAGTCATTTTCAATGAATCGCCATAGTGGCGATTCTTTTTTTATGTCAAATGCTTTAAGGTATAGGCTAGCTGCCTTCCTAATCATTAAGGAAAAGAGTAAAAAAGTCGAAAAAGAATGGAATTTTCTGTTTTTTCCCTATATGATAAAAATAGCTTTTAATGAAGATACAGGGGTGTACATACTGATGTTGGAAAATGTAAAAAAATCAATAAGCACGGTGTTTGTAGGTAAAGAAGAGACCATTGACTTACTAATGGTAGCCTTATTAAGCAATGGACATGTCCTATTGGAGGATGTTCCAGGTACGGGGAAAACCTTACTGGCAAAAACGATCGCCAAAAGCATGGGAGGTACATTTTCGAGAATTCAATTTACCCCAGATGTATTGCCAAGTGATGTCATTGGTTTGGAGTATTTCAATCCGAAACATGGAGAGTTCGAAAAGAGAATGGGCCCCATTTATGCCAATATCGTATTGGCAGATGAAATTAATCGGGCCATGCCAAGAACACAATCAAGCCTTTTAGAGGCAATGGAGGAAAGGCAGGTAACGATTGAGAAGCAAACAGATCCATTGCCAACACCATTTTTAGTGATTGCTACTCAAAATCCGGTCGAATCGCATGGTACGTTTCCGTTGCCTGATGCCCAATTAGATCGTTTTCTCCTTAAAATGAATCTAGGCTACCCATCTCGACAGGATGAACGAAAGATCATGAAGCGCTTTCGGGCGGAGGATCCTTTACGTGGTGTTACCCCGGTCATCACGATGGAAGAGGTGCAGCAATTACAGGAAGAGACAAAGCAAGTGCATATTTCAGATTGTATAGAAGATTATGTCCTTGACTTAGTCGAATCAACTAGAAGCCATAAGTGGATTGAGATTGGTTTAAGTCCAAGGGCAACCCTTGCGATGCTCCGGGCTGCACAAGCAAAAGCCAAAATGGAAGGACGTACCTATTGCACACCAGAAGATATTCAATTTGTTTTTCCACCTATCAGTTCACACAGAATGATGCTTTCAATGGAAGGAGCCTTACATATGACAAAGAACGAAGTCATCCGGTCCATCTTAGACAATACGGATGTTCCTGTGGAGATGTCTTATGAAAGGTAGAGAAGGTGTGCCAGTTTACACTTTTCTATTTGATTCCTATTTTTTGAGGATAATCCTGCCGATCTCCATTCTCCTGTTAATTTATATATCCTTTATCCCGATGACGATGATAATCGTCGTCTATTTCTTATATACATCGTCTATTCATTTTTATACGAAGAGAATAGCTAAGCAGGTTTATATCAATCGAGAGAAAGAGAACAGGAAGCTGTTTATCAATGAAACAGATGAATTAGCGATTGACATTCATAATGATGCTCCTGTTACGATTGCCCATGGGAAGCTGCATTTTGTCCTGGATAGAAATATCGAAGTCATGGAATCAGATTTTTTTCATAAAAGCTTAAATGATACTAGGTACACAGTCAATTTCGAACAGAAAAAGAAGACAATTAATCGAATGAGAATTCCTTTTAAAGCTAAAGCGAGAGGCGTTTATTCTATTGAGGAGCTGGACCTTATTATTCATGATTCATTTGGAACCTCCTCTGTACACTTCCCAACAATCAATCATGGTGATACGGAAATCATCGTGTATCCAGAGCGGCTGGAGGTCCAGAATCTCGCTATTCTCAATCTTGATCGAATTGGGGAAGAAGAGGTGCCGCATTCTTATCTGGCTGATGAGACATCTGTTATTGGGATTAAACCATATGAAAAGGAATCATTCCGCCAGATTCATTGGAAGGCAACGGCCAAGATGCAAAGTATGTATGCCAAACAATATCAGCCTATTACAAATAAACGATATACAATCATGTTATACATAACCGAACCGAATGGTCTTACGATTCATCAAAAGGGAGAAAAGCTGATTTCTCATACCGCCTTTTTGTGCAGCTATTTAATTTCGAAGAAGTTCTCCTATGAATTGTATGTGAACGATCTGACCAAGGAAGGTGTTTTTAAATTACCGCTTCATACAGGAATTGACCATTTACAAAAGACACTGGAGAAATTGGCTAGACTGCACGATGATTTGCGGTTCGTAAGAGAGGATTATTTCCTATCCATCGCCAAAGAAAGTATGGAACGTTCTAATGAGCTGATTTATGTGAATGGAGATCAACCGCCTAATATAAGAATGGGAACCAAGTATTTTTATATAGGGGGAGAAGGGGAGCTGAGGAGAGTTGGAGGCATGGAAAAGAAACCTAACTAGCACACTTGTATTAAGTTATCTCTTCTTATTGTTTTTTCCGTTGTCCCAATGGCCCTTGCTAGCTGCATTTATCATTGTAAATGGGGTCCTTGATTCCATTAATCAAAAAAGAAATCTGCACACCTTGGTGATACTAGGTGTCCTTCTTATTATCTCTGCGGGTTTATTTTATCCGAATATCGTGATGATACTGTGCATGTGTTTATGCTCCTTCATCCTTCAGACCCTAAACATGGAACCTGGCAAGAAACTGATCATGGCAAGCGGATTATTGGGAATTCACCTATTGAAAAGTCCTTCTCTAGGGCTGTTGATTGTATTAATGACGCTCTTTCTTTCTCATTTGTTGATCACCATCATGATGACAAGCCGCAATCAGGTTCAGCTGTCTCAGCGTTTGAAGGTGATTGCGGCTTTAGGAATTGGGGGCACTCTGCTAGCAGGGATCATTCCCTATTTGACATATGGAATACGAAACCTGCTAAGTATAGCGGTATTTGGGTTAACGAGCCTATTATCTGAAGGTTTATATAAGGGATTCTCTCTTTTTGAGCCTGATGAGACGAATCCGAAGCAACAAGAACGGATGACGGCCATAACCTCTTCAAAAGGCCAAATGGAAACATTTGAGTATAAAGAATATACGACACCCTCTTATTTTTATCCGATTTTACTATCGATCCTATTGGTTATTTTTATCGGAGCTATTGTTTTTATCGTAAAGAGAAGAAGGGCCATTCAGGCAGAATTGAATCATCATCGATTGAGTGAGTTAACGAAGTCCTCTCGGGAATTGACTAAAGGTCAAAGGGGGCGAAGAGCAATTAACTCCAATCCCCCGTCAAATATGCCGATCAGAATGCTTGTTTATCAATTTGAAAAGGGCATGAAGGGGACGCATGGAAGAAATCCTGAAGAAACCTTCCAGGAGTGGCTTAATCGCATACAACTCGATAGAAATGAGCAGAATAGCAGATTGAGTGAAATCTATGAAAAGGCTCGATATGGGGAAGAAGAGATACCGAAAGACGACGTGAGGTTTTTCAGTGATCGATTAAAGCAAATAAAGAAGCAATTAAAACATCCTAAAAGATAGGTAAATAAAGCAGATTTAGGGGAATAGCTAGTCGTGGATGATGGCAAGTACGCTAGTATCATCCTGTGAATCAGTTGGAATGATACGCAGGAATCAAGACGGCAATAAAAAAGAGGGCAGGGATGGTTGACGTAACAACCAGCTTCTGTCCTCTTTCATAGGATTCTATCTTTACATCATTGATTTATCTTTATCAGCAGGCAATGTATTATGAGTGGATAATGGAGCTGCTTTCAGCATTGGAATGGAGCCTTCGATTGGCGGAGTGGATTCATAACGTAGTTCTCCTTGTCCATCCAGTGCTTGACCATGTGCCCAAGATCCTTCACTGCTATATTCGCCTTCTGAATGATTATAGAGAGAGTAAGCGAGGTCTAGTCTTTCCTTCTCACGCGGGAATGTGCTAGGAACGAGCAAGCCTTCTTTCTCCTCGAGTTCAGCGATAGCGGCAGCCCACAGGTTTTGATGGTAAGAATCACGTGCAATCAAGACGGATAATAAATCTTTGACACCTTTGTCAGTTGTCATCTCATAAATACGGCATGCTTGCAAGCGGCCCTGTGATTCTGCATTAAGGTTTGCACGGAAGTCAGCAAGCAGGTTTCCGCTTGAGATGATATAGCTTCCTTGCCAAGGATTCCCGACACTGTCCGCAGGACGAGCGCCTAAACCGGATACGATTGCATGCTGAGGGTTCATCCCTGATAAGGCAGCTCCAATGACAGGCATTTTTGCTGCTGCTTCTTGATCTTCAACTGGCGCGTCGTCAAGAAGACGAGCAACTAGTGTTGCCAGCATTTCAACATGGCCGATTTCCTCAGTGGCAATATCAAGAATTAAGTCCTTGTACTTTTGATTCCCTTCTCCTCGTACACTCCATCCTTGGAATAAGTACTGCATCATAACGGACATTTCACCGAATTGTCCTCCGATGAGCTCTTGGATTTGTTTGGCTAATAACGGATCTGATTTCTCTGGTTTTGCTTCGAACTGCAATTCTTTCTTGTGTAAAAACATCGACAAATCCCTCCATAAATGGTTTGTGTTGGCGTGAATGGCCTCACAAGCATTAATACCCCTCCATGCTGGTTGGAAACATCCATTTCTGTTATTTCCTTGTTAAAGGAGGGTGATTGGATTTACATTTCATGGTATTTGGTCAATTATTACTACATTTTTTAGAAGGGGTAGAGGAAAAGAGAAAGATGATTTAATGGTCTTTACGGATATCGGCAGCCGCATTGCTGCTTTTAGACAGAAAGGGATTAGTTTAGAGGCAATGGAGCGGAGAGGAAGGTAATCCAGATAAAAAAAGAGGCTTCCGGTTTATCGTGTACCGGAAGCCTCTTTGCTCTGTTAACTTTGCTATAAGCTGATTTTTTCATTCCCTAATGTCGAAATTTGTTCGTTAGGAGAATGTTTTGTAAGAGAATCCATTTTCTTTAATTCTTCCCGCAGTAATCGTCTGACTTCCCGGCGTCTGTGGACTTTTTTACCCATTATTTGTAGCCTCCTTAAAGATAGTGGATTCCAATAATACATTGATACCGACAACCAAAGGCTTCCTTTCCGGTGAAAATCATCCTGTCTGCATATGGTTAGAAAAAATCTACCTTATTTATATCAAAGACAGACCGGATTGACAAAAGGGAGAATGGGCAAGTTTTAGCCGTTTTCTTAGATTAATCATGAAAAATCTTGTCTTTCGTCTTATTTACTGATTATTCCGACAAATTTTACGAAATTTTCACCAAGCTCGCGATTATGCTCTGTTATCAGTCTATGCTAGAGGACTTTGTCTATATGATTCTTTTTCTTTTATATTTCTATCTGCTATTATTTGGTGAATTTAGTTGAAGCTTGCCAATCCTTTGCTATAATAATGGTATCCTATTCAATTTTCTAGAGGTGAATGAACGTGCTTGAGGGATGGTTTCTATGGTTCATCCTGTTTTGGATTGTCTTTATGGTGGTCTTTATGGGCATTGGCGGGTTCTTCATGTTCAGAAAATTCCTGAAGAAGCTTCCCAAGGAAGATGGTAAATCAGACATGGATTGGGAAATTCATTATGTAGAACAAACAAAGCATTTGTGGGGAAGTGACCAAAAAGCGTTTCTTGAGGAGCTTGTTAGTCCCGTACCTGAGCTGTTCCGGGATGTAGCAAGACATAAGATTGCTGGGAAGATTGGGGAAATCGCCTTACAAGAGGGAGCGACTGCCATCACGATGGATATCCTCATTAAAGGGTACATATTAGCCACACCAAAACGGGATCATAAGTTTTTGAAGAAGAAGCTGGCGGAGGAAAAGATTGATATACGCCCATATGAGCAATATTTTCTTATGTCCAATCAGTAAGAGGCAGAACATGAATGTTCTGCCTCTTTATTCATGCATGGACTGAATTAACTGGTTTTCAAGATCGTCATAATTCAGGCCGGTTGAGCGATGAATCGCTTGTTCAAATGAATCGGCCTGGTCTGCTTCTTTAAGAATGGCCAGGATGATTTCATCGCCAAATTCATCAATGATATACGCGATCGCCTCCTGGCTCTGCCGGTAGATATCAATGACCCCAGCTGTTCGTAAATGCTTCCATTGCTCTGATTTCTCGAGGTTATCGAAAGGGATGATGGAACCAGCTGTTTCAGCCGTGTTAAAGGGACTGGAATGAATAAAACTAAGATATTCTGCATAACCTTCTAGGAACCATTCTGGAATGGGATTATTTACGTCCATTGCCTGTATTTTTTGAAGAAGGGCATAATGACTATATTCATGCTTGACCATATAGCGGATTGTCTCTTTACGGTAGTCATCGTTGTCGGTATAGACAGGAAGGATGCCGATAATCTTGTCAAAATCGGAATAATAGCCATTCGTATAGCTAATTTGG
Source organism: Gracilibacillus sp. Marseille-QA3620 (assembly GCF_054950035.1). NCBI lineage: Bacteria > Bacillati > Bacillota > Bacilli > Caryophanales > Bacillaceae > Gracilibacillus > Gracilibacillus sp. Marseille-QA3620. The sequence continues at coordinate 2,043,513 of NZ_CM143102.1, forward strand.
GCGTATTGAAGGAATTGCTCCTCATTTTGAAAGAGAATCAAATCAACCGGAGGGGCAGGGTATTGGCCAATCAAACGATTATTATCCATACGTGCTTCTTTAAGAGCAGAAATCGTGTGAGAGAGAAGCGTCTTTTGGTCGGAACCATAATAGATGCGGATATGGTGATAGGCTGATTTCTCTAATTGGTTTTTTAAGACGATTTCCTCTTCAGAATCGTAATTCCTTGTGGTCAATATTTTCAGGGCATCTATATATCCGATCTCCAACTCGTTTCTTGACTCGAGCATATCATGGATTTTCACCGTGAAAACGACTAGGACGATAAAGCAAAGGATGAAAATAGACCCGATGATTCTCCAAATAATATGGTTCATTAGCCACCTCCAAGTAGAGAATGATGATAAAGTGTATATTTCACCTGAAAAGGGACGGTTTTAGGTGAAAAGGATGAAAAAGGTGCTTTGACTATTAAATGGAATAAATATGCCTATTATAGCATAGTAAATGCAGCATTATGAGGAATAATCATAAATATGGATGAGATTATCTATATCATTTATAGAAAAAACAAGGTAAAATTAGATAGAAACTTTCTATAAGAATTATATAAAAGGGGTCACAAACAATATGGAACTTATCAAGGAGATCTATGATGATGGTTTCGAGCAAAATGCGGACCAAGCTTACCGTATTAGAAAAGCAGCTAGAGCAGTAGTCATTAATGACCGTGATGAGATAGCACTTTTATTTGTTTCGAATGGAAATTATCATAAATTGCCGGGCGGCGGTATTGAAAACAACGAGACCATTTATGATGCCCTAAAAAGGGAAGTAGAAGAAGAAGTCGGTGCCATGATTGAGGATATTGAGGAACTCGGGATGACCATGGAATACCGCGGAGAAATCGGACAGCTCCAAATCTCCTACGGATACAAAGCAAAAGCAACAGGAGAGTTAAAGGAACCGATTTATACAGAAGAGGAAATTAATGACGGTTTTGTGCTGAGATGGGTTCCAATGCATATTGCCATTGAAATCCTTAAACAAGACCAGCCTGCCAATTACATTGGGAAGTTCATCCAAAACAGGGATTTAGAGTTTTTGGTAAGAGCAGATGAACTATTCTTCTAGGAACATAAACAATAAGGAAACCGAACCATTAAAGAAGTTCGGTTTTTGCTTATTTTATCGTTAAAAGTGGTGATATAGGTCATCCTTTGTATAGTTTTCCCGCACACCTCTTTTGGTGGTTAAATAATCAATGATCCTCTGCGGCTCTAATTGAAGGGCCAATAACCCTCTATATAGATTCCGGAGGTACGGGATGGACGGGGAAGTAATCTCTTGTTTCTTCATTTCACCATTCGCTGTAAAGGTGAAGATTGGATACCCATCCCTTTCCCCAAGATAAAGAATATTTCCATACCATGAATCATTAAAGGAGTAGGTATGAACCTCCTTGGCCAGGTTAAGGTCAATCATCATGTCATGATGTCCGTTTTCTTGCTGGACGATTTCTTGAAACTGCTCAGATGTAATTAAATACATCTTGCCATATGTTCTGGCAGATGGGTTTCTTACCGTATCTATAAAGGCTACTCCGCCCTTCCATCGTTTTGAACATTTGGAGAAGTACAGCTCATACGGAATTGTAATCGTCTCTGACTTCAAGGGCAGAGCAGGATTGGTGCATCCTTTTTCCGTAAATGTAGAACCCTCAGGCATTCCCCCGCTAATATAACAATGAAATCGGTCCTCAAACAAATTCGAACCATAACTCGCATACCATACATAATCCAATCGTTACACACTCCTATGAAAGATTAGTTGGTATTTAGTTACCACTTTTTCTAACATTTCACACATTAATGCTTGTTGTTTTCATAAAAGGGCAGCCAGATTGAAAAAGGTCCTTTTTGGAGCGGGTTCGTTTGACTGTTTATATATACCTGAACGAGATCTGCCTCCACCTCCACATGGATAGAGAGGTTCTCTAAACAAAACGGGAAAAGAATTTTCCGTTCCTTTCTTCCGGAAGGCTGTTCCAGCACAATAACGCAAAGGTCTTCCTGAATTTGAATGAGGATACCGTTCTTTGGCGTTTGTTTTCTTTCTGCCTCGATTAAATAGCCTTCATCCACCTCAAATAAATCCACTCGAAATTCTGTCTCATCTAAATAGGTCGTGAATGGATCTAAATAAAACAATCCCAAAATAGCTTTTTCTTCTTCATGACCCCAGTCTGAAGAACACATGAAATAACCCCCATTTACACGGTGTTATTTCCAATCTATTCAAGCTGCTTTCAAACGGTGATAGAGAAAAAAAGCCGGAGCAGGGGAACTGCCGGCTTTAAAGGCTACATATCATGATGGGAATGATTCTTCTGGCGACTGTGATTGCGGTTTTTCACCTTATGTGACCCGCTCATTGGTTTTGGCTGGCCTGATTGCTTATCCGGTTCGATGGCATGCTTGCGTTTATTCGTCAATTCTCATCCCTCCTTTTCGTTTTAGTATGAGTTCGAATGGGAAAAACGATTCGACTGGCACATTTCCAAATCCTTCACGAGAATAAGGTGCCTTTAAATAGTGCACCATAAATGTCGAGATAAAGGATTGGAGGACATAAAAATGCCTTATCATAAGAACAAGATGGCTGCCTTCGAAGCTGCCCAAAACGGGATGAGAAAGGTGACCGATGTATACGTGAATCTGCAGGCAATGAAGCATGATCCCGAGTTTGGCAGGGAAGTAAAACGTTTCTGGGAAGAAATCAATGAAGCCTATCAGCAGGTCGAGAATGCAGATGAGGTAGCAAGCGAGCATCAGCGTGAGCAGCTCGTAGAATTTCGTGATACGCTCAAGCAATATGTTTCAGAGCTGAATGCCTATAATGAATTGCGCTGACAAAGCCGGCTGGGAGGTTTTCCTGCCGGCCTTTATTTTAATTTTCTGAAAAAATTATACTGCGATAAGTATAACTTATAACCCTCTATAAATTACTTATATTTTACTTTATGAAAAGGTTATATTACTATTAAATTGTTAGAATATTTGGATTGGAAAAAGTTCATAACCTTTTCTGAGTATGTATTCTTATTATCTTTTACCTAGAGGGGGTAATTTGATTTGGGGAAAAATGATGTGTTTAACTCACGAAAGCATTTTGAAGTAAACGGTAAACGCTATCATTACTACAATCTGAAAGCTTTGGAAGAAGCTGGAGCAGGGGAAGTAACGAAGCTGCCATACTCAATCAAAGTGCTGCTTGAAAGTGTTCTGCGGCAGCTAGATGGAAGAGTCATCACTAAAGAGCATGTGGAAAACTTAGCGAAATGGGGAACAGATCAGCAATCAATCGATGTTGATGTTCCATTCAAACCATCCCGCGTAATCCTACAAGACTTTACAGGTGTTCCTGCGGTTGTTGACTTGGCTTCCTTGCGTAAAGCAATGGCTGATATCGGCGGCAACCCAGATAAGATTAACCCGGAAATTCCGGTTGACCTTGTTATTGACCACTCTGTACAAGTTGATAAATATGGTACAGCTGATTCCCTGCAAGTGAATATGGATCTTGAATTTGAACGAAACGCTGAGCGTTATCAATTCCTAAGCTGGGCTCAAAAGGCATTTGACAATTATCGTGCCGTTCCGCCTGATACGGGAATCGTTCACCAAGTCAACTTAGAATATTTAGCGAATGTGGTACATGCGATTGAAATGCCTGACGGCGATTTCATGGCATTCCCAGATACGCTGGTTGGTACGGACTCTCATACAACCATGATCAACGGACTTGGCGTCCTTGGTTGGGGTGTAGGGGGAATCGAAGCAGAAGCAGGCATGCTTGGCCAGCCTTCTTATTTCCCAGTACCTGAAGTAATCGGTGTCCGCTTTGTTAATTCCTTGCCAAATGGGGCGATGGCGACTGACCTGGCGCTCAAAGTAACAGAAGTTCTTCGTAAGAGCGGTGTTGTTAACAAATTTGTGGAATTCTTCGGTCCAGGAATGAGCGATCTATCCCTTTCAGACCGTGCGACAATTGCCAATATGGCACCTGAGTACGGTGCTACATGCGGATTCTTCCCAATCGATGATGAAGCATTGAAATACATGCGCTTAACTGGCCGTACAGAAGAGCATATTGCGCTAGTTGAGAAATATTGCAAAGAAAATGATTTATTCTATACAAAAGATACACCTGAACCAACCTACACAAAAGTGATTGAAATCGACCTTTCTGAGATTGAAGCCAATCTTTCCGGTCCGAAACGTCCGCAGGATTTGATTCCTCTATCTCATATGCAAAAAGCCTATCGTGAAGCGTTGACTGCACCAGTCGGCAATGCTGGATTTGGCTTAAGCCAAGAGGAAATCGATAAGAAAATCACGGTTGAATTCAAGGACGGCCGTCAAGCGCCGATGAAAACTGGTGATATCGCCATTGCTGCGATTACAAGCTGTACAAATACATCTAACCCATACGTCATGCTTGGGGCAGGTCTTGTTGCGAAGAAAGCAGTTGAGCTCGGTCTTCAGGTTCCTCACCATGTAAAAACATCCTTGGCACCAGGATCCAAGGTCGTAACAGGCTACTTGCGTGATGCCGGCCTGCAAACGTATATGGATGAGCTCGGCTTCAACCTTGTCGGCTATGGCTGTGCTACTTGTATCGGTAACTCCGGTCCATTGATGGAAGAGATTGAAGCAGCTGTTGGCGAAGCTGACTTGCTTGTGACTTCTGTTCTATCTGGTAACCGTAACTTTGAAGGACGTATCCACCCGCTTGTGAAGGCAAACTACCTTGCATCTCCACCGCTTGTAGTGGCTTACGCGCTTGCCGGTACAGTGGATATCGACCTTGAAAACGACCCAATCGGCGTCGGCAAAGACGGCAAAGAAGTGTTCTTCAAGGACATTTGGCCAACTAGTGAAGAGGTTAATAAACTTGTCCAAGAAACCGTTACATCTGACTTGTTCCGCAAAGAGTATGAGCGCGTATTCGATGACAACCTTCGCTGGAATGAGATTCAAACAAGCAATGAACCGTTATATAGCTGGGACTTTGATTCTACTTATATTCAAAACCCTCCTTACTTCGAGAACTTGGATCCAAATCCATCCGAGGTTAAGCCATTATCAGGCTTACGCGTAGTTGGTTTGTTCGGTGACTCTGTCACAACTGACCATATTTCCCCGGCTGGTTCAATTGGCAAAGATACACCAGCAGGTAAATACTTGCGTGAAAATGGTGTTGGAATCCGTGACTTTAACTCTTATGGTTCCCGCCGTGGTAACCATGAGGTCATGATGCGCGGAACTTTCGCTAACATCCGGATCCGTAACCAAATCGCTCCTGGAACAGAGGGCGGATATACGACTTACTGGCCAACAGGCGAAGTCATGTCCATCTATGATGCATGTATGGAATACAAGAAGGATGACACAGGTCTTGTCGTTCTTGCCGGTAAAGACTATGGTATGGGAAGCTCTCGTGACTGGGCTGCGAAAGGGACAAACCTTCTCGGTATCAAAACCGTTATCGCAGAAAGCTTTGAGCGTATTCACCGCTCCAACCTTGCACTTATGGGCGTCCTGCCGCTTCAATTCAAAGAAGGCGAAAACGCGAAGGTACTTGGTCTTACAGGTAAAGAACGAATCTTCGTTCCAATCGATGAAAATATCAAACCTCGTCAGTTGATCACCGTAACAGCTGTAGCTGAGGATGGTACAGAGAAGAAATTTGAAGCACTTGTGCGTTTCGACTCTGAAATTGAAATCGATTATTACCGTCATGGAGGAATCCTGCCAATGGTTCTCCGTGAGAAACTAGAAGAAACAACATCTGCACAATAATAGCGCAGAATAAAGGGCTGGCCGTCTGGTCAGTCCTTTTTCTCTTTCTTGATAGTGGGATCATTGGTACAATTTGAGATAAGAGATGCATGAAAGCAGGAGGACGGGATTGTGAAGAAGACTATAGGCATACTTTTGTTGTTTGGACTGATTGGCGGGGCCTTTTATCAAATCATGAATCAAGAGGAAAAGCCTGTCGGGGCGAAGGTGGGAGCAAGCGCAGCTGATTTCACCCTAGAGGATACGGAAGGGAATAAGGTCACATTATCAGATTATAAAGGAAAGAAGGTCATCTTAAATTTCTGGGCAACCTGGTGCAATCCATGCAAGAAAGAGATGCCTGAGATGGAGAAAATCCATCAGAAATATGAAGATGTCGTTATCCTGGCCATTAATTTGGATACAGAAAATGATATCAAAGGATTCATGAATGAATATGAGTTAACCTTCCAAGCCTTATTAGATACGGAGGAAAAGGTGAATGACCAATATGAGGTAGTTTCCATCCCGACTTCTTTCTTTATTGATGAAGAGGGAATTATTCGCAAAAAGATTGTAGGGATTCTCGATTATGAGAAGATGGAAGACAATTTAGAGGCTTTATAAAGGGACATGTAAGCTTTTAACCAAGGTTGAACCATTATCTTTCTAACCTGATTGTTCATACTCCGTATTATTTTCAAAAAAGTGCTATAAATTCACGAGAGAGTGGGCATGCTAGAGGAGGACAATATTTATAGCGGATGGTGAATGAAGATGAACAAAAGGAAAAGAATGTCTCTGGCTGATTTGATTTTGGAGAACAAGCGTCAGCTATTAAATGATAAACAAGCGATGGAAAAACTTGAGGACCGCATAGACCGCCGTCATATCGAGAAGGCAGAATAGCGTTGGCAGGAATTGCCCTCATAATAAAGCTATCTGATAAGCATCCTAACAAGTATAAGGGAGGATGATAGTAATGGGCAATCCAAAACGAAACTCAAAGCCTTTCCAGCCGAATCATATTGGCACTCAGCCAAGAGCGGCCGGCGGAAATAAAGGCAAGCAAATGCAAGACACATCAGGAAAACACCCTGATGTCATACAAACAAAAGGTGAGTAACTCACCAGAAATAAAAAAGAGCCGAATGATGTTCATTCGGCTCTTTTTATGGTGAATTTAATCGGTATAAAAGACTCCCTAATAAAAGAGTCCATTCTTCTTGAGGAGTGATTCATAAGATATGACAGCGGTTATTCTAGGTACAAGCCAAATTCAGTCTAAATCATTCTTGTATATGATAGGATGGTGGTATTGACTAGAATAAAGGATGAAGGAATAAATGAACCAATCTAATAGCTATCTCCCAGAGCTAATAAGTGAATGGGAGTCATTGTATAAAACAAAAGGAGAGCTTCCCTCACAGGAATCTTTATTGAATGCTCTCTCAGAGGCAGCAAATATGGGGGAGGGCAAGGAAAAATGGAAAGGCATCCTTCTCTATTTTCTTGCCTTGAATCGTGCTAATAAGAAGGAGGAAGACTCCTTCTACTATTTATTACTAGAACAGGCGGCCGTTTTATGGCCAGAAATGACTGATATACACACAAGACTCGAGAAGAAAAGCTTGAATCAGCTCAAAGGACTTCTTGACGGCTTAACCATGCCTGTTTTGCGCGAAACAGATAACAGGACGGCTAAGCGCAATGTCGTGATGGAAATCCTAGAAAAAGCTGAGCGGTATGGGCAAAGAGTTCATGAAGCCATTAAGGGCCTGCCAAAGGAAGAAAATTCCCCTTCGGTTCAGGAGGTCCGGACCGCTCTTGTGGCAGTCGATGAGCACTTGCAGCTTGTGAAGAAACAGGCTCAAGCCTATCAGGATACCTTGAGCGGAAATTTCCATACCATCACGGTTTATGAGGAATTAAAGCGATCCATCCTCCAGCTCAATGAAAGCAGGGACAGCTTTGATGCCATTCTGAGCAAACTGCAGCCATTTCAGGAATGGGAGCTCTCACCACTTGATCAATTAGAGCGAATGGTTGGGCTTAAGGATATTAAGACACGCATTAGTCAGCTGTATGATTTCCTGACCTATCAGAAATCTAGACTTGAAATGGGCTTTACGAAAAGCAGTGATCTTAGCTTGAACATGGTTTTGACCGGAAATCCTGGCACGGGGAAAACAACACTCGCAAGATTATTAGGGAAGATTTATTATGAGCTTGGCATCCTGCCGAAGGAAACCATTATAGAAGCGGATCGCTCCAAGCTCGTTGGTGCCTATGTCGGTCAGACGGAGGAAAATGTCCGCAACCTCGTTGAAGAGGCCATTGGCGGTGTGTTATTTATTGATGAGGCTTATAGTCTAAAACGGGACGGTCAGCAAGGCAGTGATTATGGCCAAACAGTCATTGATACCTTGGTTTCGTTAATGGACAGTGCTGATTATGCAGGGAAATTCGCTGTCATTTTGGCCGGATATCCGGATGAAATGAGACAGTTTCTAGACAGCAATCCTGGACTCAGAAGCCGATTTCCACAGTTCAATTTCATGGAGCTTCCCGATTATTCCATGGAAGAAATGAAGGAAATTGCCTGCCGCTTCGCTGAAGATAACGGCTATTTCATTACGCCGGAAGCTTTTCCTGCTCTGGAGAAGAAGATCGAGCATGAGATGGTCGATCAATCCTTCGGTAATGCCCGAAGCGTTAAGTCAATTGTCACGGATGCTATTTTCCAAAAGGGCTCAAGGCAAATAGCCGATACTGGGCGTTCCTTCATCGATTATCTCCTTTTACAGGCAGAGGATTTTCATGAATCAGATACAAAGGAAGAGTCTAACCCGCCCATTGAAGAGCTGATGAATCTTGTAGGACTTGAATCCATTAAGGATGAAATCAAGAAATTATCAGCCTTTGTCCGCGTGCAGCAAGCTAGAAGGAATGAAGGGAAAAAGGTTGTGCCCATCCAGCTGCATGCAGTTTTTACCGGAAATCCTGGGACTGGGAAGACAACCATCGCCAAGCTGTATTCTGAGATTCTGCGTGATTGCGGGTTGCTGAAGCGGGGACATCTTGTCGTGGCAAGCCGTGCGGATTTTGTCGCGGGATATGTCGGCCAGACGGCTATCAAAACAAAACGGAAGGTCCAGGATGCACTTGGCGGTGTTTTATTCATTGATGAGGCGTACTCCTTATTAAGTCAATCCAACAGTGATTTTGGAGCAGAGGTTGTCAATACATTGGTGGATGAAATGACAAAGCATAATGAAAACCTGGTCATTATTTTGGCCGGATATCCGAAGGAAATGGATGAATTGCTTCAAAGCAATCCTGGCTTCTCTTCACGGTTTAAGAAGTTCATGCATTTCCCTGATTATTCGGTTATGGAGCTCCTGCAAATTATGAAGAACTATCTTGATTCCTACCAATACAGCCTTGATGAAGAGGCAGAGGAGTATTTGAAGGGGCGGTTAGAGGAGATGGAGATTGACGGGAATGGCCGCTTTGCCATCAATCTTGCTGATAATGCCATCCAATACCAGGCCCAGAGGTTGATGAATGCCGGCGAGAATGCAAATGCTTCAAACTTAATAAAAGATGATTTCAAACTTGTGTTAGAATGAATAAGGAATAGGAATTAGGCGCAGCAGGTAAGGAGTGTTTAGCGGAATGTTTATCTCAAAGGAAGAAATTCAACTGTTTTATGCAGACACGGACATGATGGGTGTGATGTATCACGCCAACTATTTAAAATGGTTTGAGCTGGGTAGGGCGGCCCTTATCCGTGATTTAGGATTTTCCTATACCGATATGGAGGATGCGGGCTACTATGCGCCTGTTTACGACATACAGGCTACCTATAAAACACCTCTCCGATATGGCGACCAGGCATTTGTGTATACATGGGTAGAGGAAAACACGGGTTTGAAGACTGTCTATGCGTATGAAATTAAAAATCAGCATGATGAGGTATGTGCTGTTGGGGCAACCACACATATTGTCGTGAAGAAGGAAAATTTCCGTCCGGTTCAATTCAAAAAAGCATTCCCGGAATGGTTTGCTAAATACGAAGAAATTAAAAAGAAATAGCCCAATAGAAAGGAGAAGGGATGTCCCTTCTCCTTTCTTTATTATGGTTATTTATGATAATGGAATGCAGGCTCGGCCTTCTTCTCATCGAATTGAACTTCAAGATCATGTCCGTCAAAATACCACAAATCGTCTTCCTCAACAAAGAACGATAATCCGCCCTTTTCGGTTAAAGCCTTTGCTTCCTTGGCAGGTTCAGGAGAGATGCCGAGGGAAAAACCTGATTGTATGGGGCTGTATCCACCATAACGCGGGAAGAACCGAATGCTATCGCCATCACCTAAATCTAATTCTTCCCGATACCAAGCCACTGATTGTTCATCTATTATTATTTTCATCGCTATTCCTCCTATTTCCATACCGTAAACATGTTGTATCTTTCATTATCGCATAAACATAGGAAAATATCATTTGATTCCGCTTGGATTACATATCGGGAAAGAAAAATAATGGTGGAAGATTTCCACCTCATTTGTCAGCTGATTCAAGCATGAACTCGGTTAACTCATCCAAATCTGTCTTTGGTGAACCGAAAACGGTTGAATCCTCAAATGGCTTGACCTGATAGTTTTGCTCGTTTGAGCTAGTGACATAGGTCGGTGTGAAGCTTGGGTTAAGTACGGTTGTCTCTGTTCCTGCATCGCTCTTTGTCTGTTCGATTTCTATGGTAACCATGCCGCCGATATCCTTATAATCCCTCACCTGCCCAGATAGGAAATTTCCAAGTGAATAGACAACAAGCGTTTCTCCATCATCATGCTCGAGCCACTCAATCGGCTGAAGGACATGGGGGTGATGACCAATGATGATATCCGCTCCATTATCTGCCATCAGCTGGGCGAGGCGCCGCTGTTCGTCTGATGGATTGCGCTCATATTCATTGCCCCAATGTGCATTAATAAGGACGATATCCGCTTTCCCTCTAATGCTCTTTAGGTCAGAAATGATTTTCTGATCCTCAAGGTAATTGACTAAATAATCCTTGCCGTCTGGAATCGGAATGCCGTTTGTTCCATATGTGTAGGATAAGAAGCCAACTTTCATTCCCTCAATCGTTAAGATGCGTTCTTGTTTGGCATCCTCTTGATTCTTATACATGCCGACATAGGGCATCCCGATTTTTTCATAATAGGATAAGGAGCTTAGGATGCCTTTTTCTCCTTTGTCCAAGGAATGGTTATTGGCAAGGGTCACTAAGTCTATGCCTGAATCTTGCAGGGTATCAGAGATCTCATAAGGTGAATTGAAAGCTGGGTAACCGGATAGGCCCAGCTTGCTTCCTCCAGCAATGGATTCCTGATTGGCAATCGTAAAATCAGGCTCCCCAAGCATTTCCTTCACCGGAGCAAACATACGCTCAAAATCATAACCGTCCTTTGTTTTAGCATCCTCATAGACCGGTGTATGAATTAAGATATCACCAATAGCACCAATTGTAATCGTCTTTGTGTACGTTTTGCTGTCTAAAGCTAGAGGTCTCGCGCTTATTGACACACTTTCTTTTGGCTCGGTCGTAGCTGTTTCTATCCCTTGCCAATAGAGTAATCCTGCACCAAGGCTCCCAGTTAATAATAGAATGATTATGACTTGAATAAACGATGGTTTTTTCATGATAACCGCCCTATTCTTATGAATTTTCACTCAATATTATGGTGACATTATCCCGGGATAAATGCAACGGAAAATTTCCTTTTTTACCCTTGTTAAAAATAGGCAAAAACAAAAAACTGCTGATCCCTGTAAGGGAGTCAGCAGCAGCTTATTTCTTGAATATATTGACTTTAGGCTCTGTCTTATTGATAATCCGCTTAATATTTGCCCGATGGCGGTAAAAAATGAAAGCAGCTAAGCAGAAGATCAATAGTTGAAGAGATAAATCATTCGTAAACATAACATAAATAACAGCAACAATGGCAATAATCATCGAAGATAAAGAAACAATGCGCGTCAAATAGAGGGAAAGCAAGAAACAAACTAACAAAATTACGAATAAAGCAGGTTCATACCCTAGTATAATTCCTCCGGAGGTTGCAACGGCTTTTCCGCCTCTGAATCCCGCGAATACAGGATACATATGTCCAACTACAGCCAGTAGTCCGCATACAAGCGGCAAGGCAATCCAATCAGGCCAATTGGGTGTTTGCACCGTGAATATGTATGGAAGAAACGTTGCAGCTGTTCCTTTCAGAATATCCAGTAAGGTCACCACAAATCCTGCTTTTTTGCCCAGTGTCCTGAAAGTATTGGTTCCGCCAAGATTGCCGCTGCCATGTTCACGGATATCAGTGTTGTAAAACACCTTTCCGATAATGAGACCCGAAGGTATGGAACCTAGCAGATAGGCCAATAAAAGCATCAAGTATAACATCATCCAAACCCTTTCTAACCCATAGTGTCACTATATTTTAACACGATTGTCAAAAGGGGCATAGAAATTTAACAAATTAGCACATATATCCATTTCCGGCATGTTCGACTGTTCATTCTGTTGATTTTGATTCGTATATATCAAAAATGTTATGTGGAAGAGTCTATATTAAAGTGCCATCCGGGTATATAATAAGAATGAGTGTATGGAAGGTAAGAGAAGGTGGGAGGAAGAAAGATGATACAGAATCCTAGCAGGGACGAGATCGGAAACATCTTAAAAAACGCAAAGAAAATTGCGGTTGTAGGGCTTTCTGAGAACCCAGAGCGAACTTCTTATATGGTATCGAAAGCGATGCAGGACAGCGGCTATGAGATCATTCCTGTTAATCCGGCTGTCAAGGAAGTGTTAGGTGTCAAAGCGATTGGCTCCTTGAAGGAACTTGATGAGCATGTGGATATTGTGAATGTGTTTAGAAGGCCGGAATTTGTCATGGATTTAGCAAAGGATTTCCTGGATATTGATGCGGATGTATTCTGGACTCAGCTTGGTGTAGTGGATGAAGAAGCTTTTCAGCTGCTGCAAGAGAAGGGCCGGAAGGTAATCATGGACAGATGCATTAAAGTCGAACATGCTTTGACGAAATAAGTCGTTTTAGACTGGCCGCCTGGAAGCAAAGGCGGCTTTTGCGTGCCTGCAGAAAATCCTTTTGAAATGCAAAATTTTGATTTCAAATCCTGCTCATGTGTTACGATATGAAGAAGGGACGATAAATGAATCGCTTTGTTCTGAATGGTTCAGGATTCGGATCCGATTTCCGCGGTCAGGTCAATTGCTATTTGCGAAACGGCCAAGAATCTGTAAGAATAGAGCAATGAACGCACAATCCTATTTGAATGAGAACGTTTGTTCTTAATGATAAAAAAGTATATAATAGTTTTTGGAAAGTATAGAGAGGGGTACATAAGTGGCTAAGAATTTGAATCAATTTGATTATAATGAAGATGCCATCCAGGTACTCGAGGGATTAGAGGCTGTCCGGAAAAGACCGGGCATGTATATTGGCAGCACTGATACTCGAGGCTTGCATCATCTAGTCTATGAGATCGTAGATAATTCAGTCGATGAAGTACTAGCTGGGTACGGTGATGAAATTATCGTAAAGATTCATAAAGATAACAGTATTAGCGTGGTTGATAAAGGACGCGGTATGCCGACAGGGATGCATCGCTCCGGCAAACCAACACCAGAGGTCATTCTCACTGTTCTTCATGCCGGCGGTAAGTTCGGACAAGGCGGCTATAAGACGAGCGGCGGCTTGCATGGGGTTGGGGCTTCTGTCGTGAACGCGCTTTCTGAATGGCTTGTCGTCACCATCAAGCGCGACGGATTTATCTATGAGCAGCGCTTTGAGAATGGAGGAAGACCGGTAACGACGCTTGAGAAGATTGGGAAGACCAATCAAACCGGAACAACCATCCATTTCAAACCAGATCCATCCATTTTCTCCACTGTGGTCTTTAACCGTGAGACATTGAGCGAGCGCTTGCGCGAGTCTGCTTTCCTTCTAAAGGGATTGAAGATTGAGCTGCATGACCTGCGCTCCGATGAGAAGGATGTCTATCATTATGAGAATGGGATTGAGGCCTTTGTCAGCTATTTAAATGAGGAGAAGGATACTCTTCACCCGGTTGTCAGCTTTGAAGGGACCCAATCCGATATTGAGGTCGAGTTTTCCTTCCAATTCAATGATGGGTATTCCGAAAATATCCTATCCTTCGTCAATAATGTCCGGACAAAGGACGGCGGCACACATGAGGTAGGCATGAAAACGGCCATGACACGTGTGTTCAATGATTATGCACGGAAAGCCGGCTTATTGAAGGAAAAAGATAAGAATCTAGACGGTTCAGATATTCGGGAAGGTCTTGCAGGTGTCGTCTCTGTCCGTATTCCTGAGGAGCTTCTTCAATTCGAGGGACAGACAAAGAGCAAGCTTGGAACAAGCGATGCCCGCTCAGCAGTTGATTCGGTCATTTCTGATAAACTAGCTTATTATTTATTGGAGAACACCGATATTGCCACCCTGCTCGTTCGTAAGGCCATTAAAGCGGCACAGGCACGCGAAGCAGCGAGAAAAGCACGTGAGGATGCGAGAAGCGGAAAGAAACGCAAGAAATCAGAGGCGCTTCTCTCCGGTAAGCTTACTCCTGCGCAATCCCGTAATCCGCTGAAAAACGAATTATATCTAGTGGAGGGGGACTCAGCTGGAGGTTCCGCAAAACAGGGGAGAGATAGACGCTTCCAAGCGGTTCTGCCTCTGCGCGGAAAGGTTATCAATACGGAGAAGGCGAAGTTAGAGGATATCTTCAAGAATGAAGAAATCAATACAATTATTCACGCCATTGGCGGCGGAGTCGGTGCGGATTTCTCCATCGAGGACATCAACTATGACAAGATTGTCATCATGACAGATGCCGATACAGACGGTGCTCATATTCAGGTGCTGCTTCTGACGTTCTTCTATCGTTATATGAAGCCTTTAATCGAAAATGGCAAGATCTTCATTGCTCTTCCGCCGCTTTATAAGGTCAGCAAGGGCTCAGGCAAGAGAGAAGTCATTGAGTATGCCTGGGATGATGATGAACTTGACAGTACTATCAAGAAGGTTGGAAAAGGCTATATGCTCCAGCGTTATAAAGGTCTCGGCGAGATGAATGCCGATCAGCTTTGGGAGACGACGATGGACCCGGCTCAGCGTACATTGATTCGTGTGCGCATTGACGATGCTGCAAGGGCTGAACGCCGTGTGACAACATTGATGGGCGATAAAGTCGAGCCGCGCCGAAAATGGATTGAATCCAATGTGGCATTTGGCTTGGATGAAGATAATAATATATTGGAAAATGAGAATATTACAGTCGCCGATGAGGAGGAAGTGATATGACTTCTACAGAAAAATACCGCGATCTTCCCCTTGAGGAGGTTATTGGCGACCGTTTCGGACGCTATAGTAAGTACATCATTCAGGACCGTGCCCTGCCGGATGCAAGGGACGGGCTGAAGCCTGTTCAGCGCAGGATTCTTTATGCGATGCATGCTGACGGGAATACAAATGAAAAGCCATACCGTAAGTCAGCAAAGACGGTCGGTCTCGTTATTGGTAACTACCATCCACATGGTGATAGCTCTGTTTACGAAGCCATGGTTCGGATGAGTCAGGACTGGAAGCTGCGCCGTGAATTAATTCAAATGCACGGAAATAACGGGAGTGTAGACGGCGATCCGCCGGCTGCTATGCGTTACACAGAAGCAAGATTGTCCTCAATCGCAGGTCAATTATTAAGCGACATTGACAAGCATACGGTTGATTTCGTACCGAACTTCGATGACACGGATGAGGAGCCGGTTGTTTTGCCGGCAAAATATCCGAACTTGCTGGTAAATGGTTCTACCGGAATTTCTGCAGGTTATGCTACCGAGATCCCTCCGCATAATCTCGGGGAAATTGTCGATGCGACCATCATGCGTATCGACAAGCCAAATTGTTCGGTTGAGGACTTAATGGAGGTTGTCAAAGGACCTGATTTCCCAACAGGCGGAATCATTCAAGGCGCTGACGGTATTAGGAAGGCCTATGAAACCGGCAAGGGAAAAATCGTTATCCGCAGTAAGACTGAGGTTGAAACTTTGCGCGGGGGGAGACAGCAAATTATCATCACGGAAATTCCGTTTGATGTCAATAAAGCTTCTCTTGTGAAGAAGATTGATGAGCTTCGGTTAGATCGCAAGCTCGAGGGTATATCTGAGGTACGTGATGAAACGGACCGGACAGGTCTTCGTATTGTGATTGAATTGAAGAAGGAAATTGATTCTGAAGTTATCCTTCAATACTTATTTAAGAATACTGATCTTCAGGTTACATATAACTTTAATATGGTCGCTATTTATAAGAAGCGCCCGCAATTAATGGGACTGCGCAGCATGCTGGATGCCTATATCGATCATAGGCGCGAGGTTGTTACGAGACGTTCTGAATTTGAGCTGAAGAAAGCACGTGAAAGAGAGCATATCGTTCAAGGTCTTATCAAGATGATTTCCATTCTTGATCGAGTCATTGCCACTATTCGTGCCTCTCATGACAAGATGGATGCGAAGAAGAATCTCGTGGCTGAATTTGGCTTCTCACAGGCTCAGGCAGAAGCGATTGTTTCCTTGCAATTATACCGTTTAACGAATACGGATATTACAGCGCTGGAAAATGAAGCAGCAGAGCTTCAGACGAAAATCGCCGAATTGACTTCCATTCTTGAAAGCGACAAGAAATTAATGTCTGTTATCAAGAAAGAATTAAAGGAAGTCAAGAAAGTCTATGCAGACGCTCGCCGCTCTCAAATTGAAGCGAAGATAGAAGACATTAAGATTAATCTTGAAGTCTTAATCCCGAGTGAAGATGTCATCGTCACGGTTACGAAGGAAGGATACATTAAACGGACAAGCCTTCGTTCCTATACGGCAAGCGGCGGCCAGGATTTCGGCATGAAGGACGGGGACCGCATCCTGCACAAAATGGATATCAACACGACGGATACCCTCCTGCTATTTACGAACAAGGGAAGCTATATTTACTGCCCGGTTCATCTTCTGCCGGATATCAGGTGGAAGGATGCCGGCCAGCATATTAGCAGCATTGTTCCAATGGATAAAGATGACTGCATCATTAAAGCCATCTCTGTCCGTGATTTTGAAAAACCAGGATACTTATTATTCATCACCAAGAATGGTATGGTAAAGAAATCTGAGCTTGGTTTATATAAAGCAACCCGTTATTCAAAACCATTGGTTGCCTTAAATCTTAAGGGCGATGATTGCGTTGTGGATGTCCATCTTACTGACGGAACATATACAGTCTTCCTGGCGACATCACATGGCTATGGTCTCATGTTCAAAGAGGAGGATGTTCCTGTCATTGGTGCAAGAGCGGCGGGTGTGAAGGGCATCAATCTGAAAGACGATGATCATGTCGTCAGCGGAAAAGTATTCGCAGATGATAGTTCCTCTATGATTGCTCTTGTGACACATCGAGGGGCAGTCAAGAAAATGAAACGCTCTGAATTTGAAGTCGGCTCCCGCGCAAAAAGAGGAGTAGTCATGCTTCGTGAGCTCAAGAAAAATCCTCATAGAGTTGTTGGCATTGAAATGCTTGATGACCTAGATCAGCTATATATTGAATCGGAAAAAGGCAAGATTGAAGAAATTGGCTCCTTCCAGCTTCGTCCGAGTGATCGTTATTCGAATGGTTCCTTCTTTATGGATGAAGCGGAAAACGGTCCAATTATCGACAATTGGATTGTCAAAGCAGAAACAACAGACGAAGCTCCCAACTAAACCTTTTAAGGAAGAGGCTGGGAAATAAGTTTTTCAACCAATGATAAACCCGAATGATTAGACAATAATGGAATGAATCTATCGTCTAATTATTCGGGTCTTTTTTTGTTGTTTTCCATGTATGAATTGATTGTGGCTTTTGGCTATTCGTGTCTAGCGGAATGGAACGGACTTGTCTTTCCAACTGCGATTGAATAGGAAAAATAAGTGAGAATCATTCGTTTTTGAGGATCTTTTATTTCGTCTTTTCCAGCCTCTTTTTCTGTTCTTTTTGAACAAACAGCCCCGCATAAATAACGAATGGCAAGGAAACAGTAAGGGGAGGTATCAAGTGAATAAAGGAGCTGAAATGATGAAGGCCGTAAAATATCTCATTCTTTGCGCTGTTTTATTAGTCATAAATTCCCCCGTGCAGGTGAATGCTGCAAAGAAAAGCGGGGAGGTTAAACTGAAATCCTATTTGATTGATGTCACGGGAGATGGCCAGAAAGATCAGCTGACGTTATACGGAATCCCTTTTGGAGAGAGAACAAAGTATTATAAGGAATTCAAGCTGGTTCTAAATAATCAAAAGGGCAAAGCAGTTTATCAAATCCCTGGGGGATTCAGCCCGGAATTAATGTTAGCCGATGCAAATTCAGACAAAGTACTCGAGGTCATACTGGAGGTTCCGACAGGGGGAAGTGCCGGGGCCTGTGACTACTATGCCTTTAATGTTTATAATCAAGCAATTGAGGAACTGCCGCTGCCTGAGCCGCTTAATTTGAATGGATCGTTCAAAAATAACTATCGTGCGAGTTTCATCATCCCAGAAAATAATCAATCCTTTGTGCTGGACTTGAAAAAGCACAAACCAGTCTATGACAGGCTGGGGATGTATAAAAAAGGCAAATTAAATGAACCGCAGGAAACATTGATTGGAGAATTTTATTCCTTAGCGGTTAAGGATACGAACAAGGATGGGATTAATGAACTGGTTGCAAAGCAAACCATCTCAGGAGCCTCGATATCGGATATCATTGCAGAGGTAAGCTCAATCTGGGTATATCAAGAAGAAAACTGGATCTTAAAAAACGTGGAAGTTGAGACAAAGTAATCACCAAAGCTGGGCTGATGACATAAGATGCCGTATAAGATCACTTTAATGGAGTGAGGGCCTTATGTCAGCTTTGTCAAATCGCTTGACTGTTATATTTATCCCCCCTTATGTTACCGTAGGGCCAGTGGAGGGCCGTACGTATACACTGACCCATTCAGATGAAACAGGCGAGTTATTCCTAAGTGTTGGCGGCGGAATTGACTCCTCGAAAATCGACTGGAAGATGCGTGATGAAGTGATTGGGACCTGGCAAATCAGAGGAGGGCAATACTATCTGGTTTGTTCAGTCCATATTAGCGCAGGGGAATTCGATGAGAATAAAGCGCGTGCACGCTATTCAATCTTTAAAGAGGAGATGCCGCTTGCTTTGAAAGGGATCATCAATGGAGATAAGGGGTTATTTGGATACTATCCTTGGCTTTTGAATGCCCCTGTTCAAGTTGAGTTCTGCTCCATTTACCCTGAATTTAATCAAGTGATGTATTATGGATTGGCAAGGCATTATCAAGAAGGGTAGCTTAGGCTATCCTTTTATGTTTATGAAATTTACTTTACATAACATTATTATGTTACCCCACATGCATAACGTCGTTTATGCTTGGGCAGCCTTTCTCAGCGAAGAAAATCAGGTAAGATTTATGTCTTCTGGCTGCTTGCTTTCTTCTTACTGTTGTAAAATAAAAGGGAGGAGAGCGATTTGTTATGAAATTTCACTACGAGGTAAGGCTTGAGGACATCGTCCAATATTATATACATATGAGTCATACATCACCGCAGTTTAGATTTGTTGTAAAGGGGAGGCAGGTTCGCTTTTTCATCGTGCTCCTCCTGCTGGGAGCTGCAGGATTCTTTGTTTGGCCTCCCTCTAATTGGCTGATTTATTACGGGATCTGGATTATTCTATCTTTCCTTTTGTCTAAGGGTTATTCCTTTTTTATTTATCGCTGGATTGGCAGGAGGCTCCGAAAATTCCACGCTAAGGGAAAAAATGAGGGTGTTTACGGCGAGAAAAAGATAGAAATCAATCAAAATGGAATCACGGAGCAAACGGATGGAATGAAAGACATCACTTATCAATGGAGTGCGGTTAAAGGGGTTTACGTAACTTCTTTATATGTGTTTATTCATGTGAGTGAGTTTACAGCCATTATGATTCCAAGGAGAATCTTTGAAGACAAGGAAGCTTGGGAAAACTTCCAATCTGACCTTAAAGACTATCAAGGGAAGGAGAGGGGAGGCAGGTGAAGGAAATGAAGATCATTGCTCTATCAGACACACATATGCCGAGGATGGCAAAGTCCCTGCCAGGAAGGCTGGTCGAGGAGCTAAAGGATGCTGATTATATTTTGCATGCAGGTGATTGGCAGACGATGGATGTCTATGAGGAGCTGGCGAAATTTGCCCCAGTCGATGGCGTTTGCGGAAATGTGGATAGCGGAGAGCTGGTCGGAAAGTTTGGTCTTCAGAAAGTACGGACGTTTGAAGACTTTCGAATCGGAATCGTTCATGGTCATGGCAAAAAAGGAACAACCGAGCAGCGGGCACTGGCCGCATTCGCAGATGAGGAAGTAGACTTGATTCTATTCGGTCATTCCCATATTCCACTATTAAAAGAGGTCAATGGAATCCTTCTCCTTAATCCAGGTTCTCCTACGGATAAGAGACGGCAGGAGCACTATTCCTTCGCCATAATCCGCCTTGGAAGCGAGATGGCTGTTGAGCATGTTTTTTATTCAAGCAAGCTGTAAACCTTTGAAAATAGGAAGGCCGAGGCGGAGTGGACCATGGAGCATATTAGAGCCGTCATTAAAGGGAGTCAGACCCTAGCAGGACCATTTCCTGAATGTAAGGCCAATGAAGCCGGCGGATGACCGTACATTCTTTTTTTTAGAATGGTTTCAGTCAGCTGTTCAATATGGCATCTATGAGCCGCATGCGATGACATTATCGACCATCGATCAAGATGGGTTTCCTGATACAAGGGTGTTAATCTTGAAGGACGTAGAGGAGGAAGGCTGATATTTTGCCTCTAATTCGTCGAGTAAAAAAGGGCAGCAGATCAGGTAAATCCAAAGGGTTCCTCACCATTTTATTGGTCTGAAATAGGCCGGCAAGTAAGGATACGCGGGAGGATTGAAAGAATGGATGAGGCTATCAATAAGGCACACTTCTTGCATAGGGGAAAGACTGCAAGAGCCGTTCCATTGCTGGATAAACAAAGTGCGCACTTGCATGATCCTCAGCTCCTTAAAGAACTTTTAACAGAAAAGGTAAAATGGCTGGAAGATAATCATGAGGCTATTTCTCCAACTTGGACTGTCTATTCTGGCTAGCTTAAACAGACCGTAAGCATATAAGGCTTACGTTTTATCGACAGAATCATAGCTGGATGAAGAACCAGTTATGGCCTTTAACAGATTTAGTAAACTAGCATTGAGTCTGAAAACCGATTCGTTTGGAATCGGTTTTTCTCTTGTCCAAAAGTATATTATTACACCGATTATATATAATTTACAAGTTTTCACCTTTTATTTAATTCATTGTTATATAGATATATCAGAAAAAACAGATAATAGATTGCCATTAATAAATATTTAGTGATACGCTTATGTTAAAGGTAAATGCAGGTAAAAGTTTTACCTGCACCAAATGAGGTGGTTTTAGGAATGGTGACAATTAAAGGGATTGCCAAGCATGTTGGTGTATCACCTGCAACCGTTTCAAGAGTGTTAAATCACGATCCATCCATCACGGTGAAGGAAGCAACAAGAGAGAAAATATTTCAGGCGGCAAAGGAGCTCGGTTATCGGACGGTTTATGAGCGCCGGGCGCTGGAACAAGAAATAACAGATAGTGAACAAGCAGAGGAAATCATCTTGATTGTGCTCGCCCTCAGTGTAGAGGAAGAGGTTAGAAATCCATTCTATTTATCTGTGCGAAAGGGAATTGAGCAGGAATTAACACGTGTGGGGAAGAAAAAGATGTATATGCTCCGTTATGAGGAGCATATGGATGTTCCTTTCCCTGTTAAAGGGGTTATCGTAATAGGTCCGGTTGCAGAAGAAGAGGCAGCTTATATGAGAGGACGGTTTGAACAGATTGTCTTTGTTAGCGGCTGTCCTGATCAAACGCGTTATGATTGTGTGGATATTGACCATGAGAGAGTCATAGAGTTTGCTGTTACTTCATTCATTACAGCAGGTTTAACCCGTATTGCCTATATGGGAAGCGACGGCTCTCATAAAAGGAGACAGTATTTTCAGGAGACGATGCAAAAGAAGGGACTGCTGGAGTCAAGGACCTATTTATGTGAGGACAGAATAGAGGCAGGATACGAGCAGATGAAGGGCATGATTGGATCTTCTCAGCTTCCGGAAGCGATATTTGCCGATGGAGACCTATTGGCTCTAGGAGTTGTACAAGCCTTGCAGGAAGAGAGGGTATCGGAAGTGTCTGTGTTCTCTTTTCCTGGCCAGCATGAAGCTGCTTATTCCGAAAAACCATTAAGGGTTATTCAAATGCCTGCGGAGGAACTAGGGGAATGGGGGGCGCGATTGCTGATGGAGCGACTTCGCGGAAAGCAGGGAAGTTCGGTCAGGATTTTACTGCCTGTCCATCACTCCGTTTAATTCGATAGTGGAATCAAAAGCTGCCACAGCGGGTAAATAGTATAGCCAAACAAAAAAACAAAAAGTGGGCGGTTCAAAATGAAGAAAAAAGGGCGATACTCAAAAGCCGTGCTTTGGAGCGTTGTCGCGGTTGGGCTGCTCGTTGCCGGGGGAGCAGGAATATATATGTACTTCAATCATATTAAGCCCCAGGAAGACCTGAAGGCCCAATTGGAGAAAGACCCTCCAACAGGTGTGACAGATGATCTTGCTGCCATGATTGCGGATACCCATGAGCAGTACAATAATCTTACCGGCTATGGCAATATTGATGGGTTGGACCAGGACAAGGCGATCACACTCTCTAAACGAGTGTTTAAGGAATCAGAAGAGGCACTTAAGAAAGGCATTGTCGACAAACAGCTTGAAGGCGATATGAAGACGATTCATCAGCTGGCGAAAGAAACATCGACCAATCCGGATAAGGAGCAGGTGCGGCTCCTGCATCGCTATTTTCATGATTTGGACATCGCGGTCAATCAGTATAAGGAAACCGATACAGTCTTCGGTGTAACAGAAACGTTAGGGAAACCGGAATAATGCATGAAGGAAGTGCTGCAGACTATGGCTGCGGCACTTTTTTTGAATCTGGTGAGTTGATAGGCTTACCGGCAGGTCCGATAGAGAATTTTCTCATGTGACTGCCCCATGGAAGACTGAGAGAATAAAGTTTCGGTCAGGAACCTGCAGCTTTTCGTAGGAAGCGAGGAATGTGGTCTTATCGTAAGATACCTCTTCAAATTGGATGCTGAATGGCTTTTTTGTAAAATCGATCACCGCATAACGCGCTGCGGCCTTTTGGCTGCAGCCGAGAGAGCCGGGATTTACGTAACAGGCAAGGTCATTGATTGTCTGTCTATGTGTCCTAGGCAACCCTTTGAGTAATGGGATGAACGATGGGTCAAGATGCTTGGCAATCCACTGATGGTGCAGCTTTGTTTCGGCATGGCTCTTAGGATATTCCGCTCCGGTTAGAAGGGCTAAAACAGCCTCATCATGATTGCCTGTCACCATTGAAACATCCGTTCTTGAGAATAAAAGTCGGAGAACTTCATTTGAATCAGGACCGATGCCAATCATGTCTCCTGCACAATAAATATGGTCAATATCCTTCTGCCCATCGATAGATTTAAGCACCGCTTTTAGTGCGGGAGCGTTTCCATGTACATCTGCAATGACGGCGGCTTTCATTAATCGTTTCTCCTTTTTCGCTATTTTTTCTGCTACCATTATACCTCATTGGATTTTAATCAAGACAAGAGTCTAGCCGATGTTTAGTTATAAATCCGCCAATCCCCGTTTTCTGCTGAATGAAAAGCAAGCGCTTCCCTTCAAGCATATACTGCAAAAAGGAGGCTTGAGAACAATGTCTTTTTTGGGGATTTTATTTGTCGGCGGATTTATTGGCTGGTTTGCGGGCTTGTTAGCTGAAGAGGATATCCCAAATGTTCGGATTGGCAATTTCTTGGCTGGATTGATTGGCGCGTGGTTCGGAAATGGCGTAATGGGGGAATTCGGACCGGAAACGGGCGGATTTTTCATTCTTCCGTCGTTGATCGGAGCGGTTGCCACATGTATATTAGTGAGCTGGATTATGTCTGTAACAAATAGATCTTAGACAGGTATTCCCCTTTAGAGGGGATTTTTTTATATTTTTTTCATTCGTTCAAAGGGTGCTGTAGTCTGCAAAATATACATAAATTCGACATAAAATGACTTTGTGCCTATTTATTCATAGGTATAAAGTCATATGGTAAAAAATACTGCTTCTCCCTTATAATTATAAAATAAAAAATATTCAGACGATAGGGGTGTTAGTTTGGAAGAATTCATTAAGTTTCTAGCAAATGATGTTTTTTGGAGTACGCCGGTTATTTATATTTTATTAGGGGTCGGTCTCATTTTCTCTATTTTAACGAGATTTCTGCAGGTGAGGCATTTGAAGGATATGGTCAAGTTAATGTTTGAGGGCAAAAGCTCAAGCGCTGGGGTGTCCTCCTTTCAGGCGTTAGCCATTTCCCTTTCTGGGCGTGTCGGAACAGGGAATATCGCTGGGGTTGCCTCGGCCATTTATTATGGGGGGCCGGGAGCGGTATTCTGGATGTGGACGATTGCCTTCATTGGCGCCTCGAGTGCCTTTGTGGAATCAACGTTAGCTCAAATCTACAAGGTAAAGAAAGATGGCGTCTATCGCGGGGGGCCAGCTTATTATATTGAAAAAGGCATAGGCTGGAAATGGTTTGCTGTATTATTTGCCGGTGCAGCGATTATCGCTATGGCAATCTTAATGCCGGGTGTTCAATCAAATGCGATTGCAGGCAGCTTTAAGGAAGCCTTCAATATTCCTACATATATTACAGGTGGCGTGATTGTTCTTCTCTTGGGCTTTATCATTCTAGGGGGCATTAAGCGGATTGCCCAAACAGCCCAGCTCGTCGTTCCATTCATGGCTATCGGGTATATTCTCGTATCACTAATTGTTATTGCCTTTAATATCACGGAGGTTCCTGGGGTTATTTCTCTTATCGTCAGCAGTGCCTTCGGAGCGGATTCTGTCTTTGGCGGCCTATTAGGAAGCGCCATTGCATGGGGCGTTAAACGTGGCGTTTATTCCAATGAAGCAGGACAGGGTACAGGTGCCCACCCAGCTGCCGCTGCGGAAGTATCCCATCCAGCTAAACAAGGACTTGTCCAAGCGTTCTCCGTTTACATTGACACCTTATTTGTCTGCTCCGCTACAGCCTTTATGATTCTCTTCACAGGAATGTATAATGTCACGGCAGAGGATGAACAATCCTTGATTGTTAATAATCTTGGAGACACGGCTGAGATTAATGAGAGCCGTCCGTTTACTCAGATGGCAGTCAGTGAGGTTCTGCCTGGATTCGGTTCCGGATTCGTGGCGATTGCTTTGTTCTTCTTCGCTTTCACGACGATCATGGCTTATTACTATATTGCAGAGACCAATATTGCCTACTTGCTGAAGAAGCGTAAAGGGGATGTACCAATCTTCCTGCTGAAGATTGTCATCCTGGCTGCCACCTTCTATGGCGCTGTCAAGACGGCGAACCTTGCTTGGGCATTAGGAGATATCGGCCTAGGAATCATGGTCTGGCTGAATATCATCGCTATCGTGATTTTGGCGAAGCCGGCTTTAATCACACTTAAGGATTATGAGCGCCAGAGGAAAGAAGGCAAGGACCCGGTATTCAATCCAAAGGAGCTTGGCATCAAAAATGCTGATTATTGGGAGCAAGAGGATAAAGAAAAGAAATCGAATATATCCTGACGGTTTGGACCTGACTTTTCGTATGAAAAGTCAGGTTTGTTTTTTGTTGGTGTTTATAAGAAAATAGAGTATGGTGATTTCTGGGTAAGTTACCACATTTTCTGACTACTTTTTTTTATACTGGATTGGTTTAATGGTAGTATCTGTGTGATTTTGCTTCAAAGATCAGAAGGAGGAAGGAATGAAAGACAAACGTTTTAAAATCGCCAACCGGGAAGCCATCATCGGCATCATCCTTGTGTTAATAAACTTTATATGGTGGTATGCCTTTGCCTATGGCATGGGCGGCGGCGATCCGAAATCTTATACATACATATTAGGCATGCCTGCCTGGTTCTTTTACAGCTGTGTCATCGGCTTTATCCTTATGGTTGTGCTGGTTACATGTGTCGTAAAATTTTTATTTAAGGAAGTATCATTTGATGATGAGGAAGGCGGGGAAGAAGAATGAATTGGGAAGTCATCCTGCCGCTCGCCATCTTTTTGGTCATTATCTTTATCATTGGTTTTTATGCGAATAGCCGTGTCAATCATAGCAATTCCTTTCTTCAGGAATACTTTCTTGGCGGCCGCCAGCTAGGAGGATTTGTACTCGCCATGACGATGATGGCGACATATGGAAGTGCTTCTAGCTTTATTGGAGGGCCGGGGGTTGCATACACGAGAGGACTTGGCTGGGTGCTTTTATCGATGGCCCAGCTGGCAGCAGGTTATTTTGTCCTCATGATCCTTGGAAAGAAATTTGCCATTATGGCGCGCAAGTACAAGGCCATTACGATGGTGGATTATTTAAAGGGCCGTTATAAGAGTGATGCTGTTGTCATTATTTCATCGCTCAGTATCATTATCTTCTTATTCGCTTCAATGACCTCTCAATGGGTGGGAGGAGCGCGCTTAATTGAGTCTCTTACTGGACTGCCTTACAGGACAGCGTTATTTATCTTTGCGGCATCGGTCCTTGTTTATGTGATTATCGGGGGCTTCCGAGCGGTTGCTTTGACGGATACGGTGCAAGGAATTGTCATGCTGGTGGGTACCATCATTTTGCTTGTTGCGACAATCATTGCCGGAGGCGGAATGGAAAATATCATGTCAGATCTCGTGGCAGAAAATCCGAATCTCGTCTCACCTTTTGGCGCTGATCAAGACCTGACACCTCTTTATGTATCCTCCTTCTGGATACTGGTCGGGGTAGGTGTTGTCGGTCTCCCGCAAATTAGTATGAGGGCTATGTCATATAAGGACTCAAAAGGCATGCATACAGCAATCATCATCGGTACGATTGTGATTGGTGCGGTCATGCTTGGCATGCATCTGATTGGTGTGCTCGCCCGGGCCGTTCTGCCAGGGATTGAGGTAGCCGATACAGTTATGCCGACGCTCGCGATGGATGTTCTGCCTGCCTTTGTGGCAGGAATTGTCCTTGCTGCTCCAATGGCAGCAATCATGTCGACAGTGGATTCCCTCCTTATCTTAGTGAGTGCGACTGTCGTGAAGGATTTGTATGTCAATTATATAAAACCAGATTCATCTGAGAAACAAATCAAGACCATTAGCTTTTTTGTGACAACCATTGTTGGTTTATCCGTTGTCCTTTTTGCTATGACGCCGCCCGATTTAATTATCTGGCTCAATCTTTTCGCCTTTGGCGGACTTGAATCGGTCTTCATCTGGCCGGTTGTCATGGGATTGTACTGGGAAAAGGGAAATAAATATGGCGCCATTGCTTCAATGATTGTCGGAATGGGATCATTTATTATCATTGATCAATACTATCCAACCCCCTTTGGCATGCATTCCGTTGTCCTGCCAATCGTCTTCTCCTTCTTGGTCTATGTGGCAGCAAGCTTATTGACTGCTCCAAGACAATCGGGGAGATCATTACAGAATCAGTAAGGATCTTATATCAACAGAAACCGTCCTATCTTTATCGATAGGCGGTTTTATTTTTAATTGAGATAATGGATAGAAAGGAGAGGCTGCTATGGAGACAACGCTTATTATCCTTCGAGGAAATTCGGGGAGTGGAAAGACGACCATTGCGAAACATCTTCAAAAGCAATGGGGAGAGGGGACTTTGCTCGTATCACAGGATGTCATTCGACGAGATATGCTGAATGTGCGGGACAGAAAGAAAAATCTTTCGATTGAATTAATCCGTCAAATCACGAAATATGGGAAGGGCCAATGTGAATATGTCATTTTAGAGGGAATTTTGAGCAAGGAACGATATGGAGATATGCTCTGCGATTTGATTGACTATTATCAAGGAAAAGCCCTTATCTATTACTTTGATTTGCCATATGAGGAAACAGTTAAGCGGCATCAAACCCGTTCAAAAAAGTCGGCATTTGGAGAAACGGAATTGAGGAAATGGTGGAATCCACATGATTATCTAGGCGATGAAAGGGAAAGAATCATTACGAAAGAAATGTCAGAGCTTGAGATTGTGAAAACAATCGTAGAAGACAGTTCAGTCATACCAACCAGATAGATTATTCAGCTTCCCTAAACTATGACAAATTTGAATAGTCGAATACCGTTGTATTCATTTATTTCATGAAAGAATAGAAAGTTTATTGTCGAAATAGAAGGAAACGACAAGCCTGCTAAATAAATGCTATAATTAGGCTAGGAATATGGAAAGGGGAAACTCATTATGTTAAAGAAAATCGCTTCTGATGCATTAGGCTTGTCCGATGTTGGTACGATCATTTCAAAGTCGGATTATGACAAGACTGAAGCCGACGATTACGTCATGCATGAGGACGGGGAACAGATTTATTTTCTTATTAAAACGAAGGCAGATGAGTATTGCTTTACGAACTTAGCTGTCATTCATGTGGATGGAGACAGTGCCGTTTCATCGAAGAGAGTACTTAAGCGCTATCCATATGCCCAACACAAGATTTCGAATGTGATGCTTGAGACGGCAGGCAAGATTGACCTTGATGTTGAGATTAAATTTACGATTGGCAATATTCCGTTCGATATTGACGTGAAAAAGAGCCAAATAGAACAACTGAAAGATTTGTACAAGGCACTCGTTCGCATTTCAGAAATCAATTATGAAAACGAGCTTGCCCTTGGATTCTCCAATCAAAGCTTAGACAGAGCGGTGCAATCCATTCAAAGCTCCCGTTCAGAGGAAGCCTCTGTTTTCGAATCCTACAAGGGAATTACGGAGTTTACCTTTGAATGGCTAAAAACGAATAAAGAGAACTATTCTGTAAAAGACTTTGGCGAAGTATATGAGAAGTACATCAATAACTAAATCATAGACGAGATATAGTCAGAGAAACAAAAACTAGTCTTTCTGCAAAGACTAGTTTTATTTATAAATAAGCAGCAATCACGGGACTGGAGAATAAGCACGGTAATGAGGAGGAGTAAAATGGAGGATAACCAAAAGAAAAAGCCGCAGCTTGGTCAGGGCATAACGGTTAAATGGCTGTCCTTGGTTCCAAAAAGGCTACGTTATTTATTGCTGTTTGCCGGATTGTTATTGTTGGTATATATGGCGAACAAAGGGATCTGGTTATGAGGATAGGCCAGAGCGAATGGCAGCAAACCCTTTTTTGGTTTTATGACCAAGTTTCTGATAATTGTAGAATGGGATTAGTATCAGATTAAATGACCATGTTGGCTAGAATTATTAACGCCCTTTTCTGTTAAATTTCTTATATAGGATACAGGATGTACGAAAGGATCAGAGTTGAGAATCATGATACTGAAGGATGAACTGCTTATTCGATTAATGAACTCTAATGATTTCGAGATTATGGTCAAATGGCTAAATGATGAGAAGCTACTAGCATTCTACGAAGAGCCACCGTCAAATATAGATAGAGTCATAACAAAGTATGGCCCAAGAGTCGAAGGAAATCATCCTGTTATTCCCTGTATCATCGAACACAAAGAAAATCCAATCGGTTATATACAGTTTTATGAGATACAAGATAGTGAATTAATAAAATACGGCTATACACCAAACCAAAGTATCTATGGAATAGACCTGTTCATTGGAGAAAGCCAATTATGGGGGAAGGGCATCGGCAGCTCGGTGATTCTAATGATGTTAGATTACCTGAGTATCAATAAAAACGCTTCTAAGGTTTTGTTAGAAGTAAAAAAGACTAATGGTAGAGCGATTTCAAGTTATAAAAAATGTGGCTTTAGGGAAATTAAAGACATTAACAATGAGCTATGCTTAATGGAATGGGAAAGATAATGGACTTATTGTGAAAACAAAAGGTATATCTAGAAGCCAATAGAGGTTACCATCCGGCATCTAAATGATTAAAATGATGAATTGGAGGAAAAAAGAATTCTATCTATTCAATCATTCAAACAGAATAATCGGAAGAACCGGATTTTTATAATCTTTCCGTTGAGGAGGCTCATCTAAAGGCTGTAAAGTATGATAAAAAAGAGGAAAATGAAATTAAAAGAATGTTATACATATCAATTTATACTTCCCTATCAAGAGCTGATTGTTCAGCTCTTTTTTTCATGCGACAAATGGGAAAGGACGGAAGAAAATGAAAGTCCTATTAATATTGAACATCGTATGGCAAAGCGGAAAAAAGAGGATATAAGCAGTTTTATTTGAGGTTAACTTTACAAATCTTCCAAGGGAACAATGTGAAGCCGGATAAGATGGAATAAGCGATAAAAAAAGTATGTGATTACTCACTTTTTTATTGAAAAGGGATTAACATAGACTTATAATAAATCCAGGTGAGTAAACACTCACTTTTTTTGAAGGAGGGACCGTATTATGAGTGAAACGAATACCATTCACGTTCAAAAAGTAACGAAAAGTTTCAGCAAAAAAGTGGTCGTAAAAGATGTCAACATCGATATTAAAGAGGGCAGTATTTATGGTTTTATCGGGCCTTCTGGAGCTGGTAAAACAACTCTAATCAAGATGATGGTTGGAATGGATACCCCAGATGAGGGTTCAATATATTTATTAGGTGAAAAAATGCCTAACTTGAATATCCTGCAGCAGGTCGGATATATGGCACAATCAGATGCTCTATATACGGCTCTTACCGGTAAGGAGAATCTTATGTTTTTTGCATCTCTATTTAAATTAGACAAAACGGAAAAACAGAAGCGTATTGCCTATGTGGCAGAATTAGTCAACTTAACCGAAGATCTTCATAAAAGAGTGTCTGCCTACTCCGGAGGCATGAAGCGCCGGCTATCTCTTGCCATTGCTTTAATTCAAAATCCTCAAGTGTTGATATTGGATGAGCCTACTGTTGGAATAGATCCTGAATTAAGACTGAGTATCTGGAATGAGCTAGTACGATTGAAAAGGGAGGAAGGGAAAACCATCATTGTGACCACTCACGTAATGGATGAAGCAGAAAGATGTGACTGCATCGCAATGGTACGAGATGGGTCCATTATTGCTTCTGGAACCTCTCGTCAATTAAAAGAAAAATACAAGGTTAATAGTTTAGATGAGGCCTTTTTGCAAGCTGGGAGGCAATCAAAATGAGGATAGCAGCACTGGTTAAAAGAATATTCATACAAATCATCCGAGATAAGCGGACAATGGCGCTTTTATTTGTGGCTCCATTATTCGTTTTAACACTGATGAATTATGTCTTTGATGGTAAAACGATTGAACCTACATTGGGAATTGTGGCTGGGGATCAACAACTAATCGAAAAAATGCGGAAGGCAGATATTGAGGTAAAAGAATATGCCAAAGTATCTGATAGAGAGGATACAATCCTAGGGGATGAGTTAGATGGACTTTTACAAGTATCAGATACCAAATCAACCTTAACATTACTTAATAACGATCCATCATTAACAAAAAGTTTAGAAATGAAGGTTAAGCAAGTCTATGGCCAAGAAGTTCAAGCCCAAATGCTAGGACCAGCCAAAACGCCAAGCAACGCCTCTACACAGGACATAATGAAAACAGAGTATGTATACGGGAGCAGCGATACGGCGATTTTTGATACGATTAACCCTGTTTTAGTTGGCTTTTTCGTCTTCTTCTTTGTCTTCTTAATTGCTGGAATTGGGCTGTTAAATGAAAGAACAACCGGTACGTTAGATCGATTATTGACAACTCCTATTCGAAGAGGGGAAGTAGTGACCGCCTATCTCATCGGTTACGGCATTCTAGCCTTGATACAAACGATCATCATGGTATTGTTCGCGATAGCTGTGTTAGATATTGTTATGGTTGGCTCCATATGGACGGTTATTTTAATCAATATCGTTATCGCCCTTGTCGCCTTGTCTCTTGGCATCCTGCTATCCTCCTTTGCGAGTTCTGAATTTCAAATGATTCAATTCATTCCGCTCGTCATCGTGCCGCAAGTATTCTTTTCAGGAATCTTCTCCATTGAGGCGATGGCTGATTGGTTACAAGTATTTGCGAGATTTATGCCGATGTATTATGCAGCGGACGCATTAAAAGGAGTCATGTATCAAGGATTAACATTAGCAGACATTAGTCATGACGTATATATCCTCTTGGCTTTTGCAGCAGTGTTTATCGTATTGAATTTGTTTGCTTTGAAAAAGTATCGTAAGCTATAATACGAAAGCGATATAGTCTTATGCAAAGATGGTGATTTCAATGAAACATAATAATCTACTGGATGAAATGGCTAAAATGCTTGAAAAATCCAATAAACAAACGGTTAAGCAACAGAAAATTATTGAAGTTGCTATTACATCTTTTGCGGAAAAAGGATATTCAAATACATCGACAGCTGAAATAGCTAAAAAAGCAGGCGTAGCTGAAGGGACAATCTTTAAACATTATGGCACGAAGGAAAATCTATTATTGTCGATAATGGTTCCATTTCTAAAAGATTTTTTCCCTTTGAAGGTAGATGAGCTTGTTGGACATCTCATGAATGATAAATGCACATTTGAAGAGTTTTTAAGAGCTTTAATAACGGATCGCAGCGCATTTCTCGCTGAAAACAGAGAAATATTTCAAGTGTTCGTTAAGGAAATGTTTTATAAAGAAGAGCTTAGAAACGAATTACTTCCCTTTGCCGTAGAAGTTGGGTCAAATCATCTAACAAAAGTGATTGAACAATTTAAACAAAGGGATGAAATGAAAGACGTACCGAATGAAATCATTCAAAAAATGCTCATTACCGTCATAGGTGGAATGTTTGTCACAAATTTTGTTTTATTAAATAAACAATCCATAAGCGAAAATGAAATCGAACAAGTGATCACTTTCATTCTAGAGGGACTTGGAAAATCCTCTTGATAGGGTCATTATGGAGAAAAAAGACTGAGAATAAATATATTCTCAGTCCTTTGTTTGATTTTTTGATCGTTCCTTCACAGACAAATCTCTCCTGCTCTCTTTTATAAGCCTTTTCTGCAGGATGGGCGGGACTCTCGGTACGGAGAAGTAGGCAGGCTGAAGGGAGCTCTTGCCGAATGAGAGCTGGCGAAAGCAGCTTCCCCCACGGTTCGCCCGAGTCCATTCTGCCCCTACAAATGAAGCGCAAGATTAAAAAACATTAGAACAAATACTAAATGGATTTTGTATACAATCTGAAGCGGCTATTCTTAGCTGCTTTTCTTTTTAAAGGAATAAGTAATTTTACTGGTATTCATCCATAAAGGA
Organism: Gracilibacillus sp. Marseille-QA3620; assembly: GCF_054950035.1. NCBI lineage: Bacteria > Bacillati > Bacillota > Bacilli > Caryophanales > Bacillaceae > Gracilibacillus > Gracilibacillus sp. Marseille-QA3620. Next base: position 2,076,896 of record NZ_CM143102.1, read on the forward strand.
CAAAGAAGCGGTCTTAGGAGCACTGTCATGCTTTTGTAAAATTTGTCATAATCGACGGTCATTTCAATAAACAGATATGGATTTAAAAGGGTTTATCAGCTTCATAGAGAAGAATTTGATAAAAAGCATACATTCCCCTTGCCTGTTAGCAAAGAACCCATTTTGGTGTGTGAATGGGTTCCTACGGCTATGTTTTCATCTGTTTTCAGATATGGGTTTACGATTGAAATAATCTATTTTTAATCATCGCTTAACAATGCGTAAAGGAGATATTGATACAATTATGAGGTAGATGAAAAGGGGGATGTTTAATGGAAACGATCCATACTTATGATGACTTATTAATGATGCTGGATCAGTTATTAAAAGAGAATGCCCGCTTTAATTGGGATGATTTTTATTCCAATCGTGATCGAGAGATTCCTTTTTTTCCAAACCATCCGGATGAAAACCTAGTTAAATACTTCAGGAATAAGTGGTTTCAGTCAGGAATGAGAGTGCTTGAATTGGGCTGCGGCCCAGGAAGAAACGCTATTTATTTTGCTGAAAATGGATGTTCAGTTGATGCCGTAGACCTATCAGAAGAGGCATTGAATTGGGGCAGGGAAAGGGTGAAGGAAAATAATTTGCCCGTAACTTTTATCAAGAAAAACCTTTTTGAATTGGACATCGAGGAAGGCTCATATGATATTGTTTATGATTCGGGGTGCTTCCATCATATAGCACCGCACCGCAGAATGAGCTATTTACATTTAGTGAGAAGGGCTTTAAAGCCTAATGGCTTTTATGGATTAACTTGTTTTACTGTGGGAGGAAAGTATGGAGGGGCGGATTTGACAGATTGGGATGTATACAGAATACGCAGTCTTAATGGCGGGCTCGGATTTACCGAGGATAAACTTCGAGCAATCTTTCATGATTTTAAAAAGATTGAGATAAGGAAGATGGAGTCAACAAATCAAAATGATGTCATGGCGATTGAAGGGTTATTGACAGCTTTATTTCGCTTGGAGTATTAGTGAATCCCTTTATAATGGTGAAAAATAAACTGTGCCGCTTTCCTTCTGAAGGTAATACCTATCCTTATATTCCATACCAGCTGCCTGATTGACAGCTGGTATGATGAAATATTCAAGATGTCGGTATCATTTCATCTGATCAATCATAATGCGTTGTGACTTGTTATGATGAATTTACCTAGATCGTTCATCACTTCCAAAGTGAGTCATTGTTGATTTATGTATGTAACACTAAATGTTCAGTTGAAGCAGGCATCTTTAATAGTCCCTCCTGTAGAAATGCTGGATACACGGTTAAAGAGGAAAGCTCCTCAAGCGGTACCCATTGATAGATCAGCCGTTCACCCTCAAGTCCGAAAAAGGGACCATGCTTTAGAATAGAGGATCCTTTTCGCGTGACGGAATAATAAAGGCCTATCTCATGAAAGGGGGCATTTTTGTATACAAAGAAATTCTCTGTAAACCATACCAGTTGATCAACTTCAGCGTCGGCTCCGAGCTCCTCCTTCAATTCTCTTTTCAAGGATGTCATGGAATCCTCTCCAATCTTGACTCTTCCTCCTGGCAATGCCCAATAGTTATCGTCAGCTTGCCGGTGTAATAGTATATGCCCATCCTCAATCCAAACAGCGGCGGTTCGGTAGTTAAAGACAGCTGATTTTGTTTGAAATACGGCATCCATCCTAAAAAGCCTCCTCTATGTATGTATAATCATTCCAATGTTAAAAGTTTATCGTTATTTTTTTCCTTGTCAAGGTTTTCCATTGAGGATGAAAGGGAATCACCATACATATACCCGGTGGATAATTCAAAAGGGTATGGGAGAAACGAATGAAGCTAGTGTACAACTATTTTATCCGAAAGAAAAGGAGAGAATAAACATGGCAAAAATCGTTTACGGAAAATATGATACGCAGGAAGAAGCTTTACAGGCAGTGAATGCTCTTAAGTATAAAGGAGCGGATGGATCTGATATTACCATCTTGGCAGATAAGGCTGACCGCCTTCGCTTTACGAAGGAAGCACCGAATAGTGATGTGGATACCGAAGCAGCTACTGGTGAATCCTTTATGGACAAGATTGCCAGCTTTTTCTCGGTAGATTCAACTGAACGAATTGAGGACAGGTTAATGGCGAAAGGGATTCAAGGTGTAGAGGCAGAGCGCCTTGCGGAAGATGTTGATAATGGCAAGATCCTTATCCTTGTGGATGAAGGGGCTGCAAGCATGATGGAGACAGGTCTGAATGACCAAACGACTCATAATAGCGGCTTATATGCCAATCGAAATGAAGAGAAAGCACGTGAAGAGGAGCGAAAAAGTCAAACAGTCGGGAATATGAGCCGGGCTGATGATCTTTCCGTGACGGCTGATACACGTTTAGATGATTCTAATTTACATGAAAAAGACGATTTGGATAAGAAGAGAACCTATCCAAAAAATCGAATTGACACAGATAATCTATAATAGGTAATTCGCAAAACCCTCGCTGAAAAAATCAGGCGGGGGTTTTGCATGGAGTACATGCCCACACAGACAAAAGCCCCGGTTTCTAGATCATCTAGCAAACCGGGACTTCTATCGTTTGTTAAGCTTCTACTGTGTCAGAGGAAGAAGCATTCTTTTTTTCTTTCTTTCGTTCTTGCTGGTCAATCATCACGGCGCATGCTGCATCACCGGTAATATTGACAGAGGTTCTTGCCATATCAAGCAAACGGTCAATCCCAAGTATCAAGCCGATTCCTTCGACAGGGAGGTTAACCGATGTCAAAACCATCGCAAGCATGATCAGTCCGACACCAGGCACGCCGGCCGTTCCGATACTCGCTAATACAGCCGTAATGACGACGGTAATAAGCGCTGTAAAGGTAAGGTTCACATCATACACTTGTGCAATAAAGATGGTCGCAACCCCTTGCATGATAGCCGTTCCGTCCATATTAATCGTGGCACCTAAAGGCTGAACGAAGCTTGAAATCTCTTTCCTGACTCCAAGATTATCCTGAGCCGTTTCCATTGATACAGGAAGAGTGGCGTTACTGCTGGAGGTACTGAATCCTAATGTCATTGCCGGTGCGAAGCCTTTAAAGAACCAAAGAGGGTTTTTCTTGGCAACAAATAGAATCGTGCCGCCGTAGACAACGATTGTATGAATAACAAGAGCAATCACAACGACAATCATATAAAGACCCATGGCTTTCATTGCACTGTAGCCTTGGCTTCCGACTGCAGTGGCAATCAGACCAAAAGTTCCATATGGCGCCAATTTCATTACCCATGTGACGAGGAACATGACGACATCGTTTCCTTGTTCAATCAGCTTAACAATGCCTTCCGTTTTCTTGCCTAAGGCTGTCAAAGCGAATCCAATCAAGGCGGCGAAGAAGATGATTTGAAGCATATCTCCGTTAACCATGGCTTGAAACGGGTTGCTTGGAATAATTCCGAGCAGGGTCTCTGCGATAGATGGGGCTTCTTCTGCTGAGAACTCAGCTTTAGAAGTATCGAATTCTCCTTTCGTTCCTGGTGAGATGACGGTAGCCAGCATCATCGCACCCATGATGGCCATGGCTGTTGTAATCAAGAAATACGTAATCGTCTTAAGACCGATGGAGCCAAGCTTTTTGGGATCTCCTAAACCGGCTACACCTAAAATGATGGAAAAGAGAACGATTGGAACGACGAGTAATTTAATTAGATTGATGAAGATAGTCCCGAGTGGGCTGAAAAGATACATATCAAGTTGCGTAAATAAGGAAGGGGAGTAAATATTTAGGATGAGACCAACGGCAGCACCCAGTACCAAGCCAATAATAATTTTTTTTGTTAAGTTCATTTTTAACCTCCTAAAATTGATGTCGATTCCTAGAATAATAGCTTTGAGGGGTCAGCCATTTAGGAAAGAACTCTACCATTAAAAGGGGGATAATGATAGTTATTGCTATCTTACCATAAAGTAGGCTGTTGTTTCATATATTAACACTCGAGGATAAAAATGGCTATATGAATATATGACTATTCACATCTACCCATTTTATGGGAGAAGCTAACGCGAAGAGATTATTTTCAAGTGAAAGACTGCAGAAAAAAGAAACACTCCACCGGAAAGTGTATTTCCGGATGGAGTGAATGTTTTGATGCCTTATTTACTATGAGGCAGCTGCTGTTTTTTTAGCGCTTCTTCAATGCCTTGATAATACTGCTTGCTGTAGAAGTTTGCTACAGCCTCTGTCCAAGTACCGCTGCGGCTGCCTTTGGAACGCTCTTCTAAATAGGCGCGATAGGTAGTGTTGTAATTCTCTAGTGCTGGCTTTAGATCCTGCTGATACTGTTCTTCATGAACGACAGCCTCTTCTGGAAGACGCGGTTTAAGACCCGGGTCTTCGGCAGGGTGGCCGATGCAAAGACCTGCTACCGGAAGGACATAAGGGGGCAGATTTAACTCTTCGATGACCTCCTCAAGGTTCCGTCTAATACCGCCGATGGCAACCGTGCCTAAACCAAAGGATTCAGAGGCGGTAACGGCAGTACCTAAGGCAATGCCGACATCTGTTGCCCCGACAAGCAATGTATCGATGTTATTGCTTATTTCAAATGAGGTTCCTTCCATTTGGCTTGCTAAATAGGTACGGTAGAAATCGAGACAGAAGACAAGAAATACAGGTGCCTCCTCGACATATTTCTGGTTACCACATAACATGGCGAGCTTCTGTTTACGCTCAGGTTCTTTAACGGCAATGATAGAAACCTGCTGACCGTTAATCCAGCTAGGTGCCGCTTGAACACATTGGATGATATGTTCTAGCTGACTTTCATCCACTCGCTTGTCTAGATAGGAACGGTAAGAACGATGTGCCTGCATTGTACGTATAACCTCATTCATGGTAAATCCTCCTTATGATGTTATCTAACTAATTATTATATTACAAAAAAGAATATCCATTGTACAAATCGTCTTGCATGACGTATGTAAGGGTTTTTTTATATACCTAGTATGATGGTTCGATGGTTCTATGTGCAAACATTGTGTTTAATAGCGTCGAAATTTATTGATTAATCAGACATTAAACTTGTATTCTGGTGGTAAATGGAAGTTAAGGCGATTTGTACTAAGTTACCGAAACAATCAACGCAAGGAGTGGTGAACGTGACGTATACATTTTCTCCTTTAGGAGACAAGGCTGTCATGATTAAATGCGGCTCTGCAATAGGTCAGCAAGAATATGAAAAGGTCATGAAAGCTTCCAGGCGGCTTGAACAAGTCGAGGAGGATTGGCTGATTGAAATCGTTCCAAGCTTTGCCTCAATCGCCGTTTTCTATGACCCTGTTCAATTAGACTGGCCCCATAATGATGGTCAATCTCCTTATGAAACAGCCAGGATGAGGCTTGAAGATATCCTATCTGACAGACAAGGACCAGAAAGTAAAAAAAAGAGGTTCATGGAGATTCCAGTTTGTTACGGAGGGGAGCTCGGGCCGGACCTTGCTTATGTAGCACACTATCACAAACTATCTGAGGAAGAGGTTATTGAACTGCATGCGAGCGGAGAGTATGTCGTCTATATGCTTGGATTTGCTCCTGGGTTTCCCTATATGGGCGGCATGAAAAAAGAAATCGCAACACCACGCAAAGAAACTCCTAGGCTTAAGATTCCTTCAAGGAGTGTCGGAATAGCCGGTGAGCAGACAGGGATTTATCCGATTGAATCCCCTGGCGGCTGGCAATTAATCGGCAGAACCCCTTATTCTCTTTTTCTCCCTGATAAAGAACCTCCTGCCTTGCTGCAAGCAGGCGACCAAATCAAATTTAACCCCATTAGCTATGAAGAATATCTTTCGTTGGGAGGGGAGCATTCTTGATTATTGAAAAGCCGGGATTATTAACGACGATTCAAGATTTAGGCAGGACTGGCTACAAACAGTATGGGATTATTGCGAGTGGAGCGATGGATCAGACTGCACACCGGATAGCCAATATGCTAGTGCTCAATCCAGAGGAAACAGAAACAGTCGAAATTACGATGGGCGGGCCTGTTATACGCTTTCAGGAAAAGGCAGTCATCGCAATGACTGGCGGTCATTTCTCTCCTGCTGTTAATGGACAGCTGGTTAAGATGTATCGTCCGTTATTGGTGGATGATGGGGATGTACTGTCGTTCGGTCATCCAAAAAACGGGCTGAGATGTTATTTAGCGGTCCATGGCGGATTTTCCATTGAACATGTCATGCATAGCAAGTCCACTTACCTAAGGGCCGGAATTGGGGGCTATAAAGGAAGAGCACTTGAAAAAGGGGACGAAATCCAGCTTAAGGCTGCCAAACCAATCAGATGGACTGGACCAATGAAGTGGTCAGCAGAGTCATTCCGCCTGCATGATGGCGGGACAAGGAAGAATGTTCGGGTCCTTCCTGGTCTCGATTATGATGCCTTTACAGAGGAAAGCAGGGCTGCCTTAATCAAAAAGGAATTCATCGTAAAGCCTGAATCCGATCGCATGGGATACCGGCTTGAAGGGGAGCGTTTAAGCTTGAAAAAGCAAACTGAATTCATCTCAGAGGCCGTATCATTTGGGACGATTCAAGTTCCGGCAGACGGACAGCCGATTATTCTAATGGCTGACAGCCAGACGCTTGGCGGTTATGCGAAGATTGCTCAAGTGGCAACGGTCGATCAGGCGGTTGTCGCCCAAGCAAAGCCAGGAGATCGATTGACCTTCGAGATGATTAGTCTAAAGGAGGCACAGCGACTGTTGCTTGAACAGGAGCGGGAGCTGAAAATTCTAAAGAGGGCCATACAGATGAAGTACTCATAAGGGGGATTTAATGTGTACGTGATTGACATTAATTGTGATATGGGAGAAAGCTTCGGAAATTATCAAATGGGATCAGATGAAGCCATATTAGGATATATTACGTCTGCCAATATTGCTTGCGGCTTTCATGCGGGAGATCCGGCCACGATGAAGAAAACCGTTCGTCTGGCATTAGAGAGGAATGTTGGAATCGGCGCTCATCCGGGTTTTCAAGACCTAGTCGGGTTTGGAAGAAGGGAAATGCAGGTCAGTCCGGAGGAGGTGTATGACCTCGTCATCTATCAGATTGGCGCCTTGAATGCATTTGTCCGCTCAGAGGGCGGGACGCTTCAGCATGTTAAGCCGCATGGGGCATTGTTTAATATGGCCGCTATTGACGCGAAGCTTTCAGAGGCGATTGCTGAAGCGGTGTATAAGGTTGACCCTGAGCTGATTTTATTTGGGTTATCAGGAAGTGAACTGGTTAAAGAGGGTGCGAAAATCGGTCTTCGGACAGCAAGTGAAGTATTTTCAGACCGCACCTATCAGCAGGATGGGTCGTTGACTTCTAGAAGGACGTTTGGCTCGGTCATCGAAAACTCGGATGAGGCGATTGCTCAAGTTGTCCGAATGGTGAAGGAAAAAAAGGTCCAAACCAGGCAGGGATCAGATATTGAGATCATCGCCCAAACGGTTTGCATCCATGGAGATGGAACAAGCGCACTGCGATTTGCGGAGCAAATTAATCAAGCATTGCGAAAAGAGAATATTGAGATTAAGAGAATAGCAGAATTTATCTAATAACGAGCCTAAAGATACTCAGGGGGGTGAGGAATGAATGGAAAAGAAGGAATCACGCTTAAGTATCTTGCTTGGAGCAGCTTTCTTAATGGCCACGTCTGCGATTGGACCAGGCTTTCTTACACAAACAACCGTGTTCACGGAAACCTTGCTAGCAAGCATGGGATTTGTCATCCTTGTTTCTATTATCATTGACCTTGGGGCTCAGGTGAATATATGGCGGATTATTGCCGTATCCAAGAAGCGGGCGCAGGACATAGCGAATGAATTGCTTCCTGGATTAGGTTATTTCCTTGCAGCCATGATTGTTTTGGGCGGCTTGGCATTTAATATCGGCAATATAGCTGGTGCAGGACTTGGTTTACATGTCATCGTTGGTGTTGACCCCCGTTTAGGGGCCGTGTTAAGCGGTTTCGTTGCAGTGGGCATCTTTTTCATTAAGGAAGCGGGCAAAGCAATGGACCGCTTTGCGCAAATCATGGGGTTTGTCATGATTTTCTTAACGCTATATGTGATGTTTACTGCCTCTCCTCCTGTCGGTGAAGCAGCTGCGAGGACCTTCATGCCAGAGGAAATCGATTTATTGGCGATCGTTACCCTTGTGGGCGGAACAGTTGGCGGGTATATCACATTCGCTGGCGGACACCGCTTGATTGATGCAGGGGTGTCGGGAAAGGAACATGTATCAGAAGTGACAAAAGGGGCGGTCAGTGCGATTGGACTCGCCTCTATTATGCGAATCTTTCTATTTCTTTCCGTACTGGGGGTCGTCTCACAAGGATTGGTGTTAGACGCGGAAAATCCCGCCGCTTCCGTCTTCCAGCATGCTGCAGGAGATATTGGCTACAAGATATTCGGGATTATTATGTGGGCGGCAGCTGTGACAAGTGTCATAGGAGCGGCCTATACATCTGTTTCCTTCATTAAGACATTCAGCAGCACTGTATCGCGGAATCAGAATTGGGTTACAATCAGCTTCATTGTCATTTCAACAGGTGTATTCGCTTTAATTGGACAGCCTGTAAAAGTATTAGTCCTTGCCGGGGCACTGAATGGGTTAATTCTGCCGATTGCTCTTGGGGTTATGCTGATTGCCAGCTATCAAAAAAGGATTGTTGGTGATTATCAGCAGCCGATATGGATGACTTTTTTAGGTGGTATAGTTGTGGCGGCTATGTCGGTCATGGGCATTTATACCTTAATAAAGGAGCTTCCTAGATTATTTGTTTAGTTAAGGAGATAGCTATATTACTATTGAAGGGGATAAAAATATGGTACGATACACAAGAAGAGGGAAAAACGACAAAGTTTTACAAAATACTGTATATTTCTTTTCCTGATAACATCTTAGGTGAAATCATCCTTTATAGAAAGGGGGATGCAAATGGATTGGATTGCATTTTTCGCATCAATTGTCATCCCGGTGTTAACTGTTTTACTGCTGGCCCTATGGGCTTCCAATCATCGTGAAGATCCTGCCAAAAAAATCATTTTTGCCGTTGTGATTCTGCAGATACTCTTTATAACTGGATTTGTCGTTGTATTTACAGCAAAAATGATTACATGGCTGGCCATCGCCTCAATCATTTTGATCATTTTCGGTGCATTGACGTATAAATCATTGAGGAATGAGAAATCTATTGCTGGTGTATTGCTGATGCAAGGGATTTTGGTGCTGCTATTACTCGTTGCTTGATAAAGGCTCAGATTACTAGCATGAAGGTAGATTTTGAAACAATTGAAGTAAGCTAACCTAAAGTCTCCTGATCGGGAGGCTTTTTTAGATTCTATTGATTGGCGTGTTTCAGCTAAAGGCTTATCGACTGGTATATAGGAGCAGATTGTACGGGGAATTTCATTATGCTAAGATTATATTGTCTGAATATTTTTATATTGTCCGTTTGCTTGTAAGAGATTTAGTGCAAGGATGAAGATGGTGAATAAAGCGAGAAAGATGACATATAGGGAAACCAGGATTTTGGATGTTTCATGTTTTGATTCATTCCAATAGTCATGTGAACAAGGTTTTTCCTATAAAATGATGTAATGACTGATGAAGCATATGGGGAGGTCAATCATGAGGAGAGTGCGAAAAGCCATCATACCAGCAGCTGGCTTGGGAACCCGTTTCTTACCGGCCACAAAGGCAATGCCAAAGGAAATGCTGCCGATTGTCGATAAACCAACGATTCAATATATCGTAGAGGAAGCAATCTGCTCAGGTATTGAGGATATCATTATCGTTACGGGTAAAGGAAAACGGGCTATTGAAGATCATTTTGACAATGCCTTCGAGCTTGAAGCCAATCTTGAGGAAAAGCAAAAGTATGAATTGCTTGAGAAGGTTCAAGCACCGTCAAAGGTAGACATTTATTATATTCGTCAGAAGGAGCCGAAAGGATTAGGCCATGCCATTTGGTGTGCCCGGAAATTTATTGGGGATGAACCATTTGCCGTCTTACTCGGAGATGATGTAGTCGTTGCTGAGACTCCGTGCTTGAAGCAATTAATTAATCAATATGACCAAACTCTATCCTCCATTATCGGTGTTCAGCATGTCCCGAATTCAGAGACACATCGGTATGGAATCATAGACCCAGGTAAGCAAAGAGGAAACAGGCTATACGAGGTGAATGATTTTATTGAAAAACCAGCCTCGGGCAAGGCACCTTCCAATCTTGCTATCCTAGGCCGATACATATTGATGCCAGAGATCTTCATGTTTCTTGAGAATCAGAAGCCTGGAGCGGGCAGTGAAATTCAATTGACCGATGCGATTCAAAAGCTGAATGAAATCCAGCGTGTATTTGCCTATGATTTTGAAGGAACGCGTTATGATGTCGGGGATAAAATCGGCTTTATTAAGACAACGATTGATTTTGCCTTGAGGAATCCATCATTACGTGGTGATGTTTTGGACTTTATGAAAGAAAAGATTAAATCTTTTGAAGACAAGGAATGATTTAGATGAATCGTTAATCAAATATATTTGACTAAAAAGGTGGTTCAAGAGAGGAAGAATCACCTTTTTACATGCTAAAACAAGGCGTGAATGATTTTTTTATTTGACAATTATCTCGAATTTGAGATAATAAATCCAATAAAAGATTTGATTCAAAGGGAGTTGGCAGGCATGTTTAAAACAATGGGTATCCATCATATTTCTGCTATCGTAGGAAACGTTCAAGAAAATCTTGATTTTTACGGTAGTGTTCTTGGTATGCGGCTAGTGAAAAAAACGGTTAACTTCGATGACCCAGGTACGTATCATCTTTATTTTGGCAATGATCAAGGATCACCAGGGACGGTTATGACCTTCTTTCCTTGGAACAAAGGATTTAAGGGCCGCATTGGCACAGGACAGGTCAGCGTGACAAGCTTTGCGATTCCTAAAGGGGCCATGCCATTCTGGGAGGAGAGATTTCAACGATATCATGTCAAATCCAGGAAGCATGCACGTTTTGGAGAGACTTATCTAGCCTTTCGGGATCCACACGGTCTTCAATTGGAATTGGTCGAGCGCGCAGAAGGGGAGAAATCAATTTGGCATTTCAATGGCGTGGGGCCAGATACAGGAATAAAGGGCTTTGCAGGTGCCATTCTTTTATCAAGTTCTCCAAGTCATACGATGGGGCTGCTTAGGAACGGATTGGGCTTTGAGGTTGTCGGCAAGGAAGGGCATTATGTCCGCTACCGCAGTGAAGCAGAGTATGGAAATACGGTTGATGTGGATGTGTCAGAGCATGAGCGCGGGAGGATGGGAACAGGAACCGTTCATCATATTGCCTGGAGAGCAATGGATAATGAGGACCAATTAAAGGCTCGTGAATCCATTATCAGCAAAGGCTTTGCGGTGACTCCCATCAAGGATCGGAAATATTTCAAGGCTGTTTATTTCCGTGAGCACGGGGACATTCTTTTCGAGATTGCAACCGATTCGCCAGGATTCCTGATTGATGAAGATATACAGCATCTTGGAGAGTCATTGATGCTACCAGAGGAATATGAACCTAGAAGATTAGAGATTGAAGGCAACCTAATGGAGATTCACTTAAGAGAAATGGATTGATGGTCGAGTTGATGCTTGTAAAAGGAAAAAAAGGGTAGATAAATAGGAAAGCAATGGATACACAACCGTATTAAACGGTGGAAAGGAGAAGGTGTCATATGCCTATCAAATTGGCCATTATCTATTACAGCGTGGGCGGAACGAATTATCAGCTTGCCAAATGGGCAGAGGAAGCCGGAATAGAGGCTGGTGCTGAGGTGAAAGTCATGAAGGTGCCTGAGCTTGCTCCGCAGTCGGTCATTGAGGCAAATCAGGAGTGGAAAGCCTTTATCGAATCGACAAAAGAAGTGCCTGAGGTTGCTCTTGATGATTTGGAATGGGCCGATGCCATCATCTTCAGTGTACCGACCCGGTTTGGCAATATGCCATCCCAGATGAAGCAATTCCTTGATACGACAGGAGGGCTTTGGTTTAATGGAAAACTGGTCAATAAGGTGGTCAGTGCCATGTCATCCGCTCAAAACCCTCATGGCGGTCAGGAGGCGACCATCCTATCCTTGTACACTACGATGTATCATTGGGGTGCGATCGTAGCAACACCGGGATATGCCGATCCTTCTACCTTCAAAGCAGGAGGAAATCCGTATGGTACAAGCGTAACGGTCGGACAGGATGGAAAAATGATTGAGGATGTTCAAGAGGCTGTGAAATATCAAGCCAAACGTACCATCACTGTTGCTGAATGGGTGAAAAAAGGAAATGAATAAACGAACGAAAAAGAGCCTGTTTGATTGGGCTCTTTTTTCCTGGTTCATCCTCTTTTCTTGGCAAGCTCGCTGTACACATCGCCTAGATTTTTATATCCCTCATCGATAGCCTTCTGCAAATAATAAGCCCATATAGACCCTGTCATGATGGCATCTCCAAGGGCATGATGCCGGTTCTTTATCTCAATCCCGCATTCCTCGCATAGTTGATCCAATGTACGTATTGTTTGCGGTCCAGGGGTCAGCAGATTGGTCAGAAAGGAGGTGTCAATCATTCGATGCTGAAACCTTTTCTTCATGAGATTCCAAGTGATCTTTTGCATAAACGCCATTTCATGCTTGGAATGGTGGGCAATCAAAATCCTCGATGAGATAAATTGAAAGAATTGCATTAAAACCTCGTGAGCTTCAGGAGCATCCTGCAGCTGCTCATCGGTAATATTAGTTAAAGCACGGATTTCAGGGGAAAGGATGCCATCATTCTTGATTAAGGAATAAAAGGTGTCCTCCTCGCAAAAAGCTGCGCCTTTCATTTTTACAGCACCGATGGATAGGATTTGATCTCCTTTATCCGGATGAAACCCGGTTGTTTCGATATCAAAGACGACGACTTCTAAATCCTTTAGAGGACAGGATAGATCATCCTTTTGACGAACCTCCTTTTCAAGCTGCCGAAGGAAGGAGATGCTTTGTGCGGATGGCTGACCTTGCATGCCGGCCAAGACATTTGAGCTGATCTTTCCGCCCATCCCTCGGAAGAATTGAATAAAATCATTCATCCCCATCGTACTCCTTCCTTTCTGCAAATTTGCGTACATATTCATTCAACAGTTGTCCATCCTTAATGAGTTCCTTTAATTCTTTCCTTTCTGTCTTCGTTAAGCGGTCAATAAATAGATAATGGCCAGATTCATAATCTTTGTGATTCCCAAATTGAATACGGTAATCCTGCAGTCTGATAAATTGCTCGCTGAAAGACTTCTTTCTTTCCTCAGATAGAATGGAAGAAGGGAGTGCCTTTAAACGAATGGATGTGGAGGTTTCCATAAGATGTTCTGATATGGCCAGAATGCGTCCAGCATTAATATAGGGGAATAACCCTGTTTCCTTAATATTTAAAAGACCGGAATAGGCCCCATGTGTCTCGACAAGGAATTGGCCGAGCATATTGACGGCTTTTTTGACATGCATCGTGTTCTCCATCATCCGGCTGATTAACTTTTTATGATGAATAAAGCGGTATGCGGCTGATTTGACATCCATTAGATAGGCTTCTTCCCCAATGAGGCACCGCCCATCGAGAAAGGTTAAAAGATGACGAATAGATTCCCATGATTGATCATTTGTCCATTCTTCCGCCTGTTCCATCCATTCTTTCCTCGAGCGGCACCAAAAAGGATTGCTTGCCATGACCTTGCCGTCACATAGCTTATAGCCGGTTACCGCCAGTCCAGCTGAAATTTCCTCACCCAGAGAAACGAAGTACAGCTTTGTCTCATCGGAAGAGCTATCATAAATGACGCCGTGGTCTTGGTCGCTCCAAACACCTTGTTCCTTCCGACCCGCACTCCCCATCAAAAAGAAGCAAAAGGGTGAGGGAGGGGGGCCATGGATAGAGGAATGAAGCACCATTGATTTATGAATCGTACGCAGCATGATATCGTCATGGCGTTCATTTAATACAGCAGAAGTGAGGGGAAGCTCCCCTATTCGTTGATCCCGGTAGCTGCGTATATCTAAATAATGATTGGTAACAGCGGACATAGAACCCTCCTTAACAGGCATAACCCCTTGGATGAGAACTCAAATCCAAGGGGGTTGCGAAAGTCAGCATTGGAAAGCTGCTATAGGATACTCGTTGTTTGTCTAGACAATAGAGGTTGATTTCTCAGATGGTGTGATGACGGTGTCTGATTTAAGCTGTTCCGGGTATCCATAAACCCCGTGTTCGCTTATATCAAGACCCATGATTTCTTCTTCTTCTGTCACACGAAGGCCTCCCATGACAGATTTCATGATGTATAACAGAATGTAGGAGACGATGAAGGCGAAAGCGCCGCAAACAGCTACACCTAAGGTTTGAACGCCTAATTGTTCGAAACCGCCGCCGTAGAACAATCCCGGCTTTCCGACAGAAGCTAGTTCAGTTGTAGCGAAGAAACCAGTGGATAAGGTACCCCAGATTCCGGCTGCTCCGTGAACGGAAAGGGCATAAATCGGATCATCAATCTTACGGGCTTCAAAGAAACGAATGCTGTAGAATACGAGAATACCAGCGACAAATCCGATGACAAGAGCACCCCATGTATCAACGAATGCACACGAAGCCGTGATAGCAACGAGACCAGCTAAGGCACCATTAAGCATCATGGATACATCAGCCTTTCCAAGAACAATCCAGGATATCATCATCGCGGCAACCGTTCCAGCTGCAGCGGCAAGGTTCGTGTTCAATGCGACAAATCCGAAGAATCCGGCATCGACTGCGACTGTGCTGCCGGCATTGAAGCCAAACCAGCCAACCCATAAAAGCAATACACTAAGTGCCGTATACACTTGGTTATGACCATATAGATTATTGGCAGAGCCGTCTTTATTGAATTTGCCAATCCGCGGTTTCAGTAGAATGGTTGCAGCAAGGGCTGCCATAGCGCCAGTTAAGTGAACGACAGTTGAACCGGCGAAATCCTGTTTCCCATGTTCAGCTAACCATCCGCCGCCCCAAATCCAATGAGCGATTGGCGGGTAAACCAATACGGCGAATAAAACGGCGAATACGAGGTAAACGCCCATCTTCGCTCTTTCAGCGAATCCGCCGAAAGCGATTGTCATGGCAATTCCAGCAAACGCTGTTTGGAAAACAAAGAATACAGATCCATTATAGGCGGCGCCTTCAGCTTCTGCACCAGAGTAGAAGAAGTCAGATAGACCGATAAACTTGCTTAGTCCGCCGCCATCCCCAAAGATTAATCCGTATCCAACTGCCCAGAAGACAATGGAGGAGATACCGAATGTCAGAATGGTCTTGCCGGCGATATGCCCGGCATTCTTCATTCGAGTGGAGCCTGTCTCCAGCAGGATAAAGCCTCCAATCATTAAAATAACTAAAATTGCAGAAATCATAATCCAGAGGCTGTTCATTAAATATAAAGTTTCTTCCATTAGTCCTCACCTTCCAATTCATTATTTTTCCCTTGCTGCAATTGTATTGTCGCATCAAGGAAAATGGATTTCTACAATGATGTTAGAAATCCTTACATGGATTTTGGATTAGGACTAAGGTAATGCTTTTGCAAGCGGTCTTAAATGGTAAGCTTATATTTTTCGAATCCCGAAATGGGCGTTAATTTGACCTTGAAGCATTTTCTTGCGGAGTGCTGCTTCATCTTCTTTCTTCTTCTTACGCACCATTTCCTTCCTGATTTCAAATGTCTGAACTCCGTCTTCGATTTTCTCAGCAATCTCCATGAGCAGCTCGATATCGGTGAACGAGTATTTTCTGCTTCCCCCGGACGTCCGATCAGGAAAAATCAATTTCCGTTCTTCATAATATCGGATCTGCCTTTCTGTCAATCCGGTCAGTTCTCTGACTACACCAATGGTTATGACCTTTTTGTCCTTGTAGGAAGACTCATGTGTCATCTGTATTCACCTCATTCATAAATATAAATATGGAATATTATCTCACATTGATTGGAATAAAAAAACAGAAAATTCTAATAGTTGGTTATCTTCTTGAAGGCCATTCGCAAGGCAAAAAGTCATGCACCTATCTCTCAATAAGATAAAAACATGTGTCAGGACTTCTCCCAAAAATCTTGAGAAAACGCTTCATTGAGAGATAATCATCTATATAGTAAAGACAAAGTGCTTACGTATGAAGGAGGGAGTTATGACATCCTATAAAGAGAAAAAAGTGATTTCGATTGGAATCGTCAGTGAACTTACTGGACTTTCCCTTCGAAAAATTAGATATTACGAAGAGCGCGGGCTGCTTGCTCCAGGACGGACGGAAAAGGGAGTCAGGAAGTATTCTTTTGCTGATGTTGAAACATTAATGAAGATCGCCGAGAAGAGAGAAGAAGGCGTACAAACTTCTGAGATTAAGAAAAAGCTCCTAACAGAAAACAACCGCAAAAAAATCCGCGACGAGATGATCAAAGGTCAGATCAACGCTCAGTTTCAAATGCGAAAATAGGCAAAAACAGCCGTCAGGAAATACCCTGACGGCTGTTCAATGGGGGAATAGAGGGGGAATAGAGATAGCGGTTTATCCTGCCGTTTTCTCGTTTGCGGCAGACATGAATAAGGCTTCTAGGAGCCCAATGTAGGCATCCTTATGGTTAGTGGGGATTTGTCTAGTGAACATATGGCGATGATTCTCGCTGTTTTGCAAAAGACGGAGCAAATCCTCCGCGCGAGATCCGCAATGTCCCAGCAATTCCTCATACAACTCATCCCTTAGTAAATCCAATTGGATGATGAGTTCCGCTAATTGTTCATTTCTTCGATTCTTCATCTCGTTTCACCCTTTCATCCTCAATGATCTTCGCTCCTGAAGAACATGTATTTTCATTAGAATACGAGCATTTTATTCATCTGTCATGTGTTTTGTTAACTTTTCTCACGTATCTTTTTATAAAATGATGAAAGTTATGTTAGATTTACTCACATTTCCTTCCTGGCAGTCTATTCAAAAGGATTTTCTTTTATTTTGCACAAACAGATTTTATATACGATAATAATAGAGAATGAATATGGGCTTGAACGAAACATCAAGGAGGAAAAGCAACATGAATAAACGTTTTACGGCTTTCTTGCTCTTTATTTTGACGGCCACTTTGCTGATTGGCTGCTCAAGTCTTGGAGCAGAGAAGGATGAACGAAAGATTGCGCTGGAAAATGCCCTTGAAGCCATGAAATCTGGAGATTCGGAAAAGATGGAAAAATATGTGGTGGAAGAAGAGGGGGCGGATAGCTCTTCAATGGAAGATACGGTCACGGATTTGGCAGAGGAGAAGAAAGCAGAGGAAGCTCTTGCCTACTTATTTAAGCACTTATCCTATAAGATTGGCGATGTGAAGAAAGAAGAGGAAAATTCAGCAACCATTGCAGTTGAAATGGAGCAAGCTGACTTAAAGGAAGCGACTAGTGCTGCGATGGGCGAGATGTTCATCCAATCAATGTCCTTAGCATTCTCCGATAAAACGGAGGAAGAGATTGATGCGGAAATGGAAGAATTCTTACTCGCCAAATTTAAGAAAATGGTCGATGACAATAAGGACAACCTCATTACAACGAATGTGGATGTGCATATGAAGAAAGTGGACGGCGAATGGAAGGTAGTCGGGGATGAGGCCTTTTATGATGCTGCCACCGGCGGCATGTTAAGCGCAATGGAGGAATTTGCTGACAGCTTTAATATGGAAGAGAACACAGAGGATGCAGCTAAATAAAGGCTTGAAAGGACAACCAGTTTACCTATGCTGGTTGTCCTTTTTTATTTGAACATGATCGAAGTCATTTATCGATCAAAGCAATTTCTCATGGGACAAGATTACAAAAAGGGGTAAATGAAAAAACGTCTAGAGGAAAACCTCTAGGCCAAATGGTATTTTATTTACTTCGTATTCGTAAAACCACCATCAATCCGGATTACTTCCCCGTTAATATACTGAGCCTCTGAGGTAAGAAGGAAGGTGACAAGTTCGGCTACCTCCTCAGGAGTCCCTAACCTTCTTTGAGGAATTCCCTTTGTGGCGTTCTCCTTCATGGAAGGATTTGCTTCATAAAAGGCTTTGACCATCGGCGTTTCTGTTGGACCTGGTGCAATGGCATTGACACGCAGGCCGTCTTTAGCATATTCAGCGACCATGCTCTTAGTCAAACCAATAATCCCATGCTTGGTGGCGGAATAGGTTACGACAGAATCCTGTCCAATAACCCCAGCGCTTGAAGCGGTGTTGACAATAGAGCCGCCGCCGTTTTTAAGCATCGCCTCTGCTACATATCGAACCCCATATAGGGCACCCATTAAATTGATATTGACGATTTGCTGGATCTCTTCAATCTTCGAATCAAGGAAATAAGAACCGCTACCGGAAATCCCTGCATTATTGAAAATATAGTTAATTGATCCAAAGTGTTCGATTGTTTGTTCAACATAATTCTTCACATCTTCTGGATTTGAAACATCAGCTTTAATAAATAGGGCATCCACTCCATTTTGCTTAGCTGTCTCGACTGTTTCATGACCACCCTTTTCATTTATATCAACGGCAGCAATATTAATCCCCTCTTTGGCTAAACGAATGGCTGCAGCTTGTCCTAAGCCGCTCCCTGCTCCAGTGATAATGGCTGTTTTTCTCATGTTATTACCTCCTTAGTTGTCAAGGCACATACATATGGCACCTGCCATTTTTCACCCTAATAAACGGGAAACAAACTCATAAAGCAAGACGGAAGGGGAGCAAGCTGAAATGCGTGTTTATCTGAACGCCAGATTCAGAGTTCCAGAGCTTAAGAAACAAATAATAGGCTTCCCAAACGTAACGGCAGCGGCCGATAAGAGATAGGAATCTATTATTTTTTTCGATTTGCTAGTACAAATGCATTAATTATCGGTAAATCGAAAATATTAATAGGTTAGAGCATGAACAAGCCTTTCGCCTTTTCATAATGTATGAATGTAAGCTTACACAACTAAATAAAAAGGAGTGTTGTAGATTGTCTAACAAGCACTACTATATGAAGGGGTGCAGACAATACTTTCCGGTTCCGGGAAGTATGAATCAGCTAGATAGTCAAATCATTAACCGTAATTTCCCAAGTGGTTCATCAGGGAATACCCCAGTAACCTTTAGAAGGTTCTCAAAGAAGCAAGTAAAGAATTTCTGTAACTATGACCCTGTGAAAGATTTTGATTGCTGCTTGGAAGAGCATATTGATGCTGTCCCATCTAGGTGGACGAGGGAACAATCGGAGCAAATCAGAATTACGTCTACTAATGTCACCAATGTTATTAACGAGCCGTTTCCTAGGATATCTCCAGACTTGTTTATATGGGATATGTGGCCGTTAATGACAAAGGATGGGTCGGTAGCAGAGCTGCCAGGCGGGTGGAGAGTATTGTTTGCCTTATCTGCTCCGAAGAGTGTTCTTCCTGGTAAGCGCCATGATATAGCGAGAATCGCCTACTTCTATTCTCGAAACGGTGCTGATTGGATACAGGGAGGATATGTATTTGCAGAAGGGACTGCTTTTGGTTCAAGACAATGGGCTGGTTCAGCCATGCTTGACGAGGATGGCAGAATCTATTATTTCTATACCGCTACAGGAAGAAGAGGAGAAGCTCAAATCACGTATGAACAACGGATTGCGTTAACGAGCAGTGACTATATTTCCAACTTGGATGGGGTGAGATTAGTCAATTTTGCTCCGCATGAAATTATCTTAGAGCCTGATGGGGTATTATATCAGACACAAGAGCAATCCAGCGGTGGAATCATTTATGCTTTCCGTGACCCATTCTTCTTTAAAGATCCAGCAACAGGCTGTGAGTACTTGTTATTCGAAGGAAATGTCGCCGGAACAGCAAGTGATATTAACTGCGGGCCTAATGTACCGCCTGAAGCAAGATACTATACAGGGAATATTGGTATTGCCCTGCTCCGAAGCGATGATTATTCAGAATGGGAGCTTCTGCCGGCATTGCTTGAGGCAACCTGCAATAATCAGCAAACAGAGCGTCCGCATATCGTTGTAAGAGGAGGAAACTACTATTTATTCACGGATAGTCACAAGTTTACCTTCGCACCTGGACTTGAACCAGGACCTGGACCGGATGGGTTATATGGATTTGTTGCGAGCGGGCTAAGAGGGGATTATGTTCCATTAAATAATGGAGGATTGGTCTTGGCAAACCCTCCGCAGGAGGAGTATCAGGCTTATTCATGGCTTGTTCTTCCTGACTTTTCAGTCCTAAGCTTTATCGATAATTTCAATCTTCAAGGAATTAGTATTGATGAGGTCGGTTTACTGCCGGCAAGATTCCAATTTGCTCACTTTGGAGGGACATTAGCACCGACTGTGCAATTGGAGGTATCAGGTACAGAAACACAGGTTGTGAATGAATTGGATTATGGATTGGTCATGCTTGCTCAATCAGAGAGTCCTAAATGTCACCTGGATTGTGAGGAAGACGATAAAGATTATGAAGATGACTACGAGGACGATTGTGACGGCCGACACTCTCATAGAAGACGCCATAGGAATAATCATGATCACGGAAATGGACATCATGACGGACACTATTGTGATGTAAGACACCCTGAAGATGACTATAGCAGAGACAACGGACACCAAAACAAGCAAAACCATAAGAGAAAGAAAAAGAAAGACTGCGGCTGTAAGTAATGTATAATTGACAAAATGAATCGAAGGAAGGGGTCTTGCAGGGTTGTTTTGCAAGACCTTTTCTCTTTTTAGTGAATAGAGAGACTGATAGATATTATGTTTGTTTTATGGAGATAGCCTTTGAATAATAGATAGCCTTACACCCTTCTAAATCTTCTTCTCGCATGAAGCCTAGTTTAATGGAGGCGTTAATCTTCTCTTCATCAGGGATTTTGATTACCTTAATGAGATCCTTCATTTTCAGCTCCTCTAGTTTCTGCACCGTGGGCTCTGGAAGATATTTTTCTGTCTTTCTAATTTGTCGTTGCAGCTTAAGCCCTTCTTCTATTAACTCTCCTTTTTGATTCACTCCTGCCTGCTTGTCAAAGAATTGATGAAAGACTTCCTTCAAGACGTTCATTTCATCTTCTATCGCCTTTTTTTCTTTGCTTAGAGAATGGTAACGAGCCATCATGTCTGCCGTTATCAGAATATCATTCATGTATTCCCCTCCATATTTATAGCTAGTTTGTACAACATATTTTCTTTTGGCGCATTATATGCCTATCGTGGATATTTCCGATTCCATGTAAGCTATTTCAAAGGGAGCATGGACAGTAGGACTGCTTTTTCTGGTCATGCACCATCCGGTTGGGGGAAGTGATAGGCTTTATGCCTTTGTCTGTGCGGGCTGTTTGTTATTTCGTCTTTTAAGTGGCGATTATATAAAGTTTTTAAAAATATGTATAGATTCTAGGTTAATAACGGAAACAATATTTCCGCACATTCATAAAGTGGTTATTGTCAGCTTGTATTACAAAATCGAAGGGGCGTTTTTTAATGACTAATAATAATCATCATCATATGAAGGGGTGCAGGCAATATTTCCCTGTTCCTGGAAACACGAATCAACCAACAGGAAACATCAGTAACCGGAATTTTCCGAGTGGCTCATCAGGTAATATGCCAGTCACTTTTAGAAGTTTTTCAAAAAAGCAAGTCAGAGATTTTTGTCATTATGACCCGGTTAAAGATTACGAATGCTGTTTAGAAGAACACTTAGATGCCGTTCCATCTTCTTGGACAAGGGAGCAATCGGAACAAATTAGAATCACTTCTACCAATGTATCAAGTGTCATTAATGAACCTTTCCCTCGTATATCGCCGGATTTAAATATATGGGATATGTGGCCGCTGATGACGAAGGATGGTTCTGTTGCAGAACTGCCAGGCGGGTGGAGAGTCTTATTCGCCTTATCAGCACCAAGGAGCGTCCTTCCAGGTAAGCGTCATGATATCGCTCGAATCGCTTATTTCTATTCTCGAAACGGCTATGATTGGATTCAAGGAGGCGCCTTATTTGAGGAAGGGACAGCCTTTGGTTCAAGGCAATGGGCTGGGTCCGCTATGCTTGATGATGATGGCCGTATCTATTATTTCTACACGGCAACAGGAAGAAGAGGAGAAGCACAAATCACGTATGAACAACGCATTGCCTTATCAAGCAGTGATTATATCTCAGACTTAGATGGGGTTAGATTTGTGAACTTTGCTCCTCATGAAATCATTCTTGAGCCGGATGGTGTACTATATCAAACACAAGAGCAATCCAGCGGCGGCATTATTTATGCATTCCGTGACCCATTCTTCTTCAAGGATCCTGCAACTGGATGCGAATATTTATTATTTGAAGGGAATGTAGCGGGGACGGCGAGTGATGTCGATTGCGGTCCTAATGTACCGGAGGAGGCGAGATATTATACCGGTAATATCGGAATCGCACTGCTTCGGAATGATGAGTATTCCGAATGGGAGCTTCTCCCTGCGCTCCTTGAAGCAAGCTGCAATAACCAGCAAACAGAGCGCCCTCATATCGTTGTAAGAGGTGGAAATTACTATTTATTCACGGATAGCCATAAGTTCACTTTTGCTCCTGGACTAGTTCCCGGACCTGGACCGGATGGGTTATATGGGTTTGTTGCAAGCGGCCTGCGCGGAAATTATGTCCCATTAAATAATGGCGGACTTGTCTTAGCGAACCCGCCGCAGGAGGAGTACCAGGCTTATTCCTGGCTTGTTCTTCCGGACTTCTCAGTCTTAAGCTTCATCGATAACTTTAACCTGCAAGGAATCAGCATTGATGAAGTAGGTTTATTGCCGGCCAGCTTCCAATTTGCTCACTTTGGGGGTACGTTAGCGCCGACCATACAATTAGAGGTATCAGGCACCACGACTGCAGTGGTCAATGAATTGCCATATGGCTTAGTCATGCTTGCACAATCAGAAAGCCCTAAATGTAATCTCGATTGTGAGGAAGACAAGAATGATCACGATGATGATTATGATGATTGCAAAGGAAATCACAAGCACGGAAGAAGACATGGTCATAAGCATCACGATGATGTAGACCATCATCACGGACACAATGGAAAAGGCAATAAGAAGGATCAAAAGAAATGTGATTGTCATAAAAAGGACAAGGAATGTGACTGTGATAAAAAGAACAAAAAGAAGAAAAAGAAAAAGAATAAATAAGAAATATGACGGCATTTAAGCTCTGAGCGTTTGAAAGATTCGTTTAATGAGGTCCTGCAAGAAGATTAAATCTTTTGTAGGACCTTTTTATATTTGGATAAATTGATGCTTATCCTCCATTTAACCTCTTCAAGGCCTTCCTCTTTTGAAGATTTCATTGTATAAAGGCAATCATTCACAGCTCATCTAGTTGATTGAAGTTTCGTTTCCATATGCTCCTTTAGAATTGTCACATCATTATGAACCCTCTTTAACCCCCTGTTCCTTTAGGCATAGAATTGCCTTTTCTCCTAATTTCAAGCATTTTTGAGCAGCTCATCGTTAATCAGGGCAATATATAGGTATCATCGTTGTTTTAAAGGGAAAGGTTTATTTCACCTAGATTTAGCTAATGTTGAGGAGAGAATGTAAACCTGAATGGAAGGAGGCTGCATATGATGTGGTCAGCTGCCATGTGGGGAGCTGTTTCTGGTTCAGCAGTATTTGTCGGTGCGATCCTAGCCATGGTGTTTCATTTGTCTGGAAAAATGATTGGGTATGTGATGGCTTTTGGAACAGGGGTATTAATCGGAGCTGCTGCCTATGAATTATTGGGCGATTATGTTGAAAAAGGCGAGATTTTGTCTGTTTCGATTGGATTCATGATTGGTGCTATAACCTTTACACTGCTGAATTCCTATATTTCTAAAAGAGGGGCTGGAGAGCGGAAAAGATCTGGCAGTCAAGGTGAAGGAGGTTTTTCCATTTTTATCGGCACGGTGATGGATGCTATACCGGAGTCCATCATGATTGGAGCAAGTCTGCTTGCGGGGCCTTCAGTCAGTTGGATGCTCGTTGCAGCGATTTTTATTAGCAATATCCCCGAGGGACTTTCCAGCACGACCGGATTGAAGAAGGGCGGTTATCCTGCTTGGAAGATTTATGTCCTGTGGATTGCTGTTATCCTTATATCAGCGCTGGCCTCCTTCTGCGGATATGTCTTTCTGTCTGCAGCACCGGAATCTATTATGGGCGGCATTGCAGCCTTTGCGGCAGGAGGGATTATCGCTATGGTCTCATCGACGATGATGCCGGAAGCCTATGAAAACAGCGGCCCGAGTACTGGGTTGATTACCGCTTTTGGGTTGCTGCTTTCGCTTATCCTTGATTATTTCTCCGGATGAACGGCGCCTCTTTTCAAGCTTGTACTTTCCATTCACATGAATAGAGAGAAAAGGCTCTGTTTTCATTCAGGGCCTTTTTGTAAGCCTTCTTTCTATTGCTCCAAGTAAAAGTGGTTGAAAAGAGGCTGTTTTTTCCTTATTCTAAAATAACAGACTTTAGAATGTTAACAGTGGAGGCAGTGCAATATGTATAGTTTCAAAAATGATTATAGTGAAGTTGCCCATCCAGCCATCTTGAAGGCAATGGCAGAATCAAATTATGAGCAGGAAGAGGGTTATGGGTATGATTCCTATACGCAAGAGGCCATCCGGCTGTTAAAGGAACAAATTCAAAATCCAGCTGTAGATATTCATTTACTGACTGGGGGAACCCAAACAAATCTTACAGCCATTTCTGCCTTTCTAAAACCACATCATGCTGTCATCGCACCGCATACGGGCCATATTTATGTCAATGAAGCGGGTGCTATTGAAGCAACTGGCCATAAAGTGATTACCGTACCGGGAGAAGATGGCAAGCTTAAGCCAAATCAGGTGGAAGCTGTTCTCGCAAAACATCCGGACGAACATACAGTCATGCCTAAGCTCGTTTATATCTCGAATCCAACTGAGCTAGGTACGATTTATACAAAAAAGGAACTGCAGGCTTTAAAAACGGTTTGTGAACAAAACCATCTTTATTTATATGTAGATGGAGCAAGACTAGGCTCCGCCCTCATGTCTTCAAATAACGATATGACATTGGCTGAGTTTGCCGTGTATCCAGATGCCTTTTATATCGGCGGGACGAAAAATGGTGCAATGATGGGAGAGGCTCTTGTGATTCAGCGGGAGGAGCTTAAGGAGGACTTTCGTTATTTAATGAAGCAAAAAGGGGCCATGCTGGCAAAAAGCCGGATCCTTGGCATCCAGTTTTTAGAGCTGTTTAAAGGCCATTTATATTGGGATTTAGCTGATCATGCTAATCACATGGCGATGAAGCTCCAAGAGGGATTGAAGAGAAACGGCATCTCCTTCCTAGCGGAAACTTCAACAAACCAGCTCTTCCCTATTCTTCCAGACAGCGTTATTCTTGAGCTTAAGGAGAACTATTCCTTTTATGTGTGGGAGCAAGTAGACGAGGAATCCTCCGCCATCCGTTTGATAACCTCCTGGGCAACGAGGGAATTGATGGTTGATGCCTTTATTGAGGATGTAAAGTGTCTTATGAAGAATAGGAAGAATAAGAATATTGCCTTTGCGTGAATCGAGAATGCCCCTTCCAATTTATACATTGGAGGGGGTTTTTGTGTGAATGAAAATGATTCATACGTTGAAAATTGATTTAGGAGCTTGTACAGGCAATCCCTTTCTGCACACATAGTATGTAATATAAATCAGAAAGGGGGAATAAGTATGGCTTTGATAAACTATAACCGTAGCATACTAACAAATTTAAGAAATGGCGTATCCATTCCAGTAACGTCAACACCACGGCGTATTATGGAATTCGGCTTATTTATTGATAATCCAGTAAACTTTGTTGAGTTGCTGACAACTGTAGGGTGGGATGTTACGAATGTGGAAACAAGCATGGGCCAACCTAATCAACCAACTCTTCTACTCGAGGTCAGATTGGATGGTACGACGGTCGGAAGCACCACCCAGGAATCCATTTCTAATAATGAGGACGAGCCACTCGAGTGACCACGAAATTTCAAACGGTTCTAACGAATGTATCAGCAGGACATCATGTTTTCCAAGTCTTTGTATCTAACACTCAGCCAGAACAAGGGGATATCGCGATTTCCGGACCGGCAAACGTTTCAGGTAAATTAATACGTAATTCTTAACATAACGACACCAAAATAGGAAAAACCAAAAGAGCTAACGCCTCAAAAAGTCATAGAGGAATTAGCTCTTTCTTTTTTTCTGGGTTTTAGCAGCCCATTTATAGAGATGGTTCCGGTTCATGAGAAACAGGATAAAACACCCGATCCATATGAGACCGAGAATGATGGCGTTCTTGTAATGACCGCGAACGATGAAATGCCCCATAAAATTGCTGAACATGATGCCTGGAAAACCGCCGAAGAAAACAGCCCATGAAAAGCCTTTTGTGGATATGGACGATTTGGCTGCTATGTATGGGATAAAGCCATTGGGCATGATGGGAATCCCATAAGCTAAGATAATCATCAAGGAAGGATGTTCAGATTCACTGATAAACTTCCATTTCGGATTTATCTTACCCTTTGAAGGAATAAAACGCTCCAATAAACCGTGTAATTTTCTGGCCAGTGCAAATACAGCGACATTAGCCGAGACGAATCCTATTGTACAAACAATGGTACCGATGAATCCGCCTAATACAAGTCCCGCGGCAATATTGACCGGTGCCCCTGGTATGATTATGGAGAAGGTTTGGATGTATTCAAGTCCAATCGTAAATAAGACAGCATAAAAGCCGGTTTCATGTTGAATCATCTGCTCAAGCGCATTTCTGTCTCCCGTCAATAGAACCGGAAAGAACTGGGGGTTCCATTTTTGGATAAGCCAGAAGATAAAGGCAGCCATACCTAGAAAAAGGAAAGCTTCCATAGCCAGCTGTCTTAAGGCGGTGAGCTTGCTCCCTGTATGTTTCGCCATGGCTATCAGACCCTTCTTTTTTATATAAATATCGGTCAATGTGAATAAATACACTTACTATTATACAATATGTTCTTTTGGCAACAATCGCAATTTTCCATCATATATCTTTAGTAAACAAACGGATTGACCATATTCTTCCAAGTTTTATACAATAGTAAAAATAGGCAGAGACGAGGATAGATTCCTCGAATAAAAGGGGATAGAGAAAATGAAACAGCTTTGGTACGGGGGGCCCATTTATACAATGGAGCGGGAGATGGAGACGGTGGAAGCCGTTCTAGTGGAAGATGGCATCATTGTTGATGCTGGAAAGCTCATTGATTTGAGGCAAGAGGCTGATGAGTGTGTGGATTTGAATGGAGCGGCTATGTATCCAGGCTTTGTTGACAGTCATATTCACCTGCTCAATCAGGGAGAAAAGCTGATGAGGCTGGATTTATCCCAAGCTAAGTCAGCGGAAGAAATGCTCGAACTTCTTCGGCAAACAGCTAATATTACCCCTGAGGGAGAATGGCTGTTTGGTGATGGATGGAATGAGAATCAGTTCTCAGATAAGCGGATTCCTTCTATTGAAGAACTTGATGCCATTCATGCAGGACCTGTACTGTTGACACGCGTCTGCCGCCATATGACTTTGGCGAATACAGCTGCCTTGAAAGCTGGTGGAATAGATAAACATAGTATAGCACCCCAAGGCGGTGAGATCGGTCGTGATGAGAATGGAAACGTAAATGGTTTATTATATGATCAAGCAATGAACGCTGTTAATGATGCCCAGCCGAAAATGGGAGAGGGGTATCTTGCCTACTTAACCGAAGCACTGGAGCGGGCAATCCGGCAAATGCATAGCTATGGTTTGACAGGTGCCCACACAGAGGATATGGATTATTTCGGTCCATATCAGAATCCATTAACCGCCTTTCAGCGAACAATTGGGAAAGAACATCATTTCCGGGTAACCTTGCTGCGCCATAATGCTGTCTTTGACAAAATGATGAATGATCAGCCCGATTTTGATGAACCGTTCATTGAACCTGGCCCCATGAAAATCTTTGCTGATGGGGCATTTGGAGGATCTACAGCTGCCCTATCAAGCCCGTATGCGGATAATCCGGATCATACAGGACTTCTCATTCAGACAGATGAAGAGCTTGCCAAATTGGTGCAACAGGCAAGGTCGTACAATGAGACCGTCGCTGTCCATATCATCGGGGATATGGCAGCAGAGCAAGTGATCAGTGTCCTTGAGAAATATCCAGCTCCAGCAGGTAAGCGGGACCGCTTGATTCACTGCAGTGTTCTTCGTTCTGATTTAATCGAACGGATGAAGAAGCTTTCTGTTGTTCTTGATCTTCAGCCTGCTTTTGTCCCATCAGATTTCCCTTGGGTTATTGACCGTCTCGGGATTGATCGGCTAGGGTGGTCTTACACTTGCCGCTCGCTCATTAACGAGGGATTCATGTGTGCGGCTGGCACTGATGCACCGGTGGAGGATATCAATCCCCTCTGGACGATTTATGCGGCGGTTGAACGGAAAAATCCGGGTGAGCAACATGAAGGTTATCTGCCTGAAGAGAAAATATCACGCTTCGAGGCCATCCAAATGTATACCGTTGGAAGTGCGCAGGCTATTTGCAAGGAGCATGAGCGCGGCCTGATTAAAAAAGGATATGTGGCTGACTTCTCCATCTTTGATCGTGATCTATTCACTGGAACGACAGAAGATATGTTAAGGGCCTGTGCAGTTAAGACAGTCGTAAACGGAAGAATTGGCTATGAAAGAGCTTAATCATGGGGACAATTCATTTAGGCATGTATAATTAGCCAGAGAGACATATGAATGAGGAGGAACAAGGATGAAAACAGAACAACAGTATTATGATGAATCTCCAAGCATCCAAGAATACATGGAGAAGATGTCACAGCTAAAGGAGCCATCCTTTCAAATTTATCATCAATTCGAGGTTCCTCAGGATGCTTTCATCCAGCAGTTGAAAGCTGCGAATGTACATATCCTCGCCATCACGGAAGATTGGTGCGGAGACGCCATGCTGAATAACCCGATTATCCGAAAGGTTGCTGAAGCCGCTGGTGTAGAGGTGCGAACGGTATTGCGTGATGAGGATACAGACTTGATTGACCGTTATTTAACGAATGGCGGGCGTGCGATTCCTATTTATTTGGTCTTGAACGAATCGGGCGAGGTCATCGCAAAGTGGGGCCCGCGCGCACCTGAATTGGAGAAATACGTGATGGATGGCCGCGCCCAATTACCAGCTAAAGAGGACCCGTCATTTGAAGAGAAATCAAAGGGGTTCTATGATGAATTACGCCGCGCATATACGGAACGGTCAGCTTATTGGATGAATGTGTATGACAGCTTCAAACAGGCAATCTCTCCTAAGCAATCATAAGGAGTTGATCGAACCAAGAGGGGACCTTAGCTCACAACGAGCAAGGTTCTCTCTACCTTTTACACATGTTAGGATCATGATAAATCATCCAATATTTCACCTGATCTTCCCATCTGTTTTATTCGATGTATAATAAGAATCAAAATCCTCGATCACATACCCGCCAACCAGCCAAATCCGTATTTTCTCCGCCTTTGATTTGCCTAAGCTGTCTACAATAGATCGGTTTTCTTTATGAACACAGTTCATAACCTACTTCAATAAGTATTTACTAAGCATTTGGACTAATGCCCTGTATACATTCCTCCGTTAAAGGACATGCTATATGGAAATAGTATCGGCTTCCATCTGGCTTCCACCTATTGCAAGAATAGTCTATCCCTATTAATTCATTGACTTTTTAAGTGTAGATTGTTAGAATACTAATGTTTTTAATATAATAGATAAACCTTGTATAAATTCAAGAATATGGCTTGAACGTTTCTACCAGCTACCGATAATAGCTTGTCTACAAGGGATGAGAAATGATTGATTTTTTTATTCCGTTTTGTAGAAAAGCTTTGGCCAAATAATGGTCAAAGTTTTTTTCATATCTACCGAGAAAGCCAAATGAACGATTTCTTTACTAATCATAGAAGCTTCCTCAATCAATCTAAGGAGACGACAACATGAAAGACTTTTTTAAATTTGCAGAACGGAACACTTCCTATAAGCAGGAAACACTTGCAGGGATAACGACCTTCTTATCGATTGCCTACATATTAGTTGTCAATCCGCTTATTCTAAGTCAATCCGGGATGGATAATGGGGCTGTATTCACGGCAACAGCACTTACTGCAATCATCGGAACCCTACTTATGGGGTTGCTTGCAAACTACCCTATCGCCATTGCACCTAGTATGGGATTGAATTCATTCTTCACCTTTTCTGTATGTATAGGGATGGGGATAGAATGGCAAGTTGCCTTAACGGGTGTTTTTGTCGCAGGCATCATTTTTATGCTATTAAGCTTAATGAAAATCCGAGAAAAGATCATTAATATCATTCCAGCTGATTTAAAATATGCCATCGCTGCTGGGATTGGATTTTTCATCACATTCATAGGGTTAAAAAATGGCGGAATGATTATTGGTAATCCTGATACGTTTGTTTCCATTGGTGATTTAACTTCACCTATGACCCTGCTCGCCATTATTGGTCTTATCACGACCATTATTATGTTAGTACGTGGCATAAACGGCGGGATTTTCTACGGGATGGTCATTACAACGATTGTAGGAATGATAGCTGGATTAATAGAGGTTCCTTCTTCGATTGTTGGAACGATACCGAGCATCAAGCCAACATTCGGTGTTGTATTTTCTCATTTAGATGAGATCTTTACACCGGAAATACTGACCGTTATCTTCACGTTTTTAATTGTTGCCTTCTTTGATACAGCAGGCACCTTGATTGCTTTAACTAGTCAAGCAGGAATGATGAAAAACAACGAGATACCAAATATCGGAAAAGGGTTGCTTGCCGATTCTACGGCTGGTGTAATTGGCGCTATTTTAGGCACATCGACACCCGCTACAAGTGTTGAATCCTCCGCTGGTATTGCTGTCGGAGGAAGAACAGGCTTCACGTCTGTTGTTATTGCCGCTTGTTTTGTGATTGCTTTATTCTTTTCTCCTCTTGTTGCCGTTATATCAGTGGAGGTTACATCGGCTGCATTAATCATTGTCGGTGCATTGATGGCATCGGAAATCAGCAAGATAAACTGGACGAAATTAGAAATTGTCATTCCTTCATTTTTAACCATTATTATGATGCCTCTTACATCTAGTGTGGCAATCGGGATTGGATTAGGTTTTGTTTTTTATCCGATTTGTTTAGCAGCTCAAAAGCGATATAAAGAAATTCACCCAATTATGTATGTGTTATGTTTGTTATTCATCTTATACTTTGCTTTTATATTGTAGGAATGTTGCTGATAGAGAGAATAATGCCTAGAGGGACACACATCAGTACCATTACATTCATGTGATTAAACCATAAAAGACATCGGTTAGGTTCGCTAATCGATGTCTTTTTTCACACTTAGGAATCAGGATGTAAGCATGATGATATTCTTTGGAGTGATTGTTCAATAAAAGATTCATTTATTCGGGTTAATGGCTTAGTACAAATCAAGTGTTGATCGATTTTATGCCGGAACATATAGACGATAATTGTTTATGTATAACACAATTGAAGTGGATTGCTCATGAGTATAGCTGGGGGATTCGTTTTTATCTCCAAACCTTAATGAAATACGCATTTGCAATTATATCCAATATCTGTTAACCTGAGAAGGTATTATTTTTTGTTCTTTCATATAGAATGATGGTTGATTTTCATCTAAGGTTTTGAGCAAGAATAGTAACTATCGTGCTAAGAGCACTAGGAGGCAACACTTAATGGAACAAGGTACAGTAAAATGGTTTAACGCAGAAAAAGGTTTTGGATTTATCGAACGTGAAGCGGGAGAAGATGTATTCGTACATTTTTCAGCAATCCAAAGCGATGGCTTCAAATCTTTAGATGAAGGTCAAAGAGTTTCTTTTGACATCGAACAAGGCGCTCGTGGAGCTCAAGCATCTAACGTACAAAAAGCCTAATAAGTGAATCTAACAAGATCCTGATTTATATTGGGGTCTTTTTTTATTGCTGTATAAAACATTTCTTTCTCAAGAAGGATTACCATCTTTTATGTGGAACAAGTATGTAGAAGCTGGATCCATTTAATGAGGGAGGTATGTTAAATGACGAGGAAGATTAATTATGGTAAATATACAAATTTGCCCCTAACTCTTATGCACTTATCCGAATTGGATAGAAGGCTCGAGAAAGAAGGCTATTCACTCGACATGGATCTATCACTAATATTGGATACAGAGCGGATTGCATATGATTGTACACCATGTGATGTCATTACCTTTGCGAGTATTGGAGCTGATGGAATTCACTATGGCTTATTAACCGACTTTGGAACAGTAGAAAATCTAGAGGAGGCATTTGTCATCTGTATCAGTCCTATGGACTATGACAATCCTTTCAAGATTGTCGCGCGAAACTTGCGGGAGTTTGTAAGGTTGGTTTGTACACTGAGAGATGCATCTATCATATCGAACTTCCAATACTTTGAGGAAGAAGAGGATTACCATGAATGCTTAGAAGAATTCGCCGACGAAATAGATGAGGAGTATGCGGCTAGAAACAGCTTTATTATTAATCAACTGAAAACAGCAGTGGAGGGTCCGCTAATTGAGGATATTTATGATTATGTTCAAAGACAAGTGAAAAAGGAGAGAGAGAACCAAATTATTCTGCATACGATGGGTGGACTGGGTATCAGATCAAATCAGCCTAAAATAACTAAACACAGGCTTTACAAGCTTGAAAAAGATATGAATGTCAATCTGCCTGATGTGAGAAATTTCTTTGGTTCAGCCTCTCTTGAAAGCAAGCTTGCCTTTATAAGAGAAGCCCAATTTACGTATTTATTGATGGATGAACCTGAATTAAAAAAATTTTTGATTAAAGAGATGCAGTCTATTGGATTGACTGATGAAGCGGAGCGCCTGAAGTATACATACTAGATGAAATGATAAAGAAATGGTAAACGACTTTACATAGAAGCCTTTAATAGAAAAGAGGTCTAAACATGAGGTACAGTTATACAGAACGTGAAAGAGATCAAGTGATGGCGAACTTCGTGAAAAACGGAAAAGTAGTGACGGTTCCTTCCAAGGAGAAGAAGAAATATATTCTATTACATACATTCATCCAAACGTTCGAGGAAGGAAAAACGTATTCAGAACAGGACATAAATGCTGAGCTTCTCTCGATGTATTCAAAAGCCGATTATGTAGAACAAAGAAGATATCTTATCACTTTCGGACTCATGAATAGAACGACAGATGGAAGTCAATATTGGCTGAATACTACAACTAGATAAGCGCAAATATCTGCAATACGCGTCATAAGTGTTTAAGATTTATTGAAGATGAAATCTAGCCTAAATTGAAAAATCACGATTGGCCATTTTCGTGTTTATTATCGGAGAAATTATTTGTTTGAAGATGTAGTTAGAGGCTACTAGGTAAAAGGTGACTCAACAGTAGCTTCCGTAGAATCAAGCGGTATAAGGATGTCATTAGAGGTGAAATATGGTGGTTAAATAGATTTTTCGACAGATAGAAAGTCATTTCTGACACTCCTATCTGTCTGTTTTAATTTAAGACATCTTAATCAATAAATTATGGGAATAGGTTTATACTAATAAAAGAAGTGAATGGTAGGAAGAGAACGGACATATATCTCTACCGGAAAGGAGTGATGACTAAATGAGTGGAAATTCGAAGTCAAACAGGCTAATCAACGAAAAATCCCCCTATCTTCTCCAGCATGCTCATAACCCAGTTGACTGGTACCCATGGGGAGCGGAGGCTTTCGAGAAGGCAAAGCGGGAAAATAAGCCTGTATTTGTGTCCATCGGGTATTCTACCTGTCATTGGTGTCATGTTATGGAGAGGGAAAGCTTTGAGGATCCGGAAATTGCTGTTCTCTTAAATGAGCGTTTTGTCTCTATTAAGGTAGACCGGGAGGAGCGCCCGGACATTGATTCGATTTATATGAATGTGTGCCAGATTATGACTGGTCAGGGCGGCTGGCCGCTGAATGTGTTTTTGACGCCTGATCAGGTTCCGTTCTATGCAGGGACATATTTTCCAAAGAATAGCCGATATGGTCTTCCTGGAATGAAGGATATCGTGCTGCAGCTTTATGATGTGTATTTGAATGATCCAGAAAAGATTACAAAGACAGGCGAGCGGCTCCATAAGGCGCTGGAATCAGCTCCATCCACTAGTGGTGAGGCATTGACGCTCGTTGCGGTTGATGCGGCTGTTAAGCAATTTAAGAGTATGTTTGATGAACAGTATGGCGGCTTTGGAGCGGCACCTAAGTTTCCGACACCGCATAATTTGCTGTTCCTGCTTCGTTATTATCAGTTCAGCAAGGATGAGAAGGCCCTGCAGATGGTACAGAAAACATTAGACGGACTGCGTCGAGGTGGAATTTACGATCATATTGGCTATGGATTCTCCCGCTATTCTACCGATGAGCTTTACCTCGTTCCTCATTTTGAAAAGATGCTTTATGACAATGCGATGCTGCTCATGGCCTATACAGAGGCGTACCAGGTGACGAAGGATGAGCAGTATAAGGAGACGGCTGAGCAAATTATCACATATGTGCTGCGTGATATGCGTCATCCAGAAGGAGGCTTCTATTCAGCGGAGGATGCTGATTCGGAAGGCGTAGAAGGAAAGTTCTATGTGTGGGACTATGAAGACGTTCTTGATCTTTTAGGTGAAGAGCTTGGCGACCTTTACTGCGCCGTCTTTGATATAACACCAGAAGGGAATTTTGAAGGGGCATCTATTCCGAATCTTATTCGCGAGCCAATTGAGTCATTTGCCGCTCATAATGACTTGGATGCTGACGAAGTGAAGCGTGACCTGGAGGAAGCTCGTCAAAAGCTATTTACGGCAAGAGAGGAACGAATTCATCCGCATAAGGATGATAAGATTCTGACTGCATGGAACGGCTTGATGATTGCTGGTTTGGCAAAGGCAGGACGTGTTTTTGACCATAAGGAAGCTATTGGAGCGGCGGAGCAGGCCATTCAGTTTATCGAGAGGGAACTTATGGTGAATGGACGTGTAATGGTTCGGTACCGAGATGGGGAGGTTAAGCAGGAAGGCTTTATAGATGATTATGCCTACCTGAAATGGTCGTATATTGAGCTTTATGAGACGACGTTAAATATAGCCTATCTTGAGCAAGCGAAAAAACTGGCTTCAGAAATGACTCGCCTTTTCTGGGATGATGAGCATGGCGGATTTTATTTCTATGGGATAGATAATGAAGCACTCCTCATACGGTCAAAGGAATATTATGATGGGGCTCTTCCATCCGGCAATAGCGTTGCTGCACTGCAGCTATTAAGACTTTCTCGTCTTACGGGAGACTTTCAGCTTGAAGAGAAGGTTGAAGAGCTTTTCAGGACGAGCGGAGCGGATGTAACCCACTATCCAATGGGCCACACATACATGCTGATGGCGTATTTGACAACAGCAATGAAGATGAAGGAAGCAGTTGTGTTTGCCAAGCCTTATCTTGACGACCCATTCCTGGATTACCTACAGAAGGAGTTTCTTCCGGAAGTCACCTATTTGGCAGGGACGGATAGCTCTAAATTAAAAAACGCGGCGCCATTTACGGAGGGTTATCGCGTATTAGATAAACAAACGTATTATATATGTGAAAACTTTGTTTGTCATGCACCTGTAACAGACTTAGAAGAGGCTATAAGGCAATTAAGGACAGACCGGTGATAAATAACCGGTCTTTCTTATATGTTGGTTTGTAACCATATAGAAAAGTCATGTTCGGAGGGTACGAATGGATGAAAATAACCCCTGCTAATAGCAGCAAATCCCTTTTTCTTGGTGTCATCTAGCTAATGGACACGTTAGATGAAGAAAATGAGAGTGATAACATCGCCGCAATTATGGAAGAATCATGGAAAGAGGAAAATAAGGAGCAAACCGTATTTATCGAATGACTCAATCAAACTACATTAGAATAATTCAATTATCGACCCTTACACAAGATTAGTCATCACTTCTATGTGTTTACAAGAGCTAAAGGAAAGGAATAGAGGAGGAAAAAGGGAGGAAAAGTGGAAACGATGAGAAACCTTACACGAATCCTTTATAGCTTTGTTTTACTAATAGCAGGAATCCTGCATTTTACCCGCAAAAGGAATTTTATCTATATCATGCCGAAAGTGATTCCATTTCGGCCCTTCTTCGTGCTTTTTACAGGGATTTGTGAGCTCATGGCGGGTATTGCCCTCTTTTTTAATCTATTCAAAAGGCTGACTGGTATGCTTTTAACCATCTTTATGATTCTCATCTATCCTGTCAATATTTATATGACGCTCAAGAAGAAACCGCTCGGGCCTAAACAGAAGGCACATCCAGTTGCTCTATGGCTACGGCTTCCCCTCCAAATACCTTTCATAGTCGGTGCTTATCGGTGGAGCAAAGAAGGAAAGAAAGCCGCTAGAGAAATGGTCCAACATGTACATTAGTTTTTTATGGACAGTTTTTTAATTCCTCTGTTAAAATGAGTCGAACCCAAGATGAAGGGTCAGAGGAGGATAAAGCTGTTGTCAAAACTGTCGAAAAAAACGAAGTTTGCTCTTTTGGGAGCGGGACTGTATATTATTATGCCAGTAGATGTTATCCCGGATTTTTTTGTTGGATTTGGACAGGTGGATGATCTTGCTGTTGCAACATACCTGATTAAATGCCTATATGAAGACTTGAAAAAACCAAAAAAAGAAGCGAGCCTTTCATAAATCAACCCTTAAACCGAATCTGCCGCAGATTCGGTTTTTATGTTGGCTTAATCCCCATATGATGCCGGTGGCAGGTTTCTTGCATTATAGTTCTTTTATAACCATGTTCCAAATCTTCATAATCAGTTACTAAAATAGGCAATCAAGTGAAAGAAAAACATGATATTTTAAGGACCTTTTAAGCACAAGTGATCTAAATAAACTATGTTTTAAATCTTCATAGTATAAAAAGACATAGCAGCAAGATATAGTTATTTGAGAATAATTATTACTTTAACAAGCAATAAGCTGCTTATTCAAAAAGGACGAACCACTGCGAATACAATGTTTTGTAAACAGAATAATCTTTAGTAGCTTAACTACAATGTATATGGAATTCGTGAGGTATCGGCGAATACTATTTGGGGCAGACAAGGTTTTTTGATTCGTTGTATCTTCTCAATGGTGAGTGAAGAAGAAGGAGTCCAGTTATCTACTGAAAGATAAAAGCGACCACTTATTAGTTTAATAAATATTCTTAATAATCGATTTCAAAAAATATCGTGATATAATAAGTAGTCTTTTTGAGTTGTTTAATTTAGTTTAAATACATAGTAATAGAATGGACGGAGATTAATGGTTAAATGGATAAGTAAATCAAAAATAACTATTTTCTTTTCATTTTTTATGCTCATTCTGCTGATATGCAGTACAATTATTCTTTATACTTACACAAGAACATCCGCCTTGATGAGGAAAGAAGCTTTTGAACTATTTCCCATTCATATGCATGTGGAGCAACTAATTAGTAATAAAGACCTGTCTGATGCTGATTTAGAAAAAGCTTTCCTAGATCTTCCTAAAGGTTCGCAAATCATCTTTGTAAAGAATAAAGAAAACGGATTAAAAAATATCTTTTACAACGAAATAGACTCCATGATTGATAAAGGCATCAATCAATTATTTATTCCGTTATTAAACACCATGCTTAAGCAAATAAACATTGATGATGTGGTAAATTCATTTTATGATGAGCATGTCACGATCAATTTTAGAGAGACTAGCGATGGATTTTATTTTCAAGTCGTTCATGCGATTGATACAGAACACTTTAAAGGCGATATTTATGTGATGGATAACCTCACGGCTAATCTCCTCGACCGATTTAAAGGTCTTATTTATCACTCTTTGTTTATAGCCTGCTGTGCCATCCTATTCACGATGATTAATTACATCGTCATCAATAAGTTACTCTTTATCCCCTTTAAAAAAATGAGACAACACTATGCTTCACATACAAAGTTTAATATGAAATTATTTGATTATGAAAGAATGGCTTTATCAGAAGTGAAAGAGACGATTGATGTTGTCAATAATACGATATTAGAAATGCAGGAAGGCATTATCGAGACAAAATCCTTTCTTGATGAGATGGTCCATGAAATTAAAAATCCAGCCCATAATATTAAAAATGAAATTGAATTCATTAATGATAGCATTGATGACCAGGATATTAAGCTAAATCTCTCTTCCGTTACAAAGGAAACGGAAAATATCATCTCCTTGCTTTCAAGTATTAAGATTCTTTATGACATTTATTACTTAGGAGGAGAACCGCCAAATATCTGGATTGAACCCATAATAAATATAGAGAATATTGTCAATGAGTATAGGGCCAAGCAACAAAATCGAATTTTCTATTTTAAACATCATCTGAAGAAAAAAACGAAAATATGGATGGATGAAGGTTCTATCGAATTAATCATCCGAAACCTTCTGGATAACGCCATCAAATATTCGAGAGATGGCTCATCCATTTTTATTGGCATCCGAGAGGACGATAACGGAAACAAGGTTCTAATAGATATCGTCAATACAGATTCAAGCATTGAATATAATAAGATTGGGAAAATATTCGATAAATATTACCGCACGAATGATGCAAAAGAGAGTACAGTTGGTGCAGGTATCGGTCTTTGGCTAGTAAAAAACATTGTAGAGATCTATGAAGCTGAAGTATCGGTTCAAAGCACCCATAATACAACAGGGTTCATCCTTACCTTTGAACATGTGAAACATGACTAATATTGAGAATGGTGCCATATAAGAATAGAGCTTGAAATATGGAAGATGGAACTCTGCTAAAATCACATACGTTCTTTTATAACTATGTGCTAAATCTTCATTGTTTATCAATAATAAGTAAGCAAGGTGAATTTTACATGAAATTAGCCTTTATTCAAGTTGTTTTTTCCAATAAGTAGTATAATGAGAGGGAAGAACGGCTTGGCAAAAGAGAGGGTGACTTTCATGAGCAGGGGATTCTTATTAAAACAAAAAGCATTCTTAAAGCTATATTTACTTGAAATTGCCGCAAGACCGAAAGACTATGGATCAGTTGTACTAGACGACCTGAGAGCGAAATTTAAGCCATACGGATATTCTCCGTCTCATACCGAATTATACAAAACCTATAAAGAGTTATATAAACAAGGCTTCGTCAAACGGAGAAGTGAGATAAAAGGAGACCCCCATGAAAACATTCAAGAAGTTTTCATTTATTACTTAACAGAGAAGGGGAAAGAGGAACTGGAGGCTTATCGTAAGCTCATGAAGATAGAAATTGAAAGGTCAATCGGCATCTTGCAGACAGCGCTCGAAGACCATTATGGACCAATAAAAAAATAAAAGGATTTAGGAAAACATCCTTCTTTAAAGGAGGGCACTGAAAAACTTCGTTTTTTTCATAAGTTAAGTCGACAAACATAAAAAAGACGGCTCAAGTTCAGAATATGAATTTTTGAGCCGTCTTTTATTATTTTTAAGGGATATATTCCATCCCTTTTAGTTCAATAGGGTCAATATCCGTTTCACATTTACGGCGAAAATAGCCATAGCCCCTTGTAATTGCATACCAATCAGACCCGAGGAATTGGCTACATCATACCCGTGTCTGTGTTTTAATTCACTATTCTTTGCCTCAATTTTATACCGTTCTTTCGATTTCTCTTTAAAATACTCACTTTCTTGGAATTGTATCTGTTCCGTGTGTACATTTGATTTGATGCTTACGGAATAACTCTTGGTTTTGGCTCCTTCCTTATAGCACCCGTCTCTAAAAGGACAGACTTTACATTTTTCCACATCAAAATAATAGGTATCAACTTGATTTTTGCTGCCCCCTTTTTTTCCTTGCCGAGCCTTTCGTATGGCCATATGACCAGCTTTACAGACATACATTCCAGCGTCTTTATTAAAATCAAAAACATCTTCGCTTTTACGCGTCCCTTGCGTTACCGCTGGATTTAACTTAGCCACAAGCATCATTTCACTTTTATTCGCATACTCGATATTTCCCTTTTCAGAATAGGCGGCATCACCAATGACGGTTTGAATGTCCATGCCGGCTTTTTGACTCTTCTCAATAAGCGATTTCAATTGCTTTCCATCGTTCTTTTCGCCAGTTGTAATAACGGCGGCCGTAATAATACGTTCTTCGCTCATGGCAAGATGTGTTTTGTAACCGAAAAAGGAAGAGTCAGCTGATTTATGCCCAACTCGTGCGTCTGGATCCTTGGATAATTGGAGCTGGTCATTTATATCCTCAATGGTTTCCTTCAGTACATTTATTTTTTCCTTGACTTTAGGATACTCTTGTAGGACTTCATTCTTTTCAATCACCTCGATAAGCTTTTGGCTATAGCTCACCTCATCCTCTAAGACCTCTGTCTTGGACTTGGCTGGCAGTTGATTTTTTATCTGTTCATCCACTTGATAAACGGCTTTTCGAAGCAGCTTTGATTTCTCTGCCAACAGCTCTTTAGGCGTCTTTTGGTTATATCTAGCCTTGGAATGGGTGGAATCAACGATGATAGAATGGCTTTTAATGATTTCCTTTTCAATGGCGATTTCGACCGTTTTATTGATAAGCAAGTCCAAAAGATTAAGATCTTTTAAACGGAGCTTACGGAATTTCGTTAAAGAACTAGGATCTATGACATCATCCTCAGGAGACAGGTCTAAAAAATATTTGAACGACATATCGTACCGTGAGCGTTCCACGATGTCCACATCTGATAAGTCATAAATGGCTTTTAGCAATAGATACTTAAACATTCGGATGGGGTGAACGGCATTCCGTCCATTGTCATGACAATAATGGTCTTTCAGTTCATCATATACGAAGGAAAAATCAATAAGCTCATTGATTCTTCGAAGAATATTATCGTTAGGAACTATTAAATCGTAAAGAGCCGAATAAGGACTTAAGTTCATAGACAGTTGACGTTGAATCATCGTTACACCCACTTTTTTGTGATAAGGTAAGAATTCGACAAAAAAGCCCCTGTTCCTTCCATAGATTGAAGGAACAGGGGCTTTAGTAAGATTTAAGGACTTTTTCAGTGCCCTCCTTTAAAGAGGGGTGTTTTTTATATGAAATTTTCCCAACCATTCTGTTTTTTGATGGATATGAATAAATATTTTTTAAGAAAGTCTTTTTAAATTATTGTGGTATAATAAATTAGATATAGAAACAATAAAAGTGAAAGTGGATTGTCCATGTTTAAATGGACAAAAAAACGAACTATTATATTCATTTTCTTTTCTCATTGTATTAATTAGCAGTGTGTTTGTTATCTATTCTTATACTATATTGATGTATTATTCAACAAAGATAAGAACATCAGCGCCACTTTATTCGAGAATAAAGATGGACTCTTTTTTCAAAGTTACCCAAACAATTGATTTGGATGTTTTAATGGTGATGTACTGTTTCGATAAAATCTTCAAAAGGAAAGGTGTCTACAGTATTGATTTCGATAAAAAAGTGGAAAAATAATCCTCAGATTTACATGCTTACTGCTTATGTTTTGCTCGTGATACTTGTATTTAGTATTGTCTTTTTATACGGATATATAAGGGTAGAGAACCTACTAATGAAAGAAGCATATGAGATGTTACCGACACATATACAGATTGAACATTTATTTATGGAAAATCAGGATTCTGATAACATTATAGACATTCTAAGAGATATTCCAGTTGGCAACGAGTTTGTCTCTGTAAATAATAACGATGCTAAGTCAAGTGCCTTTTATTATAATACAAATACCGAATATAAAAAAAATTATATTTATCAAGGAGTTGATGCCATTCTCGTTCCATTATTAAATAAGTTCCTGATGAATAGTAAATTAGAAAATGTTTATAATATTTACTCGCAAGAAAATATCGGGATTCAGATAGGGGAGGGAGAGGGAAGAGCCTTTCTTAGGATTGACCACCATATTGAGAGTGATCTATTTACTGGGGATATTACTTTATATCGCGTAGTCAGTACGACATTATTAGATGAATTTAAAACCATTCTTTCTCATTGCCTATTCTTTTTTGCCATATTATCTATGATGATTTTTATTAATCTTAAGTTAATGAGAAAGCTTTATTATGGCCCACTAGATAAGATGAGAAAGCATTTCCTGGGCATGACGAAATTTAACATGAAGGTATTCACCTATGATGGACCAATGATTCCAAAGGTTCGAAATACGATTGATGTCGTGAACCAGACGGTTTTGGAGCTACAGGATGGTGTGCAGGAAAGTAAAGCCTTCCTTGATGAAATGGTTCATGAAATTAAGAATCCAGCTCATAATATTAAAAATGAAATAGAGCTAATAGAGGATACAATCGATGATGAAGAGCTTAAGAAAAACCTTTATTCCGTTGTAAATGAAACAGAGAATATTACTTCTTTATTGTCTAGTATTAAAGTGACCTATGATATTTATTACTTAGGGGGTTCACCTCCAGACAGCTGGATCAAGCCAATAGTAGAAATTGAGCCTATCTACATAGAATATCAATCGAAATATCCTGAATGGACATTTAGCTTTGAACATTGTGTCAATCCAAACCGTTTAATATGGATTGATAAAGGCTCGATTGAATTAATCATTCGGAACCTGCTCGATAATGCCATTAAGTATTCAAAAGAGGGGGCGTCCATATTCATTGGAATCAGAGAGCAGCAGGATGAGGAGAATCGAATACTCATTGATGTTGTCAATACAAATTCCAGCATTGAATACCATAAAATGGGCAAAATATTTGATAAATATTATCGGACTAATAAAGCAAAGGAACAAACGGTTGGGGCAGGAATTGGCTTATGGCTTATCAAAAATCTAACGGACATCTATGATGCAGATGTGAGTGTACAAAGCTCTAAAGATACAACTGGATTTGTCATTTCCTTTAAACATATAAAAGAATCAGAGATGATATAAAACAATAAAAGAGGCCCGAGTGATTAGACGATAAGGGAGAATGAATCGATCATCTAATCATTCGGGTCTTTATTGGTTGTTTCCATGCATGAATTAGTGACTAGTGGAATAGAACGAACTTAACTTGTATTCCCAACTGCTATTGAAGTAGAAGAATAAGTGCCAATCATTCGTTTTTAAAGAACATTTTTTTGTCCCATCCTCTTTTATCTAGAAAAGATGATAATTTCATACCTCCTTTCAGGTATTATTGATATGATAATAATAAAATGAAATTAAGTGTTAGGGGGTCCATCTATGAAAACAGATACATTCAAATGGGGAATCATCGGGGCAGGCAATATTGCCCATCGTTTCGCCGCAGCTGTTAAGCAGCTAGAAGGCATGGAGCTTGCTGGTATCGCGGCTAGAGATAAAGAGAGGGCAGAACAATTTGGCAGGCAGTATGATGTTCAGGAGGCACAATGCTACGGATCCTATGAAGAGCTCGTTGCGAACGAGCAGATTGATGCGGTCTATGTCGCTACTCTACATCCATTCCATAAAGATCAGGCAATTCTTGCACTCGAACATGGGAAAGGCGTTTTATGTGAAAAACCTGTCACGATGACAAAAGCTGAAATTGAAGAGGTTGTTGCGATTGCGAAACGCGAGAACATTTTCTTCATGGAGGCGATGAAAACTCGTTTTCTTCCGGTTAAT
Source organism: Gracilibacillus sp. Marseille-QA3620 (assembly GCF_054950035.1). Taxonomy (NCBI): domain Bacteria; kingdom Bacillati; phylum Bacillota; class Bacilli; order Caryophanales; family Bacillaceae; genus Gracilibacillus; species Gracilibacillus sp. Marseille-QA3620. Next base: position 2,120,848 of record NZ_CM143102.1, read on the forward strand.
ATTCAGCTGCGCAAGCTCCTTGCTGAGGGAATAATTGGAGAGATTAAGTCACTTCGTGCTGAGCTGGGCTTCAAGGCTGAGTTTGATCCTAAAGGACGTTTATATGATATCGAGAAAGGCGGCGGTGCGTTACTTGATATTGGCATTTACCCAGTGTCCTATGCAGCCTACTTCTTAGGCAATCAGCCTAAATATGTACAGAGTCAACTAACTTATGGCGTTACCGGTGTTGATGAAAGTGATGCCATTTTACTCGGGTATGAAAATGGCGCAACTGCACAGATTTATTCCACGATTCAGGCCAATACCCATAAGGAAGCTAGCATACTCGGAACAAAAGGTCGAATACATATCCCACTCTTCTCAAATGCGCAGTCAGCTACCATCATTTTAGACTCTGGAAAGGAAAGAACACTAGCAGAGCCCTATGAAATCAATGGGTTTGAATATGAAATTCGTGAAGCTGTCAGATGCATGAAGGAAGGTTTAGTTGAATCACCATTAATGACATGGAAGGATTCCATTGAAATCATGGGAATGATTGACCAAATCTTTGCTGCTAATCAGCTGAAATAAAGGAGCCTTTATGGCTTCTTTTTTTATTGTGAAATAATTCCAGTTGAAAAGGGGATGGGGGAGGGAAAAAAAGAATGAAGATGTTTGTAAGGAGGCATGACAGCAATGAAAATACTTCAAGGAAAGCATAAGAAGGATTTATCTAAGCTGACAAAAGACAAAAAGAAAGAAAAGAAGCTGCCACAGGATTCAGAGCATGACATTGAGGAAGTATACGAAGAACCAGCCGATCCTTATTTAAAAACACGCTTGAATCACGAAAAGATTTAATTAACCTCCAATGATCTGGAGGTTTTTTTATGAGGAATCATGAATACAGCCATGAATCCAGGAGAACATAATTTGTATAGTAAAGGAGGAATGATACCATGAAAAAGAAAGAAAATCACACGAATGCAGAAGAAAGAAAAACGAAAAATCCACAGCAAGATTCATCATTTAATATAGATGATATGGAAGATGTACCGCCATATGAGCCATATGATAAAAACCGTATTGATACAACGAATTTATAGCCATCAAACACATGCTGATTAGGAAAATAGAGTGTAATCACATAAATATATTATGTTAACTAGGGTGTTGAGAAATAAAATGAGATGGAGAGTTGTTCACTAAAGAAACGTTCGTTTCGTCTGAGAGCCAATCTCAAGCAACCTAATTAATGGAACAATAATGTGAATGATTGAATATTGCTTGTAGATCAGCAGCATATTAAATCTAATACCAATCGAAAGAATATTTCGTTGGTTTCATATTAAAATGAATTAGCTGCGTGTAATAAAATAATTTAATAATAGATGAAAATACATAAAAATCGATATGTGTTAATGAATGCCTAATTTTCTTTGTTTTGTCTCAATTGCTTGAGTAATCTTCTCAAATGAGACATTTGAAACGTTTCAATCATTAACTTCCTATAATACATATTATGTTCGGGGCGTTGATTTCAAAAACTTAATTAGAACGGTAACTTGCCCTTTCCCCTCACCATTCACAGCTTTACATAAATGAATGGTATGCTTTCAGCCTTAGCTCATTCATCCCGATAAGTTCATCACTAATCTCTATCCACTCATTGCTTCCACACGCCGATTTCGAAATTTGAATCTAAATCATGTCATTAGCATAGCCAGTGGTAAAATAAAATATGAATGACAAGCTGTAATTTAAGCTTAAATGATTGGTTTAGTCATAATTCCTATCTGACAGCTTTTTACTTATATTGGTCAGTTTTTGTATATGACGGTTAACTTACAACCCTTTGGCGGTATTAACCTAGATACAAACAAACGGCCTTTTTAGTGATAAACGTAAAACAGACAGAAAAAGTAAATCTTTTCTGTCTGTTTAATAAAGCTCTATATATTAGCGTTCTATTCGGTTTTTATAGTCTCGATCCTTGCTTTTATCGATATCAATATAGCTTACGCTGTACTCAATGACATCGTTCATGAAGAGATCATGCTGCTTAGCAAACTCCTTCACCTTAGCTAATAATTCTTTATCATAGGTTGTTTTATATTGGACGCGGTCCTTTGGACGAGTCTCCTTATTGTAAATGATCTCCCCTCTTGATAGCACATTTTCTAAGCCAGTCTCCAATAAATAATTAATGTATGTATCATTTTCATCCGCCATAATAGCGAGTCGATCGAGTATAGCCTTGCTAATATTCGTTCTAAATTTGACTCGTGATGTGTCTGTCGCCTGAATTAAGCGTCCGTCTACTTTTTTCCACATATCTATCATTCCTTAGTGTTTTCTTATATGAGTAGTATAAAGGATTTGATAAAGTTCTGACAGATAATTTTCGTAGAATAGCCATCATGCCTTCCTTCCAACAGGAACACATGTTCTAAATTGGCGAAATGAACACCGCCCCATTTCCTCCCCTTTTTGGCTACATAATTCCAACATATGTTAAAAACATCGCATCATTCAATATTGTTCGTTTTTTCAGCAAATCGTGTTGTATCCAGCCTGTGAGTGATTGGCATTTTGGTTGGTTAAGTACGAACTAAATATCGATATTATATTTAATTGTTCGTATTTAAGCGGATTATTTTTACTTGATGATGATGTTTCGATTAGTATATGAAGATTTGGCACATAGTTCTTTGAAAGGAATGTTGCTTAACAATGTTTTATAGAATGGTTAAGGGTTGTAAAACCCCTTCAGAAAGGATTAAATAAATATAATGAACATGAAGGAGGATTGCTATGTTTTTGAAGAAAGTTACACTCCTGCCTGACCGTATTCAACATCATGATCAATATCCTTTCTCCATCCCCGCTATTCGGAATTTGGATTCGATTACGTTTAAGAAACCCGTTACGTTTTTCGTCGGTGAGAATGGCACCGGAAAGTCTACCTTATTAGAAGGGATTGCAGCAAATATAGGGTTTAATACAGCTGGGGGCAGTCGCAGCAATCTATACGATGTGGACAAAGCTGATGCTCCTCTTAGTGATTATTTGCGTTTATCCTGGCTGCCGAAAATTTCAAATGGATTCTTTTTTCGCGCTGAAACATTTTATCATTTTGCTACGTACATAGATGAAGTTGATGATGATGGTTATCAAAGCTATGGAGGAAAGTCTCTTCATCAACAATCCCATGGAGAGTCCTTTCTCGCATTATTCTCGAACCGTTTCTACAAGAAGGCCATCTATCTGTTAGATGAGCCGGAAGCTGCCCTCTCTCCCGCTCGCCAATTAACGTTTTTACGAGTGATTCATGACTTGACGAAGAATCGTAATGTTCAACTGATCATTGCGACCCACTCTCCTATTCTGCTTGGCTATCCAGATGCACAAATAGTTAGTTTCGATGAAGATCAATTAAATGAAATCACCTACGAAATGACGGATCATTACTTGATTACGAAGTATTTCTTAGATAACCGCGGGAAGATGCTTGATGAGCTGTTGAAGGAGCATGATTGATTTACTTTTTTTTCCGTCTAAGGTGTATCTTCTTTTGCCTACATGATGATTCATACACTATGAAGATTAAGAACATCGTTTTTTAAAAAGGTTGTTGGAACTGTTAGTCGATAATTATAAAGAAACCCTCTTTGCTTTCATTTGCATGAGAGGGTTGAACAGTAAAAAGGATGAATAATAGACAACCGAGAACATCTCCAATCATCTACTATTCCTCCATTTATGTAAGGAAAATCATTTATGAATTCCTTTTTAATTTGCCTGTATAAAACCTAACCTCGGGAGTAAAAGAAAGCCCAATAACCAGCCAAAGGAATGGGTTTTGTAAGCTGATATCGTTCGATGATTGAAGGCCTGTAATCTTAAAGGTCATCAGCAAGCCAAGACTATACATAATGACAATCAATCTTGAATGGACCGATGAAATAGTCCCTTGTTTTCTTGCTGACATTAGCCAATTAATTGGTGAAAAAAGGATAAACAGAATGAGAATGAAACCTGCAGACATCCATTGATTATCAATTTGCGGCAGGATTGAGTAATCATAGAATAATAAAAAGGTGATAAAGAGTATTTCAATAAAAAGTCTCGTGTATTCCCTCATTTATTCACCTTCCATCAGGATGTATAGTTGATCATATATGGTATTCTAACATGTAAGATTTGGAACAATGGTTAAGATTGACGATCATATGCATGTGTAGATGATTCGTTTCTTTTTAACTCAGCAAAAAAGAAGCCTGTCTTCTGCTCCGTAATGACAGAAAACAGGCTTCCCATCCTCACTATTCATTTGACCCTTACACATTCGCTTTATCCCTAAGTGTATGCTTCAGCACCTTCCCGCTCGCATTGCGCGGAAGCTCATCAATAAATTCAACCTCTGTTGGAACTTTATATTTTGCGAGATTCTGCCCGCAATAATGAGTAATATCCTCTTTTGTCAGTGATTTAGCTTCCTTTAAAACAACATAGGCTTTCGGAACTTCCCCATAGACCTCATGCGGTATGCCTACAACGGCTGCCTCGAGAATTTCCTCCATCTGATATAACACTTCTTCGACTTCAATCGGATACACATTTTCTCCGCCGCGAATCAGCATGTCTTTCTTTCGGTCCACAATATAAAGCAAACCATCTTCATCCAGCTTTCCAAGATCCCCGCTGTATAGCCATCCGTCTTTCAAAGCAGCCGCTGTTGCTTGTTCATTCTTTAGATACCCTTTCATTACCTGTGGTCCCTTTACAATGATTTCCCCTACTTCACCAGGCGTAACATCACGTCCGGAAGGATCAACCACACGTACCTCTGTATTTGGGAGAGGTTCACCTACTGATCCAATTTTCTCTAAGGCATATTCATCCTTTAATGTCGTTGCCCCTGGAGAGTTTTCTGTCTGTCCGTAAAGATTTTGAAGCTTAACATTCGGAAAGTGTGCTTTGAGCCGTTTGACTAGCTCATATGGCATCGGTGCTGCCCCATAAGCAAACAGACGAAGATGGCTTAAATCCTTCGATTTCATCAATGGCGTATGAAGTAGAGTGCTATAAATGGCTGGAACACCAAAGAAAAGGGTTACCTTTTCCTTCTCCATCGTATGAAGGGTCTCGGCTGGAGAAAATTGTTCTTCAATGATGACCGTCCCGCCTCGTTGAATGGTTGGAATGGAGAAACAATGGCTTGCTGCACAATGAAAGAGCGGCGTAACGATGTGCATCCGGTCTGTTGCGCCAAGTTCCAGAGAGTCTGCCCATATTTCCGCAATAGACTCGACATTCCTGACAGATAGCATGACCCCTTTAGGACGTCCGGTGGTTCCGGATGTATAAAAGATAACCGCTGTATCATCTGGATGTAAGGATGGAAGCTCAGTATTTGACTTTGATGAGCTTGTAACGGCCTCAAAGGTATTCTTTCCACCTAATTCAAGGACATCTTGGAATAAATCAAGAGAAACATTCTGCAAGCCCGCAGCAAGCTTTATATCATAGATCAGCATCCTTGCCTCTGAATGCTTGATAATATATTCGACCTCTGGAGGAGCAAGCTTTGTATTGATTGGCAGCACAGGCACTCCAGCTAGCTGGCAGGCATAATAGGCAATCAGAAACGAATCAGAGTTAGGCAAATATAGGGCGATAATGTCTTCATTTGTATATCCCTTATCCTTCAGGAAGTGGGCCAGGCTGCAAGCCTTCTCGAAAAATGTACGATAGGTTGTTTCACGTCCTTTAAAGGATGTGATGACGTTGTCTGGATATCTTTCTGCATGCTCTTGTAATTGCTTGGATATAAACATCATTATGACCCCCCTGTCTTCTTAATGAATTGGCTCTTCCTTTAACAATCTTCTTAATACTTTACCTGAGCTTGTTGCTGGGAGCTTATGAATCCATTCAATATGGCTGGGTACCTTAAAAGCAGCCATTTTACTCTTTGCCCATTCTTTTAATTCATTCATTGTCGGTGCTTCTTTGATTCCTGGCTGAAGGACGATAAAGGCTTTTACGACCTCTCCCTTCATTGGATCAGGAACACCAATGACCGCGCTTTGCCATATGGCCGGATGCTCATTCAGCATGGCTTCCACATCCTCTGGAAACACACTAAAGCCAGATGTCTTAATCATTTCCTTCAATCTTCCATGGAAATACAGATAACCATCCTCGTCTATGCTTCCAATATCGCCTGTATGAACCCAGCCATCCTTTATCGTTTCAGCTGTTGCTTTCTCGTTCTTATAGTAGCCCTTAAAGACGGCAGGACTTTGAATGAGAATTTCTCCCTTTTCGCCTGTGAGCATTCCTTCACCTGTTTCAATATCGATGATTTTCATCTTTGTCTCATATGTGGGAATACCGAAGCTTCCCCATTTCACCTTGTCTTTTGGCATGAAGGTATCGCAAGTATGTGTCTCACTCAACCCGTATGCGGCTTCATACAGCCGGGACTCATTCGTCAATTCGGCCCATTGAAAAGCTAATGTCTCTGTAACAGATGCGCCAAAGCTCGTAGATGGATTCTGTTTTAAGGAGGATAAATCTCTTTTCTTACTATCCTCAAGTTTCAGGATGGCAAGATTCATGGGAGCGGTACTATACCAATGAGTGATTTTGTATTGTTCGATGGCTTGTACAGTTGCCTCTACATCAAAGCGGGTCAGCATCACGCATGGCTGGCCGCTGTAGATTGGCAGGTACACCCCCATTACCATACCGGCGATATGACAAAGCGGTGCAATCGAAAGGAACGAGCCTTCCTCAAATTGATTGGCTGTCCACGTCGCTGCAGTCTTGAATAAGCTGCTCCCATAGGGCAACATCGCTGCTTTAGAACGTCCAGTGGTACCTGATGTAAAGACCATCATACCGATGTCTGTCCATAGATCAAGTTTCACATTCCCTTTATAGGGAGTGGAGTAGTATAAAATCCTTTTGAAATCAATCGCATCAGGATGTGTGATTTTTTTGTCCTTTAATTCTTCTGGAATCGGCAAGGTTGGTTTTTTGGGGAGATAATCTGCATAATGAGCAGTGATGGCTAAATCGATGGATGGGATGCTCGAGCGAATGGATGACACTCTCCTATATAGCTCTGTCCCGGCAATGATGGCCTTTGCTTCCACTATATTTAGGAGGTGTTGAAGTTCCGCTTCTTTATACATCGGATTTAAAGGAACAACGATCCCGCCAATAAGCTGAATAGCATAATGAGCGATGATATATTGGGGACAATTCTGCATGTAGAGTGCCACCCGGTCTCCCTTTTTGATTTGCTGATTATGCAGAAACTGAGCAAAGCGATCTACGGAATGATCAAGCTCCTTATAGGAAATGGTATTCCCATAGAATAGATAGGCTGCTTTATCGGGATGTGCTCCAGCATTCAGTTTGAGGTATTCATGGAGCGGTTTTTCACCACATTTGTATGTAAGCTTTGTTGGTACTCCGCTTGGCCAAAAGGATTGATCCTTCACCTCTTCCATCTCCCTGTTCCTCCTTTATGGAATGAATCATAGCTTGCTTATCGCATGTCCCGCGGTTCGTCCCGTAAATAGACATCCCCCTAGAAAGGTTCCTTCAAGCGAACGATACCCATGTATTCCACCGCCGCCGAATCCGGATGCTTCTCCAGCGGCATACAGGCCTGGAATCAGCTGTTGATTCATATCCAGCACCTGGCCATTTAAATCCGTTTGTAGTCCGCCCAGCGTCTTTCTGCTGACGATATGCAGCCTTACAGCTATGAGAGGGCCATTCTTCGGATCGAGCAGCTTATGTGGCTTTGCTACCCTGATTAATTTATCACCCATAAACTTTCGAGAGCTCCTAATGGCGGCAAGCTGCAAATCCTTGCCGAAGGAATTCTCTAAATCACGATCACGGGCTTCGATTTGTGTGCGAATATCGTCAAGATTGATTAAGTCTTCTCCTGTAAGCTCATTCATGCCATTAACAAGCTCCTCTAATGAATGCTTAATGATGAAATCCTCTCCATGGTCTAAAAACGACTGAATAGGCTCTGGTGGTCCCGGTAATACTCGTTTCAGGATTTTTGCAATTGACTTATCCGTTAAATCTGGATTTTGTTCCGATCCAGATAAAGCGAATTCCTTCTCAATAATACTTTGTGTCAGAATAAACCATGAGTAGTCATATCCAGTACTTTGAATCAACTCAAGCGTTCCTAAAGTATCGAACCCTGGCAAACCCGGCAAAGGAAAACGCTTTCCTTTTGCATCAAACCACATCGAAGAAGGACCAGGCAATATACGAATCCCATGATTATCCCAAATAGAGTTCCAGTTATGAATTCCCTCTGTATAATGCCACATGCGGTCCCGGTTGACGATACGGCCTCCTGCCTGTTCCGCTATCGCTAGCATTCTTCCATCAACATGGGCGGGTACACCGGAGATCATCTTTTGCGGCGCTTTTCCCAGGCGTTTTGGCCAGTTTTTACGGACTAATTCATGATTGCCGCCAATCCCTCCGCTTGCAATGAGGATGGCATGTCCGCTATAGTCGAATCCACCAACGACAGTTCGGTTGCTCGGTTCACCCCGCTTTGACGAGCTCGGTGCTAATATGGCACCACTGACCCCGCCGACCCGTCCCTTATCCGTCAGCAATTGATCGACACGATGTCTCGGCTTGTAATCGATTAACCCTCTATCCATGTATTGACGCACCTGATGTTCGAATGGGGCAACGATAGCCGGACCAGTACCCCAAACGATATGAAAGCGGGGGACAGAATTGCCATGTCCGTTTGCTAAATGGCCGCCTCTTTCAGCCCATCCGACAATCGGGAAGAAACGGATGCCTAATTCATGGAGCCATTGACGTTTCTCTCCTGCCGCAAATTCAATATAGGCTTTTGCCCATTTCATTCCCCAATCATCTTCCTCACGGTCATATCCGGCCGAGCCTTGCCAGTCCTGCCAGGCAAGTGCCTTAGAATCATGAATACCGAGCCTGCGCTGTTCGGGTGAATCAACAAGAAAGAGACCGCCGAAAGACCACCAGGCTTGTCCACCCATATTGGTCTCAGGCTCTTGATCTAACAGCAGAACCTTCTTTCCTGCCCTTGCTATCTCGCATGCCGCAACAAGACCGGCAAGTCCTGCTCCAATAATAATTACTTCGTGGTCCATATCTAATGTCCAGCCCTTCCTATGACCTCTATGTACATTTTCTATATGCTGTCATTGCTATAAGTATAGCTACATGCTAAAATACGGTCAATAAGATATGTGAATTGTTTGAAAATTTATACTGCGAATAGCCATTTTTTCCTCTTTACTCAGGGAGAAGGGCCTGATGCCTTGTATAAAAGGTCCCGTATCGATAAAGTACTTTCACTTGCAGTTCCCTGTCCTCCATGCAAAAACGATAGATTGTGTTCGTTGGCTTCCGCTCCTTCTTATAATCCACATTTAAATAGGTTGCTATATTCTCAATATAAAGCTCCAGCTCAATTCGTAAAATCATATTAGGCTTATTCTTTGAATGATTTAATATTGATTGTTGTTTTTTGTATCTTTCAATACTGGTCAACAACTCCTTTTCTTTCTGGGAATACTCGGTTTTATTAATATCGGCTTCCTCCTTTCATGATTTGCTTTCACAAAACCAATAAAAAAAGTCAGAAAAGGTGTGTAAAACATCCTTCTCTGACTTATGATTGGTTCCATGCCCACTCATTGCGATCAGATTTCCTATTATTCGCTTAATATCCTTATCATACCATTATCCAGATTGCTTTTCAATGTGACAATAATTTTCCCAATAGGTCGATTCTCTTATGCTTCCAAAATGAAAATAATATAACTTGAATCTCTTTCAAAATTCCAGAAGGTGAATTCATCAATCACTTTTTTGTTCAAGTGGGCTTCAAAATCCCTTCTGCGTTCTTTGAGAAGTCTCTTCTCAAGATTTCGTTTGGCAATCATTAAATTCTCCTTAAAGCCCAGCTTGATAAATTCTTTCTCGATATTGATCAGTATGCCTTTTCTGACAAGAATCAACTGTCTTTTGTTCAGCAAGTGAGAATAGATGGATTCAGGCTCCTTTTGAGCGATTGCGCTGACCTCAATCATGACCTCCTCCACCTTCTCTTTATTTGGATATGGAACAATTTCACAATCATGACCCTTCATGCGGATGATAAACATCCCTGTCATATGGTCAAGATTCCAGTCATAATTAAATTCGGAAACCGTTTGATTGAGCGTTAGCTCAATGTAGGACGTTATGTCTTTCATAAGCGTTTCCATCATGAGATCCCTCGTTTTATGAACATAGATGCTTTTATTGTTGGCCATTAAGGATTTCTCCATGGGGGAAAGGAAATTTGATAAATGAACGGAGAGGAACGGATGGGACCATGTAGCCAATACATGACCCGGACCCCGGCCGAAATTCTCCCGCAAGAGACGGCCAATATAACTGCTGATTTCTTTCTCTACAGATAATTTATTCATCGTACACCTCAGACTATGAGACTTTCTAAACATTTATCCTCCAATTAATGGATTAAAACATCTAAATGGCGCATTTGCCTGGGAAAATTTATCGAGGAAATTAGCCTAATTGGATGATTGCTAGCTTAGAGATTCTTTCTTTCCTTTAAATAATTCTACATAAGATAGAAAAAAGCCTGCTAATCAGTGCATAAGCACATCTTCAGCAGGCTTCCCTTGATTAATAGATGAGTGTGACTCCCTCTCAATAATTCTTGTCGGAATAAGCACATTTTTTTCAATCACTTGAGGATTCATGATGAGTTCAATCACATATTTGGCTGCTTCAATCCCCAATTCATATGTATGAATATCCATTGTCGTTAAAGAAGGGGTCGTATAGTCAGCAACCTCATAATTATTGAAGCACACGATGGAGGCATCATCGGGTATGCGCATATTCTTTCCTAAAAGCAAACCAGTCAGAATAATGGCGTAATCAATATCAAGCGCCACATAGGCAGTAGGTGGCTCACGTAAAGCATACAGCTCCTCAAGAGCGGTCAATCCTTCCACGCGGCTATATGGCAGCGGCTTGATATAATCAGGTGAAAACGATAATCCAGCACTCTTAAGTGCTTCCTTGTATCCCCTCAATCGATCCCGAACGACGTCATATTCAAGTGCTCCGCCAAAAAATGCGATTTGACGATGTCCAAGTTGAAGAAGGAATTCTGTCAAATCCTTTGCAGCCTTTTGGTTATCATTATCCACATAGGTAATTCCGCTGCAGTCTTTTCCTGGATGGCCGACGACGACAAATGGAAAGTTCTTCTTAAGCAAATAATGGAGTATTTTATCTCCCTTTCGTGAATACAAAATAACTAATCCGTCAACCTGCCTTCCTTCAACCATCTGAATGACATCCTCAAAAATGGCCTTCTCTGAATCTCCCGTTGTAATGGAGAGACTGTATCCCTCCTCCCTGCAATAAGAGCCGATTCCCCTCATGACTTCCTGGAAGAATGGATTATGCAGGGAGTATTTGGCGGAATGCTTTAACACAATCCCAATCGTCTTCGTTGTCTTCGTTACGAGATTCCTGGCATTGGCATTCAAATGATAGCCAAGTTCTTTCATGACTTTCCGAACTTTCTTTTTTGTCTTATCACTGATGCTAGGACTGTCAGCAATGACTCGAGACACGGTGGAGGGTGCCACATTTGCCTTTTTGGCAACATCTTTTATCGTAACGGTCATGTAAACGATCCCACCTCTATTTTGATGCGGCTATTTAACCGCTCCATCTGAAATTCCTTTAATAATTTGTTTTTGAGCAAAGAAATAGGCAATGATGACAGGAATAATGGATAAGGTTAAACCTGCGAGAGCCAAATGCCATTGCTTCGTATATTGACCAAAGAAATAGAACAATTTAAGCGGAATGGTTTCTGTTCCTGCTTCACCAAGCACCAAGGATGGGAGCAGGTAATCATTCCAAATCCAGATAACATTCAATATTCCCACCGTAATGGACATCGGCTTCAGTAATGGGAAGATGATATACCAAAATACTTGAAAGCGGTTCGCACCATCGATGGTTGCTGCCTCATCCAATGATTGAGGGATTCCCTTTAATGTACCGTGATATAAGAAAATGGACAGACTGCATCCGAATCCAAGATACATGAAAATCAACCCGGCTCTGTTCAGCATACCGAACTGGCCAAATTGAGAAATGAGCGGAATCATAACCGATTGGAACGGAATCAGCATGGCTGCGACAAAGACAAAGAAAATGACAGAGCTCATCTTGCTCTTATTCCTTGAAAGTGCATAAGCGGCCATTGCCGAAAAGACGATAATAATCCCGACACTGACGGCAGAGATCAGCAAGGAATTAAACAAAGTTCTGAGAAAATCGAGCTGTTCAAACGCTTGCAGAAAATTGTCACTCGTAAATTCACCTGGAAGGCCTAGTGTATCAGCAAAGATATCGCGCTTTGTCTTAAAGGCGTTGACGATCATTAAGTAAAAAGGGCTGAGCCATAACAAAGCGAGCAGGATGCCGATAACGCCAATGATGCGTAAATGCCATTTCTTTCTCTTCATTATAGTTCAACCTCCCGTTTCTTATTAAAGTACACCTGCAGTAGCGATACAATCGCCACAATGATAAAGAAGATGACGGCCTTTGATTGCGCATAGGCCATTTCATTATCTGTGAAGGCCGAACGAATGATATTCATAGCCACCATTTCTGTTGAATTATAGGGGGCCCCTCCTGTTAAACTTAAGTTTTGATCATAAATCTTAAAGGAATGGGACAATGTCAGGAATAAGCTGACGGTGAATGCTGGAGCAACGAGCGGGAATGTAATATGACGGAATCGCTGAAATGCATTGGCCCCGTCGATTTCAGCCGCTTCTAGTAAATCACCCGGTACTGCCTGCAAATAGGCAATGTAGATAATCATGATATATCCAGCCATTTGCCAGGCCGTCAGGATGACCATTCCCCAAAACCCAGTCTCAGTTGTTGAAAGCCATCCATTTAAAGCTTCAATGCCAAAAAGATCGCCAATGCTTCCAAACACCTTAATGAAGATAAACTGCCAAATGAACCCGAGAATCAATCCGCCTATCAAGTTCGGCATAAAGAATACGGTACGGAGTAAGTTACTCGATTTTAATTTGGTTGTCACTAGTAGAGCAAGACCTAGGCCAATGATGTTAATTAGCACAATTGAGGCAATCGAAAACTTAACCGTGAACCAAAACGCACTTATAAACGCATCATCATTAAATAGATTGATATAGTTTTTCAACCCAATAAAGTCCAATCTCCCGAGTCCATTCCAGTTAGTGAAAGAATAATAGAATCCGAACAGTAACGGAATGATGACGACAATGACGAGAGCAGCAAGGACAGGTGTCAAGAATAGCCAAAAGGCCCAGTCACGATTTCGAATAGGAATCGCCCTCCTTATAATGAATGTGTGAGGAAAAGACAGCCATGCCACGGCAGCCAAGAGAATGTCGTCCCTCTGCTTTAAGAGCGGCTGGCTGTCTTCATTTGATGAAAGGATTAATTATCAGCTTTTTCTTCCCAGATTTTCTGAGTTTCTTTCACAAGCTCTTCCCATGTTTGATCACCAGAGACATATTTTTGCACGCTTGCTCCAAGATCCTCATTCCATCCGACCGGATAGCCCATGAAGACCCATCCAAGCGTATTTCCGGCTTCTGCATATTTGTAAATTTCCTGTGAAAGCGGATCGGCGATTTTTTCCGTATCATAGCCTTCATAAGCTGGAATAAACTTGAACTCTTCTAAGACAGCTGTTTTACCTTCATCAGAAGTATAAAGCCAATCTAAGAATTTCTTTGCTTCCTCTTGTACGTCTTCATCCACTTTGCTGTTTACAGCCCAGTAGTTTGGTACGCCTACAGGCATTTTCGCTTCATCACCGTTTGGAATAGGAATGATGCCGATTCCTTTTTCAGCTAACTCAGGGTCCATTTCATAAACCGTATTGTAAACCCAGTTCCCTTGCTGAATGAAGGCCACTTTCTCGAGGGAGAAAAGCTCCTCCACTTGCTGCGAGTAGTCAAGACTCGTTGTCGGCTGAACAGAGTATTCATTTTGCAAATCAATCATTTGCTTGAATGTTTCTCCGTCATCAAACTTGATTGACTTTGATTCACTAGCCTTCAAGATATCACCGTCGAATTCATTCGCAAGGAATACATTGGATAAGTGGTTGCCTGTTACCCATTTCTCCTTCACCGGATAAGCGAATACCGCATCAATGTCTAATTTATCTTTCTCTGAATCTAGTTTCTTAACGGCTTCTTCTAATTTGTCATAAGATGTCAAGCTGGCTGCATCAATCCCGGCTTCTTTCAAAATACGTTTATTGTAAATGAAACCATAGCCCTCTTGGTTATATGGCACACCAAGAACTTCACCATCAACTGTGACACCATCAAGCGTACCATCAAGGGCAGCTTCAGCAGCTTTTGTATCACTCAAGTCAGTTAACCGGTCTTTAAATTGCTTCACATCTGTCGGTCCGCCGATATTGAAGATGGCAGGCTCCTCACCGGAAGAAAACTTGGAGGTGATAGCCGACTTATAATCATTCCCTCCGCCGACTGTCGTGATTTTTAAATCTACATCTGGATTTTCCTTTTCATACTGTTCAGCAACCTGTTCAAACTGCTGCTTGAATTCTACTTTGAACTGAAAAATCTCAACTGTTGTTTTATCCCCGCCATCGCCGCCGCTCGATGATGAGCATCCTGCTAAGACAAGACTTGATAAAAGTAATCCAGATAGTGTTCCCTTGACGATTTTACTTTTTAACATAGAGCCACTCTCCTTATGATTTTGTTTAAAAACTTTCGAAAACGTTTGCATTGATAAGTAAAAAAAGAAACTTCTATCACGCTATTAAGTAAGTATTCTAGGGAGTTCAAAAGAATAGTAAACATCTCATAGCAAGCGCTTTCAAAGTTTTTATATCCTAATATTACCATTAATATACATTGTATACAAATGGTAAGTTTGTAAAATATATTCATTTTGATAGAATAGATAATTTTGGTGAAAACATTTGCACAATGAAGGGGATTATCTTCATTTGCTATCGAAGCTGTACGGAGATGATAAAGGGATATGGTATGGATTATTATCTACCCTCTTATCGCTTCTTTTATGTGCCTTTCAAGAAATTTATGTACGCCAGTATAGGCAAATGAGAAAACCACCCCATCTTCAATTTCATAAGCTAAACCGAGTTGTCAGAAATATACCTTAGTGGGACATGCCATCTTCTTTCGTTTTCTGAGTTGTATTGGATCCTATTTACGAAGGTTGACTGGACTCCATATGATTAGATGAAAAATCATGAAGAAAGGATGATGTACGTAACGTGAAAATCGCCCTTATATGTACAGAAAAGTTACCGGTCCCCCCCATTAGAGGCGGGGCTATACAAGTGTTGATTGACGGTGTGCTGCCCTATTTAAACGAGCGGAACGATGTAACGGTGTTTGGAATTGCTGACCCTGACCTTGACCCGGCGGAAATCAAAAATGGCATTGAGTATATTCGGGTTCCTCAGGAGAATTATGTAAGTCATATTCATAATGCATTAGCTCAGAAATTCGCTGACAGAGTCTCCTATGACCTTGTCCATGTATTTAATCGGCCGCTTGATGTCCTGACCTATAAATTAGCTCAGCCGAATAGCCGCTTTGTCTTAAGCCTGCATAACGAAATGTTTAAGGACACGAAGATTACACAAGAAGCTGGTGAGGCCGTTATCCAATCGGTCGAACGAATTATGACGGTGAGTGCCTTCATTGCTAAGACGATAACTAATCGCTTCCCGATAGCTATCGGGAAAGTACAGCCGGTTTATTCTGGAATGGACCTTATGAAATATACCCCTATATGGGATGAGAATGTTCAGAGCCTAAGAGCAGAACTCAGAGGAAAATATAAGGTTGATGGGAAAAAGGTTATCTTATTTGTCGGTCGTCTTAGCAAAGTGAAAGGACCTGAGATACTGCTGGAGGCGATGAAGGACGTTCTTGTCGTTCACCCAGATGCCGTTGTCGTCATTGTTGGGAGTAAATGGTTCAGCGATGAAACCATCGATGATTATGGCAAAATGCTCAGGAGTCTTGCTAAATCATTAGGTAGTAATAAAGTAATCTTTACTGGCTTTGTTCCGCCGATTCAAATTCCTACCATGTATTTATTAGGCGATTTGTTTGTTTGCAGCTCTCAATGGGAGGAGCCGCTCGCACGAGTCCACTACGAAGCAATGGGAGCTGGCCTGCCTATCATCACAACCAATCGCGGAGGAAATGCTGAAGTCGTTCATCATAACCTAAATGGCATCGTTTTGGATGATTACACGAATTCGAAAGCTTTCTCAGAGGCCATTATCGATTTATTGTCGAATGCGGACAAAGCAAACGCTCTTTCAAGAGAAGGCCGGAAACACGCAGAGAACACCTTCGGATTTGAACAAGTATATGAACGTTTAGAGAATTTTTATTTGACAGCCATGAATGCAGAAAAGGCAGAAATCATGCCAAGGAGACAGGTCGAACGATTCATAAATTCCATGAATAAACAAAAGAAAAAGAAAAAAAGAAAAGCAGATGGCCGAAAGAGGACGAGAAAAAGAAATGATGATCGGAAGCGGAATAAAAGAAAGAGTCATAAGCATCGGGAGGAAAAGAAATGAGTCACACCTCCTTAAAGAATGCCCATTTAGCCTTATCAGCCTATCCGATCAATAGTACCATGGTGAAATTCCGGCCCCTGAAGAAAAAGACAACCAAAAAAGCTGTCTGGGAAATACGAACGAACAAAGGGACGTATATCTTAAAAAAAGTACCTTTGGATAAAGACCGAATTCAGTTCATGGCACATGCCATAGACTATTTAAGGACAAACGGAGTGAAAACCCCTCAGGTTATTCGTACAAAGACAGGAGAAGTTTTCACGAATGTCCATGATGAGTACTATATCGTTTTTGAAGCGGTACATGGGAGGAGCCCCGATTATAAAAAAAAGCATGATTTAAAAAAAATCATGGAAGGTATCGGCCATTTCCATAAAGGGTCCTCCGGATTTAGGTCGCCAATCGGATATTATCCCTCCTTCCTGCTGGATGAACGAAAATCCAATTACGAGAAGCGATATAAAAGATTGCTTGAATTAAAAAAGATCCGTTTAGAATCGCTATCCTTAAATGAATTCGATCGTCTTTTTCTAAAAACTGTCGATACATTCTTAAAACAATGTAAATCCTCCCTATCCCTTTTCGATAAAGAATCGTATGATACATGGGCAGAAACCATACACAAAAACATCAATTTATGTCATCAGGATTATGCTGAAAATAACCTCCTGATTACCCCTGATTCAGATTTGTATGTGTTTGACATGG
Organism: Gracilibacillus sp. Marseille-QA3620; assembly: GCF_054950035.1. NCBI lineage: Bacteria > Bacillati > Bacillota > Bacilli > Caryophanales > Bacillaceae > Gracilibacillus > Gracilibacillus sp. Marseille-QA3620. The sequence goes on from NZ_CM143102.1 coordinate 2,138,312, forward strand.
ATTCTCTGACTGTTGATCTGCCAATCCGTGATATTCGTAAAATCCTCAATAAAGTAATGAGGAAAGAGGCAGAATGGAACCTTGATATAATGCTTAGAATGTTAAAAGATTACCAGCGTGTCAATCCTTTATCAAAGGAACAGTATGAAATATTAGGTGCAGAGCTCATGTTCCCTCATCTATTCTACGACCAAGCCACCACATATTACTACAAAAGGCAGAATAATTGGTCCGAAGAAAAACATGTAATGAAGTTGAAAAACGTGATTTCTACAGAGATGAGCAAAGATAAAGTGCTTCCCGCCTTTCTTCAACGAATGAATGAGGTGATCGATTAAGTCATCAGGATTAAGGGAGGGTAAACATACCGCATACGATAATGGGGGCTATATTCAAGCGTGGAATTGGAAAGAGCTTGAACAACTCATTTCCCATTAACCGATAAACAAATGAATCTCTTATATACTTCTTTTCTATCTTCATTTTGTCTATTCCAGTGTCAAATACCGCTACAAAAAAGAGACAAGTGCTTCATGAAAGAAATTAGCTGCAGCTAATCAATTCGAAACAGAAAAATGAGCAAGATTAGAAAGCTAAGGAAAAACCCTCAATTTTCTATCATCAGCCATCTCCTCTTATGAAGAGATGGCTGATTTTATGCAGGATATTAAACACTTGCATTCTGAAGATAGGAGAATTCTTCACTTGGCAGTATAGCATGATAGGTTTGCTGCACGAACAATTGATCTTCCTTTTCGTATCAGAACAGCTTTTTTTGCTAAACCTAAAGAATCACTATATTTGAGAGACAAGCATTCCTTTATAGCATACGGGCAGCCATAGTAGGAGCGCTCCCGACTTGTTTTCGAAAGGAGGAATAGAAATGACACGAGGTCAAAACGCTTATATGGACAATTCAATTGTCATTAAACGAGCGAAATCAGGACCTTTGGATGGGCTCAGTTTTTCCGTAAAGGATGTATTTGAAGTTAAGGGGCATACGAACAGCGCCGGTAATCCAGATTGGCTGCGAACCCATGAAAAAGCCTCTTCCCACTCTCCTGTTATAGAAAAATTGCTTAATAATGGAGCAATCATGAAAGGGATAACGATCACAGATGAATTAATGTACAGCCTTGATGGAATCAATGCTCATTACGGTACACCGAGAAATCCTAAAGCACCAAACCATATTCCCGGCGGTTCATCAAGCGGCTCTGCTGTTTCGGTTGCAAGCGGAGATGTGGATTTCTCCATCGGAACAGATACAGGCGGTTCCATGCGGATTCCTGCATCCTATTGCGGTATTTATGGATTCCGGCCAAGCCATGGCATCATTTCAACAGCTGGTTGCATTCCTATGGCCAAAAGCTTCGATACAGTTGGCTGGATGGCAAGAAATCCAGATGTTTTAAGAAGAGTTGGTGAAGTCTTTCTAGGAGAGCGCCAATTGAATAGGAAACCCTTTACGACCATTTATTTTCCGGAGCAGATATGGAATGGCCTGCTTGATAAGAGTATCGTGGAAATCGTGAAAGGTAAGACAAACGCACTTCTTTCAAATCAATTTCAAGAGACGTTTATCAACTGGCAGAAAGCCGGCTTTTCACAATGGCCGGAGATCTTTAGAGTCATACAGGGATATGAAGTATGGCAGGAACATGGGGATTGGGTTGAGCGTGTGAATCCTTCCTTCGGACCAGGGATTTCTGACCGGATGAAAATGGCCGCGACCATCACGGAATTTGAAATGAAGCAAACATGGAAAAAAAGAACGGTCATTGAACAAATGATTACTAACCTTCTTCAAGAAGATAGCCTGCTTATCATCCCGACAGCCGTACAAGGTCCCCCTTCTCTTCAATCCTCTCAAGAGGAATTGAAACAGATTCGCTCAAAAAATCTCCAGTTGACCTGTATTGCATCATTATGCGGCCTCCCGCAATTGAGCATTCCTCTTTTTGAATATAAAGGATGCCCAATTGGTCTCTCTTTTGTGGCCAACCGAAGGGAAGATTTACGCTTATTGAAGCTTGGGGAAGAATTGGCTAACCAATAGGGGAATCGCAAGCCGGTATTGCCGGCTGATTATTTGTTTATAGGAGTAATTAGTAAGATTAATACATAGGACCGTAATGGAGAAACACCCATCATCAGCAAGTTCATTCTTTACTGAGCTTCATGAACATCTCATGTTCTCGTGTTACCGACTTCCCTTCATTCCCTTCACAAACCAATATATTTTGTAAAGATTACCCAGTCGCATTTCCTTCGCATCTTGTTGGATGACAGACTCTTGATTAGTAACAGGATGAATCATGCAATCACTTCCTCCTAAAAATTTTTTAATGCCAAGTGCCATGACTGGAGCCAGCCAGCCTTTGTGCAGGCTCTGGTCGCTCCTGCGATATGGTCACAGCTAATGCCCGCTCGATATGTTCCTTTGAAGGTGGTGGATTGATCTCTAGCATGCTCCTTTCATCTATCATGAATCTTTTATTTTCATTTTCTCTCTGTGCCACATTTTTTATGGTAGTGATTGACTTCCCATTTACTTGATGTGCCAGAAGGAGACATGATTTAAGCATTTCTCCCTCTATAAGAACCGTACATGCTTGGCATTGACCGCTTCCGCAAGGTCCAAGAGTTCCAAAAAGGAGAAGCCTTTCACGCAAAAGAGTCATGACCTTTTCCATCGGATTCACCAATAAAAGATACCGAATGCCGTTCACTGTAATGGATAAGGTTATTTTACGTTTTTGATTGAATGGCAAAACATCAGCTTTTTTAGCCTTCATTCCACCTACTCCTTTCTTTCAAATCCTGTTTTCTATCAAAATTAAGATTTTATCATTCAAATACGCTAAATCGTTTATAACAAAAGAACCATTTCTTTGTTCATTCCAAAAAAGTAACAGATTGAGGTTATAATTTATTTCATTTTGAATGAAGTTATAACATTTTGCACGATAATTGACAGGGAATCTCACATAGAATTTTTTTCAGCAAAAGAATAACGGCTCCAAGCATGGGAACCGTTTTAAAAATGAATGTGTCATTCTCCTTCACATGCTTACCCGACCATCATAAGCAATTGCTTATACCTGTGTAATCCTTGTGTTCTTCTCATATTCCTTATGAAGCTGAGCAGCGATAATGTTTTTCTGAATTTCAGAGGTTCCTTCATAAATTTTCGTGATGCGGGCGTCACGGTAATAGCGTTCAATCGGGAATTCCTTGATATACCCAATACCCCCATGGATTTGAACGGCTTTGTCAGCAATACGGTTATAGATTTCTGAGCCGAGGAGCTTTGCCATGGCCGCCTCCTTAATCACATTCATCCCTTGGTCAACCATCCAGGCAACCCTGTATGTCATGGAGCGGAGTGTTTCCGTATCAAGGGCAATTTCAGCGAGATAATGCTGAATGATTTGCTGCTCAAAAATCGGTTTTCCGAACTGTTCGCGCTCATGTGCATATTTAGTGGAAAGCTCAAGCAGCTTTTGGCAGGAGCCAAGATTTCGGGCGGCAAGCCCCGCTCGTCCGTTAGCCAAAATTTTCAGCGCATTTATGTAGCCAAGCCCCTCTGTTCCAAGCACGTTTTCAACGGGGACCTCACAATCCTCAAAGAAAATTTCAGACGAATGCGAACCGCGCAGTCCCATCTTCTCTTCTGTTTTGCCGACGACAAACCCAGGAAAATCCTTTTCAATGATAAAGGACGTAATCCCTTTTGCGCCTTTGTCCCGGTCTGTGACAGCCATAACTGTGAACACATCTGCAATTGGGCCGTTTGTGATGTAATGCTTAGAGCCGTTTAAGATATACTTATCCCCTTTTTTGACCGCGGTGGTTTTTAAGGCCGCTGCATTTGAACCTGCGCTAGGCTCTGTCAGGGCAAAGGCACCGATTCGGTCTCCTTGCGCCATGTCCGGCAAATACTGCTTCTTCTGCTGCTCAGTTCCCATTTCAACAATCCCCACTGACCCGATGCCTGTATGGGCACCAATAACCGTTGTATAGCCGTTCGAGGTACGCCCTATCTCTTCATAGAGGGCACATTTACCGACCATATCTATCCCAATGCCGCCGTATTCTTCAGGGATGCTGAGTCCGAATAGCCCCAGCTCCTTGCTCATGCTCAAGATCTTCTCTGGTATCTCGTCATCCTGTTCAATTTGCTGAGCGAGCGGATCTACCGTATGGTCAATAAAATCCCGTATGGACTTCTTCATTTCAATCAGTTCATCGCTTAGAGAAAAATTCATGTATATCTCCCTTTCTTGGGTATTGTATAAATTTGATATTCTTCAACCATTCTTCTAAAAATGTACCACTATCTGAAATATCTTCTCATTTACGTCAAACGCCTATTGATTACCTGAAACTGTCCGACTGTGTATCCTAACGAAGTCAACTTCCTCCATGAGTGAATTTGCTAAGGCATTCTTTTGTGTGTGCTCCTAGAGCAGGAGGTTCCGTATCACGAGTTGATTCTGACAAACCGGTAAACTGATGGGCCATAAAACGATAGGAGCCATTGTCACTGATCAGGTTCCATTCCTTTAATCCATCCGCAGATGCAAGATCATCCGATTCAAGGACAGGCGCCATGCAGCAATCCACCTTAAAGGCAAATTGAGACCATTCCTTTAGCGTTTTCTCTTTAATGACCGCGGAGATTTCTTCATAGACTGGATCTCCGAATGTGGCCTTTGAGAATTGTTTGCTCTTCCATTCTTCGCGTCCTAGGGCATCACAAAAGTTATGCCAGAATTTCTGCTCAAGTGCTCCAAGCGAGATATAGCGATGGTCAGCTGTTTCGTACAGGGTATAACAAACAAACACGCTGTTTAACTTCTCCACCCCATGTTTTTCACCGGTCAAACTTTCAATTAGAACATGATTGGACATAAGCGGAAGCAGTGATTTCGTTATAGCCAGGTCAATATAGGAGCCAGCCCCGGTCTGCATTTTCTTCACTAAAGCTGCTAATATCGCTTCACTGGCACTGATTCCCCCAATAAAATCAGCCAGTGTATTGCTAGGAAGATGAGGCTTGCCGTTTTCGTCTTTCATTTGAGCGAGCATACCGCTTAAGGCCATATAGTTGATATCATGGCCTCCAAGATGACTGAGGGGGCCGGTTTGACCATACCCAGTCAAAGAGCAGTAAATAATTTTGGGATTCACCTGCTTGATTTCGTCATATCCGATACCGATTCGTGATGCCACACCAGGTCTGAATCCTTCAATAAGTATATCTGCCTCTCGTGCTAGCTCGAGCGCTGATTCCCGGTCAGATGAATCCTTCAAGTTTAAGACAACACTTTTCTTTTTCCGATTTTGGGCAAGAAATACCGGGCTTTGTTCATTTTCATCCAAGGAGAAACGAGCCGGGTCACCAAATGGAGCCTCTATCTTGATCACTTCCGCTCCCATGTCCGCCAGCCGGTGCGTGGCATGCGGGCCGGGTAAATATTGCGTGAAATCCAATATACGAATTCCCTGTAGCATAGTAATCAACTGCCTTTCAGATTTTTTACTGGTTATCATTCACAATAGCTGAATACAGTATTTTATATATAGGCTTTCCACATAATCTCTTAGACTTTCATTCAGGAGACTATTTGATTCAGCTGCCATTGTAGATCCTCCTTGAAGGCCGGATGAACAATCGCAAGCAGTTCTGTACATCTTTCTTTAACTGTTTTCCCGAATAAACTAGCAATCCCATATTCTGTCACAACAAAATCAATCTCTGATTTGACTGATGTAATAGATGAGGCAGTAAGCTTGATTCTTGATTCCGTTCCTCCCCTGGCAGTTGAAGGCAGCGCAATAATAGAACGACCGCCCTTCGAAAGACGGGAACCTATGATGAAATCCATTTGCCCGCCGACTCCTCCGACAGGATATTTTCCGACCTGCTCAGCATTGACATTGCCTAAAAGATCTACCTCCAGTGCTGAGTTGATGGAGCAAAACTGACTGATTTGGGCAATGACAGCCGGATTATGAGTGTACTCTACCCCTTTAAGCTGAATGGCTTCATTATGATGAGCAAAATCATATAATCTCTTCGTTCCCGTCAAGGTTGTGCAAATGGTTTCGTTTTGGTCTATTTCTTTATAGGCATTTGTCACAACACCTGATTCGATAAGGTCCACAACCTTGTCTGTAATGGAGCCGGAGTGGATGCCAAGATGGTTCTTGCCTTCTAAAGAGCTGAGAATACGATCTGCAAGGCATCCTACTCCTACCTGGATAGTGGCCTGATTAGGGATTAATTCAGCTACATATTTCCCTATGATGATTTCTTCTTTTCTCCCCTCTGCTGATTGAACTTCAAGCATTGGCCGATTAGATAAAACAAAATAGTCGATTTCGCAAACATTAACGGTGCCATCCCCATTTGTAATAGGCAGCATCTCATTCACTTGTGCGATAACGACCTTCGCATGTTTAATGAGGGAATGGATAATATCTACTGAAATGCCTAAATGACAGCTGCCATGCTCATCAGGCGGTGTCACTTGAATAAGCGCAGCATCAACAGGATTTTCTTCGAGCCATATTGGAATCTGAGATAAATTTACAGGCAGGTATTCACAGAAGTTATGAGAATGGGCTTTTTGAAGCTTTGCTGAATGCAGAAAGCTATGAATGATAAAATGAGACTGACATTCCGGCTCTGCATAAAGACAGGGACTGCCGATATTGAGTGTATAAAGAACGGTTTCTTCGAATCGGTCCTTTTGGCGGACCAATTCTTCCACTAGTGTTTGAGGTTCATTGCAAAAGGGAGCAAGAAAGACTCTATCATGTGATTGGATAACAGAAATAGCTTCGTCAGCCCTAAGCTGCCGCCTCGTATATTCACTAAGCCAATTTGAGAGAGTCATCCCCTTACACCTGCATGTTTTCTATGATGGTCGTTATACCGAGGCCTCCGCCGATACATAGAGTCACCATACCGTATTTTTCTCCTCTTCGCTCCATTTCGTGAAGAAGCTTCGTCATAAGTACCCCTCCAGTTCCGCCTAATGGATGGCCAAGTGCAATAGCGCCGCCATTTACGTTTACCTTCTCGATATCAAGGGAAAGCTCCTTGATTACCGCAAGAGATTGTGCCGCAAATGCTTCATTTAGTTCAATTAAGCCGATTTCCTCAAGCTTAAGGTCCGCTTGCTTCAACGCCTTTCTTGTCGAGGGAGCAGGACCAATTCCCATGATCTCAGGAGAGACGCCGGCAGTCGCCTGGGCGATTATTCTCGCTTTTGGCTTCAGCTCATACTTCACACTAGCTTCTTCAGACATCATCAAGATGACACCTGCTCCGTCATTTCTTCCGCTTGAGTTGCCGGCAGTTACGGTTCCATTCTCTTTAAAAACAGCTGTTAAAGAGGATAGTTTCTCTAGTGTTGTTTCACGAGGATGCTCATCCACCTTGAACTCGACAATTCCGGTTTTTGTCTTCAGCTCATAAGGAACTATTTGCTCTTCAAATAATCCGCTCACAATGGCCTTCTTGGCATTTTCCTGACTCCTTAGGGCAAATTCATCTTGTTCGGTCCTTGATATTTGATAATGCTCAGCCAAGTTTTCAGCAGTCATTCCCATTGTAAGAGGGCCATATGTTTCCATCGGCTGTGCTCTTGGCTGGCTTTCCGTATTAGGGTCAAGGAGCAGCCCATTTCCCGCCCCATAGCCATAGCGGGCATTCCGCAAATAAAACGGTGCCGTACTCATACTCTCCGCACCGCCAGCAATAATGACATCCGCAAACTCGCACATGATTTGCTGATGGGCATTGTTCATTGACTGGAGCCCGGAGCCGCATTGACGATGAACCGTGTAGCCTGATACTTCTATTGGCAGGCCTGCTCTTAATAGGGCAAGCCTCGCGAGATTAGGAGAATCCGTGCTTTGCTTTGCCTGTCCAAGGATGACCTCATCGACCGTATTAGCATCAATCCCTGTTCGAGCGACAATCTCATTGATGACCTTCGCGGCTAAATAATCTACTTCTACATCCTTTAACGCACCGCCCATTCGACCGACAGCCGTTCGGACAGAATCAATAATGACAGGGTTTTTCAAATTATTTCCTCCTTCAGCTGGGTGCTCGACAACCCTTTTGCAAATCGAGCCGCTTCTCGGAGTTTTAGCGGATTAATGCCTGTTGCACAGCCCATTTCCTCCACCATGTGCACAATTCTCTCACTGGCTATATTGCCGGTAGCACCTGGAGAATATGGACAGCCTCCAAGCCCGCCTGCCGAGCTGTCAAACTTCGTAATTCCCGCTTGCATGGAAGCGATTACATTTGCAAGCGCCATTTTGTTCGTATCGTGGAAATGGGCCACAAATGTCTGGTCAGGATATTGATCTGTTAATCTGGCAAAGCGTTCATAGACAAACTTTGGATCAGCCTGACCGTTTGTATCCCCGATGTCGACCTCATCAACACCTAAATCAACGAACCGGCTGCAAACTCGGTCAACCTCTTCAAAGGAAACATAGCCTTGGAATGGACACTTAAAAGCCATCGAAATATAAGCCCTGACAAATTTCCCCTCCTGTTTGGCTCCCTTGATCAGCCTTTCTGCCTCTTTGAGCGATTCGTCTGTTGTCCGGTTTACATTTCGTTTATTGAATTCATTGCTTGCTCCGATAAAGACAGCAACTTGAGGAACATCCATAGCCAGAGCTCTCTCCAAAGCTATCATATTTGGGGTTAGTGCAATATACGTCAGACCAAGCTCATTGCAGTAGGCGGCTATTTCCTCGGAATCAGCCATTTGCGGCACCCATTTTGGATGGACAAAGGAAGCCGTCTCTATTCGTTTAAAGCCTGATTCAGCTAATCGATTAATCAATTCTTTCTTCTCGTCAGTCGTAATGGGATTTGGTTCATTCTGCAGGCCGTCTCTCGGACCAACCTCAATAATCTCGACATCTTTTGGAAAAATCATTGTATTTCCTCCCGTTTAATAAGATCTTGGCATGCCTAGTACATGTTCCGATACATAGGACAAAATGAGGTTTGTAGATATCGGAGCAACCTGATAAAGTCTTGTTTCCCTGAATTTCCGTTCAATATCATATTCCTCCGTGAATCCAAAACCTCCATGTGTCTGCATGGCTACATTGGCTGCTTCCCATGAGGCATCAGCCGCAAGCAATTTCGCCATATTCGCCTCAGCACCGCATGATTCACCTCGGTCGAATAATTCCGCTGCCTTTATTCTCATAAGGTCAGCCGCTTCTATTTGAATATGAGATTTGGCAATAGGAAATTGAATACCTTGGTTTTGTCCAATAGGCCGATTAAAGACTATTCTTTGCTTTGAGTAATCAGCCGCTCGGTCAATAAACCATCTTCCATCTCCGATACACTCAGCCGCAATCAAGATTCTTTCCGCATTCATGCCATCAAGTATATAGCGGAAGCCTCTTCCTTCTTCACCGATTAAGTTCTCTGCCGGAACCTCCATGTCTTCCATGAAGAGCTCTGTCGTTGCATGATTCATCATGGTACGGATTGGTTTGATGGTCAGACCATTACCTATTGCTTCTTTTAAATCTACTAATAAGACGGATAGACCATCCGTTTTCTTTTTGACTTGCTCCAATGGTGTTGTGCGGACCAAGAGAATCATCAGATCAGAATGCTCTGCGCGCGAAATAAATACCTTCTGTCCATTGACGATATATTTATCTCCGACTCTTTCAGCAAAGGTTCGAAGCTTTGTCGTGTCCGTGCCTGTGTTAGGCTCCGTTACCCCAAAGGCCTGCAGCCGAAGGGTACCATCGGCAATCTTAGGGAGGTATTGACGCTTTTGTGCTAAACTTCCATGACGAAGCAGTGTTCCCATCGTATACATTTGTGCATGGCAGGCACCTGCGTTTCCACCAGAGCGGTTAATCTCCTCCAGAATAATGGAAGCCTCCATAATTCCGAGTCCTGAGCCGCCGTACTCCTCTGGAATAAGAGCTGCGAGGAAGCCATTCTTCGTAATATCATCCACAAATTCTTCAGGGTAGGCTAATTCAGCGTCTAATTTCCGCCAATACTCATCTGGGTATTTAGCGCATATGCTGCGCACACTTTGACGTAGTTCATCATGAAATTTGGCCTGTTCCTTATGCTCTGATGCATTCATCCTCATTCCTCCACCCTTAACCGGAAATTTGGTTTTCTCTTCTCAAAAAAGGCATTCCTTCCTTCGCTAAAGTCATCTGAATGAAAACAGATTCCTTGGGCCAATCCTTCCTCCTCTAATGTGTGTTCAAGATCAGCAAGAATGCTCCTATTGACGAGCTTTTTTGTTAACCCGATGGAATGGGCTGGCCCGTCAGCAAGTCTTCGCGCGAGCTTTTGTGCTTCCTCCATCAACATTTTATCATTAACCACCCGGTTAATCAGACCTAGCCTATGAGCTTCATCCGCTGAAATTCTCTCGCCAGTCATCATCAGTTCCATGGCCTTATGTCTGCCAATCAACCTCGGCAGAAAATAGATTGACCCTAAATCTGGGATAAGACCTACCTTGACAAAGCTTTGAATATAGACAGCACTGCTGCAAGAAAGAATCATGTCACAGGCAAGAGCCATACTGACGCCCGCTCCCGCTGCAGCCCCATTGACTGCTGCAATAATCGGTTTCTCCAGCTGAATCATTGATTGTATCATGGCATGGCCGCTTTGGAGCCTCTTCCTGCCCTTGAATGGATCCAGTCCCTCCATTTGACTTAAATCTCCCCCTGCCGAAAAGGCTGGACCATTGCCAGTGAGAATGATGCAGCGGATTGATTCATCCTCACCTGCTTTCGTGAAAAAATCCCTTAATTCATAACGGGTCTCAAGACCAAGAGAATTTCTCACTTCAGGCCGGTTCAGCCTGACGGTACAAACGCCACCCGACGGGTCTATCGTTATCGTTTCATACCCCATGAAATTCGTTCCGCCTTTCTTCTTTACTCACCGATAAATTGCGGCTGCCTTTTCTCCACAAATGCCCTGACACCCTCAAGACGGTCCTTTGTATTTACACAGCGGTTGTAAAAATCAATTTCAACCTCACGTGCCTCTTTTTCATTCATGCTGTAAAGTTCATCAATGGAGGCTTTGCAATATTGAACGGCAAGCGGAGCATTCAAAGCGATTTTCTCGGCAAAGGCAACGGATTCCTCTTTCATTTTTTCTCTTGTCGTAAGGAGATTGATTAATCCGCATGCTTCAGCTTCTCGTGCAGGGACTTTTTTTCCGGTCAAAATCCATTCCTTCGCCTTATGAATCGGAATTCTTCTCGATAGAAGTCTTGTTCCTCCACCGCCCGGCATGATTCCCCTTGTGACCTCCGGCAGGCCAAAAACAGCATGCTTTGTGGCAATAATAAAATCACAGTTAAGGACAATTTCAAAGCCTCCCGCAAGTGCGTAGCCGTCAACAACGGCGATGACAGGCTGCTTCATATCCTGTATTTGATGAAACATAGCCTCAAACAGCTCATGCTGTTCCTTCCACTCCTCCTCACTCATCCCATTCCGTTCCTTTAGGTCAGCCCCGGAACAGAAGGCCCCTTCAGTTGATGAGCGGATGAGGACCACTCTTGCCTCGCTATGATGAATCGTTTGGCAAAGTTCAAGAATTTCTTTCGCCATATCTGTCGTAAAGGCATTTCGCGCTTTCGGGCGGTCAAGAATGATTTCTGCAATGTTCTGATTGGTTCCTAATCGGTTATAATGGACATGATTCAACGACTATTCCTCCCTTATGATTGTTGGATAGATGGGTGGCTCCCTATGACATTCTCGCGCTGGAGCTCCCTTATTTCCTCCTCTGTATATCCTAAGCTGGTCAAGTATTCAGCCGTATGTTCTCCGAGGATAGGTGCATGGGCATACAGTTTGCCAGGTGTTTCAGAGAATTTAATCGGAAAACCAATCTGTTTGGTCACACCCGCAATAGGATGATCTTGCTCTGTCAGCATTTCTCTTGCTTGGATATGCGGGTCGGAGAAGGCCTCCCTCATGTCATTAACCGGTCCAATACATGTATCCTCCATAGATAACAGTTCCATCCATTGCTCCTTCGTTCTTTCTAGGAATAAAGCAGTCAAATCCTCTATTAATTGTGTTTGAACGTGCTCATCCCCTTCGTGAAGCGGCTTCCAGTCTGGCCTTTCTACCAGCTCGCAGAAGCGATCCCAAAACTTCTTTTCCGATGCGCCTACTGATAGGTATTGACCGTCCTTCGTCTCATAGAGCTGATAGTAGGCAAATTGGCCATCAAGCCGGTTTTTGCCTCTTTCCGGAACATCATCCGTGACAAAATAATCGGAGGCTGCTGCATACAGCCAGGTGACAGCCCCGTCTGCCATGGATATATCAATGTATTGCCCCTTGCCTGTTTTTTCTTTATGTAATAAAGCCATCAGAATGCCGGATAAGGCCATGAGCGACCCGCCTCCGATATCAGCTATTTGAACGCCAGGTATCACAGGCTTTCCATCCTTCTCACCATTAAGAGAGAGGATTCCGGTGTATCCTGCATAATTGATGTCATGGCCTGGGAGTAAACGATAAGGCCCTGTTTGTCCATACCCTGTCAAGGAACAATACACAATTCCTGGATTAATCTTTGCGATTCCTTCATAGCCGATTCCGAGTCTGTCCATGACACCCGGCCTGAAGCCCTCGATTATGACATCAGCTTCTCTTGCCATTTTGTTAAATATAGCAATTCCAGCTTCTGTTTTCAGATTCAGCTCCACACTTCGTTTATTGCGGTTGACTGTCAAGTGTCTAGCCCCAATGCCATTGACAGCTGGTTTTCTGGAGCGTATGTAATCTCCTCTTCCAGGCTCTTCGATTTTGATGACTTCTGCTCCGTAATCAGCAAGCATGAGCGTACAATAAGGACCTGGAAGAAGTCTCGTTAAATCTAATACCTTAATACCGGTTAGAGCTCCCATTTTGCCGTCTCCTTTTCATTCATCTCCCTTTAGCTTCCGGCTGATTTCCATTGCCGCTTCCTTGATCAATAATCCCTTTCCCTCTAAATCTGCCTTATCGTGCCGAGAGGTAAAGCCAATCAGTTCAATCGACATTTCAACCTTATCTCCATGTGTCAAGAGTGGCGCCGCTATCCCGCATAACCCTTTTACATACTCCCCGTATGTGATGTGGTATCCGCGTTTTTTTAGCGTATCTAACTCCTTTTCCATTGCTTCGATTTCTGTCTCGGTATAGGTTTTAAGCCCCGTACCTGCATGCAGAATGTCTTTCCTCTTTTCCTTATCCAGATAGGCTAAAAGGCAAAGTCCGAAAGATCCGTCAGAAATCGAAAAGTGCCGGCCGACTGAAACCGTAACACCGAAATCGCTTGCCTCAGCCTTGCTGACGATGGCAAGCTTTCGGTCGTTAATCTTATTGACGAGGATTGCGGTCATCTGTGTGTCCTTTGCCAGTCTTTCAAGATAAGGCTGAATGATAAGGAGGTAATCAAGATGTTCTTTTGCACGCTCACCCAAAACAACGAGATACGGCCCAAGCGTATAGCGCTTTTTATCCTCCATGTAACGCACAACAGCCATCTCCTCCATGACACGGAGCAATCGATAACAGGTCGCTGGGTTCAAATGTAGGGCATTTGATATTTCTGTAATGGTTGATTCCTTGAAGCGGTTTCGGCTAAGCAGGCGGAGAATGGAAAAAGCATTTTCAAGGGCGGGAACATTATATTTTTGTTTTTCCTTTGCTTGATTCAAATGAGTACACCCCAAATTGAAAATATTGGTAATACCAAAATTTTATAGGCGAAAAAACTTTTCGTCAATAAAATTTCCCATTATTTAGATAATTAGTGCATTCCTCATAGAAAAGGTCTCGATTATGATAATCTCAAAAGCTTAAAGGTTCCAATCGTTTTAGCTTTTAGCGCCCCATCCTCATCCTCTAGAAAACCTTCAGCCGTAACGATGCTTTTCCCTGAATGGATGATTGCGGCTCTAGCTATGATATTCTCTCCTGCTTGAACCGCAGCTAGATAATGGATGGACATATTGACGGTGACTAACGGCGTCCCGCTCACAGACCTGATTGCAGCTCCCATAACCGAATCAAGCAGGCTGAACAATACCCCGCCATGTACAGCTTGATTGACATTAAGATGATGGTTTTGCACCTGCAGCGTGCAGCGCACATTTCCCTCTTCAAAAATATCTGTATGAATATTCAAGTGCTTATTGAAGGCACTATTCTCAAAAATTCTTCTGACATCATCCAATGATTCCATTCATGCGGCCTCCTTCTATGAAACTATACATTCATTTTTTTACCGTAAATTCTGCCACAAGCTTGACCTCTCCTTGGTCATTCACCGCTTCTGCTGTACAAGTAAAATAATCGGCATTCTCTTGAAGGATTTGTCCATTAACGGTTATTCTTTCACCAGGTCGAGTCATGGCTTTAAAACGTGCTTTATAGGACCTGAGGTCATCAACAGAAACCCATTGGCCAATCGCCTGACCGACAAACCCCATGATCAGCATGCCGTGTGCGATCACTCCGCCAAGTCCTGCCTCCTCTGCAAAGGGAACAACCGTATGAATAGGGTTAAAGTCACCTGAGGCTCCTGCATAGCGGACAAGCTGTGTATGGGTTACCGGTTCCTTGATTAATGATTCAAATATGGTTTCCTTGTTCATCCTTTTCTCTCCTTTTGCCTCTCGATTACGGTCGAACGACTGATTAGGATAAGTTCATCATGTTGATTCCGATATTCCTTTTTCAATACGACAAAGTTCATGGAGGATTTCTCATAGACATCCTCAACAATGGTTGAAACCGTAATCTGGTCACCAGGATGAATGGTCCCTGTATACTCATATGCCTGTTCCCCGTGAAGCACCCGCTTCACATCCAAATTTAAAAGGTCAGCTGTAGAAGACCCGCCTCCCCAGAAGTCAATGACCGTAGGAAATGTCGGAAGAATCTTCGTACCATTTAAATATTCCTTCCGCTCATCCCCAATAGCGATGGCAAATTCGCGAATTTTTCCTTTTTCTACCTCAAATGTATACGTTTCAAGCTTAAGTCCCTTTTTCTCGAGTAATTGTGCATCCATTTTGATTCACTCCTATCGAAATTCATTCATTTACGAATCAAGGAAATCCTCCTAAAAGGCTTCTTCCTTGTACTTAATACATGCAAGATTTATGCCAATCAAATAGACAGACATTCTTCGACGACTTTTGCCCTCGGATTGTTTGAAATACGGACATTTGTATAGATGGATGCGATAGAATAATGAATTGTTTCCTCCACCTAAAACATTTTTGACGAAATCAAAAAAAGAATCCATTGTCATCAATGGATTCTAAGTAAACTCAAGAAAATTCCGGTTTTCTTTTTTCTACGAGCGCTTGAACACCTTCTTCATAATCTTTGAGCTCTGTAATGATGCCCATGGCAGATGAAATCATATCAAGAGAAGTCCTTAAGTCAAGCTGTCTGCTTTGATAAACTGCCCGTTTCATGAACCGCATCGTTTCCTTAGGGCCATTTTTCAATCTTTCTACATAATGATCCGTAAAGGATTGTAGTTCTGAATCATCGATGACATAGGTCAGTAGACCGAGCTGATGCGCTTCCTCTGCGGTCAGTACTTGTCCGTTCCATAATAAGTCCAGTGCTTTATCTGTCCCAATCAGCCGCGGCAAAAACCATGCTGCCCCATCTCCAGGTACTATTCCTGCCTTCACATAGCTTTCCGCAATTTTGGTGCTTTTTGCGGCGATTCGGATATCACAGGCGAGTGCCATATCAAAACCTGCACCAAAGGCAGCCCCATGCAGCATAGCAATCACAGGAATATCAATTTCTTGGAGCAGGAGTGGAATGCGCTGGACATTCTTCCATAAGGAATTCTTTCTAGCGAGAGCGGTTGACGAATAATCATTCGATCCATCATGATTCAAAAATCCATCCCCTCTAGCCATTGCTTTAATGTCTCCTCCAGAGCAAAAGGCACGGCCATTCCCTGAAATCACCAAAACATGTATCTCATCCGAATCACGTACTTCCTCTAAAGCCTTGATCCAAGAATGAATCATATCCTCACTAAAGGCATTCATTTGCTCAGGTCGATTCAAAGTGATACGGGCGATATTATTCGTAACGGTAAATTGTAAATCGTTCATGTTCTTCCCCTTTCCCTTCCCTTTGCTTGGTTAAATAATTCCATAAACCGTTCGCTCCCCATTTTTGTAAGTGATGAGCGAATGTATTCGACCAGTCTGCTTCTGTGCCAAATTCATCCCGATATGACCACAGTCGCCTTGTAGAGTAATGAAGGCTGTGCTCATGCGTAAAGCCGATAGCCGCCAGGATTTGGTGGGCAATTTTTGCAAATTGGCCAGCGCCCTCATTCAAGCGTATCTTGGCTAAGGCGATTTCAGGAGCAAAACGGGTGTCATGTACCCTGGAAACGGCATTTTGCAAGGCGGTCTTCGCGGCGGCAAGCTCTCCGGCAAGGGAAGCGATATGATGCTGTATGGCTTGCTGGCGGGAAAGCGGCCGGCCAAATTGATAGCGTGTTTCCACATGCTCAATCACTAACTCCATGATTCTCTCCATCGCTCCTGTCATTTGCGCTACCCTTGCTCCTGCTCCAAGAAAAGCAGCCCTCTCATAAACGGCAGTTGGAATGGACATATGCTCTAATTGATGGAGCGCGAGCTGATTGATATAAAGGGTATCCCTTGGTTCTCCCGCAAGATTTGCCGTTTTCTCAATCATCGTTAAGCTGACAGGAATCTTTAGTAATTCGATTTCTTGTTCAACTTTTAGAAAGGCAATCACATATTCTGCATGTCTTCCATATGGAACGGATGGAATCTTACCGGAAACGCAGATTCCGTCAAAGGTTAATCCATTTTTCGCAGGCTTAAACAAGCAGGATAGACTCTTAACCGCATCATTCGCCTCCATGCCCACCTCAGCCAGCACCCAATTACTGATCAGTGTTTCAGCCAACGGAATCGGAGCCGAATATTTACCGGCAAGCTGAATCAGCCTAAAGCCATCAGTCCAATCTCCTCCATGACCTCCTTGTTCCTCACTAACACCCATTAAGAGAAGGCCGGATTCCTGCAAGCCTTTCCAAAGGTCAGCAGGAAAATGGCCTTTCTCTGCATCGTCTATGATTTCTTTTTCTGTATGCTTAGACAATATCTTTTCTGCACTCTGCAGAATAATGGCTTGCATATCACTCATGCCTTCAGCACCCCCTTCCCAATGATTCCCCGCAGGATTTCAGTCGTTCCGCCCCTTAGCGTAAATCCTGGGGATTGCAGGATAGATTCAGCCATCAGCCTGCTCAGGCGGTTTGTGGAATGAACAGACGGGATAACCGACGTATAATCCCTGGCAAATTCCGCTATTTCCTGTTCAAACTGAGTACCCATATCCTTAACGAGTGATGCGGTGAGATTAGAGGGGACATCCTTCTCCAATTGGACAGCAATTCCGAGGGATAAATTTCTTAGGCTCCATAGCCTTGCCGCGAGCCTGCTTACGGCCATCAGCCCATGATGATCTCCGCACTCAAGCAGGGAATTGATTAATTCATTGAGCAAAGGGAAGGTGCTGAGAAAGCGTTCTGGCCCGCTTCTTTCATAGGCGAGCTCTGCCATTCCTTGTGCCCAGCCATCTCCTTCCTTGCCAATCAATCGCTCGTCGGGAATGAATACATCCTCGAAAAACACTTCATTAAAATGATGCTCCCCTGTCATGAGAATAATGGGACGGATGGTAACTCCCTTTGCGGATAAGTCAACAATCAATTGACTCATGCCTGCATGCCTGTCATTAGGGTCTTGGTCAGCGGTGCGGCAAAGGGTAATCATATAATGCGAGAAATGTGCCCCGCTCGTCCATATCTTACTCCCGTTTAAAAGCCAGCCGCCATCTGTTTTACGGGCCCTGGTTTGAATGGCTGCAAGGTCAGAGCCTGCATTCGGCTCACTCAAGCCGATGCAAAAGAAGCTTTCACCAGTTGCGATCCTCGGAAGGAAGAATTGCTTCTGCTCCTCTGTCCCAAACTTCAAAAGAAGCGGTCCTGATTGCCTGTCTGCGATCCAATGTCCGGCAACCGGTGCTCCGAAAGCCAGCAATTCCTCCATAACAATATAACGCTCCAAGGAAGTCCGCTCATGTCCCCCATATTGTCTCGGCCATGTCATGCCAATCCAGCCCTTTTCCCCTAACCTTTTGGAAAAATCGGCTGAAAACCCACTGAGCCAGCAGTCGCATTTGGATTTAATTCGTCCCTCCCTTTGTTCAGCTTCCAAAAATACCCGCACCTCTCGGCGAAGCTCGTTTGCCTCATTAGGCAAAACAACGACAGGCACATCTAATGCTTTCATGATCCTTCACCAGCCTTTCTCATATTCTCGTTTCCAGAGCATCCTTTAACTGCGATGCCTTTACAGGATGCTGTTTATCCGGCTTAGCAAACAACAAAAATAACACGCCTCCTATTAACGCTAAGCCAAAGGCCTCGAGCGGTATGTATTATCCAAATAAACGAGTAGCGGAGCATATATATATCCTCCTAAGCCTCTCCAGAACGCCACATCCCATCTGCTTACCCGGCCTTTCCTCTCTATGAAGCTATCCGCTTTTTTACTATGCAATTTGCATGCCAATCCCCATAGGTATAAGGAAAGGAATTTGGAATAAATTAAGGGGAATAGGCACTTTTTGTTCATGAAAGGAGGCCGTTTCTGATTTTTCTACATACCAAAAAAATACCGAAAAAATATAAGAAGCTTCAAAAGGATTTAAAGGAACGTCTTCATACTACAATTCCGCCTCTCCCTCTCTCACTCTCAGCTAAAGAAGAAAAGCTGGTTGAGGATATTCAAGCGGAAACGAAACGGCATAATCGGAATAATATCAGTCGCACCACAGCCTACCTCGACTATTATCGAAGAAATCCTGAGATTCATTGGTCCCTTTTAGCCCATATGGTTTCTCGAAATACTGGCTGGAATATGACTGATTTAAGGGGCTCATTTCTTCCGCGAATAATGAGCAGCCAAGAATGTGATGATTTCTATGCCTTATTAGAAAGGGGGAACTGGATTATCTTCGAGGATGCATACCCTCAGTTACTGCTATATGAGAAAGGAAAACAGCATCGAAAAAATTATTTCCATCTGCTTCCTGCCTTTCATGTATCTGTCTTCATGCAGGTGCTTTGGCCTTTCTTTCTTGATGGAAATGATTCAGAATTGATTACTCTGGCATTAGTCGTGAATGAACAAAACCATTTGGAGCAAACCGTTATGAAGAATGGGTCATTCAAGAAAACGGTCTTTGACAAAATTGAATTCATGCTGCAGGATCTCCTGTCCATGAATCAAATAATCTTCCCCTTAGTAATAGAAGGTGAACGCATAAAACTGCGGGGTATAACGATTCATCAGTTTGAAGAGCTTCATCAGCGAATTCAAATTGGCCGCGATTTGTATGCCCTTTTATTCCACGAAAAAACGCTGAACAGGACCATTCACTGGGCTTGCCAAACTCCCCATACTGGCTCACGAATGGATTTTTGGTCTCATTTGTTCAATCTTGTTAATGAGGAGGTTCCTGGTAGGAAGCGAATGCACAGCCGATTCAAAAATGGTTCACTTAAGGAAGGGGAGGCTCGGATATATAGCCCCATATGGCAAAATGTCTGGAAGGATACGCCTCATTCTTCACCAGCACAACGGGATTGGTTCCAAGATACAGATGTCCTTTCCTACCTGGAAAAACCGAAGATTAATTTAGAGGGCGACATTGGGAAAGAGTATTGCCGTACACTTGAGAAGCTTGAATACGCCGTTATGGCTAAAAGTGTATCCACTCTTTTTTAAAATTGAGATTCAAAATATTTAATTATTCAAATATTTGATATTTTTACACAAAAATAGGAAAATAGAAGAGCACCAAAAAGATTTTGAGCAAACGGGGGGAATTTATGCACGCACAACAAACAAATTGGCAGCCTGAAGCACCTGTCTCGAAGAAATCGGTCATTGGGCCAGGGTTAATCGTTGCTGCCACAGGGGTAGGAGCCGGTGATCTAGTCGCTGCTCTTGTTGCCGGGACGAATTATGGTCTCGTCTTCTTATGGGCGATTATCATTGGCTCCATATTAAAGTTCGCGTTAAATGAAGGGGTTGGCCGCTGGCATGTGACAAGCGGCAAAACAATCTTAGAAGGCTGGCACATGATGGGGAAATGGGCCACCGGATACTTCGGCGTCTATTCAATCATTTGGGGATTCGTCTATGGAGCAGCAGGAACAGCGTCTTGCGCGCTTGCAATGTCGGCACTCTTCCCGCAATTATCATTGACTCAATGGGCCATCATCCATGGTATTGCCGCTTTCTTGCTTGTCTGGTCTGGCAAATATAAGATCTTTGAATCTGCGATGAACGTATTAATCGGGATTATGTTCGTCACAGTCGTCGGCTGTGCAATCATTATCATTCCTCAGCTGGGAGGCGTTATAGGGACAGCGGTTCCTGCGTTGCCAGAAGGCTCGCTTCTTTATGCACTTGGTCTTATCGGAGGAGTAGGCGGATCACTGACCATGGCTTCCTACGGATACTGGCTTCAGGAAAAGAAATGGACTACGCCATCATTTATCCGAGTCATCCGGGCGGATTCAGCTGTAGCTTATATCGCAACCGCCATCTTTACGCTATCCTTATTAATTATGGGGGCAGGTTTATTATATGGAACGGATGTTAATATTGCCGGTGAAACCGGATTAGTAGATTTCGCTGGAATTATCGGAAATGAGCTGCATCCTGTTGTGAAATATTTATTCTTAATAGGTTTCTGGTCTGCTTCCTTCACATCTGTATTGGGTGTATGGAATGGAGTTCCTTATCTATTCTCCGATTTCATTCGTACCATCACCCATAGTAAGATTAGTAAGGATGAATTAAGCCATACAAAATCTTATCGTTTCTTTGTTCTTTGGCTCACATTCCCGCCTATGCTTCTCCATTTCCTTGGGAAGCCGGTTGGATTAATCATCGCTTATGGAGCACTTGGAGCGATCTTCATGCCGTTTTTGGCTATCACATTGATCTACCTTCTTAACAAAAAAGAGTATGTCGGTACAGTCGACCGTTCCCAAAAGCTTTCCAATGTTGTTTTATCGGTCAGTATCCTTCTCTTCCTCGTTCTCGCTGTAAATGAGTTAATCAATATTTTCTTTTGAGTAAACGTTTACACGACATCTGCTTGACTCTTTTAGAGTTAAGCAGATTTTTTTATTTTTGCTCGTAAAAACCAAAGAAAACCCTGTGTATCAGGGTCTTCTAAAAGTTAAATGGATTATTGTCGATCACCTGTTGGATTTCCTTATCCTCGAGATGTGTATAGATTTGGGTCGTGGATATATTGGAGTGGCCAAGAATTTGCTGCAAGCTGCGAATGTCCGCCCCGCTCTTATACATGATAGTCGCAGAGGTATGCCGCAGTTTATGGGGAGTCAGCTTATCCTTTCGCAGACCAGACTGCTCATTGATTTTCTTCACGATCCTTGCCACCTGCTGACGTGTTAATTTCGTTCCCTTTTGAGAGAGGAATAAATAATCCAATGTCTCTGCCTTCTGAACCTTGATTCGCTCATTCTTCAGATAATCCGAAAGTGAATCTCGGCATGCCTTATTCAAGTATACCGTCCGTTCCTTATCCCCTTTACCTGTAATCCGGAGCGCTTGGCCTTGAATAGAATTCATTTTCAGACTGCACAGCTCTGAAACCCGTAATCCTAAGTTCAAAAAGAACATCATCATGCAGTAGTTACGGTAATAATGATGATTACGCTCAATTCCTCCAAGGAAGCATTTTGCCTCCTCTAGATTCATATAAATCGGATTTCGCTTACTCAGCTTCGGACTTTCTAGCTCTTCTGCGATATTATCCGAAATCAGTCTTCTCTTCCCCTTCAAATACTTAAAAAATGACTTCAGCGTCGCCACCTTCCTAGCCCGTGCTGACGCGCTATTATCTCGAACAGACTCACAATACTCGATAAACAGATAAATATCCTCCAATGATATCTCTCTAATCGTTTCAATCGTAAGGTCATGAATGGACACTTCACTTATCTGTTCAACCTCTAGGCCTTCATATGTAACTTTCAAAAACTTGAAAAAGAGCATTAAATCGTACTCATACTCTTTTCTAGTCCTCATCGACTTCCCTTTAATCGTGGTCAAATAAATAAGGAAATCTCTCACAATCTTAGGCTGTTGTCCCTGCAATGCCCCCACCTCTCTCTATATGCCCCATATTATAGCATAAAAATGTTCCCAAATTCATATTTGGGAACATTTTAAGTGATGCAGCTTCTTTATAACCTAGAATATGGATAAAATCCTCCTTTAATGATAGAAGCCATCTCAGAATCTTTTTTCAAATCGATTTAATGTTTATTATTGGCTTTGATAATTCTGTACAAAAGACACCTTTTCACTAAAATATGGATGTTGCTGAGAGGCTCTCAGACGAAATTAACTTTCGCTAGACGAATGTATGTCCGATTAGATTCATTTCAGCTTACCCTTTTTTTATTGATTGAATGGAATCTTTCTTTAAAAGATATCTTTGAATTTTCCCGCTTGCCGTTTTCGGTAATTCCTCAATAAAGTCAATTTCTCTAGGATATTGATGCTTCGATAAGCGGCTCTTCACATAGTCAATTAATTCATGGGCCAGCTCCTCTGTTTATTGATATACAGGAATTAAAACACCAAAAGCCTTAACCACTTTTCCTTTATGGGCATCCGGCTTTCCAATTACGGGTGCTTCTGACACCGCTTCATGTTCAAGCAAACTGCTTTCCACCTCGAAAGGTCCAATTCTGTAACCCGCACTCGAAATAATATCATCCAATCTTCCTTGGAACCAATAGTAACCATCCTTATCAATGGCAGCTAAGTCACCTGTTTTAAACCATTTACCGATTATTTTTTCCTTCGTCTTTTCAGGTTGGTTCCAATAACCTACGAAGAAGAAAGGGAAAGAATGAGCATTCACAGAGATTTCACCCACTTGTCCTCTTTCCACTCTATTCCCCTCGCTGTCGAGTAAGGCGATATCAAAACCTGGAGACGGCTTACCCATAGAACCTGGTTTAATGTACAAAATGATTGATAATCTTCACTGTTTCAGTAGACCCAGGGAAATAAAGATGTGAAAATTCACTTGTAAATATATTTTACGTTATTTTTTATGTCCACTTTCCATACAACATATATGCCCCACTGTCTGCTTATTCGTCTTTTATCCTAGCAGCATTTTTTAAGCCATAAAAAAAAGACAGCGGATAGCCGCTGTCTTCTCTACACTGCTCTACTTAAGCAGCTGTATTCATTTCAGTTTGCTTTGGCATAGTTAATTTTCTATAACGATAGAAAACAATCGATGCCAATACAATGCCTAATGCATTAATGCATAGGGAAAACATAAATACTCCTGTTACATCAACATAACGTGTGATCAAGCCTGTTACAAAAGGAATACCGGCTGTTGCCAAGCTTGTTGCCGTGCAGTGGATACCGGTCATTCTTCCTTTGTTCTTCCAGAAGAAATCACATAAAACACCTAGTGCTAATTGCATAACGCCAGCTAGTGAGAATCCGATGACAAAAGCCAGAATGGCTACTAGCAACGGTGATTTTGCATTCATAAGCAGGATGGTACCTGCCATTGTCATGATTGGGTAAGCTAAAATGACATGTGTTGGCTTCAACCATTTACGCAGGGCGATTGCGACAAGGATGACGGATATGAACGCACCAATATTATAGTAGCTGAGGAGCTTTAAGGAGCTCGTCAATGACATGCCGATCACTTCTTCTGCGTAGGTCGGCATCCAGATGTTCATCAAATACAATAAAGCTGGAGCTGTAAAGCCTATTCCAATCAAAGCAAGACCTTCGATTTGAAACTTCGGTGCTTCCGTAAATTGGTTAAGGGCTGCTTGAGTAGCTTCTGCATTTGCATTTGTTTCCTTAGAGTATGGAAATTTTGCTCTTGACAGGAACAATGCACTTCCGATAAAGATCATAGCCGGAACAAAGAAGGACCAGCCAAAGAAAATGCCGTGGTTCAAGAAAAATGTAATCATGAACGGCAGAATCAATGATCCGACGGAAATAAACGCCTTAACAGAAACGGTTGCTGTACCAGTGTGTTTCGGGAATGATTCCATCACAGTTGGATAGGTTCCAGCATCTAGGAAGGCATTTGATAAACCGCCTAGGACGGCAAACATAAGGGCAACCTCATAATGGGTTGTTAATGGAATTCCAATCAAAAAGGCAGCACAAAGCAAAGCACCTGTAATGACAAATGGCTTTCTTCCGATCTTATCGGAAAGATGCCCGGATATATATAATGAAGCTAATCTACCAATACCATAGGCGGAGACGAGAAAAGAAACACCAGCATTATCGGTTCCGAGCCTTTCAGTCAAGAAGCTCATATTTTGAGCAATCATGATGTAGGCCATACCGAATGCGAAGTAGTTTATATAACTGCCAATGGCTGCAGCGTATTTGCTATTCATTGATAGACCTCCTATTTCTTATAGGCAATGCCTATTAATTTGGCCGAGGAATAGATATTCCTGTGGTTTTTTGTCAAAAATATATCTACTAGACATTAGGCCTAGTAGATATATTTCATTCAGTAAACAGTATAGGGTTAATTATGCAGCTGTACTAGCTGTAGTATTTTCCACTTTCATGACTTTACGGTAACGAACAAGCACGACAAGTGATAAAAGAACACCTGCAGCTGCTACTGCTGCACCGAAAAGAATAACGTTTGTAATGTTTGTATTAGCAATTTTACCTGTGATGGCAGGAACAGCCGCACTTGCCACAGCAGACATAGTCATAAAGATACCTGTTAGTGTACCTTTGTTGCCGCGGAAGAATTCAGCCATAACAACAAGGGCTAATTGAAGCACACCGCCTGCTGCGAAGAAACCGATTAGGAATGCGCCGCTGATAACCATTGCTGGTGTTTGAACAAAAGCAATGCCAAGGAAAACAAGCAATGACATTAATGGATAAGCAAATACAACATAGACAGGCTTGATTATGCTTTTTACAAGATAAGATGTAATAAACACAGAAGCTAGTGAACCAGCACTATAGTAAGAAACCAATTTCAAAGAAGAAGCATTAGCCATGCCGATGACTTCTTCACCATACGTTGGCAGCCAAGTTTGAACAATCAAGAATGTTGCTGTAGCTGTGAAAGCGATAAAGATGATCGCAAGTCCTTCAACCCAGAAGTTAGGTTTTGAAGCAAATACTTGTTCAGCAACTGTTTCTTCAGCTGATTCTTCTTTTTGGTTTGCTTTCGGGAATGGCAATTTGATCATGAAGATACCATTCAATACAAAGATGGCAACAGGGATTAAGAATGAAATTCCATAGTACCAGTCATTAGCAATGATCATACCGATGATAACCGGTAATGTGAATTGACCTGCAGAGATAAATGCTTTAAGCAAGATATTCGCTGTTCCAGCGGATTTAGGGAATGATTCCATTAATGCAGGGTACGTACCTGCATCCAATACAGAGTTTGCAATACCTGCTAATAGGGCAAACATGAATGCGATTTGTACGTTTGGTGCAAATAGAATGGATACAAAGAATCCAATATACACGAGCATACCCGCATAGATGATTGGTTTTCGACCGAGTTTATCAGATAAAACACCTGAGATTGCCAAAGCGATTAAACGACCGATACCTAGAGCAGAGATTACATACGCTACTCCCGCTTTATCAGTGTTTAATTGATCCATAAGGAATGTCATGTTTTGCGCAAGGATAATTGCGCCCATACCATGGATGAAATAGTTGATATACATAGCCATTGCAGCTGGCATATAACGATTTTTAAACATTTTTTCAACTCCAAAATTTCATTTTTATATAAGCTTGCCATGAAGGCAAACTAATTAAAACATTTGTTCTTTCACATACTCAACAGGCATTTCTTGTCCTGTCCACATTTCGAACGCTTTTGCACCTTGATAAAGCATCATGCCAAGACCGTTAATTGTGCGGCATCCAGCTTCTTCTGCCATTTCAAGAAGTCTTGTTTTACGCGGGATGTAAACAACGTCAGAAACGATTAATTCTGGACGCAGCCAAGAAGCATCAGGAATCAAGCTTTGTCCTTCAAGCGGCTTCATACCAACGCCTGTTCCGTTCGTAAGGATGTCTGCCTCAGCGATTGCCGCTTTAAGCGCGTCTAAATCCTCTAAACGATGAACGGTTGCTTTGCAAGTTACGCCTTCCATTTGGTTGTTGATGATGTCCACGTTTTTCTCAGCGCGTGCATAGTACTCATCATCGCGGTTGAAGATTGCAATTTCTGCTACTCCATCAAGAGCTGCTTGGATTGCGATAGCTGTTGCGGCACCGCCTGCACCCATAAGGACCATTTTCTTACCGATGATATTGATGCCAGCTTCTTTCAAAGCACGCATATAGCCTGTTCCATCAGTGATATGGCCGATCAATTTGCCATTTTCATTGACAACTGTATTAACCGCACCAGTGAATTGGGCTGCTGGAGAAAGCTCATCCAATAATGGACCGATTTTTGTTTTGTTCGGCATAGAAACATTGAAACCGCGAACGTTTAGGGCACGCATGCCTGTTACAACGTCTTCAAGCTGTTCATTGCCCACTTCAAATGCCATGTATGCATAGTTAAGTCCTAGTTTACGCAAAGACATATTGTGCATAGCTGGGGATAAGGAGTGGCCAATTGGCGTTGCCAATAATCCCAATAGTTTTGTTCTTCCGTCGATTCTTCCTAAATCTGACATGTTGTTTTACCTCCAAGGTGTTTATATATTATAATTTGCCGACTTGATGTCATTCATGTAAGGAATGGTTGGTAATCAACTAATGTGAATGATTTCACATACAATGACACAAATTACCCCTTTAACATTTCATCAAAGGCAATTATACACATATGATTCTTTTATCATCCGGCCGTAAATGACTATACAGCCGGATGATCAACAATAATTAAAGACTTTTGTGTAAAATATCTAATACTGTACGCAATTCTGCTACCGGGATTTGACCTGGTGCAGATGCTTCTTTTCCTGCTCCAAAAGTGAAGGCAGAACCGAATACTTCACCAGCAAGACGGCTGATTACACCTGTTCCAGCCATAGACATCGTGATCAATGGGCGGTCGGCATGTTCTGTTTTCATTGTGTAGGTTGCATCAAGCAATGTAAGTACATCACCAACATTTTGCGGCATAACTGCAATTTTCGGGATGTGGGCACCATACTCTTGCATTTTGCAAAGACGGCTGATGATTTCTTCCTTCGCTGGTGTTTTGAAGAAATCGTGGTTAGACATGATGACAAATACGCCATTTTCGTTTGCTGCTGCCACAAGTTTTTCCACGTTTTCTTTCTCGTTGAACAATTCAACATCCACTAAGTCAATTTGCTTTGTGCGGATAGCTGTTTCATTTAATTCCACATAGAAAGCATCACTGATTTCTTTATTTCCGCCTTCTTTATGGCTTCTGAATGTGAAGAGCAATAATTCTTGATTGAATGCCGCTCTTAATTTGCTGATCATTTCCTTTACAGCTTCTAGATCTTCAACATGCTCGTATATATCAACGCGCCATTCAACGACATCTGGAGCAAGCTCTTTCACAAGGGCTGCTTCTTTTAGAATTTCTTCTTCTGTTTTTCCAACGAGCGGCACGATGATTTTTGGTGTGCCTTCGCCGATGACCACGTTTTTAATTTTCAATGTACTCATTGTGGTACTCCCTTCTTCTCTATATCTTCATTATGCCTTCATACTGCCTTCTTGATTAAATATCCGGTTTCGGATTAGAGCAACGGGCATTTTTTCCCCTGTCCAAATCTCAAATGCCTCAGCACCCTGCCAAAGCATCATGCCTAATCCATTAACCGTCTTACACCCTGCTCCTTCTGCCATCGTCAACATCTTTGTTTTCAAAGGGTTATAAACGATGTCTGAAACAGTCACTTCTGGACGAAGCCAGCTGGTATCCTTCACAATGCTCTCCTGCTCCATTGGTTTCATTCCGGCACCCGTTGCATTCGTGATGAGGTCACTATTCATGATTTCATGCTTCAGTCGTTTCTCATCACCGAGATCATATACATTAGCCAGACATGAAAGATGCTGCAAAGAATCATTGATAATCTCTGCATTTCTTTCTGCACGGGAGAAGAACTCATCCTTGTGATTGAAAATGGATATCTCGCTTGCGCCATCCATTGCTGCTTGAATAGCAATGGCAGTAGCAGCGCCTCCAGCTCCAAAAATCGTCATCTTCTTGCCTTTAATAGAGACGCCGGCCTCCTTCAAGGCTCGCATATAGCCAGTCCCATCTGTTAAGTGACCAATCAGCCTGCCGTTTTCATTGACGACTGTGTTGACTGCACCAGCGAATTTCGCCGCGGGAGCAAGTTCATCCAATAAAGGTAGTATTTTTGTTTTATTTGGCATTGATACATTAAATCCACGCACATCCATCGCCTTAAACCCTTTGACGATTTCGTCAAGCTCTTGATTGCCAGCATCAAAGGCCAAATAGGCATAATTCAATCCAAGCTCCTGACATGCCATATTATGCATGGCTGGGGATAAAGAGTGGCTTATCGGTGTAGCAATCAAACCTAACAGTTTTGTCTTGCCATTTATATAACCTGAACCAACCAATTGAGTGCCCTCCTTTTATCATCAGACCGTGCTTTTCATCCCACGATCCCCCCCTGCCAGCTGCGCTAGTACTGCCCTGCATGAGGTTAATATCTAGTGCATATAGCATGGTTTGAATATGTAGTAATTTCTTTGACTTCTTGAGTATATAGGAGAATGTTCGGAAAATCTAATTGGTTTTTCCAGTTGATTTAATAGATTTTATCTATAGATATATACTGGTTAATTCTATAGATAAAAGTATAGTAATAATTCTTGATTTATAGTCATTTACCTATGTATTCATAAAAAAAACTATCGTTTTCCTGCAAATTTCGCAGAAAACGATAGTTAAAAGGAATAGATTAATTAAATAGCACCGATTTTTTTCAATGTATCTGTGATGTTTCTTCCTTCACGTACGCCGTCCATGATTTTGCGGGCACGCTGACTGTCACCGATATTGACAAATTCAACGCCTTTTTTAGCAAAATGTTTTTGTAAGAAAGATACATTCTCATTTACAGGCTTCATACCTAGGCAAACGAAACCATAATCAAACTCAAGATTGCTGTCGACACCTTCATATTGAAGCTTGAAGTGGTCAGAAGCAACTTCCATAAGAGAAGTATTCGTATGAACTGTGACATTCTTCTCTTTGATCATGCTCATCATGGAAATACGAGTGATATGATCCAAATCACGGCCGAGCATCGGCAATCTCTCAACGATTGTCACGTCTGCTCCTCTTTCAGAGAAGTATTCGACAACATCAAGACCAACGGCACCTCCGCCGATAACGCCGATTTTCTTGCCTTCAACATCTAATTCATTGAACTCATCTAATTTATTCAATAAGCCCATGATGGAGTAAATTTTCTCGCCATCTTTATCAATGCGGTCTAGAAGACCAGGGATTGGCGGAAGTAATGGCTGCGAACCTGTTGCATTCACAACTACATCCGGCTTGAATTGTTCAATCAGCTCGATGTCAGCTTTCGTATTTGTGAATGTAATCAAGTTTTTCAATTTCTCCGCACGTTTCACTAAATAATTAGGGAAGTCAGAGATACGGTTTTTCGCTGGTAGTGTAGCAATTTCTCTAGCCAAGCCGCCAAGATATGGCTTTTGCTCGAACAAGTAAACTGTGCAGCCAACTTCTGCAGCTGTACAAGCAGCTTCAAGACCAGCAGTACCGCCGCCGATGACAACAACATTTGTCGTATCTTTAATGCGGTTTTCTTTATGAGAATCTTCCACATAAAGGTTCGGGTTAATCGTACATCTAATTGGCCGGTTTAAACCGATGCGGTGACCAGCACATCCAATGTTACATGAGATACATTTACGAATTAATTCTTCGTTCTGCTGTTCTACTTTATTCACCCAGCTAGGGTCGGCAATCAATCCACGGCCCATCCCAATTAAGTCAGCATGTCCATTTGCAAGGATATCATCAGCGATTTGCGGGTTACGGATGTTACCAGTTGTCATCGTTACTTTGCCGAATTTTTCTTTAACGGCTTTCGCCATGTATGAACGCCATCCGTCAGGTAGGTTCATTTGGTCGATTTGGTAATGTACAGAGTCATTGACAGCAGCGGATACGTCGAAGATATCCACTTCGTCGTTTAAGTATTCAAGGATATTAAGCGTGTCTTCCAATGTGTTACCGCCAGCTAATAGGTCATCGGCGCTGAAACGAAGCATGATTGGGAAGAACGGACCAACCTCAGCACGAACGCGGTCGATAACCATACGAGCGAAACGAGCTCTATTTTCATAGCTTCCGCCAAACTCATCTGTACGGTTATTATATAAAGGAGATAAGAATTGGCATAATAAGTAAGAGTGACCCGCATGAATTTCAACAGCATCAAAGCCAGCTGCTTGTGCACGTTTAGCCGCTTGTCCGTATTTCTCTACGATTTCAAGAATTTCTTCCTTTGTAAGTGGTCTAGGAATGGCACCGCCAGTCTTAGAAGGAATATTGGATGCAGAAACCGGTTGAAGTCCCTCAATACGTGCTGGAACGGCAGAAGCCCCGGCATGGTTAATTTGAATGGCTACATTCGTACCATATTTATGAAGAGTTTCAGTTAGATTATAAAGTCCAGGAATATATTTGTCGTGATCGATACGGATTTGTGTTGTTCCGTTGGATCCGAGCGGGAAGTCGACATTTGCATTTTCTACGATAATAAGGCCTGTTCCGCCTTTTGCTCTTTGCTCGTAGTAGCTGATGTGATCTTCATTAAATTCCCCGTGCTGCCCGCCGAAGTTTGTACCCATTGGCGGCATAACGATACGGTTCTTCAATGTCATCATTTTCACTTGAAGCGGTTCAAAAATGTGCTGATAGTTCGTCATGATTTTATCCTTTCTCAGTTGAATTCAACTTGCTCTAATCGAGCATAGTAGTATAAAGGTGAATTCAAAATTAATTCAATTCCCTGTTAGTGAAACTTCCTATACAGAGACAAAGCAGGTGTTAATACAGAATGTGTTTTGTTTCACAAAAAATCTCGACACCTCTATACACCTATGATATATTCGTCATTACCGATTATATCCCCGGTTATTTTAATAATCTAATTGATTTTTTAAAGAGAATTAATAGATGTTTTCTATAAGAAAGGACAAAGAATATTTATGAATTTACGCCAACTGCATTATTTCCGAACCTTGGCCAAGATTGAACACTATACACAGGCAGCGGCCCAATTATCCATCACTCAGCCCAGTCTAAGCCACGCGATTACAGAGCTGGAAAAGGAATTAGGCGTTTTTTTGTTTGAAAAGCAAGGTAGAAACATCCGTCTGACTAAGTACGGGAAAATATTCTTAACCTATGTCGATTCCGCCCTTTGTGAATTGGAAAAAGGCGAAAAGAAAATCAAGAAGTTAATGAATCCTGAACAAGGACAGATTGACTTAGCATTTATCTATACGCTTGGTTCCCGGTTCATTCCAACATCAATTGAAGCATTCGTGAAAGAAACAGAATATAAGGACATTACCTTTTCTTTCGCTCAAGGAACAACCAAAAGTATTATCCAGGGACTTAAGGATGAAAAATACGATCTCGCTTTTTGCTCGTATATGGAGAATGAGAAAGAAATTGATTTCACACCAGTAGCAGAGCAGGAATTAGTACTGGCCGTTCATCCTGATCATCCATTAGCTCAAAAAGTGACCGTTGATATTGGGGAGACGGTACCCTACCCCTATATTTTCTACTCAAAAGAAAGCGGCCTAAGGCCTTTAATTGATAAAATTTTCAAAGAGGAGAATCTCAAACCCGAAATCGTGTGCGAGGTTGAAGAGGACTCCGCAGTCGCAGGGCTGGTCTCTGTCAATTATGGAATCGCCATTATGCCAAGGCTATCAACCATTGAGAATCAAGCAACGATTAAATTGATTAAGATCTCCAATCCAATACATAAGCGATTTATTTATCTTGCCAGTATGAAAAATTACTTTCTTTCCCCATCTGTCAGGCTATTTCGAGATTTCATCATTGAATTTGCGAAGGATCAATCTCATCAGTTGTTCTAAAAAAAGGCGGAGTGCTTGCTCCGCCTTTTCCTTTTTGTTTTTAAATGCCTGGTATATACTCTTACCTCTTTCCGTCCCCTTCAATATCTTCTTATTTTCCACCCTCAATTTGATCTCTTACCAGGATAAAAGTCATCTTAATGCCAAAATGGTTGAAACTATGAAGATTTGGCACATAGTAATAATATTTCATATATTAGAAAACTGACCTCACAATTTCTCTGCATAATAAGAAATACGGCTTGAGGATGACTTCTAAACAGGTTGATGCATGAAACATTATAAAGAATTAGAAAGAGCCGAAGATTATTCACTATGTATAAACAGAAATAGTTTATCGTTCGGCTTTACTAATTGCTGGATATCTTTTTTCCAACCTTAGTTCTATAGACTGTTATAACAAAGATTCGAACTTCCTTTGGACAAATGTCATCTTAGAGCTGAACTTTTTTCATCGTTGAAGATTTAGCACATAGTTATTGTCTTTCATCTAACTCCATTTTTTAAATAGGCGCTAACGAAAAAAAGCCTGTTTTAATAAACAGGCTTCAAAACATCAAAACTCCGGCATTTGATCCAGATTATTTTCCTTTGTTCCATCAGGCTCACTTCTGATAATATCCCGGCCGTATTTATGAAACACATCAATATGAGCGAGCTTGCCACCTTTAGCTTCATCTAAGGCGGTTAAGTAATCAAGCTCCCTTCCGCTTTCTGTTTTGAAGGCAATGATATCACCATCATCATTTTTTTGGACGGCGATAATGCGTTCCTTGCCTGGAATCATCTCTTCCTTATTTGCTGAAACATCGGCAGAGTTCAGGTACTCTTCATAGATGGAATTAAACAATTCATTATTATTATTCATATAGCATCCCTCCGCTCTTAGTATGTGCAAGAAGATAACATGCATGTATAAAAGGATGCAGCTTTAGGAAAAATGAAAAAGGATGCAGCCAGTCCGGCATACACCCTTTACGCATTTAAGTTCAATTCAGCTTCACTATCAATTACTTGTAATTCATATGTCTTAATAATATTTATGAGCATGCTGCTATAGATTTTTTCTCCATTTTCATCAGTGGCAGTACTATAGCCAGCATCCTCAAGAGCCTTTGCCTGCTCCTGATAAGTTTCTCCATCAAAGAGCCCATTCTTCTCATAACGCTTATTCTCGACTAGAAATTGACCATGGTCCTTGATGGAATCCTCTAACGAACCATACACACGAAAATCACTTGTAATCTGATCATCATAGTTTTCTTTCGTCTCTAGATTAGCGGTAGCACCATCCCAGTTATGACCCTTGATCCCGAATAAATTATTATATTCCTTTGTAAGTCCCGAATTGCCCCAGTTTGATTCAAGGACAGCCTGGGCAATCGTGATGGAGGGCAGGATGCCATACCTCTCGTAGTTGGCCATTGCCCCATCTTTCATTTTATTAATAAATGCCCGCTGACTGCTGCGGTCACTTTTTTGCTCATTCAGGGCTGTTATCTCATTATTCGCTTTATCGATTTCCTCTTTCGTAAAATGCAGATCATCCATAACAGACTTCATGGTTTTCAATGTATACTCTCCATTATCCCGTTCAATGAAGTGCTTCGCTGTTCGTTGGATTTGACTTGTTGTCACGGTATCCATTGAATACTTAACCTGAAGAACGGCCGCAACCTCCCGCCAATTAACCTGCACCTTTCCGAAGCTAACCTCATCGACCAGCTCCTGGATTTCCTTCGAATTATCCAATGATACAGGCACAGGCTCATAAGCATCAATCAATTTCCACAAGCCTAAGAATAACAGGGCAAATATGATTAAAGGACCTGCGATATTGGGTCGTTTTTTCTTACGTGTCATTGAATGCTCCTTTATGATTGTTATTTATATCATTGATGTCGGTGTTGTCTCCTATTATAAAACTCTATGTGAGGATGAATCCAATATAAATGTTTTTCACCATTGTAACAGATTGTAAGAGTTATGGAACTGTTAGATTATGTAACTTCCAATGACTTTTGCAGAGCCAATGATTTAACGATTCTTCACCTCCAATTTTGTATATCATGCAGCTTTCCGACAATTTTTGGCATGAAAAAGACGCAGAATTGTTCATCCTGCGTCATCATAAATTGATCATGAAGTACTTGCTTGGCGAAGTTTATGATGCTTATATTTTTTCCAAAGCATCCCGTGCGTTGGTGAGAGGAAGAAAACAATCAGAAACTGAATCCCAGCAGCGGTAATCATGCATCCGGCTATCGAAGCATCTAGAACCATCGCCATATAGTAGCCGGCTATTGAACTAATTCCTCCTGAAACAACACTAATGACAATCATCATGCTCATACGATCGGTTAGTAAGTAGGCAGTTGCGGCTGGTACAATCAGCATGCCAACAACCAGAATGGCACCGACACTTTCAAAAGAAGCAATCGTCGTCACCGATACTAAACCCATCAATAAATAATGAAAGAAAAGTACCGGAATACCGAGAGCAAGTGCCATGGCAGGATCAAAACTGCAGATTTTGAACTGCTTATAAAATACAGTGACAATCAGTATGTTCAATAAGAAAGCAAAGCCTGTCACCCAAACTGCCATCGGCCCCATATTCACCCCGCGTGCACTCCAAGTATCCCAAGGAGCAAAAGCAATCTCTCCGTAAAGGACACAATCAAGATCCAAATCGACCTGACGGGTAAACATCGATATAAGCAGTACCCCTATAGAAAACAGGGCAGTAAAAGTCACGCCAATAGCTGCATCCGTCTGAACGCCGCCTTGTTGGAATTTTTGAATTAAATACACGCATAATAGTCCGAATACCGCTGCTCCGAACATCATCCAAACAGAATCACGGGAACCGGTAAATAAGAAGACTAGCACAATGCCGGGCAATACGGAATGGCTGATGGCATCTCCAACAAGAGCCATCTTGCGGAGAATGAGGAAGCAGCCAAGAATGCTGCAAGAGCCTGCGACAAAAAAGCCAATGAGGATGATCCAGAACGCATTCATACAGACTTTCTCCCTTCTGCCATAATGGTTTGTTGGCTTCGGAGGTACTCCCGTTTAATCTTCTTCTTTCTCACAAGCTTCATAAGCACACCTCGTTTAGGAGCAAAAATGACGGAGATTAGAAACCAAAAGCTTGCCGAGAGGACTGTCAATGGCCCGGTTGGGAGATTATTGGCTACTGTACTAAGGAGTGTACCGGATATGCCGCTCATCATTCCAAAGAAACCGGATAGAACAATCATCACCCGTAAATCCTCCGTCCAATATCTCGCTGACACAGCAGGTGTGATTAACAGCGCGACCATCAATACGACACCAACCGCTTGGATACCTGTGACAACGGATATAACAATCAAAAACATCATCCAATATTCCAGCCAGCTCACAGGATAACCAATCCCACTAGCAAATCCAGGGTCAAACGACACAAGCTTAAATTCCTTAAAGCACAATGCCGTAACGGTTATCAAAAATAACGATATGATTACCATTGTAATGACATCACTCATGAGCATGGACGCAGTCTGGCCAAATAGAAACTTATCTAGACCAGACTGGTTCCCCGCACCTCCCTGCTGGATACGGGTGAGCATCACAATTCCAGCGCCAAAAAATACACTTAAAACAATCCCAAATGCACTATCCTGCTTGATTCTAGATTTTCGCGTGAACAAACCAATCAAGAAGATGGCCATTAGCCCAGATATAGCAGCCCCAATCAAAAAGAAGATGATTGATTTAGTTCCCGTGATTAGAAAAGCGATACAGATACCTGGCAGAGCAGCATGTGATAAGGCATCTCCAATTAAAGCCTGCTTGCGCAAATAAGCAAATGTGCCAATAACACCACTTGATAAACCTAAAAGCATTGAGCCAAGTAAGATCCACATTGTATTGGGATCATTTAAAACGGCCGTTAAATTCATGCCATCCCCTCACTTTACTTGTATGAGGGCATTTGACTGTCCATCCAGGACAGTCAAACTCCCGCCATATGTTTTATGCAGATTATCTACCGTAAAGATTTCTTCTGTCTCCCCATATCCAATCAAATGTTTATTGATCAGAATCGTCCAATCAAAGTATTCCTTCACAGTGGATAAGTCATGATGCACGACAAGTACTGTTTTCCCTTGCTGCTTTAACTCATTCAACAAGGTAATAATGGCTTTTTCAGTGGCGGCATCCACTGCGGCAAATGGTTCATCCATCAGATACAAATCAGCCTCTTGTGCAAGTGCTCTG
Source organism: Gracilibacillus sp. Marseille-QA3620 (assembly GCF_054950035.1). Lineage (NCBI taxonomy): Bacteria > Bacillati > Bacillota > Bacilli > Caryophanales > Bacillaceae > Gracilibacillus > Gracilibacillus sp. Marseille-QA3620. Next base: position 2,174,974 of record NZ_CM143102.1, read on the forward strand.
GCTAAGAATACTCTTTGCTGCTGTCCGCCTGATAATTGGCTGATCTGCCTTTTCGAAAAATCCTCCATCCCCACTTTCTTCAAACACCGCATAGCGATTTCCCGCTCTCTTGAACCTGGCCGCTTAAACCATCCTAAATGTCCGTATCGTCCCATCATGACAACGTCTAGAGCATTCGTCGGGAAATCCCAGTCGACTGATTCCCTCTGCGGAACATAGCCAAGACGTTTTTTAGCAGATTTATAATCGCTCCCAAGTATAGTGATATCGCCTGATATTCTTGGCAGCAATTCGAGGATGCCTTTTAATAATGTGGACTTTCCAGCCCCATTCGGCCCAATAATTCCGACAAGCTTCCCTTTTGGGATCATAAATGAAATATCCTCAATGACCGGTTTATCATGATAGGCAATTGTTACATGATCGACCTTTAATGCTTCCATCACTATCTCCCCCTATCGTAATGCGTTCGTAATTGTATCGACATTATGCTTAACCATTCCAATATAGGTGCCTTCCTCTGTCCCGTTTTCTCCCATCGCATCTGAGAACAGCTCACCACCGACCTCTACGGTATGGCCTTTCCTTTCCGCTCCTTCAATGACAGCTTGAATGGCTTTTTGCGGAACGCTTGATTCCACGAAGATTGCTTTGATTTTCTTCTCCACAATGAAATCCCTTAATTCTGATACATCCTTTGAGCCATATTCAGACAAAGTGCTGATCCCTTGCAAGCCCCTTACCTCAAGTCCGTACGCTTCTCCAAAATATCCGAAAGCATCATGGGCTGTGATCAGTACCCGTTGTTCCACAGGGATGCTTGATAATTGTTCAGCTGCATATTGATCAAGCTTCATCAACTCTTGCTTGTATGCCTTATAATTCTCCTCATAGGTTCCCTTGTTTTCTTTATCCTCCGCAATCAGGGCATCCTTCACAACATCCAGTGTTTCTATCCAAAGCTCAACGTCAAACCAGATATGAGGGTCAAATGTGTTATCTTCGACAGTCTGAAGTTTCCCTTTCTCAATATCTTTCGTGACAGCAATAACCGGTTTCTTCTTTTCCATCTTTTCCAGGATATCCTGCATTTTCCCCTCAAGATGCAAGCCATTATAAAAAATCATCTCAGCCTGATCAATCTTCTCCATATCCCCTTGAGTGGCCTTGTATAGATGCGGGTCAACACCAGGACCCATCAATCCCTCCACCTCTACGAGATCACCGCCAATATTAGCTGCCAAATCGGCAATCATCCCAGTTGTGGCAACAATCTGAATCTTACCGTCATTATCGCCAGAAGCAGCATTCTCCTCTCCGCAGCCGCTTAGTAACACAAGCGACAAAATAAATACCATCATGCTCCATAACCTTGTTTTCTTCATTCTTTCAACCTCCTAAAATATATAAATGATAAATTGCAAACCTATCAATTGATAATCATTCTCACTAGATGATACAAAAGGATAACAACCCCCTTAAGCGTGAGGTTACTCGCTTTTCAATTGATAATTATTCTCACTTATGGTCACAAAAGTGGGAATAATATTATTTTCAATAGGACAATTGATAATAATTCTCATTGCGAAATAAAAAGAAAAGGCCTGACTCTATCATCCTCTTATTAATAATAATTATAAACAATATACCTAATATAACTTTTAACCAGGCGTCTAATAATAATTATTATAATAATTGATTCTCAGAAAAATGACAAACAAAATTTTGATTTATTAAAAAACAGGTATAAATACCCACAAATACTTGTATATCCTATACGTTTTTTCTATAATTCAAAATTCATTTAATAATAATTATAAATAAGCTTGTCCTTTGATTAAAGTTTATATAAAAAACAGGTGAAAACCCGTATTGGTTTCCACCCGTTTCGATTCATGTATCTCTTAGTGTTTTTATTGTACCGCTTCCCCCTGATAAATCCGGTAAGCCGGAACAACGGTATCTGTTACAATTTCTTTTCCTTTGCTGCGTATGAAATCAAGCTTATAGTACGCGTCAAAGCGCTGGCTGATTTCTGTTTTGACAAGCTCTGGCGGTGTGACAATGATCAATTGGAATTTCAGCTTTTCTGCTACGGCAAAGATTGGGTCTAGAACATGAGCAGATGCGGCCTGTCCAAATGGATTGTCACAGACGAGCGGTACCCATGAGTTATCTGCTTCTGTTTTGACAGAAAGAAGCATCATCATCATGACCATTCTCGCAGATAGCTTTTGACCGCCGCTTCCATCTGATTTCGTACGAGAGCCTTGGTTAATGGTTCTCCATGTAGAATAATGCTCTTTTTGCGGCTTGCCATACATGAACGCATTATCGGTTCTCATATTGTAAACAAGCAGTTCTGGATACCGGTTACGAAGGGCTACGAACAGGATTTGTTCATCCCCGATGAGCTGCTTAATTTCCTGGTCAAGCTGCTTATTATTCTCGTCAATGGAGTCGAACTGAGCACTGATTTTGTCAATGGCTGTGACGAAATACTGCTTTAAGAGCGGTTCGATGTCCTCCACACGCCTTGGGAGAATATCCTCCTTCAATTGTACAAGCGGGAAGGTGCCGCGCTCATTCTTGATTTTCATTTTTGCGAGCATCGAACGTATGGCATCCGTCATGCTCATCACCTTCATGCTTGCGCGGTTCGTCCATACATCCCTCGCCTTTTCAGCTCGTTCTTTATCCAAGTCTAGCTGTTCAAGACCGCTGCGAGAGAAGCGTTTCATATTTTGGATGATGGTCAGCATATGGGCGTAATGTCTCGTATCCATATGGTCAAGTGAGGTCAAGACTTCGTTTTTGAAGCGGATTTCCCAATCCTTTTCCTCAATTGCCAGCTTCAGCTTCCGTAAGGCTTGTTCCAGCTTCGCGTGCTTCACCTGCTTCTCTTCCTGCATACCTTGATGCTCATCACACCAGGAGAGGATACAGGATTTCCCCTGATTCTTAATTGTCTCAAGATCCTCATTCGCAAATGGAGCTGCTTCATCCTTTAAAATGACGGATAAGGTTAATTGATCTCCTTCATACCCAGTGATACGGGCATCTGTTTCCTTTTGACCCTTTTCGGCTTTTTTAAGCCGGTCTTTGGCAATCTTTGTGCGGTCCTTGATTTCAAGCTCTTTAACATCCAGGTCCTGACCTTCCCATGTCTCCGGCTCTTTCTCATGCTTGCTCAGCTTCTTCTCAGCTTTCTTCCTTTGGTCAAGAGCATGCTTTAAGGTCGTTTCCGCAACGGTGACTTCCTTTTCCTGTTTTCGCTCTTCTTTATCAGCTTCCCTTGCTTCCTTTTGCGCTGATTGGAAGAGACCCTCAAGGATGCTAAGCGGTTCTTCCGGCTTCGGTTTTTCACGCCAGTTTTCATCCTGCTTTGTAAGCTTTTTCTCAAGCTTCACAGCCTGCGCCTGTTCAGCTTCCTTTTTCGCCTTCAGCAAGGTCAATTCCTGTGATTGCTCCTCCTTGGAACGCTGCAGCTGCTTAAGCTCGGTCACATGCCCAATCATGGCATCGAGAAGATGGGAGGGAAGACTTGGTGCCTCTTCGCTCGGCTCGGTCTTTTCAAGTGTTGGGAAAACGGCATCTTCGACAAATGCGCCAATTTCCTTCAAATCTTGCTCCATCGCCATTTTCCACTCAAGATGCGTATGATTCCATTGTGCCAATCTTACGGTATAATCATCGAGCAATTTTCCTAATTCCTGCTGCTCTGTCGTTAATTTGTCTCTTCGTTTCTCTTTCTCTGCCAAGACCGTTTTATTGTCTTCTGACTGATGCTTTTCCTCAACAAAGGCAGTGACTTCAGCAAGATCCTTCTCCGTCTCATCGATTCGCCTTTGTTTCTGGTTCATCTGTTCCTGGAGCCCGGTTTGAAGTTCTCTCTCCTTCTCAAGTGTCTTGACAGTATGGGTCAATTCCCTCTGAGCGGAATCAATCAAGGCTTCCTGCTTTTCCATCTGCCTTAAGAGGTCCGTGCATAAATCCGCATCGGTCATTCGATCGATATCCTTCGTGAGTCGACGGATAGCTTGCTCTGTTTTTGCAAATTCCTGGATAGCTTCCTTCTTCTCCTCAATCTGCTTGGCCATACTGGTTTTCCATTTGGCGAAGCTTTGACGGTCCATCAGAAGGTCTCTTTCCTCTCCATCAATAATGACAAAGGAGTCCGTGCCTCCATCCTTCATTTCCTCCCTGAGGAAAATAGGTACAGGACTGCGAAAAATCTTTCCTTGAAGAAGGTGGTGATTGATTTTCTCCCATTGAATTTGGCTGACGACCAGGCCAAAAGGAAGAAGGGGATAGGATTTCAAGTGCTGTCTTTTCGCCTCGTCATCCAGGGATTGTACATATTGTGACCCGTAGAAGACATCAATGCCGGTCTTCTCGTCAATCCATTCCTTCATTTGCTTTACATCTTGGTTGGCAATCCAGAATGATTCATCATTTAAATATTGATCTGTTTGTACTTCCCACAGTTCTTTCTTAATCTGTTCAGTTTCTTCCTCATTTTTCTGGAGTATATCCTCTAGAGCATGTCCATACTTGGAAAGCATCGCATGAGAAAGCGGTGCAGACACATCATCAAGGAAAGCATGCATCCTTTCGATAAGTGCTGTTTCTTTCTTTTCTTGCTTTTCATATGCTTGCTTCCATTCATCAAGCCTTTCCTTCATATGTTTCAATGACTCCGTCAAGGTTCCAACCGTATTGGATAACTCCCCTTGAAATTGCTGGGATTGCTTTTCTTTCCCTTTAAGGTCATTCATCTCATCAGCTAATCTAGTCTGATCGTTTTTCAGCTTACCGACTAAACCATCCAAATCATACGCCGCACGGTCCCCGTATGCCTTGACCATGTCACTAGCCTTTATTTCAAAGCGCTGCAGCTCTTCGGTAAGAGTGCGAATATCGGTTTTGATTTGGGTAATTTCAATCGTTTTTTGTTTATCATCCTTTGTTAACGAACGGATGGATTTCTCTAAATGGAGCTTAAAGGCGTGGTAACGATCATTTTCTTCCTTCAGCTTTTCGGAAACCTCTGTCCATTGGCTTTGAACGGCGTGCTTGATTTCCTCCATCCTTGTATTGACTTGCTCTAAACCACTATTACGCTCAAGACTGCCCATTTGCTGATTTAGATTGGCAATGGTATTCTCAAATTCACTCCATTCCTTGAGCAATAGCGAGAAGGCCGCTTCATCTTTTTCAGCTTGTTTCTCCACAGCAAGCTTCTGAAGCTGTTCAAGTTTTTCTTTTTCTTCGGCAAGCTTTTTCTCCCATGTAACGGCTTCCTCGTGAGCTCTTGCATACTCAAGATTGTCCTTCTCAAACCGTAGTAAGGACAACTCCTCTGTCAATTTCTCCATCTCTTTGGCAAGAGAGGTCAGCTCCTCTTTATCCTGCTTGATGAGATGCTCAAGGGCACCAAGTAAGGCCTGTCCCTTTTTCTTGCTCTCGACCACAATCTCTTCCTGCTTAACTCCTGCCTCGATATGCTCCTCAAATGGAATCACATCTTCCAAGAATTCCTTGTGAGCCTGTTCACGCTTTAATAATACTGGCAGGTCGCGGGCGATGCTCGCCTGGCTTTTGAAGATTTCGATCAAGTCATTCTTCTGATGCTCGGACTTGTTTAAGACTTGGCTCACCGTCGGAATGATGCGCTTCTGAAAGAGGGAATGGTCGTCCTCTGCTCCTTCAAAGAATTTGCCTACGCCACCTTCATCACGGTTGATTTCCTTCATGATATCCCAGTCTTTACGGTTGATGCCGTATGTATCGAGAATGCGGTAATGCTTCTTAACATCCTTATAAACGTCAAAGCCATTCCACTTGAAATAATCCTTCAATTCCTCCGTATCAGCAACCTCTCCGTTTTCAAAGAGCGGGATATGCTCTAAGGCCACGTCTTCCTTGCGGTCAAACTCACGGGCATAGAAGGTGATGTTTGGAACAATTTTCGCCTCCCGTTCCATACTATCTGCATCTTGTGCCTCCTCGTTCATCGACATGCGCTGTTCAGCAGAGAACATTCCTCCTGTAACAAGATGGCGCTTGTCTGATCCATCAAGCTCCCATTGAATCAACACATGGAAGGTATACGGGGCAAACTGCTCTTTTTTGTTGAAGAAGAATTGCTGGTAAAAGCGGTTATTCTGCTTACCCCATGATGTACCAGGCTTCAACACCTGAAAGATTGTTTGCAGGAACACCCCTTTCCCGCCGCCGTTCATCATGGCAATCAAGCCATTTGTGGACGTTTCTTCATTATGGAAATCAAAGGTTGTATCTTCGTATTGCTTTTGCATTCCGTCGTATCGGAGACCGACGATTCTAATTCGATGGATCTTCGGCATGCTCTTCCTCCTTGCTCGCCATCAAACGTTTCATTTGCTCATAGCGGTCATAATCGTGATAAAGGAACTCGATTCGCTCGAAAAGCTCTGTCTTCGGCAGAGCTTTCGGTATATCCTCTCGGTCAAGGATGATAATCAAGCCTTCTGTCTCAAGAAGCTTCATCGCTCCGGCAATTAAGCCGATTCTCGTACGGCGGTTCCCTTTACGCAGGCTGAATTCATCCGTATCCACTTCCATATGGGTCCATGTTGTCACGATTTCCTGCATATCAATCATTTCATCGAGGGCAACAGACGGGTTTTCCTTCAGCATGACGGTCCATTTGTTCATTAGCTCATTCACATGGCGTTCAAGTGCATAGAAAGTAATGCCTTCCCGCTTTGTTCTGATTTTTGCCGCCTGATTCTTATCAATCATGGCCATGAAGCTCATGATGATGACACTCATCAAGTGGAAATGCTTCTTATTTTCGATATGACGGTGTCTATCCTTCATATGTGTAAAGTTTGTCGCAAACACCGAGCCTGTCGGCTGCACAACTAGATGAATCCTTTTTGGTGATTCAATAATAAAGGTTCCTGACTCATCTGCCAGGATCATGACAGCCTGACGGACATCAGGCTCATAATAGGATTGAAAATATTCGCTAGTCTCATCGATGACTTTATCTTTTAATAGAGTAAAGTATACGGAGGACGCCTTTTTCAGGATTTCTGCATTCATTTAGATTCCTTCCTCCTGTATGCATATTTTAAATGGGGTCATTTTTGTCCGGTACCAAATTAATGGTTCAGCACTTGAATCAAATTTCGTGTAGATTTGTCTGCCTTCGAGTGCGAGGAATTGCGGATGACCGTTCATTAATTTATGTAACAGCTTCTCCCGTTCATCGCTTAATGCCTCTTCCTGACGGTTCGGCGATTGGACAGTGAGCGGCTTTTTATCAAACATCATCCAAAGATCAAGGGTCTCGCTTTCCTCAAACCACTCATCCTGCACTTCAAGCGGGAGTTCCTTTAAGTCTGCAAGCGAGAATTCCCCATGCTGTAATAAATGCTCGAACACATAGCTCCATGCTCTAACGACAGAAGACCAATCCGTGATTCTTCTCTCCATCCAGTCCTCTTCCATTTCCTCCTGCTCTGTATCCTCAGTCCCCTGAATGGATGCCAGCTCCTGCTCTCCCCAAACCCATTCAAGCGGCAGGATGAATTCGTTTTTCGGTGAGAATAAAGGTCCGATCAATTTCTCGACAAGCCCGAAGTCCCGTATTCCTTCTTTTAGAATCCAATCCTCGTAAATCTGTTCGCGGAAGGAGACGAGACTGTTCTCCCAGAAGAGGGAAGGGTTCTCCGCCTTCAGCTTCATCTCATGGGAGATATTTTGAATCACTAATTTCGCGAATCGGTCATGCAGCTGTCTTGTGTGCTCTATCTTCTCATGGAGAAGCATAAGCTCGCCTTGCACGACTTCATCCTCCTCCGTTCGTTTCGCCTTCTCGATCATCGAAGTAATCGTCCGGAAATGATTCTTTTCTTCCTCGAATTGCTGCTCAATTTCCCAGCGATTATCCTCGCGTCTTTTTTCCTGTTCGATCAGGAGTATCTTCGGGTTATTCATCATTTCCTTTTGGAAGCTGTACTCCTTTGTCATTAAGCGATTAACTCTGGAAATCAAGTGATCAAGGTTTCTTGCTGCCTTGCGGAAGTTTCCATTCTTGATAAGCTTCATGCTATACAGCTGCTCAATCGTTATCGAGAATTCCTCCGCCATCTCGCGGCTCATGAAGATCATTTCCTGTGCCACATCTGTCAGCTTATAGACAATTGACCCGCCGAGTTCAAGATTCGTGTACAGTTCGTCCATTGCTACATAGCGGAAGGTCTGCGTTTCCCAAGCTTGCCGAATTTCATCAAAGTACAGGGATTCAAACGGCTTGGAGTATTCCTCTCTGCCCTGGTATAGAAGACCGCTCGCAATCCTTTCAATCTGACGCGTATCAGCGGTTAATTTCATCTGTTTGATCGTCTCATCGACCATATGGAGAATATCGCTCTTTCTTCTGCCATCATCATCATTCAACTCACGATAAAAAATGGTCAAAAGTACCTGCATGAGAATGGTCTGCAAATAAGGCTTCAATTCGCCTACCTCCATGCCTCGTCCCAGCTCAAACAGAGGATTTAACCGTTTCATCCGCTCCCCAAAGCCTTCCCAAGATTCATTCATAGCCATTTCCTCCAGCTTTCTATCGTTAATACTTCCTGCGGTATTCGTTTTTGCGTCACCCATAAGCTCTCCAATAATGCCTGCTCCCCCTCAGTAAACCAGGAAAAGAACGCATTCTTATGGAGCTCATTCCGAACTTGTTTCCGCTCTTCATTAGCGAATTCCCTGCATTCGAGCATTTTTCGATAAATCTTCAAGGCCGGCTGGATGGAGCAGTCGTCAAAACGTTCCTTAAGGCGGACAAAAATACTGTATCCCTCTGCATCCAAATCACCTGCATAGTAAAATAAATACGGCTGTTCAGGGAACATGCGGAAGAAGAACGAAAAGCTGCTTTCTATCTTTTTCCCTTCGCCATATATGATCATTTCAGGTTCATAATCTAGTAAATCCTCTTCAAGCAGTTTCACACTTGTATGGAAAAAGGAGAGATTCTCAACAATTAAAATTCGCTTAATGGAGGTGAGATCACAGCCCCTTTTCAGCCAATAGACAAAGGGCTCGCCGTATTTCACGGTCTTGAGCTTCTCCTTATTCACGCCTATTCGCTGCAGGAAACCTTTTCCCTCAGGAAAAAGCTTCTCATCAGAAAGGAATTTCTCATGCCCGAATAATTCAAGGCTCCGCTCTTCTAGAGAGACAAGCTCCCGTTCCTCTTCTTTTTTCAAAAAATCATATACATTTAAGATTCTTTCCCATTCATCGTCTGTCTGCCACTCAGGATGTTGGTTATAGTAGGTGAAATCGAGAAGATCATTACGCTTCAGCATCTCGAGGCGGTCCCATTTCGTTTCCTGCTTCTTCACATTGACCCAATAAAAGAGGGGAAGTCCGGGGGAACGGCCATTTGTCTGTTTATTCATGATCGGGCTGAGCACTTGTTCCTCCGCCATCTTCTGAATTGTCTCATAGAATAAAGTATAGCCGTCCATATCATAGTAATCTTCAATCTGCTGGCGCAGCTGGTATTCCAAATCATTAATGTTTAGCTTCTTTTTCTGTCTCGGATGCTGTATATCTTCTATAAATCCTCGCATCCTTGTTTCAATAATATTGATGTTGCCCACCTTCTTCTAAAAACAAATACACTATTGGATTATAACAAATCAACGGGTTTAAGAGTATCTTATTTTGCGAGAGAATATCGATTATAAAGAAGCCTGAATAAAGATTTACCCCCTGATCAATCTAAGCTTCATTCAAATAAAGGGTAAACAAGGTTTATGTATGACAAAGAGAGAGAATAATGAAATAAACAGGAAAAATGAAGAGGAGGTTGTATAATTTTATGCAAATCAAGCAGGAGGACCATTTATTTTATATGGTAGATTCAGATGGAAATAAAGTAGGTGAAATCACCTTTGTACCAGATGGTGAGGAAAGAATCATCATTGACCATACTTTCGTCTCCCCAGAGCATAGGGGCCAAGGGCTAGCCAACAAACTTGTGAAGGAAGTTGTGCAATACGCACGGTCTAATGAAAAAAAGATTGTTCCTGCCTGTTCATTTGCCCAAGTTGAATTCCAACGGGTCAAAGATTATTCCGACGTACTAGCAAAATAATGATAAAGAAAAGCGGATGTCATAATAATTATTAGACATCCGCTTTTCCGTCACCTCCATGTTTCACGAAATAAAGGTCCTATCATTACTTGCCGTCAAAAAACTCAAGCAAGAAATCGATTTTTTCCTGGTCGATTCCATTGGCAAAAGAGCCTTCTTTCCGGACGCCTGACCCAAAATGGTATTCCTTCGCATGCAGGAATGAATGAAGCTCTGGAATATTCTCTGTACTGAGGCCGCTTCCGACCAAAATCTCAGGTCCTGACCAGACATCAGATAAAACAATCAGCTGCTGCAGTTTTTCCCTTCCCTCGTAAGCGGTTCCTTTCCCTCCAGAGGTAAGAATCCGCCTTACATGCTTAGAGTACTGACATAGAACTTCGAGTCCATTCCCCTGACTCTTGAGTTCATCAAACGCCCTATGGAACGTAATATCAAATGTCGGTATTTCCTCGATCACTTTCTCTAAAAGTGCTTGGTCAATTTCACCATTTCTTAGACAGCCAAACACGATTCCTTTTACACCTAAATCGGAAAACACTTTAAGGTCTTCTTTCATAGAGAGCCAATCAAACTCATCATATTCAAATGAATAACTATGAGGGCGCAGCATCACCTGAACCGGGATATTCACACTTTCGATGACACGTTTTACCGTTCCATAGCTTGGTGTTAACCCGCCTTCTGCCATAGCAGACACTAATTCAAGCCGGCTAACGCCCATCTTTTCTGCTTGAATCGCATCTCTTTCATTTTCAACAATGCATTCTAAAATCATCTAATCACCTGCTTCTCATTCATACTCTCTTCATCTACAGAATGACATTCCTATGAGGCTATTATATACAAGACAACGTGATAAAAAAATGAACGATTCCTTTCTTTACTCAAGAAATATGTGCCAATCAGGAAGAAAAGAACCTCGCTTCCTCTCCAAATCTGTACCTTTTCATTTCGTCATTTGATAAAGGCATTGGTGAGGGTGAAGAATAAATCAAAACCACCCTATGCTGGGTGGTTTTCTAACTGAACGTTCAAACACAAGATAAAGTTCTCCCTATCTTTGCCGTTGAATAAGAAACAACAAATATTCATCCTTATTCAGCAATTGTGAGCCTTCCTTTTCTTTTCCATCCAAATGCAAGCAATAGCGTGATGAGTAGAATCGTGAATCCCATGATAAAAGGATAAATGATGTTAATGTCATACAAGGTGCCTGCCAAGGTTGGTCCGAGCACATTTCCAATGCTCATATACGCATTATTCATCCCCATCGCAAATCCTTGTTCCGACCCGGCCATCTTGGATACGAGTGTATTTAAGACAGGCCGCAAGATGCTTGTCCCTAGGAAGATAATCAAGGTGATAGCGAAGAACGCGCCATAGCTTCCAGCGAAGATGGACAATAAATAGCCGCTCGCAGTCAGCATAATAAACAAGATTAACACGGAGCTTTCACCGAATTTATTCACAATCTTGTCTACGATGAATAATTGGGCAACAACACTGACGATTCCTGTTGCTGTGACCATATTGGCGATATCCTGCGGGCTCGCTCCATACTGGTCATTTACGAATAAGCCAAGCACAGACTCATAGGCCATAAGACCAAGACTCATAATTAAGGTAATCAGCAAAACAACAAAGTAAGGCTTTTTCACAGAATTCGCGAGACTGACCAAGAAGGATGGCTGATCCATTGGTCCTGCTGCAGCATCCTGCTCATTGCGGCTTTCCTTCAGCAAGAATACGGAGAAAATCACCGCAAAGAAGGCAACGATGGCTGAGATCAGCAACGGCAGCTTCAAATCAATCTCCGCTAAATATCCCCCAATCCCAGGTCCGATGACTATACCAAGCGACATTGCCGCAGAAATGAGACTATTCCCCTTCGCCCTTTGCTCGAAGGTTGTTATATCAGCCACATAGGCAAAGATGGCTGGAACCAGCAAGGCAGCACCTACACCGCCTAACAGTCTGGAGAAATAAAGAATCCAAATAGAATTGGACAAATAGAATACAAGGGCTGAAAGCGAAAGCCCGATAAGCCCATATATAATCATTTTTCGCCTTCCATATTGATCCGCCCATCTGCCTGCAATCGGCGACATGACGAGCTGAGCCCCGGCAAATACGGCAATCATCAGCCCTGCCGCTGTACCGCCCTCACCGATGGATGCCAAGTAATCCGGCAAGATGGGGATGACGATGCCGAAGCTGGCAATGGCAATAAACATATTCACCATTAATACCAGCATTTTTTTATTTAATATCTTCACGTTAAGCCACGTTCCTCCCCAACAATTTGCACAGTACGCTGAAAGTGAATCCATTCCACCAAACGACTATACAACCATTCTACCTTGCAGAATACATTTCTAGCAATTTATGGGTACCGACAGGGAGGAATCTCTTAGAAACCAGTTGATACTATTGTTGCATGTTTTCTCTATTTCACATGAATTATAATGGATGGAAGGTGGTGATATTCATGAAGTTAAACTATACAACCCTGTTTCTCTTGTTATTTGTCGCATCTATAGCCGGCGGAATGGCCTTCATTGAAACCTATGAATATTCCATGCTTGTCGGTCTCGGATTGGGATTAGTATTCTTGTTTTGTGCAGCGACAGCACTGAGGAAAGACGTCTCAGAATATCGATAACAGAAGCCCAACATCGTTAAAGGGAGCATCTCCTGAATGTTCCCTTCTCTCACCTCTTACATTTCGATAGACATATCCTTCAAACTACCCATCTGTACATATTTAATTAGCTTTGAACATTCTGCTTGTACCCGTTTTCTGCCTAACTCAGTCAAGAACCAATTATCCTTTACCGTGTTATCATCTTCAGCCAGGCATAAAGAGTACTCAATCCAATCTGGCATATAGGTTTGAAAAGAAAGATGCAGCCGTCTCATATGATAAGACGTCGTGACAACAAGTATTCGCCGGACCTTGTACAAAGGAATCTCCCTGTTAAGGACAAACATCGAAGCTAACACATTCTCAACGGTATGCAAGGATTGTTTCTCCACTAAAATCGCATCCTCAGGAATGCCGGAAGTGATTGCCTCTTTCTGTAGGGATTCAGCCTCTGTGAATACACTTCCCTTCCACGTTACTCCCCCGGAGAACAGCAGCCTGTCCGCCCTTCCCTGCTTATATAACTCTACCGCTTTTGGGAGACGGTATAGGACCGCCTTACTGCTGCCTGCCACAAATATGCAATCTCCCTGTTGGCCATCATCCTGTATATCGGAGAATAACAGCTTGGTCATTTGATCATCAGAAAGCTTGTCTGCATCTAAATCAGATATATACATATCGCACCCCTTTATGACATTGCGTTTTCCTAAGACTCCTCCTAATAGTGTACGACGATTACAGCCAAATGGTAACGTTATCTTGAATATTAGGGTGAATAAAAAAGAAGTCAAACTTTCCTAGAAGTTCGACTTCTTTTAAATACGTGATGAATAAAGATCCTAAGCTTTCTTAAAAGAGTGAATCCACGGCATATTCTCCTGCCCCCGTTAAAATGAGGCAAAGCAGAATGGCAATCAAGACAAGATTATACTCATATCCATTGTCTGTGTTCCACAGACCATTTCTCCAATGGACCTTGACGACAGCTGACAGCATTGTGACCGCTAATAAGGTAGCTGCAAACGGTGTAAGAAGGCCAATTATTAAGAAGAGACCACCGAGAAATTCGATTCCCCCTACCATGAATGCCATGAACATTCCTGGTTTAATATCAATGGCTTCCAACCACCCTGCGGTGCCCCTTAATCCTGCACCGCCAAACCACCCGAACCATTTCTGTGCTCCATGTGCAAGGAATAATCCGCCTACAATCAGCCTTACTATAAGGAGCCCCATGTCTTCCATTCATCCTTCCCCCTTGCATTTAGGAGATAGGAGCCGTGCAGCAACGAAAACAGAGATAGCCCTACCGTTTATCTCTATCCTAATTGTCCAAATGAATGAATGTCAACAGGCGTTAGTCCTTATTCTACAGACAATCAGCCGCAAACATAAAACGCAAGCAATTGCTGTACTTCCGTGATGCTGGCTCCCTTTTTAAAGGTCTTTTCTATTGGAAGATCAGCTCCGGACAGCCAAATTTTCAATTCGGCATCAAGGTCAAAGGTGCCCGCTGTCTCTGTACTGAAATGTGTAATACTTTTGTAGGGAATTGAATGGTACTCAATCTTCTTTCCTGTCATCCCTTGAACATCCACAAGAATCAAGCGATGCTCCGTGAAGACGAGCATATCCCTAATTAATTTATAGGCTTGATTCACTTTTTCTTCCGGAAACAGAATATCCTTTAATTTTTCCTCTGCCTCTTCTGTCTTCATGTTGGATGAATTCCCTAAGAATGCGTCTAAATAACCCATCAATGTTCACTCCTTTTTCCTTTATTTTAACATAATCTATATGAACCCATGCATTGGCGAGGATTGATGATAAAGCAGGTGAAGATGAGCTATTTACCATGTTTTATATCTCATTCTGGTGGAAAAGTTACTCAATCAAATGAATGCTTTAAAGAGGTGAAGCTTAATGGATAGGCAGCCTAACAGAGAATAGCTCCTCCAATACGCCAAGGAACAATACAGAACAGACCCGGAATATTTATGGAAGAAATCCCCCCATCATGCTGTTTTAAGATGACAAGACAATCAAAAGTGGTATGCTGTCGTGATGCAAGTACCAAAGAACAATTTGGGACTTAACATCGATGAAATCAATGATATTCTTACTATAAAGGTCAAACCTTTTTTACTTGGATCCCTGCAGCAAAAGCCAGGATTCCTGGCAGCTTACCATATTAACAAGGAAAATTGGACCACCATCCTTCTTGATGGCTCTGTTTCCTACAATGAAATAATTAGGCTTATCGATATGAGTTATGATTTAGTGAAAAAACATAAATGAGCGATGGTACCAATTATATTAAAGGATAGAAATAAAGGGAATATTCAACATGATATAATGATATTGGAAAGGATTAATGTTTTCATTTGGGGGTTATGTATATTGAAAAGAATTTGTCAACAATGTCATGCTGAAATGGTAAATGACTGTGCCGTAACGGTTCAAGGAGGAATGTACGGGATAAAAATTAGCAGAAAAGGCAATGGATTATTCAATAAAGCTTCGGCCATTCCAAAAGCAGCGGTTTGCCCCAATTGCGGAGGTGTCGCTTTTTATATTGACGAATACAAACAATTTAAGAAATAAACCAACACGATAGAGAAGTCTTTGATTTTGTTAACCTCTAAGCAATTTAACGGTGATTAAATCTATTATCTAATGGCAGCGAGATTAGCATTGAAGTGTACCTTCATGAATTCTCATAGATATCCAGCTATATAACTGAAACGCCTTTAAAACGGTTCTTTTTCAAGTGTTGGGGTAGAGTCTTTTTGCTCTATCCCTTATCCTAATGAATCGCCGATGTTTTTATATTGATGATGGAGAAGGATTCTCGCGCGGAATCGGGTGAAATTCCGATAGCCAAATCCATTCCGTTTCATGACCTTTGTCAAATTGTTTAAGCCTTCCACAAACCCATTCGAGTAATTGAACTCGAAGCGATTTAAGATTTCTCTTTCCCAGTTTCGATACGTTTGGACTGTCTTGCTCAATTCAGGAATGCCACTCTCTTCTACCTTCTGATAGAACTTGCGAAGTTCTTTCTGCGTCTCCACAATCCCATTTTCTCCATTTTCTTTTGCCTTATAAAACCAAGTATAAAAGGCTTCCTTGAGCTCATACGCTTTCTGGAGCTCAGGGGAAAAGCTGAAGTATCGCTGAAGAAGCCATTGGTCTTTCTCCGTTAATTTATGAGCAGCTTTATGAAAGATATAGCGGGCTTTCTTGCATTTCTTTCGGTCATATTCATGCCACCTGGCCTGTTCCCTCACTCGAACCCGATCCAGCGCCCAATTCATATATCGCACAAAGTGAAAGCTATCCGCCACAATGATGGGACGATCCAACGCCTGTTGAACCGCCGCTTTAAAGGCCTGGCTCATGTCCATGACCACCACTTTCACCTTCGCGCCGTATTGGCGCAAATAGTCCTTGATGGTGTCCTTTCGCCGGTTTGGTAGGATGTCAATTGGCTCGCGAGTCTCGGCATTTGCGATGATGAGCTGGTACTTTTCCTTGCCTGTATTCCCCTTGAATTCATCAATGGCAATCACTTCTGGTAAGGCTGACTTCCCCTTCATGGAGGACGGGACAATGGCATCAAACCGCCGGATGATGGTACTGACGGATGTGTGGTATTGAGCGGCGATTTCCTTGAATGTCTTCGCTTTGATGGCTCGTATTTGTACTTGTTGGTTCCATTCTTTTGAGAAGCGTTGATACCGATCGACAAACGGATTCTGTTCGGCAAACCTTTTCCCGCATTGACAGGCATACCGGCGTTTACGATACTGGAGAATCGTTGGTCGTTCCGCCATTTTCAGATGTCGAACGGACTGGATGCGATAATCATGAACCTTCCCTGTTTTCTCGCCGCATCTTGGACAAATATGCGGGGTCAGGGGCATCTCCACGGTCATTTCAAAAACACCATGATCATTTACCTTGGACTTTATCACCTTAACGTCTTCTAAACCTGGCAATGTTATGTTAAAATTCAAGAGCACACATCTCCTTTTCGACTTGTTTCTCGACAATTCAAGTATAAGAAAAGTGGAGCATGTGTGCTCTTTTTTTATGTCCGTTTTTTGTGGACACCCCAACATTTAGTATAGAACCTTTAAAACTACATAAGTAACAAAATAAAGCCGGTTTGTTTTACTCTTCGTAAAACAAACCGGCTTTCAATAGTCTTGATAAGATTATCTCATCACTCTACGTCATTAAACCATGACCTTGCAAATATCATTCGTAAATGCTACAGGGTCTTCAATCGTAAGTCCTTCAATCAATAAGGCTTGGTTATACAAAAGCTTTGTATATAAGTCCAGCTTTTCCTTGTCATGCTTATACGCATTGACCAAGGATGTGAACACCTCATGATTTGGATTGATTTCAAGAATTTTTTCCGCCTTAACACCCGGATTATCCGGCATCATATTTAGCACCTTTTCCATCTCAATCGTGATTTCTCCTTCGGTTGAGAGGCATACAGGATGAGATTTCAAGCGCTTAGAGGCACGGACATCCTTGACGCTTCCCGCAAGTGCTTTAGCCATGTGAGCGAATAAGTCCTTATGCTCGTTAACATCCGATTCTGAAGCGTCCTCCTTACTGTCCTCAATACCTAAATCCCCGCTTGAGACTGATTTAAATTCCTTCTCTTTGAACGTCATCAGCATTTTGATGGCAAATTCATCGATATCATCTGTAAGGTAGAGAATTTCATAGCCCTTGTCCGCTACCATTTCTGTTTGCGGCAGTTTATCAATACGCTCGATGGATTCTCCAGTGGCATAGTAAATATATTTTTGTTCCTCACTCATTCGTTCCATATACTCATCAAGAGTGACCATTTTCTTCTCCTTGGATGAATAGAACATGAGCAAGTCTTTGAGCATATCCTTATTGGCACCGAATTCATTGTATACACCAAATTTGATTTGGCGGCCAAATGATTTATAGAAGAGCTCATATTTTTCACGGTCATTTTTCAGAAGGGACAGCAATTCATTCTTAATTTTTTTATGGATATTCTTCGCGATTAGTTTCAACTGGCGGTCATGTTGAAGCATCTCACGAGAAATATTGAGCGAAAGGTCCTCTGAATCGACCATTCCTTTCACAAAGCTGAAGTGATCCGGCAGAAGATCTGCGCATTTTTCCATGATCAGTACTCCATTAGAATACAGCTCAAGCCCTTTTTCAAATTCCTTAGAATAGTAATCAAACGGAATATTTTCCGGAATGTAGAGAATCGCATTGTAGCGGATCGTTCCATCGACATTAATGTGAATATGTTTCAGCGGCTTATCAAATCCGTAATGCTTCTCATGATAGAACTGCTCATAATCCTCATCCGTCAGCTCGCTTTTATTCTTCTTCCAGATTGGCACCATGCTATTAATGATCTTTTCTTCGGTCACTTGCTCAAATTCATCTGTTGAGCCTTCTTTCAGCTTGCTTTCCGTTACATCCATCTTGATTGGATAGCGGATAAAATCGGAATATTTCTTGATGATTTCTTTAAGACGATATTCCTCCAGGAACTGATCGTAATCTTCTTCTTCTGTGTTGTCCTTAATCGTTAAGATAATTTCCGTACCAACGCTATTCTTCTCACAAGGAGTGATCGTATAACCATCTGTTCCTTTCGATTCCCAGCGGTATGCCTGATCTGTACCAAAGGCCTTGCTGACCACTGTAACGATATCGGCCACCATAAAGGCCGCATAGAAGCCTACACCGAATTGTCCGATGATATCATGGCCGTCCTTGCTTTCATTTTCCTTTTTGAAGGCTAATGAGCCGCTTTTAGCGATGACCCCAAGATTTGTCTCTAACTCATCTTGTGTCATTCCAATCCCTGTATCAGTAATAGTCAGTGTGCGGTTCTCCTTGTCGGCACTCACTTTTATGTAATAATCATCCTTATGAAACGTTAAATTTTCATCTGTTAACGCCTTATAATACAGCTTATCAATCGCATCACTCGCATTTGAAAGCAGTTCTCTCAAGAAAACTTCCCGTTGTGAATAGATAGAATTAATCATCATTTCGAGCAATCGCTTTGATTCGGCTTGAAATTGCTTCATTGCCATGATTTTATGCACCCTTTCCACATTCTTTTTAGCACTCAACTCATACAAGTGCTAACATTTTTTAATTATCACAAATTTCATCGATTTGTCAATACGCATTAGTCGTATAATGCCCGTCAGAATACAAATACTATCCGTGAATTCTTTATAGGGGGTGCTTTATTTATGCCGAATTTGAATGAACTAGAGCTGCAGAACCTTCGCCATCTTATTGGGGGTCATGGGACAATTGCCAATAAACTTGACTATTATGCCCAGCAGGTAACCGATTCTGCCATTGCAGACCAGCTCCGAAATGACGCTCAGGATGCACGCAAAAACAAACAAAATCTTATGACCTTTTTATAGAAAGAGAGGCTATGACACATGCAGGAAAAAGATATTGTCAGTGATTATTTATCTTGTTTGAATGGAAGCTTAGCTGGCTATGCCGGCATCATCGCGCAAACGGAAAATGAAGAGCTGCGCAAGACCATTCAGCAAATGCGCGACCAGGACGAAGCGCGCCAATATAAAATTTTCAGCATAGCTAAACAAAAGGGTTATTATATCCCCGCCGAACAAGCCACACAGGAAGAAATCAATACGGTGAAAAACCAATTTGCACAAGGGTAAGACGAAAAGGACAGCCGACAGCTGTCCTTTTTTGTTTTGTTCAAGTCTAATTCTTAGTAATTTTATCTGTTTTATAATATATTCTCCTTATACCGACAAGACTGGAGTGAAATACCTTTGGATAAAATTCCATTAATCGTTACAACTGAATGGCTTGAAGAACATCTTGACGACCCAAACCTGCGGGTAATCGATGCCACAACCTTTATGAAGCCTTTGCAAAATGGACAAATAACGCTGACATCTGGCAGAGACTCCTACAATCTAGGCCATATTCCTGGTGCCGTTTATGCTGATTTATTACATGAGCTCTCCAATCCTGAATCCCCCCTCCCATTTACATTGCCTGAACGTGAGGTATTTACTCAACATATGGAGAATCTCGGTATTGGAGATGAGGATACCTATACAGTTATATATGATCAAGGAGCGCTTGTCGGCGTATCTGTTACCGCCCCGCAATGGGCAGCCAGGTTACGATGGCAGTTAAAGTATGAAGGATTGGAAAATATCGCTGTCCTTGAAGGCGGATTACAAAAGTGGAAGGAAGAAGGACGCTCGCTTACCAGCGAATCAAGCTCGTACCCGAAGGCTGATTTCTCGGGGAAACGGAAGGAAGAAATGCTCGCGACAATGGAGGATGTTCTTAAAGCCATTGAAGATGATTCTGTTGTGCTGATCAACAGCCTCTCTCCAGAGGATTTCAGAGGAGAAACAGATACATATCCACGGAAAGGCCATATCCCAAGCAGTGTGAATGTCTTCTTTGGGTGTCATGCGAATCCGCAGACAAAGACCATTCTTCCGACTGATGAGTTGAAGAGAAATTTCGAGAAAACGGGTGCCCTTGATCCGGATAAAAAGGTCATCACTTATTGTGGCGGCGGTATTGCCGCCACTTGGAATGCGTTAGTGTTAGAGCAGATTGGCGTGAAAAATGTGTCCGTCTATGATGGGTCGATGAATGAATGGGCTTCGAATGAAGATCTTCCTCTTATAACGGGAGACAAATAATAAAAACAAGAGATGGAAAAAACAGCTATCTCTTGTTTTTATCCGATTGTTTACATAATATTTTTATGTTATACCTATTATTCATGACTCCATAGGAATGGGGCGTTTATCCCCTTCATTTCCCCCGCCATTTCTTCAATTTCAAAAGAAAGAGACCGATCAGAGGCAGCAAAAGGAATCCTATTGCGTAAGTAATCATACAGTTTTTTCGTAGAAGGAGCTAATTTATCCGCTCCCCTGAAGTCTATCGCTTGTGCGGCACAAATCCATTCAATCGCCAGAACCTTTCTAGCGTTATCAAGAATGCTTAAGGCATGTCTCGCTGCAGCGGCTCCCATGCTGACATGATCCTCCTGATTGGCGGAGGAGGGAATCGAATCAACACTTGAAGGATGGGAGAGAACCTTATTCTCTGACACGAGCGATGCAGCGACATATTGGGTAATCATCATACCAGATTCGAGTCCAGGGTTCGCACTCAAAAATGGCGGCAAATCATTTAATTGAGGATTCACCAGCCTCTCAATGCGTCTTTCAGAAATATTTGCAAGCTCCGAAACAGCAATCCCAAGGAAATCCATGGCAAAAGCAAGCGGCTGCCCGTGAAAATTCCCGCCTGAGATCACTTGATCAGTCTCCGGAAAGATTAAAGGGTTATCGGTTGCGGCATTGATTTCAATGGACAGCTTGTCCCGTACATAGCTTAGTACCTGCCGGATGGCGCCATGAACCTGCGGGATGCAGCGCAGTGAATAAGCATCTTGAATGCGGAGCTCGCCTTGCCTTGTTGTCAACTGGCTATTCTCCAAATAGGTAAAGATGCGTTCAGCTACCTCCTGCTGTTCCTTAAATCCTCTCACCTCATGGGTCAGCGGCAAAAAAGCATCCACCACACCGCGCAGGCCTTCAAGTGTCAATGATGCAATCCCGTCTGCCATATCTGCAAGCCTCTTGCCCTCCATGTAGGCGATTATCCCGCTCGCGGCCATAGCTTGCGTACCGTTGATTAATGCGAGCCCTTCCTTCGCTTCAAGCTGGATTGGCTTTAGCCCAGCTTTTTGCAAAGCAACTATTCCCGGGTATCGCCTCCCTTGGTAGATGGCCTCTCCCTCTCCTATCAAAACAAGCGCCAAATGGGCCAGCGGTGCTAAATCTCCACTTGCCCCTAGAGAGCCCTTGCCAGGGATGATTGGACACACTCCCCTGTTCAGACAATCGACCAATAATTGAATAAGTTCCATCCTTATGCCTGAATAGCCTTTTGCCAGTGCGTTTGCTCGCAGCAGTAGCATCAGCCTGGAAATGGGCTCTGAAAAAGGCTCTCCCACTGCGCAGGCATGGGAGCGAATTAAGTTAATCTGAAGCTCGCGTACATGGTCAGATGAAATGGTCGTTTCACTCAGCTTGCCAAAGCCCGTATTCAGCCCATACACAATCTTACCTTCCGCCAGCTTTCTTTCAACAAGCTCCCTCGCATCCAAAATCCCTTTCTCGGCTTCCTTGCATATGGCGACTTGCTCGGAATGATCGAGCACCCTTTCAATATCCTGCAGTGTTAAAGATTTTCCATCTATGAGAATCAACTCGTAACCCCCTCAGCTTTTCATCTCCTGGCATATAAAAGGCCATATCAGAGACAAGTCATGATATAGCCCAAAATTGTTGGCTTGTAAATGAGAGAGCATGATTCCTATTCGTATACCCTCCATATATCTTTATGCGCAATCATGGAGAAAAATGGCTCCCGATAAGGAAAACAGCTTATATCCCCGTTCTTTTTGCCATCAATCGTCCCGTCATAAACTGAAGCCAAGCATGAACCCCGATCCGGCAAGTCTCTTCAATTCTTGAATCTCGTGTCGGGTCTAAACAAACAAAATCGATATGATGAACAGCAGCCGATTTCCCGATTGCAAGCAAAGCTTCAAATAATTCTTCTGTCCGCATACCGCCAGGAGTTGCCGCAGGAACACCCGGCGCAAAGGAAATGTCAAGTACGTCCATATCAATCGTGACATAGATGAGATCGGCCCTTTTAGATAAATGATGCAGCTCTCGTTCAATGAGAGTAGAAATCCCTTCCTGCCTCGCCTTTTTAAGAGAGTGCATCCGAATATGATGCCTTCTCGCATATTCGACTAGTGATTTCGTATTGTAATAACCGTGTAGGCCGATATTCACGATATTCTCGCCATAAACGATATTCGCATCAATGAGCTGACGGATTGGCGTACCATTCGCCGGGCCAAATTCAGCAGGGTCTCGTACATCCAGATGGGTATCAAGCTGAAGAATAGCTATCGTTTGATTTGGTTCGTTGCTTTTCAATCCGCGGATGGCACAGGCCGTTGTGGAGTGATCGCCGCCAATCATGCAAAGGGTTTGTTTCGGAAAGTATTGTTTCAGCGCCTTCGTGGCTTCCTCAATTCTGCGATGTGATTCAGCAACATTCGTTGTATGCATTACGATATCACCTGCATCTGCTACCAAATATGAAGAGAGGTCAATCTCCTCCTCAAAATGATAGACTGCAAACTGCTTCCAAAGCTTACGGAACACATCCGGATAAAGAGATGCACCAGAAACACTGATGGATGCTTTGGACAAAGGGGCTCCATAAAGTATGCAATCCGGCGGTGAATGAACGCTGCCAATCTTTTGAACCCAATCATGTACATAGCCAGACGGTTCACCGGAAGAATTCCAGGACCAGCTCGGCTCACGAAGCCAGTGATCAGCTAAATCCATTGACAACCAGCTCCCCTTTCTTCCAAACAGAATGCGTATGATTGACACCGAAAAGATATTGAAGCTCTTGATAGGAGCCAATCTTCCAGAGAACGAGGTCAGCCTGTTTTCCGATTTCAAGGCTGCCGAGCTGCGCCTCACGATTGATGGCGCAAGCAGCATTATAAGTCGCTGCAGTTAATGCTTCAGCTGGAGTCATCTTCATCATCAAACAGGCCAGATTCATCACAAGCGGCATGGAAACGGTCGGAGATGAACCTGGATTGCAATCTGTTGACACCGCAATTGGTACGCCCATATCAATCATTTTCCGGGCATTTGCGGGTTCCTCTCCCAAGAATAAGGCGGTTGCAGGAAGCAAGCAGGCGATAACTCCGGCATCTGCCATCGCCTTAATCCCGTCAATACTTGTCTTTAATAAATGCTCAGCTGAAATGGCGCCAATTTGGGCGGAGAGCTCGGCTCCTCCTGTCGAGACAATTTCATCTGCATGTATTTTCGGAATCAAGCCAGCAGCCTTCCCAGCCTCGAGAATTTGTTTTGAATGTTCGATGGAGAAAACATCCTTCTCACAGAATACATCAATGAATTCAGCGAGGCCTTCCTCTTGGACAGCGGGTATCATGCTCTCGATGATTTCTTCCACAAACTCCTCTTCCCTGCCGGTATACGATTTCGGAATGGCATGTGCTCCCATGAAGGTGGGGACAATATCGATTGGATGGTTTTCATTTAATTCCCGCATGACGCGTAATTGCTTCAATTCTGTTTCAAGGCTCATGCCGTAGCCGCTCTTTCCCTCAATCGTTGTAACCCCATGCTGTAAGAATTGATTCAAACGATTTTTTGCCTCGTTTAACAGAGTCGTTAAGGAAGCGGCTGCTGTTTTCTTTGCCGTCGCGTGAATACCGCCGCCGGCATTCATGATCTCCATATAGCTGGCACCTTGGAGGCGCATTTCAAATTCCTCTTCCCTGGTTCCGCCATAGACGAGATGAGTATGGGGATCGATTAAGCCGGGTGTCATCAGCCTCCCGCCTGCATCAATGACCTCAGCCTCACTCATCCTTCCGGCATATACTCGTTTTAATTGAGCCGTTTTGCCGACCGCCTCAATCTTCCCCTTTTCTATCCATAGACTGCCGTCTTCTATTAATCCAAGATCGCTCATATCCATTCCTATTTTCGGGCCTGTCCGTAATGGCTTCAACGTGGCAAGCTGACCAATATGATGAATCCATATCGGCCGGCTATTCATGATGGAGTGCTCCTCTATCCAGCATAGGCATTTGGATTCCTTTTTCTCGGGCCGTCTTTACTGCCCTTTCATATCCAGCATCCGCATGCCTCACAACTCCGAGCCCCGGGTCTGTCGTGAGTACCCGCTCAAGCTGATTACGAGCCTGTTTGGTTCCATCTGCCACAATCACCATCCCCGCATGAATGGAATAGCCCATTCCAACACCCCCGCCATGGTGGACTGATACCCATGAAGCCCCGCCGGAAGCATTGATAAGAGCATTTAAGATAGGCCAATCAGCTACGGCATCAGAACCATCCTTCATCGCTTCTGTTTCACGGTTGGGAGATGCCACTGAGCCGGTATCCAAATGGTCTCGTCCAATGACAATCGGGGCTTTTAATTCACCGTTTGCGACCATGTCATTAATGAGGCGTCCAAATTTAGCCCTTTCCCCGTAGCCAAGCCATGCGATGCGGGCAGGAAGCCCTTGGAACTGGATATGCTTCCGGGCAAGCTGGATCCATCGGCAGAGTGCTTTGTTGTCTTTAAATTCTCGAAGGATTAACTCATCTGTCTTGTCAATATCATTTGGATCTCCTGATAAGGCGACCCAGCGGAAAGGACCTCGTCCTTCGCAAAATTGCGGGCGAATATACGCGGGCACAAAGCCGGGAATATCAAATGCATTTCTAACGCCTGCATCTTTGGCAGCCTGCCGGATATTATTTCCGTAATCAAAGGCAATGGCCCCCTTCTCCTTCATATCCAGCATGCTCTGGACATGAACAGCCATGGAAGCAATGGATTTGGATTGATATTTCTCGGGATTTCCCCTGCGAAGCTGATCAGCTTCCTCTAATGTCATGCCGGACGGGATATAGCCATACAAGGGATCATGGGCAGACGTTTGATCGGTAATCACATCAGGAATAAAACCTTCTTTAATCATTTTCGGCAATAATTCTGCTGCATTTCCGCATAGTCCAATGGAGAGAGAGACTCCTTTTTTCTTTGCTTCAAGGGCCATTTTTACAGCCTCCTCCAGGGAAGAAGCTTTATAATCGGCATATCTTGTCTCTATTCTCCGGTCAATTCTCTTTTCATCAGCCTCAATGGCTACACAAACACCACCGTTCATCGTCACGGCAAGCGGTTGTGCACCTCCCATTCCTCCGAGGCCTGCCGTAACCGTAATCGTCCCTGCCAGCGTCCCGCCAAAATGCTGTCGCGCACATTCCGCAAATGTCTCATATGTCCCCTGAACAATTCCTTGTGAGCCTATGTAAATCCAGCTTCCTGCTGTCATCTGGCCATACATGATAAGCCCTTTTCGCTCAAGATCATGAAATACCTCCCATTTTGCATATGCCGGAACTAGATTAGAATTAGCCAGCAGCACACGAGGTGCAAACTCATGACTTCGGAAGACGGCGACCGGCTTTCCCGATTGAACTAACAGGGTCTCGTCATTTTCCAAGGCATTCAACGAATGAATGATGGTATGAAACGCTTCCCAGTTTCTCGCTGCTTTTCCCGTCCCGCCGTATACAATGAGATTCTCCGGATTCTCTGCAACATCTTCATGTAAATTATTCAAAAGCATTCGAATAGCAGCCTCTTGCTGCCAGCCTTTTGCATGTAATTCCGTTCCGCTATAGTGGTGATATAAAGCTAAATGCTTATTCAACTTCTTCCTACCTCCCTCGTATATTTCCGGGATACTACGCCCGTGACCTTTCTAAACTATCTATATTCAAAGAGTGGAAGAAATAGATTCTATATTTGTAGACACTTAAATAAAAGGTTTTTCAATAGCTAGATTAACTGCTCGTTTTCTACATACGAAAAGACATTCGGCAGACGAGAGGTGAGACAGGAACTAGAATTAGATTCCCGATTTACAGATGCTGTGGGAAGAGTGCTTTCACAAAAAAACAGTCATCGAACATGTTCTTACCTCATCATTCAGATACCAGGTTCCTGAAGTTCGGTCAAAAATAGTTTATCTTTCGTTTCTCCCCTGATTATGAACTTCCTTCTATTTTGTTTAAGTCAATCTATACTGGTTTACACTACTGTTAGGCAGAACTTCTGGGTGGATGTGGATAGTCTCTTGGTTATATAGTTATGTCGAAAATCGCGGCTGCTTGCTTCTTACTCCCCTAAATAAATTTCTTTTTTCATTCACTTAAATAGGTTATAGAAATCATAATAGTAAGAGGTAAACGATGGTTAATCATATACGCTCTCAGTATGAATCATTTTCGGAAAATCGCGATAGGATCCTCCTTATCGTGGGAACTATCACGGCTTTTAGGTTCTGAACACCCTTACTTAGCGCCTTTATCCGTTATTATATGTATTCAGGCAACAACAGATTAAACGATTAAATTAGCGATTCAGCGTGTAATTGGGACAATTCTCGGGATTCCAATCGTGGTTTTAATTGCTAACCATTTAACGATAAATGGATTAAGTTTAGGTCTATTAATACTATTAGGCGGCTATATGACAAAATGGTTAAAATTGAGCCAACAGATTATGCATCAGGTAGCATTAACGATTTTATTAGTATTTGTTTTCGAGAAACGAACAGAGAATTACGCTTTCGATCGAATGAACGATACTCTTATTGGTGTAATGGTAGCGGTTCTTCTTCAATTTATTTGGTCTTACTTTAAGAGAAAACAAAAGAATGCATCCAATAAAGAATGATGTCTATCATGAATTGCCCCTTTCACAGAAAAAAGGCTATGTAAGGGTCCGTCTTCGGATTCGAGAAGGAATTCTTTCATCCTTTTCATCAAGGCTATTTTCGAGTGCCGCCGTCAAGTCCCAAAAGAACACCAAATAATTCTCGAAATACGACAATGAGGCTTTGACAAAAGATTTCCAACAAAAAACGCCGAACTATTTTAAACTGCACTTTAAAATAATTCGGCGTTCTTTCGTGATATTGTTAGTAGAATACGCTTGATTAATGTTTCAGACCGTTGACTCCTTGCAAAGGTTACGGACAGGGGGAGATCCCGCAGATGCGACAAAGCACTCGAGGAGGCTCCCGGCTTCTCCGCCGCCTGCAACGTAAATCAACACTTTAGATTAACTAAACCTAAATTTCAGTTCAACATTCGATTTTAAACACGTCAAATTTATCTATGTCCAAACCTCACTTGGAATTCTTCTTATTAACCCTGCATGAAATCGATTGGCTGCTTTTCTTCAAAGAAAACATTCGTTTGCTTTGGCTCTGTTTTAGCAATAATGCGGCCGGAACGTACAGAATATAGTACTTCTGCCTGCAGTCGAACAGCATGATAGCCATCCTCTGCATTCAATACGATGAAGTTAGCTTCATTTCCTTCTTCAATCCCATAGCCTTCCAAATGCAAGGTTTTCGCACTGTTAGAAGTAATATACTTTAAGCTGTCCTTTATTTCGCTGTAACCCATCAGCTGAGATACATGCAGACCCATGTGAAGAACCTGCAGCATATTTCCATTACCGATTGGATACCAAGGGTCCATGATATCATCGTGACCAAAGCACACGTTTAATCCGTTTTGGCCAAGCTCTTTTACACGAGTTAATCCGCGGCGCTTTGGATACGTATCAAAACGGCCCTGCAAATGAATATTCACAAGCGGATTGGCAACAAAGTTAAGCTCAGCAAGACGCAGCACACGCATAAGCTTATAGGCATAGGCATCATTATAAGACCCCATTGCTGTTGTGTGGCTAGCTGTTACTCTACCTTGATAATCATGATGAATCGTCTCTCTTGCGACTACCTCCACGAATCGGGATTGTTCATCATCAATTTCATCGCAGTGAACATCAATCGGCTTATCATATTTCTTCGCCAACTTAAATAATTCACGAATGGAGTCTACTCCATCCTCACGTGTGAATTCGAAATGCGGGATCCCGCCAATAACATCTGCCCCCATCTTCATGGATTCCTCCAGAAGCTCAAGCCCATTAGGATAGGAGAGAATGCCTTCTTGCGGGAACGCCACGATTTGAAGGTCCACATACGGCTTCATTTCTTCTTTCACTTCAAGCATGGCTTCAAGAGCAACGAGAGATGGATCAGTTGTATCAACATGAGTGCGTACATGGCCAATCCCGCCGGCAATCTGCCAGGACAACGCCTTCTTCGCACGGGCCTTCACATCTTCCTTCGTCAAGAATTCCTTCCGTTCAGACCATCTTTGGATACCTTCAAATAATGTGCCGCTCTCGTTCCAGCGGGGCTGTCCGGCAGTCAATGTCGTATCCAAGTGAATATGCGGCTCGATGAATGGAGCGGAAATCAGCCGACCCTTTACATCAACAGTTTCCAATCCCTCTGTCTGCTCTTGCCCGGCAGGGAGAATTTTCGTGAATTTTCCATCCTCAATGAATAGATCCCATAGTCCTTCTCTTCCAAGTATTTTTGCATTAGACCACTTGTTCATAAATAATCTCTTCCTCTTCTATATTTTCGGTTACGGTTGTTGTTTTCATTACTTTAACAAGGATAAAGTAACTGATTCCTGTTACTAGCAAGGAATTTAAGGATGATACGCCCGGCAATGTTAACCCTGCAATTACTCCCGCTGCCCAGGCAATGACCGCAGCCTGGTTGACATCTTTTATCTTAGCCTTTCCATAGGCAATATACTGACGTTTCTTCAAGAAGAAATAATCAACAATGATAATCGAACCGATTGCCGGTAGTGTAGACCCTAAGAAGGTCAGCCAGGTTGTGAAATGATTGTATAAGAAAAGGGCGAACACTATACTGATTGTCCCATTAATCAGAACCATCATAACTTTCGGTCTTTTAAACATAGTTGCAAACCCTAAAGCTGAAGCATATAAAGAGTTATCATTTGTTGTCCAAATGTTTAATCCAAGAACGAAGATGGCCGGCAGGATGATTCCCTGACTAATCATCACATCTGAAATATCATTATGTCCGGTGGCGATAACACCAATAGCTCCGAACAGGAACATCAGTGTATTCCCTAAGAAGAAAGCAATGACTGTCGTGCTCACCGCATGCCTGCTATTTTTAGCATAGCGTGTAAAGTCAGGCGTCAAAGTACCTCCGCTGATGAAAGATCCAATGGTAATGGTTAAAGCTGCCGCGATTCCAAGTGATGTTTCTGGTGTATAAGCGAATAATTGTTCCACTCCACCCATGTCTGTAATAGCTTTACCAGCACTAAAGCTTCCAAGAATTGCAATGGATGGAACAGCTACAAAGCTGATAATCGTTAATGCTTTCATTCCAAAGAAGGCTGTTGATGTCATGAGAATTCCAGAGATGACGATTAGCGGAACTAGCGGCATCCCAGTAACTTTATGAACGGGATAGGCAAACATCCCTAAGCCGACCCCAAACCAGCCAATCTGTGTAATGGATAGCATGAATGAACTAATATAAGCACCCTTTTGTCCAAATGAATACTGGGCAAGCAAGTGGGTAGATAAACCTGTTCTTGCCGCGATATAGGCTAATGAGCCGGTAAAAGCTCCAAGAATTAAGTTTCCAAGCATGACGACACCAATCATCTGAGCGAACGTTAAGCCTTCTCCAAGTGAACCTCCAGCCCACATGCTCGCTGAATAAAAGGAGAAACCAAGCATAACAACAAGCATTTTCCAAAAATTATTCCGTTTCTCCTGCGGAACCGGTTCAAACGAATATTCCTTATCTTCTATTTTCATGGTTGATGTATCCTCCTCATAATTTATGGCATAAAAAAAGCACCTGCCCATTTGAGGCAAGTGCTGATTGTATGACTAATAGTATACACCTATAGTATATACCTATACTACGGGTCTATATCTCTCAATTCATTCACGCGCACCTTGTCAGCCTCTCTGGACTACTCTTAAAGGTAACCATATTCATTTAACAAGTACTTTATCAGATTTAACTCTATATGACAATATCAATATTTGGTAAAACGACCAACTATTCTTCTGACATGATAAAGGATCCAGGTAAATGGACACAAAAAGTGGTCCATTCCGGGGTAGATGTGCATAGTAAATAGCCATCATAGCTTTCGGTTATTTTCCGGCAGACATAAAGCCCAATTCCTGTACCTAATTCCTTCGTCGTAAAAAACGGTTCAAAAATCGATTCAATATACTCCTTTTCAATCATCGGTCCATTATTAGAAATACAGATCATCAGCTGATTATCCTTGACTCCTGCCTTTACTTTAATGATACGCTCAGAGGGAACATTTTTTAAGGCATCAATAGAATTAACAAATAAATTCAAAATGACCTGTTTCAAACCGTTTCTGCTAGCCTTGATAATAAGATGATCGGGCACATCAATCTCCACATAAACGTTTGTATCAATAATACTCGCATAGCTCAATTGCTTGATTTCCTCTATGAGCTGCTTAATAGAGATGACGACCACTAAATCTTCGTTTAGTTCTGCCTTTGAGGTATGAAGGAACTGGGTAATACGGAAATTCAGCTGATTCAATTCATAATCCATGATATCCAAATACTTCATATTCGGATATTCCTTTTTCAAGATCTTATTGAACCCCATCACAGCTGTCAACGGATTGCGGAATTCATGGACAAAACTGGAGGAGATTTGACCGAGCAGTGCTAGTTTATCCTTATGGTTTTCGTTGATGAACGACGTCTTTTCATCAATAACCTTATTTGCCAGATGCGAATAGGTAGATACCAGTTCATAGCTGAAGATATCAAATTGCTTGTTCACGTTATTGATGACGATTTGAAGTGCGGCAACAGGTATGTCGATTGTCATGATTGAATTGACAATAACACGTCTTCCTTGGTTGATATTATACAAAACCTCGCCAATATTGATATCATCCATCCGCTCCGAGGCAACCTTTCTGGCCATCTCTTTTATCGCTTTTTCAGAGATTGTTCCTTTAATTGTATCGACCAATTGACTGAACATCATTCTACGGGGAATCTCCCACTGGCTGATTAACTCTCCCTTTCTATCCTGATCCATCTTGATAGAATTCAAGTATTCCTTGTAAAGGTAAGGTTCTTCCTTAGTCAGCCACGTTTCAATAAGCTCTATATATTCATCATGTTCCATTAATATGGGCTTCATTGCTTTCTGACCACCATTTCAATTCGCATTTAATATTTGTTTTATAATTCGACATAGCCAAAAAATATCCTCTACAAAACAAGAAATATTTTGAAATTGAAATATTGTCATGGCTCAGTAAACAACAGAGGCACCCAGCATTATCTCAGCAAAACAATTGACATATTTATGCAAAGGCGTAATATCAATTTATAGCATAAAAGGCAGGTGACAACCGTTCTTGGCTAATTCAACCATTTAACCACCCTCTTTAAAACATGTATTCTCGTTGAGTTGAAGCCGAACGATTAAACAATGAAAATAGTTAAGCTGCTCTTTCAAACGGGTCTTTTATTCATTTTTTATTACATAGGAGAATGGCTCCAGCAAACGCTGAATTTTATGATTCCCGGCAGTGTGGTTGGGATGCTTCTTTTGTTTGCTTTACTGGTCATCGGCATCATTCCCCCAACATGGGTGAATGTGGGATCAAATTTTCTGTTAGGTATTCTGCCTCTTTTATTTGTACCTGTATGTGTCGGCATCATGAAGTATGGAAATCTATTTTCGCTAAAAGGGGCCATTATTATTGCTGTCATTTTCATCAGTACACTGATGACACTCGCCATTACCGGCGCTATCAGTGAGGTTGCTTCCCGGAAGCAAGAAGGGAGAATCCATGAGTGATTAATCATATCCTATCAGCACTTATTATCATACTCTTTACCATTATCGTCTTTCTATATATGAGAAAGCTGTATATATCCTATCCATATACCTTTCTCATACCGATTCTAACGACAACAATCATCATTGTTATTCTCTTAAATCTATTTAATATTAGCTATGATACGTATATGATTGGCGGTGCGTGGATCAATCAGTTCCTTGGTCCTGCCATCGTTGCGCTTGCCTATCCTTTATACAGGCAAAGGAAGGTATTGGCCGATTATAAATATGTCATTTTAAGCGGTGTTTTTTGCGGGGTTCTGGCAGGTATGGTGAGCGGTATTCTGCTCGCGATGGCAGCGGGAATAAATGAGCGGATTTTGTATTCAATTATGCCAAAATCGTTTACTACGCCGATTGCCATTGAACTTTCAAGCCAGGCGGGCGGCATTCCGAGCATGACTGCCATATTTGTCATGTTTGCCGGTTTTTCAGGAGCTATTTTAGGGCCGCAATTCTTACGCCTCATAAAGATTACAAGCCCTATCAGCCTTGGAATAGCCATGGGTTGTGCCTCCCATGCAATCGGCACTTCAAAAACAGCCGAAATCGGTGAGACAGCCTTTTCTATGAGCTCAGTATCCATGACCTTGAGCGCCGTATTTGGTTCCTTACTCAGTCCTGTTATTCTGCAGCTCTATCATTCTTTTGTTATCTAGTAAATAGGAAAAGGGCTTGGTTGTAGTAACCCAAGCCTTTTTCTATTGCTTTTCCCCAACGGTCAGCCATTCCTTAAGCCCTTTATTGGTTTTTTCCAATGTTTGAAGCTTTTTCATGACTCCTTCTTGCTGGTTCTCAATCCTGCTAAGCTTTGCTCTGCAGCGCTCCTTTTCCTTGAAAACAGTCCGTTTCATTTCAGCAAGCCTATCAATGGTTGCAGTGCTTCTCTTAATATTTGCCTTTTCAGCATCTTTGAAGTCGTTCGCCGAAGTGATCACCTCTTCAACCATCAAACTTAATAAATAATCACTTTTTCTCTTTTCAGATAGGATGTCCAGTGAAGCAGTCATATTCATCAATTTAGTGGATACCTGTTTCATCACGCTCGTTTCTAATCGATCAGAACGTTTTAGGGACTCGATATCCCGAATCGTTCTTTGACTGTTTTCATATTGCTCTGACAGTCGTGTAAAAGCATCTGATATCTTCAAGGCACGTATATCGATATACGTTAAAGCCCCCTTAATCTTCTCCTTTTCTTCCAATATAAGCTTTTTCTCCTGGTTCATTCTATTCTCAATCTCTGTTAGTTTATTCTCCGCCTTATTCAATGAATCGCTTGTTTCAATATGCTGCATTTCCAGCAGATTGGAATGATAATGCAAATCCTTATAGGCAGTTGATCGGCTCATCCATAAGTGAATCAAGCTGTCCTCTTCTTCCACTTCCTCCGATTCAGCATAGGATAGGAACGTAATTTGAAAGAGAAAGTAGGGCAATAACCTTTTCTTTATGGATTTATGATGATAATTAACAAGCAAGGCTCTTCCTTTCAGAATAAAAGGATTGATCAATAAAGGAGACAGAAGAAAATCAGGCAGAGGGTTTGCCACCTCTGTCCGGTTACCGGACGATTGAGTCTGCTTTTTCGTAAGAAAGAACAGAATGGATGGGATGGCTTCATATATCTTGGGTCCAGCAATCCTCCGCAGAATCTCAATGCTCTCTTTCAAGCCTTTATCTACGAAGATTGGCATGAGACTTTCAGGAGTAACATCATTGATTTGTAAGCTATTCTTTAGGTTATCCTGCTGGTCGGTCGAAAGGGATTGGAGGCCGGAATAAAGCAGAGCGTAAATGGTCGCTTGTCTATTCTTCGGTTCCTCCTTCAAATATAAGTCCATTTCATCCATTAAGCGTTCCAGCTGATAGTGGACCAAATGTTCTAGTCTAGATTCAGACGGCATTTTCTTGATGAATGCTGCAAATAGCTTGTCCTGTTTCACTAGTTGCTTATGAGTTTCCAAAACAATTTCTTCACATTGCTTTCTTAATTGACTAATATTCTGGATATACATATCGTGTCTTCCTATCAACTGACATAGTTCTTGAAAAAGATCTAGTTGAATGTCTGTATCGCTCCGTTTGTCAAGAGAGGCAGACACGGATGCGACTTTGCTTGTCAAATACGTACAATCATCCTTTGACAGAATCGTTTTAGACAAAGTGGACAATAAATGGGGAAGCGAAGTCTTCGCTAAGAATGCGTATATGATTCGGAGTTCTCTTCCTTTTAACCTGAGAAGATTGTTCAGTAATCGTTCACCATCCATATGGCATTCCTCCTCCTTAACGACCATAAATATGGTTAAGCGTACCATAAGATTCATAAAAAACATGGAGGTTGATGAAGCTTATATAGAATAATGACAAGTATTTATCTATTTTTTCTGACAAATTTCATCGTATATATTGATAGACTGTAGTTATCTGACAAAAAAGAAAGGACAGATACATTTATGCCATGATGTATCTATCCTTTAATACCGCACAATGTAATGGATTCTAGATGGAGTAGTCATGAAACATTTTGACTGATTTTGGCGTCACAAATACATGCTCGCCAACTTGAATGGCCATGGATTGATAGAGGCTTTTAGGTATCTCTGCCTCAATCATTTCCCCGTTATCTCTTCGGAGCATTTCTATCCTGACAACCGAACCAACTGGATGGATATGCTCAACAATGGATTCAATCGAATTCTCCGTCAAACGATCCTTATCAATATCCAGATCGTGCGGACGAACATAGCCAATCCCCTCTGTTTCATTTACTTTCTTATAATCAGGCAGTTCAATCCGATAGCTCCCTGTTTCTAAAATCCCGCCGTTCACCTTTCCGCTCAAAGAATTCACATTGCCCAGGAAGTCCAGCACAAAAGCGGAAGCAGGTTGTTCATATACTTCAAGCGGTGTTCCAACCTGTTCCACACGTCCATTGTTCATAATGACGATTCTGTCCGCCACCTCCATGGCCTCTTCCTGATCATGAGTGACGAAAACACTTGTGATATCAAAGTCGTTGTGCAAATTCCGCAGCCACCTTCGTAACTCTTTACGTACCTTCGCGTCTAATGCGCCGAAAGGTTCATCCAGAAGAAGCACTTCCGGCTCCACAGCAAGCGACCGGGCGAGCGCTACCCGCTGTCTTTGTCCCCCAGATAGCTGCGCTGGGTAATGGCGGGCATAATTCTCCAGCTTGATCAAGTCCAAAAGCTCGTGCACCTTATCATCAATCTGCTGCTTTGAAGGCCTGCTCTTCCTTGGTTTAACCTTTAGGCCATAAGCAATATTTTCATAGATGGTCATATTTCTGAACAGCGCATAGTGCTGAAAAACGAATCCGAGATTTCTCTCCTTTGCATGCCGCTCCGTATAATCCTCCCCATTGAATTTGATTCTTCCTCCGTCCGGACTCTCCAATCCCGCGATGATTCTAAGCAAGGACGTCTTTCCTGAACCAGAAGGACCTAATAAGGCAATTAATTCACCGCTATTTATAGCTAAATCGATATCGTGAAGAATAGCGGCATCCCCAAATGATTTGCTAACCCCTTCAATCGTAATTTTCATCTCGATTCCTCCTAGCCTGCCTTAGTTGAGCGATACCCTGATTTCCACTCAATCAAGTTCTTTACGATCAAAGTGATGATGGCGATCAGTGACATGATGGATGCGACAGCAAAAGCTGCCGAAAATTGATATTCATTATAAAGAATTTCGATATGGAGCGGCATTGTATTTGTCAGGCCGCGAATATGTCCTGATACGACTGAAACAGCTCCAAACTCGCCTACAGCACGGGCATTACAAAGGATAATTCCATAAAGAAGTCCCCATTTGATGTTTGGCAAGGTAATCCTCCAAAATGTCTTAAACCCTCCAGCCCCCAAGATTAGTGAGGCTTCCTCCTCCGCCGTCCCCTGTGCCTGCATCAAGGGAATAAGCTCTCTTGCCACGAATGGAAAGGTGACAAACAATGTTGCCAGTACAATGCCAGGGAGCGCAAAGACAATTTTTATGTCATTGTTAAAAAGAAACTCTCCAAAAAGACCGCTTGTGCCAAACAATAAAATAAAGACCAATCCCGCAATGACAGGCGAGACAGCAAAAGGAATATCAATTAACGTAATCAGGAGATTCTTTCCCTTAAACTGATACTTGGAAATTGCCCAAGCTGCACATATTCCAAATAACGCATTTAACGGAACGGCAATAAATGCAACGATGAGCGTCAGCTTAATGGCAGCAACCGCATCAGGATGAGTAATAGAGGCTATGTAAACAGACATCCCTTTTTCAAAGGCCTTCAGGAAGATGGCTGCCAATGGCAGTAACAAAAATAAGGCAAGAAATAAGACCGTAATGCCTATCAAGATATATTTAACCCAGGAGGACTCCCCCCTCTCCCGGCGTGCAGTTGTATTAGTGTGTAAATCTGTTTGTGGAATCCCCATTATTCAACCCCCTTAACCATTCATAAACTTCCTTCCGGACCACCATTGCAGCATATTGATCAGCAGCAAAATAAGAAAGGTAAAAAGCAGCATAACCGATGCAATAGCTGTCGCGCCCGCATAATCATATTGCTCAAGCTTTGTCATAATCACGAGGGGAGCAATCTCAGTCTTAAAAGGCATATTGCCAGAAATAAAGACAACAGATCCATACTCTCCCAGTGCCCTCGCAAAAGAAAGGGAAAAGCCGGTTATTAAGGCAGGTATAATCTCCGGAAAGATGACATAACGAAATGTCTTCCATTTGCTCGCGCCGAGGATGGTGGATACTTCTTCCACCTCTTTATCGATATTCGCCAAAACCGGCTGTACCATTCGAATGACAAACGGCAATCCAATAAAGACAAGAGCCATGATGATACCAATTGGTGTATAGGCAATCTTGAAGGAAAAGAATTGTCCAACCCATCCTTCTGATGCATACAGGGTAGTTAATGAAATCCCCGCCACAGCTGTCGGCAAGGCAAAAGGCAAATCTACCAAACTATCAAGAAGCTTCCTTCCGGGAAACGTATAACGAGTCAGAACCCATGCAATCAGCACGCCAAAAATGGCATTGACACAAGCGGCTGCAAAGGCGGTGCCAAAGCTGACCTTGTAGGCCGCAATTGCTCGTGGATCACTAATTGTATCAATGAATCCCGAAAAGCCGAGAGTGGTTGATTTAAGCAATACCATCGATAAGGGCAGCAGGACTAGCACACCTAAATACAAAACGGTAAATCCCATTGTCAATCCAAAACCAGGCAGTACAGGCTTGGCTTTAATTCGTTTAATCGCCAATTCAGCATCCCCTACTTTTCCATTAAATAAAGGCAAAGACAGTCCGCCTTATTTATTTTGTATAAATATCATCAAATGTACCGCCATCATTGAAATGGACCTTCTGGGCATTTTCCCAGCCGCCAAATCGCTCATCAACTGTCACTAATTCAACATCAGGAAATTGGTCCGTATATTTCTTCATAATGTCCTCATTCCTTGGACGGTAGTAGTTCTTCGCGGCAATTTCCTGTCCCTTATCACTATATAAGTATTCTAAATAAGCTTCAGCCACTTTCTTCGTGCCTTTTTTCTTGACAATCTTATCGACAGCAGCGACCGGCGGTTCAGCAAGAATACTAATGGATGGCGCCACGATTTCAAATTCGTCCTCACCTAGCTCATTCAATGAAAGGAAGGCTTCATTCTCCCAGGCAATCAGCACATCTCCTATCCCTCTTTCGACGAATGTCGTCGTTGCCCCGCGTGCACCGGAATCAAGCACCTCAACATGTTGATAAATATCCTTCATAAATTGCTTAACCTTTTTTTCATCTTTATTATAGGTTTCTTCTGCATACGCCCAGGCAGCGAGGTAATTCCACCTTGCACCCCCTGATGTTTTCGGATTAGGCGTAATGATAGACACATCTCCTTTAACGAGGTCATCCCAGTCTTCAATATTTTTTGGATTTCCTTTCCGAACAAGGAATACAATCGTCGATGTATAAGGAGTTGAATTACTGTCCAATCTGGATTGCCAATCCTTCTCAATCAGTCCATTCGCAGCGATTTCATCGATATCATAGGCCAAAGCAAGTGTCACTACATCTGCCTCTAATCCATCAATGACTGATCGTCCTTGCTTCCCAGAGCCTCCATGTGATTGCTGAATGGTGACTTCCTCACCTGTTTCTTCCTTCCAATGCTTAATAAACTCTTCATTGAATTCTTGATATAATTCACGTGTTGGATCATAGGAAACATTCAAAAGCTCTACCTTGCCTCCTCCTTCTCCACTCGAAGCACCATCCCCGCAGCCGGCTAATAACAGCCCTACGCATAATACCCCTAAAAGGATCTTTGACATTTTCAATGTGAATTCCCCCATTCTTTTCTTTTGCTCTTCATTCATACTGTTTTAATCCCGATAGGCAAACCAGCCCATACAAAAAGGCATACCGGTATAGAAATCCGGTATGCCTTCGGTTGTCCGATCAGCTAGATGTATGAATGTACTCACATCATAATATCAAGTAATCCTACATGTCAACTATGAATTTAGAATAATCAATCACTTTTTCAAAAAAAAAGAAGCCACCATGCGCCATAACGCTTGATTGCTTCTTTCTCCCTTATAATTCATCATTCATTTTCTTTGATTGCCGTGCACATACTTCCATTGCTTGGATAACGGCTGAGCGGAAACCCCGCTCCTCGAGTGCAGATACAGCTGCAATGGTTGAGCCTCCTGGCGAGCAAACCATATCTTTCAGCTCAGCCGGATGTATGCCGGTATCCATCGCAAGCTTAGCTGAACCAAGAATCGCTTGTTCCGCCATCTTAATCGCCTGCTTTCTCGGGATTCCTAGCTTAACGGCTCCATCTGCCATTGCTTCAATCAGCATGAAAATATAAGCAGGGGATGAACCGCAAAGGGCGATAAACGCATCAAACTGCTCTTCCTCCATCACTTCTACTTCTCCGAATAATTGAAAATACTCCCGCATTAGCTCCATCTCTGTATCAAGTACATGCTCATTAGAACAAATGGCGGTCATTCCTTCCTGAACGAGAACAGGCGTATTCGGCATCGTTTTGATGATTTTTGACGATTTCCCAATCCACACATCCATTTGCTCAAGCTTGATGCCAGCAGCAATCGAGACGATGATTTGATCAAACGTAATCACTTCTCTTATTTCCTTTAAGACACTCTCATATTGAGCCGGATTGACTGCCATAATGATAATATCGGATTGCTGAGCAACTTCAAGATTGTTTAAGGTTGTCCGAATGGGCCATTTCTCTTTCAATTCATGAAGCGAGGATTCCGTTCGGACGGATGCCATGATGGAATCCGGGCTGATTTGTTCACTTTTCATCAGTGAACCAAGCATAGCTCTGCCCATGTTTCCGCAGCCGATAAATCCTATTTTCTTATCCATAAATCCACACCTATCCAAAAATTTTAGTCCCGCATGAACGGACAGTATGACTCCCACCAAAATATTGCAAGATTTCCGAGAAGCTTAGGCGGGAGGTTAACTGTCCGTACATGCCCGATTGGGTCAACTAACCATCAGCGGAAGTAGCAAGACCCCGCCGATGGAAGTTTCACTTTACCCCGCATTAACGGACAGTATGACTCCAACAAAAAAACGCAAGATTTCCGAGAAGCTTAGGCGGGAGGTTAACTGTCCGTACATGCCCGATTGGGTCAACTAACCATCAGCGGAAGTAGCAAGACCCCGCTGATGGAAGTTTCACTTTATCCCGCATTAACGGACAGTATGACTCCCACCAAAAATGCAAGATTACCGAGAAGCTTAGGGGGGAGATTAACTGTCCGTAAATGCCCGATTGGGTCAACTAACCATCAGCGGAAGTAGCAAGACCCCGCTGATGGAAGTTTCACTTTATCCTTATCGTACCATATTTAGCAGATTGTTCGCTTTTCATACGTCTTCAGATGTTTCCAGCCCTTGACCTTTGAAGCGTGAGAGGGCAATAAGAGGGAATATATAATTATAGCTCTCATAAAGAATATAAAAGCCTCCCGGCAGACCAATCCCTGTCGGATAGCGGGAAGCCTCTTCATCGTAATTCTTCTCATCTAGGAGAAAGCGAGCCGCTTTCATTGCGGCATCCCTTTTATTCCTGCCTCCAGCTACGAGGGCGTCAAGGGCCCAGGCGGTTTGTGAGGGGGTTGAGTAAGCTAAGGGGATATATTTCTTTTCTTCACAGCTTTGGCAAGACTCCCCAAATCCGCCGTCCTTTTGCTGGATAGATTCAAGCCAGTCCAGCGCCTTTTGCACAGCAGGATGCTTAGAGCTGATTCCAACTGCGCATAATCCCGTAACAGCTGCCCATGTACCATAAATGTAGCAAACACCCCATTTCCCGTACCAGCTGCCATTCCTCTCCTGATGCAGGAATAGCCATTTTACAGCTTTCTTCACCATCTCGTCATTATAGGTCATTCCGGCATAGTTACCTAGAAACTCCAAAACTCTTCCCGTTAAATCAGCCGTTGAATCATCAATAAGAGCATCTGCTGCATTCTCAATCGGCAAGTGAGCAAAGAGAGGATCGTATGCATCTTTCTCAAAAGCGCCATATCCCCCATCCTTATTCTGCAGCTTTTTTAAATAGGCCGTCCCTCTGCTCCATGACTGCCGAAAGGGATGTCCAAGCTCTTGGCTCTTCGTCAAGGCTCTCAGTGCCGCCGATGTATCGTCATTGTCTGGATTGAAATGATTGCTGTCTGAAAAACCCCAACCGCCCGGAGAAGCACTCGGTGCATGAATAGACCAATCCCCCCTCTTTATGTGCTGCTTTCGCAATAAATACTCATTAGCCTTCTTGACCATTGGATGAGAGATATCCACACCAGCCGTTTGCAATGAATAGGAAAGGAGAGCGGTATCCCATACCTCTGAAGGTGAATTTTGAATATGCAGCCCTTCTGCAGTTTGAATGGCATAGCTCTTCAACCCTTCAACGGCCTTTTGCAGAATAGGGCTGTCCTTTGGATAGCCCATTGCCATCAAACCGTAAATCATATAAAAGGTTGATGAGGCATAGCTGTATAAAGTCCCATTCTCCTCAATCCGGTCAATCATCAGCTTTTCTGCTGCCTGATAGCCTATTTTACGGTAATACAGCGGATTTAGGTGAAGTGATTTGATTGATTGTACTAAGGTATCTGCTAACCCACGTTCCTCCCTGAACCAGCCGCCCTTCTTATCCTCAAAATAATGTTGTTCAACGTTGTGGTGAATGGAAAAACGTTTATTCATACAGAGGATCATCGGGGTCAGGTGAACTCTCGCATAATTGCTGCAATGATACATACTGAATGGGAAATACGAGGGCAACAGAAAATAGGCTGTCGGAAAATTGAAATAGGAGGGATATGAATACATCCCATTCATCGCAAGAAAGAGTTTAATCATAAAGTGAGCCTTCTTTGGACCGCCATGCCGATCCATGAAATGCTCCGCCCTTTTCATCTCCTCATCATCCGAGTTAAATTCACCTGAAATTAGCAGGGATGCATAAGCCAGCACAGTAGCTGATAGATTTCCGTCCAACTCATCAGGATAAAGCTTCCACGAGCCGTTATCCTGCTGCGATCGCAACAGCTTATTCACCAGCCCTGCCATTAAATCAGGCTCATTTAATCCTAATGTACGGATAATCGCAATCATGAAACAATCGGTTAAAATCGGACCTTGAAACGGGAACGTCCACTTCCCATCCTCATCCTGCAGTCTTTCCAATTCTGCTTTCTTTACAAGAATATATTTATGTATCACATCCATAATGGCCTTATCTTCCTCCATTCATATAACCGATGGGCAAAATAGCCAGCTGGTCCTTGATTGAGAAATCACGATAATACCGCATGAAACCTGCATAGATGAGAGCATCATCCTCTGTGCTTTTAATAAAGCGTGCTTCAAGCGCTCTTAAGGCTTGGCTGATTTCACTCTGTGCCACCGTCATTCTTTTTCCTTTTGTGATTGCAAGAATCTTCTCTATATACTCATTCGCAAATGTCGAATCATTCTCGTTCTTAACACAGTCCCGCTCAACAAGAAGAAAGGCAGGATACTCTTCAATTTCTTCCGATTCCATCAACTGCTTAAACCCTAGGAACGCTCCTATAATAAATGCCGGGGCAACAGCCGGGAATACAATATATTCGAGTTTCTTTCCTGTAAGCTGTTCACCTATTTCATAAGCAAATGTTTGAATACCCGCGAGGAAAAAAGGATGATAATAATAGGAATCCTCCAATTTCCCGCCGTCGGTTACAGCTTCTTTTATCCGAGCTCTATGCGTATAAGCCCTCCATGCCAAACGCTCCTTATGTGGCATAGGAGAGACTTCTTTTTCTATCATATCTCTATCCTTCAGCATAGCCGCCATAGCGGCAAAGCCCCTGTCATAAACGCCTGAAAAGGGAGCAAAATATTCTAGTTTCAGCATGATGGACGGATTATCAGCGTCAAGAGGAATCAATGGCGTAAACCCTTCCCCCATGGTTATTTCTTTCCAATCCTCATTGCCCTTTGGAAAGAAGTGATTCTTGTACCTCCATAGACTGGCGGCTTCAAAATCAATACCGGCTGCATCCATCTTCTCTCCACTTGCA
Organism: Gracilibacillus sp. Marseille-QA3620; assembly: GCF_054950035.1. Classification (NCBI taxonomy): domain Bacteria; kingdom Bacillati; phylum Bacillota; class Bacilli; order Caryophanales; family Bacillaceae; genus Gracilibacillus; species Gracilibacillus sp. Marseille-QA3620. The sequence goes on from NZ_CM143102.1 coordinate 2,218,012, forward strand.
GGTATGTGTAGAAGTCCACCGCATTGACAAAGACTTGAGAATTCATCCAGCTCATAAACTTCATGACAGCTTAAGCACTCCAATGGTTCAATCATCCCGTCCCCCCTTGTTTCTCTTTGTCCAAAAACACGAAAAAGGAAAATATGGTATAATAAGCATATGATAGAAATGCTAAAAACATTATCGGAGGTGACGCAATATTATTGCCTATCATGGAACGACCAAGCTTAGCCATGAAAGCATTCTGGATAATGGTCTTAATCTGAACACGAATTTTCATTTTGGAAAACAAAACGGTGATGCCATATATGCGACAACAAGAAAGACGCTCGCAAAGAAATTTGGAGGGAGCATCGTCACATTTAAGGTCAATACAGATGAGTTTTTTCATGTAACGAATGATGAATATCAAAAGCTATACAACTCCATGGCAGAGGATCTTATTTTTCCTCACAAAACCATTAAAGAATATATGTATGATGCTTTATACGAGAAGATTCATAACTTGGATAATAAAAATCGAGTTTTTATGAAGAAGTATATCCGAGATTTAGAATACCGAATTGGCAATGTCCTGCAGGAACTCTTGATGATTAAAGGGTACAAGGGAATCGTTATTTCCCATTCGGATCACAAGGGATATTATGAAGAGGTCACGATCTATGATTTGGCAAGCATCACGTATCTCTCTTAATCGATGCAATCATTAGAAATCCAAAACGCTTCTCAAAACTACACCCTTCCAATCATCTGCTCCAATACTTTTATCTGCATATGGCTAGTACTATCCTCAAGGTCATGAATGACGCTCACATCAGCCATCCTTATGAATAAATCCCCTCAAAAGCACTTTTCCAGTGTTTTTTTGGTGAATGATTGTGTAACCAACAAAAACAGCTATCTAAAAACCAGATAGCTGCTCACATACTGCTATAGTCAATCTAAGAGATTTAACACAGTCACTTTCTCGCGTGTCATCGATTCAATGCTTGAGCGAATCCCCTGCGTCCCAGTACCTGAACCCTTCACTCCGATAAACGGAAAATGATCGGGTCCCCGCTCAGTGCGACCATTGATTTGTACGGTTCCGGTTTCCAGCTTCTCAGCAATCTTAAAACCCGCATTTAAATCAGCTGTAAAAATACTCGCCTGCAGCCCGAATTCAGATTGATTGGACAGTTTTACCGCCTCTTCATCTGAATGAATACGAATCACGGGCAGGACGGGTCCAAACGGTTCCTCCCAAGCTACCCTCATTTTCTCTGTTACATGATCAAGCAATGTCGGATAAATCAAATTTCCGACACGCTTATTTCCCGTAACCGTAACGGCTCCATTAAGCACGGCATCATCAATCAATGATTGAACAAAATCTGCTGATGAGTCGTCAATAAGGGGAACAATCGTATGATTGTCCTTTGGGGAACCGACAGATAATCCTTCAACCTCTTCTTTTAACAGGCGGACAAATTCATCTCCAATTTCCTCATGCACAAGAACTCTTTTAATAGCCGTACAACGCTGCCCTGAATAGGAATAGGCTCCAGCGATGATTTGCTTAACAGCATAGGGAAGATTGGCATCCCTCCGGACAATGGCTGGATCTTTCCCTCCTAGCTCCATAACGAGCGGAACCATTTTGGCCTTCTGGGCAATATGAATACCGTTTTGCGTTCCGCCAGTGAAAGAAATCATATTAATATCAGGATGTTCAACTAAATAATCACCGATGACCGCTCCTCTTCCTGTTACTAAATTTAAAACTCCTTTTGGAAGTCCAGCCTTATCCAGCGCTTCAACCATGAGGGTTCCGCTCATCGCTCCTTGTGTAGCCGGCTTGAAAACGACAGCATTTCCACTGATCAAAGCAGGGGCTATTTTAGCTGCTGCTAGGTTGACAGGATAATTAAATGGAGATATAGCAAGGACAACGCCAAGCGGAACCCGATGAATGATGGCGACCTTAGAACGCGTTCCTCCCGGGAAGTTTTCACCAAGCATACTTTCTCCATGCATATGTGTGGCCTCTTCAATTGTATAACGGATAAAATCTGCCGTTCTCTCCACTTCTTTTATGGCATCATTATAGGATTTTCCGACTTCCTTCATCACGGTTTCCGCTAATTCTTTTTTTATTTTCAATAATTCATCAATCCAGCTTAGCAGGCATTTGGCCCTGTCAAGGATTGGGGTACCAGCCCAGTCTTTTTGTGATTGCTTTGCATTCTGGATGGATTCTTCAATTTCATCCTGAAGCATGGCTTGCACCTTTCCGACTTCCTTTTGCATATATGGTGATATGATACTGATTGTCTCGTTAGATTTACTCCTTCTCCACTCACCATCGAGATAAAACTCATAGGTTTTCGTCATATCTAATCCCTCCGAAGCTAAGCCAATAGTCTTTGCTTTATCTTTTGCACGAGAGATTTTTCTATACATTGTTTGAATGGAATAGCAGCGAATGAGGGAAAATGAAGGTATCTCATTTGAAAGAGGCGGTTTATATGAGAACTTCACGGCCGATTTGGCGAAAAATCCTCTGGTCGCTTATAGTCGTTCTGGTTAATCTCCTAGCAGCACCGATTGGAATCTATTTTCTTTTTGCTTTTAGTCCAGGTACGGTGATCTCGAATTTGGATATTGTGCGGGCCGCAAGCTTTCTACTCCTATGCAACATCATTAGTCTTCAGCTCTTTATCGCCATTAGAAAGCGTCCGAACCCGTACACATACAGCGGTTTACTCCTTGCTATATTACAGCTGGCAGCTTGCTGCCTTTATATGAGTCTTTATACAAAAACCGCCTATGCCCTTTTTGCAGCAGCTATCATTCTTTCCACCGTCCTTCTCATCAAGACGATTAAACAGAAAGACCCAGCTATCATCTGACAGCTGGGTCTTTGCATTTTATTATTGAACGGCTTCAATGATCTCATTAATTTTCTTCGCTCCGAAAACCACATCCTGATCATTGATAATCATGGCTGGAACACTCATGACTTTGTATTTCGTTTTCAATTCAGGGAACTGGCTGATATCAACCATTTCTGCTTCAACGTGCCTATTCAAAATCGCGATTCTTTGTGCACCGACTACAACATCCGGGCAATAATGACAAGCAAGAGAGACCATGACTTTAATGTTAACGTCTTTATCAATCGCCTTAATGGATTCAACAATTTCCGCATCAAGAGCTTGACCTGGTCCCGCTTGGTTATAAATCGCTAAGATAAAGGAATTTAGCTCATGACCACCAGGAACACCGTGGAATTTCACGCCGCTGTATTCACCTGCGTGATTCAATAAAGCGACTACTGGATATTTATCTGCATGAATCATTTCTTCCACTTTCGTATTTTCGCCTCTTTTATGAAGCTCTAAATGCACTTTATCGCCTAGCTCAGCGATTTCTGAGAGAAAATCACGCAGTTCAACGGATTTTGGCATACTTTCATCCACGATGGATACGAGTGTAACATCCTGTTCCATCCGTTCAAATATACCCTTCAATTGGCCGCGAATCGCATCATTCAGAAGAGATGATTTTGACCCAGTTGAGGAAGCTTCTTTTGTTTCCTCTTTCTTGGCTGGTTTTTCATCCTCTGGTTCACCAACAATTCCTAAGCGTTCCTTCTCTTTAGCCACATATTTTTGAACATCTGTACCAGCAATGGCTCCATCAGCTACCGCTGTAATGACTTGGCGTAAGGATTTTGGACGAAGATCGCCAACTGCGTAAACACCCTTTACATTTGTACGCATTTCCTCGTCTGTCACAATATAACCGTGACGGTCCATCTCGATAATGCCTTTAAAAAGCTCTGTCTTAGGGGCATAGCCGACAAATACGAAAACGCCGAATGTGCTGTCTTTCTCATTTGCCTCGTATTCCCATTCTTCTTTCGTTACATTATTAATGAAACGAGCACGCTGAATCATGCCCTCACCTGAGACCTCAAGAAGTTCCGTATTGAATTTCACTTCAATTTGGTCATGGGCAAGCACTTTATCAGCAATGGATGGTGCACATGTAAATTCAGGTTCACGCGCAATTACAGTTACTTTGCTTGCAAAACGTGTCAAGTAGATTGCTTCTTCCGCTGCAGCGAAGCCCGCTCCGATTACGAAGACTTCTAAGCCTTCGAAGAATTCTCCGTCACAAGTGGAGCAATACGCAACACCGCGTCCGGTAAATTCAGCTTCACCAGGGAAACCAAGTTTACGAGGGCCTGCGCCTGTAGCAATGATAACCGCACGTGCTTCAAATTCACCATTCACTGTTTTTACTTTTTTGACATCACCATCAAAATCAACGCCGATGACGTCTGTTTTAACAAACTCAGCACCAAAATCCTCACATTGAAGCTTCATTTCCTCTGTTAAGGCTGGTCCTGTTGTTTTGCGAATGCCTGGATAGTTAACGATTTCATTCGTCGTTGCAGCTTGTCCGCCTGTATTGCCTTTTTCGAGGATTAAGGTTTTTAATTTCCCGCGGCCAGCATATACACCAGCTGACAATCCTGCCGGTCCTCCACCGATGATGATTAAATCATATATTTTCTTTGTCATTCATTCTCACCCTACTCTTTGTATTGAAAAGAGGCACTAATAGTTCCTGAGCGCCTCTTTCATTTCTCTCATTTATCTAATTAGATTTTTCCGATTAGGTCCAAGCTTGGTTCTAATGTTTCTTCACCTGGTGTCCATTTTGCCGGGCATACTTTATCACCGTGCTCTGCCACGAATTGAGCAGCCTGTACTTTACGCACAGTTTCTTCAGCTGTACGGCCGATTCCAAGGTCATGAATTTCATATGCCTTAATTTCGCCTTCAGGGTTCACGATGAATGTACCGCGGAGTGCTTGTCCTGCTTCTTCAATTAACACCTCAAATTGACGTGATAGTACATGCGCTGGGTCAGCGAGCATCGGGTACTTGATTTTGCCAATTGTGTCTGTCGCATCCGCCCACGCCTTATGTACGAAGTGAGAATCAGTTGACACAGAGTACACTTCACAATTGATTTCTTGAAGTTTCGCATAATTATCTTGAAGGTCAGCTAGTTCAGTCGGGCAGACAAAAGTGAAATCTGCTGGATAGAAGAAGAAGATAGACCATTTGCCTTTTACATCTTCCAAAGTAACCTCTTTAAAATCACCATCATGGTAAGCTTGCACGGTAAAATCTTCTAATTTCTTGTTGATTAATGACATATCGTAATTCCTCCTGATGAATCTGTTGAATGATTCTTACGTGTTACTTAATACTATTTTATAATAATTATTATCAAATAGTTTGTCAATCGTTTTTCTAGAATAATTATTAAAAACCCTATCATTATCCTCAATTACGATAGTTGATTGATAACGAAATAATTATTCAAATATAATTAATGGTTGGCTTTATCATTTCTAATCTGCCCAATCATCTGCAGTAATATGTCAAAATCTTTATCAGATATTGTTTCAATCCGATCAATTTGATTCTTTATATATTCCTTATGAGGATTCTTGTCCCCGCTTCTAATCAGATATGTTGCTACTGTCCCAGTAATCGTACCAATACAGCCGATTCCAAAGAACATAAGAAGTACGGCAACCACCCGGCCTCCAATCGTTACAGGGGCAATATCGCCGTATCCGACAGTGGTCGTTGTCACAATCGCCCACCAAATCCCTTCTGCAAAGCTTGTGATCCCCTCCTCCAAATAGGTGATTGGAATAGCAGAAATCAAAATCATGCCTCCGGTGATCTTCAGCATCTTGCTTAATCCATTCATCGTCAAAATCGCCATTAACTCTGGGAAATGGGTCCGGAGAATTTTCCATAGAACGACAAGGCGTAATAATCTGACAATCATAACCCCTTGGAAAACGCCGCTGACAGGGATTAGAGCAATGAGTTCAAACGGATGCCTTTTCACATAATCCCATTTGTTTTTCGATTTGAAAAATTCAAACGAAATGAGGATAACGAAGATCAGCCAAATGAACCGTCTTAGCCAACTGTAAATATGATGGGTATCTAACAGCAAAAACAGCGAAATAATTGCCAATGCGGCCATAAAAATGTCCTTTATGTATGATGTTTGTTCCTTCTTCATTGGCCACCTCCTACCATTTAAGCGTATAAAATCAAACCTTAACGATACAATGGAAATAGTATCTATTGCTGGGACAGATAGAAAAAAACCATCCCTGTTACAGGATGGTTTTAAGCAATCAAAGATCTTTCTCCATATAAAGGCGGTGTTCTCCTTCTCCGAATTCATGATGCCGGTATTCTACCTGGACAAACCCGCATTTTTGATACAGTTTAACGGCTGCCGTATTCGTTTCACTCACCGTGAGAGTCACCTTCTTGAATCCGTCATTTCGAAGCTCCTTCAGCACCTCTTCAAGAAAAACCGTACCGAGACCCTTTCCGTTCTGGTCAGAACGAACATAATACCCGAAAATATAGGCTTTCTCTGGATTTTCAAAATCACGGAGGCATTCACATACCGCTACCGGACGATCATCCCCGCTCTTCCGGTATAAAATCAGCTTGCCATATCTTGCGATAGGAACCAATGTCTGTTCATCCACCGCACCTAGCCCCGGAAAGGCATCCTTTTCTAACTCAATCATCATTTGCTGCTGCTCCGGCGTCAAATGACGCGGGATCTCTATATAATATTCGGACTGTTCAAAAGCCATCCGGCTCCCTCTTTTCTATTAAAAATATCAACACTTCATTGGCCACATGCCTTTTGGTATCCTCTTTAAAGGCAAATGATTAATTTGATTGGTCGCCACCCCTGGCGCATCCACATAAATGACCTGACTAATGAGTGGGTCAAAGGCTGCACGGAAATGATTTTTAGCCTTAAGGACTAAATACCGGTAATCCATCGGCTCAATTCCAATATGCCGAAACAACTCAGGATCATTAGCTGACAATGGACGACCAATGATGAGATAATCAATCTCCCCCGAACGGATGAAAGCCGCCCCTTGAGCATCCACCTTCAACCCATGATTAAATGGACCGCTATTATAAAATATACCGTTCGAGACTGCTATGACCTCTGCTGAAACCTTAATCGGGCTCCCGTATTCCGGGTATGTCTTACCACCGATCGATAGATTTAAATGGCTTCCCGTGCCTGCTTTAAGACATTGTTCCAACGTTCCGCTATCTGCGATTGGCCCGACAAGCGCTTTGCCGGGATTCTCCTTCAGGAAAGCTTCAATCAATAGAGTAGTATCCCCACTACCACAGCTTAATGGATTATCCGCTATATCTGCAAGTACAATTGGCTTATCTTCATCAAGGGCAAGTGCACTATGGATAGCTTCTTTAATAGAAGGAAGATTGACTAAAAACTCATAACGAATATCCCAATAATAGTCACTTATGCTTTTTGCCACAGTCCATGCTCGTTCCCTCTCTTTGGCGATGACCAAGACGGATGCTCCCGCATCTGCGACATCCCCATATGGAAATCCGCCAAACACAGACACAGCCAGGATATCCGGCTCTTTTTCATACTGCCTTGCAATGGTCATCATTCGCTGCATCGGTCCTTCGTCTGTCCTCATATTGATAGAAGGCAAAAGCATGGGGAGCTTTACACATACCGCCTCATACCGTTTCCTCTCTGCCAAGTGGCGGATCAGGGACATGGCCGCATTTCTCCCCTGTTCATACATATCGATATGCGGATAGGTTTTAAAACCGAAATGGTAAGGAGTCCAATTGGTCATCATTGGGCTGATATTCGCATGCATATCAAGGGTAGTAGCAATCGGCATTTCCCAGCCAGTCTCCATCCTAATTTCCTCAAGCAAGCTCAGTTCAGCATTTTCACCCCCCTCAACGACCATTGCTCCATGCAGGGCAAGCAAGATTCCGTCGAGTTCACCTGCCTTCTTGATTTCCTCAAGCAAACCCTCTTTGATTTGCTGATAGGTTTCATTCGTCACCACGCCAGATGGAACAGCGGCAGTACATTGCAGGGGAACGAGCATAAATCGGTTATCCTCCTGTAACACATCAATGAAACCGCCCACCTCAGTCTTCGTTCCGGTATAAGCATGAAGAATATCCTCTCCGGTGAAAAATCCCTCGCGTCTAAAGTCCTCCATAGTCGTTTTTTCCTTCGTGAAGCTATGGGACTCATGATAAAAAAAGGCAATGCCAATTCTCCATTTCCTCATCAAGAAGCCCCCTTTCATTCATAAGATACATAGATAGATTTCCACTCTGTCATACTATCAAGAGCATGATGCGATACTTCCCGTGCACCATTGCCAGATTGCTTCAATCCGCCAAAGGCTACGCCGATTTCCGCATTTGCTGTACCATTATTGATATAAACTAAGCCGCTTTCAATTTCCCTAGCCCCGCGCTTTGCATAAGAAAGGCTTTCCGTAAATAAGGAGGTCGATAACCCGTAAACGGTTTGATTATTGATTTGGATCGCATCCTCGTAATCTTTCGCCTCAATGACCGCCAATACCGGGCCAAATATCTCTTCATTCGCAATTCTATGTTCTGGCAATACGCCGCTCAAGATTGTAGGTTCATAGAAATACCCATTATGATTTGGAATTTGTCTGCCACCGCATTCGAGTCTCGCCCCATCTGCTAATGCTTCTTCAACAAACGAATGAACGATATCCAACTGTTGCTCATTCACTAATGGTCCAATATCAATCTCTGATTTCATCCCGTCCCCAATTTTCAGGCTTTTCGTTTTTTGGACAATTAAATCTAACAGGGAAGCCTTAACATCTTTTTCAACAATGACTCGGCTTGTTGCCGTGCATTTCTGTCCTGTTGTCGAGAACGCAGCTCGCACAATACAGGCAGCTGCTTTCTCTAAGTCCGCATCCTTAAGGACAATGGCGGCATTTTTTCCGCCAAGCTCGAGCGAGATCTTTTTCATATGTTTAGCTGCCTCGACCGCCAGCTCCTGGCCGACTTCGGTTGACCCAGTGAAAGAGACGGCAGCCACTTGAGGATGACTGGCCAAATGTCTGCCAACCTTTCCTCCAGAACCGGTAATCAAATTGACAACCCCATCTGGAAAGCCTGCCTGATGGAATATTTCCATCAAAACGCCAGCTGAGAGAGCAGTTTCAGAGGCAGGCTTCCATACAACCGTATTGCCGCTTATGAGTGCGGCACAAATCTTATAGGATGCCAATGCAACAGGGAAATTCCATGGTGTAATACAAGCCACCACGCCAAGAGGCTCCCTTACCATCGTAATATCACAATTTGGCATGCCGGAAGGGACGGTTTGGCCGAATAGACGCCTGCCCTCTGCGGCCATATATTTGCATGTCTCGATCACGACATTGACCTCACCTAAGGTTTCTGCCAGAACCTTCCCCATTTCCTTCGTCATCATCTTCGCCAGCTCTTCTTTTCTGCCTGCACAAATCTCTGCTGCTTTATAAAGATAGGCAGCCCTTACAGGTGCAGGTGTTCGCTTCCACTCATGATAAGCTAGATAGGCAGACTCTGCTGCTTGATGAACCTGGTCACCCTCTGCCATCGTATAATATCCAACTACCTCTTTATTGGCAGGATTAATGCTTTCTGAAAGCTGTTGACCAAACTTACTCTCCCAACGTCCGTTCATATACAGCTTTTGAATGATTGCACTCACTTTCTCACCCCTTCAAACGAGCTCTCCAATGGCACTTTCAAGAATTGATAAGCCTTCATCCATATCCTCTTTATTAATATTCAGCGGGAGCATTAAGCGAATCGTCTGGCCATGTACCCCGCAATTCATGATCAACAAATGCCTTTCCAAACACTTCTCTTTGATAGCCGGTACAATCCTTGATGCTATCGATGGCTGGAACTCAATGCCAATCATCATTCCCACACCCCTAATTTCCTTAATATCCCTGTACTTTTGCAGATTTGCCTTCAGGCGGCTGACGATTTTCTTCCCGAGCCTTTCACTTCGTTCAACAAGATTCTCCGTTTCAATCACATCAATGCTGGCAAGGGCTGCGGCACAAGAAACCGGGTTGCCGCCAAATGTAGAGCCATGTGCGCCTGTCGGCCATTTCTCATGAAGCTCGCGGCTTGCCACTATAGCTCCGAGCGGCATCCCGCCTGATAAGGCTTTCGCAAGGACAAGAATATCAGGAATAACACCCGAATGCTCAGCCGCAAACATTTTCCCTGTCCGGCCAAAGCCTGTTTGCACCTCATCGAAAATGAGAAGGATGCCGTGCTGGTCAGCAATCCTTCGCAAGCCCTGTAAGAATGAATTAGGTGCAGGATAATAACCGCCCTCACCCATGACTGGTTCAATCAGGATTGCGGCTACCCGTTCTGGTGAAATCCGCAATTCGAATAAGGATTGGAGCTGAGCAAGACTATAGCTTGCCATGTCTTTTGGCGGATTCTCCTTAATAAGCCCTGGATATGGATAGGTGACATGATAAACCTCACCAAGCAACGGTTCATAAGAGGTGCGGTATTTACTGCTCGAGCCAGTGACAGAAGTAGCACCAAGTGTCCGTCCGTGGAAGGAGCCGTCAAAGGCGATAATCCCCGGCCTTCCAGTCACTGCCCGCGCCATTTTCAAAGCACCGTCAATCGCTTCACCGCCGGAATTAGAGAAAAAGACCGTATCCAGATTGCCCGGTGTAATTTGAGCAATTTTTTCGGATAATTTGACAACGGATTCATAATATCCATAGTTCAAACCAAAATGAATTAAGTTTTCCGCCTGATGCTGAATGGCTTTCACCATGCTGTCATGGGCATGACCTAATCCATTGGATGCAACCCCTGATACAAAATCGATATACTCACTTCCATCTGCCGTCCAGAACCGCACTCCCTTTGCCCGTTTGATGACCAAATCAGTCACACGTGTACTAACGGGGGATATATGCTTCCTCGCAAGGCCTCTTAAATATTCCGTTTCCGCATGCTTCATATCATGTGCCCTCCTTCATGGAATCCATTAATGCTTGCAGCGCACTGTCCAGCAAGCCAACCAATTCATCGATTTCATCCCTGTTAATGATTAACGGCGGGGCAATAATCATATGATCTCCTGCATGCCCATTAACCGTCCCGCTCCCCGGATAGAAAACAGCTCCAAGCTCCATAGCCTTTTCGTTCAATTTCTCAGCGATTCGCTCATCCGGCATAAAGGGAGTTCCATCTTGCCGAGATGCAAGCTCCAGGCCAAAGAAGAGACCTCTGCCTCTTATGTCATAAACAATAGGATACTTTTTCTTTAAGTTTAAAAGGCCAGACATTAAATGGTTTTCCTGTTCATTTACATTTGCCAGGATATCATCTTTTTCATACTTCTCGAGTGCTGCAACACCCGCTGCGACCGTGACGGGATGACCGCTATAGGTGTACCCGTGCACAAATTTCCCATGACCGTTTTGGATGATTCCCTCCACTATTTTGTCATGCACAATCATACCCCCTAGAGGAGAATATCCTCCTGACACCCCTTTTCCAAAAGTGATAATATCCGGTATAACCCCATAATGCTCAATGGCAAAATGAGCCCCTGTTCTACCGAATCCCGTCATGACCTCATCAATGATCAAAAGCAGATCATACCGGTCACAAAGCGCTCGAACCTGTTCAAAGTAAGAGCTTGGCGGAGGAATAGCCCCTGCCTGGCTTCCTGTGATTGGTTCAGCAATAATAGCAGAAATTTGGCTCGGTCCAATTTCGAGTACGAGCCTTTCCAGCTCATGAACACATGACCAATCCTTATTACTCTTACATTCACTTTCTATTCTATTAAAAGGGCAATGAAGGCAATGTGGCGCCGATACATGCTGAAAAGGCAGCAAATATCCATTATACGGCTGCCTCCGCTTAATATCACCGCCTGCTGATAAAGAACCAATCGTATTCCCGTGATAGGATTGCCACCTGCCAATTACCACCTGCTTTTCCGGCTCCCCTCTGTCACGGAAATATTGCCGGGCAAGCTTAATGGCACTTTCATTCGCCTCTGAGCCCCCGCAGGTAAAGTACACCTTATTCAGCGGCGCTGGTGCCAGCTTAGCGACTCTTTCTGCCAGCTTATGTAAAACCTCTGTCTCAAAGCGCATTGTATGAACAAAGGCTGCTTTCTCTGCCTGCAAAGCCATTGCCTCTGCAATTCCCTTATCTCCATGGCCTAAATTGGCCGCAACCGCACCAGAACACCCATCCAAATACCGCTTTCCATCATCAGCATACAGATACACACCCTTGCCATGCGTAATGATTGGATACACTTTCGTTAGATCCCTGTGAAACACATAATCCTCCAACCGAAGCACCCCCATCTCCCCATTCTAAGTATATGCCGGAAACAGAGCTGAAAGACCGAACTTCAGGTAGATTTCAGATTGATGGTTCTCAGGTGATATCCATCCTTTGCCCACCCTTTCCCCCTGTTGCCTGGGCATTGGGTGGGTACAGCAAACCCATTATCGTTAAAAATTATCGATAACAAAAAAACCAAATCAATGATGATTTGGCGGTTAAACAGTTCGTTTATTTATTTTTCATATTCAGCCGATGCGGCTGTTTCTTTGATTGTTTCAAGGGTTTCTTCCATCTTCTTGAGTTTTCGATAGATGACAGAGCGGTGGATACCAAGCTTGTTTGCTGCTGTGGTCGCATTTCCATTGCATGAGGCGAGCACTTGTTCAATATAGCGGCCCTCAGAGATAGCGGTAAAGTCCTTTAAGCTGCCAAATTGCGTGAAATTATTTTGAATAAAATAATCAAAAGCAAACCAATCTCCCACTTCTTCGTCCTTTGAGTGGGCAATGACGGACGGGACGGTGAGAATCAGTCTTTCCATGTAATTTTTCAGCTCGCGGACATTGCCCGGCCATGAATGGGTTAATAGTTCATGAAATTCCTCCGCGCTGAGGATATATTCTTTATTGTATTTCTGATTGTACTCAGTGAGGAACTTGGATATCAAGCCAGCAAGATCTGGTTTCCGGTTACGGAGGGGCGGGATATGAATGGGAATCACATTAATCCGGTAATATAAATCCTCTCGAAACTTCTTGTTTTGCACAAGTGTCCATAGATCTTGATTGGTTGCTGCGATAATTCGTCCATTGACTGGGATTGGAGCTGTTCCCCCTACTCTCCTTAATTCATTCGTTTCGAGAACATGCAAAAGCTTGGATTGCATATCAAGCGGCATTTCAGAGATTTCGTCTAAAAATAAGACTCCATCATTGGCCAATTCGATTAACCCTTGCTTCTCTTTGACACCATTTCCATAGGCATCCTGCTCATAACCGAATAATTCGTATTCGAACATGGACTTTGGTATGGCGGCACAATTAATTTTGATGAACGGTCCATTGGCCCGATCACTTTTCTGATGAATATATCTGGCAATGACTTCTTTACCTGTACCGGATTCTCCGCAAATGAGCACCTTGCTGTCATAGGAGGCAATTTGCAGGCAGACTCGGAGGATCTGTTTCATTGCCAAGCTTTCAGCCACAATATCCTCAGATTGATAGGCTGTCTCTTGGTCAATTAATATGGGGCGTTCTTCCATTACAGAAATCTTGCCTTGCTCATCTTGTGTCCCTTTATCATATTTAGCTGATTTTGTTACAATCAACTGTACCTCTCCATCATTGCCAATGATGGGTGTAGCTGTCGAGAGGACATTAAAACCTCGATTGGTCAAGATGCGTCGGCTGATTGGTTCTTTTCGAGCTATCGCATCCAAGGTAATGGAATGATCATAATAGCCTGCTGTAACTAGATCTTTCACATTACTTTTCAAAAGATCATCAAGGGACATACCGATTGTCAGGGCTGTAAATTCATTTGAAATCAATATATTTCCTTCTCCGTCTGTTACAAACAAAGTGGAAGGAAAGTCTATCTTCTCATTGAAGCTTTTCGTTAATTTATCCATAGGCCATTATCCTTTGCATGCATCATTACTATCACAAGTATAAGTAGAAATCATGGTTACGACTATTGGAAATAAATGCTTATCCATTTAACGCGTTGATGCACATGAATTTTTTCTTCTATAATATATTTAGTAAAATGGAGAAAGGGATAAGCCGAAGATGACAAATCCCTTTTCCTTCTATTCAATTCATTATGCCAAAACGGCTTCTTTTTCTTCTACAAGCGTTACTTGTCCCATCTTTTGAAGGACTTCTTGTGCTTCTGTAAACATTTCAGTGATCATTTCTTCGACTGTTGTTAACTCATTGCACATGCCGCAGATTTGACCTGCCATAACAGATCCATTGTCTGTATCTCCCTCAAGGACAGCCTTACGCAAAGAGCCTAAAGAAAGCTTTTCTAATTCATCACGGGAAGCATTTTGCTGCTCGAGCTTCAAGAATTCCATGATCATGCTGTTTTTAATGCTTCGTACAGGGCCGCCAAGGCTGCGTCCAGTTACCATTGTGCATTGATCGTCTGCATCAAGAACAGCTTGTTTGAAGTTTTCATGTACAGGGCATTCAATTGTCGTCAAGAAGCGAGTACCAACTTGCACGCCTTGTGCACCTAGGGCAAAGGCTGCTGCAATACCGCGTCCATCTGCAATACCACCTGCTGCAATAACTGGAATAGAAACGGCGCTCACAACTTGAGGAAGTAAGGCCATTGTTGTTGTCTCACCCACATGACCGCCTGCTTCTGTTCCTTCTGCAACGATTGCATCAACTCCAAGAGCTTCCATTTTCTTCGCGATTTTCACAGATGGAACAACAGGGATGACTTTAATTCCATTCGCTTTGAATGTTTCCATGTACGGAGCAGGTGTACCCGCACCAGTTGTAACGATTTTTACGCCTTCTTCTACAATGACATCCACTAATTCCGGAATATTGTGCATCATCAGCATAAGGTTTACGGCGAATGGTTTATCCGTAATTTCTTTCGTTTTGCGAATTTCTTCACGAAGGCGGTCAGCTGTGAATCCGCCAGAACCGATGATGCCTATTCCTCCTGCATTAGAGACAGCACCTACAAGCGGAGCTAGCGCGATTTGTGCCATTGCTCCTTGGAAAATAGGATATTTGATACCTAGTAATTTTGTAATGGTCATTTTTATTTCCTCCTATAATATTAATTAAGCTGCTTCTGTTGTTTTTGCCATGTCAGCGGCATGTTTTTTCTCAAGAGATTGATAGACGAATGTCAAAGCAAGACCGACAAGCGAGATAGCTAAAGCGATATAGAAAGCCTTCGTGAACATGCCATCATTGGCAGCCGCTACACTTGCTGCAATACGCGGTCCGAAGAAGGCTGCACCGGAGTAGCCGATAAAGGTAACTCCATAGTTAACACCATAGTATTTCATACCGAATTTCTCACCAACAATGGACGGGAAGATTCCCATCGTTCCGCCAAAGCAAAGACCGATTCCAACAATGGCTGTTACAAATCCTAATACAGATGTAGAAAGGGCAATCGTTAACATCATTGCCGAAATGACGAGATAGATCATCATCAAGCATTTAACGCGGCCGATGCGGTCAGATACCGCTCCCCAGAATACACGGCCAACACAGTTGGAGAAGCTGTAAAGACTAACATAAAGAGCTGCTGTTGCTGCAGATAAACCAAACATCGTTTGTCCGATAACAGATGCATTGGACGTAACCATCATTCCGGATAATGCGCCAATCAAGAATAGAGAAGCAATAACATAGAAGATTGGTTTCTTGATCATTTCTGTCCAAGGGATATTCACGCCGCCTTTTTTTGCCGCAGCAGGCGGAATCCAGCCTTCTGGAATATAGCCGACTGGTGCAGCCTTAAACACTACGCTCGCTCCAAGGATGATGACCAAGAAGGCAGCGCCAAGAATCATGAACGCAGCTTGTACACCATAGCTTGCAATAAGAGAGTTGGCAATTGGTGAGATAAAGATTGTACCGCCGCCATATCCAGCTGTTACAATGCCGGCAGCAAGTCCACGCTTATCAGGGAATAACTTCGCTGTGTTTCCAATGGTTGAAGAATACACAATTCCTTGCCCCATTCCGGCAATTAAGCCGTATGTAATGTAAAGCATCCATGGAGCAGTAGCAAAACCTGAGAGAATGAATCCAAGACCAAATAAAGATCCACCAATAATGATGGCTATTTTCGCCATTCCTTTGTCATTTAATTTCCCGCCAAGGATCATCGGGATTGGAGAGATAGCGGCATTGATTGTGAAAGCCATCATAATGTCGCCCATAGTGGCATCAAACACTGCCGTCAAAGGCAAGGCAAAAATACTGAATGCATACACAGCTCCCACACATAAGTTAATGAGAGTCGATGCCCATAAAATCGACCAACGATTTAAAGATGTGTTCATTTTCTGTAATTCCTTCCTTATTCACTTATTTATCTGCTGGCAATGCTCTTCCTTACCTCCATTGCCAGCCATTTTTCTCTTCTTGTCTAACCTTAAGCCAAAACGCCTTCTGGCTTGGTCCCGTTAGCTGAAACGATGTCTTTCAATTTGCCCCATTGTTCCTCAAACATGCCTGGGTCCATTTCCTTCAAGTCTTCCGCAATGGCAGGAGTGAATTCCATTTGATCCAGGATATGTGTTTTGAGATCAACACCAGGTGCAATTTCTGTCAGGGTAAGTTTACCGTCAATCAATTCGAATACGGCACGTTCTGTTACATAGATGACAGGCTGCTTAATTTCAGATGCATATTTACCGCTGAAGGTGATTTGCTGTACTTGCTTAATGAATTTCTTTGCTTTACCTTCCTGGATGATATGCAATTTACCGTCTGATACTTTTACCTCTAAACCGCCTGCTGTAAAGGTGCCGGCAAAGACGAGCTTTTTCGCTGCTTGGGAAATATTAATGAATCCGCCGCAACCGGCTACTCTTGTACCAAATTTACTTACGTTTACATTACCGAATTGATCCGTTTGAGCTAATCCAAGAACTGATAAGTCGATTCCACCGCCGTCATAGAAATCAAATTGAGCATGGTGATCGACAATCGCTTCACTGTTATAGGCATGACCGAAATCCTTCAAACCTGCCGGAACACCACCAATGGAGCCTGCTTCTGTCGTGAGAATTAATTGGTCGCTTACCCCTTCCTCCGCAGACACAGTGGACACATTAACAGGAATACCTACACCAAGATTAAGAATGGTATTTGGCACAAGTTCAGCAGCTGAACGACGTGCGATAACCTTTCTCTCATCAAGTGGAAGGGCAGGCACACTTTCCAATGGCACTTTAATATGGCCTGAGAAAGCTGGGTTATACTGAGTGTTTTCTGTTTGGAAGTGATTTTCCGGTTTAGCCACGACAATGTGGTCAACAAGGATTCCAGGTACGGCAATATCCTTAGGGTTTAATGTTCCTGCTTTTGCCACAGACTCAACTTGTGCAATGACAATGCCTCCGGAGTTACGGGCTGCTTGAGCAATTGGGAGCACCTCCATATGAAGACCTTCCTTCTCAAGCGTAAGGTTGCCGTTTTCATCTGCGACTGTCCCTCTGATCAATGCAACATTGATTGGGAATGATTTATAGAACAACCACTCTTCACCGTCAAGCTCTACCACTTTAACGATATCCTCTTTCGTAGATGGGGACATTTTGGCTCCCTCAACACGCGGGTCTACAAATGTACCCATGCCGACCTTTGTAATTACACCTGGTCGTTTTGCTGCAATTTCTCGGTATAGTTGAGTGATAACTCCTTGAGGAAGGTTATAAGCCTCACATTTATCCTCTTCAATTAATTTCGCCATTCCTGGAGAAGCAATTGCGATTCCCCCGATCCAGCGTTTAATGAGACCCTCATGACCAAGATGGCTCATCCCTTTGTCACGGCGGTTACCGACTGCACTCGCATGCATGACTGTTAAATTTTGAGGATGTCCTGTGTTAAGAAAACGTTCCTCAATTGAAATGCCCATTTCCTCTGCCCAGCAGGATAACCCAAAACCACTTGCAGCAACCGTGTCCCCATCTTTAATGAGCTCGGCTGCGCTTGCCGCTGAAATCACCTTCGACATACAAACACTCCTTTATGTAGTAAAAATATTATTGTGAATTTATTCACATATTAGCCCAAAAAAATATTCAGCCTTTTCCATTAATCTATAAAGAACCTCAATTTGATAAGGTTTCTGTGATTAAGCAGATAATTTAACTTGGTTAATTCCTTGTGAATCATTTCACAATAGAATCGTAAAACATGTTTTTCTGTTCGTCAAACCATGTTTCGCACACTCAGAAAACATCTATTCTGTGTAGATAATTGACGACAGCTTTCGTGGAATATGAAATTGAGGTCACAGAATCGATTCAATCCTGCTGCATTTGTCGTTCTAATGCAACAAACCTCAAAACCCGTACCCTAATCCTTATTTTTCATTAGTGACTACCCACCTCTATTCAGAAATATCATATTTATTAAAAATACCAGTGAAATAAAGGCTTATAATCAATAGAATATAGCCAAAAAAAATATTCATTTTTTTTATTTATAGGCTTATACTGTGCTTTTCGCAAATTTACTACAGCAGTTTCTCTATGAATCCAATCGTTTTTTTCATGTCCCATCTATCAATATTTTTATTTATTCACACAATCATGATCATGTACATAAACAAAAGGATGATTCCTCCATAAGAGAAATCATCCTATCATTCTTGTATGCGATTAATATGAGTGAGAATCGATTAAACCAAAACAGATGTAGTAAAGATAAACTCCTCAACCACCTTAGCGATTCCATCATTCATGTTCGTATCCGTTACATAATCGGCTATGGCTTTAATATCGTCATTTGCATTGCCCATCGCTACGCCAAGGCCAGCGAATTCAATCATTTCCTGGTCATTATAGCTGTCTCCAATCGCAATCACTTCCTCGCGTTTAATTCCGCACGCGTCAATCAATTGCTTTAAGCTTGTCCCTTTCGTTACGCCAAGCTCAGTGAATTCCAAGAAGTATGGTTTGGAGCGCATGATGCTGAATTGTCCATTCAATTCCTCTTGGAGCATCGTTTCTACAAGCTTTAGCTTTTCCGGTTCATAGACCATTAAGGCTTTCACAACCGGCTCGCTTACGGCTTCTTTGAAGCTATCTACAACCTTTATCGGCAGCCCTGTTAATTCAGATTCAATGCTGGTGAACTCGTTATCATCCTCTGTGACGATTTCATCACCTACATACGTATGAATATGAACGCCCTCTCTGCGGCTAAGATCATAGAGGCCGTGCACCTCTTCATGCGGGAGTGTACTGCTGAAGATTTCTTCACGTGTCTTACAATTGATAATTTTTCCTCCGTTAAAGGAGAGGATATAGCTTCCGTATTCAGCTAACGAGAGCTCTTCAGCGATATGCTGCATGCCAAATGTCGGACGTCCTGAAGCGAGAACGACCTTCACTCCCCTCTCCTGGGCATCCATCAATGCTTGCTTCGTACGAGGTGAGATGGTTTGGTCATCTCGAAGTAACGTATCATCTAAATCTAACACAATCATTTTGTAAGTCATGCTGTCATCCCTTTCTTATAGCACAATATCATTATGGTACTATAAATCACGTCAAAAGGGATGAATAAAAATCATTTTTCTCTAAAACAAGCTTTTATACAGGCAATATAACAATATTTGGCGGTGTTATCTTTTTAAATTGAACATGAAAAACATCGATTTACTTAATATCAAGATACAAAGGATGAAGAAAACCTCAAAATAAAAGGTCTCCTCAAGCGATAAAATCAAACTAACATATGGCAGTTTCCCCTTTTGTTATCTCACCATTTTGGTCATTAACATAGTCGGTTCCATTCTCGCAGTTTTCTTCATTTTCCCATTTAACCATATACTCATTGCCTTGGTGACTAATTGATTTAATTTTTGCATTACCAATGTGACTAGTGTGTGCTTTTAACACGATTGATTGTGCTTCCTTCTCGGAAATTTTCGGTTCAGAGAAGTAGTTACAGCCACTCACTACCAAAATCAACAAACTAGAAAATGCTAAAACGATTTGTTTCATAAATTTCTACCTCCATATTCATTTTGACGGTAGTACTATTGTTGAAGCTAAAAACAATGCTTTTATACTCCCATTTTAGCAAATTATTACAACATTATTTCTAAAAGCAACAATCTTTTAGAAAACAGCTAAAGCAAAAAAAGCTTCAAACCTCTTCTTAAGAGGTTTGAAGCTTGATTTAAAGGGTGAATATATTCCTCAACCAAAATCAAAATAATTTCGCTTTAACAATCTTGGTTTATTCATCAGCTCGTTGTAGGTCAGGCTTTTCTCAAGCTTATCCGTATCAATCAAAAAAAGCTGATCCTCAATTTCCTTCACCTGTTCATCTGTTTGATAAATCATGCCGCATTTTGCGCAACTTATGGAGGGAACCTCCGTTATTTGGACAGTATTGGTTCCATCAGGCAGCTCCCAATAAACCGTGTCTGTTATTAGGCTTGCTCCAGCTTCTTCACACCATAGGCAGATTTGGCTCATCCTTATTCCCCGCCTTCATTCGTTGCTAGACCGGGCTTTTGCTGCGCTTTATATTTTTTCTCCTTTAACTCATCCCGCTTTTCACGTCTGTCCTTCAAGGAAGCATGATCAGGTGCCTGTTCATAGGTTTCCCTTTTTTCATAACGCGGGAGGTTCTTTGGTACGAGATTAAACTGCTTATCATGCAATAAGCCTAGGACGCCATCGCCGCGGTCTTCCTCATACGTACCGTAGATTTCCTGAAAATACCCATCTGCTGTTCCCGCCGTATAAGATTCTGGCTCTGGATAGGTAGTAATGACTCCCTCATAATTCCTGAGAACCGTCTTATCTGGTGATTGAGAAAGGATATAATTCGGCTGGAGTGATATTTTTCCGCCGCCGCCAGGTGCATCCACGACGAATGTTGGAATAGCATATCCGCTCGTATGTCCTCTCAATCCTTCAATAATCTCAAGTCCCTTGCTGATTGGTGCCCTGAAATGGGAAATGCCTTCAGATAAATCACATTGATAAATATAATACGGCCTTACTCTTATTTTGACGAGATCATGCATGAGCTTGCGCATAATTGGGACACTATCATTGATGCCTGCAAGGATAACCGCCTGGTTGCCGACCGGCACTCCTGAATTCACGAGCATTTCACAGGCCTTCTTTGATTCCTCCGTAATTTCGATCGATGTATTAAAATGGGTATTCAGCCAAACCGGATGATACTTTTTCAGGATATTGCATAGATTCTCCGTAATCCGTTGTGGAAACACAACAGGAGCACGGGTACCGATTCGTATAATCTCGACATGCGGTATGGCTCGTAAATTCTTCAAAATATATTCAAGGATACTATCATTGATTAATAATCCATCTCCACCGGAAATAAGCACATCCCTCACAGCCGGGGTTTCGCGGATATAGCCTATCGCTTGGTCTAACTGCTTCTTTGGTACGCCCATTCCAATTTGGCCGGAGAATCTCCTTCTCGTGCAATATCGGCAATACATGGAACATTGATTCGTCACCAAAAATAAAACCCTGTCCGGGTAGCGGTGCGTCAAACCAGGCACGGGCGAATCCTCATCCTCGTGAAGCGGGTCCTCCAGGTCATACGGCGTTTTATATAATTCCTTTCCAATCGGGACTGATTGCATGCGCACTGGACATCGTTCATTATCCGGATTCATTAATGATGCATAATAAGGAGTTATATTCAGGGGAATCGTCTTCGTCGAGATGCGGACTCCCTCTTCTTCCTCAGGTGTGAGATTAATGACCTTCTTTAAATCCTCCAAGGTCTTGATCGTATGGGTCAGCTGCCAGATCCAGTCATTCCATTGCTCCTCTGTAACATCCTTCCAGAGCTCAATATCCTTCCAGTGCCGCGTTGGTTTGTACAAATCATATTTCATACACGATACCTCCCCATATTTGCAGGACAAATATTTTCTCTCTTTTTTACTATCTATATGAGAGCAGTTGGGCAAATGTGTATATGACTCACAAGAAAGATGGAAAAGCTTTCTTTAGACCTACTTTTACATGGCCTTGAAAAAGACGGCGAAGGCAGAATGAATAAGGTTATTCCTTCCATATTTCAATTAAGAATTTAAAACTCAAATCAAAAAAGGCTGCCCATAAAGGTCAGCCTCCCCAGAGGATTAAAGATTTTTCACGGCTTCATCAATTTTTGTATCACCAGAAATCAGATTAAACGCTTTTCTGTATGTCGATTCAGCTGTCAGGGACGCAACTACCGTACGAGCCACATCCTCTCTAGGAATTTTGCCATATTCGAAATCCGTTCCCGCCCACACATTTCCTGTTCCAGGTTCATTTATGAGCGCGCCCGGACGGATGATTGTATAATTTAATTTGCTTTGTTCGAGTGCTTTGTCAGCGTAATACTTGGCAACATAATAAGACTTGATTTCCTCGCTCCAATTCTCTCGCTTATCAGCACCAATTGCGCTTATCAGTACGAAACGCTCCACACCAGCCTGTTCAGATGCTTCCATCATTTTGATGGCACCGTCTAAATCAATCAGCAAGGTTTTATCAGCGCCTGTACTGCCTCCTGAGCCGGCAGTAAAGATGACGCCCTCCACTCCTTGAAGGACTTTAGCTAGTTCATCCACACTATCCTCAAGATTAGCCAGCACAGCATCGATTCCTTCTTTCTCGAGACTTTCCTTCTGCTCATTCTTCCTGACCATTGCCACAGGAGAATGTTCCTCAGATTCCTGTATAAGTTTAACCACTTTTTGGCCAATTTGTCCGTTCGCACCAACTACTAATACTTTCACATGCTCAGCTCCTGTTCACGTGTAATAATCAGCCTTCTCGCATGAGTTTCGCCTCATTCTCTTTCAGACAATAATCGAGAATCCAAGGCCATGGGCCATAGCCTGAATCTACATTGATATGTCCCATATTCAGCACAATTTTCTGCGGAATGCCCATTTGGCTGAAATATCGGCTCTCCTCGACTGAACAATACGGATCATTCGTCGATTGAATGTGCAATGTATCGGCAAAAGGCTGATCTTTCTCTATACCCTTAAAGTCCAGAGGGAAAAACGCTTGGATACATTCATGCTTATAATAAGGGGATGGCGGTGCCACGAGCACCACACGGTTCACGATCCCAGGGAGTATTTGTTTTCGATAATGCAGCCAAAGAATACAGCCAAGGCTGTGAGCGATGACCGTTAACCTCTCATCTGTTCCGATCCTTCGGAAGGTTCTATCCAACTCATCAAGCCAATCCGATAATTTCGGATGGTCATAATCCGGCAGGGTCGGATAATAGACCGTCTTCCCTTCTTTCACCAGTTCATGGCTGAGCCAGGATTGCCAATGTTCCGGCCCGCTTCCGCCAAGTCCGTGTAAAATTAAGTAGCTTTCAGTCATATCATGACCCTCCTTTTTATTTCATACTAAGTTTATCAGATTAATATATTTTATGTCTATTCATATTCCCTATTTTGTTCAAATAAAAAACCCTATCCATGTCTAAAAGACAGTGAATAGGGTTTCCTTTATTGATGGTTCATCCTTCGCTGTGCCATTCTGTTACTTCATCGACGGTCTTTCTTTTCGCAGGAGCTGGAGTCATGTCCGGATAGCCGATATAAAGAAATCCAGTAACGGCTCCTTTTTCACTGAGTCCGAAAGCCTCACACATTGTTCGTGTATAAAGCGGCTTGCCCGTCCGCCAAACTGCCCCAAGTCCTAAAGCATGGGCAGCAAGCAGCATATTCTGAACAGCCGCATGACCAGCGGCAAATTCTTCTTCCCTAATGACCTTATCGTTTTCAACCGGCTCAACTGCCGTGACGATAATCACAGGTGCCCGGTATGGCTGCTTGCTGATTTTCTCAAGCCTTGCTTGATTTTCCTCCGTATGAGGATCATCCATACTAGCTTGAAGAGAGGCCGTTAACGCATCACGCAGCTTGTTCCGTCCATCTCCCTCAAGAACGACAAATCGCCACGGTTCTGTTCTATGATGACATGGCGCCCATGTTCCGGCTTCAATAACCTGCTCAATTAATTCCTTTGGAACAGGATCCCCTTTAACCTTGCCGATACTTCTCCTTGTCTTAATTGCTTCGAATAATTCCATCCTTCTCTCTCCCATCAATTACTTCCCTTTTTTGAAAAGCACCAATACAAATATATACATTTAAAAGCGAATTATCAAAAACTTCAGCCTATTTTTATTCATCCATACAAAAAAGCCGGATAAGCGGCCCTGTTGATTAGCCTCCGCTATCCAGCTTTCATTTTTAGATGTTTTTTTGAATATCATATTCTGTTTTTAGTTCTTCAACCCATGAGCTGTATTCCGAAGAAATTTTCGCAGCTAAAGCAGCTTCTTTTGCATCTTCTTTAGACTCTTCATAGGTGGATTCTTTTGCTTCTTTATAATCAGTAGCTGTGATGATGTGGTAGCCATAGTCTGTTTTGACGATATCACTAATTTCGCCAACTTTAAGGGCAAATGCCGCCTTTTCAAACTCTTCTACCATTTCACCTGATTTAATGAAGCCGAGTTCACCGCCATTTTTAGCAGTGGATTCGTCAGTAGAATATTCTTTCGCTAAATCAGCGAAATCTTCCCCAGCTTCCAGCTTATCAAGTACTTTTTGCGCTGTTTCTTTGTCTTCAACTAGGATATGACTTACTTCAATAGATTCTGCTGTATCATAGTCATCTTTGTTTTCTTCATAATAGGCTTTTACTTCATCATCTGTGATCTCAATATCTTTTGCCATTAATTTTTCAATTTTGATATTCGTTTCAATATCCTCTTTCAAATCAGCCAATGTTAGTCCGCTTGCTTCTAAGGCGGACTTCAATCCTTCTTCACCGCCATAGTTTTCTTCATATACGGCCACTTCATCGTTGATTTCACTGTTTTTCACTTTAATATCTCGTTTATCTGCTTCTTTATCAATAACCACTTTCGTGACTAGATTGTCTACCGCAGCGGAACCGTATACGTTTACTAAAGAATCGTATAACTCTTCCTTTGTAATTCGTTCGCCATCAACCGATGCTACCGTTTGTGATTTCACATACGCATAAGCACCACCGGCTATAGCTGCAACAAGAACAACGGATGTTGTAATACCCGCAATCATTTTCTTGCTCATTTTCTTTTTCTTCTTCGGTGCTTTTTCCTCTACAACAAGCTCTTCTTGTTGTTCGTTCTGATCCTTGTTTTGCTCGTTCGACATGTTTGATAACTCCTATCACAATGTGTTTTCTATGGTGTTACTATAATCATATAATGTGTCAGCTATATGTCAAATGGTAAATATAATTTGAAAAATATTTTCGACTTATTTATATTGTGTAGAAATAGACAGGATTATTCCACTAACGGGCAATATCCTCCTCTCTGAATACCAAGATAAGGTAAAATAAACATAGTCGTTATTATTAGGAGGAATTAGTTTGGCTGAACACCATTTTCATTTAAAAGCTCATTGGCCTGGTCTGCGAAATGATTCAGGTACAATCGAGGCAGGAAACTTAAAAACCAACATCTCCATCCCAGCTGAAATGGATGGTCCCGGCATAGGGACAAACCCAGACGAAATGCTGCTAGGCGCCGCATCAACCTGCTACATTATCACCCTAGCAGCGATGCTGGAACGCAGCAAGATTGAGAAAGAAGATTTGACGATGGAATCTGTCGGTGTTGTCGATGTCACCAATGGCATATTTACCTATAAGAAAATTATTCATCGTCCGACCATCACCTTAAAGGCCTCTTCCTCTGAGAATGAAATTGATCTCACCAGAAGACTAGCTGAGAAAGCAGAGAAATCCTGCATGATCAGCAGGGCAATTATGGGAAATGTGGAACTGCAACTCGAGGTGACCATCAAGAAAGCCGCCTCTATCTAAAAGACGGCTTTTTTGTTTGCTTCTGCATCATTTTACTGCACAAATAAAGTGGCTGGAATAAAAGACTTCCAGCCAATCAATCAGGACAATAAGACTCCCATTTTCTTTTTAAAAAGTTACTTATAAGCTATGGTTCCCGAATAAATGGCATTCGTCCTTACTCCCGGTTTTATTTCACCATTTATCGAATAAATCATGTTCCCCATTAAAACTAACCCTTCACCACAAGGTGCATCAAAGGGAACCTTACCTACTGATCTCCATGTGTTCTTTTTTGCATTATAGATTAATATATCTTTATTCCAATTAAATTCATACGGATCGGCTGTAAAATAGGCCTCTCTAAACGCTTGTAATTCTTCTCCCTGTAAAGTAGTTAAATTTTTCGTTGCGTCATCATATACTTCTTTATTAAATCCTCCTATTACCACCATTTCATCATTGTTTAATTTCACTGAATTGGCGCCTAATAAAGAAAGTTGTTTATCCCCTACCGTTACAGAAGAAACTTTTGACCATGAATTCGTTTTAATATTATATTTATATCCATCTGTATAGGCAACAGACCCGCCACCGCTAAATACATAGAGATCTCCATTTAATAATTGGGCTACACTTTGATTTCTTACACTTTCACCTGGCATCGGTGCTAATTCTTTCGTCTTAGATGTTTTGACATCATATTCATATAATTTATTACTCCCTGTCCCATTCTGTTTACCAAGTCCAATATATAATTTTCCGTTTTTCTCCACCGCGATCCCGTCGCTTATCGTAAAGGGTAAATCTCCTATTTTTTTCACTTTTAATTTTTTATTTTTATCTATAGTAAATAACGCAATATCATTCGCACGTTCTTGATCCGGACTTCCCCCAATATAGTAGACTCCTTCATTAGTTGTTATGGACGAACCATATCCTATCTCATAATCAAGATTCGTATGTTGAACCATCGTTAGTTTGTCTTTTTCTTTTTTAAGTACATATATATCGGAATAATGCTGCTTCACACCTCCATTTAATACCGACTCATAAGGAAAATTGGCTCCGCCTCCAGTAATGACATAATCCTTATAAGAGCCCGATAACATCCCTGCAGTCCCTATATTTTTTTCAAATCCTGTTTGGGCCTCTAATTCTCCTGCATGCTCCCATGCTATTTTTTTCACGGATTTTGCCTTTCCAAATGCGCTCGATTCGTCTATCTTCATTTCGTTTAGACCAATCAGCATAAGCATCATGGCCATCATTGCTACTAAAAATTTTTTCATAACAGACTCTCCTCTCAAATATAAAATATTTCCATTACTTGCCTGACTTCACGGTATAAAATATTATTATCTAGCTTTATGGGCCTTTCCCCTCGAAGTCATAACCCTCGTTCTCAAAAAAATCAAAATCAAACACTCGTTTGAAATCGCTATCACTCTCTGGCCAGGAGATAATTAATCATGGCTATGCCATTAGCTTCTGTTACTTACTAGTGGTTGTTTCAGAATGCAAACTTTTGAACTGTTAGGGACTTTTTATCTCCGCTTCGTTCGTATTCTTTCTTATCATGGTTCGTAAAATTTTTTATGCAAGGAACTTAAGTGATGTTATGACTGATATGGGGGGATGGAATCATTTATTGCCATATGATTTGATATGTGGGTTTTTTGAGGTTCATAACGTTTGCTGGTCTATCATTATTATACGAGCAAAGTCTGTCATTACCGGATTATGAGGATGGTGAGATTGAGATTGGCTACCCTTTATGATTTTCATGTTTTCTAGCTAGCTACTAAAGGGCTTGAGTCTTATACAAGAGGATGATCATGATAAAGGTTATTACATAAGTACATTCGTTTTAATTGAGAATTATTTTTTTGCGTAAAATAGTGCAGGGCTGCTATTTATATTTCAATTGAATATTCACTCCTCTCTATAATCATTAATCGCTCTTACAAGTAAAAATATACCAACTAAACAAGACTTTGTAAATAATCTTCTTCATTATTTTAAATTTCGAAAAAAAATTCCATCTTTAAAGCGCCGAACTTCCTAGTGATAAAATCATAATCCCTTTTTTACCTAAACAGGTTCCCCGCTTCCATCCAGCAAAACAACTCAAGTCTATAGGATACTCAGAGAGTTTATTGAAATAATACTAATGTTAAGCCAAAAATGAAGGAGGAACTTATGCAACAGAATAAACAAGTAAACAAGAATACTGGCTCTATCACGGAACCTGGCTTTTCAGGAACTGATCCACAAAAGGTTAAACAACAAATCAAAAAGGATGTAGCAGCAGGAGTGGGGGCAATGACTTCTCGAGAGGCAGGAGCCATGCGTGATTAGAAGCCATTTTTCATCTCAAAAGAAGAAGAGCCGATTCCCTATAGAACCGGCTCTCTCCTCTTCTTACACTCGGATTTGACCTTCTCCGTATAGATAAAATTTGCTTGAGGTTAAAGCCTTCAATCCCATCGGTCCACGTGCATGCAGCTTCTGTGTGCTGATGCCGATCTCAGCCCCGTAGCCAAATTCAAATCCATCCGTAAACCTGGTTGAGGCATTATGGTAGACGGCTGCTGCGTCGACTAAATTCATGAAAATCTCAGCATTTTGTTTATCTTCGCTAATGATAGCTTCTGAATGCTTCGTTCCATACCGATTGATGTGATTTATGGCTTCCTTCACATCTGAAACCGTCTTAATACTTATCTCAAGGCCAAGGTATTCTGTCTCCCAGTCTTCTTCACCAGCTTGTTTTGCGGGATGAAATGCCTGACACACTTTTTCATCTCCATAGATGGTGACTCCATGCTCGTGAAGCTCTTTTAGCAATGCCTCACCGTGGATTGAGAACCATTCCTTCTCAATCAAAATGGATTCAATCGCATTACACACACTCGGCCTTTGCGTCTTGGCATTGATGGCAATACGAGAGGCCATCTCAAATGAGGCTGTGCGGTCAATGAATAGATGACAATTACCCGCCCCTGTTTCCAGTACAGGCACGGTTGATTCCCTTACAACCGTTTCAATTAATTTTTTACCCCCGCGCGGAATAAGAACATCGAGGTATTCATTCATGGTGAACAGCTCTTTCGCTGTCTCCCGGCTTGTGTCCTCTATTAACTGAATGCTAAGAGGCGTGATGGCTGATTGGGATAATGCCTTGTGAATGACCTTGACAAGTGCTTGGTTGGAATACTGTGCGGATGAGCTTCCGCGAAGCACAACGGCGTTCCCTGTCTTCAAGGCGAGTGTTGCCGCATCAACGGTTACATTCGGTCTGGCTTCATAAATCATTCCGATGACACCGATTGGAACAGCCTTCTTTTGAATGAAAAGCCCATTTTCTTTTTTGATTGTTTCTAGAACCTCACCGATTGGGTCCTTCATTTCAATCAACAGCTGTATGGCAGCGGACATATCTTCAATCCGTTTTTCATTCAGCATAATCCGGTCCAGTACCGACTCTGTTAACCCAACCTCTTTTCCTGCCTGCAGATCCCGGATATTTTCTTGAATCAAATAGTCCTTTTCAGACAATAGCTTATCAGCAATCAGTCGTAAGGCTTCATTTTTTTCTTTGGTCGTAGCATTCAGCAATGCAAAGCTTGCTTCTTTGGCGATTTTCCCCTTCTCCCTTACCTCACTCATTGATTATCTTCCTCTCTTTCGGTATTGTCACCCATTGATCGCGATGGATGATTTCCATGCTCATATTCGTTCCGCAAGCAAGCTCTGTGCTGTGTTTCCCCATCATTCTTTCTAGAATGTAGGAAGGGTATAGCACTTCCCCTTTCCCAAGGAGCCCTGAATTCCCATGAACCTCTACGACATCCCCTTTTTCAAAAGTGCCTGCTATATGGTGAATACCTGCAGGAAGCAAACTGCTTCCCTTTTTCAATAAGGCCAGCTCTGCTCCCTCATCAACATAAATTCTTCCTGTCACGGCTGAGTGGAAAGCAATCCATTGTTTCGTATTCTTCAACGGACTTAAAGAATCCTTTCCGACATAGGTGCCGTCTCCGCGTCCCGCAATGATATCAAGCAATTTATTCTCACCCTGCCCTGAACCAATGAACACTTGAACCCCAAGGGAATTCGCGGTCTTTGCCGCCAACAGCTTAGAAAGCATGCCGCCGGTGCCTATCTTCGTCCCTGAACCCTCCGCAAAGGATAAGAATGAATCGGTGACCTCATGAATGAAGTCCAACCGCTTCGCATCCTTGTTCTTTCCAGGATTAGAATCATATACTCCGTTTATATCCGTTAAGATGATTAACTGTTCTGCATGAATCAGACCGCTGACAAGAGCAGAGAGCATATCATTATCCCCAAATGTCAGCTCCGCAACCGATACAGTATCATTTTCGTTAATGATGGGAATGATCCCCCTGCTCAATAATTCCTCCATTGTGGAATAGGCATTTTTATAGCGTTCCTTCATGGAAAAATCGTTTCTTGTCAGAAGGATCTGGGCAGGCGTGAGGTTAAATTTCCCGAGCTTCTGCATATAGTTCTGGATCAACAGGCTTTGCCCGACAGCCGCTGCTGCCTGCTTTCCTTTCAGCGTCACCGGCCTGCCAGGATAACCGAGTGCACGGAAGCCTGCTGCTACCGCTCCTGAGGATACCAAAACGACCTCATGACCCATCCTGCGCAAGGCGACAATCGCCATAATATGATCCATGAATTTTTGTTCATCTATTTCACCTTTTGTATTGGTGAGTGAGCTGCTGCCAATCTTCAATACAATCCGTTTTTTTGACATATGAATAACTCCTTTTTTGGCTGAATAGAAAAAAGCCCTCTTCTATCCAATCTATTTGAAAGGACGAAAAGGGCTTCATTTCCGTGGTACCACCTAACTTGAATGCTGTCACCAGCATTCCGCTCATTTATGTTAACGCTCTAAAAGCGCCCTGGATTAAAGGGACTCGGGAGGCAGGTTCACCCCGTCAGACCAAGCATGCAGGATCTTTCAGCCTGTGAATCCCGCTCTCTTTTCAATCGAATGATCTTCCGTCAAGGTTACTAATCCTCCGTTAACGTTCGGATAATATTTCTTCTTATTATGGAAAGTTGTGTTGGAAATGTCAACAGGTTTGAAGGAATTTTTATGGGAGATTGACCATGTATAAAAATCATTATGTACAGGTAATTTTTTCATACTCTCGCACACTATATGGACATTAAAGCTATTTTCGGCAGAAAGGACTCAGCGAACCGTGGGGGAGCTGCTTTCGCCAGCTCGCCTTCGGCAAGAGCTGTCATCAGCCTGCCTCCTTCTCCCCAGGAGTCTCGCCAATTCTGCCGAAAATAGGAGAGAGAAAACTGATATATCCTCATTTTGTATTATAGGGTTGCCGATTCTTATCCAAGGTGATGATGACATGTTAACCATATACCTCTAAAAACCGAACAATTAGAAATGATTACATTAGATAAACTCGTACCCGAGAACCATTTAGTTCGGAAAGTCGAAGCCGCCATTGATTTCTCCTTCGTTTACTCATTATTCGAGGATGCTTATTCGGCTGAACGAGATCGCCCCAGTATTGATCCTGTTGTCCTCAATAAAATGACCTTCATCCAATACATGTTCGGTATTTGTTCTATGCGTAAAACGAAACCAATCTGGTCTCTCGCTAGTTTCTTAGATTTAGCTTTCATGAACAGGTGCAAAATTTCTCTACCCTCGATAAAAATTATGAACCCATTTCAAAAAGATGAATCTTATTAAAGAGATTATCTTTCAGAACCTGAAACAATACCTTTTCAAGGGTATTAATCAATCATGCAAGTGAATATGAATTTCCTAAGTAGTTCATAAAGATTAGTGTATTACCAAATTTTATCAAGTGTGGTAATATTAAATCAGGACAAAAGATTCATAAAAAGAGGAGGGGGGAGATATTCCAACCATTGTCGTCGTCTTCTAGCATTATAGATTGGTTAAGCTTCTGACTCTATTAAACTACATCACTGATAGATTGATATGCATATAAGTAAATAACCTTTTCATTTTATTATAGAAAGGAATATGAATGATGAAAAAATTCTCTGCAATCTTATTATCCTCTACCATTATTTTAGGTTTTTCATTTAGTACAGTAGAAGTCGCTGAAGCAAAGGCTAAAACATATAAAAACTGTACAGAATTAAATAAAGTTTATAAGGGCGGCGTGGCCAAGTCTTCAAAAGTAAAAAATAAGGGTGGAAAAACAAAATATAAGCCGAAAGTTTCAGCAGAATTATATAAAGCAAATAAAAGTAAGGACCGTGATAAAGACGGCATAGCCTGTGAACGTTAAAAAGAAGGTAGCTGCTTTTCCCTAAGTTAAGGGTGGCAGCCACCTTCTTTTTTCGTAAATGTATTTTTATCATTTAAACATGCAGCTTACTATTTCGCAGGTTAATCTAACCCTTTCACTTCAGGCAAATCTCCCTTTAACAGCTCCTCTTCCAAATTAACTCTAGGGGCTGCTACCGCATTCTTGCCAGCAAAGCTTTCCAGTAATTCCTTTACATCAATACCAGAGGAGGCTTTCAAAGATTCTTGGAGGGTAGCCATTAAATTCGTGGCATAGCCAGTGACCTTGTTAGCACCGCTTGTTGCTCCGCTGCCGCTGCCTGTGTCCACAATGGTAATCTTGTCAATACTGCTGAGCGGTTTTGCCACTTCCTTCGCATATTCAGGAAGCATTTTCAAAATCATGTCCATAACGGCTGCCTGACCGAATTGTTCAAAGGCCTCGGCAATTTTCTGTTTCGCTTCCGCCTCGGCAACCCCTTTAAGTCGGATAATTTCAGCTTCACTGACACCTTGTGCTCTTTGGGCTTCGGCCTTCGCCAATCCATCCAAACGAATGCGTTCAGCGTCTGCTTTCGCCATCGCCTCAATCCGGTATTGATTTGCGTCCGCTTCAGTCAGCTGCTTCGTTTTTTCTGCGGAGGCTGCCTGCTCAACAGCATAACGGTCCGCATCCGCTTTCTTCTTCACTTCGGAATCATATTGCTTTTCACGACGCAGGATTTCCTTTTCCTCTAGCTCAATCTGCTTTTGGCGTTCAACGATTTTGATTTGCATTTGCTGCTCTGTAACCTCTTGCTTGGAGCGAGCTGTCTCTAGATCATACGCCTGATCGGCTTTTGCCTTCGCGCTGTCCTGCTCGCGGCGGAACTCCGCAATCTTCAACTGATTGACCTTTTCTGCTTCCGCAATTTCTGTTGCTCTTTCTAGTTCGGCCTTTGTTGCTTCCTTCGCCGCTTCCGCTCGTTTAATCCGTGTTTCTTTGTCCGCTTCAGCTGTGGCAATATCTGCATCTCTCTTTACTTGCGCGATACGCGGTTTACCAAGTGATTCTAAGTAGCCATTCTTATCCCGTACATCCTTAATCGTAAAGGAAACAATCACAAGTCCCATTTTCGCCAAGTCTTGTGAGGCGACACGCTGAACCTCCTGAGAAAATTTCTCTCGGTTCTTGTAAATCTCCTCTACTGTCATTGAACCAAGGATGGAGCGCAGATGCCCTTCAAGTACTTCCCTTGCCTCGAGCTCCCTGTCTTCTTTTGTCTTGCCGAGGAATTGCTCAGCCGCTGTGGCAATCTCTGAGATGGTATTGCCGATTTTGATAATCGAGACACCATCAGCCATAACCGGCACGCCTTGTTCGGTATATACTTCCGGAGTGGAAACCTCAAGCTTGCTTGATAATAGGCTGAGCGGCTCAGATTGCTGGAATACAGGCAGCACGAATGTTCCGCCGCCGCGTACAATCTTGATTCGGTTCCCTGACTCATCAATATGTACATTTTTACTGCCGAGGAAGCTGCCTGTAACAATCAGCGCTTCATCGGGCCCTGCCGTCTTATATTTTGTAACGAAAACGCCAAGAAAACTTAAAAGTAATACAGCAATAATTCCTATACCGATATAGATTAATGTCATATTCAATCCCCTATCCTAAATTAGAATTTTCATAAGGGCTCACATATAAAACCCCATTTTGTATATCAATGATCAGCACCTCAGCATCAGCTGGAATGGGTTCCTTCTCAAAGCTTACAGCCGGCTTCGAAAAGGATCCGCTATTACTCGTGATGAGCACTTCTCCGAATCCATCCTCTGGAACGGAGATGATAACTTTCCCAAGCCTTCCCTTCAAATCCTCCTCCGTGATTACCAAGGATTCTTGTGCAGTCGAGACTGGAACTAGAATAAACACATGAATAAACGCAACAATCATAAATGAGATAATGGCAGAAAAAATTGTGGCAAGAAGAGGTGACATAGAAGTAAAGGCAATAAACAAGTAACCGATGCCACAAAATATGGAAAAGAATGCGAGAACCAGAACAGGATTCAAAAATGGAGGTAATAAAAGTCCATCAAATAAATCATTAAAAAGGACTAATATGAATGTCAAAGCCGTACTGATGATAACGCCATATAAGAAAAAATCCTGCAAAGTGTTAACCATGGACTACACCTCTCTATTTCCCGTAAAATCCTTTTAATGAAAAATCTTAATTCAGCGTATCGCGCAAAGCCTTCATTTCTGCTTCTATCAACCTGTCAGATTCCATTTTTTTAAATTCACGGTCAATATCAGCTTGGGTATTTCTCAGTTCCTCACTTACCTCCGCAAGAGCCTCATATTCTAGAACCTTTTCTTCCATTCGCAAGAAGCCTTCCTTTGAAGAGGACTTTGTGTCAGTCTGTAGTGAGCGATTGATCGCTGTTTGCGCTTTTGCAGCTAGTGCCCTAGTTTTCAAGGAATCTCGCTTAATCAGCAGTTCACGGTAATCAGCCGACATTTCCCGAAGCTTTTCTTGAAGCAATTGGACATTTTGGGTTGCTTGGTTTTGGAGATTCTGCATGGAAGCAAGCTCTGCCCCAAGGTCAAGCTTATGCTGAATAGCCTGCTTTGCAAGCTCTTCTTTCCCCTCCTTCAGTGCTTCTAATGCTTGGGTATTTCGCTTCTCAATCAATGTCTTAAGATCCTCAACCTTTCTCTTAGCCAATTTCTCTTCAGCCATGACTTTAGCGGTTGTCCGTTCCGCCTCATCAATCTCTGCCTTCATTTCCCTTAAATATTGGTCGGCCATTTTGATTGGATCTTCAGCCTTCTCAATCAAAGCATACAGCTCTGAATTAACAATCGTCTTCATTCGCTTAAAAAATTCAAACATCTCATCATCCTCCCTCTTTATCATCTTACCTTATTTTACGGATGAATTTTTAAAAAGTTTCAAATTTTAGAAATTAATCCCACATCGAAAGGCCCACTCATAAGAATGAGAAATAGATAAACTCGTTTCCTGTGAAAATAGGCATATCAATACGTTCATTTACTTCTTCATGCCTATCCTTTCCTTCTTTACCAATTCGAGAATCAGAAAGTTCACCCACGTAATAATGGGGATAGAAAAAATAAGCTCCAACAGATTTGTTTGACCGATACCAAACAATCTCGCTTCATCATTATAAATAAATAAAATCCACGTTATAGCTGTTAATAATACTGTATTTACTCCTAATGCAATCAATAATGCCCTCCATTTTTTATGGTTTCTCTTCAGCATTAAAACAGACACATATACAGAAACGACAAGAGAAAAGATGATGATGAATATATTCATATCTCACTGCCCTTACAATATTTTTCAAAATAAAGAGCTAAACCTCATAGAGATTTAGCCCCTTATTACTCACTGCGATATCCCCTACTTTGTTTTCTTCACCTTTAAGGTGTATGGAGTGATAGAGGCAGCTCCATAGGCATCTGTGACTTTAATATAATAGGTGCCTTTTTTCAGTTTGACTGGCAGGGTTTCCGTATCATTTTGGCCATAGCGATCAGAGCCCGCTACCTTTTTGCCCTTTTGATAGACTTCAATCTTACCATCAAGCTCCTTGCCACCCTCTAAAAGAATCTGGCCTTCGAAATTCTTGGTGAAATTAATCTTATACCAATCCTCATCCGCCTTCTTCTGATTATAAATATTGATTCGTCCTGATTTTTCCCATCTGCCGGAGGATGTGTTTTTCATGCTTATTGGCTTGGATGGAACATTC
The DNA here is from genome assembly GCF_054950035.1 of Gracilibacillus sp. Marseille-QA3620. Taxonomy (NCBI): domain Bacteria; kingdom Bacillati; phylum Bacillota; class Bacilli; order Caryophanales; family Bacillaceae; genus Gracilibacillus; species Gracilibacillus sp. Marseille-QA3620. The sequence goes on from NZ_CM143102.1 coordinate 2,254,031, forward strand.
TTTTTAATCACCGAACCTGCATCCTCATCCTTATGATTTAACAGCTTCATCTCAAATGTATATTGGATTAAGCTAAACGGCACGTAGTAGTAGTCAGCTGCAATATGGATGAAATACGTCTTGTTCTTATCAAGGTATTGAGACCCCATTCCATATGGAATGATATTCGGGGATTCCTGTTCTTTATAGTCCAGTTTTTTATTTTTATTTTTATCTTCGTAAATCAAAATATAGGCATCGACAGGACTTTTAATTTGTTTTGGGAGTCCCTTTGTTTTTGGACTTGATTGGTCAAGCGTCATCGTATAAGCACCTGATGTTTTCGGCTGGTAATAGAAGAATTCTTCATCAAAGTTTTTGCCGAAATCGCCTTGGAATTTCATAGCCGGCAGCTTCTTGATTTTAGAAATGTCATTATTATTCTCATATTTATCGGAAGGAGCCGCCAGGAACTTGGATGTAAAGGAGTACGGCTTTTCGCTGTATCGTCCGTTCCAATCATCCATTGTGAGATTTATATAATACTTCTCACCTTTCTCTAGTGATAAATACATCTTGTTGGAGAGATTACTAGATAGGAAATCAATGTTATATCCAATCATATCAAGATATCTCAGCTTCTTACCTGTATCTTGATCCTGATATTTACGGATTTGATAGGCCTGTGCCAAATGATTAGCCTTGCCAAAATCAAAGGCATAGACCCCTGTCTTTGTTGCAGTGAAACGATACCAATCAGTATCACCCCTGGATTGGAGATAGCCTGATTGCTTGTTTGTCAGTTTATATGGCTTTGCCATCTCATCAAGCACATCAATGATTAGACTATCATCAGGAGAAGTCTCATATTCTTCCTCCGAAATGAACTCAAAGATATTCGTGATGCCATCTTCATCAGCCGGCATAGAAATCTTTGTCAACTTAAACTCATATGGATCCGCATTTTGCGGAACAGTGCCTTGAATTAAAGAAGAAGATCCTTCATACTCCTCAGAATCTGAGAACAAAATGAAAGAGAAATCAAATGCCATTGATTCATAACGATTGGATACCTGGATTGTGTAGGTTGTATTCGGGTCTGCTTCCAGTACATCTGATTCGCTTTCGCCAATGCCTCCGTTATTGATTTCTAGAATGAGCTCGCTCCCATCCTCCCCATCAAACTCGCCTTCCTCTTCATCCATTTCCGTTCCGTTTTCTGTCCCTGCTCCGTCCGCGTATTCCTCTTCTTCCTCTTTATAATCTGCGAACACTTGAATACTGACATCGCTTCCTGGCTGAGCAGCCAGCTCGAGCTTAATCATCTCAGGCTTATTCCCCGTTGTGAATTGGTAGAAATCATCATCTCCGTTTTTGCCGAGGAGATACATACCTTTATTTTTGGTGCTGTATGGTAAGCTGCCAATTGCGATAGGTGTGTCTATTGTTGATTCATCCGCTTTAGGGGTTGTTTTCTTAACGGATAATTCATACTCAGACAGCTTGCTGCCTTTTACATCATAGTTTCCCGAGATATCCTTGACCCCAATAGCCAGTGTCCCGTCATACGGAGCAGTGAAATAATAGCCTTCTGTCTTTCCTTCCTTTACATCGTTAATTAGCTTTACCTTTTGTTTTTTGCCATCCTTTGAATAAACATTGACATACAGCTGGGAATCAAACACCTTTGATTCCTTTAGATTAATTTGATAGGTTTCCCCTTTTTTTACGGTTTTCTTGACCCAATGCTGATCTAATGGCTTTGTAAAGACCCGTTTGGACGTGTATTTTGCTCCGCTGAAGGTTTTGGCCTTCTTCAGGATAGTGTCTTTATTCCATGCCTCAACAGAAAGGGAAGGAATATCTTTTTTCTTAAACTTCAATGCGGCTACTGGGTTGACCATGCCATACCCATACTTGGCATCGAATCCTTTTGCCCCAAGATCTGTGGCAGTCTTCTTCAGAATATATTCGACTTGTGCAGCGTTTAGGCTTGGATATTTTGATAACAAGAGTGAGACTGTTCCTGTCACCATTGGAGTTGCCATAGATGTTCCGCTCAATGCTTCAAAGGTTGATTTCTTCTCGAGTGAGTAAGTCGGAGCATAAATATTATCCCCAGGTGCAACTAAATCAGTCGAAACTCCATAAGAGGAGTATGCGGTTAACGTTTTATTCTTATCGACAGCACCAACACTAATAACTCCTGCATAGGATGCCGGATATTGAGGATAATCCCCACCTTCATTCCCTGCTGCCGCTACCATGACTATTCCAGCCTTCCGAGCTTTTTCTACAGCGGCCTCCATGATTGGCGAGCTATAATAAGAACCAAGACTCATATTGATAACCTTGACTTTCTTTTTGATCGCTTGGAGGATTCCTTCAGCAACCGTATAATCCGTCGTAAAGAAATCACGGTTAAAGACATCAATGGAAATAAGATCGGACTGTGGATTAATGCCATATCCCCCAACCCCGTTATTCTTCTCCCCTGCAATAATCCCTGCAACATGTGTCCCATGGTTATCAGCCATCGGCGCATTAATTGGATTGATGGCATTATAGCTTGATTTAATCTTGTTCTTTAATTCAGGATGGTTTTTATCTATCCCAGTATCAATGACAGCAACAGATACTTTATTCTTACCGGCTAATTTCTGAGCAGCCGGCAGGTTTAATAATTTGTTGAAGTACTGCTTGCTCACTTTAGGGTCTGTCTTGACCGAAGATAGTTTGAATTTCACTCCTGGACTGACAGACTGCACATTCCCAGCCTTGCTTAGTTTGGCAAGAGCTTCACGTGCCACACTTGTTTTTTTGAATTTAATGACACTGTAGCCAAGCGCGCTATAATCCTTTTTAAAAGAGACATCCTTTGCCCGGTATAAGTGACTGATCTTTCCCGAGTATTTAACAATGAGTGTGTCCTCCTGCAAATACTCCTCATGTTTTTGCCCCGTTTTCTTCTGCGGCAATTCTAAATTTCCTTGGACTGACCGGTCAAGTGATGATTTCCCAAAACCTGCCGCATAAGTCCCCCCTGCAGCTGACAACGTTAACATGCCAGCTGCCATAACGGCGATTAGCTTCTTCATTGTTTCTCCCTTCCTCTTTCTGTATTTCTTACCTATTACAAATTCGTGACAACATTACCAAATCCTTTCATTTGTTTCATTTTTATTTCGACAAATATCTACATCCCAATACATAAAAAAACCTTGCCATAGAATGGCAAGGGGTTAATCCTTTTTATTAAGCTTTCATGATTTTGATTGTATCATCCTCAAGTACCGCCTTGAAGGCTTTAACCTCAGGGTGGTCAAAGATAGAATCTGCAATGGCATCTTCCAATTTTTCTTGGATTACTCTGCGCAATGGACGGGCACCGAATGCTGGATTATATCCTAATTCAGCCAATTTGGCTTTTACTTCATCTGTCACTTCAAGTGTTAATCCTTCCTCTTTGAGCATTCCCTCAAGCTCATCAAGCATAAGATCGACGATTTGAAGTAAGTCTTCTTTACTTAAGGACTCGAACTGAATGATATTGTCGAGCCTGTTTAAGAACTCAGGTTTAAAGTATTGGCTAAGCTGCTGCAGAATGTTGACTTCCTCCTGTACGGAATCTGCTTCAAATCCTACCTTATTCACTTTATCCATCACGCCGGCATTGCTGGTCATGATGATTACAGTATCTTTAAAGTTAACCGTATGTCCTTGACTGTCTGTTAAACGGCCATCCTCAAGGATTTGCAGGAACATATGCATTACATCTGGATGAGCTTTTTCAATTTCATCTAAAAGGATGATGCTATATGGTTTACGACGTACCTTTTCCGTTAATTGACCGGCTTCTTCGTGTCCGACATAGCCTGGAGGAGAACCAATCAATTTAGACACGCTGTGTTTTTCCATATATTCACTCATATCGAGACGAATCATTGAATCTTTTGTTCCGAAGAGTTCCTCTGCCAACGCTTTGGAAAGCTCAGTTTTCCCTACGCCAGTTGGTCCTACGAATAAGAAGGAGCCGATTGGTCTGTTCTTTGCTTTCAAGCCTGCACGGCTGCGGCGAACGGCTTTTGCCACTTTCTCGACGGCTTCTTTTTGACCAATAACCTTCTTTTTAAGCTCGGCTTCAAGATTGTTCATGCGCTTGGCTTCATCCTCTTGAAGCTTGCCGACTGGGATACCGGTCTTCTCCTCGATAATACTTTGGATATGATCGACGGTAACGACGGGTTTTTCTTCAGTCCCATCTTGGAGCATTTTTTCTAATTTTTCTTCTTCATCACGAAGTTTAGCTGCTTGTTCATAAGCTTCATTTCGAAGTGCTTCTTCTTTTTCTTTGTGAATTTCAGCCAAACGTTTTTGAGCGGTTTCTTCCTCGACACCCTCGATAGTCAAGTTCAATCTTGAGCCTGCTTCATCCATCAAATCAATGGCCTTATCTGGAAGGAAACGGTCCTGGATATAACGATGGGAAAGCTCTACCGCTGCCACGAGGGCATCGTTCTTGTATTCCACATGATGATAGGATTCATACCGTTCCTTTAATCCTTTGAGAATGCGAAGCGCTTCATCGGTAGTAGGCTCATCAACCTGCACTGGCTGGAAACGACGCTCTAATGCTCCGTCTTTCTCGATTTGACGATACTCATTCAATGTTGTCGCACCGACAAGCTGCATTTCACCGCGGGCCAATGCCGGTTTCAGGATATTTCCTGCATCCATGGATCCTTCGGCTGACCCAGCTCCGACAAGCTGGTGAATTTCATCAATGAATAAGATGATGTTCTTTCGTGCTTGAAGCTCGGAAATCAGCTGTTTCATTCTCTCTTCAAATTGTCCGCGGATTCCTGTGTTGGAGACGAGTGAGGCAACATCCAATAAATAAACTTCCTTCGTTTTCAATTTTGCCGGCACATGACCCTCTGCAATCTTCAGTGCCAATCCTTCGGCAATGGCTGTTTTACCTACACCAGGCTCACCAATTAGTACTGGGTTATTTTTCGTACGTCTATTTAAGATCTCAATGACACGCTTTACTTCTTTATCACGGCCAATGACTGGGTCAATGAGACCTGCTTTAGCATTCTGTGTCAGATTACGGCCATATTGGTCAAGCAATCCCCCTCCTCTGCCGCCTTGAACGGTTTGAGGCGGTTCTTGTGCTCGCTGTTCCTGACCAGGCATTTGAAAGCCGCCTTGATTGAAATCATTTGAAAATGGGTTGAAGGAAAATGGATTCATTGCATTCATATTTAATCCATTCATCTTTGTTCCTAGCTTTTGTCGTTCTTCTTTATAGCAAGAAGAGCACAAATGGTGATTTTCCTGATGACCATTAATACGGAGCTGCATTTGAACAGTTGCTTGATTTTTTTGGCATTTTTCACATAACATATGTGACTCCTCCTCCATTACGTTTCATTTTATTCATTTCGTCTTTTGGTTTAGTGAAAGGTCTAAGTTTGTCTGATTAATACCGAGTTTGACTTTGACTATATTTGACCTTTGACTTCATTATACTCTGACCTTCTTTGACTTTCAAGTATTTTGTCTTGTTTTTCTTCTTCTAACATTCATCTGAAAAAAAACCCTGCAAGGAATGTACCTTGCAGGGCTTTTCATGCTCATGCCATTAATTCGTTACAGCTTCTTTTGATTGTTGATTTCGGATAGTCGCCTGTGCCGCTGCCAGTCTCGCAAGCGGTACACGGTATGGTGAGCAGCTCACATAATCAAGCCCTGTCCTATAGCAGAAATCAATGGAAAGCTTCTCTCCTCCGTGTTCACCGCAAATACCGGTTTTCAGCTCCGGTTTTGCCTTTCTTCCTAATTGGATACCTAGTTCTACCAATTTGCCAACCCCGTTTTGATCAAGAACCGCAAATGGGTTATCAGGCAATACCTTTTCTTCTATATAAGTCTGCAGGAATTTCCCCTCGGCATCGTCACGGCTGTAGCCAAAGGTCGTCTGTGTTAAATCATTTGTACCGAATGAGAAGAAATCTGCTTCCTCCGCAATTTCATCCGCTGTTAAAGCTGCACGCGGAATCTCAATCATGGTTCCAACCGTATAAGTGAATGTAAGACCTGTTTCCTTTTCAACCTCCTGGGCCGTATCAATGACAAGCTGTCTCATTTGTCTAAGCTCATTCACATGTCCGACAAGCGGAATCATGATTTCTGGTTGTACAGGGAGTCCCTTCTTCATGATGGAAGCAACGGCATAGAATATGGCTTTTGCTTGCATACCATAGATTTCAGGATGAATCATTCCTAAACGGCAGCCCCTATGACCAAGCATTGGATTAAACTCATCCAATTGGCGGACTTTCTTTAATAATGCTTCTTTCTCTGCTAATTCTGAGCTGTCAGGTTCTAAGATTTGCAGCTTTGTCACATCGACCAGCAATTCTTCCTTGTCTGGCAGGAACTCATGCAGAGGAGGATCAAGCAGACGAATCGTCACCGGATTTCCCTCCATTGCCTCGAATATCCCTTCAAAATCCTCCTGTTGCATCGGAAGGAGATGGCTCAGAGCTTCCTCCCGTTCAGGCAAAGTTTCTGCCAAGATCATGCTTTGAACAAAAGGAACCCTTTTTGCATCCATGAACATATGCTCCGTCCGGCAAAGACCGATTCCGCCTGCTCCGAACTCAAGTGCCTTTCTTGCATCTTCTGGATTATCAGCATTGGCTCTGACACCAAGGTCTCTCAATTCATCAGCCCATTTTAATAAGGTCTTAAATTCCTCGGAGAGTTCAGGCTCAATCATTGGAATTTCACCAAGCATGATTTCCCCAGTTGAACCGTCTATCGTAATTATCTCTCTATGTTTAACGACTACTTCGCCAACCTTGAACTGCTTCTCTTTCAAATCAATCTTCAATGCATCACAGCCGCAAATGCAGGCTTTTCCCATCCCACGGGCAACAACAGCTGCATGGCTCGTCATCCCGCCCCTGCTAGTAACAATCGCCTGGGATGCGACTATTCCGTGAATATCATCTGGTGTTGTTTCCGGACGGACGAGAATGACCTTCACTCCCTCTGAAGCCAACAGTTCTGCTTCATCTGCATCAAAGACAACCTGACCAGTAGCCGCACCAGGAGAAGCTGGAAGACCTTTAGCCAGCTGCTTTCGCACGTGGGTATCATCTATGCGGCGGTGAAGCAGCTGATCAAGCTGTTCGGGATCGACACGCAAAAGAGCGGTCTCTTTATCGATGATTCCTTCTTGTTCCATTTCAACCGCGATGCGGATGGCTGCTTGTGCAGTCCGCTTCCCATTTCTTGTCTGCAAAATGAATAAGTTCCCGCGTTCAACCGTAAATTCAATATCCTGCATGTCCAAATAATGACTCTCCAGCTTCTTACATGTATCAGTGAATTGCTGGAACACTGCCGGCATATCCTTTTCCAACGCCTGAATGGGTTCAGGTGTCCGTATTCCTGCCACGACATCCTCGCCTTGGGCATTGATTAAATATTCTCCATATAAGATATGCTCACCTGTAGAAGGGTTTCGTGTGAAGGCAACACCTGTGCCGGAATCTTCGCCCATGTTTCCAAAAACCATACTTTGAATATTAACAGCAGTCCCCAAATGATCAGGAATCTTGTTTAAACGTCTATACACTTTCGCCCGCTGATTATTCCAAGAATCGAATACAGCATTAACAGCCAGGAATAATTGCTGTTCGGGATCTTCCGGGAAGGCCTGCTTCGTATGCTTTTGCACGATTTTTTTGTAGCCTTCAATGATTCCCATCCAATCCTCTGCTGTCATTTCAGGATCATGCTTATAGCCTTTCTCTTCTCGTGTTTCCTCCAAATATTGTTCAAAATAAAAAGTATCAACGCCTAAAACAACATCAGAGAACATTTGAATGAAGCGGCGGTATGAATCATAAGCAAAGCGGGGATTATTCGTCAGCTTGGCCATCCCGACGACCGTTTCCGCATTCATGCCCAAATTCAAAATAGTGTCCATCATTCCCGGCATGGAAAAAACAGCCCCAGAACGAACGGATACAAGGAGCGGGTTCGCTGGATCGCCTAATTTCTTGCCTGTCATGCTCTCTAATTCAGAGAGAGCCTTTAAGATTTGTGTCTTAACCTCAGAAGAAATCGTTTTATCATTTTCATAATAGGAGTTACAAGCCTCCGTGCTGATGGTGAACCCGAACGGTACGGGTAATCCAATGTTCGTCATTTCTGCCAGGTTGGCACCCTTGCCTCCAAGCAATTCCTTCATAGTGCTGTTTCCTTCATTGAATAGATAGACGAATTTGGTCATTATTTGTAACTCCTTTCACTTTTTAAAATATCAAGTATGACACTGGCTGTTTCTTCAACAGCTTTATTAGACACATTAATAACAGGGCAGCCGACCCTTTTCATTATTTTCTCGGCATAATCCAGCTCCTCTAGAATTCTCTCATAGCTCGCATAACTGGCCTGAGAGGTAAGCCCTAAAGATTTAAGCCGCTCTTTCCGAATGGCATTGAGCTTGTCCGGCGTGATAATAAGCCCGAAGCATTTACTCTTTTTGATCTTAAATAGTTCCTCCGGCGGAGTTACCTCAGGTACAAGCGGAACATTGGCTACCTTGTATCTTTTATGGGCTAGATACATGGAAAGAGGTGTCTTTGAGGTTCTTGATACACCAATTAATACAATATCGGCATTCAATACACCTCTCGGGTCTCTTCCATCATCATATTTAACGGCAAATTCAACCGCTTCAACCTTGCGGAAGTAGTCATCATCAAGCTGTCTCATCAAGCCTGAGCGATGGGTTGCCTCCTTATGAAATTTCTCTTCAAAAGCATTCATTAATGGGTATAGCAAATCAACTGCCCGGATATTCTCCAAGGCTGCCCGGCGGTCCAGATATTCCTTTAAGGACGGGATAACAATCGTATAAGCAATTATTGATTTCTGCTGTCTTGCCATGTTAATGATCTCATCAATATCCTCTTCGCTTTGAACGAATGAGTTTCTTCTGATATCCACATGACCCCCATTGAATTGCGTTGAAACCGCCTTTACCACAAATTCTGCTGTTTCTCCAACGGAATCAGAGACAACATAAACGACTTCTCTTTTCTCCAAATTTATGTTCATCTCCTTTCTAGCTTAATAACATATTCTATGTATGAAGCTTGTCAATTTAAAGGGATAAACGCACAAATAAACGTCTCTCCCTCATAATTGTGCCATACTATTTGAATTTAGTATATAACATTCGCACTTTAGTTGCCTAATATTTTGCGCAAGATTAATTATTTGTAAAAATCAAACTTTTGTCAGACAACTCTTTCCAGCCATAGTAAAATAGAAATACAGGAATTTTATGACAATGGAGAGATTATGATGAACCGAAAAACAAACCGATTGCTTGTTCTATCCTTTGATTGTTTGTCAGCTCTGGATTATCCCTATTTATGCCATCTTCCTCATTTCAAGGACATACTGGACAGGGGATCTATCGCTCCAAAGGTACAAACCATCTATCCTTCTTTAACTTATCCGTGCCATACAACCATTGTGACAGGCAGATATCCAAAGAATCATGAAATTATCAATAATACGCTCATTCAGCCCGGTCGCCATTCTCCTGATTGGAATTGGTACCGTAAGAAAGTGAGCGGCACGACCCTTTACGATGAAGCGCGAAAGGCAAACATGAAAACAGCTGCGCTGCTTTGGCCAGTAACAGGCCGGGCCGGTATCGATTATAATTTACCTGAGATATTTCCAAATCGTTGGTGGCAAAACCAGCTGCTTGTCTCTTTGTTCAGCGGAACTCCCGCCTATCAATGGGAGCTGAATAAACGGTTTGGTCAGATACGAAATGGACTGAATCAGCCTGAGCTGGATGATTTCGTACTCGCTTCAGCCGTCCATACAATTGAAACATACGAGCCTGCCTTGATGATGGTTCACTTCACTGATTTAGACTCTATGCGGCATTATCATGGCTTTTCCTCAGCGGAAGCAATAGATGCGATTAAACGACTCGATATCAAGCTAGGCAAGATAATGGATGCCTTAAAGCGGAAGAGTCTTTTTGAGGAAACAACCATTATTGTCCTTGGCGATCATAGCGCACTAGATGAAAACAAAGCGATTCATATGAATGTACTTCTGAGGGAAAATGGCTGGCTTTACGTGAATAAACGCGGCCAGATTACAAAGTGGAAGGTATACGGCAAATCATGTGACGGCTCAGCATATATTTATATGAATGACAAGAATGACAAAGCCTTATATGACCACGTTAAAGCCTTTCTTTATTCATTGCAGCAAAATCCGGCAAATGGGATTGAAGAAGTGCTAACCGGAAAGGAGGCGGAGGCAATGGGTGCTGACCCTAATTGTGCCTTTATGCTGGAGGCAAGTCGCGGCTTCTATTTTCTCGATGATGCCACCGGAGATTTCCTCAATCCGATTCATCAGCATGATCAGCAAAAGAAGCATACATTGGCTACCCATGGCTATTCGCCAAAAAAGGATCACTACCATACTATTTTTATGGCAGCAGGAAAAGGAATCAAGCAAGGTGTTACAGTTTCTTCCATGAATTTAGTTGACATCGGTCCTACCCTTGCCGCCTTACTTGGCTTAACTCTTGGCAAAACCGACGGACATGTCATACAAGCGCTTTTAACCAATGATTAAGGGAGTGAATCTGATGAAGAAATTAACGAAGCGGGAGAAAAGCTGGGCGATGTATGACTGGGCCAATTCCGCCTATTCGATTGTTGTCGTGACAGCTATCTTTCCGCTCTATTTTAAAGCCTCTGCATCAGAGGCTGGTCTGGCCGCCTCCTCTTCAACTGCTTATTGGGGATATGCCAATTCCATTGCCACTCTCCTTGTCTCTATTCTCGCTCCATTGCTTGGAACCATCGCTGATTTCAAAGGCTTCAAGAAACGCTTTTTTACATTCTTCTTTCTATTAGGTATTCTCTTTACGATGCTTCTGGCATTCGTACCATTTGACCAGTGGATTTTCTTATTGATTTGCTTTGTCTTAACGGCCATTGGCTTTGCTGGAGCCAACATCTTTTATGATGCCTTTTTAGTGGATGTTACGTCAGAGGAGCGGATGAGCCGAACATCTGCATATGGGTATGCAACCGGCTATATCGGGAGTACGATTCCTTTTATTATTGGTATTGGACTCATTATGTCTGCGCAAATGGAGTTGATTCCTCTTTCGTTGACCGTTGCCATGCAGGCAGCTTTCTTCATAACTGCCTTGTGGTGGGGATTGTTTACGATACCTTTTCTTAAAAACATCGAGCAGGTCTATTATATTGACCCAGTGCCAAGCCCTGTCCGAACGAGTTTCAAACGCCTGTACTTGACGTTTAAAAATATTCAATCATATAAAAGCTTGTTTTTATTTCTGCTTGCCTATTTCTTCTACATAGACGGAGTCCATACCATCTTAACGATGTCCACAGCCTATGGATCAGATATGGGGTTAAGCTCAACCACCCTTCTGATTGTCCTGTTTGTCACCCAGGTTGTGGCCGCGCCTTTTTCAATTCTTTATGGCTGGCTGGCAGGAAAATACAATGAGAAAATAATGATTTTATTCGGCATTATCATCTATACATTCATCTGCATCTATGCCTTCTTTATGGACTCAGCCTTGGATTTCTGGATCTTAGCCTTACTTGTCGGCACATCACAGGGTGGCATACAGGCGCTTAGCCGCTCCTATTTTGCCAAACTAGTACCGAAGGAATCCTCCAATGAGTTTTTTGGCTTCTACAATATTTTCGGGAAGTTTGCCGCTATTACTGGTCCATTCCTAATGGGTGTGACGACACAATTGACCGGTCAAACGAATATGGGTGTATTCAGTCTCATTATCCTCTTTGTCATTGGGGCTGCCATTCTTATTAAAGTGCCTGCCCATCAGCCGAAAACACCAGCGGTACCTGAGGCGGACGTTCCTCCCGGGCATTAGATAACATGGAATAACAGCAGCCGCTTTCCTCTGAAAGCGGCTTTAGACTGTGGACAAAATCAGATTAGGATTGGGTCTACAGAACAAGCATAGAATAATGTCGATGACTATTGGAGACTAAAAAATGTTATGCAAGCGATGCAAAATTGCTGTCATGAACTGAGTGTTCTCCTGCAAATGAAAACCCAGCCAATCAATAAAAAAAGCCATTTCAGTAAAATGAAATGGCTCAAGCTTTTATGATAAATCTATCTCCAAAGAAATAGGGCAATGGTCGCTTCCCATGATATCAGAATGAATTCTTGCTTCTGTAATCTTGTCAGCAATGGAGCTTTGCACGATGAAGTAGTCAATTCTCCATCCAATATTGCGTTCACGAACACGGCTCATGTATGACCACCACGTATAATGGTCCGTCAACTCTGGATACAGATGGCGGAAAGAATCCACAAAGCCTGCCTCAAGCAGCTCCGTCATCTTTTGTCTTTCTTCATCCGTAAATCCTGAATTTCCACGATTGGATTTCGCATTCTTCAAATCAATTTCCGAATGTGCGACGTTTAAATCACCCGTTAGGATAACCGGCTTCTTCTCACCTAATCCCAGTAAATACTCCTTCAAGAGCTTCTCCCAGGTAAGGCGGTAGCCAAGTCTTGCTAAGTCACGCTGTGAATTTGGCACATAGACATTCACCAGGTAATAGTCTTTAAATTCGACCGTAATGGCTCTGCCCTCTACATCATATTCATCCCTTCCAATGCCGTACGAGACAGATATTGGCTCTTCCTTTGTGAAGACAGCCGTACCGGAATACCCTTTCTTCACGGCATAATTCCAATATTGATGATACCCTTCAAGCTCAAGGGCAATCTGTCCCTCCTGCAACTTTGTTTCCTGAACACAGAATACGTCTGCATCAAGGGTTTCGAAAACATCTAAAAATCCTTTCCCCACACACGCTCTTAAACCATTCACGTTCCATGATACTAATTTCATCTATCTCTTAATCCCCCTATAATTTCTCTCTTCTGTTCATAACACGACATGATTCATTATACCAGACAAGACTAATTTAGCGCTTTCTGGATACCTTAGTCATTAAAAGGAGGGATGAATAAATGGGAAGAAAAACGAAAATCATGGTCCCTGAATCAAGAGAGGCACTTGACCGGCTAAAAGCAAAAATTGCCCATACAGATGATCCTAATCAAGCAAAATATGAAGTGGCAAAAGAAAAAAACATCCCGCTGTCACATGGCTACAACGGGAAGATTACGGCTGAAAATGCTGGCAGGATTGGAGGCGCCTTAGGAGGCGGAATGGTGAAGGAATTAACGAGAATGGCAATGGAGCAGTTGAAATCTAATTCGGCGCATCCTAAATCATAGGCTTCTCACATATTCCCGTACCATATTATTCATGTTCATAGCAAGCAGCAAATAATTTTCAGCAAGAACCTTTTCACGGTATCCCTTTCCATCTGTATCCTTGATGATGGATAATTGGATGGCTCGTCCACAATTATACGAGTCATCCGCCTCCTTCAATTTCTTATGGGCAAGCTCTATTTCACCTGCATTGGCTGCGGCAAATGCTTCTATGGCTGTACTGCTGCAGTCTTCCCCGCATAAGTACAAGGCTTTGATCAATTTTTCTTCTCCTTGCATAGCGAATCCCCCTCATCATTCATTACTAACATGTATGATGAAAGAGCCCATATTAGAAGCAAACCTGTCTATTTTAATTGATTTTTCCGTTCAAAATACCGTTCTTCGGCACGTTTATACAATTTGATTTCCTGATCTGTTTCTGGAATGACAGCTGGTACAGGTGATGGTCTCCCATCTTCATCGACTGCAATCATCGTTAAATAGGCTTCTGAGGTGAGTCTGCGCTCTCCTGTCATCAAATTCTCTCCTTCCACCCTCACATAAACGACCATTGATGTTTTATGAGCCCATGTGACAAAAGCCTCAAGATTAATGGCTTCTCCTGACTTAATGGGAGCATGAAAATCAAGCGAATCTCCTGATGCCGTTACAACGGGCTTCCGGCAATGTCTCATCGCCGCAATACCGGCTATTTTATCGACATAAGCCATTACCTTACCACCAAACACGGTCCCATAATGATTCGTGTCAGCAGGCAGGATCAAATCAGTTAAATACGTTAAAGAATCTTTCACTTTCTTAGCTTCATTATGCATAAAGTTCTAGTCTCCTGTTTGATAATATCTTCCTCTTTAATTTACTATATTTTCATGGAGACTTCCATTTAGTTCAATCCGATCATTACGTATATTTGTAAACGAAGGGGATATTTCATGTACAAACAAGTAGTATGTTTCTTGAGAAGGAAGGACGAAATCTTGATGCTGAACAGGGATTATGCACCTGTGCAAGGGCTTTGGAACGGGGTTGCAGGGAAAAGGAGGGAAAACGAACTACCACTTGATTGTGCGATTAGAGAAGTTGAAGAGGAAACAGGAATTGTTTTATCAGCAAATGAAATTGCATTTAAGGGTATCGTCACATGGAATTCAGACAAGGAGGTTCATGGAGGGCTATATGTTTATTTAGCAGAAATGCCGAATGACTTTACCTATGAAACGCCGAGAAAGACATCAGAAGGGATTCTCGATTGGAAAAAGATCTCTTGGCTGTTAAACTCTGATAACTTAGGGACGGGAGAAATGATTCCTCACTATTTACCTAATCTGCTAGATCATTCAAAGCCGCTAAAGCATATCTGTACGATTCGTCAAAGAAAATTAACAGACTATGAATATACATGCCTTGATGAGCACGAATAGGCCGAGAGTACATAGTACTCTCCCGGCTTTGTCGTGCAAATCTATTATTATTTACACATGGACACGAAATATTTCAGTAATCTCTCCATACTGAAATCATGCTCACTCAGTTCCTCTGGATGGAATTGAGTGCCGATAATCGGCTCAGCTTTTCCTTCAAATGCCTCAATTAAGCCATCCTCCGCTTTAGCTGCGCATCGCAACCCACCGCCAAGTTCTTTCACTCCTTGGTGATGGAAGCTGTTTACCTCTGCTTTATCTTTTTTCAAAATATCATAGAAACGGGTATCCTTTTCGACGGTTACTTCATGGACGGTCACAGGCCGTTCAACATCTGTTAAGTGATCGAGATTACGAATTGGATCCTCTTCATCAAGATGCTGGTGTAAGGTGCCGCCCAAAGCCACATTGATTAAATGGGATCCTCGGCAAATGCCAAAGAGAGGCTTTTTATGCTTCCTTGCCTCCTTAATGATGGCAAAGTCTGACTCATCGAGCCGCTCATCTGTCACGCCAAGATCTTCACTCGGCTCCTCCCCGTAAAACTTCGGATGAATATCGATACCGCCCGTCAATAAGACACCATCGACCATGGAAATCCAGGTCTTGGCCAGTTCCTCATTCCCTAGTGGAAAGATAATTGGGATTCCTCCGGCCTTTTTCACAGCCTCTGAATACTGTAAATAAATGATGGTGCTTTCAATTCCTTCTATTTCATATAAATTACTGGTTAATCCGATTATAGGTTTATCTTTCATCAATATTACCTCCTAATAATCGGATATTCCCCCTTTTTTGGTGAAATAATCTTCCTATGAAAAAAGATTCATAAAAAGGCATCTGCCTTCCTATGAATCTTTTTCAGACTATATAGTCATATACATTAATGAATATTCTTCTTCTCGAAATTGCCGCCCATCACATCCGTTACATTTTCAATAGCAATAAAGGCATTTTCATCAATATCATTAACAATATCCTTCAGTTTCGTTAACTCTAATCTTGTCAGTACACAGTAAATCATTTGAGTATCCTCATGCAAATATCCGCCTTTTGCATAAATAAAGGTCGTGGACCTGCCAAGACGATCCTGAATGGCCTGAGATATCTCTTCAAATTCCTTCGAGATAATGGTAACGGAACGAGATTCGTTCAAGCCCTCCACAACAATATCCATTAACTTTGCGGCTATATAATAGGTAAACATAGAATACATGGCAGAATCCCAGCCATACACAAATCCCGCAATTAGGAAGATAAAGAAGTTAATAAACATAATGATCTGTCCGACTGGCAGACGCAATTTCTTTGAGACAAGAATGGCAACAATCTCGGTTCCATCCAGTGATCCCCCGGCACGGATAACAATCCCGACGCCAAGACCTAATATTAAGCCCCCAAATAGAACAGCGAGGATTTTCTCATCTGTAAAAGGTTCCGCATGGTGGAAAAGAGCCGTACTCACAGAAAGCACGAGGATTCCATATGCGGTAGAAAAGGCAAATGTTTTTCCGATTTGCTTATACCCTAAAAATAAGAACGGCAGGTTAATCACAAAGATGAAAATACCAAGCTGAACCTTCGTCAATTCAGAGAGGATAATGGATATACCGGTTATCCCGCCATCAACGACGCTATTTGGAACGAGGAAATATTCAAGCGATACCGCCATAAGAACGGCACCGAATGTTATGAACAGGAATCTTAATAACAGCCTCCACAGTGGAGCCCTTTTGTGTTTTTTGGACAAGGTTCTCCCTCTTTTCTAAATAATATAAATAGATTTCTTTCTACTTCTTTTCAGCGGTTTGATAAACCGCTAACTTTCTCAGCACTCTGTAAATAACCCTTAGTTCATCATCATCAAGCAAGCTGGCATATTTCAGCAGGACCTCTTTCGAATGAATTTTGCCCTTTTTCAAGACTTCCTCACCTTCATCAGTTAATCTCACCAATACTGAACGGCGATCCTTCTCATCTTGAACTCTCGAAACAAGATCATTCTGTACAAGCCTCTCAAGCATCACTGTAATGGCACTTGATTTCACATCCAATTCTTCGGCTAAATTCTTCACATTAGTCACTTTTTCCTTTTGAATCTTACTTAGGAGGTGAAATTGCGAGCCTGTAATCCCCAGCTCCCTTAATTCATTCAGCTCAGATATCAAACCTTTTATAACCGGTATAAGCCATTCTTCCATTTGATTCAGGATAACCTCTTGATTATTCAAGCCATTGACCCTCGCATTCATGAAATTTTTCCCAAAGGATAAATATATTTTATCATATAATAATCAATAATGTTAATAATTAAACTATTTAATGAATTGGCGAAAAGACAGGGAAGAAAAGCTAAGCTTTCTTCCCTAGTGTACTTATTAGATTGCGTGTGACTTAGAAGCCGCCCCAATTTCAATCACCCAGTTGAATGGGTCTTCAACTTTACCAGTTTGAATGCCAGTCAAAGTATCATACAGCTTTTGAGAAACTTCTCCTATCCGGCCTCCGTTAATCTCAAGCAGCTCGCCTTCCCATAACAGTTCGCCAATCGGAGAAACGACCGCAGCTGTGCCTGTTCCAAAGGCTTCCTCCAGCAAGCCGTCATGATGGGCCTGAATCAGCTCTTCCATGGAAACTTTTTTCTCTATGACAGGCATGCCCCAATGCTTCAAAAGCTGGATAATAGAATTACGCGTCACCCCGTCAAGAATGCTGCCATTTAATTCAGGAGTCACTATCTCGCCATTGATCTTGAAGAATACATTCATACTGCCGACTTCCTCAATGTATTTCTTCTCTATCCCATCAAGCCAAAGAACTTGAGAGCAGCCAAGCTCTTCAGCGACTTCCTGCGCCTTCAACGAGGCAGAATAGTTGCCGCCTGTCTTCGCCATACCTGTTCCGCCTTTAACGGAGCGGACATATTCCTTTTCAACGCCGATTCGCACTGGATTTATGCCGTCCTTATAATAAGCACCAACCGGAGAAAGAATAATCATGAAGCGGTAATGCTTTGATGGGGATACCCCTAAATAAGTCTCTGTTGATATAATAAAAGGACGTATGTACAGGGATGTGCCTTCAGCATCTGGAACCCAATCCCTGTCAACCTCAATCAATGTCTGAAGCGCTTCAAGCATAAAGGACTCATCAATAGATGGGATACACAGACGATCATTTGATTTATTCATCCGCTCAAAATTCTTCTCCGGTCTGAACAAAAGAATTCGTCCATTCTTTGTCCGATATGCTTTCAACCCTTCAAAGACAGTTTGGCCATAATGAAAGGTCATGCAGGAAGGATCAAGCGTGATGGGTTGATATGGGATGATGCGCGGATCATGCCAGCCACCTAGTTCTTCATCATAATCCATAATAAACATGTGATCCGTGAAGATTCTTCCGAACCCTAGTGCCTCTGGATTAGGTTTTTGTTTTTTTGTTCTTGCATGAATGATTGAGATTTGCGTATCCATATGATGTCTCCTTCAAATTGTCAGAATAGTTAATAAAAATAATTGTACTCCTGAATTCCCTGCTCCGCAAGCCCTAAAGACATGAAAAAGGTCTTTTTTATAAAAAAGGATGAATTTCTCTTTTGGAAATTCATCCTTCTTTCAAAATTAGTATGCTTAATCATCTTTTTGCATAACGATATATGGGTGCAAATGATGGGTAGAATCACGTCCGAGTTTTTCTATTTCCCAATTTTTGCATTGAACATAAGTAGCGTCAATCAGCTTGAAGGCTTCTTCCTGGCTTGGAGAGGATAATACATATTCCACATTCTCCATGTGCTTGTTCTTGAAATGATACAAATATAATGGCTGCTTGATTAGGGTCTTTAATCCAGCAATTCTCTCAAGATCCCGCTCAAAGCGTTCAAGCTTTTTTAAGGTATGCTTTTTATTTTCTATCATACCATCCACATCACCCAAATCATGAACAACCGTTTTTGTCTCCCCGTGCTTAAAGACAACACGTGTAACACATGTAGGACTATCAGGGATAATTTCCCTCGATGAGTGATAAGTAAAATTCTTATAATCAAATGATAGTAATAAATCCTCTAATTTCTTCAAGCGCGGGCTGCTGATCGTAAATTTATGTTCTCCTAAAAAAGATACATTCTTCTCACCGTTCCAAAATACTCTGCCGTCTGATTGAATGGTTGATTGATATATCGGGGAGTTTCCTATACATGAAGTACGGGAAATGGAAATCTCTTTAAACAACTTAATTGCAGCCTCCTTGAAAGAATCATGCCAATAATTCGTTATAAATAAAATTTCTGTTCAAAATAATATCTTTGTAACAACAATAAAATAATTGTAACATTTTTCCTTCGTTTTATCATAAGGCAATCTCTCTATTAATTAAAGCACTTTATTCCCTATTCTCACCATAAAAATCCCTCTTTTTCCCAAAACAGTACCTTTGTATGATTCCCATGCATGAACAATGACATATAGAGACATACTAAAAAAGGCTGCTCCCTCATACGGGGTGTGAGCCAAGAACGTATCCAACTGACGAGGTGATTAGACTTGAGTTACAGAAACGAATTAGATTCGCACTCTTCCCTTTTTCACCATAACTGGACAAGAAGGAAGCGCTCAAAGTCACAGGTCAACGGACATACGATGATGTCTCAGACCAATATCATTTTGAGAAGTAACGCAAAGGCTCACCGCTGGTAAAGGATGCTTTCAAAACGAAAAAGACACCCAAAACGGGTGTCTTTTTCGCTTCATCAGACAGACTGCAAATGAATGATTCGCTGATTAGAGCTTCCTCTAAACAGCAGCTTCGGATCCCTTTTCTCCAGTTCAAACCTGCCGTCAACCAATACGTCACAATATTTAAGAACATTCTGGCAGGCAGGATTGGGATGGGTGAGGAGTTCGTCATGTGTATAGCCGCTGTATATCCAAATGTTCTTGCCCGACTCCTTCAGCCTCATGACCAGATATTGAAGTTCATCGGCCTGCATAAAAGGCTCTCCCCCTGAGAATGTAACATCTGTCAGAGGATTGGACATAACCTCCTCATAGATATCATCAATGGTCATGTCTCGACCATTCTCCCGATTCCAGCTTGAGGGATTATGACATCCCTTACAGAAATGAAGGCAGCCCGCAAAAAACACAACTGTTCTCAAGCCTTCCCCATCCACAATGCTGTCATGGATGATATTCATCACCTTCATCATCCGTGCTTCACTCTGTTTCTTTCTTCTGCACGTTTAGCCGGGTTCCATTTACTCATATCCCCTACCAAGTAACCGGTGATTCTTCTAATCCGTTCAATATCCTCTTCGTTCTCATTGCCGCAATGAGGGCAAGTATCCTGAATATACCCTTTATAATTGCATTTTAAGCAACGGTCAACTGGATGGTTAATAGAACCATAACCGATTTTGTAATGAGCCATCGCACGAATAATTTGGTCGAGTGCCTTCAAATTATTCTTAGGGTCCCCGTCAATTTCCACATAGGTGATATGTCCGCCATTACAGTAAGCATGGAATGGCGCTTCCTTACGGATCTTATCGAGTGACTTGATTGGAAAATGGACTGGAATATGGAATGAATTTGTGTAATATTCACGGTCTGTAATATCTTTTATACTGCCGAATTCAAGACGGTCTTTCTTCACGAATTTTCCGCTAAGTCCCTCTGCTGGCGTTGCAATTAAGGAATAATTCAAATCATAGGTCTCTGCTGCCTTATCCGCCTTCTCCCTCATGAAGCGGATAATATCAAGGGCAAGCTCGTAGGATTCTTCACTTTCACCATGATGGAAACCAGTCAAGGCTTTCACACATTCTGCAAGCCCGATGAATCCGAACGCGAGTGAACCTTGTTTCAGGATTTCCTTAAGCTGATCATCCTCGTTTAATTCTTCTGCTCCTTTCCAAACTCCTTGTGTATACAGGAATGGGAAGTGACGCACTTGTTTCGCAGCTTGGTATAGATAACGCTCATAAAGCTGAACTATGGCAAGATCGCACATGTCATCTAGTCGACGATAGAAATCCTCTAGCGTATTGGACAGGAGCGCCAGCTTAACTAAGTTAATGGATGTGAAGGAAAGATTGCCACGCCCAATACTGTTCTCAACACCATGTCTATTGCCCATCACCCTTGTACGGCATCCCATATAGGCTACCTCTGATTCATGTGTGCCATCATAATATTGCTTATTAAACGGGCTGTCAATGAAGCTGAAATTCGGGAATAAACGTTCAGCAGTCGTTTCCAGGGCCAATAAGTAAAGGTCATAGTTAGGGTCATTCTCATTGAAGTTAACCCCTTCCTTCACTTTAAAGATTTGAATTGGGAAGATTGGTGTTTCCCCATTGCCAAGCCCGGCTTTTGTTGCCAGCAAAAGATTTTTAATAAGCATCCGCCCTTCTTTCGTTGTATCTGTTCCATAGTTCACAGACACAAACGGCACCTGTCCGCCCCCGCGTGAATGCATGGAATTGCAATTATGTACGAAGGCTTCACAAGCTTGATATACGGTATTCTCCGTTTCCTCCCAAGCGATTTGCTCTATCGTTTCTTTGCTCCAATCACTTGGATAGGCTTCTAAGCGCTTTACATGCTTCTCATAGGTTTTACGGACAAATGGAGCAAGATCAGCATCAAACATCGGGAATGACTGACCGCCATGCTGCATATTTTGGTTTGCTTGCAATATGATAGAGGCCAGCGCCATTGCACTTGATATATCCTTAGGCGGACGCATGCTTCCATGACCGGTGTCAAATCCCTTCGTAAGCATTTGTCCAAGAGGAATTTGACAGCAGGTTGTTGTCCCCGTCGGCATAAAATCCAAATCATGCGGATAAAGCAAATTAGCTTCAATTGCCTTTTTTACTTCCTCAGATAATAGGTTTTCTCTCGCAAAAAAGCGTGCAGACTCACTGGCGAATTTCCCCATCTGCCCCATTGGAGTAGACGCATTCATATTTGCATTCTCATTGACTAATTCAGGATTCGTCAAATGAACAATTTCATTAAATGAGCTCAATAATTCCTCAACAGACTGAGTTTCCGCCAACGTTTTTTCTATACACACCTTACTCATATCAATACGCCTCCCAAATAAAAAATCCCATCACCTCTATCTTCAGGCAATGGGATTGGATTTGCATAAAAATGAATATACTCTTCATTTGCTGCTACTATCCACCTTCATTGCTCCCGATAAAGGCAAAACGATTGCTCGATAAGGCAGGTCTCCTGACTCATGCTTCCCTTTACTCTAAGCCCTTCCCATGAAGTCTCTTCACAGTGGATTACTTATTTCATCAGCATTCACAGTTGCGGGTACAGTTCCGGATTTTAACCGAATTCCCTATTAAGCCATAAATGGCGCCTTAACTGCACTTAATCAATATCTTGTATTTGTGTTTTTATTCACAAACTATATCTTGTATATAAGATTATATAACTATCTAAAGAAAATAGCAAAGGACATATTTTTCCTAACCACGTGGTAATTGTTGCAGGATATAGTTGATGGTTTCCTCCGAGTCGAGTCTGACCGCTACATAAGGCGGATCAACATTTCTATTCGCTTCAATCGGGATGCCCAGCCATAAGAAACGGCGATCAATACAGATCATGCTGAATGGAGGTCCCTCCTGTATATGAAGATCCGGGTCTAAATAAGGATGCTCCTCTTTTGAATAGAGAGCTAATTTCGCACGAGCTGGTCTTGTGGTCAGTGCTTGTGCAAGCTCCTTCGATAAAATACAGCGATTAGGAAGCGATAGAATAATTTGACTCTGAGCCTCTTTTACATCATTCAGCACATCATCTAGTTTGCGGGCATACATCCATTTAAGCTTTGGATGAGGATGCTTGATCCATTTTCCAATTTGGTCCATCCCGACCGTCTTATTGTGCTGAAGCTGGAAATCAATGAATTGATGCAAGGTTTTATATCTCGGAATCGTATTCTTCAAGAAATTCACATCACTGACATGAATAAGCTTGCCTTTTGTCCTTGTGATTGCCACATTCAATAGACGCTCACTCTCTTTACCCGTTAAGAGCATACCAGCTCTTCTCTCTGGATACGAGTCGACCGTATCAAAGATCATCAGTTCCCTCTCGCTCCCCTGGAAACGATGCACAGTTGCGGCCATAAACGCACCTGCCCCATACTGCTCCGGATAAAAGTCTTGAAGAAGCTTCTCCATCAAGATGGCTTGAGCCCTGTATGGTGTCACATACCCGATTGATTTGCTTCCGCCCTGGTAGGCTTCATGAAGCAGCTGCAGAGAAAGCAGGGCATGCATGATATTCATCCTTGACCCTGAGGTGCCCCCGCTAAAACAATGCTCACCAGTAAAGCTCGCATCTAACAGAATGGAAGCCGCTTGTTCGAACGGCGCCCGGGCCACAATCTCTTCCCGGCTCTTCTGCACGCTTGGATGATCTCCGACAAGGGAATTATATAAATATTGATTCGTAAAAGCAGATATATCCGGATGCATCCTTCTTTGTTCCTTCAAGAGGAATAGATGTGGATGCAATACGCCGCCGCTCGCAATATCAGCGACACCAGCACGGTGGAATATATCCTCCCGCAGCCATGTATCAACAAGCTGCCCCCTTGATGCTGCAATCGGCGGCAGCTGTTTGAAATCTCCGCAAACAATCGCTCTTTTTGCCATACTTACGGCAAAGGCAATCTGCGGGATAAACGCCATGCTCGCCTCATCTACAATGACAAGGTCATATTCCTGCTCAAATATGACAGGATCATTGGCCGCCTTTGCAAGCGTTGTTCCGATAATGGAAGCCTCCTTGACGAGCTTCATCTCCTGCTTACGAATTCTGTCAAGAATACGCCCAAGCTTCTGTTCAAGCTCTAGAAGCTGTTGTGAGTCCCTGACACTGAACGATTGGGAGAGATCCTTCTTCAAGAGACGCTTCTCCTCGGTAATCCGATCTTTATCAGACAGCAAACCTGCATCCTGGTCAGCAAGCAATTGTGACGGCAGAATGTCTCCATGCATCAATAACCCGTCACCTGCCTGGTTTCCGTAGCGCAATAGATCGCCAGTACGAAACTTATCCGCCTTCTTAATGAAGGCAGCCATCTCCCCAAGCAGTACATCTACTGCTTGGTTACTGTGCGAAAGCACCAATACTCTCTTATCCTTAAAATATTTATTTGCAGCTGTTCTTGCCAGCGTATATGTCTTCCCTGTTCCCGGCGGTCCCCAGACAAAGGTTACCGGATTGTATTTCGAACGCTGAAACAGCTCCTGCACAGCCGTTTTGCTATCAGTGCGCGTCCTCTTATCCGGAAAATCGGGATTCATCAGCCTCTTGACTCGGCTGCGCTTCCGTTTACTCTTCTTAATATCATCTAACCGTTCAATCAATTGCTCTAAAAGCTCCCATGGATCATGGGAAATAAAGGCCTCATCAATTAGATCCCCAATGGATTGATCCAAAGAAACTAATAGAGTATTTCCCTCAGCCGACAGCACACGAGCATCGTATTTGCTCCCATCCCGCTCGAGCCGGGCAACTGTGCCAATGGGAATCTTCAGTGGTGACATCGTCTCAAAATAATACGTATATGTGTCGCCTGATTGAATCTGATTCCCATTCATAAGTACATATTTATGGCTGCCATATTTTTTTAAATGGCCTATCTCCTGTGACAGGGCTTCCTGCCATTGGGTAATATATTCTTTCGTTGAAATAGAAGTTGAAGTAATCACTAGTCCTATCCTCTTATCCGCATCAATTTTGTTCTCAATTCGATTACTATACCATACAAATATATGTTCTGGGAACAAGGCAAAATTGGGCAGTTCAATCGTTAAAAATAAGTAAAAAAATACCTTGCTTTACAAGATATACAATCCTATACTTATCTTATACCTTGTAATACAAGATAAATAATCCTGCTACCTGTTTAAAAGGATTAGAATCGGAGTGATAACAAATGTCCCAGACGCAAATGATGAAAGGGATATTGGATGGCTGCCTCCTTGCCATGATAAAGGAGAAGGAATGCTATGGTTATGAGATTGCAGAGCAATTAAGCCGCTACGGCTTTGACAGCATTAGTGAAGGAACCATTTACCCCCTCTTGCTGAGAATGCAAAGGGAAGGATTGATCACTTCGGTACGCAAGGAGTCAATTGCTGGACCGAAGCGGAAATATTATTCCTTAACGAGCGTGGGTGAAATAGCGTTAGAGGAGTTTCTATCAAGATGGGCACAGCTGGAAAAAAGCGTGAATGCTATTATCAGAAAGGATAGGTAATCAATATGGAAGAAAAGCTCTCCATGAAAAGCACTAAATTTCTCGAGGATTTAAAAATCTATCTGTTTTCAAGCGGAAAAAAGAATGAAGAGATTGATGACATCATCCGTGACCTAGCTGATCATTTATATGAAGCCGAATCAAACGGCAAATCCATTGAACAAATTATTGGTTCATCACCTAAGGAGTATATGCAGAGCCTTTCGGCGGAAATGAAAACGGATTATAAGGATTGGATGAAATTCATACCATTGGTTATTATCGGAGGAATGTCCTACCTCGTATTTAAAGACCTGATAAATGGCCCATTAAGCTATGGACTTCTGACAATCATCGGCACCATGATTTGCATTCTGCTTTTCTTTGCAGGTGTGATGGCAGCCCTCCGCTATACGGCCAGCCGCCAGCTATCAAAGTGGAAGGAATTTTTGGTGATTTTATTTCCATGTACGTTAAATTTCTTATTCATCGGCGGGGTTTTACTCATTGATTTACTTTATCCATCTCCTGTCATTCACTTCGGAACTATTGGGAGTATCCTGATTGGCCTGCTATTCCTCGGGTTTATTATCTTCTTCTCAGTCTGGGCAAAGACCTTTATTCTTCCAGTCACCCTTCTTGCCTTATATCTGCCGGAGCTTGCCCTGTCCCAAACATCATTAGATGAAATAACTCAAATCGTCATCAGTATGACCGCAACCTACAGCATCATTGGGGTCTATTTGCTTATAATATTGAAACGGGAGAAAGGAAAAGCAAGTGTTTGATCGATGACATCTTGTGATGAATGTAGTGATGATACCTGTTATCTCCTATCGGGACCAATACCGTCAGAGCTTATTTAGTAAATGGCGGGGCCACATCCTCCTATGCGATACGGGGTGGGTTAATCACCCACAAGAAGGATGATCAAACCGCAACAATTGAACTAAAAGCGCTGAGAATGAATGGGTAGATAATGAGACGATCATCATTAATGGACACATGCTGAAGGTGCCAAACGCCACCTTTGAATATCGGCATCAAAAAAATGCTGACCAGTCAGGCTTGTTATTTAGGAGCTGACTGGTTAGCTTTTTTACATAGGGGCTAACAAACAAGTGCAAGTTTGCATATAAGAGATTGTTTCTCATAGAGCGGCTGCTATTTGCCCTTTCGCCTGTTTTTTCGCCCATAGCCCTCCACAAGCGCCCTTACTCTCACTTTCTCGCCCATAGCTCTACTTTTTCGCCCTTAAAGCATTGAGTTTCGCCCATAAACTCTGTTTAATCGCCCTTAAAGTCAATATCAAGGATTATATACGTAAAAAAGAATAAAGGGATTATCTACAGAAAGAGTTAATTTCGAAAAAACCAACGTTTTTCAGGCTGAATATTTGCAAAAACAATAAAGAATTCAAGGAAACGATACTCTCAGGTCTTTGATAAAAAATGAAAAAAGACCTCCAGCAAAAACTGGGGGTCCCGCTCACATCTAGTCCTTCTTAAACAAATTCTTAAAGAATGAAAAACCTCCAACAGATTCTTCTTTCTCTTTCTGAGTATCTGGCTTTTTCTCCTCAGGGAGACTGATGTCTTCCTTGTTGATGGCATGACCATAAGCGAGCACAGCGCCGTGTGGTGAGTTATAATCCTTGTTCATGACAATTTTGAATTGTACCTTAGCTGATTCAGCCAGTTTGACGTATTTCGATAAGTATGTGTAACTAATATGACCATTCAAATAAAGCACGGCCTCTGTATGACTTCTCAGTATTTCCTCAAATGCCGGCGGAATCTTGTTTTCGAAGACTATTTTCTGCCCTAAGGCGACGACAACCCGCTCACGTAGGGATCCTAGAAATTCCTTACGCTCCTCAGGCTTTATTTCCTTTGCCCCATGGATTCCTTCTTGAAGGTAATCATCCACTGTTTTTTTCGACATCCGGTTCGCCTCCTTCATTCTTGCTTATCATATGTATCATCGGTTCTTTTAGGTTCCATATTATGTAGGGTGGGATGAAAGTCATTTTTTATTCATTATATAAGAAAAGACACCTGCCTATAGCAAGTGTCTTCTTTCGAAAATTGAGGCGAGGTCACAGCACTCCACATTGTGCTCGCCATTTAAGGCATGTGCTCGTCTTACACAATTCAGCTCATCGCGAAGATAACTATAACATAAATATTATTGTAAAGCAATAGTTATTAGGATAAAGCTTCAGTTAGTGCAGGTACAACTTGTTTCTTACGGGAAACGACACCTTTTAATATAGCTGTTTTATTCGTTAATGTAACACCAAAGGCTTGTTCAACAGCTGCAGATTTGCTGCCTACAGCAAGGGCTGCAGAATCATTCGTTAAGATGTTTGTAACGACAAGCAAGAATAAATCCAAGCCTTTTTCATCGATAACGGCTTGCATGGCAGCTTCAAGTTCAGCCTGCTTTGTCATTACTTCATCTGTGTCAACTGCGTTTACTTGCGCGATTTCAACTTTAGAAGTGCCCATGCTGAATTCTTTTGCATCTAGGGAGATCAATTCTTCAATTGTTTTCTTGCTTAAGTCTGCACCAGCTTTAAGCATGTCTAGTCCATACGCTTCTGCATCCACGCCGGCAATCTCAGCCAATTCCTTGGCTGCTTGTACATCTTGCTCTGTGCATGTTGGAGATTTGAACAATAAGGAATCAGAGATAATGGCAGATAACATAAGACCCGCGATTTCTTTCTTGATTTCTACCCCGTTCTCTTTGTAAAGCTTATTCAGGATTGTCGCTGTACAGCCAACCGGCTCAGCACGATAGTAAAGTGGATCAGCCGTTTCAAAGTTAGCGATACGGTGGTGGTCGATAACTTCAAGCACACGTACCTGTTCGATATCATCCGCACTTTGCTGGCGTTCGTTATGGTCAACAAGGATTACCTCGCTAGCTTCAGCAGCAACCTTCTCGACTAAACGAGGAGCTTCAATCTTAAATGTGTCAAGGGCAAATTGAGTTTCCCCGTTCACAGCGCCAAGTCTTACCGGCTCAGCGTTCATTCCTAAAGCTTTCTTTAATTCCGCATAAGCGATAGCGGAACAGATTGTATCTGTATCAGGATTTTTATGTCCAAAGATTAATACTTTTTCCATCAACATTCATACTCCTTTATTCATTGTTATATGTAATCCTTTGCCTTAAGCAAAGAATTGAAACGTAAACCACTTATCATTATAACTGAATTAGACAATTTTTTTAAGATTTCCCGACATTTTCAGTCGAAAATAAGAAATTAATTTTGCCATCCTTCCATTCAAGCGTGGCATCAAATGTATTTTCTCCCTTGCTAAAGCCTTTAATAAGGTTTGTCCTTCCTTCTTTCAGAAGCTTCTGCATATTGGCTTGACTGATTTTCTTACCAAGAATCGTCTTCGAAAAGGTGAATTTGCATTCCTTCTCCCGATAATTGGAGCAGCCATAGAATTGCCCTTTATCAACGACATCCCCTTGGCATAATGGGCATTGGCCCATTTTCTTCGGTTTCGGAAATTTTGAGCCTTTCCGCTGGATGCTCTCAACATTGTAATCAGAGAAATCCCATGTTTCGAAGCCCTTAATGGCATCTTCAATGATTTTCGCAGTCAACTTCTTCGTCTGTTCCATAAATTGGGCAGCCGAGGCCTTTCCTTCTCCGATTTCCGCCAAGCGCTGCTCCCATTTAGCTGTCATTTCAGGGCTTGCAAGAATTTCCTCGCCTATTGCCTTGATCAGCACCTTACCCTTATCGGTTGCAAAAACCTGATTCTTCTTGACGTCAATATATTTACGGTCCTTCAAGCTTGTGATGATTCCGGCTCTTGTTGCTTCTGTCCCAAGTCCCTCTGATTTCATAAGAACCTTCTCGAGCTCCTCATTGTCCAAATGTTTACCGGCTGTTTTCATTAGGGTAATCAGCTGTCCTTCTGTATAGCGTTTCGGCGGCTGTGTCTTTCCTTCCTTCACCTTAACTTTCTTGACGATTCCCGTGTCATCCTTCTTCACATTCGGAAGGATGGTATCTTCATCCTTATCATCTAAGAAAACGACTTGGCGCCAGCCTTCGCGTATTTGCTGTTTCCCTTTCGAAATGAATTCAGCGCGGCCATCCACTAGTGTGGTGATGGTCGTATAATCAAATACAGCTGATTCATAATGTGCGGCAATTAAACGGCGAACAATCAGATCATAAATATTCCTCTCCTCACCAGATAGGCGGCTTGGGTTCGTGACCTGCTCCGTCGGAATGATGGCATAGTGGTCTGAAACCTTCTTTTCATTCACGAACCGTTTATTATGAATGATGGACGGATTTGGCACAGGCATAAGACTCTTATAGTCTTCAAATTGCCCAAGCTTCTCCAAAATATCCGGAAACAGCTCTGCCTCACCTTCTGTCACATAGTTCGAATCACTACGCGGGTAGGAGACGATTCCTTTTTGATAGAGCTTTTGCAGAATATCAAGCGTCTTCTTTGGCGAATACTTAAAGGCTTTATTGGCTGTTGCCTGCAAAGAGGAAAGATTGAATAATAAAGGCGGTTGAAATTCCTTCCGTTCCGTTTTCATATCCTTAATAACGGCTTCTTTCGATTGGCAAAAGGCAGCAATCTTCTCGGCCATTTCCTTCTGGTCGAGCCTTGATTCTCCGTCCTTTTCCCATTTCCCTTCATATTTATGGCCATCCATCTCAAAGGTAGCTATTATCTCCCAGAAGGGCTTTGATACAAAGGATTCAATCTCCTGCTCCCTTTTAACAATCAGTGCAAGTGTCGGTGTCTGTACACGACCGGCTGAGAAAACATCATTCATCCCTTTTTGCTTCAGCAACAGGGAATACGCACGAGACGCATTCATGCCGACAAGCCAGTCTGCACAAGCCCTCGTATAGGCCTCATGAAATAAATAGATGGTCTCTTGTCCGTCCTTCAGCGACTTAAAGCCGTCTACGATAGACTTTTTCGTCAAGGATGAAATCCATAGCCGCTTCATCGGTTTCTTTACACCGCTTAAGGAAATGATGTTACGAACGATCAGTTCCCCCTCGCGCCCGGCATCACCCGCATGGATGATGGTTGAAACCTCAGGACGTTTTAATAATTGTTTCACAATATTAAATTGCTTATATTTTGATTTTGTCACTTGGTAGGTAAATCGTTCGGGTATGATTGGCAATGAGCCCATGGACCATTTCTTCCATTCCGGCTTATATGTCTCCGGTGCCGATAATTCAGTCAAATGGCCAATCGCCCATGTACAAAACGCCCCGTTTGGAAAGACTTCATTAGGCGAGATCTCCACATACCCATCATGCCGCTTAAAGGTAAATGGCGATGCTAATGTCAATCCTTGATCCGGTTTCTCCGCGATGATTAATTCCATAACCAGACTCCTTCTTGAAGCGTAATCTCTTAAGTCTCTATTATAAAACAAGAAAAGACTTTTGAGACAATGAATAGACAAAATCATTGGATTTGCAAGCTTTCATACCCCATATTAGCTCCAATAATGTCAAAAACTCCCCTAATCGAAGGAGAGTTTTTCTTCAGTTGACATAATAATATTATAGTTTTCATTCAACCATAGACTAATCGTAGCACTCATCTTCTCCGCTGCCGGAGACATGGCTGAAAACAATAAACTGACAAGATGCACCGGCAGCTGGATCAGCTCGTGGGGAATCAGCATGATGTTTACTTCCTCCGGCAGATTATGCAAGCACATCCTTGGAAGGATACTGATTCCAAGTCCGTTTCGAACAAGCTCAATAATCGCTCTTTCATCAGACAGCTCAAGGAGGACGGTTGGTTTAAAGGCTTTTTGCTTCAGGATCATTTCCCGATAGCTTGTCGGCATGATAAACGGACTTTCCTTCATTAAGCGGAACAAGTCGTCCCCCTGCTTTTCTTCATGCATAAGCAGATAGAACGGCTCATGAGTGAGCAGCAGCCGGTCAATCCTCCCTCTTTCCTTTAAAGAATAAGTAAACCCAATATCCACTTCTCCATTTTCAACCCAGTCGACAATTTCCTGGCTTGTCCCTTCACGGATATTCACCTGGATGGACGGAAATTGCTCATGAAATCTTTTCATAATGCCAGGAAGCCATTCAGAAGTAAGAGGTGTGACAGTCCCAATCGTCAAAGTCCCCAATTCCAGTCCCCTTATTTCAGCTAATTCCTGATTCATCTTTTCTTCTAGATATAGAATTTTCTCGATATATTGTAAAATCCGCTGCCCGCTATCAGTCAACTGAATCCCTGAGCGGCTTCTAGCCAACAGCTTCACCTTATATTCCTTTTCCAGGCTCGTGACCGAATGACTTACGGCTGATTGGGAGATTCCTAGACGCTCTCCTGCCAGCGAAAAGCTCCCTGTATCTACTACTTCTCGAAAAATGGCATACTTTTGAATCGACATATTAATCTCTCGTTTCTATCAAGGTATTCATTCTCTCAATCCTCATTATACCATATCTATCCAATCAGTCATTTCTACCCAAACGCTTTTAAAAGCCTGATTTCTACTATATAAACATTAAGAAATCAAATCATTCTTTACAGAAAAGTTAAAATAAGGAAATGTAGTTTCCTCTTTGGAAATAGAGGTATATCTAGTACTGTAACATCAAAACTTCGAAATGATTGAAAGGAGAAATGGACAATGGCAGATAACAAAATGTCCCGAGAAGAAGCCGGACGCAAAGGCGGAGAAACAACCGCCAAAAAACATGATAAGGAATTCTACCAAGAGATTGGGAAAAAGGGCGGAGAAGCCACTTCTGACAATCATGATAAGGAATTCTACCGCGAAATAGGCAAAAAAGGCGGAGAAGCACGCAATAACGACTAATCTTTAAACAAGCTAACTACTATTAAACGATAAAATCAATTGAAAAGGAGCGATTAACATGGCAGACGATAAAATGAGCAGAGAAGAAGCTGGACGTAAAGGTGGAGAAGCCACTTCAAAAAAACATGACAAGGAATTCTATCAAGAAATCGGTCAAAAAGGCGGAGAAGCTACTTCTGACAACCATGACAAAGAATTCTACCAAGAAATCGGCCAAAAAGGCGGAGAAGCTACTTCCGACAACCATGACAAAGAATTCTACCAAGAAATCGGTCAAAAAGGCGGAGAAGCTACTTCCGACAATCATGATAAAGAATTCTATCAAGAGATTGGAAAAAAAAGGCGGAGAAGCTACTTCTGACAATCATGATAAGGAATTCTACCGTGAAATCGGAAAAAAAGGCGGAGAAGCACGCGATAACGATTAATTCGGATATCCCTTCAACTCCTATCCTCTATGGATAGGAGTTTTTTATTTCTATATACACTTTTCTTGCGAATACTCTGTAAATAATAACTATTACTTATACAATTACACTTGTATTTTTTTATAATAGAATCTAATATATAATAGTAAATTTACACATATAAGGAGTTATGGTAATGCGTTCAAAAATATTAAAGTCTTTCTTGGCCCTTATCCTTTTGATCAGCTTCATTCCATTTTCAGCACCGGTTGAAGCGGCATCAAACCTAAAGGTTCACTACATTAATGTTGGTCAAGGTGATTCCACTTTGATTCAAACGCCTAACGGCAAGAATTATCTAATTGACGGCGGGAAAAAAGGACAAGGAAAAGTGGTCACAGCCTATTTGAAGAAGCAAGGTGTCAAAAAGCTTGATGCAGTCATTGCAACCCATCCTGATGCCGACCATATCGGCGGCTTGATTACCGTTATCAAATCATTTAAGGTCAGTGCAGTCTACGCACCTAAAGTTTCACACACCTCTCAAACCTACAAAGAATTCTTAACTGCTGTGAAGGGCAAAAAACTGTCCATCAAAACAGCAAAACAAGGTGTCAAAATCGCAACGGGAACAAGTGCTGTCACATTGACTTTCCTTGCCCCAGTGAAAACTTACAGTAAAACAGACTTAAACAATTGGAGTGCTGTCCTCCTGTTAAAACATAACCAGAAGAAATTCTTGTTCATGGGGGATGCCGAAACAAAAGCAGAGAATGACATGATCAGCAAAAAACTCCTCTCAAAAGTCGATGTATTGAAGGTCGGCCACCATGGAGCGAAAAATACAACAAGCACGAACTTCCTTAAGAAGGTTAGTCCAAAATATGCTGTGATCAGTGTCGGCAAAAACGGTTATGGCCATCCAACAAGCGATGTCTTAAACCGATTGAAAGCACGTAAAATCACCGTTTATCGTACAGATAAAAGCAAAAATATCATCTTCACCTCAACAGGTAAAAAACTTACGGTCAAAACAGTGAAATAATAAAACAAGAGTCCCTCATTTGCA
The DNA here is from genome assembly GCF_054950035.1 of Gracilibacillus sp. Marseille-QA3620. Lineage (NCBI taxonomy): Bacteria > Bacillati > Bacillota > Bacilli > Caryophanales > Bacillaceae > Gracilibacillus > Gracilibacillus sp. Marseille-QA3620. Next base: position 2,287,453 of record NZ_CM143102.1, read on the forward strand.
GGGACTCTTTTATTATAAAAACCTGTTACTTATCTATCATGATTCTTCTATTCGGCTGGGAATATTCGTGGCACCTTGGTGGTTTTCATAAAATGTATCCCACTCTCGGCCTTCGAGCCGATAATACCAATCCATTCGATCAAAATAGACTAACAAGCTTTGGTCGATAATGGTTTGGAGATTTTCATATTGAGAAGGGAGTTCAACATCTAGCCGTTTGCACAACAAATCTTGCATTTTTTTAATTGAAGCAATTAATTCCTCATCAATCTCAAGTTCCACCATTTTCTTCTTGCTGTCCATATAATCACACCCTTCTACTTGGTATTATACTAAATCCCTTTTTCTCCATTAAAGAAGCTTCAGAGAAACACCACCATTTTCCAAGCTGATAGAATACAATAAAAAACGCCGATACTCCCATATCCATCGCTATGGATATCGTTCGATCAGCGTTTCTGCATTTACGTCCCAGAGAGGATTCGAACCTCCGACCTACAGTTTAGGAAACTGTTGCTCTATCCTGCTGAGCTACTGGGACAGTTATGTATGACACTTAATTATTATAAAAGGATTGGCGAAATTGGTCAAGTCAAGATTTTTCCATGTGTGCTGCATTTGATAGAGCCCTCTAATAAACCCCTGTTATGCGACTGTTCGCCAACTTACTTAAATCAGAAGGACTCTCTTGCTATAATAGCCTTCAGTATATAAAGAAGCTGCCACAATCATGACAGCCTCCTCCCTTTACCTCTATTGCTTATCTCATCTGCAGCTGCTCCTGCACGATATCCCTCAGCTTCAGCTTTAAGAACTTTCCGACTGAGGTCTTCGGAATCTCATCTAAGAACAAGATTTCATCTGGAAGCCACCATTTTGCAAATTGAGGAGCGATGAATTCTTTGATTTCTTCGGCTGTGACTTTGCCTTTATATTCAGGCTTTAATACGACACATCCGATGGGCCGTTCCTGCCATTGGACATGCGGCACAGCTACAACACTTGCTTCAAAGACTGCTTCATGCGCCATGAGCGCATTCTCCAAGTCAACGGAGGATATCCATTCTCCACCGCTTTTAATGAGATCCTTCGTGCGGTCAACCAATTTGACATTCCCTTCTTCATCAATGGTCGCGATATCCCCTGTCAGCAGCCATCCATCCTTGAAAGCATCATTTGTCCGTTCGTCTTTATAATAAGAATCTGTAATCCAATTTCCCCTTAGCATTAATTCGCCCATATCACGGCCATTCCATTCCACTTCTCCCTCTGAGCCGACGATTTTCATTTCCAGCCCAGGTACAATTAATCCTTGCTTAGCGCGAATGTCGAGAATTTCGTCTTCAGAGAGATCGGTTTGATAGCTTTTTAGATTGGACAACAGAACGAGCGGCGTAGTTTCCGTCATTCCATATAGATGCCTGAAAGGAATCTTATACGTATATTCATAGGTTTGGATTAAGGATCTTGGAGCGGCCGACCCTCCACATAGGATGGTGACTAATGAGCTTGTATCATATTTGCCTGTTTCAAGCTCTTGTAATAGTCCAAGCCAGATTGTCGGCACACCAGCTGTTTTGGTTACTCGGTATTCGTCGATGAATTCAGCAATTAGTGTTGAGTTAAATTGCGGCCCTGGAAGCACTTGTGTCGCGCCAAACCAAGTAGCTGCAAAAGGAAGACCCCAGGCATTGACATGAAACATAGGAACAACAGGCATAATGACATCCCTCTCGGAGACGCCCACTGTATCAGCAAGCCCGAGGGCAAAGCTATGGAGGACAAGACCTCTATGGCTGTATTCCACTCCTTTTGGATTTCCTGTCGTGGCAGATGTATAGCACATCCCTGCCGTTTCGTTTTCATCGATGTCTTTGGCGAAAGGCGTTTTTGGATTGCCCGTTTTCAATAACTCTTCATATGAATATAGCGGTGAAAAGCTGACCTCTGGCAAGGATTGCTCATCTGTCATCATGATAAAGGCTTTGACAGACGTCAGTTCATGCGCTATCTCTGATACGACTGGCAATAGATCCTCATCAAAGAGCAGCACATCATCCTCGGCATGATTGATAATATAGGAAATATGCTCCTTTGAGAGACGGATATTAATTGTATGGTTGATGGCGCCTATCCCTGGAGCCGCAAAATACGCTTCCAAATGCCGATGATGATTCCATGCAAGCGTTCCAACTCTCCCGCCCCTTTGGACGCCCAAATCAATCAATGCTCCGGCCAGTCTTCTTGTTCTCTCGCCAATTTCCTTATAGGTTAATCGTTGAACCCTCGAATGCGTTCGTGAGATGACTTCTTTCTTAGGGAAAAATTGTTCAGCCCTCTCCAGTAAAGATTGGACAGTCAATGGTACGTTCATCATAATCAGTTACCCCTTTATCAAAGTTTTTTTTGCGGTGCAAAAGTTTCTAAAGGTGACTGTTCATCTGTGCAAAAGAGTCTTCTTTATAGCCCTAAATTTTTCGCAATAATGGTTTTCATAATTTCATTGGTACCGGCATAGATGCTTGCGACGGGTGTATCACGGAATCGTCTGGCAATCTTGTATTCCTCCATATAGCCGTAGCCTCCGAATAACTGCATGCACTCAGCCGAGATGCGCTTGGCCATGTCTGTCAATTTCCATTTGGCCATTGATACCTTTGTAACGACATCCTCACCTGCCATATGACTGGCAATCAGCTGGTCGAGGAAGGTACGTCCCATTTCAATCTCGGTAGCCATTTCAGCCAGCTTGAATTTCGTGTTCTGAAAGTCACCGATTGCTTTTCCGAACGCTCGTCTGGATTTGACATAATCCATGGTCATGGCAAACATATCTTCTGCTGCCACTTGGGCTGCGATTGCCACGACAAGGCGCTCCTGCTGAAGCTTATCCATCATGTACAGGAAGCCGCTCCCCTCTTGGCCAAGCAGATTTTCCTTTGGCACGATACAATCCTCAAATATCAATTCCGCCGTGTCCTGACAGTGAAGCCCCACCTTGTTCAGCTTTCGGCCTCTTGAGAAGCCAGGCATGCCGCGTTCAATGACAAGCAGGCTGATTCCTTTATGCTTTGGCGTCGCATGCACATCCGTTTTACAAGCAATGATAATTAAATCTGCTTGGATGCCATTTGTGATGAAGGTTTTTTGTCCATTGACCAAATAATGGTCCCCGCGGTCCTCGGCCGTCGTGGCAATGGAGGCGAGATCGGAGCCGGCGCCTGGCTCTGTCATCGCAATCGCGCTAATCGATTCCCCGCTGGCACATTTTGGCAGCCAATGCTTCTTCTGTTCGTGTGTTCCATAGGCCGTTATGTATGGTACGACAATATCGTTATGCAGTGAGATTCCAACTGTACCTGAACCAACCCTTTCCAGCTCTTCATTGATAATGACCGAAATCCCCCAGTCCACGCCAAGTCCGCCATATTCCTCCGGCAGGTCTGGACATAGATAACCAGATTGACCAAGCTTATCCCAGAAAGTACGCGGGATGATTCGGTCCTCCTCCCACTTCTCATAGAAAGGATACGCTTCTTTTTCAAGGAATTTTCGGAAAGCCTTGCGGAAGATCACATGCTCCTCCTGTATGTACGGATGTTTCATCTGTCACACTCCCCTAAGTATGTAAACGCTTTATTTTTATAGTATACGTATATATTAATCTTTTAGGGTGATAAAGTTCAAGAATATTCTGTAAAAAATTAGCATAAACTTCTATTTAATGTAAGTGTTTATTTCCTTCGATTGTGATCCTTGAACGTCTTAAGAAGCGCACCTATAGCAACGAGGATAATTACTCCAATAACAGTCAGGACATTCATGACAAATTCCACTTCTTCCGCAACCTTTCATTCATTTTTCCAAAGAAAAAAGAGGCAGATTTCCATGCCTCTTTATCCTCATTTATCGCACGTTGGCGATGATTCCTTCATCGTCATCCAACTCAAGTTCAATGGCTGCCGCAAAGGGATCCATATTTAACTGATGTTCAATGTAAAAGCGCAGTGCTTCAATGATATTAGCCGTAATCAAGATTTGTGAGCGCCCATTAACATGTGATTCAGCGGAAAACCCATAATCATCATCATACATTAATTCGATTTCCACATTCTCGGGACTGACCTGCCTCTTAGCAGCCATATATAAGCAAAGGGAATTAATGATCTCTTGTTCCGATAGCTTTAGCGGTCCCATGGCCCATTAACCTCTTTTCGCGGACGGTTATGATTATTATTGTTATTGCGAGAGAAGAATATTCTCTTGATCAAGCCGATAATTAAGATAATCACCAATACATTGACCAATAAGCCTAACACCGAGCCCATCATGCCCATATTCGCCAGCAAGCTTCCGAAGAGCAAACCTGCAACTCCGCCTAGCAGCATGCTTTTTGCAAAGCTTCCTTTGTTGAAGGAATTTGTTTTTGTTGTTTTTGCATTGCTTGTTGTAGATTTCTTCTGGTTAAAAATGCTAGAATTATTTGTATTTGAACCTGAATTTGAGTTGAAGGATTTTTTACCTGAGCGGTAAGATTTTGCACTGACCTCGTGTGAAGTGTTAACGAATGTGCTCTCCGCAATCGGAGCAAACACAAATGTCAGCAGCATAAAGGATGCTAATATTTTTGTTGCTAAACTCTTTTTACGCAAAATAATTCCCCCTGTAATGGTTTGAAATAGGTGATTCTTTTCCTGTTACTATACTATGTACGATTGATTCCTGCAAAGGTTTCAATAAAATAGCAAATTTGTATTCTATTTTTTCATCCAATAATTCCTAAGAGGAGGCTGCTCCTATGTATACATCCATGGAGACCATTGCCCTTACAATCACTCTCTTGACGATTATGATCGTCTATTTTGTTAACCAGAAAAATCCTTTTCGTGTTTTCTCCATTCTTCTCCATCGAAAGCAGGTGGTTTGGCATCTTGGCCTCCTTGCTTTGATTCTGTTCATCAATAAGCTTGAACTGCGGTATGAAAGTACATTCACCAATCAGCCGGATTACGCCGCCCTGTTTTATACCTATGAAGCTTCCATTCTAGCAAACATTCAGGATGCCCTGCGCCATCCTCTTTTAACAGAGATAACGACCTTTTTCTATATCATTATGTTCGTCACCTTGATTGCCGTCTCTCTTGTTTCCTACCTCCTCAAGGAGGATTTGAAATTGTTTTATACATTTATTTATGCGATTGGGCTGAATTATATCATTGCCATCCCCTTTTATTTATTTTTCCCTGTAAATGAAGCATGGTATATTCATCCGCAAATTGACTTTTTAATTCCTTCCGTCTATACGGAATTCGAATCGCAATATCGTAATATTTCCGGACTGAATAATTGTTTTCCAAGCCTGCATAACTCTATTTCGCTGACATTATTGCTCCTCAGTTCGCGCTCATCAAGCAGAGTCTTTAAGTCGCTGTTTTATGTCAGCGTGCCAATCATCATGTTTTCGACGATCTATCTCGGTATTCACTGGCTGAGTGATATGGCAGCAGGCATCGCGCTTGCCGTGACTGCGGTGTGGGCTGCTTCCCTTATAACAGAAAGGTATACTCTGCTAGAGGCTAGGAAGATAGCCCTTTTGAATAGTGTCCAGTCCCCTCTTGAATAAGTATGCTATCTTTTATGAAGCAGGCGGGTTTGGGCAGCAATCTGATGAGAACCATACTCCTGCCCTTCAGCCAGCCACCATCGGATGATGCCCATCATAGAGGCAGCATAAATATGGCTTGATACTTGGTTAGGGCGCATGCTTTTCTGTTTCCGCGCCCTCCTTGGATGTATGCGGACATGATTTTACTGCCCATCTACCTGCAGACAGGACGAGGCTTTACTGCATTTGAAAGAGGACTGCTCCTTCTTCCTGGGGCTGTCATCAATGCCTTCCTTTCTCCGGTGACGGGCAAGCTCTATGACCGTTTTGGAGCCAAACCACTCTTTATTACTGGCCTTTTATTCGTACTGCCAGCGATGTGGGCCGTGACCGATTTGGCCTCTACTCCATCATTTTTATTCTTGACGATACGGACAATCATCCTTCGCATCGGCTTAAGCTTTATTACGATGCCGCTCAATACAGCTGGATTGAATGCCCTGCCGAAGGAGCTGACCAACCATGGCTCGGCTGTTAATAATACTGTCCGCCAAATAGCCGGTGCCATCGGAACAGCTGTCGTCATGACGATATTCACTGCCCAGGCAGCCGTCCATACCATAAAGCTAAGCCCAAGTGAACTACAGGCATCTCCAACCCTGCCATCCATGTTTGGAGCAAGTGATGCCTATTATTTCATGATGATTATTGCTCTCATTGCCCTCGTACTTACACTGTTTTTACCGCAAAAAAAGAAAGCCGTTCAAACAGCTGCTGAAACAAGAAACATGTAAAAGAACAAGAGGAGATAAGACCGCAAAATCAGTCTCATCTCCTCTTGTTTTTATATTCGTTAGATTCCTTTCGCCTTACCTCCATCAATTAAGTAAACTTGCCCAGTCACATAAGAGTTAACGGATGAGAGCAGGAACACTGCATAATTGGCGAATTCCTCCGGTTTCCCATACCGCCCAAGCGGAATTTGGTTTTCAGCATGTTGTTTCACCTCATCAACGGTGATGCCTTTCTTATCTGCCGTCACTTGATCGAGGTAATCGATTCGATCAGTGGCAATCACCCCTGGTGCAATCGTATTAATAAGGATATCTCGTTCAGCAAATTCAGCTGCAAGCGTCTTCGTTAAGCCGACGATTCCTAAACGGAAGGTGTTTGAAAGAAGCAGCCCTTGAATTGGCTCTTTTACTGAAATCGAGGCCATATTCAGGATTCTTCCACCGTTCTTCATATGGGGAAGAACGGCACGAATCATACGTATGTAACTGAGCAGGTTCAATTCAAATCCCTTCTGCCAATCTTCATCAGATAAATCCATAAATCCTCCGGCTGGCGGACCTCCAGCATTATTAAGAAGAATATCAATTGTTCCAAGCTTGTCAGCAGTATCTTTGACGAGCCTGTCAATGTCATCCGCTTGGGTAATATCCGCTTCATGCCAGTAGTAGTTTCCGGCTGGATTTACCTTTTTCAGCTCCTCCACAACGGTCTTCAATTTATCAGCGCTCCGGCTTGTCACCATGACATTAGCCCCTTCTTCAGCCAGCTTGATGGCGATAGCTTTTCCCAGCCCTTGACTTGAAGCCACAACCAATGCATTCTTTCCTTTTAACCCTAGCTCCATTCTTTCTCCCTCCATTCGTATTCCTACTCCTATCATGGCATCTCAACGATTTAATTGTCAAAATATTAATTTTATGGGTATAGAAGGAGTATGGACCATTAACAGTATCCATACTAAAGCAATGGAATCATGGGGAGGAATGACAACGTATGAGAACGAATGAATGGGATTGCATCATCATCGGCGGCGGTATCGCAGGATTGCAGGCCGCAATCCAAATGGGAAGAAGCCAGCATACATGCCTAGTGATTGATTCAAAGGAGGAAGGCCGTTCTTCCCTTTGCAAAGACTATCGTAATATACTCGGCTGGCCTGACGGAATCAGCGGAGAGGATTTGCGGGCACTTGGCCGAGAGCATGCCCAAAATACAGGGATTGAATTTCTAAAGGACCATGTTACAACATTAAAGGATGTGAATGGCCGCTTCCATGTCAAGACGACAGAGCATGAATTCACCGCCCGCACTTTGCTGCTTGCTACAGGGATAACAGACCGAATTCCTCCTATTCCTAATCTGAAGGAATGCTTAGGAATGACCATCTATATTTGCACTGATTGTGATGGGTATGAGGTCATTGATACACCGACCCTTGTTATGGGCTCTGGTGAAGCTGGGGCAAATTTTGCTCTCTCTCTTCTCTATTGGACAAATCAGATTACGTATATTAATCACGAAAAGAACGATATCCCAGAGGACTTGCTAATGAGGCTCAAGGAAAGCGGGATTTATTATATAGAGGAGAAAATTGAAGCCGTAAAGAAAGAGGGTGATTCCGACTTCAAGGGAGTGTTCCTTGCCAATGGTGAGCTAATCGAAGGGGAGCGTGCCTTTGTTTCCTTCGGCGGCAATGATGTTCACACAGCTTTAGCGGATCAGCTTGGGATTGACGTAATGAACAACCGGCATATACATGTGAATCCGAGGACAAAGGAAACAAGCATTAAAAATGTTTGGGCAGCAGGAGATATCGTTGCTCATTCTGAGCAGGCAACTATCGCAATGGGAGAGGCCACTCAGGCTGCCATCTGGATTCATAAGCGTTTAATGAAGCTGTTAAAAGAAGAATAAGAAAAAGGGGCTGTCCCATAAGTCCCTAATAAACGAAACAGGTGGAGAAAACTGAATGGTTTTCTCCACCTGTTTTTGGTTGTGTGTAAGATTTTCCTGAAAGTAGCCCGGCTACTTTCAGAAAGTTATGGGCCATCGCCACGATTCCGAATTCCGTTTGGACCTTCGGGAGACTCCGGAGCGAAAAGCGCCGGAACGACCGATTGCCCTTGATATGACCGAACACACTTTCGACCTCTACTTTACGACGGCCATAAATTTGTGCGTTCGGTTCAGACCAAAGGCTTGTCTTTGCTTTTGCTTTCAGTTCTTCATAGACGGGATTGTAGTGAACTTGGCGGTTGCCTTCCGCCTTCGTGCATTGTGCCTTTAGCGGGCAACCCGTACAATCCTCGCATTCATAGATTTTCAGGTCACGCGTGAATCCATTCTTATCCGTCCGGGTGGAATAACGTTTGAAGAGCACCCTTCGATTGTTCGGGCAGATGTATTCGTCCTTGTGTTCATCATACTCCCAGTTTCGCACATTCCGGATGTCGTTTTTGTACGATCGTGTTTGCTCGGTCAGGTAGGTATTGTACGGAATTAACGCCTCGAATGGCTCTTCAAGGGTATACAGGTAGTTTTCCTCGCTTCCATATCCGGCATCCGCGATGACCTTCTTTGGCAACGGAATCGAGGAGTTCTTCAACGCTTCAAGGTGAGGCTTGAAACACCGGGTATCGGTTGGTCTTTGATGGATAGTGTAGAACAGGATGAATTGGTTTTCCGTCGCCATCTGGACATTGTAGCCAGGCTTGAGCTGGCCGTTCTTCATGTGATCCTCTTTCATGCGCATAAAGGTCGCATCCGTGTCTGTCTTGGAGTAACTGTTCCGGTCCCCAAACAAGGCATTTTGGTCTCGATACTTCTTCAAGCGAGGACGCAAGTCTTCCCGAACATCCTTCAAGAGCTTCTTGATGGGACGGAGGGCTCTTCTTTTCTCTTTTCGTGCTTGGCTGTTGTCTTCCCGTTCCAATTCCTCCATTTCACACGCGACCTTCTCCGCCAGTGTTTCTTCCAGAAGGTCAAGCTTTTCCTCAGGGGTTGGCTCCTCGGATCTTTCTTCATGGGTCAATTCTCTATTTTCCTCCAGGGTGATGGCTTGGATGTGCTGATAGGTTTCATCGATTTTTTCCTGGAGCTTGGCCTCGAACTTCGTTGTCGCCTTCTTCCAGACAAATGAATACTTGTTCGCGTTGGCTTCAATCTTGGTCCCATCAAGGAAGTAGGTATCCATTGAAATGAGCTTACGCTCCATCAACTGGTGAATCATGCTTTCAAACAGGGATGGAAGCAGTTTCCCCATCTGTTGGGTACGGAAGCGATTGACGGTTCGATAATCCGGTTTCTGTAGGGCAGCGAGCCACATGGCAGGGAGGTTTTCTTCCACCATACGCGCAATGTTTCGGCAGGAATAGACTTTCTGGGAGTACGCGTACAAGACCACTTTGGTCATCATTTTCGGGTGATAGGAGCTGCGGCCGCCTCCTTGATAGTGTTGGAGAAAGAGGGAATCATCCAATTCTTCGATCATCTCGTCAATGACGCGGGAGACGTGGTTTTCTGGAATCAAGTCTTGGATATCAAAAATCATGGTGGCTTGACGATTGTCATAAGGGATGAAACTTGGTTTGAGATTCTTATTCGATGAATGGGGAGTTTCTTCTTGAAGAGAGAGTGGAAGTTCAACTTGTTCAGTGGTATAATCAGTGTACATAAAAACCGCCCTTTCGATATGGTGTTTGTTGGTAACTTCATTTTATCGAAAAAGGCGGTTTTTTTGTATTCTTTTGCCATTTATTTTCAGAAAATGTCTAGTTAAGCGGAAGCTAGAATTGTTCGGACCGTTGATTGGAGTGGAAGGTGGCTGACTCCTGCGGGATTAGCGGACAGGGGAGACCCCGCAGACGCTGAAAGCGTTGAGGAGGCTCCCCGACCGCCCCGCGGAAAGTAGCCACCTGGAACGGAAATCAACCTCTACGTTTAACGGGGCCTGAAAAATGCGAAAGAAGGGGCTGCCCCTGAAAGTCAATCCTCATTGACTTATGGGACAGCCCCCTTTCTAAAAATCAGCTGAACGTGTAGCGTGTGACTGCTTTATACGTATCATCCTTCTTCAACACAACAGATGGGAAATGAGGCTTGTTAATCGCATCCGGGTATCCTTGCGTTTCAAGGCAAATGGCCATATGATTATGCGGTTTGACCCCTCTAATGGAATATTCACCATCATATTGATTACAGGTATAAATGACAACAGCAGGCTGGTCGGTTTCCACTACAAGCTTGCGTCCGCTTACTGGGTCTTCGAGCACAATCTCTTCCTCAAAATGGCTATCCAGACAGAACGGATGGTCATAACCCCCGCCTGCGATATCATTTTGTTTATAGCCGGATGCCACCCCTTGGGAAACCTCAGCTTCTTCCGTGAAATCAAATGAGGTCCCCTCAACAGGCACAATCTGCCCAGTAGGAATAAGATCCTCTCCAAGTTCCAAAAATGAGCTGCTTTTCAGCTTTAGCTTGTGATTTAGAATGTCTTTCGTTAAGTCCCCGCTCAAATTGAAATAAGAATGATTCGTTAGATTGATGATGGTATCTTGATCAGAATAGGCCTTATAAGAGATTTCTAGACTGCCGTCTTCATCTAGCAAATATGTTGTTGTTACATGAAGATTACCTGGGAAGCCCTCCTCCCCGTCATGGCTTATATATGTAAATTCAACCCCTGCTGCTGTTCCCTTCTCAACCAATTCATAATTCCATACAACTTTATCGAATCCTTTTAAACCGCCATGCAGACTGTTGCTGGATTGATTCTTCGCCAATTGATAGGTTTCCCCATCAAGCGTAAAGCGTCCCCCTGCTATTCTTCCAGCTATTCTTCCAACAATGGCACCGAAATATGGGGAGTGCTTGACATAATCCTCAAGGGTATCAAAGCCAAGAACAATATTACCCATGTTTCCATTTCGATCGGGGACGATCAAATCCGTAATAATGCATCCATAATTGATGCACTTCATCGTCGTTCCTTTATCAGTAGTAAAGGAAAACTGAATAACCTCTTGATCATCCATTCTGCCAAAGCTCGTTTCTCTGATTTCCATAGCATCCCTCTCCTTTTCACAGATTTCTGCAATGTTTATGTATACTAATATACTATCAAAAAACTCTGTAAAGCGCTTTATTTTCCAGAAAGTATATTCAGGACATAGAAATAACAAAGCCTTGTTAGGCTTTGTTATTTATCTCATCATTTAATATGGTCCTCTAATATAATCCTTTACGGATCCTTCATAGAAATTTTGCAGCCTCTTGAGCTCGTCCTCATTAAATGATTTCGTCTCGAGCGCTGACAGGTTCTGCTCCACCTGTCTCACATTCTTAAAGCCTGGAATGGCACATGTAACGGCTTCTTGGTCTAGAATCCAGCGAAGGGCTGCAGAGGCCATCGATTCCCTGCCATCAGCAATCCAAGAGAGCTGCTCCGAAAGCTCTACACCCTTTTGAAATTCAAGTCCGGCAAACGTTTCACCGACATTGAATTGCTCTCCATTTGCATTAAACTGACGGTGATCCTCTTTAGCAAAATGTGTATCCGCTGTGAATTTACCTGTCAACAGACCGCTTGCCAGCGGTACACGAGCAAGGATTCCGACACCTTGTTCCTTCGCTTTTGGGAACAATTCCTCCAGCGGCTTTTGTCTGAACAAATTGAAAATCACCTGCAAGGCAGCGACATTCGGATTCGTCAGGCAGAATAACCCTTCCTCAACCGTTTCAACACTGACTCCGTAATGACGGATTTTTCCTTCCGCCTGAAGCTTATCCAACACCTCAAAAACATTTGTGTGTTTAAGGATTTCAAGCGGCGGACAATGAATTTGATAGAGGTCGATTCTCTCCCGCCCTAACCGCTTCAAGCTCGCTTCACAATATTGGCGAACGGAATCTTCAGAATAGGTTAATGGATCATGAATATCCCCGGCCCGGCAGAATTTAGTCGCAATATAGATTTCATCCTCTTTTCCCTTTGTCGCCTTACACAAGAGCTCCTCGCTTCGACCAGCTCCATACACATCCGCTGTATCGAAGAAATTCACTCCCAGCTCCATCGCACGGGCAAGGGCAGATAAGGCATCCTCATCATTCGACCGCCCCCAGTCTCCGCCTATCCCCCATGTGCCAAAGCTGATTTCGCTTACCTTCATTTCACTTTTACCAAGCTGTCGATAATTCATGAATGCACTCCTCCCTCAAGGAATTAATCTAGCTTAGATGTTTTGTTCTTGTTATAGACATCAAAGCCTACTGCAAGCAATAATACAATACCCTTAATGGTTTGCTGATAATCCGTACCTAAACCAATTAAGGACATCCCATTATTCAAAACACCCATAACAAGTCCGCCGACAACTGCTCCAATAATGGTTCCAATCCCCCCATAGGCAGATGCACCGCCAATGAACACAGCCGCAATGGCATCAAGCTCAAATGAGTTCCCCGCTCCAGGTGTTGCCGCGTTCAAGCGGGCTGCAAAGATCAAGCCGGATAATGCCGCGAGCACACCCATGTTGACGAAAACCCAAAACGTCAGCTTTTGAGTCTTGATACCTGACAGTTTCGCTGCCTTCTCATTACCGCCGACCGCATACAAATGACGTCCAGATACGGTACGATTCGTAAAGAAGGAGTAAGCTACAATCAAGACGACTAAGATGACAAGAATATTCGGAATCCCTTCATAGGAAGCAAGGAAATAAGAGAATACATTTAGAACAGCTACAATGAAGACCAATTTCAAAGCAAAGAGCCATGTTGGCAGTACCTCAAAATGATAGGATTTCTGCTGATTCCGTTTTCGAACCTCTGTCCAAATCAACACGAGGGAAACAATGACTCCTACAATTAAGGTCAAAAGATCAAGTGAGGCGGTTTTGCTTAATTCAGGCAGGAAGCCTGTACTGATTTTCCGGAATTCTTCCGGGAATGGCGCAATGGATTGCCCGCCCAATACCCAAAGTGTAAGCCCGCGGAAGACAAGCATCCCGGCAAGCGTAACGATAAAGGCAGGGACTTTCAAATATGCGACCCAGAATCCTTGCCATGCACCAATTAAAGCGCCTATCAATAAGCATAAGACAATCGAAAGCCATACCGGCAAATTCATCTCTACCATGAAAATGGCTGACATCGCACCGGTAAACGCAACGACCGAACCTACTGAAAGATCAATATGTCCGAGTAAAATAACAAGAAGCATCCCAATGGCAAGCACGAGTATGTAACTGTTTTGCAGGATAAGATTCGTTATGTTAATCGGTTTCAATAAAACGCCATCCGTTAGTATTTGAAATAAGATAACAATAAAGACTAAAGCGAGTATCATGCCATATTGGCGAACATTATTTTTCATTAAGCTGCCAAGTGTTTTCATCCTTGTTCCACCCCTGTTCTGGTCATGTATTTCATAATATTCTCCTGTGACGCGTCCTTGCGTTCAAATTCAGCGGTAAAAGCCCCTTCACGCATAACGTAGATTCGGTCGCTTATACCGAGCAGCTCAGGAAGCTCTGAGGAGATGACCAATATTCCCTTTCCTTGGTCTGCAAGCTCATTAATAATGGAATAAATCTCATATTTCGCCCCGACATCAATCCCGCGCGTTGGCTCATCAAGTATGAGAATATCAGGCTCTGTAAAAATCCACTTGCTGAGAACCACCTTCTGCTGATTCCCTCCGCTCAGGTTCATCGCCTTTTGGGTAATGCTTGGTGTTTTGATATTCATCTTCTTACGGAAGCTCTCTGCCTCAATGACCTCCTGTCCATCATCAATAATGGACTTCTTTGCCACCCTGTGTAAGTTAGCGAGCGTTATATTGGTTTTGATGTCTTCTTCAAGCACAAGGCCGAACGATTTCCGGTCCTCTGTGACATAAGCAATCCCGGCATCAATAGCCTGGGTGATGTTTTTTAAGGTTAATTCCTTGCCATCCTTGAAAAGCTGCCCGCTCATCTTCGTCCCATATGCCTTACCGAAGATGCTCATCGCAAGCTCTGTCCGCCCAGCTCCCATCAAACCGGCTATTCCGACGATTTCTCCCTTGCGAATATGGAAGCTTACATCATCAACGACATTCCTGGCCGTATTCGTTACATCCTGAACAGTCCAATTCTTCACTTCAAAAATAGTCTCGCCGATGGAAGGGGTGTGCTCCGGGTAAAGATTAGTCAGGTCCCTACCGACCATTCCTTTGATGATACGTTCCTCTTTCACTTGGTCCTTTTTCATGTCCAATGTTTCAATTGTCTTTCCATCCCTTAAAATCGTGATGGAATCAGCCACTTTCGCAATCTCATTCAATTTATGCGAGATGATGATCATCGTCATGCCTTGCTTTTTAAATTCCAGCATGAGATTCAGCAGGTTTTCACTATCATCTTCATTCAATGCGGCGGTAGGCTCATCCAAAATGAGAAGCTTCACTTCCTTTGAGATAGCCTTGGCAATTTCAATCAGCTGCTGCTTTCCTACCCCAAGTTGATTCACCATCGTATCCGGCGACTCTTTTAATCCAACAATCTTCAGCAAATCAATTGTCTTTGCATACGTTTCGTTGAAATTAATGATACCCCGTTTACTTTGTTCATTCCCAAGGAAGATATTTTCTGAAATTGACAGATAGGGGATTAAAGCGAGCTCCTGGTGAATGATGACGATCCCCTTACTCTCACTGTTTTTGATGGTTTTAAACTCACATACCTCATCTTCAAAATAAATATCTCCTGAATAGCTTCCATGAGGATAAACACCGCTCAATACTTTCATTAAAGTTGATTTACCTGCACCATTTTCTCCGCAAAGTGCATGTATTTCTCCTTTTTTAATCTTCAGATTGACATCGTCAAGGGCCTTGACGCCAGGAAACGTTTTTGTGATATTTCGCATTTCCAAAATAATAGATGACAAGAAACTCACCCCAATTAGTAGGATAGATGTTACTTGTAAATGAACGTACAAGTAACATCCATCCAGAATTTTACTCGCTTATTTCACTTCATCTTCACTATAGTAACCGCTGTCCACAATGACTTCTTTATAGTTCTCTTTGTCCACGGAAACCGGGTCAATTAAGTACGTAGGAACAACTTTATTGCCATTATCATAGGATTCTGTATCATTCACTTCAGCTTCCTTATCACTTAATACTGCATCTGCCATTTCAACGGCTTTAATAGCTAGTTCCCTCGTATCCTTGAACACAGTCTGTGTTTGTTCACCTGCAATGATTGATTTTACTGAGGCAAGCTCTGCATCCTGACCTGTGATGACCGGCATTGGTTTAGAATCTGTTCCATAGCCCACACCCTTCAAGGAAGAGATGATTCCGATACTGATGCCATCATATGGAGACAAAACAGCGTCAACTAATTCACTGGAATATTTAGAGCTTAAGATATTGTCCATACGGGATTGAGCCGTTGCACCATCCCAGCGAAGAGTGGAGATTTGGTTCATTTTTGTCTGTCCGCTTTGGACCACTAATTTTCCTTCATCAATATACGGCTTTAAGATGCTCATCGCGCCGTCATAGAAGAAGTAAGCATTATTATCATCCGGTGAACCGCCGAATAATTCGATGTTGAACGGACCTTTCTCGCCATCTTCAAGACCTAATTTCTTCGTAATGTATGAGGCTTGCAGGACACCGACTTCAAAGTTATCAAATGTAACATAATAGCTGACATTATCGGTACCTTTAATCAAACGGTCATAGGAAATAACTTTTATATCCTGATCAGCTGCCTTTTGAAGCACCTCTGTCAAGGATTCCCCGTCTATTGGAGCAACAACGAGAACGTCAACGCCTTTTGTAATCATGTTTTCGATTTGAGCGACCTGGTCCTCAACGACATCTTCTCCGTATTGAAGATCAGTCTTATAGCCCTTTTCCTTGAATTCCTTCACCATGTTTTCCCCATCAAGAACCCAGCGTTCGGAGGATTTTGTCGGCATAGAGATTCCGACATATCCCTTACCGCCATCTCCTGATGAGGTGGAATCGCTTCCACAAGCCGCCAGAGCAAATACCAATGTGAGCAGCAAGAATGCAGTGATCATCTTTTTCATGAAATTAACCTCTCCTTTATCATCATTGCAGGATTCAAACGTTGTATTCTGAAAACTTACATCTTTCTAATATTTGAATCCGCTTACAAAATCTATCATACTACTTGTTAGTACAAGTTTCTACTAAAATTTAACTTAAACTAACAAATTTTTATAATAAAAATAAAAAAACCCACATATTTGCAGGTTTTTGGAATTTATATTTTTTTTGTTGACTGTCTGACAATGAGGACCGGTTCATACACATAGGATGGATTCGCGTTATCCTTTTGCTCAACCAATTGGAGGATTGTCTTTGCCGCCTGTACACCCATCTCGTACTGAGGATGTTTAATCGTTGTTAGCTTGACCTCAGAGGCCACGGCAAGATAGGAATCATCGAAACCGACAATGGAGAGGTCATTCGGCACAGAAAGACCCGCCTCCCTTATTACATCCAGTGCCGCCAAAGCAACTTCATCATTATAGAAGCATATGCCACTCGGCCGGTTCTCTCTCGCAAGAATATTCGCAAACTCCCCCTCAAGGACCTGCTCTCTTTCTGAAGTCGTATATGTAAGAAGCATATCCGAATCAATAGGAATCTTGTATTCTCGATGAGCACGGATGAAGCCCTTCATTCGCATAACACCTTGCATATCATCTGTTTTAAATAAACCGGCAATATTCGTATGCCCCTCTTTAATCAAATGCTCCGCCTGTAAATAACCTCCCAGCTCATCGTCAACGGTCAAGCTGTATGGATTAAGTTCACTATATGCCGCATTGATCATCAAATAAGGAATCCCTTTCATTTCAAGGTCAAGATAATATTTCAGATTAGGATTTGGATGATTGCTCTTCGTCGGCTCAACAATCAGTCCGGTCAAGTCCCTCTCCATCACATTCTCAAGACATTGCCGTTCTTTCTCAAAATCATTATTCGTACTATACAATAATAAGGTATAGCCCTTACTGCTCAAATAAGATTCTACCCCGTTTATAATAGACGGGAAAATATAGTTGGAAATATAGGTCGTGATCAGGGCAATTGCCTTATCAGCTCCGGAGGAAGATTGTGATATGGAGCGGTCAGCACAATAGGTGCCAGACCCCTGTTCCGTATAAAGCCAGCCCTCATTGACCAAATCATTAATGGCTTTTCGGACGGTGTGGCGGCTGACCTCAAATCGAATGGTCAGCTCTGACTCAGAGGGGATTTTTTGATTAGGCACGTATTTCTCTTCTAAAATAGCTTGTTTAATTTTCTCTTTAACTTGCTCGTATTTTTTCATCCAAAGTTACACCCTCCTGTCTATCTCTCCCTTTAATATAGCATAGTTGTTAGTACATGTTGTCAAATTATATCAATAAAAAGGAAAATTCGGACGTATTTTATCATAGTATTGGCGATATTCCTAATGATTCTATATTATCTTGTCATATCTCTTTGTAGCATTCACTAGTCGAATATAAAGTGATGAAGCCATTAAGGAGTAGGTCTATTGTTTTTAAATGTCAGGCTCTGATAATCTTAATCCTATTGATTTACGTTGCAGGTGATTGTGCCTCTAGGTGCGAGCGGGAACCCTCCTTGAGTGCTTTGGTGCATGCCAGTCCACTAATCTAAGCCAGAATTCAAACGGCTGAAAGGTTGACGAGCGGCATTCTATATAGCAACATTCATTTTTACAGAGCCACATGATAAAAAGCCACATCCATTTGGAAGCAGCCTGCTCGTATTTTTCATGGTAAGTTCCTTCTGTTCAAAAAGCAAAATCCTTATTCAAATCCTCTACCTCTGTCAAAATAAACTCCTTAGATATTTGTAATTTTTCTTTTGTCTTCGTTAATTCTAATTCATCTATAGGTCCTGTAACATTCCCATTCTCAAGTTGGATAATCCAATAATGGTCATTCTGTTCGTCTGGTATTTCATCACCGTTCTGGCTTTTAGGATTATGAATCAAAGGGACTTGTTTAGCGATAATAAAGTTATCATCCCACCCTACCTCCGTAACCTTAGCGGGTATTATCGGGGAATCCCAATTGCCCTGACTAATTTTAGCAGCAATCGTTACTTGATGCCCTGAGGTTCTAATAACGGAATAGTTACTTGGCAAATCAATTTCATAATCAGATGCTCCCGGACATCCAGTTAGGAATAGGCTGCTTATCATGACTGTAAATAATAAAATTCTGAATCTTATTCTAGACATATATCCTCCAATACCATACATATTATACCAAATATCCTTGTAGAGAGAATCTAACAGATATCTGCATAACAAAAAATAAACTACAGTCATTAATCATTAATCAGGGTAGACTGACCTCGTTCGATATCCTATAGACTTTTAACAAATCCAATGCTTTTCTCTGAATATCCCCTGTTTCGATAAAATGTGTGTGCATGATATCTCTCTTTTCGGTTCCCGCTGTTTAGCCCAATCCCAGAAGCCCCGATCTTCCTCGCCCAGCACTCCGCCTCTTCCAATAGTTTATTCCCTACTCCTTTATTGCGATAATTTGAATCAACTACTAGTGCTGCAATACGAACATAGAAGCCTTCTCTTTCATAATAATATCCTTTAAAAAGGCCGATCATCCCTACAACTTTGTCTTCATAGGAGGCTAATAAAGTATGATAATAAGGATTTTGTTTGATTTGGCTAAACCTCTTTTTCATATTTTCAGTTGTAGTAGGATAACCTAATTGCCCCATAAGTGCAGCCAATTCCTTACTATCATTCTCTGTTGCTTCTCTAATGTCCATTTCGTATACCTCCAAATCATAAATAAAAGACCATTCAGCCGCCTCTGCAGCAGTAAAAAAGCGATTGCTCCTATTTTGCAATGGCACGGTTTATTTATATCAATTATGGATGTTTTGGCCTTTCGAAAATCAATTCATAATAAGTGCCCGCTGAAACAACAGAAGTGAAGAAATCTGGAGGGAAAATCTGAACAAATCGCCAGCCTTCTGCTGCATGGCTTTTAATGACTTCTCGATAGTCTTCCTCAGGCTTTCCTGATAATCTTTTAAATTCAATCTTTACAAACTTGTATTCGTACATTATTTTCCCCTTGTTCTTTTGAAATACTTTTATAGATCAAACTTCTTATAGCCGTCCATATTCATTTAAAAATAGTTGTAAACGTCAAGGATAGAATAGAACAAATGATCATTGAACTCAGAAGTGTTGAAAGATATTGTTTTGAGCCCCTCAGATACTTCCACTCCAATATAGCTTGGTAACCCATTAGCGTAAATAAAAATAGGATAAAATGCCATTCAATCGAAACTATTTCCCTACTAAAAATGTACACCAAGTATATACAGGCTATTATCCCTCTTCCCCATTGATCAACTTTCTTCCCATTGGTTTTGGCGATGTTTTTTCTCTTCACACCTAACAATTTATCAATTGTTTTTTCTATTAATAAAGTGACAAAAAATAGGATAATTAGAATTACCAACAGCCGCAATATATATCCACTCCATCTATGAAAGAAATAACCGTCTCCATATCATTCCTTAAGAAATCATCTCGAAAACCATTCACCTTTCTGAATGAATAACTTAAAGAACCGTATGTAAAATTTCATCAATCCATTCTTTTGGTGTTTATGCTTTAATCCCGCACATGCTATACCAACACCTTGTTTAAAAGTGATGTTAATCAAGATTATCCATTTAGAACTTGTCATTTGCTTTTATTTGCCTGCTTAGATATTAGACCTTGTTAACTCAATAACACATCCGTTGCAGATTTTCGCCTTAATGGTATAAGGTCGAACTCACTTATTTTCTTTGAATAAGGACGAAACCTATTCCTACAGGATCAACCAAGTAGGCAAGGTAGAAGTCATCAAACTCCATCTTTCTCGTACAATCATCGCACCACTGTTTTTAGCGTTAGCTATGGCCTCATCCATTGAATCAACTTCAGTTTGAATTCACATCCCGTGCGGATAATCATTTGGTCCCTTTGCGATTCCACCGTTAATCCCATGATTTTCGGCTCCTCCCTTTGTAATAACAGCCCAATAATCTCAGTGTGGCTCGCCAACTTCCCAACCGAATACTTTAGAAAAGAATTCTGCTGCTTTTTTTCAGGTTCCTGACTATTTAGTTCGAGTTTTCCCTTCAGAATAACCTTCTTCCAGTTTCATTTAATTGAATCATTCGTTTCTAATTCTACGTTTCATAGAGAATGCCTTGCAAAAGCAGAATTGTTATGCAGTTTAACGGCAATCTGGCAGCCTTCATTTAATTACGTACATGGCATCTGATTATTACCTTACCATGTTTTCTTCAATCGCTTTCAATATGGCATAGGCTCCCTTTGACCGATTTGAGCATACCACGGTTTTAATGGAACTTCTCGGATAGAACGATGAATGAAAACTAACTCCAGGATCGTAACCCATAATGTGATATTTAAAAATTCCATCATCATTTTTGTCAATCCACACACCATAACCATAGAATTGATCATCTCTTGTTTTAATATAGGGCGTAAATAACTGGCGAGTGAATTCTTCACTTAGTAATTGATCATTCATAAGGGCATCCCATAGTTTCGCCATGTCATTGACCGTTACATAAGCACCGCCATCAGCACCGCCTTTTACAGGCAAGGAGTAGATATTCGTTTTCCAGTTTCCATCCGGATAGTCAATATAGCCTAACGCTGTTTTTGATGGCAAAGCATCAAATTCAAAATAACCAGAGTCAGTCATTCCACATTTTATGAAAATATTTTCTATCATGTAATCAGCAAAATTCACTTGGGTAGTCTGTTCAATAATTAATCCAAGCAGGATGTAACCTGCATTATTATAATGAAATCTTTCACCTGGCATTGATTTCATAGGCTGATTTTGAAATAAAGGCAAAAAGTCTTTCAACGTTCTGATGTGATACATTGGATTCTTAATCCATAACTCCTCAAAATCATCCATGACTTCCTCGTCAAAGTAATCTGGGATTCCCGCTGTGTGTGTTAATAATTGATGAATGGTAATATCCTTATCAAATTCAGGGAAGGAAATAGGGAGACAATCTCTTAATCTTGTATCAAATGATAAGAACCCCTGCTCTACAAGTTGACACACTCCTATTGCCGTAAATAATTTGCAGCCTGAAGCTATTCCGAATCGTGTATCCGAACCATTCATTATTTGTTCCGAACGATTAGCATAACCACGACTTACTTTTAACGTATTTTTACCATCTTGCACCAGAATAGTTCCAGAAAAATTATGTTTATCCATAACATCAGTAAGGTAATCTTCAATAGTTACTTTCATTTCTACTCTCCTCTGCTTCTTGATGCTGTACAAAATTCGACAATTGGGACATAAATTCCTCCTGAATCACTGCCCTGGCCTAAACATGTTTGATGAAATTGCCCATTTATCTTTATCTTTGGGTTACTATTCTGAACCAACCACTTCCGGCAAGTTCACAGGTTAGCCTTATAAAAACAACTCCATCTCTAATTGCTTATCCGAAAATCCCATTTTCTTATAAAGCTGATAGCCCTCATCGGAAGGATGCAGCCATATTCTTCCCACACCTAATCTATGACAATCTGAAATACATTTTTCTAGCAAGGAACGAGCTATTCCACGACCTCTGTATTCTGGTAGAGTATACATATTCATGATGTATGCTTCTAATCCGCCAATATTCTTACCATGAGGAGGTCTTTCAAACAAGACTAAACCACTGATGCCTACAATTGTCCCCTTTACCTCGGCAACCCAAGCTGTATAGTCTTCATTAGCTAACTTCTCCTTAAAGTAAGCTTCGTTTGCCCTAAATACCTGTGACTTATTTTCTTCATTAACATCTCCTACAGCTGAGAGTAGTTCTATTCTTAATTTAGTCATGGTATACACATCTTTTAATATTGCTTTTCTTATAGTCCAGTCCATTTAGCATCCCTTTCTATTGCTCTATGAAAGCGTTAATAGCATCTTGATAAAAAGGCTGTCATGGAGACAGCCTTCCATTTCCTACTGATTTCATCTGTTATTTACCAATGAGTATAGTGGAACCCATATCCGCTTCCCGCTTAAACATACGGGAGTAAATTCCGTTCTCCTTGTTTACCAATTCGTGATGGGTGCCGGATTCCTTAATCCTTCCTTCATCCATGACAATAATTCGATCTGCGGACAACACGGTTGAGAGTCGGTGGGAAATGATGATGACGGTCTGCCGCTTCTTCCTTTCTCGTATCGCTTCATTAATCTTCAATTCCGTAATTGGATCCAGCGCCGAGCTCGCTTCGTCAAGAATAAGCAGCTTAGCTTCTCTCACCAATGCCCTAGCAAGTGATAGACGCTGTTTCTGTCCTCCAGAAAGGCTGGTTCCCCGCTCTCCAACAGAGGAATCGAGCCCATCCGGAAGACCTTGATAATACTCCCATAAGCCGCTGTCCCTTAAAGCGGCCAGCAGTTCCTGATCGCTTGCCTTTGTATTCCCGATTCTCAAATTGTCCCGAAGAGTGCCATTGCGCAGCTGGACATCCTGGGAAACAAATGCAATCTGGCTTCGCAGCCAGCCGATGTCAAATGTCTCAATAGGCTGACCGTCTATGAGGATTAGACCGTCCTTCGGCTCATATAAACGAAGCAGCAGGTCTGTTATCGTTGATTTACCGGCACCGCTCGGACCTGTCAGCGCAACGGCATCCCCGCCTTCAATATGAAAGGAAACGCCACGGAGGACCGGCTCTTCTTTCTCAGGATAGGCGAAAGTAACATCATGAAACGTGATACTTCCCTTCATTTCAGCAGGGACTAGACCAGCCTTTGTTTCCGCTTCTGATTTTGGGTTTGCCAGAAGGATATCCGAGCGATCTAAGGCAGGTCCTGTGCGCCTGATGGAGAGCCACATCCTGAGCATCTTCTGCATTTCATTAGCGGCAATTGTCACTAGGCCTCCCGCTGTCAGCATTTGACCAGTGGTCAGCTCACTATTCCAGATTAAGAGGATACTGATAAAATACACACCAGCCAAGGCGATTCCGTTATACCCGCCAATGACGACAATCGATTGCATCCGTGCCTTCAACTCACGCACGGAATGCTTCACAAAGGCTTGCCTGATGCCGACGATGCTCTCAACCTCACTGTCCGATACGCCGAGCACTCTAGAAAGATGGATACCTGTCACGGATTCGCGCATCCGTTCCAAATATTTTGACGCCTCGTCCCGCGCCTGTTTAGAAGCGAGACGCGTTCTTTTCCCAACATAATTCGATGCCATATAAAAGATAATACCAAGCACCACGCTCGCCATCATTAAGTATGGATGAATAAATAAAAGAACAATATTATAAATAACAACGCCCTGGACCGCTGCCATCAATGTAGATCCTTCCCATGCGAGGAAATTATGCAGGGTATCCGGATCATCAGACGTCCTGGCCAGCAATTCTCCGGATTTTGCATTTTGGAAAAAGGAGAATGGCAAATATTGAACATGTGTAAAAAGCCTAATCTTCTGCCTGTTCGTCACAGATTTCGCAATATAATGGCAAAAGTATTCGTCAATAACCATCATCACCAAATCAAATACGGCCACAAAGACCAACAGCCACATCAATCCCCAAAGGAGATTCGTTGATTGTCCAGGTAGAATATCGTCGACAAGCCAGCTCAGCGCAAAAGTTGGGATGACAGAGGCGCAAACCTGGGCAATAGCAATAACAATCGAATCACCGAGCACCCATTTCCAAAAAGGCTTCAAGAAGGCAAGAACACGTCTGCCATCTTTGCTTTTTCCTTCTAATTGTACCGTGCTCATCCTACTCTCCCCTTTTCAAGTTCTTTATATTGTGACATGTACAGCTCATAATAACGGCCTTTCAGTGACAGCAATTGCTCATGTGTCCCTCGTTCAGCAATAACACCCCGCTCCAAGAATAGAATCTCATGCGCGTCCCTCACCGTAATCAGCCTATGAGCAATCGTAATCGTCGTTCTTCCTGGAATGAGGCGTTCGAGTGCTTCCTGCACCCTTTCTTCGGTTTCGCCGTCCAGGGAAGAGGTCGCTTCGTCAAAGATCAACAGTTCTGGATGGCGCAAGATGGCTCTCGCCAGCGCTACCCTTTGGCGCTGTCCTCCTGATAATTTAAGTCCGCGTTCCCCAATAAGGGTTTCATAGCCATTCGGGAGTGTGTTAATAAACTCAGTCAATCCGGCCGCATCTGCCGCATGCCTAAATTCTGTCTCTGTCGCATCCTTTTTGCCGTACAATAGGTTCTCCTTCAATGTTCCATTCAAAAGGAAGGTCTCCTGACTCACGACTCCGACCTGCCTTCTAAATGAGTTGCGGTCATAATCAGAAAGCCGTTTTCCATCAATTAAGACCTCTCCTTGATCTGGTTCATACAACCCAAGCAAGAGCTGGACAATCGTACTTTTTCCGCCGCCGCTGGAACCGACGATGCCGATATGCTTGCCAGGCTCAATGATGAAGCTAATATCATTCAGCACAGTCAAATTCGTACCGGGGTATTGGAAGGTTACATGCTTCATTTCAAGCTTTCCTTCAATCCCGCCTATCTCCGGAAGGCCTGCCTCATGTTCCTCAGGCAAATCAAAATATTCGTATAAACGCTGCAAAGCCGGAATGGCCTGCTGAATCGTCAATGCATTCTCAGCAAGCGACCGGACTGGCTGAAACATCGTTGGAATAAACCCTAAGCAAGCTACAAGTACACCGACCGTGATATCTCCTCGCCATACGGCAAATCCGCCAATCAGCATAACGACACCGGGTGTAGCGATATTAAAAAGGTTCCCCAGGCGCCAATTTACCTTGCTGATGAGGGCTGCCTTAATGGAAAAGGCCATCCACTTCCCAAGCTTCGTCCGCTGTGTATCAATTTCCTTTTCCTGCAGCTGAAAGGTACGGACAAGCTTTGAGGACTCGATGCTCTCCTGCATATGGTGGTACATATCTGCACTCATATCACGCTGTACAGCGCTCATCTTTCTGACCGTTGTTCCTAGCTTGAATGAAGGATATAAATAAATGATAAAGACACCAACCATAACAATCGCTGTCGGCCAGAATAAAAAGATGACCGTCGCAAAAGCTGCGACCGCACTGATAATCTGCTGTAAAAATCGCGGAACAACCGTATTATTCAAGTTTTGAATCGATTCCACATCATGTGTAAGCCGGTATAGCATATCTCCACGCGGCGTGTGCTGGAAGAATGACATCGGAGCCTTATGTAATTTCTTAAACGCCCGAAGCTGCATATCTGTGATGACATCCAAGCCAACCTTAATTTGTATATACTCCTGCAGGCTTTCAAACACCACTTTGCCTATGTAGGCAATCACGAATCCCCCAATGATCCATGGCAATAATTGAACAGCCTCGTTTTGGAGCACATCATCGACAAGCTTCCCTGTCAATATTGGGGGCAGAATCGTGAAAGCTCCCCCAATGAGGGCAAATACGACTGCCATCACGACACTAAACCAATAGGGCTTAAAATGCCCAAGTATTTCCCTTGCTAACTTCATTGCCAATCCCCTCCAATATTTAATAATTCTAGAACATTTGCTCGTAAAATACACGAACTTTTTCAAATATTCCAAAATAAATTGGAGAAATAGATGCTTACCTCATTCATCACTCACAATCTATTTTCTTATAACAGCATAGTCCGCTTCTCTCCTGTATCTTTGCGCAGGCTGGCTTTAAAAGAAAACGCCTAGATAATCCTGTGCATAAAAAAGCTGCCTAGAATTGGCAGCCGTATGCATCACTCTATATCTATATTTGGTCTAGTACCTATTTTTCCATTACGGCAAAATAGTTTTCTTCATAATCTGCAAAGTTAAATACTCTACCGGAAGGCATTTGGACAATCTCTCCGACAGTCACTTTTTTCTTTATTAAGTCATTATGTAATTGCTCGAGATTATCTGTGAAAAACATTAAAGAAGGGGTACCGAGATTCAGGCCAGGAGACATTTTTGAAACAAAGTCCTGATTATGCAGAATGAGGCTTGTTTCAGCCCCCATTTTTGGTGCAATTTCAATCCACCTAAATCCTTAGGTTTTATTCTCCTCAGCTACTACAGTGAAGCCCAATTGGTTTGTCCAGAATTCCACTGCCTCATCTTGGTTATCAACATACAGCATGATTTGACCAACTTGACTAATCACATTCTTTTCCCTCCCATATTAGGATGATTTTTGTTTACAGCCTAGATTCTCTATTACGCAAGAATTCTCCTGCCAATCATTTAGCTTCTTTTACCCATCTTTTCGTTGCCCCGTTTAAAATTCCCTGTCGCTTTAGCCAATAATAACTGAACTTCTGTTCCGTTATCTTCTACTTCTTTTATTCTCGCTATAAGACGTTCAGCCTCATGATCCTTCATCATTTTAATTTGTTTACCTTTGTAATAGATGAAGATCGTTCCATTTTTCGTTGTTTGATAAGTAAATGGTTCCTCATTTAACCTGTTACGTTTGTCTATTCCCCCCACCTGCACCGCCTCCTGAATGATTATCATTTACCCATTGTATTCAGCGATTCTCCTTTACTTGCACCGGTCCAAGAACAGAAATCTCCTCTAAAAACGAAAAGGACGGCCATATTAAACCCGTCCTTCATTTATTCATCTATCGATGTGTAAAGACCGGACGGCGCTTCTCAATAAACGCTTGAATTCCTTCCTTCACATCCTCCGTCTCAAACACCTCCTGGAATAGCTTTGCCTCCAGGGCCAGTCCCTCCTGTAATGGCTTTTCATGACCTTCATTGACAGCTTGTTTAATTCGTTTCAATGCTTGTAAGGAATGACGGCTAATCTTGGCTGCAAGCCTCTTAGCATCCTCGATTCCATTTTCTGCAATTTGGTTCACGATGCCTAAATGGAGTGCTTCCTCTGCCGTGAGGGAATTTCCAGTAAACATCAATTCCTTTGCTTTTGCTTCCCCAATCAAGCGAGGCAGGCGCTGTGTGCCCCCTCCGCCTGGGAACAATCCCAGCTTCACTTCAGGGAGCCCCAGCTGTACCTCTTTTGAGGAAATACGGATATCACAGGTAAGTGCGAGCTCAAGTCCGCCTCCTAGTGTATGTCCGTTTAAATAGGCTATCGTTGGTTTCGGGAAAGCGTGAATAACATGGAAGACTTCCTTCTTCTTGCTAGGTTTATCAAGTTTTTCTCCATTAATCATCTGAGGGAACTCTTTTATATCCGCCCCAGCCATGAAGGCCTTTTCTCCTTTACCGGTTACGATTACGGAGACAACATCATCCGCTTGCTCCAATTCAGCAAAGGCCTCGCATAATTCCTCCGCAACCTGATGACTTAGTACATTCATAGGTGGATTATCAATAGTTACAATCGCGATATTATCAGATTTCTCAACCTCAATCACCGTATACATTCTTTATCCCCCTTATTTCGGCTGCATGCGGATGGCGCCATCCAAGCGGATTGTCTCACCATTGAGCATCGGATTTTCTATAATGCTTTTTGCAAGCATGGCGTATTCCTCTGGGTAACCAAGTCGAGACGGGAATGGAACCATTGCTCCAAGTGCTTTTCTCGCTTGTTCGGGAAGCCCGCCGAATAATGGTGTATCAATCAAGCCTGGCGCAACCGTCATGACCCTTACCCCGCTGCGTGCCAAGTCACGGGCAAGCGGCAACGTCATACCAACAATACCGCCTTTAGAGGCGCTATAGGCTGCCTGTCCTATTTGACCTTCAAAGGCTGCGACAGATGCCGTATTGATAATGACCCCGCGCTCGCCCTCTGCATTCGGTTCATTCTTAATCATCTGTTCAGCAGCCAGGCGAAGAACATTGAATGTACCAATCAAATTCACCTCAATCACCTTCTTGAAGCGGCCTAAATCGTGGACCTTATCCTTTGAGACTACCTTTTCTCCTACTCCTATCCCCGCACAATTAATAACCGTATTCAGGGAGCCAAATTGCTTGATGCCATCAGAAATTGCCTGGGAGACTTCCTCTTCACTCGTCACGTCAGCCCTTTTAAATAATACCTGTGAATGACCAAGCTTTTCTGAAAGAGCATGGCCCTTTTCTTCATTCTGATCGATAATAACAGCCTTACCGCCATTTTCAACAATCAATTTAACTGTCGCTTCCCCTAATCCAGATGCCCCGCCGGTCACAATGGCGATCACTTCATTCATTTTCATCCTTCCAACCTCCCCATTTATGATGCTATTACGTCAAACGTTCGATAATCGTTGCATTTGCCATTCCAGCACCTTCACAAATAGCCTGCAGACCATATTTCCCTTCTGTTCTTTCCAGCTCATGCATAAGTGTGATCATTACGCGGGCACCGCTTGCGCCGAGTGGATGCCCAAGCGCTATTGCCCCTCCATTGACATTAAGCTTTTCTGGATTAGCACCAATATCATCAAGCCACGCAAGAGGAACAGGAGCGAAAGCCTCATTCACTTCATATAAATCTATGTCTTCGATGGTTAAGCCCGCTTTCTCCAATACCATTCTTGTTGCCTCAATCGGACCGGTCAGCATAAGGGTTGGATCAGAGCCGACAACTGTTCGTGCTACTAGCTTAAAGCGCGGCTTCAATCCAAGCTCAAGTGCTTTCTCCTTAGACATGACCAAGACAACAGCTGCCCCGTCACTCATTTGACTCGCATTCCCCGCATGAATGATTCCATCCTCCTTGAAGGCTGCCGGAAGTGTGCCAAGCTTTTCGAGGGAGGTTCCTCTGCGCGGCCCTTCATCTTGGGTGACGAGCGTCTTCGTTCCATCCTCTTCAATGACCTCAATCGGCATAATTTCACGATCAAAACGGCCCTCATTCTGAGCATTGATGGCACGCTGATGACTCATTAAAGAGAATTCATCCAATTGCTGACGGTCATAGCCCCATTTCTCTGCAATTCTTTCCGCTGAAAGACCTTGATTGATTAGTTCATACCGGCTTGAGAGCTCTTTGCTCGGCCTGGATTCCTTCCTTGTCGATCCCATTGGAACCCTTGTCATACTCTCCACTCCACCAGCGATGACGATATCCATGTCACCTGAAAGGATAGCCTGTGCTGCAAAATGGATGGCCTGCTGACTTGAGCCGCATTGCCTGTCAATGGTTGTTCCAGGCACCTTGACAGGGAAATCAGCCATCAAAGCAGCTGAGCGAGCGATATTAATTCCCTGCTCCTCCACCTGCGAAACACAGCCAATAATCACATCCTCTACGAGTTCGGCCAATATACCGGAACGCTTTACGACTTCCTTCAAGGCATAGGACAATAAGTCATCCGGCCGAATGTCCTTAAATACACCTTTTCTCTTTCCAACTGGTGTTCGTACCGCTTCAACGATTACTGCTTCTCTCATCTGTCATTCTCCTTTATAATCCGATTTTCTTTGCGATAATCTGTTTCATGATTTCATTCGTTCCGGCATAGATGGATGTGACCGCAATATCACGGTAGCGCCTGCCAATGGCATATTCCTCCATGAATCCGTATCCACCATGAAGCTGCATGCAGTTTGCGACAAGCCGCTTGGCCATGTCTGTCACCCACCATTTAGCCATGCTGACTTCTGTAACAACATCCTCCCCGTCCATATGACGGACAATCAAATCATCAATGAACGATCTGCCAATAGCGACCTCTGTTGCCATTTCTGCAATCTTGAACTGTGTATTTTGAAGCTTGCTGAGCGGCCGGCCAAAGGCCTCCCGCTGTTTCACATATTCAATCGTGATGCGCAATGACTCTTCTGCTGCCGCCATCGCCTGAATGGCACACATCAGCCGCTCTTGCTGAAGCTTCTCCATCAAATAGTAAAATCCCTTATTCTCTTCCCCTAATAGATTGCCAGCCGGAACTCTCGCATCCTCAAATATAAGTTCAGTCGTATCCCCAGCCGGCTGCCCGATTTTTTCTAATCTTTTGCCTCGGATAAAGCCCGGCGTCCCTTCCTCGACAACAATCAAGCTGATTCCTTTGTGACCGGCGCCTGGGTCTGTTTTACAGGCCACAATGACAATGCCTGCTTTCAGTCCATTCGAGATAAAAGTCTTCTCTCCGTTGATGATATAATGGTCCCCGTCACGCACTGCCCTCGTCTGCAGATTCCCTAGGTCTGACCCTGTTCCGGGTTCAGTCATTGCGATCGCCGTGGAGCATTCACCGGTGATGCATTTTGGGATCCACCTTTGCCGTTGTTCCTCTGTTCCATAGTCATACAAATAAGGAACGATGATGTCATTATGTAATACACATCCGCCTAACCCGCTTTCCACCCGTTCAAACTCCTCTGCCAAAATGACCGAATAAGCGAAGTCAGCATTAAATCCGCCGTATTTCTCATCAGCCCAAGGAACGAGAAATCCCTGCTCCCCCATCTTCTTGAAGAAATCATCCGGCATTTTCTTCTGCTTTGTCCATTCCCGGTAATAAGGGATGACCTCTTTGTCCATGAACCTACGGACAGAATCACGAAAGATATGATGTTCTTCCTTTAAATAACCGGTCATAATGAATCGGCTCCTTTTCTATCGATTGGATAAATGTATACACTAAAGAATGATGCAAGTTTTGTGCCAATCAATAAGCTTGGATTAGAGGAGGAGGAGAGATTATAGTGTCCGGAATTAGGACAGCCTATATTTGACAGTGTATAAATGAGTAAAGAAAGAGCGGAAATCGTTGATTGCCGCCCTCTCTCGTACTTTATTTAATCAGAATGGCTGATTGTTCATGCATTTTTGCGATTGCCTGAGCATACTCTTCACGCAGGATCTCCACCAATTCCGCTATTGGCTTAACCTCCTTAATGGAGCCAACCCCTTGACCAGCAGACCAAATATCCTTCCAAGCTTTTGATGTTTCGTTTTCTGAATGGACAACCTTAATCTCTCCTGTTTTTTCTAGATGGTTCGGGTCAAATCCGGCACGCTCAATGCTTGGTATTAAATAATTGGCGCGCACTCCGCTGATGGCATCCGTGTAGATGATGTCATGGGCGGTTGATTGAATGAGCATTTCCTTATAGGATTCCACAGCATTTGCTTCCTCTGTCGCAATAAAACGCGTTCCCATATAGGCAAAATCTGCTCCAAGCATTTGTGCAGCGGCAATTTCTTGTCCATTCGAAATTGTACCTGACAGAATGATAACTCCATCAAAGATTTGTCTAATTTCCGCCACAAACGCAAAAGGATTTAACGTGCCACCATGTCCTCCCGCTCCATTACAGACAAGAATCAGCCCATCAACCCCTGCCTCAATTGCCTTCTTAGCATGCTTAATGCTGATGACATCAGAGAATACAGCCCCGCCGTATTCGTGGACGACCTCGACCTCCTTTACCGGTTTGCCAAGAGAGGTGATAACAAGCGGCACCTTATATTTCTTAATGGAAGCCAGGTCCTCTTCATAGCGCTGGTTTGTATGATGGACGACTAGATTTACTCCCCACGGAGCAAGCTTGCGGTCATTCCGGGATTTGTTTTCCTCTTCAGCTGTACGGGTAATCTGCTCAAACCATTGCTCGAGCTCGGCATTTGTGCGAGCATTCAATGTTGGGAATGTGCCAATCACACCAGCTCTCATGCTAGCCAGCACCATCTCCGTCTTCGAAACGATAAACATTGGCGACACAATCACCGGTAATGTTAAATCCTGATTCAATTTCTTTAATACTTCTGCTTTCATCCTTCATCCTTCCTTTCACTGTTTCCACTTCTTTGTTCCTTGAATGCCGGTACATTATATATCTTCAATTTGTCATACAAAACAGATCGGCTGATTCCAAGAAGAATGCATGCCTTGCTCTTATTCCCGCCTGACATTTGAAGGGCTTTTTGAATAGCAAATTGCTCGGCCTTCTCAAGTAAGGGCTGCGGGGTCATTTCCTCCTCTTCCTGCAAAAAGACATCATAACCAGCATTCTTCAAGACATAATCCGGCAAATCCTCCAGACGTACCTTTCCGTTTTCCGCAAAAATCATGGCTCTCTCCCATACATTGCGGAGCTCACGAATATTGCCAGGCCAATCATAATCCATGATGGCTTGCTCAAAGAGCGGCTCCCAACCTGTAATACTCGTACCATTCTGACGGTTCAATTCTCGGATAAAGGATTCACTCAAAAGCAGAATATCCTTTTTTCTTTTCCTAAGAGGAGGTATTTCAAAGGAGATGACATTCAGCCGATAGAATAAATCCTCCCTGAACGTCCCGTCTGCGACCATTCTCTCCAATGGCCGATTCGTTGCTGCGATAATTCTGACATCCACTTTTATTCGTTCCGTACCGCCTACACGATAAAACTCCCGCTCCTGCAGCACACGCAGCAGCTTTGCCTGAATAGGAAGTGACATATCACCGATTTCATCGAGAAAAAGCGTCCCCCCGTGGGCTAAATCAAATTTCCCGATTTTCCCCTTTTGCTTAGCTCCTGTAAAAGCCCCGTCCTCATAGCCAAAAAACTCCGATTCTAAGAGATGCTCTGGAATAGCTGCACAGTTCACGGTAATAAAGGGGCCTCTACTATTCGTACTAGAGCTGTGAATCGCGTGGGCGAATAATTCTTTCCCAGTCCCGCTCTCCCCGTATAGGAGAATCGTCGTCTTGCTCTTAGCCGCCTTCGTTCCGCTTCGGATGAGCTTATCCATTTGTTTATCCTTGGAGAGAATTTCATTAAAGGTAAATCGCGATTTCTCGATTCCCTCCTGCTTATGAATCACCTTCCGGTTGTCCTCTGCACTCTTGAATGCCTCGCGAACCTCATGAAGCTGCCGGTAGACAATCTTGCCGATTGCCCCGATAATTCGTTCTCCTTGATAGACCGGAATCCGGTGAACTAGGTAATTGATGCCTTTAATCTCCATGAAATCGCTTACTTCAGCAACCCCTGTTTTCATTACCTGTTCCAGACTGAGATGTGGGAGCACTTTAGTAATCTTATCCTTCTCTTTCATTTCCTTATCTAATTCAAATAACTCCAGTAAGGAGGGACTGATAAAGGTAATCTCCTCTTGCTCATTAATCATGACTAAACCGTCATAGGCATTATGAATGACGGATTGCAGCAGGGTCTTCCACTTCTTCTGAGATTCCAGCTCAGCCGTCAGTTTCTCCAGTTCAGAGACATTTTGAAACAAGGCAATATAGCCTTCCTTCTGATTGTCTATACTGTATTTCGACAATCGTACAATGAAATGCTGCTGATGAAATACCATTGGAAAATGAGCTTCACGTTCGTCTGCATACCTGCTGACAGCAGGAACAAATGCCTCCATATCCTCTCCCGTTATCTCAGCCAATGGCATCCCAATCATCTCTGCGCATTTTTCATTGGCAAAAATAATCGTCCCATCTTCATTTGTCATAATAGCCCCGAGATTCGAGGTATCCATTACTTTTTCGAGCTGTTTTTTCAGTATTTGTGTTTCCTTCACATAATTCATAACGGCATTGGTCTTCGTAAAAAGGCCGACCGGCTTCCCGCTTTTATTAATGATGATCCCAGTTCCAACCCTGCTCTTGGCAATCATTGTCTCCAGCAATTCTGAATTGACATCTTCGAGAACGGTCCCAACAGCCTTCTTTATGTAGTCGCTGATTGGCGTATCCTTAGGTACATCTGAAAGAATCATTTGATACATCGAGCTTCTCGTAAAAACGCCAATTAATTTCCCGGATTGATTCGTCACAGGAACAGTGTTCCATTTCTGATTGTGCATAATTTCGATGGCATCCCTTAATGTATTCGTCGGTGATAGACAATGCTCCAATGGACTCATTATGTCTTTTACCGATTTAATCTCCCATCTCCCCTTTCTCGTTGCTTACCTTATTAGGTTCAACAGTTGTCCCGTGAACTCCTTTTTTCTTGTCGGGGAAAATAGAAAAAGGGCGGATTCCTCTCCATAAGCTTGGAAAAGAATCTGCCCATATCCATCAAGATTGAATAATTTTTTTGTCTCGTTCCTTTAGTACAGTCTTCAAAATCTTCCCGGTTCCTGATTTTGGAATCTCATCGATAAAGCAAACATAATCAGGCACCTTATACTCAGCGAGTTTACTTGCACAATATGCTTTCACTTCATCCTCCGTTAATTCAGGAGATTTCTTGTTAATATACGCGACGGTTTTCTCTCCAAAAACTTCATCAGGACGGCCGATAACCGAGCACTCAAGAATTCCTGGATGCTCATATAGGACTTCCTCCAGTTCACGCGGGTAGATATTGAAACCGCCTCGGATAATCATATCTTTTTTACGGTCGACAATGAAATGGTACCCTTCCTCATCATAATAGGCTAGGTCTCCTGTATACAGCCAGCCATCCTTAATCGTGTTCTCTGTTTCTTCCGGCTTCTTATAATAGCCTTTCATCATGTTAGGACCTCGGAAAATGACTTCCCCAACCTGATGAGGAGCCGTTTCCTTCCCTTCCGGATCGACAATCTTCAAATCTACGCCCGGAAGAGGCATTCCGACCGATTTCAATTTTTTCGGCAAATCACGCGGTGTTGTCATCAGCATAACCGTACTTTCTGTAAGCCCATACCCTTCTCCAATATCGACACCAAGGGATTGGTTTGCTTTATGAAGGATCTCTGACGGCAGACTGGCTCCACCGCAGCCGGCAATGCGTAAATGCGAGAAATCATACTTACTTATTTTGGGGTTACTTAAGAAGAGGGCATACATGGTCGGAACACCGAGAAAAACGGTTATCTTTTCTTTCGCTATCTTATCGAGCGTATCCATTGGATGGAACTTCTCCTCTAGATAAATCGCGGCTCCATGGGCAATCGGCGAGAGAAAGCCCTGAAGTTTGGCATAAGCATGGAAGAGCGGCAAAACACATAATACTCGGTCTTTAGTGGAGAGTTGATTTGTGACAGCTGCGGTGATGGACATCCAGTTCAGGTTGCCATGAGTAATCATAGCCCCCTTTGGACTGCCGGTCGTACCTGATGTGTAGATGATTTGTGCAATAGCATCTGCCGGCATAGATATCGACTGTGAAATGGGGGACTGTACACCAAGTGTATGCCAATCTTTAAACGGAAGGTTTTCTTCTTCTCCGTAATAAAAGATTTCACGTACATGCTGGAAATCACTCTTTGCACTCTCGATGACCGGACGGGTCATTTCCTCCATGATTAACAACTCGGATTCGGAGTCGTTGATGATATAGGCTGTTTCTTTTTCCTTGAAGGTCGGATTGATTGGAACAACTGTACCGCCATTTGCCAGGATGGCAAAATAAGAAATGATATATTCAGGACGATTCGTCATCATGAGCGCAACCTTTGTCCCATGTCCAACCCCGTATTCCTTAAGACCGGCTGCAAAGGAATAGACGGTGTCCGCTAATTCCTGATATGTCATCAATGAACCTCTGAAATGAAGAACAGGCCGGTTCGGAAGCCTTGATGCCGTACTTTCAAGCAATTCAACTATATTCATCTTAATCCCTCCTTAACCAAATCAAACCCTTACCTTCGTGCCAAGAACTTCCTTGCACACCGCCATAATGACCTCTTCCGGAATGCGGAAGGCCTGGCCGGACGGGTCATTTTGCACAGCCTTGACAATTTCTTTCACATCAGCTTCATCAATCTCATATTCAGCAAAATCATCCGGCAAGTTGACCGACCTGCGGAGGGAGATGATTTCATTGATACACTGCTCGAGGCATTGCTCATCTGTTTCAGGAATCTCCTTGATTCCGAATACGTGAGCAAACTCTTTCACCTTTGGCAAATAAAGCGGAGCTAAATGCTTCATGACAGATGGCATTAAGACCGCATTTGCCAAGCCATGGGGAATGCCATATTTGGCACCTAAAGCATGGGCCATATTATGAATCGGCAGCGTCGAGAACGCTAAAGCAAAGCTTGTAATGGCCATAGCACTCGCTTGGAGCATATTCGCTCTCGCCTCACGATTCTGTCCATCCGATACAGCCGTATGCAAATTATCGCGTATCATTTTTGCAGAATGAAGGGCAAAGGCATCTGCCATCGCATTCGATTTATTTGAGAAGTATCCCTCAATCGCATGTGTCAAAGCATCCATACCGGTAAATGCGGTGATTTTTGGCGGAAGGCCAATCGTCAATTCCGGGTCTAGAATGGCAATATCCGAATTGATGAACGGATTCAGGAGATTACATTTAACACCAAGCATTTCATTAAAGACGACTGAAATACCTGAAATTTCTGCCCCAGTCCCTGCTGTAGTTGCTATGGATATGTGAGGAATTCCCATATGGACTGCCTCCGGCCAAACCTCCAGCACATTCCCTGCCAAGGCTTCCTCGATTTTTTTCACATTTTTGTGAAGACACCATTTAATGGCCTTTGCCGTATCAAGAACTGAACCGCCGCCAATGGCAATCAGTGAATCACCGTTACATTCCTTGAAATATTTTAGGCCATTATTAATATTTGAGGACTTGGCATCCTGCGTGACATCGTCAAAAACGCCAGCCAGCTGGATACCTGGGGCCATTTCAAAAAGCCGCTCAATCTTTTTGGTCAAGCCTGCCTGCGTCAAGCCTTTGTCTGAATACAGTACCGGTCGTCTGCCGCCTAGCGCATGAATGAGGTCCGGGACGAGTATATGGGTTCCTGCACCGCTGCGTATATTAGAACGATGCGTAAATTCATAATACGAGGTCTTTTTCATCGTATCTCTCCATTCCTAAAAATTATTTAAAAAATCAAACCAAGCGCCGGGCGCTGC
This sequence comes from Gracilibacillus sp. Marseille-QA3620, assembly GCF_054950035.1. Classification (NCBI taxonomy): domain Bacteria; kingdom Bacillati; phylum Bacillota; class Bacilli; order Caryophanales; family Bacillaceae; genus Gracilibacillus; species Gracilibacillus sp. Marseille-QA3620. The sequence continues at coordinate 2,324,712 of NZ_CM143102.1, forward strand.
TTATTCTCTGTCGTCAGTGAGGTTATGATGCTTTTTAGCTCTGTATATTCATTAAAGGCCTGAATGCCGAGCTCACGCCCAAGCCCGCTTTCTTTATAACCGCCAAACGGAGCATCGTTTCGGAATACATGCCATTCATTGATCCAAACGGTTCCTGCCTCAAGCTTAGAGGCAATTTCATTAGCGGTTGTTACATCTCTGGACCAAACCCCCGCAGACAAGCCGTAATTCGTATCATTGGCGATAGCGACTGCCTCATCCACATCCTTATATTTCATGACACATAGGACAGGTCCGAATATTTCCTCCCGGGCAATCTTCATATCATTGGTTACATCCGCAAAGATGGTCGGTTCAATATAATAGCCCCCAGATAACCCCTTAACCTCTGCTCGCTTGCCTCCGCAGACAAGACGGGCTCCATCTTCCCTTCCTGATTCAATATAGTCGAGTATCTTATTCATCTGCTTTTCTGAAATCACCGGCCCCATCCCTGTGCCAGGGTCAAGCGGATGACCAAGCTTAATCTTCTGGGTCATCGCGGCCAATTGCTCGATTACCGGCTCATAGACAGATTCATGGACCAAAACACGTGTACTAGCCTCACATACCTGGCCAGCATGGAAGAATACCCCAAGGAGCACACCTGGAATCGTCACCTCGAAATCAGCATCCGGCAGGATAATCGCAGCTGCCTTTCCTCCCAGCTCCAATGTCACCTTCTTAACAGAAGAGGCAGACTGCTCCATGATTTTCTTCCCGATTTCGGTCGACCCCGTAAAGGCGACTTTTCGGACATCAGGATGTCTGACCAGGGCTTCGCCGACCTCGGAACCTAGCCCTGTTACCACATTGAATACACCTTTAGGCAAGCCGGCCTCAATCGCCAGTTCCGCCAATTTCAACGTACCGAGCGGTGTATCAGATGCCGGCTTCACGATGATGGAATTTCCCATCGCAATTGCCGGGGCTATCTTCCACATGGCCAGCACTAACGGAAAGTTAAATGGCGTAATTGCCGCCACGACCCCAAGCGGCTCACGAACGAGCTGCGTACGGTTCGGCCCAAATGTTTCCATGACAGGCAAATACTCTGTCATTTCATATTTCAAGGACATATTTGCCGTCTGCTGCAAACAGAGGATCAGCTGCATAATATCAGCTCCGCCAATTTTCCGAACCGTCGCTCCCGTGCTGATGCCTTCCAAATAGATGAGCTCATGGGCATGTTCCTTGATTTTCCCGGCGAAGCGGAGCATGATTTGTGTCCGTTCCTTTTGAGATTTCTTCGACCAAACACCAGACTCAAACGTTTCCTTCGCATTCTGGACAGCAGCATTTACGTCCTCAGGTGTTGCCTTCGAAGCCTTTGCCACGATCTCCCCATCCGCAGGATTAATTACATCAAATGTGGCTCCTCCGCTCCCTGGTGTCCATTCCCCATTAATGAATTGGGCAAATTCCTGTACCTTTGTCTCTGTGCTCATCCTATCTCCTCCTTATTCGAAAATGACTTCGGTTTCTTGGATTTCATCAAGTGTTTTCCCCTTCGCCCGTGATAAAACCTCAATACGCGCTGTCAATTGCTTCAAGGCATATTCCATGGATTTGCCTTGTTCAAACCCCAGACTTGTCACTTTCTTTCCTTCTGCATTCACAGAGAGGACTGAGTCATCTCTTGCTGTCAGGGCAGCGGCGATCGGCAATAGTTCCTGAAGCCGCTCCTGCACACGGTCAAACAGTTCAGGTTTATCGTGAATAAGACGCTGAATCAAGAATGTTCCAAACCCAATATGCCTGCCCTCATCCCGCTTTATATTCCGGATTCCTTCCATTAGTCCAGGCATTAGATTAATCTTGGATAATCCTTCATAAAAGAACCAGTACCCCGTCTCTGCCAACACTCCCTCAGCAAAAATATTGTAAGTAACAGCCGCATCCACCATTGCCTCTGGTGATTGGTCTTCCAGCAATCGGCCCATTGCCTCCGGCAGAATCTCATCAAACAACTGACGGTATGCAGGCCGAAGAAGAGGACTTAAATCATCCGTCACACCAATTGCCTCTAGAAACAGACTAAAAAATTCGGCATGCTTTGCTTCCTCAAACAAAAAGGTTGTTAAATAGGACTCTTCTTCAAACCAGCCTTTTTTGGAGACTGCCATAATCATCGGAAGAATGTCTTCTGTCACTGCCTCCTCTCCTCCGATAAAGAGGGCAATTGTATCAAGCACCTCCTGCTGCTGCTTTGGGTTTAATTTCTTCCAATCCTCTTTATCCTGAGAGAAATCAATATCAAGCGGGTTCCAAACTCCATGTCTCTTCGCCTTTTGATACAATTTGTACGGCAAAGAATCCTTATTAATTGCTTGTTTCGCTGTTACATATTCACGCATGTATACCCCTCCTGGATTATCTTTTATACGGCAAGAGATGAGCTAGATGTCCCCCTCCCTTCGTTAAAGCGCTTACAATATTCCGGATTGTCAATCTCTCATCATAGGTAAATAGTGCAAGTTCCATGCCAGTCTTATATGAACGGACTTACTAAGTTTTTAGTCGAATCATGAAAGATAATCGTACACAGCGGATTATTTATTGTCCGGTAATCAATCATGATTTCATGGTTTCATCCGCCTGCCTCAAGGCTTTCTTCAGTATTTTCCCAGCTGCATTCCTAGGTAAGGCATCTATGAATTCAACTACTTTTGGCTTCTTATAGGAGGCTAAATGATTTTGGCAGAAGTGGACGACCTCCCCTTCTGAGAGTTCAGCTCCTGATTTCTTTACAATCACAGCTTTTACGCTTTCTCCCCATTTATGATCTGGAATCCCGATGACGGCACATTCTTGTATGGCAGAATGCTTCATCAATACTTGTTCAATTTCAGCAGGATAAATATTTTCTCCTCCGCTGATAATCATGTCCTTCTTACGATCAACCACATAGATGAATCCCTCATCGTCCATCCGTACGAGGTCGCCGCTATGGAACCAACCTCCCCTGAAAGCCTCTTCGGTTGCTTCAGGGTTCTTATAATATTCCTTCATAAGCGTAGGGCCCCGATAAACAATTTCTCCTATTTCACCGAGCGGAACATCATTCATCTGCTCATCGACTACACGGACCTCTACATTCACGACCGGTTTTCCTACAGACATGTTCTTGCGAATGGAGTCCTCAGGATTAAGGCAGGTTGTAACAGGACTCATCTCTGTTTGGCCAAAGGGATCACGAAATTCTCCGTTCGGAAAATAGCGGGCAACCTTCTCTTTTAAGGCAACCGAGCATGGAGCACTTCCTGCAGAGCATCTTGTCATCGACGTCAGATCATAGTTGCCGATATGTTCATGAGTAACGAGCATTTGCCACATGGTCGGTGCGAGGAATAGAAAAGTAATCCGTTCTTCTTCAATGGTTTTCATTACTTGTTCAGGATTAAATTGCTGATGGATGACAGTCGTTCCCTGGATGGGATATAAAAGTGTAGAAATGGCGGCGATGTGAAATAATGGGGCAACGATTAATTGTTTGAAGTCGGCACTCAACCCAGCCGTCATGACTTGATTCATACCATTGATTGATAGATTATGATGGGTAAGGACGGCACCCTTAGGCAAGCCTGTCGTACCTGATGTATACATGATGAGAGCACCATCATCCCCATTCAAACACTCATATGGTACAAAATTTGCTTCTTCATCATAGAGAGATTCATAATTCTCAAATTCCATTCCTTCATCTCCATCAATGACCACGATTTCTTGAACAAGCGGGCACTGATTCCTAATGGGCTCAAATAAAGGAAGAAGCTTTTGCTCAATAAATAAAATCTTGCAATCTGAATTTGTGATAATATAATGAAGCTCATCACTGTTCAGTCTAAAGTTTATCGGTACACCAACAGCCCCTGCTAATGAAACGCCATAAAAGATCTCGATAAATGGCAGACCATTAAACAGCATAAACCCCGCCTTATCGTCATAATCAATTCCCTTCCCCTGAAGCCAGCCGGCCAAATGTACAGCACGCTTTTCTATTTGCCGATAGGTCAGCCGTTTCTCTCCACATATGTATGCCTCCTTATCCGGTGTCCGATGGGCAGACCTTCTTAAATGCTCCCCGATCAGCATGGAACGAGATACAGATAAACTGGATGTTGTCATCTAAATAACACCTCCTTGAAAGATTCACGCAGCATAGGCTGCATATAAATAAAGATGCAATATTCATGCCATAGCTGACTATGTCCATAATTGAATCAGAAAAAATGATAGGACTATGTCTGACAGGACTCTTTGTAGATGACATCAACCATTAAAGAAAAAGACTGTACGTTTTTACATACAAGTCCATTCAGAGCAGTGTGTATAAATCAAACAGGCAAGCTTTTAATGAGATAAAGCAATAAGCCATTTTTATGATAAAAAGGACAAAAAGAGGCTGTCTTAGTCATAAAGCCACTAAAAAATGAATTTTTATTGCTTCGTAAATAAAGGAAACATTTTCATAAAGATTCCGCACATCTACATCCTGTACTATCATTATATCAAGATATAAAAAATCTTCTAAACATTCCATTTTCAAAGGAAGGATGAGTCTATGTTTTTTAACATTATGACCTATTTTTTACTATATAGTTTCTTGGGCTGGATATGTGAGGTATTGTATTGTTCTTTATCGGAGAAACACTTTGTTAATAGAGGATTTTTATCCGGTCCAGTCTGTCCGATATATGGCTGTGGAGCAATAGCTGTTCTATTTTTCTTAGAACCCTTTCATACAAATGTATGGCTCACATTTCTTTTCGGAGCAATAGCGGCCAGTTTAATAGAATATATCACCAGCTATCTGCTTGAACGGATATTCAAGCTGCGATTATGGGATTATTCTACGTATGCCTTTAACCTGAATGGCCGCATCTGTCTGAAAAACTCCACCTTATTTGGGTTATTGTCGGTCGCATTGATTTTTATCATTCATCCAGCCATGCAACAGGCCATTCGTTCACTGCCAGAATACACACTTCAAACCGTCGTTTGGTTATTGTTCACGGTATTGATGGTTGATTTCATCACGACCATTATCTCTTTTGTGGATTTACGGAAAAAAGTCCAAGAGGTATATCAATTACTGGAGGATATTAAAGGAGAGTTTGAGAAGAATAAATATTTGATAGACGAAGAGTTTAACCAAAGGAAAGAGGAAATCTCTATTGAACTAGCAAACCGGATAAAACAGATGGAGGCGCGGATCAGCTTACTTCTAAACACAACAAACTCTCAGCATAAAAGAATTTTGCAGGCATTTCCTAAACTTCAGTCACGTTCGTATAAACAACTAAAGTTCAGCAAGGTCAAGGATGAATTAAAGAAAATTTCACTTGAACGATTGAAGAAATGATTACATAAAAGGTTCCTCCTCGTTTTTAAACTTAGGAGGAACCTACATATATGGAAGTCCGTTAACTTAAAACAATCATCCATGGTAACGTATTAGGCAGTCATACAATAATTCTCCGCTCCCTAGATTCCATTCGATTCAATCACTTTTTTGTACCAATAGAAGCTGTCCTTTTTGATGCGCCGCAGGTCATGAGTGCCTTCTTCATGCTGATTGACATAAACGAACCCATAGCGTTTTTGGAAACCGTTCAGCCAGCTTAGCAGATCCGTGAAAGACCAAACACAATAGCCAAGCATGTCTACTCCGTCTGAAATGGCATCCTGAATGGCTTCAATATGAGCTTTCAGGTATTCAACTCGATAATCATCATGAATCGTGTCGTTTTCCTCTACCTGATCGAATTCACCGAGACCATTCTCACTAATCAAAATCGGCAGGTCATATCGATTCGTGATTCGGCGAAGGGCCACCCTTAATCCTTGCGGGTCAATATTCCAATCCCAGTTCGTGCGCTCTAGGTTCGGATTCTTCGTCGTTTTGAACAAGCCGGGGATACCTGAATCCGTTGATGTCCCTTTAATGCCGGTCGTATTCATTTCACCGGTGCCTACTCCTTCTTCCAGCGTGTTCACTTCAAAGGTCGTGCTTTGGTAATAGTTTAATCCCATGAAATCTGGCTTGCCTTCTCTTAAGAGTGCAAAGTCGCCTTCTTCCACTTCAGGCGCAAGGCCTTCCTCAGCCAGGTAGTTCCACGATGCCCGCGGATATTTCCCCCACGTATAAATATCCATCCACCAATGGCTGTTTAAATCCTCCGCATTTTCAGCTGCCAGTATATCCTGCGGCCTAGATGATGCCGGATAGGCTGGAGAGTAAGCGAAGCTAGGACCAATCTGGCCATCTGGTACATACTGTCTGAATGCCTTGATGGCACTGGCATTGGCAAGGTTTGCGTGATGATTCACCTGATAAAACAGCTTCGTGTCTTTTAGACCAGGCGGATGGGATCCTTCATTATAGCCATGGCTTGTAAAGATATTTTGTTCATTTAAACTGACCCAGTACTTCACACGATCGCCGAAGCGCTTGAAACATTCCACGCTATAATTCGTGAAATCCTCAATAATTCTGCGAGATTCCCAGCCGCCGTATTCGTCCTGAAGAGCCTGCGGCAGATCCCAATGATACAAAGTCAGAATAGGCTCAATTTGATAATGAAGCAATTCATTAATGAGGTCATCATAAAAGGCGATGCCCTGCTCATTCACCTCGCCTCGTCCATCTGGAAAAATACGCGGCCAGGAAACAGAAAATCGATAGGCCTTCAAGCCCATTTCTGCCATTAAACGAACATCTTCCTTATAGCGATGATAATGGTCGACAGCCACATCTCCTGTCGTTCCCTTAAATGTCTTACCAGGAATACGAACGAATTGATCCCAATTGCTGACGCCTTTTCCATCTATATTCCATGCACCTTCAACCTGATAGGCAGCAGAGGCTGCCCCCCATAAAAAGTCCGTCGGAAACGGTTTCTTTTTTGTATGCATAAATAAGTATTCTCCCTTCCTTTTGCTCCATTATCACTTACAAGATCTGCTCAACATCTTCCGAAATCAATGGAAAGTCCTTCTGACGCTGCAGAAAATGATGCAATGCTCCAATTAAATTAGAGTCATTGCCAAACTGACATCGTTCCACTTTAACCGTTAAGCCCTCTGACTTATATTTCATTTGCTGTAAGGTTTCATTGATTTTCTCGATAAAGCCCTCACGATGACTGATCGCCCCTCCAATCAAGATTTTCTCCGGGTCGAGGATGAACTGTAGATTATAGATGCCGACCGCGAGGCGACGCATAAATTTATCAATTTCGTCCTGTACATCCACGTCTCCCTTTTCAGCCATTTCAAAGATTATCTTGCCTGTCAGGGCTTCGGGTTCAAGATCCTTTCTCTTAGCAACCTGTTTAATCAATCCGCCTACCGCCGCTAAGGAACTATAGGTTTCGACTGGGTTGGAACCGAGATAGCCTTCCATTATCATATAGCCGAATTCCCCGGCAAAACCGTTCTTCCCATGTCGAATCTCCTTATTGAGAACGACTGCACCGCCTACGCCTGTGCCAATCACAAGGCAAAGAAAATCGTTCACATCCTTTGCTGCGCCAATCCAGCCTTCCGCCAATCCAGCACAATTTGCGTCATTTTCCAGTTCAACTGGCAAACCTGTCCTGCTTTGAAGAAGCTCTTTCATATTGGGACCATGAATATACGGAAGTGCGGTAATCCCCTCAATGATTCCGCTTTCGACATTCACGGCACCTGGCATACTAACAGCCAGCCCTGTTAGGGGGTAGGTTTCCTTGAACTTATCCACAATCCCCCCTATTGTATCGATAAATAAAGCAAGACTTGCTTTAGGAGTAGGAAGGGAGGATTTTTCAATGAAACCGCCCGTTTCATCCATAAGAGCATATTTAATGGCAGAGCCTCCAACATCTAGTACCGCATAGTAATTCATCATATAACCTCCACCAATCCAATTTTCTTTCTTTTTCATTGGAATCTCGTCTTTGTATCTAAGAAGCAGACAATCTAGCAAAATTTGCTTAACACGATTCTCTGATAATTATTTCTGAGTCTATAAAGACCGGTTTTAGTTGGGATCGGTCATTAATTAAATCATCAAGCATATAGGCGGATAACTTACCAAATTTCTCTTTATCCTGTTTCACTGTCGTTAGTTTAGGAGAACTATACCGACAGGCGGCAATATCATCACAGCCAATTAACCGGATATCTTGAGGGCAGGTTAATCCAGCCTCTTTAATCGCTTGCAATGCCCCAAGTGCCATCATATCCGACGTAGAGAAAACAGCCTCAGGCAGCTGGTTGCTTTGAAGAATTCGCTTCATCGCCACATAGCCGCTTTCCTCATGAAAATCACCATATTGTATCCAATCCTCGCAAATCTCCAATCCAAATTGATTCATCGCATCTAAGAAACCTTGCTTCCGAAATTTAGACACGGGTGAATCAAATTTACCGCCAATGAAACCGATTTTTTTGATGGCGTGCAGGTAGAGATATTCAACCACTTTTCTTGCCAGCCCCACATTATCTGTCATGATATAACTTGCCTTTGGCCCTTTTAGCTCAATATCGATTCCGATGCATGGCAGTCCCTCTAAGGCGAGATCATAGGTCGATTCCTCAACCTCTTCTCCTGCGATAATTAAGCACCCATCCACATTGAAATGACGGCATCTTGCTAAATAACTGCCATTATCTGTATGAAATTTTTCGTTCGAAAACATGATAATATCGTATCCAAGCAGCCCCATATTTTTCTTAAAGGAAGAGATAACTTCATTAAAATATGGGTGGGTCATATCTACATTAATCCTTCCTGCATAGATTAGCCCAATCAAATTTGACTTTTTTGTTGCGAGCGACCTTGCAGAGAAGTTAGGCTCAAAGCCGCTTTGATGAATAATATCCATCACTTTCTTTTTGGTTTTTTCACTAACTCCCTCATAATTATTGATCACCTTTGAAACAGTACCTTGTGACACATTGGCCATTTGTGCAATGTCTTTAATCGTTAAATTCATGGTAATCCCTTCTACGTTTGATTGATTTTGTTCTAGTCGCTGATTTTTATTTCTGTCATAAATAATCAATTGGATAGGATTTATTATTTCACAGAACCTTCTGTAATGCTCGAAATAAACAACTTATTAAACAATAAGAATACGACTAACAACGGAACAGTTGCCCAGAATACCCCTGACATAATCATCCCAAAGTCCACATCCCGCGTATTGCTTAATTGAGCTAATGCCACTTGAATGGTGTAATTCTCCGGATCTCTTAATACAGTAAACTGCCAGAGGAATTCTCCCCATACGGCGGTGAAAACAATAATCCCAAGTGTCGCAAATGCCGGCAGAATAATTGGAACGACAATACTGCGATAAATTCTAAAATTGGAGCATCCGTCCAATTTCGCCGCTTCAATCAGCTCATCAGGAACCGATTTACTGATATATTGCCTCATCAGAAATATGCCTAAAGGGTTTAAAAAGAACAGCACCATAACACCTGGTAATGTATCAAGCAATCCTGCTTTCGATATCAGGAAATATTGAGGAATTAACCCTAATTGCGGAGGGATAATCATTGTTAACAAAATGGCGACAAAGAAAATGTTTTTCCCTGGGAAGGTGAATTTCGCAAATGCATATCCAGCCAGTGAACTAATGAGCAGAACAACGATTGTGACAATGGCACAAATGACAAAGGAGTTCCACATAGACCCAAAGAAATCAATGGAATTCAATACCTTTTGGAAATTTTCGACGAGCATATTCCCTGGTGTTATAGTTGGAGGAATGGAGTTAAAGGCTGAACTCGGTCTCGTTGCCATAACAAACATCCAATAAAACGGAAATAAAGATAACAAGGAGGTAATACCCAATAAGAGATAGACAAAGAATCTTCCGCCTGAGAATTTCCTCCTCTTTTCTGTTCGTTTCATCGTTCACCCCTCCTTTTTCTTCCAATACCAGATGTTAAGTAAACATTGATTGCCGCAAACGCTGAGATGATGATCAATAAAATAATGGCTGTTGCAGAGGCCGTTCCAAAGGATTGTAATCTAAACGCATCACGATATAAGTACATCACAATTGTCATCGCTTCATCCCTGGTAAAAGCGCCTGTACCTAAGAAGACAGTTGGTTCAGAAAATAACTGGAGTGCTCCCACGGTAGATGTAAACACCGTCAAGATAATAAACGGCTTCAGCAAAGGAATGGTTATGTACCGGAGCTGCTGGAATTTGCTTGCACCATCAATGGTGGCCGCCTCATACAAATCATTGGAGATACTTTGAATCCCCGCAAGATAAATGATGGTGTTATAGCCGACCCATCGCCAAAATACCATAATGGAAATGGCAATTTTCGTACCCCATTCTGAACTTGCCCAGCTTACCGGATCAAGTCCGGCCAGTGATAATACATAATTGGCTAAGGAGGATTCGTGGTTGCTGAACAGCACACTGAAAATGAGGGCTACTGCCACCATTGAAGTAATGTAGGGCATAAATATGGTGACTCTGAAGAAGTTCTTAAATCGCAGAAACGCCATATTCAACAAGTAGGCAAAAAGGATACCGAATACAATTTGAGGAGCGGTCCCCATAATTCCCATAACAATCGTATTGTAAACCGATTTCCAGAATAGGGGATCGGTTAGGACAAGCTTGAAATTATCCAATCCTACAGAGACCATCGGACTAAGCCCATTCCATTTTTGAAAGGCTAAATAAAAACTAAATAAAACGGGATACAACCCAATAATGGCAAAGATAATAAAGAAAGGAGCAATGTATAGATAAGCAGAAAACATATCTTTTCTTGCTTCCGATCGATACCGCTTCTTTCTCTCCTTGACCCCATTTGTGACCGTATTTGCTTTTGGCAGATTCATTATCATACCCCTTTTCCCATAAAAGGCGGGAGTGGCGCTCTTTAGTCCGAGCCACGCCGAAATCCCACCTTTACTAAACTAGTGAACTACCGACTTAATAATGCCTTGGAGCGCTTAATTGCCTCTTTCCACTCTTTCTCAGGGTCCGTTCCATTGTTTTGAACGTTCTTTAAGGCATTTAATACTTCGGAATAGATTGGGAAGTATTTCTCCCCTTTGTAGACAGCCCCATTAATATCCTGAGCCGCTTCTGCAAATACTGGTGCGGTTGATTGTCCACCAAAGAATTCATCTTTGTTATTCTTGAAGTCATCCATTTCATAGACCGATTGGGCAGATGGGAAAAGACCCTTGTCTTGGAAGGATTTCAGCTGGTTTTCTGGTGAGACTAACCATGCTGTAAATTTATAAGCTTCCTCAGCATTTTTTGTTTCACTTGGTATGGAGATGAAAGAGCCTCCCCAGTTTGCGGCAAATTCTGATGGCAATGTCGCCACTCTCCATTTACCTGATGCCTCCTGGGCATTGCCTTCCATCCAGCCCTTTAACCATCCTGCGCCTAGTTCAGCAGCAAAATCCCCTTTATTCACGGCATTCGCCCACTCCGGCGACCACATTTCAAATTTGCCGACAATACCCATTTCATTTAGTTTCACCGCATAATCATAGGCATCTTTAACGGCATTGCCCTTCTCTTCAATCAACAACTCCCCTTTGGAATTAAGGAATGTTGTTTCAGCGCCATCCAAATAGGCCCTGAATGCCATTTCAATACTATCGATAAATACCTTTCCTGTTTTTTCTTTCACTTGAAGTCCTGCTTTTTCAAAAGCTTCAGGTGAATTGATTAAGGCAGATACCTTTTCTGGTTCAGTCGGCAAGCCTGCTTCTTCAAATAGATCGGCTCGATAATACAAGGCCTTTGGTCCAATATCAGTCGGCAAACCGATTAAGAAGTCACCACTATCGTTCTCCCCTGTTTTCCATTTCCAATCCAAGTATTGATCTTTAATATCCTTTGCGCCAAGATCATATAAGTTTTCAAAACGGTCCTGGGCTGCCTTAAACCGGTCTAGCTGGTCAATTTCAAGCATGGTAATGTCCGGTGCTCCGCTGCCGGCAGATAATGCTGTAAATAAGGCATCATGATGCTCAGCTGTCTCCGCTGACCTTACTTTAATCTTCACACCAGGATTTTCTTTTTCATATTCCTTCGCTAGTTCATCATAGTTCGTTGCACCAAATGTCCAAAAATCCAATGTCACATCGCCGTTTTTCCCATTTGCAGCAGAAGATTCATCATTGTCCTTACATGCCGCCAATGACAAAGCCAAAGCCGTTGTCAGACCAAGCGCAGCCAATTTTTTTAAACGTATCACTTGTGGTACCCCCTATTATCGTTTTATCAAGCGTTCACTCATTGAACCATCCCTGTAAAAGCATGTGAAGCCATCCTTATTCATGACTCCCTCCTTCTCCATTCAATTTTTGTAAAAGATGATAATAGCACCGCCTTTAAGGAAACCGGTTTCTATAATTCACTGTCTGTATGTAAAATAAGTACGGATGAAACCGCTTTCAATAGTGATTATAAATGTTAAATTATGAAAAAACAATAATTTTTTTGAATATTTTGCAATATTTTAGAAACCGCTTTCCATAAGGTGTTCCGCACAGAGCCAAATTCTAAAGAAGAATGGCAGATAAAACGGGTAATTGGACAAAAGTACGAGGAAGTTATTCTTTAAACAAAGCTTTCATTATCTGTCCCCTTCTGCATGGTTCATAAAAAAGAAACCTCTCGTTTTATAGGAACGAAGAGGTTTCTTGCTTATATAAAATCCTACACATATTAGCTATAAGTCATTCCACCATCAATGATGACAGATTGACCAGTCATATAATCTGAATCAGATGAGGCTAGGTAAGAGACAAAGGACGCTACATCCTCTGGTGTTTCAGATCTTCCGAGTGCAATGCCATCGACAAAGGCCTTGAAGGCTCCTCCTTTATCCACTTTCATGTACGGTGCCAATTTTTCATCAAGATAATCCCACATATCCGTGCCGACGATACCTGGGCAATACGCATTAACCGTAATACCATAAGGTGCGAATTCCTGGGCAGCTGATTGGGTCAATCCGCGAATGGCGAATTTCGTTGCTGAATAAGCGCTGAGCAAGCTTGCACCTTTATGTGCGGCAATACTTGCGGCATTAATGATTTTGCCACCGCCTTGTTTCTTCATCTGTTCGCCGGCTGCCTGCAGGCCGTAAACCGTTCCAAAGACATTGATGCTGAAGATTTTTTCAAGTTCTTCAGGCGTGATATCAAAGATCGGATTCACTTGGGCAATACCCGCATTGGATACATAAACATCCACACATCCAAAAGCTTTAACCGTCTGCTCAACAAGGGAAAAAACGTCTTCACGCTTACTGACATCCCCTTGAACTGCCATGGCCATATGGGTTCCGCTTGTTTGAAGAATTTCCTGCTCAACCTCTTTCGCTTTATCGATATTTACATCATTTACGACAACGGTGAACCCATCCTTCGCCAGACGGTGAGCAATTCCCCTTCCAATTCCAGATTCAGCTCCTGTTACAATCGCTACACGTTTTGTTTCAGACATTTCGTTCACTCCTTTTTTTAATTTAAAAATAAAACCAACCTCCGTTCGTTCGGTTCATTTATTGCTCGGCAATCCATCTAAAAAACCCCTTACGAATAAGGCTATTAGGCATAGGACCTCTCGTAGATATTACCGCCATAATTCCAGCAGCAGAAAATAGTGGCCATCATCGGAAATAAGCACTTACTGACAGATGAAAATGTACGCCTGATGACAAAGTAAATCTAAATTAAAAAAAAGAACCAAAATGGCTCCTTTTCATGTTCATCCTTCGTTTGGTGTATTAGGGATCGATCGCTTCGCTAGGAAGTATCCAATGCCGAGTGTCAGTATCGTCAAGATGACTTGAATAATCAGATGGGCATTTGCTGGAATGATGGCAGCCAATTTTTCTTCGCTGACAATCATCTCCCCCGCTGTCCATGCAAGGATTCCTGCCCCAATATAGACGATAATTGGGTATTTATTCATGGCATTCAAAATGAGTCTGCTTCCGAACACAATAATCGGAATGCTGACAATGACACCCAGCACAATGGCACCAAAATGACCGTCAGAGGCCCCTGCCAATGCCAACACATTATCTAAAGACATTACGGCATCAGCCAGAATAATGGTTTTAACAGCAGACCAGACAGTCTTTCCGCCCTCCTGATGTTGTTCGTTCTCCGGCAATAACAGCTTGATGGAAATCCAAAGAAGCATCAACCCGCCGATTAGCGTCAAGTAAGGAATGTCTAATAAAGCGACGACAATAGCAGCGAATAGAAGGCGCAGTACAATTGCCCCAAAGGTTCCCCAGAAAATCGCCTTGTTTTGCAGCTCTTTCGGCAGATTGCGAGCGGCCATAGCAATGACCACCGCATTATCGCCGCTCATGACAATATCAATGACGATGATCTTTACTAGGACAACCACCGACAGCCCGAATATTTCCATTTCATTCACCTCTTAAAAGTTAAGTCACAGGTTGTTTAGGAATTCATATAAACAGGGAATGACTTTATTTTTCAATAATTCTTTTCCAACCACATCTTCTTTAGTTTGGCTCGATTGCAAGAAAAAAACCTAAAATATAAAAACGGTATATATGAATGTGGAAATGAAAAAGACACCTGTTTACCAAGGTGCCTTTTGTAAAATATGATGGAGTTGATCATTTTAGGGAGAATCTGCTGTACCTCCCTTACTTAACGAAATATCCACTAATCACGAGCTTGCCAATGATCCGTGCAATAAAAATATTTGCTGCGTTTTACTAGCAGCACAAACTTTCATAACAAATTAGAAAAAGACCTATGTACGACAAAAGCCAAAAAAAGAACTGACTAATGCCGGTTCTCATCATTGCTGCAATCTATTCCTGTTGTTAAATTTCTTCTTGATAATGAATCCGCTGCTCTCTTTTATGATAGTCTCTGCAATCCACTTGAAGGATAATGCTTTTGGTAAAGAGAGAGCTCTTTTTCAATTTCTATCTCTAGCTGGTCATTATTTAAAACATCGATTTTTATTTCGGTTATTTTATTGGGATCTTTATGGATGATTTCTTTTTGAACTTTCTCAATGTGGTTCTTCCAGCTTTTTTTGTCCAACTTTTTAATCATCGTTAGTTCTTGCAAGGCAATTTGTTGTTGAATAATGAAGGCTTCTCTATGGCTGTTTTGATTATCTAATGTGCTTTGAAGTTTTTTCAGCCTTTGCTGATATTCAAGGATTTTTTGGTTGTGCATCTCGATTATTTCAGAAATGGTCCCCAAGTTTTGCTGTTCTTTCACTTTTTCCCTGATGAAATTCTTAGCGGCCTCGTCCCTGTCTGTCTTTACATACTGTATGATGATTTGATCTAAGCTATCTATCCTCATATATTTGCTCTTTTGTTTTTCTTTTAAGTATTGTCCTATTGCTTTATGTTTGTTTATAGCCGTTCCTACTGTTTGAATATCTCTTTCTAGCACCTTGATTGCGCCATCCAATTTGTCACGGTAATCCTGTAATTCCTCGATAAATATATCTATATCTGTCTTGAAAAACCGGGTAATCTTTTTGTATGTTCTTTTCATGCTACCTTCGCCCTTAGTTGTATTATGGATTATTTCCTTATCGCCTGTCTGTCATTTTCCTCATCACCTTAACCGTTCTTTCCTTGCTCCTCTCTAGCCTTTTCTTCCTAATATAACATTTTACACTTTTACTGTAAGTAAATTCTAATTCTAGTTTACCAATTCACTCTTATTTATCAACTAAACTGCATTGAAACGATCGTTTTAACGAGACCAAAAGACTATTAACTTCCTCCTAGAATTGAGAGAAATTACAAGGAGGAATAGGAAGATGGATATGCTATACTCGTTTATGCCCTTATGAGTAGTTAGTGTATGATTGGAGGAAAATAAAATGGGTTGTGGTTGTTCAAATCTGCGTGACGGCAAAGCCATCGCGGACTTAGTAAGAAGTAAAGGCAAGGATATGTATCCTCCTCAAGTCAAACATGAAATCACATGTGAATGCGGGGAAACTTTCACACTAGAGACAGTCATTATGAGCTGCCCTAAGTGTGAAATGACCTACGCTGTAACTCCCTGCAGTTCAGATGATCAAAATAATATCAAACCAGCAGGTATCGGGTATTAATAAAAGACTGACCAATAGCTCTATCAAGAAGGCTGCTGCGTCAGTCTTTTTTGTTTTGTGAGCCCATTTGGAGCTCTTCGCCCATCTATTGGATTATATCTCCCCAACAGTGGTAGATTCGCCCTTACAGTACAGTTTTCGCCCATACCAATTCTCATTCTCCTAAATTTTGACATTCACCCGTAACCTCTTAACTTCGCCGTTAAACATATAAATTTTCCCCTTAAAACACATTGTAAATCGCCAATAAATGTCATATTCTACTTAATTCTCCACTGTAATCAAGCTTCCATACCTCTTGCATGCGCTAAATGGAATGATTTCAAAGGTTTACACATACAAGCAGCAAATTTTATGTGCATTAAAAATGAGTTCCACAATGAGATACTTTTCCCACCAGATTAACGTTTGTCCTATTAGCAGGAAACCATATAAAAAAGGAGAGAAACAATAAGTTTCCCGCCTTTTAATCCTCACTCTTTATTGACTAGAAACGTCAAATCGATCGAGTAATGCTCGTGCTTCATCTGTCGAGTTGGTATTCATTAATTGGTTCCGCAATTCACTTGCCCCTCGGAACCCTTTCACATATATCTTAAAGAAGCGTGTCAGCGGCTTATATGGACGGGCTTCTTGCTTGGAGTATTGATCATGAAGGTCAAGGTGAAGCCTTAAGAGATCGAGCAACTCCTTACTGCTATGTTCTTTGGGCTCTTTTTCAAAGGCAAATGGATTCTTGAATATGCCGCGGCCAATCATGATTCCATCTATACCGTATTGTTTGGCTAGCTTCATGCCCATTTGCCGGTCAAGAATATCTCCATTGATGGTTAAAAGCGTTTGAGGAGCCACCTCATCACGAAGCTTCTTAATCTCCGGTATGAGCTCCCAATGGGCATCAACCTTGCTCATTTCCTCCCTAGTCCGAAGATGGATGGACAGATTGGCAATGTCCTGCTTCAGGATATGGGTGAGCCAGCCTCGCCATTCATCGATCTCGGTGAAACCAAGTCTTGTTTTCACACTTACCGGCAGACCGCCTGCTTTAGCAGCCTCGATTAATTCTGCCGCCAATTCAGGACGGCAGATCAAGCCGCTCCCCTTCCCGTTATCCGCCACATTAGGGACTGGGCAGCCCATATTGAGGTCAATCCCCTTGAACCCCTGCTCCGCCATCCCGATACTCATTTGCCGGAAGAATTCAGGCTTATCTCCCCAAATATGAGCCACAATCGGCTGTTCATCTTCCGTAAAGGTCAAGCGCCCTCGAACACTGCGATTCCCCTCAGGATGACAATAGCTCTCGGAATTAGCGAACTCCGTAAAGAATACATCTGGTTTGGCAGCCTCACTTACAACATGACGAAAGACCACATCCGTCACATCCTCCATTGGTGCCAATATAAAAAATGGCCGTGGTAATTCAAGCCAAAAATTCTCTTTCATCTTTCCGTTCAAATCCTCTCATTAAAGCGATATCAGGCCTGCTTAAAAACAATTAAGGCCTTCTTTCTTATCTCCTTCTATTATGATTGACCAATTTTTATTAAACTTTCATCCGTCTTTTTGACTTTATTTATTTTAACGATTCCTGAAGAAAAGTGCAAAGAGAACATGCAATAGATGTTGCTGGATTAATTTCTTCAATGAATAGCAGGACCGTATGGACTTTTCTATAAGCATTATGGAAAATCGAAAACAAAAAGGCGAATGACCTGATCGACCACTCACCTTTTTTCTACCTTTATGTTGAGAACAGCTACCTCGAATACAACCAAAGCATGTGATGCTCCAATTGCTTTTGGACGGTTTCTTTAACGGTTAAGCAGTTTGTCATTCTCCATAATAATAGGCTTTGAAGCAATCTTCGCATAATCCCCTGTGTTGATATCGTAGCGTTGCATTAGAACATGGTATAGTTCTTCCTTAGTCTTGAACTTTGATACCTGGAAAGGCATTGATTGAGCCAGTTTTTCGATGAATAGATATCCATCCCCTTCTTCCAATAAAACCCCGCTATGTCCGATGAAGAGATTCTCTGTTTCAGGATAGTGCAAGAATACATTCACCCAAGAAATGGAATCATTATCGAAGGAAATGTCCCTCTTCGCCCATTCCTTGACAATGCTCTTAGCGTGCTCTTTCACATCCGTCGTTTCAGAAGCTGATATTGGATAAAAGATGTTTTCAAACTTCTGCTGATCCGCTTTACTCATCTTTGCATTTGGGTTATTCTCGATTGCATTCAAATCAAAGATCAACTCAGGGCTTTCCTCTGTTATGGTACCGCCAGAATCCACCAGATCTTTTATCAGCATAAATGAGGTGATACGACAGTTAAGGTCTATATAAGGAAGCTGCAACTCTTCCCACCTAGTAAAAAGCTGATTTTCATCGTACGGTGCATTCGCGGTATTTATCGAAACAAAGCCATGTGGGGCGATATCCTCCATCCCTTGTTTGCTATTGTAATCTTCGACCGTTTTCATAAACCAATCAATAGTTCCACCATCAAATCCTCTTGTTTTCATTAAATCAAGAACTCGATTCTGCGCGCTTCCATCTACGAGATTGGAATATTCATAAGAAAGCGCAGCTTCTTGGACAACACTTTCGTTTTCTTTTTCCATTGTCGAATTTGAACACCCTGTAAAGAGCAGCGTTGATGTAAGTAGTACGGGAAGTAATAGATTCTTCATGGTGATTCTCTCCTTAATATTTGATTAGTATTCTTAGATACATTTAATAGACGGACAAATCCGCCTAAAAGTTTTCCTCTCTTTTCATTTTTGTCAAGAAGAGATGAGGGACGACACAAACCTTCTTTTAGAATAATGAGGATTAGACAACTTAGAGAACAACTTATCGTTTATGTTGTTCTTTATTGTATAGATTTGATGTTCCTTGTGGAAAATCTCTTAATGACTTAGTTCATCTATCTAGATTCTCCAATCGCAGTCCGGAGAAAAGGATTTAAGAGAGTCAAGCTATATTTAGACCACAAAAATCTGTAAGGACATGAAAAAGGTACTTGCGTGAGAAGCCGGCATACACCTAGAATGAAACGTATGTTAAATAAAAAAGGAAGCTCCTTGTAAAAGAAGCTCCCTCATAATTAGTGATGGCATCGTTCTATTTCGTTTTTAATCCGCCCTCTTTCATGTACCGAAAAACAGGGATTTCATCCCCTTTTTCAACTGGAATGAAATTAAAGGTTACATAGCTGTCAACCCCTTCAGGCTCAAGTGCCAAGGCGATATAATTGGCATTCTGCTGGTCCATCTTGAACACATAGCTGCCGGCCGGGAAGGTTTTCTTCTTCGTAGTGACTTCTGTCGTCACCTTATTGGTGTAGTGTCCGCTTTCTTGCTGATTCGACACTTTATTGTCCGTTACTTTATAGCTCTCGACCGATAAGGAGGACGATTTCTTCAATTTCTCAACCTTCACACCAAGCACCTTTAGCTTATCGGCAATATGGTGATAAGCAGGAGGAAGGATATAAGCGGTCGGCCTTTCCCTCTCCAAGGTAGCGTAGGCATTAGTGGAGCTTTTCCAATCGATTGGGATATCGACCTTTGCTGCTTTAGCGAGATCTACGACAGTCAGCTCTTGGTCAGGAACAAGCTTATTTTCGCTTGTGATCACAATCTGATCATCATCATTCGCTTTCTTCCCTTTTGTCACGATCGTTTTGCGGGCCTCTTCAACTGTCCGTTTTACCTTGTCTGCATTTTTGACAGTCGACTTGATAAAGTTCGCTTGGGCGGTTACCTGAGCAAATACCCTTCGTTCAAAGTCCGCACGTCCGATATTGATCCCTCTTGTTTCAATCAGGTAGGTGAAGGTATTCTTCAACCCAAGCGCATTACGGCCTATGCGTGCCTCCGTGCTTCCCTCTTCTGCGACAAGCTTGCCGGATTGCGAAGAGGATAAGGTGTAATAATCATGGAACGATAGCTTTTCCTTCTTCAATGCCTTTTGAACATCCGGCAGCAGAAGCTTATCAGAAGTCTTCCGAAGCTTCTCCGGAATATTCAAGTTCTTCGCCGATGAAATTAAGACATCATAAGAGGCAATGGAGCCTTTGTCCCCGTATTTGTTTAAAAGCGAAGAATTCACCGTATATTCATGTGTATCCAGAACAACATCTGGCTGATATTCATTAATGGCCTTATAAACCGTACGAACCTCCGGATACTCCACCTTCATATAATCCCTGTTCGCATCCATATCCGTTGCAATGAAGCGTTTAAAATAATACGAACCATCAGGATTGATTCTCGGCACGATAATGATATTGGCCTTATCTAGGACATTGCCAAGCTTTCCTTCCGCTATCATTTGCGCTAGGACCAGATTCGATTCTCCGGCAGCGGGTTCATTGCCGTGAATTTGACCCTGCACCCAGATAAGCGGCTTTTTCTTGTCTTTCTTGATGTTATCTGGATTCTTGCTGAATATGATCATCGGAATCTCCCGTCCTTCAAGCGACTTGCCGATGATTTTATAGCTCATATGCTTATTCTTTTTGCTAAGTTTCTTTAGGAATGCGGTCATTTCTTCCTGGCTGGTGAAGGCCGTTTTGCCTTTAGCAAAGGCGGGTGTTTGAAAATCTATTTGGGGTTTAGGGAATAAATGTGAGATATTATCTGGCTGAATATAGCTTGGCCCCTTTCCATAGTAAGGTATGAAGTCATCAGCCTCCGCAGCAGACGTCGGCAGGCCTGGCAATAGCAAAGTACTTCCGATAGCAAGGGCAATGGCAGCATGAGCAGTTTTCTTCGTCAATTTATTCATATGTTCCTCCTCATATCCTCTTTACTGCCATTATTCGCCGAAATTCTTCCAAATTCCTTTTTATTTCCAGAAAACAGGAGAATAGAAAGCTAAACGATTTCAGGCAACCTAGAAAACAGGTACGAAGCCTCAGTGAAAACCTTCCTACTTCAAGCAAACTTGCCTCTTCTGCACATGAATAACCATTCTGATTATAGCCTGCCCATTTTGCATTATAGTTTAAACAGAACAAGCGCTAACCCTAATGGATTAACGCTTTCATAGAAAAACAAACCCCGACTAGCCTTCACTAATCAGGATTAAGATACTTGGTCTTCAACAAACGCCCCTGATTGTTTAAGTACGTTTCTTCACAAACTTTAAGTACAAATCAAGAATCTAAGGTATTGCAGATATTATATGGGTTGTATTATAAAATCAAAAAGTAGCTAAAAGAGTAACAGCTTTATTTATATGAAAATACACCCCCCGATATATACTGGGGAATTGCTAAATTAGTTCCTTTGTATGACTTTTCTCTCTTTTATTATATAAGTAAACTGCTGGTAACATTAATGCAACCAATCCCGTTAAGGTTTCTACAATTCCAGCAGTAATAAACAACGTATTTGGTCCTGTTGTATCTAGGAACCACCCTCCTGCTGCCTGTGCTAATGGCACCGCTCCTTGAGCAACAATCATATTAATACTTGATACACGCCCCATCACTTCTTCTGGGATAGTTTTCTGAAATATACTAGGGCCAATAGTGCTTACTACTGCTGTTGCTATACCAATGAAGCCCATAGCTGCAATTGCTTGCCAATAATTTGTCGTTAATCCCAACAGTAATAACCCTAACCCTTGGAAAGATATGGCTAACATATTAGCCTTTGGGCTTGGATTTTTAATCATAATAATAAAAGTTAAAATGAAAGAAACGACTAATCCCCCTGCTCCAAGAGCTGACTGCATCAATCCAAATTCCTTCTCATTTGCTTTTAATGATTCAGCTAAAAAAGGCAGTCCAACTTCCAGCATCCTAAAACTCATATTAGCAAAAAGCATAGTGATAATTAAGGTGAAAACCAAATGATTTTGTAGTACATATTTTACACCAAAAGCTAATTCCTCTTTGATAGAGTTTTTTTGTTCACGACTTTCTTTTTCCTTCATAATCGGCTTTAATTTTACAAAGTAAAGCGTTAATGCTGATGCAATAAATGCAATCCCTATAACAAACACACATATGATTCCCTTGTCTATATGGTATAGAAATGCTCCCGTTAAAGGTCCAATTAATGCAGTAATTTGCCACGTAGCCGCTAATAAGCTATTAGATCGCACATAATATTCTTTCGATACTACTCTCTGACGGATTGCAGTAACTGCGGGCCAATAAAAGGCATCTAGGACACCGAACACAAATCCTAATGCGAAAATAAAAAATATGTTCATACTATTTGTTACCATCAAGATAAATATGCCGAGCATTACCATAGCCCTTGATATATCTGAGATGAACATAATTTTTCTTCCATCGAAACGGTCGACAACTACTCCACCAAATAACATCAATATAATTCTTGGCACTCCAACTACTAATAAAAACATCCCCATCATAACTCCAGAACCAGTTATCTCTTTAATCATCCAAGGAATAACAAAAAAATATATAGCATCGCCTAAAGCTGAAAAAACGTAACTTAACCAATACATAAGAAAGTTTTTATTTTTGAATAGGCTTGCACTCTTATAATTTATAGTTTCCCCCAACTTCATAACTCCCCCTTAGTTACCACAATACCAATTACAATATACAAATTTTCTTCTTGAGCTAAACGTAGCAATAGGTAAGCGTTTGAAGTTATCTCCGGCTTTTCCCCTGCTCCACACGGAACGTGCCAGTTTCCAAGCATTCCGCGTTCCATCTGGCGATGGTTTTGATTATAAGTTTCAAGTTACTCTTGTAGAGCTTGCACTGTGGCATCATTCCTTTGTGAAGTGATGTTCCCACGTTCTTACCCGACCGGTGCAATGCACGTTTGAAAAATAATCGTTGCCAATCACTAGACTTGGGGCTATTCCTCCACTTCCATTACAGAAGATTCATCAGTCGTGCCCCTACCCTCATAAGGACAAATGCATTTCGTTCATCACTTATAGCAACCGTTTCGGGTGACAGCCCTTGAATCAACGTTCCTTACTTTCCAAGTCCCTTATAACCTAGCTATCTATTCTAAACGTAGGTGCTTCCTGTAAGCCTGTGAGCTGGATACCGCCATTGTTCGGTATAACGTGTTTCAGAGGGGCAATTTTTACTCCACATCACTCACACCACCGTAAGGGTGGTACAATAGTTTCCTATTGTTCGAAACTCTAGACCCGTACATTCGGAAGTTCGTCCGTTCTTTGTGTAAGAAAATTCTCACCTTATTTAGTTTTTCAGCCATCCGGCATATCCATTGGCATACCTTTATCCTGAAAGGAACGGCTTTAGCCTTTGTTCTGCCGACTTCACCTGAGCTTCACACCCCATAATCTGTCTATTATGACGCATGCAGGAGTATCAATGGGATAGTTTCAAAATACGTGGTTTTGTCATTCCTATCCTCGGTTATAAAGTTAGAAATTCTGTAGAAATTCCTCGTCCTTCGCACTATAGTGCTTATAACGAAACTTGTCGCACTGCCCCGTTTCTTCCATAAGTAGTTCAACATAAAAAGGCATTAATCCTGCTTGGATCAATGCCCCTGTAGTTTAAGTAAATTTTTCACAAGCTATTAATTTCACTATGATTGATTAATCCAAATTTTCCACTCTTCAATTCCTTCTATTTCAATAATATTTAAATCGCTAGTAACGGGAACATTATTCTCTATGTAGCCTACTTCATATCCAAAGTCTTCATTAGGAATTATTGTTTGAGTGTCGCCATTTCCTTCAAATGGTCCGTTCATTTGAGTTATTTCTTTAACTTTCCATTGACCCTCAGTTTTTCGAATGTCAGCAACCCAAATATCCTTATCATTCATTATCCCTCTAAAGACATATAACGCTAACTCTTCATTCACTTTATGGGTACCATATACAATTATTTCTCTCTCTTTGTTTCCATCTTCTATCGTTTTTAAAGCATCTTCTGGATAGTTAGCTGCATCTTTACTAATTTCATCACAACCAACCAGTAAAAAGGCCAATGATAAAATAACTAGGATTAAGTTTGACTTCATTTTTGTACCTCCTAATTTATTGTATATATGTTCGGATAAAGATAAATAAGTCAAACTATTGTACTACCCGTAGCAATAGGTAAGCGTTTGAAGTTATCTCCGGCTTTTCCCCTGCTCCACACGGAACGTGCCAGTTTCCAAGCATTCCGCGTTCCATCTGGCGATGGTTTTGATTATAAGTTTCAAGTTACTCTTGTAGAGCTTGCACTGTGGCATCATTCCTTTGTGAAGTGATGTTCCCACGTTCTTACCCGACCGGTGCAATGCACGTTTGAAAAATAATCGTTGCCAATCACTAGACTTGGGGCTATTCCTCCACTTCCATTACAGAAGATTCATCAGTCGTGCCCCTACCCTCATAAGGACAAATGCATTTCGTTCATCACTTATAGCAACCGTTTCGGGTGACAGCCCTTGAATCAACGTTCCTTACTTTCCAAGTCCCTTATAACCTAGCTATCTATTCTAAACGTAGGTGCTTCCTGTAAGCCTGTGAGCTGGATACCGCCATTGTTCGGTATAACGTGTTTCAGAGGGGCAATTTTTACTCCACATCACTCACACCACCGTAAGGGTGGTACAATAGTTTCCTATTGTTCGAAACTCTAGACCCGTACATTCGGAAGTTCGTCCGTTCTTTGTGTAAGAAAATTCTCACCTTATTTAGTTTTTCAGCCATCCGGCATATCCATTGGCATACCTTTATCCTGAAAGGAACGGCTTTAGCCTTTGTTCTGCCGACTTCACCTGAGCTTCACACCCCATAATCTGTCTATTATGACGCATGCAGGAGTATCAATGGGATAGTTTCAAAATACGTGGTTTTGTCATTCCTATCCTCGGTTATAAAGTTAGAAATTCTGTAGAAATTCCTCGTCCTTCGCACTATAGTGCTTATAACGAAACTTGTCGCACTGCCCCGTTTCTTCCATAAGTAGTTCAACATAAAAAGGCATTTATCCTGCTTGGATCAATGCCCCTGTAAATTTAAGTGCATTTTCTCACAATCTTACCTCTGACTTTTCGGATGCTACCCCTCTATCCTTTTTAAGAATAAAAACGATATATTATTACAATTTTTAGAAAATTAAGTTATCATATAATCTATAATCACCAATAAAATTTAGGAGGAATGAATTTGCTCTCAAATGAATCTTTTAGTTACATTAATTATATTTTTATCTTCTTTATCATTATTCAGGTAGGTTTGCTTACTTCAATACCCTTAATGAAAAGAAACGAAAAATTGATTAACTGGTTTACTGTTATTAGTGCATCTTGCATTTCTATTGTTGTTTCAGGCTTACTTCTAATCTTTTTAGGTTATGCTGCTGACGAGATAGATTTAGATGTAAATAACTATACTTATATGACCATTGCCATTATTGTA
This sequence comes from Gracilibacillus sp. Marseille-QA3620, assembly GCF_054950035.1. Taxonomy (NCBI): domain Bacteria; kingdom Bacillati; phylum Bacillota; class Bacilli; order Caryophanales; family Bacillaceae; genus Gracilibacillus; species Gracilibacillus sp. Marseille-QA3620. Next base: position 2,350,288 of record NZ_CM143102.1, read on the forward strand.
TTATCAATGATCAATTCATTGAACTTATACAAAAGCAAGTAAGATATTACTAAAGAAGATTCTGATCTGAGACGGGATAAATCACTTTCTTTTTAATCCTCTTTGTTCAACTAACCTGTCCCCTCATTCAAGTATAATTAATCACATTCTTATTGTAGTTCTTTTAAATCTGCTTCTTCTATCGAATCACCAGTAATTTCAAAGAATATTTCCTTATTACTTTCTAATTCAATTGGAATTTTACTTCCTATTGGCATTCTAACCCCATTATTCTCAAAATTATTATCTCTTAATATAAAAACTTGCATTTCAACTTCACCATCTAACGCCATATCTGTTATTGAGATTTCAAACCCTAATACTTCTCCTTTTTCAATTTCAGAACCGTCAGCATACTCAAGTCCTTCAGCATACTCAAGTCCTGCTGAGTATTTCGCTATTTTCGCTTCAATTCCATAAAAATCAAAATTAGCATTGTTTTTTATGTTGATTATCATACTATCTTTATTTACAGGATAAACTGTGCTGCTAACTGACAATAAAGTAAATAACAAAAATGTCATTGGTAATAGTAATATTTTCTTCATTATTTCACCTCCTTTTTTATAATTCTCTACCTTTGAAACGTTTTTATCGGCTTAAGTTCATAAGATTTTTTTATTCTATCTCCGTATCTAAGCCTCCATCCATATACTTTTACTCACTATTCACTTTCACAGATAGAGAAAAAAACACCTGTAATTACAAATTTCATTAAATGTATATTTTTTACCATATATACAATATAATCCATCACCTATCTTGATATCAATAAGATTATAATTTTCATTTCCTGAAACAGACTTTCCTTTAATAAGAAAAGACCGTCCTTATAACAGTCTTGAAATAGCTCTATTGCCCCTATACTAAAAGAATGAGTTCTAGTATTCACCTTATACTAATTAGAAATCCTATGGTTTTTCTCCATCTCTAAGTAATTCGTTTCTACAATAAGGACCTCAACAAAAAAGGGCAATAAACCTCTTTGGATCAACACCTCATTTACTTTAACAAAACATAATCATCGCTTCCCTCCCATACTAGAGGAGTTTTTTCACCAAAAATAATACCCTCCAACCCATTTCTGACCAGTACCTCTCTGTAATCTTCTTTTGCAAAAAAAAGAGCTTGAACTTCATCAAAATAGCAAGTGAATACAAGTTCTTCGTTTTCATCACTAATCGTTATAATATCGTCGCAAAACAAATTGATGGTTTCTAAATTAAGATCCTTTATCTCGTGTGTGCCTTGTTCGCCATATAATGTTGCATATTTAATGCTCTTTGCACCTTTCGAAGCTAGAACAGACAGAATACGGTGTATTAAAAATACTGAAATTTGGTCCATCATAGGATATAAAATATTCTCGGTTAAACTTTCGTTCAACTTTTTAGCCAAATCAGGTCTTTGATATATCTTTCTACCAAAATATCCATCCGCCAAAACGGCTGCTGCTGTAACGGCTATTGACATTTCTGAGATATTATTTAATCCACTATCTTTCCTTATTTCCTCCCAAGATAAAGGCTTTCCGAATCTAAGTAAATCTTCATTGGTAGGATAGGTATCATCTTCTGATTTCCAATCATTTTGCATTTTGACGAAGGGATAGAAAATACAGGCTGCAAACTTGTATCCATTCGGTAACCCGTTTAAGAATGGGTCATTTTCAGGGTTTTCTCCAATCGGGTAAAAGAATTCCAATTGCTTTTTCCTCCTTAATTTAAATCATTTTCTTCAACTAAACTGCCCATTCGTATTATAAGGTTGACCAAGTTAATTGGTTGACCTTTTTCTTTGAGGTCTAGAATACTAGAGGTAGCTGGGGTAGAACGCACCTGCCCCTGGGGTTTAACCCCGTCAGTTAAACCGTTCGCCCCCTACTTATAGAAACATGATTGAAGCTGGTTGGGACGTTGATCCCGTATAACAAGCGAAGCTATGACACTATAAGGAGCCATATAGGGGTTACCAGCTAATTCAATGATAAGGAGGAGATAAACATGAATCCAGTCATTGGTCTGGATGTAGCGAAAGGAGAAAGTCAAGTTCAAGCCTTCTTGGAGAAAAAGAAACCATACAAAAAGAGCTTTAAAGTCGCCCATACACTGGATGGATTACAGGATCTTTATGCCTTTATCAAAGAAGTCGAAGAAGTTTCTGGGTCAAAGCCGCCTCTTGTTTTGGAATCCACAGGGCATTATCATACACCAGTTGTACAGTATTTCGAGAAAAGAGGATATCTGTTAATCGTTGTGAATCCACTCATTTCTTATAAGGCAAAAAGTTCAAATTTACGTAAAGTCAAAACAGACGTCATTGATGCCCACCATCTCTGCGAGTTGTATTATAAAGAGGATTTAGAGCCTTATAAAAAGCGTGGTATCCAGCTTTTGAACTTACGTAATCTGACGAGACAACATGAAAATTTGACAGGTATGTTCGTACAGGCGAAGTTACAGTTTCAATCCGTACTGGATCAAGTGTTTCCAGCGTATGTAGGGGTGTTTGGAGAATTATATTCAGATGTTTCTTTACGTACATTGTCGGCTTTCCCTACCTCTGAAGAGGTCTTAGAAGCTGGTGAAGAGATTTTATCTAAGAAGATTCATGAATTGTGTAAGAGCCGATCCCAACAATGGGCCTGTAATCAAGCGAATAAGCTGGTGAAAGCAGCTAGCCAGAACCCCTTTCAACAGACTCTGTACCAAAGTCATCTGATTAGTTTAGAGATGCTTATTAACATTCTTCTAGAATATAAAAAGCATCTATCCAAACTTGAGGAAGAGATAGATGCCCTAGCAAAAAACATAGAAGAATATAAGATTATCCAATCCATTCCCGGTATCGGTGGAAAAATCGCTGCCACGATTATTTCTGAAATTGGAGAAATAGATCGGTTTAATCACCCTAAGAAGTTGGTAGCCTTTGCGGGAATCGATCCCAGTGTATTCGAGTCTGGCACCTTCAAAGGTACCAAGAATCATATCACAAAAAGGGGTTCCAGCAGGCTAAGGCATGCCTTATTCACAGCTGTCCGTTGTGCCATACGAGACTCACGTAAGACGCGAAAGACTAAGGAACTAATCCCACGAAATAAGAGACTACGTGAGTTTTATGACAAAAAGCGTGAAGAAGGAAAGCCTTATCGAGTAGCCGTTATTGCCTGTGCTAATAAGCTTTTACATTGGATTTACGCTCTTTTGAAAAGCAAATCAGCCTTCCAAGATGTCGCTTAAAATAGATTTTCACACATCTTCAATAAACTTCCATAATCATTAAAGGAAGTTTATTTGTCATGCCTTATTTTTAGTATAACATGCCTAAATTATATGGTTGAGTGAAATGTTTGACAAACTATTAGCTGGTTTAGCTGCATAACCAAAAAAGAGCTGATCACAACTCTTGATATTGGAGTAATGCCCCTTTTTGTTTAAGTGAAGACACTCACACACCAGCATCATTATTATCTGATAGTTTGTCAAATTAAGTGCACCAGTTCTTCCTCAAACGCCTCGTATGCAGTTTTCCAGCCAAGGCATTTCCTTGGTCGATTGTTGATAAGTTGAAGAGCCTGTTTCATCTCCTCAGGTTTCACTTGATCAAAATTCGTTTGTTTGGGGAAGAACTCTCGCAGTAAGCCATTACTATTTTCATTACTCCCACGCTGCCATGAGGAATAAGCATCTGCAAAATAGACTTGAACGTTTAATTCCTTTTCAAGCACATTGTAGCAACTAAATTCTTTCCCACGATCGGTTGTAGCCGTTTGAATCGCACCTTCTGGTAATTGTCGATGTAATTGTTTGACAGCTGTTTCCATCGATGACGCAGAACGATCAGGGATTAGAATCCCCATATACCAACGTGTTTTACGCTCAATGAATGTGGCAACACAGCCTTTTGCCTGCCCGCGACCTGAAACAACGGTATCTAGTTCCCAATGCCCAAATGTTTCTCTTTTACGGACCTCTTTCGGTCGTTTCGAAATAGGAGTACCGATATTGAACCGTCCTCTTGTTTCACGAGGTTTCTGACGTTTTCCTTTTTGACGGAGGACCGTTAAAGGCACTTCTAACAAACCACTATAAATCCAACGATAGATGCTTTTATAGCTCAGTTTCCCTTGATATAAACGTCCTATAATCTGTTCTGGTGACCAGGTATCATTCAGCTTTTCTTGAACCATTTGTTTTAACTCTGGTGTTAATTTCGTCTTCGCACCACAGTTCGATTTATTCGCCTGATAACGGACATGCGCTTCCTCCACCGAGCAATTAGCATGGCGACGTAGTTCTCTTGAGATGGTTGATGGACTCCGGTTTAGGCGTACGGCAATCTCCCTAATGGTACAGCCTAAATCAACATACGTTTCTATTTTTGCCCGTTCAGTTATGGTAAGATGGGTATAGCTCATGACGATTCCTCCTCTGAATGTTTGTGTGGTAACTAACATTTTACACGAGGTCGTCATGGGCTTCTTTTATTTTGACTGAGAGGTGTTGCACTTAATATTACAATTCATCATCTTAAATCAATCTGATAAATTACCTAAGGGCTTCTTACTTTAATTTCACTATTTAAATATTTTTACTCTTCTTCACCTCTATATTATTCATCTTCATATGGGACTACTTCATAATCATCATCATCAAAAATTTGCTCCTCTTTTGCTTCTTCCATTTCTTTAATAAATTCGGTTATCAGAGTCGCATAATGGGCAACTTTAGGGTGTTTATTTAACTCATCTATTATCTTATTTACAATAGGAAGATCATATTTAATCCTTTGGAAGCTTATGTATTGGAATAAAGATGATCCTATCTTATCTTGAACCTTCTCATCGATTTCATTTAATAAATTTAGGACAGTTTTCTGTAATACTATTTTTGGGGTAATAGAATAAATTATCCAGTGCTTTTTTGATTTTAGTAAATTGCCCTGATTGCAATAAAGAAATTAATTCATCTTCTGGCATCGCATCTAATTTGTAATCCTCATCTTCGTCAGGATTAAAGCGGTAAAGACCCTCTTCCTCGATGTATAAATCCTTGATAAATTCGTCAAAATTATCAGCCAAAACAAAATCCAAATCTCCATCTGTATCAATGTATGAAACAGCAGGCTCAACTCTATTATTCCTATAGTCCAAAGCAAACCAAGTGTGACCATCTCCGTTTAATATGACAAGTTCTTCAGGTAAATTCCATTCTTTTAATAAAAGTGCCTGGCACTCCCCGAATTTTGTCGACATGTACAAGAAAAGGGAAGTTACAGGCGTTTTTTGTTTGTACTTATTTTGTAGACAATTCACTCAAGCTTTGCCACACAATCACATTGATAGAATGCGGCAACACATAAATCACTTGGGATTTCCAGCAGTTAGCAGCATACCAAAATTACTTCTCAAACAGTTTCCAATTCCCTTCACTAACAACTTCTACCTCTCCGTCAATCACTTTGATGGCGGTTTGGTCATCAATGGCATACGCCGGGCCTTGCATACCTGCAGCCCAACTCTCTGCAGCAGCCCTGGTATTTCCCGGTAGCATTTCATGTTCCAGATGCGGAAAAATAGCAAAATCAACCATCCCGAGCGCTTCATCAGTACCATTAGGTGGCTCCCATCCAACGAAGTCATCCCCTATATTAGATCCCATCACCATGCTGCCGGCACTCATTCCCACATAAACTGCTTGTAGTGACGGCAAGAGGTCGGCCAGCCCAGATTGCTGCATCCAGTAATGAAGATAAAGGGCATCGCCTCCTGATACCAGTAAGACGTCAGTCTCCCGTACGAGTGGCACCCAGCGATCTTCTCTAATACTCGGCAACGCTGTAAGCTCCAGTATGCCGACGGACTTCCAGCCCAGGTCGACCATAGGGTTATTTTCCTTGCCGCTGATGAATTCCCAAGCTTTGACGCCAGGGCCAACCCAGGGGTGTCCATACATCGCCGTAGGAATGCATAGAGCATTAGAGTCGGCAATCGGCTTGTTCAGCATGTCAACCAACGCGTGTTGTATACTTTTGTTCGTTATGCCACCAGATGTAAGCAAAAGTTTCATAACTCCCCTCCTTTTTCATTTTATAGACTCTCCTAAACCGTGTATATAAGTGGGCAAACGGTGCTACTACTTTTCCAGCCTAACTTTACTTATCTAAATTGTATTAAAAAGAGCTATCCAAAAACCAGTGAAAGATGACTTCCATGGATGACCCTTTTTTATATACTTTTAAAATAAAAGATGTAGATGAACTCGATATTTAATTAATAGCTAGTTAATCATCTTGCAATTCCCTTGCAATTCTGTATATATTCGCTTCCCCAATCTGTCAGCATATCAAGCGTAGGGTGTAGCTTTTTCCCTAAATCAGTTAAAGAATATTCCACTTTTGGCGGTACTTGATGATAAACCTCACGATGAATAATTTGAAAGCTTTCCAGTTGCTTTAGTTGTTTAGTCAGTGATGAATGAGTCAAACCTTCAAATTTCCGTAGCAATTCATTAAATCGTACTGGTCCGTCCTTTAGATGAAAAATAATCATCAGAGACCATTTACCTGACAATACTTTTTGAGCTGTCGTGAACGGGCAAGTTAAATCGGCACTGTTTAATTGAATCATGGTAATTCACCTCTCCCACTGTTCTAAATTCTTTTAATCTTAATCAGTATGCAAAAAAGCCTGCGTTTGAGCTGTTGGACTTCCTCATAAGTACACCATTAGATCGTAACGACACAAAAATATCGTACTATTCAGACTTATCATAATCTAATAATATGGATTATGCATTAAGTTTATTATAAAAGGAGCAGGATATCATGCCGACGAATAAAGGGAAATTCAATGGTAAGGTTGCATTGGTTACAGGGGCAAGTCGCGTGATAGGGGCTGAAATCGCCAAAAAATTAGCGGCTGGCGGAGCGGAATTTATAGGTGTTCATTTCGCCAGCAATAAGGATGCTGCGTTAAATGTTGTGGATGATATTAAGAAATTAGGCTCAAAGGCTGTTGCTTTGGAAGCAGATTTAACAACCGGCATTTCCGGTGTAAATAAGCTTTGGGCAGCATTTGAAGAGGCAGTCCGTTCGGAAATAGGAACTGTTCACCTGGATATCTTAATCAATAATGTAGGTATTGGACCTCCCGTTTCTTTTGAAGAAACATCAATTGAAATGTATGAGGATGTCATGAACGTTAATCTTAAAGCTCCGTTCTTTCTTACTCAAGCAGCCAGCCCATATATACGGAATGGCGGAAGAATCATTAACACTTCCACTGGCTTTACCCGTGTTGCCGCTCCAATGCAAAGCATTTATGCAGCTTCAAAGGGAGCCCTTGAGACACTGACTTTGGCCTTAGCCCCACATTTCGCATCAAAAAACGTTACCATTAATGCAGTAAGGCCAGGCATTACGGCGACTGATATGAACAAGGAAATGCGCTCCACCCCAGAAGGTCTCGCGCAAGCAGCTGCATTATCTGCCTTTAACAGAGTGGGTACAACGGAAGATGTTGCTGATATCGTTGCATTTCTAGCATCTGAGGAAGCGCGATGGATCACGGGGCATTTTATTGATGCCACTGGAGGAAGCAGGCTTTGAAATAAAACGACAGAGATTCTAAGGGAGGCTAGTAACGAAAAACAATCGAAAATATATAACTATTCCTATTAATCACTTTAATTAGAGATGAAGAGAAAATTATCGTATGGCTTGCTCTTCATCTCTGTTTTTTATTTAGGAAAACAGCTTTTGACGAAGCATTTATAAACAGAATTAGTACATAAGAAATAAATTTAGGGAAAAGCCAGCTCTTTTCTGCCAATTCAAAGAATACAATAGTGATGGTCTGCCAGCTCTAAAGGTTGTTTACACAAAAACATTGAAGCCGGCGACATAATCACTCTCCTATTTAAGTAACAATATTAAGTCACTCTTCATATAAAAAGTAAGAAGGAGTTGATTTTTTGGACGGTATAACACTTTATGATGCCATGTTATTTTATTCATTACTATTTTCACCGCTTTTAGCCATGATCTTAATATCATTCTGGATGTCTGCGAATAGTAAAAATAAAGCTAAGGTTCAATTACTCGGTATTGTCATTTTAGTCGTACTTGGTTTTTTTGCCATTAACTCACCATTCATTATTATCATTGAATTAACGGCGATTTTTTTATTTCTCGCTTGGATTTACACTCATAGAGAATTTTTCCTCGAAGAACGATTATCTGTCTTTTTATCCATTGTTTCATTACAGCTTGCCTATTACTCACTGTTCATCTTTCTCATGAGTCTAGATAATCTAGCAATCGCTCTACTATGCATCTTTCCGATTCTTTCGCTGGTCCTATTATATTCTTGGACATTTGGCCGTAAGAAAGCATCAAGGGGTCGGGTATATATCATTATGGTTTTCATTGTTCAAGTGATTCTGTTAATTTTAACGATTATCCTTTTGTAAACGATAAACTAGACTCAACAGTTTTCCACAAATAAGGCCGGTTCTTACGCCTTTTTGGTGAAATACACTAAGTACCCCTTCTCAATCATGCCGTTTACTTTTTTAGTATATCTAGTTTTTATATAGAAACCTCTTTTTAAGTAAATCAAAGTTTGCGCGACCATACATCAATCGTTTTATGTTCTTTAACCTGTTTACTTGTCCTTCCGTTACCCCATTACTCCATGGCTCTTGTACACCGTTCAGCACAGCAGCCAAATCCTCCTTCAACCCTGCAATAAAAGACTGAAAGAAAGAAAACTTGTTTGTTTGATATTTTTCCATCCACTCCAAGAGCTGAGAGGATTCCTTGTTTTTAAAAATCATTCGGAAGGAAGAGACCATCTGATCCAGTGATAGAATATCCGGAAAGACGTTGAGGAAATCAGGATGAATCTGTTCAAATTGGCTTTTATGGTCTTTCTTTTGAAAATCCCATATGATCTTTAAGATTCTTTGATGGAGAAATATCGGTCGTTCTCTCTTTTGATTTCTGCGTGCATGCGCAATCAGGGTATTCAAGGTAGAAACGGATCCTTTATACCCCTTTTCTCGACAAGACGCTTCTATTTTCTTGAAAGACTGTCCATCTTTGACTAAATTCAGTATAAGAGCTTGATACGCTTGATACTTGGATTCTCGTACATGAGAGGGTTTTTGGGTTGTCTTTAGGTCCTTATAGACCGTTTGGCGAGTAATGCCCACTTTTCTTGAGATAGCTGCTATTGAAAATCCTTCGGATTTTAATTGATGGACAAGTTTGATACGGTTCCAATGTTTCTCCTCGTTTTGAATCCTGGTATGATCCGATTTCCTCGGGGAGATTTTTATCGGCTCCGCATTTAATTCATCCTTTTGAGGAGGTACCCATTTTTTAGGGAGGAAGGTTCTGATTGTCTGTTTGACGGTTTCAAATAATTGTTTAAGGATATGCCAGCGATCCCCGACCTGCTTTATATCTGGGGATGCATCTTTTATAGCTTTTGCATAAGATTTAGATCCATCACGGCTCACCACCTTGATGTCAGGGTATCTCTTAAGCCAGGCTGTGACATCCGATGACTCCCTTGTGGGGAGGATATCCAATGGTTGATGGGTCAATAAATCGATGATGATTGTGCCATAAGTAAATCTTTTCTTAAAGGCGAAGTCATCAATCCCCACGAAAGGGAGAGCACCTTTCATCTGTGGGTTCCATCTTTCTGATTAGACGGAGCAGGGTATCATGGCTGACGGGATAAGAAAGGGTTCGGCAGAGCTTCTCTGCATTCAGGCAGCTCGTGGAGAGCGCTATTTCGGTTAAGACCTTGTCCATGCGATCCGTTCTTCGTCTGTAAGGTTTAAGCCAAGAAAGACGTTCGGTGAAAATCTTTCTAGGACAGTCGGGAGCATCACAAAACCATTTGTGCATAAAAACCTTCATGGTGACATTACGTCCCCCTTGGGGCATATCCTTTATCTCTCGGCTATATCGACTGTGTGACCTGGTTGAAAGAATATCGCATGAGGGGCATTTTGCAGAAGAGGAATGTACTTCAATAATATAAAATAGATTCTTCTCATCTAGTTGTTCACATAGAATTTCGATTGTGTCATCACCCGGGAAAAGCAGTGTAGTTTCAACCATAGCTTGACACCTCATTTCCATTCATTTCAATTGTGTTATACCCGAAAAAGAATGTACATAAGCCATCACCAACATGGCGTAAGAACCGTCCTATTTTTTGAAAACTGTTTAATTCTACTTGACGGTTACACCTTTCGTTCACGGCGTCTCAATAATAAACGGACGATTCATAAACAAACAGAAAAAGCAGGTAGTTTAGAGGTTCAATACAGTACCTCTAAATCGTCTGCTTTTTTAGTAAATATGATAGTTTATTTTTAAAACATGCGGAAGCCATTATCCGTTTAAAACGTTTTAAAAGCCCCTATAGTTTTACTAATCAAATAGTTCACAATTTGAGTTGCGATTGGATGGTCTCCATAGTTTTCTATCAACTTCCATGTTGTTAATGTCAGACTACCTTCAGCACTCTTTTGTACAATCATGCTTCCCCCTGCTTGTCCACCCCACCCCTGGAAGTAGCCAGATATAATCTCACTGTTATCAGGTATGCTATCATTACCAAACATATAGACTATGCGTCCGATTGTTCCGCCTAATTTATGATAATTGCTGAATGGGATAACATAGTCAGGGTATAATCCATCCATTTCCCATCCCATTTCTTTGTTTAAGGGAAGATTTTCAAAATAGTCGGTATCTACATAGTTAAACGAAGATGTACGGTTCCAGCTTTCTCCTCGATCTAACTCCCGAAAGGTGAATTGGCCTTTCTCCTCTACCTTGTCTCCATTCTCTGCTAAGAATAAAACATGGCCACCATCACGATAATAGTTAAGCACTTCCGAATTTAACGTACACGTAACAACTATTTCAGCTGTATCAAATGCATTAACAATTTTCAAGCCATTGTCAGTTAAGTTCCTAACAAAGGTATCATTCATATCGTATGGGAAGACTGTAACTGGGGAAATTGTTTTCCTCGGCGATATCGTTATCTCAACTTCATTCCACGCAATTATTTCCCCTTCTCTTTGGATGCGAAGCACTAGTTTATAAAAGTCCGCCTTCTCTACAGCAGGGACGGTAAACTGTATAACTTGAGGAAGCTTAACAAATAGGCTATCCCCCTCATCCAGTTTCATATTGCCCTGTATTTCTGTATTGGAAATTTCCCATTCTAGTGTCCCATAAAGTTCTTCCTGATTATGATTTGAGATGATAATATCCCATGTTTCTTTATCTCCAGACCATATATTTCGAGTTACTCCATCAGCCATTACCACTAGAGGGCCATTGAAAATCGCTGCCTTCTCAAAGCCTGCTTTCATATCTCTTGTATAATCAAGCCAACCATTAGTTTCCCATTCTATGTCGGAGAATTCCGTTACGACATACCCGTTAATTTTTGGCCGCTTTCTCATCTCTTCAATTAGCGATTGGCAAGCGCGAAACATTCGATGCTGAGAATGAAGCGCTAGGTTTTCTTTATCTCCAAAAATCCGATTTAATTGATAGCGTTCGAAATTTTCAAAGATCGTTAATGGTTTTTTAAAATCCTCACCATGCGTGTCATCTCCGAGATTCGCAAACCAAGATGGTGTCCCACCATAATAATCAACTAATTTTTTGATACTCGGCAGCCCCCATACACCGAACTCAGAGACAATGATTGGCTCTCCATTTGGCGAATAGCCATCTACATAGTTTTTTTCAGGGGTATTAATTATGTAATCATCCAGCTCTTGCTTCCATTCACCAAATTGCTCGGGTAAAGAAAAATAACTATGATAGTCATTTATATCCGTCTTAACATGAGTCCAGCCAGAGTTATCACAAATCAATCGTGTAGAGTCAAGCTCTCTTATATTTTCATACATCTCAATGATATATTTTTGTTTTTCAACATCATTGGCTAAATCCCATTCCAATCCCCATTCTTCATTATATAAAGACCAAATAATGATGGATGGATGATTATAATCCCGTTTAATCATGCCTACTAATTCATTATAAAAGCGGCGATTGCTCTGACTGGACCATTTCACAACATTTGGAGGTTCAGCCCATATAAGCATTCCCATTCGATCAGCCCAATACAGATAACGAGGGATTTCAACTTTTATATGTTTACGCAGCATATTAAAGCCCATACTTTTGGCTAATTTAATTTCATTCTGAATCCATTCATCGTTCGGGGCTGTATAAATGGTATCCGGATAAAAGGCTTGATCCAATGCGCCACGAATGTATAGCGGTTTTCCATTCAATAAAATTTGATCATGACTGTATTCAACTTTTCTCATTCCAAAATACGTTTCATACGAATCAACTACGACATCATCTTTTTTTAGGTTCACTTTAATATCGTATAAATATGGATTTTCAGGTGTCCATAATTGAACATCCTTAATTGGCAGATTGTATGGATTGGTTTTATCTGTATTTAATGAACCAAAATAATTAGCAAACACCCTATTATTATTTTGATGTTCCGACACAATAATTTCAGCTTCTAAATCAATTAGATCGCCTGCAACAGATATTGTGACATCTGCCTTTCCATCGTCCACATCAGGGATTACATGTACATAATCTATGAAGCTGTCCGAACGGAATTCCAGGTATACTTCCTGCCAGATACCACTGACTCTTGTGTACCAAGACCCTTGCTTACCAATAGGAATTTCCGCGTTATCACTTGGATCATACACTCGTACCGATAAGATATTTTCATCGCGATTTAACTTCTCAGTAACTTCTAATTCAAAAGGAGTAAACCCACCTTCATGTTCTCCAATATATTCACCGTTCAGCCAAACCCTTGCATGAAAATCAACTGCTCCAAAATATAGGAAGGCTCTATTATTCGAAGGGATTTCTTCCAGAGAAAATTGTTTTTCATACCAAGCTGCCCCACAATATTCAACATAATCTTCTTCTCTCTGCCAAATATGCGGAACTTCTATCTGTATGGAATCTGCTAACCTACTTTCATACCAGGCATTCTTTTCACCGACATCTTTTTTATCAATCTGAAAATCCCACATTCCATTTAAATCCTGTCTCTGTCTCATTATCTATCCTCCTACTACTTAATACCGGTCATGGAGATACCCTTAATAATATGTTTTTGGAACAAAAGGAATACAATTAGCGCTGGAATACTCGCTATAACATTAGAGGCCATCGGCACTGCCAAGTCTGTTGCAAAATTGCTCTGAAAGGTTGGGATTCCAACTGGCAAGGTCATCATACTTGTTTCCTGAGCGACTAATAATGGCCATAAGAGATTATTCCATGACTGAATGAAGATAAAAATACTAACTGCTGCCATGGAACTTCTAGATAGCGGAAATACGATTTTCCACCAGATTTGAAAATGTCCAGCACCATCAATTCTGGCAGCTTCTAATAATTCTGATGGAAGCTGGTCGATAAATTGCTTTAAAATCAGGAATGCTAATGGAAGCATCATTCCCGGCCAAATCAAGGCATGGTACGTATTTGTCCAATTGAGTTCAACAATCATTTCAAATAATGGAACTACGATTGATTCCATCGGAACCATCAATCCCGCTAATATCAAAGCGAAAATAATCGTTTTCCCCTTGAAATCTATTCGAGATACAGCATATGCTGCCCAGGAACTAAACAACACAGTAACAACCGTTTGCACACCCCCAACTACTACACTATTAAATGTCCAGCGCCACATCATTGCTGTACCATCTGGTTCTAACACTTCTTTAAAGCTATCTAAAGTATACGGAGGACGCATCAATTCAGTTATAACCGTAACCGTTGACCCAGGTGCCTTGAAAGCAGAAATAATCATCCAAAGCAAGGGAATAATCATGACAAATGCCATACAAAACGCGGCAATGTAAATCAAATATGTACGCATAGAATTTTTATTATTACTCATTATCATTCCACCTCCAACTGGCTTTTCAATGTTTCTCTTTCTTCATAAGTACCTTATATTGAATCAGGGAAATGAATGACACGGCTAAAAATAGTACAAATGAAACGGCAGAGGCATATCCCATATCCCATTGCCTAAAAGCTATTTGATAAATATAGTGAACGAGTGGAGTGGTGGATGTACCTGGCCCACCGTTTGTAATAAGAAATGTTTGTCCGAAAAGTTTAAATGAAGCAATCGTTTGGAGCAGAAGAACTATAGCTGTTACTCCTCTTAAAGAGGGAAATGTAATATAGCGGAATTTCTCCCAGCTGCTAGCCCCGTCAATATCAGCAGCTTCATATAATTCATCCGGAATTTCTTGAAGTCCTGCTAAGAATAAAATCATATTAAACCCAACTGTCCACCAGAGCGTTGCGAGCAAGATGGAAAGCCACCCCATCCCCCAACTGCCGAACCAGGAAACACTCATGTTTATCCCAATTAACTCTAACGTTTCTGCTAGAAGCCCTGTATTCGATTGCAAAATAAACACCCAAATACTCCCGACAACAGAAATAGATAACATATAGGGCATAAAGAAAGCACTTCTTAAAAACGTCGTACCTTTTAATTTCATGTTCACGAGGAGCGCTATAAGCAAACCAATAATGACAATCGAAGGTGTGGAGATTAATACAAAGTACAGTGTGTTACCGAATGACGACCAAAACTTATCATCTGACAGCATATATTTGTAATTGTCTAGACCAGCAAAGGTTTCACTAACCCCAAAAGCGCCAGTGGTCAAGCTCGTTAAAAATCCTTTAATAATTGGATAAATCCAAAACCATAAATATAAAACCATAAAAGGAGCTAGGAATAGAAATGCTGCTAAATAGCTATTTACCTTATTTCTTAAAGGTTTTCTTCTTTTCTTCGCTGGTTTACTCGTATGATCAATAGTAGAATCTCTCATTTTGTCAATCACTCCTTCGTAGAAAAAACTATTAGAATTCAATAGCCCTTATAGATAAACCATAATGCGGAATGCAAAACACTCCACATTATGGTTTGTGATTTTTACTTGCCAACAAGTTCTTCTACTTTTTGTTGAGCTTCCTTCAACCCTTTGTCCACGGAAATTTGTCCATAATTAACTTTCACAAGTGATTCTAAAATAGCATCGTTGATAGCCGTTAGCTGATTATTTTCCGGCATATAGTTGACATCATCCATTACCTTCGCATAATCAGAACGATACGGCATTTCCTTGTATTCTTCTGATTCAATAACGGATGGCTTAACTGGTACATGTCCTGCCTTTGCCCACATTTGTCCGTTTTCAGCTAACCAATCAGCAAACTTAACAGCTGCTACTTGTTTTTCTTTATCATCTTGTTTAGGTACGACAATAGTATGAGAATCACCCCAAGCACCTGGCTGGTCAAATAGTTGCGGGAATGGAACGGCTGCAAAATCCAATGATTCTTCAGTTTCAAAATTACCTGTTGCCCATACTCCAGAGAATGTTACAGCCGCATCCTGTGTTTTAAAAATATCGTAGCTATTATCACCGATATCAGCCTGTATCAGACCTTCATCCAACCAAGTTTTCAATAGATTCATTGCCTCTTTACCTTCAGGGGTATCAATTGTGACTTTTCCATCTTGTATATATGTAGATCCTTGTTGACTAATGAGTGCATGCCAAATCCAGAAGGAAAACACATTATTACTACCGATTACCATTGGAGATACACCTTTAGGGAGTTCGTCTTTTAAAGTTCTTAACATCTCAGTAAAGCCCTCAGCACCCTGCTCCATTTTAATAGTTCCATCTTCATTTAAAAGCCCAGCATCTTTTAATAGCGTTTTATTGTAAAACATAATGACAGCATGTGTATCAAGTGGTACAGCAACATGATTACCTTCTCGTGTCACTGCATCTAATTGATTCTCACCGAAGGTTGACCAGTCCAAATCAGCTTCTTTAGCTAAATCATCTAAAGATTCAAGTTTTCCGGTTGGAAGAAGTTCTCCTAATCTGGATACATGCGCAACAGCTACGTCTGGTGCAGTATTGGAAACGAGAGAGGTTTTGAATTTTGTATAATAATCCTCCCAATTGTTATTCATAAACTCAACTTCAATCTCATCTTGTGAGCTATTAAACTTCTTAACCATATCTTGCATAAATTCACCGTCTGAACCGCTAAAAGGTACCCAATAGCTAAGTTTAGTTACACCACCATTCGAACCTGATGTACTGTCAGATTCTCCAGGAGAACAACCAGCTAATATTAAAATTAAACCTAAAACAATAAATGAAAGCCTTTTCAAAGAACCGACCATTTATACCCACCTCCGATAATATTTTACATAATTAATCGTACAACAATTCATTTTTTATTTCAATAATTATTAAAATAATATATATAAGTTTGTAATAATGATAACGGTAGTGTATATCCACGAAAACAAAAAAAGGATTATGGCTCTTAAAAAGAGATAATCCCTGAAAATTATACCTTTATAAATAACGCAAATTCATAACAATACCTTGACTATAATTGCCGAAATTGGTGCCGAATAAATTAATTCCGCCTATATTGGTCGCTTCTTCTTTTATTCCAATTTTTAAAGAAATATATGGATTGTTATTGATTTGAAGATCTACAATTCTAATATCGGAAATTTTATTTCCATCTAAAAAAGTCCCTGCTTCAGTAACTTTCCAATTCTTTAATAATCCATATTGAGTAAAGTGAAGACTCCACCATTTTGGTGTATTGAAGCCTCTTTCCCCTCCAAAGTCACCAGGTGATGTCCACGTCCCAACCTCTATTCCATTAATCCACATCGTGATATCGGATGGCCAATCATTTTTGTGATAAGGAGCCTCTGAACACATCTCCAGAGTGAATTCCAGCTCCGAAACACTAGAACCATATGGTGTTCGATTTGGATAACGGTACTCCACATAACCCGCTTTAAAATAAAGAAGCTCAGCCTCTCTCCGATTCGTTTCATAAAAAGACCGTGGGTCGTCTTGCATCCCGATATAATCATTATCACCAACCAAACCACAGCTAGGTTCTGCTTTACAATCGACATATTCTCCAATCGGCATATCAATGGATATTAAGTTTTTCTCCAACTCAACCTCACTAGGTGATAAATCAATGATAATTCTATCAAAATTTTTGGAATTCACCTTTTGCGTCCCTCTACCCGGGACCAGCTCACTAATAATCAAATTCATATCCTCTAATTTCTTGACATTAACCGCCGTAGTCGAAAATGGAATACCGAGCTTTTCTGATAGCTCATTAACATTATGAGGACCTGTGCTTAAAATCTTCAATATATTCATTCTGTGTTCGTGTGATAAGGCCTTACATACCTCAAGAGCATTATCCACAGTTAAATGTAAATCCTTCATACTGACCTCCCCAGAAGCTGCTTTATTACAACTTTTCCTGTAATATAAATATATCAGACATATATTAATTAGAAAAGAACGGAGATTTATTAGTATTTCACTTGCATTATTTGTCATGTTCTATCAACCGTTATATCTTTTTACATAAAACGGTATTACAATAAAGGATCTATCTCTAGGTGCTAGAGGAAGTTCCTCCATGAATGGATATCGTACTCAGGTAGTAATCAGAGCGCCAAAATAAAAATCCTCCAAACAATCAGTTTAAGGAAAAATAAAACACACTAATTTCCAATAATCTCATAGTAGGAAAAAAGTTTGAACAAGCGTAAATTATTCTATCGATTATTTTAATTTTCCGGGCGAATCTTCTTACCAATATGTGCCGTTTCATTAAATAGATTGGGTATAACAACATCCTTTGCGATAATCTAGCAACCAAGCATATGTATAAACTCACATTTTTTCTCAGAAAAACTGTAAACCCATTGAAACATAGAACATCCTTGCTATTGTTAAAGATAACCGTTAATTAATTGTCCCTTGCATTCTGTGAACGCATAAATCCAATATATTGGTCTATATGACAAATAGGGCTATCTATAAGTCATTCAGTAATGACTTACAAGGATAGCCCACATTTTTTATATCCAATTTCATAATCTTATCTGCATCAATGCCTCATAAGGCCTTCGCCGTTCTGAATCAATTTATACATCTTTATTTACGCCATAGCCATTTCCATAGTTTTCTCCATATATTCATAAATGGTGTAGACCTCACTTTATAAGGTCTCATCATCTCATTATCCTCATGCTCCAAAATATGACAATGCCAAACATACCCTGGACCTTTGCTCGGATTAAATGAGAATGGTGTACCGTCTTGAGAAGCAAAACGGACTAAAATTCTAGTTACTTGTCCCGGATTCATTCTAATCGTATCCTTCCACCCAGCTTCATTTGGAGGAGGTTGGATAGGTGCCGCTTGTAAATATGGCTCCACATCCAATGTCTTAGGTTCCGTCATATAAGGCGGCGGTCCGCCGTTTAATGACTCCCAATCTACCAAATATTGCTCCGAGTTTATATCCTGTCGATTCTTGAGCAAAAATTGTATTAAGTGTAAATGAATTGGATGGGTGTCACCGGTTAGATTGATAATCTCCCATTCTTCTGTTGTACCTGCTTTTGGAAGCTCCGTTATGGCGCTATTATAAGGTTGGCCATTCAACAAAAGCTGAACCGGACCATCAGGACCATTAAGTTCGACTAAAGTTAAGGTTCTTGTTTTTTTAGGTTTTAAATCAGGTAACTTATTTAATTTTTGAGGGATTGGCTTTTTGGAAGAAGGTTTATCAGAAACAACGGTAAACATCATGACCTGCCCTGTAGTTTCAGGGTCCGGCGCGTCACCATTAGGAAACGGTGCATTGGCATCATTTCTCAAGATAAGCTTAGTGCCGCGTGCCAGCTTTGAGAAATCGATGATGACATCTGCTCGTTCTCCAGGCGCAAGGAGAAGTGATGTTAACTCAGCAGGATTCGGCAAATATCCCCCGTCACTTCCAATCTGTGTGAATGACTGGTTATTTGACAACGACAAATGATAGAAACGAGCGTTTGATCCATTGAGCATTCTGAACCGATATTTCCTAGGCTTCACATTGAGGTTAGGCCAAACCTTCCCATTAACCACAATAGTATCGCCAAAAAATTCTGGCACCCAGTAAGGATGAATATCAGGATTCACTCCCACCTGGTCATAGAAAAATGAACCATCAGTATTAAAGCTTCGATCTTGAATAGCCAGCGGAATCTCAAATTCACCACTCGGCAGATGTTTTGCCATTTTGTCTTTCGGGTCCCTTAGTAAATAAAAACCGGCCAATCCTGCCATCACATTTAATCTCGTTATCCCTAACGCATGATCGTGATACCAAAGAGTCGTCGGCTCCTGTTTATTTGGATACGTATAATGCTGCGTGACAAATTTCGGACCTTTTATTCCATTTGCCGTAAACCAAGCTTCGGGATGACCGTCAAAGGCTGAAGGGTTCTCCCCTCCATGCAAGTGCGTCACAATGGGAACTGGAAACTGTGCCTCAGGATATCCAGGTGGAAAGGGAATAAAGGGTGGACTTGGCGGCGGGAATCGATTAGGATTTGCCCAATCGATGGTTGGATCTACAGGAAATAGATGTGGCCCTTTTAGGTTATTAATCCATTCTACATTGACAGGGATTCCCCTAACCGCTTCAAATGTCGGACCAGGGTAATGCTGGAAGAAGACTTTTTCCCCTGTTTTCTTGTCCTTCACCTTTCCTCCATAGCCCCAGACGGTTGTTTGAGGAAATTCATCTGGAAGGACCTGCTGCTTGAATTCATTGACCTCCACCTTATATTTATGCGCTTTTACTTTCCCTTTGTGCTGATGTTTCACTATTTCTGGGCTAAAGGCAGGTGGGATAGGCAACTCATTAACATACTTCGGTATTGAAGCTGCATTAATTTTATCCATTTTTTCCTCCTTTCATTACTACATTAAATGCGACAGGTTGTCCAATTGATATATGGCATCTGTTTCATTTGTTGAAATTTAGGATATTTTCTCATGTAATAAAATAAACCATTTAAATGACTATCTAGAGCAACTATAGTTCTACGGAGACCCTATTAATGAACATATTTTCACTTTGACATATATTCCTTTCTACATTTATATTTCCAATACCGATCTCCGGACAAAATTGAAAAGAAGCAGGATATCCTTTTTTAGGAACCTGCTTCATTTTTAAATAATTCCGAGACGCACTCAACGGGTGGAATGTATTTGGCAACACACGGGATGTTGGTGGGTTTATCAACTTTTTTAACTGCTATCGTAAGGATTGCTCCGTTTGCCTAATTTATTCGAGATATGAAAACAGGTACCTTCAGAAAGAAAGTGCGTATACTTGCTCTTCAACAAATACCCTTGTTTGTTCAATAATTAATTGTTCATTTTTTTCGAGGAATAGTTAATGTCTTCCAATCACTTGATTTTAAAATTTTTGCGACATAAATGATTTGCCCAATATGATAAGAATAGTGGTACAGTTGACGTTCAATAGCTTCAATAACTGAATGGGGTTCATTTCGAATGTAAATTGTTTCTAAGAGTTGTTCTTCTTCAATACTTTTCAATGTGTTAAAAAAGGTATTCCACCCAAATTGCCACAGTTCCATCATCTGTTCTTTGGTTTGAATATCTCTCACAAATTCATCATCACGATTTCGGTATGGTTTTTCTCCATCTGTTGTAAGGAAATCAGTCCACCGAGATACCATATTACCACTCATATGCTTTACAATAATGGCGACACTATTAGATTCTTCATTCGGAGTCCAAAATAATTCTCTTTCACTTAATTGTTCTAAAGCTTTTTCGGCGGTTATTTTTGCATTCGATAAACGTTGAATAACTGTTTTTAAATATTCACTACCTATGTTCATACATTCACCTCACCGCAATATATTCTTTTGAAATTGCAGTAAACATCCCCGTCATTGTAATAGACTTCATACAGACTTTTTCGTTTCGTCCTATTTTATGCACAATGCTTCACACCCCATAATCTGTCTATTATGACGCATGCAGGAGTATCAATGGGATAGTTTCAAAATACGTGGTTTTGTCATTCCTATCCTCGGTTATAAAGTTAGAAATTCTGTAGAAATTCCTCGTCCTTCGCACTATAGTGCTTATAACGAAACTTGTCGCACTGCCCTGTTTCTACAATAAGGAATTCAACAAAAAAGAGCATTAATCCTCCTTTGGATCAATGCCCTGTAGTTCAATAAGTAATTTCTTACCTTTCCCATTCATCTGGTACAAAAATCCATAATGCTGGAACTAAGCATTCACTATATTTATCGTTTTTCTGAAATTCTTTAATTGAATTAACAACTTTAGCGTTTATTAACTCAATCTTCTCGCAGGTGCTATTTTCATTTATTTCTTTTAAGTCATTAGATGAAATTTCTAACATTGGAATATCTGTTTCGCTAAACCAACCATCAAAAAATTCACTTTCTGGACCACCTAATCCGTGTGGACAGCCTAATTTTCGTTGTGAATCTTCTGTGCAGTGACACCACCAAGATACACCTTCCACGACAAGACTATTTTTTGTTAATTCCTCTATAAAACCATCGACAAATTCATTTTGAATTATCAGATCAATATACCCATTTCCAACAGGTTGAACTTTATATTTAATAAAAAGTAAATCAAGAACATTTTTAATAGGTTTGTACTTTGCATTTAAACCCTCTATATAATTCATTTTCTTCTCCAATCTCAGACAAGTTATTGGAATGATTATATCGCTTCTTGTTAACTAGTCGAGTAGAAGAGAGCCTTTTTACCTTACGGTAAATTGTGCTTCTCCCCCCTCTCAGAACCGTGCTTGCGCTATTAACGCACACGGCTCCTCCTAGTTATCATTTACAGAATATAGCTAATTTCTTTCCTTAATTCATAAATATTGACCCTAATTCTTGGTTTGGGAAGTGGGAACATTTGAAGGAATAGCCTGAATTTATCCCATGTAAAGGACTTTCTTTGGCTCCTTCTATTCAGCCATTTAAATAGTAAAATTTCGATTTTCTCTTTAAAGTCATTAACCGTTCGAGAATTATCTGTAATGCAGTAATAGTTGTAGTATCCTACTAGAGAACGTCTAAATCTCTCCATAATTAAATGGATATTTTTATTTCTATTAGACTTCAACCATTCCTTAGATTCTTTAAGCTTGCCTTGGACTTTCTTTCTGCTCGATTTCCGTTTTACACGAAATTTTCCTTGTTTACTTTTTCCACAATAATGAGTAAATCCAAGGAAATCGAAGGTTGCAGGTTTACCATTCCCTGTTCGTTTCGCGTTATTTTCTGCAAATCTCCCGAAGGGAATAACCTTGGTCTTATCCTCAGCTATTTCCAAGTTAAATTTCTTCAATCTCAGTTTTAATGACTCGTAGAATTGTATAGCTTCCCTTTTGTGTTGAAAACAACAAACAAAATCATCCGCATATCTTACCATGTATGCCTGTCCTTCACATTGTTTCCTAACCACTTTCTCAAACCATAAGTCGAGTACATAATGAAGGTACACATTAGCCAAGATAGGAGATATTACTCCACCTTGCGGTGTCCCCTTATCTGTTTTGTATCTCCTGCTTTCCTCCATGTAACCACCTTTGAGGAACCTACTGATTATTCTCAGGAGGTTAGGATCCGTTATTCTATGTTTCAAGAACTCCATCATCCATTTGTGGTCAACATTATCGAAGAAGCCTTTGATATCTACATCTACTACATAGCTTACTAATCTCTTTTCTATATAAAAGTTTAGTATCTTTAACGCATCATGACAGTTTCTGTTTGGCCGGAACCCAAAAGAGCAGTCTAGAAAGTCATTCTCATAAATGGCATTTAGCACTTTCGCAATACCTTTTTGTACAATTTTATCCTCATGTTCCGGTATTCCTAATGGCCTCCTCTTATTAGAGTTAAGCTTTGGAATATACATTCTTCTAACTGGAATCGGACGATAACTTTTACTTCTAAGTCTGCTTGTTAAATCCATTATGTTTTCTTCGAGACTTTCGGCGTACTGCTCTTTCGTTGTACCGTTTACACCAGTTGCCTTATTGTTTGGCAGCTCATGATGACATTGAATGAGTGATTGCACATTTAATAAATGTGCAAGAGATGTAAATTTCATCTTAGGGTCAGATTTAGCTAATTCTGCTATCCTTAGTAGTTTTGTTTCCATTTATTATCCCTACCTCTGTGTGTAGTAAATGTGTCCCTAATAAGGGCAATAACTGGTAGCTAGCCTTTCCTCCATCGGCATTACCCAACTTCATTGGTACTACGCTGCTATCCGACTCCCTACCCGGCATTTGGTTTCCTTACTTGTTATCGCTTGTACACCATACTCTTCTAATAAACAGAAGAGACCGGTAGGGTCTCCCGAGTTGCCGTATCATATCTATGTATGACGTGCCAAGGTCTCTGACTCCAGAGAGGTTTTATCTTTCTCGCCTATAACAAAAGATAAAATATTGCTTTCTACACGCAGTTAAGGCATCAGCCCTCTCGGTTTACAAACGTTTATGGAGCTCAATCCCTTCAACCATTTGGCTTTCGGCCCGCCACCTAACTGTCTACGCTTAAAGACCAAAGTTACCTTTGCCCCTCCAAGACTCGCTACGAGCGAATGGCTAGTTCTTACTCGGCGGGAATCCCACCCGCTATATGATACGACCTAGGCTCGGCCGCACAACTGCCCGTTTCTATAATAAGGAATTCAGCATAATTCCTCTTGGGTCAGAGCCCCAAGAATAAATAGAACAGAATAAGTAACGCTAATCCGAGACAAATTATCGCTGCGGTTTTTGACTGTTTTGTAATACGTTTATCATCCATATGAAGGTTTTCAATAAATGAAAGAGTGAAGTAAAAACATAAAATAGTGAGTACAATTGAAAAAATACCTAACCAACTATATATATCCAATTCCTAAATACCCCCTTGGAATCTTGCTCAACTAACTCTGTTCCTTTTGTGGAATAAGAAAAAAGAGCTGATCATACAGCCCTTGATATTGAGTAATGCCCCTGTTAGTTCATTAATGAATCCAACAGAAAAGGACATTAGTCCTTCCTGGAACGATGCCCTCGATAGTTCAATATATAAAATATTATCTCATTAGTTTCAACACTAAAGTTTTAATTAACCTAATAAAATAAAGCTTAGACCATTTCTAGCGTGCTCTTTTATCTTTAATTAGTTCAAAATCTTCATTATTTCTAATGATATTCTGTGTCGCCTCGTTATTCTTTTTTTCGTATACCGGTCGTTCTTCAAATACTTTCTGAAGACCATAGATAATCATATTAAAAGAAAGAATAGTTAAGACAAATCCGATACACGGTCCAACCACTATCCAGGGGTCTATCTGTAACTCCCTATAGGAAAGTCCAATCATTCCCGTCCACTCGTTGGATAAAGATGAAGCTACTTCCCTAGATTGCTCTCCAACTTGTGCTAAATCAATAAATTTCACTCCTCCAATCACAAAATTTAAAACGCCTAGATGGATGAGAAGCAATAAAGCTTGGTTTATTTGTTGAATAATTAAGACATACATTCTTGGCCGAAGATAGAGTAATATATGCTTTTTAAGCATCCAATACTTCGAACCGCCCAAAGTCTCAGAGGCTTTAATGAATTCATATTTTAAATAATGATTCACTTCCGCCCCTATCACAGAGGTAATTGGCAAAAAAGCAATGAACGTTAAAATCAAACACTGCTTTACTAATGCCATTGGACCTGTTTCCCCAAGGAAAGGTTGTAAGAACAGGATAGCAATCAAAACTGCCGGTACAAAACGAAAGGCCCGTGTTAGCGGCTCCACAACCCAAGCTAACCATCTATAATAAAGTCCATAAATAATTCCCCCAATCATCCCAAAGAAGATTCTAAGGACTCCAACACCCACTGCAATCAGGATGGTATATTTAGCCCCATCTATAACCATCCAGAATACATCATCGCCGAATCGATCTACACCAAAGAAATGAGAAAAGCTTGGCGAATAGGGAGGAACATCCACTAATTTCCCATCTTCATATAGCATCTTTGGAGGTTGATTTAAGTATGGTTCAATAAAGATTGGATAAGCAAAACTCACAGAAAATAAAAGGAATATAAATATTAAACCAGTCATAAACCATTTATTTTTTGAAAGGTCTTTAATCATAGTGTGTCCCCGTTCATTTTCTTAACGACTACTTTTCCCAGAACATCCAATAGGTAGAATGGAAGGAAAAGACAAGTTAGAGTGACAGCAAAAGTACCTGGTTCAAAGATAATTTCACGGACCAGTTTCATAAATCCATTCACGTTGAACAAAATCTCCAATAACAACAGATTTGATATCATTAACCAAAATAGTAATTGTAAATTTGCAAAAAGAGTCAGGACCGTATTTCGTAAAATGTGAACAAAAAAGATATATTTCTTAGAGAAACCTTTAGCATAAGCATAATTTACGTACAATTGATTTTCTTCTTCACTGACAGACAAATCAATCATCTGAAAAAGCATTACAACTGGAAGAATCGATAATGTAAGGATTGGCATTAAATAAACGTTATCAAACCCGGCAATTGGGTCTATGACTAATACACCCGTTTGTTTATAAATCCATATAGCAAATAGCTGCAAAGAAAAGATCAAGATAACATCCGGTATAGATTGGATTACAAATGCTGTCCCTCTCATTACCTTCTTCAATAAAGGCGGCAAAAAATAATGAATAAATTCAAAGCTCAGTGCAGCAATAAAAGTAAGACTTAGTCCTCCAGCTAAAATAGTTAGAGAATAAAGAAGAGGTCCGCTGATAATCTCCAATAGCGTTAGACTACCAAAACCGGAAGTCTCCACATTGATATAATCCATAAACAAGAAAGCATACCCAATGTCTTTCAATACATCCCAAAGGGCAGTCCAAAAACCAGGTTGAAAAAACAAAGTATATACTTGAGAAAAAGCAACAATAAGAATAATAGCAGTCAATGTCAGTATGAAGTCGAAGATAATGGAGAGAAAGATGCGGAGCTTCTCATTGAATATCATTTCTGCCTTACTCCATTTCAATTACTTCAAACGAAGAATTTAATTCAGAATTCTGTCCAAGTTGTCTTGTTTCCCCCTTTGTAACCATCTTAAAGATTTGGTCATATTTCACAATCCCTGAGACATCTGTGTCCTCCATATTTTCGACAAACCCTTCACTATCATCTTTGATATATTGACCTTTATCTCCAAATGTCTCTTTAATCTGTTCTTCTTGATCTTCTGGATTAAAACTTACTTGTAGCTTGTATTCCTGTTCGAGTTCAGGACGCTTCATTTCAATTGTAAAATTACCGTCTTTATCTGTGCTTACCTTTTTTTCCTCGTAAACCTTTTCCCCCTCAAGCTCAATTAGCTGTCCTTTTACAACTGCATTTTCCGGAAGACTACTCTTCCCGTATACAAATATTCCACCACTAGTTAATGTTTTCACTGCTCCGTCTAAATTCACTGTTTGTCTAGCTGGCCCACGGCTACAAGCAATTAAGCTAAGTATACACAAGACCATAATAACCGTTCTGAATCTTTTCATCTCTTCTTCCCCTTTACCAATCCAAATTTCTGATTATTCAGTATGAAATAATTATAGAACAAGTGTAAAAATATAACAATAATGGGAATATAGAGGCCTGGAGTGTTCGGCATTAAAATACCGGCTCAAAGGATTCGGATACCACTTGAATAATGAATTCATACAGTGTTTTTATTGAACTAAGCTGCCCCGTTATTTCCATAAGGAATTCAACATAAAAAGGCATTAATCCTTCTTGGATCAACACCCTGATAGTTTACAATTATTAACAACCTCTGTTAACTTATCTAAAGACTTTGATTATGTATAAAAATCATACTTTGACATCGCACAAAGTACGGAGATTATTTCGAAAAATAAATTGCCATTTGATATTATTACTCATTTATTCATAGAGTTCATTAACTGGAAGAAGTATTCAGGTTTATGAGTCTTATTTAGGCTATACCAAGAATTTAATGTTTCTTGTGCAAATACATCTAATTTTTTCAGTACCTCCATCGCAAATTCCAGTGGAGCTATTCCTGATGCAGTAACTAAATTTGCATCAGATACCACAGATGCCACCTCATAGAACTTTTCTCCTTTATAGTTAGGACATACCATTTTAGTGTATTCTAAATTATTACTTGTATGCTTTCTAGTATCTAAGTATCCCATATTCGCAAGTGCCTCAATTGCACCACAAATTGCAGCAACAATAGTGCCAATCTTTAAAGCTTGGCCAATCCTTTCCAAGATAGGTTGATGAATTTCTTCATTCCATGTAGTCCCTCCTGGTAAAATTAAAAGATCTTTACTCTCAAGAGTACATTCATCAAGGGAAATATCTGGTTTTATGCTCAGTCCTCCCATAGTAGTAATCATTTCTTTATTAGCTCCTACTGTAATTACTTTTAAAGGTAATAAATCTTTTTTAAAATATCTTCCTGAGTTTAGTTCAGCAATTAAATATCCATATTCCCAGTCCGACATTGTATTAAATACATATAGAAAAACATTTTTTGTTTGCACTAATAACACTCCAATCTTAAATTTTTTTGCACAACAAAAACAACACCTTCAAAAGAACATACGTTCCCTTAAAATGATTTTATACCATATTTAACCAAGAGTCTATTTCTTATTTCACTAGAATAGCCAAAAGAATAACTCGATATCGGTCTTGTATCTAAGATATAGCCCTCTGTTGCTTACATACACTATTCACATAGCAGAATATATTTTATTAAAACTCTTCCTTATTTGATAGTTCCACCCAAAAAGGATAAAGGATAACTGACAATGGAACGAAACTTGTCGAGATAAATATAAAAGCAAATGAAGAGCCAAAAAAGAGACTCCAAAACGTTATTACGCTCATTGCTATAAATGTAATCAAAAAGTTTTTTTCTCTTGTACTCTTAGTGGTATATTGTTTGTTCTCGCAATATGGGCAAATCATACCTGTATCCAGAGTGAAAGATATTCTTAGCGTTTGATTCCAACCCCATTTTTGATCACAATTTTGACAAGTTGGCATTTTATCAATCCCCTCTTTACTTTTGCTCATCATAAATAATAAGTTCAACATAAAGAGACATAATCCTTTTTTCGCTAAACTGCCCGTTTCTACAAAAAGGAGTTCTACTGAAAAGGCCCTTAATCCTTCTGGATCAATAAACTTATTAGCTGAATGCACATTTCTGTCTCAACTCTATAACTACTACTATACTGACTCTTCAAGTTAGTTATTCTTTACTTGTTTCCTATTATCCTTCTTAAGCTAACCTGCCCTTTGTTGAAGAAGAATCACCTGTTAACCCAATTTTTCTTTAGACGTTTATAAATGAAAAAAACAACTAAAATGCCTACTAACAGAGATATAAAAACTTTAAGATTTTCTTGTGGTTCTTCAAAGAACGTTCCTTCGTATTCATATTTCTTTTTTCTTTCGGCTTTCACATAGTTTCCATTAACTTCTTCTATGGCGATGGCAACCTCTGTATCAACCCCTTTAATGGCATAGTATCTAGTGCCTTTTTCGTAAGCATTAGAGAAATTCCCTGAATACTGTTCCATATCGGAATACTTGGTGACTTGACCAATTTCACCCCCAATGTCGGTTACACGCTCTTCTGTGACTGCATAGATGTACCCGTCCCACACGACAAAGGCATATGACCAAGATGTTGCTGTTACCATTGTTGGTAAAAAGGAGAGGTATGCCAATGCAAGTGCAATCAAGAGATAATGTTGATTTTTCAATTTAATTCCCCCTTTTACAGAATGGGCTCAATTATTTGTATAAGTTATATACTTCTTCCCTATATTCTCGGACTATACGTTACCCTTCTTCTGTCTCTACTTTGATAATTTCATCTGGATTTTCGTCCAAATACTTAACCAATTCATCTACTGAAGGGATAGTATCCCCACTGCGTAAATGTTCCTCTGATAAAAATTTAATTATTGAAGAAATCATTGAATACTCTAATTCCACTTTAATTCTTCCATCATCATCACATTCAAAACTAGTCAAGACCTGACAAAATTGTGGTTCAATGTTTCCGATACTACAGTCATCATCAATGAAATCTTCTGTAGCATAGGCAGTACCTTCACCATTCACTCTGCAAATATACATTTTCCCTTCTTTTTTTCTGTACCATTTTCTTAATTCTGCTTTATCTGTATTAATCACCTTTATTACAAAGAATTGTTCCATTTTACCCTCCTATTACCGCACCGTATTAATCTACTATGTATTAAGAATGATGACTTAATTCTACAACTAAACTCCCTCAATAAACATAGTGGAATCTCTCGATTTCTCCTGTTTTCTTAGATTTTCATCATCGTTTGATATCAATAGACTATCTTCCTATATGGTTGAAGCTATCTCATAAGGGGATTTTTGGACATCTTGAGGAAAAAGACTCATAACCACCTAACCAACCCTATACAGAAATTGGATAATGATTGTTTTATGATCGCACTTAAGGATGTCCACATGTCTCATGGAGGTCAACCCTCCCATGTCTCAAAGTCTTCGCTCTCAAATTCCTTCTTCCAACCTTTCCATGAGGTGGATGTCAGTTATGCTGCCCCACAGGGTCCATGCCCGAAGTTTAGTTGCGTGACTGACTAATCCGTGCTTCAATTGTCCAACAGCCTTAGATATCATCACGACTCTTCTATCCTATCTAAACAAGAGTTAGGCGACTGCCTCAGTTTTATGATAGCCCGCCATATGAGGGATATCCCTTAACATCTTTTCTTCCTGAAATTCAAATGGTTTTTGCCGATGGCAAATAAAATCCGAATAAGTTTATTACACAAAGCAATGATGGCATGCATTTTTTCAAAGGATTGTCAGATCACTGCGTATAATAAGTATGAAGTGCCTTGAAGGCCGAATTCTTCGCAACGAGTATCATACAAACCCTAAATAATAAAGCTCTCAGTTTCTTTCTTCCACGCTTCGTTATCCTCGTTTGTCCCTTGTGTTTGCCAGATGTATTTTCTTTTAAACTTAGACCAGCGAGTTTCATGATTTGCCTAGGATGGGAGTACTCATTTAGATCCCCGACTTCCGCAAAGAAACCTGCGACAGTATCTCTACCAATCACTTTAATGGCTATCATTTGTGGTACACCTGGTATCTGGTCAATCAGGCCATCCATTCTGGCATCTAATTCTTCGAGTTTAGATTGAAGAAACTCATATTTTTCAATTAATGTGGCCAGCTCTAATTTCGCCATATCTGACCTTGGCTCTCTCGCATCTTTCATGTGATTCTTTGTTGGTGAGTTATCATCTAATTCTTTAGTTTTCTTTACGTACAGTGGATTAACGGCCAAAAATTTAATGCCTTTTTCCTTTAGAATATGAGCTAAGTTAAACCAATAATGCCCTGTCGGTTCCATCCCGACAATGACTTGATGCATCTCATGTTTCTGTTTAAGTTGATAGATCCAATCTAGAAAATATTGAAATTTTTCTTTTGTATTTTCAAAATAACAAGGTGATCCAAACTCAATTCCTCTAAAGTTTTGAGCTCTGGCAACGTGTTTGAATTTTGCGATATCTACACCGATAATAAGTGTTTCAGGCGTGATTTGAGCAATCTTCCTATTTTGGTTATAATTCATGATGGACCTCCTGATTTTGATTGTTTTGTCCCTTAAGCTGGCCAGCATTTAGGACACTTTCATCGTATCAAGAGGTCTTTTTATGCTCAAATCTCATTTTCATTCATTACAGGAATGCTGCCTCGTTTCTACAATAAAGAATTCAACATAAAAGAGCATTTATCATTTTGAAATAATGAGAATGCTCATTTTTTGTTTGATTAGTAATATGAGATGACTCATCCCTCTTATAAATCCTCTTATAATTAACTGTCCTAAGATATAAACAACCGAAACGAATATAATGGCAAAGTCTCTTGTAACAGGTTTAAACCAAGATACATCATTAACGATAAAAAAATAGCCAAGCAGCAGGGAAATAACTGTTATTATAAAATTAACTCCAAAAAACAAAGGTAATTTTATGTTTCTCGATGTTACGCCTACTACAATTATGAATATTATAAATACTGGAAATAACAAAGCGGAATCATATCCCTTAAGATGACAGTAGTTATATTCGTAAAAATGGAATAAGAATGGAACTGGAATTAGTGATAAAATGATTTTAATAAATTTCATCTTATATATGCCCCCATATTTTTAAGTATTACTACTTTTTCAACTCCCTCAGTTTAATATGATTTTCTCACGAATGCTCGCTAATTCGCAGGATTTCAATCCCATTGAATTTAGTTTCATGACTTGGTGGAGTGAACTAAGGACGTTTTGGCTACGTGAAGGCATAGTTAAATAAAGGAGCGGATTCTCTTCTCCATATTCTACCATATAATGTACATCTCCACGCCGCCCCTGGAGGCTTTCCCTCCCATGTCTCAACGGGTCATTTGCCCTATCATTCCTTCGTCATGCCTATCCAAGGGGTGGAGGCCAGTTATGCTAACCTGATGGGTCAGTGCCCTTTTGTTGAAGAAACCTGGTACTCCGTACATATTTGAAATCCTGCGAATAAGCCAACACTCGCTCTTAGAGTCTCTTAGAGAATGGTGTAAAAAGTATATCTACGCTGCCAACACCGTTAAGGGTTGAACTTTCTTGGCACAATACTGTTCGTTTTTACGTGCTATTCCTACGAATATTCTTGCTAACTTTCCAATTAACTTCATAATCGATTTCATCTTTTTCATCTTTTTGACTTTGACGTTATTGGCATGGATGGCTTGAAATTCAGGGTTGTTCATCACCAGACTCATTGTTGCCAAGTAAAGAAAACGCCTAAGTCTTGATCGCCCACGCTTGGAAATGATAATTTGCCCTTTCCACTTACCGGAACTAGCTTCAGCTAGATGCAGTCCTGCGTGCCTAAGTAGTGAATTACCGTGTGAAAACCCGCTTAAATCCCCTGCTTCCCCCAAAATGCCCGCTAACGAAATTTCACTAATTCCCTTGATCATAAGCAGTTTTCTTGCGAATGGGATTTTAGCAAGTTCAGCCTTGACGGCCAGCTCAACTCCCTCAGTTTAATATGATTTTCTCACGAATGCTCGCTAATTCGCAGGATTTCAATCCCATTGAATTTAGTTTCATGACTTGGTGGAGTGAACTAAGGACGTTTTGGCTACGTGAAGGCATAGTTAAATAAAGGAGCGGATTCTCTTCTCCATATTCTACCATATAATGTACATCTCCACGCCGCCCCTGGAGGCTTTCCCTCCCATGTCTCAACGGGTCATTTGCCCTATCATTCCTTCGTCATGCCTATCCAAGGGGTGGAGGCCAGTTATGCTAACCTGATGGGTCAGTGCCCTTTTGTTGAAGAAACCTGGTACTCCGTACATATTTGAAATCCTGCGAATAAGCCAACACTCGCTCTTAGAGTCTCTTAGAGAATGGTGTAAAAAGTATATCTACGCTGCCAACACCGTTAAGGGTTGAACTTTCTTGGCACAATACTGTTCGTTTTTACGTGCTATTCCTACGAATATTCTTGCTAACTTTCCAATTAACTTCATAATCGATTTCATCTTTTTCATCTTTTTGACTTTGACGTTATTGGCATGGATGGCTTGAAATTCAGGGTTGTTCATCACCAGACTCATTGTTGCCAAGTAAAGAAAACGCCTAAGTCTTGATCGCCCACGCTTGGAAATGATAATTTGCCCTTTCCACTTACCGGAACTAGCTTCAGCTAGATGCAGTCCTGCGTGCCTAAGTAGTGAATTACCGTGTGAAAACCCGCTTAAATCCCCTGCTTCCCCCAAAATGCCCGCTAACGAAATTTCACTAATTCCCTTGATCATAAGCAGTTTTCTTGCGAATGGGATTTTAGCAAGTTCAGCCTTGACGGCCAGCTCAACTCTTTCTAATTGTTGAACCGCAAGGTCATACTCTTCGAGTAATTGCTCTAAATGAAATTTGTATGCCTCCATTGCTTGTCTCGTACCAACCGACTTTCTGGCTACTTGGAGAAGTAAATAAGCCTTCTTTAACCCAGGCTGCCTCTTCATGACTGACCTCCAACCAGTTACTACTTCTTCTGGCACCATGGAACCCAGTTCCATTGGAGAAGGGAATAGCCTTAGTGTAGCGATTGCCCCTTTAGCAGTGATGTCTTTAAACACTTGCCTTAGTTCTGGAAAAACAATGTCCACCCAACGATTTAATTGATTAATAGAACTTACAAGTCTTTTAACAATTACATCCCGGTTAGACATGAGGACCCTAAGTTTCTCAAACGACTCAGAAGTGTTCCTGACAAATGAATAGTAACCGTTCTTCACCATATCAGCTATTACCAGGGCGTCTTTTTTATCACTTTTTGATTGAGTATTATCGCGGTTTTCTTTGTTTCTTTTAACTAAGTGCGGATTTACTGTTACTACCTCAATATCTTGTTTTATCAGCCATTTTGAAAGGTTCATCCAGTAATGTCCCGTAGGTTCCATTCCCACTATGGATACCTCAAGTTTATGTATTCTTTTAAGCTTGATTATCCAGTTTAATAGATTTAGAAATCCATCTTCATTATTTTCAAATATAAGAGGATCTCCTACAACTATTCCCCGAAAATTAACAGCTCTTGCGACATGTAACTGTTGGGCGATATCCACACCAACAACTAAATGTTTATCAGAAATTCTTTCAATCAATTGATTTTGTTTGTCCTGCATTTTAAACTTCATAGTAAGGGTTCCTCCTAAAGGTTGAGTTAGAGTCGTGTCTTACTCATATCTTACTGAGGAGCCCTATTTTTATCAAAGCTCAAATTTAGTGATCTACAGGAATGCTAACCTGCTCTTTACTTCAATAAGAAGTTCAACATAAAAAGGCATTAATCCTTCTTAGATTAATGCCCTTACTTGTATCAGAAAAATTTTTTATATAACTCACGTCGTAGTGCCCCACCAATAAGCGTAAATTTTAGTCATTTCGCTCTTCTCGTGGACTTTTTTTTGCAAAATCTTTCTTCCACTTCCAGAATTAATGATGTAACCCTCAAAAGTTAGAGTTATGATTAAGCTGCTAGTTGAATGGTATGAAGACAGAATTCAAACGGACTCATGCCAGCCAATTTTTGCTTTATGGGTTTGGTATTGTAGTAGGTAATGTAGATTCCAATCTTATTTTTCAATTCCTCATAAGTGTATAGAGTTTCCCCATAATACATTTCCTCTTTCAGTAGGCCGAAGAAGTTTTCCATCGGTGAATTGTCTAGGCAGTCCCCCTTACGGGACATGCTCTGGAACACGTTGTTTTCCATAAGTGTTTTAACCCAATTATTATGCTGATAATGCCATCCTTGATCAGAGTAAATGTGTACGGTTAGGTGTATCCTTCACAATTTTCAGGGTTTCTTGAATCACCAGATTTAGAGTTGGGCGTGTATGGATTCCATATGAAATGATTTCACCATTATACAAATCCATGATGGGACTCAAATATAATTTGGTACCATTCAAACACTTGAAATCGGTGATATCGGTGGTCAATTTCCGATGACACCTATCCGTATAGAAACGACGTCGAACCAGGTTCTTCGCAATCGTCCAGATATATCCTTTATAAGTGCTGTATCGACGCGACTTTCGCATGAATTTACTTCCCTTGATTCCAAGTTTCCTCATGATGCGCTGGACCTTCTTGTGATTCACGAGAATCCCTTGGTTCTTCAACTCTAGCTGGATTCGACGATAGCCATAGTTTCCGTCGTGTACATTAAAAATCGATTGAATAGTTCCCTCAAGTTCCACATCGCGATGAGCTCCCTTTAGTTTGTTTACATGATAGTGATAGGAGGATTCGGGAATGCCTACTACCTGTAGAACATCTTTTAATTGGAATCTTTCTTTGAGTTCGAATGATAAGGCTGCTTGTGCTTTTCGAGATAGCCTTCCGGATCCATCTGAAAACGCGTAACTTTTTTAGGCACTCTACCTCTAGTCGGAGAAGTTCGTTTTCCCGTTCCAGTTCCTGTTCCCGTGTGGGCTCGCTATTCGGTTTCCGCGGTTTGCTCTTCTTATTTTTCGCTTTATCAGACATAGATGGACGACCTTTCGGTCTTTCCAGGGCTTCAGTGCCAAAAGTGATGATGGGTGGATTTGTCAATCCGAACTCTAAGGCGGTTTCCGTCACTGAGGCGCCTGTCCTTTTCATAAAGCTTAGTACATCCAGCTTGAATTGATCAGAATAAACTTCCTTGTTTTTCTTTGGAGATAGGCCTTCCAAACCAAATTTCTTGAATGCGGCCACCCAATGTTGAAGCTGTGTTTTAGATTTAATCCCATATTTATGTGCCAGTAATGCGTATTCTAATGTTCCAGAAAGATACTCCTGCACAATCATGTACTTAAAGGCCTCACTGTATTTAGCCATAATAAAACACCCCAAAAGTTAGATTTTGACACTAACTTTTGGGGTCACTTAATTATGCAGACAGCCGTTTTTTATTTTGCCAATAAATAATCGACTAACTTCGTTTTGGGTTTACCAAATATCTCTTCTTCCAGTCTCCTGCCTGTTGGTGTAGCAGCAAGTCCGCCTTCCGCAGTTTCACGTAAAGCAGATGGCATCGTTTTACCGATTTCATACATGGCACTGATTACCTCATCACATGGAATACGGCTTGTCACACCTGCCAATGCCATGTCAGCAGCTGTGATGGCATTGGAAGCTCCCATGGCATTCCGTTTGACACAAGGAACTTCGACCAACCCTGCAACGGGATCGCACACCAATCCAAGCATATTTTTCATGGTAATAGCGAATGCCTCTGAGGATTGTTGAGGTGATCCCCCTGCCATCTCAACGATGGCAGCTGCAGCCATCGCACTGGCAGAACCCACCTCTGCCTGACATCCCCCTGCAGCGCCTGAGATGGAAGCATTATTCGCTACTACATTTCCGAATGCCGCTGTTGTGAATAGGAATTCAATCATCTCCATTCGAGTGGGATTAAGTTTTTCTTTTACAGCAAATAAAGTTCCTGGAACAACACCAGCCGAACCTGCTGTAGGTGTCGCACAGATGACCCCCATCGCTGCATTTACTTCATTCGTTGCCACAGCTTTACTGACGGCATCTAATAACAGATTTCCGGATAATGATTTTCCTGATTGTATATATTGTTGTATTAATACAGCATCTCCCCCGGTTAATCCTGAATGAGATTTAACCCCATTAAGACCTCTCTCCACCGCTTGTTCCATAACGGTCAGATTTCGATCCATTTGAGCGATAATCTCTTCTCTTGATCGTTCAGTCACCTTTATTTCCTGCCGAATCATAATCTCGGCAATCTTAACCTTATTGGATTGTGCCAGCTCGACAAGCTCGGCCACATTTCGAAACATATCTGCAATTCCTCCTATTGTCTCTATTTAATTCTCCATACGGATGACTTGATTTACATCAGGTAGGGCGCTGATTTCTTCCATAACATCATGTTCGAGTTTTTGATCCATTTCAATCACCATTATCGCGGTGTCTCCACGCTCTTTACGAGAAACTTCCATATGGCTGATGTTAATCTTATATTTTGCTAATACGCTTGTAACGGAGGAAATCATCCCAAATAGGTCCCTATGAATAACCAGGATAGCCGGCTGTCCACCCGTAAGTTTTAATTTAAATGAGTTAATTTCCGTAATTTCAATGGTTCCGCCACCAATAGAGATGCCGACTATTTCCAACCTTTTATCTCCATCATCAAACAGATTGATTTTCA
Organism: Gracilibacillus sp. Marseille-QA3620; assembly: GCF_054950035.1. Taxonomy (NCBI): domain Bacteria; kingdom Bacillati; phylum Bacillota; class Bacilli; order Caryophanales; family Bacillaceae; genus Gracilibacillus; species Gracilibacillus sp. Marseille-QA3620. The sequence continues at coordinate 2,387,274 of NZ_CM143102.1, forward strand.
CCGTATTGGGATGATCAACTACAGCTTCTTCAACCAAAAATTCTACTTCCATCTCGGCCAGTTTCGCCCATTTATAAACATCAGGGATACGTTCATCAAAGGTATCAAAGTCTAGCAGACCAGCAATTAACGCTAAGTCAGTTCCGTGGCCCTTGTATGTTTTAGCGAAAGAACCATACAGTGAAATAACTGCTCTCTTCGGTTGTTTGCCAAAAATAGTCCTGGCAGTTCGTCCAATCTTTGCGGCACCTGCTGTATGTGAACTCGATGGTCCTATCATAACCGGGCCAATTATATCAAATGCTGAGCGATACTTCATTGTTTTATACTCCTCTACAACTTTTTAGATTGCTAGCTGTCCTTCTGTCTCATTCAGTTTTTCTTTATTATCTTCCTGATTTATTTGGTCGACCGTTTTAATCTTGAAGTTTCTAAATAATAAAGATCCAATATAACCGCTCACTAAACCTGCGGCCGCGCATCCGAGTGCAACAAAAGTTACTTTTAACGGATCATTGAAACCATACATAACAGCCAGTCCGGCTATTGGAGTAGCTGTCCCCGTTGCATTATTAATTAATCCTGATAAGGCAACGATGACACCGGCACTTGCTCCTCCTATAAAATTGGTGATATAAATAGGAATTGGATTAGCTGAAATGATATGTGCCTGTGTTAACGGCTCGATCGCCACTGCAATTGTCGTCTTACGATCTCCAAACTTCATTCGTTTAAATAAAATGAAATTCATAAAAGATGAACCGAATACGGCCAAAGCTCCAATCGCCATTGGCACACCAGTCAGTCCGAGCATTGCTGTTAATGCCATAGAGCTAAGTGGTGCTGTTGCTACAGTAGTGATGACTCCACCAAGGATGATTCCCATAAGAATTGGACTGCTGTTGGCTGTTTCGGTGATGATACCGCCAATATTTAACAAGGTTGCATCCACTACAGGCTGCATCCACTCAGCAACCAATCGAACTAGCGGAGCGGCCACAATGATTGTCACGATTAAATCCAATCCACCTGGTATTTTTCTCTCAATCCATTTCACTAGAAAAGCAACCAAATAACCTGCAATGAAACCAGGCAACAAACCAAGACCTGCCACAGATATACCCATCATTATTGCGTAAACAGGTGAAACACCCATCGCCAAGGAAACTAGGGCTGCTGCTGCCACACCTCCCATACTTCCCGCTGCATCTCCTACTTCACCAAGAAATTCTATTTTCAGCAGATCTCCTCCGACAAATCGCTGAAAGGCTTCAACCAGAAAAGCGGCTACAGCCGCACTTGCAAGTGCCCCCATCACCTTCATCCCTCTAGGTGCTTTATAGCTAAATAAAGAAAATAGTCCTAAAACAATCAGTAATAATAAAGTCCCTTTGATAATTTCCATGATGCTTTCTCCCTCTTTGCGTATATTTTATATGTATTAATTACTTCATTTCATTTAATATTCTAGTTCGTACTCCATTTGTGTTCGTATTTTTTGCAGATAATTATAGATTGTAAATTTCGATACACCTAAAACTGATGCTAAATATTCAGTTGACCCTTTGATTAAAAATGCACCCTTATTCTGTAATTGGCGAACACATTCTATCTTCTCTTCTAAAGTCAGGGTTGAAGGTGCTTTCTTAAAATTTGATAAAACTTGCTCGACCATGTCTTGAATCACTTCTTGTACGGTAGAATAAAAGGCCTCTGATTTTTCAACTGTCCCATTAAAGGCAAGGAATTCCTTCACTTCAGACTCGTAGTGCATCATCATAGATATATCATAGTTAATGCAAAGGGCTCCAACTACCTGATTCTCTTCACCCCTCAAAAAAATAGTGGAAGACTTCATTGTAATTCCGTTTGGTAATCTCGTTTTATAATTCGGAATATCCTCTATATCAGATACAGGTTTTGTTAATTTATTTAAAACTAAATCAGTACTTGGGCTGCCCATTTCTCTTCCCGTAACATTACCAGCTAAATAGACCAGAGACTTTTGTAAATCTGAAAAATCATGTACCGCCACCTCACATCTTGATCCAAACATTTTAACGAGCATATCTGCTGTGCGCATAGCCAAATTAAAAACAGGTGCAGTAGAGTCCTCCCTCATATTTCCTCTCCTTTTTTGTAAACGATTTCATTTTACTCAAAAATAAAAACCCATTAAACTGAGTAGGGAATTTTTGGAAACAAAAATCATCATATCATAAATTTGGTAGAATTCAAATAAATTTGTAACTACTACAAAAATATTGTTATAGAAAGTAACTAGTTTATTGCACTCTATTAGATGGTTTGCTAGTATTTTTGGTACTTTCAATGATTATGACGAATGAAAGCCAAATGCCAAATAACCCCATTATCTTTCGAGCTTCCTTAATAACTTCTTTTTGGGTTTATCATCTTCTATTAACCGCTCCCCTTCACTATGCAGCCTCATAGTAGATACTTTTTGATCATTATTTTTTGGCCCACATATAAAAAAAGCTGCCCAACAGCCCCAACCCTGGGACTATCAGGCAACTCTTTTTCTCAATTTATTCAAACTCTCGATGATCCTCTACCTTTAATAAGATTGATTACCAGCATAATCGCGGCAACCGCCAATAGGATATGAATCAAGTTCCCTGCTATATCGAACAGGAAGCCAAGTAGCCATACAGCGATGATTATTCCAATAATTGTCCAAAGCATCTAATTCACTCACTTTCATTGTTTATTTGATAACTGACTTATTGAATTAGTACCCTTATTAAGACAATTTGAAACAATTGGGTTATTTAGCGATTGCTGGAACCAAATCCACCTTCACGTTGTTGATGAAGAACTTGATCATCATCGGCGATTAAGTATTTTTTGAAGATGCCTTGGGCAATTCTTTCTTCCTTCTCAATGACGACCGGCTCACTCCCCCAGTTGACGAGGCAAATGCCGATATTGCCGTCATTGCCTGGATTGCCATAATAGGAGGAGTCGATGATTCCTGTTCCGTTAGCCATGGCAAGTAAGTATTTCACCCCAAGACTGCTTCTTATGTATACTTCGAGAACTTCATCCTCCAGCATATAGGCTTTGACATCTGTCCAGAAGAGATGCTTGGCACTCGGCTCTATCGTTACCGTTTCATTGGAGAAGAAATCATATCCGGCAGACCCGGCATCTCCTCTGATTGGCAGTTGAATACTTGCGTCTTCATGCTTTCTGAATTCATTTCCTACTACTTCAAATCCTCTTGTTTTCATCATTCATTCTTTCCTCTCACTGTTCACTTCTTTTCAAGCATTTTGTCCATAAGGCTGGAAATAATGCTTGATACTTCTTCGTTAGAAAACGGTCATCTATCAAGATGAGCTTACCCCTGTCCTGTTCAGTGCGGATTAATCTTCCCCCGGCCTGCATGACCTTATTCATCCCTGGGTAGACATAGGCATAATCAAATCCATTTACACCGAGTGATTGGTAATAATCCTTGATCAGATTACGGTCCTCATTGACCTGGGGCATGCCTGTTCCAATGATAATGACCCCGCATAGCGCCTCTCCAATCAGGTCAATGCCCTCGGAGAAGACACCGCCCATCACGGCAAAACCAATGACTGATTTTTCACTCTCTTGCTCGAATGCGGCAAGAAAGGCTGAACGCTCCTCCTCATTCATCCCTTGTGACTGAACGAGCACCTTATGGGTTTCGCCTAAATCCTCTAAATAGGCCGTGACCATCATCAAATATTGATAGGACGGGAAGAAAACAAGATAATTGTCCTTATTGGCAGCATGTGTCCGTATGACCGCTGCCACTGCCTCCGCCGTCCTTTCCCGCTCCCTGTATTTCGTCGACAGACCGAGAATCTGTACTTCCAGCTGATCAATTGAAAACGGAGATGGGACGGAAAGTGTATAATCCTCCTGACTCCCACCAAGTGCATCAATATAGTATTTGGCAGGTGTTAAGGTCGCTGAGAAAAAGATTTTTGCTGCAAACCCTTTTGACATGGAGGCCAGGTTGTTGGACGGGTCAAGGCAATAGATTTTAAGCCCCATGTCTCGCTGTTCAAAGAATAGCTTTGTCACATACGCCTCACTATAGTACTTCGCAATTCGTAGAAAGCTTTGCACGCTGAAATAAACATCCAGCAAGAACGCCGTGCTTTCCCCGCCCCTTGCCAGCTCCCCTTCCATGACTGGCACAAGCTGTTCAAGCATTTGAATGAAGTCCTCAGGCTTGTCCTTATCCACTTGAATCCTTGCTTGACCCATTGCTTTCTTCGCCTCAATGAAATATCGATTGACGGTTTTGGCTGCTTCCGAGAGTGGCGGGTTTATTGTTTTATAATGGCGCTGCATCTCAAGGAAATCCTTTTTCCATAGGGTTTTCGAGAACATCTCTCTACCCCGCTCGACAAGATTATGCGCCTCATCAATTAAGAGCACCGTTCCCTTACGCTCCTCCTCAAACAGCCTTTTCAAGGAAACCCCCGGGTCAAAGAGATAATTATAATCGCATATGAGCACATCCGATAAATACGCTAATTCAATGGAATACTCAAAGGGGCATACTCGGTGCTTACGGGAATACGCTTGAATGGTTTCCTTATCCATAATGTCTTCATGGGTAAGAATATCGAGAATGGCTTCATTGATCCGATCAAAATGACCTTCCTCATACTGGCATTGTACCCGCCCATGTTCATCCACTGGTCCTTCACACATCTTTTCCTTCGCGGTTAAGGAGACGACCTTTACCTTCAAGCCATCCCTGACAAGGAGATTCATTGTACTTTCAGCGACCTTTTTCGTTGTTGTCTTGCCGGTCAAATAAATGACCTTCCTGACCTGTTCACCTGCTTCATGTCCCATTTGCTTGATGGAAGGGTAGAGAAAGGAGATGGTTTTACCGGTTCCAGTCGGTGCGAGCGCAAATAGATTCTTTCGTTCACTGATTGTTTTCCAGGCCGCCCCCATCAGCTTGCGCTGGCCTTCCCTGTAATCAGAAAAGGGGAATGGTACGGAATCTGCGGTGGATTGTTTCTCCTCCATCCGCTTTATTTGAAGCCTTGCAAATGGCAAATAGGCGAGAATGACTTCATGGACGAAGGATTCCAGCTCATCGACTGTCCAGCTTTGCAAATATGAAGCGGTCTTTTTCGTTTGTTTTTCCACATACAGCAATTCTACATTCATCTTTTGTAAATCATTCTGGACGGCATATATGTACGCATAGCATTTCGCCTGTGCCCAATGAACAGGATAGGCATTTTCGGCTAGCTCTCTAATATCCTGGGAGGTGGATTTAATCTCTTGAATCATCACTTCTCCCTCACGGCGGAGAAGACCGTCACATCGACCCTCAAGCACGAATCCGATGCCTTCCTGCACAATACGATGACGGAGGAAAACCTCCTTCTCATCCTCCGGTCCATACGCAGACTGAATTTCCTGGTGTATCTTCGTCCCTTCTGACATGGATGTCGCCACCCTGAAACGATTATCCAGATCCCCGCTCCGATAGACATACTCGACTAAATGGCGAATCGATATTCTGTACTCCTTCTCCATACCCTTTAACCACCCTTGTCCGTTCATATCCCTTCTATCTTACCATATATCGTACAGACGTTCTGATATAGACAACATCATTCTTGCTTAGATTTAAATGGTACGTTTAAGACCTTAAATGTCATTTTGATGTATATGAGCATATGGAGCCGAAACATTATTTGGAAATCGTTTTTTTAAGACATATCGGTAAGACTATTATCAAATGCGTTAAAGCAATTGTAGGCAAACCATTTATTGATGAAAAGAAGGTCATTTTAATGAACACCTCTGAAGAACATCTAAAAGAAACCATCCAAAAAGCGTTAGAAAAAATTGATTGGGAAGAAAAAGAAAAAGTGGAGTTAAAGCAAATCATTTTTCACAATCTTCGTTCCAGTGTGGGTTCCTCTTATTTGACAGCAACCTTTCTATACGAAAACCCGAGAACCGTTCAAACATACGATATTCAAGTAGTTAAGAATGATGGAAGAGAATACCCTGATTACTTCGCCTATAGCCAAATAACGAACACAAAGAGCGGTAAACAAGTCTCTCATACACAAAACACAACACGAGTAGCTGATAAACTATTGTATATAATCTGTACCCAATTAGAGAAGGAAACCGGAGTAACGGTCACTCCTGATTTCAAGGAAATTAAACGTTTTATCAGAGAATTTGGCCAATATCATCAATGCATTCAATATTCTACTTCCTATTTGACTAAGCTAGCCTCCCGTATTCGTATATATGAGGTAAACAAAAAGCAAAGAGAAGACTTTGATATCAAATCCTTTATCAATTCGCTAATCAAAAGGTAAACATGTGTACTGCCCGCCCTAATGGAACTAAAGGCATCCATTCCATCTGGATGTCTTCTTATGTTCAGCCACAGAAAAGGTGCTGCATTTTGTTCGACAAAGGGATTGCATAGGCCATTTAGGATACGTAGTTGACTACTAAGCTGGTTGGAAAGGATGAAGCAGCCCAAAAAAAGAGAGCATGATTCTGCTCCCCCTTTTCATCATCTATTAGTGATCTTTCGAGATATCCTCGAGGGCCTCACCAGCATCATCGCTGGACCCATATGTAACGGCCAGGTCGCCAAGTGAGACAATCCCGACAAGTTTGCCGTTCTCAAGCACAGGCAGTCTCCTAATCTGATGCTGTGCCATCAAGGAAGCGGCCTCCTCATCTGTTGTATCCGGATTGGCTGTGACAACATCAGCATGCATGACATCGGTTACCTTCGTTGATCCAGGATGTTTCTCGGCTATCCCATCCACCACAAGGTCGCGGTCTGTAATTACACCAAGCAAGGTCCCATTGTCACATACAGGGATAATGCCGACATTATCCTCTTTCATTTTCACGGCGACTTCATATACATTATCAAGCGGTGTGACATAGTCTACATTTGTGGTCATAATATCGCGTAAATAAGGCATTTTCTATCATCCCATCCTTTTATTGTAATGTGTCTCTATTATTCCCCTATTAGGTTCAAATGACACATCAAGAATGGAAACCTTATTATTGATTGATGCTTTCTGCCTGACTTTTCAAGATGTTCACTTCTTCATTGATGCTTTCCATCTTCTTATCAAGCTCAGCAATCATATCAGCTGATTGCTTGATGTCATGCAGAATATGTCCTGGTACCTCTCCATCAAACTTATAGTATATTTTATGCTCTAAGCTTGCCCAGAAATCCATTGCGACAGTTCGAATCTGGATCTCAACCTTCATCCATCTCTTATGGTTAGAAAAGAAGACTGGGATTTCCGTGATGATATGCAGGCTTCGATACCCATTAGGCTTTGGATTTTGGATATAGTCCTTTACCTCAAGAATTCGTATATCATCCTGCTGCTTCAGAGCGTCCACGATTGCATAGATATCCTTGGTAAAGGAGCAGGTAATTCTAATTCCTGCTATATCTCGAATATTTGCTTCCACATTCTCCTGAGTGATTACTAGTCCTTTATGATTCATCTTCCTGATGATGCTATCAGGACTTTTCATGCGAGATTTGATATGCTCAATCGGATTGTAGTGGTGAATCATTTCAAATTCTTCATTTAAGATTGTCAGCTTTGTGTTCATCTCATTTAAGGCAAATCGATAGCCGATGAGAAAATTCTTCCACTCTTTCATTTCTTCCTTGCTAAATCTGTTCATGTCAGGTGAACCCTCATTTCGAAATAGTTACGCTATTATATACGAAAACGAGGATAAAATCGTTTCACATTTTTTCAAAATAATATATATGAGCAAAAAGTTATCCTATGTAACTTTTTTCAATTATGATAATGTATTGTAACTCATTTAAATGGATAAGGAGAACATCATGAGAAAATTATTATTATTCATTTCATCACTTGCCATCATCCTTGTATTAGCTGCATGCAATAGTACCAGTGATAGCAGTGAAAAAGACAAAAATGAACCACCAAAGCAGATAGACCTTGAAGGAGATTGGGTACAGATTAATTCAAATTCCGAAGACTCCTGGCAGGAAGCTGTGATAAAGGGTGATACAATAGAAATCAATTGGAACAATAATGATGGTGATACAAAATCACTCTACTGGGCAGGTACCTTCATCAAGCCAACTGAAGGAACAGAAAGCTATTCATGGATTTCAGATAATGATACCTCAAAAACTGACAGTGCGCTCTTAGCATCATCTGCAGAAACGAAAGAATTCACCTATGAAGATGGAATCTTAAGCTATGAAGCCGCTGCATTAGGGACGACAACGGTCATTAAACTTGAGAAGAAATCAGAATAAGATAACCGGGGAGCAAACCCGGTTATTTTTATGTAATGATAAACTTGCCCTTAAGATTCTATCTATTGATCTTTTTTTACAGACTTCTCATCCGCTTTCTTCTGCGCTTGCCAGGTGTTTATCAATCCCGGAACCCCAGCCATCATGCCTGCTATGAAACTCCACATTATGTAACGCCAATCACCTGTATACAATGATATCCCCATAAAAATCAACAGCTGACCAATAAGAGCGAACCAGACAGCTGCCCAGGCAAATTTCAAGTTTTCTTTCATCCATCTTCCTCCCTAGCAGACTATTTTACGTCAATCACAAACGCATACACCGCATCCCCTTCATCCCAGTTAGCAGATACACCATATATGTAGGTCCCTTTTTCCTTTGGCAGAACGAACTCATTTCCTTTTACCATCACATCTACCTCATTCTCATCATCAATCCATCTGGTGAGACTGAAGGAATCTTCTATTGGCTCCCGGTCGAATTCAATTGTCAAGATAGATTCAGGTGAGGCATCTGCTGGTTCTGTGCCATAATAGGCAATCAATTCAGGCGGGGTGGCGAAGGTGTCCTCACAAACTCCTTTCAGCTCTGAACTCCAGCAATAGGTTCCCCGTACAACCTCTACCCTCTCCTCACTAATCATAATGATTGGCTCAGGCGGCATGGACGTGTATTCCTTCCAAACCCAATAGCCGCCCATGATCATCAGGATAACCAACGCAAATGTTATGATGGATCCCTTCATCCTCTCCCCCCTTTTGCTTAGTATCCAAAAAAAGAGACCCGAATCAAGTCAGGTCTCTTGTTGTCCAATATGAAAGCTATTCCGGCTTAATCGATCCGTCTCGGATTATTAATCGCTTGAAGCATTTTAGTTCCTTCCGTCATATCACTGCTGCATAAAGGACAGGAAGGGGTTTCTGTACTTTTGAAATTGTCTCGAACCCAGGCATTGCAATCATCAGATGTACACTCCCACACTTTTGTTTCCTCAGGGATTACTTCCTCAACATTTTTTCGATTGTACATTACCGGCACACCTTTCGTATTAAGTCATTATATGTAACAAAAGGCTATCCGCTTTCAGTGGATAGCCTTTATAAACAATTCTTAAAGTTTAATTACGTTTTCAGCTTGAGGACCGCGTGCGCCTTCAGTTACGTCGAATTGTACGCTTTGTCCTTCTTCTAAAGTTTTGAAGCCTTCGCCTTGGATAGCGGAGAAGTGTACGAATACATCGTTTTCGCCTTCAACTTCGATGAATCCGAAACCTTTTTCTGCATTAAACCATTTTACTTTACCGTTTTTCATTTTGTTACCTCCAAAAATGTGTTAATAAACAAAATTCACCTATCATAAAATGTACCGCTCTGTAAAAAGGATAACACTTTATAATAAGTGAAACATTCAATTTACGGGTAATTTTATATAGATAAATAATATAGACTATTTTAACAATCATCCAGCGAAATGTCAATATCTTCGGTATCCACTATTATTAATACGCCAATATCATCCATCTTATTCATGGTTATTTAAGATTTCATTCTTGCACTCATTCAGCTGTCTGAAATACTCAATTCTTTCTTCACGGCTAAAGCCTGCATTAAGACCGCTTGTAGAGGGAGCAACAAAAACCCGGCACCCTTCCCATTTTTCCGTTGTATAGAAGAAGCCCTCCTGCAATCCTGGAACGACCTTCTCCTTATGGATTTGAAATGCATGCCTGAAGGCTGTGATTCCGACAAAACAAAGTATCTTTGGCCGGTACTCAATGATAGTGTCCTGCAGCCTCACAGCCCCTTCCTCCATATCCTTCTTCGTAAGCTTTGAAGCCGTTCTCGTCGGTCTTGCCACGATATCCGTTATCCCATATCCATAATCCAATAACTTTGGTGTTTCATCCGGCCGAAACTGATAGGGGGTCAAACCGCCTAAATGGAGCGCCTTCCAGAACAAATTGCCTGGATTAGCGAAGTAATGACCGGCTAGTGCGGAAACTCGCCCTGGATTAATACCGCAAAACAAAATATCTAAATCATGCCTAATATAGACCGGCAGTCTTAAGTGTTCAAAGTCTTCCATTCATTGATCCCTTCCTTCTATCGTTGAAGCTACTTTACCATATTTTCAAATCCATATCCTGCCCTTCACACTTTTAAACACACAAAAGGGCAGCCTGCTTTCACAGATTGCCCTCTTTTCGGTTCAAATGACAAATATCAGCTGTTACCTTGGTAAACATCAGCTTAAGCATCGTCTGACTTCGGTACTTTCGTATTCTTACCTTCCCAGATAGTCCCACCAGTCGAAGCCAAGGGTAACAGATACAATGGCAAGACGGAATTTGAATCATGAATGCTCAGTCTATATAACTCATTATTTTACATAAAAAGATGCCCTATCAACATGGATAGGGCATCTTCCATCATCATTATTTCATGCAGCAACGCTTGTACTTTTTGCCGGATCCGCATGGACATGGCGCATTACGAGGAATTTTATTGTTCGTTACAGGCTCTTTCTTTTCACTCACTTCTTGAGCAGGCGCCAATTCTAATGGCGTGAACCCTTTCAAGATCCAGAGACGTGTATGGTTTACGACCTTGGCAATATGCTCAACAATCGCGTTGACATCTTTCTCGTTCTGAAGCTCAATATTCTCGCCAAACCATTTAACTACTTCTTGTAAGCCATGGCCAAATTGGACTTTATAGAGGAATTGCTCGATTAATTCATTCGCTTGAGCTGCCTCTAAAGAATACGTATCTTGCAGGAACTGACTGAATGCAGCCATTTCAGCTGTTTTCTCAAAGCTTTCATAGCGATTAAGATTCATCATGCTTTCCGCTGGGATTGGATAATAGTTCAATTCCTCTCTCGTCTTAAGGACTTGCTTGAAGCTATCAAGCTCGCGAATTGTTTGGTGAATCAAGTAGCCGTCCTTCGCATAGAAAATGCCGTAATAATCAGCTAAGTAGCTGATATAGTTTGTAAGCCATGCTTCTTCAACCTCTTCTTCGAGGTAAGCCTCCACCATTTTTTTGACCGTTTCTAAGTCTGCAAAACCGTAATAACGCACGATCCCAAAGAGAATATTAGAAACCTTTTGGTTACGGTTCACATCAGCCATGATTTCTTTTGGATCAAGACTGAAGAACTGCTTCATCACTTGTGAAGGCATTACAACAATCGGCTGGTCATCCTGCTCTGCCGGATGGATATAGCCGATACTGGATAAGTAGAACACATCCTCAAGGGCGATTTGATCAAGCGGCATCACTCCGCTCTTAGTCATAAGGGCAACAATAGATGTATATTGCTGCAAGTCCATCATCTTTGTTCTTTCAGGCACGGATGCAGGAATATGCTCCACCAATGCCTGAACGAGCTCCTTCTTCCTTAATGAACTCATATTTTTCAAGTTTAGGTTACGTCGAATATTTTTAAGAGCATCCATCTTCAAGGCATCTAGCAATGTCTCTAATTGGTACTCATCAACATGTGTAGCTGTTGTCATTCCATTTCCTCCATCATATCGTAAAACTTATTTTAAAATAGCACTCCGTCAAAGAACTTGATTTTACTACAAAATCCACAAAAAATAAACTGTTCCTCAATTGTGAATATTTATAATCATCAATCCAACAAAAAAAGGAAGCGATTCACCCACTAGCAAACCACTTCCCTTCACTATCACTGTTTAATTGTAACATTGACTGTCTTAATACCCCAAGCTTCTGCCTCTGCCTGACTTGGAATGAAGACATCGATTTTGTTCCCTTTAATCGCTCCGCCGATATCCGCTGCTATCGCAGTACCATAGCCCTCTACATACACTTCTGTACCAAGCGGAATGACGGAAGGGTCGACTGCAATGACTTTGGCATCTGGGTTAGCTTTTAAATCAATCCCTGTATAGGTTACTCCGCTTCCCCCTTCACAGTCTGCCGTATAGGCTGTTGCTGTCATGGTAATCACGGTTTCTTCAGCAGCTTCTTCTATCTGAGGTTTCACGGTATCCTCTGTATTTTCAGGTGCTGACTCTTCTCTGCTCTCATCTACAGAGGCTATGACTGGTTCTTCCTCTGTGAGCGTTGCTTCTTCGACAACAGGTTCTTTTTTCTCTGGCTCAGCTTCTTCGGCTGCTGTCGTATCTATTACGCTATCATCCTTATCCTCTTTTGGAGATACAGCTTCCTCTTTTCTTTCTGTTTCTTCAGCGGAAGCAACAACAGTCTCCTTGGTTTTTACAGCCTGTATCTCGCTTGCGATTTCCTCATATAGCATAGCGGCATGGAAGGAGTCCTCCTTCTCTTTATCTGCAAGCTCAACAATTCCTTCGTTTATGAAATGTTCGATTGCATATGGATCAGCAGCTTCTATTTCCTCATCATCCTTCTCCGCAACGATTTTCATCGAAGACAGCCGAATAAATTCTGGTGATAGATTCGATAAATCTTTATCTATATTAATCATATTGGATTCTTCTGCATGCAGCTCTTCTGTCATAAGCTCCTCTTGGTCAGCCGCATAAAAGCCCTCTGCGGAGCCAATGATGGAAGCACATGCTAAAAAAGTCATACAAATTTTCTTCAAAACAAAATCCTCCTGTCATTTGCCGTTTTAACGGGCAAGACCTATCCTATCAGCGGGGATGGTTTTTTGTTAAGGTCAAGAATGTAATAAGAGCATGACATTGATTGCAACAGGATTACAATAATGTAACAAATTGACAGAAAAGTCCTTCTGTAAACGCTCCATCACCCGCCAGTCTTGAGGCTGGATTTGGTCCTTTTTTCGTCTTCATCATGGTTTTTATCCATAAATTACCGGACAATGGGGCTCATTTTTCATTTTCAGCATCTTCTTTATCCCCGTCCCTTTCAAAAAAGGGGATGATAATGATATAATTTGCTAGATAACAGTTAACGGAGGAATTTTATTACATGATAACAGTTAGTAATGTTGGTCTGCGTTTTGGCGACCGAAAATTATTCGAAGACGTAAACATTAAATTTACGCCTGGAAATTGCTATGGTTTAATCGGTGCAAACGGTGCAGGTAAATCCACATTCTTAAAAATATTGTCTGGTGATCTTGAGCCGCAGCAAGGGAATGTCTCCTTAGGGCCTGGTGAAAGACTTGCCGTTTTGAAACAAAACCACTTTGAATATGAGGACACAGAGGTCATCCAGGTTGTCATCATGGGTCACGCTCGTCTCTTTGAAGTCATGCAGGAGAAGGATGCCATCTATATGAAGGCTGATTTTACAGATGAGGACGGCATGAGAGCTGCTGAGCTTGAGGGTGAATTCGCTGAGCTTAACGGCTGGGAAGCAGAGCCTGAGGCTGCAATTCTCTTAAAAGGTCTTGGCATTCCGGAAGAATTGCATAACAAGAAAATGTCTGAGCTTGACGGCGGCGAGAAGGTTAAAGTTCTCCTAGCTCAAGCCCTATTCGGCCAGCCTGATGTTCTTCTTCTCGATGAGCCGACGAACCACTTGGACATTAAAGCCATCCAATGGCTGGAAGAGTTCCTCATTAACTTTGAAAACACAGTCATCGTTGTATCTCATGACCGTCACTTCTTAAATAAAGTATGTACTCATATCGCTGACCTAGACTTCGGCAAGATTCAGCTTTATGTCGGAAACTATGACTTCTGGTATGAATCCAGCCAATTAGCGCAAAAGCTAACGGCTGAATCCAACAAAAAGAAAGAAGAAAAAATCAAGGAATTGCAAGCCTTCGTTGCCCGCTTCAGTGCGAATGCATCGAAATCGAAGCAAGCGACGTCCCGTAAGAAATTGCTTGAGAAAATCACGCTTGACGATATCAAGCCATCTTCAAGACGTTATCCATACGTCCACTTCACGCCAGATCGTGAAATCGGCAATGATTTATTACGCGTTGAAGGCTTATCCAAAACAATCGACGGCGAGAAAGTCTTAAACAACATCAGCTTCACCATGAATAAAGACGACAAAATTGCCTTGCTCGGAGCGAATGATAATGCGAAATCCACTCTCTTCAAAATCTTGATGGGTGAAATGGAAGCAGATGAAGGCACATTCAAATGGGGAATCACGACTTCTCAATCCTACTTCCCGAAAGATAACTCTGAGTTCTTCGAAAACAGTGACCTCACATTGGTTGAATGGCTGCGTCAATTCTCTCCGCAGGATGAAAGCGAATCCTTCTTGCGTGGATTCTTAGGCAGAATGCTCTTCTCTGGCGAAGAAGTAATGAAGAAAGCATCCGTCCTATCCGGGGGAGAAAAAGTCCGCTGCATGCTCTCTAAAATGATGCTTAGCGGCGCTAATGTTCTCTTGCTTGACGAACCTACCAACCACTTGGATTTGGAATCCATCACAGCAGTCAATAACGGACTAATCAACTTCAAGGGATCCATGATTTTCACATCCCATGACCATCAGTTCATTCAAACGATTGCGAACCGTATTATTGAAATCACGCCAGATGGCTTGATTGATAAACAAATGACTTATGATGAGTATTTGGAAACAGTGAAGAAATAATCCGATTAAAGGAAATAAGGCTGGGACATAAATATTTCAGCCAATGATAAACCCGAATGATTAAACGATAAAGGAATGAATTCTATCGTCTGAACTGCCCCCTGTCAAGTAGACAGTGGAAATAATAAAAATACTTTATGCGGCTTGAGTCCTGTATTCTAGGGGGCTCAAGCCGTTTAATGTTTCTTGGTAACGTTCATTATTGTAGAACTTTATGTACTGATCAATGGCGTGCTTTAACGCTTCATAAGTCTCGTATTTATGTAAATAATACTTCTCTACTTTTAATGTCCCCCAAAACGCTTCAATGGGTCCATTATCGATGCAGCGACCCACTCTCGACATACTATGTGTCATGTTTGCTTTCTTTAGGATTCGCTTAAATTCTTTGGATGTATATTGATAACCACGATCGCTATGTAATAGTGGGCATTCATCCTCTTCTAATGCTCGAATAGCCGGTCTTATGGTCTTAAAGACAAGATCGTTATTATTCGAATGTCCCAATTCATACCTTACAATTGACTTATCATATAAATCGATAATGGCACTTAAATAAGCCTTTTTACCATTGCCATACTTAAGTTCAGTTACGTCGGTACACCATTTCTGATTTGGCTTTTCGGCTGTAAACTTGCGTGCTAACACGTTTTCAGCTACGTAATCTGGTTTTACTTTTCGATATTTTTTAGGGCGACGTCGAATCACCGCCTGTAGGCTACAAATTTGCATAATGCGATAAATACGCTTCTTATTCACTTTGTTTAAGCCGTTTTTTTCACGTTGGCGGTTAATGGTCATCGTAATACGGCGGTAGCCATATATGCCATCTACTTGTGTATATAATTGTTGGATAGACGCCACTAGTTGTTCGTTTTCTCTTTCTTGTGCAATTGGTTGCCGGTTTAGCCATTTGTAGTAAGCTGCACGTGAAATCTTCGCAATCCGGCAGAGTAACACGATTGATAGATTTTCTTTCTCAACTAATTCTTGAATCGCTAAATAACGGCTTTGTGTCCGAATTCTGCTTAACGAAACCTCCTTTCGATTTCCTCTAACTTTTTTAATAGTAAGTTTTCTGCACGTAATCGTTCATTTTCACGCTCCATCTGTCGGATTTTCAAGCGTAATTCATCTTCTGGTGTGCGATCTTCTACTGGTTTTGTACGACCACGGCGGTCATGAAGCCCCTCTTCTCCATGTTGTTCAAACTTACGTACCCATTGATATACCTGTTGGTATGACACCTCGTATTGCATTGCTGTCTCTTGATAATTCTTTTCGTTAGCTAGGCAAGCTTTGGCGATTTCAATACGTTCTTCTACGGTTGTTTTTCTTCCTTTAGTCATAGTTTGGCTCATTCCTTTATCCGAATCTTTTAATTCACTATGACTAGTATAGATTTTCAACCACTTTTTGAACACAGACAAACTGCTAATTCCGTATTTGGCAAGAATATCGTACTTTGAATATTTTTCTGTTAAATAGTCTTCAATAGCGCTTTGTTTCAATTCTTTTGAGTAAACTTTACTTTTCTTAGGACGCATTAAAGCTTCTATGCCTCCAAATTGATATAGCGAACGCCATTGGTAGAGTGTATCTGGATGAATAGCGAACATTTGACAAATTTCTTTTATCGTATATTGACCTTCCTCTAAATATTGTAGTGCCAGAATTTTAATGTCTGTTGAAAATGATTTTTTAGGCATAAAAAACTCCCCATTTGATAAACAGATTTTATTTTTTCATCTGTCTACCTAATGGGGAGCATATCAGTCTAATTATTCGGGTCTTTATGTTTTCCATACATATTAGTTGATTGTGGCCTTCTATTATTCGTGACTAGTAGAATGAAGCGAAATGCACTCGACTCCTGCGGGAAGTAGAGGAAAGGCTGAGACCCACAGGTGTAAGCGCCGAGGGGGCTCAAGCTTCCTCCCCGTGGAAAGCGGGTGCCTTTTTTGTGTTTCCAGCTGCTATTGAATAGGAAGAATAAGTTACCATCATTCATTTTTGAGAGTCATTTATTTAGTTTTCTCCCAACCTCATTTTCTCAGAAGGATATTCTGTTTATTCCCTTACAGTGTTAGAATGAATAAAAGGTAAAAACTGGAGGAGTGGGTATTTGAAAAAGATATTTGCTGGTCGCTATGTGACAGATGCCAAAACGGATTTTGTCCTCTTCATCATTGGGATGCGAGTTAACAATCTTCTTGCTTTTCGCAAATGGATTCCTGTTGCCAAAGCGATGGGTCCAATGATTAAGGAACTATATCAAAACCCTGAACTTGGATTTATACACACGGAGGTTTCATTAAGCTGGAGGGGAGTCACCCTCATCCAGTATTGGAGGAGCTTCGAGGACCTTGAAGCCTATGCACATGGAAGGATTCACATGAGAGCTTGGACAAGGTTTAACAAGAAAACAAAAGGGAATGATGCGGTCGGTATCTTTCATGAAACCTATCGGATTGAAAAAGGATCTACCGAGGGTATTTACGTAAACATGCCAAAAACCGGCCTTGCCCATGTTACCACCCATGAACCAGTGACGAAAGAAATGAACACCTCCCGTATGCGTTTGATGAAATAAGCAAAAAGGGAATCCCAAAATACATAGGACTCCCTTTCATTCATTTCTTAATATGGGGCACCTTCTCAAAAAACTCCCGGTAATCATCCACATAGTAATCCGCCTCAGCAGAATGATTCTGAAACAGGCACGTTTGAATGCCCAGCATCTTGGCGGGAATGATATCAAGCTCCCGGTCCCCGACTGCCAGGTCAAGCCCATATTTTTCATGCAAATATCGATAGCTCGCCGGGTCAGGCTTCCTCGGATACCCATCATCAATGGCGACAATCTCCGTAAAATAACGACTTAGACCATTTGCCTCTAGAATAGCTCTTGCAAGCGCCCGCTCCTTATGAGTCATAATCACATTCACGTCAGCCGCTGCAAGTACCTCGCAGAGACCTGGAAAAGGCTTAAAGTCTTCGGGTTCAAGTTCACGCTCCAGCTGTTTCACTCGCTTGATTTCCTCATCCGATAAACCAAGCTCCTTGAAGGCATGGCCAAAGGAGACCTTCAAGAGGGCAAAGATTTCTTCATCAGAAAGACCGCACTGAACGGCCTCCTTGACCATTTTTGTATAGGCAGGATACGTATCCATCAAAGTACCATCAAAATCCCATAATATGTTCATGCGGTTTCTCCTATTTCTTGACCGTCGTCCACCCGTCGGCCTGCGTCACTTTTCCTTCTTTCATTAATCGGCCTAAAGCACGCTTAAATGCCGCCTTGCTCATGCCGAATCGCTTCTGAATATCCTCTGGGTCAGATTTATCCCAATAAGGCATGCTGCCTCCACGGCTCTCAAGATACGTAAGAATTCCCTCTGCATCTTCATCTAAACGTTCATGTGTTCGAGGAAGAAGGGAACCATTTAAGCTGCCGTCCTCCTTCACGCCGATTACACGGCCTTTCACAAGCTCGCCAAGACGAGGCTCGACAGAACGCTCGCTTTCATGAACGAAGCAGCGATAGCCCTCTGTTGTCAGGATGAATGTCCCAACCCTAAGGAGACGATAGGCACGCCCTTCAAATTCCTTGTTCATGAGAGATTCTGGAGCTGGTTTGCTTAACTCCTGGACCACTGTTTCCGTCGCAAGACGGCCGAACATACGGCCGCGGCTGTCGACCATCAGCGTGACATACAGCTGATCGCCCACCTCCGGCCAAATTCGTTTAATCCGAGGAAGGTCATCAGAGGAAATCAATAAGTCCTTTTGAAGACCGATATCTAAGAATACCCCATGACTCGGGTGAACATCTACGACAGGTGCCCAGCCATATTCCCCTTCCATGATAGACGGGAGATTCATCGAAGCAGTCAAACGGCCATCCTTATCATTGAATAAGAATACTTCAATTTGCTGGCCAATTTCGATTTCTCCGACAATCTCATTTGTATGGAGCAAGACATCCTCTTCCCCATTTGAAAGGAAATAACCAAATGTCACTTCCCTTTCTACTGTTAATATTGCTTTCATTCCTGGTTGTAATTGATTCATTAACCTTCACCGCTTCCTTAAATTCAAAAATCGTTTATTTCATTATTATTCCCTATTCTCCGGTCAAATAAGGACTCATAGGATCATGTTTTTTTCGGTTTGCTTGGACAAGCTTATCACTTCTAACCGCATAGCAATACGGACAGCCGAACGGACAAGTGTCATAGCTTCCCATATCAATTGACTCTGCGCAGCCGCATTCTGCCCGCTGGTATTTATCCTTCTTAACCGGCAATGAATGATTCAGTACCTTTTCAATATAAGCTTGATCGATACAAGCTCCATGCATAATCCCATACTTCTCCAGATTTACCTGTTCCGAGCAGGTTGCAATGGACATTCCATTCTCTCGTGCGATGCTGGATAAGCCCTTCACTAAATCGGTCAGCTTCTCCTCTCGATCTGGAGAAAGCCAATCAAAGAACACATACTCCTTCTCTGTTTCCAAACGGCCTAGTCTTCCTTTTGTTTTGGCGTAAAAATCCATAAAACTGATTACGACCCTGCTTGTCTGTCCATTCAGTTCTTTGGCGATATGGGCAAACCGTTCCAAATGATAGCAGGCATCCGTTTGATTACTAAGGATGATTGGGTCATATCTCCACACCATATGCTCAGGGCCAAGCACATCAGCCAGGCGCCTAAAGGTGTCGATCCGAAAAGATAAGCTTGGGACTCCCGGCTCTAACGCATCCGGATAGTCATTTAAGGTATAATGCATAATAGACTTATACCCTTTATCCAAGAGCTCAGGCAGATAACGAAGAATGGGCCTCGGATTCTTTGACCAGAATACGATTGCATCCACATGATCTGCAGCCAAGGAAACCTGCTTTATCTGCTTTCGATTATACGGATTGACCTTCATGAAGGAACCTGCCCTGATTCGATTCATGAACCACTCAGCATAAAACGCCGGAATATCAGTACGCCTGCTTGCGCTAATGATCATTTTATTTCTCCCCTTGTCTTTATCTTAAACGGAAATATCTCTTTTGACAAAGAACCACCATGCCACACCGTAAAAGAAACAAAAATGAAGCCCTAATATGACTATGGAAAACAAGAAGCTCATCTCATCATAAACAGGTCTGTTCCCGAAGAAATATTGATCAAGCTTCGTATTCTCAAACAATAGTATCATTCCAGCCTTCCATTCAAGAAGACGAAACACCTCAGTCACCAATTTTCCGCCAAGTAAGGCAGCCATGCCAACTCCGATGGAAAAGGCCCCATTCTTAAAGACTGCCGATACCATATACGTAAATGTCACGATCAGCATCGATTCCGTAAAGGCTATCATGTATTTGAGCATAATCCCTTTGAACAGATAACCGCTTGCCGAGAACCCTTCAAACCCAAACAAAAGGCCGCCAATAACCGCCGATACGGCAAATGCGAGAATAAAGAGATAGAACAGATAGAGGATGACTGTGAGCCATTTCGAGAACAATAGAGCCGAGCGCGAAATAGGCCGTATCACAATCAGCTTGATGGTTCCATATTGAAACTCATTTGAGAGAATGGTGCCCGCAGCTCCAATCCCCATAAAGGCAATAATGATCAGTGTGTTTGCTGTAATAGACATGTAGTTTAACATATTTCCATTGTTAGCTCGCACTATATCTGAAAAAAATAAAGCAAGTATACACATCACGACCGGCATAATCAGAAAAGAGAGCTGAACAAACCGGTTCCTCGCCATCCGATAATGCTCATTGATCAGCATCGATATCATGATGGTTTCCTCCCTTCACTAACGGATTGGAGAAACACTTGTTCAAGTCCTTGATTTTCAAATGCTAAATGAAAGACATCTATCCCCTCTTGAACGAGCAGCGCATTGACAGCGGGGACTTGGCTCTTTTCGACTGCAAGCCGAATCCAGCCATTGTCATTAGAGATAACGGCATAGCGCTCACTCAATAGCATCGCTGCCTTGTCCGGCTCACTCGTCTCAATTACGAGCACCTCTTCTTGTACTGTTTCTCTTATATCCACTATTCGTCCATCCTTCATAATAGCAATTCGATCACAAAGCATTTCCACTTCCGATAGCAAATGTGTAGAAAGAAAGATGGCTGTTCCCTCTTCACGGGCAAGGCGCAGCAAATGCTGGCGCAAGTCATGCATACCGGTCGGGTCAAGCCCATTAGTCGGCTCATCTAATATAAGCAATCTTGGTTTATGTAGAATAGCTTGTCCGATTCCAAGCCGCTGCTTCATGCCTAGCGAGTATGAAGCAACCTTATCGTGAATGCTGTCTTCGAGCTGAATAAGCTCCACTACCTCTTGAATGCGTTCCTTCGTGATTCCGGTATATAGGTTGGCTACGAGCCGGAGATTCTGCCAGCCTGTCAACTCTAGATAGAAGGCAGGGTTCTCAATGACCGCACCAATTTCCCTAATCGCTGATAGATAGGATTTCTGGATATCAGAGCCCAACACTCGGATGGCTCCTCCCGAATGCTTCATCAACCCGCAAATCATCCGAATTAAGGTGGTCTTTCCGGCACCGTTCGGACCTAATAGCCCAAATATTTCCCCTTCCCGAACATCTAAGTTGATGTTTTCAAGAATGGTCCGGCTGCCGATTTTTTTGTCAACCCCGTTTATTTCAAGCACGGATTGTGCCATGTTCATTCCTCCTTCTTCAACAACCCATTTTACACTATTTGTTTCATGGATAATACGAATTTTTCTCAAAACCAAGTATCTGTCTAATCAGCACCAATAAAAAAAAGGAACGTTAAACGTTCCTTCATTAAGGTCCTCATGATAGGACAAATGCCCCTTCCTCTTTACTCATCAAATGGAGTCTATGCATGGCCCTTGTCATGGTTACATACAGCAATTTTAGA
The DNA here is from genome assembly GCF_054950035.1 of Gracilibacillus sp. Marseille-QA3620. NCBI lineage: Bacteria > Bacillati > Bacillota > Bacilli > Caryophanales > Bacillaceae > Gracilibacillus > Gracilibacillus sp. Marseille-QA3620. The sequence continues at coordinate 2,409,098 of NZ_CM143102.1, forward strand.
TCAGTTTCATTTTGTTCATGATATCTTTCATCATGACTAAAGGCGATTACACAGTCAAATTCCAGTCCTTTGGCCAGATAGGAGGGAAGGATGATAAGCTTTCCCTTTGGAATGGACATTTTTTCTTCCAAAAGGCTTACAGCAAAGTTTCTCTTTCGGAGAATTTGATAGGCTAACTTGGCATCCTTTGCTGTTTTGGTAATGATGGCAAAGGTGTGAAAGCCTTCCTCCCTCCATTTTGCCGTTTGTGCTTTTACAGCCTCAGCCCACTGTTCTCCCTTTTCAAAGGAAAAGTATTGTGGTGCTTCTCCATGTCGCACGATCGGCTCAACGATAGGAAAATCATAGGGGAGCTTTTCGAGCAGCCTATTCGCCTCATTCATAATCTCAATCGTTGTCCTGTAGCTTTTCTTCAGCTCCTTATAGCTTGCCCGCGGGAAGATCTTCTCGGCTACTTCCTGCCAGCTCGTAATCGAACGATAAGAATGAATCCCTTGCGCGAGATCACCTACTAAGGTGAACATATCCGTTTCAAGAGCAGTCTTTAAAGCAGAGATCTGCAGGAAGCTATAATCCTGAGCCTCATCAATAACAACATTCTTTGCCTTCTGTCCAGGCTGAATGCCATAAAGCTTTGCATGGAGGTAGAGAAGCGGTCCAACGTCTTCTGCCTCATATTTCTTTTTGGCAAAAATCTTTTGGCTGTAGGTGCATAAGTCAGCCGCATCCGTTTCTGACAGCATCCCTTGGGCGTAATCACAAAGTCTTTCGGGTGAAGTGAATAATTGCCTGTAGTGTGTAAAGGTATCATGCTTCTTAATGGATTTCATATAACGGGTTGCAGCCGTTCTCATCTCCGCTTTTATATGGTTCAGGCGGAGATCCTTTCGCTTAAGCACCTCTGAAATATAGGCTTTCCTCTTCTCCTCGGCTCCTTTGAAATTTAACCCCTTCTCCATCTTCGCATCATAATGGGCGATGATTTTCTTCAGCATCACGTCCTTATGACTCTTCACCTGCTGCTGCAGGACCCTCTTAATCTTATCTAATCGTTTATAAAGCGGGAGATACGTATATTCCTGTGTCAGCAAATGGTTTAGTTGACTAGCCTGATAAAGCTTGAATGAATCAACCTTGAAATCTTCATGGAAATACAGACCGCTTTTGATTTCCTCAAAATAATGATCTAATATCCGCTGAAAGAGCTCGCTCCCCTTCAGACCGGCAAGCCTTGCTGCCGCACTTTCCCCGCCTAAGACCTCGATCAACTTACGGTCTTCAACGAGAGGGATTTTCTTGCCGATAGCCTCCTCGACATATTGGGCATAGGTCGCCTGCCTCACGCGCTCAGCTCCAAGCTCCGGCAAGGCTTCTTGGATATAATCCATAAATAGGGCGGTTGGGGTCAAGATTAATAAATCTGCCGGATTGAACTGATCTTTATAATGGTAAAGGAAGTAGGATATACGGTGAAGGGCGATCGTTGTTTTTCCACTTCCTGCTGCTCCTTGGACGATGACCGGTTTATTAAGATCCGCACGGATAATTTCATTTTGCTCCTCCTGGATAGTTGCGACAATCTCCGTAAGCCTGCTCACCGAACTCTTAGCCAATGTTTCCTGCAGCAATTCATCAACCGTCGTCAAATCAATATCGCGCAGGTCTGTGAGCTCGCCGTCTTCAATCATCAGCTGGCGCTTCAGTGTAATCTCACCATCATACGCTTCACCCTCTGAAGTATACGATACATGTCCAAGTCTGCCGTCATAGTACAAATTGGCAATCGGTGAACGCCAATCAATAATGAGCTGTTCTTGATTATCCCGCTGGAACAAGGAAGTCTTGCCAATATATAATCGTTCCGATACTCCAGAATCAGCGGGCGTGAAATCAACGCGGGCAAAATACGGCTTAGGCAAAGCCCGCTTCATGCTTTCCCACTCATCATTCGACATTTGATAAAAAGCGGCGGTCGTTAACAGCTGTCCATATTCCGTGTTTTCTTCCCAATCTGTATCCTCAAAGGTTTCCTTCATTTTTTGCAAGAACTGCTCCTTGCTTGTTCTGGCCGTATCAATCACAACTCTCATGTATTGTTTGATAAATTCCAGTCTTTCCTTTTCAAGCTGAAAGGCTGACTCTTCCACAGTAAATCCCCCTTTTTGACCTCCTGATGCGAATAAAGTTCCCTCATCCATCCGATACTGTTTGCTGGAGGTGGAAAAATGAATCGAACACAAATAGAAGCCATATTCATTGAAAATGGCCTATCGTCCCTTTATAAAGCATATGAGTATCCATTATATCTCCACGGACTCTTAGATCACAACGAATTTACCCAACAACTAGACTCATTCCTATCCTGGTATGATTTCCCCGATTCCCCTTTGCCATTCGATACCTTCCTCTATCATTACCGAATATTCAGCCATATGCTGAAGCAAAAGGAATGGGCCGATTTCGTTGGCTTCTGAGCCATAAATAAAAGCCAGACATCCTTCTTCTAGATGGAGAAGGAATGTCCGGCAGGCGAATCAAATGAGATATGGACCATAAAGTCCCGTCATCATGACGATATTCAACCCGATATAATAGGAAATACCTGCATACAGTCCCATATCCTTATTGGTTACCAATTTATAAATTCCATAGGAAACGGCACTGATGACTAACGGCCAAATCACCATACTATTCGGGAATGTCAAATAGTCAGGCGCCATCGAGAATAAGCTGTCCGACAATACACTGTTAAAAACATATAAGACGGTTCCAACATAGAGAAGGATGCCCACCGGCTCTATCCAGCCTTTATGATTCTCAAATTCTTCCTTACGCAAAAACATCATAACTGTGTAGAAAATCAATGAAGGAATAACCCAAATCATCCCAAAGAAAAGCATGATAAGGCTGCTGAAAACACCACTGATGAAGTCATATAGGGCCATACGGTAATCCTCTTTCGTCTTCACCATGGAAGATTCGACATACCCATTCCCATTAAAGGTGCCATAGGTTTGATATTGCTTTCCGCCATAGGTTTGCCAAAGAATATGGTTTTCTCCCGCCCACATTGGGCTTAAGCTCGTATCGGCTGAGGTGCTTCTTCTAAAACCTACCCACTCTCCGTCCTGCTTTGTGTTAGCGAAGTAGACATTATAGCCGGATTTTTTCCCCTCTCTTTGCCCTTCAGATACAAATAGCAGCTCCAGTTCCCCATCCAGATAACGCATATTGAAATAGCGCGGATTAGCTAATCGTGCACCATTGCTTCCATCTGTGAAAAGCATCCGTTCATCCCTATTCACCTGAAAATCCTTCGGGTTAAAGGTAATGAGATTAGCGTTATTTGTTCGTTCTCCTTGCGACATCTTAAATGTTTCAATTAAGATGGATGCTTCCTGACCATTAGAATCATAGAGGATATTTTCTATAGTCGCGTTGTTTGATGAAGACCAAGCATACAGCTCGTTCAGTTCTTTCCCTTCCATTAAATAGAATTGAATATCAAGCGGAGTCGGGTTGGTTGCAACTAAAATACTTCCATCCCCATCAGCGGATTTAACATGACTGATTGGGTCCTTTACAGTCACTAATACACTATTCTTTTGTTTACCTGTTTCATAGAGATAAATCTCGTTTTCGTTCCAATAGAGAATGTTTTCATTCGTCGGATAAAAGGAGTGAACCTCCTCATCAATGAGGGTTGACTTCCCATTTTCATATAATTGCAATTTCTTGTCCTGTAAATAGAAGAAGCGCTGTCCATCTCCCCAAACCGGTGTGTCGACATCAATACTAACCGGAATCACGGTTTCTTTGATTGTCTTATAGTTCTGATCTGTTATCGTATACCTAACTTGATCATCACTCGGCAAGTACATATGAATCTCTTTATTCTTAGTAAAGCTGTATTGCTGCATCGGGTATTTAGAAGCCCCCTCTACCTTGGAGGCACGGCCCCACCCTTCATCTGGCAAGGTAACCGCTAAATTAACATTATAAAAGTAATACAAGCCAAAAAGAGCCAACAGAATGACTATTGGCAGCACCTTTGCCTTTTTATTCAACACTTTCCCCCCCTAATGACTATTGATTCTATTTCTCACTAGACCCCAACTGATTATAGCACAATTGTTAATAAATGTATGTAATTTTTAAAATATTCAAATCATTACAAAAGACTATTCACAAAAGGGTTTTTGTGTTAACTTATAATCAATATTAGTTAACTTATTTATTGAGGAGGAAAAAAGTGCGCCGTTCAAAAACAAAAAATATGATGATAATCGCGATGTATGCGGCTATTCTCTCTATTTTGGCTCAGGTCACAATCCCGCTTCCGCTTATTCCCATCACTGGACAGACGTTAGCAGTCGGACTTATTGCTACCATCATTGGTTCCCGGTTTAGTACATATACCGTCCTCATCTATCTTGCACTAGGGACCATTGGAATTCCTGTCTTTTCAGGATTTACCAGCGGCCTTGGTGTTCTATTCGGACCGACGGGAGGTTATTTATTCGGCTTCATCCCCGCCGCTTTCCTGACTGGTTATTGGTTAGAGAAGAGAGGGTTCACGATTACTCAAGCCATCATAGCCAATTTAATTGGTATGATTGTCACATTGATCTTTGGGGCTCTTTGGCTGAAAACAGCCGCTTCATTATCCTGGAATGCAGCTTTACTAACGGGTATTACGCCGTTTGTCCCAGTTGGCATTCTTAAAGCCATGATGGCTGCCTACTTAGGAATCTTAATTCGAAAAAGACTGTTTTCTGCCAAACTTCTGCCAGCTGCCCAGTAAACATGCCGTGTACGGACCTTTTACGAGAGAGAAAAAAAGGCAAAAATCGTGGAAATATGATAAAATGTCATTTTATCTCACCGTAAAGGAGGTTCTGAATTGAAAAAGAAAGTATTGGCAATTGTCACAAGCCACGGAACGATGAAAAAGGATACAGATAAAACCGGGTTATGGTTCAGTGAACTCGTGCATTTCTATGATGTCGTAAGAGTCGCTGGGTTCCCGATTGATATAGTGAGCATCAATGGAGGCAAGGTGCCGATTGACCCAAAAAGCCTGCTTCCGGTCATCATGGACCAAACATCAAAAACCTATCATCTCGACCCTTATTTCATCAGTAAGCTTGATCACTCATTGCCACTTGAAGAGATCAATGGACAGGATTATGATTGTGTCTTCTTTGCCGGAGGTCATGGTACCCTATGGGATTTCCCTGAATCAAAGAAAATCCAAGAAATTACGGCCGCAATCTATGAAAATGGCGGTCTCGTAACAGCTGTCTGCCATGGACCTGCAGCATTACTTCGCACGCGCTTATCAGATGGCACCCACCTTCTTGAGAATGTCGAAGTGACCGGGTATTCAAATATAGAAGAAAAACTGATATTCCAAGGGGGAAAAATTCCTTTTTATCTTGAGGATGAACTGCGGTCTGTCGCCAAGTCCTATAAGAAATCAACGATTCCTTTCACCAGTCATGTGGTGGAGGACAAACGAATCATCACCGGACAAAATCCGCAAAGTGCGCGGGCAGTGGGCGAGAAAACCTTAAAAATCCTGCAAGCGCATGTATATCAATAAGAGTTCTGTCAAAGAACGTTCGATAAAAAAGCCGATTCACTCCTCCTGCTTCGTCAGGAAGGTCTGAATCGGCTTTCTTTATATTGATTATAGGGGCAAAATATATAGGAAAATGGATAGAAAATGGAGAATGGAGGCAACGAGTACCATTAAATGCCATACAGCATGATGATACGGAAAACCTCTCCATACGTAGAAAATAGACCCTAATGTGTATAAAAGCCCCCCATAAATAAGCATCTGCAGCCCCATCGGCGGCACCGCTTGTGAAAGGGGCTCCCACGCTACCACAATCATCCATCCCATGACAATATAAATTAAGGTGGAAATGATCATTAATTTCCTTAAGAAAAACGCCTTAAAGATAATGCCCAAAAAGGCTAATCCCCATACAAGAGCCAGCAGCGTATATCCCGTCTTGCCGCCTATGGCAATTACCGCATAGGGTGTGTAGGTACCTGCAATAAACAAGTAGATGGATGTATGGTCAAATAACTCCAAGACCATTTTCGTCTTTCCTTCAGGAAATGCATGACATAATGTCGAAAAGGTAAATAGCATCAGCATGGAAATTCCATATATCAGGACAATCGCGAGCCTGCCAGTTGCTCCGTTTACGACAGTATTCGTAATCATGAGCACTAAAGCTGCAATGGAAAGTCCAACTCCTATCCCGTGTGTAATGGCATTCACTACTTCTTCTTTCTTCGTATACGTATAGACACGATCCATGACATGGCTCCCTTCATGTTTTCTAAGTCTATTCCCGTTTATAAGTTTTTTTAGCATCAAATCATTCATTTTTTTCAAAATTTGATGTGATTCAACAAAATCTTTTGTATGACCTACTCTAGGTCTAACCTCCGAAGCAGCTCAGGCCATATTCGCATAATATCCGATGCCAGCATAGCACTCGGTGCATGATTCTCACTATAAAGCTCTGCTGTCTTCCCATGAAGATAAACACCATTCATAATGGCTGCTTTCCGGTACCCTTGAGTTAGGAGCCCTAGCAGGATTCCTGTTAAGGTATCCCCTGTCCCGCCTTTGGATAATCCCCTGTTTCCTGTAATATTTACATAGCCAGTTCCGTCGGGAAAAGCAATAACCGTATTCACTCCTTTCAGCACGACTGTTACCTGATGTTTGACCGCATAATCGCTTGCTGTCTGAATCCGGTTCTCATTCACTTCCACGGCGGTTTTCCCTGCTATCCTTGCCATTTCTCCTGGGTGTGGTGTCAAAATAATAGGACCCTTCCGCTGTTTTGGATAGCTGCGCTCTGAGAGGGCTCCTGCGTCTAGGATAAGCGGATAATCTGTTTCATTAAGATAGGCAGCAATCAACTCCTCTAGTGATTCATCAGGATTGATGCCTGGTCCAATGGCCACAGCTGTATACTTCTGCGTTAAATCCTGCTGCCAGTTTGATTTCGAACGATCTACATATGTAGCCTCAGGCAGGGAAATGGTGCATTTATGCACTACTTCTTCCTCTGTTGCAATCACAAGCTTTCCGATTCCTGCACGCATAGCCCCTGTTCCAGCGAGCAAAGCACAGCCAGGCATCTGCCTGCTTCCAGCAATCAGCAAACCAGTCCCGAACGTTCCTTTATGTGGATTTTCCTCCTCGACATGCCATGTTGCCCTTACATCATCCTCCGTCCAAATCCGGAATCTCGCCTGCGAAGGGAGCCCAATATCCACAATATGCAATTCGCCATAATAGGTGCTTGACGGATACAAGAAAGCAGATGGTTTAGCCCCATGAAGACAGAAGGTGTGATCCGCCTTAAAGGCTGCCTGTACTCTTCCATAGTCTGCTTCTGTTCCAGAGGGAACGTCGATCGCCATCTTTAAGGCCTTGGAGTCCATCCATTGCTGGTGCAATCGATTCATCTCCTCCGTGAAAGGCGGCCTGAATCCTATTCCAAATAGACCATCTATTAAGACGTCATAATTCCCGTCCAACTGGCTTGAATAAGCATATCCCAAGCTTTGATAATAGGCCAAATGATCATGAGCCACTTGTGTAGACGGAATACCTAATGGGAAAATCAGCTCTGCCTTAAACCCGTGGTTCTTCAAAAGGCGTGCAAGAACAATTCCATCGCCTCCATTATTCCCGCTGCCTGCGAGAATACCGATTCTCTGTTCCTTATCTAGAAGCTTCTTCATTCCCTCAAACAGAGCATGTCCGGAATTCTCCATTAAGGTATTGATAGATAATCCGTTTGCATCTGCTGTTTGGTCACTATCCCTTATCTCCCTTGCAAAATAGATATTCATAATGAGCAAACCTCCTTTGAAATTATTATACAATAATAACTATTATTAGTCTGAAAATTTTGTTTGTTTTCGAAACAACCTTTTATATATCCCCTGCATATCCATAAAAAAAGCATTCAGATTATGGATTCTGAATGCCTTTATATCCTTAATAATTAACGGCTCTCCACAGTAATCAGTCTTTTGATGGATTGGATCTGCCCAAGATGCATGGCTTCATGATGCAGGATCAAATGGAATAATTCTTCCCGGTCTTCAATCTTCAGGCTCGGAATAGGACTTGAAATCTTTTCGCTCCAAAATTCTTTCGGTAAGTCCTCAATCCTTCTTTCCTGTGTCTCTAATTGTTTTATCAGTTCCTCTAGGGAAGGAGCACTTCTCTGCCATCTTGAAGGAGCTGTCCCACTCTCAAAAAAGCTTGCATACAACTTAGGAACAGGAGAGCTTCCCTCTGGATATCCAAATAGAAAACTCTCTGCGCTGACTAAAAGATGACCCAGCTGCCACCTGATAGTATTAGAGAATCCCTCTGGTTGAAAGTCCGCTTCAGGTTCCGATAAATCACTCACAACCTCTTTCAATTTTTTACGTGTCAGATAAAATTGATTTTTCATTCCGGCTGTTTTCATCAAATTCCCTCCCGATGCAACTGAATAGTCCACATATGTGGCCATGTTCATTCATACCCGCTAACAGCTTTTGGAAAACAACATCAAACTTTAGTGCTTTATTCCTGCAACAAATGTTCCAATCCCTTCTCTGTCTTGATGATGCAGGGCATCCACGATTTTCGAACCGACAATGACCCCGTCACAAAAGGTCAGCAGGGTATTAGCCGTCTGCGGATTGGAAATTCCGAACCCTGCATAAACAGGTGTGTCAGTCATTTCCTTCAGCCTCTGGACTCTTTCTCGTAAATAGTTCTGTTCGAGCTCAGCCTTCTCCCCTGTCACACCATTTACGGTAACGGCATATAAGAACCCCTCAGCCCTGCTGCTTAAAGCCTGCAATCGTTCCAATGATGCCGTCAGCGGTACTAACCGGATCAAGACGATGCCCGTATCATTTAGCGGCTCCTTAAAGAGTGCTTCCTCCTCCAGCGGGACATCCGGTATTATACAGCCTGAAATCCTTGCATTCGCAGCCTCCCTTGCAAAGTGTTCCGGCCCCATTTGCATGATTGGATTGGCATAGGTCATGATAATGAGCGGAACTGAAAATTCATGCTTAGAGAGTTCTGATAAGACGCCTCTTAAGTTCACTCCTGCCTTGAGCGCACGCAGGCCAGCTTCCTGAATACTTGGACCATCAGCTACGGGGTCAGAGAAAGGTATCCCAATTTCAACTGCCGCTGCACCAATTCCTTCCAGATAACGAATCGTTTCAGACAGCTGTTCTAAGCCGCCGTCTCCTGCCATGATATATGGGATAAAACCTTTGTCTCCGTTATCTTTACGTTTTTGTAATTGGTCAGTCAGTTTATTGCTCATTCTCTTCCCCTCCCAGTTCTTTTATGACCGTATCCATATCTTTATCCCCCCGACCTGACAGGCAGACAATGACAGATTGCTCATGGCTCATCTGCGGGGCTCTTTTCATCACCTCAGCAATCGCATGAGAGCTCTCGAGTGCTGGAAGGATTCCTTCCTTGGAAGTGAGAAGCATGAACGCCTCCAATGCTTCATGATCTGTAATGGATGTATATTCTATCCTGCCGATATCCTTTAAGTAGCAATGCTCTGGTCCGACACCTGGATAGTCAAGTCCTGCAGAGATTGAATGGGCTTCTTGTATTTGACCACTATCATCCTGAAGTAAATACATATAGGCCCCATGAAGAATCCCCTTTTTTCCCTTCGTGATGGAAGCTGCATGATAATCCGTATCCACACCCTTGCCAGCCGCCTCGACACCAATCAACTCGACCGTCTTATCCGGCAAGAAATGATAAAACATCCCCATTGCATTGCTTCCACCGCCAATACAGGCCACCACCGCATCAGGCAATGTCCCGACAAGTCTAAGCATCTGCTCCCTTGCCTCCTTACTAATTACACTCTGGAAATCACGTACAATTAATGGGAAAGGATGCGGGCCAAGAACCGACCCCATTAAATAATGGGTATCCTCAATATGAACCACCCAATAACGCAAGGCTTCATTGACCGCGTCCTTCAATGTTTTACTTCCTGATGTAACCGGCACGACCGTTGCCCCAAGCAGCTCCATCCTGATAACGTTTTGCTTTTGCCTTGCAATATCCTTTTCCCCCATAAAAATGATTGGCTCAAGACCTAGTAAAGCACAGACAGAAGCTGTCGCTACCCCATGCTGGCCGGCACCTGTCTCTGCGACGACCCTTTTCTTGCCCATCTTCTTCGCCAGGAGTGCCTGGCCGAGTGTGTTATTGATTTTGTGTGCACCCGTATGGTTTAAATCCTCTCTTTTCAAATAAATTCTTGGTCCTCCTAAATGCTCAGTTAAGTTCTTCGCATAATAGAGCGGTGTTTCCCGGCCGACATAATTCTTCAATAAGGATTGATATTCACTTTGAAAATCATCACTCACTCCAATTCTCTCATAGGCTTCCTCTAGCTCCAATAGGGCTGGCATCAAGGTCTCCGGGACAAATTTGCCCCCATACTCGCCATATCTTCCGTTATTGTTCTTTTCTGCTTGCACTGTCATTACACCATCTCCTCCCTCTTTACTGCATCGATAAACGCCTTCATTAAGGCTGGGTTCTTCACTCTATCTGTTTCTACCCCGCTTGATACATCCACCATATAAGGATGAACGATTTGTATGGCATCCCTAACATTAGCTGGGTTTAAACCGCCTGCCAAAATTACCTTATCGTCTCCAAGGCCAATACCGCGAACCTGCCTCCAGTCAAAGGCAATCCCCATTCCGCCCCTTGCCTTCCCACCACCTGTATCCAGAAGATAATAATCTGCCTTTCCATACTTTTGGAGGAAAACATTCTCTCCTGCAATGACCGGTATGGAACGAATGATGGGCAAACCGATGATTTCATAATCAGCGGTGTATTCGTCTCCATGTAATTGAATGGCATCGAGTCCGCAGAACCCGGCAATCTCATTCACCATGAGCGGATGCTCATTGACGAAAACGCCCACCTTCAGATACTCTTTTGGGACATTCTCCGTTATGGCCCGAACATCCGCCGGTGTGATGCGCCTTTTACTGTCAGCGAATACAAACCCCAATGCATCAGCTCCCAGTCTGACAGCAGTTTGAGCATCTTCACCTGTTTGAATGCCGCAAATCTTCACGTTCATCATAAGGGCCTTCTTTCAATTTGGCCGATCTCGGCCAGAAACTCTTCTGGACGGGGATGTTTCATGCAAGCTTCTCCGATTAAGACGGCATCCACACCTGCTGCGGCAACCCGCTCACAATCCTCCCTGCTCTTAATGCCGCTCTCACTGACAACAATTATTGATGGGTCTGTAATCAGGCGCATGAGCGATTCCGTTGTGGAGAGATTGGTTGAAAACTCATGCAGATTCCGGTTATTGATTCCAATTAAATCAGGCTTCAAGGTCATGGCTGCCTCTAAATCCTTTTCATCATGAATCTCTAACAAGACCTCTAGACCGAGCCTGCGGGCGTGATTATATAAAATAACAAGCTTATCCTGATCAAGTATTCGGACAATAAGGAGAATGATTCCTGCTCCTGCCTGATAAGCCTGATTGATCTGCCTTTCCTCAATAATGAAGTCCTTGCATAGGACTGGCAGATTCACTTCCTTTGCCACCTTTTGCAAATCACTCATATGCCCATTGAAATAAAGTTCATCTGTAAGAACAGAGATGCCGTCCGCTCTGCCCTGAGCATATTTATTCGCCATAAAAACCGGCTCAACTGAGTGATTGATTGCTCCAAGGGAGGGAGAGGAACGTTTGAATTCTGCCAGGATTCCAAGAGTATGCTTATTGCGGACCCGTTCTGTGAAGCTGTTCATCGGCCGCTCCCTTCTCTGGGACAATCCTAATGTCTCTAGCTGCCCATCAGCCAAGTATTCCTTTTTGCTTTCGACGATTTTCGTTAAATAATCTGACATTCGTCTTCCTCCATTCTTGTGCCATACTGCTTTAATGCCTCGTATTTCCGCAGCGTTTCTCCTGAATCAATCAACTTCCCAGCCACATGAATTCCTTCGGCAAATGATGCCGCCTTCTCTGCCACATAAAGACCAATGGCGGCATTCAGGAGGACTGCATCCCTGTAAGCACTCCGCTCTCCCTTCAGCAAATGGATGAGAATTTCTGCATTCTCTGTAGGACCACCGCCTTTAAGAGCTTCATTCGCAATCACAGGCAAGCCAACTTGCTCAGGATGAAGATGAATTCGGCGCATACTCCCTCTATCAATCAAGACAATCACATTATCTCCGCTGAGAGATGCTTCATCCATCCCTCCCGCACCACGAATAACAGCTGCCCTCTTCCTTCCGGCTTTCACTAAAGTCCGCCCATATACCTCAAGCAAACTTTCGTCATAAATACCGACCACCTGATAGTCAAGCGGGACCGGATTCGTCAATGGTCCAATGACATTAAAAACAGTTGGGATCTTCAACTGCTTTCTAACAGCAGCAACATTCTTTAATCCTGGGTGAATATGCCCGGCATTCAGAAATACGAGATTATGCTCCTCCAATTGTCTTCTTGCCTCGGCCTCATCATTCAATGTATTGATCCCAAGTGACTGCAGCACATCCATGCTTCCTGATCTGCTGGTCATATTCCGGTTTCCGTTTTTAGCCATCTTGATGCCTGCACTTGCAAGGAGAAAGGCTGCTGCTGTGCTAATATTAAAGCTATTGCTATGGTCGCCTCCTGTCCCGCAATTGTCCATTGCCCCATGAATATCGGCCAGCTTATGGCTCGATGCTTTGCGGATAGTCTCAGATATGACATATAAATCCTCTTCATCTGCTTGATGGCTTGGATGATTCATTCCCATAAGAAAGGCAGCGATTTCCGCCTCTGAGCACGCAGATGTCATGAGCGCCTTGACCGCCTCCTCCAGCGTTTCTCCCCGAACCCTTTCTCCTCTGCTCAACACTCGTAGATATTCATGCATATATAACCCTCTCCTTTTGATTTAATGAAAGAAAATTCATTAATAGCTGTTTGCCAATCGGTGTACCAATGGATTCAGGATGAAATTGCACCCCATAAAGCGGATACTGCTTATGCGCGATTCCCATGATTTCCTGATCATCCTCTGAAACAGCTGTTTGTTCAAAGCATTCCGGAAGGCTTCCACGCTTAATGACGAGCGAATGGTATCTCATCGCCTCAAAGCTTGGTTCAATGCCTTCAAAAATCCCGCCTGATTGATGAATCATTCTGGAGCACTTTCCATGCTTTATTTGCCTTGCCCTTGTGATCGTCGCCCCGAAAAGCTGTCCAATCAGCTGATGCCCAAGACAAACGCCGAGAATGGGAACATCCTTATAAAAAGCTTTGACCACCTCAGCACAAATTCCACTGTCCTCCGGTCTGCCAGGACCTGGCGAAAGAATAATGGCATCCGGCCTCATCAATGCCACCTCACGAACTGAGAGGGCATTATTCCTTCTCACCACTACTTCTTCTCCCAGTTCGAGACAAAGCTGATACAGGTTATACGTAAACGAATCAACATTATCGATCAGTAAAATCATTTAAGGCAACCTCCTTTAAACCTGCTTTATGAAGCGTTTCATACCATTCATTTTCTGGAATGGAATCATGAACGATTCCCGCCCCAGATTGGCGATGGATTCTTCCATCCTTTACGACCGCCATCCGAATAGCGAGAGCCAAATCCATCCTGCCTTCAAAGGAAATAAATCCGACACCGCCGCCATATGCCCCTCTTTTCTCCTGCTCATGCGCCGAGATTAGCTCCATTGCCTTAATCTTCGGAGCACCTGAGACCGTTCCCGCAGGCAGACAGGCTTTCACAGCATCTAACGGGTGAATTGTATCTGCCATCGTACCCGTAATCTCTGAAACTAAGTGAATGACATTCTTATATTTCTCAATCTGCATGAAACGGTGAAGCCTAATGCTCTCTTTTCGGCAAATCCTGCCAAGGTCATTTCTAGCCAAATCAACAAGCATCAAATGCTCCGCCTTTTCCTTTTCATCAGAGAGCAGCTCCTCTATCAGCTGTTCATCCTCTCTTAGTGAACTTCCTCTCCTCCGCGTCCCCGCAATTGGATTGGAATGGATAACCCCTTGATCAACGGCAAGCAGTCGTTCAGGTGAACAGCCAAAAACCTCGCAATCCTCGAAGGGAAGATAAAAGCTGAAGGAGGTTGACTGCTGTTCTTTCATCTCCCTAAAGCAGGCCAGGCTTGAACCATGAAAAACTCCCGTCCACCTTTGGGATAGCACAGCTTGAAAGATGTCGCCTTCCCTGATGTGATTTTTAATCGATTCGACCGCTTTCATAAAGGAGGCTTTCGTTGAGTTGCTGGTTAATGAACCAATCGAATAAGCGGCTTTCTCTTTCCCCCGCTCTCCAGCACAAGCTTGATCAAGCACACTTGCCATCTGTTCCTCCGCTTCCTCCGGTGAAATAGAGCTGCCGTACTGAATATGAATCTGCTGACACTCTTCTTCGTCATTACCGCTGAACACGATATAATCTGAATGAAATAGCAGATGCAGATCATTCATACCCAGCGGGTCATCAGCCGGTATCTCTAAGTCCTCAAATTGAAAGGAGTAGGAATATCCGAAGTAGCCAATCGCCCCTCCTGCAAATGGAAGGGAGGATACTTCCTCACCTTGACTCGTCAGCCAGCTCTTCATATAGTCTTGGGCATCCTCCGAAATGATTTCCGTCGCCCCCTTAGACTTAACGGTTAAAATACCATCCCTTTGGACCACTTCAGCGTGCACATTAAAGGCAAGAATCCGCAGCCTTCCATGTTCAAGCGTCGGAAACTCTAATATGGCAACGTCCTTCATCCTTTCAAGCGCATAGGCTTTCTGTCTTTCTTCTCCTGAAATCATTCGTTTAAATACTTGCCGCTCCCTCATTCCTAATCTCCTCCAAATAAAAAATCCTCCATAAGCATAGAAACATGCTTATGGAGGACGTATGATCGTGGTGCCACCCCCGTTAGGACTCTATTCAGGTACGGAAAAATAGTTCGATACCCTATCCTTTTAACGGCGGAAACCCGGATTTCCCTACTGACGGTTCAAGAAATCACTCGAAAGCCCATTCACGGAAAGCCAGCATGCCGGTTCTCACCATTCCCGGCTCTCTGATATGCATCACTTACCGCTACTCCTCTTTCTTAACGTGTTAATCTAATTTAATTGTATACAAAAAGGGTCTTCCATCCTTATCAGATAAGGACGGAAGACCCGCGGTGCCACCTTAATTGATTGTCAAAAAGAACAATCCACTTTGAGACAGCTAGCTTCAACTGTCTGGCATTATATAACGGCTGCCACCACCGTTCAGGGCATACTAATCCACTAAATAAATGTTCTGCCTGAAAGCTCAGAAGTCCATTCACCAAAGAATTCGTACCGGTTCCCACCAGCCACCGGCTCTCTAAAACTCCTTCAAGGGCTACTCCTCTTCTTCAACGCCAATAATCTTATTCAACATATATAACGTTGGAATATATCCAATAACATCCATTGGTTTGATTTATCATAATTTAATTATTCTGAATTGTCAACCGATATTTTCAAAAATAATCCATCTAATCTTTTTAAATACTCATAATGAATTGACAAAACAGAGGACTCTCTCTTTATTCTGAAATGGTACGTATAAAAGGTCTTAAGTTTCCAATAGAATGAATTGGTCATCTTTCATTCTATGAATCACACAATTATTAACAACCTCGAACTCGCATAATCTTTCTTCTATGGTTTTACCTGTGCTGTCTTTAAAAATGTCCTCTCTATCGTAGTGAGGAAACACCATAAGTTCTACCAGGTTTAAACCGGTTAAATCTTCAAGGTTTACGTTATTCATTTCTGGCGTGAAAAATTGTACAATATGAATATTTGGTCCTAAAACGATAGCACCAGCACTGACACCAACAAATATTATATTTTGTTGGGATAAACGCCTAAAGATTTCTTCGGAACCGCTTCTTTTAATATGGAGTAATAAATGAAATGGATTTCCACCATTTATATAGATTACATCACAATTTAAAAGGACCTTTGGATCATCGTACTCTAAATCAAGAAAATTAATGAAGTTAAACCCCATATCTCTGAAATCATTGTATGCTTTTTGAACATATTTATTTTGTTCTTTTATCGGTGAGGCAGTTGTAATGATTGAAACCCTTAATTCACTTATTTTCCCACCAACTTCTTTTAGGAAAGTTGCTTTCATCTCATCAGTATGAAAACCATTAGAAGTTAAGAATAATTTCCCAACAATGATTACCTCCCCTCTATCCAATTAGTTGTCAGCCATTTTAACATGTTATCTAGGTAACGAAAACAGTAAAAAAAGAACAGCCATCAAAATGGCTGTTCTCTCCTTCATATAATCAACCTTCAAGCAATAAGCTTTCAGGATCTTCTACTAATTTCTTGATATTGGCTAAGAAGCTAACCGCTTCTGCTCCATCAACGATTCGGTGGTCATAGGAAAGGGCAATGTACATCATTGGACGATTTTCAATAGTTGTCTCGTCAATCGCAATTGGACGTAGCTTGATGCCATGCATTCCTAGAATACCGACCTGTGTACCATTTAAGATTGGTGTAGACATAAGGGATCCGAATACACCGCCGTTTGTGATGGTGAATGTGCCGCCCTGCAAATCTTGAAGGGCCAATTTATTATCGCGGGCCTTCTTCGCAAGGGTACCGATTTCTTTTTCGATTTCAGCGAAATTCATACGGTCTGCATCTCTTACGACTGGTACAACCAATCCTTCTGGCGCAGATACCGCTACACCGATATCATAATATTTCTTGATAAGCAGCTCATCCCCTTGGATTTCCGCATTTAGCATCGGGAATTTCTTCAATGAGCCGACAACCGCTTTTGTAAAGAACGACATGAATCCAAGCTTCACATCATTTTCTTTCAAGAAGGCATCCTTCCGTTTATTACGCAGGTTCATGATATTCGTCATGTCCACTTCATTGAAGGTAGTCAGCATCGCTGTATTGTGTTGAACCTCAACCAAGCGTTTAGCGATTGTTTGACGTCTTCTAGACATTTTCACGCGCTCTTCCGGTTTTCCGGATGGAGCCGGTTTTGCCTCTGGTGCTTTTTTCGGTTCTGGTTTTGCGGCCTTCGGAGCTTGCGCTTTATTTGGATCAAAGGATTCCACATCTTGCTTTCGCACACGTCCAAGCGGATCAACCGTTGGTACTTCAGATAGATCAATGCCTTTTTCACGCGCTAGTTTTCGGGCAGAAGGAGAAGCGACAGTCTGCTGGCCTTTTTTCACTTCCTGCTCAGGTGCTGGTTTACTTTGCTGTTCTTCTTGAGGTGCTTCTGCTTGTTTTGGTTCTTCCTTCTTCGGTGCAGGGGCACTTCCGCCGCCCTCTCCGTCTACAATGGCAATGGCTTCACCTACTAATACAGTGTCACCTTCCTCTTTTAATTGTTCCTTTAACACACCTGCATACTCAGAGATGATTTCCACATTTACTTTATCTGTTTCGAGTTCAACAATATAATCCCCTTTTTCAACTGTGTCACCCGGTTGTTTAAGCCACTGGGCTATTGTTCCCTCTGTAATTGATTCTGCCAATTCTGGTACGATAACTTCTGCCATTTTCTTTTTCCTCCTCTATTCGCGTGTAAGTGCACTTGTGATGATACGATTTTGAGCTTTTTTATGAATCGTTGGATCTCCCTCTGCTGGAGATGAACGTCTTCTTCTTCCGATATAATCCACTGTTACCCCTTCTGGTGCTGCCGCAATTAAACGCGGTTCAACAAATGTCCAGGCACCCATATTCTTCGGTTCCTCTTGTACCCACATGATTTCTTTCAAATTAGGGTAGGAATCGAACAACTCTTTCACACCCGCAAATGGGAATGGATAAATCTCTTCGATTCTGACAATATGGAGCCAGTCCATATCTTCTTTTCCTTCGACTGCCTGTGCAAGATCAATCGCCATCTTACCAGTTGCACATAGGATTCTCTCAACAGCTTTTTTGTTTTTGCCGAGGCCGGGCTGCTCGATAAAGGATTTGAATTCTCCTTCACTGAACTCCTGCGGCTCACTCGCCACAACTTGATTTCTAAGTAAGCTCTTAGGTGTCATTAAGACGAGTGGACGAACCTCTTCCTTGCCTAGAATAGAAGCTTGTCTTCTTAAAATATGGAAATATTGAGCCGCACTGCTCAAATTCGCTACAGTCCAGTTATTTTCTGCCGCTAGAGACAGGAAACGTTCCAAACGAGCACTGGAGTGTTCTGGTCCTTGTCCCTCATATCCATGCGGAAGTAGCATGACAAGACCGGACTTTTGTCCCCATTTCGCCCTGCCGGCTGCGATGAACTGGTCAAAGAATACTTGAGCCGTATTGGCAAAGTCTCCATATTGTGCTTCCCAGAGAACAAGCGTGTCTTGAGAATACACATTGTAGCCGTATTCAAAGCCAATAACCGCTGCCTCAGATAATGGACTGTTATGGATCGCAAAGGATGCTTTCGCTCCTTCAAGCGTATGAAGAGGCGAGAATGTTTCACCTGTTTCAGAGTCATGCAGCACCAGGTTTCTATGGGCGAATGTTCCACGCTCTGAATCCTGTCCAGTCAGCCTGATTGGCGTACCATCCTTGATAATAGAAGCAAACGCAAGCGCCTCTGCCAATGCCCAATCCACTTTATTGCCCTCGTTTAAGGCATCGCTTCTTCTCATCAAAATTTTATCGAGCTTTTTGAAGACAGTGAAATTGTCTGGACGTTTAAGCAAATCTTGATTAATCTTTTGCAATTCACCCAGCTCTACCTTCGTCTCAACCTTTGGAATACCGGATTCAATAATCTTCGGTACATCTGCATCCTCTAGATTTGCATCCTGCTTCTCGCCGACTTGATTATAATAATCCTTCAGCATAGCCGCATGCTCATCCGCAAGGCGCTGCGCCTCTTCCTTCGTGATGACACCTTCTTCAACTAACCGCTCTGCATATACCTCCCGAGGAGTTGGGTGGGCATGCACAAGCTTGTACATTTCTGGATTGGTTGTCATCGGCTCATCCATTTCGTTATGGCCAAATCGTCTGTAGCCAATTAAATCAATTAGGAAGTCCTTTTTGAACTTCTCTCTATACTCATACGCCACAAGAGCTGCTGCAAGGACCGCCTCCGGATCATCGGCATTGACATGAATGATTGGAATTTCGAATCCTTTTGCAAGATCTGATGAATACCTTGTTGAACGGGAATCTCTGCTCTCTGTCGTGAAGCCAATCATATTGTTCGCAATGATATGAATCGTTCCGCCTGTTTGATAGCCATTCAGCTGACTTAAGTTAAGCGCCTCTGCCACAACACCCTGACCTGGGAATGCCGCATCCCCGTGAATAATGATTGCCATGCTCGCATTAGGATCATGAACCGGATAGCCGCTCTTCGCACGGTCATCCTGAGCTGCTCTTGTGAAACCATTGACAATCGGATTCACGAACTCAAGATGACTAGGGTTGTTCGCAAGGGAAATAACCGCTTCTCTTGTATTCTCTTCCTTAATTTTCCTATCAGCACCAAGATGGTATTTCACATCACCTGTCCAGCCAAAGGTAACCCCAATGGAACCTTCGGAAGGAACAAGCTCTTTATTTGGTGCATGCTGAAACTCAGAGAAAATGTTTTTGTACGGTTTACCCAACACATGGGCAAGCACATTCAATCTTCCTCTGTGAGCCATTCCGATATTAATAGACTTCGTTCCGCCTCGAACCGATTTAGACACGATTTCATCTAAAAGAGGCACAAGGGAATCAACACCCTCTATAGAGAAACGCTTCTGGCCGACAAACGTCTTATGAAGGAACTTCTCAAATCCATCTACTTCTGTCAAACGTTTCAGAATTCTCTTCTTCTTCTGATCCGGAAGCTTAAACCCTGAAGCCGTACTTTCTACCATCTGCGTAAGCCATTTCTTTTCATTGAGGTCATGCACATGATCCAATTCAAATGCAATCGTCCTCGTATAAAGCATTTTCAAATATTCAATAGCTTCATAGCCATTAGTCAATTTTTTTGGAATAAATTCGCTGATTATCGACGCTGGCATCGCTTTCAAATCTTCGGTCGTTAAACCGTACTGTTTCAAGTCAAGATCGATGCCGTTTCGTTCCTTTTGATATAAAGGATAAATGTTCGCGGCCAAATGACCATTCGTGCGAATATCCTCTGCCAGCTTTACCGCTTGTGCAACCTTATAAAGAAAATCAGAAGCACCAAACCCCTTCGCAGTAAACGCTTGATTGCTGCTCTCCCTTACTTGACCAGCTTCCTCAACGACCGGAGGCCCCCACTGCTCAAATAAACTCGCTAATTCCGGATCCACCGAAGCCGGATCCGTTTCGAAAACTTCGTACATTTCCTGAACATATCCCAAGTTAGGACCTTGGAAATCGAGCCAAGGGTTTGTCGTATCAGGTGTATTAGGTTTCATCGAGAAATCCCCCTGTTATCCTTTGTTTTGCTTTAAACTTTCGACCAAAATACTATATTATAATAATCTTTATCCAAAAGTCGGAAGGATAAAACATTTCCGACATTATTCTACCATGATTTGGCTCTAAGACTCAAAGGTTTGAACTTAAAATTGAAAAAATTATGAACTTTATTGATTAAAAGAATGATATTGAAGTAATAATGAATAGCAATTCAGTTTTATAGGGGCGGAAAGGTAGGTTTTTGAGTGAGATCGGGCTGGTGGATTGATGAGTGTGATTACCTATTGTATACCTAATGATTACCTTTTGTATCTGTTATTTGGGAAAAGAGTGGGCCTTCTCTGACGATGCCACCCTTTCCCCTCCCTCTCAGCTCTGCTTACTCACAACAACCAGAACCGTGTCACATTTTGAATAATTACCACGAATATTGATGAAATACCTATCTCGTTATATAGTTGAACTGTCGCCATTTTTTAGTATGTTTAATATATTTTCACTATTCTTATAATAGCGATGTTCAGAATGGTTACCAAGGTAGTTGAAGGGATGGGTTTTTATGAAGAAGAAAATTTACTTTAATCATGATGGCGGTGTGGATGATTTAATTTCTCTGTTTTTGCTGTTGAAAATGGAGAATGTGGAGTTAACTGGTGTAGGGGTTATCCCTGCTGATTGTTATTTGGAGCCTGCAACATATGCAAGCAGGAAAATTATTGACCGATTTGGTTATAGCGGCATTGATGTGGCGATGTCAGATTCTCGGGGAAAGAATCCGTTTCCGAAGGATTGGCGGATGCACGCTTTCTATGTGGATGCCCTTCCGATTTTGAATGAATCTGGCAAGATAATGACGGCTGTTTCAGGTAAACCGGCACATCTTCATTTAGTGGAGACTCTCCAGTCAACAGAAGGGAAAACCACCTTGCTGTTCACAGGTCCATTAAGTGATCTTGCGTGTGCTTTAGATTATGCTCCTGAGGTAGAGGAAAAGATTGAACGTTTAGTTTGGATGGGCGGGACTTTCCTGGAAGAAGGGAATGTGCATGAGCCGGAGCATGACGGAACGGCGGAATGGAATGCTTATTGGGACCCAGAGGCCGCTGCTCGTGTTTGGAAGAGCGGGATTGAGATAGAGCTTGTAGCACTGGAAAGCACGAACCAGGTTCCGTTAACTTTGGATGTTAGGGAACGCTGGGCATCTGAGCGAAAGTATATTGGCGTTGATTTTCTCGGTCAGTGCTATGCGATGGTACCTCCGCTCGTCCATTTCTCGACCAATTCAACCTACTACCTTTGGGATGTCCTGACGACTGCCTTCGTTGGAAATCGTGACCTTGTTAAGGTAAAGACTCTTAAAAGCATGGTCCATACGGATGGGCCTAGCCAGGGTCGCACAGAGGAAACAATTGATGGAAGACCCGTTCATATCGTTTATGACGTCAACCGTGATGCATTTTTCGACTACATAACTGATTTAGCGAAAAAAGATCCAAGGGTGACAAACAAATGATTAATAAGAAAAGAGTCATCATAGACACCGATACGGCTGGCGATGATACGATTGCCATCTTGACTGCCCTTCATTATTTCAAGGTGGAAGGAATTATGATAACGGGCGGCAATGTGCAATTTGACCAGCAGGTTGAAAATGCCCTCTATACAATCCAAGTGGGTGGAAAAGGCGGTCAAGTGCCTGTTTACAAAGGCTGTGAGTGTCCTATCATGGGAGTTGGAGAGCAAACGCACCGAACTGTTGAGGACGTTCATGGAAAAGACGGAATGGGTGATTCCTTTTTCGAAAAGGCGATTCAAGCTCCTGAAGAAGGACATGCAGTCGACTTTCTCATTGAAACGATTCATAAGTATCCAGGAGACATACATTTATTAGCCATTGCACCGTTGACAAATATTGCGATGGCCATCAAGAAGGATCCCACGATCATTCCGAAAATCCCCCATTTATCTATCATGGGAGGAACCAATAATGCACTTGGAAATATTACTCCAAGTGCAGAATATAACTTCTGGGTCGACCCGGAAGCAGCGCGGATAGTCCTTCATTCAGGCATCCCGATTACCATGGTCGGCTGGGAAATGTGTACGCAATATTCGATTATGGACGACGATGATCATTTAGATATAGAGGCACTGCAGACTAAGGGATCAACCTTCTTCAAGGATATCAACAAGGTTGTCATGAAATTCAATAAAAAGGTACATAAACTGAGCGGAACGACACATCCAGATACTCTTCTAGTTGCAGTTGCAGCGAATGAAGCGATTATGACAACATCCAATCGTTATCATGTAGATGTGGAGATTAATGGGGAATTAACAAGAGGATACAGCCTCGTTGATATTAACAATCGGCTGGGGCGGACAAAAAATGTCCGAGTTTGCGAGGCAATTAACCGCCCTGCTTTTAAGGAAATGCTGTTAGAGGTATTGAGAACGATAGATTAATAGAAAAGCGCCGGAAGGCATCAATCCTCCCAGCGCTTTTCTTTTTCACCCCCGGCTCTCCACATTAAAATACCGGGCATCCGGATGCGAAAACACAAGTACCGACACGGAAGCTTCGGGCTCCATCATGCATCCTTCTGTAAGATGGATGCCGATGTCCTCCGGCTTCAAAAGGCCAAATAGCTTTTCTTGATCTTCAAGATTCGGGCATGCCGGATAGCCAAATGAATAGCGCTGGCCTGTGTATTTGGCACTAAAGCGCTCCTTCATCGTCATGTCTATGGAGTCATGGATTCCCCAGGTATCCCGCATGATATGATGGAGCCGTTCGGCGAATCCTTCTGCTGCTTCAAGTGCGAGAGCCTGGATAATATGGCTCTTTAAATATTCTCCGTCCCGCTTCCATTGATCAGCGATTTCCTTGACTCCCTTGCCGCTCGTGACAATCATGAAGCCGACATGATCACGTATATTTGCTTCTTCATCCGCCACATAATCAGCCAGACACAGATACGGATTCTTCCGTTGTCGCGGGAAGGTAAAGCTTTCAATGACCTGGGTCCTGCTTTCGTCTGAGTAGATTTTCAGTTCATTGCCTTTACTTGCCGCAGGGTAGAACCGATAGGCAGCATGCAGCTTAATCAAGTCTTGTTCAACAATTTCATTGACAATGGATAGCAGGTTCATCACTTTTGGGTCTTCCTCAGCAATCAGCTTATCAATATTGCCTTTTAAGCCGAAATGGTGTCCAAAAAGCATTTGCTTATTGATATATGGATATACTTGCTTCAGCGGATAGTCTCGCAGAATATGGCGTTCTAAGTCCTCCGGTACTGGCGGACTTAACTGGTCCTGCACCGTCTTAAGAGGTGTTTCAGCACTCTCAATGGGTGCTGCCTTAACCGCCTCAGGTTCTGTCGTTTTTCGTTGCTCCCCTACTATTTCCTTGAGGAAATCTGCTTGTTTTTCTTGGTCATGCAGCTGGTTTACAAGATCAAGGCCTTTCATGGCATCCTTCGCATATACGACGGGTCCAGTATATTCTGGAGCAATCTTATTTGTGGTAAATTTCCTCGTTAAGGCTGCGCCGCCGACAATGATTGGCGTATTAATTCCAGCCTCTTTCAAGTCTTGTGCCGTTATGACCATTTGCTGGGCTGATTTCACAAGCAGACCGGATAAACCGATGATGGTTGGATGTTCCTTTCTTACTGCCTCGATAAGGGTTTGAGGAGTTACCTTGATGCCGAGGTCCACAACTTCATATCCATTATTGCTTAAGATAATGTCAACGAGGTTCTTCCCAATATCATGAACATCCCCCTTCACGGTTGCGAGCACCATTTTGCCCTTAACAGTCTTATCACCGGACGTTGTCATCAGCGGTTCAAGCTGGGAGACAGCTGCTTTCATTGCTTCTGCACTTTGAAGTACCTCAGCAACGATGAGCTGATTATCATTGAACAACTCGCCAACCTTGGCCATCCCCGCCATTAGCGGCCCATTGATAATATCAAGAGGGGCCATTCCTTCTGTGAGAGCTTCATCAATATCCTCCTTCAGTCCCTCCTTCGTTCCTTCAATGATATATTCAGGAAGGCGCTCAAGAAGCGGCAGCTTTTCCTTCTGCTCTTTTTCCACCGGTTTCTTCGTACGGTAAAATTCCACGAATTTCGAGAGCGTTTCATCAGAATTATGAAATAGCAAGTCTTCTGAAAGCTTGATTTCCTCCTCAGGTATGAGGGCAAACCTTTGCAGATTCTCTGTATTGACGATGGCATAGTCAAGCCCAGCCTTCGTGCAGTGATACAAATAGACGGCATTCAACACTTCCCTTCCTTCAGAAGGAAGCCCAAAAGAAACGTTGCTGATTCCGAGGATGGTGAGTGTACCTGGGAACTCCTTCTTGATGGCAGCTAATCCTTCAACTGTTTCGGCAGCTCCATTTCGATATTGCTCATCTCCCGTTCCAACTGGGAAGACGAGTGGATCAAAGATAATATCCTCCGGATGAATTCCATATTTCTTCGTCAATAACTCATAGGAACGACGGGCAACCTCAAGCTTTCGTGCAGCACTTACCCCCATCCCCTTCTCATCAATCGTTCCGACGACAAGGGCTGCGCCATATTGTTTCGCCAGCGGAATGATACTCTCAAATCGCTCTTCCCCGTCCTCAAGATTGATGGAGTTGATGATGGCCTTCCCTTGGGAATAGCGGAGTGCTCGTTCAATGACGGCTTCATCTGTTGAATCAATCACAAAGGGAACCTTCACTTTATTGGCGACAACCTTCATGAATTGCTCCATATCCTCTACCTCATCGCTGTCAGGGTCAGCCAGACAGACATCAATGACATGCGCTCCCTTTTTCACCTGTGCGCGGGCAATTTCGGCAGCCTCTTCAAAGGCCCTTTCTTTAATAAGCCGTTTGAATTTACGTGATCCAATAACATTGGTCCGTTCTCCAACAAATAATGGGCGCATGGAATCGTCATAGGTCAGCGCTTCAATTCCTGAGAGCATATGCTTCATTTGAGGCTCCGGTGCTCTGCGGGGCTCAATCCCTTTGACTGCTTCGGCAATAGCCCGAATATGATCTGGGTTCGTACCGCAGCATCCGCCGACAAGATTGATCCATCCTTTTTCCGCGAATTGCTTGATTTTCTTAGATAAGGATTGCGGCGTTTCATTGTACTGCCCGTTCTCATCTGGCAGCCCTGCATTTGGGTAACAGCTGACAGCACTTGGCGTCAGCTCGGATAAACTGCGCAGATGCTCGGCCATGAATTCTGGACCTGTTGCACAATTAAGCCCAATCGCCAATGGATTCATATGGGCGGACGATATATAAAATGAATCGATCGTTTGTCCGGCAAGTGTTGTTCCCATTGGCTCAATCGTCCCTGATAGAATCAGCGGAAGCTCTCTCCCTTTTGAGACGAAGGCATTCTGCATTCCGATATACGCAGCCTTTACATTCAGCATATCCTGGCTGGTCTCAAGGAGGAGCAGATCAACTCCGCCGTCAATTAAGCCCCTCACCTGGGTTTCATAGGATTCGACGAGCGTCTCAAATGTCGTTCCTCCGGTTACAGATAAGGTCTTGGTTGTCGGTCCCATTGAGCCGGCTACAAAGCGGGTCCCGTCTTCTGTTCCGAGACCATCGACAGCCTCTCTCGCAAGCTGGGCTGATTTCACATTCAACTCATAGGCAAGATGGCTTAATCCATATTCATCTAGGACAATCGGTGTCGCACCGAATGTATTCGTCTCGATAATGTCAGCTCCCGCAAGCAAATACTGCTCATGGATGGTTCGAATTGCATCCGGTCTTGTGATGGACAAATATTCATTGCACCCATCATATTCCTCCCCTCCAAAATCCGCTTCCGTCAGATTAAGTGCCTGGATCATCGTTCCCATTGCCCCATCAAGGATGACAATTCTCTCATTCAGTAAATCTCTTAATTTATGTGAATTCATTGTTCAAACACATCCCCGCTTATGACTGATTTCTTCGTGCTGGCGTATGCCACAAGTTCTCCGCTTAATTCATATCTCATAAAAGGTGTAATAATATAATGTCCGTTAAAATATTCTGCCGCCGCATCCAAAAGCTCCTTAGAAATGGCGAGACTTTCCCTCATCGATGCCTCCGCATCTGTTCCTGCCTTTTCCATTGCACGCAGCACAGGCTCCGGCAAGGTAATTCCCGGCACCTCATTATGCAGGAACGAGGCATTCCGGTAACTCGTCAGCGGCATAATCCCAATAAAGATCGGGGCTTTAATATGCCTGGTCGCTTCATAAACTTCCCGAATTTTCTCGACGGAAAATACCGGCTGCGTGAGGAAATAATCCGCTCCCGCCTGGATTTTCTTCTCCATTCTCACAACAGCCTTATCCACATATTTTACATTTGGATTGAAAGCCGCAGCCACCTCGAAATTCGTCTGTCCGCCCAGCGATTTCCCCGAATAGGAAATACCCGCATTGAACTGTTTGACTAATGAAATCAAGTCAATGGAAGACAAGTCATAGACAGAGGTTGCACCTGGAAAATCACCGATTTTCGAGGGATCTCCCGTTACAATTAGGACCTCATTAAGCCCTATTGTGTGCATCCCCATTAAATGAGATTGCAAGCCAATGAGGTTGTGGTCGCGGCACGTCAAATGGACAAGTGGATTCTTCTTCAGCTCAGCCTTCAGCAAGGAAGCAATCGCGACGTTTGATATGCGAGGGGAGGCCAGAGAGTTATCCGCTAGCGTAATGGCATCAGCCCCCATCTCGTGCAAATATCGACTCCCCTTCATGAACTCTTCCACTCCAAGCGTTTTCGGCGGATCCAATTCTACGAGAATAGCAGGCCCTTTCTTCACCTTCCCTAAAATCGTCTCTTTATCCGGCTGTCGAAAATCATAGGTGTAGACATGGGATTTTCGGCTGATGACCTCCTTCTTTTCTGTCAAAGGCACAAGACCAAGAATCCCCTTTTTAATGGCCCGTACATGGGCGGGCGTTGTCCCGCAGCAGCCGCCAATTAACCGCACACCCTGTTCCACGAGCTGTTTCGCTGCGCTGACAAAATAATCTGCATCAGTCGAGTAAACATAACGGCCATCCGTAAAGTCGGGCAGACTCGCATTAGGATAGGCAGAGTAGAAGGCATCTTCTCTTAATGGCACCTCCTCGAATGAACGAATCATATGGTAGGGCCCCATACGGCAATTTAACCCAATGATATCGACTCCTTTTCCTTTGATCAGGTCAAAGGCATCCTTCACCTGCATGCCATTTTGAAGCAGGCCGACTTCATGCAAGGAAATATTGGCGACAATCGGTAAATTCGTTTGCTTTCTTGCTATCTCAAGGACATGTAATAATTCCTCTAGGTCATAATAGGTTTCCAGGATTAGACCGTCCGGCTCTTCTAGAAGAAGCGCATCCAGCTGCTCTTTGAAATAGGTCCCAATCTCCGTCAAGCTTAGCTCGGATTTCCGTACGCTGCGTAGCCCGCCTATCGTACCAAGGACATAAACCCGGCCTGCTGCCGCTTCCTTGGCAAGCCTGACTCCCTCCCTGTTTATCCGCTCAACCTCACCTTCAAGTCCGTAGCGCTTCAGCTTATGATAGTTAGCTCCAAATGTATTTGTTTGAATCAGATCGGCACCTGCTTCTATATATTCCTTATGTAATTCGGCAATCCGTTCTGGATTGGTGAGATTTAATTCCTCATAGCATGTATCTATCCCAAAGGAATAGAGCAATGTACCGCTCGCTCCATCTCCAACAAGGATTTCCCCCTTAAGTCTCTCTAGTAAACGCATCATTTCCCCTCCCCTTGAGTATGCAGATGGATGTCCGATTATAAAGAAAGAGCCTTTCAAAAATGAAGGCCCCAGTTATGTACGGCACTCATCTTTCAAGCTAAGCTTGCTGGATTTAGCACCTTGGACACTGTTTGTCCAGGTTGCTGAGGTTTCGCAGGGCCAGTCCCTCCGCCTCTCTAGATAAGAAAATATTGGATTGTTTATTAAATTTACTACAAATTTTCAGTAATTTCAATTTATTTAGAAGATTATTCTCAAAAAGTTACCCCTCTCCCATATTTGGGTAATAAGGGAATGAGGTGAATGATGTATGAAGGATTTCGTTTCAAAGCAATTTAAAGAACCAAAGGGGTTGATTGGAAAAGCAGCAGGCAAGGTCATGGCAGTTGAAAATGGCGTATTATATGATTGGACCTTCAAGGAGCTCGGATTGGTAAATGGAGATAAAGTACTCGAGATTGGATTTGGCCCAGGTGAGGGGCTGCATATGCTTCTCTCTTCCTTCCCGAAATGCCGTCTTGATGGCTTTGATCCATCACAGGCAATGATAGACTTGGCCAAAGAGCGAAATGAAGACTCCCTGAAAAGCGGGCGTCTCACCATCACGCTTGGAACAGCTTTAGATGTACCATTAGAGAATCAATATAACCGTATATACAGCGTTAACAGTTTCCCTATGTGGGAAGAAAAAGAAACCTCCCTCAGCCGTTTGCATGCCCTTTTGACAACTGGAGGAAGCCTCACCATCACCGTCCAGCCCCGGCAAAAGGATGCCACCATCAAACACGCTGCCAAGCTCTCCCTCGAGATTTCGTCACTCATGAAAAGGACTGGATTCCATTCCATCAGAACAAATGAAATGGAGCTGAAACCATGTACCGCTGTTTCCGTCAGCGGGATAAAAGGGGACTAAGCTATTTTAATAAAGATTGTAAGAGGCACCCTAAAAGTCAGAATTAAAATCTACCTTTTGGGGTGTTCGATTATCACGAACTAATCAGCTATTGGATATGATTCTTATCAATCAGTTAATAACTCAGTCTTATACGTAGACCGAATATTTACCGGTATTTTATTAAAAATGTGAAGGGGAATTCCCCTTTCACACTTTTAAAGTGTGTATGGAATCTCCAATATTAAATAAAAAAATGGGGTAAGTTGGTTCGTAAACAAACTCCATCCAGCCCTCTGGAATGTGTATCTCTTTCATCACATATATTAATTCCTATGAAGTATTCTTCACTTAATTGGTTTTCTACTAACATTCTTAATTTAAGACCCATTTTATCTGAGAATCCTAAGTCAGTATAATTCGCTTCTATATTCTCTCCCCTTAGTCCGGTTTATTCAGTAAAATACTGCTGCCCTTACTAATTAAACCACATGTAACGAAACTGCTCTATTTGTCCAATAAGACATCAGTAAAAAAAGCGTCAATCCTTCTTGATACGAATAGGTAAGGGTTTAAAGTTATCGCTCCCTTTTCCCCTCGTTCACACCGTACGTGCAACTTTCATCGCATACGGCGTTCCAACTAATCCAATTCGTTCATTTCTATGTGTAGGCAAGATGTTTTGTATAAATCAGATTGCTCCATTGTTACATTGCTTACGCAATGCGTTGACTTTTTCTTTTTGCTTTTTGGTTATTTTTAACGCTTTTACTAAGCAATTAATTTTCTCGCGGTCTTTCAGATGTACGAGACGATGTATGGATTCATGAAGTACGATAAGATTCGCATATGAATCATCTTTTGTAAGATGATAGGGTGTTTTATGATGGCAATGCCAATCGGTTAATCCTAGTTCCATTCCTGTAACCGCACATTTCCCATATTGGGCTATGAATCTACTGATTCGATTGTCATTGTATTCTATCGTACGATTGGGAATAAACTGTTTCATGATGTAACTCAAAACATGCTTATTAATTGCTTTCAGGTTCTTATGAATTTTATCTCTGCCTTCGGCAGTGTAATTACATATATTCTGCGAAAAGCATAAATTCACTTTGTTACGTTGGGCATGTATGGGGACAAATACCATATCTTTAATCTTGTAAAGCCTTGGTTTGTACCCTTCATAGCGTTTTTGTAGCGTTTTAGTCAACTCTTGAAATGTTGCTTCTGTTCTAACGTTTTTTAATCGATTGTGTAACGTCTTACGTAGATGAAAGTTCAGCTCATTTAAGTTTTTCGCTATTTCAGTAGCTACTGAATAGTAATTCTGTATTCCCATCACGACAGTATTGAAATTCCAGACCGTTTGTACACAAGGGTTCTTTTGTATCGCTTTTATGGATTGCTTGATATTGTCGAAAGCATTTTGCTTTGCTTTCTTTGACATATTTGATTTGACTACATATCCCATTCGGGTCTTTCCTTTGCGAAAGACTTTAAATTGAAAACCAAGAAACTCGGACGAGTTTTTCTTTAGGTTGATAACCTTTGATTTTTCTTCACTAGTTTCTAGATGCAGCCTTGTTTTCAAGAAATCCTTTACAGCGTAATTCATTTTCACCGCTTGAGAACGTGTACGGCATAAAATTTTAAAATCGTCCGCATAACGGACGATAAAGCATTCTTTTAATCTGGTCTTTTTAAGTGCTTTATGTTTACTGCCAGTATGCCTATATTGATGATGACTAGTAACCGTTTCCCATTGGCTACTAACCCACCAATCTAGTTCGTTTAAGACGATGTTTGATAAGAGAGGGGATAAAATCCCTCCTTGCGGAGTACCTTTTGTCGGTATTCCTTCTTCTACAATCTTTGCTTTCAGTAGTTTTGAAATAATCGAAAGTAGGGCTTTATCCCGAATGCCTAAAGTCCACATTTGTTTTAATAGCTTTCCATGATTCACATTATCAAAGAAGCCTTTGATATCCACATCCACACAATGATGTAATCCAACCATATTTACAAGATATTCGAATCTTGCTTTCGCATCATGTGTACTTCTATTTGGTCTAAATCCATAGCTGTGCTTATGAAATTTCGCCTCGCAAATCGGCTCTAACACCTGAAGAACACACTGTTGAAAGATTCTATCCCAAATAGTTGGAATACCTAAAGGTCGTACTTTTCCATTTGATTTAGGTATGAATACACGTCTTACTTCTTGTGGTTGATACCATTTAAACATATCTTGAACTTTTCTAATTACTTCTTCTACTGATAAATCTTTAATATCAATAATAGTTAATTGATCTGTTCCAGCCGTTTTACTTCCCGTATTTCTTTTAATATTTCGGTAAGCAAGACGGATATTTTCATCTGAATGCATTAAATCAACTAGCCCATAGAAATTATGACCATTAGCACTTCGAGCATATAATTGGTCAAAACAAGTTTGCATATCATAATACTCGCTGTGTCTCAGTTTCTTCCGTTTCAACAAGTCGGCTGCTCCTTTAGGAGCTGAACCTCTATTAGTCTCACAAGAACCTTATTAACCGATAAAGAACTGCCTTGCATGGTTGAATGATTCTTCTTTAGTCTAGTGGCTATCCCTCCATGTGGATTAGACATTTCATCGGTACTGTGCCACCACTTTCACTGATATAAAGAAGAGTTATACATTCGCTACTCTCACGAATGTTTTCCTCCTCAACGCTTCTTAGGGAGTAAGCCCTCCACGTTACCAGCTTACCATGTTGAGTTATATCTATTATGAAACCAACTTAGGTGCTTCCTCTGAGCCTGTTAACAATCATACGCCTGTAACGTATCATGGACTTTCATATTAGCTAGTTTTACTCATCCACCGTTAACCTCACAGATGGTGAGATACGCATTTCTACGTATTGGGCGTTTAGACCCGTACATTCGGAAGTTCGTCAGCAACCCCATTTCTTCTTGTAAGGCGTTTTGCATTCTCACCATATTGGTTCAACTCAAGCATCATGATTTACACCGCCCCCTCGGGTAAGGCTTTCGTCAGCCGATACTGTTACGGTAAATTCTAACGCCTATTTGCCGAGCTTATAACACAGAAAACCTTACTAGAGTCAGTGCTATTCGACGCAGAGAGAGCCTTTCAGGACGTTACTCCATCATTCGACTCTTCGATATAACCCTTCAATTTCACCAAAGTGAAATTGTCTAACCTTTATCGAGGTAATGTGTCCATTCCTCATTTGAGCTAGAAACATTTCGCACGATCAACGTCCTCATTTGCTGAACCGGAATTTATCCCAGATAGTTTCTTCCACCCAAAAATATCTTTCGTGGGAACACACAGCTAACATACATTTATCATTTTGATAAAACATTAAATCTTCTGGCAGCCCTCCAATCCAATCAAAGATGGAATGACTATGTTCTTTCAAAAACTGCCTTGTAGCATTATTTAATTGGAAGTAATAAACATAGGCTGTATCTTCAAGAAGCATTTGGGTTTCCCACTCTTTTTGGATTCGTCTTTCAATTAGATGCCATTTAATATCGGATATAAGATTGTCAACATAGGCAAGACGCTCTTCTTCAATCTCCATCAATTGTCTATTTTCTACAAAGGCAAAGCGATTGCATTCCCTTGAGAGTATGTCTATTAATTGCCCATAACGCTTCCCCTTTACATTTTCATATATCTCTAACATATCCATCTCATCTCAACATACCATCTCTATTAATAGCTTTTTTCCACAAATTGAAATTGGATTGACATATTACTAGAGAGTCTCATCCAATTTTCGAATCTTTGAGCGGGAAATGAAATATACATTGCCCAAAATATCCATTTTATCTCCCTTTATCCGTATTGCACAATCTTTGTTAGACGCATAAATATTCATTTCTTCCGATAAGGGAGACAGTTCGCTTTGAAGCAATGCAATATTATTTTCAAGATCAAAATGAGACAGGACGGAAAAATCGTCAAGACCGATTCCATCGTAAACAGAGCTCATTTCAACCTTATAGCCCAAGTTTTTCGAACATAACCATTTAGCGGACATATTGATCGCACCAGCGCTTGCACCCATCACAACAGCTCTGCTTTTTATAATTGAATCCGACAATTCATATTCCATTAAAAACTCATTTTGTTTAAGAGTATTACCACCCAACAAGAAAATAACTGAAGCATTTTGAATGACGGATTGGGCCTCTTCTTTCTGTACGCGATAATTAATTAAATGATATTCTTCAAACATAATGCCGGCCTGGTCAAACCACGAGCGTTCAGTAGCCCCATCATCCTCAAAACATAATGGATTCGAACTAATCAAAGCAAGCGATTTTCTATCCATTATATCCTCCTGTAACACCCTCCCTAGATTGTCCGGAAAAAAATGATTAAACCAACCTAAATAATAATGAGTTTTCATAAGTTCCCCCTGTAGCAAAGTGTAAATACCATTCATTTATTGTGTTACTCATTCTATTTTTTTGTTACCAAAACCATTTCCATGCCAAATGAAGGCCTAATCCCAATAATTAAAGATAATGTTCCCAATTCTTTCAGGCTTCCAATAAGCTATTTGCTTCAATTCATCATCATTGAGATTATTTTCATTTTGCACACTATTCTTTTTTGATCCTAACTTCAGTATCACAGGTTCATTCAGTTTCTTTGTATCTAGAACATTATAAAAAGGACTAAATAGTGTAACTAACTCAGGCTCATCAAAAAATACAACCTTCCCGTATTCCACCTTTTTTGCAAAGGCCATGAATGGATAATATGCATTAAGCAATATATGTAAATGTTTATTAAAAACTCTAGCTTCAACATCAAAAAAATTAGTACCCATTTGTGGCCCTTTAAACTCTACTATCACGCCGTTCAGATGGGTTACGAGACTAAAACAGTTCTGCTTAAATTGTATTTCGTCAATTGTTGGCGGTTTTTGATGGTTTGCACTATAAAAACCAGTTATGCCGTTAGGGAGTATCATGTAACAACACCTTCATTATTATTTATTCCTGCTCAATTGAACCATAATGTGTACAGCAATATTAGACTGTCAATAATACTCAGCTTTCAGCTCTTTTATCATGTCTCCATATCTATCTAGCACTCGATCTTTTTCTAAGGTTTTTAGTACTCTACGAAAAACAAATCTTTTATGGGAACAAAATTTTCTATCCAAATCCTAACCTGTTCTATTGTCAGTTCTATTTTTGCACTCATTTTTCACCACATCTCTCATTTTTGCTATATAAATATTTTTTTCTGTTCTTCCACTATAACATCCGTTATTTAAAAGAATTTGAAGCGACAATAATTGCAGCTTTTTGCTACTTTATATAGGTTAATACAAAACAACATAATCCTTTATAAATCAATAGTCCGTTAATTGTTCGAAGAATTGGGCTTGAATGCCATCGTTATGTAGTTAATAAGATAATCTCTATCTTCAGGAAAGCTTAATTCGATAGCATGAAGTTCCTCTAAGTTTTTCCAAGCAATATCATAAATAAGATTATCCGGGTCTTGAATAGTTCTTTTTCCACCAACAATCCTTACTAAGAAATAATGGACTTCTGCTATAATATCAAGATGTTCATAGGTTTTTCTCTTAACCTTAATTTCTTCAATAATTTCACCTAAATACCCTGTTTCTTCGGTTATTTCTCGAAGACAGCACTCTTCGAATGTCTTAACGTGCTTTTTTCCTCCCGATGGAATGGACCACGTTTTACCCTCTTCTGGTTTTCCTTGTAAAACCATTAACAATTGTCCATTTTCATTCATACACACACCTGAAGAACCAAACCATTTTTTCACTTTACAATCCTCCGTCTTTAATGGTTTTGCTTATAAAATTCTATTAATTTTATGAAGTTCCTTCTTCCTCAATCCTGCCGGCTTAGTTGATCAAGATTATGTTTTATCTTATTTTGACAGAAATCTATTTTTATATAAAAAAAAGACCAGACTCTTTTTCTGAAATCCAGCCAAACTTTTTGAATACAAATTATACCTAATCTTATTCTTTCACACACAATCACTAACCTTAATTCTCCAAATCATATGATCATTTCCACTGCCCCAATAATCCCTTAACCGGTATTCAGGGTCTCCAAATTTCTTCTTCCAAATTCTTTGTGCGCGATTATATCCACTATCTAAACAGAATTTCTCAACCCCATTTTTTTGCAACACCTCATAAATTGCCTTCAATAATAGATTCCCCACTCCATTCCTTTGAGAATTAGGATGAACAAATACTGTACCGACCTCAATCAGTCCTTCGTAAGCATTGTTTGTCAATTTTTTTATAAGATTACTTACTGGACCATATTCAATTGACCCAATTATGTTGTCACCGTTAAAAGCAATTAAGAAGAACCTTTTCTCCCCATTGCTTTCAAAATCACTTCTTATATACTCTTTCTTAATGTCTATTTCAGCCTTGATATCATTCCATTTATCCCCTATGCCCTCTTTGATAAACGTATCAGTTATGACTGTTTTAAAAAAATCATTTAACTGGCTGATGTCTTCAGGTTTCGGTCTCCTAATCTCTACATTGAGCATCATAATTCCTCCAAGCTTTCATACATCGTTCAGTAATCTTTCTCATTCATTTATATTCCACATACTAGTTGAACGAACCTGCCAAGCTTTATCGTATCGCAAAATTGATTTCCCTCATATTTTTCATCCAAAGAAAGTAAATCTCCCTCTCAAAAAAAGCCTTCATGTAAACTCAGCAAGAGCTCTGAATGAAGGCTTTTTCAGCTATTTTTTCTTCTTTCCTCCGCGGTATTCCCAGTACTTGAATACCTCTGCCGTAATAATCAGCCAGACACCGCCTGCTGCATAGCCGGCAAGAACATCGCTTGGATAATGGACGCCAAGATAGATTCGGCTATAGCCCATTAATATAATCATCACGGTGCAGACTAAATAGACTGGAAGGCGTATATGCCAGTTCTTCGTCATGCGGGTCGCGATAATCATCAACGCTCCGTACAGAATGAAAGAGGACATGGAATGCCCGCTCGGAAAGCTGAATCCATTCTCAACGACAAGGGGATTCAAGGACGGGCGTTCACGTTGAAAGGTCCATTTCAGGTATTTGTTCACGTAGGCTCCGGATAAGCAGACAAATATGAGGAATGCCGTACTCAAATAATGGCGCTTCCAAATAAACCAGATTGAAAATAGGACTACTAGCACGATGTTTCCCTTAATCGTCCCAAGGCTTGTCAATAAAAGCAGGACATTGGTGCTCATATCGTTGATGCTCCCCTGGACCACTTGGATGATACCTAAATCAAATCGGTGCAGGCTGTCGCCGTCAATTCCCCTGGCAAGATGAACAAAGAGATACGTTAATCCGGCCAGGATTATGAGGGAGATGAGAAGCCTGCCTGCTTTAAATTGCAATCGGCCGCTCCATGGCACAATTAATCACACACCTTACTCTTTTCATAATAAGAAAACTATATGGCCTTGATAATATTTTTCACATGGCTGACAAAGGCATCATATGCTTTCGTTTCATTTTCAAAGCTTTCTCTCTCACCAAAATGAATCTTCTTAGCCTCTAAGTCTACAGTCAAAGTCTGTTTATACTCATACGTGGCATTCCCGATTAAATCAATCCACGTTTTCTCTGGCAGATCGTGAACATGACACTTTACCATCCCTCCTGGATTATAAACATCGAGCAGCACTTCATCCTCAAGATTCTCCTCCCACTTTGTCACAAGGCTGGAAGCAGACATCGCCGTACCGCATGCATTCGTGAAGCCCACCCCGCGTTCATATGTACGTACGAATATACTTTGGTCACCCATTACATTAATAAAGCTCACATTAACGCCATCTGGGAACCATTCATTCTCTCCGTTTACATACTTCGCTATTCTTTCCTGCTTATCCGTCGCAAGAACCTCCTTGCCAACAATGCTGATTAGATGCGGGTTTGGCACGGAAAGAGCGGTGAAAATCAGCTCATCATCCAAGAATGGCAGGCGCTCATGAATGATTTCACCCATATCCGTATTCATGGGCAGAGCTTTCGTGGACTTCAATACAGGAGATATCTCCACTCGATAGGTCGGAATATCCGGGAAGATTTCCGCTTCTTTTCTCACTGCAAGGTCAGCTTTCATCGTTTCAATGACGAGCTGGTTCTTCCCTAGCTTTTCTGAGACATAACGACCTACACAGCGAAGTCCGTTTCCGCACATAGATGCCTCTGTTCCGTCAGAATTAAAGATTCTCATTTTGGCGTCACAGGTGCTTGAGGCTTGTACGAATAAAATTCCGTCCGCTCCCTCCTCTTTCGTCCGCCTGCATACCGCTACAGAAAGCGCGCTCCTCTCTTTTTCGGTGATTGGCAGATTTCCGTTCATCTCATCAATTAAATAAAAGTCATTATTAGAACCGTGTACTTTAATTACCTGAATATCCACAGCTTGTTGCTCCCTTCACTCATATGCTATTCAAAAATTAATTATTCCTCTATTATATGACAAAACCCGATACAAACCATATGATTTTTCCATCAATGATTCTGAGCCTGTAAATAATCTACACAATAGCTGAAAACAATACGCTTCTCATCTTCAGTTGCATTCAAAAAGGTTAGGATCGGCATATTAGCATCAAGGAACCGTCCGCTAGTATAGGCAGGCATCCAGCCGCTATTAAACGCTGCAATAGCTTGCTGATTCCTCGAGTGAGCGATGGAAAAAGCAGCGCTGTGCTCCATTTCCCCTTCATATTGCCTGATGCCATACTCATTCGTAACACCGCTCATTCGCATTTCCTGCCTGTAGACACCAATCCTCCTCTCCTCTGCATCTAGGATGGAGATGGCTCCATTCAGCCCATACTTTACTTTATATTCTGCCAGCATATTCCCCTCATTATCACATAATTGATAGCTTCTCGGCATGAGCAGAAGAAGGGACGCAGGCATAATCCACATCGCTATATTGGTTCGTTTATCCTTTAGACTTCCCGCATAAACCCCGTCACCAGTAAAAAAAATCATATGCAGCGTTGGTGAGGGCAAAAAGGCTATGAATAATTGATTCTCATCCAAAGGGGATGTCGCTCTATTCGTTTCTTCATAGGAGAGCTTACTCTTATTGATCAGATGCATACCAAACCGGTTAAGAGATAGAAGCATCAGGACGAGCAATGGAATAACCCCAATCCCGCTCCATAAATAATGCCCTCTCGTCACATATGCCAACAGCCCGAAACAGGCCACGGAAGCAAGTAAGTAAGCCAAGGATTCTCCGATATAGATCTTCATGATTCGGCTGTAATATTCCTTCGTCGTCATCCATCTTTCACCACCAACTTGTCAGGCTTCACTTTACAGTCATTCTAAGTCTATGTAACATCTAGCAAATTTAGTATTAGAATCTATTAAAAGATTATCACTCGTTCGCAGGTTAAGTGCTTTATTTACTAGAATGTAAAAAAGCAGGTGACATGTATTCACCTGCTTAGCCTGTCCATTATTTAATAAATCGTATAATGAGCGGTATCTGATAATACTCTCCGCTGAACGCTTTAACTGCTGCAATAATCGTAAAGATTAACACATACGCACTGAGCACCCATGCCAGTATGATGCCTATTCCAACAAACACCAGTATAAATGCGATAAGTGTATAGATCGTGTAGCTGATTAAGAAATTAAAATATTCCTTGCAGTGATAGTTTACAAATTCAGAATCATTTCTCTTAAGCAGCCAAATCACGAGCGGACCGAACAAAACGAAAACGAAACTGCTTAAATAGACTGCCCCCGCCCATATTTTATCATTGCTATGTACCATATGATGTCCTCCTCTAGTTGTCTCACTATTAATTACGTTAGATTCCCCTAAATGTTTCAATAAACTTCATACCATTTATCGGAAGGACATACAATGGATGTAAAAGCGCAATCTGAGGAATTAGAAGGGGTGAAAGCTATGTTTGCTGAATGGAAGGCGATGATTCTTGGCGTCATACAGGGATTAACGGAGTTTCTGCCCATCTCGAGCACTGGGCATCTATATATAGGCCGTCATTTGTTTGGATTGGACGAGGCCGGACTGCTCCTTGATACCCTGCTGCACACAGGAACGTTGCTTGCCTTATTAATTTTCTATTGGCAGGAGATTCTTAAACTGCTCCGCAGACCATTCTCGAAAATGACCGGATTATTAATAATCGGGACATTGCCTGCAGTCATAGCCGGAGTTCTCCTAAATGATTTTTTTGAGGAAATTTCAAAGACCGGTGTCACCATTGGATGGGAATTCCTTGCTACAGGACTTATTCTATGGTGGGCAGATATTATGCCGAAGCAATCGAGGGGTATGGAGGACATTACCTATAAGAACGCCTTATTCATCGGAGTTTTTCAAGCTGCTGCCATCTTCCCTGCCATCTCCCGCTCCGGCTTTACGCTTGCCGCTGGTTTAATGAGCGGACTAAATAGGGAAACAGCTGCTTATTTTTCCTTCCTATTATCCATTCCCGTCATTTTCGGAGGAATTCTGTTTAAAGGGGCAGATCTATTGAGCGGGCCTGTTGAGGCAATCAGCTTTAAAGGCTTATTAATTGGGACTTTATGTGCGGCTGTGTTCGGTTATCTGGCTGTTTCCTGGATGATTAAATACATCAAAAATCATTCATTAAAGCCTTTTTCTCTCTACGTCATCACGCTTGGAATCCTCATTCTCTTCCTGCAAACAATCGGTGTTTTTTAATGAACTTTCTTCACAAAAATACACGAAGAAAAATTACGAAAAATGACGAATAAAAACTATTTCCTTTTTGCAAAAATTCTTGTATTATACTTTCAGTAATATAATTTCATAAGAAGCAAAAATTAGGGAAGGCAAATGGTGCGCCACCAGTAATGGTCCTAGTGGGTTCGATTCCCACCCCGAAATTTTTTGATATTACATTAAAAAATTTCGAGGGGAAATCGCAGTTAGCGGCTGCCCTCATACGGAGGCGATCTGTATGTTGAAGAAACGTGAATTATCTGACTGTCCTGTTCTTTTTGATTTAATGACCCATCCCGACGTCTATCCATTTGTTCGTCACAAAACGAAGCAATATGAGGAGTACTTGTTTATCACCAAGCAGACGATTGAAGCAGAGGAACGAGGAGAACTGATCTCCCGCACCATCCTTGATGAATGGGGCAATCCGATAGGGACCATTACACTGTACGATATATCAAACAATGCTGGATTCTTAGGCACTTGGTTAGGGAAGCCGTACCATGGGAAAGGCTTTAACGCTTTGGCTAAACAGCAATTCTTTGATGAATTGTTTTTCACGCTGGATATTGAGACGGTCTTTCTTCGTATTCGGAAGAATAATATCCGATCGTTGAAGGCAGCTTTAAAAATGCCTTACACGGTTGAAGCCAATGAAACACGTTCAGCTTTATATGATGAAATCAATGCAGAAGGACCTATATACGATCTTTTTGAAATCTCAAAGGACCATTTTACTTTGGCCCAAAAGCGGCTTGACACCGAAGTGCCCGCTGAAGTTTCCATATACGGAGCCAAAGAAGCATAAAGCATAAAGAAGGTGTATGACAGGCAAGGCAATCTTGCAGCTCTGTCACACACCTTCTTTACATTTACATAGCGGATATTTTGTTTTTTGCTCGAGCCTGTTCGTACAGCTGCCGAAGTATGTAGGTTTTATACAGTTCAAGCTTCCGGCGTTCAATTGGATGTTTCGTTACACCCATTTCCTTTAATCTAGCCACGTACCAACCCTTCGATCCTATATAAGCCATGTTCTCTCCCCCCAAAAAACCGCTGCTGCAGTCTTTTAAAGATTGTATGGGGCAATATTGGAGAATATTCATCATTTCTTATTTTTCTATTCCCTTTTTCAGAGTATGATAGATACTAGCGAAAAAAAGATTCTATTCGGAGGCTTCATTCATGGTTCAGTCACTATTTACTAAAGAAAAAACATCAAAGATGATGATTGTGTTTCTGCCGATTTTGATTACCCAGCTCGGCTTGTTCGCTATCAGCTTCTTTGACACCTTCATGTCCGGCAAATTCAGCCCCATTGATTTAGCGGGTGTCGCCATTGGAACTTCCCTTTGGGTGCCTATCTATAATGGGTGTTCAGGCATTCTTTTAGCCGTGACTCCAATTGTGGCCCAGCTCTTCGGACAACGGTCAAAGCCCGCACATATTAACCGAGCAGTCATGCAGGCGATCTACCTTTCCCTTATCATGAGTATCCTGCTTATCCTCTTAGGAGCTCTGTTCTTACGTCCAATGCTTGGTCTCATGAATTTAGAGCAGGAGGTCGGACGCATTGCTTTTCAATATTTAGCAGCTCTTTCATTCGGGATTGTTCCACTCTTTGTTTACAACGTACTCAGATGCTTCATTGATGCGCTCGGAAAAACATCCGTTTCCATGTTCATCACGATTGTCACTCTTCCGGTAAATGTCGTGGCCAATTATGCCTTCATTTATGGTAAATTCGGTCTTCCTGCATTCGGAGGGGTCGGGGCAGGCATTGCTTCATCCATCACCTATTGGGTCATCATGCTAATTGCTATTGTGATCACGACAAGAGTGCATCCATTCTCTGAGTATGGATTACTGCGTTCTCTGCCAAAGCCATCACTCAGCGAGTGGGGAAATACAATGAAGATTGGACTTCCGATTGGAATGGCTATCTTTTTTGAAACAAGCATATTTGCTGCTGTCACTCTTTTCATGAGCTCTTATAATACCATTACCATTGCCTCCCACCAGGCGGCTATTAATTTCTCCTCATTCCTCTATATGGTGCCGCTCAGCTTCTCGATGGCCTTAACGATATTAGTCGGTCAGGAAGCAGGGGCCAATCAGCTGAAACGGGCGCGGGAATTCAGCCTGATGGGCATCCTGTTCGCAGTTGGATTTTCCTGTATCAGCGCCATCATACTCTTAGTATTTCGAGATCAAGTGGCTTATTTATACACAAATGATCCAGAGGTAGCTATATTGACGGCGAAGTTCTTGATATTCGCTATCTTCTTCCAGCTATCTGATGCCCTTCAGGCGCCCATACAGGGGGCTTTACGAGGATATAAGGATGTGAATGTGACATTTTTCATGACACTCCTATCCTATTGGGTCATCGGCTTGCCGGCAGGTTATGCACTGGCCAATTACACCGCCCTCGGAGCGTTTGGTTACTGGATTGGCTTAATAACCGGCCTTGCCATCGGTGCTGCTGGGCTGAGTGCTAGACTAATCATTGTTCAGCGCAGGATAAGAAAGACAGCCTAATCAGCAAAAAACTCGCAAGTGCGCATTTGCAGCCTTGCGAGTTTTTTTATCGATATTTAGACAGAACATCCTGTCCGCCTGTTACAGGAATAACTGCTCCTGTAATAAAGTCAGAATCCTCATTGCATAAGAAGGATATCACTCGAGCAATATCTCCTCCAGTACCAGGTCTGCCGACAGGTACAACCTCTGTTTTTTCCTTTCTGTCCGGATGATTCATTTCCTTATATGGAGGGACGATATCGCCAGGGCATACCATATTGACGGTAATGCCATATTCGGCCTCTTCGATGGAAAGTGTCTTGGTCAGAGAGGTCAATCCAGATTTAGCTGCCGCAAACGCTGACCGGTATTTCCAGCCTGGGGCTGTATTTGATTGGTCAAACCCCATGGTGATAATCCGTCCCCATCCATTCTCTCTCATGCGAGGAAGGATGCCGCGCGCTAGGAGAAACATGCTTGTCAGGTTCCCCTGAATCATATATTCCCATTCCTCCACCGTGTATTCTGCCATTGTTTTTCGTTCTTGAATATATGGGCCTGCATTATGTACGAGGATGTCTATGCCTGTACCAATCTGAGCACATTGTTTAAGCAGATTGGCATGAGACTCACGCTTCGCCGCATCATATGGAAGTGCAGCCGCTGTTATTTGATACTTTTCTTCGAGCTCAGCCATAAAGGACTCTGCTCGCTCCCTGCTATGCCGGTATGTTGTAATAATGGAATAGCCGTCCTGCGCTAATCGCTCTGCCGCGACTCGTCCAAGACCGCTTGCCGAACCGGTAATCAAAGCTGTCCGTTTCATCGTCGTATAACCTCCAGACTCATTCACTAGAATACCTTTCCCTTTCTATTATACTGAACATTATGTACATATGACCATGATGATGATTAACGAATAGGGCCCAGTTCGCATATAGTAACTGTAACCCATCCTGCTCTCTTGAAAGTTGAGGTGATACATTGTTCCCTTGGAACCTTTTCCCTAATAACAAGCAGCAAATGCCTGATTGGATGAAATATTTGAATCAATCTGGACTGGAAAAACAAATGGAACAATTGTTATCCATGCTATCACCTGAACAATTCGGGAGCCTGATGAAGCAAGGCTTGTCCAGTGACCAGAGGGAAGAAGCCGAACAAGAGAATGAACAACCCAGCAGGCATAAACCGGAGATATTCGAAACACATGATTATGTATTCGTACGCCTGCCTATACCGGAAGACGAATTGCCTCATCTGAAGCTGTATCATACGAATAATCGCATTATTCTACAGGGCTTGCCGCCCAACCGCGAAGAAAGCTTGACCTATCCCCTGCCATGTCTAGTCAAAAAGAAAGGGGCTAAATCAAGCTATAAAGACGGCATATTAGAAATTATCCTTTTCAAAATCCCTGATACTCAATACTCTGAAATATCCGTGCCTGAATGGTAAGAAACCGTATACGGCAGAGCTTTCCTCTGCCTATCTTTATTTCTCTCCCTGTAAGAATACAAGCCCTTTATCACCTGTTTGCCCCCATATCTCCACTTTGACAAAACGGAGCCTCTTTTGACAATCCAGAATTTCAAGCTTGCCATTCTCAATCTCCATCTTGTGAATCGTTGAGGCATAAAGTCCATTATCGGGACTAACATATAGCGATCCGTGGATCAGTCTGTCATTCGGATTGGCAATCG
This sequence comes from Gracilibacillus sp. Marseille-QA3620, assembly GCF_054950035.1. NCBI lineage: Bacteria > Bacillati > Bacillota > Bacilli > Caryophanales > Bacillaceae > Gracilibacillus > Gracilibacillus sp. Marseille-QA3620. The sequence continues at coordinate 2,453,388 of NZ_CM143102.1, forward strand.
CCAGGGTAAAATGCTGCAACTTTTGAATATCGAAAATGATATGAGCCTTACCGGTTGATTTAATGAACAGCTCTTTCTTGATGTTCACGTATTCATTTACACTTAAGCTCCCCTTCGTCATTGCCTGGAACTCTCCGATATCCAACCCGGCAATCTCCTTAATGCGCAGCTCTGTCTGGTTATGCGTTTCCTGCATAAAGGAACGTTCTTCCCTCTGCAGCCGGTAGATTTGTCCTTGTTCGTGAACTATCCGGTTATTTTCATGCGTGGCCATCCATCCCCCTCCCCTTCTTTCGAGGATTCCTTACATAGATATATATGGCCTAATCATGAAAAAAAGACATTAAGGGGTTATTTCAAATGTCTCTTTAGGCATAGAATGCATATCCCGAGCAGTTACATGAGTGATAATGGTATAAAGCCCTTCTTCTGTAAATGATTTCTCCAATCGATATATACCGTTTTCTTGATGCTCGACCATAACTTTTTCTGTCTCTTCTTCTCCCTCACGTTCGAATTCAAACTCCACTTCCTTCGCATCTTCAACAGGTTCGCCGCCTTGTGTGACGATCGCTTCAAACACAATCTCTTCATTTACCTTGGCAGGACTTGTTTCAATCTCAATTTCTACCTGTATGGCTTCTGAAGCCATCCCGCTTTCATGTCCCTTGTGTTCATCCTTCTTTTCTGCTTCCTGGCTTCCACAGCCAGCCGTAACCATCATCAACATGACGGCTGCAGCTGCAAACAAAGTCCGCTTCTGTCTCAATCCTTCCATCCCCTTTTTGAATCCTTTAGCTACCTTTTCGAATACCCCTTACGTTCTTTCGTTAATGTGATGCATATTCCCGCTCCTTTTAACGGAAAATAGGTTGAAAAGGAGGTCGTTTGTCATGTCACATCCATATTGCTGCCCTAATTGTAAAACAAACCGTTCCCGCTTCAATGTTATTGAGCAAACCCCTATCTATGTAAAGCTTGACCCACACTCAGGGACCATTGTGCAAATGTATTCAGATGAAGAGCTTGAGGCTTACCATCTGCCTTACAACGGACCCGGTATACGAGTGCAATGTGCATCCTGCGGATTGATTGAAGATGAGAAGACATTTATCGCCTTCGGCTTACGGAACAATTAGACATATAAGGGATACTATTCCTTCTGTAGTGTATCTCACTTTTCATATGCAGGGCAATGGTTTCACCCTTTTGTCACAAATGAAGTCGAGCCAGCCCTACTTGTTCGACTTCTTTTTCCCCTTTTCCTAAACAGAGAACATTAATAACGTTGATTATTACTGAAAAATTATCACTATCATCAATCCTAACAGAATGGCGTTAGCAGCTGTTAGCAACATTGATAGCCATACCGCCTTCTTTGCCAGTGAAACTGCTGCACTAATGTACAATATGGGGAAGATAAGCCCCCATCTTTCAAATAGGGGTGTAGCTGAAAGATATAAGGACAAAGGCAAGATAAGTATAGCCGATACAAAAAGAAGGATGATTTTCTTTATACGAATGGCTAAAATGGCGATCATAAGTGAAGCCAACATTAAAAACATAAATAGCATGCTATAATCTCCTCCTCAATTTCACATGAACCCTTTTAAAGAGTAACCATTCCACAAACCTGTCATGCTTTCCTTACCGCATACAATCCTCCTATTATAAATAGCTTTATTAAGTAAAAAAACCGTCATCCCTCTATAGGTATGACGGTTTCTTTATTATTACTTCAGTTCTTTCACAGCTGCTTCTACCTGTGGATCATCTGAATTAATCTTCTCACGAAGCTCGTTCATCAGTTTTGTCGTTGTCTCTCCAGTGACAATGCCGGTTTGCTTGATTCCCTGATTTTTTTGGAATTGTTTAACCGCTGATGCTGTGGCAGCATCATAAGATGTGTCCACTTTACCTGGATTAAACCCAAGGGCCTCCAGCATTTTCTCTATGTTTTCAATATCTGCAGAGGATGCTCCTTCCTTCCATTCCTTTTCAGGATCAACATAGGTCAAGTTAGCATATTCAGGGAGCTCAGCCTTCACATCCGGGCTGATGCCCTTCTTGTGAATCCAGTTTCCATCCGGCGTCAGCCATTTGGCGGTCGTGAATTTCAGATTGGAGCCGTCTGTGAAATCCTGTGCGGATTGGACGGTGCCTTTTCCGAATGATTTCATGCCGACCAAAGGTATATCAGCTGATTCCTTCAAAGCCGCAGCAACTATCTCAGAGGCACTAGCGCTTCCTTCATCAATTAATACAGTAGTTGGAAGGCTGACCTTATAACCGTTCCCGGTCGCTTTTGTGACCTCTTTCTTGCCGTTTCGGTATTCCACCTGATAAAGGATTTTCCCTTCATCCACAAACATATTCGCAATTTCCTGAGCTTGGTCGAGAAGGCCTCCAGGATTTTGTCTTAAATCAAGAATAATCCCTTTTGCCCCATCCTTTTCCGCACTCTTTAATGCTTTTTCAAGCTCTTCAGCAGTATGCTCGGAGAAGCTCGTAATTTGAATCTTTTCAATATTATTTGAGACTGTCTCTGCATAGACAGTTTCGATTGGAATCGTATCGCGGACGATTTCAACCTTCATTGTATCGGATTGGCCGGGACGCTGAATGGTCAAAGTCACTTTTGTGCCTTTTTCTCCTCTGATTAACAAGACCGCATTACTTGATGACATTCCTTGCAGGCTTTCACCATCCACTTCAAGAATAATGTCACCAGCTTTTAAACCAGCTTCCTCAGCAGGTGCTCCCTTGATAGGTGAAACAATCACAATTTGGTCATTTTCTTGCTGAATTTCTGCCCCGATTCCTTCAAAGGAAGAAGAGATACTTTCATGGAAGCTTGTCGCTTCGTCCGTAGACATGAAATCAGAATATGGATCATCAAGGGACTCAACCATACCGTTAATGGCACCATTTACAAGTGCTTCCTCATCAACATCCTCGAAGTAATAATTCTCTAGTGTATTATACACTTCATAAAGCTTGGAGAAGTCTCCATCCGTATTAGTTGATAGAAGTGAACCTCCACTACCGGATTTCGATTGTGCCTTTTCCGTAAGAAGGTAAACCGTTGTGCCGACCGTCAGTAGTACAAGTGCCAGTGCACCTAAGACGATATAGATCCACTTAACCTTTATGTACCCTTTTTTCTCTGGGCCGTCATTCGCTTGCTGCTCCTGTCCTTGTTCTTGCTCCTTATCCAATTGACTCACCACTTTCACAATATCATATCAAGTGAAAACACACTTCATTATACCAAAAGTTGGTTTCATTCTTCCACAAGCTGGACATATTCCTCAAAAGACAGTCCTAGTGAATGAATGTCTTTCGCGACATCTATGCCAACATAGCGGACATGCCAAGGCTCGTACATATAACCGGTGATGCTTTCTTTTCCTTCCGGATAACGGATGATAAAACCGTATTCTGATGAATTCTCTGCCAGCCACTTCCCTGCCGCCGTTTTACCAAAATCCTGGTTTAGATTAAAACTGTTCTCTGCACTAGAGACATCCATGGTCAATCCAGTTTGATGCTCGCTTTTTCCCGGCTCTGCTACAGCTTGCTGAGCATGCTCTGCACCAGATGCTGCTACTTCAGCTGTATATAGCTGTTCCTGACGCTCATAAGAACGGAAGCCGGACACAGCAACGATTTCTACCCCTTCTTCTGAAGCTGCGTCAAACATCTCCGCTAATGCCTCGCCTGCCTCTTTCCTCATGAGTTTCTTTTCGTGTTTTTCATCAAATGAGAATTTTACCTCAGGAACAACCAAATCTCCCGGACGGTATCCGATTGGGAGGCTATAATCCTTATTGACCAGTACTTGAATATTCTCTGGATTTTGAATAAAGTTTACCCCGTCCTCGGTTTCGATTACATTCAGCATCTCTGCTGTCAGTGCATACTCTTCTTCCGGTGCTGCCTCTTCTTGTTCACCTTCTGTTTCCTGCATGCTTGCCGCTTCTTCTGCTTCTTCCTTGCTCTCGGTCCCCAATAACGAATTATTGCATGCTGTTAGAAGCAATGCCGTTGATGTCATTAATGCAAGAAGTGTCTTTTTCAATGCTCTCATCCCTTATCTTTCAATCTCTATCTTCTTCGTATGTAATGGATAAAGGCTTCGGATTAAACCGAAGCCTTCCACACTCTTTCTATTATACTTCAATAGCAGCGTCTAAAGCTACTTCTATCATATCGTTGAAAGTCGTTTGTCGTTCTTCTGCTGTTGTCTCTTCCCCTGTCAGGATGTGATCGCTGACCGTAAGGATGGACAACGCCTGTCTGCCGTATTTTGCAGCCAATGTATAGAGAGCTGTTGTTTCCATTTCGATAGCCAAGATACCGTATTGTGCCCATAGCTCATGATTGGCTTTATCATTATAGAATTGGTCTGCCGTAAAGACATTTCCCACCTTTAGATTGAGGCCTTTTTGAATACCAGTATCATATGCTTTCTTCAGCAAATCAAAATTGGCAGTCGGCGCATAGTCGATGCCGTCAAACAAGAGTTTATTCATGTTTGAATCGGTTGAGGATGTCATGGCAAGAATGACGTCTCTGACCTTTACATCTTTTTGAATGGCTCCGCAAGTACCGACACGGATTAATTTCTGAACATTATAACTGGACATAAGTTCATTGACGTATATAGAAATGGATGGCACGCCCATTCCAGTCCCTTGGACGGAAACACGTTTACCTTTATACGTACCTGTGTAACCAAACATATTTCTTACTTCATTATAGCAAACAGGATTCTCTAAAAAGGTTTCAGCAATATATTTTGCTCTCAGCGGATCTCCTGGAAGTAGCACTGTTTCTGCGATTTCATTTTCTTTCGCTCCGATATGTACACTCATCTTTGAATTTCCTCCTTACAGTTGGATATAACGTGATTCTATTCAAAGATTACTATATCATAAGCGCTTTAAAATGAAAAAAAGCTGACTATTCAGAATTCAGCACACATGCAAGCGGTTAACCTCAGTCCATCCGCCAGATTGAAGCCTGTAATACCGCTTCTTTTCATAATGGTCTACAATCATGATAATATCTCCGCTCATGACCGTTCTTCCCTGATAGTTTTTAGGGATGAGATCTTTTATATTAAACATTTTAAATACCTTTGTTACTACATCAAAATGGCTTTCCGCATTGATGATTCCGCGGTAAACCATTCGATAGCCCTTTCTATCCCTTGGATGCTCCGTTTGGAACAAGGCTATTTCATAATCTTTTTTCCTCAAGGCTGACCAGCTCAATCTCTTTGATTTCAACATAACTATCCCCTCCTTGAATCATTATGATTATATTAATTGCACATTCTTATCGGAAAATCCTCTGATGAAATTATTCTAGTTTTGTCGAATGCCGATAAGACTGTCAAAATGAAAAAAAAGAACTACTCGAATAGTCTCGAATAGCTCCTAATCTAATGCGGTTCTTTTTTATCCTGCTTCTGACTGACCAGCTTCTTTAATTTCTTAACAGCTGTCTTCATAACCTTCTCATAGCTCTCATCACCGAAAAATTCTTTTAAAATCCGATAATCATTATAAATATCAAGTAGATGATTGACCATGATTTGATGGTCATCCTCTGTCCCTTCAGGATTCGGCAGTTCCAGTAATTCCTTCCGTTTTCGCTTGCCCTTTTGGGTATTCCTCTGTGGTTCTTGATATTTAGCCAGAAACGCATCGGCATCCTTTGCATCTGCCAGGAAATTTAAATCGTCCTCACTGCACTCGAGCCATTCCTCATCGTCAATTCTGGAGAGCTCATAAATGACATCCTCCCAAGATTCCTCCTGGTAGCGCCATATTTCTGTCCGAAACCCAATGACCTTAAATATGTCCTTTCCGTATCCCTTTACCTGTACTAAATCACCGAAAAAAAACTTATAATCAATGTTGATTTGTTCTGCATCAAACAATAAACCTTCAAATTCCTGTAAATGAATGAGTGCGGATTCTGTATATACCCCTTCCGCTCCTTGCACCTCATACAGGAAGGCCTGATTAAACTCTTTTACATTTGAAACGACACCGACAATGCCATTCACTAAGATAACGACGGAATCTCCTACCGCAAACTTCGGTTTATTTCGTTTGCCCACTAGCTGCCACCCCTTGCAGATCGGGTAAAGTTTTTTATCATTATATGCAAGGAAGATTGATGCGGATAGCCTATAATTATCTTATTAATGCATAAGCCTTAAGCTGTTTTCCTTGAACCAGTCGAAAAAAGCAGGCAGCCTTCTTTTGATAAGAAAGCTCCCTGCTCTTCGTATGATTATTTCTTTGCCGGAACGGTCAGTACAATTCTCGTTCCTTTTCCTATCCTGCTCGTTACTTCAAATGAGCCTTCAAGCTCTTCCATTATCTTCATGCTTGTTGCAATACCAAGCCCTGTTCCATGCTCTTTCGTTGTATAAAAGGGTGTGCCAATCTTGCTTAAAACACCCTTTGGCATGCCAGGACCATCATCAGCGATAATAATCCTCACTGTATCATCCGTGCTTTCAAAGGAAATACGGATGCTGCCTTCCTTTTGAAAGGCATCCTTCGAGTTCTGAATCACATTAATAATAACCTGGAATAATCTATTTCGATCCGTGCAGATCAATTTATCACATTCATTCTCTCGCAGAATCTTAATATTCTTCCTGTAAAGTTCTCCTTTTTGCAGAAGAATAATTTCGTCCATGAGCTCATTTACATTATGTTCCTTCACAATCAATTGGTAGGGCTTAGATAAATTCAGCAGCTCTCCCACAATGCCATTCATGCGGTTTAACTCTTCTATAATAATATCAATATAATTTCTAAATACTTTTTCATCATATGGATGGTCCTTCAACAGCTGGAAGAAGCCGCGTATCGTCGTGATAGGATTTCGGATTTCATGAGCTACTCCAGCGGCTAGCTGGCCGACATATTTCAGCTTTTCTGTGCGAATAAGCTCCTTTTCCCTCTGTTCGATTGCTTCCACCATTGACTGAAAGCTGCGATTCAAGACATTAATCTCATGATAGGCGCTTTCTGTGCGAGAGAACTTCTCACCCCTTGAATACTTCTCTACACGTCCAACCATGTCCTCGACCGGCTTTATAATAATCTTCGTCATATAGTATGCAGCAGCAATAATGGCACCAAGTATAGGGATACTGATCAGCAGGTATCGACTGAGCAGCCCTCTTAATGGAGCATAGACTGCTTTCTTTTCCGTTGTCGTCACGATATACCAATCTTCTTCAGCTAGTGCCTTTGTTCGAATAGGATTAACCGTATAAAAACTCTTTCCATCATTTGATTCCAGCAGTTTCCTCTTTAAGGCAGCCTGATGGATAAGCTCAGGCGACAAATCATTCTCCTCGATGAAATTGCGATTCATAATCTCTTTCTCATCTTTATGCGTGACAATCCAGCCGTCCTTATTGATCATGAAGGCAGTATAAGGGAGCTTCTCCCGCTCTAATTCAAGTTTAGCAGCTACAGTCTCCCATAAATAGTAAATATTAAAGGATGGAGCAAATATTCCAGCTATCTCATTATCCTCCGTATACACCGGGGTACTGATCCAAAAGAAAGGTTTCTCTCCCTCCACTGTATAAACCTTTGACAAGAAAGGCTGACCATTCATGGAACGTACAAAGGATTCACTTTCAAGGAGCGCCTCTCCAGTCTCTAAGGGGTACGTTTCCCGCCAAATCTCACCCGCGCTGGTAACATATGTATAACCGGAATAAACCGGCTTCAGCTTTACGTATTCATCAAGTAGTTTCAATGATTCCGTTTTATTATTATTCGTAATGCCGGAGTTTTGACTTAAATATTTCAAGTCATTCATCCGCTCTTCGATAAACATATTGGTTGTATCTGCCGCATGGTAGGAGGCAGTCTTTAAAGTCGCCTTCGCCTGATTTTCCAGCAGATGCTTTTGATTAAGGAAGAAGGTAAACCCAATACACACGATTGGAATAATAGAGATAATGAGCGAATAGTACAGCAGTCGTGTTTGTAATCGTCCTGGCATAAAAAGCACCTGTTTCCTTCCTCAGATTCCAGAACAGAAGTTATAGAAAATCACCCAAGAATTCAAACAGGGAACCATTCATTTGTTCTGCCGGTCCGGTCCATTTTATTCCCCCATATGCTGCAGGTACGCATTCCACGCCTCATCAAAAAGACTCATATCAAGAATATAATCGCCATTCATTTCTAAATAATGGCTGACTTCATGATAATCAGAGGAATTCTTCGGAAACCCGTGGTCATAAAACACATTTTCGGCGAACAAGGACATTTCCGTTTTCTTCAAGGCATTTCTGTATGTCATTAAATATTGATAAAAGGATTTCATCTTATTCATCTCCACTCTCTTGGCTTACTTTTGACCATAATCATCATACATAAATGAGAATGATTATGCTACATCTGGAAAGCTAACAGCCTGCAGCCATTTTGTCAAATAGCGGGCCGATTTCCTGAAACCAAGAGGCATAGCTATGAAACCTATAACTTTTAACCTATCCTGTATGTATCAGTATACATGATTTAAGCCCGTTATGGTAATGAACACCATTTTTGGTCATGAATATTTCTATCTGTTCTCTAAGCTGCAATATGTAAAAAAAGGACGGATTTACCGTCCTTTTTCTCCATCATTAACAGCCACAATAGAAGGAAGCGCCTATAATGACTAACAAGATGAAGAGAACAACAATTAATGCAAAACCAGAACCGAAACCTCCGCCGCAGCCATATCCATAACCGCCACCGTAGCCATATCCGCCACCATATCCATAGCCGCAAGGATTGCAGCCGCCTCCAAAATTACCGTACATTCGAACATCCAACTCCTTTTAAAAGGTCTCAATTACACTGTTACTATATGAGCTAACTGCCCTCTGGGTATGTGCATTCGCCCATATTTAGATTGTTTTTTATCCATAAACTAGGTAATATGGAACCAGATACGTTCGGGAGGGTGGGTTTTTATGACCGTCAAGTTGAAACAACATACTATTTTTGTACTTTCCTTCCTAATTGCCATCATTGTCATCTTAATCCTTTCGTTGCGTCCGGACACGGTCAAAATGGTGGATCAAACCCTATCCGAAAAACTGAACAATGGCAATACCATTTATTATGTAGTTGTTGGTGACAGCATCGGTAGAGGAGCCGGGGCTGAAACAATGCGGGATAGCTGGCACGGCCAACTGGAGAAGCTGGTCAAACAAAGATATGGTGCCAGAATGGAGGGCCAGCATATTGTTCAGAGTGGAGCAACAGCTTTTGAAGGATTATACAAGCTGAGAAACTCAGAACTACTCATTCCTGCCGATATCATTTTCCTGGTTTTTGGAGAAAATGACCGAAAATATATGGAAACAGAAGAATTCGCTAAGCATTATGAGCTATTAATTCGCGAAGCAAAGGTCCGAGCACCGAACGCTGAAATCATAACATTCATTGAAAGCCCTTTAAACGTTCAAGGCTTTGCGGATCAAATTCAAATCTTAAGTGATCACTACGGAGCGATACCAATTGATATGCGAGCAGCATACGCCCAATCAGGCATTTCTGTGAAAAAACTGAATAAGGATCAGGTTCATCCTAACAGACGGGGATATGAACTGTATGCAAACACCATTCTCGCGATGTTGGAGGATTACCCAAACAGGAAAGCACCGGCATTGGAGGAGTCGTTGTACACTCAAGGCGATACTCCTTTTCATCTAACAAAGACGATTGATTCCCAGAAAGGCTTTATGTATGCTGACAGTTACTGGACCGCTGGAGAGAAAGGCAGTTCCATCCGCTATAAAATTGAAGGCAATACGGTAGGTGCCATCATTAAGCGTAATCCAAACGGCGGCATGGTAGACGTCTTCATTGACCATCAGTATTACAAGACCATTAACACGAACTGGCCATTAGTGAAGGAGCGCTATATTATTCTTGCGACAGGGCTCGAGGAAGGGCAGCATCAAATTGAGTTTATGATGAATGACGATGGTCACCGATTTAAAGGACTCGATGAAAAACCGTTCCAATTGGGAGGCATCATATCAGCAAATATTCTCGAAAAGGAAATAATGGAGTAACTATTTCTATAGAAGATATACAAAGACTAAGACACCGTCTAGTCTTCTTTTTTTGATCCTTTCATCCAAAAAAAATCCGCCTGAATCTCTTAGGAGAATCAGGCGGAACGTTTTATAAGCCCCTTTATTCAAATAGCCGTAAATATTCTCCGTAGCCTTCCTTCTCAAGGTCAGCCTTCGGTATAAAACGCAAGGCGGCAGAATTAATGCAGTAGCGCAATCCAGCCGGACCCGGGCCATCCGGAAAGACGTGGCCTAAATGGGAGTCCGCTTCCTTGCTTCTCACCTCAGTCCGAATCATATTATGGCTGAGGTCCTGTTTTTCCAGGATTTCATCCTCATCAATCGGTTTAGTAAAGCTTGGCCAACCGCAGCCGGCATCATACTTATCCTTCGAGCTGAAAAGAGGCTTTCCGGAGACGATGTCAACATAAATGCCATCCTCTTCTGTCCGGTAATACTCATTACGGAACGGCGGTTCTGTCCCATTGCTCTGGGTCACATGGCGCTGCATCTCGTTCAATTGGTTAATGCGTTCCGTGTATTTCCCCATATAGCCTTACCTCCAATTCTCCTTAATGAAGCCGGCTCTGCCAGAGCTGACCTGATAAGATTCATAATGCTCCTTATTCTTTTTGTAGAAATCCTGATGGTAATCCTCTGCCGGATAGAAGGTTTTAGCTGGAAGAATTGGTGTAACAATTTCCTTTTGGAAACGACCGCTTTCAGCCAAGTCTCTTTTCGATTCCTCAGCAGCTGCCTTTTGCTCCTCAGTCATGTAGAAGATTGCTGTTTTGTATGAATCGCCTCGATCACAGAATTGACCGCCTGCATCAGTTGGGTCAATTTGCTGCCAAAATAATTCAACAATGGACTTATAAGTAATAAGACTAGGATCATATGTAATCTCTACAGCCTCAACATGACCGGTTGTGCCCGAACATACCTCTTCATAAGTAGGATTTTCTTTATGGCCGCCTGTATAGCCTGATACAACCTTATGTACTCCAGGGAATGTATCGAAGGGTTTAACCATACACCAAAAACATCCTCCGGCAAAAATTGCTTTTTCCATTCTAATCCCTCCAGTATATTATGTATGATAAATAGCTTGATATCTCCTTACTATACTCCTAATTTGCTTTCTTGCCTATTCTTTAAGTCACCGCTTTCCCTGCTTCCGCATATAGGTAGCATAAATGAACGTAATGACAGGAGTGAGTAATATGGCCGCCAATCCTTATCCGCCTTATCTGTACCCTTCTCAGTCCCTGCCGTCCCGGTCAGGATTCTACCCATGGCTTAACAGACACAACGGCTCAGCAGGGCAGAATTATATGCCTTCTTACCATCACTATACACATAATTTGGAAGAAATAAAAAACATATGCAAGATTCGTTTTTACCACGGTTCCTCTTTTTGCGGTACTGTAGACATGTATATTAACGGCATGAAAACCTTTAAGGATATGCCCTTCAATTCAGCCAGTTCTTACTTATCCTTAACACCAGGCGCCTATTATGTTGAGGTCTTTCCATCAGGAACGACCTATCCTTTAATCATGCACAGGAAAATTACGATTGGCGATACACCTAATACAGTTGTCCTGACGGGGAAAGAGGATGATCCACGGCTGGTCGTGATACCGGAAAACCATACGGTTCCCCATAATGAATCAAAAGTGAAGACTCTTCACCTTGCTCCCTCACATGACATTCTCCAAATCGGCGTGAAGGGCCGGGATGTACTTTATCCGAGTCTTCCCTACAAGCATCAGACAGACTATTTAGGACTGACCCCTATGACCATTGAATTTGAGCTGAAAAATCCCGAAAAAGGCGAGCTTCTTCACCAAAGCGGCTTCATTCAATTTGAACCAGACAAAGTGTATACGATGATTATCTACGAAGATGCAGATGAAACCCTCGGAATCACCCTTCTGCATTAATAAAAAGAGGCATGCAATCTTCATTGCTGCCTCTTTATCATGCTTTTATTCAACGGGAACCAGCAAATTCATCTGGATATCATCATTGCGAAGGTCAAACTTCTTCGCCTCCACTGTTATCCCGCTCTTTAAGTCCATTTCTTTTAATGATAAATAAATGGTCTTCTCAGCCGGGTTGATGGTAACCCATTCCGGCATCTTATATTTCTCATTGATGTAGTTCAGCACGAAAGTGGCCGGCAGATTCATCTCGCCAATTTGGATGGAACGGTGGCGAAGAAGGATATTTCCGTCATCTGTTGTATACGGTTCAAATAATACTTTCAATTGCACATCTTTTCCGAAGGCACTTAATGTACCATACAGCTCCAATTTATCTGTCAGCAATACCTCGTAATCAATCGGACTGTCTGCAGCCTCTTCATCAATATAATGATTAATTATCCTGTTCAAATCTTCCTTATTTGAGGAGAAAGGAATGCTCACCATTTCCTTGTTCTCATTCAGTTTCTCCAAAGCTCCTGTATCCTTTATAGGCCTTGTCATCCAGTAAAACAGCACACCGGCAATCACAAGATTGACGGCTAGCAAGGCAAAGAACAATGACTTCCACAATCCCCACTCACTCATCCACTTCTTCATTATTGGCCACCCCATTCCTTTGTCCAACAGCATACATGTTATCAACAGTCTTTTCTTTCATCTCTTCATAAATGCGAGCAGCAATCAGCTCATACCCCCGATCATTCGGATGAAAATAATCCTCCTGATACAGCAGATTCTCATCGGATGCTGCAAAAATATCATCAATTCGGATAAAATAAGCATTCGAATCTGACTTTGTCACTTCCATGCCAATCTCATTCCAGTCATCCATAATGATGTCAAGCTCACTAAAGGCAGACATCCATTTGCCGAAAGGGTTGTATAGCCCAATATAATAAATTTCAGCCTCCTGATTATATTTTCGGATTGTCTTAAGGATTTTTTCAATTCTTTCCTCATAGCTAACGGAGGCCTCTAAGAAATCTGCCATCGTCAAATTGGTAAATTTCTCTTTAACTACCTTCATAATATCATTGCCGCCAATAGTGATGACAACTGCATCAGCCTGCTCTATGTCACGCTTTATTTGTTCATCTTGAAGCCGATTCAATAAATCACTAGTTCGATTACCACGAACGCCGTAATTTGTAAAAGTTGCTTCCTTTATTCCCCGATTTGTTTCCAGATAGGCAGAAAGATAGGGGATATACCCTTCTTGGTCATCACTTGCGCCAACACCTTGTGTCAGCGAATCACCTACTGATACAACGGATAATTCTGTCGGAATGAAATCATCCGGGATATCCTTCTTAAGTGATTTCGTTAAATAGGATTTGGAGTGCTCCGCAGATTCCTTCCCCTTAAGAAAGGGCAGTCCGCCGCAGCCGGCTAATAATAATGTGACAAGAAATATTGAAATCATTTTTTTGTCTAACATGGATGTCACCTGCCTGAATAGTCCTCTTATTGTATATCATATGTCATAAAGCACCATGCATTATGGAAAACTGGATGGTAATGATTACTTTTTTTATGAACGATTCTGTTCATCTAATTTGTTGCTTTACGGTGCAGAGGTATCTATGAACTACATTTCATCTGTCGCAAAGCCTTTTGATAAAAAAAAGACAGGGATATCCTGTCCATTACAATTGCAACATTTTTATATGCTGAATTATGTCATCCATCGGGATATCATCCAAACCTGAATAGGATTGAACCACTCTACCCTCTTGGTCTACAAGGGAGAAGCTCACAGAATGGATAACCTGGTCATTCCCGTCCGGCTTTTGGACAGTTGCCTTAAAGCTTTCAAGAGAAAAGTCCTCAATCTCATCTTGGCTGTATCCCGTTAAGAAATGCCAATTCGTAAAGTCAACATTAAACTGCTGGCCATATTCCTTTAATACTTCCGGTTTGTCAACCTCCGGGTCCACACTGAAGGAGATCAGCTTAACATCCTCTAATCCTTCCTCCTCAATTCGTTCCTGGAGTTTCTTCATGTTGGCTGTCATCGGCAAGCAAACGGTGTTGCAGTTTGTAAAGACGAAATCAGCCACCCATACCTTTCCCTTCAGGTCTTCAAGAGAAACATCCTTGCCGTCTTGATTGGTATAGGTAAAGGATTCAACCTCATAATCTGTCGCATTAGGAATCTTCTGTTCACTTGAACAAGCGGCAGCTAGAATAACAAACAATAATGGCACTAAAGCTTTAATATATGATTTCATATGAACTGAACTCCCTGTATGCCCCATATTCGTAATCTTTCTTATCTATCTAAATATTAACAAGAATGTGTAGATATAGAAAGGGATTTGCCTTTTTTTCGTAAGGCTCATGTATGCGGTACATAAACCTTGAAAATGCTTCCTACTCCCTTTTGACTGTCCACTTCAATTCTTCCGCCCATCTTTTCCATGATTTGATAGCAGACCATCAAGCCCATGCCTGTTCCTTTATCTTTTAATGAATAAAAGGCCGTTCCTAACCGCTCCACCTGCTCCCTTGTCATGCCTGTTCCGGTATCCTCAATTGAAAAGACGATATAAGGTTCTTCTAATGTGACGGTGAAGCTTAGCTCTCCTCCCTCTTTCATTGCTTCCATCCCATTCTTTATGACATTAATCAGCACCTGTTTCACTTCATTCTTGTAAATATGGATTGGCCTGTCAAAGTCCAAATGATAGTGAAGCTGGATATTGCCAACCATTAAGGCATACCCATTCATCAGGTCAACAATATGCATAACAAAATCAGAAAGTAACAATTCTTCCTTTGATTCAAAATCAGTCTTTGTCATGGATAAATAATCATTGATAATTCCTTCTGCCCGGTTTAATTCATCCATCATTAACTTTATGTATGCTTTTTCCTGATTTCCAATGCTTTGTCTGTCCTCAAGAATTTGGAGAAATCCCTTGACAACTGTCATCGGATTACGGATTTCATGAGCCACCGATGCTGCAAGCTGTCCAATGGCGTTCATTTTCTCCGCCTTTTGTAATTCCTTTTGTATGTACGCATTATAGACAATGTTATCCATTTCTTTGATTGCATCATCAAAGGTACTGATTGGCAGCTCCTCATCTGTCGCTTTTCCTATGCGAGAGGATGTTTCTACTAATTTAGCAAACAGCATTTGGAGCTGTTTCACCATATAGTTAAATTGGTCAAATAACGGCTGAAAGTCCGGTTCCTTAGGCTTAGTGAGTTTAACATGGAAATTACCGTCACTAAGCTTCTTCACTCCCTCGACAAGCACATTAATAGGCTCGAGCAGTCGGTTAAGGAACGCCCGTATGATGAATATCCATATTAGAATAATAAAGACCATAGCAATGATAAAGGTTTTAGCCACATTCCAATCATTTACTTGAACATCCTCCATGTTAATCTTAATGCCAAGAATATAGGAAGAGCCGTCCCCTATCGATACCTTCTTTAATCCGACAGCAGACTCATTGTCAGAGGAATCATAAAGAAAGGAGGCAGAACGACCATTCTTACTGAGCTCATGAAGTCCCTCCCTCGTTTCTTGCCGAGAAAGGCTTGGAAGACTATTCGCTCTTGATGATACAAGATGCTTATAGCTCCCCTCTTCCTTCGAATACCCCAGCAGAAACGCATTCAAAAGAACAGGTGCCTCATGATCAATCACCTCGGATAGATATCCCTTCAGGATATTAAAATCCCTTTCAGTCAATTCATCAGGGTCTCTCTGTAAAATGCCCTCTATCTCTTTCGGTATATAGGAGACATGCAAGTCTGCTATTTCCTCCGCTCTTTGCATTAGTATATTTTCTTCATATTGAATAATCATCCTATAGGCAATTCCCGCCATCAAAATCATACTCGTAATAAGCAGCATCGCCGTAAGAATTAATATTTTCATCTTTACCGATAAATTGGGGACGAGTTGTTTCATCTTTTGTTCCTCACATAAGTCTGTCATCATACTCTACTATTTGACAAAATACCAAAAAAATCCTGTGTTTTATCCTAAGTTAATCAAATAATTTATGAATGAAGACACCATTTCCAAGCTAGGAACCATGCCCATCAGTACAAAAAATCAACTCGACCCCTAGGACCTTTTGATTTGGAAAGACGAAATCGCATTGGTTTTTCCTATGTCTATTCCTTAGATGAAGCGTCCAATCATTTCCTCATCATAAGGTTCGTTATCCAGTATGTATTTCGTACCCAATCCATGGTGACGATATACTCACGACCATCATGTTATAGCGTAAGTAATCTCTATCTTGTTCCTATGTTCAAGTCTTTACGCTTGTTGTTTAGAGCATGTCGGACACATTACGGCCTAAAGCAGATAAACTATTCTGAGGAAAACAAAAAAATACTGCAGACCCGGCACATCGTTCATGCTGATTCTGCAGTAATGAGGTTTCTCTATTCTTACTCAGCGTAATACATGAAGCCAATCGCTCCTACGCCAGTATGTGTACTGATAATTGGCGTTGTAGGGTTGATTGCCACATCATTCAGAGACGTAACGTCTAAAATAGCTTCCTTCAGTTTAGTGGATAATTCCATAGCATCAGCTTCTGTTATTCCGATACCTTTAATTTCTTTTCCTTCTGTATCCTGAAGCATTTGTTTGACGAGGTATTTAACGATTTGACTTTGGCTTCTCACTTTTGCAACAGGTGTGTATTCCCCTGTATCCAGTGAAGCAATTGGTTTTATGTTAAGCAATGAGCTGATCATTGCTTTCCCTTTCCCGATTCGTCCGCCCTTTACGAGGTTTTCGAGCGTATCAACAACAACGAATAGCCTTGTTGCTTTTTGAATCTCGTCCATCCGTTTGATAATCTCTTCAGAGGTTTTGCCCTCTTTCGCCATTTTAGCGGCTTCAAGCACCTGGAAGGCTAAACCGTGGGAGATGTATTTAGAATCTATAACTGTGACTTTGCCCTCAGCCATTTGCGCAGCTGTTTGAGCTGATTGCACCGTTCCGCTCATTTTAGAGGTCATGTGGATGGAGATTACTTCACTGCCGTCTGCAGTCAAGGAGTTGTACACTTCAAGAATCTGGCCTGCGGGAGGTTGTGAACTTTTGGGAAGCTCCTCTGATTGTTTCATTTTCAGGATAAATTCATCAGGGGTAATATCAACACCATCCACATATGATTGGCCATCGATGGTAATTGAAAGCGGCACTACGATGATGTCATTCTCTTCTAGTATCTGCTTTGGCAAATCAAGAGTGGAATCTGTTACAATTTTGATATTTGACATGTTTTCACTTCCTATATTTATACGACTACGAACATTATACACGTTTTGTATCTAAATTTAAATGTGTTCTGTCACATACATAGCAGGATTTTGCCGAAATTTGAATGAATGAAAAACAGGCCTCCCCCGTGCTGGGAAGAGGGCCTGATTTATCTTTATATTCCATGTATCTGGTTGTGCTCCCTTTCGTATTGTGCTTCTTTGCGGAGCTTTCGTTTATAGACGATTTTTGACAGACTGACACTGATTTCATAAAGGAGCAAGAGCGGAACGGCTACAATGAAATCAGACAGGAATTCCGGCGGAGTAATCGATACCGCAATCACAATCAAGACAAAGTAGGCATATTTCCGAATCTTCCCCATGACATAAGGATTGAGAATCCCGAGAGATGTCAGGAACATCATCACAACCGGCAGCTCGAATAGGACAGCAAACGGCAAGGACATATTGATGATGAACTTAAAGTAGCGATCTGCCGTGTATGCCGTTGTCATCACTCCTTCTCCCAGCTCATTCAAGAAATTCAAGACAATCGGATAAATGACAAAATAGCCAAAGCACAAACCCGCGATAAACAAGAGAAACAGGGCGGGTATATAAAAAAGGGCTGTTTTTCGCTCATATTCTTTTAACGCTGGTTTGACAAACAGCCAAATTTGCATAGACAGGACCGGAATCGTGCAGGCAATAGCCACTACCGATGCCAGCATAAAATAAATCCAGACAACATCACTTGGTCCAAGGATAATAAGCTCTTCTGATAAATCCCGGGTGAAAAAACGGTAAATATCCTTCACGAAGAAGAAAGACAGGCATAAAAATAAGATAAAAGCACCTACTGTGATCATCAGCCTTGATCTTAGTTCCTCCAGATGCTCTACCATGTTCAGTTCTTTTTCATTCATCTGTATGAGAATTCACTTCCTTCTAGCAGCAATTTAATAGAGGTGCAAGAATTCCTCACACCTCTATCTAATAGTCATGGACTTATTTTTTTGGTTCCTTCTTTGAATCATCCAAGTCACTCATGACTTCATTGCTCAGGTCTTTAGTCGAATTCTTGAATTCACGCAAGGTTTGTCCGAAGGCTCTCCCAATCTCAGGCAATTTCTTTGGACCAAATATAATTAAGGCTAAAAGCAGGATAAGGATTAATCCAGGTACCCCAATATTTGACAACATTCTATCCCCTCCATTTTGGTGCTCACTTCCCATTATAATAGTTTTCGGAAATATGAAAAGAATTAGTTGCTATTTTCACCAATATTTCAACAAAATAGAGGGAAGTTCAGTCAAGAACACTGTCAAATTAACAATTGATGGAGGCTGCTGCCGCTTTCCACGACAAGGAAGGAAAAGCCCTTTTTCTCCATCCGCTCCATCAATTCCGGATAATCTTCCTTACACTGGAGTTCGATGCCGACCAGCGCTGGACCGTTATCCTTATTGTTCTTCTTCGTATATTCAAACCGTGTGATATCATCTCCCGGGCCAAGCACCTCATCAAGAAATTCCCTGAGAGCTCCGGCCCGCTGCGGAAAATGCACGATAAAATGGTGCAAGAGTCCCTCGTATTGAAGAGAGCGTTCCTTAATATCCTGCATTCTTCCAATATCATTATTTCCGCCGCTGATAACGCACACAATATTCTTTCCTTTGATTTCCTCCCGATAGAAATCCAGGGCGGCCACTGGCAGTGCACCTGCCGGCTCGGCTACGATGGCATATTCATTATACAGCTCAAGAATCGTACTGCAGACCTTTCCCTCTGGAACGACTAGACAATCATGCAGAAGGCTTTGACAAATCTGATAGGTCTTCAAGCCGACCTCCTTTACAGCAGCCCCATCCACAAAGCTGTCAATCTCAGGTAATTTAATGATTTTCCCTTTTATGATGGACTCCCTCATAGAGGCAGCACCTGCTGGTTCCACTCCGATGCACTTCGTGGCTGGAGAGACACTTGCCATATAAGATGAGACACCTGCCATAAGACCGCCGCCCCCTACACTGGCGAACACATAATCCACAGGGACTTCACTATCATGCAAAATTTCCACTGCCACCGTCCCTTGACCGGCAATGACATTCCCATCATCAAATGGATGTATAAATATGCGGCCATCGGCTTCCTCACATTTCTTGGCCTCTGCATAAGAATCATCAAATGTATCACCCGAGAGAATAATCTCCACGAATTCCTTTCCGAACTTCGCTACCTGATTAATCTTCTGCTTAGGCGTTGTCGTCGGCATATAAATCTTGCCGTATACCTTCAGTTCATGACAGGCATAAGCCACACCTTGTGCATGATTCCCCGCACTTGCACACACAACCCCGTTTTTCAATTCCTCCGCTGAGAGACTCATCATGGCATAGAAGGCACCGCGAAGCTTGAATGAACGGACATGCTGCAGATCTTCTCTTTTTAAAAAGACCTGGCAGCCATATTTCTCTGATAACCGCTGATTCAGCTGTAAAGGGGTATGAGCCACCTTTTCCTTAAGTTTCTGGTAAGCAATTAGAATTTGTTCCACCTGTACACCCTGTTTTGCCTTAACTAGATGACTCATTGTCTTTCCTCCAAACTTTTCTTAATTTGTAAATTATAGCAGGTCTCCAAGATAAATCAACAGAATAATTAGAAAATTCACTATTTTAATTTATGCAAAAAAAGCTGCCTAGCTCGTTAATCTCTTCAAACTAGACAGCTTTTTGTTTTATGCACCTTTTAAGTGTTGGTCTCTTTCCTCATTAATGATTGCTTTAATATCATTTGCCACCTGTTCCATACCCGCCTCTTCATAGCGCTCGGCAGGAATAGCCGGAAGGATGACTAATTTCACCGTACCCGGTTTAATACGATTTTGATTATTCTCGAAGATATCGGCCGTCCCTTGAATCATGAATGGGACGATTGGAACTTTGGAATCCTTTGCAAGACGAAGACTTCCAGCCTTGAATTCTCCTAACTCGCCGCCTCTATTCCGCGTTCCCTCAGGGAAGATGAGAACAGAGTGGCCTGCTTTTAGCTGTTTAATGCCATCGCGAATGGATTGAATAGCCGCACGCCTGTCACTGCGATCGAGAAATACGCAGCCCATGACCTCCATCCAGCCAGCTACAATCGGAATTTTTTTGACTTCAATCTTTGAAATAAAGCCAAAAGGCTTTGGAATACCCGCCATTAAGACCGGCACGTCAAAATCACCCTCATGGTTACCGACAAAAAGCACTGGTCCGTCTGGAATATTCTCCAATCCAGTTACCTCAAGCTTGCAGCCTGAATGTCTCAAGAAGCCGGCTGCCCATTTTTTCGGTACTGTTTGGATTTTTTCATCATTTTCCGCCTTGTTAACTGCATGCAGCTTTTTCGCCTTAGCCAGGCTAGGCAGACTGTATAAAAGATAGCCGCATAAATAAAAGAACATATAGATTAATCGAAACAATGATTGCTCCTCCTTACGATATTGGGGTCATTCTTCTATATTCCTGGAAATAATAATCATATGGGTTTTTTTCATCTTTTGGTCCTTTAACCGAGGATATCTGTTCCCATCCCTCCTGGAAATTCACCGGAGGAAAATAGGTATCTCCCTCAAACTCTTCATCAATAAAAGTCAGGTAGATCTTCATTACATACGGCATGAACATCTCAAATAAGGCCTGACCGCCAAAAATAACGCATTCCTTATCAGTCTGTTCAGCAAACTCCATGATTTCTTCTTTCGTATGGAATACCTCCACCCCTTCATGGCTCCAGCTAGGGTCATTCGTCAAAACGACATTTACCCTTCCAGGTAAGGGCCTGCCAATGGAATCGAATGTTTTTCTCCCCATGATAAGGACCTTTCCCATTGTTGTTTTCTTCACATGTGCAAGATCCGCCGGCAGACGCCAAGGGAGTTGATTATTCAAGCCAATTACACGATTCCGATCATAAGCCACGACAATTGAAAACATATGTACCTCCAAATGATTAGTAGTCTCTTACCATTTTAGCAATATATTTATAAGCCATGTACATTATTGTAGAAAAATAAAAAGCCCCTGTAAAGGGGCTTTTATGCTAACATTTTACCCGGAAATAATCCAGTGTATCCTTCACGCTGCCTTGTAACGAATAGCAGGGGACAATCCTCCATTTCTCGGCATACCTGCCAAATAGCTGATTTCCTTCTATTCGCTTCTCCATTGACTCTTCCTCCCCCATCATCCTCATCCGAATGATTACAGGACCTTCAGATAACTTTTTATAGTGATTAGCCAGCTCTTCTAATGTGCAAAGGGTGCCTCCGGCCAGCTCATATACCACTCCAGCCTTCCCCTTATCTAATATATCTTCGTAAGCCTTCACCGCATCACGGACATCTAGAAAGGTTTTCGGGGAAGAAGCCGTGTTGATTTCTAAGATTGCGCCTCCCTCCTTTTCACCCTTTACGATTTTTTTCGCAAATAGGGCACTGACACCAGTTGATGGGCCAGGGCCAATGAGATTAGGAGCCTTAACGACTAAAACATTCATTTGATAGAAATGATGCCAAGCGATGGCTAGTGAAGTTTGCATGGCTTTGGAATAGCCATATGGATGGTTTGGCTTATCCAGTGCTGGACAGACCTCAAGGGCAGAACCAATGATAAGTATTCTAACCTTCGGGCAAATCCTGCGAACAGACTCCAAAAGGTGAAGGGTCCCTTCCACATTTCCCTTCATGAAGGTTTCCGGGTCGATCCAGGAATCGCCGGCATGGTTTTTGCCAGCTAGATGGAGAATGTAATCTGGATTCGCTTTTTTGAGAGTCTGGTCAACCTCTTCCTTCTTGGTTAGATCACAAAGAAGCTCATCTGCGAGAGCCGTTCCCGACCTTTTTGTAGCTATGACCTGATATCCTTGTTTTCGAAAATGGCTGCATGCAGCTGTGCCTGTAAATCCAGTGCCTCCCGTGATGAGAATGGTCTTCATGCATGAGCCATCCATTCGCACAGCTCTGCCATCATGGCTTGATAGGAAGGAACCGTATAGACTATATCCTTACGTGTACTGATTAACGTCTTATCAGATACCATCTCACCGTCAGGGCGAATATTCACGTCATCCTTTAACAGGAATTCTTGAAAAAGCATCAATAATTGGTATTTATTCACCTTCTCAGGAGCATGCAAATGGCAAAGTCCATTCAGCTCATTTTCAATCGCATAATGGATAAATTTCGCCAGTTCAATTGTCGTTACACCGTTCCACCAAACATTTGTATAGCCATATATCGTTCCCTTTTGCTTCAGAAACCAATTCAGCAATCCAATTCCATCCTGCTTCTTTTCGGGCCCGATGATTGAGGTGCGGATGGTTAAATGATTGGTTTCATTTAATTCCCCTAACGCCTTCGTCTTTGCATATAAAGATAATCCGTCTGCCGGTGAATCTTCGGTATATCCCCCCTTTGTTCCACTGAAAATGCAATCTGTGCTGATATGAATCAGCTTGCCTCCGTATTTATCCAACTCACGGGCAAGAAAATGCGGAAGCAAGCTGTTCAGTGTTATCCCTTCATATAAGCTTCGATCAACTCCCTGATTGAGAATGCCTATTGCATTAATGACGAAGTCCGGTCTCCAATCAGATAGGATTGATCCAACATGATCAAAATCTAGTGCATCGCATTGGACCGAATCCTTGCTCGCGCGTCTTCTTGTCGTACGCTGTACCTCATAATCAGATAGACCCATAAAATAAGCAGCAGCCACATGTCCAGCCATGCCATCCCCGCCTAGAATGAGTATCTTCATGAGAGGAACCCACCTTCTTCTAACAGGGTTCGTAATTCATCCTTGTTCATCAAATTTTCACCCGAATTATAATTCTCCATTTCAACTGGTTTATAGCTGGCATAGTACTCTTTCAATCCATCAATCTCAATGCTTGGCAGAATGACGAAATAATGCTGATCATAATGTACTGTACTGGCACTCTCGTATTCTGAAAAGAGGATTTCATGAATCTTCTCACCTGGTCTCTTTCCAAGCTCAATAATCTCGACACCCTCTTTGCCAGAATCCTCGATCAATACTCTAGCTAAATCCAGGATGGTGCATGTCGGCATTTTCATGACAAAAATTTCACCGCCGATACTCTCATAAGTTGCCTTAAATAAAAGGCTAATTGCTTCCTCAATCGTGAGAAAGAATCGGGTCATCCGCAAATCGGTAATACCGACAACCCCTTTTTCAGCAATTTGATTCTTAAAGACATGAATGACACTTCCATTTGTTCCAAGGACATTTCCGCCCCTGACACAAACAAATTTCGTATCTGTGTTCAAGGTATTGGCGTGAATAATAAGTCTCTCTCCCATAGCCTTCGATAATCCGTAGAAGTTGGATGGATTTGCTGCTTTATCAGTTGAAATATAGACTACTTTTTCAACATGATTATATATGGCTGCATCAATGACATTTTGCGTGCCGAGTACATTCGTTTTCAGTGCCTCAAGCGGCTGCTCCTCACATACGGGTACATGCTTCAGTGCTGCCAAATGAAAGACATATTCAACGTCCTGACACGCCTGCATCAAGCCTTCTCGCTCTTTAATATCCCCAATGATGAATTTTAAGCGCTTATCAGAGAACTGCCGCATCATCGCTACCTGACTTGATTCATTACGGGAGAATAACCGAATTTCCTTCGGCTTTTCCTGTAACAGCTGACTTACTAACTCATGTCCCCACGACCCTGTTGCACCGGTAATCAGAATTCGCTTATCCTTAAACAACTCCCTTCACTCCTAACAGGTAATTAATGACTTTCTGTGATACATTTCGATCTTGATAGCCTTGAGGGAGTTCCCAATAGAGCGCCTGTTTCATCATAATCCCCACACTTTCTACTATACTGTCCGCCTTAGTCCCTGACAGGATATTGCTCCCGCACTCCACTGTTTCTGGCCTTTCTGTCGCATCTCTGACCGTCACGGCAGGAACATGCAGAATGCAGCATTCTTCCTGCACGGTCCCGCTGTCTGTCAATACACATGCTGCGTTCTCTTCAAGCTTCACAAAGTCAAACAATCCAAATGGTTCATGTAATTCAACCAATGAATTCAGTTCAAATTCATTCAACACACTTAACCGGGCATTTGTTCTAGGATGGAGACTGCAAATGATTCTCTTCCCATGAATCTCTGCCAGCTGATTAAAGCCTGTGAAGATTTCCTTTAATATTTCCGGTGAATCTACATTCTCAGCCCGGTGTATTGTCGCAAGGAAATAATCCTTCTTTGCAAGTGAAAGTCTCGTCAATATATCTGAGGATTGTATCTTCTTTCGATAATGCATGATCACTTCGTTAATGGGATTTCCCGACAGGAAAATCCGATTAACCGGTACATTTTCATCAAGCAGGTTTTGCCGGCTTTTTTCCGTATAGGGAAGATTATAGCTGCTGACCGCATCCACTACCCTTCTGTTCTTCTCCTCCGGCACCCGTAAATCAAAGCATCTATTCCCTGCTTCCATATGATAGACAGGGATTCCATATCGTTCAAAAAGGATGGCACTCAGGGCACTGTTTGTGTCACCAAGAATCAATACTCTATCAGGCTTATCCTTCTTCAATACTTCTTCAAGAAAGTCATACATGGAAGCCAATTGACCACCAAGATTCATATTCCTCATATGAAGATGGTAATCTGGCTTTCTAATGGATAATTGCTCAAAGAACACATCACTTAAGGAATGCGTGAAATTCTGGCCGGTATAGACAACCGTATGCTTCGTACAAACCTCATCCAGCTTTTTCATAATAAGGCTCAGCCTGATAATCTCCGGCCGTGTCCCTAGTACCGTCATGATATGCACTGCTTTTCCTCCTTCTCGATCACACCTTATCCGCTCCTATAAATTATGTGATTCTTCTAATTTATGAATAGACATTTCACCCTGTCACGGCAAAAAAAGAAAGCCGGCCTTGTTCATGCCAGCTCTGAAAGAAATTCAACCAGTCCATCTACCCTTTGAGCGGTTGAATGCCTTTTTAGAATAAGTTGATAGCCCTGATTAACAATTCGCTCTCTTTCCTCTTGATGGGCGAGATAATACTTCACCTTCTCCACGACCGTATGCTCATCAGCTGCCACATAAGTCTCCCCATCAATAAACCCCAAGTCCTCCAGTTCCCGGGAGGCAGTTGCCACAAGGAGCGTCCTACAGGCAAGCGCCTCAAAATATTTCATTAAAGGCAGCTTCTCCTTAGAATCACATGTAACGAAGATTTTCGCCCGGGCAAGCTCCCTTGCATAAGCATTACCGACATAGTGCTTAGTCTTAGCTGGAAGAGAGCCATAACCCGGATGCTCATGATAGACAAACCCAGGATATGTTTTTAATTGTTCATAAAAGGCGGTTCTCTTCGGGTAGAGCCCCTTCAGCAAAATACCCATCATCAGCACATCAATCTCCCTAGCCTCTCCGTAATCCTTAAAGACATCCACCGGAACATGATGCGGGAACCAAACGAAGCGATTCTTTAGCTCTGGCAGAATTTTTAAGGAGGCATCCCGATAATGTACGAACAAATGCTGGATATTCTCCCGCTCATAAAATTGCTTCCTGCGATAAGGCTTATGATTGATTTCATGAAGAATTGCCCCAACCGGTACCGGACTGGCAGCCAAACCATAAATACGCGGAGAGTAATCGAACTTAAAATCATTTAAGAGAATATAATCTGGGTTTACCGATAGGCTTGAAAGAATAGCTGGAAGATCCCCGTCCTGCTCCCAAATGAATAGATTGACTCTTTGCATTAGTTCAGCAATAAGGTATTCCGTACTTTTCTCCATTCTATGGTGGAATCTTTTCGTACAAAATAGAATGGTTAGCGGCTCACTCATCATAGAACCTCCCTATTAAAAAAGCTTCATGTATACACATGAAGCTTTTTTGTGATTCCTTTATGCTACTTCGAAACCAATGATATCTTGAATTCGGATGGTGATTTGTGCTCCGCCCAAGCTTGCAGATTGCTGGAATGTGACAAAATCGCCGCCAACAGCTACAACCGTTACATTGCTAAGGTCAGGCTCTCCCGGAATTTGGGAGGCAACCGTAAAGACCTCCGCAAGCGTTGTGCCGCTTTGCAAGAATCGTATCAGCAGCTGGCGGATGGAAGTATTGCTAAGAGGCGTAAGAGAAATCGGTTTTGTTCCTGGAGGGAATTGTCCAGGGACAATACCAGATCCCGTGCACCTGCAACGAACTGGAGCATGATGCGGGTGAGGCTTATGATGATTTGACATTTCTGTTCCTCCTATCAAGTATTAGCTTTTCGCTATATACCTTTTATATGACCATTTTCATGTTTAGACTGTATATATGTCATGGTTTCGGAAGAATTCTCTCTCTTTTTTCAGCCTCACCTGCCTGCCCAAACTCTTAACGCTTCCTTTCCATTCCCCCTTTAAGAAAGATGTTCAATTTCTTCAAGGAATCGATTCACACTTCTATCCCACGTCCACTTCAATGACTCCGCATGCCCCGCAAAAGCAATCCTTTCCCTTAAACCCTTATCAAGGATAAGCCTGGCAATATGATCATACAGATTTCGCTCGTATGCGAATGATGTCAAAGCAGTGTCTTCATGACGGCAATATCCTTTATTCCCTCCTGCATAATAGGCAGCGACTGCTGCCCCGCATTTCATTGCTTCAAGCGGCGGCAAGAGTGCAGATTCATGGATTGACGAGGAGACAAAGATATCCGTTTTGTTATACAGGTCGCTTAATTGCTCATCCGTTGTCGGACATTGCAAATTAAACAAACCTAGTTTCATGATTTTTTTTAGCTGGGCGGATAACCGGTATTCATTAGCTGGGACAATACAATTCACCTGTACATATGGATATCCAGCCTTGATGTTGGTTAAGGTTTCCACCAATTCGTCTTGATTCCTTTGCCAAGAGTGACCGCCCTCTGGTCTTCTTAACACGGCAGAAATCGTTAGTGCTGCATTGCTTTGTCTAAGATTTTTATTATGAAACAGATCGCTTACCCCAACAGGAATGATTTTCGCTTGAATGCCATGATTGATCGCAATCAATTCCTTCTGATACTCCGACAGAACAAATATATCCTTCGTGACGTTATATGATGGGAAAGTAATATGCTGGTCACTCAAAAAGATTGGTTCATAACATAAGCTAAGTCTGACATGCCTCCCTTTGCCCGCAAGACTGGCTTCCTGGGCAATAGGAACCGTCGTAAAAAAGTTCGAAATAATAAAATCAGCATAAGGAAAATCTGATTCCATCAAAACCGTTTTATCCGTTCGATGTAATCTTGACCTAATAGGATACTCAACATCACCATGGCGGGGCATCACGATTGTGACCTCATGCCCCCTGTCACTCAATCCATTCGTAATCTCAGCTAACATCCGCTGAGCACCGCCTTTACACAAGGTCAATATCGGAAAGACAAATCTCATCTCTCAGTCCCCCATTCTAATTGCGCCAAAATCCGCTTATACTTGGCACGTAATTCAAGAATTTCCGCTCGCTGGGCACGTGGATACTGTTTTGAACCCATATTAGAATGGACACGATACAAGGTTAATGGCTCATCAAGATAATCAAACGGATAATGCTGCACGACTCTTAACCAATAATCATAATCCTGTGTATATTTATAGGAAGAATTAAACTCCCCCACTTTATCATAGACTTCTTTTTTAAACATGATCGTACATCCGTTTATATGGCAGCCTTTGCTTAAATGACGTACAAAATCTGCTCTATCGGGATAATGTGTTCCTGCCTTTTGTGTCACGACCCTGCTTTTCTCATCGATGACAGAGAAATTTGTATAGCTAATACTGGATTGGAGAGCCTGCATGTAAGCAAGCTGTTTTTCGAGCTTGCGGGGCTGGAATTTATCATCAGAGCTCAGCCAGGCAATATAGTCCCCACTCGCTCTCTTCAACCCTTCATTTAATGCACTGGCCGTTCCTCCATTACTCTTTTCAATATAGATTAGCTTGCCGATAAAAGGGCGAATTTTATCGGCATGGATTGTTGACCCATCATTAACGACAATAATTTCTACATTCCGATAGGTTTGTTTCAAGGCACTTTCAATTGCTTGTGCGACATAGGGGCAATTATAAAAAGGGATAATGATTGTCACCTTTGGACCCATAATTCCATTCACCTTTCCGCCATGTGCTATCTTTTGTCCCATGACTCACACTCCCCTTCCACCCTCTCTGGCGAAAAGGAAGCCTTTCAAACATTGTATGCACCAATTTTCCCATTGTTCTCGCCCAATCAGACGGGGCATTAATTCCCTCAGCCCTCATATAGTTATAAAAACAAATTAAATGGAGGTGATCACCACAATGAGAAAAATGCTGTTTGTATATAACTACCCAAGCGGCGGGGTAGAAACATTAGCAAGACAGCGCAGCATGGCTCTTGCACCGTATAAGATTAAATTTGACCTATTATACTCCTCCACAGGTCCCGGTCTGCAAAACATCACGAATGAAGCAGCCTTTGTCATTACAGACCCTTCTGAACGGCAAAAAATGGTCATGGAAGGAAATTATGAAGCTATTATTGTGTGTTCTACCTATACCGACCTTGAAGTGATTCGGAATTATGGCTACACCGGCATCTTAATTTATGAAATCCAGGGACTTGGGTCAATCCCAGAAGCAAAAGTCTTCTTACAACAGCTAGCAAAGCCATACATCGATCTATATGCTGACGCCATCCTGACACCGCAGACACCCCATTTAATCAATATTACTAACAGAGAATTTCCGAATAAACGAAAATATCATTTTCATAATGGCATTAATACCATTCAATTTACTTACATCAATCCGGAAAAAGAACCCGACCCCATCATTGGCTGGGTTGGACGTATCGAACCGCACAAGAACTGGCGGGAATTCATACAAATTTATTTACATTTAGTCCCGAATAATCCGCGCTTAAGGGCTTGGTTTTTCTTAGACAGCACAATCTTCCTTCCAGCTGATATGAAAGAATTCAAGGAGCTATTAGAAACAAACCCTTCCTTAAAGAACTGTCAAATATTCTATAATATTCCCCACGAACAAATGCCAACTTATTATTCGCGAATTGCCAGCTCTGGCGGCTTTCTATGCTCCACCACCATCACGGAGGGTTTTGGCTATGCGCTGCTAGAGGCTATGTGCTGTCTATGTCCTATCCTAACGACGAATTCTGATGGCATCTCAAGCTTTGCATTCCATAATCGGACCGGTCAGATTTATCAACAGGGTGACATTCAAAAGGCTGTCCTTGAAGGGCAGAATCTCCTTCATAACGAACGTCACCGTAAATTAATTACTCAAAGGGCCGTCCATTATGTGAAAGAGCATTTCTCCCTGCAAAAGTATGCCAACAAATTCCTTGCGATGATTACTGAGCTTAAAAGAATATAAACAGTAAAAAGCCTGATCACATGATGATATCAGGCTTTTTCACTGGTATACCGAATCATTGGGATATGTATCTCCGTATTTCTTCTATTTGTATACCCTATTCAATAAAGCTTTTGTACAAGCATCTCCAGCAAACTGGCAACTGCTGCAACCGATAAGATAGCTAAAACCCAAATCCCAACAGATGGAAGAAGTGAATATAGCACGATCAATAAACCGCTTGTCCATATTCCTGTACACCAAAAGCAGCTGATTAGCTCCCCAATAAATTTTCTCACACCGCTTCCTCTTGGAACTAAATAAATCTCTTCCCCTTCTTGCCCGTTTTCCTGTACCACTTCCTTCATAAAAAAGGCACGTATTTTTTCCGTTATAGCATCAAATACAATTAATCTAGTCAGACGAAAGGAAGCAAGTCCCAGCAGCAAAAGAGAGAAAAAATCCAGCTCAAGCATAAAAAGCACCTCCATATCTCCAGAACCATTACCAAATTGCCGAAAAATAGGCTATTTAATCAAACCAGATAGGTGAAATCTTCATAGTCTGTTAAGGAAATAAAACATCAAGGAGGAAAAATCATGAGTTGCGGTTCTGAGTATGAAACACAAAATTGTATTACTGATACTTTGCTTGCAATTGTGGAAGCTCAAGATAGAGTGGAACCTGGCCAAGAAGGAGCAACTGGCTGTAATCGTGCTATCCAGGAATTAATTGGCGGAATTACAACCTCTGGCTACAATACAATCCCAATCATTCTTCAATTGAAGTGCACAGGATTGCCTTTCATCGGATACGGCGCTGTCAGGGAGAATGTCGCTCCATCGACATCCAGCCTGCTTTATTCAGCCATTTTCCGTGTAGAAGATGTAGATCCGGAGAACAATTGCGCATCCCTGGAATTGCTAAAAAGCTCCAGCACCATTCCATATATTACTGACACCCAGCTTACACCGTCACAGGTTCTATTTGAACTACAAAACGAAGTGCTGACTTGCACAGATGCCTTTATAACAGTCGATTTGAAAGCCTTCGTCTCTGTCTCCTGCCTGCCTCCAATCACACTTACCTAACCATATGTTGGAGACGGCAGAAACATGTTGCCAAATTATCACGAAATCGTTCAACCAGCCTGGGGGCCCTAAACCTCAGGTTGTTTTTTTGATTCCTTTTTACAGATTGGGCTTGGCCGCTTAGAATCAGGATAAGACGGGATTTAAGATGACGGCTTGTCATTCGTCTTTCATTTTCTACTGTATCTTATTAACCAAGCCCTCAATTGGTTTGGACAAATTCCTTATTCTTTCTATTTTTTAGAAGACCAATTGGCAAGAACATAACACCACAAGAGACAATATCTATTTAGGATTGAATTTTCCTTATTCATGTTATTGAAGTTATTTTCCTTTCTCCATTCTGATTCAATCTTTTCTGGAGAGTCATATCCCTTCATAAGAAAACCCCGTACAGCCGTACGGGGAAATGGCAGGTACATTTTATACTATTTTTATATCCTCAATCTCATCTATTGAAAAGGATTTGGTGACTGATCCAACCCGAAGCCTCACCATTTCACCGCGCTTGCTTTCAATGATGGCGTTAACCTTTTCGCCTTGAATCGTCAATTCGCAAACAGGCTTTGGTACAACAAGCGGATACCGTGCCAGGCGGGTGACGGTCATTCTGACAGCTTTTTTGCGTTCTGCTTCAGATTCACTTACCTCTGCCACTGACTTCACCTCGGATGCTATTGGAGCTTCTTTCTCAAGATGAACAGGCTCCTCCTTAACAGCACCAAGCTCCTCCATTTTCTTCATGGCCTCTGCTTGAATATTGACAGGAATGTTAAACTCCGTTGAAATTTGTTTGACTTCCTCTTGAATTTCCTGCATTGACTGAGCCGCTGCAGCTGCAGCTTTTGCATGCTGGGCGTCATCTTGCTCAAGCTTTGCTCCAACAAGCGACGACTCCACGATTACTTCTCTGCTATGATAAATTTCTTGATTATTTTGCTCTGAACGTTTTATTTGGATCTCTGGCTGAATAATATAGAATAAAGGGGCAACCGAGCCGCCGCCATTTTGTTCATTCATATGGACTCCTCCGTTTCTCACGTAAATATCATTCATGATATTTATATGCAGCAGGCGTTTGTCCATTGACTCATGAAACGAAAGAAACCGGGACTGTCATCGTCATTAACGAGACAGCCCCGGTTTTCTCTTGCTGTTATACCGCTATCGGAGCTTTAATGGTCGGATGCGGGTCATAGCCTTCAATTTTCAACTGATCCAAGCTCAATTCGAAGATGCTTGTAAAGGACGGATCAATTACCAATTGCGGAAGCTCTTTCGGCTCCCTTTGCAACTGGGTCCGTACCTGTTCTTCGTGATTCAGGTAAATATGAGCATCTCCTAAAGTGTGAATGAACTCGCCTGCTTCTAGACCGCATTCTTTCGCAATCAAGTGCGTCAATAGGGCATAGCTTGCGATATTAAATGGCACGCCGAGGAAAATATCTGCACTGCGCTGATACAGCTGGCAGGATAATCTTCCATCAGCCACATGGAATTGGAACAGACTATGACAAGGCGGGAGGGCCATATTAGTCGGCACATCCTCTGGATTCCACGCGGACACAATCAATCTCCGTGATGAGGGATTATGCTTAATATCATGGATGACATCCTTCAGCTGGTCAATTGTTTCACCCGTAGAGGTTTTCCAAGCTCTCCATTGTTTCCCGTACACATTGCCCAGCTCGCCATATTTAGCAGCGAAATCATCTTCTTCAAGCACTCTCTTTTTGAAGATTTCCATTTGCTCATCATAGACCTTTTTAAATTCCTCATCCTTTAGTGAACGAATGCCGAAGTCTGTCATGTCAGGTCCTGTGTACTCATCACTTTCTACCCACTTTTTAAATGCCCACTCATTCCAAATATTATTGTTATGCTGAAGCAAGAAACGAATATTCGTATCTCCGTTAATAAACCAAATCAATTCACTCGCAATTAAGCGAAACGGTACACGCTTCGTCGTTAATAAAGGGAAACCATCCTTTAAATCAAACCTCATCTGATGCCCAAAAACAGACATCGTACCTGTTCCAGTCCGGTCTGATTTCCTCGTTCCATTCTCCAGCACATGCCGGCATAAATCTAAATAGGCTTGTTCATTTTTACTCAATGCGATCCCCTCCATGGCGAATTATCTCTATATTATCAAGCAAATTGGGTTAATTCCAGCTGCTCAAAAAACGCAAAGGTCTTTGGCGCATTTGTGTATAAACGGCTGCGCATTTCCTCATCATAATAATAAAGTGTAAATGTTTCAGCAAAGTATTCTTCCGGGTAATCAAGGAAATAATCTCTTCCCGGGAAGACATGAGCAACCTCTTCCTGCCAAATTTGTTTAAATTCTTCTGATTGGCTTCTATCGGATAAAATAATGGAATCGATTGAATGGGCAAGCTCATGCAGTTCAAGATTCATGGAATCATGCCCCATTCCCATATCACTTGAGCCGGCCTTCACCAATACCGTCCTTCCGCCGCCCATGCCCGGCACATCATCCCAGGTTGTAGTCGTATACCCCCTTGGCAGAACACCCTTGAGATGGGCTGCTTCCGGCTGGTCAGTCAATTGATCGGTAAATATTTTCAGCCGAATGCCATTGTCCTTTATTTTTTCCAGCAAACATTCTGGCAGTGAACTGATCCTCGCAACGATCTCTCCTGCCTCGTTCCAATCCTCTTCTTTTTCGGGTAAAATAATGATAGATGATAGGATGGCTGGATTCGAAACCTGGCCACCCTTATCTCGTAGAAACATCGCTTCAGCGTAATAGCGGCTGATCGGCCATATCAGCATTAAACTCATACATAAAACAGCGATAACAGCAATGCCATATCCTTTTCTTCTTCCCAACGTAATCACCTTCTTAGGAGCGAATGAACTATGATACAAGAATTTCAAACACCGCCTGCGCACCATCTCTACTATGCTATCTTTCTATTAATCGAAAAGGAATGCGAGGTTGAAATAGGCAAACTAGGCACCTATTCCTTCCAAAGGGGTGTCTATGTATATGTCGGCAGCGCCAAGCGTAATCTAAAGAAACGGATTGAGCGCCATATATGTAGAGAGAAGAAGAAACGCTGGCATATGGATTATATCCGTCCATATGGAACAATCTTAAAGATTATAACATATGATGATTCTTTATCAGAATGTGAACTTGCTGGTAAATTCATTGCCAAGGGAAAAATTCTCGTGCCGCGGATGGGTTCCTCGGACTGTAAATGTCCGTCCCATTTCATTTATTTAGGGACACCTGCGCTTCCTTTGACAGATGAATATATCAAGAGTTTCAACTATAAATAAAACGGTTCTATACTAAATGTTGGGGTGTCCACAAAAAACGGACATAAAAAAAGAGCACACATGCTCCACTTTTCTTATACTTGAATTGTCGAGAAACAAGTCGAAAAGGAGATGTGTGCTCTTGAATTTTAACATAACATTGCCAGGTTTAGAAGACGTTAAGGTGATAAAGTCCAAGGTAAATGATCATGGTGTTTTTGAAATGACCGTGGAGATGCCCCTGACCCCGCATATTTGTCCAAGATGCGGCGAGAAAACAGGGAAGGTTCATGATTATCGCATCCAGTCCGTTCGACATCTGAAAATGGCGGAACGACCAACGATTCTCCAGTATCGTAAACGCCGGTATGCCTGTCAATGCGGGAAAAGGTTTGCCGAACAGAATCCGTTTGTCGATCGGTATCAACGCTTCTCAAAAGAATGGAACCAACAAGTACAAATACGAGCCATCAAAGCGAAGACATTCAAGGAAATCGCCGCTCAATACCACACATCCGTCAGTACCATCATCCGGCGGTTTGATGCCATTGTCCCGTCCTCCATGAAGGGGAAGTCAGCCTTACCAGAAGTGATTGCCATTGATGAATTCAAGGGGAATACAGGCAAGGAAAAGTACCAGCTCATCATCGCAAATGCCGAGACTCGCGAGCCAATTGACATCCTACCAAACCGGCGAAAGGACACCATCAAGGACTATTTGCGCCAATACGGCGCGAAGGTGAAAGTGGTGGTCATGGACATGAGCCAGGCCTTTAAAGCGGCGGTTCAACAGGCGTTGGATCGTCCCATCATTGTGGCGGATAGCTTTCACTTTGTGCGATATATGAATTGGGCGCTGGATCGGGTTCGAGTGAGGGAACAGGCCAGGTGGCATGAATATGACCGAAAGAAATGCAAGAAAGCCCGCTATATCTTTCATAAAGCTGCTCATAAATTAACGGAGAAAGACCAATGGCTTCTTCAGCGATACTTCAGCTTTTCCCCTGAGCTCCAGAAAGCGTATGAGCTCAAGGAAGCCTTTTATACTTGGTTTTATAAGGCAAAAGAAAATGGAGAAAATGGGATTGTGGAGACGCAGAAAGAACTTCGCAAGTTCTATCAGAAGGTAGAAGAGAGTGGCATTCCTGAATTGAGCAAGACAGTCCAAACGTATCGAAACTGGGAAAGAGAAATCTTAAATCGCTTCGAGTTCAATTACTCGAATGGGTTTGTGGAAGGCTTAAACAATTTGACAAAGGTCATGAAACGGAATGGATTTGGCTATCGGAATTTCACCCGATTCCGCGCGAGAATCCTTCTCCATCATCAATATAAAAACATCGGCGATTCATTAGGATAAGGGATAGAGCAAAAAGACTCTACCCCAACACTTGAAAAAGAACCAATAAA
Organism: Gracilibacillus sp. Marseille-QA3620; assembly: GCF_054950035.1. NCBI lineage: Bacteria > Bacillati > Bacillota > Bacilli > Caryophanales > Bacillaceae > Gracilibacillus > Gracilibacillus sp. Marseille-QA3620. The sequence continues at coordinate 2,489,010 of NZ_CM143102.1, forward strand.
ACAAGCGGCAAGAAAGCTGTATGCTCAAGCTCCTTGCCGCTTATCTTTTTTAAGAATGGGCTCTTTCTTGATGGTGTTTCTTCCGGTAATAATGAAGCCCAATCGCTCCGCCGAAGATAACAGCTAAGATAGCAAAGAATAAGCCGTGTCCAATATGGATTTCAAAGATGGATAAAAGCATCTTTAGGGAAATGACGGCAATCAGCACGAAAGCCGCACTTTCCAATTCCGGTATCTTCGTAATCAGTCTCAAGAATACACCAGCTACCCCCCGCATCATCAAGACGCCAAGAATACCTCCAACAAATAAAATCCATACCTTTTGGCTCACACCGAATGCCGCGAGTATGCTGTCAACGGAGAAGGCTATATCCATTAGTTCAACCGAAACGACTGTTCCCCAAAACGGTCCAAAAAGCCGAATAAAAAGTCCTTTCTTGTTAACCTCCAGCTCTTCTCCCTCATTCTTAGGCTTACGGAAGAAATGATCAAAGGCAAGCCAAGCAAGGTAGGCGGCACCAAGGGCTTTCACCCACTCTATCTTGATGAGATAGACGCCAATCCCGATAGCGAGAAAGCGGAAAAAGTAAGCGCCGAGCAAGCCATAAAATAACGCTTTTTTCCTTTGTTTATGCGGCAAGTGCTTGACCATGACCGCAAGGACTAGGGCATTATCAGCTGAAAGCAATCCTTCCATCACGACCAATGTGGCTATCAAGCCCCAGCTGACTGGGTCCGTTAAAACATTTACCCACATTTGCCAATCAAAGAAGGAAGCATATGTGTCAATCAATTGCATTAGAAAGTCATTCATTGATGTATGTCATCTCCTGTTTCTTTACACTAAAAATAAGAAAAATACGTTGTCTCCAACGTATTCTTCCCTAAAGTCCCCATGGCAGAAACATTTTTCAGCTCAGCCATTTTGGCGGGGTATTTTGGCTCCAATAAATTCGTGCAATCGAATGATGATTGGTGAAATCATCCTTATATGTATGGTAGTGAAATTCGAACCAATGACCTTCCCCAGGAGGGTTTTCGCGCCTTACATGGAAACGAATCAGGTCTTTTTTTGTTTCACCGTCATACAAATGGAAGATTTTCTCACCTAAACCACCTGCCGGCTTTTCCGAAACCACGATATCCGAAAGACGTTCATTCGGATATTCAGCGGAGAATTCTTCAAGTGCTGTCTGCATGCCCGGCAGCACGGCAGAATAGAATTCATCTTGGATTATCGGAGCAATCCGCGGACCAAACTTTTCAATCGATTGTGATTCTGCTTGGCTTACCATAAAAGAAAGAAATTCACCTTGCGGGTCGACCGTTTCTGCCGCATCAAATGTCTGTGCGACATCTGTTATGGCATACGGCTTGTCCTTCACATCCTTGGCGCTTGTTCCCTCATACCAATCCTGATACTGGGAAGGAGTGATTACCCCGAAGCTTAAGACCGAAAGACCAACGACCAATGTCTTTTTCAAAAACCTGGACCAATTCTTCATCGATTCACCTGCCTGCTATATGGCTCTATTGAAATGATTTGTCCAAAAATAAAGAACTATTAAATTAATTCTATCACACCAAAATGAAATTTTGCAGACTTTCTTTTCTGTATAGTGAAACCGTATTTCTCAAAACGGCCGCTCCTAAAATGATCCTTTAGAACAACTCGTTTCCTTGCAACTCGCTTTGCATTCTCAATTGCTTCACTCGTTACATCATCATAGGAAGCAAATCCTTTAAGCCCAAACATACCCATGCTTTCCTCAACCGTTTCCGTAAACATAGGATCGAGATAGACCACATCATAGGTATTATCCTCTGCCTCTCGCAGATAATCATTATAATCAGCTCGAATCATCCTGATTCTTTTCAGAGCATCTCCATAAGGTGAATGACTGTCTTCATAATGTTTTCTGCCTTCATTCATGATGAAATGAATATAGGGGTTAACCTCTAAGCCAGTTACCATTCCCGAGCTTCCGACAACATAGGCAGCCACCCAGCTATCCGCCGCCATCCCCATTGTACAGTCAAGAATAGACATTCCTTCATGAAGACCAGTCATGTCGATGAATGGATCCATCTCTCCCCTTTCAATCCGCTTCATACGAATGGCAGCCATATTCGGGTGAAAGAATAAAGGCTTATCGCTGCCGAGGTCATACAATTCCGTACGAGCCTTCCCCACCACAATACATGGCATTTGGAGATCAGCCTGAAGCTGCTTGATTGTCCGCTTCTTTCTTTCCACATAGAGAAGCCCTAGCTGCTCGGCTGACTTCATAGCCTTATCATTCAGTTGTTCATTCGTTCTCTCAATCGTTGTAACAAACAAGCTTCTTACTCCTTTTTTAACGAACGAAAGAGAGACTTCCCAGTTCCGGAAAGTCTCACATCCATTCTTATTTGCAGTATTGGTTAAAGGCACCGAGCAGGTTTTCCCGGACATCCTCAAGCGTGAAGCCCTCAATCTCGTGCCTTGGGATAAAGTGAACCAATTCATTTCCCTTAAAGAGAGCCATAGAAGGACTTGACGGTACTTCCGCGATGTATTCCCGCATCTTAGCTGTTGCTTCTTTATCCTGCCCGGCAAAAACCGTCACAAGATGGTCTGGTTTCACCTCTGCCTGAATCGCCTGAGCAGCAGCAGGTCTTGCAAGTCCGCCTGCGCAGCCGCAAACAGAGTTAATCACAACAAGTGTTGTTCCTTCCGCATTCTCCATGAATGCATCTACTTCCTCAGAAGTTGTCAGTTCTTTAAAGCCGGCTTCTGTTAGCTCAGCACGCATCGGCTTCACCATTTGTTTCATATATTCATCATATGCCATGGACATATTCATACCCCCAAATTCTTACTGTTCTCCTGTTAGGATACATCAGAACACGAGCTGGCGCAAGGATAGAAGAACCATCGGCACACCCAGTTTATCTCTTCACCGTATGCAGTACAGCTTCACCTTCAAATAAATCTGTCACGGCTCCCTTAGAAGAACAGGAAACAAGCCTTGCATACTTGCCAAGCGTTCCATTTGGATGAAGCGGCGGAGCAATCCAGTTCTCTCGGCGGCGGGCAATCTCCTCATCCGAAACATGCATATTGATGATTTGTTCCTCCGCATCAATGCTTACAATATCACCTGTCTGCAAGAATGCAATCGGACCGCCAGCCTGCGCCTCTGGCGCAATATGACCAATAACAAGGCCGTGAGAACCGCCTGAAAAACGACCATCTGTAAGCAATGCGACCGATTCTCCTAGACCCTTTCCGACTAAAATAGCTGAAATGGACAGCATTTCCGGCATACCCGGGCCGCCCTTAGGTCCTTCAAATCGAATCACAAGCACATCACCCGGCTTAATTTCACCTTTTAGTATAGCTTCTGTTGCACTCGGCTCGTCATCAAACACCTTCGCCGGCCCAGTCATTTTTGTTACCTTAAGGCCATTCACCTTTGCTACAGCACCAGAAGGCGCCAAGTTCCCCTTCAATACAACAAGCGGGCCATCCTTTCTAAGGGGTTGGTCAATTGGATAAATAACCTTCTGCCCCTCCTTCAAATCCTCCACTTCCGCCAGATTCTCGGCAATGGTTTTCCCTGTAACGGTTAAGCAATCTCCGTGAAGAAGACCGGCCTCAAGCAATCTCTTCATAACAGCTGGAACACCGCCTGCCTCGTAAAGATCCTGCATAACATATCGACCGCTCGGCCGCATGTCTGCGATATGCGGAACCTTCTTCTGAATGCGGTTAAAATCAGCAAGCGTTAAATCCACGCCAGCAGTGGTTGCAATGGCCATAAGATGAAGGGTCGCATTCGTCGAACCGCCAAGCGCCATAACAACCGTAATCGCATTCTCAAAGGCTTTCTTCGTTAAGATATCCTTTGGCGTAATACCAAGCTCTAATAGCCGATAAACCGCTTGTCCTGCCTTCAAGCAATCCTCCTTCTTATCAGCAGACACAGCTGGATTCGAAGAAGTATACGGCAAGCTCATTCCAAGCGCCTCTGCTGCACTCGCCATTGTATTCGCCGTGTACATCCCGCCGCAAGAACCAGCTCCAGGACAAGCATGACATTCAATCTTATACAAACTCTCGTCATCTAAATTACCCGCATTATGCTGGCCGACGCCCTCAAAAGCAGAAACAATATCAATATCTCCGCCATTCAATTTTCCCGGAGCAATCGTTCCGCCGTAAACGAAGACAGAAGGCAGATTTATCCGTGCCTGAGCAATCAAGCAACCAGGAATATTCTTATCGCAGCCGCCAATAGCGACAAAGCCATCCAGGCTCTCCCCTTCAACCACCGTCTCAATAGAATCAGCAATCAAATCCCGGCTCGGCAGCGAATAACGCATCCCTTCCGTCCCCATGGAAATCCCATCCGAGACCGTAATCGTATTGAAAATGAGCGGAGCTCCCCCTGCCTCTGCCGCCCCTTGCTTCGCTAAACGGGCTAGTTCATCAATATGAATATTACACGGCGTCACCTCACTCCATGTACTAGCGACACCAATCATTGGTTTTTTGAAATCTTCATCTTTAAATCCAACAGCTCTCAACATTGCGCGGTTAGGCACTCTCGTCGGTCCGCCATCACTGATCACTTTACTCTTTACACGCAAGTCTTTCTCCATCTCCCATGCCCCCATATGTAAGTTTCTATTCAATATAGTACTTTTTTCTAAAAATTTCAACTATTTCTTCAATTTAGCAAAGAGTTCGCAGGTGAGGGACGAAATTACATTTTACCCGAGGGAGATAAGGCATGGGTACAGGGTGGACACTGCCTGGCTTTTCCCATACTCCTCGCACCCTTCCCCCTACACCTCCACATAATAAAGAAACGCAGGCATCCCTGCGTTTCTCATTCATCCTCATTCACCCAATAAATGCAGTCTTTTATTTAATATTTTCCCAAACAAGGTTGCGCTTAGCTGCTGAAAGAGCATGCCGAGTACAACTGGTACAGCGGCGGATGGCGGGAAGTAAGTGGTTGCAAGAACAGCTCCAGCGCTGATATTACGCATCCCTCCTGAGAAGGTCATGGAGACGATTGATTCTTTGTTCTGGCCAGTTATTTTGGCGACAACATAGGAGAGAACATAGCCTGATAAGGCAATCCCGAATACAGTGATTCCGACGAGAAGCAATCTTCCGCTGATGGTTTCCTTGATATAAGGTGCGATGACTGCGCCGTTTAGCATGACGACAAATCCGAGTCCAAATTTGGTTATGGGCGTTAAGATCTCGTCGAGGCGGAGGATGACTTCTTTTTTCGTAAAGGAGTTGAAGAGCATACCGGCTAGTGATGGGAAAACAACCATCCAAAAGAGACCTTTCATAATTTGCAGCGAGTCAATATGGACACTCTCTCCGACGAGTACCGCAAGATTAAAAGGTACGATGAAGGGTGATAATAATGAGCTGATTAAAATAATGGCCAATGTTAGAGTACGGTTTCCATGGTAGATGACAACCCAGACAAAGCTCGTGATGCCTGCCGGAATAGTCATAGCCAAAACGATGCCGGTCACGGTATATTGGTCATCCGGGTAAAAGAGCTGCCCTACTCCGTAGGCGAATAAGGGCATGATAATATGTAAGCTGACTAACGTAATGAGGATGGGCCCTGGATGCTTGACGATCCCTTTAAAGGAGGAAAAGCTGGAGTTCAAGCTACCTGAAAAGGTCATGAAGGCAAAGACCCATGGGATTAATCCGGACATCCACAATAGCTGGTCGGTCAGAAAAAAGCCGATGACCAGACAGGCTGGTATGAAGAAGGCCATGATGGAGTTTAGTATTCTATTAATCGATTGAAGCATATGTACATCTCCTTGCTGTGTTTAGATGGATGAACGGAAAAAGGCTGCCGGCAATACCCGGCAGCGAGATTTCTAGTTTATTGGCCTTTACGCGCCTCGGTCATTTGTTTCCAGACAGAGCCCAGTGCTTCTTCCCCTTTTTCAATCCGCTCAATGGCCATCTTCACCTGCAGAGCAACCTCGAATTCTTCATCATTCTCTGCTTGACGCAAGGCTGGCAGCGCGGATTCATCTCCTACTTCATATAGATACATTGCCGCTCTCCAGCGTACAAGTTTACTAGGGTCCTTTAATGCTTCCATTTGGGCAGGAATTGCTTCTTTAAAGCCAAGATCTGAGAGACAATCACCAGCCGTTCTTCTGACTGTAACACTCTTATCCTTTAATCCTTTATACAGGTATGGCAGCACCTTTACATCTTCTATCATACCTAAATAGACAACTGCAAGCCGTCTGATGGAAGCTTTCTCATCTGCAAGTGCTTTGTCGAGCAGCGGAATATCTTCCAAGGTAGGGTCCTCCATAAGGTCGAGGGCCTTAAAGCGCTCCCGCCAATCTGGATGGTTTAAGTCCTCTTCTGTCAGCTTCTTTCGTTGGACTCTCCTGATCTCTATACTATCATTCTTGGAATTCTTCGCATCTTCGACAAGCTGATTCAGACGTTCTGCCGGATACGTTGCAAGCAATTCATCCATGACTTCTTGGCCGATTTGATCTAAATTGCCGTATCTGCTGCCATAATCACTCCATTTCCTGATTAATACGGCATTGTCCGCGGCAAATTGGGCTTGCTTGAATGCATGCAGGAATTCATCCGGCATGGACCATCTCTTTTCCTCGAGGTCGCTGTTTGCCTTGATTTGTATAGGGATTCCCTTAAATACTTGAATTTGAACTTTCACCTCGCCAAATCCTTGTCCTGAGGCAAGTGAGTTCAATCCATTTTGCTGCTCACCATCACCAAAGATGCTCTGAACCTGCATCAATAATGCCGGCCAATCATATTTGGCATTTCTTTCTACGGCGAGGAAATCAGCAACATGATAAACGCCTTTTACTCCTTCAATTTGAAGGATTTCTTTAATGAATGGCGGAGCGGTTTCAGCCATCTCTTTTTTGTAATTAGTGCTTTTGCCCATTGGCAGTTCTTCATTTAAGATGACCTTCATTGTATTTGGGCTTGGTGTTGGTTCAATTGATATTATTTTCATCATAAAAAATCCCCCTGACCACTTAACTCTAGGGGGATTGTAGCATATTTGACAAAATATTTACATTCGTATGATTTTAACCTTCCTGCTTCTCGGATAAATAGGTCCAGCGCTCAATCAAGTGTTCAAGCTCTTCGTTCAAGCTGTTCTCTTCCTCCGTTAGCTTCGCGGCCAGCTCAAAATCACTTCCTGTATTCGCTAGTTCTTCTGCGATTGTTTCCAATCTTTCTTCTACGCCGGCAATTTTATCTTCAATCCCTTCCCATTCCCGCATTTCATGATAGGAAAGGCGTTTTTTCTGCTTTGTCTCATCTTTTCGAGCAGGTTTAGGAGCAGGGTTTTTCTGTTCGGGAACCGTCTCTCTCTCCAGTGATTGACGCCATTCGAAATAATCGGTAGCCTGGCCAAGATATTCATTAATCTCTCCCTGTCCATCAAATATCCACAGCTTTGTACATGTTTTATCAAGGAAATAGCGGTCATGTGACACGGTCACGACAACACCAGGAAAATGCTGCAGGTATTCTTCTAACACCGTCAATGTTTGGATATCCAAGTCATTGGTAGGCTCATCGAGCAGAAGGACATTCGGGGAGCCCATCAAAATCTTAAGCAAATAAAGGCGCCTTCTTTCACCTCCGGACAATTTCCCAATGATGGTCCCATGAGTGTATGGTTCAAACAGAAAGCGCTCAAGCATTTGTGCGGCTGATACCCGCTCTCCATTTGCGAGCGTGATCGCTTCAGCTGTTTCACGAATGTATTCAATCATGCGCTTGTTCAATGGCAGATCTTCATTTTCCTGTGTGTAATAACCGATATTCACGGTTGCACCACGGTCAATCTCTCCGCCGCCAACAGGAATTTCTCCAGCCAGCATCTTCAGCATGGTTGTCTTCCCGCTCCCATTAGATCCGATAATACCGATTCGGTCCCCTTTTTGCAGGATGACGGAAAACGGCTTAAAGAGAACCTTGTCTCCAAATGACTTCCGTACATCTTTCAGCTCAAGTACCTTCTTGCCCAGTCTTGATGAGGAGACGTCCAAGCTGAGGTCCTCTGTGCTCGTTGTTTGGTTTGTTTTCTCCTGCAGGCTTTCGAAACGCTGGATTCTTGCCTTCTGCTTTGTTGTCCGTGCCTTTGCACCCTTTCTCATCCAGGCAAGCTCAGCCGCGTAAAGTCTAGAGAGCTTATGAGCAGCCCGTGCCTCCACCTCGTCACGAATGGATTTAATCTCCATGAACTTCTCATAGTTCCCATCATAGGCATTAAGCATTCCCCTATCAAGCTCCCAAATCTTCTTGGTTACAGCATCCAAGAAATATCTGTCATGCGTCACGAAGAGAACGGAGCCTTGATAGTTTTGTAAATATTCCTGCAGCCAAGCAATGCTCTCATAATCCAGATGGTTCGTCGGCTCATCTAGAATGAGAAGATCTGCTTTTTCCATTAGAGCCTTTGCCAAGGCACATCTTTTCTTCTGACCGCCAGATAAATGCCCCATCTTTGCATTCATGTCTGTAATTCCAAGCTTATTGAGCATAATCTGAGCATTGGAGTGTACTTCCCAGCCGCCCTCAGCATCCATTTTGGCTTGAAGGCTGAACATTTTATCGAGCAAGGCTTGATTATCGGGAGCAAGCTTCATATCTTCGAGCAGTTCCTCGTATTCTTTTACCACACGGAATACGGGTGAGTCATTACGGTAGATAAAGGATAGAACCCTCTCCTCCTCATCCACCTCAAAGGTTTGGCCAAGGAAGGAAATTCGGTAGTCCTTCGGTTTATCAATGCTGCCGCCGTCTGCCTCTTCCACACCTGCAATTATTTTCATTAAAGATGATTTACCGGTTCCATTTAGTCCAATTAATCCAATTTTTTCATTCTCGCTAATAGAGAATTCGATTTGGTCGAATAGCACCTTATCGCCATATTCCTTTTTTAAGCCTATTCCTTTTAGTACTTTCATTCTTTCCATTCCTTTTCAAACTGGCAAAGATAAGACTGCATAAAAGTATGCCTTTCTTCAGCCATTTCTCTGCCTGTATCAGTATTCATAAGGTCTTTGATCACTAGTAATTTATCATAAAAATGAGCAACCGTACTACCGCTTTTCTTCTTTCTATCTTCCTTCCATTCTCCCTGCCTGCAAATGAGCTGGCCGCTTTTCGAGCCGTAAGCGAATGCTCGCGCGATTCCGATAGCCCCGATGGCATCGAGCCGGTCAGCATCCTGAACGATCAATGCTTCTGGTGAGAGCAAGGAACGATTTCCCTTTCGAAAGGAGATATTAGCCGTATCGGTCAGGATCTTCTCCACCATGTCAGACGGGACCTTATTCATTATTAGCCAGTCCTTAAGCGTTAAATCATTCGCGGTTAATGCCAGCTTGTCATCATCCACATCATGGAGAAGAGCAACCAAATCCATGTATAGCGGGTTGCCCATTCGTTCCTTTTCCCAAATCTTGCGAGAATGTCGACGGACTCTTTCCATATGGAGCCAGTCATGTCCTGTGACGTCCTCTTTAAATCGCTCGCTCACAAAGATCTCCGCTTCTTTTATTAGCTGTTCCAATCCATCATTCCCCTTTTATTTTTCCAGCCAGCCAATCCCAACCGTGCCTGTACCTGCATGGAGGGCTAGTGCTGTCCCAAGCGGGTTAGCACTGAGGGAAGCATCCAGCCCTTCCGCTTGTATCATCTCTTTCCATTCGAGGGTTTGCCTTTCATCACGACCATATAGCATAAAGACCTCTTCAATTTTGCCTGATGCCATGGATTCCTTTAAATAGCTGTTTATTTTATCTGTCGCCTGTTTCCACGTCCGTACCTTTGCCTTAATTTCAAGTTTTCCATTCTCTATTGTTACGATTGGCTTAATTTTCATCAAGCTCCCAAGGAAGTACTTGCTCGCTGATAGTCTTCCGCTTTTATGCAGCTGCTGAAGGGAGCCAATCCAAACAAATACCTTCAGCTTTGATTTTATGGCATGAATGCTCTGAATGACAATCTCCGGCTCCTGGAAGAAGTCCCACAGCTTGATGGCTTTTTTGAGCAGAAGCGTCAATGGATAGGACAGAAAGCTTGAATCCACACTGAAGACAGGAATTCCCACCATCTTTCCTGCCTGCACGCTTGAAGAATAAGTACCGCTGAGCTCACTCGACACATGAAAGGAGAAAATGAGATCATACTCCTCCTTTGCAAGGCGCTCATATAACTTTTTAAAGTCCCCTACAGATGGCTGTGAGGAGGAGGGTACTTCTCCATTGTCCAAATGACGGACTAGCTCCTCTGTCGTCAAATCAACTCCATCCAAATAGGATTTCCCATTTATGATTAAGTGAACAGGCAGAACATACACGTGAGGATTTTCCCGCAAACTTTCATCCAGCACAGCAGAACTATCTGTAACCCAGGCTACTTTTTTCATGCTTTTCCTCCTACTATATGAGACTACAACATTTTATTCTTCCTTCAACCTAATATGACGAATCCCTCCCAGGCGGGAGGGATTCCATTAGAGTAATTCCTTGATGCTGTGTTCGACCTCTGACATTTTCGTAGAAGGAGCAAAGCGTTTAATGACATCGCCGTTACGGTCGATCAAAAATTTTGTGAAATTCCATTTAACTGCTTTTGAGCCCATTACACCAGGGGCTTTTTCCGTCAAATATTTATAGATTGGATGGGCACGTTCCCCTCTAACATCAATTTTACTGAACATCGGGAAGGTTACACCGTAATTTGTCTTGCAGAAGGCTTGAATATCCATATCATCCCCAGGCTCCTGTGCCATAAATTGATTACATGGAAAGCCTAGTACGACAAATCCCTGCTCACGATATTTCTGATAGAAATCCTCTAATTCCCTGTATTGAGGGGTAAAGCCACATTTACTTGCTGTATTCACGATTAGGATAACCTTTCCCCGATACTCGCTTAACGAAATATCATGACCTGATATGGTTTTAGCCTGTAAGTCATAAAGGTTCATTATTACCCTCTCCATTCGTGAAAATTGCCGTTTCTTTATTACATTCCTGCACTTAAGATATGCTGTATTTGCTGTACATACGTTTGCAGCAAGGAAACATCTTCTTCATAAATCAGTTTTTCCCGTTCAATCTCAATCGTCACATAGGTTTCATCGCGGTTATGGCCAATTGGCATATGCTTCAAAACCCGGTATTGATGTCCCTTATCCCATGTCTGTTTCAGGATGTGTATGATCCTAAGCGGGTGCTCAGGGTTGATAAAACGGAACATGAATTTAAGCGTACAGCCGGGATTTCTTTTCGTGAAGGCAATGAGCTTCTCTTCAGCAAAGGCAGACATGGAGGCAGATAAAGTAAACGTACATTCCACATCCTTTTCCTTGTCTGCATTCAATCTGGCGATAATCTCAAATTTTCTAGACATATGGGCAAGGTCAACGAGATCATGCCGGTCTATAACAGCTAACTCTCCATCAAGATCCAAGTCATAGAAGGCTCCTTCAGCCACAACCTTTAAGTTCTCAAATACCGTTGGATCAAACAAACGATCACTCCCAATACCCCTGATTTTCCCCGCTTTACCGAACTGTAAGATCGCGCCTCTAAACTTAATATAACGCAGGGTGCTTAGAAGGATGATCATCGGTTCGTGAATCAGCGGAGAAGCTCCCCGCTGATTGAAGTTTTATGTTTTGTTAAAAAAGACCAGCTGCATTACCACTTTCATCGACATCCATTTGAAGGGCTGCAGGTTTTTTCGGCAGACCAGGCATCGTCATGACATCTCCGGTCAAGGCAACGATAAATCCGGCTCCGATAGAAGGCTTTAATTTTCGTATGTTAATGGTGAAGACTTCCGGACGTCCAATTTTGGCTGGGTCGTCAGAAAGAGAGTATTGGGTTTTCGCCATACAAACCGGGAGTTTGCCCCAGCCTTCACCTTCAAACTGCAGAAGCTGCTTCCGGGCTTCCGGGGAATATTCGACTCGATCTGCTCCATAGACAATCTGGGCAATCTTACTGATTTTTTCACTGATTGTGTCTTCATTATTATAGAGCCTTTTAAAGGAGGAAGTATCTTTTTCGATTATTTCCTCAATCTTTTCTGCCAGGTCTATACCGCCGGCTCCACCTTTTTCCCACACCTCAGTTAATGAACATGTATAGTGATATTTCTCGCATAATTGCTGGAATAAAGCAACCTCATTCTCTGTGTCGCCGGAAAATTTATTTAGGGCAATGACAAATGGCAGTCCAAATGCCGTGATTGTTTCACAATGCTTCACTAAATTGGAGAAACCTTCTTCAAGAGCAGCCAGATTCTCATCTTTTAAATCTCCTGCCGGGACACCCCCATGTAATTTCAGGGCTCTAATCGTTGCAACTATCACGACAGCATCCGGCTTTAATCCGCCTGCAGCCGTTTTAATGTTTAAGAATTTTTCTCCGCCGAGATCAGCACCAAAACCAGCCTCTGTCACACAATAATCTCCCAGCTTCAAGGCCATTTTTGTGGCGATGACACTATTGCAGCCATGAGCAATATTTGCGAAAGGTCCTCCATGAATGATGGATGGCGTATGCTCGGCCGTTTGCACGAGATTCGGCTTTATAGCTTCCTTCAGAAGCAAGGTTAAGGCACCTTCTACTTTTAAATCTGCCACGGATACTGGCTTATCTTCATATGTATATCCGATAATAATCTTTCCAAGTCTTAGCTTTAAATCTTCTAGATCATTAGCCAGACATAGGATTGCCATGATTTCTGAAGCAACCGTAATGTCAAAACCATCTTCACGCGGTACACCTTGTTTTGGTCCACCTAGTCCGATGACAATCTGGCGCAGTGCACGGTCGTTCATATCAAGCACTCGCTTCCAAATAATCTTTCTCGGGTCAATATTCAGGTCATTTCCTTGATGGATGTGGTTATCGATGAAGGCCGCTAAAGCGTTGTTTGCCGTTGTAATGGCATGGATATCACCTGTGAAATGGAGGTTAATTTCATCCATTGGGAGCACTTGCGCATAGCCTCCGCCTGTTGCTCCCCCCTTAACTCCCATTACAGGACCAAGAGATGGTTCACGCATGGCAATGACCGCTTTCTTTCCAAGCTGCGAGAGGGCATCGCCTAAACCGACAGTAACGGTTGATTTGCCTTCTCCTGCTTTTGTCGGATTTATGGAAGTAACAAGAATCAAACGGCCATCGGCTGTGTCAGCCTTCTTCTTCAGAACATCCAAAGAGATTTTCGCCTTATATCTCCCATAAGGTTCCCATTCTTCTTCCGTTATGCCCAGCTTCTCGGCAATTTCGGCAATCGGCTTCAATTCCGCTTCCATCGCAATTTCAATATCGGTTTTGACAACTGTGTTCGATTTCATGGTAGTCCCCCTCTTACTTTCTCACCTCTAGTTTAACAAAAATCATATCAGAGACACACATTTTATATTTGCCAGCCAATAAAAATATGAATACAATAGTAAATATTGCAACCATTGATTGAATTTTCCAATTATTATAACTCCATCGGATAATCCATTCGAGGTGAAAAGGAGGCTTCCAGCATGCCAATTACCATTCCTAAGCTTCTTCCTGCGAAGAAAATCTTAGAGAACGAAAATATTTTTATCATGGATGATATTCGAGCGATGAGCCAGGATATCCGCCCGCTCAAGATCTTAATCCTTAACTTAATGCCGGAAAAGGAGAAAACTGAAACCCAGCTTCTCCGCCTCCTCGGAAATACGCCCTTACAGGTGGATATTACCTTTCTTAGGATGCGGACACATGAGAGTAAACATACATCAGCTTCTCATTTAAATCAGTTCTATAAGACATTCCACGAAATTTCTAACAACCGGTTTGATGGAATGATTATTACTGGAGCACCGGTTGAAAAGATGGAATTCGAGGAAGTGAACTATTGGCAGGAACTAAAAGATATCATGGACTGGACAAGGGAGCATGTTACCTCAACGATGCATATATGCTGGGGAGCTCAGGCCGCCCTCTATCATCATTTCGGTATTTCTAAACAATTATTATCAAAGAAATGTACAGGCATTTACAGCCATCATGTCCTTAAGCCGCACGAACAGCTGGTCAGAGGGTTTGATGATATCTTTTACGCTCCCCATTCCCGATATACAGATGTAGAAGCTGAAGAAATCCGCCATCATGAGGAGCTGATGGTACTGGCCGAATCCGACCATGCGGGATTATTTCTCGTCTCATCAAAAGACGGGAAGCAAATTATGGTTACCGGGCACCCTGAATATGAGCTGTCCACATTAGCCCAGGAATATGAACGCGATTTGATAAAGGGAACTGATGCGCCAATACCAGAGAATTATTTCCCTAATAATAATCCAAAGGAAAAACCATTACATACATGGAAGAGTCATGCAAGCCTCTTGTTTGCAAACTGGCTGAACTATTATGTCTATCAGGCGACACCATATGATTGGAATTGATGTTTGCATAACAATGCATAAGGACAATCAAGAATCAGCAGCTTTTCCCACTAATTAAATATTCACTTAATTCGCACGATTCATTTTGACACCATCTATTTAAATATTGTATATTGTAATTGTCATGACCACCCTATTGCGGTTCTGATAATATGTTATTGGCTCATATGGGCCACAGTTTTAGGAGGAATAAAAAGATGCAAACTGGTAAAGTAAAATGGTTTAACAACGAAAAAGGCTTTGGATTCATCGAGGTTGAAGGCGGAGACGATGTATTCGTACACTTCACTGCTATCCAAGGCGAAGGCTACAAATCCTTGAACGAAGGCGAAGAAGTAACTTTCGAAATCGTCGATGGAGAAAGAGGACCGCAAGCAGCGAACGTTCAAAAAGCTCAATAACTACTTAATAAGCAAACAGCCGCCATACTTCCATATGGCGGCTTTTCTTCTTTCTACTCTTCATTCAATCGGCTGCCTATCATTTTCAGCTGCTCGCCGACCGTACATTGTGTAATGCAGAATCTGTGGGCATGTCTCCGTCCATGATCCGACACGAGCTGCTTATGCAAAAAGCATCCATTGCAATACGTATTCAATAAATGATCAACCTGCCGAAACGTTTGTTTCTTTTGACCTCTCTCCCTCATTCGTTCATCCTCCTGCCGGCACTTCAAGCACACTGTTTATAGAGGTACCTTGAAGCGCCTGCTGAGCTAATCGATGTGCTTCTTCATTGGCTTTCCGCTGAACGGGCTCGACCTCATATTCAAGTCCAAGTTCCCTCAGCTTATTCTCAATCCGGTCAAGCCACTTGTTCAATGCTTCATCAAAGCATGGCCATTCCCCTGAGAGCTGATTTAACACAACCTGAGAATCGCCTTTTAGGCTAATGCGCTGATGCCTTGCTCCCATTTCCTCTACTTTAAGACAGGCTGCATATAGGGCACAATACTCGGCTTCATTATTATCCTCGATTTGATCAAAGCGTTCATTATACCTTGCACGGAAGATTTTCCCGTTTTGTTTGTAATATATGACGACACCCGCGCCCGCTGAAGTTTCTCCCGGCACATGGCTTCCATCAAAATAGACAACAAACTCATGCGGGTCTTCCTTTGTTTTCTCCGTCAGCTTGAGGAACTGTTTCTTTGTCCACTCCTGTCCAATCTCATCGATGAATATCATTTCCTTTGCCCGACCGATTTTTTCTAGGTCCGCCGCAATCTGAACGGCGGTTTCACTATCCATTTCCTCTGAAGTAAACAGGACGGAGGGAAGCTTTGATTTCGTATAATTCCATCTTAATGTAACCTTCATTTGGGTCTCCTTTCGAATGAAATGATCACCGTATAACTTCTTATATGCCCCGAAAGCATTACTCATACTTAACGTAACCTTTTTTACGGTCCAGTATAACTATGGACTTTTCCCTTCAACTGAGGTAATTTGTATCTAAAAGCGTTAATTTGGCTGAATAGAAGGATGTTTTAACCATGATAGAAGTATATATTGACGGGGCCGCTAAAGGCAATCCCGGACTGAGCGGGGCCGGTATTTTCATTAAAACCGGTGAGGGTCAGGAACGTTATTCTATTCCCCTTGGTACGCGGGATAATCACGAGGCAGAATATTTAGCCTTGATTCATGCCCTTCGCATTTGCCAGGAGAAGGGCTATGACGATATCATCTCTGTCCGCACAGATTCCAAGCATGTCGCCGATGCGGTTGAGAAGGAATTTGTCAAAAAGGAGCCGTACCGTTCCCTGCTCGCCGAAGCATTGCAGCTCGCCGCAGCGTTTCCTCTGTTTTTTATTAAATGGATTCCTGAATCACAAAACAAGACAGCTGACCAGCTCTCTCGAGAGGCTATCCGTAAGAATGACCAGTAACCCATAAGAAATGGCCCAGATTCAACTGATGAATCTGGGCCATGATATTTAGGAGACCTGTATTCCATATTCCTTCATTAAGTAATAGGCTTCCTTCCTTGAAGAAACCTTATTATTCATTAATGTTTCAAGCAATGACACATAGAAGCCGCCATCAAAGCGTCTTTGCGCTTTCAGTGTGCATTCTATGGCAATATTGGCGATCCAATCTGGCGCCGAAGTCATCTCTTTTCCAAAATAGATAAAACCAATTGCCTCTTCTCCAAGCTTGAACCCCTTTGAAGACAATGTACATATGTATTCTTCTAATTTTTCCATGACCCCTGAAACACACTCCTTCACGTCAATACATGATAATTGTAAAACATTTTTATGGAGTTGGATACAGTTTTTTGTCGAATTGTCTGAATAAGGCCATAACATAGAGGTTGGGACAAAACTTAATCAATGATCCTCAAAAATGAATGATTGTCATTTATTCTTTGTAATCAATAGCAGTTGGAAAGACAAGTCCGTTTCATTTCACGAAATGCACTCGCTTCCCTCTACTTCCCGCAGGAGTCGAGTACATTTCGCTCCATTCCCCTAGTCACTAATAGTAGAAAGCCACAATCAACTCATACAGGGAAAACAACAAATAAAGACCCGAATGATTAGACGATAGAATCATTCCTTTATCGTCTAATCATTCAGGTTTATCATTGACTGAAGTATTTATGTCCCAGCCTTTTTCAGTTTAACGTGTCCGTATATTCAAGTCTAATTTCGACAGCTCTTCCTCTAAGCGGTCATGGTCAGGCATGTACATCAGCTCTTCATGCGTCCAGGCTGTGAATTCCTCGATATCACAGATAATTTGTGCAAGCTCCTTGCTGATAAAGGCTGACTCTCTCCCAGCATGTAATTTCTTTCGGCAGCGGTTGAACTTCGAATCAAGTTCCTCCAGCTGCTCATAAAGACCCTCAAGCGATTCGTAATGCTGGATAAGCGGCAAGGCCGTCTTCTCTCCAATTCCCGGACATCCCGGAATATTATCGCTTGAATCTCCGAGCAAAGCCTTCACATCCACCCACTGCGCTGAATCAATTCCATAATCAAGTCTGAACTGGTCAATAGTATAGTGAGTCTCACCCGCCCTACCGGCAATAATCTGTGTTGTCCGTTCATTGAGAAGCTGGAATAAATCTCGGTCATTACTGTAAATATAGCAGTGCCCAAATTCATTCATGCTCCAAAGCGTCGAGATGGTTCCAATCACATCATCCGCCTCATAGGACGGTACGGAAAGCTGTTTTACTCCTGCCTTATCCAGTACCTCCCGCAATACCTCATATTGCATAATAAGCGGTGCTGGCAGTTCCCCTCTTGTCGCCTTGTAGAAATCATACTTCTGGCGTCTAGAGGACTCTTCCCTCTTCACATCCCAAGCAACAGCCAGATGGGTCACCTCATTTGTTCGCACAAGAGAAAACATTTTCTGGAAGAATACCCGAAGTGCGTTCGTATATACGCCATTGCTGCTTTTATATAATTGGTCCTCTGTCTTGCCGTACGCTGTCGCAAAATAGCCGCGGCTGAGCAGATTGAAACCATCGATTAATAAGAGTGTACGATTGTCCTGCATGATTGCATCCCCTGTTCTCTATTCGGTCTTGAAATAATATCATGATTGCTCCATTTTAGCATAGGAAGCCTCAGGCTGCCCCAAATAAAAATTGCCAGAAGCAAAGGTCTTCCTCCTCAGTTTGTTTCAACAGGGTTTTCATCATAAGAGATCCAATCGCTAAAACTGCCGCCATAGACTTTTACATCCTGATAACCAGCCTGCTTGAGAGCAATGTAGTTAACACATGCGGTAATGCCAGACCCGCAATAAACCATAATGGATGTCTCTCTATCAATATCGGCAAAGCGGCCGGCAAGCTGGCTGTCCTTCAAATAGAGGCCATCATCTAGATTTCCCATCCATTCATAATTGATGGCTTTCGGGATATGGCCGCACTTCGCATCAATTGGCTCATAGAGACCCATGTAACGGCCCTCTTCCCTGGAGTCAATCAAAACACCAGCTGCTTTGCCGGCTGAGAGTGCTTTCACCTCTTCGTATGCAGCCAAGACCTTATTTTCTTCTTCTGGCCAGTAATCAGAAGATGGCAAATTAGGAATTTCGGCTGTTACTGGATAACCCTGCTCTTTCCAAGCCTTCAAACCTCCATTTAAGACGTATACGCCGCTATAGCCATAAAGCTCGCTAAGCCAAAGAAATCGGGCAGCAAAGGCTCCTTCTCCTCCATCATAGGCAATGACGATGGAATCTTGGTCAACGCCTAATTGCTGCATAAAACGGACGAACGTTTCTTTTGAAGGCAGCGGATGCCTGCCCCCATGCTCCAATACTTTTGAGGAAAGGTCTCCTCCAGTATCTGCATAAGCAGCTGAGGGAATGTGCTCTTCATTATAGCTTTCCCGACCCTTCCCCTCATTAGATAGGTCATATTGGCAATCGACGATCCTCACGCGGCTGTCGGTCAATCGCTGGAACAGCCATTCAGGTTCTTGTATAAGTGTCAACCTTTCGATCATTCCCTTCTCTCTTCATTATGCTGCCAAGACGTTCAGCCGCCTGCTCATAAGCAGCCGAATTCGACTGCTCCTCTAGCATTTGCTTTAGGCCAGAAACAATCTCTGCCCCATCAGCCAGCATGGAGCTGGTCAATTGTTTGCCTAATGCCTCAGTTATATGCTCTGCATACGATAACAGACTTTTCTTTTGTTCGGTATAGTATTCATCAATCAGCGTCTCAAGCTTGTCATAAACAGACCGCTCCATCGCTTTGCGTCCATCCTTTTCGAAGAAGGCATTTGTCCCCTTGAATAGTCTTAATTCCTCCTTGAAATCTCTTGCACTCACATTCTCTAATGGAGATTGTTGGAGGAATTCCTCTTGGACTGCGAGAGAAGGCGCGCCAAATGCCCAATCCTTCTGAACTGCTTGAGCTGATTCTGCCAGTCGCAGATAGGCTTCCCTCATTGTCTTCTCAATCACCTTCTCTAACCGAAGCGAGGCAGCCTGCCATTCATTCATAATCACCAGTTTCATATCATCAAGCAGGAGATTCATGCTTCTGACTAATGATTGTCTATCATTGGTTATTCTTCCCGGGTGGAAGTATTCCTTGAAAACACTCGGGAAATTCAAGCCTAAACGCTGCTTGCTGTAGAACAGGAGCTCTTCTGCCTCCTGCCTTGCCAATTCACCTTCATGAGTAAATGTTTTTTCTTGCAGGAGCTTTTGAATCTCTTGCCAGTTTCGTTCAAGCGATTCTTTTCTCTCCTGCTTCTTCTCTTCACTCTCATTTGCCAACTCAACCGACTGACACAATAAATGATAGGCTTTCTGCAGCTCCGACCAACTTGCGGTGAGCAGCAAGGATTTTAAGTCATGATCAAGAAACCCATGGAAGGCCTCCTCAAATTTTTCGAACAAATAGACATAGCGCTCGGCATTCTCATCCTGCGAGCCTGTTCGCATCTGTAGTGCCGATCGGCTCGAGATAGGGAATATACGTGGATTCCTGATGCCAGATTCCCTTAACTGAGAATCCAAGTATTCCACCACTAGCTCTCGTTCCTGTTCATCCGCTGCAAGGTCTGCCGCATTCAAAAGGAAGAACATTTTATCCAAGCTGAAGGAATCCTTTACCCGGCCCAATTGGTCAAGGAAGTTCCTGTCTGCCCTCGAGAAAGGATGGTTATAATATGTTATAAAGCAAATCGCATCCGAGTGCTTAATATAATTGAATGATGTACCTGTATGTCTAGCATTAATCGAATCTGCTCCAGGAGTATCGACAAGAATGACTCCTTTTCTCGTCAGTTCACAATCATAATACAGATCAATCTTCTCAATGAAGCAGGATTTTGCTTCATCCGTCGCATAGGCGGCAAAATCATCGATGCTAACCGTGAATACTTCCCCAAGATTGGCTTTGAACTGGTCAATACCGGTCATGAATGCTTCCAGGAAGGAAGCGCGAAGTCCAAGTGCCTCTCTTTTCTTAGCTAAAAGAGTCTTTGCCTGGCGCTTCGCCAGCTCCAAATCTTGGACATTAAGCCCTTCATCCAACCATATACCGTTCAAATCATCAATTAGCATCTTTTCTGTCTTAGCGAAAATGACCGCCGTTCCATTCCGATGCTCACCAGTGGGCGGGAGAATTCGATTGATAACGGCCGTTGTTGGATTTGGAGAGACTGGCAGTAAATTAGACCCTAAAAGAGCATTGGCAAAGGACGATTTGCCTGCACTGAAGGCACCAAATAAAGCTAATGTATACGTTTGGTTTTGGAAGCTAAGTGAACGAGCGCTCAATTCTGCCGCTTGCTTCTTAAACCCTGGAACATCCTTTAATATCGCAGCAGCTTGCAAAAGCCGGTCCATAATATCATTAGCGGGCGGAAGATTTACTTGATTCTTTTCAGCTCCGTCAACCGCCGGTTCATCCAATTCTTGCTCTGACTGATTCATCTCATCCGTTTCTTTCGGAATGATAACCTCCACCTGTTCTTCCGGTTTCAGGAAATCCTCAATCTCAGCTAGCGGGAACCTTGGCCGCTTCCCTAATTCTTTCATAACCTCTGCCTCATAAGCCAATTGCTCCTGTTTGGCATTCTGCCACTTATCCCATACTTCCAAGAGATCCGGGGTTTCTTCCATTCTTACTTTCACCGTTTTAAATAAGCCTTTACGTTCCTTTTCCCAATCATTAAACAACCTGTCTGCCAAAATCTTTGCCTGATGTAACGATGATTTCTTAATATCTGAAGCAAGACGGTCAGAGAAGTTCAGAACAAGGTCACCTGTCATAGCGGCAAGCGGCTCTATCTTTAACAAATCACCGTACGGAATTTCATACGTAAACGCTTGTATAAGATCCAATCCCTTTTGCTTATCACCAGGATACTCTGAAAGCAGATTACGAAACAGTTCCTGCAGGTGCCAGATGACGGTAGAATCTGTCTGCTTCTTCACATCCTCCTCTAGCAGCTGCCTTCTTCGCTCACGCTCCTGCAAGGTTTTCTGTTTCCCAAAGAAGCCAATCTTAAAGGAGGTAACATTAGCTTCAAGGTATTGCCTTACAATCTCCCTCGTTTCATAAGGAGTCAGGTTTGCATTCTTCAGAATGGCATTGGCCTTCTCCTCAAAGCGGCGTTTCGCTTCCTCACCGTATGTCTGGATTTTCTTATCCAGCCGCTCTGACTGCTCAACAGCTTCCAATAAGACAGGATCATAGGAACGAAGCTTTTCAGATAGGGCCATATACAAATCCTCATCCTGTGCATTCCTCCATGCAAGATGCTCATCAATAAGTCTTCTTACAAGGGAAGGAATATCCATTTGTAACGGGATCCTTGAAAGCTCTTCAATCTTCTCCTTCACCTTCCGAGCCTGATTATACGGATGGTCTTCCTCTCTCATGGTTGTATAATAAATCTCTTCAGGCTTTACATCCCACTCATGGAATGCCCGCCTCACACTCTCCTTGATGGTGGAGAAGGGAAGCTCTCGATCGTCATGCTTATCGATCTGATTGATGATGATATACAGCTTTTTCCCCATCTTCGTTAAATCTTTCGTAAACTGAAAATTGACCTCTGACTGAATATGGTTATAATCCGTCACATAAAAAACAGAATCAGCCATATGAAAGCTTGAAGCAGTCGAACGTTCATGTGCATCATCAGTCGAATCAATTCCCGGTGTATCGAGAAGGGCAACCTGGTCCCCAAAGGGAAAACCTTCGATTCGTAAATTAATACTTTGTATTTCCGCACCATTCTTCGCATAATCTTTCATCACTGAAAAATTGATTGGCGGAGGAAATACAGCAATCCGTCCGTCAGCCAATGTAATTCGAGCTTCCCCGTTACCGCTTTCAATACGAACGATATTCGCACTCGTTGGGATAGGACTCGATGGCAGCACAGTCTGGCCAAGCAAATAATTGATAACCGTAGATTTCCCAGCCGAAAAATGTCCGCAAAAAGCTAAACTGTACTTATTATCATACATTTTTTCCATGATTTCCTTCGTCTTTTCTGACCGCTCCCTATCCCCGCTTCGGTCAAAAAATCGATATATGCCGTAAAGATACATGTAATCATTCTGACTCTTGTGTGTGATCATAGCAATCCCCTTAAATTGTCGTGACTTCATTTTCTTATTTTACATGAAAGACCGGCAAATTGACCATTGTTTATCCCCAATTCTGAAATCACAAAAAAAACAAAAAAGGAATCCGAAAGATGACTCTCCTTACGCATTCCTATACCGTTCACTTATTCATTTATACCAAGTCTAATCCAGCTAACCAAAGAGAGCGTTTGTATTTGGAATTTCTGAGACAAACACTCACTTTGGGCTGGCCACATTATTCAAAACATAAACCATCACCGTGCTAAAAGTTGTAACAGTTGTGCCGACAAATACCCAAACCATGATATGCACCTTCCCTGTTATGTAGTACAGTTGAGAATGTCTCTCACTATACTTATATCTTAGCATGGGTGATAATCATTTTCAATGGAAATTGAAACTTCCAAAACAACTTCCTCACAATCATTCAATCTTTTTCCTTCTCATTATGCTGAATCGTAATGGAAATCTCCTTCAATTCCTCACAGCCGCAGATATCACATTGGATAGGCCTATCATGCAATGTCCTGCAATGTGGACAATAATATTTCTTCATGGAATGTTCCGCCTTTTTCATCTATCTTATGCACTTGCTGACCAATCGGACCCAGATTTAAGGTCTAGAGGAATCAGCCACAGAACATCTTTCAAGGCTAAAAAACGAGCATTCCATTCTGATCAAACTGGAAGTTCGGTCCCCAAACAACCTCCCAGTAATATCCGTCCAAATCGGCAAAATAGGCATGGTAGCCGCCCCAAGAGGCATCCTGCGGTTCCTTCACGATAGTCGCACCAGCGCTACGTGCCAGTTCAATGATGTTCTGAACATCCTCTTTCTGCTCCACATTATAGGCCAGAGTAATACCGTTAAAACCCGTTCCAATTGAAGGAGGGTCTGATTCCCGAATATCCTTTGCCAATTCTTCGAGCGGGAATAATTCAAATTTCGTCCCCGGAGTGTTGAAGAATATGACTTCCGGTTGATTCCTTTTCTCATTTGTCTGAAAACCTAACTTGTCCCTATAAAACCGGACTGATTGCTCCATACTTCTGACACCTAAACAAATACATGTCACCTTATTCATATGAGTAACCTCCTTATTTCTTGAACATCCTGCTATAATAATACGACGCCGACCATAACCCCTCAGGTGAAAATACGGACTTACCTTGGCTCTCCTTCGTTATATCCTTCATGGCAAGAACATAAAAATCAGGAAAACTCATCTTCAGACATTCTTCCGTAATACGCCCCCTTCCTTTTAACCTTTTCTACCATTATACCAAATAATCCCATTTGAGCTTTTAAGTAAGACGAAAAAAAACTCTGCTTTTGGCAGAGTTCCCATTTAATAGAAAAACGAATATAATAGTAGAAAGTCATATCATAAAAAGGAGTTCATAATTGTGGATTTGTTAATTGGAATAGCCCTCATTCTTATCGTATTCATTACAGGAAATAACCTGGAACGAATCCTTAAGAGCATCAAACAGCAAAACAAAGAAATCATTGCGTTATTAAAGAAGGAAAAATAACTACATAAAAAAATAGCCCGCTGCTTAAAGACTATTTAAACCAGCCCTTTTCCTTAGACTGTGTAATGGCTTCTATCCGGTTCTTCACATCCAGTTTATCGAAAATGGCTGATATATAGTTGCGGACCGTGCCTGTCTTAATGTCCAGCTCTGCGGCAATTTCTTTCGTATTCATTCCATCCGCAACAAGAACAAGCACCTCCCGCTCGCGGTCTGTGAGCGGGTTTGCTTCTGCATAGGCACTATCTATCAGCTCAGGTGCGTAGATTCTTCGTCCTCCATGAACAAGACGGATTGAGCCTGCCAGTTCTTCGCTTGGGCTGTCTTTAAGGAGATAGCCGCTCACCCCAGCCTGAAGTGCCCGCTGAAAATAGCCAGTTCTCGCAAATGTCGTCAAAATAATGACCTTGCAGCCATGCCCTTTTAGCTTTTCAGCCGCCTCAAGTCCGGTCATTCCCGGCATTTCAATATCCATTAAACAAATATCTGGCTGATGCTTCGCGACAAGTGCAAGTGCCTCCTCGCCATTTGATGCTTTCCCAACCACATCCATATCGTCCTCAAGCGCCAGCAAGGAACCAAATGCTCCAAGAATCATTTGCTGATCCTCCGCAATCACAATCTTGATCATGCCCGCCCCTCCTTCACAACCTGCTTTGTTTCATTCGGCACTTTAATAATCAGGCAGGTACCTTCATTCAGAGCAATTTCAAAGCTGCCATTTACAAACTCCAGCCGTTCTTTCATCCCCATGAGGCCATGACCTCTGTCAAGGCTGGACTCATATCCTTTGAAGACACCATTATCCCTTACTGTCATAACGGTTTCCTTCCAATCTTGCTCAAAAATCACCTGACATTCCGTTGCACCGCTGTGCTTAACAATATTCGTTACAGACTCCTTTAAGCACATGCTGAGGATATTTTCCGTCAAACTCGGGATATCCTTTAATTTTTGCCTTTCATCAATGCTAAAGTGGATATTAGCTGCATTCAGCATCGTTTCCGCTAACACGATTTCATCCTTTAAACGGATACTCCTCATCGATGAAACCATCTTTCGTACCTCGTTCAGCGCCGTCCTAGCCGTCTGCTGAACATCGACAAGCTCTGCGGCTGCCTGTTCCGGATTCTTGTAAACTAGTCTTCTGGCCAGATCACTCTTTAACCCTATGAGACTAAGCTTTTGCCCTAATGTATCATGGAGATCACGGGCAATCCGTTCTCTCTCCTCTACCACCAATAATTCTGAGATTTTCTTATTGGCATCATCCAATTTTTCTTCCAAACGCCCAAGTACTTTGCGATTTCGAATCGTAAATGGGAGCAGAGTAATACTGAGCCACGTGATGATGATAAACGGCATTTGCTTCAGGAAGAAAGCCTGATGCAGCAGGATGCCCAAATAAATCGAGACGCCTGTACTGATCAGCAGAAGGACATAAATGGCGATAAAATCAGCCTTCTTCTTAATATTCCCTGCCAGATAAGCAAGAAAGAAGGCAAAATAAATATAGCCAAACAAAATGGTCATAACTGTAAAACCGCTCATCAGCACGATCGCCCATACATACTTCATCCATCCAGTTGTTTTATAGGCAACCCTGAACAAGGAAAGAAAAAGCAGCGTTACGACAATACCCGTCATTTTATATTGATTCGATGCATCCGATTGCAAAATGAAATAGAACGGCAGTATGCAAAGAATGGCCCATACATATGGGGAAAGCCCGCTTGTTTTCAAGAAGGCAATATAATTTTTGATCATGTGAAAACCTCTTTTAAAGTGCGTCTCCCTTTTCCTTATCGTACCATTTCCATGCGGAAATGGCAGTTATATGACTTCACTTTTTAAAGAAATTTTAGCCTTTCCTTCACGGAAGGTGACGAACTTTTTCTTCTGTTCATCCCATAAGCGGAATCGGAGCGATTTCAAGCTTGTCATTAACGTAATGGTCGGTACATGCTGCAATGGCTTCGT
Source organism: Gracilibacillus sp. Marseille-QA3620 (assembly GCF_054950035.1). Lineage (NCBI taxonomy): Bacteria > Bacillati > Bacillota > Bacilli > Caryophanales > Bacillaceae > Gracilibacillus > Gracilibacillus sp. Marseille-QA3620. The sequence continues at coordinate 2,515,138 of NZ_CM143102.1, forward strand.
ATCCATATGAGCATCGGCGAGCTTGTAATTTGGGACCCTTGGGCTTAAATGATGCACATGGTGGTAGCCAATATTCCCTGTCATCCATTGAAGAAGCTTTGGAAGCTGGTAATAGGAGCTTCCTTCAACGGCCGCTTTCACGTATTCCCAATCCTCATTCTCTTCAAAATAGGAATCCTCAAAGGTATGCTGGACATAGAATAGCCAAATGCCTGCAACACCCGAGAGATAAAAAATGATTCCTTGGATCATCAAGAAGGCTTGCCAGCCTACTAAATAACACATTAACGCCCAAATAGCTGCAATGGCCGCATTCGTGAAATACGTATTCCTTCGTTCCTTCTTTCCGGCATTTTTGCGATTAAAGCGATTGCTGATTAAAAAGGCATAAATGGGTCCAATTCCAAACATGACTAGTGGATTCCGGTACAAGCGATATTGGATGCGAGTCCACTTGGACGCTTGATAATATTCCTCCACCGTCAGCATCCACATATCCCCGACTCCGCGCTTATCCAGGTTGCCGCTGCCGGCATGATGGACATTATGGCTGTGCTGCCATTGTTTAAATGGGAATAAGGTCATAATTCCGCTGATATTCCCAAGAATCACATTCGCTTTTCTGCTTTTAAAGAAGGAATTATGGCAACAATCGTGGAAGATAATAAAGATTCTCACCAAAAAACCTGCAGCCACCACGGCAGGCGGAATCATTAGCCATACCGAAACAGATAAACCTAGGTAAGCTATATACCATAAGAGGATAAAAGGTACGAACGTATTCACTATTTGTTTAACGCTCTTCTTCGTTTCCGACTTTTCATACGGATTCATCGATTTTCGCAGTCGAAGCTGCTCTTCTTTCATTTTCATATCGTCCCATCCCTTATTCTTTATTGATTGTTCTTTTCATACATTATAGAAAAAGGAACAGAGATTTGGCAGACATAGCTGTCATAGCGCCTATATGACATTTGTCATGTACAGGCCTGTTCTCAACACGTCAAACCCTTCTGTGGCGGGGATTATGCACAACTAAGCAATACACTTTTTTTCAAAAAAATTACACTTTTGGGCAAGCTTACGGAGGAAAAATTGAACCTTCAAAAATATGTGAATGGGGGATGATGAGTGGTTGAACCAACAAAGCAATTACATGAATTCACAAAAATTCGCGATGAACACATCACTGATTAGAACAAAGCATTGTCCCCAGGCACTTACTTCATTGGATTGAATATCTAATGAAGATTATGTTGTTTTCTTTTAGGAAGTAAATGACAAACCAATCATTCTTACCAAACAAGAAGTAATACCCGGAATGGAGCAATCAATCAGCCATTTTTCAGGAGCTAATAAGCGGTTTGATAACAGAGTTATTCGTCTTCAAAATAACGAAAAGGCCGTTGTATTATATGATCAGTTAATAAGAATGAGGAAGTAGCAGCAAGACTATTAATATTCGAAAACTGCTATTCATTAGTTTGGGACGGCTTTTTCACCATCATAAAAGATGATAACTTCTTATGAGGGATGGTAGGAGCATTCACACATCAATACATCAAAAAACTCCGCACAAAGGCGGAGCTATATGATTCAACTATTATTCTATCATTTCCTTAATACCGCACAGCCGTATTGCGGCAGCACGATTTCTCCTCTTATCGCTTCTCCTGTTTCTAAGTCTGTAAAGACAGCTTCCTTGTCTTTAAAGGTAATCTTCTGTTCTTCCTCTGTGAAGTTCATGACAAAGTAGAAGGTTTCAGATTCAGAGACACGAGCTTGGATGGAGACACCTGTTTCATGATTCGCCTCAAGCACTGGAGATAGGCCTAGCTCAACGGCTAATTTTCCATAGAAATCAGTGTGGAAGGCTCGTTCATTACGAGAAGCGATGAAATATGATTTACCTGCTCCAAACGAATTGACCGCTAAGGCAGGAGCTCCTGCATAGAAGTCATCCATATAGGATGCTTCTTCGACTGCCGTCTCTAACGTGATTTGGGCACAATAATCATGCGCCTTATATTGTCGTCCGTTAAAGCTCACATGATGGATTTCAGATGGATAGAGCGTATCCGTTTCTGTGATCGTTAACCCAAGTACATCCTTCAACGGACCTGGGAATCCTCCTAGGAACGTCAGATCATTCTCGTTGACCATACCGGTCATATAGGTTGTGACGAAATGACCCCCGTCTTTCACGTACTCCGTGATTTTCTCCGCGAAACCAGGCTGAATAAGATACATCATTGGCGCAATCACCAGTTTATAAGAGGATAAATCCATATCCGGCGTGCATACGTCAACTGGGATATTACGGTCCCAAAAGGCTCGATAATGCTGCTGGAGCGTTTGCGGATATTTCTTATCCTTATTATTGAACCCTTGCGCATCATTAAGGGCCCAGTTATTCTCCCAATCATAGATAATAGCTGCCTCTGCCGGGCGGTTCGTGCCAACAATCGGCTGCATGTGTTGAAGCATTTCACCGACACTTGCGACCTCCTTGAAGACACGATTATTCTCGCTTCCATCATGGTCAATGACCGCTCCATGAAGCTTTTCCGAGGAGCCTCTTGATTTACGCCACTGGAAATAGAGGACGGAATCCGCTCCATGAGAGATGAATTGCATAGATGATAGCCTATGCATACCCGGTCGCTTCGCCTTGTTGACCTCATGCCAATTGACTAAGCTTGGCGTGCATTCCATTATCAAGAACGGCTGCTGCTTAATGCTACGGTATAAATCATTGATAAAGCCGACTTTCATCGCCAGTTCATCTGTCGATTCCCAATCATTATGCCAGGCCGGATAACAATCAAAGCTGATGACATCAAGATGTTTGGAGAACTCCCCGTAATTTAAGCTTTGGAATGGAATTAAATCAAACGTATCCGCCATGTAATTGGTTGTAATCGGTACAGCCGGCGTTATTTCTCTTAACGGCCTGATTTCATTTTGATAGAAATTGATTGTCTGGTCCGTTACGAAACGGCGCCAATCAAGGTTCAAACCATGGACAGTATTCTCCCCATTCTTAGACGGAGATTCAATTTGTTCCCAGTCAGTGAAGGTATGGCTCCAGAACGGACCCCACCAGGCATCATTCAATGCCTTCAAATCACCGTTGTACTTCTCTTTCAGCCAGCCCCTGAATGCTGTCAGGCATTTATCACAATGGCATTCTCCACCATATTCATTGGAAATATGCCACATCAATAATCCTTTACGATCTTGGTAGCGCTCCGCAAGACGTTTATTGATTTGAGCGGTCTTATCCCTGTACACAGGCGAAGTGAAGCAATGATTATGACGACCTCCATGCAGCTGTTTCACCCGCTCCCCAGATACACGCAGTACTTCCGGATATTTTTGGGACATCCAAGCAGGTCTTGCACCGCTTGGAGTAGCAAGGATGATATTCCCGCCCATCGCTTCAATGCGGTCGAAAATGTCATCAAGCCATTCAAACCGGTAAACACCCTCCTCCGGCTCTAATGCGCTCCAGGCGAAAATTCCCAATGAGAATGTATTTGCTTTTGCCATCTTCATGAGTCGGAAATCTTCATGAATAATTTCGGGATAATCAAGCCACTGATCCGGATTATAGTCTCCCCCGTGAAGCATTTCCCTTGCTTGGGTGATATATGTTTTATTCGTAAGTTCCATCAGATTCCTCTCTCTTTCCTCATTATTAACCTTTCGTACCACCAGCAGTTAAACCAGATACGAATTGCTTTTGCAGCAAGATAAAGACGATTGCAACTGGAATGGAAATTAGAATGGCCCCTGCCGCAAATGTCGTGTAGCTTGCTCCCATTTTGTCGCTTACCAATTTATACAGACCAATTGGCAGGGTGTAGTATTCAGGCGAACGGAGAATCGTACTTGATAAGATAAAGTCTCCGAGAGGCCCCGTAAATCCATTAATCGCCACCACAGAAATCATTGGCCGGGAAAGCGGCATGATAATCTGCCAGAAAACACGTGTATGACTTGCCCCGTCAATGCGCGCACTCTCATCCAGGTCATAAGGAATACTATCCATATAGCCTTTCATCAAGTATGTATTCATCGGGATTAGCCCTCCTACATAAATGAAGATCAGGAACCAATGACTGTTGATTAGCCCAAGCAATTGAGCCAGAACGAAGATGGCAATCAGTGCCGAGAACTGCGGAATCATTTGTAGCAGCAAGAATAAAGTCAGACCGTTCTTTCTGCCCTTAAAGCGGAATCTTGAGAAGGCATACGCTGTATAGCTGACACTTAAGACCGAGATGATCATTGTGATAATGCTGATTTTCATGGAATTCATGAACCATTGCGTGTACATGATTCCGCTTGACGGGTCAAACAGCGCTCGATAATGGTCCAAGGTCGGGTTTTTCGGGATTATCGTCGTACTAATCAAGCTATTCCCCGGGTTAAAGCTTGCCCCAATTGTCCATAGCAGCGGATAAACAATGATGATTGTGACAAATATACACAAAATATAGGCCAGGATTAATGTTTTGTTCATTTTACGCTTCATCTTTTAGGCCTCCTCTTTAAACGAACTGCTTCGTCTAAACTGCCAAAGGGCAATCAGAATGACAAAGATGGATAGAAGTATGGTCAACGCCGCCGCTAAGGCATATTGGCTTGATTGCATCGTCAATTTATAAATCCATGAAACTAGAATATCCGTACCGCCGGCTGTGGAACCTGGCAAGGCCGGTCCACCGCCGTTGAATAGGTAGATGATATTAAAGTTATTGAAGTTAAATGTATATTGTGTAATGATGATCGGCGAAATAGAAAACAGCAATAATGGCAGAGTAATCTTCCTAAACTTCTGCATCGTTGTTGCCCCGTCAACGGTAGCCGCTTCATATAAATCTTCCGGTATCGATTGCAGGACACCTGTCGTGACAATAAAGATATATGGGAAACCAAGCCATCCCTGCATAAGGAGCAAGGCAACCTTAGACCACATGGCATCGGTCATCCATGGAATCGGCGATATGCCGAAGAATGAAAGAATCGTATTATTGATCGCACCAAAGCTGTCATTGAACAACCCAGCAAAGATTAAGATGGTAACGAACCCTGGCACAGCCCATGGAAGAATGAAAACCGTCCGGAAAAATCCTTTAAATTTCAATTTCTTCTGGTTAACGACAACCGCAAGCAATATCCCGATGAATACTTGCAGGGTAGATGCCACAATTGTCCAGACGATTGTCCAGCCCATAACATCAAAGAAGGTTGAGCGCCAAATATCCACGGTAAAGATTTGCTTGAACGTATCGAGACCTACCCAATCAAACAAATTTGCCGGTGGAGAATGGTAGAGATTATAGTTCGTGAAGGCAAGTGCAAAACTAAATAGTATCGGGAATATCACGGCAAAAATCAAGATGAAGAGGGACGGCCCGCTGACAAGATACGGATAACCCTGCTCAACTAAGTTACGGTAATGCCCTCTTAACGAATCAAGTGGCAGGTTTTCATCTCGTTTTTTGCCGTTTATGTAGGCATCTCGGATATTCCAGTAATAAATGGAGATCCCAAACAGTGCGACAATCACGGCAATGATTCCTTCCGCTAAAAGGAACACGGAATTATCTCTTGGAACCTCTGTTCCTAGGGTCAACAAGCCCCAAAATCCCATATTGAAGAGGTCTTTAAACGCAAGAAGGAAGGAAATAGTGATAACGAAGAAGAAGATTCCTTTTACTATTTGCTTATTATAAATTTGGCCTGCACCCGGAATAATGGAGAGGATTGCCGCTCTTTTTCGATGAATAGTCGAGACAGCTGCAGCCTCACCGCTATTTTGGTCATTTTTCATGCTAAACACTCCTTAATCGGTATGAAAGGAAATACAATCACCTTTCAATTGCATTCCCTTCATACCAACAGGTCTTATTGGTTTGCTGAATGGTTCGCTTCAATTTGCCCTTCGATTGTTTCAACTGCGTTATCTAAAGCTTTTTTCGGTTCAGCTTTTCCAGTTGCTACGGTTTGAAGAGCCGCATCAATTGGTGTCCAAACTTCAGCCATTTCCGCGATGTTCGGGGTTACTTCGGAATATTTTGATTGCTCAGCTACGGCTTTCGCCGCTTCATTTTCCACGATAGCCGGATCATCAGCCAAGGAAGCTACAGCTGGGATTTCTTGCGTTTTTTCATAACGGGTTTTAGAATTTTCTTCATTAGAGATAAACTTCACGAATTTTTCGGCCAGCTCAGGGCTGTCAGAATAAGAGGAAACATTGTAGCTCTTTACTCCAAGGAATGCACTCATATGCTCTCCATTAGCCAATGTCGGCAATTCAACAACACCGTAATTAATGCCGGCTGATTTGTATGGTTCTAAGTTCCATGGACCTGAAATAACCGCTGCTGCTTTTCCTTCTGTGAATAGGGAGTCAAGGACATTGATTCCTTGTTCACCAATAATACCGGATGGAAATAAGCCGTCAGCATAGAATTTTCGAATCTCTGTCACGGCTTTGACAGCGCCTTCATTATTAAGACCAAGATTAGTAGTTTCATAGTTTCCGTTTTCATCTTGAGCAAATATGTAGCCGCCATAAGGAACAATCAAGCTTTGTGCATAATAGATTTGATCCCATAGAGCGAGCAAACCGTAGTTGCCGCCTTTTGTCACTAATTTTGAATAGTCGTACCATTCATCAATGGCTGTTGGGAGTTCATCCTCTGAGATAAGGTCTTTATTATAGTAAAGAACCGTTGTTTCAACTGCTTTCGGCAATCCGTATACTTTTCCATCTACAAGTTGAGAGCTCATCGCTGATTCTGTGTAAAGCTCTTGCTCTTCCTTAGATAAATCTAATTCCTTCAATAATCCTTCTGTAACAGCTGTTCCAATTTGATCTCCCGGGATTGTGATAACATCCGCACCTGTGCCAGCGGCCCCATCCAAGCGCAATGCTTCTATTTGGTCAGCATAAGCCATCTCTTTAACGGTTACTTTGACATCGTACTCTTCTTCGAATTTCTTTACCGCATCTTCAATCCCCTGTGTTTTGCTAACATCTTCCCAAACGAGGAGCTCTTTCTTTTCTTCAGATGTACCCGAGCCCGAGCTTGAGTCTGAGTCAGGACCGCAGGCAGCAAGTGCAACGGATAGGCCCAGAATGGTCGCTGAAATACCCATGATCTTTTTAGTAAACATGTTTGTAACCCCCTATCAAAAATGGAAGCGAAAACGCTTTCTAAAACAAAAATAACACAGAGCATTTGTTTAGTAAACAAATATAGTTAAAAATTTAATTATTTTCAGAATACACACAAAATAAAAAATAGCCTGCAAGCATAATAACTTGCAGGCATATGATTAAATTCCATCTTGCAGCAATGTACTTTTTCGGAAGACAGGATGAGAGGACATTAATACCTTAAGCGGCATTTCCCTCCCACTCGCCATCTTTTCATTTAACATCTCAAACGCGATGTTCACCAGCTCTTCCCCGCAAATATGATAGGTTGTAAGCGGTGGCGAAACATAACTGGCAATCTGTATATTATTTATGCTGAAAACACTCACCCGGTTTGGCACTTTCACGTCCCGCTCATTCAATGCCTGGAGCGCGCCGATTGCAAGTGCATCCGTAGCAATGAAAAAGGCGGTAGGCAAATCATCGCCAAGCTGTTCAATCGCTTCGAGCATCCCATTATACCCTTCCTTAAGCGCGGCGTTCTTACGAATGAATATATAGGCCTCGTTTAACATTCCGTGCTCCTCCATCTCTTGACGGAAGGCTTTTTCCCTTGGGTCCTTTTTGAAGATGCCGCTGTCTTTATCCACATCGTACATCCCGAGCATCCCTATCTTGGTATGCCCTTCCTTAACAAAGAATTGGATGATTTTGCGCGTGAATTTCTCCACATCAGGCAGGACGGAATCAAAGACATCATCATTAGGCGACGTATCAATGAAAACTACGTTCGGCGTGAGCTTCTGCAGATGATCAAGCTCGCTTCTCGTGAATGCCCCGATCGCAATAGCCCCTTCTATATCAGCTGGCACGGCCTCTATCCCTTCCTCTGGCGTCACTCGGACAAGTTCAATCTGCCGCTTCTCCACCTGATTTTCCACAGCAAGACGCATCGTCTTGAAATACACATCCTCAAGCTCGGTAATTTCAGTTATCCAATATAAAAAGGCAATCTTCGTCATGAGCGGCTTTGACACCTTTTTCTTATAATTCATGTTTTTAGCCGTATGAATGATTCTATTCCTCGTTTCATCCGAAACTGATAACTTTGGATTATTGCTCAATACCCCTGATACGGTCGCAGGAGATACCCCCACTCTCTTTGCAATTTCGCGAATTGTTGCCAATTCCCCCACTCCCTTATGGCTTTTTTTGTATGTATACGTAAATAGTAGACAATTTTCACTGTATTTCAAACTGTTTTCCCCTATTATAGCATTAAAACAATCAGGATACACCCTTTATAGTAAACATGTTTACTAAATTTTATACCGATTACATTTTTCATAAGTGTAAGGTTTTTTTGATATAATAGATGGAGACCAAACAAGCATGAGGGTGATTGACAGTGGAAGAACAAGAACAACAGCAGCAATATGATCTCGATAAAATCTATACATATAAGGAGCTTCCGGATAAAATAGCCGGTCGATGCGATAATTGCGGAAATACGCATTTTAAAAGCTCCGTGAAGGATATGGTATTTCTTCGGGAATGCCGCAAGTGCGGGATGAAGAAGTCGATATAAGCACAAAAAGATGGTTCCTATGAGGAACCATCTCAGACTGTCGACAAAATGGACTGAGAATTCTTTTATTCTCAGTCCATTTTTTGATTTTTTGCTATTTCCCCCCAAGACAGACCTCTCCTGCTCTTTTTTTTAGGCCATTTTTGGCGTTTTCCACAGCCAATTGGCCATCTTCTTCAGGTTCATGGCAGCAAAAGTAAGCATCGCCTGCATGGACAATTTTTCAATTCCCCTAAGGGTTGTCCACCGCATTCCATGCTTTTCCTTTGCATCGGCAAAGACTCGTTCGATTGTCTCTTTGCGCCTTGCATAGATGATTTTATTCTCTTCTGTATGACGAAGGTGGTCAGCTTCCTCCATGTGTTCCTCCCATACATGGCGTTGAATCACCTTCTGATGATTTTTGCTTTGAGTGCAACGGGATAGAAATGGACAGTCCTTACAGTGCAGGGGATTGGATACATACTGACGGTAACCTTCTTTTGTTGTCGTACGATAAGGTAACTCTTGTCCTCTCGGACAAAGATAGCAGTCGTAATATTCATCGTAGATAAACTCGGTCTTTTTCAAGAAGCCATCTTTCGTTTTAGGCCTTGTATAAGGGAAAGCAGGGCGAATTTCCTTTTCCAGCAGGTATTGGGCAATGGCCGGGGTCTTATATCCAGCATCAGCGGCTACAGCGCTTGGTCTTCCGGTGTTCTCCATAACCTTTTCCATCAACGGTTCAAACATGGTACTGTCATGAATATTCCCTGGTGTCACGATGGTCCCCAGGACAAATCCATTGCGGTCGGAGGCTGCGTGAAACGAATAGGCAAACTGCTTGGTTCGCTCATCTTTGACATAGTACCCACTATCCGGATCGGTCGTACTCTCTTTGATTTCTTTCCTCTCTTCTTTTTCGAATTTATCTGGAGGAAACGGCTTCTTTCCATGTTCTTCGCGGTCACGATTGATTTCTAGATTCAATCGTTCCTGATAGGCTTTCGTTTCTTTGCGAACAACCTTTTTCTCAAACTTACGTTTGTTAGCGCTTGCCTTCACATGGGTAGAATCAATAAATACATGTTCTGGTTTGATGAGCTTTTTGTTCGCTGCCTGATGCAGAATTTCACAGAAAATCTGTTCAAATAAATCGGTGTCCTTAAAACGACGCTCGTAGTTTTTACCGAAGGTAGAAAAGTGAGGAACCTTATCATGAAAACCAAATCCCAGAAACCAGCGATACGCCAGGTTGGTTTCAATCTCTTCAATTGTTTTACGCATGGAACGAATACCGAACATGTACTGGATAAAGGTCATTTTAATGAGAACAACAGGATCAATACTGGGGCGACCTCGTTCAGCCGAATAAGCATCCTCGACTAATGAGTAAATGAAGGAGAAATCAATGGTGGCTTCGACTTTCCGAACCAAATGGTTCTCAGGTACGAGTTGATCTAATGTAATCATTTCTAATTGTTCGCGGTTTTTAGGGGTATATTTGGTTAACATGTCATCACCTTCGATAAGAATCGTTAACTCATTATACCAAAATGAGGAAAAATCTGTTTTGTATGTGCTAATTATTATGAAGCGCAGACATCTATTTTTGGCAGAATGGGCGAGACTCCTGTGGGAGAAGGAGGCAGGCTGATGACAGCTCTTGCCGAAGGCGAGCTGGCTCAGCGCTTCCCCCACGGAAAGCGAGTCCATTCTGCCGAAAATAGCTTTCACGTCCATATGGGATGCAAGAGTATAAAAAAACTGTAGACCAAACCCTTAATGGATTTTGTCTACAGTCTGAGATGGTTCCTATGAGGAACCATCTTTTTTACGTTTTACGAAGCCATTTCTTCTTTCCGTTGAATCATTTGGCCTTCCTTCGCTTTCTTGCCAAATACATTAAAGATGAGGTTAAGAGCGATTGCTGTCAGGCCGCCTGCGACAATCCCGTTCTCTGTAAGAATGCGTAAGCCTGAAGGCAGGTTTTGGAACATTTCAGGTACGACTGAAACACCAAGGCCAAGGCCGCATGCACAAGCGATAATCAAGAGATTCTCCTGGGAATGAAGATCAACCTTACTTAGCATTTTGATGCCCGCTGATAATACCATACCGAACATCGCCACCATCGCACCGCCAAGAACGGCACTTGGAATGACCGTTGTCAATGCAGCAATTTTCGGGCTGAAGCCAAGGATGACCAAGAACGCACCGGCTGTGTAAATGACATTTTTAGAGCGAACGCCGGACATTTGAATTAAACCAACGTTTTGGGAGTAGGTCGTATAAGGCAGCGAGTTGAAGATACCTCCTAGAACAATTGCCAGCCCTTCTGCTCTGTAGCCTTTTGCGAAATCCTTCTCCTCTAATTTCTCTTCACAAATATCTGAAAGAGCCAGATATACCCCTGTTGATTCAACAAGGCTGACCATTGCGACCAGAATCATCGTTAAGACGGGGATTAATTCAAAGGACGGCATCCCGAAATAGAATGGCTGTGGCGTTAATAATACGTCCGCATCGAGAATTGCTTGAATATCCACCTTGCCCATGAATGCCGCGGCAACGGAGCCTGCAATCAAACCAAGCAAAATAGAGATTGCTCTTATAAAACCAGTAGAAAATTTATATAAAATAACAATGAACAGCAATGTACCAAAAGCGAGCAATATGTTAGAAATTGAACCAAAATCACTTGCCCCTTGTCCCCCAGCCATATTATTCATGGCAGTAGGAATCAAGGTCATACCAATGATTGTGACAACAGATCCGGTTACCACCGGCGGGAAGAAAGCTAATAGTTTACTGAAATACTTACTAATTAAGATAACAAATAATCCAGATGCCAAAATTGCTCCGTAAATGGCTGGAATACCATAATCCCCGCCAATCGCAATCATAGGCCCTACTGCTGTAAATGTACAACCTAGAACAACCGGGAGGCCAATTCCAAAGAATCGATTCTTCCATACTTGCAGCAATGTGGCAATTCCGCACATTAAGATATCAATAGACACAAGGTGAGTGAGCTGTTCAGGTGTCAGTCCGATGCCGCCACCGACAATCAAAGGAACAATAACCGCACCTGCGTACATCGCGAGCACGTGCTGCAAGCCAAGTGACGCTGTTTGCCATTTATTAGCCTTCATGGATGAGTTCCTCCTCTTTCTTGAAGGTTACCATTCCACCTTCAAGCGATTCAATTCTAGCGAGCGATTCAACGCGATAGCCTTTCTTACGAAGATTTGCTCCTCCGTCCTGGAATTCCTTCTCAATGACGATGCCAATCCCGGCAATCTTCGCACCAGCCTGCTTAACAAGGTCAACAAGACCGAGAGCCGCCTGACCTTTTGCCAAAAAGTCATCAATAATAAGTACGGTATCTTCTTTATTCAGGAATTTACGCCCGATGCAAATTTGATTCTCTTCTTGCTTAGTGAAGGAATAGACGGATGCTGTATACAAATCATCCTGCAAGGTTAGTGACTTCTTCTTACGCGCGAACAGAACTGGAATCTGTAATTCAAGTCCTGCCATTACGGAAGGAGCAATACCGGAGGATTCAATCGTCACGATTTTTGTAATTCCCATTCCCTTAAATCGTTTAGCGAACTCTTTCCCAATCTCGCTCATTAATTGCGGATCCAATTGATGGTTTAAAAACGTATCCACCTTAAGGACGTCATCTGATAGCACTTGGCCTTCTGTCATGATTTTTTCTTTTAGTTTTTCCAAAGTCGTCTTCCTCCAATTTCCCTTTAGGCAATCGCATATCATCATATACAAAAAGGACCCATGAACTGCTGCGTACCTAAAAGTGGGTAACACAACAATTCACAGGTCCTATAAACATATGGGACTGTCAATCTATAGGCAAATCAAATCAATGCCAGCTGTTCCCACTCATAGTCAGATTATTTTGGCGCCCTATGCGCACTGGTAATCCGGTAGATACTTGCAGGCCATATCCCTGCGATTATATGAGTGCAATGTCGTTTTTTGAATATGAATTGAATTATAGCAATCTTTTACCGGAATGGGAAGTATTTTTCGCCAGATAATTCACAGGAAAAATCATGCAAATCCTTTTCACATAAATACGGTAATGACTAATATAGTAAGCAAAACAACTATCAATGCTGCCGCGTTCAGGATGATTGAACGAATCTGTGCACGCTCTGGCATATATCCAGCATAAGCTGCGTTAAGTAAATAATAGCCTGTCATGATCATGAACAGCATGACGAAAACCAGAAAATATCTTACTTCAAACAAACTCAACAGTCCTCCCATTGAACGTTTGTTTACAGTTCATAAATCGTTTCGTATTTTTGCTTAAGATACTCCACCAAATATTGAGGGTTTAAATCTTCGCCTGTCGCCAGCTGAATGATTTCCTTTGGCGTTTTTCTTTTCCCGAATTGGTGCACATGTTTTGTCAGCCAGCCCTTGATTGGTTCGAGATTTCCTTGTTCAAGAAGTTCGTCAAACTCCGGAATTTCCTTCAGCATAGCCGCCTTCAGCTGTGCAGCATACATATATCCAAGCGCATAGGATGGGAAGTAACCGAACATCCCCCCTGCCCAATGCACATCCTGGAGAATCCCTTCCCCGTCATGCTCAGGTCTGATACCTAAGTATTCCTCGTATTTATCATTCCAAAGCTTAGGAAGCTCTTCGACAGATACTTCGCCATTAAAGATCATTTTCTCAAGCTCATAGCGAATCATAATATGCAAGGCATAGGTAAGTTCGTCGGCTTCCACACGAATTAACGACGGTTTTGATTCATTAATCGCTTCATAGAATGTGTCTAAATCAATCTTGTCAAATTGCTCTGGTGAGGCTTGTGTCAATTGATTGTAATGACTTAACCAGAAATGTTTGTTGCGGCCGATAAAGTTTTCGAAGAAGAGGGACTGGGATTCATGGATACCCATCGATGTCCCTGTGCATAGAGGTGTACCCTCTAACGCTTTATCAATATTCTGTTCATACACAGCATGCCCGCATTCATGAATCGTTCCGAACACCGCTACCCGGAAATCGGATTCATCATACTTCGTTGTAATCCGGACATCATTCGCATTCAGAGCAGTCGCAAATGGATGCACAGTTGTGTCCAGCCTGCCAGCCTCAAGGTCATAGCCTAATTCTTTAATGGCTTTCATACAGAATTCACGTTGATTGTCCTTATCGAAATGCTTATAAATAAAGTCTGTGTTGAGCTTTTTCTTCGATTCAGCTATTCTCTTCACTAACGGGACAATTTCAGCCTTTAGGGCACCAAATACCTCATCAAGCACCTCGACCGTCATGCCCGGCTCATACATATCAAGCAGGGCATCATATGGCCGCTCCTCTTTGCCCCAATAGCGAATGAAAGTCTTGTTTGTTTCGATCAATTGCTCTAAATATGGACGGAAAAGTTGATAATCTGCCTTGTCCTTTGCTTCCTCCCAGATACTTTCCGCCTTTGACTGCAGCTGAACGTATTCCTTGTACTCATCAGCTGGGATTTTGCTCATGCGACCAAACTCAAGACGGCATTCCTTCACAATATCCTTAATCATTTCCTCCTCACCGTCATAATCGGCAAGCTCCTTTAAGTATTTCTCCATCTTTTCTCCAGTCGCCATTTCAAAATGAACCTTCGATAGGATGGAAATTACCTGGCTCCTTTTATCAATGGTTTTTTTCGGTGCACCAGTCCGCAGGTCCCAGCCAATTAATGCAGAAGCCTCACGATAGGCATCCATTGTTTGTATGTATTCCAGAAACTCTTTTTCTATTTGTGTACTCAATGCTCTCTCCTCCTCACAAAACTATACAGATAATTCTATCACAACATGGCGACAGCACTCCCTGCAAAATAATGTCCTTACATCATTCGCTATTGCAGACGAATTTCCCTCTAATCCTTTGGAGGAATATTTAGTTTCAATGATTTCATCTCCTCCTCTGCGGTAAATGAATAGGTGATTAAAGGGTCTTCTGGCTCCCCTGCACCTGCCGGCTCTTCTTTTAGTCCCTTATACATTCCTTCTATGGAATCATAATCTGTGCGGTAAATCTTCAGTGTATAAGCAGCTCCAATTGTCACATCCATTTCAAATTGGCCCTTTTTTACGATGATGGACATAGCTTGCGGCAATGAAGCTACATGTCCATTTTGAATTCCGTTGGTCAAAATCTCCACCAAGTAGCTTTCTAAAGTACTGCTCTTTTCCTGAATAGAGACCGTTAACCTTTCAGTTGAAAGGGATGGAGAATTGTTTTTTGGTATACAGGCTGCCAGCATAAGGGGCAGGATGAACAGAAAAGCAAGGCTCTTTTCCAAGAAACGGATCCTCCTTTTGTCTATATAATGGGCGTCTAGCTAATTTAGATTGATTGTTTTATTATTGACTCGTTTTTCTACCATAAGTTCGAAAAAATTTCGTATTCTCGTTAATTCTTCCTCCAGCCAGTTCATTTTTGTTCTAACGGCATATATCAAGCCCTCATTTTTACTGCATTCTTTAGGATTTCTTGTTTTATAGGCGATTTCCTGCTATTTATGGGCGAAAGATTTCCGGTATGGGCTATATTCCCGGGTTATGGGCGGACAAACAAATCTGCGTATGGGCGATATCCCTCGAGTTTAGGCGAAATAACAAGCCTTTGGGCGATTGTTCCTTGTGTATGTGTATGGGTGAAAATCATTTAAAGAGCGATATCCCCTTTCTACAAACAAAAAAACGCTGAGCAAAGGCTCAGCGTTTCATTAACATTATTCAGTTTCAGTTACTGTCTTGCGAGGCGGTCTCTTGCCCCAGTATTGATAATAATCCGTACGGATGAAGCCGTTAAAGAGCTTGCGCTTCTTCGTTGCCGGCTTTCCGTAGAATTGCTCGAAGTTCTCATCAGAGGTCATCATATAAACAGACCATGTGTCATACGGTCTGAGGACCTCGCCCATTTCCTTATACATGCGTTCAACAGACGGACGGTCGCTTAATCGCTCACCGTACGGCGGGTTACCAATAATGACGCCATATTCCTTTGTTGTCGTGAAGTCCTTTACCTGCATTTGCTTGAACTCAATAAGGTCAGCAAAGCCGGCCTCGAGGGCGTTGTCCTTCGCAATTTGAACCATACGGTGGTCAATGTCATAGCCGGAGATATCAAGCGGCTGGTCATAGTTCGCTAGTTCATCCGCTTCATCACGGACCTTATCCCATATGCTTGAATCGATCATCGGCCATGTTTCAGACACGAATTCACGGTTAAATCCAGGTGCGATATTCTGGCCAATCATGGCCGCTTCAATCGCGATGGTACCTGAGCCGCAGAATGGATCAACAAGCGGGCGATCTGGTGTCCAGTTCGTGAGTTTTACTAGTGCTGCAGCCAAGGTCTCTTTCAGAGGCGCCTCCCCTTGTCCGGTCCGGTAGCCCCTCTTATGAAGTGCCTGCGGTCCAGTCGTATCAATCGTAAGCGTAGCACGGTCTTTCAATAGTCCAACCTCAATTCGGTACAATGGCCCATTTTCATCAAGCCAGCCGTCCTTTTTATACGCTTTTTTCATGCGTTCAACAATCGCTTTCTTTACGATAGCCTGGCAATCTGATACGCTGAATAATTTGGACTTAACCGATTTCCCAAGGACAGGGAATTCAGCTGTTTCATCTAAATAATTCTCCCATGGGAGCTTCTTTGTTTTCTCAAATAGCTCATCGAATGTGTACGCCTTGAACTCGCCAACAAGGATCTTCACCCTGTCAGCTGTCCGGAGCCACATATTCGCTCTCGCAATGGCGGTTTCATCCCCTTCAAAGAGGACCCGTCCATTTTCTACTGTGCATTCATATCCTAAGTCGCGCACTTCCTGCGCAACTAACGCTTCAAGCCCCATAGCGGCCGTCGCGATTAATGTCATTTTCATAATTTCACCCTATTCATTTACTATCCGTTTGCGCCTTTAATGATACAACTACCCCCCGCCTATTGCAAACCTTATCGAGGAAAAAAGAAATCGATCTTTTAGAAGCTTGGCTTCATCCACAGCTTGGAGAAATCAGCATGCCCGAAATATCTGGTCTCTACATCCATGAGGTCATCCGTAAACAGAAAGCTTCTCTTAGAATAATAAAGAGGAACAGCTCGTGATGTTTCTATCAAAAAGCGTTCCATCTCGATATGCAGGGGCATCCACTCCGATACAGCTGTCATTGCATACCGTTTTAGCCACGCTTCCATATCAACACAGTCATCAAGAACGGATTGAAGAGGAGAGGTGCCGCCAAACAGGAACTGAAAGAAGGAGAACTTCTGGTCCATCTCAAACACCTCTCCATGGAAGAAGATATCGCAGCCATAGTCATTGATGCCATTATCGAGTGTGTCTGCAAACGGTACCTGTACCAATTCAACAGGACATCCAGCTCTCACAAGAATTTCTCTAAAGCGTTCGGCAGTCTGCCTGCTATATTCACTCATTTGAATCACCAGCGGTTTACGAAGGACTGGACAGTTTATTTCTCCCAGCTCATATGGCTGACTGATTCCTGCAAGAAACCCTTGTTCATTCGGAATCAATCTTGCATCAATCTCTCGAAGCTGCTGCCTGAGCTTTGTCACTTGAAAATGAAGAAAGTGTCTCACATCATCCCGGGCAATGTCCGAATCCCGATAACTATTCATGATAATCAGCCCAAATCCAAAATCGCTGTCTACTTTATACGTCTCATAATTCTCCGATTGCGCGGACGACCGGTAGAGATTCTCAAAATCCCTCGGCACCTGTACATATTCAATTTCATCTAAAAAGGCACGTTCCTTATAATATTCCTGAAACGCATGCAGCAACGTCTTTGTGTCATCATTTCTGACAATAGAGAAGCTGCCTGTTCCGTATAGACTCCCTCCAGCTTCTTTATAAATGCTCGCGGCCATGATTCCAAGGAGATGAAGAGCGTAGTGGCATGGATAGCGAAATTCAAGGTCTATCACATAGGGACTTCTTGCCTTGATTGCTGAGACAGGCGCCCACATCCTTTCATAAAATGGATGCTGACTCATCTTCCTAAGACAGTCACATACATCCTCCGCTGACATGGGGGAACCGTCATGGAACTTTACACCTTTCCGCAGATAGAGACGCAGCCTGGCATCATTCAGCTCCCAGCTATGCGCCAGAGCAGGATGTACGCTGCTGTGTTCATCAACTGATACAAGCCGATCATAGACATTAGCAACCAGATTGGCACTATGGACATCCCGCGCTTTTAGCGGATGGGTCGTTATGAAGGGTCTCTTTCTCGGGATAATCAAACGGTCTTCTCCATCCTTCTCATAGCCGAGCCGGCTTTGAAAGTCACTCACAAGCCGAAGCTTACAATCTCTCGACCAATCCAATAAAAGGTGACGGGCACATTCCTCTATCTTACCGTCCTTCATCACCTCATGTACCCGTTTCTCATAAACCGCTTCCACATCCTTAAGCCATGTAATCTCAGAGTACCTCCCGCGACCTGTTCCTCCTTTATAGTGCAGCCATCCTTCCTCATGCCATTTGTGTAAATAGCGTGTGGTTTGTTTCGTACTTAAGGAAAGCAAATCAGCCAGCTCACTGATTTTGACCTTCCCTGTGCGGGTATGCTGCCAAAGCGTAAGTAGTTTCGGTTCCACACACATCCCCCCTCTCATAAAACTGGACATTATTTCTAAAATTGTCTATTTTCTTAACAATTCGTCTAGTTTAATATAAGGCGTACGAAGGGAGGAATACAAGATGAATTTCAAAACATTGCCGCAAAACATTAAGGTTCGGTTGATTACATCCTTCTTTAACCGGGCCGCATCAAGTGCCGTCATGCCTTTTATGGCCCTTTATTTCGCTCAGGAGCTCAATAAGATTTGGGCAGGACTCTTCTTGATTTTCACCGTGATGATTACCTTTGCGGCTAATTTGATGGGCGGCTATATTTCTGACCGATTTAAACGGAAAAAGGTGCTGCTTATCACTTCATCCTTAAGCACTCTTATGTTCCTCGGCATGACAGTCAGTCTTATGCCTAAGGATGATTGGGTCATTCTCTTCGCTGCTGCCTATATTGGATTCTTGATCACAAGCAGTCTTGGCCGTCCATGTATGCAAGCGATTATTATGGATTCTACCACCCCTGAGAACCGACGGGCCGTCTACGCCATCGATTACTGGCAAGTTAATCTTTCCATGGCTATCGGTGCCGCAATGGGCGGGCTCTTCTACTTGCATTATCAAAAGGAATTATTTATGGTCTTATCCTTCATTTCGTTCATGATTGTCATCGCTTATCATTTTTGGCTCATTGACAATCATACGCATGTTCAAAGCAAGAGCGGAAAGAATCTATTCTTGGACATCATTGATAATTATCAGGTTGCTTTAGCAGACCGACAGTATGTGAAGCTGGTCCTCGGCTTCACACTTATTCTCTCGGCAGAATTCTCACTGAACAGTTATATCGGCGTCCGGCTTGCTGAAAACTTTAATCCTGTGAACATCTTCGGGTTTACGGCACAGGGGGTCCACATGCTCAGCATGTTAAACATCCTTAATATGGTTTCCGTCGTTCTCTTGACCTTCTTTGTGACAAAGATGGCGAGCCGGTTTTCGAATAAATCTGTCTTAATTACTGGTCTGATTATTTATGGTACCGGTTATGCAGTGATCACAGCTGCTGATACCTGGTATGTACTGTTGCTATTCGGTTTTGTGGCTACCATTGGTGAACTATTGTATTCGCCTGTCTATACGACCGAGCAAGCGAATATGATTCCTGCAGACAAGCGTGGCTCTTATTCCGCCTTTGCCGGAGCAGCTTATAATGGTGCTGAACTCATGGCACGGTTCTCTATCATACTTGGAGCCTATCTAATTCCAAGCATGATGTCCGTCTATGTGGGATTGATTGTCACAGCGGGCACACTCCTCCTCTACCTCGCCTTGTACAGCAAAAAGGCTTTGGTTAAAGAGACAGGAGCTGTAAAGACAAGTTATTAAATCAACATAAAAGAAGCCGCCGACTTTCATTGCGAAAGTCGGCGGCTTCTTTATTCTTTCATAAGCCCTTAGGCTCTTCAATGTTCATTCATTATGCTTCCTAGATAACGTCCTGTAAGCCATGTTCTGTTCCTTCGTACTGCAATCGATTGGAAGAATCTCGTACTCCGGCGGCAATCATCTATCTTCAGATATAATCTGCCCTTTCCCATCGTTCATTTCCTTAGGAAAGGCGCCCCTACCAAATTTGGGTTTCTCGCTCGCGGGGTTTACCTCGTTCCACCCTTCCTGTTTCCAGAAAGACTCCGTCACTGTGGCACTTTTATAGGTACCGGCACCATATCACAAAGACTTAGGTGCTTTCCCGGCCGTCAGCCTGAAACAGGCTGCCCTAGCTTATTGGGCTAGGCACGAACACTACAGGCATCTCAGCCTGTGCGAGCATGGACTTTCCTCTACAATTTGCATTGCAGCGATTACCCAGACGTTATCGCATAAAAGTTATTATAGCTTCAAAAACCACACATTGCAACCAAAATTGCATTGGAAGTTATTACTCGTACAGTTTGCTTCCAAAAACATGCTTTTCCAGATTGGATAGGCGTTTTAAAATATCAAAATTGGTTGTACCCGCAGGTGTTTGCTGCACCGGTTGAACAGTCTTTTTAGGCTGATCCTCCAATTGCTTCTTCAGTTTCATGTTTTCTTGCAAAAGAAGCTCATATTCCTGGTGCATGACTTCGTAATCCTTGATGATCAAATCGAGATACTGATCTACCTCTTCTTGCTTGTAGCCTCTGACCCCTGTCTTGAATTCTTTCTCCAGGATATCTTTTGCTGTCAACTTGGTTTTATCTGAGAGCATTTTCTTCACCTCAAATTCCTACGACTAATACTTTTATTTTTTCAAAAAAAGTGCTGTTTGTCAATTTACCTTTTAATAATCTTGCCATTGCTCTTCTTCAATCAAGCTTTCAAGGTCCCAAAAGGTGATTTGGAAAATCGGATAATCTTTTTTATCCTGCTTTTTTTTGGCCTCCATCCAGCTGTATTTCGGGCTTCCATCCTTTTCCTCTTCATAGAGGATGAGCATCTGATCACTCTTGTCAATCAGGAATTGATTACGAAGCTTCAGCTGCCAAGGCCCCTCATACGGCTTCTTAGAAATAGCCTCTACATAATCCGCCTGAAGCAATACCTCTTCATATTGTTCCTTTACGCCCTCTTTCCAATTCTCCTCCTGATTCAAAAAAGGAAGCAGCACACCAAGCTTAAGCTCAGGATATTCCTCCTGCAAATCGAACACCACATTGGCGGCCCAAAGTTCCACGCCTGGCTGCCCCGTGATTAAGACCCATTCCAAGTCTTGATCCAGCATGTCCAGCAAACGAGCTTTAATGGCTTTCTTTATGTATGGAATCCCTTGGTGTCTTTGGTCGTATATCCCAAGTTCATAGGCTTTATATCCGGTTACAAATACTACTTTACCCATTTTTTCACTTCCCGATGCTTATCCTAAATGATTTCATTAAAGAAAGGAAGAGGCATTAGCCCCTTTCCTTTTTTAGCAGCCAAACCCATGGCCGTGGTGGCCATGACCATGGTGGGATGGACCACCGTGCATTGGTCCTCCAAACATAGGACCGCCGTGCATTGACGGACCGCACCCTGGTGCTGGCGGGCATGGAGCACCGCATTGGATTTCTTGGTTAAATACAGGGTCCGCACATTGATAAGAATGCGGGTACATATGTTCATGTTGAAAGACGTGATTATTCACTTCCAATGTTTGCACAGGGTGGACATGCGGCACGATAACGGTATAACAATTTTCCTTCACGAATTGAATAGGTTCATGGCAAACAGGCGGGCAAACTTGTGTTTGATTGCAACCCGGCACCGAAATGGGACCGCAGAAATTATGATGACCATACATAGACTTATTCTCTCCTCTCATCATCCTGTTGTACTTACATTAATAAGGTATGAGGGACATGTATGCTTTGCACCGAGACATTCACCTATTTTCCTATTCTCTCTAGCATTTGAAGGCATTTACGTTCAAGGCGTTCGATTCGTTTTTGAAGTTCTCCTGCCTTCAAGGCGGCTTTTTGAATTTGATTTCTCACAACAGTATCCAGCGCTGCCTGTGCATGACTGAGGGCCGTATCATAATCTTTCACCCTATGCTCATAGTATTTGGCAAGCTCTAAATAGGACAGTGCCTTTGTCTCTGACCTATTGGACATAGCCGCTTCCTCCCACAGCTCAGCCGCCGCACGGAGGTTGCCGCTCCGCTTATGTTCATTCGCCAAATGAAATTTCACGGTCAGTACATCCTCCTCTGCCGATTCAGTGATGCCTCTTTCGAATGACTGAATGGCACGGTTTCTCTCCTTCAGCACAGAGAACCATCTTGCTAATTCAAAGGAATCCTCATGCTCGGCAAACTCCTGATTCAATAACAAGGCAGATAAATGGATATACAGCGAAATGAGGGAAAGGACATCCTGCTCATTATGCTTCATGATCTTAAAGATAGCTTCCGGGTCATGCCGATCTACGTAGTCAAAATAAATCATAGGAGCCAAATAGCCCGGTATGTCATCCTCCCGCTTAAAGCCAAGTACCTCTTCCTCAACTACAGCAAGCTTAACGCGATTAAGCTTATACTTCCAAAGTCTGCGTGCCGCATGATAAAGGTCAAAATGACCGAACCCAGGGAGCTTAGGCAGCTGCCCTCTAAGCATCGTATGCTGGGAGACAACCTGAGGCCAATCAAATGATTTTCCGTTATAGGTGACAAGCTTTTCATATTGAACGTTATCCAAAAATGTTTTATAGAACGGAAGCTCATATCCAGGGCGCGGAAGAAAATGCTGACGCACCTTGACCATTCCATCCTCAATGAATGCATAACCAAGAAGAAAGATCGAGGTACCCGCTCCCGTGCCAAGACCGGTCGTTTCTGTATCAAAGAAAAATAGTTGATCAGCCTGAATCCCCTTAGCTGATAAGGGGTGAGACAAATCTGATTCATTCCAAATACGGACGATGTCCAAAAGCATATCAAATGTATACTTGCCATGGCGGTGAGTTAACGGGTAGCTCACCTCTCGAATAAGGCAATACTCCTCTTCCATAAATACAGCCCTTGCTCCATACTCCTGCCATTCATCATAATGAGGAATTTCAGTCTGCTTTAGAGCCGGCTCTCTGATTTGCTTTGCCTTCACATCGCCATTCCCCGTATTTAGATGAGCTTTCATTCGATTGAGTTTATGTTTAATGGACATGCTTTATGTCCTCTTTTCCATAGCGGCCTGCGAAAATCGCCAGGATCTTAAGTGCATCCTGCTTCATTGACTCGCCGCCTCCCTCTGTGCCGACACAGCTTGGACAGCCGGAATCACAAGGACAGGCCGCTATCGCATCAATTGTCGCTTCAATGATGGCTGCGCTATGTTCGAACATATATTTACTTAGACCGATACCGCCTGGATAATGGTCATAGACAAAAATAGTCGGCAAATCATTATGAGTGGCCTTCACCTGCGGATACACATGGATATCCCCAGGGTCGCACATGACATACACCGGAATAATTCCTCTTAAAGCATGGGAGGCACCCATCAAGCCTTCTTCAAGCCGCTCCTCCTTCCAATCTGACAGACCCATATTCAAGGAAAGCATGCAGGCATTCGTATGGATTTCTTCTTCAGGAAGGTGAATAGGACCTGAACCAATATTCTCATGTGTATCAAACTTGATTTTCTTAAATATCGTCGCCATCGCCCTGACGGATACATCTCCAAATGTCACAGATGTTTGCTCACTTGTCTTACGCTCATCGATTTCTAATACATCGACCTGTACAGCCAGATTTGCATCGGTATAGTAATCAACCTTTACTTCTCGTACATAGGCCTTTTTCTCTTCCCAATCCAAAAATTCCACCTGATATTGGATTCCTTGATGGAGGTAGATTGCTTCATCATGCAGGAGTGTCATGGCGCTGAAACGATCGGTTTCGCCAATTACACGCGGCTTCGGGCTGGTACGGTCAATAATGACCACATTTTCCTGTGAGGCTGAACGAAGGCTGATCTCATGAGCCGGGAATGCATCATTCATCCAATGCCACATATTCTTGTTCTTATGCAGCACATGCTCCTCCGCTAAATAGTCCAGAATCTCTGTGATTTCGGCAGCACCGAATCGTTCCCCTTCCTTGAAAGGAATCTCAAAGGCAGCACATTTCAAGTGGTCAACGAGAATGACAAGATTATCCGGGTTGATTCTCGCTGTTTCCGGATTGCGATTAAAGAAATAATCAGGGTGCTGTATCACAAACTGATCAATCGGACTTGATGAGGCGACCATAATAATCAGCGCCTCCCCATGCCGTCTGCCCGCACGTCCTGCCTGCTGCCAGGCACTGGCGATGGAGCCGGGGTAACCTGTCATGATACAGGCCTGAAGCTGCCCGATATCCACGCCTAGCTCAAGGGCATTCGTGCTGACAACGCCGTAAATGGTGCCTTCCCTCAATCCCTTCTCGATCTCTCTGCGCTGGGTCGGTAAATACCCGCCTCGATAACCGCTGATGGCTTTAGGGCCTAGTTCCTTTGATACAAGCTCCTGAAGATAGGTCAGAAGGATTTCAACCCGAACCCGGCTTCTGGCAAACACGATCGTCTGTATCTTATTCCGAAGCAAGTCACTGGCAATCTTCCGAACCTCAAGGACAGCACTTCTTCGAATATTAAGAGGCTTATTGACAATCGGCGGGTTATAAAAGACGAAATGTTTCTTCCCTGCAGGAGCGCCATTCTTATCAACCAGCACCATCTCTGTTTCCGTCAGCGCCTCTGCTAATTCCTTCGGATTAGCAATCGTCGCTGATGTACAAATAAAGAGCGGGTCGCTGCCATAGAAACGGCATATACGCTTCAGCCTTCGTATGACATTCGCCATATGGCTGCCAAAGACGCCCTTGTACGTATGCAGTTCATCAATCACCACATATTTCAGATTCTCAAATAAGGAAACCCATTTCGTGTGGTGAGGCAATATTCCGGAATGGAGCATGTCTGGATTTGTGATCACAATATGCCCCGCCTTACGAATCTTCTGCCGAATGCTTGTAGGTGTATCACCGTCATACGTATAGCTGTTAATCTTCAATTCTGCTGCATCGATTAATTCCTCCAGCTCTGACTTTTGATCATAGCTCAGTGCCTTTGTCGGAAATAAATATAAGGCTCTCGTATCCGAGTTCTCAAGAATGGTTTGGATGACGGGCAGATTATAGCAAAGGGTCTTGCCGGATGCAGTCGGGGTAACGGCGACTATATTCCTTCCACCTCGAATAGAACGGTATGCTTCGCTTTGGTGGCTATATAATGAAGAAATCCCTCTTGCTTCAAGGGCTGTTCGCAATTGCTCGTGAAGATCATTTGGAAAAGGCGCATAAACTGCCTCCTTTTCATTAATCGTATGCCAGAAGCTGATCTGGTCTTTGTATTGTTCATCTGTCAGCAGGTCGTTCATGATATCCGCTAAACTTTTCTTCCTGAACACGATCACACCTCATTTCTGTCCTCATTGTAACCGAATGAACGTTCTCTTGTGAAGAAAAAAGCCGCATCTTTTCCTTGATGCGGCAATTGATTTATTTCTTTGAATTTTCGTCCACGAAAGAAGCAATGGCACGACTTACCTCATCGGGTGTCTCAAAGATTCCCATATGACCTGCCTCTTCAATTAATGCTTTCGTCACATGACTTCCATTTGCCGTAAAGGTCTTTTCAGGGGAAATCACTTCATCCTGTCCCCCGGCTACAAGCAGAACGGGAAGACGGTCACTCTCCAAAACATGGGTTAAATCCTCTCGATTCCTCATCGCCATCAAAGCCCCGATGACACCTTTTGGATTGGTTTCAATTCCAATCTCAAATAGCTTTTTTATGACATCCTTTTCAGTCTCTCTCGTTCGTTCAGAGACAAGCTTTGGAACGAGCTCTTTCACGAATAAGTCCACTCCTTGCTGCGAGACCTTTGATACACCTGCAGAGCGGTTTTTCTTTGCTTCCTCGCTGTCAGGATATGCGGTGGAATGTATGAGCCCATAGCCGCCAAGAATCTCTGGGTGATGTTTGGCTAAATCAAGCGTGATATACCCGCCCATTGAATGGCCGAATAGAAAAATATTCTGCAGGCCTTTTTCCTCAATAAAGGCAAAAACATCCTCAGCCATGTCATGGATGCTATATCCTGGTTCCACAGCCTTCGTTTCTCCATGCCCTCTCATATCCAGTACCACCACATGATGACTTGGCGACAGACGTGCCTCCACCTCTTTCCAGTAATCCTTGTTTCCGCAAAATCCATGAATCAGCAGGATGGTCTCCCCCACTCCTGACTCTCTATATGCAAGCTTCACTCGTTCAGCCATATTCATTAACTCCCTTCAAATATTCATCCATTCCTTATAGTGTACATGACAATCACGAAAGATTTAAATCCATATTTCTTTTCTCCCACGTAAACTTCCACTAACCCAAGAACAGGGAGATGCATATCATATGGGTAGAATTCGAATCAAGAGGAGGAAATAGACATGGCTCATAACAATCGGAACGAGTTATTGGAACCTTTCCACCAATTCATTTCCCAAATGGATAATCTATTGTCAGAGAAAACCGGCAATGGATTATTGCAATCGATGGATGGCTTTTTCCAAAACCAAAAGCTGTTCTCAAGTTTCCCAATGGAATGGGAAGAAACGGACACCCACTATATCATCCACGCCCATATAGCAGGGGTGGATAAACAATTTATTGAAATTGACATTTCCGGCAGCCGGCTGACTATCTCTTATGAAACAGAGGAGCGCCGGCCAGCAAACCATGAAAAAGGGACACCTTCCTCAGTGGAAAGACGAAAAAAAGCGAGGAGCTTCAGCTTCACTGAGCCAATTGATGAAGAAAACATTCAGGCTACCCACGAAAATGGACTCTTGACCGTATCTGTCCCAAAATCGAAAAAAAAGCGCATATCTATTCGTTAAAAAAGATCAAAATAAAACTGCCGACAACAAATGTTCGGCAGTTTTTCATGTTCCTACTTTAAAAATGGATCCAACTCCCTTTACGAGATTAGAAACTTGGTTCATTGTATTCAGCATCTGTCCGGTTGTGTCCATCATTTTATTAAAATCAATGCTGCCTTCCTGGTTCTTAAACTGATTCAATACAGAGGAAATATTATTTCCTTGGTTCTTTTGCAGAAAGCTTGGCTTTGGATAAGGATGTGTAATATTCATCACTGGCTGTATTGGATAAAAGTCCTCATCCTGCTGGTAAAGTGGATTTTGAAACGGGTTAGGCTGCTGTTTCGGATATGGATTCATCTCTGGTGCCATTGGATAAGGCGGATAACCATTAGGCATCTGATTCTGGTAAGCGCCCTGCATCAGGGGGGCAGAATTCGGCATTCCCCCCTGTGCGGGAGGCATTTGATAAGGTTCCAGATTGTACGGTGTCATTAACGGACCAGTATACCCCTGATTTGTCAGCGTCGTATCTATAGGACCGGACACCTGATATACCGTGCTCTGTTCAAGATATCCAGGCCAGCTTTGTGCGGGGCCTTGATAAAAAGGCTGTGTCTGAGGAAAGCCCCCTCCTTGGTGCCAATTGACCCCGTTGGCCTGATACTCATAGCCAGGCATACCGGGAGACCAATTCATCATAGAATTCGGTTCTGCACCCTGTCTGCGTTTTTTCTTCAGAAGGTCTTTAAGCATGCCATCCTCCTCCGTTCTGCTTATTTATTATTACTATATGAGGAAAACGGGCATGAGTGCATTTCTCATTACTCTAAATAAAAACCTGATTCCATTTTTAGGAATCAGGTTTTTATTCGCTAATCCATTTTTATTTTAGGACCACTTACATTCCTCGCACATAAGCGGCTGACTTTGTTTCCCGTAGAAAAACCCGCCGCTAAGTGCGTATTGTTTATACATCCAAGCCTCATAGGCGTCTTTTAAGAAAGCAGCTGCTTTACCTGTTCAAGAACATAGGCTGAAGCGTTGCAGTGTTTAATAAACCGCGATTTGCTTGATTGAGGGATGTGGCAGTGCACAGACACCTGCAATAAATTATTATGTGTATTTTGAATTTGGAGGGGGCTAATATGCTTAGGCTTTTCCGCCTTTTGCCATTCTTTAGCCAAAGCCTCCCATCTGTCAGCCAATTCTTTCACTTCATCTGCATAGGGCTTAATGACCTGGTAGAAATCAAATGTCTTTTCTTCTTCCCTAGCCTGTCGATAAATTTCTTCTGCCTCAGCCACTTTTGAAAGCAGCAGCTCGGTTAATTGTGCTAATTCCTTCGTCATGCCAGCCATCCTTATTTTTTATTGCTGATTTAATCCAGTCTCTCTTCAAACTATCAGAAATCCGGGACAGTTGCCACTTTTATGCCGCCATGATGGCGATTAACGCCTTCCTTCTCAAGCTGGCGTCCATATTTCAAGTGCTGGTCTATTTTTGTATCCACAACATCCATTCTTGCCTCTAATTCTCTTGAACGATTCTTTATGAATAAATGAAATTCAGAGAGTGTCTCTTCATATTTTTTCTCCGTCTTGCTGATCATCTTTTCTTCCAGGGCCGCAATTTCCTCTTCCAATTCCTTTAGGACGGATACAAGCTTTTCTTTGGAACTCATGACTAGCACCCCTTTCATCTTTCTTCTTAACTCTAAGGTTTCGCCCTCTTATTTTAATTCCCTGCACTGCCGACAAAACTAGAAGCATATCGGCAAAGAAACAAGGATAAGTCAATACATGCCCCTCCTTCGACAGCATGCATAAAAAACGTGATGAGGTGAGAACCTAAATGTCAGGAGGTGCAGGACATGAAAAACAAAAACACATCAAAGGCACAAGATGAGAAAAAGAAAAGCATTCCCAAAAACAATACGGGCAATCCGAAACTTGACGGACCAGATCGTCCATCAACATAATTGAAAAAGAGCCTTTTAGGAGAAGAACCAGTACAGCAGGTGTACTGGTTCTTCTCCTTTTTATGTTCATTCCTTATGAGCTGTACGCTCCCTTTGACGAATTAGAAATATTATAATAAACTTCTCTTTACCAAGTTAACACCAATCCCAATATTAGACAGTCATAAGCAAATATCGATAAAAACGGTAGAATAAAGTAGAATTGTGATAAATATTGTCAGCCGAAAGACATGATGTTTTTTACAATTCTCGCAACATTTTTGTTATGATTAGGTAGGACTTGGAGGGATACTATGGCTATAAGATATCCTAATGGAAAAAAATACATCCCAGCTGAAAATGCTCAAAATCAAGTGAAAAAGCCTGCCCAGAAGAAACTGGACTACTCAAACAGAGGTATGACGCTGGAAGAAGATTTAAATGAGACAAACCAGTACTATATTGAGAATAATATCGCGATTGTCCATAAGAAGCCTACCCCAGTACAAATTGTCAACGTCTCTTATCCAAAAAGGAGTGCCGCTGTCATTAAGGAGGCCTATTTCAAGCAAGCCTCCACTACGGACTATAACGGTGTGTACAAAGGACGATATATCGATTTTGAGGCAAAGGAAACCAAGCTTCAAACTTCATTCCCATTGAAGAACTTCCATGAGCACCAAATCGTTCATATGCAGAATGTACTTAACCATGGCGGGATAGCATTCATCATCATCCGCTTTAGTCAAACAGAGGAAATATACTATCTGCCTGCTGAAACATTAATCGACTATTGGAAACAAATGCTTGCAGGCGGAAGGAAGTCAATCCCTAAGAAAGATATCGAACGTTTTGGTGATTTGATTCCAATAGGCTATGCACCAAGGATCGATTATATTAAGATTATGAATAGGAAGTTTGAATGGGATTTATCCTGAAAGGAAGGGTAATCATTAATGTCAGATCAATATAAAACAAGAGAAGAAAAAAGAAAGCACGCACAAAGGAACAAGAAACAGAAAAAACAATCTAAAGGACTCATTAAGCGAATCGCGGTCATTCTGTTAATGCTTTGCATCGTGGCAGCAATTTCGGTTGGCGGTGTGTTCGCTTATTATATTTCCACAGCTCCGAAAATCGATGAAGAATCCCTCATTGATCCAATCTCCTCCAAAATCTACGATAAAAACGGAGATCTATATACGGAGATTGGCTCTGAAACAAGGGATTATGTAGAATACGATGATATCCCGGATTTAATGGAAGATGCCATAATTGCCATTGAAGACGTCCGATTCTATAAGCACCACGGGATTGATATAATTCGTGTCGGAGGGGCCATTGTAGCCAATATAACGGGCGGATTCGGTTCACAGGGTGGAAGTACGATCACCCAGCAGGTTGTCAAAAACTCTTTCCTTCAATCTGAAAAAACGATTAAGCGTAAAGTACAGGAAATGTACCTTGCTTACCAATTGGAACAGGAGTACAGTAAGGAACAAATCTTTGAAATGTATGTCAACAAAGTATATATGTCCTCAGGTATCCACGGCTTCTCTACAGCCTCTAAGCTCTATTTCGGCAAGGATTTAAATGAGCTTACATT
This sequence comes from Gracilibacillus sp. Marseille-QA3620, assembly GCF_054950035.1. Classification (NCBI taxonomy): domain Bacteria; kingdom Bacillati; phylum Bacillota; class Bacilli; order Caryophanales; family Bacillaceae; genus Gracilibacillus; species Gracilibacillus sp. Marseille-QA3620. Next base: position 2,545,534 of record NZ_CM143102.1, read on the forward strand.
GGCTGAGGCAGCAACTCTTGCTGGAATGCCGCAAAGCCCGAATAACTACAATCCATTTGATTATCCGGAAAAAGCGGAGAAACGCAGAAACATCGTTCTCCAAGCGATGGAAAATGCCGGCTTCATCACAGCTGACGAACGGAAGGCCGCTCAAGCAGAAAGCCTCCAAGACAGTCTTGTTGCTGATGGCGACCGTGACGAAACAGGAACGAAATACAATGCCATAGTGGACCAAGTTATTGAAGAGGTAGAAAAGCTTGGTGATTACAATATTTACACAGACGGCTTATCTGTCTATACATCCATTGACCCGAAAGCACAGGAGTTAATGGAGAAAATCCTTGATTCAGATGATTATATCGCCTACCCTGATGACAAGTTCCAAGTCGGCTCTGTTTTCATGGATACAAAAACAGGCGAGATTTATGCGATTGGGGGCGGGCGTAACCAAGAAGTAGCCCGTGGCTTCAATTATGCGACCGACCTGAAAACAAGGCAGCCTGGTTCTACCATCAAACCGCTGATTGATTATGGTCCAGCCTTTGAATATCTTCAATGGTCAACCTACCATCCGCTGATTGATGAGGAATACCAGTATTCAAGCGGACAGACTGTTGGCACAGCCTACAGCTCCTATAAGGGTCAAGTTTCCTTGCGCGAGGCACTCTATATGTCCCTAAACGTACCAGCTGTTAAGACCCTCCAAGAAGTCGGTGAGAAGAAAGCAGGCGAGTTTGTAAACAAGCTAGGCATTGATTTTGGTCCAATTTACGAGTCTTCTGCCATCGGCGGTGTTGAAAAAGGAGCTTCCCCTCTTCAAATGGCAGGTGCCTATGCGGCATTTGGCAATGAAGGGGTTTATACAGAGCCTCATGTCATCAAGAAAATTGTGCTGCGAGATAACGATACAGTCATCGAGACCGCACCAGAATCAGAGGCAGTCATGAAGGATTATACAGCCTTTATGGTGACCGATATCCTTAAGGATGTTATGACGAAAGGTACGGGGACACTAGCAAATATCTCTGGACTCCCAGTAGCAGGAAAGACGGGTACAACTAACTACTCTGCAGAGGACCGGGCAAAATACAATATCGACAAATCGAAATCACCTGACTCATGGTTTGTCGGATATACAACGAACTTTACGATGTCTGTATGGACAGGATATGATAAACAGTTTGAAAACACCTTGGGCAAGGATGAAACAAAAATTGCACAGAAAATATTTAAGGCAATGATGCAAGAAATGTCCTCAGGCGTAGATACTGAAGACTTCAAACAACCTAGCTCCGTTGTAGAGCTGGCTATTGAGAAAGGCTCAAACCCAGCAGCTATTGCAGGAGCACATACACCAGACAGTCAAAAGGTCTATGAATACTTCGTTAAAGGACATGAGCCATCTAAGACATCTACAAAATACGAAAAGCTGGCTGCTCCAAGCGGCTTGACCGCATCGTATGATGAGACGGCTAACAAGATTAATGTCAGCTGGAATTATGATGCTTCTGCTGATGCTGAATTTGATGTAAAAGTAGCTGTTAATGGCGGTTCAGCCAATACTTTAACGACCACTTCTGATACGTCATTCAGCATGAATTCACCGGAAGTGGGCAACACCTATGTATTCTCTGTCACCGCCAAGGTAGATGGTCAGGAAAGCGACCCTGCCTCCGTATCTGTTTCGATTGAGGAGGTCATTGAAGAAGAGCCGGAAGAGGAAGAAGAACCGGCTGCCCCTGAAACAGACGAAGAGAAAAAGCCAGAAGAAAACGAAGATAAGAAGCCTGATTCGAACGAAGATGGCTCAGATCAAGGAAATGACGAGAATAAAGATGAGGAGTCTGGCAACACCGATTCCGGTGATTCAAACGAGGACACAGGAAATCCAAATGATGAATCTGACTCCGGTAATGATTCCGGAAATGGTAATGGTAACGGAAATGGTAATGGTAACGGAAATGGTAATGGAAATGACAACGGAGGCGGCAATGATTCAGGCTCAGGCGATGATGATAATGGAGCAACACCCAGAAGCCAAAATGATGAATCAGCAAGCCTTATACAATCGATGATCCCGGCCTTTATCCGAGATGCGATTGATTTCCGTCTTAGAATTGCCTAACACATAAAGAGAGCACCCGGACTAAATCTGGGTGCTCTCTTTCATACATCTAACACAAAAAAGGACAGGCTGGTTCAATTAGCCTGTCCTTTTTTGCTCATAGTATCTTTAGTGCAATCAATTTTGCGACCATTTTCTTTTGTTCTTCCATTAAGCTTTTCAGCTGCATAAAGGCCGGATAGGTATTAGGTCTATGAAGGATATAGCTGATCCGTTCATCCACATTGACTGGTTTATGAGCCATGGCTTGCATTTCCTCGTTAAGTTCATCAAGGTTAACAGGTTTTTTATTCGACCAGAAAAGAATCGACAAGAATAGCACAATCCCTCTTTGCATATAAGGCTTGATTTCTTTCGTTTGACGATTTGCCAACAGCCCTTCAGCCGCTTCTGAAACAGCTTCCCATTCACTCCATATATCGTTTTGAATAACGGCAATATGCTGCCATGGTTTATATTCGCCCTCAAGCTCATCATACGGGAATCCGCTTTCCATTAGACTCAGATCCCATTCTTTCAGGGATTCAGCCTTTATATGGCCATACGTAAATTGTAACACTTCATATTTTCTCATTTCTTCCCAGCTGCTTTCATTCGTTTTTTCCCTTCCCTGCAAAGAAGGAGCAGTGGACAAACCTCACATTTTGGCGATTGCGCCTTACAATGGTATCGGCCAAAGAATATCATGCGGTGATGGGTGATGGACCACTCATCCTTTGGAATTCTTCTCATAAGTGTCTTTTCCACTTCAAGTACAGAATCCTTCCACCTGCAGATTCCAAGGCGCTTGCTTACCCTCTCGACATGCGTGTCCACGGCAATAGCCGGTACATCATAAGCAACCGATACAACAACATTCGCTGTCTTCCTACCTACTCCCGGAAGCTCTGTCAGCAGATCGCGGTCATTAGGAACAACCCCGTTGTATTTCTCTAAAATAATTTGAGACAGCTTTTGGATGTTCTTTGCTTTATTACGATACAATCCAATGGAACGAATATCATTTTCCAGCTCGCTAAGGGGAACAGCCAGAAAGTCCTCAGGCTTCTTATACTTTTGGAACAGGTTCTTCGTCACTTTATTCACCAATGCATCCGTACATTGTGCGGATAGGACAACCGCGACAACCAATTCGAATGGATTGGAATGATTTAATTCACAATGTGCATCAGGAAATAGCTTTCCCATTTCATCTAGACAATAACGAATTTGCGTATTATTCAGCATACCTTCTCCCTCTTTCCCATGAAAAAAACCGGAGATTATCCCTTCCGGTCTGATAAATATATACTATTCCAACCAATTATATAATGGCAAGTCTTTCGCCGTCGGGACTGCTTTGACAGACGGCTTCTTCTGATAGCTTCTGAATCTTTCTCCGTGATCCTTAGCCTGTTCTAATGTTTTGACCCCGTGCTTCTTCCAATCAAACAAAATTCGGTCGATATAGCGGAAATTAAGCTTGCCTGATATGACTGCCTCTTTCAGGGCAGCTCGGACCAGCTCTGGTTCATGCTTATCCTCATCAAGCCACATCGATAACGTTTCCCCTTCAAACGGAGATAACGGGCGCCCAAATTCTTTTTCAAAGATTGCATACAGGGATTCACTCTTCTGTACCTTTTCTTCAAAATCTGCCTGCTTCGCTTCTTTTAAAAAGTGATAAGCAAGCTTCTCATTTAACGGCTTGATAGAATAGCTTTCAAAGCCGGGTTTCACATCCTCAGTAATCTCCAAAAATCCATTCTGTACAAGCTTTCTCAAAAGCACCGTACAGTCCATCTCCGTTAAATTCATGACTGCGGAGATTTCGGCAGGCGTCGGAAATGCCTTGCCGTTCAAATTGAAATTATGCACCTGTAAGAGGAGCATTACTTCTTGTTCTGTCAATCCCATCTCCTTGTAATGGCTCAGCAAGTAGGAAGGAATAATAACAGTCGGCTGGTTCATCCATTCGGATAGATTTTTCATAGTCATAATTCGACACCTCTGTCTTAGTATATCATGTAGGTCCGTTTGGAAGTACAAAAAAAGAAAGCCTGGCAATAAAAGTATTGCCAAGCTTATTTCACTTTATTAAGGATATAGACGGTTTAGCAAGCGTGGGAATGGAATTGTCTCCCTTACATGCTCGACGCCGCTGATCCAGGCAACGGTTCTTTCAAGACCAAGCCCGAATCCGGAATGCGGTACTGAACCGTATTGTCTTAATTCATAATACCATTGGTACGCTTCCATGCTTAAGTTATGCTCATCAAGACGCTGCTTCAATAGATCCATATCATGAATCCGTTCAGAGCCGCCGATGATTTCACCATACCCTTCCGGAGCAATCAAGTCAGCGCAAAGCACAACATCATCACGGTCTGGAGCCGGCTGCATGTAGAATGGCTTAATGCCTGTTGGATAATGTGTGATGAACACCGGCTTGTCAAAGCTTTCCGCAATCGCAGTTTCATGCGGAGCACCAAAATCATCGCCCCACTGGATATCATCAAATCCTTTCTCATGAAGGAATTTAATGGCGTCATCGTAGCTGATACGCGGGAATGGTGCTTTGATATTCTCTAATTTAGATGTATCTCTGCCCAATGTTTTAAGTTCAATCTCACAGTTCTTAAGAACAGATTGAACGATATAGGAAACATATTGTTCCTGCACTTCTAAATTCTCGTTAAATTCGACAAAAGCCATCTCTGGTTCAATCATCCAGAATTCAATCAAGTGGCGTCTTGTCTTAGATTTCTCAGCACGGAAAGTTGGTCCGAATGAGAATACTTTTCCAAGCGCCATTGCTGCTGCTTCCATGTACAGCTGACCACTTTGAGAGAGATAAGCATCTTCATCAAAGTATTTCGTCGCAAACAGCTCAGAAGTCCCTTCAGGAGCACTTCCTGTCAAGATAGGCGGGTCAACCTTTACAAAGCCTTCTTGATTAAAGAATTCATAAGTCGCACGAATGATTTCGTTACGGATTTTCATAACCGCATGCTGACGCTTAGAACGGAGCCACAGATGACGATGGTCCATCAAGAATTCCGTTCCATGCTGTTTCGGTGTGATCGGATAATCTACCGCTTCAGCAATTACCTCAAGGCCTGTAACCAATAATTCATAGCCGAATGGGGAACGCTCGTCAACTTGCACAATACCCTTCACCCATACAGAAGTTTCTTGGGTCACTTTCTTTGCTAATGTGAATAATTCCTCATCTACCTCTGCTTTTACCACGACACCTTGAATAAAGCCTGTCCCATCGCGGAGCTGCAAGAAGGCAATTTTGCCGGAAGAGCGTTTATTGGCGATCCAAGCGCCGATTGTCACTTCTTCATTTACATATTTATGAACTTCATTTATAGTACATTTCACGTTTTTTCCCTCCAAAGCTTAAACCAAACCAGGTTATGTACTCATCCATTATACAAGTACAAAAATAGACAAGCAAATACAAAATTTATTTATTGTCACAGCGAATAGGCACTGGCCAATAAAAAAGGCAGAAACACACCGATTGGCGCGGTTTCCAGCCTTCTTGAAAAGCATGTTTGATTAAGATTGTTGCATCCGTTCTTCCACATACTTCTTCATGCGCTTCACAGCCTCTGAAAGAGCTGCCTCAGATGTTGCATAGCTTAGGCGAATATTCTTTGGTGCACCGAAGCCGGAGCCCGGTACAACAGCCACCAAGGCATTCTCCAAAAGCCCTGCCGCAAAGTCATCCACATCATTGTATCCCGCAAGCTGAGCTGTCTTTGATACATTCGGGAATAAGTAAAACGCCCCTTTCGGCTTGATGCACGTTAAGCCGGGGATTTCCAAGAGACGGTCATAGATAGCGTCTAAACGTTTCTCGAAGGCGTTTCTCATTTCCTGAACGGCCTCCTGAGGTCCATTATAGGCTTCAATGGCCGCATATTGCGCTGTTGTTGTCGGGTTGGATGTGCTATGGCTCGCAAGGTTGGTCATAGCCTTAATAATTGCCTCGTCCCCAGCGGCATAGCCGATTCTCCACCCCGTCATCGAGTGTGATTTAGAGACGCCATTTATGATGATTGTCTGTTTCTTCAATTCCGGAGATAGCTGAGCAATAGAGACATGCTTGCTGCCATGATAAACAAGCTTTTCATAGATTTCATCAGACACGATTAAGATATCGTTCTCAAGACATACATCCCCGATTGCTTGCAGCTCCTCAGGCGAATAAATCATTCCGGTTGGATTGCTTGGAGAATTGAGAATGATTGCCTTCGTCCGATCACTCACGCTTGCTTTAATTTGCTCCGGAGTAATCTTAAACTCGTTCTCTTCCTTGCCCTCAATGTAAACAGGGATTCCATCAGCCAATTTCACCTGTTCTGGATAACTCACCCAATACGGTGTTGGAATCAGCACCTCATCCCCTTCATCTAGAATGGCTTGGAATAATGTATATAAAGCGTGCTTAGCACCTGATCCGATAAAAATCTCATTTGCCTTGTAGGCAAGCCCTTGGTCTCGTTTTAATTTGTCGGCAACGGCATTCCTAAGACTTGGCAGCCCTGCAGAAGGAGTGTATTTCGTCTGTCCCTCATCCATTGATTTCTTTGCCGCCTCTAATATGTTTACGGGCGTATTGAAATCCGGTTCCCCTGCACCCAGCCCGATGACGTCAAGACCTTGTGCCTTTAACTCCTTCGCTTTAGCCGTAATGGCGAGTGTTGATGATGGTGTCAATGCTGCTACTCTTTTTGCTAATTTCATCTCCGGTTCATCTCCATCCTACAAATTATCATAATTTCGTATTAAATCACCTGTTTTGAAGTTCAGGTAGTAATACCCGTAAAGGTCATCGTTATTTTTGTATATGACTTCCCATAAGGCTGTGCCATTTTCCATTCCAAGATTGGCCGCCATAATCTTCTTGACCTTCTTTTTATTCTTCACAAGACTGATGGCTTCCTTTTCAGAAAGACCTTCAGATAAGGCTAAGACCTTGCTCTCTTCCTTCTTGTTATCCGGAATCCAAACACCAACCTTTTTCCCTTCATCATTTACGCCGGTGACGACAGACCATGTCTCATTTCCGTTATATAAATAAAAATCAGCCGTTTCGGTCAAATTCGCCGTTTCCGTTGCTGTCTTAACGGCTTTCTCTTTCGCATTCTGTTTATCATGGTCGCCGGCATAGATAGCCTGCACCAGCAAACCGATACCAATCAAGAGCAAAATAATTATGCTCCATATAACTTTTTTCATGTTAGCATCCTTTCAAATAATCTCTTGCGCATGCTGTATTTACGTCCGATAGATGGAGAATACAGCCGTATTATGATCCTTAGGGTCTAACGATAGACCAAACATTAGGTTTTCTTGTTTGAGGGTACGATTTAGTGAATCTACAATCTTATACAAATCATTTGTATAACCAATCTTCACTGTTGATAAAACCTCTACCTTACTATCCACTAAAATTCCTCCCAAATGGTTACGTTCCATACAATCATATCTAGTTCACATTATACCAAAATAAAATAGGGAGAGCCTTAATAAATTCTGTATTTTTCGATAAAAATAAAGGTCTCATAGATAGGCCTCTTTATCAAAGGCCGATACAGATAAATAGGATAAGGAGTCAGCGAAGAATTGACGATTTGCCGCCAAAAGCGGATCCTCATACAGAACCCATCCGGCCCCCTGACCCGCAGGTATCTTTGCCGTTAAATGGCGTCTGATATTAAAGCTCATATCCAAGAGCATTTCCATTCCTTCCTGTATCCCCTTATCAGCATCCTCGCGTAAAAAGAGCTGCCTAGAGACAGCCGGTGCCTCCATCATCACCTTTATTGATTGTCCATCATAAAGATGACGTATTGTTTCCCACACCGGATAGGTGACAAACAACAAGGACCGCCCTGCTCCCATATGGCCTCTCAGCAATTTAGCCCCAGAGCCCGAGGTAATCCCTTGAACAAGTGCCTGGTATCCATTCTCCTCAATGGTTTCCTTTAACCCGAGATACATTTTTTTAAGACTGGAAGGCGTATTAAAGAAGAAAATCATGTTTCTCTCTCTGCTGTGGATCAATTCCTTTAAGAAGTCCTGCGCACAATCAAAAAACGAACCAAGCTCCCGTTCATTCTTCATGCACGTATCTTGAATGATGACCAGCTTTATGGCTCTATCGGGAGCCAAAATCAAGGTTTTATACACAGGCTCTTCACACCCCACCTTGGCAGCGAAATAGTGGAATGAGTCACGAATAGCAAGCACGTCTGATGCAAAGAGAATCGTCTTCTTCTCAAGAATATTTTCCTTCATCCACTTGGCAATCGTTCTTGGCTTGCTTTTGACAGAAAGGGAATTACGGCTGCCCCTCTTATTCCATTCAATCCAGGTTTCATTCATTCCTGATTGTTTTAGGAACATTTGTCCAAGTCCCAGATAAATTCTTTCAAGCTGTTCATGCATTTTCATCAGGTCATCCATGATATTCAACTGGCTTCTCTTCAATTTCTCAACCGGAACTTCATTCAGTTCCTTAACCCAGCCTACAAAAAGGTCCATAAGGATGATGAACGATTGACGCAAATCATTTGCCGCTTCATAAATAGATAAAACATTTTTTCTTTTACGCGGTAATTTGACCGCTGTCATCTGACCTTCTTTTAGAGCACTCTTTAATTCACCATAGGTAATCAGTTCTTCTGCAAATCGTTCAATTTGATTGGACAGCTGCCATAACCCTTTCTCAAGCTGTCTTCGGTCAATCGGAACCTCTGTTTTTTCCTCAACAAGCAAGACAGCTTGGTGAAGGAGATGACGGTTATCAAGACTTCCAACCTTATTGACGATATTGCGCATATCCATATAACTAATATCCACTCCCAGCTTATCCGCCAGGACAGCCGGAAAAGAATCTGCCTCTTCAATCAGTACATGAATTGGCTTATTTAAATAACCTCCATGAAGCAGGTTCTCTGCAAAATCAGCATGGGTGGTCAGAATCACATTAGCCCTTGCAGCCGCCTCAAGCCGTCTGCCATAGAAATCCCGCTCTGTCCATGGTTTCAATAATCTCGGATGAAGCCTGCGGTGATGGGCCACTTCTTTGGCATACTCCCTGCCAGCACTTGAAAGATTAAGCTCATTGATATCCCCTGTAACCGTTTCGGTCAGCCAAACAAGGATTTGCATCTTTGTCATTGCCACCTCATAGTTGTGATCGCGCTGCCTTAACGATTGTTCGAATTTCGGCAGACTGAGGTAATTGGTCTCCTGCTTTAATTTTTCAACAGATAAAGGCATATAGGCTGTTAGCTCTTCTTCTGTCAGTTCACCATATGTCGTGAGAAGGACTTGCTCTCCTTCTTTCTCAGCAAAATCATGACAGGCTGCCAGATGGTCCGAAAACGCACGTGTCCCGTCCTCCAAGAAGGCGGTACCGCCGGACTTGAACACATCTTGTATGAAGCCGCAGATGTTAGAGTCCACTTGAGGAATAGCGGAAACGTTGGTCTCTTGCCTTGGAAGGACCAATGCCAATCCTCTGTATATTTCTAAATCTGGTCTCCAAGGCTCGCAAACCTGTGCCTGCTCCTGCAAAACCTCAAGCAGCACTTCCTTTAATTCACTCTTCAATGAATAGGACAGCCGATACAGAGATTTAAGCGTCTGTCTCGGCAGCCTCTTTAACGCCTTATAAAAATCGAGGAACAGCAGGGCTGTGGCATAGGCATCACTGTCTGCTTGATGCGGGCAGTCATGTATATGGCCGTATGCCTTGCTCAAATCCTCCAGTTTGAAGCTATCAGTCCTCGGCGAAATAACCTTGGCCATCTCTACGGTATCTACCGTGTATCCCAGAAACATTTCATAGCCTACCCGCTCGAGCTCTGCTTGAAGGAACGTCAAATCAAAGAGCACATTATGAGCAACAAAAACAGCCTCTTCTAATATTCCTACTATGTATGGGGCAATTTCCTTAAAGGTAGGTGCAGATTTTACATCTTCATCCTTGATGCCTGTAAATTCCTGAATGAAAGAAGGAATCGTCCTCTCTGGATTAACGTACGATGAGTATTGATACGTGATTTCCCCATTTTCGATAACAATAGCAGCGATTTGGATAATTCGATCACCGGCTTTCGAGTTATTGCCCGTTGTTTCCAAATCGACCACTACATATTTATTTTCCATGTTTGACACCTGCTTAAATCATATCAATCGGCACCGTTCATAGCCGGAGCCGTCACAGGCCGCTGTTCACGGCCATTTGTTCATTTTTCTGCAAGGCTGAATGCCAGCCTCTCTGTTAGAATTCATGATACTCCATTTATAGCAGATTGAAAACTAATTATCAAAGACATAAGAAGGAATGGAGTAATCATTTGCGGCTCTAGCCAGCTGCTGACTCTTCTATTTATCATCTTACCTGTTTAGCCCTATTCTGCCAGATTCCAAGTGCCTAAGAATGAAAAAAAGAAGCATAGCCACCGCTGTGCCATGCTTTCTTTTGCTGCTTCACTTTTCCGCTCCTTCGCTACAGCTAACGTATTCCATCAGCCAGCAGTCTTGGTAGACCCCTTCATGCAGCTCATGGCACGAAAGCAGCTTCACCTTCTTAAATCCGCATTTTTCATAGCATCTGATGGCCCGCTCATTCCTTGCTTGCGGGTCCATGATGATTCTTTTAGCCCTTTTCTCTTTTAACAAATAAGAGGCCATAGATTTAATAAGGGAGGCACCAATGCCCCTATTCCAATATTCAACCTCTCCAATGAATTGGTCGAGTCCATATGTAGTTTCTTTGTCAAAGCCGTATTCTAAAAGTTCCACAGTATCAACCGGATAGAACTGAAAATAGCCGATTGGCTGATTCCTATATTCCACGATGCATTTTGTCTCTTCATCCTTCGCATCCATGAAAGTGATTTTTGCCTTGTCATAATCAAAGCGATTATCTCTTCCTTCGTAGAATTCCAGTACCTTATCGTCTGAAAGCCATTTTGCCAGCAGCACGAGGTCCTGCTCCACCAAGGCCCTGACAGATATGCTGCCATCCTGATAGAACAACTTCGTCTCACTCCCATCATTCCTCATTTAGATAAACGTCTTTATGTCCTTCATAATACTCTTTAAAAGATCAATCGAATTAAGGATATGTCCTTCTTGCTCAAGGCCATGATGCATATTTGGATACAATCTTGCCGCTGCAAGCGGATTACGGCCAATGCGTTCCAATCCTTCCGGAGTATAATTCGGGTCCTTATCTCCAATGATACATAGGCTGGGATACGCAGCGTCTGCGAGAGCATTCAGCACCCCTTCCTCTTTCAAGAGTGGAGTTACCCAAATGGCCTTCATTTCTTCAGCATATTCATTCCTAAGGATTGAATCCATACAAAGCGTCCCAATTGATTTGCCAAGTATGATGATTTGTCTGTATGGTTTATCCATCAAGACATGGTCAAGGACCATGTTTACATCATAGTGAATCGCCTCCGTCAGCTCCTCCCATGAGAAATCTTGATAGAAGTCATCACGATAAGGGTAATTAATCTCCAATACATCCATGGCCTCTTCCAGAAACATGGAGGACGAATAATGAAATAGGGGCGCTTTTGTTGTATATCCAGCTCCAGGCAAAAGGACCGCCAGCCGTTCTGCTCTGTCAGTCAATCCAGCCATTGTGAACGGGATATCCATTTGTTTATAGCCTTTCACAACGTGTGAGTGATAATGGGTCATCGTTCTTCCTCCTTTTCCAGCTATTTTAGCATAAATATTCAGATAATTAACCGACAAAAAACACACTGCCATTAATAGAGCGGAGCGGCAGTGTGTTATCCTATCTAACAATCTTATAGAATGGTTGCTTCAGGCTCAAGGCCGATCATTTGTGTAATGGTATTGTTCTCATCCAGCACAGCGACTCTTGGCTGATGAGTACGAGCCTTTTCCTCTGGCACTAAACCGTAGGAAATGATAATGACTTTATCCCCCTCGTGAACAAGTCGTGCTGCAGCGCCATTTAAGCAAATTACGCCGCTGCCTCTTTTACCTGGAATGATGTAGGTTTCGAATCTCGCGCCATTATTATTATTGACGATTTGTACCTTTTCGTTTGGCAGCATATCAACTGCTTCGAGCAATTCCTCATCAATCGTGATGCTTCCTACATAATTTAAATTAGCCTCCGTTACGGTTGCTCTGTGAAGCTTCCCTTTCATCATGGTACGATACATGACGTTACCCCCTTGGTTGTTCGTTTTTTATGATGACATTATCAATCAGGCGCACCTTGCTGTATTGGACAGCTGCTGCGACAATGATTGTCTCTCTTACATCTGTGATTGATTTGAGCTCTGGATACGATAGAGCCTCTAAGTAATCAATCGAGCCCGTAATATGTCCTTGCAGATAGCCTATCCCCTCTGCTAGCGCAGCTGCAGGTGTGGATCCGTTTTCAATGGCCTCTCTGATCAAGCGTAAGCTTTTCGAAATGTACACGGCCTCCGTACGTTCTTCCGGTGTCAGATTCACATTCCTAGAGCTTAAAGCAAGACCGTCTTCTTCTCGCTTAATATCGACACCAACAAGCTCAATCGGGAAGTTAAAGTCTCGAATCAACCCTTCAACTACCGCAACCTGCTGGGCATCCTTCAAGCCAAAATAAGCACGAGTTGGAGCAACAATATTAAAGAGCTTAGTCAGCACGGTTGCTACGCCGTCAAAATGGCCAGGACGAGATTTGCCGCATAGGCAGTCTGTCCGTTCATGCACCTTAACCGTAACAGTTGGACGCTCACCATACATTTCAGCAACTGTCGGATAGAACAAGTAATCCACTCCGGCCTCGCGGGCCAGTGCTTCATCATGTTCAATATCGCGCGGATATTGGTCAAAATCCTCGCCAGGTCCAAATTGAAGCGGATTGACGAAGATACTGATGACGACAACCTCATTCTCTTTGCGTGCTGCATGAATAAGCGATAAATGCCCCTCGTGCAGATAGCCCATTGTTGGGACGAACCCCACTGTTTTCCCCTCTGTTTTTTCCTCTGTTAACATGGTGCGCAATTCATCAATCCGATTTACGATTTTCATTATTTACTTTTCTCCCCCATACAATGCAAGCAGCTCTTCTTCCTTCATCGTAAAAGAATGGCTTTCTGAAGGGAAAGCGCCGGACTTCACTTCTTGTATATGTTTGGATAGGGCATCCCCTATCGTTGTATTTAAATCAGCATAAGACTGAACAAACTTCGGCACACGTCCAACTCCATAAAGAAGGACATCATGATAAACAAGCACCTGTCCGTCCGTTTGATTTCCAGCCCCGATTCCAATTGTCGGAATCATAAGCTTATTCGTCATTTCTCCACCGACCTGGTATGGAACGCATTCAAGCACAAGCGCTATTGCCCCGGCTTCCTGGCATTTAATCGAATCACTCATTAATTGCAAGGCTGCTTCCTTTGTTTTCCCTTGGACCTTATATCCTCCGAGCACACCTACCGATTGCGGAGTTAATCCTAAATGGGCAACGACCGGTATACCAGCATCTGTCAAAGCCTTGATCTTAAGCAGGACATCACCTGCCCCTTCAATCTTGACCGCATCCGCTCCAGCCTCCTGAAGAAGCCTTGCCGCGTTCTTCAATGTTTCATCGATGGACACATGATAGCTCATGAAAGGCATATCAGCGACGATGAACGTGTTAGGTGCTCCCCGGCGTACAGCCTTTGTGTGATGAATCATATCCTCCATTGTTACTGGAACAGTAGAATCATAGCCAAGAACAACCATACCCAATGAATCTCCAACAAGAATCATGTCAACACCAGCTTGTTCAGCTAGTTTGGCAGATGGATAATCATAGGCTGTCAGCATGGAGATTTTCTCTCCCTTTTCTTTCATCTTCCAAAAATCAACAGCAAATTTCATTTTTTTCCTCCTTAACATTCCGAGGAGAGAAAAACAGCCGAATCCGCATAAAAAAATCCTTCTTTACAGAAGGATTGAATCCGCAAAATGGCTTTTATCCCTCTGTCCCGGTCCTATTTCTAAGATACAGGCAGAATATCAACTTTCCACTTACAACACATACAAGGTGCAGGTCGTTTCCGCTACTGCCCTCATATGCATTATAACGGGAAGGGATGAAATTTACCATTTTATTCTGTTTTGAATTTACATATGGTGAATGGTAATATCACCGGAATAGACAAGACGCTGCACACCCGTCTGTTCATCTTTCACCATCAAAATACCATCTTCATTGATTCCTGATGCAAGCCCTGTGAATGATGACTGGGCTGTTGCAACTGTTACTCGCTGACCAATTGTGACGGAGTATGTTTCCCACAGCTCTTTAATTGGGAGGAACCCTTTCTCAAGAAAGAGCAGATAAAGCTGCTCAAAACGGCTGAGAAATCTTTGCAAAAAGAGTGCTCGATCTAGCATTTCTCCCTTCTCAATGGCAAGAGAGGTGGCAAGGCTTTGAATATCCTCATTGAAATCTTGACGCTCCTGATTAACATTAATGCCGATTCCAATGATGACCGAATGGATTTGGTCTGCTTCAGCGTGCATCTCAGTCAGAATACCAGCGATTTTCCTCCCGTTCACTAGCACGTCATTCGGCCACTTAATTCCAGCATTCACACCAGTCTCTCTTATTGCAAGTACAGCTGCCACAGCCGTCAGCAGGGTCAGACGCGGAGCATGGTATGGGGGAATGTCGGGTTTTACAATCAAACTCATCCAAATCCCGCCTTGGTGAGGGGAATACCATGTCCTCCGTAATCTCCCCTTTCCTTCTGTTTGCTCCTCACTAATCACAATCGTTCCATTATCTGCTCCCTTAGCAGCTAGGTCGCTTGCGATTGTTTGCGTGGTTGGAACCGTTTCATAGGCGTGGATGGACCTTCCAATGAACTCCGTTTCAAGTCCCATAAGGATTTCTGTTTCGGTTAACCGGTTCTTGCGAGGCAGGATACGATAGCCCTTTTTCTTTATAGCTTCAATTTCATAGCCTTCTTTGCGTAAGGCATCAATATGCTTCCAGACAGCCGTACGGGAACAACCGGCAATATCGGCTAAATACTGTCCCGATATATAGTCATCTCCTGCATTTGTCAGTGCATGAATCAATTGTTTCTTTATCGTTTGTTCCCCTGTATGAGCCATTGTTTCACAAACTCCTTCTCATTGACAATCTCTCCATCAAGCATGGCTTGAATGATTTCTCTCATCATGTCCTTCATCCATGGGCCGCCCCTTTTACCTGTCCATTTAATTAGGTCTGTACCAGAAAACGAAAGCGGCGTCTCTTTTTGAATAGGCATTTGATTGTATAGATCATCGATGTGGTCATGCTCGGCAGGCTGGCTGGAATAGACAGACCATACCCGTTCAACACTATGGGCTGTCTCGATGCCCGCCTCATATAATTGATAACGGGTATAGAAGGCTTTCTCCCTTTGTTTACAGCCTTCAATCAAGACTTTAATTCCTTTAATGACTGCATTCGGAAGCTTCCACTCTCTATACATGCTCTCCCTCTTTGAACAGAATAAGGCCATTACTGCCAGCCATTCCTCAAAGGTTTGACAGGCCTCCACATCGAGGGAAAGGAATGAATCCATCTTTTCAGCCAAGAGGTCAAGCTCTGGATAATAATGAAGGATTTGAGAAGCCGCTGCAGCTCTGAGTGCCTCCTTGGGCCTTTTACCTGCCAACAGCTTTTGGAATTCCGCTGTTTTTCTCTCCTGAGCAATATGGCTGAGTAAATGTGAGTTCTCCCGCAGTGCTTGATATGTCTTCTCCTCAATCTGAAAACCAAGCTGACTCATAAAACGGACAGCCCGAACCATACGCAGGGCATCCTCTGAAAAGCGTTCGTCCGGCTCCCCGACAGTGCGAATCGTTTTCTGTTCGATATCTTCATGCCCCTTAAATGGGTCATACAATGTGCCATCCTTATCCATGGCAATTGCATTCATCGTGAAGTCCCTTCTTTTCAGATCCTCCTCAAGCGAGGTGACAAACTCCACTTGGTCAGGGCGGCGGAAATCCTTATATGTACTCTCCGTTCGAAATGTCGTGACTTCATATGGCACACCCTCGTGAAAGACGAGAACCGTGCCATGCGCAATCCCAACATCAACTGTATGGCCAAATACCTCTTTCACTTCCTGCGGCATGGCAGATGTAGCAATGTCAACATCATGAATGTCTTTACCCATAATGGAATCTCGTACCGAACCACCGACAAAATAGGCCAAATATCCTTTTTCCTGCAATTGACAAAGAACCGGAGCTGCTTGTACAAATTCCTTCTTCATCATCCTTGCCCCTCTTCTGATAGAATGGATGCATACAAGTCTTCATATTGGTCAACGATTCGGTTCGTTTCAAAATGCTCGCGGACGATTCGAATCGCTTGTTCTCCCATATCCAATCTTTTCTTATCATTACTCAATAATTTATACAGTCTTTGCGCTGCAAGCGCTGTATCGCCCTTCTCGACAATATACCCGTTCACACCGTCCTGAATCACCTCTGGAATGCCCCCTATATTGGTCCCGAGACATGGAACCCCATGTACCATTGCCTCAAGCAAGACTAAGCCAAAGCTTTCCTTTTCTGACATTAGGACACAGGCATCGCTTATCGCATACAGCTCGTGGAGATTTTCCTGTTTCCCTAACAGGATGACTTGATCACGTATACCAAGCTGGCTGATTTGTCGATTGACTGCTCCCATTTCAGGACCGTCACCGACTAGGATGAGCTTACATGGCATACGCTTTGCTACTTCAGCAAATGAATGCAGAATATCCGGAATCCGTTTCACCTTACGGAAATTGGATACATGGATGACGACCTTTTCTTCTTCCTTAATATTCAGCTCAGCCTTCAAGTCCATCTCGGAATTGTCCTTGAGTGCTGGATAATCAATGAAATTATAAATGGTTTTGATTTCTTTCTCAGGCTGTATTAAATCATAGGTCTCCTGCACAAGTGCGTTCGATACAGCTGTTACGGCATCTGATTTTTCAATGGCAAACTTAATCATGTCCTGCATCGAGGAATCATATCCAAGTACCGTAATATCTGTTCCATGCAAGGTTGTGACCACTTTCAGCCGCTCGCTCGTCATCTGTTTTGCCAATATGCCACAGACCGCATGCGGCATCGCATAATGGGCATGAATGAGATCGAGGCCTTCATTTTTCACTACCTCCGCAATTTTGCTCGCCAAGGACAATGTATATGGAGGGTATTGAAATACTGCATATTGATTGACCTCTACCTGGTGGAAGTAAATATTGGAATACCGTTTATTAAGACGAAACGGCATGCTTGAAGTAATGAAATGAATTTCATGGCCGCGCTTTGCCAGCGTGATGCCAAGCTCTGTGGCCAATATGCCGGATCCGCCGACAGTCGGGTAGCAAACAATCCCTATTTTCAATTTCTTCATTTTGACGCTCCAAATAAATCCGCATCAAGAATGAGCGGTTTTGTTGTTTTGAACCCTTCAGCAAAAAGAACGCCGGCATCACGTCCATACGCTCTCTCACGTCCTTCAATTGCTTCTAAATATCCTTCTGTCAATGGCGTAATAACACCGTCACGAGAGCGTTCGAATTGGGAACGATAGCATTTCAGCGCTTCAATCTTCTTGTCAAAGCTGCTGCTGATGTCCACGCAAAAGTCAGGCTTATGGAAGCTGTTAATCATATATTCATATACAGCTGTTGGTTTATGAGATTCCTGCCCGTCTTGGTCAGTATATTTCCGGATTCCTGCTGAAAAGACTGCCTCGAAGACTAATTGACTTACCCGCCCATGATCGGGATGACGATCGATATGATAAGGAGCAAAGATTAGTGCCGGCTGATAACGACGTATGACTGCCGCTACCTTCGCGATATTATCCGGCGTTATGAAGAGATTCCTGTCTCCCATATTCAGATTGATTCGCTCCTTCACGCCGAGTACTTCAGCAGCTGCCTGTGCTTCCTTCTTTCGATTTTCCGGCGTGCCATTCGAAGATAGCTCTGCTTCTGTTAAATCGCAGATAACCGCCGTTTTTCCTTGCTGTGTATATTTCGCTAATGTGCCGCCCATTCCAAGTTCTACATCATCGGAATGAGCGCCAAAACATAATAGATCTATTTTCATTCTAGGTGATTTACTCCTTTTCCCTTACAATCGTTCTCCATTTAAGATCTCCTCGGTCAATTCCATGAATGATGAGCTCAGCCGTCCCCATATTTGTCGCAAGCGGAATGGAATAAACATCCGCTAAACGGAGCAGGGCTGAAACATCCGGTTCATGAGGCTGCGCGGTTAATGGATCGCGGAAGAAAATGATGGCATCAATATCATTCTGAGCCACCATCGCTCCAATTTGCTGGTCTCCGCCATGCGGTCCGGATTGATAACGATGAACCGGCAGTCCTGTTGCCTCCATGATTTTCAGACCTGTCGTGCCGGTAGCAAAGAGCTGCTGCTTACTTAAGATATGCTTGTACGCAATCGCAAATTGAATCATGTCGTCCTTTTTCTTATCATGTGCAATTAGAGCGATCTTCATCGTTTATACCTCCATTTAATCGAGAATATTTTCCAACCCATACACAAGCTGATCTAATTTCATAACCGTTTCAACAGATACCCTAACACCAGACATAAATGATTTACGGTCATAGGAATCATGACGAAGCGTCAATGTTTGCCCTTCTCCTCCAAACATGACTTCTTGATGGGCAATCAAGCCCGGTAAACGTACGCTGTGAATTCGCATGCCGTCGAAATCTGCCCCTCGCGCTCCAGAAATCGTTTCTTTTTCATTCGGGTGTCCTTGCTTCTTGGCAGAACGTTCTTCAGAAATCAATTGAGCCGTTTTGATTGCTGTACCAGAAGGCGCATCAAGCTTCTGATCATGATGCATCTCAATTATTTCGACATCTTGGAAGTATTTTGCGGCATTTTGTGCAAATTTCATCATCAAAATAGCCCCGATAGCGAAGTTTGGCGCAATAATACAGCCGATTCCCTTTTCCTTTGTCAATGTACGCAGCTCTTCAAGATCCTCGTCTGAAAAGCCGGTTGTCCCAACCACAGGACGGATACCATGTGATAGGGCTGATAATGTATGTATTCTACCAACCTCTGGGGTTGTTAAATCTATTAACACGTCTGCTTGAAGGGTTGAGAAGCATTGTTCATGATCATCATAAACAGGGACATCCTCGCCAACACCGGCAAACCCTTCAAGTTCATTTAAGTGCTTTCCGCCATTTTTACGGTCAAGCACAGCAATTAATTGGAAATGGTCTGTCTCTTGTACCATTTGGACAGCCGCCCTGCCCATCTTTCCTCTTGGTCCGGCAATAATTACTTTAATCATTTTGTTCATCCTTTCTTGTCCAGCGATCACGGTCTCTCGTCCGGAATTTATCCATTACAAGATCATGAGCATGTGCAAGGTCTACGCCAAGTGAGTTGGCCATGCAGATCAGCACGAATAAAACATCGCCCATCTCCTCTTCAATCGCCTTCTCTTCTTCCGTTGACTTCTTCGGTTTTTCTCCGTAATGGTGGTTGATTTCACGAGCAAGCTCCCCCAGCTCCTCTGTAAGTCTTGCTGTCATCGCAAGAGGGCTGAAATACCCTTCCTTAAACTGCCCGATATAGCGGTCCACCTCTTGCTGCATTTCTTCCATTGTTTTTTTTGTTTCCATTCGTTACACATCCATTTCTTTGCTCACTTCTTCTATGTTAGCTCATTTAACTATTCCCGAGCAATCCACACATATGATAAAATTCATTAGGGCATAATTGACATAATCTTATCTCAATTGTACACCATAATTAATAACGGATAGCAAGGAAGTGGGGTTACATATGATTTTCAACCTAAAACTCAAGAATATTTTGTTTATCTTGATCGGTTCAGCCATCATGGCCTTTGGTGTCGTGCATTTTAACATGCAAAATCAGTTAGCTGAGGGCGGTTTCACTGGTATTACCCTCCTCATTTATAATTTGACCGGATTAAGCCCGTCCATTTCCAACATTTTGCTTAATCTGCCCCTTTTCTTCATTGGCTATCGATTATTAGGAAGAAAAACGTTCATCTATACAATCATTGGAACGGTTGGACTATCTATTTTTATCGCGATATTCGAAAAATATCAGCTCCATATCCCACTAAAAGACGACCTTATGCTTGCAGCCCTGTTCGCAGGCGTCTTCATCGGGGTCGGACTCGGAATTATCTTCCGCTATGGCGGGACTACCGGGGGAGTTGATATTATTGCACGGCTTGTCTTTAAGTACAAAGGCTACAGCATGGGAAAAACCATGTTCATCTTTGATTTCTGTGTCATTACCCTATCACTGGCAACGTACCTTGATTATAAGGAAGCCATGTACACACTCGTTCTTGTGTTTATTGGGAGCCGCGTTATTGATTTCATTCAGGAAGGTGCATATGCAGCCAGAGGAGCCTTTATTATCAGTGAATCCAATAAAGAGATTGCTCAAAAAATCAACGAAGAAATGGACCGCGGCGTCACACTTCTAAAAGGATACGGTTCCTTTTCTAAGCTTGAAAAAGATGTCATCTACTGCGTCGTCGGTAAGAATGAAATTGTCCGCCTCAAGAATCTGATAACGTCTGTTGACCCGCACGCCTTCGTATCAGTCTCAGTCGTTCATGATGTTCTCGGCGAAGGCTTTACCTTAGATGAGAACAAAAACCCGCTCGAGCATTAACAGCACAAAAAAGAGGGAAGATGAACTTCCCTCTTTTTTTAATCGTCATTATTCATACCGGTTAACATTAACACAAAACGAAGCAATTCCAGAAGAGCTACAGCTGCAGCCGCAACATATGTTAATGCTGCCGCGTCAAGAACCTTCTTCGTTTCTCGTTCTTCCCCTGCATCAATAACGCCAAGTGCAACTACTTGCTGCATGGCACGATTAGAAGCATTAAACTCTACTGGCAAGGTCACAAATTGGAACAGGACTGCCGCTGCCATGAATAGCACACCGAGCAAAGCAAGATTATAGATACTGAAGATCATCCCTGCAATAATCAAAATCCAAGAGAAATTCGATCCGATATTTGCAACAGGAACTAATTTATGACGAATACGCATAAATGTGTAATCCTCTTTGTCCTGAATGGCATGACCAACCTCATGGGCTGCTACCGCAGTACCAGCAAGAGAATGTCCATGGTAAATGTCAGAGGATAATCTGACAACCTTTGCTGTCGGATCATAATGGTCACTTAATACACCATGTGTTTCTTCAATTTTGACATTATACAATCCATTTTCGTCCAATATTTTTCGTGCCACCTCTGCCCCGGTATATCCATTGGAAGCCGGAACCTTTGAGTATTTAGAATAGGCACTCTTGACTTTCATTTGAGCGAAAAGCGGTATAAGCAAGATCAAGATAAAGTAAATTAGAAACGCCATCAATATCCTCCATTTTTAATGTGATTAATATTATTGTAATAATGAAACCATTTATCTGTCAATGGATAGATACTTTTCAAAATTTTATCAAATATCGCGATTCTTCTTCTTCGTAAAGGTAATCTCCTCACGCGCCTTGTACTTGCGGAAGCCCACATAAGATAATGTCATTAAGATAATACTGCCTGTCGAGATGATTACCCACCAGAGTGACGGGTCTGTATCATCCTTCTCTGCCTCGTCAAATATATCCCTCAGCTGCCCCTCCAAAGAAGCCATATCTTTCTGTTCACTGCTATCAGAGAATACTTGCGGACGGTATTGGTCTATGAATTTCAAATGAGCATCCACTTGCTGAAATTTTTCTGGAGTAACATCGATTTTCAAAGATGGATACAGAATATTATATATATTTAACAAACGATTCAATTCCTCCTGAAAGACAACGGAATCCTGATTTTTCACAGCTTCACGCGTATCCTTTACAGCTTCAAGAATCTGTCCTCTCATCTTTGTCCATAAGGGACTCTTATCATGACTAACAGCATCAAAGGCTAATCTGAATTTTGTCATCTCGTTTACGGCTTCCTGATTCGACTTCTCTGTATCCTGAACGGCATTCATCGCATCCTCAAGGGCAATGGTCACAATATTGATCTCATCCATTGAATATTGATTACCCTGTGAAGCCATATCCAAAAATCTCTCTGAGAACACATTGAGCAATTCCTCGGCTTCCTGCCTCCGGTCAACCTTCACAAACTGCAGGGATTGGTCAGCAATCGTTTCAATGGCTTTATCTTCTGCAGGACTGGCGGCGATTGCCTGAATGGATAGCGATGCGACAATAATAACGGATCCAATGACCCCCTTTAGCAACTTCATAAAAAATGTCCCTCCTCACCATACTAATATGTATGTGAAAAGGGACAAGGCAAGAACCTTAAATATTGCTTATCGTGAGGGAAGCGTATAAATTGCCCTTCCTTTCCGAACAGTCGTATAATACCCCACTCCAATTGATAAAATGCTAAGCCAAAAAGTGAAATAGCCGATTTCATCCATATATAGATGGAGCACACTGTACGTCGGCATCATTCCAAATACATAATCGATGATTTCATTATGGACAAGGATAATGGCCGCCGTCACTAAATGCCATGGCTTCACCCGAAAATATGGAGCAAACAACAGCCCCTCCAAAGCCATAGCACCATGAGATAGAATAAGCATGAGGGCGATCAAGGAAAATGAACCATCCACTGCAAAGGAGAATAGGTTCATCACAACAGCCCATATCCCATATTTAAATAAGGACACAACCGCAAGCGCCTCGAACAAGCCAAAATTTCTCCCCATCATGATTCCTGCAAGTGCAATGACAAAGAACAGGCTTGCAGTCGGACTATCTGGAACAAACAAAAGGAATTGAAGCGGCGTTGCTTCCAACTGCCCTTTATACCAATAGTACCCATAAATGGTTCCTAAAATATTGATGATTAGAATCGTCCATAGGACGAGTCGGTTCGAAAGAAATGCATATAGCCAATTTCTCATAATAAATTGAAATCCTCCAAATTAATATGCTGTCATTCTTTCATGATAGCGTTTAGGCTCTAATACTGGCAACCTCCAATTATCTATATAGGCAAGACATCATCAGCAGCAGGGCAGCCTAAATACTTCGCAAATCCACTGTGAACGGCAAAGGGCTTCAGAATAGCAGCTATTCTGAAGCCCTCTTATCAACTATCAAAAATGCCCCCGATCGGACGAAATCAGATAGGATTATTCTGTCTCTGTGCTTGTTTGCTCGCCACCGCCTGCATTGGCACCTTTAATAAACTCAGCAAGTGTTTTCAATTCTTCTTCTGTACCCTTGAAGACACCAGGCATTTTCCCGCTCTCTGTACCATTTACCGCAATCTCAGAGATTTGGTCAACCTCCAATTCAGTACCAAGAAGCTTTGGTCCTGCTCCTCCTTGAAGAGAGTCACCATGACAGCTGATACATCCTTGATCCTGATAAATCTTATACCCATCAGAATCTTTATCGATAGCTGAATCATCAATGATTTGTCCTTGCAATTTAGCCGCTGCCCAGTCATGTGTAGAAACGGTCTCCCACGTCAAATAGAAAACTCCAGCAAACGCTAAAAGCATAAAGCCTACCGCAAACTTACGCTTTGCAGGGCGTCTTTCCGGTCCCCTGTCCAAGAATGGAGCAAGTAATAATGCACCAAAAGCTAAACCTGGAATGACAAGAGCACCAATCAAGTTATACGGCCCAGATGCATACGAATATTTAAGCAGCTGGTATAAAAACATGAAATACCAGTCAGGCAGCGGAGCATAGCCCGTATCTGTCGGGTCTGCTATCCTCTCAAGCGGGGATGGATGCGCTACCGTCAAACATAAGAAACCGATTAAGAAAACGGCGCCAACCATCCATTCCTTTAACAGGAAGTTCGGCCAGAAAGCTTCTGTCTTTCCTGGATACTCAGAATAATCCTTAGGAATATTCGGCTTTCTGTCAGCACTAATTCTTGAGTCACCTACAAATCTCATACCTTTACCACGATGCATATGGATATCCCCTCCTTCTTTACAATTCTTGTTCTAAAGACCAAATCTTATAGCGGTCCGGAAATTCCTTGCTTACGAATCATCAGGAAGTGAGCTGCAATCAGCCCAATCAAGGCTGCAGGCAAGAAGAATACGTGAATCGCAAAGAAACGGGTCAGCGTTTGGGCTCCGATGATTGTCGGGTCACCAGCTAACAGCGTCATCAAATATGGTCCGATAAATGGAACAGAGTCGATGATTGTTAATGTAACCTTGGTTGCAAATAGCGCTTTCATATCCCAAGGAAGAAGGTAACCAGTCAATCCTAAAGCAAGCATGATAAAGAAAATAAGTACTCCCACGATCCAGTTTAATTCACGCGGCTTTTTATAAGCACCCTGGAAGAACACGCGCATTGTATGTAAGAACATCATGACGATTACCACACTAGCTCCCCAGTGATGCATCCCCCTGACAATTTGTCCAAAAGCCACTTCATTCTGCAGGAAATAAACAGAATTCCATGCATTCTCGATATCCGGAACATAATACATCGTCAAGAACATGCCAGATAGAATCTGAATGACAACGATAAAGAACGTCAATCCCCCAAAACAATAAACAAATGCCGAGAAGTGATGGGCAGGGTTTACATGCTCTGGGACCTCATGATCAGCGATGTCTCGCCACAATGGCGTTATATCCAGCCGCTCATCAATCCAATCATACATTTTATTCAGCATTGGTCACGCCTCCCTACACCTCATTTGTTTTTGTGTTGCCCAAATACAATACTCCATCTTTTTCCTGCATATCATACACATCAAGCGGACCGATCGGCGGTGTATTCGGAATATTCTTACCGTTCTTCTCGTAACGGCCGCCATGACAAGGGCAATAGAACTCATTCTTATGCTTCTCATCACCCTCCCAGTTGACTGTACAGCCTAAGTGTTTACATACTGGAGATAAAGCGACAATGTCGCCCCCTTCATCCTTGTAAACCCACGCTGTTCTCGTCTCCTCTGCTTCATACCAGCCATCCTGGACTTTCAGCTTGTAATCGACGCGAGTCGGTGTTTCTGTTACCTCGCTGATCTTCAAGCCCGTATTGATAAAGTCACCTGAGGCATTAGCCTTTAAGGCAGGATCGACCGCAAACCGCAGCATCGGCATAACCATTGCCGCACCCATGAATCCCCCGACACCCATGAGTGTGTAATTCAAGAATTGGCGTCTTGAAACTTTTTGGCTGCTCATTAAATTTCTCCCCCCTTATATGGAAAGTCTGACAAAATTACAGAATTGTACAAACTTTATAAAACTAGGACATTACAATAATATCCTAATATTTTTGATAGGTCAACAAACTCCCAGTTTAGGAAATACATGGTTTATTATGTAAGTATTTTCAATCCGTCTTCCAAGCATCCTGCAGGAGCTCTTTGATTTGGTCTGTATGATCATCCAGCACTTGCTTGATAGCCTCCCTTGGCATTTTATCCGTCTGAATGGAAGGAAACCATAGAATTTGCTCTTGATCACTGACTGTAATCCATTTGTTATCCGTTGTGAGGAATCGTATATAGGTGAACCCGGCTTCACTGTAAAAGGTTCTCCAATGATTCAATAGTGCTTTCTTTGACTCTTGTCCGCTTTCCTTTGAATACGGTACTGAATGGGCCAGAAATATTCTTCCCTTTAACTCTCTCTCCAGTTCATAGGTCAATAGACTTAAGTACTCATAAGAAGCAACCGCCTGACTGACCCCCTTCTCAAATGTAATCGCATTCAATGGAATGATGACTGTATCGATGTATTCCCTTGAACGCTCGAACATCTCCATATCAGCCGTTTGATATTTCATGCAATCCCCCCTTATGTCCATTTCATTGTAAACTAAAATAAGTAAAAATTATACAAAAACGCATAAAAAAAGCCAATCAGCTTAGCTCCGGCTATGCTGACTGGCTTTTTTCCTGATTGGCTCTATGTCAGGGATTTCTTCTTTCTACGCAGCCGTTTCAATTGACTGCTTAGCAGCGTGAATTGAGCATGATCTCTCTCATCAATCGCCGTATCAATTAATCGCAGCAATCGTTCCTCCTCAAAACGGTTCAAGCTCTCTTCAAGAATACTTTCAGCAATATGCTGGTCTTGCTCATTGCCAGGTAGATTCTTTGGCAAATAAGGATTCTCCTCCAAAACAGCTGCATAATGATACGAGGAATAAGCTGTTCGAAAATTCAGCTGTATGTAGATATCCTCATCCCGGTTTAACCGGATATCATGAAAGGATTTCTCGGCATCAGTGGTCATAATATTGCTCTTATAAAATCGAAACGGCACATCATCTACACAATGGGTAGACATCACCATTCCTTTCGGGCAATATTTGGCCCCTTCCACAAAATGGACATTTCTCATCAGCTGGTCATGACTCATCAAATAGTTTAATATCCACACACATTCACGACGCTTTAGTTGATAATTATTCAAAAACCAACGGATGAATTCTTTTTTCTCATCGACAGATACAGGGGTTTTCATGGTGGAGCCCTCCTCTGCACATTAAATTTAGATTCTTTCTAATATATCCAAGTACTCATCATTGCTCGGGTCTTCTTTCAGCAGTTTCTCAAAGATAGCTTTAGCCTCTTGGAACTTACTGTCTTCAAGCAGGAAATAACCATATTCGTGCAAAAATTCTTTATTCTCCATGAAATGCTGATAAGCTTCTCGATAACAGGAAAGAGCCTTCTCATATTCCTCAAGCTCTGAATAGGCAGTTGCCGTCAGCCAATCAAATTGCGGATCCTCTTCTCCCATTTCACGAACAGAAGATATGAGGTCGATGACTTCTGAATATTGCTCCTCATGTAAATATAACTTGCCAAGGGTTAGTACAGCCTCCAAATAACCCGGGTCAATCGCGATTGCCTCAGACAGCCATTTAACCGCCGTTTGAGGATCTCCCTTTTTGGATGCTAATTCCGCTCCATACAAGAAAATCTCTTTATTGAACGGATCTTCTTTCATTCCCTCCTCAGCTACCTGGATAGCCATTGGGAGCTCCTTATTCTCCTCATAGGCCATAGCCAAATACATGTATAAAGAATGATAGGCAGGGTCCATTTCCTTCAACTCGCTGAACTTAGCAATAGCTGTGGCATATTCACCGGCATGAAAAGCAGAAAATCCATATTCAAACAGAAGGTTGACATCATGATCTTTATCATCCCGTTCAGCCTTATGGAAATAAGGAAGGGATTCTTCAAATTCCCCGAGGGATACGAGAGATAAGGCCAGCCGCTTATTAATGGATACCCCATTAATACTTGAATCATTTTGAGAAATATAAGTATATAATTCTACAGCTTCACGAAAATTTCCTTGTTGATAATAAAGTTCCGCTAAAGCAAATTTCACAATTGGCTCATCCGGCAGGATCTCATTGGCTTCCTTCAGCTTGCGGACGCTCACTTCATCCATGCCCATCGCCTGGTAAAGGTCGCCAAGCAATAACAGGGCTCCTGGGTACATAGGATCATCATTTTCTATCTTCTCCAAATACAGCAGCGCTTCTTCTTCATTTCCGAGTTCAGCTGAAACTTCTGCCAGAGAAAAAAGAATTTCTCCTTCATCTGGGTAGCGCTTCTCAAGTTCCTCATACAGCTCCTTAGCCTCTTCCATGAAACCTAATGAGGCCAGCTCTTCTGCTAATGCAAAAATATCCTCATCATTTTGGGATGCCTTAATGAAATTTATATGTGTTTTTGCTTCTTCCCATTCACCTTGCAAAAGTTTTTTTCTAATTGTTTCAATATTCATTTCCCGATAATTCCTTTCCAATTGCTCATTTCCCACTGTCAAATCGGCCAAATCGCAGCCTCAAAAGGACATTCCTTTTGCCATCTAGCAGCTTGCTTGCGAAAACCTATCTCCTTGTCCATAACCACGGCAAGGAAACTTGCATATGAGAATATTCTATATAGACTTGGTGTTTTCCTGTAGCAGTTCCAAAATCGGATAGCCATATACGAAGTTTTTTGCGGATGATATACATAGAAGGGTTCCTGTATAAACAGTATAGCCAATTTTTAAGGCGGAGAATAGAGCGAATCAATTTAAGAGGCTGTCGAATAAACCTACAATATTCATCACCCTATCAAATATTCACTCGATAGTAAAGGGCATTGGCTTATGCTTATCGGGAATGTCTTATAGACATGCTATGTATAATGAAAGAGATTTAGCACAATAGAAGGGAAAACAAACTCCTTTTTCTCGCTGTCGAAGCAATCACTGACAACAAATGCTGGCTTCCTCTTTTTCTCATCAAAAAAGCATTCAGAACTCATCGATTCTGAATGCTTTTTCCAAATCATTTAACTATTAAACGGGCCAAGTCCTCAAAGAAGCCCGGATAGGAAACAGCAATTGCCTCATCATTAACTAGTTCAACCGGTCCATCTGTCAATAAAGAGGCAATACTCAGCGTCATGCCAATTCGATGGTCTGTCAAACTGTCAACTGTACCGCCGTGGAGAGATTGTTGACCTTCAATAATTAGTCCGTCATCTGTAGGGGTAATTCTCGCTCCAAGACGTCCAAGCTGAGTCGCAATTGCATCAATCCGATTGGTTTCCTTCACCTTTAATTCCTCAGCATCCTTGATGATCGTCTGTCCTTTAGCCTGTGTGGCCATCAGGGCAATAATAGGAATTTCGTCGATTAACCTTGGAATGATATCCCCGCCAATTGTCATCCCTCGCAGTTTGGAATGACGGATGATAATTGACCCGACTTCTTCACCCGCTCCTGTCCCTTCATCCGGGATCACGTCCATATCAGCACCCATTTCCTGTAATACATCAATGATGCCTGTACGTGTTGGATTCAGGCCGACATTCTCAAGTGTGATTTCACTGTTCGGTACAATAGCTCCTGCAACAAGCCAGAAAGCAGCAGATGAAATATCGCCGGGAACAGTGATATGTCCCCCTTTTAACGATTGGCCGCCCTTTACCGTAATTCTCATTCCATCTACAGATACTTCCCCGCCGAAGGATTGAATCATTTTCTCTGTATGGTCTCTTGTCCGTTCCTTTTCAATGACCGTTGTTTCTCCTTCTGCCTGAAGCCCAGCCAGCAGAATGGCCGATTTCACTTGTGCGCTTGCTACAGGCAATTCGTATTCAATCCCCTTAAGGGCAGTGCCTTCCACTGTCAGCGGGACCAAATTGCCGTCATCGCGTCCGCTAATTTGAGCTCCCATTTGCCGAAGCGGGCTGACCACTCGTTTCATCGGTCTCTTGGCAATGGATTCATCCCCTGTGAACGTTAGGCTGAAAGGAAGAGCAGATAATAATCCGAGTAAAAGTCGGATGGATGTACCTGAATTCCCTACATCAAGGACTTCTTTCGGGGCACTTAATCCCGCATACCCTTTACCGTGCACCGTCACATTAGACCCATTTTGTTCGATGACCACTCCGAGCTTCCTGAAACAGTCTATCGTACTCAAGCAATCCTCGCCTTCTAAGAAGCGGCTGATAGTGGTGGTTCCCTCTGCAATCGAACCGAACATAACTGCTCTGTGGGAGATGGATTTATCGCCCGGTACCTCTAATCTTCCTGTCAGTGACGGACGATGTGTAAATTCCAAACTTTTTACCATGAAAATCCTCCTGACGCTTTAGTCAAAATAAGTATCATATGTAGTCTTTTGCTGCAGACATTCTACTGCAAGCACTCTATCCTCATTGCTCTGGAAAGAGATCGCCAGCACTCCGTAAATCTCTTCGCGAGTCTCAAGGATTCGAATATTCGTGATGCTGATGCTTGATTCGGCTAGATATCCGGTAATTTCTGAAATGACACCTGGATAGTCCGGCACATCCACATAAAGATCATAAGAAGAAGGAATAGCCCCCTTCTCATGCACTGGCATTGCATCCCTAAACCGCTTAGCCCCATGGAAGAAGTCATAGATTTTCTGTCCATCCTTGTTAACCATCCATTCCTTGATTTCCCCCATCTCCCGAATCCATGAATCAAGGAGCGGTACCAAAATCTCACCATTATGAAGGAGGATGTCTTTCCACATTTCCGGGCTTGAGGAAGCAATTCTTGTTGTATCCCTGAATCCTCCTGCAGCGAGTCGAGCAATCACCTCATGCTCTTTTTCAGCATCCTCAGCAAAATTAACCATAGAAGCTGCCATGATGTGCGGAAGATGGCTGATAACACCTGTCAAATAATCATGCTCTTCTGCACTGACTTCAAGAAATTTTGCCTTCGTTCCTCGAAGCCACATCTTCAATTGCCCAATTTCCTTCACGCCCGCACATTTTGACGGCGTTAACATATAGAAGGCATTTTCGAACAGCCGCTCTTTAGCAGCGGTTACACCGCTCTTATGGGAACCAGCCATTGGATGGCCTCCAATGAAGACATGCCGACTGCCAAGATGGCGCTCGGCTGCCTCCATAACCTTTTTCTTTGTACTTCCCGCATCTGTAAGGATGACTCTTTCCTTAAGCGGTACGTTTGCCAATGCTTCAATCACCTGTACAGCCGCATTTACAGGCGTACAAATCATAATCAAATCACTGGCTGCAGCCGCAGCCTTGTAATCCTTAACGGGTTCATCGATTATTTTGAGTGCTTTTGCGAGCATAGCCTGCTGCTCATCTGTATCATATCCCTGGATGAATGCATCAGGATGCTCTTTCTTGATTGCTAGTGCAATAGAGCCTCCAATCAGTCCTAAACCTATAATCAATACATTGCCGCGCATGGAGGCACCTCACTTACTTCTTCTATTTAGCTAATTCGCTCCTTTTCGTTTGGAGAAAGCCTTCAAGCTCCTTTAACACAAGAGCATTCTCTACCTCCGAACCAACCGTTACCCTGATTGATGTCGGGAATCCCAACGCCTCACCTGAACGGACAATTACGCCGCGCTCGAGCAAATATTGAAAGACTTCATTTCCCTTATATCCAACCTCCATTAAAATAAAGTTCCCTTGGGAAGGATAATAGGCTAATTGATGCTTCTCACAAAATTGATAGAATGCTTGGAGCCCATCACGGTTTCTTTGTTTACATTCAGCGATGAATGCTTGGTCTGATATAGCCTCAATCGCCGCTCTTTGGGCTACAGCATTGACATTAAACGGTTCTCTTGTCGGTTCAAGCATGCGAATGATGGTTTCATCAGCGATTCCATAACCAACCCTTAATGAGGCAATTCCATAGATTTTCGAAAAGGTATGAAGGATAATGACATTTTTATAGCGTGCAATTAAAGGAATCAGATTAGGATAATCCTCTGCATCCACATATTCATAGTAAGCCGCATCAAATACGACGAGTACATCATCTGGTACTTGGTCCAGGAAAGGAATCAATTCATCTTCTCGAATATATTCCCCAGTCGGATTATTCGGTGAGCACAGCCAGACAACGGCTGTGTTAGAGTCAATTTGCTGAAGCATCCCCGGCAAGTCATGGCGCCCGTTAACATGAGGAACTTCCCGAATCTCCGCCCGCTCTAAGATGGCATTATGACTGTATTGACTGAACGTACCTGTGGCCATGACAGTGTTTACGCCAGGTGCGAGCAAAGCTTTCGTAATCATTTGGATCAAATTGTCAGAACCGTTTCCAAAGATTACTTGATTGCCCTCCACTCCCCAAAAGGAAGAAACAGCCTCACGAAGATTGACGGCCCCTCCGTCAGGGTAAAGCGCAAGCTGCCAATCGGACTCCTTCAAGACTTTCTTAACCTTAGGTGAATAACCATATGGATTTTCATTAGAGGCTAATTTAATAATCTCAGTCAGGCCGTATTCACGCTTCACATCATCAATCGGTTTTCCAGGCTGGTATGGCTTCAGTGTGTATAAATGTTCCTTCCATTTCATCAACAAGCTCCCCCTTTATTCTCATTTCTCCAGCAAATCTGGTCTCAGCTTAATAGCCTCCTCCAAATAAATATGCTTAATCTCCCTTTGACTCTTGTCCGTATTTACATGAACCATAATCCTGATGGCAAGCGGCAGCGATTCCGGTACTGGAATCTCACGCATACACATGACAGGAACATACATAAAACCATCAATACGTCTGATTGAGGCCGCCGGAAATCCAGCATCAAGGTCATCAGTCACCGAGATAAAGACCGAGGCAATACTCTCGCTGTCCAATTCATTTTGTTCAATAATCTCGCGCATCAACCTTTCCGTTTGGCGTTCGATTTCCTCCTTGCGGTTAGCTGATACCGTGATGGCCCCTCTTATGCCTCTTAGCATTCTCTTCTCTCCTAACTTAAACTGTAAAATAGTCTTCAATGAATTCACCGAAATCTGAACGAATCTCACTCTCTTCAAATGTTGCTATGACCGGGTCGCCAAAGTCCTTCAATAGGATGGTGGCAATCTTGCTTCCTTGATTCTTTTTATCTAGCTTCATATAGGGGATAAGAAGATTCATATTCAGCACTTCGTTCGATATCCTTAAGTAGCCGAGATCAATCAGCCATTGATGAAGACTGTCCAATCCCGCATCAAATCCCGTATATTTCCTGCTTAAATATAAATCATAGAATAAGCCGATTGCAACAGCCTCTCCATGAGTCAGCTCCCCATAGCCTGCCGCACCTTCCAATGCATGGGCAAGGGTATGACCTAAGTTCAAGAAAGCTCGCTTACCTGACTCTCTCTCATCTAAAGCGACGATGGAGGCTTTTACCTTTATCCCTGTTTCAATCAGCTCACCAAGCTGCACATGCTTCTTAAGGTCCTCCATTGTTTGAATCTCTTTCTGAAGCTTTTGATAAAAGGTCTCAGAAGAGAGAAAGGCATGCTTAATTAATTCCGCAAAGCCGCTTCTCCACTCCCGTTCTGGCATTGTTCGGAGCAGCTCCGTATCATAGATGACAGCTTCTGGCTGATAAAAGGCCCCGATTAAGTTCTTCCCTAGAGGATGGTTAATCCCTACCTTTCCGCCAACAGCACTATCATGAGCAAGAAGAGTTGTCGGCAGCTGAATGAAGGAAATCCCCCTCATATAAGTAGCTGCAGTAAAACCGGCTAAATCACCGACAACTCCGCCGCCAAAGGCAAGGATAATCCCGTCTCGGCCAATATTGTGCCGGAAGCCTGCTGACAGACACTCCTCATAGCAGGCAATCGATTTAGCTTCCTCTCCTGAAGGGACAATATGAACTAGCGTATCATAACCAGATTCATTCAATAAATCGGTCAATGGTTCCGCATGCAGGGCAGAAACATGTGAATCCGTAATCAAAAATAGCTTCTTCTTCCCTGGAAACCGTTCCTGAAGAAATTCCGGAAGTTTCTTGATGGCTTGATTGCCCACATAGATTGGATAAGATTTTGATGCCGTCTTAATCTCAAAGCTTCTCATTAGAATTCCCTCGCATACCGACGCTGTTCTTCAATAGTCTCAATCAATGTATCAAGGCGGTCTGCATAGAATTGATCGACAATCGCACTTGCAAGCTCCCATGCCACTGCATGCTCGCACACAACTGCTGCTGCTGGAACAGCGCAGGCATCAGAGCGTTCAATAGATGCTGCAAATGGTTCTTTAGTCTCGATATCTACGCTGTTAAGCGGTTTATAAAGTGTAGGAATAGGCTTCATCACTCCACGTACAACGATCGGCATCCCAGTCGTCATGCCGCCTTCAAATCCTCCAAGCCGGTTCGTTTTTCGTGTATAGCCTGTCTCTTCATCCCAAAGAATCTCGTCATGGACCTTACTGCCCGGAACTCGAGCCGCTTCAAAGCCTATACCAAATTCAACACCCTTAAAGGCATTAATGCTAAGGACAGCGCCAGCGATTTTAGCATCAAGCTTACGGTCATAATGCACATAGCTTCCTACACCGCTTGGCATGCCGGTCGCAATCACTTCTACCACTCCGCCAAGTGAATCTCCGTTTTTCTTCGCCTCATCAATCGCAGCCATCATTTTCTCGCCGGCTTCCGCATCTAGACAGCGTACAGGGGATTCTTCAGCTGTCTTCCTTAGTGTCTGGATGTCTGTGCTATCTGCTTGCTTTGCTTTGACCCCGCCAATCTCCACCACATGGGATACGAGCTCGATTCCAAGCAATTGCAAGAGCTTCGTAGCAACAGCACCAGCTGCTACCCTGACCGTCGTCTCTCGCGCCGAAGAGCGCTCAAGCACATTACGTAAATCTCTATGCCCGTACTTAATTCCGCCATTTAAATCAGCATGGCCAGGTCTCGGTCTAGTAATCTTCCTTTTAATTTCTTCTTCATCCTTCTCATCAATCGGCTCTATTCCCATTACATGTGTCCAATGAGTCCAATCTCGATTCTTGACGTTTAAAGCTACAGGAGATCCTAATGTTCTTCCATGCCTTACACCTGAGGTGATCTCAGCGGTATCTTTCTCTATTTGCATCCTTCTTCCTCTGCCATATCCTTTTTGGCGTCTGGCTAAGTGTTTATTTATATCCTCCTCGGATAAAGGCATTCCGCTTGGCAACCCCTCTATGATGGTCGTTAATTGGGGACCGTGGGATTCCCCAGCTGTTAAGTATCTCATTTGGCTCCTCCTTCATCACTTTAAAGCAATTATGTACAAATATATCATAAGAAAGCTTCTTTTGCTAAATTTTCTTGTTTAACTATTGTACATCAGAATAAATTAGAAACTCCACCAATAAATAGATGTATTTTTCTGACAATTAAATGATTCTATGAAAACAAAGCCTCACTTTTCATGCAGCTATTAGACTGAAAAGAAATCAAGTTAAGAATAGGTCTGCATTTTTTCGCTCTTGCACTCCATATGAATGTGAAAGCTATTTTCAGCAGAAAAGCCAACGGACTTAGCGAACTGCATGGTAGTTACTTTCGCCACTCGCCTTCGGCAAAGTTATCTCAGCCTGCTTCCTTATCGTAGCCGAGAGTATCGCCCCTTCTGCTAAAATAGGAACCTGTACTTATAAGATGGGTTTACCTATAAAAAGGATTAAACAGGTCTTTACTACCTTAATAGTAAAGCATGAAAGGCGGTGGACAACAGTTAGGGGGATTTAAAAAAACAGTCTATGCAGGAGCAAAGCACAATTCGCTTCGATGAACCTGAAGAAAATGGGATATCGGAGAGCTATGTCAACGGAGAAAATGTCAAAAAATAAAGGGTTGAGAATATACCCATTCTCAACCCTTTCGTACAGCTGTTTTATTGAATCAGATTAATAAATCCACTCATTTACAAGCTTGCTGTATTCAGATAGTTCTTCTTCTTTAAAGAAAATGCCTAGTTCTCTTTCGGCGCTTTCTGGTGAATCAGAGCCATGAATAATATTTTTGCCGACAGTTACGCCGTAATCGCCGCGAATCGTTCCAGGAGCTGCATCCTTTGGATTAGTGGAGCCCATCATTTGACGTGCTGTAGCAATGACATTTTCCCCTTGCCAAGCCATCGCAAATACAGGACCTGATGTGATGAAATCAACTAACTCGCCAAAGAATGGACGCTCTTTATGTTCAGCATAATGCTTCTCAGCCATTTCAGCTGGAATGATCATTAATTTAGCGCCGATAAGCTGGAAACCTTTTTTCTCGAAACGGCTTACAATTTCCCCGATTAAATTGCGTTGAACACCATCTGGTTTAACCATTAAAAATGTTTTTTCCATCATTACACCTCTGTTTATATGTATCTTTTTAGTTTGTCCAGAAAAAATATACCATTTTCACCATCATTTAGCAAACAATATGAAAACGCTTAATATTTCCGTTTTCCAATAAATTCGGCGATATCATATAAATAACGAGTATTCTTCGTATCCGGCAGTTCCTTCAAGATAGCAAAGGCTTTATCTAAATATCGGTTGCTGACTTCAATTGATTTTTCAATAGCTCCAGAGCCCTTAATCTTCTCCAGGATTGGCTTCAGCTCATCATGGCTCATATTCTCATGAATCGTCCTGATTTCCTGACCAAGCTCAGGCTCTCTTAGGGCGTACAGCACTGGCAGGGTGATATTCCCTTGCCAAAGATCACTTCCTGCCGGCTTTCCAAGTACTTTCTCCGTAGCAGTGAAATCAAGGACATCATCAATAATCTGGAAGGACATTCCTACGTAGTACCCATAAAGGAATAATTTCTTATGTATGGTTTCATTGACACCTGCGCTGATAGCACCCAACTGACAGCTCGCCGCAATCAAAAGCGCAGTCTTTCGTTTAATACGAGTTAAATAGTCACGAAGATTCTGATCATAATTATACTTATCCTTGATTTGCTCAATTTCTCCAATGCTCACTTCCAGAATCGTCTTGGCCAGTACCTTATGCGCCAGAGGTTCCTCTATCCGTGTCATCAGCTCCTGCGCACGGGCAAAGATATAATCCCCAGTATAGGTTGCAATTTTATTATCCCATTTGTGGCTGACTGTAGGTGATCCTCTTCTAAGCTCTGCCTGGTCAATGACATCATCATGTACGAGAGAGGCGGAATGAATCAGCTCGAGGGCTACTGCAGGATATTTAATTCGCTCAATATCATAATCGCCAAATTTTGCCGTCAACAGGACAAAAATAGGGCGGATGCGTTTTCCTCCGGCTTTAAGCGTGTGGACCGAAGCATCCTGCAGAAGCTTCGATCTCGCTTGTATGGATGATTTCAGTTCCTTTTCTATCAACTGAATATCTTGTTTAAAAAGTTTGTATAATACTGGTAATTTCATCATTCCACATCCCGTTTAACAAGGTAGGGCAATCCCTCATTGAGATTTTTTATAACCAAAATGAGAAGCAGCTGCACCGCCTGAATACGGCTTATATTTCACCTTGACGAATCCGGCTTTCTCAAATAATTTCTTTAACTCGGGCGCACCTGGAAAGTCGGTTGCAGATTCCTGAAGCCACGAGTATTCTTCGTAGCTCTTGGCCAGCACCTTTCCCATAAGCGGCATGATATGCTTGAAATAGAAGTAATAAAGCTGTCGGTAGACCGGCATAGTCGGTTGAGACGTATCTAGGCACACGGCCATCCCGCCTGGCTTCAGCACCCGGTTCATTTCCTTCAGCACCGTCAAATAATCCGGCACATTACGGAGACCGAAGCCAATCGTCACATAATCGAAGCTGTTATCCTCAAATGGAAGCTCCATTGCGTTGCCGTGAATGAGTTCAACATTCTTCAACCCATATTTCTGTACCTTTTCTTTCCCGACTTTCAGCATATTCTCACTGAAATCAAGTCCGCACACCTTGCCTTGTGCCCCAACCGCTTCTGCAAGCGCAATTGACCAATCAGCTGTTCCACAGCATACGTCTAAAGCTTTATCGCCGGGTTTGACAGCCATTTTTTTCATTGTGTCAGCACGCCATTTCTTGTGAAGCTGAAAACTGATTACAGAATTCATCGTATCATACTGATCTGAAATCTTTTCAAACACATGATGAACTCGTTCTTCTTTCGATTGTTGTTTCATCCAAATAACCCTTTCCCCATCATGTTGGTAATATGTCCCCTGGATTCATCCAAAGCTCTTTTAACCCGCTGAGCCATATCCGTGCAAATCTCCGCCTCTAGCTCCTGCTCCACCCGATTTTGAAGGTCTTCCACTCTATTCAAAAAAGGCGGCAGCAGCATAGCAGCATAATATCGAGGCTTATTGCCTGCTCCGTATTCAACAAATTCATGCCTGGCAAATTCTCTATTCAACCGTTTCATCAGCAGAAAATCCTTTAAGAGCAGCAGGTTACATGTACTGCCGAAATAGGAACTCACCTTCTCAGCCAGCGCTGTCTCGATGGCTTCAAGATGGGCAAAAAGAAATTCGGCTGAGGTATCCTTGCATTGATAAAGCTCTACCTTCGATTCATTAATCAGTTGAATACCACGTGAAAATTCCCTGATAAAACGAATGTCCTCTGTCTGGGCTAAAATATGATAATATAAACCACTATAGTAATCCCCAGCCAGGATGGTCAATTGTCTTGTTCGCAGCTCGCCGGAATCTTCTGAATTCAATCCATTTGTTACGTTCTCATGTGTATCGAGGGCAATTTGCATGAGCATGATTGATACTATGTAATTAGAAAGTTGTTCTTCTGTTGCATCAGCATGGGATAAGATTAAAAGCATCGCCGCTATCTTATCTTCATCTATGATAGGCTCCTCTATATACCGCCACACAAATGAATCAAATATATGATTCCTAATTTCACGCTCATATTGTAATACCTGTTTCTTTGCTGATTCCACCCTCATCACCTAAACTTCCATTCGTTTCATGACTATTTCAGAATTGACTAGACATCTTTTATTTTACTATCCTTTTTCAACATTGTCGATTCATGCTGAAAAAGGATAGTTAGTCAATGAGACGTTATTCCTTACCGCTCTCCACTTGACCATATGGGGTATACATTATCGCTTTTCCCCTGATCTTGATAGCTGAGGTATGCTCAGTGAATTGGACAAAAAGGACCTCCCCTTTATCTAATTTCTCTGAATGGTGGAAGCGAGTATCTTCCCCTCTCGTAAGGCCGATGACATTTACTCCGTCTTCCTCTGCCTTAACAATCACATAATCATTCTGCGCGGGATTTCCCTCTCTCATCAAATCACTCCTCCTTCATGTGCAGCACAGATCATTTGTTGATAAAGCTCAACACTTCCTGGCGAGTGCGCGCATCTGTTGCAAGCGTTCCGCGGACAGCAGATGTCACTGTCTTAGAGCCCGGCTTCTTAACACCTCTCATAGTCATACACATATGTTCTGCCTCAACCACGACCATAACGCCATGCGGTTCAAGTTTATCCATGATGGCATCCGCTACAGTAGATGTAATTCTTTCCTGCAATTGCGGACGTCTAGAAACAGCTTCGACAGCTCTCGCTAATTTACTTAAGCCTGTGACGCGTCCACCCTTCGGTATATAAGCAACATGTGCAACCCCAAAGAACGGGACAAGATGGTGTTCACACATGGAATAGAATGGGATATCCTTTACAAGCACTAATTCCTCATGGTCTTCTCCAAAGACCGTTTCAAAGTATTCCTTTGGATCTTGGCCGAGACCTGCAAAGACTTCCTCATACATTCTTGCGACACGTTTTGGTGTATCCATAAGACCTTCCCGTGTCGGATCTTCTCCTAATGCTTCGAGAATCATGGTTACAGCTTCTTCTATTTTTCCTTTATTAACTTCATACATGAATGTCTTCCTCCTAGAGCATGCCTAAAATTCAACTATAACCATAGTAGCACATTTTAGGTGCCAGCCAAATTAATATATTCTGCACATAGAAAAAGAGCCGTTGCCCTAACGGCAACGGCTCTTAAGCGAATAGCGCTTATTCAAGTAACACATATGTACAGATTACTTAACAGCGTCTTTTAGCGCTTTACCTGGTTTGAAAGCAGGTACTTTGCTTGCACTGATTTCGATTTCCTCACCAGTTTGTGGGTTGCGTCCTTTACGGGCTGCACGCTCACGAACTTCGAAGTTACCGAAACCGATTAGTTGTACTTTATCACCATTTTTGAGTGCTTCTAAAATGGATTCGAAAACTGCGTCAACAGCTTTAGTAGCGTCTTTTTTGGAAAGTTCGCTAGCTTCTGCAACTGCATTGATCAATTCTGTCTTGTTCATGCCATTCACCTCCTCCCAAAGCAGGTTTTCTATTCTATTTCAATTACTTTTTGTAATTGTAATGAAATATCTGATATTCATCAACTTGTTTTTCACTTTATATTATTTTCGACCATAAAAAGGTATTATAAACATTGATATGTAAGGCTTTTCGCTTAGAAGTTGATTTCTGATAAAAGATTATCATAATCCCTACCCCATATCAAGTAAATTAGCGAAATTACGGGCATTTATTCGAATATTGTAGTTTATTTTTCTCATTTTATTGCGTTATGACTCCATTTGAGTTATTTTGAAATATTGGACTTTGTTCCTAGAACAAAAAAAGAGGGATTAAACGGTCTTAAAGCACCGATTCAACCCCTGATTCCTTATAGAATAATCGCAATCAAGCCACCTGATCCCTCATTAATAATTCTTTCCAACGTTTCCTTTAATTTGTATCTGGCATTTTCCGGCATTAGGCTCAGCTTAGCCTGTATCCCTTCCCTCACAATGGAGGATAGGTTCCTTCCAAAGATATCCGAATTCCAAATGCTGAGCGGATTATCCTCGAAATCCTGCATCAAATAACGGACGAGCTCCTCACTCTGCTTTTCAGTGCCAATGATTGGGGCAAACTCTGATTCGACATCTACCTTGATCATATGGATGCTAGGTGCCACTGCTTTCAGCCTGACTCCAAACCGTGAACCTTGACGGATGATTTCCGGTTCATCCAGACTCATATCCGCCAGTGACGGAGCAGCGACCCCATAACCGGTCTGCTTCACCATCTTAAGAGCATCAGCCACTTGGTCATACTCAGCCTTCGCATAGGCAAAATCCTGCATCAATTCAAGCAAATGATCCTTTCCGCGAATCTCCACGCCGACAATCTCCTTCAGCACCTGGTCATAAAGCTCATCCGGTGCGCTGAGATCCAGCTCTGCCACCCCCTGGCCCATCTCAATGCCAGCAAGACTCGCATGCCCGACAAATTCATATTCCTCGAACAATGCGACTAAACGGTCCACATCTCTCAGCCGCTTTATATCCTGGACAGTTTCCCTAATAGCATCCTGATAGCTTCCACGCAGCCAGTGATCTTCATTCAAGACCATAACCCAGCGAGGAAGATTCACGTTCACTTCCAGCACAGGGAACTCGAACAATGCCTCCCTCAAGACATTGATGACATCCCCTTCTCGCATGCTTTCAATACTCATTGCAAGAACGGGAATGTCATACTTCTCTTGCAGCTTCGAGCGCAGAACCTCTGTATCCGGATGATACGGGCTAACAGTGTTGACAATCATGATAAAGGGCTTTCCGACCTCCTTCAGTTCCTCAACCACTCTCTCCTCCGCTTCGATATAATCCGAACGTGGAATTTCGCCGATGGAACCGTCGGTCGTAACGACTACTCCTAGGGTTGAATGGTCCTGAATGACCTTCCTCGTGCCAATCTCCGCTGCCTCATGGAAAGGAATCGGTTCATCATACCATGGCGTGTGAATCATTCTCGGTCCGTTTTCATCCTCATAGCCCTTTGCTCCAGGAACTGTGTATCCTACACAGTCAACCATGCGGATATTAACCTCGAGCCCTTCATCCACTTGAATTTGCGCTGCCTGATTTGGAACAAATTTTGGCTCTGTTGTCATGATCGTCCTTCCTGCCGCACTTTGAGGCAGCTCATCAATAGCCCTTGATTTCTCCGCTTCACTATGCATGCCAGGCAAGACAACAAGTTCCATGAATTTCTTTATAAACGTTGATTTACCTGTCCGTACGGCTCCTACAACCCCTAGATATATGTCGCCGCCGGTTCTCTCGGCTATATCCTTAAATATATCGATCTTTTCCAAGAGATCCCCTCCCGATCCAAAATATATGAACCCACCTATCGATGCTTTTTTATAACTGGTAAACTTGGACATTATATGTTTATGACTCTCATGGATGTGGTTATGACAAGTTTTTTCTCTCCTCTCTATTTATGTAAACTGGCTGACAGCCGGTAAGGTGCGTATCTTGTTATTAGTTACAGGCTTTTTTTATCACAAATAAAAAAACCTTTCTTTTACAATATATTTCGTAAAAGAAAGGTTATTCCTGATTTGACAGAAAGACAGGCTTATTCTCCTTTGAATCCCATGCATATGGAAGCGAATATGCAGGAACAAATAATGCCTCTTCCATTAAATAGGGCCTAATATCAGTATTTTCTTTCGGAGACTTCTCTCCCTCAGCCAATAGATCATACAAATCCGGAGTATAATCTACGTAAAGCTCTCCTTCACCGCTCATAACAAGATGAAGGTCCTTGCCAGAGAAAGGACTCTTAACGGTTGGATCTTCACGAAAGCCCATCTTTTCATAATCAAGCTTATAGACATTCGGGCCAACTTCCTCGGCTAATGCTGGATAGCCTTGGGCATCAATTTGCAGCCTCACTGAACGAATTGTTTCCGCAATCCTTAAATCGATGAGCTTAACAGTTGGGTTCTCCTCCTCATCAATAAGGGTATACTGATAGACGCCGCCCTCTTCATAGGCATTGCTTGGAATCTCTGCTAAGTATCTCGGGACGATTTTCTTGAAATCAATGATGTATTTTATGTAATAATCCGTATCCTCTTCCTTTGTCACAATCGGCAGCAGGTTCCCATTTTCTTTCCTGAATTGATCAACCGCAGCTTCCACATTCTTAACACTTTCCTCATAGGGAATCTGGTTTTGCTGCATTTGCCCTTCCGGATATAAGCAACCGCTGAGTATCAAGGCCATACAGCCAGCAAGCAAGGCACAGATTCTTTTTTTGACTTTATGATTCATCTTCATCCGTCTGTCGGCCCGCTAATAATGGTGATGAACATGATAATTCCTGCCAGGAATAAGCAGAAATAGGCAATCGTCCCGACCAAATATTTGAAAAATCCATTCAGTTTATACCGACTTACATATATGGCCAAGGCAGCAATCGCCATAAATACCATTCCAGCAATGGAAAACCACATTTTTTGCATCGATAAACTCAAATTGTCATACCCCCTTTTCCGAGAGTATTATACCATATTTTTTCAAATACAAATATTATTTACTATTCCCCCATAAAAATCCTTACATAACAGAGCATACAAAACAAAAACGGAAGGGAAATGGACTTCCATCTCTCTTCCGCTTTGGACTAAATATATCGACTTTAATTGGCTATGTGCCTTGGTTAGTCTTTAACATCATACTATGACCTTATTGTGCTTCAAGTATCAAGCAAATGCCCATGCTGCATGAAAAAACTTTGATTATCTCTCTTCGTTTACGAGGTGAATCAATTCTTCCATTTCATGCTTCTTGCTTCTGCCCATCAAATCCTCTACTTCCTGTTTAATATCTTTCCCGTTAAACAAGACATCATAAAGGGCATTCGTGATTGGCATCTTTACATGGTACTTCTCTGATAATTGGTGGGCCGCTTTTGTCGTGCGTACCCCTTCAACGACCATCCCCATGCTTTCAAGCACTTCATCGAGGTTTTTGCCTTTGCCAAGAAGGTTTCCTGCACGCCAGTTACGGGAATGGACGCTCGTACATGTTACGATTAAATCGCCAATACCTGTTAAACCGAGGAATGTTAATGGATCTGCACCCATTTTAACCCCTAAACGCGTAATTTCCGCCAAGCCTCTTGTCATTAAGGCAGCCTTCGCGTTATCTCCGTAGCCGAGACCATCTGTAATACCTGCAGCAAGCGCAATGATATTTTTCAAGGCTCCACCAATCTCTACACCAACTAAATCCTGATTCGTGTAGACACGGAAGTTCTGATTCATGAATAAATCTTGGATTCGCTGAGCTGCTTTCATGTTTTTGGAGGCAACTGTTACGGTTGTCGGAATTCTTCTGCTCACTTCTTCTGCATGGCTTGGACCAGAAAGAACGATAATGTCATTTGTAATATCAGCAATCTCT
Organism: Gracilibacillus sp. Marseille-QA3620; assembly: GCF_054950035.1. Lineage (NCBI taxonomy): Bacteria > Bacillati > Bacillota > Bacilli > Caryophanales > Bacillaceae > Gracilibacillus > Gracilibacillus sp. Marseille-QA3620. The sequence continues at coordinate 2,589,349 of NZ_CM143102.1, forward strand.
TCTTCAAGCATTTCAGAGATTCTCATAAGGCTGTCCGGCTCAATTCCTTTGCTGACATGAACAACAGTAATCTTATGCTTCACAATGGACTTGATTTTACGAGCAACTTCCCGGAATGCTTTCGTTGGTACCGCAAAGACGATGATTTCAACGCCTTCAAGTGCTTCCTCCAGGTCATAATAGGCTCTGATTCCCTTCGGAAGCTCTACACCAGGCAAATAGCGGGTATTTGCCTGCTCGCGATTGATCTCCTCCACATGGTCTTCTTCATGACCCCATAAACGTACTGTATGGCCATTATCCGCTAGTACCATTCCGAGAGCCGTTCCCCAAGAACCTGCCCCTAAAATTGTTACCGTTTCTTTCATAGTTACTCCACTCCTCAAAACCAGTTATTTTCGTAAACGAGAGAATATCTTAATCGGCGTACCTTCAAACCCGAATGCTTCTCTAATTTTATTCTCCAAGAATCGTTCATAGGAGAAGTGCATCAATTCCGGGTCATTGACAAAGACAATGAATGTCGGCGGTTTGACGGCAGCTTGAGTTACATAGAAAATTTTCAGCCTTTTTCCATTATGGGTCGGTGTCGGGTTCATAGCAACGGCATCCATGATGACATCATTCAGCACGTTTGTCGGCACACGTCTCGCATGGTTTTCACTTGCCATATTGATCATAGGTAATAATGTATGAATACGGCGTTTTGTTTTGGCTGATAAGAAGACGATTGGAGCATAATCAAGAAACTGGAATTCTGCCCTGATTTTCTCCTCAAAGCGTTTCATCGTTTTATCGTCTTTCTCTACAGCATCCCATTTATTGACGACAATGACAACCGCTCGTCCCGCCTGATGGGCATAGCCTGCGATTTTCTTATCTTGTTCAATGATGCCCTCTTCCCCGTCAAGCACGACAAGAACAACATCGGAGCGTTCTATCGCTCTCAAGGCACGAAGCACACTGTATTTCTCTGTACTTTCATATACCTTTCCTTTTTTCCTCATCCCAGCTGTATCAATGATAACGTATTCATCACCATTATATTTATAAGGGGAGTCAACCGCATCACGTGTCGTGCCCGCGATATTGCTGACAATGACTCTTTCCTCGCCAAGAATGGCATTCACTAAAGAGGACTTCCCTACATTCGGGCGGCCAATCAAGCTGAATTTGATGACATCATCATCATAATCTGATTCATCACGGGTAGGGAAATTCTTCACGACTTCATCAAGCAAGTCCCCTAGCCCCATCCCATGGGATCCTGAGATAGGAATCGGATCACCGAATCCAAGTGCGTAGAAATCATAAATTTGGTCACGCATCTCAAAGTTATCCACCTTATTGACGGCTACGACAACTGGTTTTTTGGAACGATAGAGAATCTTGGCTACCTCTTCATCAGCAGATGTCAGTCCTTCTCTTCCACTTGTCATCAAGATAATAACATCAGCTTCATCAATCGCAATTTCCGCTTGCTGGCGAATTTGCTCTAAAAATGGCTCATCACCGATATCGATTCCACCTGTGTCAATAATATTAAAATCATGGTTCAGCCAATCACCGGAACTATAAATACGATCTCTTGTCACTCCGGCGACATCTTCTACAATAGAAATCCTCTCTCCAACGATTCGGTTGAAGATGGTTGATTTCCCTACGTTCGGCCTGCCTACTATGGCTACTGTTGGTTTTGGCATGGTCGTTCATCCTTTCAACTATCTAGCTACACTACTGTTTATTCCATAAGCTCCATCTCAATTTGTATCAAACGCCTGATACTCCCTTCTGCGTTCCGCTGCCGGTTATAAGAGGGCCATAAATAAAGCATTATTAGCAAGTTCATGTTTTATGAAAAAAGAACCCTTCTTATTCATTGAAGAAGGGTCTAACTATAATATGATAGCAAACGTTTCAAAAAGGTACAACTGTTCTCACACGACAATCGGGATATTTCTACAAAAATAGTTTCCCAATACCCTCTTTCTACTACCTCATTTCGCTATCACGCGGCTGTACCGTCATTAACGATTTCCTCGTCGACCGTTTAACAAACCATTGCTCCAATCTATATAAAAAGCCATTGAACACGAACATTAAACTCAAAAAATCCATCACTTCAAGCGAGAAAAGCCCATTGATTGGCATTCCGTTCTGCATGAGCAGAGCTGCAAAAACCACTTGACCGCATAATGAGCCGATAATGGCCGCACTTAATCGTTGATTCCAATCCTTCTGAAAAAGAGCCCCTGTCAAAACAACGAGAAGCGAGCACATTATTTTCCAGTCAACAATCAGCCATATAGGATACAGCATGGTAAGAATCTTTAAACAAGCAAAGGAAGCCGTAACTACGAAGATGGTAAAGGCCATTAAGAACAATTTTCGACTCGGGACATTCCGCCACTGACAAAGAGACCACAATAAAACAGGAACAAGGATAAAGTTTACTTGAATCTGGACGATATTCATATATATACCCGCACATACGAGGATAATGAGCACAGTAATCAAATCCCTGCTCCGCTTCCATGCAGGTCCATTCTCCATAAAGAGAATATACCAAATAGCTAACCAACTGATAAGAAAAAAGATTGTACCTTCTTGCATAACTACCTCCATTAGCATTATGCCAATCTCTTTGCCCTTTTAATCACTCTATGGCATAAAGTTACGCATAAGATACTGACATTTCAGTTTTTCATAATGGAAGGCGTAAAAAAGACAGCCCTTCCCGAAGGATGGACTGTCTTATAGATTGTTCTTTATTTCTTAAGGTTCTTTAATTGTTCCCCAATCATTTCACCTAATTGGAAGCCTTTAGTTTCTTCAGGCATTTCATAGCTGTCTGCTTCTGCAGGAGCTTCTTCCTCAAGTTCTTTAATGCTTAAAGATAAACGATGTTCATCTTCATTCACATCAAGCACTTTCACTTTGATGACATCTCCCTCAGCGAGCACCTCATGCGGAGTGCCAATATGCTTATGAGAGATTTGTGAGATATGGACAAGCCCCTCAACACCTGGGAATACTTCTACAAATGCTCCATAAGAGACTAAGCGCTTCACCGTTCCTTCTAGAATGCTGCCTTTATGTGCTTTAGAGGTAATATCAGACCATGGTCCAGGCAATGTTTCTTTAATGGATAAGGAAACACGCTCACTGTCACGATCAATGGAAAGAATCTTAACTTTCACCGTATCGCCCTCTGATACAACATCAGATGGTTTGTCAACATGCTCATGGGAAAGCTGGGATACGTGAACAAGGCCATCAATTCCGCCAATATCAACGAATGCACCGAAATCAGTGATACGTTGTATTTTTCCTTCAAGAACTTCTCCAGCTTGAAGAGTTCCAAGGATATCCATCTTTTTCTTTTCTTTCTCGTCACGAACGACATCGCGATGGGAAAGGATCAATCGATTCTTTTCTTTGTCTAACTCAACAATCTTAAAGGAAAGTGTCTTGCCTTTATAGTCTGAGAAATCCTCTACGAAATAATCTTCAACAAGAGAAGCCGGAACGAATCCGCGAACACCAAGGTCAACAACAAGGCCGCCTTTTACGACATCCTTTACTTCTGTCTCAATGATTGTACCTTCTTCAAAATCGTTTGCAAGCTCTTCCCATGCATTTTCTGCGTCAACTTTACGCTTAGACAGGATTAAGGCTTCATCCTCGATTTTGATGATTTCAAACTCAAGCTTGTCGCCTTCTTTCACGACATCTGATGCTTTTTCTACATGGAGACTGGAAAGCTCGCTGATTGGTACAATTCCATCATGCTTGCTGTTCTCGACTTCCACGACTACCTGCTTTTCTTCTACTTTCGTAACAGTGCCTGAAACATGCTGTCCCACACTGAAATCTGCTACTTCAATATTATTCATATCCTCTGTCATATGTACTCCTCCTAACAATCACGGCTTCATTTCAATTTCATTTCTCAATTTATATTTAATACCACATTTTTTAAGGAACTAAACAATTCTAAATTATTCCTTTTTTCTAACTTCTTACAAATACGGGATTTTGTCAAGCAGTAACCTTATCGATTTTTAACAATTAATTCCTTTATTTCTGCCATTATGACTTTAGTCACCTCTTCAGGAGAGGCTTTTTTACTACGGAGTTCTTCCATATCAATTGGTGTTCCATAAATGACCTTTGTCACGCTGAATGGTTTATAGGATCCGATGACTGCACAAGGAACTACCTTGGCATCTGTACGCAGGGCAAAGAATCCTGCACCAGCCAAGCCTTCCCCCAGTTCACCTGTTTTACTTCGCGTTCCTTCCGGGAACAAACCAAGGACATTTCCTTCCTTCAGTACAGCCAGCCCCTTTCTTAACGCATTCCGGTCGCTCATTCCCCGCTTAATTGGAATCGCATTAATGTGAGGAAGGATAGTTTTTAATACCGGAACCTCAAAGAGCTCCTCCTTGGCGATAAAATGAACGGGTCTAGGGGCTGTCATTCCTACTACAGGAGGATCAAGCTCACTAATGTGATTGCTGCATAACAACACTCCGCCCGTTTTCGGGAAATGCTCTCTCCCATAAACCCGAACTCGATAGAGCGGAGTGAGCACCGTTTTTACAACGCCTCTGGCAAAACCATAAAACGTCATCCACGTACTCCTTTCTCATTAGCAATACGGATAATTGCATCCACTACTTCTTCAATCGTAAGGCTTGTTGTATCAAGCTCGATCGCATCATCCGCTTTTTTCAATGGAGATACCTCCCGCTCGGAATCAAACTTATCCCGTGAAGCAATCTCCTGTTTCAGCTCCTCCAAATTGGAGTCAAATCCTTTTAGAAGATTCTCGTCATGCCGGCGTTTTGCCCGCTCATCAACACTTGCCAGCATAAAGATCTTCACCTCGGCATTGGGCATGACATGTGTACCAATATCGCGCCCATCCATGACCACTCCTCCTTGTTCTGAGAGAAGCTGTTGACGTCTCACCATTTCTTCCCGTACCAGCTTATGCTGTGCCACTGCAGATACGTTCTTTGTCACCTCTGGGGTTCTAACTGCATTGGAGACCACTTCACCGTCTACCAATACGTCTTGTCCAGTTTCATTGTTTTTTAACGTGATATCCGTATCCATCAGCAGGGAATAAAGAGAAGCCTCATCATTTGGATTAACGTTTTGTTTGAGCGCCTTATAGGTTAGTGCCCTGTACATTGCTCCCGTATCAATATATATGTAGGTTAATTTTTTAGCGATAATTTTTGCTACGGTGCTTTTTCCCGCCGCCGCAGGTCCATCGATAGCAATTGACAGTTTCTTTTCCATTTGTTCCTCCTTGTTGTCAAACAAATCTATTACATGCTTATTTTAACACAGCTTTACGAATTATAAAGAACGAACTCCATATTAAAAAAGACAAAGCACATTCACTTTGCCTTCTCTTCCTCTCTTCCGCCGCCTGATAATGCCTCCACAATCGAGGAGTAATTTTCCTTCAATACACCCTCATATTGGACAAGGGCTTTCCATTTATGAAATGTCTCATCTCGATGAAAAAACACTTGAAAAAAAAGTAAAAATATCAATTGAATGAAAATCATTTTCTTGATGATACGCTCTACCGTTTCCATGCCGCACCCCTTTAAGATAAGTGTAACCATGGAAAGGAAGATTAATCAGCAGCAACCTTATTTCTTTCCTCCAGCTGCCGTTCAAAGCAATACTTCAATAATAATTTAACCCTTCCTAACATAAAAGAAAGCCGGATGATTATTTTCATCCGACTCTTCATTGCTCATCACTTATGACACATTATTATAAACCTTGGAGGCTTCATGCATTTTCTCCACTTTTTCCTCCTGACCCGTATCCGCATTAATATAAATCCGGTAGGTATCATTCCCGATTGTGCCCATAAATTCATAGCAAAGGACATCCTCGTAAAGGTCATTGGTGATCATGGCCAGCCTTTGATCTTGAATTTTCACCTTCGAGCTGATGGTTTTTGCCGCTTCTTCCTCGCTTAGTTTCGGTTTGCCAATCGTCCGTTCCTTATGATTTTGCAGGTAATCCTCTGCAACAAGACCGACAATTGAGCCATCATCCAAGCCTACCTTGATTTTGATTGCCTCTGCATATACCGGCACGGTATTTAGCTCAGTCACAAAGGTATAAACACCGACATTTTGATATTGCGTACTTTCAAACAAGCCTAAGTTTTTGTAGCCCATTTTTTCAAGATAGCTTTTCGCTTTCTTGTACCCGTCATTCAGACTGATTGTTGCTTCGCCCACTGAGCGGTCATTAATGATGTAGATAGGATATCCGCCCTTTTTCGTTAAATCCACATCAACATTCTCACCAGTATCGGCGACCTTCATGCTCACATGATAGAAACCATAATTAGATCCGTCTTTATTCTCCGTTACCTTAATCGATTTTGCATCCTTTACATTGGCATATTCCTTCGCATGTTTGATTGCTTCCTTGCGTGTTATGGCTGCATCAGTTAAGTGTTCATAGGTGATTTTCTTAGCAGAGGATGTGAAGGTAGTACCATAATCCTCTTTCTGTCCGTAGGACTTCACATTATTCTCAATCGTCTTCAAGCCATCAATGACGAGATTGTCCTGAGGTTCATCCCCTTCAGCCTGAGCAAGCACCGTCTCTACGTCAGTCCACTTTAGGTTATTGTTCATAATTTCTCCTTGGACCTTCCGCAGCTCCTGTTGAATCTCTGTTGAATTAGCATACAGACGCTCAAGCGTCTTATATTCCTCATCTGTCAGGGGAGATTTATCCAGATCGCGCACCGAGGTTTTATAGGCGAAATCCCCGATTTTGGTCAAGAAAGCCTCAGTCTCATTAAATGGCATTAATGTTAGCGGCAGCTGTCCAACACTGCCATGGGCCGTATTCGTGATTCTCCACACATCCACGAGAGCCGGTGACAGGGATGTGCGCGAATTCATCGCAAGTGTTGTCCCAATCTTGTCATTCAATACATCCATTTCATAGGCAAGGTCATTAAAGGCACGCTGATAATTATTCTCTGCATGAATTAAAATAGCGTTCTTCTCTTGCCTTTCCGTATAGCCCCAATAGGCTGTACCAGCTAGGCCAATGGCCAATACTCCGATAAGTACATTTCTAATCAATTTACTCACCTCTAGCGGCAGAAAATATGCTTGCCGATTTGTTTTATTTGCGGTCTTGTCCATATCCAGGCGCTTGTCGCCGTTTCTGGATTAAAGTAATATTCCGCCTCACCTGTTGGATCCCATCCGTTCATTGCATCCATGACGGCTTGCTTAGCCTGTTCATTAGGTGTCAGCCAAATCTGTCCATCTGACACGGCAGTAAATGCCCCCGGCTGGAAGATAACACCTGATACGGTATTCGGGAATGAGGCGCTTTGAACGCGGTTTAAGATGACAGCTGCTACAGCGACTTGTCCTTCATATGGCTCTCCACGAGATTCTCCATAGACGGCATTAGCCATTAAATTAATATCACTTTCAGAAAATCCTGATGGGATATTCGCCGCTGTCCCGCTCGTGGAAGTGGTTGTTGCCGTTCCAGCAGTTGTGTTTTTGTTCGTTGCGGGCTTATTTGTCGCAGACGTTGTACCTGATGTAGATTTTTTGACCTGATGCTCAAGCGGCATCCCTTGATAGTACGTGAAGGTATTGCCTGAATTAATTTGCTGATGAACCCATGTCTTATTGAAATTTGATACATTAGACAATTTCTGCTTTGTCGCACTTCCAGCCAGGCCATCAATCGGCAGCCCATAGCTTTCCTGGAAGTTGCGGAGCGCCCAATAGGTGCCCCAGCCAAACACCCCGTCTATTTGGCCATGATAATAGCCGATATTCTGCAAACGCGCCTGCAGCTCGACTACATCATCACCGGTCGCCCCCTTTTGAATGACCTGGTTCGAGAATGCGGATACATCTTGGTTATAGATTGGCAGCAATGTGAGAATAACGCCAATCAATAGGCAGGAAAATGATTTTCTTGCTAAGCCTTTCATACGTATGCCCTCCTGAAATAGTAATGACAGTAAGGGTAGTTTTTACAATCTCAGATAAAATATGCAAAAGCCGCCAACTACAAAAAACTCTCCATTCAAGAATGAATGAAGAGTTAGTGACAATTATAACGTTTCAAAGGATTGCTTAAAGGCCTTCTCCGTTAGGATACGGGCTTTTTTCACCTTCCATAATCCAAGTCCCCAAAGGAAGAACATAAAAGGAATCAAGTAAACATACCAATTAACCTCTATCATGAGAATATAATTAAATAATCCATGCAGCAGGAATGGAACGACAAGGGCAATAACCATATATTTCAAGCGCTTTTCTTTTGAAAATTTGGCCTTCCCGAAATAAAAGCCCATGATTACCCCGAACAGCCCGTGACTAGACACCGGGAATAAAGCTCTGCCCCATGCATATTCAACCCCATTTGAGAACAAATAGAGAATATTTTCAAATGTTGCAAATCCAAGAGAAATGGCCACCCCATAGACAATTCCATCATATGGTTCATCAAATTCAACATGACCGAAAATGAGCAGGAGGAAGATTCCCCATTTCAGCGTTTCCTCCAAAAAACCCTTGGCTAAAAAGGAATCAGCCCATGTAGCCTGAAGCAAGCCTTCTGCATCGAGAACATATTGAAAGAACATGACTGGAATAACAATCAATGCTCCATATACAAATGCTTTTAACACAACCGATATCGGCTCTGTATTATATTGGTCTTTTAAATAGAAATAGATAAGCAGGGCTAAACCAGGAGCAACCCCTGCGGTTAATATATTTAACATGGCATACTCCTTCCTCTCCCATACTTACCATCTATCCTACCATGTACATGATAAAAATACATCCAATTCGTGCTGTATTTACGGCTAAAGTCACAGTTGAAAGGCCTGCTCAATATTTTTCTTTCCATTTGCTAATAAGACGGCCAGCTTGATTCGTGCCTTCTTACTATCATAGTCCTCCCCGAGAATGACCCCTCTCGTTCGCAAATCATGGGCACTTCCTACATATCCGTATGCCGGATATACCTTGCCCTCCTCTGCACTTGTTGTCATGACCACCTTCACACCTTGGTCTAAAGCCTTTTGGATGGAATCAACCATATAAGGAGTTACTTGTCCTCTTCCGACCCCTTCAAGAACGATTCCTTGAACACCATTATGTACGGCTGCATCGATGAATAATCCATCCGATCCGGTATAGCATTTAATAATCTCTACCCTTGGAATCTTATTCCCCAAAACCTCATATGATTCATGATAAATCGGCTTTTGGTACACACTGACTACATCATTATCAATAATGCCCAGGTATCCATACCCAAAGGATTCAAACCCTTGTAGATTGGAGGCGTGGACCTTCTTGACATATCTCGCAGAGTATATACGTTCATTAAATACTACAAGCACTCCCACATCATGAAGCATTTCATTCGCGGCAACGAAAATGGAGTTGCGGAGATTGGAATAGACATCTGTACCAACATCTTGCGGTGAGCGCTGAGATCCTGTGACCACAATTGGGCGAGGATCATTGGTTGTTAAATCAAGAAAATAGGCGGTTTCTTCAAGCGAGTCTGTCCCATGGGTAACAACGACCCCTGCCACGCTCTTATCTGCAAGCTCTGTTTCAATCGCCTCTTTAATAGCTGTCATTCGATCAAAATTAATATGCATAGAAGGCTTCTGGAACAAGTCAATGACCTTAATTTCAAATCCGTCCGGTAATTGACACAGCGAAGCGAGTTCATCACCGCTCAGAACACCAGAGTCCAGCAATCCCTTTGACATTTCTTTACTGGCAATGGTTCCGCCAGTCGTAATTAATGATATCTTCTTCATTCTTACACCTCTATCACAATCATCCATTTTATTTACTGCTTCTGTTCTTTCTCTGCGATGGATCGCGCAATTTGCCCCCCGTGAAAACGACCGTTCTCAATGAAAATCTCATTCGCGTTTCTTCCTGCCGCAATAACGCCGGCAATATATAGATTCTCCACGTTCGTCTCCATTGTTTCCACGTCGATAACAGGCTTGCCGCTTTCCTCATCATACTGGATTCCGCATTCTCTTAAAAAATTAAAATCTGGGTGATAGCCAATCATCGCAAACACGAAATCATTCTTAATCTCAAATGATTTCCCTTCTTGCACATAAATAACAGACTCAGGCTTTATTTCTTGAACTTGTGCATTAAATTCCATCTTAATCTTGCCATGACGGACAAGAGACTCAAATTCAGGCAGAATCCATGGTTTGATACTAGATGAATAGACAGATCCCCGGTAAATAACGGTTACTCTTGCGCCTGCCATTGCCAGCTCCATCGCTGCATCAATACTTGAGTTTTTCCCGCCGATGACCACGACATCTTGATTATAATAAGGATGCCCTTCCTTAAAATAATGGTAAACTTTATCAAGCTCCTCACCAGGTATACCCAACATATTCGGCTGGTCATAATACCCAGTCGCCAGAATGACATATGGAGTTTCATATTCGCCTTTTTCCGTAGTTACTTTGAAGAATCCATCTTCCCTTTTCACGGCAGAAAGGACCCGTTCAAATGTGTTAACCCGAAGCTCCTTCCGCTTAGCCACCTCTCGATAATAAGTTAAGGCCTGTAGACGAACAGGTTTGCGGTTTTGCGTAATAAACGCAACATCTCCAATTTCCAGCTTCTCACTCGTTGAAAAGAATGTCTGATGGGTAGGGTAATGATAAATAGCATTCACGATGTTCCCCTTCTCAATGATCAGCGGGCTCTTCCCTATTTCTTGAAGGCTGATAGCCGCTTGCATGCCGCACGGACCACCGCCGATGATAATTGCATCTTCAAATGCCATCTCTTTCTCCTCCTCTATCTATACTGTCTGTATGTGCATGCCATAAACATGACCGTTGTATTAATTGCCATATTAGAATAACACTTCTATTATATTAACGCATAATGCGCATACAAAAAAGCTTTCCATCATTAGACAGAAAACTTTTCTGGTTTATCTTCTATTAAATCCACCCTCTGAAACGGGATGCTTCAGCCATTTTCCGAACCCCGATCATATAGGCAGCCAATCTCATATCTACCTTACGCGTATTCGCTGTATCATAAATGCTATTAAAGGAGCGAACCATGACCCGTTCCAGTTTCTCCTCTACTTCCTCTTCCGTCCAATAATAGCCTTGATTATTCTGCACCCATTCGAAATAGGAAACCGTTACTCCTCCTGCAGATGCCAAGACATCCGGAACGAGCAAGATGCCACGCTCAGTCAGAATTTTTGTCCCTTCAAGCGTTGTCGGCCCATTTGCTGCCTCTACTACAATCTTTGCTTTAATCTCATGGGCATTCTCATCTGTGATTTGATTCTCTATCGCAGCTGGAACAAGCACATCACATTCAAGCTCCAGCAATTCTTTATTCGTAATCGTATTTTGGAACAGATTTGTCACTGTACCAAAGCTGTCGCGTCGATCAAGCAGATAATCAATATCCAATCCTTCAGGGTCGTGAAGCGCGCCATGCGCGTCTGAAATACCAATAACCTTTGCCCCGCTGTCATGCATAAATTTCGCCAAGAAGCTTCCGGCATTACCAAAGCCTTGCACAACAACCCTGGCTCCCTTTAGTTCGATGCCCCGCTTCTTTGCCGCTTCTCGTATACATATCGTTACGCCCTTAGCGGTAGCGGTTTCACGCCCATGTGACCCACCTAGCACTAACGGCTTACCTGTAATAAACCCTGGAGAATTAAATTCATCCATTCGGCTGTACTCATCCATCATCCATGCCATAATTTGCGAATTCGTAAAAACATCCGGCGCAGGAATATCCTTTGTCGGTCCTACCACTTGGCTGATTGCACGGACATACCCGCGGCTCAGTCTTTCTAGTTCACGGAAGGACATATTTCTAGGGTCACAAATAATGCCGCCTTTAGCCCCTCCATACGGCAAGTCCACAATGCCGCACTTTAAACTCATCCAAATCGATAAAGCCTTAATCTCCTTTTCAGTGACATTCGGATGGAACCTGATTCCGCCCTTTGTCGGTCCAATGGCATCATTATGCTGGGCACGAAAGCCAGTAAATACCTTTACTGAACCATCATCCATTTTGACCGGTATCTTTACGGTAAGCATCCGTAACGGCTCTTTCAATAATTCATATACTTCTTCTGGATATCCGAGTTTATCCAATGCCTTATGGATGACAGTTTGTGTAGATTTCAATACATCCAGTCTGTCTTCATTGGTTTGGTGGTCGGCTGACATTCTTAGTACCTCCTAGAGATGAATAGTAATCTATTTGTTTAATCCAGACAAAATCTATACCTCCATAACCATCTGGAAGGAATAACAAATAAATAATCCTAATCCAGCACGGCAACAAAGGCTTTCAATCTTCATATTTACCAATTTGAAATTATCTAAATATAAAAAAAGGGCCTTATCGCACTAAAAGTTTGAACATACAGACTTGTCTCTATTCACATTCAATTACAGTATACTCAAATGACCACAGGAAGTGCAAGAGGACTGTCTCCCATATCCTAACAATACTTCCCAAATCACACCAACAATCATTTTCACTCCGAAAAAAGAACCACTAATGGTTTAGTGGTCTTTAATTATTAAAGTATTCCATCATGATAGGAATAATATTATCATGGTATACCCTTAATCCCTTTTCCAGCAAAAGCTCCTCTGTCAATGTTGACAGCTCCCCATATTCAAGAAGGATGGAGGCAACTGATGCCATATCTGCCGCCATAACATTCTCAATCTTTAAATAATAACTGGAATCCAGATGATATAAGTAACCTTCCGCCTTCCATTTCCCATATAAGATCTTGCAGGCTTCCACGACATCTTCAAAATCGGCAAATTCAAATATAAAATGATCTTGTTCAACAAATTGAATGGACAAAGTATTATCCATCTCGGCATTTTCGCTGAGGATTGTGTCCTCTTCTGTTTGAATCATCATATAAATCCCGTAACCAGGATATGAATAAATATCCATTAGGATATTACTGTCAATGGAGTATTCCATTTCTTCCAACGCTTCGATTACGATTCGATAAAAAAAGAGATGGCTGTCAGGGACCTGAATCTTCAATTTAATCGGAGTCATTTCTTTTTCTTCTAACTCCTCCTGTGAAACAAAGACTTTGACGTTCTTGGCGTTTATTCTCTTCAGCTTCATAAACAAGTCCTCCTGTGAATACATCCTCCCTTGTATGATATGAGGATTGACTAAACAGGTGCCTTGTTTGCTCTTTATTCTATTGGTCCATACGTGAAAGATGAATGATATGCACTTCAGGTCTTGCGCCTAATCGCAGCGGTAATCCGCTCGTCCCATAGCCATTGCTCGTAAACACTGTCGTTTCGCCAACGTGATGAATGCCTCCATGGCGATATGGGCCAAACCCAAACACCCTAATTTGCCCGCCATGTGTATGACCGCTAAGAACAAGACTGATTCTGTCCTCTTTTTGAATTTCTTTATCTATTGAAGGTGTATGGCTCGCCAGGATTCTAAAGGTCCCCTCTTGTGCCTCAAGCATGACGTTCTTAAGACCTTCCTGCCGCTTTTCTGGCTCATAGAAGTCAACCCCAAGCAAATTGATCCTTCCGCCATCTCCCGTCTCAAGAATAACCCCCTCGTCTGTCAAAACCTTAATTCCTAAACCAACGAAAAGGGCATCCAGTTCATGAACATCTGTTTCATAATCATTATTTCCCCATATAAAATAAACCGGACCCAGCTCCTTTAGCTTAACCAGGTTTTCATATACCCGCTCGATAGGAACCCCGCTCTCTGTCAGATCTCCTCCAATCAAGACAAAGTCTACCTTTCCGAACGCAGACTGAATGAGGGCGTCATTGATCTGCCTGCGATGAATATCAGAGATAAAAAACAAACTAATACGTTCACTGCTCGGGAAATCCTCAAATGACAGCTCCACTACATTCAAAAAGTCCTTCTTCGCCAGTCTGTTCATATACACAATAAGTGCTGCGGTACCCAGCAGCATGATGGAAATTAAGATGACCCACATTGGTTTCCTCCAGAGGTTATTATGCTTCTATCCAAAAGGCTATGTTTATCATATGTGTTGATTTTCGTTGCAGGCGGCAAAACCAAAGGAGCGCCTATTTTACTATCAACATTCAACTTTAATGAACCCATCCCAAAAAAAGAGCTGCCTCTGCATAATGCATATAGGAAGCTCTTTTTAGCGTATTACATTTCCTGTATATCTAAAATTCCAAAGCCAGATTCCTCCAGCTTCTTAATGAATTTATCCACATTAGGTGATTTCGCCACCTTAATGACAATCCTTCTGACTAATTTATCGGTCTCATCAAAGGTAATTAATGCGATGATTTGCTGTTGATATTGGCGTGTCAATTCAGTCAGCCTTGCGATCCGCCCTTTCGTTTCTACCGTCTTCAAGGCAATTCTGACACCAGGCACATGAACCCCGAAGGCATGCTGGAATTCCGCCATCACATCATATCGTGTTACAATGCCAAGGAAATCACCATCCTCCTCAACGACAGCCATGAGCGGCATTTCTTTTAAGTCGACAAGGACATTCTCGAAGATTTCTTGACCTGTCAGCGTCTTATTGTGCTCAGCAATATCTGCCGCCTTAATATCCTTTAAGTATATGCTTCGAGGCAGCTCAGACAGAAATGCCTGCTTGTAAATTCGATATCGAGTAATCGTTCCTACATACTTTTCATCCTTTAATACTGGTACAGCTTCAATTTGTTTTTCATCAAGCTTTTTCAATACCAACTCTAGTGAATCATCATAAGAAACAGTATGACAATGATATTTTGATATCATGATACTCTTCACAAACATCTGACAGCACCTCCAATAATTTAGCCAATAAACGTATACTAATCTTTTTCGACACGGACTCCTTGCTTTCCTGCCAAAAGGAAGAAGCAATTATTTATTTTCGTGAAAAAGATTAATATCATACATATCCTTCATTTTCTGAAAGACAATATGCCGGTTTTTCCAGGCAGATTCACTCTTCCACAAATCCTTGCTGCGGTCCACAATCTCACATCTCAGCGCATGAAATTCCTTCTCAGCTTTGTCCATTTTCTTTTTGAAATACAGCATGGACCCATAGACACCCGCCAAGATAATTGTACCGAGTAAATGGACTGGGTTCTGGAAAAACTGCTCATACATTTCATAGAACGAATACGCATACGGTGAGATTACCGTTCGATATATATAGTAAAGAAACACACCTGCCAGCCCGAGTGTAAGATATACACTGATGAAATGCCGGCTCTTATAATGGTCATACTTCTTCTTGCGCTTAACCACATTATTCAAAATGACCTTTGTTGCTTCATCTGTGATATGATCTGCACTGCTCCGTATTGCTTCCATCCGTCCACCCCCATTAAAGCCTATGAAGCTTATCTGGGTTTTATGAGGACCTGTCCGCCCCCTTTTTATTCAAATAAAGGCCGAGAAGCAAATCAATCACAAAGTGCATGATAATGGTCGCCGGAAGGCTTCCGGTACTATCAAAAATTAATCCGATAAAAAGACTCAGCAAACATATATTCAAAAACAAAAACCAATGAGATAAATACCTGACATGAATCACCGCAAAGATGAGACTTGCAGCCCATATCCCCCAATTTGCCTGAATAACCCCGCGGAATAACATTTCTTCACTAATCGCAATCAACGCGGTCAGAAAGACAATCCTTGGCACTGATAATGATTGAAATACCCGCTCATTAATGCCTCCATCATCATAATAGGAGGCAGGCAAGTACTTCATCCCCGCCAAATCTATGGCCACAACCAATAATCCAGCTAAGAAACCATGCCACAACGGCCAACCCTCCAACCGGAGAAGAACGGTAAATTGGCCGAAATCATCAAAGGCAAAGTAACCGATAATGACCGCTGCCGTCAAAAGCAGACCTTGCGTGAGGAGCAGTTGCTTATATAACTCCTCATCCGTTAAATTCTTAATCATTTCTGCCTGTTTATTCTTCATGCTGTCCTGATTCACCCTCCTCACCAAAAAGGCGGGCAAGCTCAGCCCTCCACCCTTGATAGTGATGATCTAATACGTTTTCTTCCGGCAGGGCCTGAACCATCCTTTCAAATGTCAGCCCGCAATTATCACAGCAAAGCTCTCCTCCTCCGCTTGATTCCTGGTCAAAATAGGCGGCAATCGATTCTTTTCGGCACTTGCTTGACCGAATCCACTCCCTGAATTGCCATAGCTTACGGAGCTTATCTGAAAGGCGCTCATCAAAATAAGCAGACAGCCTATTTTTTCGCGAAGCAAGACTTTCCCCCTCGATTCTCTCAAGAATGCGGTCTGCCTCTCTCATTCGTTCAATTTTTTCATCAACTATGATACCTGATTTTGGTTCTAAAAGAGTATCACGATTAGCCAAATACCATTCAATATCCGAGACCTCAGGATAATCCTTCTCAATCATTTTCGCAGAAATCCGTTCATCCCCTTCAGAATAGAAGAGCAAGGCCAAAGATAGAAGACCATCTCTTCCAGCCCGTCCAATCTCCTGGACATACGCCTCCATGCTAGAGGGCATATTATAATGAATGACATAACGCAAGTTCTCTAGATTGATTCCCATCCCAAAAGCATTCGTCGCAACAATCAAATTGAGCTGCCCTTGGGCAAACTGCTGTTGAATTAATATTCGATCATTCGTATCCATGCCTCCATGATAGAAAGCCGCCTTATGATAGCCTGCATTAAGCAAGTCACTGCACAGGCTCTCGGCAAGCTTTCGGCTGGACACATAAATAATGCCCGGTCCCTTCAAGACACTTAAATAAGCATATAGCTTCTGCCGCTTTTCTTCGCTTCCTTCGACCGCTTCTACTAGGATTCCGATATTTTCCCTATTCACCTCATATACCATTACACGAGCGTTCGGAATAGATAAATTATCCAGAATATCCCTCCGCACTTCCTTTGTGGCTGTTGCCGTCAGGGCCAAGGTAACCGGGTTGCCTAATGCACTACGAATATCTCCGAGCCTCAAATAGCTCGGTCTAAAATCATATCCCCATTGCGAAATGCAGTGCGCCTCATCCACAACGAATAAAGAAATCTTCTGCCGGCTGATTTTCTGCAAAACGAACCTGGATTGGAGCATCTCAGGTGACACATAAATAAATTTCAACAGATGAAGCGAACGAAGGACCATCTCGCGTTCTTCCTTATTCACAAATGAGTTCAAGGCAGCCACTCTCTTCTCCCCCTTCGCCTTCATTTGCTCTACCTGATCCTGCATCAAGGAGAGCAGCGGGGAAACGACGACCACCAGTCCATCAAGCAAGTATCCCGGAAGCTGAAAACACAAGGTTTTCCCTGTACCGGTCGGCAGCATCGCCAATGTATCCTGACCACTAAGGACCGCTTCCACTACCTCCTTTTGCCCCATCCTGAAGGAAGGAAATCCAAATAATCTCGTTAATTGCTCCTCAAGCATTCCCATGCTGATCCCCTCTCTTCCATTTCGTCATGACAAGCCTAATCTTGAAATAAGGGAATCCCGGGGGCAGGAGCTCCTTAATGGACCGCAATTGGCCTGTATGAACAGAATTTGCTGCCTCCACAATCTGTCTCTGCTCCTCATCCGTCACATAATCCTCTATACTGAATCCCTCAATAAAGGAAGCAATCTCAACAATATGATCCTCAACCGTATTAATCTTCAACCTTCGAGCCCGGGCAATCTGCTCGATTGTTAACCCTTGCCGAACTAATTTCCATGTCATTTTCGTCGAATTAGTCAACACAGATTCGTTCTGCTCCTCCTGAACGAGAAGACTATTCAGAAGAGGAAATGGTTCTTTTCGCGCAGATTCCATCATATAATGCAGCGTATCCAAGAAAAGAAATTGCGCATAATAATGATCAATCCCAAGCTTTCTTGCTGCTTGTGACAAAGTCATTCCTGCCCTCTCATGCCCCGACAAAAGCATGACAAACAGCTCAGGTGAAGCCCCATGCAGCCTATCCAAGCAATGATGAAGCTCTTCATAAAGCTCCCGAGAGAACTTTCGAAGGTTTTTGCCGTGCTGCTTCAGCCAACTCTTTACAAAGCGCTGATGGTCCAAATTTCTCTGCACAGGAATAAATGAATGATTTTCGTGGACCATATTGGACAACACCTGGACAAGCAACTGAAGTCTTGCCCAAAACAAAGGAGCCGTCTCCTTAAAAAGGAAGCCATTCAAATGACTCATCGCTTCATACTGTTCTCGCCATTCGTCAAGAAACGCCAATCCGGCATCCGAACAAATATAGGTCAAATCACCCACCGGCTCAATCAGCTCTCGTTCCTTCAAAAACCTCAAATGCTCATCCCACTCTTCACGGGAAAGCTTAGGCAACACTGCAAAAAAAGGATCCAACCCATACAATCTGGCATCCTGGATTGGCTGGGAGGAACGTTTCCCATTAAGTATATGTAAAGGCGAATACACCGTCCTTTGACCCTTTAACACTTTTATTAAATACAGTATTAATCCATCGATGTATGTTATAATAAACTCACCCCATTCTACATGATTAGACATCTTTATTTTACCAAATACTTGTCTTAAATGATGCAAGTTTCCATCGGCAATGCGGCAAAAGCCTTACATAACCATGAAATATTGGCTATTGAAAAGTCAGTACTTGAGTTTTACAATAAGGTGAGGGGTTTGATATCCGGAAAGGATATTAAATTATTTATTTGCGGGAGGTATAATAGCATGGCAAAATTCACAATCGTAGACAAAGAAACATGCATTGCTTGCGGAGCATGCGGTGCCGCAGCTCCAGATATTTATGATTACGACGATGAAGGCATTGCATTTGTTACTTTAGATGATAACCAAGGAATCGTCGAAATTCCTGACGTTCTAGAAGATGACATGATGGATGCTTTCGAAGGCTGCCCTACTGACTCAATCAAAGTGGCAGACGAATCCTTTGATGGTGACCCATTGAAATTCGAATAGGTTTGAATAGAAAGAACCTTTGCTCGTGATAAGCAAAGGTTTCTTTTTTTGCGATGGAATATGTAATGATTTCCTGAGTATGGGGTACTGGGGGAGGCTGAGAAGGCCGTTGCCCAGAGGATGTCCACCCTTTCCTCATCCTATATACCCCTTGCCTGGGCATTGGGTGGGCTTTCTCTGACAATGCCCACCCTTTCCCCATCCTATGTACCCTTTGTATGGGCATTGGGTGGGCTTTCTCTGACGATGCCCACCCTTTCCCCATCCTATGTACCCTTTGCCTGGGCATTGGGTGGGCTTTCTCTGACGATGCTCACCCTTTCCCCATCCTATGTACCCATTGTATGGGCATTGGGTGGGAACTGCGTGGCTTCTCCCGCCTCTTTCCCATCCTTCTACCGCCCTATATATCCCTTGCCCGGGGAAAAGGCGGGAACTGCATGGCATCTCCCACCTTTCCACCATCCCTTTCCCCTTTCGTCTACCGCTCCATACGTAGTCAATAGCCGGGAATCCGCACGGCTCCTCTCCTCCCTGCACCAGGAGCAAGCCTTCCTACATCCCTCCGGCCAAATAAAAAAGAGAAGCAGCACAATCCCCTGCTTCTCTTCACTCTATATTATGTGCTTACTCAAGCACTTTTAATGACAGATTCTTTCGTGAGCCATCCTTGCAGCTTGCTGAATAACAATAGGAATACAACTGCGATGATGCTTCCTTTAATTAGGTTGAACGGAATAATTGCAGCGGTGATATAGGCGCGAATTTCCGGACCTGACATGTTCCAGCCAAGCAGCTTGCTGTATACTGGGAGCAAGACATAGTAGTTCATGATACTCATAAACCCTGCAAGAATAATTGTTCCGCCAATTAGACCGAGGATCATGCCTTTTTTATTACCGACTTTCTTATACAGATAGTAGACTGGCAAGATAAAGGAGACGCCTCCGATAAAGTTGGCGAAGTGGCCAACTGGGATACCTGTGTCGCTGCCTGTCATCATGAAGTCTAGAATATTTTTCAATAGTTCGACCATAATGCCGGCCACCGGCCCCATAACGAGTGCTGCAATTAATGCTGGTACATCGCTGAAATCGATTTGCAAGAATGCGGGAAATCCTGGGAACGGGAAGTTCAATATCATTAGAACATACCCGATGGCACCGAGGATGCCGATCTTGACCATTTTTTGAATCTTGCTGTTTTTTCTGTTCATTTTCCTCTCTCCTTAGGTTCTGGTGCTACCTCTTCTAGAAGAAAGGTTCTGCTAATATCCGTTCCAAAAGCATCGTCTCCATGAAAAAACCCTTTATCTTATTAGATAAAGGGAGAATTAGGCAATGTGAAAGAAACGTTTCGAAACTTTGCTTTTCGAACGTTAACAGAGACCTCCATCTTCTCCCATCCAGACTATACTGTCGGCTTTGGAATTTCACCAAATCCTGCCCCGAAAGGCTCGCGGGCTTAGAATGCATACATTCATCACCGCCGGTAGGGAATTTCACCCTGCCCCGAAGATAGACCAATATTTTATTTGGTTTGAATCTTCATTCATTATGAATGAGTCTTCAAAGCAAGAATACCATCAGGTTATGACAAACACAAGAGAAAAGTATCCTATGTCATAATTTACATATACCTTCTTTGTCAAATGTCAATGAGAATCATAGGAATATCTAAGTAAAATTTATTTTTTGAAATATCAAAATAGTAAGCGGTTACATAATTGACACATAGAATGACAGTCTTGTAGAGTGAAAACATAGCAAATTTTCCAACAGGAAGGTGACAATTTTGTTTAAAGTTCTAGTTGCAGATGCAATCAAGCCAGATGGTTTGACCCCTTTCATCGGTAGAGAAGACATTGAAGTTGTTCAAAAGACAGTCGAGAACGCAAAGAATGAGCTGCATGAATTTGATGCCTTGCTGGTTCGAAGCGCCACGAAGGTGACGGAAGCACTCCTTAATGACATGACAAGCTTAAAGATTATTGCACGAGCAGGTGTCGGGGTAGACAATATTGATGTGCCTTCATGCACGAAGCGCGGCGTCATCGTTGTCAATGCACCTGATGGTAATACCATTTCAACAGCGGAGCACACTTTCGCGATGATTGCGTCATTAGCCCGCAATATTCCCCAAGCCCATCAAACCGTTAAAAACAGCTCTTGGGAACGCAATCGATTTGCTGGAACAGAATTAAAGGGCAAGACACTCGGGATTGTTGGGATGGGCCGCATCGGTTCTGAGCTTACGAAAAGGGCGAGAGCCTTTCAAATGGATGTTTTCGCGTTTGATCCATTTTTGACAACTGAACGGGCGAAAGAACTTCATGTCACCACAGGATCCTTTGAGGAATTATTAACCGTATCTGATTTCATTACTGTACATACTCCTTTAACGAAAGACACAAAAGGCCTCCTAAATCGGGAAACGATTCAGAAATGCAAGGACGGCGTTTATCTCATCAACTGTGCACGCGGCGGTATCATTGATGAGGAAGCATTGTATGATGCTGTTGAGTCAGGCAAGGTTGCAGGGGCAGCGCTTGATGTGTTTGTGGAGGAGCCGCCTGTTGGCAATCGACTTCTCAACCTCGACCAAATCATCGTCACACCGCATTTAGGGGCTTCAACAAAAGAGGCCCAGTTAAATGTCGCAAAGCAGGTGGCTAAAGAGGTGGTTTCCTTTGTGGACGGCATACCGGTATCCAATTCTATTAACCTGCCTGCCATTCCAGCTGAACTGTTCAGCCGGATTCAGCCATACTATCAATTGGTTAGGACTCTTGGAAGCTTTCTTTCCCAATTTATTAATGAGGGTATCAAAGAGATCTCCATTACTTATGGAGGAGATTCATTTGATTATGATACGAGTATTCTCACGAAGGCATTGGTTTCCGGCTTCTTTAAAGGACGTGTTGATGTCAATGTCAATGAGGTAAATGCCCTCCTCTATGCGAAGGAGCGCTCCATAACCGTTGGAGAGAAAATTTCCAATGAGGCACATGGATATTCCTCCAGTGTGACTGTTAAAGTAGTTGGAGAAACAAAGAAAATGGAAGTGAAGGCAACCTATATTAAGGAATACGGACCACGTATTTTTGCCATCAATGATTTCAAAATCGATTTCTATCCAGAAGGGCACATCCTCTACATCCAGCATCATGACCGCCCTGGTGTAATTGGAGTTGTCGGCAAGAAACTGGGTGATTTAAATCTCAATATTGCAACCATGCAGGTGGGCCGTAAGGAGGCCGGCGGTGAAGCCATTATGGTGTTAACCTTTGATGATCCGCTCCCTTCAGATATTCCTAATGAACTACTGTCAACACTGGAAATTTCGGAGGCAACCCTGATTGAATTGCCTTTATGTTAAGCCTATAAATAAACAAATGCCCGTTCAGCTGGAACGGGCATTTGTGCTTTTCCCCATTAGATAAAATTCGGGGTATGATTCCCAAGTTACTCCATCCTTTTCTGCTGCCGCTCCATCGCTTTTCTGTGCGGTTTCTGTCTGTCTCCCTGCCAGAAATAGAAGGCTGATGCAGATTGCCAAGAGAAAAACAATAAAGAAACGTTTTGCATAACTGATCATACATAACCCTCCGTCATTTTTTCACCCTTCCATATGTATTTCCAGTCAGAGTTGAATAGAACCGTTTTTCCACCCATTGTTTCACTCTTAACCATAGTCAATGGTATTAGTGTTCGACCCTCCTTCCCCTCCGTTTGATCTTTCTTTCATCAAAGCAACGGCTTTATCAACTCATTTGTATAGAGAAAAAATAAATAATATGGAATAATTAGGGAACCTATTTCTTGAGTAAATCGTCAAACGTATAAGGTGAAAGGAGGTCGAATCATTGAATAGCCCTAAAACATCCGAATCTCGCTCTTCACAAGAAGAACAGTTAATTGAAGTGATGAATACGTATGGCGACATGGTGATCAGGCTGGCCTACACCTATGTTAAGCAGAAACAAATAGCTGAGGATATTTCACAAGAAGTATTTATTAGTTGCTATCAGAATCTTGGGAAATTCAATAATCAATCCTCTTATAAAACGTGGCTTTATCGCATTACCATCAATAAATGTAAAGATTATTTGAAAAGCTGGAATAAGAGAAAGGTCATTCCAGTTGACCATTCGAATATGGAGAATATCATGACCCACTCTGTTGTTGAAAATGTCGATTTAGATAGAGAACTATTCTGGTTGGTTATGAAGCTGCCCATAAAACATAGAGAAGTGATTATCCTTCACTACTATGAGGATCAATCAATCAAGGAGATTAGCGAAATTATTCATATTAATGAAAGTACGGTCAAGACACGAATACATCGTGCTCGACAAAAATTAAAAAAGACTTTAGGCGAGGTGGGATTAAATGAAGAAATCCTTTAAATACCCTGATTCTGACCCAATAGTCTCGGACATCCGTTTTTCTGACGATTTAAAAAAGAGTGTAATAGAGGAAGTGAGAAAAGATACTAACCCAAAAACAGCTCGTCCAAGAAGTTGGCAGAAAAAATGGGGGTATCTTGCTGCTGCTTTCGTTATAGCATTTTGTGCATTCATCGGCTCTACTTATTTCTCACCCACGATGGCTAACATTGCAGCAAAAGTACCATACTTTCAATGGTTTACGAAACAATTGGAAAATGAAGAGAATCTTTCGAAAACAATTGACGAGTTTTTATCAGGAAAGAATGTGTTTTACAGCTCGGCTCGGATAGAAGATAGAGATATTGAAATAACTTTGCTGAAAGGGGAAGATCAATCAATTCCTGATCCCCACCAAATTGAAACCTCTTTAGAAAAACATTTGCAGGATGAAGGCTTTGGTAATTACCATATCAATGTAGCGTTAGGGGAAGATACCGCTGAACAAGAGCTTGCTCCCGAACCTTCAAAGGCATTCACGCACGTATTAGAAATCCAAGACAAAATGGAAAAATATATGGATAACAATGGATATGTATTGGCAAAGCCTATTCAAAATTTCGAATCTCCATCCGGATTGGAATTCACGGTTACTATCCCAACAACGGAGAAGCGTAAGGAAGAGTTAGTCAAGGGCTTGACTGAAATCACATCGGAGTATGGAGACAATCTCAAGGTTGTAGTTGAACAGGTGGATGAAACAGTTCAAGAAGTGGAGAATAGATGGAGGGCAAATGGTATTCCTTCCATATTAGGTAGTGGTTTAATGGAGAATGAAGACTATAAAGTCGATACCTTTTCTTTTTCTTTCGATTCATTGCCAGTAAAACTAATCGTCCGATTATCAATTAATTCCTCAAGCAACGCTGAAGCAATAGCTAATGAAATTGAAGATGAAATCAACCTGTTTTTAAAGCATGACAACCAGACCAAAAATGTACGAAATGATCCTTATGAAATTGTGATTTACAGCAAGGATAAAACACAATTAAACTAAAAAAATGAGGGGTTACGGAACCCCCTCATTTTATCTTTGAGTATATTAATCGTAGAAATAAAGACTAGCATAACGGGTAGGTACAGTCATTTTTTTAACATAAATTTCTGCCTTCTTATTGTCCCCGTCCGCTTTGTCCTAGGTGCTCTTTTTGATAGTGGAATCTCCATCCCTTGGTTATTCTAGGGTAGTTCATTCGTCAGATGAATGTGAGTAGGGGGAACATTCCTTTTGGGTTTTCCACGTAATGGAGCGGGTTCCTCATCGAAACGCTTCCCAAGTTGATAATGTTTTCTCTATAATGTCGATTAACAACCTTTGAACGTAAAAGAAGAGCAAGCTCAGAAGCCTGCTCCCCGTTATCATTGCGACAGCATTCCTTTTCTTTTGACTTCTTTGAGCCAAGAAGGGAATTCATTCAGCAATTTTTCATATAACTGCTCATCGGTAATGCTACTGAGGTCATCAATCTTGAAGAAGTTGGCATTATCAATGTATCGCCCTGGAAGGTCATCCAGTCGGCTCAGGAAAGAGAAACGTTCCCGCCCAATGCCGACAAATTGCCAAAAGATCGGGTACTTAGAAACGGCTTTGATAAACGATTCCGTTTGGTTTTGGTCGAAATTGTCTCCGTCTGTAATGAAGAAGACAAATGTGGGAATATCCTTTGATAAGGAAGAGGTTCGTAATGCCACCCTCTAAATGTACCGCCTTCCTTCTCCCCTGAAGATTAATCGTTATATTAACATAATTAAAATGGTTAAAAATCAAGTAGACGGGTAAAGAATTCCAAAGATATAACTATATAAAAAAACAAAAGAGGAGTGAAGAAGATGCCCAAAATATCTCGAATTGAATTAGTTCAGCAAAACGAGCAGCCCGTACTTGCCATTCGGACGATGACTTCGATTGAAAAGCTTCCGCAATTAATCGGCGAGAGCTATCAAAAGATGGCAGATTATTTAGCGGAGCTTGGGGAATGTTTATCAGATGTTCCTTTCGTTGCGTATCATAATATGGATATGCATCATTTGGATGTGGAAATAGGCTTTCCTGTGATGAAGAAACTGCCCGATAAAGGCGATTTGAAGTCAGGATGTATTCCTGAAAGCAGGTCAATTTTCTGCATGTATCTCGGTCCATATGGCGACATAGAGCCAACTTATAATGAAATGGCTGAATTTATGAAGCAAAATGGCTATGAACCAACCGGGACAGCCTATGAATATTATTACAATGATTCTGATTTTCCGGAGAAGGTACGATTAACGAAAATTGTTATGCCGATTAAATGAGAAGTGCAATAAAAGAGGACCTCAGCGTGCTTGCTGAGGTCCTCTTTGATTTGAATGCGTTACCCATGTAACAAGATTATTCTCCCCGCTTCCCCCATAAAACACGAAATCCTACTTTTTTGTTGGGAGGAAGAAGGTAAATGTCGTACCGTGTCCTAATTTGCTCGATACCTCGATTTTGCCGCCGTGGCCATGAATAATGTTTTTCACGATGGCAAGCCCTAAACCGGTGCCAGCACGGCCTCTCGTTCTAGCCTTATCCACCTTGTAGAAGCGTTCGAATACAAACGGCAGCTCTTCAGCAGATATTCCGACTCCTGTATCCTTGATCTCAAATATGATTCCGTTAGGACCTGTACGCTGAATGATACGCACCTCTCCGTTTTGCGGTGTATGGCGCAGAGCATTATCGACAAGGTTTGTAAATACTTGCTCCATACGGTCAGGATCAAATAATAGAATAGCATCTGGCTGGGTGATTTCGGCCACAATCTTGATTTGTTTTTCCTTTGCCAGTCCTTTGAATTTCTTCACTATTCGCTCGATAAAGCTGCCAATTTCCACCTCAGATTTATTTAAGGAAAGATGACCTGCCTCCATACGGGCGAGGTCCAGCAGTTCATTCACCAATCGGCCCATACGCAAGGATTCATCATAAATGACTTGTGCCATCTCCTTCTTCTCCTCTGGCGTTTCGGCAATATCATCGATGATAGCTTCACTATACCCTTGCATCATAGCAATAGGTGTCCGCAGCTCATGTGAAACATTGGCGATAAAATCCTTCCGCATCTTATCAAGCCTCCGCTCCTCCGTCATATCGCGAAGGACAGCAACCGCACCCCGTACCGCTTGAGCATCATAAAGAGGATTCATCAGAATGACCCAATCATGACCTTGCACGCTTACTTCCGCAATCTTGGTTGTTTCTGTTTCCTTGACCTCTTGGAATAAACTCAGCAGTTTCTCCGGCACTTGATTGCCAGTTTGCAGCTCTGCCAAGTCCGTTTCATCCATTTGGATATAGCTTAGAAAATCCTCAGCAGGCGGATTGGTGACAAGTATCTCCCCGTCACGGTTAAACGTGATGACCCCATCAGCCATACTGCTCAAGATATTGGATAGATTCTCCTTCTCCTCCTGCAAGGCACTCACATTATGCTTCAGCTGCTTGGCCATTCGGTTAAAGGTTCTCGATAAGTCACCAATTTCATCATTTGATATAATCGGGACCTTCATGTCAAATCTCCCTTTTGAGAGCTCCAACGCACCCTCCTTCAGCCTTCTGAGTGGAGCTGTCACTCGAGTCAGCAGGAAGAAGGCGAAGACTGTTGTCAGAATGATTCCCGCCAAGACGGCTATCAGAATGAATTTCGTCGTGGAAGCACTCGTACTTTCACTTGAATCAACGGATTGAAAGGCATAGATGGCTCCTTCAAAATTATTTGTATCCAGCGGAATACCGACAATGGTTGCTTGCGTTACATTGTCCCCTTTCAATACGGATGGCAAGTAGGTCGTTTCCTTCACTTCTTTCTGATCGAACAAAGCGTACTTTAGTTCTTCATCCTTTTGAAAAAGCTGCGCTATCTCATCCTCATCGGCATCCTGTAAGCTCGTATAGACGGTTCCATCCTTTAAGAGAATGACAACGCCGACGCCCTCATCGGTTGTTTCCCAAATAATATCGAGTACGTCTGCGTAATTCTCATGCTCTGTAATAACCGTCTCCACTTGATTAGCTGTCAAAAAGAGTGACTGCTCTGCCTCTTGCATGCTTTGATTGTGAAAGAACTCCAAGAGCAGAACTGTCAGAATGAACAAGACGAAGGAAAAGAGCAGGATAATGGTTAACCATAGCTTGCCAACCACACTTTTCCAAAGCATCAGTCTATCTGCACCTCAAATTTGTACCCGACTCCCCAAACGGTTACAATCATTTTCGCGGCATCCTCAGACACTTTATTTAATTTTTCTCTCAATCTCTTAATATGCGTATCAACGGTTCGCAAATCTCCGAAGAATTCATAATGCCAGACTTCTTTAAGGAGTTGCTCACGTTCAAATACTTTATCTGGTGTTTTCGCCAGGAAGAGGAGAAGCTCGTATTCCTTCGGTGTGAGGGCAACCTCTTTTCCGTCAGCGAGCACACGGTGTGCATCATTATCGATTGTTAAATGATCAAAGACAATAACATCCTTTGTGGAGCCTTCAGCCTGTAAATAAGATGTCTTAGACGCCCTTCTTAAAAGAGCCTTCACTCTTAGCACAACTTCTCTAGGACTGAACGGCTTAACGATGTAATCATCTGTGCCGGCCTCAAAGCCTTGTACACGATTCACTTCCTCGCCTTTTGCTGTCAGCATGATTACAGGCGTGGCCTTCTTTTCGCGCAATTCCTTGCAGACTTCAATCCCATCCTTGCCAGGCATCATTAAATCGAGCAATATTGCATCGTAATCATTTGACAAGGCTAGTTCTATAGCATCATCACCATTTGCAGCCTCATCAATCACGTAATCTTCTCGCTCTAAATACATTTTCAACAATCTTCTAATTCGGTCTTCATCATCAACTACAAGCAATCGGATGGTGCTTTCTTCCATCACCCGAACCCCCTTCATGGAAACTATTCCAGTACTTAACAACTTATTAACCTCAAAATTCATTATACCTTGATAATATTAGTTTAGGAATATAAAACTAAAAATTCTAAGAAATAGGAACTAGAACACACCTTAATAAGATGCCTAATCCTTCATTACTATTATCATAACAATTTTTGTGAACTTTTTAAAAATAATGGCTCCCAAATCTATCTTTTCCACACAAAAAGGTCAAATCTGTTACAGATTTGACCTTTTCACCATTTATCTATTTAAGCATAGGAATGAAGACCGGCGATAACTAGGTTAACGACAATGAGATTAAACATGATGATAGCAAAGCCTGCAACGGCCAGCCAGGCTGATTTCTCACCATGCCATCCTCTTGATATACGCAAATGAAGGAACGCCGCATAAAATAACCATGTAATAAGCGCCCATACTTCTTTCGGGTCCCATCCCCAGAATCTTGACCAGGCAATCTGTGCCCAAATCATGGCAAAGATCAAGGCTCCGAGCGTGAAGACGGGGAAGCCAATGACAATGGAACGATAGCCGATTTCATCCAGTAAATTCAGATTGACTGATTTCACCAATGGCTGCAAAGCGGCTCCAATTCGCTTCCTCAATACTAAACGAAGAAGACCATAAAATACAAAGCCGGCTAAAACAGACCAAATGACTGTATTGAATTTCTTTGCATTGATGAATGCCGGCATATCGATGAGCGGTTCCATTCCTTCTCCTGCTGTCAGCTTCGCTTCATGCGGACCGAATAAAGCCGGCATTGTATAGGAGGCCGTTTCCTCTGCACCATCTTTATTCACCCAAGTATAGTCTGCCTTGTAATCTGCTAATGAGAAACCTGTGGTTACAGCGACAAATCCAACAGTTGAGATCAAGAAAAAGAGAATAGCTTCAAGCCAGAACGTTCTCTTTGAAGCCTTCGTCTGGTCAATAAACTTCAATAAATAAATCAACCCTGCTGCAAAGCTGATAGCAAGAATCGCTTCTCCAGCTGCAGCTGTCGTCACATGAATTTGCAGCCAATGGCTCTTTAATGAAGGGACCAGCGGCGAAATATCGCGCGGGAACATGCTTGCATAAGCAATGATTAAAAGAGCAATCGGCATCGTGAAGACACCTAGAATAGAAGCCTTATAAATAAAGTAAATAATAATGAAGGCACCGACCAGCATCATTCCGAAAAATGTTGTAAATTCGAATAAATTACTGACAGGTGCATGTCCTGAGGCCATCCAGCGTGTGATGAAATAACCTACCTGAGCCGCAAACCCAATAATGGTCACCGTTATTCCGGCTTTTGCCCATCCTTTGTAGTTTCGTGTATCTGCCTTCCCTTTTATGGAGCCGGCAAAAATGAACGTTGATACTAAATAAAGTATAAAAGCTGCAAACAATAAATTACTGCTTAGTTCAGCCACTCACTTCTCCCCCTTTAGTTTGACTGGATTCCTCCTCGGTTTGGTCAACCGGAAGCGGTATTGGAGTTCCCTCCAATATCTCATTTATCTCACGCTTAATTCCATACCAGTTCTTGTTCGTATGAGCTGCAACCAAGATTTCTCCATCCTTTTGCTGAAGCCAGATTCTTCGGTGCTGCCAATAGGCCCCCTGTACAACCCCAATCATGAAAATTAAGCCGCCAAGCCCCAAAACCCATAATGTAAGATCCTTCCTGACAGTCAGGTAGGTTGAGTATTGATAATCAATGCCGCTGAATTTAATGGCGTATTCATTCTCACCCATCGGCTCAAGGTTCTGCTGAATACCAATGAAGGCGACCTCAGGCTCCGAATTGCCCGGCGTATACAGGTTAAAGATGAAGGCTGGATTATTCGGATACCTAGACTTTGTGGTCGGCTGATTATTCTCGTCGAATTCAAAATCTGGGAAATAGCTGGCAAGCTGGACTTTATAGCCATCCCCGAGATCATAGGAATCTTTCGGATTCTTTAAATCAACCGTAAATTCCCCAAAGCTCTTCTCTGATGATTTATTGATGAAAGAAAAATTCATAGATGAAAATGATTCTTCATAAGAGGTTTGATAGAGGGCAAATGATTCAAATTTCAACGGATCATTAACAATGATGGGAAAATCCTTCACCTTCTCAAGCTCTGGTTCTTCACCAGGAATCGTTTCGCCGATATGTTTGTAAAGAGTCGCATTCGTCTGATAATTGCTGACAACTGAGCCTGTCCGCTCAAGCGCCGACTCAAACTTGGCGTCTGCTTCCTTATCATACGTTTCAATGATAAACTGATTATTCTTTACATAATACTCCCCATTGGTTCCAGGGACGGCGACGGTCTCCCCTTCAGGAATACGCATGTACTCATTTACATACATGCCTGGTACAAAGCGGAGCATCCCGCCAATCAAGAAGATGATCAAGCCAATATGGTTGACATAGGGACCCCAGCGCGAGAACCGATTCTTCTCAGCTAGAATATTCCCGTTTTCTTCTCTAATTTTGTACCGTTTTGCGGCAAGTCTTTCTTTAATAAGCTCATAGGTTCCGTCAACCATTTTCGTCGATTGGCCGAAAATCCGCTGTCTTCTCATGAACTGTGGATGCCTGGTGACACGCTGATTCTTCAAAGCGCGGTATAAAGGCACAAATCGATCCAAGCTCGCGATAACGAGCGATACCCCGAGCAAGGACACAAGCAGCAAGAACCACCATGAGCTGTATAAGTTATGTAATCCTAATTCATAATAAATCTTCCCGATGGTTCCGTACTCATTCTCATAAAAAGTATTTGCCGGCTCACCGGCTGGAATGAGGGCCTCCTGTGGGAAGATAGTTCCAATGGAGGCGGCAATGAGCGGAAGGATGATTAAGGTGACCCCTACTTTGACAGAAGAGAAGAAGGTCCATACCTTATCAATCACGGTTTTATTATACGTTTGGGAACGCCTTGCGCTGCCCTCGTATTTCATATCCAGTAATTTCTGCTTTTCTTCCTCTGTCTCCTTCTCTAGCACCTTGCCGCATGCTTCACACAGCACCGTTCCATATGGATTGATGTGACCGCATTCACACTTAATTTCTTTCATGAAACATTACCCCTTGTTATGGCTGAATTTGTTCCATCATCTGCTGGATCTTTTCCTCTGTTAAACTGCCAGTCGTGTAATCTACGACTTTTCCATCCTTATCGATTAAATAAGTGGCTGGCAGGGTATTAATCAAATAATTTTGCTGAACAAGATTATTCTTATCAATAACAATTGGAAATGTCAATTTATGTCTGTCTCTGAATTTCTCAACGACAAAATCCGCCTCATTCACATTGACGGCCACTACATGGACGCCTTTATCCTTGAATTGCTCATATTGGCTTTGGATATAGGGCATTTCATATTCACAAGGCTTGCACCATGTTCCCCAGAAATTAAGGAATACACCCTGCCCCTTGTACTCCTCCAGCACATGCTTCGTTCCCTCTAGGTCAGTCAAAGCAAAATTCGGCGCTTCATCACCTTTATCAAGTGACTTTTCCTTGTCCATCGTTAAGCTGGAATAGACGACATACACGACAGCACTAGCCAAAACAGCCAAAATGATCGTTCTCATCCAAAAACGCTTTTGTTTGTTCATACGTGCCTTTCCCCCATTTGTTCCTGTATGTACCCATTAAGCACCGCCTTTGTCCCCGATTGCATAAAAGCAGTGCCCTGGTTTGCTAGACAAATTATCTATTTTTATTTAGTGCCATATTACGGAGCTGTTTCACCTCATGCGGTGTTAACTCGCGGTAATCGCCTGTATTAACCCCATGCAAGGTCAAGAAGCCGTATGCCTCGCGTTTTAGTTTCATGACAGGCATACCAATTGCCTCAAACATCCTTCTGACCTGTCTATTACGGCCTTCATGGATGGTCAGCTCAATGATGGATGTCTGCTTCCTGCGGTCCATGGAAATCATTTTCGCCTTTGCAGGAGCTGTTTTTCCATCCTCAAGCATAACGCCGCGCTCTAATTGGCGCATCGCTTCACGGCTTGGAATCCCCTTTACTTTTGCCACATAGGTTTTTTCAATCTGATATTTCGGATGCATAAGCGCATTGGCGAAATCACCGTCATTCGTTAATAAAAGCAAGCCAGATGTATCATAATCCAGCCTTCCAACCGGATAGATGCGCTTTTCAACAAACGGGAATAAGTCTACGACCGTTTTGCGTCCCTTATCATCTGATACAGCCGAAATGACTCCGCGCGGTTTATAAAGAAGGTAGTAAACCGGCTCTTCCTTCTCAACTGGCACACCGCTGACCTCAATATGGTCATTCGGTCCTACCTTAACACCAAGCTCCCTGACAACCTTTCCATTCACGGTTACTTTCCCTTCCTGAATCAGTTGTTCAGCCTTGCGTCGTGACGCAATGCCGGCTTGGGCTATCACTTTTTGTATTCTTTCCATTCATAATCACCTGTCTAATTTTACTTTTTCTAGATAGTTTACACAAATCATAGGGTTTCTACCTAATTGTTCATTATACTTTGTTTTTCGCGAAAACGATATGTTCATTCATCGATATTATTTCATTCCTAGCTCGGAAACACAAAAAAATCGGCTTAAATCGCCGATTTCTATCATTTATTCCTATTTTTAACATACAAGGAGATAATTTGTCCAATTTTTGAACATTTATTGAAACATGATTGTTGCCAGTATAATGGCTGCTCCGATTCCTACCAGGTCCGCCCATAAGCCAACCTTAAGTGCATCCCCCATTCTTTTGATCCCGACTGCGCCGAAATAAACCGTCAAGACATACAAGGTCGTATCCGTACTTCCTTGAATCGTTGAAGCTACTCTGCCGATGAACGAGTCAGGACCATAGCTAGCAATCAGATCACTCGCCATTCCTAAAGCGGCATTGCCGGAGATAGGCCTGATTAAGGCAAGCGGAACAACCTCTGAAGGCACCCCCAATACATGCAAGGCAGGCTTTATCCAGGAGATGACCGCATCCATCGCACCGGAAGCGCGAAAGATTGAAATAGCCACCATCATTCCAATTAAAAAAGGGATGATTGAGAAGGTGATTTTAACCCCCTCCTTTCCTCCTTCTACAAAGCTTTCATAGGTTGGAACCTTCTTATAGGTGCCATAGGCTAAAATCAATAGAATCATGACAGGAATCATCCATAGCGACAGGGCTGAAATCCATTGCATATCACTCTATCCCCTTTCGCACCCTCTTATAATAATAGAACCGGTCAATGAAGATTGCCGCAATCGTCGCAATGACAGTAGCCAATAAAGTCGGCCCGACAATTTCTGTCGGATTGGCTGAATGATAATGGATGCGAATGCCGATGACAGTCGTCGGGATAAGTGTTAAGCCTGATGTGTTTAAGGCAAGAAAGGTAATCATTGATCGGCTCGCTGAATCCTTGTTCCCATTCAGAATTTTTAATTGTTCCATTGCCTTGATGCCAAGCGGTGTCGCCGCATTCCCGAGACCTAATGTGTTAGCCATTATATTGGAGACGATATAGCCCATTGCCGGGTGATTCGCCGGCACATCTGGGAAAAGACGGGAGACAATTGGCTTAAACAATAAGGATAGCTTCTCAAGCAAGCCTGAATGCTCAGCAATCTTCATCATCCCGAGCCAGAAGACAAGAATACTCATCAATCCAAAACAAAGGGTGACAGACTCCTTCGCACTCTTGAATATCGCCTCATTGACCTCTGCAATCGTCCCCGTAAACATAGCATAGACAATTCCTATGATACTGAGACCGACCCATATATAGTTAACCATTCCGATCAGCACCTGCAAAAGTCATAAACACATGCATCCATGTTTCCATGACCGTCTTTTTCTCTTTCTTTAAATAGATGGGCTTCTTATAGAGAACCTCCCCATCCAGTATCAGCTCGGCAACCCCAACCTTTTCAGGCCATTTCTTTTCGTTCCTCCATTTTTTCTTTGGCTTTTGCAGCTTATAAACTACTTTGACCTTTTCCTTCTCCTCATCCGTCAGCGGATAGATCAATGACGACCTCAAATGAGCCTTCTTTTTGTAAAAGCCTTTCTTAACGGCATCAATCGGTCCTTCTGGAAGCACCTCGACAAGTGAATACTGGTCAAAACCTGCCTCGTAAAGGGCGATATGGTCTGCCCAATCAGTTGAATCATCAATCGTAACCGTTATGAGGTCAACTCCGTCCTTTGAAGCAGTCGTGACAAGAGTTCGTTTAGCCTTTTTTGTATAACCAGTCTTTCCTCCTGTACAGTATTTATATTTTTCGGTAAGGAGACGGTTTTTGTTTTTCCACACGCGATCCCACGCTTCATTCGGATTCGGGGCTCTATGTATTTTCGTTCCGGCTATTTTACGGTAATTCTTATTCTTCATCGCATATTGAGTCAGGATAGCCATATCGTAAGCAGTGGAGTAATGATTATTGGAGTCATCCAGGCCATGCGGATTCGTGAAATGACTGTTCTCCATCCCAATCCATTCCGCCTTCTGGTTCATCATGGTGGCAAATCCCTCCACACTTCCTCCCACATATTCTGCAATCGCAATAGCCGCGTCATTTCCAGACCGGAGCATAAGGCCATAAACAAGATCGCTTAGTTTAATCTTCTCCCCGACCTTCAAATAGATGGCAGAGCCCTCTGCCTTCAAGATTGATTCACTCACCGTTACGGTTTTGTCCATCTTCCCTGACTCAATCGCCAGGATAGCCGTCATAATTTTAGTGATGCTCGCAATCCTTCTTTTTGTATGAGCATCCTTCTCATATAGAATCCTGCCGGTACTTTGCTCAATCGTAATCGCACTTTTTGCACCGACCTGCATGCTTTTCATTTCCTTTGCCTGCACCTGGTTCTCTTCACCTAGAATGAAGGTCATACTCAATATGCAGACGAGAAGGCTCAACAGAATCTTCTTCCCCCATGAGGAGGATTGACTGCTATCGGACAGGTTCTTTTTCTTCGACCGCGCTAGATATCTTTTCACCACACTCGTCCTCTCCAACGTTTTAGTACAAGTCTATGCAAAGACCCGACTAAACAGAATCTTTTTTCGATAGTGATGTAAACAACACTCTCCTCTTCCTGTTGGCATTTTTCTACCGCTAAAAATGTACATTTGCTGATTTTTAGCTCCAAATAGCTTGGCTTGGCCATTTTGATATACCGGACTATATAGCAGCTTCATTTTCAATTTATTTAAGATTTATCTTTTTATAAGTGTTTGAGGGCGTAATGAA
The DNA here is from genome assembly GCF_054950035.1 of Gracilibacillus sp. Marseille-QA3620. Taxonomy (NCBI): domain Bacteria; kingdom Bacillati; phylum Bacillota; class Bacilli; order Caryophanales; family Bacillaceae; genus Gracilibacillus; species Gracilibacillus sp. Marseille-QA3620. The sequence goes on from NZ_CM143102.1 coordinate 2,625,059, forward strand.
AACGTGAAGAGCGAAATAACCAGACTATGGGTGCTGAATTTAATGTATGGAAGAACTATTCACCGTAAGGCGCAATCAGGACAATCCCATTTAGCGAATAGTAAACACTATGTAAGTTGACAGAAAAATATACGGAATCAAGCAAAATTATACATAAAAAAACTGACCTGAAAGCCTTACTGAACTTTCTACGGTCAGCCTCTATTTCTTACTTCCTATACACCTTCCAGCCGAGCTCCTTCGCCTTCCCAAATCGAGCACTCACATCAAGCCAATTAACGACTTCCCACCATTTGTCTACATATTTTCCCCGTTCCGTCTTGTATTGCAAATAATAGGCATGCTCCCATACATCAATGACAAGCAGCGGGATCGTATCCCATTGGGTCAGAATCATATGGCGCTCAGATTGAAGAATTTCAAGGCGATGTGCCCTTGCCGACCAAACAAGCAAAGCCCAGCCGACACCCTCTACCTTCTTAGCTGCTTCAGTGAAGTGCTTTTGAAACATACGAAAGCTGCCAAAATCCCGGTCAATCCATTCCCGCAATTCACCCTCCGGCCCGCCTCCTCCATTTGGCTTCATATTATGCCAAAAGATTGTATGCAAATAATGCCCAGACCCATGAAAGGCCGCCTCCCTTTCCCAATGCTTCAGGAGGTCAAAGTCATTCTGCTCTCTTGCTTCCTTCATCTTGAGCTCCGCTTTATTCAGGCCGTCTACATAGGCTTGGTGATGGACTGAATGATGAAGCTTCATGATTTCGCCGCTTATGACAGGCTCAAGGGCATTATAGGCATAAGGCAAGGGCGGGAGAGCGTGCTGCCCTGGCGGCACATATCCTCCATTTTGGTGAACCTGCTGAATAGCTCGCTCTAAACTATTTGCGAGAGCTTGCAGCTCAGACACGTCCTTATCGGAAGGAAACTGCTCATTCAAAGTAAATAAATAGGCATTCAGCTTCTCAAGGTTTCCTGATAGGGATTGACGGACGTCTTCCCCTCTTTTCGCCGCCCATATTTCCACCCCTGATACCCAGCGGGCAATTTCATCCACATATGATTGTATAAGTGTCACCTCCAAAGAATCCTTGCCTCATTGTATTCAAAGGAGGGGATGATTTATGATTTCTTTTGCCTTCCATTAAAAAGAGGCTCAGGACGCATCCTGAACCTCTAAAGAGCAACTGATTAGGATATTCTTCCTATTCGTTGTTCATCCTTATTTAATTAGATTGGACCATTTTTGTTTTATAGTCCGTTTCATAGTATTCAAGGTCCTCACGCATTTTCTGAACATCTGATTCAAGGGTCTTAATGACATCCTTCAAACTTTCAGGCGCCTCATCCCTAAATTTAATGCAGTTTCGCCCTGTATAAGCAGAGCGGCTGTCCTCAAACCATAAATCGCTCTTTGGTGCGAAATACTCTTCGATGCATTGGTGATAGACTCTGTATAGAACCCTTTCGGCAGCAGCCTTGTTAAACGGCTCATTTTTCAACACGATTTTGCATGCGTCAAGGCTTTCCTCACAGTATACACAAAGCTTTCGGATAGAGGATAATAACCCTCTGTAATAGTCTTCATTCCCACTCTTTTCACTCATCAAACGATCCATGGTAGTATCATTCAAGTAGGCTTCGAGGATTTGTACAGTCTTTCCTAAATATGATGCTACGTCTTCCAACTGGCTTTTCACTAATGTATTGCCCAACCGGAACCCTCCCCTTAATTTTGAAACGTTGCTTCCTGAATATTCTATTACAGATTAGCACAAAAGTCATGTGTTATTTGCCGAATACAGGAAGGTTTCACAAGGTCATCCTCGTAATCCATCATATTCCATCACCTTCAAGAATTCGTTCTACCCCATGAATATCCAGGTCTTCAAAAATATTAAAAAAATCACTCTCTGTGTTTATATACACTTTTTTCATCGACAGGAAACCTTTATTTTTTAAAACATAGAGCAAGGCTAAACAATCCTTCACTGGGTAGCGTGTGAAAAACTCCACTGTTTGCGGTGCGGCACGCTCCATGAGAAGTTCCTCAAAATAACGTACATACAGCACTTGCAGTTCCTTTATACGACCGCCGTCCCTGTATTTCACGACTGAACGACTAAAAAGATCCTCCGGTGAATTGGACTTTTCTTTCGTCAACTCATAGCCGGCACTAGTAATGATTTTCAATATTTCCCCTCCTGATTCTTAATCAAGCTCCTGGAATTTGTGAAAGAATAGATCTGCTTCTTCATCATTAAAACCATCCTCATGATTCTCATCAATCGGCGGCAGATCTTCAATTGACTTCAAGCCGAAATAATCGAGGAATTCGGATGTTGTTCCATATAAATAAGCTCGTCCAGCCCCCTCTGCCCGGCCAACTTCCTTGATAAGCGCTTTAGCTGAAAGTGTATGAATAGGCCGTTCGGATTTCACCCCTCGAATTGCTTCAATCTCAATACGGGTAATGGGCTGCTTATAGGCAATGATGGCCAATGTTTCGAGTGATGCCTGTGATAAGGTGTGGATTGATGGGGATTCAACCAGTTTCTTTAAATAAGGCGCATGTGCCTTTTTCGTCGCCAGCTGATAAACGCCGGCCATCTCCACTAAATAAATACCTCTATCTTCCTGTTCATAAGCGTGCATCAAGTCGGATACGATATCCCGTGCCTCCTCGACAGTTACCTCGAGCACGCTTGCAATCTGCTGCAAGGATAGTCCTTCATCCCCTGCTGCGAATAGTAATGCTTCCAAAATTGATTTCCAATTAACGATTTCCAACGGTCAAATCCCCCTGCTTCCATGCTATGAAAATATCCTCAAAATTATTAGTTTGTTCTACGACGACCTCATTCTGCTTCATCATTTCCAGAATGGCCAGAAAGGTCACGACGAGCTGCTCTTTATTATCATCAGCGAAAAGGCTGCTGAAAAGAACCTTTTTCCTCCTCCTGCGAAGCGTATCACGCAGTTCTCCAATCCGCTTCTCAATAGACACTTCCTGTCTTGTAATTCGTGTCTGCAGCGGTCTTTGCAGCTTCTTGCGTCTCATAAGCTTTTGGAAGGCGCCGAGCATATCATATATATTCACGTCCAAATCAGCCTTCTCAGCTGAAGTCTCAGTTGAATAAGGTGACAGGTCAATCGGGGGCTTCGTAAAGATAAGCGCCCTTTCTGCTTCAAGGTTTTTGAACTCCCCGGCAGCTTCTTTATATTTCTTATATTCCAATAGCTGCATGACAAGCTCATCACGAGGGTCCTCCTCATAGAGGAATTCCTCTTCCTCTTCATCCCACTCATCCTCATGCTTTGGCAGGAGCATCTTGCTTTTAATGGCCAAAAGGGTTGCCGCCATCACGAGATATTCACTCGCCACATCAAGTTCAAGCTCCTTCATCGTATGTATATAAGCTACATACTGCTCAGTTATCTCAGCGACAGGGATATCATATATATCAATCTCCAGCCGGTTTATTAAATGCAATAATAAGTCTAACGGTCCTTCAAAAGCATCAATCTTGATCTTATAGCTCATAATCTTCAGGCTCTCCTACGTAAATAAACTACCTTTAGTATAGTGGAAGTCCGCCTTCTTTCCAATAGCATGTCTAAGGAGAAATTTTTAAAGAGTTGGGCGTTGGCCCAAACACCTATGTGTAAATGTCATACAATGCAATGTACAGAAAAGCTTAAGAGGAGGATTTAATTATGGGAGAAGGCGGAGGTTTTGTAGGAGCAGGAGCTGGCAGCGGATTCGCTTTGATCGTCGTACTATTTATTTTACTTGTTATCGTAGGTGCGGCTTTCTGGTGCTGACACCCTGAATCATAATCATTCAGGCACGACCACTTGATAAGCTGCCGGTATGAAGCCGGCAGTTTTTATTTCTTTTCTTTCGCCTGCATTATTCTGTATAGTGAAGGTAGTATCTGCCAAGACGATTGGAGAGGAAAAGGATGAGGAATTATCCAAACGAATACATACAATATCTGGTCGAATTTCATGGGCGGAGAGATTACTTTGAATGTCACGAAATTCTCGAGGAATATTGGAAGGAGCATCCGCCGCTTGAGCGTGATTCTGTATGGGTCGGTCTTATTCAGATTGCCGTCGGCCTTTATCACTACCGCAGGGGCAATCATCCAGGAGCTGTTAGAACACTCTCTAAGGCCAGACATATCCTGATGCATCGCCGCGAGGAAACAACCACGCTTGGGCTTGATTTTCCAGCGCTAGATGACCTGCTGGCGAATTACATCCAACGGATTCAAGCCAACACACCTTATGAAAGCCCCATGCTCCCCCTAGCCGACCCAGCACTTGTCTCCATCTGCGAAGTTGAATGCAGAAGCCAAGGATTAACCTGGGGCTGCCAAAGCGACCTTACTGATACCCCATTGATTCACAGACATTCGCACAGAGACCGCACAGACGTGATTGAGGAGAGATTTAAGCAGCTCAAGATCAGACGTAATAAATAGAAGAAGCCCTTGTTTTAAGGGCTTCTTTCTATTTATGAAAGTCTATTAAATTAACAATCCAAGCATTTCGCCAAAAATTGGGCAGTTTCTCTACGCGCATCAAATTCGTAGTCTGGATAAAATCCCTTTACAGTCGTCACCATCTTACGGCCCACTCCTTGACCGCGATGTGATGGATTCACAGAAACATCTGCAAGCACAACAGTATTCCCATGGACTTCTACTCCAATCAGTCCGATGAAGTCTTCATCCTCTTTCCATAGGAATAATTGCTTGCTGTCATCTGTTTCATAATTTTTCATGCTTTGCTGCAATTTTTTTATATCCTTTTCATCCGGCATGAAGGATAATAATCCCATTGCAATTTTTTCAAAGCTTTTTTTGTACCTAATTAGCATAAATGATCCCTCATCAAATGAGAATTATAGAAATAAGTTCTTTTTTTGCAATCTTCATAATCATACTCGTTTTCACACAGGAATTCAACTGGGTCACTTTCCACCATCTAAACACCCGCTCCGCAGCACCATCTGACTCCCTACTATACCGAATGAACATCCATCTGTAAACCATCTAGTTTATGATTTTTTGCAAAAGCATCTTTCAAAATCAGAAGCTTTTGAGTATAGTATTTTTAGAGTTAGACGAAATTACGCATGTGAGAGGCAGCTCAATGCGGGGCAAAAAATCGTTTCATTCAGCTCGGTGAACGTCCAATCGGACAAGAAAATGAAACCTTTTTGGTCATCATACGTCTAATTCATACAGGAGGTTATTAAACATGAAAAAATGGATTGCACAAATGTTGTCTGCTCTCTTAATAGCAGGTTTTCTTATTCCCAGTATTACTCTCGCTGACCTGCAGCGCGGTGACATGGTTGTCACTCTTGGGGAGAATTTAACCGCTGAGCAGAAAAAATTATTGCTTGCAGAAATGGATGCACCAGATAATGTAGATATCGTAACCGTGACAAACGAAGAAGAGCATAATTATCTTGATGGCAAAATAGCCAGCCGCCTAATCGGCACAAAAGCCATCTCCTCTTCATCGATTACGATTGCCAAAAGCGGTTCAGGAATCAATGTCAAAACCAAAAATATTACCTGGGTTACAGATGATATGTACAAAAATGCCTTAGCAACTGCTGGTATCAAGGATGCGGACATTTATGTCACAGCCCCATTTGAAGTATCCGGAACAGCGGCATTAACCGGCTTGATCAAAGCCTATGAAGTATCCACCGATACCAAAATTTCTGAGGAGCAAAAGCAGGCAGCCAACGAGGAAATGGTTGAAACCGCTAAGCTCGGCGATGAAATTGGCACAGAGGAAGCAACAACGCTCGTTGAAACCATTAAAGAAGAGATTGCTGCTAACCCGCCGGAAAATGATGAAGAGCTTCGCACCATCATCATCAAAGCAGCTGACCAAATCAATATCAATTTAACAGATGTCCAGATTCAAAGTTTGATGGACCTATTCAACAAATTGCAGGAATTAGGCATCGACTGGGGTGCCGTGAATGATCAGCTGAATGCTGCCAAAGAAAAAGTAAGCAATTACCTGAAATCTGAAGAAGGCCAATCCTTCCTCGATAAACTGAAGGAAGTATTTGCTTCCCTCATCGATGCAATCAAGTCTCTGTTCTCTTAAAACTATCCAAGAGCAGTCCCATGAGGGGGCTGCTCTTTTGTAGTGCTTCTTATTTTGCTGTGCCCTATTTAAGGGATTTTCCATACAAATGACAAAGTATTTACTGGCAGGCTTTCCAAAATGATTGGTACCTATTCCTTACACAATTCCCACAGTGGGGCATTCAACAAAAAAAAGACGCCCGCAAGCTTCTTGCAGGACATCTCCTCTCATCCTCTATTTATATAAAGATAGGTCATTACGAATCAAATCATCCAGGCTTTCCCGTCTTACAACAAGCCTCGATTCTCCATTTTCCACAAAGACAACGGCCGGGCGCTGGATTCGGTTGTAATTATTAGCCATGGAGTAGCCGTAGGCACCTGTACAGAAGACAGCCAGCAGATCTCCATGCTGAATATGGGGAAGCGGCAGGTCCCAAATGAGCATATCTCCACTTTCACAGCATTTACCGGCGATAGCCACCTCCTCTTCCACCTTATCATTCATCCTGTTAGCGAGTCCCGCCTCATATTTGGCCTGATATAGTGCTGGACGGATATTATCACTCATCCCGCCGTCGACGGCCCAATACGTACGAGTATTCGGCACATGCTTTGTTGAACCGATGCTGTAAATAGTCGTTCCTGCATCACCCACAAGAGAACGTCCCGGCTCAATCCAGATTTCTGGCATGTCCATTCGGTACTGATCAAAATCCTGCTTTACCGCTTTTACAATTTCCTCGACATAGGTGGAAACGGGAATCGGTTGATCCTCCTTCGTATAGCGGATACCGAAGCCTCCGCCCAAGTTAAGCACCTTTGGAGTGAAGCTGTAGCGCTCATGCCAGTTATGAATTTGCTCACTCAGCTTTTGTGCAGCTAATATGAAACCAGTTGTTTCAAAAATTTGCGAGCCAATATGGCAATGCAAGCCCAGCACGTCGAAGCAGTCCTTTGATAAAGCAAGCTGCAAGGCTTCTTCAGCCTGGCCATTCCATAAGTCAAATCCGAATTTTGAATCCTCCTGTCCAGTCAGGATATAGTCATGAGTATGCGCCTCAATTCCCGGTGTTACACGCAGGAGAATCGGACATACCTTGCCTTTCTTTTTACACAGTGCTTCAATAAGGGAAAGCTCATAAAAATTATCCGCCACAATACAGCCGACATTCGCATCAATGGCCATTTCCAGCTCTTCGGGACTCTTATTATTCCCATGTAAATGAATCCGCTCCGGTGGGAATTCGGCCTGTATAGCCGTATAGAGTTCTCCGCTTGAGACAACATCCAGTGATAAACCTTCCTCCCTGGCTAATTGGAACATGGCGATAGAGGAGAATGCTTTGCTAGCGTATGCGACCTGAGCCTTTACACCAGACTTCTTGAATGCTTCCTGAAACATTTTGGCCCGGTCTCTAATCAAGGCAACATCATATATATACAATGGCGTGCCATATTGCTCCGCTAAGGTTACTGTGTCCACTCCGCCAATCTCCAAATGGCCATGCTCATTCACGCGTCCAGTTCCATAATAATGCATCTTCATCTTTCCCTTCTGTGCAGAAAAACGAAACAAATAGACAGCTGTATATGCTGCCTATTTTTTCGAATTGTTTGATAAATCATACTTTACCACACTAGTGCGCCATCTTCCATTAATATTGGCAAGGGTCTATTTCTTCCGATCAAGCGTATGCAAAATTCGCGGCCTTAAATGACTTCCCGGCACCGGTTTTCTGACCACAATCTGCCATAGTGCTTTTGGGGAAAATGGGATAAACGGCCATAAATACGGAGTAGACAGCGTATTTATATGGCTTAAATAAAGGATGAACAGTGTATTACCGATGATAAACCCTGGGACATGAAACGCGCCTGTCAGAATCAAGAGTACATAGCGTACATATTTATTGGCCAGTCCCAGCTCAAGACTCGGTGTTGCAAAGCTTCCAATTGTAGCGATGGAGATATAGAATAATACTTCCGGTACAATCCAGCCGACATCAATCGCAATTTGTCCAATTAACACAGCTGCTATCAAGCCCATGGCCGAGGAGAGCGGTGCAGGTGTGTGTATGGACGCAATGCGCAAGAGCTCAATCCCTATTTCAGCAAAGGCTACCTGCAGCAGAATATGAACATGTATATCATCATTTGGGCCGATGAACTCCAGTGATTTCGGAAGCAATTGCGGCTCTAGTACAAACAGCAGCCATAAGGGAATGAGAAAGAGAGAAGCAAAGATACCGATAAAGCGAAACCACCTGATAATCGTACCGACAGAAGCTGATTGACGATATTCCTCCGCATGCTGCACATGATGGAAAAAGGTCGTCGGTGCAATCATGATGCTCGGGGAAGTATCAACAAAGATAAGAACATGTCCCTCAAATAGATGATTAGCTCCAACGTCGGCTCTTTCTGTATAGCGAACCAATGGATATGGATTATAATTCTCCTTAACCAAATATTCCTCGACTGTTTTCTCTGCCATCGTCAGCCCATCCGTTTTAATGCTTCCAAGCTCTCGTTTGATGATTTCGACTAAATGAGGATTTGCGATTCCCTCAATATAACCAATCGCAATATCCGTTTTCGACCGCTCTCCGACACGCATGATTTCGAAACGGAGCCGTTCATCTCGGATTCTTCTTCTCGTTAAGGCTGTGTTCACTATTATATTCTCAACATAGCCATCACGCGCGCCTCTTGTGATTCTTTCTGTATCCGGCTCTTGCGGCGTCCTCCCCGGATAACTCCGAACATCGACAATCAACGCTTTCTCGCTTCCATCCACGATGACAGCAATCAAGCCAGAGAGAACCTGATCCACCATTTCATCCATCGTCTGCTTCACTTCAACCGATTGCTGAACAAGCCGGTTCTTCACCAGCTCATATATATTCGCATCCTTAGCCTCAATTTTTTCGAATTCATTGATGCCTAATAAGGTTTCCATAATTTCAATAATGTAAGCTGTATCACATAACCCATTCACATAATAGATTTGAACTGGAACATCTCGAAGGGTGATTTCCCTGACTCCAATATCAAAGCTGACGCCAAGTCCGACATAGTTTTCCATATATTTTTTTACTTTGGCTAAATCCCCTGGTACTTTCATCTTCTTATCTGTCAAGATACCCACTCCGTTCCAAAATCAGTTTTACTGCACTCAAGGTGATTGGGCTCCCAATCTTAATATCATCATACTTTGCCATCTTTCCAATATCGCCGATGCCGACGACAATAGGCGCATCAATGGAGTCGATGCAATAAACCGTATCTCCGTTAATGCGGCCTATATCCATCTCAGGAAGACCAAATTTATCCACACCACGCTCCGTCAGATTGCCTTCACGATCGATGCACACATCAACCTTCGTCCACTCCGCCTGCCTTGTTTTCGAGGCAACAGCAACAATGCCAAGAAGCTCGATATCGTCATGCTCGGCTACATATTTCATCATCGTCTCGCCAGCTCCTTCCCCAACGAGCCCGCTGTCATCAAACATAACAAGCACTGGGTCATTGGCAGCAGACTTGATGAGTTTTACGAGCTCAGGACCATCCACCTTTGCTGGATTGCCATAAGAGGCAGAGATACAGCGGCCGCCAATCTCTTTTGCCGCATGCTCCACGGCTCGCTTTGCATATTCGTCCCCATCTGTAATCATGATGATTTTTCGTTTCTGTGCCACTTGCGCACCGCCTTTATTCAAGCGTTATTGTGTATAAATAATCCATTGAAATAACGATCCAAGGATTCTTCCCAGCACCAATGCGATTAGTATGTAAACAAGACTGTCCTGCATCCCGATTCTCTTCGCAAGAATCGGAAATACATTCAACACTTCCGTAAGAGCTGCAGCGAGCATTCCATTAAAGATTCCGCTTAATAACCCGAAGCCCGCCAATAATAAAAAGGAAAGGTTCAGCGTGAAATCCCATAAACTAAAAATCGTCCCAATGACGGCACCAAGAATGACAGCCGCCTCATAGAAGTGCACGTATCTGACTGATTTCGTCAATTGAGTCAAGCGTGGAATAACATTCAACACGGTCAAGAAGGCTACATAGCCTGCTCCGACAGATACACCGCCGGAGAATCCGATCAGGATGGCTAAGAGCTTCTCAATCATCATCAAGGAAGGAGGAATACATCTTGTTCTCTCGCATGATTAAATACTGATCGAGTTCTTGCTGATAGTTGAACATTTCCACTTCCATCGGACTTGGTTCATCATTGAATTTCTTCTTGAATATATGGTTAAAGAATAAAACCATACCGAGCCCAAGCCCGAACGAATATGGGATTTGAAAAATGAACGGGTGCTCTGAATGCTCGCCGGTTATCATAAAATACAATCGTTCATGCATCTGCCTCATACTGACATCCTCATGGAAATTCATGATGGCAAACGCCGCTCCGACGAACAGAATCAGCCAAACCACAATGAAACCAATCTTTGATACTTTCTTTTTCTTTCGAACGACTTCAACAATTGTTTGGGAAGGCCCGTACGTGTCCATGGACATGTTCGGGAAATGACGAAATATCGTCTGCAGCACGACGGTTACATCAAGAATGAATACATCCTTATTCTTTGAGAATTCGCCTAACACCAAATTCCCGACCTTCTCAGTTACCTCGTCGGTTCCAATGATATTGGCAATATCCTTCAGCAGGATGGGCTCATTCGGCTTTATCTTCGCCCGATATTTCAGGCGGATATACACACATTCTTCCATGAAAGATTCCATCCCCATTTCTTGGTCCTTGCCATTACTTTTAGTATGGATAGAAAAATCAGGAACATACCAGAAAATCAAAAATGTCACACCGCACAAAAAAACCGCTGGATCAAAGAATCCATGCGGCCGCTCTTTCTTTTATTCAATCATGTATCCATTCGGCTTTTCATCTGCGATAATATCTTCTTCTCAAGCCGCGAAACCTGTACCTGTGAAATGCCCAGCCTCTCCGCTACCTCCGTTTGAGTTTGGTCCTTATAATACCTGAGATAGACGATTAATCTTTCGCGTTCATCAAGCAGGGCAATTGCCTCCTTCAAGGCAATCTTCTCAAACCATTTATTCTCCGAGTGGTCGGCAATTTGATCGAGCAGCGTAATTGGGTCTCCATCATTTTCATACACGGTCTCGTGGATGGATGAAGGAGTCCTGCTCGCTTCCTGCGCCATGATGACTTCCTCTGGAGTCAGCTCAAGATGAGCACTGATTTCCGATATGGTCGGCGTCCTTCCATATACCTTAGACAATTCATCCTTTGCCCTTCGAATCTTATTGGACATCTCCTTTAAGGAACGACTGACCTTGACCGTCCCATCATCACGGATGAAGCGCTGAATTTCTCCGATAATCATTGGAACAGCATAGGTAGAGAACTTAACATTATAGGAAAGATCAAATTTATCCACTGATTTCAGGAGACCAATAGAGCCAATTTGAAATAAATCTTCCGGCTCATAGCCCCGATTGATAAATCTTTGGACAACTGACCATACAAGCCGCATGTTTTTCTGGATGAGTTCGTCTCTTGCCTCTTGGTCACCTTGCTGGCTTTGACGAATAAGTGCTTTTACCTCTTCATCTTTGAGCTGGGCCGTCTTATTAGTCTTTTTGACTTCCACATCCATCGCATTATCTCCTTACTTGATGAAAGCTTTGCTTTTTGATAGATTTTTCATGAGCCTGATGGTTGTTCCTTCGCCCCTGGAGGATTCAATCATGATCTCATCCATGAAATTCTCCATAATGGTAAAGCCCATTCCAGAACGCTCAAGTTCAGGTTTGGTCGTGTAAAGCGGTTGTCTAGCTTCCTCGACATCACGGATGCCGATTCCTTTGTCCTTAATGGACAGCTCTACGGTTTCTTCCTCTAAGTCCATCGAAACAGCAATATAAATAATTCCTTTTGGATCACTTTCGTATCCATGGATAATGGCATTTGTGACGGCCTCTGAAACCACTGTCTTAATCTCGGTCAATTCATCCATCGTCGGATCAAGCTGAGCCACAAAAGAAGCAACCGTGATGCGCGCAAAGGATTCATTCTGGCTTAATGCTGAAAACTCAAGATTCATTGTATTTTTCATCTTGTGATTACCCCCAATCCATGCATGGCCGCTTCTTCAGAAGGCTCAAGCCGGAGTATTTTAAACAGGCCGGACATTTCAAACAAGCGCTCGACAGCAGGTGAGATTGCACATACCACCATCTCTCCTCCATAAGACTGGATTTGTCTATACCTGCCCAAAATAACCCCAAGACCTGAACTATCCATAAACGTCAACTCACCCAAATTCAGAATGATATGCCTGATTCCTTGCGTTTCGATGATTTGTGATGCTTTATTGCGCAAATCCTCCGCTGTATGATGATCAAGCTCACCGGCTAAACGGATGCATAACACATTTTGATTTGTTGCCATATCTACCGTAAGGCTCACTATACTTCTCCCCCTTTTTCAATCGCATAGTGGTGTTTTCGCTATTTAACAGCCCATTTCCTTCCGGAAGACAAAACTAGTGCTAAAACGCATTCATTCGCTTTATTTCTCTTATTCGCGCCCTGCATGTGTAAACATGCCGAAAGAACGCTTATATAGATCAAACCAAGTCGCCCGTTTGACATCTTCTGACGCTATCAGCGGCGTTTCGGATACCACCTTGTCCCCTAAAAGCATTTGGACCTTCCCTAGCTTCTCGCCCTTTGTCACTGGTGCCTGCACATCTTTATTCAAGATAATTTTTGGACGGATATTCAGCTTCTCTTCTCCTTTTTTGCTAAGAAGGGAAACCGGCTCGCTCGTAACTAAGCTGACCTTTTTCTTCTGCCCCTTCTCAAGCGTCAGCATAGCCAGCGGCATATCCTTCTTATAAATTACCCTTGATTGATACTTTGCAAAGGCATAGTCAAGCATTTGGGTCACCTGAGCGTTCCGCTCCTTCGGGTTGGCTGCCCCAAAGACAACGGCAATGACACGCATATTGTCCTTCTTCGCCGTAGCAGTCAGGCAATATTTCGCCTCATGGGTAAAACCAGTCTTAAGACCATCTACGCCAGGATAGAATTTTACCAGCCGGTTCGTATTCACTAACCAGAACTTCTTGTCTGTGTTCTCACGTAAGTATGACTCATACAGACTCGTAAATTTCGTGATTTCTTCATGCTTTAGAAGTTCCCGTGCCATCACGGACATATCATGGGCCGTTGAATAATGATCCTTTACTGGGAGCCCGGTAGCATTCTGGAATTTGGTATCCTTAAGACCAAGCTCTTTCACCTTCTTATTCATCAACTTCACAAACTCTTCTTCACTGCCTGCTAATTTCTCTGCCATGGCTACCGATGCATCATTACCGGAGCCAATCGCAATTCCACGCAATAATTGCTCCACTGTCATCTCTTCGCCAGGCTCCAAGAAGATTTGCGACCCGCCCATTGATGCAGCATATTCGCTCGTTCGCACCTTCTCGTCCATCGTAATCTGCTTCTTATCCAGCGCCTCCATTATCAAAAGCATGGTCATGATCTTCGTCATGCTCGCCGGGGAAAGCTGTTCATCTTTATTCTTCTCATAAATCACGGAGCCCGTGTTCATTTCAATGAGAATCGCAGACTTGGCATTGGGTGCAAGCTCCGATGTATTTGTTGTTGGTTTCTCTGCGGCCAATGCCGGTCCGGAAACACATAATGTAACTATCCCTATCAATAAAGCTGAAACAAACCGTTTCATGGACAAACCTCCTACTCATGATAAATTCCAGTTTTTCCAAATATTATCCTTTTATACCGGAGCAGAAGGAATTCACATACAGGAATCATCCACCCGCTTTGTGATTACATAGTAGATGAAGGAAATTTAGTGTAGATACCTATTCTTTTGAGAGTTCGAATCATTCGTTTTCTTAAGCTCATTTCGGCATAATAATCTATAAGACTGGAAGAACAGAGGAGACTTGTCATGCATTCAGAATTATTAAAAGAGGAAGCTGCCAGGTTCATTTCCAATTGTTATAAAGAGCTTGGGAAAGAGCAGGAGATCGCGAACCGAATAAAGGAGATTAAGAAGGAAATCAATAAAACGGGTACATATGAGCACACTTTTGAAGAGCTTGTCCATGGAGCGAAGATGGCATGGCGGAATAGCAACCGATGCATTGGCAGATTGTTTTGGAACAGCCTGCATGTCTTTGATGCAAGAGATGCCTTAGACGAAGATATTATTGCGGAAGCCCTCTTCCACCATATCCGCTATGCAACCAATGACGGAAGAATATTGCCGACCATTACCATATTTCACCCCCACCGTGTTCGAATCTTTAATCATCAATTAATTCGGTATGCTGGGTATGAGACAGAATACGGTACCATTGGCGATAAACAATCTATTCCCTTCACGAAGTTTTGCGAACAAATCGGCTGGGAGGGCCAGCAAGGACAGTATGATTTATTGCCTTTAGTATTTTCGATAGATGGATACCCTCCCGTGTGGAAACCAATAAAGAAAGAGCTTGTGAAAGAGGTTGAAATCGAACACCCTGAATTCTCACTCCATCACTTGAACATGAAATGGTACAGTGTTCCAATCATTTCCGATATGCGCTTGGAAATCGGCGGAATCAGCTACCATTGTGCACCATTCAACGGCTGGTATATGGGCACCGAGATTGGCGCACGCAATTTGGCGGATGAAGATCGGTATCATTTTCTGCCTGCAGTAGCAGAATTAATCGGTTTAGATACTTCGATGAACCGATATTTATGGAAGGATAAAGCACTCGTAGAACTGAATATTGCCGTCTTGCATTCTTTCAGGAAAGAAGGTGTTACCATCGTCGACCATCATACGGCCGCCGAACAATTTAAACGATTTGAACAACAGGAAGCAAAGAATGCTCGCAGAGTGACTGGAGATTGGACATGGCTCATTCCGCCATTATCCCCTGCTGCGACACATATTTTCCATCAATCCTATTCGGATGAGATTCAGACACCTAATTATTTTCATCAAGAAGCCCCCTATGAAAAATGGCTTATTGAGGGAATTCATAAATCAGGTGCAGCGAAATCATAAGGAGTCATAGCAAAAGGTCCATCCAATCCGTTTAAATACAAAAAAAGGCGCCTGCCATTAATCCTATTTAGGATTTAGCAGACGCCTTGCTTTTTTAGATTTCCATCTCGGCAACAATTCTCTTCACGAAGGAAAGGAAGGTTGCTTTAACTTTTTCAGTTGTTTCAATAACTTCATCATGAGATAAAGGCTGGTCAAGAATACCAGCTGCCATGTTTGTGATGCAGGAAATACCCAGCACCTTCATGCCGCCATGCGCTGCCACAATTACCTCAGGAACTGTGGACATTCCAACAGCGTCCCCGCCTAGGATACGCGCCATGCGAACTTCTGCAGGCGTTTCATAAGTCGGGCCAGTGAAGCCGATATAGACACCTTTTTTCACGTCAATCTGTTCTTTCTTCGCAATATCCTCCGCTAATGCCACAAGCTCTTTTGTGTAAGCACTGGACATATCCGGGAAGCGCGGTCCGAATTCTTTTTCGTTCGGCCCAATCAGCGGGTGTGCACCCATATAATTGATGTGGTCCGCGATAATCATCAAATCGCCCGGCTTGAAGCTTTCGTTTACTCCGCCTGCTGCATTTGTAACAAGGATATGGGACATCCCCATTGCCTTCATGACACGAACCGGGAAGGTTACTTCCTGCATTGTGTAGCCTTCATAATAGTGGAATCTTCCTTGCATCGCCGCAACAGTCTTTCCGCCAAGTGTTCCGATGACAAGCTGGCCTTTATGACCTTCTACCGTGGATACAGGGAAATGTGGAATTTCATTATAAGGAATGGCTACTGGATTTTCGATTTCATCCGCAAGGATTCCTAGTCCAGACCCGAGAATTAAGCCTAATTCCGGCTTTTGCCCAGATTTCTCCAGAATATAAGATGCAGCTTCATTTACCTTTTTTAACATCATCGTCTCTCCTCTAAATTAATTCAACTCTTTCAGGAAGCTTGTTCCATGCTCAGGCATTTTCACGCCGAAGTTCTCCGCAACCGTTGCACCGATATCGGCAAATGTCATACGAAGCGGAAGTTCTTTGCCTTGCTTGAATTGTTTGGAGTATACCAAGAGCGGTACATACTCTCTCGTGTGGTCTGTACCGGCATGAACTGGGTCATTTCCATGGTCTGCCGTGATGATTAATAAATCGTCATCGCGAAGTTTATCAAGCACTTCCTGCAGGCGGACATCGTATTCTTCCAGTGCTTTACCATAGCCTTCCGGATCGCGTCTGTGACCAAACAGGGCATCGAAATCGACAAGATTCAAGAAGCTTAAGCCTGTGAATTCCATATCAAGCGTCTGCACCTGCTTATCCATTCCGTCCATGTTTGAAGTTGTGCGAAGCGCCTTTGTTACACCTTCCCCATCGTAAATATCAGCGATTTTCCCAATAGAGATGACATCAAAGCCTGCATCCTTCAATTCATTCATAACTGTACGGCCAAATGGTTTCAGCGCATAGTCATGACGGTTAGGTGTACGTTTGAAGTCGCCTGGTTCGCCAACGAATGGACGGGCGATGACACGTCCTACCATGTATTCATCTCGAAGAGTAATCTCTCTTGCGATTTCACAAATTCGGTATAATTCATCAAGCGGCACAATGTCTTCATGCGCAGCAATCTGTAGAACGGAATCAGCAGAAGTGTACACAATCAATGCGCCTGTCTTCACATGCTCTTCCCCAAGCTCAACGAGAATTTCAGTTCCGCTCGCCGGTTTGTTTCCGATAATCTTGCGTCCGCTCTTCTCTTCAAGCTCTTGAATCAATTCAGGCGGGAATCCATCCGGAAATACACGGAAAGGCGTATCAATGCGAAGGCCCATGATCTCCCAGTGACCTGTCATCGTATCTTTTCCATTTGATGCTTCCTGCATTTTTGTATAATAAGCCATTGGCTTTTCAGCTTTTTCAATTCCCTTGATTTCACGAATATTGGAGAGGCCCAATTTCCCCATCACAGGCATATGTAATCCATTCATTCTTTCCGCAATATGACCCAGCGTATCCGCACCTTTATCGCCGAATCTTTCAGCATCCGGTGCTTCGCCAATGCCAACGGAATCCATTACTGTTAAAAACACACGTTTAAACTGCATCGTAATACCTCCAGCTTGCATAATTTCTTCTATTTATAGTTAGGTTACCCCATCTTTCGAGCCATAACCTTCTGTCACCATTTTTTCAATAAGGAACAACGAGGTGTCAGAGGTCTGACATCTTTATTCTACATCAAGTGTCAAGCGTTGCCAATTTAATATTCTGTGTCTATTTCCCATCCATCATTTCTCTCTAAAATAGCCGTTATCTTTACTAAGGAAGGAACTTCCGGCTGATTCCTCGAATCTTTTTCTCCCGCATACACATCCTCCCCATTTCCCCTGTCTGCAGCTCTTTAAAGGGAAAAGAGCTATTTAGCCAACCAAAAAATAAAGCCTGATGCAAGTGCTGCCATCAGACCTTGAAACCTCATCATTTTCTTACGCTCTTGGATGAAATTTGCTGTATACATCCTTCAAACGGACATTTGTGACATGTGTATAAATCTGAGTAGTGGAAATATCAGCGTGTCCCAGCATTTCCTGAACAGCACGGAGATCGGCTCCGTTCATCAGCAAATGGGTCGCAAAGGAATGCCTGAGGGTATGCGGCGTAAGCGGTTTTTGAATATTCGCCGCTTCAGCAAGCCGCTTGATGATCTTCCATAATCCCTGACGCGTGAGACGGCCGCCATGATGGTTTAAGAACAAAGCGTCCGTTTTCTCCTTCTTGTTCATCAGCTCGGGCCGGCCTTCAACTAGGTACATATGTATAGCCTTAAGCGCCAATTGGCCAACAGGAATAATTCGTTCCTTATTCCCTTTCCCAATGCAGCGGACAAAGCCCATTTCCATATGGACATTATCAATATTTAAATCTATCAATTCACTCACCCGCATGCCGGTTGCATAAAGAAGCTCAAGAATGGCCTTATCCCGCTTGCCGAATGCATCATTTGTGTCCGGCGCATCAAGCAGTGCCTCCGTTTCCTCAGGACTCAGCACCTTTGGCAGAGACTTCTGCATCTGCGGACTTTCAATATGAACAGATGGGTCTGTCTCAGCCACATGCTCCCGCAGAAGGAACTGATGAAAGGAACGAATCGATGCCGTATGGCGTGCGAGCGTCTTCGGCGATTTGCCGTCATCCTTCAGCTTAGATAGGAACTGAACAATATGTACGCGTGAAACCTCATTCCAATCAGGTATCCCTTGCTTCTTCAGGAATTTACGGTAAGAATCCAAATCACGCTTATAGGACAGTAATGTATTTTTGGCCAGCCCTTTTTCAATCGTTAAGTAATGCATGAAATCCTGCAATTGATCTTCCATCTTCCATTACTCCCCGTTCAAATAAAATAGAAAGAGCCTGTCTTTCCATCCGGTTTCGCCTGTATCGTGAACCGATTGGAAAACCTTTACGGCAGCTCCTTTTGGCTCTTCATAACGATGATAGCCTTCGTATTCCTCATTAAACCAAACGATGGCAAAGTAGAACAAAAGTGTGAAACCAACAAACATAATGAACACCTTGCCTGTTTGCCAAATGAACCCAAACAGCTTCTTCATAATCTCCTCCGGCCTTTTTTATCAATTTATGCCAGAGAAGACAAGTTTTATACATATTCAGGCCGATTAAAAGGATAAAACCTTTCCAGGTAAGCGGAAAGGCTCATTAAACATGTGATTTAGAGGACTCAGATTCCTCTTCCCCTTTTGCCTTCTTCTCAAGACAGCGATGGCAAATACCATGAAAGGTAAGACGGTGGTCCTTAATTTGAAAATGGTATTTCTCTTCAACAACCGCTTCAACATCCCCAAGTAGATCCTCGAGAATCTCGTCAACGGCTCCACATTCTATACATACAAGATGGTGATGGAAATGGGCTGCCCCTTCCTTACGCAGGTCATAACGGGAAACGCCATCACCGAAATTTATCTTATCCACGATTTTCAATTCAGTTAATAATTCAAGTGTTCTATATACAGTTGCCAAGCCAATCTCAGGAGCCTTCTCTTTTACGAGCAGATAAACATCCTCTGCACTTAAATGATCCTCTTCATTCTCGAGCAAGACTCTGACTGTGGCCTCTCGCTGCGGCGTCAGCTTGTAACTTGAAGAATGCAATTGCTTCTTTATTCTATCTATCCTTGATTCCAATCTATTTCCTCCTCGCCGCTTTAAGTCCCCATGCGGAAACCTGTAAAAAAATTTTGATAAAGCACATAAAGCGAGCTTTCAGTCCTTCTTATAGTATAACAAAAATACTGGTTGATTAAAATATAATAATTATAAACAATAAACAATAATTAGTCTAATTTTATAATCATTCTCAATTAAATCCATCTATCACAAGCTTCATGAATCCTGGCGAAAGGAATGCTTCAATCAATCCCGCCACAATCACTCCGCCCATGACAACAGCCAAAAAGAAGGTATACTGCATAAGCAGCGGCTTTATTGGCTCCCGTCCCGTCTTAAAGAACTGTCTTCTGATCATTTTGATACAAATAATCACCGCACAGGAAGCAAGCAAGATGGTCGATGGAACGAGAATTATATTCTGAGGCAAAACAGAGACAGCCGCAAGCAAAAAGCCGTGCCAACCTGCCTGATTGACAAGAAACCCGACCGTAAACCCGATAACAATCCCCTTAACGAACAGTAAAATGAGAATAATTGGCAGACCGATAATGGAGATTCCAAGAATCCACATGAGGATAAAATACTTTGCATTCTCCTTCACACTGTAGAAGAACATTTCACCGGAAGCGGATACCTTGCCTTGCTTAAGCTCCCCAAAAAACTGTGACAAATAGTAAAAGAGGTCCTCTTTCTGAATGAGTGACAGGCTGTTCACAATAACTGCTCCAAACACAATCCCCATCATAAATAGCACCGTCACAAAGATAAAGATAGACCGATAATCTTTTAATGTAATGAATACCGCTCTCCGGTAATAGCTCTTCTTCACGTAGACCCAGCTCCCTTTCGCTCGATTACTAGATTCTATGTTTTTAGAAGGCTATGTATTCTAGTAAATTTTAAAAGATAGTAGTCAGAATATATGGTATAATCTGTTTACTTTTACGAATGATGCCGGGTAATGCCGGCACGAGCAGGGGGAGAAAAAAATGAATCCAATCTTAGTGGACATTCCAGAAAGAATAGAAGGAGAGCGAATCTATCTTCGCACATGCAAGCCGGGCGACGGCCCTATGATCTATGAGGCCGTGATGGCATCGCTGGAGGAGCTGAAGCCTTGGATGCCATGGGCAAATATGACACAGGCGGAGGAATTGACAGAAGCCAATGTCCGCGAATCATTTGCCAACTTCATCCTGCGTAAGGACCTCAGGCTCAATATTATGCGAAAAGCAGACGACGCCTTCCTTGGCTCAACAGGCCTGCACCGCATTGACTGGGATACGCGGAAGTTTGAAATAGGCTATTGGGTAGATAGCCGCTATGCAAAGAACGGCTATGTAACAGAAGCTGTCAATCTGCTCACCCGCTTTGCCTTTGATGAACTGAACGCCAATCGGATTGAGATTCGAGTGGATACAGAGAACACGGCATCCCGCCGCATTCCAGAAAATAACGGATTTACCCTTGAAGGAATCCTGCGTCATGACAGCTATGATTCGCCAGGCACCGCCCTTAGGAGCACATGCGTTTATTCCAAAATCCGTTAGATCACTGGGCGCTCTCATAGCGCCCATTCTTTATTTAACCTCGTAGGAAAGCTCCACAAATTGATTGAACGGTCTTACTCGCTTCAGGACAAGAGCCGTTTCTACATCACCTTTTCCAAAAAGCGGCGTCCCCTTTCCAAGTATGACAGGAGCAATGGTCAAGATGAGCTCATCCACAAGATTCTCCTTCAAGAAATCATGCAGCAGCTCTCCGCCTCCCATGAGCCAAATGACTTTTCCCTCCTCACCCTTCAGCTTCTTTACCAGCTGAGCAGGCGGTTCATTCACAAAGTTCACGTATTCGGTATTTGCTTTAGCAGAACGCGTAAACACAAAGCAGTCCTTGCCCTTATAAGGAAATTCTTCCTTCTCATACTTCATGATCCAGTCGTACGTTTTCCTGCCCATGAGAATCGTATCCACAGTATCGTAGAATTCACCGATTCCATTATCCCCTTCACCTTCCACCTGAAAGAGCCATTCTAAAGATTCATTCTCTCCTGTAATATAGCCGTCCAAGCTTGTCGCAATAAATACGGTGCATTTTCGTTTTTCTTTCAATTATGTATCCTCCTTGTCATTATGAACTCATCGGCTCAACCACCCAGAGCTTATATCCATCCGGGTCAGCAATCACTGCTTCCTTTACGCCCCATTCACGAATGATCGGCTCTTGTACAATCCTTCCACCTAACCCTCTGATAGCCGCTATAGCTGCCTCAGCATCATCCACCTGAAAATCCAATCCGATTCCATAGTCTGCCGGCTCGGGCTCGGCTGTGCTATGCAGCATCAAGCTTACCCTTTCTTTTCCTGTCCCAATCGAGAAATAGGCCATCCCTTCCTCCTCCTGTTCCAGCGCAAGGCCAAGTACATCCCGGTAGAAACGGATGGAACGCTCCAATTCCTTTACATGCACGACGATCATATTCATCTTTTCAATGACAAATTCCTTCAAAGAAATCCCCTCATTTCATTTCTATCATACTCTTATACTGTTCTACCAATATCGGATATTTCCTCCTCTAAACGACATGCAATCTGATCATAGAAAAATGGTATAATAGTCATAAATTTCGAATCATCGTCATCATTTATAAAGGAGGCGAAATCATGAGAATAGAGACGGAAAGACTCATCCTCAAACCCGTTTCTGTCCAAATGAACGAAACGGCTTTGAAGCAAGGGTACAACAGCGGTTCACATATCGACTTATACTTAGGAGAGCTGGAAAAGGACCAAAGCCAGCAGAATTGGGGGCCATGGTTTGTCATGCTGAAAGAGAACGGCCAAATCATTGGAGATATTGGATTCAAGGGACGCCCAGCTGAAGAACGTATGGCCGAAATTGGCTATGGCTTTGTTGAAGAATACCGGAATCAAGGTTTTGCGACCGAATCTGCCCGTGCCCTGATTGATTGGGCATTCAAAACGAATGAAGTTCAATTTCTCGTTGCCGAAACAGCTAATGACAACCTCGCTTCCATTCGGGTACTTGAAAAGCTTGGGATGGAAAAAATCTATGAGGCAAATGGAATGATTTATTGGCAATTGCTGAAAGAGGGTATACATAAAAGCCTCATCATTCAAGATGATCAAGTTGTGGAAAAGGAGCTGTAGTAAGGCTCCTTTTGCCTATTTTAATAGCAGGCTCTGTGCAAGCAAATCTAGTATAATGACCTTAGAGAATTGAATGGAGGTTTGTTCAATGTCACGCATTCAATTTTTAGCCTCGTCCAGGCCATTAAATATCCTTGAGGAAATAGCGGAATATAATGATAAAGATTCGTATGATTCAGATATGTATTTTTCCGTGCACGATACAGATGAATACTGGTACGATATTCTGAAGCCCATTATCACCATGCCTTATATATACGAGGCTCATGGTCTGGATCAGCCCTATTTCTTTGTTTATTTAGAAAAATACATGGAGCTAGGCGATGTTTTCGAGCTATATGAGATACCTGTTCAGCATTGGTATGAAGAATCTATCCAGCGTGTTCTTGAAAAACCAGAGCCAATATTAATCAACATTGGCCAATACACCTACCAAAATCAATTTGGAACATATCAGCTTACCCCCCAAAAATGGGCAGAAGAACTCAGCCATCGAACAATCGTTTCGGAATTTGGCGTAACTACTATTGTGAAATATGACTAATGCTAGATCCATAAAAACTGAAAAAGTCAGCAGAATCCGCATGAAAAGGTATGTTCATAAATCTAATCATTGAGATTCATGTTTTCTTTATGCTTACGCTGCCTTCTTGATTCTTCTCTTCATCCCAAACAACATGAATTTCAAAGGTTCCATCTTCAAAAAACAAAGGGAATCGCCTTTTGATTGAGGGCTGCATCGGGAGATTGACCGCTTCATCCTTGTGAATCCAAACCGGCTTGCCTTCGCGCGAATCTTCCAGAAGTGTCCCGCTATAGTTCTTCGTTAAATAGTTGAAAATCATGTACCGGTCATTTTTTGCTGGATTCACGTACTCATAGATCCCTTTGTATTGGAGATGGCTCACTTCCAGCCCCGTTTCTTCCTTCACCTCTCGAATGGCTGCTTCTGTTAAGCTTTCAGGAAACTCTACTTTCCCACCCGGAGGGATAAACCCTTTAAAATCATCATGCTGCCTGTCGAGCAGCAACACATAGTCTCCCTTTTGAACCATGCAGACCGTCCAGAATTGAACATTTATCTCCACCCCATACATCCCCTTTACATAAAAAAGGTTCAATCCAAAAGAATTGAACCTCCAAAGCATTCGTTATTCATGAATCACTTTACCGTATATACCGCCACCGCCTTTTTGCAAAGCGAGACGGCCTTCCCTTGCCTGCTGAATCAGTCTGGCTATCTTCTCCGGCACGACCTCTGACAGCTCCTCAAAGGTGGCTTCATGGATGACTGCCATTTCTGACCCAAAGCGGGCAATGAGCTTATCCAGCGTTTTCGGCCCAAGTCCTGGCAGGAATTCAAGCGGGATGTGATGAATATAAGGCGGCCGATTTACTGCAGCCTCCTCCCCATCTCGGTCCGAAAGCTCCTGAATCCGCTCAGCCACCCCTTTTGTCACATGCGTAGAGCCGCAATACGGGCATCTAGCCTGATAGGCTTCAAGCGTTTCCCCGCAATTCTCGCAAACCGTTTCATGGTATTTCCCGAGATAAGGATTCAATCCGTAGTTAGCAACAATCCTGCGGCCATCTTCCCCGCGAAGCGCCTTTACCCATTCGTCAAAGCTTGGCTTTTCCAAGAGCAGCTGCTGGTATTCCCGTGCAAGCTTCGGCAAGGAATGGGCATCACTATTCGTCAAGAAAGGATAGGCATCAAGCTCACTTAAATGGGAGGCCATAGCGGTATCGGCGCTAAGGCCTAATTCAACCGCATCAATAAGTTCAGGACGAAAGATCTCTGTGAGTGATTGATGGACACCTTTTCCGAACATACTTTTATGCGGCGTGAAGATATGAGCTGGGATGAACAGGCCGCCGAGCTCTTTCACCTTCTCCTGCAGGACGGTTCCCTGCTCATAGATTCGCTGTGAGCTGAGCGTAATGTTCTTCACTCTCTCAGAGAACCAGTTCGAGAAAAGCACCATTTGTGCTAGATTCGAGAAGAAGGCAAGCACATGAACCGGCCCCTTGCAATGTTCATCATTGATTTCAATCTCGCTTCCCGGAATTAATACCGTTCCGTCCTTATAGCGCAGGCCTCCTTCTGGAAGCTCAGCCAATTCCCCCTTTTGAATAAGCAGTCTAAGCTCCTCAATGACCTCCGGAACATGGCAATCAATTACCCCGACCATATCAAGCCCCTTCTTGTTAGCCGCATAATCCAAGATGCTTTCAATCGTTAACGAGCGTGCGCCAGTGATTTTAACCGGACGGCCGCTCATCGTTCTCCCCACATGTATGTGAAAATCCCCGTAATAAATGTTCATTACTTCGATAGCGCCTCTTGCAATTGCAAGTATTGAATAGCGTACGCCGTCTTCGCGTCTTGAATTCTCTCTTCCTTAATGAGCTCAAGCGCCTCCTCAAGCGTAACCTCCATCAAGTCTACGAATTCATCTTCATCAAGGCCCTTTGCATTCTCTTTCTTCTTCAAGCCCTTCGCCACATAAATATGTATAATTTCATCCGCAAATCCAGGGGATGTGTACAGGGAAATCAGCTTATCCATGGATTCACACTCATAGCCGGTCTCTTCTTCCATCTCGCGCATCGCACAAGCGAGCGGCTCTTCACCCTCATCTAATTTTCCGGCCGGGATTTCCACAAGCGGTTTTTCCATTGGCTTACGGTATTGCTCTACTAGAACAATTTTATTGTCATCCGTCACCATGATAATCGCCACTGCCCCTGGATGCTTAATTAATTCTCTCGTAGAAGTCTTGCCATTTGGCAAAAGGACCTCATCGACACGGACATCCAAGATGCGTCCCTTGAAGATTGGCTTTGTGCTGACGGTTTTTTCTTCATATTTGTACATACTGATTCTCTCTCCTTTTTGGTCTAACAAGTGCATTTGTTCATATATTCTACCATATAGCATGTCCAAAGGGGTGGGACAATGAGAGTGAAAATTAGTGGAAATCAAATAATTATGAGCGGGAAAGCCTGGGAGGTACGGGCAAAGCTGCGGGAATACAGCCAGAAATATGTCTATGTTCTTGACATGATACGCGATGCTCAACGTATAAAATGACGGATCGCACTCCTTTCGTTACAATAGAAGCAATGACAACGATTGAAGGAGTGATTTCATGAATAAACGGCAATTGGGTCAATCCGGCCTATATGTCTCTGAAATGGGACTTGGCTGCATGTCACTTGGAACAGACGAAAAGAAAGCTGCCTCCATTCTCAGCGAGGCGCTTGATTCAGGCATTAATTATTTCGACACAGCTGACCTGTATGATTTTGGTGTCAACGAGGAAATCGTCGGTAAGGTCTTAAAGCCGCACCGAAATGATATCATTCTCGCCACAAAAGCCGGAAACCGCTGGAACGAGGAAAAAACAAGCTGGAACTGGGATCCTTCAAAAGCCTATATTAAACAAGCGGTCAAGGACAGCCTCCGCCGGCTGCAAACCGATTATATCGATTTGTACCAGCTTCACGGGGGAACATTAGATGACCCAATCGATGAAACGATTGAAGCATTCGAGGAATTAAAGCAGGAGGGACTCATTCGGGCATACGGCATTTCCTCCATTCGTCCGAATGTCATTCACGAATATGTACAACGTTCCGGCATCGTCTCAAACATGATGCAATATAGCCTTCTTGACAGGCGACCGGAGGAATGGTTCTCGCTGCTCGAGGGGCATCATGTCAGCGTGATTGCTAGAGGTCCGCTTGCCAAGGGACTTTTATCCGAGAAAATGCTCGCCAAGGCCTCTTCTAAAGTGCGTGAAGAAGGCTATCTTGATTATTCTTATCAAGAGCTTGAGGAGCTTCTTTCATCCATTAAAGAAACACTGGCAGAGCGCACGATGAACGAGATTGCCTTCCAGTACGTGCTCTCTTCACCAGCGGTCGCAGCCGTCATCCCTGGGGCCAGCAGTCCAGAACAGCTCTGTGAAAATGCGGCCGCCATTAAAAGCAAACCATTGAGCGAGAAAGAAATTGGTCTGCTCCGCTCCCTTACAAAGATGAGCAAATATGAAGCCCATCGCGTCTGATACGCAGAGGCTGGAACATAACTAAATTTGCTGTGTCCAAAACATTAAACCAACTAAAAAAAGCCGAACTATTATGAATCATGCTTAAACAGCACCTATAATAGTTTGGCTTTTTATTGTCCTAGCCTCTTATTTATACATAAAACAGCCAGTCGAAATCCTCCCGATGCAAATCCTGATAGAAATAATCATTTGTCTGCGAATCATACACATATTCCTGCTTCCACTCATCCAAATGATTCATAATCGACCTCATCGCCAGCAGGAATTCATACGCTTCCTTATTCGTCATGACCGGGTGCATGGAAAAGCGAATCCAGCCGGGTTTTACCGATAAATCTCCTGCCTCTACAGCCTCCATAATCTCATTCGATTGTTCCTTAGAAATATTAAGCAGGCAATGTCCGTATGTCCCTGCACAGGAGCAGCCTCCGCGAACCTGGATACCAAAGCGGTCGTTGAGCAGCTTCACGATTAAATTATAATGGACGCCCGGAACCATGAAAGAAATAATACCTAACCGGTCCTCCTCCTGCCCTTCAAGTACATGGATTCCCTTAATTGCCTTTAAGCCAGGCAGAATGACCTTTAGCAATTCCTTCTCCCGAGCGAGCATCTTCTCAACCCCCATCTCTTCCTTGAGTCTAATGCATAATGCGGCTCTGATGCCCTGCAGGATTCCTGGTGTCCCGCCGTCTTCCCTGACCTCAATCTCATCGTAATAGCTATGTTCCCCCCACGGATTCGTCCATTTCACTGTACCCCCGCCAGGATGGTCTGGTATTTGGTTATGATACAAGGATTGATTCAATACCATCACGCCGCTCGTCCCTGGTCCGCCGAGAAATTTATGGGGAGAAAACACAATTGCATCAAGCGCCTCAAGCGGGTCGCCGGGATTCATATCCATCTTTACATATGGAGCGGATGCTGCAAAATCAACCAGACAGATGCCATCATGCTCATGCATGATACGGGCAAGCTGGTGATACGGTGTCATCAAGCCGGTCACGTTCGAGCAAGCGGTGAACGCACCAATCCTCAGCGGCCGCTCTTTGTAGAACGGAAGCAGCTCTTCTAATGCAGCAGGGTCAATCTCTCCGTTCGCCCCCTGCGGAAGGACAACCACATCACAAACCGTCTCAAGCCATGATGTGTGATTAGAATGGTGCTCCCTATGCGTGATAAACACAACCGGCCGGTCCTCACAAGCCAGCTGTATCTGTGGCATCCATGCCTCTGGAATGCGCAGCCCAAGCATCCGCTGCAGCTTATTGATCACAGAGGTCATTCCAAATCCGTCGAAAATAAGTGCATCTGTTTCAGATGCATTGACATGCTGCTTGATAATCTTTTTCGCATGATGATACGCATTCGTCATAAATGAACCCGTCTCATTAGACTCCGTATGTGTATTCGCCATGAAAGGCGCAAACTCTTCAAGGATCTTCGCTTCAATCGGCCGATATAGACGGCCGCTCGCCGTCCAATCCGCATACATAATCGGCATTTCCCCATATGGCGATTGAAACGTCTGATTGATGCCGACAATCCCTTTCCTATACACCGAGAAATGCTGTTCCAGCTCACTAAACCATTCTACTGTCTGATCCCCAATTCGGGCCGAGAGCACCATCTTTTTCACCTTCAATCCACAATCAGTCATTGACAGTATATGTGCGGATGGGGAAAATGACATTGTCATGAAAAGGAGGCGTGCAGAAAGGTTTT
This sequence comes from Gracilibacillus sp. Marseille-QA3620, assembly GCF_054950035.1. Classification (NCBI taxonomy): domain Bacteria; kingdom Bacillati; phylum Bacillota; class Bacilli; order Caryophanales; family Bacillaceae; genus Gracilibacillus; species Gracilibacillus sp. Marseille-QA3620. The sequence continues at coordinate 2,653,457 of NZ_CM143102.1, forward strand.
TTAGCAAAAACTACGACTAAAACCACGCTCAGCTTGTTTGTTTTGACTCTTGAAGGATGGAGGAGCTCTCATCTTTGATCGGAATTATTGCGAATTCTCGGTTTAAGGGCGAAATCATCTCATTTATGGGCGAACGGCAAAATTTATGGGCGAAAGAAATAGCTTATGGGCGGAATTTCTGCGGTATGGGCGATTCCAGTCTCGCCTTAAAAAACAGTAAAGAGACGAAGAATTCCTTTCCCCGTCTCTTCCTATTGCTCATCCCTTGAACTTCTTCCAGTTCAGATTACTTTCATTTAACAGCTCTTCAAAGCTTTTGTTCTTTTCCCTGCGCTTGCGCTCTTCACGCTTCTGTCGCTCCGCCTCTTCCTGGCGTTTCTTTTCAGCCTCTTCCCATTCGCCCTTCTTCTGACGCAGCTTCCCTAATACATCATCATTGAGCAGGTCGCCAAGATGAAGGCTCGTATCCTCTTGTTTGGCAGCCGGTTTTCGCTGCGATTGTTTTTTTCTTGCCATAATGCTGTTCTTACTCCTTTTTTCTTACAGTATATCATTCTATGCCTTGTTATTTTATCAGATTGGACCGCACGTTAAAACTCCTTATTCATATAGATAATGTATGAATAATTAAAGGAGATGAGCAGCGGATGGGCAGGGAATTTGATCAATTATTTGATGAGTGGGCACCTACCTATGACGAGACAGTTTCAGGCGTTGACCCTGAGTATGCAGAAGTGTTCATGCATTATGAGGATATCTTGAATGCCGTCAGCTCGAGGGCAAGCGGTCATGTTCTTGAGTATGGTGTGGGCACCGGCAATTTGACTGAAAAGCTATTAAAGAAAGCAGAGCTGATTACGGGTGTGGAGCCTTCTGCTGTGATGCGGAAGATTGCCAGCACTAAATTACCTTCTGTTCCTGTCCTAGACGGCGATTTCTTGCATATCCCTCAAACAGACCAGCCAATAGACACCATTGTAAGTACTTATGCCTTTCATCACTTAACAGACGACGAGAAGGAGCAGGCCATCGCCCTTTACTCATCGGTATTGGCACCAGGCGGGAAAATCATCTTCGCCGATACGATGTTCCCATCCAAGGAAGCCCTGCTTAAAACCATTCATAAAGCAGACGCGGTTCATTACGATAGACTGGCCGAGGATTTGCGAACAGAATATTATACGACGATTCCTTTTCTGCAATCTGTGCTGGAAAAGCATCATTTCCGCGCTACCTTCCAGCAGCTCAATCCATTCGTCTGGCTGATGGAAGCGGTCAAACAATCATAAACTGTTCACTTAGATTCCTTTCTTTTCATTCTCATCTTCAGTTTGATTATTTTCTTTCTCTTAAGGAATGATAAACTATTGCTATATAGAAAGAATCGGAGGGATCTCATATGAAGAAAAAGAAAAAGTGGCTCGCTCTTGCGGGAGGAGTCGCTGCTTACATAACCGGGGTTGGTCTCTTCGCCTCCAGCCAAATCATGTACATGAAGAAAAAAGAGATTGATTTCGTTTTAGACCGGGAAGTACAGGCTGGCCGCTATGACCCAGAGACATTCAAAAACATCCCTCAGGAGGAAAAATGGATTCAATCGAAGCATGGCTATCGCCTGCACACCCTCTTCGCCGAACCAAATCCAGGTTCAAAAAAGTGGATGATTTTCGTTCACGGCATCACCGAGAATAAATATAACTCGATTCGCTTCCTTCGCCTATTCACGAAAAGAGGCTTCAATGCCGTGATTTATGACCACCGCCGCCACGGCCAGTCAGAGGGAAAGACGAGCAGCTATGGCTTTTATGAAAAGGATGACCTTCAGTCAGTCATCCAACAGTTAAAGGCAGATAAAGGAGACGATATCCTTATTGGGATTCACGGTGAATCAATGGGTGCCGCCACCCTCCTGCTGTATGGAGGAATGAAACCAAAGGGAGCTGATTTCTACATAGCTGATTGCCCGTTCTCCGAATTCTCCGAACAGGTCGCCCATTTAATTAAACGGAATTATCATCTGCCGAAATGGATGATTCTTCCCTTTGGCGATTGGTGGCTGAAACGGCGGGACGGCTATTCCTTAAAGGAAGTGTCTCCGTTAAAGGCAGTCGAAAACATTGACGAGCCTGTCCTATTTATCCACACCTTAGAGGATACCTTTATTCCGCCCACTATGAGTGAGGAGCTTTACGAGCACAAAAAAGGGCCTAAGCAATTAGTCCTTCTCGAGAAGGGCGCCCATGCTCAAGCCTTCAACATCAATCCAGAGGAATACGAAAAAGCAATAGATTCCTTTTTGGATACGTATGTCCCCCGCGCCTAGTGTGCGGGTTTCTTTATTTCCTTTTTTGCTCCTGTAATCGATAAGAATACAATGAAGAAAATCATGAGCGCTATGCCTGTTAATTGCCACACCCGTATGATTGTTCCGAACCAACAGACAGAGATCAACATCGAGGTTAACGGTTCAACGCTTGATAATACACTCGTTTCCACAGCCGAAATATAATGTAAGCTCATTAAAAACAGGACAAACGCAGTTGTACTAAGAAAGACTAACGCAAGCATCATCAAGAGAATCACCGGCTCCTTTAATAGCTGCCATTCATCCGATGTCCAAATACGACCGATGAAGGCTAGGACCGCACCTCCAATAACCATTCCCCAAGCAACGATTTGCAGTACACCCCATTTCGCCATAAGCCGTTTCGGATATAAGGTGTAAAACGCATAGGCAAGCCCGAGCACAACTCCCCATATCAAAGCTGTTTTACTCACTAGCAGCGATGACAGCGACCCATTCGTTAATAGTAAAAACAATCCGAAAAGCGTTCCCGCAATCCCAATCACCTGATTTTTTTGAGGCCATGCTTTATAAGCAGCCGATAGATAGGCGATGATAAAAATCGGCGCTAAAAATTGCAATAAAGTCGCAACAATAGCGTTACTTTCATCGATTGTACGAACGAAGGAGTAACTGAAAAGAGCCATACCAAGAACAGCAAATAAAAGCAGCTGCAAACGCCACGTTCGTTCCTTCCAGATCGCCAAAACCGATTTCCTTTGAACATGCAATACCGTTAAAATAATTATTCCCGCAGTCATCAATCGAATGGAAAGCATAAATATAACCGTCATTTCGGTATTATGCAGCAGCCATTCCATCATTGGACCCGTCGCTCCCCAAAACACCGAGCCAATGACAATCATCAAAATTCCTTTTAAACGTTCCACCAAAATCATCCTTCACCTATGTACAATCAAACCTATGCTGACAATACTCTCAGCGGAGAATATTATAGCATGATAAAAAAAGACAACCTAGCAGTCTTTTTAATAATTTTGGATGGATGAATGGTGTTTCAAACCAATATATAGCTAAATGCCCCATTCTTTGGTTTCGTGATTACACCCTTATCTATCAGACTATCTGTTATATATGTATAAAGAAAGTGATAATACCAAATGAAATATTCTTCAAAGGTAGTTTTGTTCTCGTACGTCGATAGATTGTGCGCTTCAATAAGCGCCGTCCTTTCCTTTTCCAACACGTGAATTAAATCCTCTGTTAGAATACGAGCCACGTTGATCAATAATTTATAATCTTCATTTGTTATAAGAGGGACCATTACATGATCATTCATCAGATAAATTTTTTCCATTCCCTTTGTCATAATTGAATCAATCTCGACTCCGGTTCTTATCCTCTTGATTAATTGACCTTCGTTTGAGATATGCAGCTCACTTTTTATTTCTTCATCATTCATCGTAATAAAATTCTTCGTACTATACCGGTCATTCCCATACATACATAAAGAAAAGTCACCGAAACCTTCACAATGATTCCCATAGATTCCAAAGGGTTCTTTTACAGCCGATGTTTTTTGCATTAACGAAAAATAATACCTGCTGCCATTTCGGCTTGGACGCTCACTTTGCAAAAAGTATTTCTCTACATAATCAATTTGGATAAAGTCTAGCATAACTCCGCTAATAATAAAGAAAGATAGCTCCTCAAATTGATAGGCGGCCAATGATTCTATTAGGCCTGTCTTTGTCCGAATTTCATCAAGATGATCAACTATTAATTTCTCTATCTTGCTGCCCGCCACTTTGCTGAGTCGATAAAATTCATCGCCTTCTTTTTGGGTAATGCAAGGAAAGGATAATACATATTCTCTCCCCTCTTCCTTAATAAGCCCTTCTCTCACCAGTTCATCTATTTTTAATTCAAACTCTCGCTCACTAATACCTAAATGACTCATTATTTCTTCTTTCTGAATTTGATGATGCAATAAGACACAGAGTTTATTAAGATGACCGTCAGAAAAATCGACCGATGGAAAATGATTGCCTTTAGAAATGATTTTATTTTCAAAATCACCAGCTGATATAAAGTTATACAATACTTTCAGTCCCCTTTAATAAATTCAATCGAACCCGTACACTTCGAAGATTCCGAATATACTGCCTGATAGCCACTCTGAAGACTACTAAACCTTATAAAACATAAATCAATCCAGCCACACCAAAAGAAACCAGCCCAACCAAACCGGAAATCATCGCTGTCTTTAAGCGGAAATTTCGTTCTTCTTTCGTTTCAACATGAAAATTTGCCCTATATTGCCGTCCATCCGTCCACGCTCCTATCGAAATACCCGAAATGAAGAAACCGATGGCACCAATAATCAAGAACACTGTCAATGGTTTTCCCCCTTACCGCTATTAAAGCCGCAAACATCTAATCTTCCTTGTTTGCGGCTTCCAGAGTATCCTATTCCTCTATCTTATTCATCGAGGTCTTCAATGCCCCCTGCTGGTCAAGATAAATATCCAAGAATGTTCCATCTGTAAATTTCATCACGACCGCCATATCTGTCACTACGATTTCTTCGACCGTGCGCCCTTGTATTTTTTCGGGCGTCACCTGGAACCTATTCATTTCCATGATTATAATCCCTTTCTCTTGAGCTTATCCTCATTTGCGCTAGTATAAATCGGCCACCACCAAAACTTCGCTCCTTGGCAAACGACAAAACGATCAACCCACAATTCAAAGTTAGATTCCAATGGTCTCGCTTCATCAAATTGGTCGATATGTCCTTTCCAGAAGAGGTAGTTTCCCTCATTTTGTGAAACACATGTTGAATGGATGACGATATTATCCTGATAGATATAGGCGATATCATAACAGCCCTCATATTCATCATATCCTTGATTGTACTCGATGATTTCTTCCAGGCTGTACAAATCTACCTCTCCTCCGTATTCCACATCGTCAAACAAACGGCATCCATTCGTGATTTTCAAGAATTCTTTATAATCCTTCGGCAGAATGTATCCGGTCTCCGACTCAAATTGTGCTATTTCTGCATCGGTTGCTGGCGGATTGAATGTACATGTGGCATTGTATACATGCCCCTCTTCCGTTTGCACTTGAATGACCTTCCCGCCATCAAATCTTTTCTTTAGAGAAGAGATTGTCTGCTTCACCATATCCCCTGTTCTTTCCACTTACACATTCACCTTCCGCCCAGCATGCTCCTCCATAAACGCCAGGATCCGTCTGAAGACGGCTATCTCGTTTTCTTTCTTCGCAAATCCATGCCCCTCATCCTCCATGACGATGTAGGTAATGTCTCGGCCCTTTTCTTTCAGTGCTTCGACGATTTGGTCGGATTCAGCCTGAACGACACGCGGGTCATTCGCTCCTTGCACAACGAGCATTGGCTTCGTCATTTGGTCAACATAGGTGCTTGGGGAGTATTCTATCAGCTTCTCACGGTCTTTTTCCGGATGTCCTACCCATGCATCCATGACAGGCTTCCAATCTTCAGGGACAGAGCTGATGAAGGAGAATAGATTGGACGGCCCGCATACATCAATGACAGCCTTGAAATAATCAGCATGACGCCCGTGTAAGAGCAAGCTCATATAACCGCCATAGCTTCCACCCATCACGATAAATTCACCTTTCGATCCATAGCCCTGTTCGATGAGCCAATCAAGGCCGGCAATATGATCAAGGCGAGGTCCTGCTCCCCATGCCCGTTCAACCATTTTGGTAAAAGCTAAACCATATCCAGTGGAGCCACGGAAATTCGGCGCGAAGATGCTATAGCCATTGCTCAAGAAATATTGGAAGATAGCATTAAATGATTTTCGTTCTGCGTGCTGCGGTCCCCCGTGCGGCCACAGGATAATTTCTCCTTTATCATACTCTTCCTTCGGCTGATAAAATAAAGCCTCTATCTCCAATCCATCAAAGGATGGATAGGTCACGACCTTCGGAGCGATGAAATCCTCCTCTGCCACGCCGGCCATCTTGTTTCGAGTAAGCTGCACCCATTCCCCTTGCTCATGTTTATAAATGTTTCCGAGCTTTGTTGAGCCTCGGCCCAAAAGATAAAGGCTGCCTGACTTAGCGACGACTAGCTTCCCAATCAAATCACATGGAATCTCTATTCTCTCCCATGTGCCATTCTCTAAATAATAGGCATACAGTCTATCCTCCACGCCCTTTTCAGCTATGATATAAAGGATTTGGTTTTCCTTATCATACGTCAGAGTCGTGAATCCCTCTTTTGACACTTCCTTCACCTTCGTAAATGTCTTTGTCTCTAAATCAAATTTGGCAAGGTACGAGAAATCTGCCTCATAGTCTGTTACGAGATAGACTTCTGTCGGTGAGACAAGCACAGCAAAGCTAACGGTATGTTCTTGATCGGTTGGAGGCGTCAATAAAATCTCTTCATCCCCAACCTTTGCATAGTAAAGGGAATTTGTATTGGTGAAGTGCTTGGAATAAAGGATGGTTGTTTCATCCTCGCTCACTTCAGCTATGTACGTGGTGCCGCCGCTTCCCTCAAGGACCGTCGTCTCTTCGCCGGTACGGAGGTCTAAGCAATAGCTGTTAAGATAGCTCGGATTTCCTTTCGAGGAGGTATAGTATAGACGCTCTCCATCCTTGGATAATAGCGGATTGAAATTACGGGTGTTTTCCTGATAGACGACTTGCTTTAATGCTCCCCCATGCGGCTTAAGCGCATAAAACTGGGTATTCTCATCACCATCCTGATCAAAGCCGGCAATCACGAATCTGCCTTCTTTGTCATACAGCAAGCCTGCACTTGGCTGATCATTAAATGTCAGCCGGTACGGAAATGCATTCGGTAAATCCATGCCCCAAAGATTGTATTTCCCGCTGAAGTTTGAACAGAACAAGAGCTGTTTTTCATCTGGACTGACAGCAAAATCGATAATCGATATAGACTGAAGCAACTCTTCTACATCTGGCTTTGGAAATGTAAACATATAACTCCCCCTCATCCTTTTCCTTACATCATATCAAAATCCCCTAAATATTTACTTATATTTTTTAGAATTTTCTCATCTTTTTTGTTACTAGTTAAACCTGGATAAAAAGGGGCGTTAGATGGACATTCTTTTCCTCCCGCCCATAAACTGACATTATTCTCTCCAACTAAACGTTTAGTTCCGTCGTTTCTTGATGCAATCTACCTCTATACGGTGGTTCCTAAGCTCCATAGACAAGTCCTTCTATCCTTGCTAAACTCTTATCAACAATTGGGATTATATGTAAAAATATGTCTCGCTAAATTCATACATCCTGGATATTCCTTCAATCCATTAAAAAACGGAAGGTGATTAGTGTATGAAAAAAGCAAGCCTTATCGTCATCAGCTTGACCCTGCTGCTCCTGTCATCCATCACTCTCCCTCACGCCGCTAATGCCAAGGCTCCGTCCACGGTAAACGCGCGAATCATGACCTACAATATCCACGCCGGAATCGGCTCAGATGGGCAGTATGACCGCGGCAGAATTGCCAAGGAAATCAAAATCTCGCGTGCTGACATTATTGCCCTACAGGAGGTTGACGTCCATTGGGGCAGCCGAAGCAATCATGAGAATATGATCAAGGAGCTCGCTGAGGAATTAAACATGTTCTACTTCTTTGCCCCCATCTATGATTTCGACCCTCTTAACACAGGCGAGCCGAGAAGGCAATACGGCGTTGCGGTTCTGAGCAAATACCCAATCTTAAAGACTGAAAATCACTCCATCACTAGACTATCAACGCAAGACCCTGACCCATCTCCCGAATCAGCCCCAGGATTTCTAGAAGTACTGCTTAATGTCAAAGGAGCTAAGCTATCCTTCTATGTCACCCATCTCGATTTCCGCCCTGACCCGTCCGTCCGGCAAATGCAGGTTCACGATATGCTTGAAATCATGTCTCATTCAAAGGATGCTTCTTTTCTAGCCGGCGACATGAACGCCGCGCCAGATGCTCCTGAGCTTGCCCCCTTATTTGCCCAATTTCAGGATGCCTGGAATGAAACCCATACTGAGCACGGGTTTACGTTTCCTGCTATAGCCCCTAACATCCGGATTGATTATTTACTTGCAAGCCGGCAAATAACCGTCAAACAGGCAAATGTCCTTTCAACACTTGCCTCTGACCATCTGCCCGTCATCGCTGACATTTCCCTTAAAAAGGGCAAAAAATAAATCAAAAGGAGAGAAAACGCCATGAAGAAAGCGCTTACTTTTCTATTTGCTATCAGCCTCCTATTCTCTTTTACCGTTCCAAGTACGACGGGCTCAGCAGCAAAGCCTGGATGGAAGGACGGAAAGATTGCCAAAGGCTGGATTCAAAGTAAAATGAAACGAATGACGACCGAAGAGAAGGTCGGCCAGCTCTTCATGATTCATGTATATGGACAAACCCCGACAGACCCGGCCTATGAAGAAATGAACCTATCCAATAATCGCGGGGTGAAAAACTTCAAGGAAGCGATTGAAAAATATCATATTGGCGGTGTGATTTATTTTAACTGGACCGATAACATCCTGACACCCTTGAATGCCCGGCAAACTCTTTCCTTGTCTAATGGCATTCAGCGGATTGCCATGAAGCAGAGAATGGAAATCCCCTTGCTCATTTCAACGGACCAAGAGGGCGGTGTGGTGGCACGAGTGACCGAGCCCGCAACCGTCTTCCCAGGGAATATGGCCTTAGGAGCAGCCAGGTCGGTGCCAAATGCATATGACTCCGCCAAAATCATGAGTCTTGAACTGAAGAGCCTAGGCATCAATATGGATCTCGCGCCCACTCTTGATGTGAATGTCAATCCGGAGAATCCGGTCATTGGGGTTCGTTCCTTTGCCGAGAACGCTGACTTAGCCGCAGCACTCGGAGCAGCCCAGGTAACCGGGTATCAAAAATCACATGTTGCCGCAACGGCCAAGCACTTCCCGGGGCATGGGGATACAAATGTGGACTCTCATTACGGTCTCCCAATCATCGACCATGACCTGGAAACCTTGCATAATGTTGACCTTAAACCGTTTAAGGCCGCCATCAAGGCTGGCATTGATGCGATTATGCCCGGTCATATCGTTGTCCCGGCATTAGATGATTCTGGGCTTCCTGCTACACTCTCTAAACCGATTCTGACGGACCTTCTGCGCAAAGAGATGAAATTCAACGGCGTCATCATAACGGATAGTTTAGGTATGTCAGGAGCCAATGTCGTGCCGCCTGACCGGGTCGCTGTGGAGGCCTTCAAAGCCGGTGCAGATATCCTCCTTAACCCGCCAAATGTCCCTGTCGCCTATGAAGCTGTATTAAATGCCGTGAAATCTGGTGAAATCTCAAAGAAACGATTAGAGCAATCTGTATACCGGATTCTAGAATTGAAGTTTAAGAGAGGCCTATTCCATCAACCGACCATGCCAGAGGATGCCATCAACCAGATTGGACTTCCAGAAAATCTGGATAAAGCAGATAAAATCACGGAATCAAGCATTACATTGGTGAAAAATGACCAGTCTGCCCTTCCCCTCAACCAAGAGGAATCCGTCTTTATAACCGGGCCGAGCACGGGGAATCCTTCCATGCTTTCACAAATGCTTGGACAGAAAGGCTTTGATTCACGCGTCTATGAAACGAGCGCAAATCCAACAGCCTCACAAATTGCTGAAGCTGTCTCCCGCTCACAAAATGCGAACAGCATCATCATCACCGCCTACACAGCCAATACCAACACTGCCCAGCAGCAATTAGTGAAGCAGCTCGAGCAAACGGGCAAAAAAATCATCGTTGCCTCTATGCGAAATCCATATGATATTCTGGCTTTTCCTGAAGTAGATGCGAATATCCTGACTTATGGCTTCCGTCCGGTTTCCGTCAAAGCGCTGGCAAAAGCATTAAGCGGCGAATTATCGCCGAGCGGTAAGCTCCCTGTCACCATTCCGGGCATGTACCCATATGGCCATGGGCTATCCTACTAATCTATGAATGAGGTGAGAATATGAAAAAGCTTTTGTTTCTTCTCTTTGCCTTCCTTTTGATGCTTTCAGGATTGCTCCCTTCCCCTGCGTCTGCTGAAACCGTCCAAGGTGAATTCCGCGCCTTTTGGGTGGATGCCTTTCATGATGGATTTAAAACAGAGGCCCAAGTGGACCAGTTGATTGAGGATGTGGAGGCCGCTAACGCGAATGCGGTCATTGTGCAGGTTCGCCGAAGAGGCGATGCCTATTTCAACAAAGCGCTGGAGCCGAGGACTCAGGATCCTGCCTTACAGCAAGACTTTGATGTTTTGGAGGATTTAATTACGAAAGCACACGCAAGGGGCATTGAGGTTCATGCCTGGTTAGCCACTTTGCCGATTTGGAATTCCCTCACCCCGCCTGCAAGCCCTGATCATGTTTTTAACACCCATGGTCCGTCTGCCGAGGGAGACGACTTCTGGCTGATGACGAATAAGGATGGAGCGATGCGCTCCGGGGCAGATTATGTACTTGACCCAGGCCATCCTGATGCATTGGACTATACGGTGGAACAGTATGTGAATGTCGTGAAGCAATACGACGTTGACGGAATTCACCTCGATTTAGCCCGATATATGGGGACAGATTGGGGATATAACCCAACGAGCATCGAGCGCTATCAGGAGGCATTCCAAACAGACATGATACCGGAACCAACTGACCCTGATTGGGCTGATTGGAGAAGGGAGCAAATTAACTCCCTCGTCAGAAAAGTTTATCTAAAGGCGATTGCCGTAAATCCTCATGTCAAGGTATCCTGCGCCACCATCGCTTGGGGAGCAGGTCCAAGAACACAGGAGGAGTACAATAATACCCGCACCATGACCGAGGTGTTCCAGGACTGGCAGGGCTGGCTTCGGGATGAAATTATTGATATAGCTATACCGATGAACTATGACAGAGAACATATCGAGAGCCAGAGACAATGGTATGATCAATGGATTTCCTTCCAGAAAACCAATCAATTCAACCGGCAGATTGTGGCCGGCCCTGCTGCTTACCTCAATTCAATTGATTCGACACTCGCCCAAACAAGACGCGCCCTCGCACCAGACGCGGAGGGACGCAAGCTTGCCGGGGTGAGCTATTACAGCTATGCGGTCACTGATATGAACAATGAGCCCCGCGGTGCCTTTTTAGATGCTCTTGTGAATGGGACGGAGCAGCAGGCTGCTGTCTTCCCTGAGAAAGCAGCAATCCCTGAAATGAAATGGAAAACAAAGCCGAAAAGCGGCTATTTAATGGGACAAGCAAGGACAATCAAAAAACAGGACCTTTCAGATGCTGTTTTAGAAATAAAGGGAGCAAAAGGATTTAAGAAAACCATTAAGACCGATGGGAACGGCTGGTTCGGCCTCAGCGGCCTAAAGCCTGGGGCCTATGTAATCAAAATCGCTGACAAACAGCATAAATCTCCTGCTTATCCCGTCATCATAAAGGCAGGAAAGGTGCGGAATATGACTGTTATCGGGAAATAAAATAAACGCTGCCGGTATCTATCGGCAGCGTTTATTTCTCTATTATACCCCAATCCTGCATGACATCATCGGATTCAAGTATTGATTTGGGCTTTTCAGCTGGAACGTCCGGGCCCCGTCCGTGTAATCAATGATGAGCAACTCATCCAAGAAAACCTCGTGGTTCGGGTTAATGTAAACCGGATACACATTCGTTTCCCACAGCTTCACACCATCCGGCACCTCACTCTCAACAAACAGATTCCATACACCGCTCATGACGCAGCCGCAGCCTTCCGTTTCATATTTCAGGAGGAAATATCCTTCTCTTCCTTCAAGCTGCTCGTTCACTTTTTCAATTGCACGCTCTGTCCATGTAATTTCCATTCCACGACCTCCTTCTTCCATGCTTATCTTGCCCTATTGACACAAAAAAGCGGCATTCCGTCTGAATACCGCCATGCCCCCACAAAAAATGAAAGCGTTTTATCATTAATGCAATTTGGTCGCTCTATGTTTTTCGATTAGGTTCTGTAAGGCTGCAACAGCTTCGTCGCCATTGTATGTGCCTTTATATTTAAAGCCGTGTTCTTCACAATACCGCTGTCCAAGCGCTACAGCATCTTGTTTCGTCATCTCTTTTTTGAGTTCTCCGATGACCATTCCGTATGGTGCTTCATAGATCGTACTATATTTTTCTTTTTCCATTTTATCCTATACCCCTTTTTATTGTGTTATCCCTTGACTAGCCTTCGAGAATCACAGGTAGCGGCATTTTTTCTCTTTATTGCCGATAGTTAACCAGCTTCCTTAAGATAGCATGGTCTTACTATAATTATAGTATACTATTATCGGGGATTTTGTCTAATTATAGGATTTTTTCTGCAGATTCCCCCTTTTTGTTCAAATTTCCATTGCGTGACGTCCATTTCCTTCTCATCCTTCTATTCTATGCCGGATTTCCACTATGCTTACCTTGTTTCGCCAATCAATTGGACATCCGTCAATTCCGCATATGGTACGAAATAGATCTCGCCGCCTTCTCCGGCTATATGCAGCTTCCTCGCCTGGTCATTGCAGAAGTGAATGTACCCTTCCACCGACTCGTACCGGCGAGCATTAGTTTTATAATAGGTGATGCGCACAGCTGTCCCGTATTCCATCGCTTCTGCAATGATTTGATTGATCTCCTCTATCTTCTGTTCATCCAGTTCATTTCTCATTTCATAGCTGTCCTCCTGGGCCCATTCCCGCAGCAGGGAGACATGCTCAGGCAGCATTAATGATGTCCATTTGATTTTCCCTCGGTCCCGAATCATCTGATGTCCCTCCAAACTTATGCTTTATGTCCGCCGACCAATGTACTTCTCTGCTTAGCCGTGCCTGCCGCGGTATAGGAAACAGCCCGCAGGATGGCATCTGATCCATACTTACGGCGCATGCGGTCCATAACAAAGCCAAGCTCTCTCCTGCGCCAGCCATCCTGGTCAAAAAGACTAATCTGCATTTCCTGGTCAGGCGTTACATTTGAGAGCGTAATGGACAGCTTTCGAACCGTCTTGCCGGTATAGAATTTCTCGAACAAGAGGAGGCACATTTCATAAATATCCATCGTAATATTGGTCGGCATCTCCCTTGTGATGGAACGGTGAAAGCCGCCGCCGAATTCATCCTTGCTGTAGTAAACGCCAAGGCTGACCGTCCGCCCGGCCATTCCGCTTTGGCGGGTCCTCCTGGCTACCTCTTCGCACATTTCCAATATCACATGCTTGATCTCTTCCCGTTCTTTATAATCGCGCAATAAGACCTGGCCCTTGCCAAAGCTGACCTGCCCTTCCATGATCGGGGCGCCTATATCAGATAAGTCAATTCCCCAGGCATGATGGTAAAGCTGATTGCCCATAATACCGAATTTCTTCTCCAGAGCAGCGAGGTCGTAGCGGGCAAGCTGTCCGACTGAGAAAATACCCATCGCATTCAACTTGCGCTCAAGCGGCTTGCCGATTCCCCACATTTCGCTCAGCGGGGAGATTGGCCACAGCTTTGTCTGGACGTCCTCATATCCCCAAGCCGCAATGCCCTTCTTCTTCGCCTCAAGGTCGAGGCACAGCTTTGCCATCAGCATGTTCGGGCCGATGCCCACTGCGCATGGCAGCTGAAACTCCCGGTCAATCTCATCCCGGATTTTCTCCGCAATTTCCCAAATATCTCCCCATAGCCGTCCTGTTCCGTTCACCTTCAGGAAGCTTTCATCCACACTATATGTATGGATGGAGTCCTTCGGTACATACCGATTGAACAATCGACTTATTTCCGTCGAGATTCGCAAATAAGTGGACATACTAGGATTGACCAGTTGAATTCGCGGATCATTCGGAATCTCATACAGCCTTGAACCCGTCTTAATGCCGAATTCCTTCTTCATCTTCGGAGAAGAAGCGAGAACGACTGACCCGCTCCGGTCCGTATTGGCGACCACCGCTAAATAACATTCAAGCGGGTCGAGTCCCATCATCACAGCTGAGCAGCTCGCAAAGAAACTTTTCATATCTATACACATCACATAATCATTTGGCAACTTGCTATAATCCATCCTAAGACCCTCTTTTTCAAAAACAGAATATATGTTCGCATTCATTATACCCACAATCATAAGCGAATATACGTTCGCATTCAATGGTAATTTATTTACAATTTGTTTCAAAAAACTTCAAGCAGGGCAGAAATTGAATTATATTGGTGAAAGAGAATGTTTTGAAAGAGGGATTGATGATGGGGTATATAATGGAATTACGCAAGATTGTCGGCAGCAGGCCGCTTTTAATGGTTGGGACAGCAGTTCTTGTCCTGGATTCAGAGGACCGGCTCCTGCTGCAGCTCCGCCAAGATAATGGCCATTGGGGGCTGTCAGGAGGATCGCTTGAGTTAATGGAATCATTAGAGGACGCAGCAGGCAGGGAATTGCTTGAAGAGACCGGACTAACCGCAGATAATTTAGAGTTCTTCGGGCTGTTCTCTGGAGAGGAGTTCCACTATACATACCCGCATGGCGATGAAGTATACAATGTCATTGCCGCCTTTCTTTGCCGAACATATAAGGGGAGACTGAAGCCGCAAACGGAAGAGGTTGCCGCCCTCCGCTTCTTCGCGCTCGATTGTTTGCCGGAGCAAATCAGTCCGCCTGATTTGCCCATCATCAAGCGGTTTATCGAGAAGCAAGAATAGCTTACAGCTCATTTCATTATTTTAATATTATAAAAGGATTAAACTAGAAGGACTGCAAATGTGCAATTGACCTCCTGATTACGCCTCTTTTCGTGCCCTTTTAGCAATTATTTGAAATTTCCGAGGAAGCCTATACAAGCTCATTTTTCTAATCTACTATACTAAGAAAACACAGGAGGACAAAAAGACATTGCAATGAAGAAAACCATCATCATCATCTCCATCATCCTCGCCCTGGTTATCGCCGGGATTATTGTTGCGAGCTTTTATTTCTACAATGTAGCGGTACAGCGTGCGGAGAAGGATTTCTTGAACTCTGACCCGAACCTTGCTGTCTCGACTCCAAAAACCTTGCAGACAGAGGCAAAAAAATGGGCAAAAGCGGTCAGCTTTGAAGAGGTAGAAATCACCTCCTACGATAACCTTACTCTAGCAGGCTATTATTTACCTGCAGAGAAGGAAACGAATCAAACCGTCATTATTGCACACGGCTACTCTGGTCGGGCCACTGGCATGTTTGCCTATGCGAAGTATTACCATGAGGTGCTTGGCTACAATGTGTTAATGCCCGATGCACGCGGGCATGGAAAGAGCGAGGGCGATTATATCGGCTTCGGCTGGCATGAGCGTAAGGATTATGCCCAGTGGATTGACTATGTGATCGAGCGAAACGGGGATAAGAGCGAAATTGCCCTTCACGGCGTTTCGATGGGAAGCGCGACCGTCATGATGACAAGCGGCGAGGAGCTTCCTGAACAAGTAAAGGCAGTAATCGCAGACTGCGGCTACACATCCGCACTTGATATCCTCAGTTACCAAATGGGCGAAATGTACGGACTGCCAAGCTTCCCGCTGATCCAAAGCACCAGTATGCTGACAAAGCTGCGTGCCGGCTATTCCTTTGAGGAGGCCTCCGCGCTTGAACAAATCAAGAAGACATCCCTGCCGATTTTCTTCATCCACGGTGAAGATGACACCTTTGTACCAGTGGAGATGGTTTATGAGCTGTATGAAGCAGCGAATGGAGAAAAGGAGCTTTACATCGTACCCGGCGCTGAGCATGGCAATGCCTATGATGCAAACCCGGAAACCTATGAGAAAAAAGTGACAGAGTTCTTAAATCTATACATGAATTAACGATCAGGCCGTCCCAAAAGGGCGGCTTTTTCTCTTTGTTTCTAATATTATGTTAAAATAGTATTAAAAAAAGAAAGAAGGAGAAGTTATGAAAAAGCTTTACTATTCTGCTGTTACTTATATGGCCCTCGCGCTAATCAGCGGCCTATTCTTCAGGGAATTTACGAAGCTGAACGGCATTTATGAAACGACCGCGCTCGGCAAGGTGCATGGCCATCTTTTTTCCTTAGGTTTTCTATTCTTTTTAGCTGCCCTCTTATTTGAAAAAATAAGTGAGATTACAAAGGATGACCTATTCCAATTCTTCTTCATCACCTATCATATCGGACTAGGTGTCTCCACGGCGGCCATGACCGTAAGAGGCGTTCTTTCTGTTCTTGAGCTGAAGGGCAGTCTCGTTTTGTCATCAGGGCTGAATGCCTCTGTCTCAGGAATTTCAGGTATGGGACATATTATCATGTCCATCGGACTCGTTCTTTTTGTCCTGATTCTAAAGAATCGCCTCTTGAAGCCTGCCGCTTAAAACAAAAACCAGGGATGTTCACATTGGAACGTCCCTGGTTTTTTTATCCATATTCTTCTTGAAAGGTTCATCTTTCATTGGGTCTTAGAGTTGATTGGCACGATTATTTTTCTTCCATTCATCACGAATTTCCTTTAAATATTCATTTTTTGTTTGAATAGCTTTAAGATGGTTATGGTGACATAAAGTGAAACTTCCATCAGCTCATCCCCGCTGATGGTTAGTTGAACCAATCGGGCTTTTACGGACAGTTGATCTACCACCCATACTTCTTGATTTGCTTAAGCGCTTTATACGGGAGTCTTACTGTCCGTTAATGCGGGGTAAATGGCAAAAACAAGTATTCCTAAATTGATCAATAGAGGAATGATTGATAAAAGAGCTATCGTTTCCATAAGCTAACGGCCTCCCGACTATATTCTAAAACTATATTACCATATTCTTCTGAAACTCTCTTGTTATTTTCAAAAATAATCAATTTATGAAAACAGCCAGGCTAACCTATAGTTTGCATGCAAAAGCTGCTTCCAGAAAGGAAGCAGCTTCACTTGTTCTTCTCAATTTGTTATTTTCCGAAATAAGGTTAGCATCCACCCAATCATTCCAATCAAGAAAATAAGAACCCCATTAGCGATTGTGACAAGTCCTAATATAGCCCCGCCAAAGCCTGCGCCTTCCCCAGTACCGCCAGAACTCCAATCATAGAAATGGAGAAATAATGCACCGCTTGAAAATCCAATCACCGGACCAAGTAGCATAATTATGATCCCTGATACCATAAGATTTACTTTTTTCTTTTTAAACAATACAAAGGAAATGATAGTAAGTGATATTAAAATGAGGATAAAAAGAGCCAGAATTAAATAATCCATGAGATTTTCCCCTTTTCAATATCGATAGTTGAATAAGCTGCCCCCTTCAGCACCAAGTCCCATCCACCAATTTAATGCGGTCCCCATAATGCACATGCCAATGCATATGCTTATTGCTTTGATATTCACCGATGTTTGTTGATACCGTACAGGCTCCATATTCATCATTTACTTGCTTTGATACTATCTGAATCACCGAGAATAGATCAATCATTAAATCCTTCTCCTCTGGTTTGACGTCAACCAATGACACAATATGCTTTTTTGGAATGACGACGATATGTACTTCATAAAACGGACGTGTATGGTAAAATGCCAAGGTGTCTTCCGTCTCCCATACCTTCTCAACCTCTGTCTTTCCGTTCAGCACTTCATCACAATAGAAATCCTCTACTCCATTCGCCATGCTACCCACTCCTTCATCATTTTTGGATTCTCTACTTTATACGACATCTCCTGCTTCATTTCCTCTTAGTTTTTCGACAAGAAGCGGAATTTCGACTAAATCATTGATGAAGATGCCTGCTTCAGGCTCTTGCCAATTAGCGTCTCTTTTCCAAATGGTCTTCATTCCTGCCTTTTGAGCGGCCCTCACATCATTGAGTGGATGGTCACCGACAAATACACATTCATGCGGAGACACCCCTAGCCGATTCGCGGCTCTTAAAAAAATATGCAGGTCAGGCTTCTTTATTCCTTCCCATTCTGATAGAAGAATCACATCAAAGAACTCCCTAATTCCTAACCCGCAAATCGCATCCATTTGAAAGCGGCCGCGCCCATTTGAAATAATTCCTAGCAGAAGCTGCTTCTCTCTAAGACTCTGGAGCATGTCCAGCATGTGAGGAAACGCAATGCACCAATCCTTGAAATGATTCAAATAATCCTGAAGCAGGCTCTCGGATGTGATTTCAGTCATGTGATACTCATGAACCAATTGCTCATATACGCGGTCTTTCCATACATAGCCCCTATTATCCAATTCAAGGAAACGAGACACGTAGACACCCTTAGAAACAGGCTTTGATGGCGAGATTAAGCGGTCGTATTGGTTCTCAACAAATTCTTTGACGGACCGATCTCGGTCGAGCAGAGTGCCGTCTAAATCAAACAAAATGGCCTTAATCATCCAATCCCCCCATATTTTCTATCTATTATATAAGAGAATAATCCCCATATGGTCTTTACTAGGAAACTTTCAAAAAATTTCAAATTAAGAATTGACAGCCTAATTGATAACGATTATCATAATTATTGATAATGATTATCATTCGCAACCATTTAAATCTTAAAGGAGGAACAACATGCGAAAAACATTCATTTTACCTGCGTTAGCCATGGCCCTTCTGCTTGGCGCCTGTGGCTCTGAGGATGCGGAAAGCTCAAATAAAACAGAAGGAACAGGAAAATCAGCTACAGCGATTGTCCTGACTGACTTTGCCGGACGTGAGGTTTCCTTTGATCAAGTACCGGAGAAGATTGTGTCCTTAAGCGGTGGAGATATGGATATTATTTATGCGCTGGGCGGCGAGGTTGCCGGACGGCCGACATCTTCTCATGAGAAAGCAGATGCGCCCTATAAGAATGCTGTACAGATTGGTTCCACTCATGAATTCGACCTTGAGAAGATTGCCAGTTTGAAGCCTGATGTCGTGATTGGAAATAACCCGATGAACGCAAAGGATATTCAGAATTTTGAATCAATCGGAGCAGAAGCTCTTCTCACATCCGCTAATTCCGTTGAAGAAATTAAGAACCAAATCACTCTTTATGGGGATTTACTGCAAAAGGAAGAAAAAGCAAAGACATTAAATGAAGAGATAGATGCCGAAATCAGCAAAGTAAAAGCCGACAGCAAGGACAACGAAAAGCGGGCCTTGCTTGTATACGGTGCACCTGGTACATACATGGCTGCCCTCCCGAATTCATTGAGCGGGAATCTGCTTGAACTTGCAGGCGGCCAAAATATCGCCTCTGATTACCCTGCACTCGAACAATATCCGCAATATGCCCAGCTTAATACAGAGCGCATTGTGGAGGCGAATCCAACCCATGTATTTTTGCTGACTCATGGCAACCCTGAGGAAGTAAAAGCCGGTTTCCTGAAGGAAATGTCTGAAAACCCTGCTTGGAATAAGATTGATGCCGTCAAGAATGAAAAGGTCGAAATTCTCCCAGCTGATTTATTCGGCACGAACCCTGGCACAAGAGTAACAGAAGCCATTTCTTATTTAGATGAAATCTTGAATGCTGGAGAATGACCATGAAGATTGAACAGCGAACAATGAGAAGAAGGATCCTCACCCTAGTATTGCCGGTTCTCCTGCTGTTTGCCTCCTTCTATGGATTGACATATGGCTCAGTGCCCATATCTTTAGGCGATGTATGGAATACGCTCACCAATCAGGGGACAGACGTGCAGGAAACCATCATAAAGGACCTTCGTCTCCCGCGAGTTATCATTGGATTGTTAGTGGGTGCCTGCTTAGCTGTATCAGGCGCCCTCTTGCAGGGTGTTATGAAAAACCCGCTCGCAGACCCAGGAATTATCGGCGTTACGGCAGGCGGCGGCTTGGCAGCTTGCGTGATTATGCTTATCTTCCCAGCCCTCTCCTATTTATTGCCGCTTGCTGCCTTTGCTGGGGCATTCTTGACATCACTCGTCATTTATTTCCTCGCCTGGGACAAGGGAGCCTCCCCGCTTAAGATCATCTTAGCAGGGGTTGCTATCAGCGCCCTTTTAAGTGCTGTTCAAAACGGCATCATGAATATTTACAGCGATCGTGTCCAGTCCGTTATTTCCTGGCTGTCCGGAGGTCTTAGCGGACGGAGCTGGTATCATCTTGAATTTATGTATCCGTATGCACTCATCGGTCTAGCTCTATCATTCTTTGCCATTAAGCCGGTCAACCTGCTCATGCTGGGCGATGATTCGGCCAAGCT
This sequence comes from Gracilibacillus sp. Marseille-QA3620, assembly GCF_054950035.1. NCBI lineage: Bacteria > Bacillati > Bacillota > Bacilli > Caryophanales > Bacillaceae > Gracilibacillus > Gracilibacillus sp. Marseille-QA3620. The sequence continues at coordinate 2,673,971 of NZ_CM143102.1, forward strand.
GCTCGGACAAAGAGTCGAATTGACACGTCTGACCATCATTTTGCTCGCTTCCTTTCTTGCCGGTGCTGCTGTCAGTGTTGCAGGATTGGTCGGCTTTGTCGGGTTAGTCATTCCGCACATCATCCGCATCTTGATTGGAAGCGATTATCGCTACTTATTGCCGTTTTCAGCATTAGGTGGTGCGGCACTCGTTGTCTTTGCCGATACGATTGCAAGAACTTGGTTTGACCCGATTGAACTGCCGGTCGGCATATTGCTGGCAGCGCTCGGCGCCCCGTTCTTTATGATTCTATTAAAGAAAAGGAGATTGGTAGGATGAATGCCATTGAAGCGAGTAACCTGTGCCAAAGAGTAGGCTTCTTTCAGCTGAAGGATATCAGTCTTGTGATACCAAAAGGGAAAATGACAGCCATTATTGGACCAAATGGATCTGGCAAATCTACTTTCCTGAAGATTACGGCACAATTAATGGGGATGGATGAGGGAGAAATTCTCGTTCAAGATCAACCAATCCATACATACAAAAGGCGGGAATTTGCCAAGACCATATCCATGCTCCCACAATCGAAGGAAGAACTTCCGGACTTATGCGTCAGGGAACTCGTCTCCTACGGGCGCTCTCCGCATCACTCGTTTCTACACAAGGGCAGTAAAGCGGCGGATGAGGCTGTCATTGACTGGGCGTTGGATATAACCGGCACGAAGAAGCATGAAAGCCGGATGTTCCATGAGCTGTCAGGAGGAGAACAGCAAAAGGCACGCATCGCGATGGCCCTTGCGCAAAAAACGGATATCCTTTTGCTCGATGAGCCAACAACTTATTTAGATATGGCCCACCAGCTTGATTTAATGGAGATGCTGCAGGAAATTAACGATCAATATGGAATAACCATTGTAATGGTCCTTCACGACCTTCAGCAGGCCGCTGCTTACAGCCATCACATGATTGCTTTAAAGGGGGGATGTCTCATAGATCAAGGAAAACCAAAAGAGCTTCTCACTGCATCTTTTTTACAGAAGGTTTATAATATTACTGCAAAGATTCATTTTGATGAGGACTATCCAGTCATCATTCCACAACTCAAACAAAGGAGATTGATAGTATGATCGTCGTTCAAAACAAATTCCAAACGAAAAAAGGCTTTGGCGAAAAAATGGGAGCAGCATTCACGAAAAATGACTTAGAAACATTTAAAGGATTCATCCGCGTGGAAGTTCTTTTAACACAAGGCGTGGAAGAAACAGATGAACTAAGCGTCAATATGTATTGGGAAGACAAAGAAAGCTTCGAGACTTGGAGAAACAGTGATTCCTTCAAGAAATCTCACGCACGCCCGGCAGAAGGCTCTTCAGAGGCGAAAACAGAATCCCCAATCATCAGCAATAAAATCAGCATCTTTGATGTAGTGGCTGTTAAAGAGGGAGCCGTTACAAAATAATAAACCAAAAAGAACAGCGCTCAAAATCCTTGAGCGCTGTTCTTTTTATTCTATTAGCTTTTGAAAATCATACTAATAATCTTATCAACAGACATCTTGCTATCGACCTTAAACACACCTAGGCGAAGCTTGTTCGCAACACCCTTGCTTTCAACAGCCTTAACGAAGCTGGATGCATCCTTAATGATATTTCCGGCTACAAGGACTTCTGCTACATCGGACGTTGTCATGCCGCTTGCAACATTAATAACCGTTTTATAGACAACCTTCTCGGAATTCTCAGCCGCGGCCTTTTCTGCCTCAGCCTTTGCTTTCTCCTCAGCTGTTTCAATCTCGTTCAAATATTCTTCATCAGTCAAGACCACATATCCTTCCGTCTCCAACTGAGTCTTCATATCCTCTGCAGATAAAACAGGTGTCTCGGTAACTGTCTCGGTCTCTGTTGCTTTTGCCGTTTCTTTCTTTCCGGAAGTCTCTTCTGCTCCCGCATCATCGGATGAGAAGAAATAAACTCCCCCAAGAATGCATGAGGCAAGTAAGATTCCTGAGGCGAAGCTGCTCATTACTTTATGCGTCATTTGCCAGCTTCCTCCCTTTGTTCCTTCCAGATTCATAAGGAGCTAGGATCTCTTCTACTTCCTGCTCGGACAGTTTCGTTTGGACCGCGATGCTCTTAATGGAATAACCCCTCTTATAAAGGTCCAGCATCTTACGCATTGTATGGCGTTCTTCAGAATTCAAGCCCATAACGCCTGCCTCCTGAGCGGTAATTTCCTCATCCATTTCAAGTTTGCGGATCTGCTCTTTTAATTGATTTGTTTCATCCAGCATAACCGCGTAATATGTATCAATTTGTTTTTGATCGTCTTTTGCTTGTTTTCTCATCTTAACAAATGAAGCGACAAACAACACCGCGGAAGCCGCAAATAATATTACTAAAGCCATTTGCATTGGTAACCGTTCCTCCTACCTTCGAAATCTCTCATTCATTATACATGCAAAGTCGAGTTTTTTCGATGTTATTCTCAAATACCCAAAAAAACCCATCATTCTCCCTATTATGCCAGTCAATCATTCATCCCTTCTATCTATATAGTCCCCCTAATTAAAGAATACGAAAGGTAGTATCTCTTTCTGTATGTCGAAAAACACAAATTTTGTCGCATATTAGGAGGGAATATGCTATACTCGTAGAGACCTAAAACTGCATAACATTTTACTTACCATTTTACATGGCCCTGCTGGCTTCAGCAGGGCTTTTTTGTGCTTATTCAGCATTTAGTGATTTACGCAGAATTTCCGCCGGCAGTCCATCAATTTCACCAATCTTTTCTGAAATAAAACCTTGTTTCTGCAGAATTCTTCTTGAAGGAATATTATCCGGGTCGATGATTGCCTTCAAACTTGTCATTCCAGCCTCACCCGCTTTAACAAGCAGCACTCTGGCAATTTCAGATCCATATCCCTTTCCCCAATACTGTGGCAGAATCATATAGCCCAGCTCAGCCTCACCGCTTAAATCATCATCAGGGGTAATATGCCCAAGCCCAATATACTCCAGCGTCTGTTGATCATATATTTTATAGGAGCCGGTCTTCTCAGCCTGTTGATTGCGTTTAAGCAATGCATGGAAGTTAATCTCAGCCTCTTCTAAAGGAATGGCCCGCTCAGTAATCTGGGCCATAACCCGTTCTTCTGATACAAGTGCATAATACAAATCGAAATCCGCTATTTGAAACTTCTCAAGCATTATTTGCATGGTCTCTCCTCCATTAGTAAAGTCAAAAAAAAACAGACCCAAGTGATTGGGTCTGTTCCGATAAGTTAAACTTATATTAGTTTTTTTGAACGTTAGTAGCTTGTGGTCCGCGTTGACCTTGTTCTACTTCGAAAGTAACTTCTTGACCTTCGTCAAGAGTTTTGAATCCTTCACCTTGGATCGCTGAGAAGTGAACGAATACATCGTCTCCACCTTCACGTTCGATAAATCCAAAACCTTTTTCTGCGTTAAACCATTTAACTTTACCTTGTTCCATGTTTGTTGCCTCCTAGTGCGATAGCACATTGTATTACTATCCTTGCTTATCGATCGTAAAGACGAAATATTGTTCAACTTTCAACCGTAACAAACAAAAATAATTCTTCTTTATAGTAACAGGTTCTTCAGAGAAACGCAAATGTTTTATAAGCGTTTTCTTGTTTTTCTTATCTGAAAATAAAGCAGCCAGAACATAAAAAAACTGGGCAATATATTGCCCAGTAAAATGATTAAAGGATTTCCTTAAACATTTCAATGGTTTCTTCTTTAGTTGGCATATAAGGGTTGCCAGGTGCACAAGCATCCTTCAAGGAGTTTTCCGCCAAAGTGTCCAAATCTGGATTTTCGACGCCAAGCTCTTTCAAGGAAGTTGGAATGCCAACCTCTGCCGCAAGCTCTCTGATCTTCTCAATCACGAAATCACTTGCCTCTTCATCTGTCTGAGCTATTTGCGGGAAGCCAAGTGCTTCAGCAATCATGCGGAATTTCTTAGGCGCATATTTTGCGTTACGTTTCTCGACAATTGGAAGAAGCATAGCGTTACATACACCGTGTGGAAGATCATAAAGCCCGCCAAGCTGATGGGCCATCGCATGTACATAGCCTAGTCCGGCATTCGAGAAAGCCATTCCGCCCAAGAAGCATGCATATGTCATTTGCTCTCTGGCATCCAAATCATGACCGTTCTTTACAGCAGCAGGAAGATACTTGAAGATAATACGCACCGCTTCAAGCGCAGTCGCATCCGTCACAGGGTTAGCTCCTGGAGTCACCAACGTTTCAATGGCATGTGTAAGAGCGTCCATGCCAGTCGCAGCTGTAAGATCGGCCGGTTTATTAACCATTAACTCTGGATCGCTGACAGACAACAGGGCAATGCTGTTTTTATCCACACAAACCATCTTCACTCCGCGGTCTTCATCAGTGATTACATAGTTAATCGTAATCTCAGCAGATGTACCGGCTGTCGTATTAACCGCAATCGTCGGATAGCCAGGACGGCTGGATTTATGTAAGCCTTCATAATCGCGGATATCCCCGCCGTTTGTTGTAATAATGCTAATTGCCGCTGCACAGTCCTGAGGAGAACCGCCGCCGACAGACAGAATGAAATCACAATCCTCTTCCTGCAATACTTCCACACCATTATGTACCTGTCTTGTCGTCGGATTTGGACTGACTTCATCATAGACAACATAATCAATCTCTGACTTCTCAAGCTGATCTGTCACCATTTTCAGGATTCCATTCTTGCTCAATCCTTTATCCGTCACCACAAAGGCTTTCTTAAAACCGTAGGATTTGATTTCTCCTCCCAATTCATTGAGGCAGCCTCTTCCTAACAAGTTTCTGCTTGGCAAATAATACATCATCACAAATCTCCTCCAATTTGTTAAATTATTCACAATTTAATTATAATTTAAACGAATCGGTGAAGCATTGGTTAAATGTAAGTACATTTGGGAATGGGTGGGAAAGGATTGGTTCGATTTTTAATTATTCAAGCAAATCTTCTAAATGTGTCACATAACAAGCCTTAGCTAATTCTTTTAGTCTCCATTCATAATGATCTAATTTACTCCACTATTATTAGTATAAGGCAGCAAAAATTTTGATTTTCAAACCTTTTACTGCCTTAATCGTTCCTCATGCAATAACAACTTATTTTATCCAAGCTGCTCCTACCGAAATATCATATGAGATTCGAAAATTACTTTTGCTATCATGCCTGTTCATATTTTTCTTGCAAGTACGTTACGCATTGGTCAATGTAAGGATCTCTAGTATCTTCAAGCAATATATTAATAAATGGTTTATTGTGTTTGAAATACCGGAAGACTGCATCATAATTCAATTGGCCGGTACCCACCGGCACCATTTGAATCGAATTCTCCTTAACAACGACATCCTTTGCATGCACAATAACTATTCGATCACCAAATAATTCAAAGGCTTCCTCATATACATCTTCTTGATGCAAATAATTCTCCGGGGTCAAATAGTTGGCCGGGTCAAATATGACTTGAATATTATTGGATTTGATATCATCTAGTAATCGTTTCATTCGCTTAGGTGTATGAATCGGATGATTGATTCCCCCTTCAATGCCGACAATGACACCAAACTTTTCCGCTTCCTCCACAAGTTCTGTGACACTCTCTAGCACCCTTTGATATGGGGATTCCCCGAAATTATCTTCTGTATAAACAATGTCCGCATTTACATTCCCTGTTTCCGTTCCGACAATGCTGCAGCCAAAACTCCGAGCAAACCGAATATGCTCTTTGAAACGATCAAGAGCCTTCCTTCTTTCCATGTCATCCGGATGAATCATATTGATATAGCAGCCTAATACAGCGATTTGTACATCTTCTTTCTGGAATGCACGAAAAATTTGATGGGCATATCCCGGACTCAAGCATCCTGAGCCCGTATCGAAATAATCGCCAAATGACTTAGCCAGCGCTAACTGGACAGACGTTAATCCTTTCGCTGAGATTGCCTTTGTCAGCTGCTCTAAAGGCAAGCCTTCCATGTCATGAGCTCTTATGCCAATATTCGCTTTCATCATCCCACACCTCCATTTAGTCATATTTAAAAAGCCGTATCACACTCCATCATGATACGGCCATAGATTGGACCACTTTATCTTGCTAACCATCCGCCATCAACTGCAAGGATGTGGCCATTCATATAATCTGATGCTTGGCTTGATAAAAAAACAACAGCTCCCATTAAATCAGCTGGCGCTGCCCAGCGGCCTGCAGGAATACGAGATAGAATCTCCTTATTCCTTTGTTCATCTGCTCGAATTGGTGCGGTATTCGCCGTTTCCACATAACCTGGAGCAATGGCGTTAATTTGGATTCCCTTATCAGCCAATTCATTGGCAAACGCACGTGTAAGCCCTGCCACGGCATGCTTACTAGCAGTATATGGCGGTACAAATTTACCCCCTTGGAAGGAAAGCATGGAGGCAATATTAATAATCTTTCCGCTTTTTTGTTCCACCATTACCTTAGCTACTTCCTGGCTTAAGAAATACACAGCATTTAAGTTGAGGTCTATAACAGCATCCCAATCTTCTGGCTTGTACTCAACCAAGGGAGACCGCCGAATCGTACCGGCATTATTCACAAGAATATCAATACGGCCATAAGCAGACAGACAAGCCTTCACGAGTTCTTGAATGGAATTTCTATCCGACAAATCCGCTTGAAAGAATTCCACTCTTCTTCCTTGCTTTTCTACGAGCTCTTTTGTTTCATCCCAATTCGTTCCATGAGTGATAACGAAAAGATCGGCTCCTGCTTTCGCAAGTGCGACCGTATATGCTTGCCCTAACCCAGTATTACCGCCTGTTACAATAGCGACTTTCCCTTTTAAAGCAAAAAAATCCAACGAAAAATCATTGAGCTTTACTGACATATAAAATACCTCCTATAGTATTTATATTGATGCCTAAAGATAAGGTCCTTTGTTTAAAGTTCCTTATCTGCTTCAATTCTTAACGCAAATCTTCCATTTTCACATGATCCATGTCTCCATACGTAATATTTTCACCGCACATTCCCCAAATGAAAGTATAATTGCTGGTCGCAGTTCCCGTATGAATGGACCAGCTCGGAGATATAGCTGCTTGCTCATTCTTCATCACCAAATGTCTCGTTTCTTCCGGTTTACCCATAAAATGAAACACGCGCGTATCCTGCTCCATATCGAAATATAAATAGACCTCCATGCGGCGTTCATGCGTATGGCATGGCATCGTATTCCAGACACTTCCCGGCGATAGCATTGTTAATCCCATTTGCAGCTGACAGCTTTCACAAACATTCGGATGAACATATTGATAGATTTTCCGTTCGTTTAAGGTGCCGGGCTCTCCCGCTTCAAGTGGAGTGATCGCTTTAATGTCAATCTTAACCGTTGGATACTTGTGGTGCGCAGGTGTCGAATTAATATAGAATTTAGCCGGATTCTTCGGATCCTTAGAACGGAAATACACTTCCTTTGTCCCTTTTCCAACATAAAGACCGTCCCTGCGGTCCATATTATATTCTTCGCCATCTAATAAAACAGACCCCGACCCGCCTATGTTAATGATGCCTAATTCCCGGCGCTCCAGAAAATATTCGACACCTAGTTCTTTATCAAGCTTGATTGTTAATTCCTCTTCAACTGGTGTTACACCGCCGAAAATCATCCGATCCACATGTGTATATGTCAAATGAACCTTACCCGTTTCAAAAAGTGTCTCCACCAGAAAATGCTTGCGTAATTCATCAGTCGTATATCGTTTAATTTCATCAGGATGGTTAGCATAACGTGTTTCCATTTTTTCTTCCTCCTCAAATAATGATAAGCTTATCTGTTAATCACGCCGGGATTACTACTCTCGAACTGTTTAATTTCTTCTGCCTTAAAACCATTGCAGTCCCCGTAAACGGTGTGCTTTAAGACAGCGGCTGCAGTAGCAAAAGAAATGATTTCTTCCGGTTTCCAATCTTCAAGAATTCCATGCAGAATGCCTGCAGCAAAGGCATCCCCACCGCCAACACGATCCACTATCGGCTCAATCTCATACACTTTTGATTGATACATACGCCCACTTGTATAATAGTTGCCTTGCAAGTTATTTCTAGATGCAGAAAACACCTCACGGAACGTAGAATATAAGCTTTGAATATTAGGATATATTTGCTGTATTTTTTCATAGTAATAGGTCAATTTCTCTACGGCTTTTAGAGATGGTTCTGCTTGCTCGATTCCGAGCAAGTAGATTGCATCGAGTTCAGCACATGAACATATATCAACGTATGGGAGATAGGATTGAATCGTTTCTGCCGCTTCCTTCTGGCTCCAAAGCTTAGCACGGTAATTAAAGTCAAAGCTCGTTTGGACCCCGTATTCCTTCGCTTTTACTAACGATTGCAGAACAATCTCCTTCATCTTTGGTGATAGCGCTACCGTTATGCCCGATACATGAAAGAGAGTCGCTCCTCTAAAGACTTTCTCAAAATCGATTTCCTCTGCCTCAAGCTGAGATACGCTTGAATACTGGCGGTCATAGGTTACTTGAGCGCTCCTTGGTCCAATGCCAGATTCCACGTAGTAGGTTCCTAAGCGATTCCCTCCTTTTAAGAGGAAGTCCGTATGAACCCCATTGGTTTTCAAATGCTGCTCTGCTGCTTTTCCTATAGTATTTTCAGGCAACTTACTGACAAAATAAGCATCATGACCGAAATGGGACAATGATATGCCTACATTTGCTTCAGCACCGCCAAAATGAGTATGTATAAGGCCAGTCTGAAACAACCTTTCTCCCGGGGGAGTAGAAAATCGCAGCAGAATCTCCCCAAACGTAACGACTTTCTTCATTACCATTACGCTCCCTTTGCTATTCGAACTTTTTCTACATAAGCTTGAGCCATTTCTGTGATTTTCCCAAACTCGCCCGTTTTGGCCGGGGCAATTAAATTCCCTCCAACACCGACAGCCGCACAGCCCGCCTCAATCCATTGCTGTACATTGTCAAGACTCACTCCTCCTGTTGGCATGATATTCACGTCTGGAAGCGGTCCTTTTACTGCTTTGACAAATTCAGACTTCAGCGTATTTCCAGGGAATAGTTTAATCATGTCTACCCCTGCCTCTAATGCTTGAACAATTTCAGATATGGTCATGCAGCCAGGCATATAAGGGATTTGATAGCGGTTACATAATTTAGCGACTGAAATATCAAAGGCGGGACTCACAACAAACTGAGCACCGGATAATATGGCTAATCGGGCAGTAGCTGCATCTAGAACCGTTCCCGCTCCGATGACTACTTCCTGGCTATCTTTATGCAGCCGGGCTAGTTCCTTAATGACAGAATCTGCTTCAGCAACAGTGAATGTGATTTCAATCCCGCTAATGCCGCCCTCTATACATGCAGATGAAATGTTAATGGCTTCTTCCTTCGTATCCGCACGGACAACAGCCACCACACCACAATCCGTTATTTTTTTTAGCGTTTGCAACTTTTTCATCCGATCACCCCAACGCTGTATTTTAGGTATTTTAGTATATAAATTGGTATATTTTGATTATATCGGATGTGGGAAAGGAGATAAATATATGCCTGGAAATCCATTAACATATTAAACTTTATTCTAAAAAAAATGAACATTTTCACGATGCTTCTTCCGGAATTCAGCAGGTGTATAACCAGTATATTTCTTGAAACAGATACTGAAATATTGAGGGTTATTATAGCCGACGCGCTCGGAAACTTCGTACGTTTTCACATGTTCAGTTGTTAAAACTTCAATCGCTTTTTTCATCCTTAATTCAAGGAGGTAATCTCCGAAATTGAAGCCCTTTTCTACCTTAAATAAGTTGCTTAAATAAGGCGGACTTACATGCACCTGAGTTGCCACCTTTGAGAGAGTCAACCCGCTTTCATGATACGATTCCTTCATGTATTCAATGGCCTGATCAACTAATGTAAACTGATTTTTATTCTCTTTATTAATTAATGCTGCCCATTCCAGTACCAAGTGCTGAAGAATAGTCATCATTTCATTCAGTGATGTCAGTCCCATGATGTCCTTATAATATTTAGAGGAATCGAACCTACTCGTCTCTTCCTTCTTCCACTTCTCAATCTCGTAAAATAGCATAGAGCTATATTTAATGGCCAATATTTTTATTTCTGTCAAAGTCAAATTCTTGCATATAAATATCGCCTTTTCTAATTCTTCAAGTGTCTTGCTAACCACTCCAGGCAGTCCCAAACGAATCTGTTCCTCAAGCTCCGACTCGTACATCTTCACTTCTTCCTTGCCATTTTGATGGTCAGATAAAGCATCATCGATGGAGTAGATATGCCCTGTTCCCATAATATGACGAATATCCATCGCGAGCCTGCAGTCTAAGTAGGAATTGCTCAGCTCGAAGAAATGATTATATGCTCTTCCTAGTGTAATGGTCATGATAGGAGATTTTTTTCTCTTTTGGCTTATGAGCTGCTTGGCTAATTGCTCCGCCTTTTTATCATCCTTTGATTCCATCGATAGAAAAACAGCCATCTCATTCTCCCCGGCATGGAGAACGACTCCATCACTTACATTCAATAAGCTTACTATGTTTGCTGCAATCTTCATACTAAGCTCTCTAACTGATTCTTCGCCTTCCTCAAAGTGAATCAGCATCGAAGAAAAGAAAGGGCCTTCCAAATGGATACCGAGTCCTACCAATTCTCCCTCAATATCTACATGCTCTTTCCCTTGACTCGCTAATTTTTGAAGAAAATTCTTCTGAAGAAGAGAGATAGAGGCTTCTATTTTTCTCGTATCTGCTTGTTCCTTATCCCAATCAGCCGCTGCTTCCTTTGTTTTTTGAAGAAGGTGGTTTGAATCAACAGGTTTCAATAAATAATCAAATGCTCTCAATTTGATTGCTTCCTTCGCGAAGTTAAAGTCCTCATAACCCGTCAGAAAGATTATCCTCGTGGACGGACTTTTTTCTTTAACCAGCTTCGCCATCTCAATCCCATTCATAAAAGGCATATTAATATCAGAAATAACCACTTGCGGCTGCTCTTTTTCAATTAATGCAATGGCCATTTTCCCATCCCCTGCGTCACCTGCCACATAAAAATCATGCTCTTCCCAAGGCATGGTTTTGCACAAGCCACGGCGAATAATGTAATCATCTTCTACTATAATGAGTTTATACATGGTCGTCATTTCCCCTTTTGTTTTGGGAATGGTCGTTGTTATTTTCGTGTCTTCTCCAAGTCTGCCTCAGTAAGTCCATGATAATTGCATCCTTAATTGACTTTAATGGTGAAGTTTGTATCAATTATAAAGGCCGATCCATAACATTGATTATTCGAAAACCCTCAATTTTATAGATAGGCAGCTCCGAATGAATATCCCTACTCTTTCAATAATCATATCCAGTAATCTACTTAGAAACGTCTCATATTTCTATTTTACCAAAATTCACGAAAATAACCTAAATAACCTATAATTACATCAATCAAAATAATCTAGTATCCAAATATTAGATAGACGCCCCCTTTTAACAGTGGAGACAAGACTTTTTAAGTAGGAATCCCTATTTCTCTTTCCTGCTCCTCTGTGTCTTTATTTGAAAAGTGAATCCACAGACACTCCCTAATACATCTCATCTACACCCTAGGATGCAATCATTTTCAATGCCTCCTTGTCCAATTCTAAAAAGGTAATAATGTTGATTAATACCGAAGATTTAGCTGTTCAGTTCACTAAAACTCAACCCTATACCAGGCATCCCAAAAAGAATCTCTTCTACAAACCAAAGAGAAACATTCTAGTTCTATCCACAATCTATCGCATCAAGAATTTCCGCTAAACAAAGGATAGCGAGCGATTGACCATAAGGCATAGCGGTTATTCGAATTTCTTTATAGAAATCCAACGTATCCCCCATTCCTGTTCCGACAGACACTTTTTGTAAAGTACCCTCCTCATTAATTTCATTCAATATTCCTTGTACTGCGCGCAACGCATACACCTTATATTCACTACCAATCAATCTACACGAGATAGCCTTCAATATGCCAAAAGCAAATCCAGCAGAGGAGGAAGTTTCCAAATAAGAATCTGGATCATTAATCAAGGTATGCCACAACCCTGATTCAGTCTGATACTTTACAAGCGCGTCTATTTGTCTTTTCAATGTGGATACCAGGAAATCTCTGAAGAAATCACCTTCCTGTAAATCTAATATCTCAATCACTTCAGGGATAGCAATCGTGATCCAGCAGTTTCCCCTCCCCCAAAGCGCGCCGCTGTAATGATGATTTCCATCGAAAGTCCATCCGTGATACCAAAGACCGGTGTTCCTGTCAGCCAAGTATTTTATATGAATGAGAAACTGCTTTTTAGCCTCTTCAATATATTCTTGCCGGTTCAGCGTTTTGCCGATTTTCGCCAAAGGGAGAACAGTCATCATTAAAGTATCATCCCAAAGCTGTTCCTTATTTTCGGGACCGTAAGTCATATGTTGTAACCCATCTTCCTGTGTGCGAGGCATGTCATGCATCACCCATTCAGCCCATTCAATTAAATGAGGCAGATATTTCTCATTTTGTGTATCTTCATAGAGACAAGCTAAAGTTAAGAACGGCGCCATTGTGTTAATATTCTTTGGCGGAAGACCTTCCTTAAACCTTTCCTCATACCATTGTTTTAGGATGACTTCAGCTTTAGGATCCCCTGTTTTCTTCCAATATTTATAAATCCCGTACAAACCCACTCCTTGGGGCCAATTCCAGACATGCCAGCTTTTATCATCGACAATCAAACCATCAAAATTTAATAAATATTCCCCCCTACTGTCTTTAATACCAACGAGATTATCCATTAATAATTCAATGCTTTGATTGATGACATCTTTATTCAATCCTAAATGGTCACGTATCATGCTTCATCCCTCCAATATAATTATGACTCCTCTGTCAATCGGATTAAGCGGTATTCGTACTTGCCAATAGGTAAATACCCGCTATTCAGTGTTTCGTCAGTCAATAAATCAACGCCTCCTCCTTCCGGCAGGGAAACTCCGCCACCCTTTCCATCCATATTGATAACAGTCCAAAAAGTCTTGTCATTAAGCTCCCGCGGGGCAATAATCGTTCCCTCCGTTACATTACCGCATAGTCTTACCGAGGCTTCTTCAGTATAGTGAAGAAATAATTTCTTTAAGAGCATTTGTTCTTCACCTTTCGGCATGCCCCCAAGCAAAACAATCTTACCTTTTCCGATTGCACGCTCGGTTATAAAAGCTTCTTGCTCAGCCAATCCGTCTGATAAGATTCCAACAGCTATTGCCTCCAGCGGCTTGAAAACTGTTCCCCATTTGCCCAGAAGCTCCGTCTCTCCATAAGCCCGACCATACGTATGAGTGCTATCCGCAGGAAAGGAATACAGCGTTTCAACCCCTGCCACATCATCAAGCATGCCCAGACCAGCATCCGTATGAACTGTATGATTCTCAGTTCGCCCGCCGGACATCGGGCCGACAATCCATATTCCTCCACTCTCCGCAAAGGCTTTTGCTTTATTGATATAGGACGTACTGACATGATAGAGAAAAGGGGTGAATAAAATTTTATAGCCATCAAAATCCGCATCCTCAGGAATAAGATCACGATGAATGCCCATCGACAGCAGGACCTTATAAAAATCCGTCAGACAGTTCTTATAATCAAGTCCATTAAGCGGCTCTGTCTTCATGAATATTCTTCCTCTATCAGAGTATGTCACGGCAACCTCTGCTTGTTTTGGATTAGAATGAATCATGAATGGCTCAATAGCCTTTCTTGCTTTCTCTACTTCAATGACATTTTTATAGCCTATTCCTGGTTTTCCCCACGCGCTGAGGATAGAACTGTGAGGCTGCTCACATCCAGATTTTTGCTGTCTCCACAGCCAGTAGCAAAAAGCCTGTCCCCCAAGCGCATAGGCCGCTACTGCCTCTGCCTTTAAATAGCCTTCCGGATGTGGAACCGTGCAGCTTTCCAGACTTGCTGGATAAGATGGGCTTGTTTCCATAACCCAGAAGTCTTTTCCTTTCTTCAAATTTCTCCATACATCACAGTTCATTAAATAGTTTCCATACCCATCAGAAGGAGCGTATGTATCGAAGGAGGCGAAATCTAAATCGGCAAACAGCTTTTCATTATCGACCGAGAAAAAGAGCGTGCTGTTATGCGTGATCGGCCGATTGGAATATCTTCTAATGATTTCAGACTGTTCCTGTGCAAATTCCGCAATCTTCTCTGTATGGAATAGCTGATAATTTGTATGCAAGGAGGAATTATGAAGAAACGGAGCCGCTTCCGGAACAGGAATTTGCTCAAAGGAATGGTAATATTCACTCCAAATATCTGTTCCCCAGGCTTCATTCAATGCATTAATGGTCTGATATTTCTCTTCAAGCCATTGATGCCATAAATAACGGCATGTTTCACAATAACACTCAGCCACATGACATTTAAATTCATTATCCAACTGCCACGCTATAACGCTAGGCAAGTGGCTGAGCTCACTGGCAAGCGCTTCTGTAATACGAGCTGCTCGCTCTCGGAAATAAGGATGATTGGTGCAAATATGCTGTCTTGAACCATGCACCATCCTTTTGCCTGCTCGATTCACATGCATTCTCTCCGGATGGTTATGAGTCACCCAAATTGGCGGCGTAGCTGTTGGTGTACACATGACCGTTTCAATTCCATTTGAACAGAGGAGCTCTATGATATCCTTAAAGAACGACAAGTCGAATTCTCCTTCATTCGGCTCTATTTTTGACCAAGCAAATTCCCCCATTCTCACGGTATTAATGCCCACTTCCTTCATATAGCTAATATCTATCTCAACTGCTTGTACATCCCATAATTCAGGATAATAAGCTGCTCCATGAACCAGTTTCTTTTTCACCTATGTATCTTCCTTTCTGAATCAGGGATTAAGTAAGCCTCCAACCCGATCCCTAGTGTTTTAATCTCATTCGCAATAAGCTTGCCAATCTCATATGCGCCTTTTTCATTGAAATGTGTGTCATCTTGAATACCGTTTGGATAATTTTGATGTTCCCCCTTCTCGAGCCAAACAAAGAGCTTCTTGGATCCTTCTTCTCCTAAATGCTCATAAAGCTCTTTTGTCTTTGCCCACATATCAATTAACGGTACCTCCAGTTGTTTGGCTAGATGAATCATAGCCTCAGGGTAGCTACCGAGGGTATTCTCCACTATACCTTGCTCGTCAAACTTTCTACGATTGACAGAGGTCAACAAGACAGGATATGCCCCCCTTCCCCTCGCCCCTTGAATGTATTGCTCCAAGTAATAGGGGTAGGTTGTTGCTGGATCTGTTCCGTAAGATTTTTGGTCATTGTGCCCAAACTGAATAAAGAGATAATCCCCACGTCTCATCATGGCCCAAACTTCATCTAGCCGACCTTCCTCAATGAAGCTGTTACAGCTTCTTCCACCCGCTGCTTTGTTCACAACAGCTTCTTCTCCCGTAAAAAATGACTGGAACAGCTGCCCCCATCCAGCCATCGGAGCCTCATACTCCGGACAATCAGCAGCAGTTGAATCACCTGCTATGAATAAACAAACCGCTGATCCTGGATTTTGCATTTTACTCCATCCCCTTCTTTAACTGATGATAAAAATCATACTAGATTAATTTTCCGAAAATATCTCCAAACACCGAACAACGAAATTGTTGGTAAAATCAGAAATATCATTATCTGTATTTGGCTAGCATTATCATAGAAGAAAATAAATAAGGTAACTGGTATGACTCTGCCTATATTAGAGAAAATCTCTTTAGCCACAATATGTTCAATTCTAAGATTGGACGAATAGAAAGACCCTTCAATTACATTAAAGGAAATGGAAGAATAAGGAATTAGGATAAAAGGCAAAAAAATCGCATTCACGATACCAAATATCAGCAGGGAGTAAAGATTAACAGTCGAAGAAAGAATAAGCGTTCCAATTGTAATTCCTACCGCTCCGATTAAAATATACTTGCTGTGAGATTCAGTATTAATCTTCAGACCGACCAGATAATACACTAGCATACTAAGAAAGGACGTTAAGGAGGTAAACCACCCTAGACTAAGTTCGCTGGCAGTTGTCACATAAAAGAGCAGCACAATGATAAACATAAAAATTCCTTCTCTTATGCCATACATAAAGCTTCCGCATAATACACTTCGCCAATTTGCATTTCGGTACGTAGACCTCAGCACTTCTCCGAGTTTATAAGAGCTGAGTGCATCCTTTGATTTCACAAAGACACTGAGAATAGCTGATGTTGCAAAGAGAATGAGAGAAACCCAGAACACGATTACATAGCCTCTATTCCCCTTAAAAACCTCTAATAATATTCCTGAAAACAACGGCCCAAGTGCGCCGGCAAGCGATATAAGTAGCCCATTAATACCGAAGAAATAATGGCGGTTTACTGGATTGGTAGCGTCATAGGAGAGGACATTATAAGAAAGCCAGTAACAGCCAAGCGCAATCCCCTGCACAATGCCCAGCTCGATCGCGTGATAAGCCGCTTCCCCCTCTATCCATAGTAAAAGGAAATAAAAAAGACAGTGCAGGACAATGCCTGTCCGATACAGTGAAACCACCCGCCATTTCGTCATCAGCCAACCGGATATGGCATATAAGAGGGTTGAGAAAATAAATAGCATAAGATGATAAATAGCAACAATCGTGAAATCAGGCTCGAGCCTCCATAGATAGATGCTAACAAACAAGCTGGATAATGCCGTTGACGTATTGAAAACGACGTGAATCACAAGAAGAATCCTTGAATTCAAACTGAGTGATTGGTTTGGTTTTTTACTAGTCAAAAACTCACCTTTTCTATCGCTTCATTTTTATATTTTCGTAATCCTCTCGATTTTCTTTAGTCAAATACGCGATTTTGAGTACGGAGGATATCAGCCAGGAAAGCGAGGACCAGCCCTTGACCCCATCCTTGAATCCGTTTATAGGGAACTTGGCGGTATCCTTCCCTGTCCTTCATCACCGCAGTACCTGCTGATACGTCATGAACCCGCCCATCATCATCAATCCTTGCCAGAATCGCTGACAGCGCCTTTCCAACATGGCGGTCATATAATTTACCTCGTGATAGGAGAGCAGATGAAATAGCAGCAGAACCTGATACCTCCTGATAAGAGCCCGGATCATCCACAATCGTATGCCATAAGCCTTCTTCTGATTGCCGCCTGGCAAGGGAGCTTAATTGATCGCGCAAAGAACCGTCTATTACCATATAGGAAGGATGAGTAACGTCGATTAATTCAAGAGCTCTAGCCATCGTGAGAGCGGCCCACCCGTTACCCCTTGCCCAAAATACACCGGACATATGATTTTTTGTCTCATCATCCCATCCATGATAATAAAGATCTGTCTTGTTATCCTGCAATAGTATTTCGTGTGTATGGAACTGATGCAGTCCGTCCTGATAGTAATCGGTGTTCCCTGTAGCTTTCCCCACACGGAGCAGGTATAACCCGGCCATCATCATTGTATCCACCCATGCCTGCGCATGAAAAACGTAATCGGTCGAATTCACTGTATGCTGCAAGACACCGTCGCCAAAGCGCTCTGCTTCCTCCAATAAGAAATTGGCCATTTCAAGTACAGACTTTAAATAATCCTCATTCCCTGTAGATTCATAAATCGTCAGCAGGGTATGTCCAATGGAGGCTCCGTTGACAGACAGCTTGGGGAGGCCATCCTCAAGCTGCTCATCCACCCAATGGATGAGCATGTCCAGATAATCCTGCCTACCCGTGGCTTTATAAGCTTCGCCAACACCATATAGTGCAATCCCTCCAGGCCAATCCCAATTGAAATCCATTTGAAATGTCCGCTTAACGACTGCCTCTATAGCTTTCTGTATCTGATTTTCATCAAACTGTAATCGTCTCATTTTTCCTATCCTTTCTCTTATTTCAGTCCGCTCGTGCTAATGCCTTCCACAATATATTTCTGGAATAGGAAGAACACCAGGATAACTGGCAGCAAGGAAACTACAGACATCGCAAACATCCCCCCCCAGTTGGAGGCTGATTCAGAATCTAAGAACATCTTCAAAGCTAATGAAACCGGATACTTTTCCGGGCTGTTTAAATACAGAACCGGGTTAATTAAATCCTCCCATTTCCAATAGAACGAGAAGATAGCTGATGTCGCTAAAGCCGGCGTAATCAAAGGTAGGATAATGCGATAGAAGATACTGAATTTCCCGCAGCCATCCATCCTTGCCGCTTCGTCCAGTTCAATCGGGATATTACGAATAAACTGCACCATCAAAAAGATGAAAAAGGCATGGCCAAAAAATTGCGGAACGACAATCGGCAGGATTGAATTCAGCCAGCCAATCTTAGCAAAAATGATATATTGAGGGATCATGACAATTTCATGAGGAAGCATCATCGTCACCATCATGCAAGCAAACCAGAACGCTTTCCATTTAAAATTAATTCGGGCAAATCCATAGGCAATGAGAGCTGACGAGGTAACAGCTCCTATAGTTGATAACCCGACAATCACGAGGCTATTCTTAATAAACACCCAAAATGGCTGTCCGGCGATTCCTTCCCATCCTGAGGAATAATTACTCCAGACAAAGGGATCAGGTATTAATGAATGAGCCGTCACGAAAACTTGAGAACTCTCCTTAAAGGAACTCATAACCAGCCAAATAATCGGATACAGCATCAAAAAGGCAAATCCGCCCGTTACTAGATGATAAATCCACTTCTTCGGCTTAAATCTCTTTTGCTTGAATGGAATGTTTACAGAATTCCGCACTGGCGGTGTTGAAACTTCTTCTGCTATCTTCATATCACTAGCCCTCTTTCGATTCATAATGTACCCAGTATTTAGACGTCTTGAATAAGATTAAAGTCATAATGCCGACAATAAGCAGCATGACCCACGCCATAGCAGAAGCATAGCCCATTTGGAAATAGTTGAATGCCCGCTGGAATATGTACAGTGAGTATAGCAATGTCCCGTCGAGCGGTCCGCCTTCCCCTTTGGATATGATGTAGGCTGGGGTAAAAGTCATAAATGCGGATATCGTCTGCATAACGAGGTTAAAGAAAATGATTGGACTCAAGAGTGGCAGGGTAATCTTGAAGAAAATTTGAAATTTATTTGCCCCGTCCACATTCGCTGCTTCATAGTACGAAGGGGAAATGTTTTTCAAGCCTGCCAGGAAGATAAGCATTGATGAACCAAATTGCCAAACCGCCAGCAAAATCAATGTCCATAATGCCTTAGTCGGATCTTGGTACCAAAAAATCTTTTCATCGAATCCCAAAAAGAAAAGCACGGCATTCAAGGTACCCTCATTACCGAAGATGTTTCTCCACATAATCGCAACCGCTACACTTCCACCAATAATGGATGGAAGATAAAATAGAGTCCGGTACAGCCCGACCGCCCGTGAAGCCCTATTCAACAGCATCGCAACTAAGAGTGCAAACGTTAATCTAAGCGGCACTCCCGCCATAACATATGTAAAGGTAACCTTTATTGATTGCCAGTATTTATCATCATTAAAGAACATCTCTTTAAAATTCTCAAAGCCGATCCATTTAGGCGATGTAAATAAATCATAGCTCGTAAAAGATAAATATAAGGAGACCAGCATCGGCAATACCGTAAAAGCTAAAAACCCAATGATAAATGGAGAAATAAACGAATATCCTGCTAAGTTATCACTCCACGAACGTTTCTTCATGACCATCATCTCCATCCAGGATAAAGAGGTGCGGAAATTCAATTTCCATATGAATATCCGCACCATACATTCCTTAATTATTCTTTGATAGTATTTCTTCCGCCTTATCTCTGAACTGTTTAGCTCCTTCTTTCGGCGTGATTTTCTTATAAAGGACCTGATCGGACGCATCCTTCAAGGCTTTAATCACTTCTGCACTGCCAAGTGGGTCTGGAGGATCTGTTTCCCCAACGTTTTGAGAGGCTGTTTCTACATATTCAAAAACTTTAACCTCATCCTCAGTCAAGAGCGGTTTTAATGTTTCAATAACTTTGGATGAGACAGGTACGCCTCTGTCCCCTTTAATTAATTTGTTTGCTTCCTCGTCATTAATGAAGAAATCAAGGAATTTCGCTGCCTCTTCTTTTTGCTTGGAACTCTTCGGTATAGAAAAATACATCGCTGGTCTTAAAGAGAGAGCTTTTGTTTCAGCCTGCTCTGGCGGTAGATTGATGGTCAATTTGCTGTCTGTTAACTGAGAAAAGCCGATATATTGATTTGAATAGTTCCATGTCATCGCAGATGTTCCCTTTACAATGAAGTCATCCTCCATTCCCTTAATTTGAGCTGTTTCATCCGGAGTAGGGAAAGCCTTTGCATCCACAAGTTTCAACTGCATTTCGAAATAATCAACGAATAATTGATCATTCTTGTAGCCGAGTCCATTTCCTTCCTCATTATAAAAGCGCGCGTCTTGGGTCCTTAAATAATACGGGAAGAAAACATCAGACGGATACATACCGTTCGTTCCATATATGCCCGTTTCATCTGTCACAGCCATAGCTGCTTTTCCAAAGTCATCCCACGTCCACTCATCAGCATTAAGCTCCACGCCTGCCTTTTTCAACAATTCATCATTTGTAATAACCGTTAACACATTTGAGCCTAATGGAAAGCCATATAGCTCACCGTTTAGTTCGCCGCCTTTCAGGATGGATTCCTGAATATTATCCGTATTGATGGCTCCATTCTCAATATAAGTGTTCAGATTATCAAGCTGTCCCTTTAAACCATATTGAGATAAGTAAGCTGTATCCATTTGAATAATATCTGGCATCTGGTTAGCCGCAGCCATAGGAGCGAGTTTCTTCCAATAATCATCCCAGTTCGAGAACTCGGCCTCAATTTTGACATTAGGATTTTGCTTTTCATACATTTCAATGACTTTCATCGTATAATCATGCCTTGGCTGTCCACCCCACCAAGCAATTCGGAGAGTAACCTGATCCTTATTATCCGCATTGCTCGAACTGTCATTGTTGCAAGCTGCTACTGATAGCAATAAAAATAAACTAATGATGGATAAAAATACCTTCTTCATAGCACAACTCCTCCTTTTTTGTAAGTGCTTACATTACAATCATAAAATATCTAGAAATAATAAGAAGAAAAAAAAAAGAGTCGTATGTTAAAAAAACAGTGTATTGGCTATCTGACTAATGGAAGAGCGTGCCTTCCCTCTTCTTAAGGATAAATCATGACAAAAAGCCTAGAGTTCATTCTCTAGGCTTTATAACGTAACTCTTCATTAAGCAATCGTAAATTTCCGCTTATACTCTGAAGGGGTACATCCAAGATATTTTTTAAAAACCTGACTGAAATATTGAGGATTATCACCGAATCCAGCACGTTCAGCCAAAACAGTAATCTGAACATCTCCCTTTTCCTGTATGTATAGGACTGCCTTTTCAAGACGAAGCTTTGTCAAATAGGAGGAAAAACGCTCACCAGTTTCTTGTTTAAACAATTTGCCTAAATAATCAGGATTCATGTATAGCATATGATTCGCAACTAATTTCAAAGTAAGATCTGGATCACTAAACTGTTCATTCATGATATCAATGACTCTTTCGATTATGGTCGTTTGCTTCCTATGCAGCTTTCTCGAGAACTCTTTTGTAATCTCAGAAACCGTTGCTAAAATACGCTCCTCAATTTGATTCATAGTCCACTTATTTAAAACACCAATAAACTCGCTCCAATAGCCCATCATTCGCTTAAATCCAACCAAGTGAATGACAGATAAATACAGTTCTGAATAATAGGATTTAGCATCTTGGATACAAGGTTGATTACGCTTAACTTCAGCGAAGTATCCCTTAAGCAATGTAGTGATTTCAGCCGCTTGGCCCGATTTAATATACAAAGTCATCTTATGCTCGTCAATTTCCGGCTTCGCCGATGCATCAGAAATGAAACGTTGTATGCAGTTTTTCGTAATAATCTGACCTTCCCCTAAATAAAAACGGTATTTCAAGCATTCTTTTACTTCGTCATACATTTTTTTCGTATGACGAATCAAATTGGCATCACTGAGAGCGATTGTAACATTCACATGGTGCAGGGTATAATATTGCTCTTGAATCTTGCGCAACCTTTCCATAAGCCCATCTTCCTCGGCAACCATATATATCACATAATCTCTGATATTCGCGTTTAACAAGGGAGTTCCAAGCATTTCTTTTCCAAGGCGGTTCATCACCAGGTAATGTTCGAATTCCACCTCTCCTTCAAACTGAATCAAACAGAGCTGTACCTTCACCGTATCGACATTCAAATCCAACCATTCCTGAAGTGGAAGGTCTTGTTGTTTCTCTGTTTCCTGCAGCAGGTCTATGAGCAACTGGGATTGAATATAAGGCTTTATCTTAACTAGATTCTCCTTCAGCCGGCTAGTTCTTTGCTGATTTTCTTCTAATACTACCAGATCATTCTTTGCTTCAGAGACAGCCTGAGCAATTTGGTCTTCGTTACACGGCTTCAGTAAATAATTTTTAATACCGTACTTCATTGCTTTTCGGGCATATTCAAATTCACTATACCCAGACAAAAGGATAAATTGGATACAAGGGCATGTATCCTGCACCTTCTCAATCAAACCTATACCATCCAGACCAGGCATTTGGATATCAGTAAGGACAATATCTGGTTTTAAAAGCATAATTTTCTCATAGGCTTCTATTCCATTACTAGCCGTTCCTATGAGTTCGACATTTAGCGAAGCCCAATCAACACTATTGGATATACCTTCTAGAATAATTTTCTCATCATCCGCTAAAAGCAATTTATAAGACAAACTGCTCACCCCAATTAATAAAAGGTAATATTACTTTCACCACAGTGCCCTTACCAAGCCTTGTTTCTATGGATATCCCATATTCTTCTCCATAGCTCAGCCTGATTCTCTCATCGATATTATTTAAGCCAATCCCGTTTCCCTTTGAATTCACATTACTCTCCTTAATTTCATCGAGTCGTTGGCTACTAATTCCGGGTCCGTTATCCTCTATGCTGATGATTAACCTGTCCTCTTTATGTGACACTAGAATACGAATCTCTCCTTTCTTCAAAGAGGGCTCTACAGCATGCTTAATCGCATTCTCAACAAGAGGTTGCAGGGTGAATTTAGGAACCATGCACGACATTAAGGAATCTGGCACATGAGATTGGAACGAAAGACGCTCATCAAAGCGAAATTTCTGAATCGTTACATAACTATTGACGATATCCAGCTCACTCTTTAAAGTAATTTGGCTTTCCTTAAAATTAATCGATTGGCGCAGCAAATGACCAAGTGACTGAACCATCTGTGATATTTCAGTTTGCTTATTAGCCTTTGCCTGCCAATTAATTGATTCAAGCGTATTAAATAAGAAATGCGGATTCACCTGTGCCTGGAGGGCATTAAATTTGGCATCCTTAATTGAAATCTGTTTCTCATAATTTTCCTTAATTAAATCATCTATCTGCTCTATCATTCTTTTAAAGGATGAAAAAAGCATCCCAATGTCGTTCTCATAATATTTAGGCGTGTCTATCTGCTTAATGACCCAAGAGCTCCCTTTAGGCACTTCCTGCATCATGACCACTAATTTATCCAAAGGCCGTGTCACTCTTCTGATAAAATATAACGCCGTTAATATAAGCATGATAAGCATAATCGATAGAAGAAGAATGACAACCACCTTAATGGCTTGGATGTTTGAAAACATCACATCAAATGGAACAACATTCCAATAGGTCCATCCTAAATAGGACGATTGCACATAACTGACAAAGTACCTTTCCCCTTTAACACTCTGAATAGAATAGCCTCTGCTTGCGGGTGCATCAAAATCATATTTATCGATATGCTCGATTTTGCTTCCCGGTTGGAATATCTCTTCGCCGTTCGTAATAATCACTTTGCCGTCTGCTTCTGATCCCATATCAGGAAGTGCTTTTACAATTTTGCTTAAATCAACTCGTATGATCAATCCACCAATGTTATTGAGATTCATATTATTATAGGAGCGAATTTGCCGTACAGCCGTGGCAAATCGATTGAAATCGCTATCGAGAACCCACTTATTTCCACCCTCATATACAGCAGCCTCGTCCATAAGCTCCTGTATACGTGAAGCATTCAATTTCATACTACTAGAACCAGCTAGATACTCCTTTCCCTTTGTATCAACAATCATCATTGAATGAACATATTTTTCTGAACCGGCATAGGCACTTAACTTTTCAATTAGTTCTTGATTTGTCTGATACCTCTCATAACCTGAGTCTTCTTCAAGACGCTGAAGTCCCTGCTGAATAACCGGATCCGCAACAATTGAATAACTAACTTCTTCTATTTCCCTGAGCTTTTCTTCCACGCTGTTCGCTGACATGGTTAGCACCTGTGATGTTTTTTCATAAAGATATTGATCATAGAGTGTATAAACATACTGTAAGCCAATAAGGATAAACACGCAGAATAACAAAATGATTGATGATACAACCGTATAAATCTTGACCTTTAAGTTGGAATTAAGATACAAACTTACCAGAGAAGAAAAAGGATTTTTTTTCATCAATCAGAATCTCTCGCTTTCTCAAGACACATGCTGATATTTCGATTTGGCGACTTCAATGCTTCGAAAAGCCTTTTGGCATAAACCGGTCATAACAAGAGCTATTAAACTGCCGCTGAAAAACAGAACAATCGTAATATGATAGAAAACAATATACGATAATCCAAGCACACTCATAATCAGTGTGAACGTATGAAAGGGTTTAGCCACGCTAATAAGGAATGCATTCTTAAATAGCTGCAAATAGGTACCTTTATAGTGCACATAGACCGGAAATAAATAGAGAAGGATTACACTGCATATAATCAGCAAGCTTAGAAGCGGAATGCCGACATAGTAGGCATCATCCGTCATCATAGTAAGAATTTTTAAGTCCACATAAAAGACAAGGGAAATACCGGTAATGATGATGCCTAATCCATTTGACCTCCAGAATTCCTCTTTAAATGTGTGATAAAACGTCTTAAATAACCGCACATCCTCTCCTTCTTCAAGCCATTTTTTTGTCACTGTAAACATAGCAGTTGTTGATGGAAATAAGCCAAACACCCCCAGTCCGGCAATCGTAAACATAAGCCATAAAAGATTCAAGCAAGCAAGCTTCGTTATCCACTCGCAAAAACGGTAAAGACCGTTTGTGATAATTTGAAACACAGGACATCCCCCCCTTTTGAATAAAGCGCTTTCTTTTTGTTGTTATATTAATGTTAATAAAATTCAGTCTATTTCAGGTTTAAATATCCGATAAATTTGTTTAAATAACCGATTTTATAAAAAGTGCTAGCCAGATGTCCAACTTCTGCATATATGTAAATTTTAGCATTTAAAAAGTCGTTAAGAAATAACTTTCGACAAATGATGATAAGCTTTCCCTATAGATATAGGAATAGCTTATCATCAGCATGTCTTATTATAGAGCACCTGTCAGTGGCGTCACCCCAAAGGCCTGCGCCAGCTCCTTCAACTCTTCATCTTTAATCATCTGTTTGACACCGCCATGATGCGAATGAATTAATGTATAAATCTGAGCTGCCTTTTCGGCTGTCTCGATGAGTCCAAATGTTTCATCCATTGAGTTTCCAGCACCGAAAATGCCATGATGTGGCCAAATAACCAAGCGGTGTTTAGCCATCTTTTCAGCTGTCCGCTTTCCGATTTCATCGGTTCCGGGAACCATCCAAGGGAGTACGGCGAGTCCGTCCGGGAAGACGACAATACATTCTGTACACATTTGCCATAATGTTTTCGTAAAAGCCCTTTCTTCTAACTCATGTGTAAAGGTCATGGCCACAATATGCGTCGCATGGTTATGCATAATAACGCGATGATGTTCATCCTGCTTCAAGCGGGCGATATGGCCCATGAAGTGAGACGGAAGTTCACTAGTCGGGTTACCCCCGTCATTAAAGCCCCATAACAGCTCAATTTGATTTCCATCCTGGGTGACGCGAATGATTCCTAATGTCTCTTCTGGATTACTCTTGACGTTTTTGAAGTATTTCCCCGAACCAGTAACAATGAAATAACGGCCAGCTAGCTCAGCGACGGAGAAGGGGAGATCAATAACACGTACAGTCTCATTAAGTTTAAGATAAGGTTTTACCTCTTCTTCTTTTAATAAATAGCTGATATTCCCGCCATTACGTTCATCCCATCCTAAGCGCCACATATTATCGGTCGCCTCCATCATTTCATGTAAAAATGGTGCATTCTCGATTGCTAACTTCTCCATCACATATGCCATTTCAATACGCCTCCGTTTATAAGTTCTTATAGGTTTATCATAAAATCAAAACATAAATAAATCAACATATTCAAAAATAAAAACAACATAATTATCTGTTTATTTCTTTGTTTGTAACAAAATTTTCACAAAAAGAAAAAGCATGGATATACCATGCTTTTTCTTCTTACACCTGTACTACCTTGACACCGAGTTCTTCAAGCCGGCTGCAGATGGACGCATCTAACTTCTTATCTGAAATCACCTGGTCTACTTTCATTATCGGGGCAATCTGCGCAAATGTCCGTATCCCGAATTTGCTTGAGTCCGCCAAGAGAATTCTCTCATCAGCTATGTCAAGCAGCTGTTTCTTTAACAAAGCCTGCCATTCATTTGAATCACTTAAGCCTCTATCCATATCAACACCCTTACAGGACAAGAATGCTTTATTCACATGGTAAGCACCCAATGAACGTTCTGCAAGCGGGCCTACATAAGACAGTGACTTAGAAAGCAATTGACCACCGCTCGAGATAACTTTTATCTGCTCTTTTTTGCTAAGCTCAATCGCTACTTTAATGGAATTCGTCAACACCGTTAAAGGCATATCAGGGAGCTCTTTCGCCATATACCAAGCTGTTGTGCTGGCATCAAGACCAATCTGATCGCCCGGCTCAATCTGCTTTATCGCCTCGATCGCAATCCTCTTCTTCTCCTCAGCATGCATGATTTCTCGTTCTGCATAGGAAACTTCATTGTGTTCCGTTTGAATACTGACGGCTCCGCCATGACTGCGTTTAAGCAGATTATCCTTCTCTAATTTTTCTAAATCGCGCCTGATTGTTTCCTCTGTAACAGAGAAGATTTTAGCTAGCTCTGTTACCCTTATGCTTACGCGTTCATTCACAAGCTCAACCAGTTTACGCTGCCTTTCTGCTACTAGCACGTATCTGCACCATCCTCAATTTCCACAAGTTTATGTTTGTTTATGTTTGCTTATGCCTATATTGTAACATATCTTTCATGATGATTTATATGAACAAAAAAGCAGCAGACATTACTTATTTGCCAGCTGCTCACGAATCTTCTTAGGTGTATAGCCATATTTGCTTTTAAATATGCGGTAAAAATAGCTAACATTATCATAGCCAATAAACTCGGCTATCTCTGCTACTGGCATAGCCGAACCTTCTAATAGATTCTTCGCAATAAACAACCTCTTCTCCTGCAATAATTCCTTAAATGTGTTGCCTGTTGCCTTTTTGATTTGCTTGCTTAGCGAATAATGCGGCTGATTTAAGCTTTCGGCCAACTCATACAAGGTGATTGTCCGGTACTGCTCATCAATACATTTCAAAACCTCTGCGATAAGAGATTGTTGATACGTATCTATCTTACTATTCTTCAACTTATCAGAATGCTTAATGAGTTCAATCATGACAAGGCCCATATAAAGCTTCATAGATGATTCTGATAAATAGCTCTTCTCCGTCATTTCATACATCATCTTCTTGACTAATTCCTGAATGCTTTTCACTTCAGAGACCTGGTAATATAAATACTGGCCCTTCTGCGTATGATTATATAAACTGTCAATAATGAAATTACTCATAAGATTATTATTAGATAAATACGTGAAGATAAATTCAAAAAATTTAGGCTCGATGATGAAGTTAATGACGATGTCCTCTTTCCCGCACGCCTTTATTTCATGGTCGATATGCTGATTTAAGAATAAGAGCTCCCCCTTCTTCAAGAAGATCTCATCTTCACCGACCTTTTGCTTCAATGACCCGCTAAACACATAATTCACTTCAATATAATTATGCCGATGCCTTGGAAAATCAATGAAACGTGTATGCTTTCGTAACACGATCGTATCTCCGTTAGTCAGAAACTTCTCGCTCTCAATAATAAAGTTTGGCTGATTCGTATAAAGGTCCCTCTTAATCTCGACTCCCTGAAGGATAAACTTTTCTTCCTCCGTTAATGGCAGGAATAATTCAAATAATTGATCGTCCATGATTTTATCAACCCCTCGGAGGTAAATAAGAACAAATTGATAATTTTTACTTTAACATCATTCAGCCAAAGGAACCTCCCCATTGCTCACCATATCCTGCATAACGAGAAGAGAAAACCCGATTAAAACCGGGTTTTCTCTATTGCTGCCTATTATTTTGCGTTTGCGACAGATTGTGATTCTCCATCCACATTTCCGTAACGCTCTTTCTCAATTTCCTTTAGCGTCTTGCCTTGTGTGTTAGGAGCAAGCATTATTCCAATAATCATATGAATCGCCAGGAAGATAATCATTACAATACCAGCCACTTTAAATCCAAGCGTTAGCATCAATGTCGGCAAGATAAATGACCAAACAGCAATACCGGTACGAACAATAAAGTACATCGTCCCTTGTGCACTAGCGCGATATCTCGTTGGGAACAATTCACTTGTCCATAATGCATAGAATGCCTGTGCACCAATCCCTGCAGAAAGACCCCATAATACGGTAAAGGTAATGAGCGTCGGCCATGTCATCGGCATAAAGGTTAAGATAATCCAAGCAACAAGTCCCATTACTGCCCCTAAACCGAACAAGAAGCGCCTGCTGATTTTGTCAGCCAATTTCATAAATCCAAAGTATGTTGCCACAACTGTGCAAAGCCATAAGAATGCTTGAAGCAGATTGGCTTCTCCAGAAGTTAAGCCGCCGACATTTTCATAAATGTATGGCATGAAATATCCCATTGCTCCCGCAGTCAAATTCCAAAATAGATAGATGCCCATTAAGAGGAATAAGGCTTTTCGATTTACCGCGAGTGTGAATAGTTCTTTAAATGAATTACGTTGTACCTTGCCTTGTGCAATTTCTTTCTTATCTTGGTCTTTCTGCTCTTCCCAGAGCTTGGATTCATCTAAGCCCCGTCTCAAATACCAAGTAATCCCTGCAATAATGAATAAATGAATAAAGATAATTCTAGAACCTAAAAGGCCTAATGGTGCCAATAATACCGCTAAGAAGAACGTGACCATCGGTCCGATTGACCAGGCTAGCTGAGCGGTTCCAACATGCGCCGCGCGTTTTTCCTTCGGCGACTGTTCCGCAATATATGTCCAAGAAACCGGCACACCTGCTCCTACTGCAATACCTGTGATGACAGTTCCAATCAAAAGCATCGGGAAACTAAATGATAAGGCAATTAATAGAACACCAAGCATATAGAATAATAAGTCATAAGTAAAAATGAATTTCCGGCCAAATTTATCCGTAAGCGGTCCGCCAATCAAGGCACCGATAGCCGCTCCAAAAGCATTCGCACTGAGGGCGCTTAATAAACCGACACCTACGCTATCGATATTCAGATAAGTTTGCCAAAGCGTTAAGCTTGATGCAGCCGCGATGATAGAACCTGCTTCAATATAATTTGCCATCGCGACAGAAATGGTCGCTGTCCAGCCAGTTGTTTTTTTGGCTCCAATCCTCTTTGTTCCCATGATTAATCCCCCTATTCTGTTTAATCCATATGAAATACTTCTGGCAAATCGACTGAAACCGGGCTGGAGTCTGGCTTCGTTTC
This sequence comes from Gracilibacillus sp. Marseille-QA3620, assembly GCF_054950035.1. NCBI lineage: Bacteria > Bacillati > Bacillota > Bacilli > Caryophanales > Bacillaceae > Gracilibacillus > Gracilibacillus sp. Marseille-QA3620. The sequence continues at coordinate 2,703,957 of NZ_CM143102.1, forward strand.
CATAATATCCTCCATATATCTCCACCACTTTTGATTTACCTCGGCTTCAGGCATCTTAGACCACAGCTCTTCATCGGTAATTTCAAGGTAACCGAATAATCTGCTGGATTTCTTATCTAAGAAGATGGAATAGTTCTTAGCCCCGTGATTATGCAGCTCCTTCACCATCTCCGGCCAAATCTCATTATGGCGCTTTTCGTATTCTTCATGCTTATCTGGATATACATTCATGATAAAAGCCTTCCTAATCATCAAATCCCCCCGAAGTCATTAGCTTGTGTATACTGCATGATTAACGATTCAGCAATACAGCTTTCTCGTAATCTTTCACACTCTTAAGCCAGCTTTCTTTCACAGGAACACCCATCTCCTGGCAATAATAGTCCCATACGGCGCCGAATGGATAGGTTTTGAACTCCTCCATAAGCGCAAGCCGCTCCGTATATTTTCCCTCCTCTTGCAGCTGTTTCAAATAATCATTCGGAGTAAGGAGCGCATATAGCAAAGCCTTAATCATATTGCGCGTTCCAATGGTCCAGGCTGCGACGCGATTAATGCTCGCATCAAAGAAATCAAGGCCAATGATGACACGATTCAGCGCATCATTCCGAACAATCTCCAGCGCAATTTCCCGCAGCTCGTCATCCAGAATGACGACATGATCGCTATCCCAGCGCACCGGACGTGACACATGCAGCGCAAGCTTATCGCTATAGAGCAGCATGGAGGATATTTTGTTCGAGACCGTCTCTGTCGGATGGTAATGCCCCGTATCCAAAAGACAGAGCTTATTATTTTTCAGCGCATATCCCATATAAAATTCATGTGATCCGACCACATACGATTCAGAGCCGATGCCGAACACCTTGCTTTCCACCGCATCGAGGTTATAGGTCTCATCAATATCCTCTTGGAAAATCTCATCTAAGGAATCTTTTAAACGCTTTCTTGGGGTTAAGCGGTCGCTCGGAATATCTTTATAGCCGTCCGGAATCCAAATATTTGTTAGCGCCGGCGTACCGAGCTCCTGCCCAAAATACTCACCTATTTTACGGCTTTCAATGCAATGTCGAATCCAGAAATCACGGATGCCCTTATCTGGATGTGCCAAGGTTAAGCCGTCCTCCGCCTTCGGATGAGAGAATAAAGTCGGATTGAAATCAAGCCCAAGTCCCTGTTCCTTCGCCCAATTGACCCAGTTCTTGAAATGCTCAGGCTTAATCTCATCGCGCTCTACAACTTCGCCGTCAGTTTCGGCATAGATGGCATGCAAATTAACTCGGTGCTTGCCGGGAATGAGTGACAACGCCTTTTCAAGGTCCTGCCTCAATTCTTCTGGGTTAGTCGCTTTTCCAGGATAATTACCAGTTACATCAATTCCACCTGACAACTCGCTTTGGTTTACTTCAAAGCCACCGATATCATCCCCTTGCCAACAATGTATAGAGATGGGGATTGTTTTTAGTTTTTCGATAACTTCATCTGTATTTACACCCCATTTTTCGTAAATCTGTTTGGCCAAATGGTAATTCTCTTCTATGCTCATTTTCGATACCCTCCCTCATAAATTAACAATTTTCGTGTTTGATAAATACGTTTTCAACTCAAATGATTGCTTAATAATAGAACGGGCTTCTTGAATATCAGATATTTCTCCTAGAGCGATTAATTGCGAGACCAGATTGCCGATGGCTGTAGCTTCGACAGGTCCTGCATAAACCTCTTTACCAGTTGCATCCGCAATCAGTTGGTTGAGCATTTCATTTTGGGAACCTCCGCCGATCACATTAATTTGTTTGAAATTCTTTTCAAAAATCTCTTCAATTTCATTTACAACTGTTTTATAGCAATCAGCCAAACTATCATATACACACTTAGCAACTTCTCCAGGAGTGTCAGGAACCTTCTGATTAGTCTCTTGACAGAATCTTTTGATTTCTAAAACCATATTATCTGGCTTTAAGAAGCGATCATCATTCACATTAACCTTTGAGTTGAAAGTATTTGCTTTGTTGGCAAGCTCCACAAAATCCGCGAAAGAGTACTTATCATCATAATTGCGCTTCACCTCTTGAATCATCCAAAGACCCATGATATTTTTCAAGAAGCGAAAGCGGTAATCGACGCCCCCTTCATTGGTAAAGTTATAATTCAATGCCTTCTGGATTGAGATTGGGAAGCGGTTTTCCACACCCATCAGCGACCAAGTACCCGAGCTAATATAAATGGTCTCTTCTTGCTCAGGAACAGAAATCACGGCAGAGCCTGTATCATGCGTAGCAGGCAGAATGACCTTCAATGAATATCCAAGCTCAGCAGCAAGCTCGCTCTTCAAGTTCCCAAGAACCGTTTTCGGAAGCAAAATCTCCTGAAACATCTCCTTGTTTAAGCCTGTTAAATCCAGAATCTTATCATCCCATTGCTTCGAGAAACCATTGACCAATTGAGTGGTCGTCGCATTTGTGTACTCATTTGCCTTTATTCCTGTCAAAAGATAATTGAAGTAATCGGGGATCATCAAGAAGGTTTTCGCCTTTTCAAGCACCTCAGGATTCTGCTGTTTCAGCGCATACAGCTGATAAATCGTATTGAATTTTTGGAATTGGATTCCCGTCTCCAAGTACAATTCCTCTTTTTGCAGCAGCTTAAAAATTTCATCCATCATCCCATTTGTCCGCGGATCGCGATAGGAAACCGCATCCGTTATGCGCTCGTCGTTCTCATCAAGAAGAACATAATCCACTGCCCATGTATCGATGCCGATGCTTTCCGGCTGAAACCCTTCCTCTCCGCATTTGCGTAGCCCTTCTATAATCTCTTGGAATAGCCTATCAACATCCCAACAAAACGAACCGGACCTCTCTATGATTTTATTTTCGAATCGATGGATTTCTTTTAACCTCAATAAACCGCTTTCAAGATAACCCAAAATCAATCTTCCGCTCGAAGCGCCAATATCGATAGCCGCACAGTATTTTGTCATTTTCCATCACCTCGCATTGAAAGCGTTTTCCATATAATCATCATACTAGATATCAAAAAGAATCCAATGTCTCCATTCGGCTAATTTTATGTCTTTATTTGCCTTTTTGCTAACTAGCTGTTATTAACTGGTTCAAAGATAGTAAGACATGATATACGGGCATTTATAATACTTTTTGTAATAAATCAATCAAAAAGGATGACGTTCCACTTGAAGGACACATGTCCTATTTTGCCTTCAAAAATAAGAGATGGCCTAGGAATAAGCCATCTCTTAAATCTAGCAAGCTTAGCGCGTAAATGCAGCCGGCACTCCACCATCAACTGTTAGCATGCAGCCGGTTGTCCGGTCAGATTTAGAGGAAGCAAAGAAAGCAATGGCATCTGCGATGTTGCTTGGATAGATATTCACCTTCAATGTCGTTCTCTGGCGGTAATGCTCTTCAAGCTGATCAGGTTCAATTCCATATGCCTCTGCACGCTCCTGACGCCATCTTGAATCCCAAATTGCTGATCCTTGCAGGACAGCATCCGGAAGCACCGAATTTACGCGAATGCCAAACTCGCCGCCTTCTGCTGCAATGCATCTCGCCAAATGAGTTTCCATCGCTTTGACGGAGCTGTAGGCTGCAGCATTCTTACCAGCATAGACTGAATTCTTCGAGCCTACAAACACCATATTTCCGCCGTTCCCCTGCTGCTTCATTTGCCTGAAGGCTTCACGAGCAACTAGGAAATAGCCAGTTCCAAGCACATTCATATTCAAATTCCACTCTTTAAGTGTTGTTTCATCAAATGGGCTTCCAGTCGCAAGGCCAGCATTATTAACGACAATATCCACGCCACCGAAGCTTAAGGCTGTTTGTTCAAAGGCAGCCTGGACCTGCTCTTCACTTGTTACATCCATCTTGACCGCAATCGCGCGTCCGGATCCATACGTTTCATTGATTTCAGCAGCGACCTTTTCCGCTCCTTCAAGGTTTAAATCAGCGATAACGACATTCCCGCCTTCCGCTGCAAAACGGCGGCAGGTTTCACTGCCAATTCCGCCGGCTCCGCCAGTGACAAAGGCTACCTTTCTCGAGAACTCGGCTTCTTTTGGCGCAAGGCTTAATTTATAGAGCTCAAGCGGCCAGTATTCAATATTGTAAGATTCGTTTTCATTCAAAGACACGAATTTCCCGAGTGCTGTCGCGCCTTTCATGACAGCGATGGCACGATGATAAAGCGCTCCGCTCACATTTGCATTCGCTGTATCCTTGCCTGTGTTTACCATCCCAAGACCGGGAATCAAGATCACGCGCGGTGCAGGCTCAAACATGCTGTCCCCATCATTTTTGTTTCGTTCAAAGTACGCTTTATATTCCTGTTTAAATCCTTCGATACCAGACTTAACCGCCTCAATGAGAGCATCAGCATCTCTTGTTTCCGGATCCCATTGAACATAGAGAGGAACCCGTTTTGTATGAACAAGATGATCCGGGCAGGCTGCCCCAACTTGAGAAAGAACAGGCGCATGAACACTATTTACAAACTCCAAGATGTCCTCGCTACGGTCATAGGCAAGAATCATTTTCTTCTCATCGCTGACAGCACCTCGGATTATTGGCAGCACTTTGGCAAAGAGCGTCATTGCTTCCTCATCCTCGATGGATGCATATTTTGAACCGCCGAACACAGCATCCTTATCTATTTGACTCGTAATATATTGTTCTGCTTCATTAATAATCGAAATCGTTTTATTATAACTTTCCTCCGCGGTCTCTCCCCAAACAACCAGGCCATGCTTTTCCATTAACACAAGCTCAGCCTTGGGATTGTTACGGACGCCCTCTGCAATCATCTTTGAAAGAGTAAAGCCCGGACGTACATACGGCACCCATACATAACGGTCTCCGAAAATTTCCTCCGCAATCTGTCTTCCATTATCAGCACAGCAGATGCTGATAATCGAATCCGGATGAGTATGATCAACATGCTTAAATGGAAGGAAAGCATGCAGTAATGTCTCGATAGACGCACGGGGATGCTTGCTGTCGATCATGCAATGAGAAAGATAGGCAACCATCTCCTCATCTGACATCTCCTCACGTTCGATTAACGGATGGATATCCTCTAAATTTAAGCCGGTGAAGTTATGCGCTTTCATTGTCGCCAGGTCAGAGCCGCTCCCTTTCACCCACATAACCTCAATGTCACGGCCGCGAAAATCCTTTTCGATTGTTTTCATAGATGTATTGCCGCCGCCCCAATTGCAGACTGCACGATCTGAACCAATCAGATTGGAACGGTATACCAATTCCCCTAACCCCTTCTCAATCTGTGAAGCCTTGTCTTTATCCCATAAATTCTTGACCAATTCCAAAACCTCCGTTTGCATTCGTATGTTTTTTATTTGTTTACTTCTTTTATAGTATATATTATTTATATTTATTTTTGAATATTTTTGTTTTATTTTTGTTTTTTGTTTTAAATGTCTGATTATATATCATTTACTACAATATACGCTGCCTTTACTGGCCCATGCACCCCGACGACCAAATTCAGCTCTATATCAGCAGAATTACTCGGCCCTGTGATGAAATTGATGCAGGAAGGCACTCTCCCTGTCTGATTATGTAACTCCCTCATTCGTTGCGCTGCCTGCGTCATCCGCGGAACAATGGAGCTCTTCGGTACGATGGCGATATAAGAAGCCGGCAAAAAACTGACAGTCCGGCCTTTATTCTCATCACTGAAATGGACAACAGTTCCGGACTCCGCCAAGGTTATTTCGCTGATTGTGATACCAATATTAGCTTCCTCCGCTTTAGCAACATTCTCTCGTCCCACGGCCGGATTCCATTGGCTGACATGAAGCTCATCATTGAACAGCGAATCTAGCCCCCACTGAGAGAAGCGCTGATCCTTCCACGCTACAATCGGGCCTCCCCCAAAGGTTTCAACAACCTCCTTCAGCTTCGCAGACAAACCATCCAGTTCAGTAAGAAATAAACTTGTGTGAATGCGAAGACATTGGTCCTTTAATACCTCAACAAGCCCGTCAAGCGACACATCCTTCAGTACCTCATCCTGTGGCCGGAACGCCCATTCAGGCCGCTTAACGGGTTGTTTGATTCGCTCTCTCCCAAGCCTTGAGGCAATGTTTTGCAAAAATTTATCCTTATTATGAACAGTGCCGCTCATCTCACTTCTCCTCCTTCTCACGGTTCTTGAACCAATCCCTGAACCGCTCCTTTCCTGGTGCAGGAAAATCCCGAATCTCCGTCCAGGCTTTGAGCGGTCCAGGTCCATTCGTGATCCTGTCGCCGTCCTTAAATGAATTCAAGGCAGCGGGTGCAAACTTGGTTCCCATTTTATACAGCATAGGTGAGGCAGCCCCGATGCCGAACGCTTTCATAAGAAGCTTCTCTGAAATCGGCGCCTTCCCTTCCTCCTCGACAATAACCTGCCTATGTTTGTGGAGAAGTTCATGAAGCGGAATCTTGACTGGACACACTTCTGTACATGCACCACAAAGCGTGGAGGCATATGGAAGCTCCTTATAATCTTTATAGCCGCCCAATAGCGGCGACAGCACCGCTCCAATTGGACCTGAATAGATGGAACCGTACGAATGTCCGCCCACATGACGGTAAACCGGGCAGGCGTTTACGCACGCAGCACAACGGATACACTGAAGGACAGACTGAAACTCGCCCCCTAGTATTTGAGAACGCCCATTATCGAGAATGACAAGATGGAATTCTTCCGGTCCGTCTGTATCAAGCTTTTCTCTAGGACCGGTTAATACGGTAATATAGCTTGTTAACTTTTGTCCTACCGCACTCCTTGTGAGCAGGCTGACAAGCACCTCCATTTCCTCAAAGGTAGGGACAATCCGCTCCATGCCCATCACTGTTATCTGCGTTTTCGGCAGCGCTGTCACCAAATCAGCATTTCCTTCATTAGTAACCAGACTAATGGAACCTGTTTCCGCCACTGCAAAATTACAGCCGGTGATACCGATATCAGCGGTCATATATTCATTCCTGAGCATTTCACGTGCATGCCATGCCAGCTCTTCCGGCTTGGAGGTCTGTTGATAACCCAGCTTTTCCGCAAAAACCTCCTTAATTTGTTCTTTGTTTTTGTGTAGAGCCGGTACGACAATATGGGACGGCGGGTCATGATCGTCTACTTGAAGAATGTACTCACCGAGGTCGGTTTCAATCACCTCACAGCCCTCTTCCTCCAATACAGCATTCAGGCTGATTTCCTCAGTAACCATAGATTTTGATTTAACAATTTTCTTTGCTTCTTTCTTTTTAACAACAGAGCGGATGTACTCATTTGCCTCTTCCTTCGTTTCAGCAAAGAAGACATGACCACCGAGACTAGCGACCTTGGAACTAAGTTGTTCTAAGTAATAATCCAAATGCTCAAGCACATGCTGGCGGATTTCTTCACCATGAGAACGCCAATCCTCCCAGTTTGGCAGCTCCTCAGTTGCCATTCTCCGCTTGATTCCCATACCGTCCTGGGCCCCTGAGACAGCTCCGCGCATGAACACATCATGAAGGCCTTTATCCACACGGTCCTTAAATTGTTCATTGCTGATTTTCATTGCCATTTATTATCTCCCCCTGTACGATTAATGCCCTTATCGGTATATCGATCATGTATAAAAGGTCCTTACTGACTGTTAAGAACCTCAGCAATATGAAGGACCTTGATTGGCTTCCCTTTCCGATTGATGCGTCCCCCGATATTCATTAAGCAGCCTGCATCTGCCCCAATCAAATACTCAACTTCGGTTTCCTCAATATGGCACACCTTCTCATCGACCATTTGCTCAGAAATTTTGCCCATCTTTACGGAGAAAGTCCCGCCAAACCCGCAGCATTGCTCCTTACCAGGAAGCTCCGTGTAAGTTAACCCTTTGACATGGCTTAATAAGGTCATCGGAGCCCTTCTGACACCCAATAATCTCGTCATATGACAGGATGTATGATAGGTAACCGTTCCATCGAAATGCGCCCCGACATCTTCAACCTTCAGTACATCAACTATAAATTGCGTTAATTCAAATGTCTTTTCGGCCAGAAGCTTTGCCTTCTCTTCCCAGACGGAATCTCCCGCGAAAATATGCTGATATTCATGAAGCATATAAGCACATGAACCAGAAGGGCAGACCACATATTCAGATGCCTCAAAGGAAGCAATCATCCTCTTCATCGCTTCCTTTGATTCTTTCACATAACCGCTATTATAGGCCGGCTGCCCGCAGCAAACCTGCGACTCTGGAAAATCAACCTCACAACCCAGCCTTTCTAACAATTCTACTGTCGCTTTTCCAACATTGCTTTGGAATAGGTCAGCCAAACAAGTTACAAACAAACTCACTTTCATATCTCATTCATCCCCTTTATTTCTGACCACATAATCATTGTTACTTTTGTTTATTTTTGTTTACTTTTATTATATGACCGTTTAACCTTAAAAACAAATATATTACAAGAATACCATTGTTTGGTCATGATGACTATATGTATAAGAGATTCGAATAGACGGAAAACAAAAAAGACCATTCAATCTAGAATGGCCTCCTCAGCTATATGTTCTCTCCTATTCTACCTGTTCAATCCCTAACTCTTTATACATCAGCACATGTGGAATCCCGTCCTCCATAAACACCTCTGAGGCTGTCTCATACCCGAGCTTATGATAAAAACCTTCCGCCTGCGTTTGCCCGTGCAGCTTTACTTTACCTAGTCTTTTTTCTCTCGCCCTTTCTTCTAATGCATGAATAATGACCTTCCCCAATCCAAATTTGCGGTAGGGCTCCAAAAGGCAGATCCTCTCCAATTTGCCGTATCCATCATGAGGTCTTATTCTTCCTGTGCCGACCGGCTGACGCTCGTGATAGACTAAGATATGGTCACAATTCCCGTCGAGATGATCCATTTCATCGAATTCATCCTCCAGCGGGACACCCTGCTCTTCTACAAACACGGATTTTCGAATATGAAAGGCGTGCTGTAAATCCTCTTCTACTGTAATTCTTTTATAATTCACGTATATTCCACCTCTCTGGAAGCAGCTTGCTTAATGAGTATGTCATTAGTATAAGGACGTTTTATTGCAAATACAACAAAACAGAGGTGAAAAAGAGATTGATAACTGAAATAACTGCCCCACATCCAAGTCCAGCCCTGTTCAGATTATTATCCTATGCTGCATCACAGCGGAGTGTTGAAGTGTATAAAGAGTACCTCGAGTCGGCTGACCGACAGCTATTTAGCTGTATACTAAACAATCAATTAGTCGGCTGCATCGGAATAGAACGAAATGGACAACGGTGCACCATCAAACATATTGCCGTTGTTCCAGAGTCAAGGGGCAAGGGAGTTGGCAGCAGGATGATTAAGTTTCTACTTATAAATAATGCTATAGAACAAATCACCGCTGAGACTGACAAGGAAGCCGTCGCCTTTTATCGCAAGTTCGGCTTCAGCGTCTCCTCATTAGGTGAAAAATATCCTGGGGTTGAGCGATTCCATTGCTGCTATTCTCTCAAATAGCCTTGCGGATAAGCTTCACAGAATACAACTGGCCCAGCACCCCTAGAGCAAGTACAACACTTATTGCTGCCATTATGACAGCTACCACCTAAAGATTGAAGATCTCGGCGAATAAGCCGAGAAAAAGGTTAATAGGATTTAGATGCTGCCAAAAACAATCGTGGCCGCACTGTCAAAGCGGCCCATCAAATGTGATGGGCCGCTTTTCTGATAATAGGTTTCATATCAGGTATTGCAAAAGGACATGACAAGCCCCAGCAGGATAAAGCCTGCCACACCCATCCATAGGATATTGGTCGCATAAAGAATCGTATAGAAAACCATCGTGAACAAAAAAACTGAATCCAATATAAGCTTTTACAGACAATTTTGCTGTCATAGAAGCAGTTGCAATTCCGCCGACACCCGCTCCGCCTCCAGTTAAAGCGACAATAATTCCATATAAGCTGTCTGAGGCACCAAGATTTTGCTTAATGAATGTGACCTCCTGAGAATCAAGAGCAAATGCCATCATTAAGGTCATTTGGAAGCCCGCATAGAACAGGGCAAAGGAACGGTTCCCGATCAAAAACCGCCCCACCCCCATAAAGTCATTTCGTATGGTTGCAAACGAAACAAGGCTCCCTTCCCACTCTCATCATCTCCCACCTTTGGCAATCGAGAAATGATGAGGGCACAAATAAAGAAGCTGAGACTGTTCAGCCAAATGGCCATATCGGTGTTATAAAAGAAAATAATAAGTCCAGCCAAGGCAGGACCGAGTAAAAAGAAACCGGCATTAAATGTCCCGAGAATGGCATTAAAACGCTGCCTTTCCTCAACAGGTATGTATTTCGTAATATAGTAAGTACTGCTCGGTCCGAAGAAGCTTCCGGCCACACCATCAATTTTTGCTTGTCCATCTGATCAATGAAAGAACCGGCAATAAAGCTCGTCAATATTTTTGCCGTCGGTCCAACAATGTAAAGTGAAACTTCTATCAGAAGGGTTTTCTTCATCCCTGCTGATTGTTAGTTAAACCAATCGGGCTTTTACGGACAGTTAATCTCCCACCTATGCTTCTCGATTTTCTTAAGTGCTTTTACGTGGGAGTCTTACTGCCCGTTACCGCTTCGGGAGATTGGGTTAAATTCAGGACATATACATTCAAGGCGACAAGATACACCCAATTTCCCAAATAAGACACACCAAGCCCGCTGAGCAGCCAGTGATACTTTCTCCAGATCACCGAACTCCCCTCTCTCTTTAAATACGATTCACCCAACTAATGAAAATCCCCTTCCGCCAGATGAAGAAAGACTCTCCAAAAAGGAGAGTCTCTACTCATCTTCTCTATTAACAAATCTCAGCGCCCGGCTCATGACTGTCGGCACAACCGATAGATGATTCTCCCCGGACGCTTCCATAAATTCCACCTGAATCTTGCTAGAATCATATAGTCTGGCAAATAACTCAGCCGCATCCTGAATTAAATAATCCTTCTCTTCTGACCCGACTGCCATGAAAAGACGGTGATGATTATCCGCAGAGCAAATCAAGTAATCATGCTCAAGCCCCCTCATCAAGGAGCGGTTCCACCAAAGCGAAGGACTGATTGCGATATAGTGCTGATAGGCATCAGGCTTTGTGTAAAGGGCATAAAGTGTCAGCAGTCCTCCAAGTGAATGCCCGAATAGTGTTTGGCTTAATCGGTTTACCGGATAATGAGCTTCCACAAACGGCTTTACGACCTCTTCCATCGTTCGAAGAAATTGATCTGCTCCCCCTGACGCTGGCCATGGCTGTCCATTCGGTCTCTTCGGTGCATGTAAAGTGTCCTGGGGCGGCGTATAATCCCAAAAACGCCTTGGATGAAACGGGGCATCTCCTGGATAACCAACCGCACAGACAATTGCCGGAATGACCCCTGTTTTTTCCTGCCTTCTTGCTTGAAGATGAATTAAATCAGAAACGGTATGAAAGAAAGCATTCCCATCAAGCACGTATAGCACCGGAAAGCCGGCAGAAGGCGGAGCGATGTCTGGGCTGTAGATAAATAGCTCATAATCCTCCAGTTGATACTGTTGTTGTGTCATGTCCTTGCCTCCTAGTTCGATAAGACAGCCTCACGCGTTGTTACGGAGTCATATCCAAGACAGATTGGAACACCATCATAAGGGTCCTTAATAATACGAGCCTCAATGTCAAATACGGCACGAAGCACTTCAGGCGTCATGATTTCCTCCGGCTTGCCGATTGCCTTGATTTGGCCGTCCTTCATCGCCACAAGCTGATCAGAAAACCGGGCAGCATGATTGATGTCATGCAGGACCATGACAACCGTGCATGCTTGATTTTGGTTTAAATCCCGCACGATTTTCAACACATCGAGCTGGTGTGCCATATCTAAATAAGTGGTCGGCTCATCTAAGAGAAGCAGATCAGTCTCTTGCGCGAGAGCCATGGCCAGCCATACCTTCTGCCTTTGGCCACCGGATAATTGGTCCATCTCCCGCTCGCGGAATTCGAGCGTTTTTGTGACCTCCATTGCCCATTCCATCACATCAAAGTCTGCCGCACTTAAGCTGTGTCCCCTTCTTTGATGCGGGTATCTTCCATAAGAGATGAGCTCCTCCACCTTAAGCTGGGAAGGAGCGACAGGGTTCTGCGACAGGAGGGCAAGCTTCTTTGCAATTTCCTTCGTCGACATCTGACTCAAGCTCTTGCCAAGCAAGGATACTTTTCCCGACTTCGGCTTCAAGATTCTCCCCATCGTCTTTAGCAAGGTTGATTTCCCGCAGCCATTCGGGCCAATGATTGTCGTCACACTTCCCTCTTGAATCGCCATGCTCAATTCACGGAAAACCGTGCGTTCCTCATAACGGGCTTCTAATTGTTCGACGGATAAAATCGTTGCCATATGCGCTTCCCTCCTATTGCTTTCTTTTCACGAGTAAATATAGAAAATATGGTACGCCAATGATTGAGACGACAATTCCCACCGGTATTTCAAGCGGTGAAAACGCCGTTTTGGCGATAAAGTCGGATAGCAGCACCAACAGCATCCCAACTGCCCCACTCACTGGGATTATGGCCCGATGCCTTGTTCCAACAAGGCTTCTGGCGATATGCGGGGCCATGAGGCCGATGAACGAAATGCTGCCTGATACGGATACACAGCTGCTGATGACCCCAATGCTTGCCAGGAGCAGAATCGATTTCTCCCGCTCCACCCTGACGCCGATGCTCGTTACGGTCGCTTCCTCAAGCTGAAACAAGTCAAGCAAATGGGCCTTATGGTAAATGATCGGCAGCAGGATCAAAAGCCATGGCAGCATGGATAAAATATATATCCAGTTCGCATTATAAATGCTTCCAGAGATCCACACCGTCGCCATTTCAAAATCAGCTGATTTCATCTTCAAGGACACATACAAGGACAGCGCCCCAAAGCCGGAGCCAATCGCTATCCCAGTCAGTAAAAGGCGTTCCGTATCAAGCCGCCCCCCTTTAAAGGAGAAGAAATAGATCAATAAGGCGGCTAGCAATCCGCCGGCAAGGCCGAATAACGGCTGCAGCATAATGCCGGCTGTGCCCAGATTGCTGAGCTGTCCTTGAAAGAAGAACATAAAGATGACAATGGCAGCACCAGCTCCGGCATTGATTCCGAGGATGCCGGAATCAGCGAGCCCATTGCGCGTGATGCCTTGAATGACGGTTCCTGCCACTCCAAGCCCCATGCCGACAAGAGCAGCAATAACAATCCGCGGAAGTCTGAAATCAAAGATAATCAAGTCAAATTTCGGGTTACCCTCGATGCGGAGCAATGTCCGGACGACCTCGCCGACCGTCATATCAAAGGCACCGTTTGTCAAACTGATGTAAATCGTTACGGCGATTAACAGAACAAACACAGACAGGATGCCGAGAAGATGCGTTTTCTTCTTACGCATGCTTTCCGCCTCCCTTCGTCCGGATTAAATAGAGGAAGAACGGAACACCAATAATGGCGGTGACCACACCAATCGGCGTTTCAAATGGATAATTGATAAAGCGGCTTGCCAAATCACAGCAGGCCAGGAATATGGCCCCGATAACGCCTGCACAAGGAATGACCCAGCGATAATCAACCCCAATCAAAAAGCGCGTGATATGCGGAATAATCAGTCCAACGAAGGCAATCTTCCCAACAAGTGCGACGGCCGTACCCGTCATCGCAATGACAGACACCATGGCCAAGGCCTTCACGACTGTTGTGCGCAGGCCTAAGCTAACGGCCGTCTCATCCCCAAGCGAGAGAATCGTCAAAGACCCGGAAAGCAGCAAGGCCAGAATGAACCCAACAAGACCTAGCGGCAAGGCTAAAAGCAGCATATCCAAATCAGCCTGATGGAGCTTGGCATTATACCAGAAGCTAATATCCTGCGAGATTTGGAAATAGGTCGCCATCGCAGCTGATAGGCTGCTTAGGAAGGTTCCAATCACCGTACCAATGATTGCAAGCCGGACCGGGGATAAGCCTCCACGGAGCAAGGAACCAAACCCGAAGACAATCAACGCCCCAAAGGCAGACCCCGCCATCGACAGGAGAATCATCGTCAGATTGGAGGCTCCAGGGATAAGAATCATCGCGATGGTGATGAAGAAAGCTGAGCCATCGGTGACACCCATAATAGAAGGGGAAGCAAGATAATTCCGGGTCATCCCCTGCATGACAGCCCCCGAAATAGCCAGGAATGCTCCAACCAACAAGGCCGCCAATACTCTTGGCAGCCTTGAGGTCACAATGATCGCATGGTCCACATTCTTCGGGTCATAATGGAAGATGGCATCCATGACGATAGAAATATTGATATCCTTTGCCCCATACAGGATTGATAAGATGACCACCGCTGCCATGATAAAGGGAGCGGCAATCAATATCATCATTGGAGGGGCAGTCTTCCATGGCTTATCCATACGCATTATTTAGTCAAATTTTGCTGAACCGCATCAAGGAATTGTGTCTTGCTCCAAGCTGTTCCGCCTTGGGCTAACGGTTCGACGCTATTGATGAATACGTGATCTGCTTTGACGGCATTAAGTCCGTTCCAAATCGCATTCTTTTGAAGCTCATCGAGTGCTTCCGGTTTATCTGCATTTTCACTTTCCTCAAATTGAAGGAAGATATAGTCCGGATTCATTTCCGCCAATTTCTCAAGTGAGATGGCTTCCTGTGCTTTTGCAGCAGCCACTTCTTCCGGAACCTCTAGACCTAAGTCAGTGTATAATACCGGGTTTAAATATAAGTCCTGTCCATAAATCATCAAATTGCCGGCACGCAGGCGGATGATGACCACGTCTTTATCCTTCATGGATTCAGATACAGATTTCTTCACTTCCGCAGCATCAGTCTTGTACTCTTCCAGAATCTTTTCAGCTTCCTCTTCCTTGCCAGTCAGCTCAGCAACAGCTGTTAAGTTTGCTTCCCAGTCTGTCGATACGTGGGAAATCGGCATCATCGGGGCAATTTTCTCAAGCTGTGATTTCACATCCTCCTGGAACTTGGATGTACCAAGAATAATATCCGGGTCTAATCCTAGAATCGTCTCATAGTTCGGCTGCATCTTGTCCCCTATGAGCTCAGCGCCCTTTAGGTCCTCAGCTAAATAAGAAGGCAGCTCTCCCCCGACAGCAAGTGCACCGGCCGGCTTCACATCCAAAAGGGCCAAGTCTTCCATTGATTCAAGACTTGCAGCCACGATGGTCGGATCCGCCGGAACTTTATACTCCTTATCCATGTAAGTAACCGTCTTTTCCTTTGCCTCAGTATCTGCCTGTTTTGCCTTACTGTTTGCTGTCTCGTCCTCACCGCATGCAGCCAAGCTCAACGCTAACGCAGCAACGAAACCTGCTTTCCATAGCTTCTTCATCTGTCCTAACTCCTTTTGCTAATATGTATTGATAGTGATAATCATTATCAATTATATACTTTATCACTCTTTCAAATCTTTTCAAACAGAAATAATCACTCTATTCAAAAAATGGTTAAATAGACTCATTACGATTCTGCTCCAAAAACGTGAATAGGATAGGAAAACAGACCGACCTTGTCGAATATCATGTAGAATAAAGGAGTGATGGAGATGAAAAAGTGGATTGCAGCTGCAGGATTATTGATGGTTATCCTATTGATTCCGTACATCATGTTTAAGGATTATCTGCGTTTCGACCATACAAACGCCGCTGGAGGATTGGTGGCACCTGAAGGAAAGTATCATATCTTATTAATCGGTGCAGAGGCTGATGGAGATTTTGAAGATATACTCGGTTATCCGCTGATTGATGCGATTGAGCACGCTGAGAACTTCTCCGAAACAGCGGACAGACTGCCTGGTCTTGACCTAAAAAAAGAACCTGCCTATGTTTTATTTGATTCCAAGGAACCCCTCTTTATCTCCTATGATCAGGCCGAATTTATCCACTATATTCAAAAAGAGGTTCTAACCAAATAAGAAAAAGACCGGAAGCATTGTTTGCCCCCGGCCCATATCATTATTCTTATAAGGAAACGCCATTAACTTCCCTGATTTTATCCGCTACCGCAACGGTTAGCTCTTCAGCCGTTTTCGGCACGAAATTCTTCAGGATCGTATTGACCATCGGCCCCATCGCACCGCCTGCTGTAATATCAAGACTGCCCGTCATTTGTGTGTTATTTTCATCAATAGCTTCTGCTTGGAAATAGCCGCCGCCCTTGAAATTATCAGATAGACCCTTCAAATTAAACGTTACTGTCGTTGGCTCTTTCCATTCAGTAATATCGATTTTCAATTTAACGGTTTTCTTCATGAATCCAAGGTCTCCCTTGAATGCCCAAGTGGATTCACGGTCATTGATGATTTCATGCTCGATATATCCTGGAACAAGCGGCGCCCACTTATCCATATCGCTCACGAATGTCCATATTTCTTCGATTCCTACTGGTAATTGTACTGTATGTGTACCTGCTGGCATATACTACACGTCCCCTTTGTTTTTATAATAAATGATTTGGTTTCCTTTTTACTCTGCCTTGCCGATAGCAAGTCCGGCAAGATAGCCGAATGTGATAGCTGGGCCAATTGTCCCGCCGGCACTGACATATGCTTGTCCAAAGATACCCATTGCGGCATTTCCGGCTGCATACAATCCTTTAATGGTCTTTCCTCTATGGTTGAGTACTTGGCCATTTTCATTGATGCGCGGTCCGCCGTTTGTGCCTAATGAACCATAGTAGACAGGCACTGCGTAGAATGGGCCTTTTTCAATCTTGCCTAAATTCCGTTCTGCTGTTCCTCCGCCAATTTCAAGCCCTTCAAAGAAGGTTGTACCGCGGTGGAAATCCGTATCCTCGCCTGCTTCAACCTGAGCGTTCCAACGGTTCACCGTTTCCTCAAGAGCATCTGGGTCAATATTGATTTTCTCCGCCAATTCACGAATGCTTTCGGCCTGCGGCACCCAATCAGGAGCCTCTTCGCCCGGCATCATCGTAATAATCATTGTGCGGTCCTTTAACTGCTGGTCAAAGACCATCCAGTTGTTCTTCTCATTCGGCCATTCCACATTGACTGGGTCATAGTGATGGAAAGCTTTTGGAAGATCATTATAAGTAGTCCCTTCATGGACGAAGCGTTTACCCTTGCTATTGACGAAAATACTGTTCGGGCCGAAACGTCCGCTGCCGCCCAATTGGTTCATGACACGGTCCTCATATTCGAATGTTGGGTCCTGCATGGCTGGATACCACCAGGCTTCACTCATATTCCCAAGTGATGCGCCTGCCTCCATTGCCATAATCAGCCCGTCACCCTCGTTACCCCAAGGAGTAAGCGGGTGCGTGATTTCCCCTTTTAAGAACGTCTTGATTAATTCTTTGTTCCATTCGAATCCGCCGGAGCCCATGATAACGCCTTTAGATGTACCGATGTAGATTTTCTTATCCCCTTGCTCTGCGACAAGTCCGATTACGTCTCCCTCATCATTTAAGACAAGCTCTTTCCCCGGCGTTTCAAGAATAATCTCGATATCTCGGTCCAGGCAGCCCTTCACCATGGAGGCAATAAGGGAACGTCCCATTGTGACGATATTGTTCTCCATCCGCTCGGCAATCTTCATGAAGTCAATGCCGCCCTTTGCTCCGCCTTCTTCAAGAGTCAATGGAGGGAATGCCGGGTTATTTCGAATTAAAGCACCGTATTCCCCGATTTCATTCATGTCATATGGAAGCGGATCGAGTGAACGACCAGTCTTCGTTCCATCGAAATACCCAAAATACTCAGGGTAGCCTTTCGGTACAGCGAACCGGACCGGTGTATTTTCATGCAAGTAATCAATTGCTTTGTAAGCGTTATCAACATATGTTTCAAGAAGGTCTGGATTTGGTTCTTTTCCTCCAGTGATTCTGCGAATATATTTCAAGGCATCCTCTCGTGTATCCTCGATTCCCGCTTCCTTCATGTAGCGGTTCATCGGAATCCAAGGCACTCCGCCTGAAAAGGCTGTCGTTCCGCCGATTTGATGTGTTTTCTCTAATACTAGTACTTTTAACCCTTGATCATGTGCCGTGATAGCAGCGGTTAAAGCTGCACCGCCTGTTCCCATGACTACAACGTCAACTTCGCGATCCCATTTCTCTGGTTTTCTCGCTGGCATAACCGTTCTCCCCCTTGTTAGGTAAAAGATAAATAGATTTTTTGATAAAAATGATAGTGTCACTATCACTTTATAAACATCCTATCAGAAGATTCATACACTTGTAAATTAATTCGCTTACATTTGTTTATTTTCGAAAAACTCGAGTTTATGATAAGGTTGAAACGATGGAATAAAGATGCCATCTTTCTATTTATTTATGAGGTGATCGAGGAATGCCCAGCCATTTAAGCAATAGAGAACGAGCTAAGAAGAAACGAAGAGAAACCATATTGAAAGCGGCAGAAAACTTATTCCTCCACCAAGGAATCGACAATACAACGATGGATGAGATTGCGAAGGAAGCTGAGATCGGAATTGCCACCCTTTTCCGGTACTTTCCGAAGAAGGAGCTCATTATCCAGGAGGTGGCGACGGCAAAGCTCCGCATCCTATTGGGTGCCCTAAAGGAGATTGAGGAATGTACCTCCACCTGCATGGAGATGATGACGGCTGTCATGGATTTCTTTATCGACCAAATGGCCGAGCAAGATGGCGCGATGCCGAAGCTGCTCGATAATTTCGTCAACTATAAAGCCGTCGCAATCGATTCATTTGATGACCTGAATATGTACAATGAAATGCGGGATGAAATATCCATCGTGTTTACTCGAATGATTGAAACCCGCAAGAATGACGGTACGATCAAGCAAGAGTTGCGTGCTGCCCAAATCATATCGACGATTCTGAGTAATTTCTCTGTATTCACCTTTAAGCTTTCTCTGAAAGGAAATGAGGATTTGCCGGCGCCTGAAATAACGTCTGAGGAGCAATTAGTCATCATGAAACGCATCTTCCTTGATTATTTAAAGCCTTGACTCATTACCAATAAGTTGCCGAATTAGTACAATTTACTAATCCCTGCTATAATATTCTTTTGTAAGAGAACAGTATCTGAAAAATCACCTTTTTAATACGTATATCTTGCAAATATAAATTTAGGGTGGTAAGAACACATGAGTAAGTACAGAGTATTGCTGTATTATTACTACACTCCCATTGAGGAGCCGGTAGAATTTGCAGCGGAGCATTTGGCCTTTTGTAAGGAGATTGGCCTAAAGGGCCGAATCCTCGTCGCCAATGAAGGCATAAACGGTACCGTGTCCGGGGATTACGAGCAGACACAGGCCTATATGGAGAAGATGCAAAACGACCCGCGCTTCAAGGATATCGTCTTTAAGATCGATGAAGCAGACGGACACGCATTTAAGAAAATGCACGTGCGCCCGCGTCCGGAGCTTGTCAATTTAAGCTTAGAGGATGACATCAATCCGAATGAATTGACTGGACGATATTTAAGCCCGAAGGAATTCTTTGAAGGCTTGCAGGATGAGAACACAATTGTCCTGGATGCACGGAATGATTATGAATATGAGCTTGGCCATTTCCGCGGCTCCATCAAACCGGATATCCGCAATTTCCGTGAGCTTCCGCAATGGGTGCGTGATAACAAAGACATGTTTGAAGGCAAGAAAATCTTGACCTACTGCACAGGCGGAATCCGCTGTGAGAAATTCTCCGGCTGGCTCGTGCGTGAAGGCTTCGAGGATGTCGGCCAGCTTCATGGAGGCATCGCCACTTATGGGAAGGACCCAGAGGTAAAAGGCCAGCTATGGGACGGACAAATGTATGTCTTCGACGAACGGATTGCCGTGCCAATCAACCAAGTCGAACATGTCGTCGTAGGTCGTGACTTCTTCACAGGAGAACCTTGCGAACGCTACGTGAATTGCGCCAACCCTGAGTGCAATGACCAAATCCTCTGCAGTGAAGAGAATGAGCATAAATATATGCGCAGCTGCAGCCACGAATGCCGCACACATCCACGCAACCGCTATATTGTCGAGCATGGATTAACGGATGAGGAAGTAAAGGAACGCCTAGCTAAGCTTGAAACATCATCTGTCAGCTGAACAGCATGATCCTAAAGAAGCAGGAATGTTGGAAACAACGTTTCTGCTTCTTTCTTTTTATCTATTGACTCCTCGTGATTCCCACAAAATCAAAACAGCGTAATTAAGGGTATTTTTGCAGAGAAATACCTTGAAAAGTTCGATTTCCTTAAAAAATACTTTAGCTTGTCTATTTCTGTTATTCCAGCATGGAACAGCCTTCTTTTTAGAATGAGGATTCCCCCGTTTTCTTGGTTTAAGGGGCGATTTCCACTCGTTTAAGGGCGAAAGAGTTCAGTTTATGGGCGTAACTCCTATGGTAAGGGCGATAGATAAGCCTTATGGATGAAATCTCCTCTTCTCCCCTGTTAGATTTCCTTTATGTCTGCATCAATCATGCTTCCTTTCATACCATATTTCACGAAAACATACATTCCACTCCTTTTGGGTCAAAAAGGATTATTTTCTATTATTTAGGGGTATTTGCAAAAAGGGAGGATTTCTCGCATGGGTATTTGGTCGTGGAATCTCTCAAATATTCAACAACAATTGATAGGAGGCTACATGAAGAACAGTATTAAAATTGCCAGTGCCTTCATCGGGATTATTATCGGTGCAGGCTTCGCATCTGGGCAAGAAATTCTGCAGTATTTCACAAGCTTTGGCATGATGGGAACAATCGGTGCTGCCCTTTCCATCGTATTATTCGGGTATTTAGGAATGGTCTTAACGAAGATTGGCAGCAGGCTTGAGACTGATTCCCATAAGGAAGTTATTTATCAGATCAGCGGACGATTTTTAGGATTTGTGATTGATGCCATCCTCGTCTTTATCCTTTTCGGTATTGGGGTTGTGATGATTTCCGGATCAGGCTCTATTTTTGCGCAGCAATTTGGGCTGCCATCCTATGTCGGGATCATTCTTATGACCGTTCTCGTATTGATTTCCATCCTCTCCAACGTGGATCGAGTCGTGAAAATCATCGCCTCCATTACCCCTTTTCTCATCTTAGGGGTCGTGTTCCTGTTTGTTTACAGTGTGGCTACGAAGGATTATTCCTTCATGGAGCTGGACGCTATTGCGAGGGAGCAGCCTTCTGCTACTGGTCATTGGTTCACTTCCGTCATCAATTATGTTTCACTCGCCATCACGATGGGCGCCTCCATGACACTCGTGATGGGAGGAGATGAATCTAAGGAGCGGATTGCTTCATTTGGAGGGATGCTCGGCGGTGTCGGTGTCGGTATCTTGATTGTGATTCACCACTTGGCCATTCTCTCCAAGGTGGATGTGGTCGGTGATTATGATATGCCGTCACTTGGATTGGCCAATCTTATATCGCCTATTTTCGGTATCATCTACTCCATCATTTTGTTCGGGATGATTTTCAATTCAGCCGTCAGTATGTTCTTCTCTTTTGGAACCCGCTTCTTTACACCGAAAACAAAGAAGTTTAATTGGTTTGTCATCGGCGCCTTGATAATTGCCTTTGGTGCCAGCTTCTTCGGCTTCAAACAATTGGTCTCCTTCTTCTACCCGTTATTCGGCTATATGGGACTGCTTTTAATAACCGTCCTGATTATCGCATTCATCAAGATGAAACCATTAAAAGAAGTGGAAAAGAAATAAGAACCGCGGGACATGGAAAACCATGTCCCTCCCCCTTCCTAATTTCGCTTAACCCTTTTTGCTTTCAATTTCCATAAAATTACTTTACCCTATAGATAAGCCTTTCCCTATATTCAGCAGTTCTGAATTATGCTAGTATAGTAATATTAATAATCTGAAATCTCCGTGATTTCAGGCAAAAAAAGAGGTATCTTACATATGAAAAAAAGCATCTATTTAGCTGGAGCTTTTGTCGGGGTCATTGTTGGCGCCGGATTTGGCTCCGGGCAGGAAATCCTGCAGTTCTTCACTAACTTCGGGATGTACAGCATTCCTGCGATTCTATTATCTACTGTCCTGTTCGCATTTATCGGTATGCAGGTTGCCCAGCTGAGCAGCCATCTGCAAGCCACATCTCATAAAGAAATTATTACGGTCCTTTGCGGCCGCGTTCTTGGAAATGCGCTTGATATCGTGTTATCGTTCTTCTTATTTGGCGTTGGCGTCATCATGATTGCCGGGGCGGGCTCCATTGTTGAGCAGCAATTCGGCATCCCTGCATTTATCGGTGCCTTAGGAATGACCATCATCACCGTATTGACGATGCTGTTGAAGATTGAACGGATTATCGGGATTATCAGCTCCATTACTCCATTCCTGCTCATAATCGTTATTGTGATTGTCGCTTATGCCCTCATGAAGAATGGTATTAATCCAGATGAGGTAAATCGTTATGCAGACGTCACGAAGGCTTCCGCCTCCAACTGGATGATGAGCGGACTCCTGTATGTATCCTTTAATGTTGCCGTTGGTTTCTCAATGCTCTCTGTCATCGGCGGAACCTTCAAGGATAAGAAGCAAGCTGGTGTCGGGGGCATTATCGGAGGCATCCTTCTTGGAGTGCTGCTCCTTCTTATCAATGCAGGAATGATGACCAACTTTGCCGTCACTCAAAAGATGGACATGCCGACCCTTTATTTGGCTAACAACATCTCCCCGATTGTCGGGCACCTGTTATCCATCATTCTATTGGCCATGATCTATAATACATGTGTCGGCATGTTTTATTCCTTTACTGTCCGCTTTGTACCGCAAGGACGCTATTTCGGTATCTCCGTAAGTGCAGTCGGTCTCATCGGGTTTGCACTCAGCTTTGCCGGGTTTACAACATTAGTGAACACAGTCTATCCAATTATGGGCTATGTCGGCTTCGTACTGCTCGCTTCGGTTACATGGTCATGGATCCGCTCCACTCACCATGCCCCGCTGCCGATTGGCTCCATACCAGTTCACCCGCAGAAACTGGATTAATCATCTATACGATTTAGAAGGCGCTGGGAAAATCCCGGTGCCTTTTTTCTTTTCCCTTCGACTAAATCAGCGAATTCATCCATCGACATGGAGCCTGTCACATACAGCCTTGGCAATTCAGCGTTTTCTTCTTTCTTTCCACCAAGCATATAATACTCTGGTGTAGTCGTCAGGCCGAACTCATACACTTTCCTTGTCTCACGAATCACTCGCTCATTAAAACTGCCAAACGGATAAGAAAGAGCAACCACCGGCTTGCTCGTAATTTGCTCAATGGTTTCCTTCGAGCCCTTTAATTCATCCTCCAGATTCTCTGTCTTCGTCAAATCTGGATGGGTCGCTGTGTGGGATTGAACTGAAATGAGATTAGAGGAAGCGAGCCTTTTCAAGTCGTTTTCCGATAACCGGTTCTTGCGTCCGATAAAATCCGATATAACAAAGAAGGTCCCTTTTGGCAGAAAATCGTTTGTTTGCAGCTTTTGAAAAACAGCAAATGCCTGCAGATTATTTTTGTATCCATCATCAAAGGTGAGGAAGATTGGCTTCTCGACTTTATCCAATTTCCCCCAATCCTCGAAGGTAAGCGGGGTAAATCCATGCTCACGCAAATACAGGACCTGTTTTTCAAAAACATCCGGTGCGACATATAATTCTTGGTCTCCATGCCCTTTATATTCAGCGATGGAATGATAAACGAGAATGGGAATCTTCTCTGCAGCCTGTGCATTCAACGGCATAAATATCGTCAGTAAGATAAGAAGTCCACAGATTCTTTTCAAAGGTACGTCCTCCATTTTTTGCTTTTAGCATACGCAAAATGACTCATACTAAACAAGCGCATTCATAAGACTGTAAAGTTTCCTAATTCAGGAAACAGGAGTATAATGAGTTCAACTTAATACGAGAACCTACAGAAAGAAGCGTGCTTATGGAGAGAGAAAAGAAGATTGGAATATGGATTGGTGCAGGCTCCTATTTCATTTGGGGAATCCTGCCGATGTATTGGAAGCTTGCCGGGGAGATCGATGCTGTGGAGATATTGGCGCATCGTATGATTTGGTCCTTTGTATTCATGGTCGTACTGATTGCCATCTTTGGCAGGTGGAAAAGTGTCATGACCGAGCTCCGTCAGATTACTCGGCAGCCGAGAACTCTTTTGGCCATGACAGCGGCCACTTTGCTCATATCTATCAACTGGTTCCTGTTCATTTTTTCGGTTAACGGCAATCATATTTTATCCGCCAGTCTTGGCTATTACATAAATCCGCTCGTCAATATTGTGTTTGCGATGCTGCTGTTGAAGGAACGGCTGCGCTCAGGTGAGATGGTTGCAGTTGTCATTGCAGCAATCGGGGTAGTACTTTTATCCATCAGTCAAGGGGCTGTCCCATGGGCGGCTATCAGCCTGGCGATTACGTTCAGTTTATACGGGCTGATCAAGAAGAAGGTCTCTGTGAGCACATGGACAGGATTGACCATTGAAACCTTAATCATCTCCCCGTTCGCACTCATTTATTTGCTCTTTTTTGCCGAACATGCTTTCATGGGCTACGGGTCGGGCTTGAATGCGGTAGCGATTGGGGGCGGACTTGTTACGGTCGTACCGCTTCTTCTCTTTTCTTCAGCCGCTAAACAAATCAGCTATGTAATGCTCGGATTCCTGCAATATTTAGCGCCGACTCTTATGCTGATTGTCGCCGTTTCCATTTACGGAGAGACATTGACCGCTTTTGAATGGGGATCCTTCCTAAGCATTTGGATTGCCCTTATCATTTACACAACGAGCAATATCCTATATGCCAAAAGACAGAAGAAAATCACTCAATATGAGATCAAGGCTCATCATTCCCTATAAATAAACAGCGGCGGACAGTGTATTCTGTCCGCCGCCTTTTATGCGAAAAAATAAATAAGCATCCGTGAGCAGATGCTTTTCTCGAAGGGTGTCCGATTCAGGGAGGCTTAATGGATTCGTGTAATAAATAATTTCAGAAGACCTGGTATGCTCAAACGTACCCAGATTCTCCCTGCGATGAATCCGCACAGCTTCAAACGCTGAATCATTCGCACGCTAAACAATTCTCTCAAGGCAGCTTGTATGTCAAATGCCTTGGTTGTGCCTTCGTTTCCTTTCACTACATCATTTTTCTTGTTTGTTGTATCCATTTTTCACCTATCACTCCACCTGGATGACCAGGAATTTTTATCTGCTAAAACATTATATCACAATATCACCTTACCTCTCTCTTGTCTATTAAAATTGTTAGATTGAAAGGGAGAAAAAAGAAAACTCTCCAAAAGCAGGATAGTAATTGCTTTTGAAGAGTTCCAAATTGTCAGCTGACGCGTCTGCGCCAAAGTGCATCCATATCCTCGAGTGTCTTGCCTTTTGTTTCCGGCACCCATTTCCAGACGAAAAGGGCAGAAAGAACACTCATAACGCCGTAGAAGCCATATGTCATCGCTCCGCTGTATTCCATCATCATCGGATACGTGGATGAGATGAAATAATTGGCTGCCCATTGGGCCGCTACCGCAATGGCTACTGCTTGCCCGCGAATCTTATTCGGGAAGATCTCTGAAATGAGCACCCAGCAGATTGGTCCCCATGACATCATAAAGGACGCTGTATAGATAATAATGAACACAAGGGTAGAAACCCCTATGATTTCAAAATAAGCAAGAGACGCTACACCAAACATCCCAATCGCCATCCCACTGGACCCGACGATCAAGAGCGGCTTTCTTCCCCACTTGTCCACCGTCATGATAGCGAGGATGGTGAAGATAACATTAACCAATCCCATGACGATGGTTTGCAGCATAGAGGCATCCTTTGCCGCACCCATGCTTTCAAAGATTCTTGGTGCATAATAAAGTGCCACATTGATTCCGACAAATTGCTGGAATACAGACAGCAGGATTCCGATGATAATGACCAGCTTGCCATAGGCAAATAATTTCCCCCGAGCAGCATTGGTTCCAAGGGTTCCTTTAATGTCGGCAAGAATGCCTTTAGCTGCCTTCGCTCCATTAATCTTCGTCAGAACAGATAATGCTTGGCTGTCCTTCTTCTTAAGAGCGAGATAGCGCGGTGTCTCCGGAACAAAGAATAAAAGCAAACCGAAAAGAATGGCTGGCACAGCCTCTGAGGCAAACATATAACGCCAGCCAATATCATTGATCCAGGCGACTGTTTGTCCGCTCGCGATCAAATAATTGACGAAATAAACGACCAGCATCCCAAAGATGATGGCGAATTGGTTGAAGGAGACTAAGCGGCCGCGTATATCTGCCGGCGCAATCTCTCCTATGTACATCGGTACGACTGCTGAAGCAAGACCGACGCCGATTCCTCCGATAATCCGGTACGCATTAAACATCAGCAAAAGCGAAATGCTCGGTTCCCCTTTTGTGAAGAATAAGAATTCCGGATAAGCTGAACCCAGCGCTGATAGAGTGAAGAGGATTGCCGCAAAGATCAAGGAATTCTTCCGGCCGAATTGACGGGAAAAATACCCGGAAATGATTCCTCCGATAATACAGCCAATCAAGGCGCTGGACGTTGTGACACCATGGATGAATGAGCTGAGCCCAAGGCTTTCAATGAAATATACCTCTAAAGAGCGCTCAGCCCCGGATATGACAGCTGTGTCATATCCGAAAAGCAATCCGCCGAGCGCGGCAACCATCGTAATCGTAATGATATAGCCTAAATTTCGTTTTTCCTTCATGATTGTCCATCCCCTTTATTCTGCCTGAACCTTAACGAAATTCCATTAACCCCTTACACAATTCCCTCGTTTGCGGGTAAACCTTCTGATAGAGCGCATATAGCTTGCGGTATTGTTCCGCCCTTTCAGGATTTGGGACATACTCATCCTTATAGGAGGTGAACACTTTTGCACATTCCTCTAAGCTGGCAAAGATACCGCTTCCATAGGCAGCCAGAATAGCCGCTCCAAGCGCAGGTCCCTGCTCTCCTCTCAAGGTCACGACTTTAGCCTGGAAGATATCGGCCTGCATTTGCAGCCATGCGGGATTCTTGGCTCCTCCGCCAATGGAGACGATGGTATCGATTTCTTTTCCCTTCTCCCGGAAAATCTCAATCGATTCATTCAGAGAGAACGTGATTCCCTCCATGACAGCCCGAGCCAAATCTGTTCTCGTATGTGTCGCATCAAGGCCGATGAAGCTTGCACGAATCATCGCATCCGGATGCGGCGTCCGCTCACCTGTTAAGTATGGAGCAAAGAGAAGTCCATGTGCTCCAGGCGGAATGTCTCCTACACCTTCAAGCAATTGCTCCATCGTCTCCTCTTTGGCAAACTGCTCCTTGAACCAGCTGAGCGAGTGACCGGCAGATAAAGTTACCCCCATTGTATAGAAGGCATCTTCCTTCCCATGATTGAAATAATGGACGACTCCGCCGAAATCAAGATCCTTCTCTGCCTCATAGGAGAGAATGACTCCGGAAGTACCGATGCTGCATAGGGTTGCGCCTTTTGCAAGGATATTTGCTCCAATGGCGCCGCACGCATTATCCGCTCCACCGGCGAACACCTTCGTTTCAGGTGAGAGCCCAGTGCTTGCTGCGAAAGCGGCAGTCAATGTACCGGCAAGCCCGTGAGATTCCAGTAATGGCGGACAGAGACTTTCCTTTATCCCGAAGATCTCACAAATCTCCTTGCTCCACTTCTTATTCGGCACATCCAGCAGCAGCGTACCAGCCGCATCGGAATATTCACTGTGAATCGTGCCGGTCATTTTGAAACGGACATAATCCTTTGGCAGCATAAACACCGCTGCCTTCTCAAACAGTGCTGGTTCATGCTCCTTCACCCAGAGAAGCTTCGGCAGGGTGAATCCCTCCAAAGCAGGGTTTTTCGTAATGGAGAGAATTCTCTCCTTCCCTGCCGTCTTGTAGATTTCCTCACATTGCTTTGTCGTTCTTGTATCATTCCAGAGGATGGCTGGGCGGAGAACCTCATACTCCTCATCAAGGAGAACAAGTCCGTGCATCTGCCCGGAAAAGCTGATTCCGGCTATATCGCCAGGCTCGCCGTCAAAACGCTTGATAAGCTCAGCCAGTGCCTCTTTCGTCTGCTTTACCCAATCCTCCGGCGATTGCTCGCTATATCCCGGCTTTGGATGATAAAGAGGATAAGGCTTTGATACCTCTAAAGAAACCTCTCCAAGTTCATTGACAAGCAAGGCCTTGACCGAGCTCGTTCCAAGATCGATTCCAATTACATACTTCATTGTCCGGCTCCCTCCTGCCTTGTCCATTAGCGAAGAATATCAAGTAAGTAAGAATTAACGATGGCTCTTAGTTGTTCCTGTCTGCCGGATTGATTTTTGATTTCGCCAAGACCGAGTGCATACTGCTCCAATGATTTCAAATCAGCTTTTCCTTCAATGATTTCAAGGCCGATTCCATCTTTGAAGCTGCTGTAACGGTTATCAATGAAATTCTCAAGAACCTTGTCATCAATTAGTTTCTGAGCAACCTTTGCTCCAATTGCGAAGCTGTCCATACCGGCAATATGGGCGTGGAATAAATCTTCCGGATCAAAGGAGCCCCTTCTTACCTTCGCATCAAAGTTCAGACCGCCTCTGCCAAGTCCGCCGTTCTTAATAATTTCATACATCGCTAATGTCGTAGAGTACAAGTCTGTTGGGAATTCGTCCGTATCCCAGCCAAGAAGCGGATCTCCTTGGTTTGCATCCACAGAACCTAGCATGCCATGAATGCGTGCAACGCGTAATTCATGCTCGAATGTATGGCCAGCCAAGGTTGCATGGTTTGCTTCTATATTAAACTTAAAGGAATCAGCTAAATCATAAGCCTGCAAGAATGATAGAGCTGTCGCCACATCATAATCATATTGGTGCTTTGTCGGCTCCTTCGGTTTCGGCTCAATCAAGAACTGGGCATCAAAGCCGATTTCTTTCGCGTAATCAACCGCCATATGGAACAAGCGTGCCAGATTATCGAGTTCGAGCTTCATATTTGTATTTAATAAAGTCTCATATCCTTCACGACCGCCCCAGAACACATAGTTCTGCGCACCAAGCTCTTTACCGACTTCAAGACCCTTCTTCACCTTAGCTGCTGCATAAGCAAACACATCTGCATTCGGGGCTGTACCTGCACCATGCACCCAGCGAGGATGAGAGAACATATTCGCCGTGTTCCAAAGAAGCTTTGTTTTGCTCGTCTTCATATAATCCTTGATCATAGCAACAATCACATCAAGATTCTTATTCGTTTCAGCTAAGGTTGTTCCTTCCGGTGCAATATCGACATCATGGAAGCAGAAGAATGGTGCCTGCAATTTTTCGTAGAATTCAAATGAAGCTTCGACACGTGCTTTCGCAAGATCTAATCCAGTTAAATGGTTGTATGGTCTCTTCATTGTTGCCTGACCGAATGGATCGGTGCCCTCAGCCGTAAATGTATGCCAATAAGACACAGCGAAACGAAGCAGGTCCTCCATCGTCTGACCATTTACTTGCTCGTTCGGATTATAATAACGGAATGAAAAATCATTTTGACTGTTTGGCCCTTCATATTGAATCTTCTGTACATTTGAGAAATAGCTCATCATTTCTTCCTCCTTGAAAATCTATGTAATCGTTTACAACTCACAAGGAAATTGTAGCATGGAAAACTTTGTTTGTCTAACGAATAAACAAAGTTTTTCAAATCGTTGCACTTATGGTATAAATAAGAGTAGCGAGTATATGAAGGAGAGGAAATGATGAAGTGGAATCAGCAAGTCGTTAAGCTGAACAATAAACAAATCATCCTGCAAGCCATACGTGATAAGGCACCAATCTCACGAGCCGACTTATCCCAAACACTCGGGTTGACGAAAGGCACCATCTCCTCCTTAGTGAACGAATTGCTTGAGGAGAAGTTATGTGTAGAATCAGGTCCTGGGGAATCAAGCGGCGGCAGAAGACCTGTCATGCTTCTGTTTAATGACCGGGCCGGCTATACGATTGGCATCGATGTCGGCGTCAATTACATACTGGGCATCTTAACTACGTTAAATGGCGATATCATACGTAAGGAGAAACAGAAAACAGACAACAAGGATTATCAAGCCGCTGTCGGAAGAATCATCTCTATGATCAAGGATCTTTATCAATCCGTTCCAGAAAGCCCTTATGGAGTGGTCGGAATCGGGATTGGGATTCCTGGAATTGTGGATAATGAGGGAGATATCCTGCTTGCCCCGAACCTTGGCTGGGAGTACAAGAATCTCAGGAAGGAAATCGAGGCAGCCTTCTCCATTCCCGTCATTATTGAGAACGAGGCTAACGCAGGCGCTTATGCCGAAAAAATCCTCGGCGCCGGCCAGGATTGCGACAATATGGTCTATGTCAGTGCCGGAATTGGGATTGGGGCTGGATTTATCTTGAATGGGCAGCTCTTTAAGGGGGCAAACGGGATATCTGGAGAAATGGGCCATATGTCCATTCAATATGACGGACTTCCTTGTCCATGCGGGAATAAGGGCTGCTGGGAATTATACGCCTCAGAGCGCGCCCTGCTGACAAAGGCAGAGGCCATCCATCCAAATCAAGAAGACCTCTCCCTTGAGGATTTGATTGAGTTATGTAACGCCAATCGCCAAACGAAGCCTCTATTTGAGGAGGTCGGAACCTTTCTCGGAATTGGGATGACGAATATCGCCAACACCTTTAATCCCGAGAAGATCATCATCGGCAATCGGCTCGCAATGGCGAAGGATTTGCTGATAGAATCCATCCTGGCAAACGTAAAGGAACGAAGCCTGAAGAACAGCCAAACTGATTTGCAGATTGTTTTTTCCAATCTATCAGTCTATTCCGCCGCATTAGGGGCAGCCGCACATGGGGCGGAACATTTTTTATCCATTGATTTACACAAAAAAAGTGTAAATGCATACTAAAACCGTCGATATATATGATGTAACAGTCATCGCAGCATTCTCCATTCTTTGGAACCCTCCTCCCCACCAGGGCTTGGAGGGATTTTTTTGGTGCAAAAAAGAGGCCGGCTCTGAGGTGAGCACGGCCCATTTTTCATTTATTGAAACTTTATGGTTTTATTCATATCTGCTGGGTCAGTTTCATCGTTGCCTGTCATTTTCTTGAATAAGTTGACAGCATTCTTCGTCACGCTTCCTGTTTCCCAATATTCTGCCGACCGGACATTTACCTTGAGCAAGACAACATTTGGGTCATCATAGGAGGTGTCCAGCATCTTCTCATAGGCTTTATTCCAAAGCTCGCGTTTCTTATCCATATCCTCTACTACTTCTACTTTACCGCTGACAGAGACATAGGATTTACCCGCATAGGAAACATTCACGTCACTTTCATGCAGAATCTCACGGTATTTTTCGGTATCCTTCATTGTAAAGAACCAGAGATCCCCGTCGAATTCAACTTCCTGCGTCATCATTGGGCGTGAAATCAGCCCTTCCGATGTGCTTGTTGTAAACATGGCTGTATCGATATCTTTAATTAAATCTCTCAGTTTTTCAATTTCTTCTTGATTATATTGATTGTTCATCATCTAGTCCTCCCTTATCGTTTATACGTATATTACCCTTGCATTTTCCTCTTAATCCTTTTATTAGGACTTATCAATTTCGAGCATAAAAAAACAGCCAAGCAAATTGCTTTGACTGTCAGATTATCCGATAAAAATATCTTCCTCCGGATAGCGGATTTTTGCTGTCCTTGTTCTGGCGAAGGAGAAAGCCAATGTGAGCGGACCAATCCGTCCAATAAACATGAGAATAATGATAAAGAGCCTGCCGGCATTTGATAAGTCAGGCGTCAGTCCCATGGAAAGCCCCACTGTCCCAAAGGCCGAGAAGGACTCAAAAAGAATCATCGACATCGGGGCATCCTCTGTGACGGTCAGCAGAAAAGCGGTCAAAAAGACAAAGAAAAGCCCAATCATCGTCACGGCCAATGACTTAAAAACAACCGTCTGATGGATTGTCCGCTCAAACATGACCGGCTCCTTCCGTCCACGTATGTAGGCAAACACGGACCAGACAATGACGATAAAGGTTGTCACCTTAATACCTGAACCGGTAGAAGCACTGCCTGCCCCAATAAACATGAGAAGCATGATGAGAAGAAGCGAGCCATCCGTCATCCCGCCAATATCAATCGTATTGAAACCAGCCGTACGCGGGGAAATCCCTTGAAAATACGACACCCACAGCTTCTCTCCAAGCGGCATAGAGCCAATGGTTGCCTCATTCGAATATTCAAGGAGGAATAAGAACAGAATGGCTGTCACATTCAATACAAAGGTCCCGATAAGCATGATTTTGGAATGGAGCTTTAAGTTCTTGAAGTTTCGTTTATTTGCCAGATCAACCAATACGGTAAACCCCAGTCCTCCCGTGATAATCAACAGCGTGATAACCAAGTTAACAAGGCCATCATGCGAATAACCCATCAAATTATCGGAAAATAAGGAAAAACCCGCATTATTGAAGGCTGAGACGGAATGGAATAAGCTATAGAACAATCCTCTAACAACCCCATACTCTGGTATCCATTTCAGCGAAAGGATGATAGTCCCGGCAAGTTCAACGGCTATCGTGAAAATAAATAAAATCTTCACCAAACGAATGACTCCCCCAATGGAGGTTTGGTTAAATGACTCTTGCACAATGAGCCTTTCTTTAAGCCCGATTTTCTTACCGAGAAGGATCAGGACAAAGATGGCAAATGTCATCAAGCCAAGTCCTCCAATCTGCATCATCACAATCATGACACATTCCCCAAATACAGAAAGTGTTGTCCCTATATTAATCACACTTAAGCCGGTCACCGTTGTGGCGGATGCGGCCGTAAAGAAGGCGTCCATCCAAGAGATTTCCACCTTCGTTGAAATCGGCAGCTTTAAGAGCACTGTTCCCAAAAGAATGACGAGCGCAAACCCAAGCGCCAGAACTTGAGGAGGTGTGAGTTGGATGGTTTCCCACTTGCTGTGATTCATGGATATTCCCCCAAGCTATAGTTCTATTTCACTAAATTTAGTGAGAGCTGATTTCTTGCCAATCATCATCAAGACATCCCCCTTTTGAATCACTTCATCAGGAAGCGGTGTCATAATTAAGTCGGAATTCCGCCAAATGGCCACAACCGTGCATCTGTATCGCTGACGAATATTGACCTCAACAAGGGTTTTCCCAGCAAGCTTGTCGGTCGCCATAATCTCCATCATGCTATGCTCTTCTGATAGAGCAATATAGTCAATAATATGCTGGGAGATAAGATGTTGGGCAATGCGCACACCCATATCCTTCTCCGGATGAATGATGCGGTCTGCCCCAATTTTCTCAAGCACCTTGTGATGATACTCATTCTGGGCTTTCACCCATACATTCTCCACACCTATCTCCTTCAAGATCAACGTCGTCAGAATGCTAGCCTGAATATCATCACCGATTGCAACAATGACATAATTGAAGTTCTTGATCCCAAGCGCCTTCATCGTCGCTTCATCTGTTGTGTTGGCAATCATGGCATGCGTGGCGCATGAAGAATATTCTCGAACCAGATCTTCATTTATATCAATAGCCAAGACTTCATGTCCCATCATGAACAATTCTCTCGTTACCGCTCCACCGAATCGCCCCAGCCCGATGACTGCGTATTGTACTTTCGATCCCATCATCAACACTCCCCGTCCTGATTAGTATATTGAAAACACAATAGGTTTATCCGAATTTTTTAGGCTTTTACTTGATACTGAATGGTACGCCTCAAATTTTTGAAAATCAATGTACAGAAAATCTACAGTTTTCTAATTTTTGTAATTTTTAAGAGAAACCGGGTTAGATGTGCCACCCAGCTTCTCTTTTCGTTTGCTACTTTTCCTTTTTCTTCGATAATCTGCTCATGAACTCTCTGTTCCCGGTTACTTTCCTGTTTTTCCTATGTTGAATCATTGATCATCAACGGAATTACCCGATTATAAACCTCTTTTCCCGCCATCCGTTTGGGAAGCTTCTTCAGTTCTTCATAGAATTTTGCCTTTATCTCATTTTCTGAACGAATTTTATTCAGCGGATTCTTTCTAGACTGGCTGTCAATATCAAACACATGATAAGCAGGAGCGTCCAGAACAGCAGCCTTCTTCTCTATCGACTCATTGCTCGCTTGCTCTGCTTTCTTGCCGGATTCTTCTGCCTCATGAACAGCCAAACAGCAGAATCATTCAGAATATAACGATTAAAGAACCTATTAATCTTAATCTCTTCATCCTATCTCCATCCCACACATTCGACCCAACACACCCCCTTTATTTTCCAAATTATCAAATGAAAGCTGATAAGATAGGGATGAAAGGATGAAATAGGAGCAATTTCTTATCTGTACAAGATTGATAATTGAAAGATTAGTTTTGCTAAAAAAAGGGTAAAGATATATATATAAAGTTCGACCAAATTCGACATAAAGGATGTTGAGAATCATGAAAACATTCAAAGTTGGTGACCGAGTCTATGTTAAAGAAGAAAACGAAATGGTAGAGGGCACAGTTGCCAAGGTCGATGCTGGCAAAGAGATTGCAACTGTATATTTCGAGAAGCCTTACTACAATCTACGAACAAGAAAATTTCATTTTACTGCATTGCACGCAATGGATGAAACAGACTTAACATCTGACGATTATCTAGATTTGATGAACCTAGCCCTCTCACTCGGGGATGAAGAGCTATTTGCATCCTTCAAGAAAGAATTGAATAACTGCAGGACACTCAATTAACATCCCTTATACACATACAATAATCAGATTAAATCATCAGGCGGAGTTATCTCCGCTCTTTTTTGTTGATAAGGAAAAAAGAAAGGATGGCGGCTGAACACTCAGCGCCATCCTTTCTCACTTACCAGTTTCATTCATGTTTATGTTTTTTTCTAGTGTAATATAAACCGAAACCGGCAAGCATAAACACGGCTAATGCCAAGAAGATGTTGACGACATCTTGGCCTGTTTTCGGATTAACGAAATCCGTTACCGCCGCCACGATTTTTTTCGCAACAGTAGGTTCTTCTTTATCCACCGCTGCTGCTTTCACTTCATGAACCGTTACAGTTGCTTTAGCTTCATGGACGATTTCCTCGCCATCCATGGTTACCTTCGCTACTGCAACGTTTGTTAATTCACCGATATCCTCCGCAGTTGCTTTGTGAGTAACAGTGAATGTTTCGGTTTTTCCAACCTCAAGCTTGCTGATGACTTCGTCAAGGCCGACCATTTCGTCGACTACATTAATGTCTGTCAACGCTTTATTGCCTGTGTTGGTGACATCGATGGTGTAAGTGATGCTTTCGCCCACTTTTACTTCATCTTTGTCGGCTGTTTTGTTGATTTCAAATCCATAAGTCGGATCAACGACGATGGTTACTTCATCTTTTTCGGTAACATCATCATTTTTCACTGTGACGGCATTTGTATAAACTGTGTCAGCGAGATCAGATTCCGGAATCACATAGGATGCATGGAATGTCTCCGTTTGTCCAGCAGCTAAATCAAATGCGCCTTCATAGCCTTCCACTGATAATTGATCGATTGTAGAGTCTCCGTCTTTAGAGAAGACATCTTCAAGGGTCAATCCGTTCAAATCAATGTTACCATCGTTCGTTACCTTGATAGTGTAATTGACGGTTTCACCTTGTTCATAGTTTGTTTTATCAGTGGTTTTTTCGACTGTTAGGCTAGGATTTTCTTTTGTGTTTTCGATCGTTACTTCTACAGGTTTTTCTTTACTATCAATCTTAATTGTCCATTCATTCTTTTCTGAAAGAAGGTAGCCAGTTGGAGCTTTACTTTCAACTAAAGTGTATTCTCCATATTGTAGTTCATCAAATTTCGCTAAACCATTCTTATCAGTTTTTACTGTTTGGACTTTACCATCTTTGTCAGTGAGAGTAAATTCTGCACCTTCTAATACTGTAGAATGATCTTCGGAATCCACTTTCAAGACTTCCACGCTGCCAACTGGAGTGTTGGTTACTTCCACTTTTTCCACTTGACCGGCTTTGGTGATTTCAATGGTTTGTTTAGAATCTTTGGTCAACACATAACCATTTGGCGCTTTGACTTCTTCCAATGTGTATGTGCCATATTCCAATTCCTTGAATGTGGCTGTACCATTTTTATCAGTCGTTTGTGTTTGATTGAATTCTTTGTCTCCCTCTTTGGTCAACTTGAATTCGACTCCTGCCAAGGTTGTGCCATCTACGGCATCTACTTTGGCCACTTCCACGCTGCCAACTGGAGTGTTGGTTACTTCCACTTTTTCCACTTGACCGGCTTTGGTGATTTCAATGGTTTGTTTAGAATCTTTGGTCAACACATAACCACTTGGCGCTTTGACTTCTTCCAATGTGTATGTGCCATATTCCAATTCCTTGAATGTGGCTGTACCATTTTTATCAGTCGTTTGTGTTTGATTGAATTCTTTGTCTCCCTCTTTGGTCAACTTGAATTCGACTCCTGCCAAGGTTGTGCCATCTACGGCATCTACTTTGGCCACTTCCACGCTGCCAACTGGAGTGTTGGTTACTTCCACTTTTTCCACTTGACCGGCTTTCGTGATCTTAACAGTTTGTTTAGAACCGTCTGTCAACACATAACCATTTGGCGCTTTGACTTCTTCCAATGTGTATGTGCCATATTCCAATTCCTTGAATGTGGCTGTACCATTTTTATCAGTCGTTTGTGTTTGATTGAATTCTTTGTCTCCTTCTTTGGTCAACTTGAATTCGACTCCCGCCAAGGTTGTGCCATCTACGGCATCCACTTTGGCCACTTCCACGCTGCCGACTGGAGTATTGGTTACTTCCACTTTTTCCACTTGACCCGCTTTCGTGATCTTAATGGTTTGTTTAGAACCGTCTGTCAACACATAACCATTTGGCGCTTTGACTTCTTCCAATGTGTATGTGCCATATTCCAATTCCTTGAATGTGGCTGTACCCTTTTCATCAGTCGTTTGTGTTTGGGTGAATTCTTTGTCTCCTTCTTTGGTCAACTTGAATTCGACTCCCGCCAAGGTTGTGCCATCTACGGCATCCACTTTGGCCACTTCCACGCTGCCGACTGGAGTATTGGTTACTTCCACTTTTTCCACTTGACCCGCTTTCGTGATCTTAATGGTTTGTTTAGAACCGTCTGTCAACACATAACCATTTGGCGCTTTGACTTCTTCCAATGTGTATGTGCCATATTCCAATTCCTTGAATGTGGCTGTACCCTTTTCATCAGTCGTTTGTGTTTGGGTGAATTCTTTGTCTCCTTCTTTGGTCAACTTGAATTCGACTCCCGCCAAGGTTGTGCCATCTACGGCATCCACTTTGGTCACTTCCACACTGCCGACTGGAGTGTTGGTTACTTCCACTTTTTCCACTTGACCCGCTTTCGTGATCTTAATGGTTTGTTTAGAACCGTCTGTCAACACATAACCATTTGGCGCTTTGACTTCTTCCAATGTGTATGTGCCATATTCCAATTCCTTGAATGTGGCTGTACCCTTTTCATCAGTCGTTTGTGTTTGGGTGAATTCTTTGTCTCCTTCTTTGGTCAACTTGAATTCGACTCCCGCCAAGGTTGTGCCATCTACGGCATCCACTTTGGCCACTTCCACGCTGCCGACTGGAGTATTGGTTACTTCCACTTTTTCCACTTGACCCGCTTTCGTGATCTTAATGGTTTGTTTAGAACCGTCTGTCAACACATAACCATTTGGCGCTTTGACTTCTTCCAATGTGTATGTGCCATATTCCAATTCCTTGAATGTGGCTGTACCCTTTTCATCAGTCGTTTGTGTTTGGGTGAATTCTTTGTCTCCTTCTTTGGTCAACTTGAATTCGACTCCCGCCAAGGTTGTGCCATCTACGGCATCCACTTTGGTCACTTCCACACTGCCGACTGGAGTGTTGGTTACTTCCACTTTTTCCACTTGACCCGCTTTCGTGATCTTAATGGTTTGTTTAGAACCGTCTGTCAACACATAACCATTTGGCGCTTTGACTTCTTCCAATGTGTATGTGCCATATTCCAATTCTTTGAATGTGGCTGTACCCTTTTCATCAGTCGTTTGTGTTTGGGTGAATTCTTTGTCTCCCTCTTTGGTCAACTTGAATTCGACTCCCGCCAAGGTTGTGCCATCTACGGCATCCACTTTGGTCACTTCCACGCTTCCCACTGGTGTGTTTTTCACCTGAACTGAGATCGCTTCTTTGTTTTGGTCTACGACCACTTCACGAGCTGCCGCTTTCACGTACCCCGCTGGTGCCTCAACCTCTGTCAGGATGTAAGTGCCATATTCCAATCCATCGAAAGTGATTGTTCCTTCGGCATTTGTTTCCTTCGTCACTGGCTCGAAGTCTTTGTCATCCTTCTTCGTCAAGGTGAACTTGACTCCTTCCAGCTTGATGGAGCTGTCCTGGCCGTCCACTTTCTCTACGACCACACTTCCCACTGGCGTGTTTTTCACCTGAACTGAGATTGCTTCTTTGTTTTGGTCTACGACCACTTCACGAGCTGCCGCTTTCACGTACCCCGCTGGTGCCTCAACCTCTGTCAGGATGTAAGTGCCATATTCCAATCCATCGAAAGTGATTGTTCCTTCGGCATTTGTTTCCTTCGTCACTGGCTCGAAGTCTTTGTCATCCTTCTTCGTCAAGGTGAACTTGACTCCTTCCAGCTTGATGGAGCTGTCCTGGCCGTCCACTTTCTCTACGACCACACTACCAACCGGAATCTTTTCCCAGATGGCTGTCATTGTGACGTTTTTATTTGGCATAGAGAATGTCTGATTTGGCTGCATAGTGGTAACGCCATCGTAACCCTCATAAGTATATTTCCATCCAGCAAAGGTGTATCCCAGAGCCTCAGCCTCTGCAAGTGCAGCCTCAGCGGCAGCTTCGACTGTAACCACAGAGCTGACTAAATAGCTCTTCTCTGCAGGGACATCAGTATTAATCTCACCTTCTAAATCGCCCCAATTGTAAGTAACCTTATACTTGGTGTTGTCCTGTTTAACATTCAACAACAGCCAATAAGGTTCTTTTTTGCTGGAGTGTCCAAAAGCAGTCTTGGTGATGCCGTCATCACTATCTAGCATGATAGAGGCAACTGTTGCACCTTCCATAACTTCTGCCTTAGAAATAGCATTACCGGAAGCATCTGTCCGGCAGCTATACTTATCACCACAGACTACCTTATAGCTGTCCAAATAATAGCCTGGAGTGAATGTGATAAGAATACCATTTTCCACAGCTGCTCCTGTTGTGGATGAAGCAACACCCTCTTTCAGTGTCGTTCCATTGACAGACACAGTTGCTCCAGTCACAGTACCACCATTGGTCATACTATCGTAACCAAAAGCCTGTGTTTCGTCGTAGTATTTTTCGTCAGGCTCCATACCACCAGGGCCGGCTTTAGCGGATGCATTTGCTCTTTCGCTTGAGCTGTCATCTGATTGAGCCACTGCCTCAGAAGATGATTCATCTACTGTCTCTTCATTAGAAGCGGCTGTCTCATCAGCAGCTTTCTCGGAATCTGGTTGGTCTTCAGATTCAGTAGTTTGTTCTTCAGTTTCTTTCTCTGTACTTTCTTCCGAAGCTGCTGCTACCTCTTCTTCAGGCTCTGTTGCTTCTTCAGACACTACTTCTTCTTGGGCTGTGACCTGAATCGCAACAGATGAAGTACCTCCATTCTCAGAAGTTAAGGTCGCTGTACTGCTCCCTTTTTCGTTTGCAGCGACATTGACCTTAATTGTCTTGTTGCTGCCTTCCTTCCATGTAAAACTCAAGGTTTTGTCTTGCTGGGCTGCGATGTCAATATTCCCTTGACCATCCGCAATGCCCTTAATGCTTAATCCGCCGTCAACGGTGAATGTAAGCTTACCAGAGTCTTCTCCTATATCAGACAGTGTAGCTGTCAGCGTGTCGCCTTCTAGAGCTTCTGTTTGATTAAAGCTCAATGCAACATTCGTGTTTTCTGCGCTGACATACTGTGCGACAGGAGATAGAACAGTTTGTACAAGAAGAAAGACAAGTGTCAGAATGGAGAATGCCCTCTTCTGCCAGCTCTTCTTGTAGGTCTTCGTCCTTGACGTCTTCATTGTTCACACACCCTTATGAAGTTTTTTTACTGCTGTACTGCCTAACACTCCTTTTTTTCTTTATAGGCATCGCCTCTTTTTTGTCATATTGGCTAAAATATTTTAAAATAAATATAATTAAATAATATTTAAAAATAATATTTTAGCCTTCGACCTTATTATAAAGATTTTTCTAAAAATTTTCACTATAAATAACATTGGTAATTATTATTTTTGTATAAATTTTTCTGTAAATATATTATTAATTTGGATGTTCTCCCGATTGCTGCCATTACATACAAAAAAGAGCATGAAAACATCGTTTCATACTCTTTCATGTCAATAACATGACTATTCATTCAAGATGAGCCTGCTGCATGATAAGAAATAAGATAAAGACGTAAAACCACTCACGCTTATTTGATGTTGCTCTAGGAGAATTTTCGCTAAGACAAGCAACCTTCAAATCTGCTGTTCGTTATTCTTAAAAGCTGAATACAAATCCCTGGTGTTGGAATGCATTCTTATTATTTGTTCATACAAATAGTCCAAACCATATTTATGTATGTTTCTTGAATAGCCCGAGTGTCGAGGAGAGCTTATGAAGGAAATCCCCTGCAACTACTTTATCTGCAAGAATGGTTTCTGCATTTCTCTCAAGACTAACCCAAGATGCCATGAGGCCTTTGATAGCATTCGTCTGTTGCTTATCCTTCACCTTTTCTCCCACTTCCTCCAAGCATTCACAGAAGAGAGAGACATAACGAAGAACATCCTTTTCCCTGATTTCCTCTCGGTCGTAATGGATCAGCATCGTATGCGCCGTTGGTTCCAGCTTTACGAACTTAATCCCGATCATAGAACGGAGCATCGCTTCAATCGCCGCCGGGTCATTGACCTTTGTCAACAAAGGGATGAATAATTGTATTCTTCCTGGGATGGAATGAAGTATGGCCGGCTTTTCACTCAATTGGTACTCCTCCTTTCAATCGTAATCCCACATTATTATAGAGCCTGACCGAAATATAAAGCAATGACCAAAAAGCCTGTCATCTAACATGGCTTATCCCCTTCACGATATGTAAAAAGCTTAAGGTCAATTGCAACCATAAGCTTAAAGGCTTGTTCATTCCCCTTCATGTTCGGCAACCAGCTCAGCCAATCGTTCATTTTGGGCTACCATTTCCTCCATCATTGGTTCAGCTTCCGGAATATCATCCTAGCATTCTTCATATTCGTCCACTAGACGGCTCAAGTCACCGGTGTTATGCTCGTAAAGGCGATAGCCAAACCGCACCAAACACCGTTCCTATCATAAAGCCAGCTAAGAATTCTATATTCAGTGCCATAATCAATATCTCTCTGTTGCTAATCGTGATATAAGATACGGAAGAAAAATCATCTCACTATAATTTAATTCCTAAAATGAATTGCGATTCACGATTATTCTTCCTCCTCATCTTCGGATAGATATTTCGTTTTCTTTAAGATGAGTTCATTTTTCTCTGTATCATAATAATAGATTTTTAATTCGTAACCGGTATAAATACCAAAATAACCATCACCAAGATCCACCATTTCCTCCGTCCCCGTTTCACTGATTACCTCTATCGGTTCATCCGGTACCACGATCTCATCCATCCTCCCGCAGCTCCCGAACAAAATGACGACCATGATGATCAGCAAAGTATTATTAATCCGTTTCAATTCAAATGATAGCTTATCCATTACACGCCTCCCTTTCCTGTTCAACCTACCTAATTATCTTATCACACAAAAAGGGATTATTTACCACACAATTCAATCATTTGGGGGTACTGGATTATTTTTGATATAATAAAGACAGACCGGTTGGTATGGGAGGTGCCTATTAGTTGGAAACAAAATCACGAATCATTGAAACTGCGACGGTCCTTTTTCAGCAAAAGGGCTATAAAGGAGTGGGATTAAACGAACTCCTCCGAGAATGCAGCATCACGAAAGGCTCACTATACCACCATTTCCCGAACGGCAAGGAGGAGCTGCTCATTGCATGCCTCCATTCATTGAACGAATCAATCACCAGCCAAATTGAGGACATCTTCGCTCAGCACACGAGTGCGCTTGTAGCCGTTACGGCCATGATTGACATGCTGATCGCCCAGTATGAGGAGACAGGCGCGATCACCGGCTTCACCGTCAGCAGCATGGTCAGCGAGATGGCTAGTTTAAGCGACCCGGTTCGTGCGGCATGCGCCCAATTGTATGAGAACCTGCAGGTCATCTATTCACAGAAATTAATGGCTGAAGGATTCACAGAAACAGCAGCACAGACAACCGCTGTGAGCTTAAGTGCCATCATTGAGGGCGGCATGATGCTTTGCCTTGCCCAGAAATCGGCTGAGCCGCTGCGAATCGTTGCAAATACGATTGCCAAGATGTTAAGGGATTGACAAAGGAACGGCAATGGACTGCCGAACAGAAAAGACGGCTATTCATCTATTATTTTATTAATATACGGTTACTTGGAAAGAAGGTAACCAACAGGGAGGCAATATTTATATGTATTCGATTGGGGAGAAGGTCTTTTACGGAATACACGGCGTATGCATCATCGAAGATATTCAGGAGCAGAGCTTCATGGGGCCAAAGGCGCCTTACTACACCTTGCGCTCCTACCAGAATGAGTCACTGCAATTATACCATCCAGTAGAATGTGAGAATTCAAAGCTATCGCCGATCA
The DNA here is from genome assembly GCF_054950035.1 of Gracilibacillus sp. Marseille-QA3620. Classification (NCBI taxonomy): domain Bacteria; kingdom Bacillati; phylum Bacillota; class Bacilli; order Caryophanales; family Bacillaceae; genus Gracilibacillus; species Gracilibacillus sp. Marseille-QA3620. The sequence continues at coordinate 2,746,867 of NZ_CM143102.1, forward strand.
TTACGGCTAAGACAGCTGAGGAGATTCTTCAGGTCTTCACGCAGCCTGCAAGCGAGTGGAATGAGCGTCCGACATTCCGGAACCATAAATACCAGGATGCACTGGACTCAAGTGATCATTTTGAGATCGCCCAAATGGTCAATACGATCATCCGCAGGAAATACGAGCTTGCCGCGATCGACAAGAAGCTGCCAAGCCAGGATGCCCAGACGCTTATGAAGGTATCCCCTATCCTCTATGAAGAACTAGCCCTCAGCCTCGAGACAACAGCCGAACGAATCGCCAAACGGATTGAAGAGCTGATCCGCCAGAACCCTTAAGAAACGAACAAAACCAGATTCCCTGTTTGAGAATCTGGTTTTTTCATGGTTTCTTATAGTTTTTCTACATTCGCAGCTTGAGGACCACGTTGTCCTTCTTCTACCGCGAAGCTAACAGACTGGCCTTCTTCTAAAGTCTTGAAGCCCTCGCCTTGAATCGCAGAATAGTGCACGAATACGTCAGAACCTGCTTCGCGCTCGATGAATCCAAAACCTTTTTCTGCATTAAACCATTTTACTTTACCTTGTTCCATATCTTTCTTTCCTCCTAGTGCCATAGCACATAAAGTGTTACTATTCCTGCTCAGGCGCTTTAGATCATGTGAATCTAATACAAAAGAACAAAAAATAATACTCTTTAAGTATAATGTGAAATCGCTTCCAAATCAAAGGAAACTTTTCGCCACTTTTCGCAAAAGATAGAAGATTTTTGTCATTTTAAAAGACTACCAGTCAATCAAACCTGCAAAAAAAGAGACGTAAACCCTTGATATTATTAGGTTTTCAGCTCACCCCTCCTTTTGGACCTACTAACAGGATATCCTCATCCCTTTCATATCTAACAAATTTGTCATTAAGCCTATACACCCGAATAAACCCTATATCAAGCACTGGATACGGGCTCAAGTGCACTTTTGCCTCCCGCTCCATCTCCCATAAGTCATGTTTCGACATTCCTCTTGAAATCTCCCTGCCGTACCTCTCCTTTCCAAGAGTCCGATGGGGAACAAAATCACCCAATTCAAAATTACGCGTAACCAGCTCCGGCGAGAGCGAGACTGCCTGCAGATTGTCCGCTTACATACAGAATCGATCGATTCCCCGAAATATGCCGGTTACCCATCACCACACGGAAAGGCTTAACCCACTTACATACCTCGCGAACCCGTTCAAGCCAGGCTAAATCGTGTGAGAGCCCGCCCTTTGTCTTTAAGGTAAGGTGATATGTGGCTCCACGCCTGATTTTTCCATCCGTCTGCTCTGGAACTGCTCAACGAGACAAATAACTAAAAACTCCTCGCTGGTATCGGTCGGAGAGCCAAAATGATTCCAATAATGGTTTTTAAGCTGACATGATTTGATGAATTTAAATAAACCTATAACCGAGTTTGAAACACAGGGAAAATTACTTCAAAGATAAGCTTGATTTATGAAAAGGATATTTTCGTAAACACTATATTTTAAAATTAGTTGGATTAATTTGGAATCAACAATATATAATGATAGTATATTGAAAATAGGAGGCTTAAAATGAAAAATAGTTCATCAATTATTATCGGTTTAGCAATAATAATAGGTTTCACTATTTTAGGTATTTTTCAAATGGTCATATCCGAAGATAAATCAAATGAAGCGGGTGTTAGCGGTGAATACAGGTATGATCTGGTTCCTGCTAATGACAATAATATCATTATTTTTGACAAGCAATCAGGAGAATATTGGAATAAATTTATACCACTTGATGAAGGACCTACAAATTGGGAAAAGGGCGATTCTCCAATAGAAAAGTAGTGAAAAATACCATAAAGATTCAATCAAATACTTAAATTAAAGTAGGCTCACCTAAATAGATCAGAGAAATGAAAACACCTCTCGTAGCTGGGACCTTTTGACTCTATGACACTCTTAATTCGTTCCTTCATATCCACACAATCACTCTATAAAAATAGAGCGCCCACCCGCTTTGAACAGGTTGGCGCTCTGATTACTTATATTTCTTCGTCAATGCCATTATCACGCCGATTGGAAAGTACAAAATCGCCGCAATCCCGAACAGCAAACCTTTTTTCTTCATACTATCCCTCCTTATATACCCGGTACGATTTCCTTGATTCCACACAAAAGCCTACTGGCTTTCTGCATCATACTGTTTTCCTCCAGGTATTCCATTCCCTTCATCGTGATTTTAGGAGATAGGTGCCCGTCACTCCTCGGATCATATCAAGAATGTGATATGGATTAATTATGATTAACACACATATCCATCAAATCCAATATTACCCTAGTATATTATATCACTATTTTTTTGAATATCGAATAATTGACATTTCCGCTATAGTAGCAAAAAGATGAATGTCTCAGCTCAACCGAGGATCAAACACCACCTAATTCAAAGTAATCTACGTGTAATCAAGTAGGCAATACGGAAGTCGTAAGGAAGTGAGGGAGATTTGCTACCTCTATATTTCTCATTCTAATAATCTCAACAAAAAATCATCAGCCCAATAATTCTATCTCTTCATGTATTTCGTATCGGCTAATCATGTGATTAAGAACATAGACTCGGATAAATGTCACCTCAAAAGAAGGATATGGGGTTAAGCTTATCTTGGCCAGCCGCTCCATCTCTCGTAAGTCATGTTTCGACATACCGCTTGAGATTTCATTGTCGTACCGCTCCTTCCCAAGCGTCATGTGAGGAACGAAATCATCCAGCTCAAAATAACGCTTAATCAGCTCTGGCGAGGGTGAGACTGCCTGCACGATTCTCCGGTGCAGCTCCATCAGCTCTACTGATTGTGCGCTTAAATACAGAATCGATTCCCCGAAATACGCTGGTTCTCCTATCACCACACGGAAAGGCTTAACCCTCTTACATACCTCCCGAACCCGTTCAAGCCAGGCTAAATCGTGCGTAAGCCCGCCCTGTGCCTTTAAGGTAATATGAGGCTCCACGCCTGACTTATCCATCCATCTGCTCTGAAGCTGCTCAATCCGCCCCTTGTATCCATCCGGCGGAACAATCCCGATAAAATAATCCATGCCTTCCCCTCCCTTTCCTATTACAGCCTACAGCCCGTTCAGCTCGCTCTCGAGCACCTCGCGTAGAAACGGCCATTTCGGACGAGTATCCTCTGTAAAGAAATCATCGACAGCCCTCTCATTTGCCGGCAAATAGACCAATGAAGCAAACTCCGGCCTCATTCCCCGGTCACGCAAGGACTGCTCAAACTCATGATACCGTGCTTGAAGCTCCCCGGCACTGAGCGTCAGCTGCACCAGATAAATAAGGGCAATATGCCCCCAATCAACGAGATAGCGCGGTTCCACGGATGACACGAGACTACGGTCATCAATCTTAATCCCGGTTTCCTCCTTCGCCTCCCTCATCAGGCTGCCAAGCATGTCAACCTCATTTCTCTTCACATCCGCAGAGTCAATTCCGCCCGCAACGAACTGAATATAGCCTGGGTTGGCAGTATTCTCACTCATCTGCCCCAGCACATAAAAGCTGTCTGCCGTGACAATCAGTCCATTTGCCGCCACAATCCGGCATTGATACGGCTCAGGCAGGCCGCAATGCTTCCCATAGATGAAATGAGCGAAATCTGTCCTCTCCAAGATGACGTGCAGCTCTTCCACCGTCTCCGTCATTCCCTTGATGGAGAAAATCTCTCCTCTATGAAACGAATGACCGCTTTCTTCAAGAGCGATCCAATAAGCCTCAATCGACTCCTGCAGTGATGGCGGCAAGACCATCCTCTCCCCAGAAACCGTGATCTTCAACCCCGGTGGTATTTTGCGAATCTGAATCGAATCCATAGCAACTGCACTCCCTTCTCATGACGTACTCATTCGCCCTCATGGCAGCCGATTCCTTCTATACTGCCATTAGTGCTTTAATGGAATGACAATCTCCTTCTGTATCCCCATGCTGCCAAAGCCATAGGTGACCGTCACCTCATCCTCTCCCCATTCGAGCTGATAATCATCAGCTTGGAACGGCCGGTAGCCGTCATCGGTCGAATAACCCTCAGCCCGTTTCATAAAGAAAGCATTCTCCTTCACATAAATGCTTCCATATCCCGCAAGCAGGAACGCTTCCTCCTTAATGACAATCGCATCCTGCTGATTCGGAGAATGATAGACATAATAGCGCGGCTCCGTAATGAACCCCACCCATAAGCAAACAAACAAGACCGCCAGCACAATAAACCCGCCGCTCACCTGCACGAACCAATAGAGAAGGGCATGAATTTGTCCCTTCCCCTTCATACGCCATAGAAACATGCTAAGGAAAACAGCCAAACAAACGACGCTGATCATAACAGAAACGCTCATGATTCCTTGCGAATCCATATGAAATAAATAGAGCGTTAGATTCCATTTGTCTTCTAACAATTTCAAGGCTCCTGCAAAAATCAGCAGCAGGATACCGGGTGCAATTAATATGATATTACTTTTCTTCTTCATGATTGTCCCCTCAACTCTCTTATGGGGTAGTGTAGCAGATGGGGAGGGGGTGGCGCATGGATTTGAGCTTATTAAAAACCGTCTTTTGATTTCTTTGTATATACTTTGCATCTTTACATCCTTACTTAATAGCTCCCATAGGATTTATGCTTATTGGTATCGAAAAAAATAATACTATCTCCTGCGGTTTCTAACTAAATGATTTTGTGATAGGATTTCTTTATATTAAGTTAAAGGGATGAGTTTTGATGAAGAAATATGTCAAAGTTGTTGGTGCTGTAATAGAGAATGAACAAGGAGATATCTTATGTGCACTTCGTTCACCCATAATGAGTCTCCCTAATTTGTGGGAGTTTCCAGGTGGTAAGATTGAAGAAGGAGAAATACCTACGCAATCACTTGTACGTGAAATTCAAGAGGAATTAGACTGTGATATTGAAGTGGGCGATTTAGTAGCAGATATCGTACACGAATATCCAACATTTATTATTAATTTGATTACATATAAAGCAAAAATTACGAATGGTACACCAATCGCGAAAGAACATGCCGAATTTAGGTGGGTAGCTCTACAGGATTTAAGAGAATTAGAATGGGCACCTGCAGATATACCTACCATTGACGAATTGCTAAAAATAACGAAATAACAAAAGCGGGAGCCATTTAACTCCCGCTTTTCCTATTACTAGACTTTCTCAGTGAATTCAATATATAAATTAGATGGCACCTCATGTTCTAACTCCATTACCACGGTAATTGGTTTTTCCCCTTCATATTTGACCGTATTACCTTTCCCAATATAAATATACGGTTGAATTTTACGATCAATTTCTTTGTATTTTCTCACAAACAAATGAAGATTAATGCCTCTCTCTTTATTAAAGATAATATTTTTTCCTCTATCCGAACTTTGAGCAGTACTATTAGGTGTTTGCCATTGAAATACCTTTTCATTGATAAATTCATCATGATAGTTAATGCTCTCTTTTATATCAGCCTCTTTATGGAGATCTATAAACAAGAAATAGTCATTGCCATGCGCTAATAACCCCTGACCTCTAAAAGAGCTATGCATTTTACGATAATTCGATAGCAGGGCAGCATCCGCCATTTGATATTGTTCATATAATTTAAAATGCGGTACTCCATAATATTCTTCTTTAAATTCCTTCTCATAACGGAATATACCGTACAGAATAATATCCTCAATAAACCTCTTGAATTCCTCATTCGCCAATAGCTTTTGATAAGTTGGTGTTTTCGATAGGTGATTATTATCCAGATTAAATAGCTTAATTGTTCGTGCTTTTTTAGCCTCATCATAATAATCCTGATTCCAGCATTCAAAGGCATGCAACACACTATCATCATCCACTTCTTTTACATGTTTCAATATCTCTTGTTTTGCAATATCTAAAGAAATCACTTCATGATCAAGTAAGTATTTCGCGATGACAAAGTCATAAACACGTTTAAGCGGTAACATGCTAGATAATTCTTTCATAGCTCTGTCCAAGTCCTCGTTGAGTAGCATGCCCTTCAAATGGTGATTCTTCTCAGCTTTTGCAACAAATTGAAAATATGTTTTTTCTTTGTCGATGAATTTAACCGGATCAGGGGCACCATCATATTTCATATAATCCATTAAATAAAGTGGTACATGTCCCCCATTCATTTTCTTAAATTCTAAATATTCTTCTCTCAAGTATTTGGAAGAATAGAAGTTTTCGCGATCAATTTGAGCTAAGATTCGTTCTTGTGCTATTTTATCCATCTGAATATGGGTAGCACCTGGAATATTTGCAAAACCTGTGGAAATGGCTACTTTTAAACTTTCCTTATCATAATAACGGCTACCATTTAAAGCAATCGCAATTAAAAAGGTTTTATTATGGTTTCCAATAAAGTCTAACACCGTTAAGAAGCTTTTATCCTCATGCTTACGAAGGCCACGTCCAAGCTGCTGGATAAAGACAATTGGTGAATTCGTCGGCCTTAACATAAGAACTGTATTGACAGACGGAATGTCAACACCCTCATTAAAAATATCTACTGTAAAAATGAATTCTAGCTCATCATCATCATTTTCTAATCGATTAATAAAGGTAGAGCGCTTCTCTGCTGAATCACTCCCAGTCAGACAAATACTAGGATAGCCTCTTTTTGTGAATTCGTCGGCCATGAACTTAGCATGATCAATGGTTACGCAAAACCCAAGCCCCTTCCTTGTAGTTCCATCAAATCCATAGAAATTCATCTGCTCTATTATATAATCTACTCGTTGATTAACCTTCAAACGTTTCGCAATCTCAGCAAAATCATCAATATCCACATCACTCAAGTCAATATCCTCAATATCAGTGATACCAAAATAATGGAATGGAATGACTAACTCGTCATCCAATGCATCATGCAAACGTACTTCTAGAGCGATATTATTATCAAACAACTCAAAGACATTCAGCTGATCACTTCTCTCAGGTGTTGCTGTCATACCAAGTGTGAATTGTGGTTGGAAATAATCAAAAATCGCTTGATAACTTGGACTAGTCGCATGATGAGCCTCATCAAAGATTATATAATCAAATTCATTCGACTTAAAACCTCGATAACATTTAGAGAGAGTTTGAATGGTTGAGAATAGGTAATCTGCCTTATCTTGTTTTGTATTACCTGTTAAGAGACCAAATGAAATCTTCTCATTCGGCATTAATTTTTCAAATGTTTCCTTTGCTTTTCTTAAGATTTCTTCTCGATGAACAATAAACAGCAATCTTTTAGGTTTAAAGGCCTTCACATCGAAAGCAGACATATATGTCTTCCCCGTACCAGTAGCTGCAATAACAAGTGCCTTTTTTTCTCCATATGAACGAAGTCGATCTAAATTCTCTATCGCACGTCTCTGCATTTTATTTGGTGTAATATATTCGGAGCTTTCGTAAAGAAACATTTGTCTCTTGGCATACCCAGTAATCTTACTTAAAAACTCCTCATATTGAGCAATAAATTCATCATCTGCCTCAATACTTCTCTCCCATAAGTATTGATACTCACTTAATATGCTTTCAATAAAGGACGTATCCTCTTTAATAATCATTTCTACATTCCACTCAATATTACTCTTCAATGCACTCTGCGTTACATTGGAAGAACCAATAATCACCTTATAGAAATCTTCATATTCAAAGATATATGCCTTCGTATGAAAGCCCACATCCTTATCTGTCTTAAAAATCCTCAAATGAATATTATCAAACTCATTTATACGCTTAAGCGCCTTCGTCTCTGTAAAATTGAGATAAGTTGAAGTGATAATTTGTCCCTTGACTCCTCTTCTCTCTGCTTCTTTAAAAGCCTCTAACAAAAGCTGAAGGCCACTAAAATTAATGAATGCCACACTAAAATAAAAACGTTTACAGTTATGGATAGATGAAATTAATTCATTTAATAGGTTGCCTTTATCTGAATTGACGATTAGTTTTTTCTTGGTGTTCATAAGCCACTCCTTAAACGTTTATATCGTTTCATATGTTTATTATAGTAAACTATCAATCTTCAAAGCAATTTAAAGTGCTTTATGATAGTTCAAAAAAATCTCCTTTTACCATATGGTTAAGGAGATATAGTCAAACATCATATTTACAATTTATTATAGTAATTTCGTATTTTTTCAACGATTAGCTTTCTTCTTTCTTCTAAGAAGGCACTAAAATCACCTGATTCCATGTCAAATATGGATTCTGGAATACAGTTCATTTTCAAATTTTGCTTTAGGTCGTTCAAATTACTGATTTCACCAATTCTTAGTTGTCCATCAGTCACTTGTTCCATAATCAAACCCATATATTCTTTGGGCGACTTTGCTTTAATCGCCAAATTTATCACTTGTTCAGTATATGCATAGTTTGCAATCTGATTATATATACCCCTACTGTTATAGCCATTTAACTGTAGATATTTTTTGGGGAAAACATGGTGAACATCTCCTCTTTCCTCAATTAACTGTTGTACAGTAATTGATTTCGATAAGAAGGCATTATCTTTATCATAGATTTGAGACATTACAAACAAATGAAAATACGGACTGCTTGAGACTGATGTGTTTAAATTAGTTATCATGATATTCTCCCAAAATGCTTCTGATAGTTCACCTGCTTCTACATTACGTACATATTCCAATGGATTTTCATGCATTGCAAATCGTTTTATATCAAAATCAAACATTGATTCTGGTGATCCTGAATAACGTTCCGTTAGTATAGATGCTACAAGCCATTTTCGTACAATTTGATTTATTAGTGAGTCATTTATATTTTTCTCTCGTAGTAGCAAAAATAATGCATAAGCAAAGTTTAAAGCATTCTGAGAACGAACAATATTTTGGTTAATAACCCCGGCAGATTTTAATATCATGATGAACCTTTTGAAATTGGTTTCATTTACAAATTTTAATACGCCATCATGCAATTTCTCAAAAGAATCCTCAATTATTTCATCTCGATATTCCCTCGTATCAAAATCTCTTCCAGATAATAAACTGACTAAGTTAGCTAATTTCCCTCGCAAGAACTTAAATGTAAAAGCAACTCTTAATAAATCTGAATAGCTAGGCTCATAAATATTTGTGTTGTATTCTTTAACCCATTTTATTTTGTTAAAATCAGTTGATTGAACATAGTCACTGTCATTATTAATTATATTTTCATAAATAATTGGACTTTTAATTAAATGACAAAAATAATCAATGGTTTTCCGTATTAGTGGACCGTTGTATTGATCATTTACCGATATTTTTGACATGGCAAAATCAGCTTGACTAAGATTAACACCCGCTGAATTTATTCTTATAAATATCTCAGTAACAGTCTCAATATCAAGAGTATAAGATAATTCAATAACCCCAATTGAACTATGTCTAATACCGATAAGTTTTTGTATGACCTCATTTAACTTATTATGACTTATATCTGGGTTTTTGGAACAAAAACTATTAATGAAACCGAATGTATCAAAACCATTGTTAAATACTTCTGATATATCAGGTATCCACCTCTTATCTTTTATGATTGCCGGGTTTTGGACCTCAAAGATTTGATCTATTGGGTTAAATGAAATAATGATTCTTCTTTTACTGTATTCTTTCGTCACTATTTCTTCACCTGAAATGGCTGCCATAAGGGCTGTAATCCGTTGCTGTCCATCTATCAAAATTCTTTTACCATGTGAAATAGACCCATCTTTAAGCCGTGCATCAGGATTTTGCCAGGTAATAATATAACCTACTGGATAATCATTATATAGGGAATCTAACAAATCCCTTACTTTTGATGGTTTCCAAACAAATGGGCGCTGAATCTCTGGAATAGCTACAATACCTTGATCTATCCAACTCAATAGCACATTAATAGTTGTATTGTTAACTTGATAGTTTGACAAAGTACCACCAACCTAATCTAATTTGAAGATTTAACCTTTATCGATATGTCCTAATAATAAATTTATATACCCATATAAATTTTCCTATAAATAGGACATAAACCTTAATTACATGCACCTTTTCTCTCAAAATAAAATTGCAACCTATATTCACATATCTCTTTGGTCATATGATATAGACTCTTTTTATCTTTCTCTTGGATATCAAAATTCATACTCAATTCAAGTCCATTAACCGTTAAAAGACCCTTCGAACTTCCGCTCCACTTCGTCATCGGCATCCGTACAATCAAGGCTGCTATTTTTCGCTCATCATACTCCCACAAAGCTTTCGTCGTCTTATCACTGAAATCAATTCGTTTGCGATATGGTTTTTCGGTCAGATATTTATGGAAGAATGGTGCTGCTTCTTCAGCTTTAATCGGGTCTGCCCAATGCTCCGGTCCTCTATCAAGCATCGCCAGTAAGAGAACCATCTTATAGCTTTTCGACATACCGGTCCTCTCAACTTCATATATCCAGTCTGAATAGGTCTCCAGGACATTACTTTCTACATTTGACAACTCATCCGCCCATTCCAGAAAACTGAAATAAGATTTAAATTCCTGCTTAAAGAGCCTACTGTCTTCCGAGCCATACATATGCATTTCCAAATAGGTTGGCCTTCTGCCTAAATCGGATTTGACCTGATGATACGCTTGCAAAAGCTGCTCTTTACGCGGCATTTTCTTCTTACTCATCTCAATCAAGAGATTCTTAGCTGCAAGATCAAAATCCACTTCACACCCATCAGGCAAGACAGGAACAGTTTGCTTTCTCCCTTTTTGCTTTTCATGCAGGTAGAATAAGGATTGCTTTACATCGGCATTGCGGTAATTGGCAATCAAGTCGATAATGACGCAGTGACTCTTCCCTTCTGCCAGGCGGAGACCACGGCCGATTTGCTGGGTGAAGACCGTCAAGGATTCAGTCGGTCTTACAAATAGGAGTGTGTCTGCCTCTGGTATGTCGACCCCTTCGTTAAAGAGGTTGACGGTCATGATGGCATCAATTTGCCCCTTTTTTAGCTGTTGGATGGCTTTTTTACGCAATCTAGGAGACGATTGTGAATGAAGGCTGATGGTCCGGTATCCCTTCTCATTGAAATAACTAGAAAGGAAATCTGCTTGCAGGATGCTTGAGCAGAAGACCAGTGTCCTCGTTTGCTTGCGTGCTTCCCATGCTTTGAGAATCTTCTTCGCAAGACTTGTCTTCAATTGTGCTTCTGCTAATTCATCTGCATCATATCTCGTTCCAAGCCATCTGATGGTTGAATAATCCGTTTCATCATACACCCCGTAATAAGAGAAAGGGGCAAGCCATTTCTTGTTTACCGCCTCAATAAACTCAATTCGGTATGCGACATTTCCCTCGCAAATGGCATAAATATCTCGGTAATCGTTCCGGTCAGGCGTGGCCGTTATCCCCAACAAAAATTCGGGATTGAAATAGGCTAATACCTTTTGATATGAAGTGGCAGCAGCGTGGTGAAATTCATCTACGATAATCAAATCAAAGGCATCTGGAGAGAATCTCTCCAAATGGGTTTTCCTGCTCAATGTTTGAACGGAGGCAAAGATAATATCGGCAGAAGGATTCTTTTCCTTGCCATTATAGATGCCTGTACTCGCATCCGGTAAAACACGCTTAAACGATTTCTCTGACTGATACAAAATTTCCTCTAAATGGGCAATGAATAAGACGCGCTTGAAGGATTTTGCAAAGAAGGCGGCCAAGTAGGTTTTGCCGAGCCCAGTCGCCATGACGACCATTGCCTTGTTGTATCCTTCTTCCTTGCTGTTTTGCAGCTCTTCTAGTGCTGGTATCTGCGCAAATCTTGGCTGAATCGTGTCATATCCGGCTTTCTCTTCAATAATCTTTCCTGAGATACCTGTTTCCTCTTCATCCGATAAGGTAAGCTGGATTTCCTCTTGCTTCGTCCATTTACGATGTAAAACAGGGTGATTTTTGTGGAAACTCTTGTACTCCTTTGAGTAGCTTTCTATGGTGACTGGATTCACTGGAATAGTTGATTCATGATGGAATAACGAGAAATACTCCTTCAAGGCTTGTTCAAATATATCCTCATCTGTTCCATCCTTCACTTCCAGATTCCATTCCACCCCTGTTGTCAATGCTGAGTTTGACATATTGGAGCTACCAACATACAAGGTGTTTGTCGATTCAGATTCCAACAGATAGGCCTTCGGGTGAAAGGAGACACCGTTACTCTTCCATAAACGGATTTCAATATCTTCATGAATGTCATGAAGTAAGGTAAGAGCTTCAGGCTGGGTGATGTATAAATAATCACCCGTGCATATTTTGATTTCTGTTCCCTGCTCTGTTGCCTCTTTCAGGATTGGCTCAAGAAGTTTGACACCTGACTTCATGACAAAAGAAGTGAGGATATAGCATGACTTTGCTCCTTTGATGTTCTCCTTGAGGTGTTGAAGCAAGTCATGCGTAATTAACTGAACCTCAGTCATCCTGTACCTCAATCAAGAATACTCTTTCCTCAAAGCCTCCGCGCTTCTCCACCTTCTGCTTGCGCACTTCCTCCACCTTATTGAAATCCGCTCCATGAACCTTACTTAATGCATGAATAATTTCTAAAAGATCAGCCAGCTCTTCAATAGCGCTGTCATTATCTTTCGCATCCAAATATTCCTGCAGTTCCTCCTTGCTTTTGATTCGCAGCTCTTTCACGTATTCTTCTTCACCCAGGATTCTGGTAGTGAATGCTTTCCCGGTTCCTTCTATTATATTTGGTATTAAGTCACGTACTAGTTTGTTATGTACTGGCATTTAAATGGTACTCCCTTCGATAAATAACTACCTTCAATTTTACCATTTCTTATATTTATTTAGGAGATAAGCCCGACAATTTTCTACATAGCCTCAAAATGTTACCGAGGGACAAAAAAACAGCAGTCACTCCCTTCCCTAAAAAGGTTCATGCCTGCTGCAAAATCTCATATTAAATAGTCCTTAAGCAAAGTTCTCCCTCTGCTCCTCTTCCCTTAGCATATGCTCCTTCCAATCCCCATGCGGGATGTAGACAGCACTGCGATCAAAGAGTTCGTCCTTTTCCTTGTTGTAGAAGTAAACAAAGCAAGGTTCCATTTCGTTCGTTTCGAGGTTTTGGACCTCAAGAACGACTTTATGGTATTCATTCTCCGGGTTTCCTCCACTAATGAAGCCTTCCATTTCGTCCATGGCTTTCATCGTTTCCTCGTAGCGATCTTCATGGAGGACCATGATCTCACCCGTAACGGTGTCCTTGCCGAACATGATGGCTGGGTAGCCTTTGTAGGGCATGTGGTACAGCTTCATGTTGGCGAGCTTGGCCGCCTTCTTTTCGGCGACACGGCCTTCGAGGTATTTCTCGTAGTTGAAGAAGCCTTCCCTTAGCGATCCGTAGACAAAGAGATTGATGCGTTTCATCAGCAGATCTCTCCACCGATGGCTTCGATGTCCTTGTCGTTCAGGATGGCTGCCTCAATCGCCAGCTCCAATCCTTTGACGATTTCGTCAAGGGACATGAATGGTGTATTCTTCTTGTCCATCACTTGGGAGGTCATGTATGGGATATGGATGAAGCCGCCCTTCATGTTCGGATACTTCTTGTCAATCATGTAGAGGATTCCGTACATGACATGGTTGCAGACGAATGTGCCGGCTGTGTTGGACAGCGTTGCTGGGACACCGTTGTCGTTCATGTGCTTGACCATCGCCTTTACAGGGAGATTGGAGAAGTAGGCTGCTTGGCCGTCTTCTTTTATAACAGCATCGATTGGCTGGTTGCCTTCATTGTCCTTGATGCGGTAGTCATCGATGTTGATGGCGACGCGCTCAGGGGTGATGTCGAATCGTCCGCCTGCCTGCCCGATTGAGATGATAATATCAGGGCTATGCTCTTCGATGGCGCGCTCAATCGCTTGGACGGATTTTGTTTGAACAGTCGGGATGATGACCTTGATGATTTCAGCGCCTTGGATGCGGTCGCTGACTTTCTTGACGGCTTCTTCAGCTGGATTGACGGGTTCTCCGCCAAAGGCATCGAATCCTGTGATTAATACTTTCATCGTCTGATCTCCTTTTGCTGATTATTCTATCTTAAAATCCTAAGAAGTACATAAGCAGAATGTGAACGGCCAGCAAGGAAAGTGCGATTGGCGCTTGCGCTTTGATGACGCCGTTCTTGTCTTTCATTTCAAGCAAGGCCGCTGGCAGCATATTGAAGTTTGCTGCCATTGGCGTTAATAATGTTCCGCAGTAACCAGCTGTAAGGGCGAGCGTTCCGCAGATGATCGGGTCTCCGCCGATGGCGAATACGAATGGTACCCCGATACCAACAGTAATGACCGCAAATGCAGCAAAGGCGTTCCCCATGATGATCGTGAACAAGGCCATACCGATGCAGTAAGTAGCCACACCAACTAAAGCATTTCCTGTCGGGATGACGTTTGAGATGATAGAGGCAATCTTGTCTCCTACCCCCGCTGCCGTGAACAACACGCCGAGGGATGCCAATAATTGCGGCAGGATGGCGAATGAACCGATGGATTGATACGTTCTGTTTGTGTCTTCCAATAGTTCCTTCGGTTTCGCTTTCGTAATGACAAAGGCAATGAGCAATGCACAGATGGCTGAGATTCCGATAGCGACCGTTCCTGGGAATGGTGTGAAGGTAGCAACGAGCATCGCGATCAGCGCGATGGATAAGGAAGGAATGAAGATCTTTAACCCAAGCTTCTCGGCCTTAAGCGTTGAGAATGTCTCGCTCAATTGAGCCAATGTACCGATATTGATTTGTTTTGTTGCGGAAAGGATCGCAATAATCACGACCAAAATACCGACGACCATGCTTGGGATGTAGTTGCCCGCCATGAAGATGACGGCCAGGATACCCCAGAAGATAGCTGTTCCGATTCTTGTCTTATGCTGCTTATCCTTTAGCGTAAACACCATGGTGATGCCCATGCATAGACCAATCATGATGTAGAATACTTCAAGTAGTATATTGGAAAGTTGTGTTACATCCATTCTTGCTCACCTCTTACTTTGCTTTGCCTTTTGTGGCGTATTTTTGTTGCAGTTTTCTGTCAACTACGGTTGTTTGAACGACCCAGAAGATAAATGCGATGACCGCTACCGGTACCGCCACCTTTGAAATTTGCAAGGTGTCAACGGCATAGCCCATGCCTTCTAATGTGGAAGCAATCAATAATACGCCGGCATTTGCCATAAACACATTCTGTGCGAAGAAGTTCCCAACATTATCAGATGCCGCGGAGTAGGATTTAATTTTCTCGATATCTTTCTCTTCAACGTTTTCTCCGTATTTCGCCACAACCGCACCTTCTGCCATCGGGCTGACGAGCGGGCGAACGAATTGCGGGTGACCGCCGAGTGTGACACCCATTCCGATTGTGACTTCACGGATGAATGTGTAACCAGCCAATAGTTTGCCTGCTGATAGTTTGCTAGCTTGCTTGATCAGCATAACGGCTTTTGCTTTTAGACCGTAACGCTCACACAAACCAATGACCGGAATGGTGATCATGAAGAGGCATGTTACGCGGTTGGCCACGAAAGCATCTCCTAATGTCGTGAGGATTTCCGCAATATTCATATTCGCGACAAGCCCAGTCGAAATACCTGCTACAACGACTACCGCAATCGTGTCCAGCTTCATTGCGAATCCAATGATGATGATAAGGATTCCTAGTAATTCCATCTGAATTTCTCTCCATTTCTAACATTTTTGTTATTTTGAAATAATTTTATCTCATTATATAATCCATTTCCTCCAATTGGGAATGGCTAAAAATTGTCAATCTGTTCAGACAGAATGAGAGTTTTCGTGAAAAGGAGGACAAAAGACTTGTTATTAGCGGGTTTGCAGCGTTTTAAGAGGAGATGATTCTTCCTGAAAAAATGGGTTGTCAAGTGTTTTTTTAAGAGGGCTGATGCAGTACGGTAAAATCATTGTTTTCTAGAACATAAAGCTCCCCATAAGGGAGCCCTTTATCCATTCACGATTGTCTTTCTGTTCACTATAGCGGCAATCGGGTTGATCAACATTGCCCCGATTCCTTGGATAATTGTTTTCACGATGACTTGGCCGAGGATAGCCGCTGGGACCGCTTCCCATGGAAGCATGCCGGCACCAATCGGGCTTAAGCCGATGATGACAAAGATGGCAGAGTCAAGCAGTCCGCCGACGATGCCGCTGTAGAATACGCGCCAGCTCATCGGTAATTTCAATCGAGAGTAGATTTCCGTATCGGTCGTCTCAGCAACGGCAAAGGACAGAGCCGAGGCCATCACGATAATGAGCGTGTCGCCGAGCAGGTATGAAACGAGTGCTGACAACAGCAAGGCTGCAGTGATGAATACATAGGTCCGCCTCCGTCCATATTTGTTTTGAACGAGGTCACGCAAAATGAATGTGGCTCCGATGAAGAGCGATCCCATCGGTATGATAAAGATGCCAAACGCAATCGGCACGAATGCTGCTGTCACGACATTGGCCGTCACAATGGACAGTAAATAGAATAGAATTCTCATGCTTTCCCCTTCCTGATCGATGATTCCAGTCATTTACTGTACCACCTTTTAACAAATCTTTCCACCACAATCATTCGCTTCATTTTTCTCTTCTATGCTTTATTAGTATAATGAAAATAGATATAGGCAACATTCATCCCATCAAGTTATGGAGGTCATAGACATGACAGATCATGAATACAGACAGATGGTTGAGAAGAAGTACGGAATGCCGCTAAAGGATTTGATGTATGAGGTTTGCATTAGGAGCGAGATGGATAATTACGAGGCGGCTGAGGAGCTCGGGGTTCCCCATGCCACATTTATGGAATGGCGGGCAGCCTTTCATTTGGGACCTTATCATTCTGACACGATGAAGGATCTTCCAATTAGTCAGGACCCTGTCATTTCTGCCGCAGCAGAGGAGAGCCTTCAATATAGCAATGAGGAGAGCCTGCGCGGTTTTGAAGAGCTTTCCCGTCAGATGCTTGCCTTAGCAAAGGAGCATCATGATAAGAGGAAAAAAACGGATGCCAGCCCGCTCGACCGGGTCAATATTGTTCTATGGGAATCGGTTCTTTATTGTTTGGCCAATTATAAGGATGGAACCTTGCAGAAACAGTATAAGGAATTAAAGAAGAAAATGAAGTAATGGACAAGACATACCCCTGCTTTCCTAAATAGGGGCATGTCTTGTCTTCAGTTTTCAGGACTTACATGATCTAAATGGCAATCAGGTATAGGCGTGTGGCGGCTGGCTAAACCGGACCATCCTCTTTTACTTTTAGCAATACGAGAAAAGCCGATTGCCTATTGCTGCAACCGGCTTTTGATAACTATTCTATTAGTGACTCCTGATTTCCGCTTAATGCTTCAAATACTTGTGGATTACGCGTTCAATTCCCTTGGTAATATCAGGCCAGTCAGCGTTCTGATCCATTTGGTCGACAACGGATACATACCCCCAAAAATCGAGACTTCTGTCTTGGGGAGCTTTGCAGAGTTCATATGTAATGGCATCTAAATCCTCCTTCGTGAATTGTTCGTATGTGAGACCCATGTCATGATAGGCAATTTTCTCAACAGCAGGCTCCAATTTACCATACAGATCATATGTATACTCATCCATTTTTCTCATAACAGACTCTCCTCCAATTAATATATTAGAATAATTATTTCTTCTATATTTTTACCCAGCATGCCCGTAAATAAACGCGGGTGCAGCATGAAAAAAGCCGACCTGGCTGAAAACGCAAATCGGCTTATTATCTCTGTATTTATCTATCTATTATGTGAACCCCCAGGTTTCGTAAGGCGCCTGTTCTTTAATCCCTCTACCATCTTGCGCTGGATGCGCAAATATTCTTCCAGCTCGTTCTCGGTCAATTCTTGAAATAGCTCTAAGTAAATATCCTGACCGAGCTTTTCTGCTTCTGCCAAAGCCGTGCTTCCTTTATCCGTGATCTTTAAAAAGACCGTTCTTCTGTCTTCCTCTGTATACTGCCGCTCAGCGAGTTCTTGGGTGACGAGCTTAGTGGAAATATGGGTCACCGCCCCTTTCGTATAGCCAAGCATATCAGCAAGCTCACTTGCTCTTAGCGGTCCTCTTAATCGAAGCTCCGCAAGCACGAGAATAGCCGATATCCCGATTGGATACGAGAATTGAGAGGTGAACCGGACGATATGCTCATTTGAAATGAGCTCGATGGAATGAATCAAGTCGAATAAATTTTCCTGTTCCATATGATGACCTCAACGAAGCTTCGTAGCTCCGCCGTCAACCATGATGGTTTGGCCGGAAATATAGCTAGAATCCTCACTCGCAAGGAAGACAGCGACACGGCCGATATCTTTTTCGACGTCACCGAAGCGTCCCATTGGGATTTTTTGTACGACAGCTTCATAATATTCAGGCTGTGCCTTTTTCCAAGCCTGTACGCCTTCAGAATTTGCGATTGGGCTGATCAAGTTGACGTTGATGCCGAAGCGGCCCCATTCATTGGCTGCTACACGCGTAATCCCGCGAATGGCTTCCTTCGCAGCTGCATAAGCGCCCTGTGTCTCGTCCCCATTGATTCCGGCACCAGATGCGAAGTTAATGATATTGCCTTGTGTCTCCTTCAAATATGGCAGAGCGGCCTTCATTAAATAGAAGGTTGGATAGAATCCTGTTCCAAAGGAAAGATCAAGATCTTGCTGTGTAGTATCCTCTAGCAGCTTCTGCTTGGAAGCATGTGCATTATTGACAAGCACATTTAATTTGCCATATCGATCAATGACTGTTTGGATGATATACGGCAGGTTCTCACGGTCCAGCAAATCTGCTTGAACAAACATAGATTCTGGAGAGATTTCCTGCAATATCTTCTCACTCGCTTTGCCCGCCTTTTCGTTCACATCGACAATAGCAAGAACAGCCCCTTCCTTAGCCATTGCTTTGGCCATGCCGAGCCCGATTCCTCCAGCTCCTCCTGTAATGATGATGACTTTACCCTCTAGTTTTCCCATTTTTCAACACCCCAATATTTCGTTATTCAAGTATATTTTAACAGTAAACTATTTAATTAGAAACTAAAACGCTTCCAATATCTTTATCTCTTGCTAAATTTTAAGGATAAAAGAAAATGATAGCATCCATTGGACACTATCTTTCTTCTTACAATATATCGAGCCAGATCTTCACTGCCGTTCCGGCAATCAGCAAGGCTAGAATCATCTGGAGTACCTTTGTGTTCATGTTCTTGGATAGCTTCGCCCCAAGCGGTGCGGCGATGACACTTGCAATGATCATGATAATGGCAGGACCGTAATCCACTTGCCCTGTCATCAGTTTGCCGGCTGTTCCTCCAATCGAGGAGATGAACGTGACGGCAAGGCTTGTCGCGATGGTCATCCTCGTCGGAATTTTCAAGACAGTGAGCATGATCGGCACGAGCATGAATCCGCCGGCTGCACCGACAATACCTGAGCCAACCCCGACAATCAAGGCAAGAATAGCGGCAAGCGGCTTATTGAAGGTCACTTCATTGAGCGGAATGTCGTCTACCTGCTTCTTCGGAATAAACATCATGACAGCTGCCACTACGGCAAGAACACCATAGACGATATTGACCCCTTCCTCAGAAAGGAAAGAGGAGCCATAGCTTCCGATGAAGCTCCCGATAAGGATGGAAACACCCATATAGACGATGAGTGATTTATTTAAATAGCCGCCTTTACGGAATGCCCATACACCGGCAATGGAGGCGAACAGCACCTGTACCGCACTGATGCCAGAAACCTCATGAGCGGAGAAGGCTGCCAGTCCGAATAATGGCGGGATGTATAAGAGCATGGGATATTTAATGATGGAACCGCCCACTCCGAGCATGCCAGAGACAAACGATCCGATAAAACCGATGAGAAAGATGACGACGATAAACGTCAAGTCCATCTTCATTCCTCCTTTTTATGAAAGACAGCGGGCTACGAACATCGCTGTTCGAAAACCCGCCATAGCTTTACGCTTTTTGGATGTAAAATTTAAGGACGCCGTCTTCTTCTTTTTGTTCTAGAATCGTGTGTCCGCCTGAAGCTGTCCAGGCTGCGAAATCATTCAAGGCACCTTTGTCAGTAACGAGGACTTCCAATACCTCACCGGAATTAATCGTTGCGATTGTCTTCTTTGTCTTTACGATTGGCATTGGGCATGCCAGGCCTTTTGCATCTAATGTTTTTGTGATATTCATGAATCATTCTCCTTTTAGGTTGAATTATGGTTTTGTTCTATTAGCGTACGGCACAGCGGTTCGGGCCGATTTCCATTTCGGTTTGCTCGTCATTGTCAGGGTTGATTTTACCCATATTGACTTGACGGATTTGCTGATAAGCGTTTGGCTGCGGCGGCAGGTTTTCTGTAACCGTCTTACGGAATACTTCCTCATCCTCAATGTTCAAGCCATGGTTTTCTGCGAACAAATCCCCTAAACGCTTAGCCACGGAGCCATTTTCGTTCAATTCGTCAATAATCATGAAGTGTGCAGGAAGCACAATCAAATCATCAGCGAGCGCACGGTAGCGTTTATATAAAGTTTCACGAAGGTCAGACACCCAGTCCTCTGCAAGACCGGCTAAGTCTGGTCTGCCGATGGAATCAATGAACAGGATATCTCCTGTCAGCAAGTAGCTGGAATCAATCACGAATGATGTCGATCCGATTGTGTGTCCTGGAGAGTAAAGCGCTCCGACTTCAATCTTCGTTGCACCTAGGTCAACCGTTAGACCGTCTTCAAGCGGTGTGTAGGCAAATACGACCTCTTCTGCATCCTTTGGAGGCAGGTAGTAAGCTGCCCCTGTTTTCTCTGCGATCTGACGTCCACCAGAGATATGGTCTGCATGTAAGTGTGTATCAAATACATGCTTGATCTCTACCCCTTTTTCCTTCGCGAAATCAACGAAGATATCTGCGAAGCGGACCGCATCAATGATGGCTGCTTCTCCGCCGGAGATGGCCATGTAAGAGAGACATCCCTTGCCAAGACGGACGAATTGATACAACTCTCCGCCATCCTTCAAGTCGCCGACCTTAACCGGCTCAAGATACATACTCCAAGACTTCATGCCGCCTTCAAGATAAGCAACGTCGCGTCCAGCTTCTGCCATCATATCTGCAACCATGATGGAGGAACCTTCCTTCGCACAAACAACGAGAACGTCTTGATCTTCTGGGATTTGCGGAAGAATTTCCTCTACTCCGTCCAGCAAGTCAAAGTATGGGATATTTAGGTATTCAAATTTGTGTCCTTCTATTTTCCAATCCTCAAATGCGTCCTTATTACGAACATCCAGGATGAATAATTTCTTGTCTTCGATTACGTAGCGGGCAACATCTGCCGCTGTCCACTTAGATACTGTCATGTTTAATTACCCCCATAGGTATAATTTAGATTTTTATAAAAGAGGGCTTGGATATACCCTCCTGACAAATTCGGTTATTCTGTTTCCTTCACGACCGGCCCGTTCCAATCCTTCATACCAGGCAGAACATTATAGACTTTGCTGAATCCTTTGGCCGCAAGCTTCTGAGCTGCAAATTCACTTCGTTTGCCTGTACGGCAAATGACGTAGATTTCTTGATTCGGATCTAGTTCATTAAGGCGTGACTCCAAGTCCCCAAGCGGAATGGATTTCGCCTTCTCGATATGTCCAAAGGCATATTCCGCCTCTTCACGAACATCCAGAATAAGACCATCCTTATCCATGATTTCCTCGTTGGAGATAGTAGGCTCATACGTCTTCTCCACTGCATCTCCTTCTTCACATTTACGGATGTAATGGTAAAGAACGCCGCCTTCTTCATTTGTGCCAATGTATTGATGGCCGGTTGATTCAGCCCAAGCGGCTAGATCGGCCTTTGATCCTTTATCAGTTGCTTGAACCTCAAGTACTTGACCATCTTCAAGGTCTTTGATTGCTTTCTTCGTTCTGACGATTGGCATCGGACATGCCAACCCTTTAGCGTCCAGATGAACGTCTGCTTTTATTGCCATTCATAATCCTCCTATACACCATAGGGTATATTTTATTGAAAATTTTTTAGGCGATTTCGCCTTCCCATGCCATCATGCCGCCATTCATATTAATGGCTTGATAGCCCATTGCTTCCAGGTAGGCAGTCGCCTTGCTGCTGCGTGCTCCTGAACGGCACACCATGATATACTCTTTATTCTTATCAAGTTCGCCAATCCGCTCCTCTAATTCACCAAGCGGAATAGGAGTGATCCCTTTAATATGGCCCTCTTCCACTTCAAACGGTTCGCGTACATCTATAATATGAAGGGTTTCCCCTGCTTCTAGTTTTTGCTGTACTTCTTTCGCTGACAAAGCTGTCATATGAATCATCCTCTCCAACTATTCATGCCGCCGCGTACATTTGTCACATTGGCATAGCCTAATTTCTTTAATTGCTTACAAGCCGTCTGGCTTCTCATGCCGCTCTGGCATATGACGATAATCTCCTTGTCATGCGGAAGCTTCGAGTAATCGCTGCCAAGCGGGATATTCTTGAATCCGCGGATGTGCCGGCCCTTAAATTCGCCGTTCGTTCGCACATCGAGGAAGAATGCATTCCGATCATTCAACCGGTTTTCAAGCTCTGCGGCCGTAATATTGCTGACCCCTTTTGCCCCTCGCATCTTGAGGAGATAAAAGAGAACAAGCGCTGCCGCTAAAACAATCCACTCCATAAGCTCCTCCTTAGATGAACAAGTTTACTGCGCCATTCTCAGCATCCGCCAAGTAAGCAGCAACTCCTGCATATTGAACGCCGTCCAATAACTCTTCCTTATCAAGTCCCAATAGATCCATTGTCATCGTACAAGAGACTAGGTTGATTTCTTGCTCCTGTGCCATCTCGATCAACTCAGTCAATGTAAGTGCATTATGCTTCTTCATGACATGTTTGATCATTTTCGGACCCATACCAGCCATATTCATATTTGATAAGGCAAGCTTTTCTGCACCGCGCGGCATCATTTTGCCGAACATTTTCTCAAGGAAGCCTTTCTTCACATCAACTGGGTGCTGCTTTCGAAGAGCGTTAATACCCCAGAATGTGTGGAAGATTGTTACCTTATGATCGTAAGCTGCCGCTCCGTTCGCAATAATGTAGGCGGCCATCGCCTTGTCATAATCTCCGCTGAATAAAATGATATTGGTTGATTTCTGTTCCATATTTCCTCCTTGAAATTGCTTTATACTTATACCCCCATGGGTACCATACTAACCAAAAAAATATAGGGCGTCAATCTATCTGCTCTTCACTAATAATTTCACCGCTTCAGCAATTGACTCATTCACCTGATCCTCATTGCCATCGGCTGCCCTTACACATTCCACCAGGTTCTCACTGACAATGAGACCGATTGTACGCTCGATTCCAGAACGGACGGCTGACAGCTGTGTAATGACATCTTGGCAATCTTTTTCCTCTTCCATCATGCGATGAATTCCGCGAAGCTGGCCTTCCATCCTGCTCAAGCGATTCTTCACTTTATCATCATAGTTCATGGTTGTCGTCCCCCTTCCGTTTTGTTTGATAGGACTATCATATACCCCTATGGGTAATAGGTCAACCGGAATGGTCCTTTTTTATTTCTGCCGAAAAATTGTCCCACCTGCCAAAAATTTGGCGTAATTGGACGAATATTTGACCACACTTGGATATCCATGACTGAAAAGATTGATATTGACGGGCTTTTACTGCTTGGTCTGAATCTTGCAACTGTATAGATTGAAACCATTTATTCTAGGAGGATTGATTGCTCATGAAAGCAGCTGTTGTGAATGAATTCAAGAATACCCTGGAAATTAAAGAAGTCCCGAAGCCAACACTTGAGTTTGGCGAGGTATTAGTTAAGATTGAAGCCTGTGGAGTCTGTCATACTGATTTGCATGCAGCCCATGGGGATTGGCCGGTTAAACCGAAGCTTCCCCTCATTCCTGGACATGAAGGGGTAGGAATCGTTGAAGAAGTAGCTGACGGGGTTACAAATGTTAAGATTGGTGATCGCGTTGGCATTCCATGGCTCTATTCTGCCTGCGGAGAATGTGAATATTGTTTAACAGGCCGGGAGACATTATGTCCTGATCAATTGAATGGAGGCTATTCTGTTGATGGAGGTTATGCTGAATATTGCAAGGCACCAGCAGCCTATGTAGCCAAAATTCCTGATAATGTCGACCCTGTTGAGATTGCTCCCATTCTTTGCGCAGGTGTAACCACCTATAAAGCCTTAAAGGTTTCAGAAGCGAAGCCTGGCGACTGGGTGGCGATTTACGGTATCGGGGGATTGGGTCATGTTGCCCTGCAATATGCGAAAGCGATGGGCTTCAATGTCGTCGCGGTCGATATAGCAGATGAAAAGCTTGACCTCGCGAAGAATCTAGGGGCAGATATCACAATCAATGGCAAAAGCGTCGATCCAGCTCAAGCCATTCAGGAGCAGGTTGGCGGAGTCCAGGCTGCTATCAGTGTAGCCGTCACAAAGACAGCCTTTGAACAAGCTTATCAATCCGTGAAGCGCGGCGGAACATTGGTGGTGGTAGGTCTTCCACATGATGACCTTCCAATCCCGATCTTTGACACAGTGTTAAATGGCGTGACCGTCAGAGGGTCCATTGTAGGGACTCGAAAGGATATGCAGGAGGCACTTGAATTCGCTGCACAAGGAAAAGTGAAAACCATCATTGAATCTACTCCGCTCGATTCCGTGAACGAAGTATTCGATAAGATGGAAAAAGGACAAATCAACGGCCGAATCGTCCTAAAGATGTGAACAAATGATTGACTTAAGCTAGGGTACGGTCATAAACCGGCACCCTAGCTTTTTTCACTTAATAAATACCGCAGCTGGCGAGTCGATATCTTCATCCTCTCAGCCGCTGCTTTTCGGTTGCCCATTGTTTCTTTCATGACCTTCGTGACGAATGCCCTGCCTACCTCCACTTCAAGCTCTTTCACACGCTGAAGCACTTCGTCCAGGGCCGTTTCATTCTCACTTTCCCATAACTGCACGATCCCCTTCTTCCAGTTGTCAATATACGATTCCAAGGGAGAACCCTTTATCTGATCCAGCGGTTGATTCTCCAAGAGAATAGGAAAATTGTTCATTTTCTCCGGCAAATAGGACGGGGTCATCAATGAAACCTCTCCTTCAGCAAACGTGATTGCCCGCTTTACCACATTCGATAATTCCCGAATATTGCCTGGCCATGAATAATCCATCAGGATTGTCATCGCTTCATCCGAAAAGATTAGGGAGGATTGATGAACATTCAAGAAGTGCTTTACCAAAAGGGGGATGTCCTCTCTCCTATTCCGTAAAGGAGGAATTGTCAGCTTCACCACCTCCAGCCGGTAAAGCAAATCCTCCCTAAAACGATTTTCTTCGACAGCCTTCGAAAGATTCACATGTGAAGCCGCAATGATACGGGTATTTGTCCGTCTGAGTTCTTCATCCCCAATTCTTCTAAATTCCCCTGTTTCAATGGTTCGCAATAGTTTCACTTGCGTAGCTGAAGAAGCCTCCGCAATTTCATCGAGAAACAACGATCCATTATGGGCAATTTCAAACACCCCTTTACGGCTCTTAACCGCTCCTGTAAATGCTCCTTTTTCATGGCCAAACAATTCACTCTCTAACAGAGATTCGGATAGAGCGCCGCAATTGACAGCAATAAAGGGGGAATCCGCACGACGGCTTGCCTGATGTATGAACTGAGCGAGAAGATCTTTCCCGCTGCCGGTTTCCCCTTCTATTAGTACATTGATATTCTTTCGGGCAATCTTATAAGCGAGAGTAAGCAAATGCCGCATATCTTCACTTTCTCCAATGATCAATCCCAATTTATTGGCTAAATGCTGAATATCCGCATCGCCTGGCGCTTCAGGGTAATCCAGCAAATGCTCTATTAAGGCTTCCACTTCCTCGATCTGGTCAAAGGGCTTTTCCATATAATCATTGGCTCCAAGCTTTATGGCCTCTATGGCTGTTTTTACCGTGCTGTAGCCTGTCATGATAATCGTCTTACAGGTAGGAAATGCTTGTTTCAGCTGTTTCAAAAGATCCAAACCGCTCGCATCTGGCAGCTTAACATCAATCATCGCTAAATCGACCGATAATTCCGGCAGCATCTGATGAAAATCACGCCCGCTCTTACATAGCGTGACATGATACCCTTTCTGAGTCAGCAGATAAGAGAGAAAGTGCCTGATTTCCGGCTCATCATCAATAATCAAAATGTCTTTCATGGCTCTCCCCCTTCTGATTCTATCTTCGGGAGCTTCAACGTAAATCGGCTTCCCAAGCGTGGCTCACTCGTCATCTCAATAAAACCCCCGTGTGCCTGGGCAATCCCTAGACTAACCGATAAACCGAGGCCTGTTCCTTGACCGGCCGGCTTGGTCGTAAAGAAAGGGTGAAAGACTTCTGATTGATGGTCCTTCCGTATCCCTTCCCCGGAATCTGAAACAGATAAATACACGAAGTCCCCCTCCTGACCCGTGGCAATCATGATTTTCCTCTTATCTGAAGACATGCCCTCAAGTGCATCCTTTGCGTTCAAGACGAGATTGAGAACAATTTGGCTCAATTGCTGCACGCTGCCATTGATCTTAGGCAATGTGTAATCCAATTGTACATTCATGTTGATTTCCTGCATGTGAATTTGATAACCAACTAGACTCATAACCTGTTCAACCGCCTCATTTAAGGAGCATGCTTCAAAGAGGTATTCATCCTGTCTGGAGAAGGTAAGGAGATTTTGAACGATATTCTTGCATCTTCTTCCGCTATTCGTGATTCCATTCAACAAACTGCGGGATACCGGGTCTATTCTGTCATCCCTCTCAAGGAGCTGTGAATTTCCAAGAATGGCTGTTAAAGGATTATTAAGCTCATGGGCAACCCCTGCCGCTAGTTCTCCAATGGCTGCAAGCTTTCCCGAATGAATCAGCTGGGATTCAATTCTTTTTTTCTCCGATATGTCTTTCATGTAAAGAATGAATCCATACATTTGCTGCTCCTCATTAAAAACCGGATTTGAAAACGTTTCAACAATCCGGTTGTCTGCTAAACGGATCTCCCGAAAGCAAGCCACTTGAGATTGATAGCTTTCATGCAAAAGCTCGGAGATCTCTTTTTCTTGAAGGAAAAGATCATGGATATTCTCACCGACTAATGGAGGATTTCGAGGCTGGAAGAATCGAGTGGCTTGTTCATTCACCTTCATGATCACCCCTTGTAAATCCACAACAAAAATCATGTCAATGACGGCTCGGAATGTATCCTCCCATTCCTTCTGGGTGGTAAGGACTTCATTATATAAACGGACATTCTCCAAACAAACCGCAAACTGATCGGCTAATTGCTGCAGGAACGCCACATCTGCCTCATCATAGCTAAGGATTCCAAAACTGCCGATACTCACAATCCCCGTTACCTTTCCTTTACTATGAAGAGGAAAGAGAAGCGCACTTTGAATACCATTCACCCGGAAGATTTCATTTTCAATGAATTCACCCTCCTCTTTTTCAAAGGGGATTGTGTGAAAGAGCATGTTTTTGTTTTGGATAACCGTCCAATATACCGAATTCTCCTTCTCCAAGGTCACATTCCGAGGAAGATAGCCTAATTTCTTCGGGTATACATTTGATAGAATAAGCTCATTTCCTTTCCGAATCAAGAGACTAATACGATCAAAAGGAAAGATGGTAATCAGTTTATCCATGATGTTTCTTAGCATGTCATCCATCGACATTTCTACATTGAGGTTCTTCATGACCTCATGTATGATTTCAAGCTGCATGTTTTTCTTTTGCAATTCGGCTACTGTATTCTTCAGCTCCGTATAATAGCTTCGCTTGGATGATTGAACCCCTGTTAATCGTTCAATCATCATCTGCCTTTCATACACAAAAACCACTCCCTATAAAGCCTGCTGAAACAATCTTTTCACATCATCCAACGTAATATCCCGCGGATTGGTGATCATACAGGCATCCTCTATCGCAATCTGGCTCATTTCCTCTATCATGTCCCCATTCCATCCCATATCAGATAATCTCTGCGGTGCACCGATATCAAGAGACAGTTTCTTGACAAACTCAATCGCCTTTCCGCCAGCTTCAATCTGTGTCAGCGTATCCGTAGAGATGCCGCAGATTTCCGCTATTTCTTTATACTTTTGCGGAACAGCAAGAAAATTAAATTCCATCACATGAGGAAGCAAGGCGGCATTCACCTCGCCATGTA
Source organism: Gracilibacillus sp. Marseille-QA3620 (assembly GCF_054950035.1). Classification (NCBI taxonomy): domain Bacteria; kingdom Bacillati; phylum Bacillota; class Bacilli; order Caryophanales; family Bacillaceae; genus Gracilibacillus; species Gracilibacillus sp. Marseille-QA3620. The sequence goes on from NZ_CM143102.1 coordinate 2,775,203, forward strand.
AGAGCGGGAAGCGACCGCCTATCGCATGTGACATCGCATGCACGGCACCTAATATCGCATTTGAGAAGGCTAGTCCCGCTTGAAGACTCGCCATCGCCATTTGAGCTTTTGCCTCTTCATTCATGGTCGATGCAACTGAGGGCCGTAAGTAATTTGCTGTTAGGTAAATCGCATTCTTTGCTTGCACATCTGTCAGAGGTGTTGCCGCAATGCTGACATACGCTTCTATCGCATGTGTCAGGACATCCAAGCCGGTTGATGCAGTCAATTGCGGGCTTTTCGTCGTGAGTGTATGGGGGTCGATGATGGCGATATCCGGTACAAGGGACTTAGAGACAATCGTCATTTTCTTCTTCCGCTCTGAATCCACTATCACGGAAAACTGGGAAACCTCAGAGCCTGAGCCGGCAGTGGTAGAAATCATGACTAAGGGAGGAAGCGGCTCCTTGATTTTGTCTACCCCTTCATAATCATGGATATGTCCCCCATTCGTAACCAGGATGGCAATTGCTTTCGCTGTATCAATCGCACTTCCTCCCCCAACCCCAATCACGGCATCACACTCATGATCCACATAGACATTTCGGCCCGCCTCCACTTCATAATCCTTAGGATTCGTCGTTAAATCGAAGAAAACCGAAGAGGTCAGCCCAGCCTTTTGGCAGCTATCCAACACAATATCGAGCCAGCCTGCATGCAGCACCCCTTGATCACTCACGACAAGGACTCTTCTAGCTCCGAGCCTCAAGCAGCTTTCTCCAACTTGATGGATCGCTCCAGACCCGAAAATCACCTCTGGCATGACAAACTTATTGATCTTCATAGAATGCCTCCTTTTAAGCTATTACATTCGGCGAACGGCGGATGATTTCCTTGTTTTCCCATAAAGGACGCTTGCTTCGCAGGAAGAATCATATAGATTATTCGGTTTTGCACAGATTGATAGGTGGAACAAATGGGAAAAGGTATATAATAAAATGATAAAGAGCCATTAAGAAGATAAGGAGATTACAAATCAATGAAAAATATTCTCGTATTAGGCGGAACTAGATTCTTCGGCCGCAAGCTGGTCGAGCTCTTACTAGACGATGGCCACAAGGTAACGATAGTAACCCGAGGCCAATCCAGCCATCCCTTTGGTGACCAGGTTGAGCATGTGATAGCTGACCGTTCTGACAAGAATGAATTGGCTAAAGCCGTAATAGGCCGCCATTTTGACATTGTTTATGATAATATTTGCTACTCCCCGAATGAAGCCTATGAGTTTTGCGAGATATTTAATGGGAAGATTGATAAGCTCGTTTTCACCTCCACTCTCTCCACCTATCCGATGGATGGGAAAGAAAAGAAAGAATCGGATTTTAATCCTGCACAGTATGAGATTCAAATGGGGGATAAAGCGGACTTCACCTACGGCGAAGGAAAGCGGCTGGCGGAGGCTGTCTTCTTTCAACACGCAAAATTTCCTGTGACAGCTGTCCGCCTTCCAATTGTAATGGGAGAGGATGATTACACAAGGCGCCTGCATTTCCATATTGAGCGTATCGCCAATGAAGAACCGATCGGCTTTGTTAATTTGGAGGCAGAGATGTCCTTTATCCAGGCGGAAGAAGCGGCGAATTTCCTGAAATGGGCTGGAATGAATGACATCGAAGGGCCGGTCAATGCAACAGCAAACGGGAAAATCTCCTTGGCTCAGTTGATTCACTTAATAGAAAAGGCAACCGGAAAATCAGCCAAATTATCATTACTGGCGACAGACGAAATCCGTTCTCCTTATGCCATCTCGGACTCTTGGTATATGTCAAATCAAAAAGCAGCCGATCATGGATTTCGATTCACAAATTTGGATGATTGGCTTGAACCCTTAATTGAGAGCATTGCTGCCGAGACGACATGAATCTAAAAAAAGAACATCCAATAATGATTGGATGTTCTTTTCTTGATTTGTGGTTACTCTTAGCATCTCACATACTTTCGTTTAAACCCTAGCCTTCCTTTGGCCATATCTTTTTGAATGTTTTCATAGGCATGTAAGTAGCTGCTCTTTTTCTTTTCCCGCTTAATCTCTACCTTCCCTACTGCCGCTGCCGTCTCAAGCGCCTTTTCATTCAGCGGGACAAAGGAAATTCCAACCGTATAGAGGAATAGATTCATAGCCGCTTTTGTTCGCTCAGGTGCTTCATGAATCTCCTTCTTCACAATTTCAAGCATATGGGCGATCTTTTCTTTAGAAAACTGATCGTCTGGGCGGTTTCCTAAAAGCCAGCAATAGCAGCTCCATCCCGCAGACATTCTCAGCTCGTCCCCGCTCGCGATCCACTTATCCGCCATTTCCTGTGCAAGCTGGGACTCCGATAAGGTCACGGCCACTACATAATCGGACAGCATATAGAAATAGGCCTTATCCATCCAGCGATTGAAATCTGTCTCTGTCATGGACTTCGGGTCGGCAATAATCCCCGCGAAATACATGGCATCATAGTTCCCAGTCGCATAAAGCTCCTCAGCCAATGGTTGGTTGATGCCTATTTTTTTGGCGATTGGCTTCATGGCACCTGTGGCCACGCCAAATAGCGGTTCGTGCGCACCATTTGAAAGATATATTTTTTTCGTTCGCTCCTTGCCCAACGCTTTAAGCTCCTGCATAACGGTTTCGGCATCCATTCATCTACTACTCCTTTTTTCTTCTATCTTATACAACAATACTCTGTGCGTATACATTGTATTGTTCGTTCATAAGAAAAAGGCCCTCCACTACGGACAGCCCTTTATTGTATGGATTTATTATGCCTGCGGGTTAAGCTCAAGCTCTAAATTGATCTTAATATCTTTTCCGACCAATACGCCCCCTGTTTCTAACGCTGCGTTCCAAGTCAATCCGAAGTCTTCGCGATTGATGGTTGTTTCTCCTTCAAAGCCATATACTTCAACGCCCCAAGGGTTTGTTCCCTTTCCGTTGTAGGTTACATCAAAAGTGACAGGTTTTGTGACATCCTTAATCGTAAGGTCGCCTGTTACTTCATAGTCAGATTCAGCGCCAGTTATGGATGTAGAATGGAATTTAATAGTTTCATATTTCTCCACATCAAAGAAGTCCGGTGATTTCAAGTGATTATCGCGGTCGTCGCTTTTCGTGTTGATGCTTGCGACATCAATCGTGAAGCCAATCTCTGCTGTAGTCAAATCTGCTAAATCTGCCGCTTCTACTTCAGCCGTATACTCCTCGAAGCTCCCTTTTACCTTGGATACCATCATGTGTTTCACCTGAAAACCGATGTGTGAATGTGAGTTATCAACTGTGTACTTTGCCATTTTTATCTACTCCCTTTGTTTGTTTACCTCGAATTCGAGATATATTAGGATAAAAAACCCCTTCATTTGTTTATCCCATTGTTTATTTCCTATATAGCTAACTATAAACCTTTTATATCTTGAAGTCAAGATATTTTAATTCGAATTTTTATTCTCGTTATCTCTTTCGTGAAATTCATGTCAGAAAATTGTAAAATAAAGAGAGAAAGAGATTAGATAAAGGAAGTCTTGGCCATGAAAATCATTTGTTTTGGAGACAGTATCACACGCGGGGTTACCTATATGAAGGGACGGCTGCGCATCATAAAACAAAATTATCCAACTATCCTTCAAGATTGGTTCGGACAGAAGGAAGGTCCACCTATCGAGGTGGTAAACAAGGGTGTCTTTAATGATAACTCAGCACACCTCTTAGAACGGCTGGAGAAAGATGTACTGGCGGAGCATCCTGCTATCGTACTGATTGGCATTGGCGGAAACGACTGTAATTTCAAATGGGCTGAGGTGGCCGAATTTCCAAGAGGTGACCATACACCAACCGTGCCTCTTGATTCTTATATCGAGAATATCAAAACCATCATATCGAAAGTAAAAGAGGAAGGTATTACCCCTATCCTGCTTGCCATGCCGCCTCTAGATCCGGTGCGCTATTATGAATACACTGCCCATCTATTCAGCTCTAAAATCAGTGAATGGATCTGCAGGACTGGCGGGATTGAGCATTGGCATGGTATGTACAACCGGGCATTGAAGAAGACGGCAAAGGAACTCGGCGTGAAATTTATTGACATCCGCACCGCCATGAAGAAGGCCGGCGAGCTTAAAGTACTAATCAGCGATGACGGCATTCACCCGACTGAGGCGGGTTATCAAGCGATTGCTTCAGAAATCTACCACTCTCTTCTCTCCATCCTAAAGAAGGAAGAGGATGCAGCAAAACCTTACAGCCTTTCATGAATAAACAAGACCCACTTCAAAATAGGCAGGTCTTGTTTATTCTTCTGCCCTTCCAACAATTTCTGGCGGATAGAACATGAATCGTTTCATCCTGGCGTAATGCAGCAAGCGCGGTTCAATCGGTGGGGTTCCATCCTCCATAAAGCGCAGCATCGTGTTGGCATGAATGTGTGCACTCACGCCTGATACTTTCCAAGCATCATGGTGAATATCACCGCGCAGAATTCGGTTGCCATAATAGGAATATAGGCAATATCGCTCAAGCAGCCAGTAATCCAATGTGTTTGGCATGGGCTCCTGCATTCTCTCCTCTCGGGTATAGCTGACCTCGAAATGATAGTCCCCCTTCCCTCTTGTCCGCTCACTCTTCATGTAGAAATCATTTCCAGATTGCCTGAATTCCATTTTCGCAATCTTATAAGGAAGCGCCGTTGCTGCCCGCGCCCGCTTACAGAAAACATCTTTCCCACTGTTTGCCGGTTGCTTTCTGTAAGCACAATCGACTCTCATATAGTAGAATAAAAAGGCAGACTCTCTTTGCTGGAGAAAGAGATATGCATGGCTTACATAGGAAAATTTATTGATTTGAACGGGCACCCGCCCACATGCCTTCCTTATCTCAAGATGACCACAAAATTTGACGGCGAGGAGAATGAGCATGAACAAAATGAACCTTGGCACCAGCAGCTTAGCGGTGCCGCAAATCGCTGTCGGATGCATGAGGATTGATGCATTGGACAGTCATGAATTAGAAGCTCATTTACGTTTTTGCTTGGAAAATGAGCTGAATTTCTTTGACCATGCCGATATTTACGGGCAAGGAATTTGCGAAACAAATTTCGGCATAGCGTTAAAGCGCATAGGGTATAAGAGAGAAGATGTGATTCTGCAATCGAAATGCGGCATCAAGCCGGGGACCATGTACGACCTCTCCAAAGAGCATATTGTTCAATCGGTTGACGGAATCCTGAAACGGCTGGATACCGAGTATTTGGACATCCTCCTGCTTCACCGTCCGGATGCATTAGTTGAGCCGGAGGAAGTTGCAGAAGCCTTCGATGTCCTGGAGAAGTCCGGTAAAGTACGTCACTTCGGCGTATCCAACCATAAACCGATGCAGATTGAATTGCTCAAGAAATACGTCCAGCAGGACCTCATCATCAATCAGCTTCAATTAAGTCTTCCATTCTCCAGCATGATGGCAAGCGGAATGGAAGTAAACATGCAGACAGACGGTGCGGTCGACCGTGATGGAAGCGTTCTCGACTATTGCCGTCTTCACGACATGACCATCCAGGCTTGGTCGCCTTATCAGTATGGCTTCTTTGAAGGAGTCTTTATCGGTAACCGCGACAAGTTCCCTGAACTAAACAAGGCACTCGACGAAATGGCAGAGAAATACGCTGTCACACCAACGACGATTGCAACTGCCTGGATTTTGCGCCACCCTGCTAAGATACAAGTCATTGCCGGCTCAACCAACCAGCAGCGGATCCGTGAAATCAAGCAAGCCAGCAATATTCACCTCACACGAGAAGAATGATACCGCCTCTATATGAAGAGCGGCCACATTCTACCGTAAAACAGAAATCTACTAGACTATGGAGATGATCAGTTTGTTCGAGAAATCAAGCAACTATACATTAAGCAATGGCTATGAAATCCCTTGTGTCGGCTTCGGCACTTGGCAGACTCCTGACGGCGAAACAGCCGTAGCCTCTGTCAAAAAAGCGATTGAAGCCGGCTATCGTCATATTGATACTGCGGCTGTTTATGGCAATGAAGAGAGTGTTGGCAAGGCCATCCGTGAATCCGGTGTTGCCCGTGAGGACTTATTCATCACAAGCAAGGTCTGGAACACAGAGCGCGGCTATGAAAGTACGCTGAAGGCATTTGACGTGACAATGGAAAAGCTCGGTCTTGACTATCTTGACCTCTACCTAATCCACTGGCCTGCCTCCTCCTCCCAATTCGACAACTGGGTTGAATTGAACAAAGAAACATGGCGCGCCATGGTCGAGCTTTATCAAGCTGGCCGCATCCGTGCAATTGGTGTATCCAACTTCCTCGTTCACCATCTTGAACCATTAATGGACGCTGAGGTGAAACCGATGGTTAACCAAATCGAATTCCACCCTGGTCAAATGCAGGAAGAAACCGTCCGTTTCTGCAAAGAAAACGGGATTCTCATTGAAGCATGGAGCCCGCTCGGCACAGGCAGAATGCTGACGAACGAAACCTTAATGGCCATTGCCAAAGAATACGATAAATCCGTAGCCCAGCTATGCGTACGCTGGTGCCTGCAAAACGAAGTGCTTCCGCTTCCTAAATCGGTTACACCATCCCGTATCGAGGAAAACCTTAATGTATTCGATTTCACGATTAAGGATGAGGATATGGAAACCATCAATGCCATGGAATATTTCGGCGGTTCTGGTTCACATCCGGATGAAGTGAAGTTCTAAGAGAAAAAAGGATGCATGGCATTAATCTGCCGTGCATCCTTTTTCGATTTGAATGAAATTCCTGCGCCGGTAAACACTCAGCACAATCCCCATCAAGAAGGCATTCAGCATGGTTGGCATCCAGCCATAGCTGATAAAGGGCAGGGAGACAGCCATGATTGGCAATATCCCCAAAATCATCCCGAGATTATAAAAGAATTGCAGCCCGAAAAGCGAAATCGCCCCGACGACCAGCAATCTTCCATAACGGTCTCTCGTTCCTATTGCAATCATCCCCATGCGCAAAACAAATAGGAGAAGAATGAAAATCACGCCTGCCGCAGCTGCATATCCATAGTTGGCCGTGACATTAGCCAAGGCAAAATCAGTATGAGGAGATGACAAAAAATCTAACTGACTGGCAGATGCACCAAACCAGTTAGCGCCGCTCATTACCTCTGATAATCGAATATACATATATCCTGAACCTTGTGCATAGCTCTCCGGGTTTAAGAAAGCGAGAAGACGCTTAAATTGGTAATCTTTCACAAATCCTAATAAGACAGCTGTCCCGATTATCCCTGGACTTACACCAATCGGAACAATCGTCAGCCATAAGACCGTTCTCCTCCCCAAATGGCTCCACCAGAGCATAATCATAACCATGGCTCCATAAATAAACGTAATGTACAAATTAGGAATCGTCATAAAGAGATACAAGGTATAGACAAACAACAAGGCAAGCTGCCACGCCTTCCTATTCTTTCTGGTGAAAAACCTTGCCCATGCAAGTAAGAAAAACGGCAGGGCAATCCAGCAGCCCACTGCCCCAATGCCCGGAATACCAATGAAAGGCTCCCCATTAATCGTGTAGGATGGGATAAAACGCAGCACATACAAGATGAGGACGCCAATTCCGAAGAAAATCCACCCCATCCTCGCAAGCTTGCGATAATCAACGAACATAAGCCCAATGGCCGCTCCTATTCCAAACAAACCGAAGATGAGTTTTTTCTGCAAGAATTGTTCGGTCAGTTCACCCGGATCGTTCATAGGCAAAATCGGCAGTACTCCAAGCGCCATAACCATTAACAGCAGGCCGAGGAGAAACCAATCCACCTTTGGACGATACAACTTATTCATCTTCATTCCAATCTTAAGCGGGTCACCCATCTGCCGAATGGCTTTATCTTCAGCCTCTTCAGCAGACAATCCTCTCACTAGCCAATCATTCTTCGTTTTCTGTAAGTGACATTGCAGCTCCTGTTCAACGAGCTTCCTTGCTTCCTTTGATTGAATATGGCCGGTGACCTCCTTCAAGAATTGTTCTTTCTGCTCACCCATTCAGCCTCACTCCTGTCCCTGTTCTTTAAAGGAAAATCGTGATTGACGAAGCTGCTTATATTTCCTCTCCAGCATCCGTTTCCCTTTATTCGTCAATCGATAATGTCTTTCCCCAGACGGATTGCTGCTTGCGGCAATGGTTCCGGCCAGCTCCTGTTCATGAAGAAGGGTATAAAGGAGACCTTCTTCCCCCTCCCATTTTCTTACTCCCCTTGCAAGAAGGAGCTTCATCAATTCATAGCCTGTCTTTTCCTGTATTAAGAGCTCAAAGATATGGAGAATGAGTTCTTCCTCACTCATGGATTCTTTTTGTATAGCTTTATGGACTTGACTTTTCATTCTTTCCGAAAAGTTCAGCTCATGAAAGGCGGACTTTTCCATCACCTTGCGCAGTCTCTTCAGTTGGTCATCCATGCTTACTCCTCCCACCTTTCCTTCAGAAGGGATTTAGCCCTTCTCAGTCTAGTCTTGACTGTATTGGGATTCACGGATAGAATCCGCGCCATTTCCCGAATCGGAATATCTTCATAATAATGGAGATAGATAACCTCTCGGTAAAGAACAGGCAGTCCCATAACCGAGTGAACAAGACGCTCGTCCTCCTCCTGCTGAATGGCCGCCTCTTCTGCACTCCCTTCCCTGTTCACATCATAAATATAGCCGTCTTCTACTGGAATGACATGATTGTTATACCAGCTTTTCAAATAATCCTTACAATGATTAATCGCAATCTTCCAAAGCCAGGTCCTTAAGCTTGATTTTCCTTTATATGTATGAAGAGATTTATAGCTTTTCACGAAAATATCCTGTGTGAGGTCTTCCGCAAGCTGATAATTATGGACATAGGAATAGACGAGTCTTAAGATCTCGGTCCCATATCGGTCCATCAATTCATCAATCAGTGTCTCCCTCTCCTCTGCGGAGACACGCTCCATGATCATTTCATCCACCATTTCCCCTCCTTCATCTATATGGACGAGGCAGTCGGTCATTTCGGTTCCTTTTCGCATAAAAAAATGCCTAAATAATTAAGGCGCTATTGTTTCCTGCGGCTCCTCTAACTTCTTGCTTAATTGATTAATATGATAGTACCCGTAGAGGATAGCCAGACCTAAGCCCACTCCAATCACTCTCTTAATGATGATTCCCTTCGTGAAAGCATCCACCCCATATTGCATAATCAGCCATGAATTAATTCCTGCGGGCACAAGGCAGCTTAAGGCCATCGCACAGGCAATCAGCTTAAACACCTTCAGAATCTCCGGCTGATAATATACACCTTTCAAAAACTGTCGATCATAGCCTTGTATTTCCGTTAAATCAAGGGCAAACAGCAAGGATACCGGCTTATTGACGAAAATCATCACAAGATGGAAGAGAGCTATTACAAAAGAATACACGACATTGTTCCACAGCATTTGAATGGCTGAACCTGAAAGCATATCCACTAGCGTTCCAATCATTAGTGTTCCTATCATGAAGAGACCAAAAAAATTAAGCCGTTTAAATCGGATAAATCTTATAATGCTATAAATAATGCCGGGCACGGTAGAAATAAGCATCGCATAATATTCATCAATCCGTTCATTTAGGGCATTCCAAATGACAAGTGGAAAGATAACATAGCAAATCAAATCCCACATAACCGTATTCTTCATATTTTAAGCCCCCTCCACCTCCCTTATATTACCATTTTTTTCGCATCAACATCACTAGTAAAATGAATATTCTCATAATTAACAGGGGACGTTTTTCCCTTTCACATAGAGAAACAGAGGTTGAGACGAAACGAAATAAATAATCCTCAAAAATGCATGCTGGTAACTAATAGCAGTTGGAAAGACAAATTCGTTCCATTCCGCGAAATGCACTCGCTTTCCGCCGGGGAGGAAGCTGAGCCTCCTCGATGCTTACATCTGTGGGGTCTCAGCCTTTCCTCTACTATCCACAGGAGTCGAGTCCATTTTGCTCCATTCCACTAGTCACTAATAATAGAAGGTCACAACCCACTAATATATGGAAAACAACAAATAAAGACCCGAATGATTAGACGATAGAATTCATTCCTTTATCGTCTAATCATTCGGGTTTATCATTGGCTGTAATATTTATGTCCCAGCCTCGCTTATTTAGATATCTTACCTTTTAATGACAACCTTATCGCCATTCAGGTCAAATCCTTGTACGGCTTGTTTGCTTGCAACTTGGAAATCTCCTACAATCGTATGCTTCAAGGCAAAGGAGGATAAAGCGAAATCTAACGTATCTTGAAGACTATAAGAATTCGCCAAACCGTACAATGCACCGGCAACAAAGGAATCCCCTGTGCCAATCCTCTCCAGTACATTCACTTTAACGGGTCCAAGGCGATGAACCTCCGTACCGGTTATGACTGCACAGCTTAGCTTTTGTTCATTATCATCAAGGATTTCCCGCTCCGTCGTAAAGATTTGATCAAATTGATATTCCTTTTGAAGCTCCTTGAGCAATTCGATTTTTTCATCAAAGGAGTGAACCTTTCTCTTCTCCTGGCGGAGAGTGAGAACATCCATGTAGCTGCCGAAGCAGACATTCACATATGGCAGGATGTCCATAAATGCCTCTCTTGCTTCCTCGATGCTCCATAATTTTGCCCGATAATTGAAATCAAAGCTCACCTTTATCCCTTTTTTACGGGCAAGCTTCACAAGAGCCATCGTTGTTTCGCGCGCTTGCTTGCTCACGCCTAAGCTAATGCCGCTGACATGCACCCACTTCGCTTGATCGAGCATTTCCTCTAGCTGATAATCACTCGGTACAGCATCAACAAAGGCTGAATTTTGTCGGTCATAGGTAACCTCTGTCGGACGGATGGAGTGTCCTTCTTCAACGAAGTAAAGCCCCATTTTATGACCTTGTTGGATGACAAAATCCGTATTCACCCCAAATTGACGAAGCTGCATGATAGCCGCCAAACCGATGTTGTTATCAGGCACACAAGTTGCATAAGAAGTTTTTTCCCCCCAATTGCTTAAAGCGACCGCAATATTTGCCTCAGAACCGCCATAAACCATATTCAACTGGCTAGCCTGAATAAACAGCTGATGATTTGAAGGTGTTAGACGTAACAGCATTTCTCCAAATAGCAGCATTGACTTCATCATTACACCATCTCTTTCATTATTAGTCCAAAGAACGACTAGATTGTGAACCTAGCCGTTCAGGTTCATGCATTCATCCAGCACGATGTTATTATGCTTTTTTGATTTTTGTCAGATCTTTATTCAGCATATACATCAATTGCTCTGAGAACATATCCGCTGCCATGGAAGCCAGCATGTCAATTTGCATGCCTTCTGCCATACCAAACATTGGATGTTCCTCTGAGAATCCGTTTAAATACTTTTGCACGACAGCCTTTGCTTCAGGGTTCGCAAATAGTTCCCCAAATGTGCAGCGAGTTGAGTACACATCATCCGTGATTTCCAATTCTTCGATTACAACATCTCCAAGATCTTCAGGCATTTCGAACCAGTTATCTACTACTCCGCCAGCCTCTGACTCAGGAAGTACATAGCTTGGGTTAGCCTCTTCCACTTTATTGAAGAATGCTGTGTCTTCTACATCGCCAGATACGGCTCTTACTTCATTCAAGCCTGGCTGCAGAGCAACATTTTCAAAGATGAAGATTTTATCTTCGCCTTTTTGTGTCGCTACTTCTGAGCCGTTCACATATAGTGTTACTTCATCACAGTTGGAATAGATTTTCAAAGTGATTGCATCATCTGCACGGTCAATATAGCGTTTGCTTGTGATATGAAGAACTTTTTCTTCTGACCAGTTTGCTTTGTACATGAAGAAAGCATCTTTCTTAATTTTGCGGTCGTATGTGATTAAGCCTTTGTTGTTTCTTCCCTTTACGCCGCCTTCATCACGGATGTTCGCACCGAAGTCAAACATGTTCCATACATATGTTGACCAAAGGAATGGGCGCTCAGAGAAGATTTTCCACACTTTTTCGTGGTATAGTGCATGATATTCTTCTGTATAGTCCTTCACCTTTGCATCATCTGTGTGGTATTCGATGATTCCTTCTGCACCGTATTCAGAAATACCTAAAGGAACAGTAGGGTTTGTCGCATGGTACCCATCAATCCAAGGACCAAAATCTTCTGCCTCCCCTTGGTACCAGCCATAATATTTATTGTAACCAATGATATCTGTCATATAGTTATACTCATCATTATCAGGTACAAACATAACGTTTGCTTGTGTTGTTAAACGTGTTGGATCTTCTTTTTTCGTTAATTCTGCTAGTTCTCTTACTAACTTTCTAACCTCTGGACGGTTACCGCCGATTTGGATCTCATTTTGCACGCCCCAGAACATAATGGATGGGTGGTTGAAGTTCTGTCTGATTAGCTCAATCATTTGCTGCTTCGCATTGATGCCTTCTAATTCTGTTTTAGACATAATGGAAATGAACGGAATTTCAGCCCATACAACCATACCTTCTTGGTCACACAGATCATAGAAATATTGATCATGCTGATAGTGAGCAAGGCGAATGGATGTCGCGCCAACCTCTTTGATCAATTCCATATCTTCTTTATGTTCTTTCTTCGTAATCGCCCAGCCCATGTCTTTTCTATCCTGGTGGCGGGACACACCATTTAGGCGTAAAGGTTGACCATTAAGGATGAATCCTCTTTCAGGGTCTACTTCGAAATATCTCACACCGAATGGGATGGAAATTTCATCGATTGTGTCATTGAAGCTAGTCAATGATACGTTTGCTTTATACATATAAGCATTTTTTCTGCCGTTCCAAAGAGTTGGATTCTTAATGACAGCAGGCATGTCAACTTCTTGAGTTTCACCAGCCGCGAGAACGACTTCTTTTGCTGCATAGGCAACTACCTTGCCTTCAGCGTCAAATAGGTCTGCCCATAGGCGTACTTTCTTTTCCACATCTAAATCATTCGTGATTTTTGATTTAATCGTCAAAGACGCTTTCTCTTCGTTCACTTCGTCTTGAACAATATAAATCCCTTGTGAACCATAATCCATCAAGTCAAAGTGAACATGATTTGTGATAACCAGATTTACATCACGATACATTCCGCCATAGAAAGTGAAATCTGCCATTTGCGGATAAACATCTTCCACAACTGTGTTATCAACTTTCACCGCTACTGTGTTTACTGTTCCAAACTCTACCACATCAGTGATATCGAAGCGGAAAGTAGAGTATCCGCCGCGGTGCTGTCCCATATGGTGACCATTGATATATACGTCCGTAATGCTATTAGAACCGTTGAATTCAATATATACACGGTTTCCTTGTTGTAATGAATCAATCATTAATTCTTTACGGTACCAGCAAGCACCCTTGTAGAAATCAAAACCATTCGCTCCATCAATCGCATTCCAAGTATGCGGAACGCTGACTGTTTCCCAGCTAGTATCGTCAAAGCTTTTATTGTAAGCGCTAACTTCATCTTGTTTAATAAATTTCCATGAGTCATTCATGTTAATTATTTTTCTCATTCATTTCTCTCCCTTGATAGTCATAGATAATTTGTGAAAAAATGAACATGTAAACTTAAAATTAATATATCCTTAACTTCCTGTTCTTAGTATAGTATAGAAAACAGAATATTTATCGCACAATTTTGCTTTAAATCGTATTATTTTTGCCTATTTTACACAATAATACAGAAAATGAAAGAAGAGATGATGAAATGCTGGAAAATAGACTACATAATCTTCAAAAAATCTGCCGAATGATTTCTTCCATCAGCCACATGGATGTCCGCTTAATTAATCAGGAAGGAGCCGCTCTGCTTCAATTAGTGAAACAGAATCTTCCGGCTGCCCTGCAAAACTTTGAGCAAGACTTCAGACAAATCAACCAAATTCTCGAGGAACATCCTGCACATTCCTATTACTACTACATCAATAGTTTCGGTCTGCAGTATATGGCTGCCGGCATTTGGGAAGAAAATCATTATGTTGGCGCCATTATGGTTGGACCCTTTTTATCCAGTGTACCTGGAACGGATTTCGTCAGCGAAATGATTTCTGCCAATCAACTACCCATTAGTGAAAGGAGACAGCTGCAAGAATTTTATGCCTCCCTTTCCATCGTTAATAATAGTACGAGTAATAGTATAGGTGAATTGCTCGTCAATTTATGCTCGAATTCTTTTATTGAGGCACAATTAATCACTACTGACCCAGTCCAGTCAAATCAGAGCAAGGAATCGATTAAAACGATGATTGATGAAAGCAAGGAAATGATTGAATTACGTTACCATACTGAACAAGAACTCATGCATGCCATCATGACCGGTGATAAAGAAACCGTAGAGAAATTGAAAATCAATATAGGAGATACTTATTTAGAAGATCGCATACCAGAGAGTCCCATCAGATCGTCAAAAAACTTAATTTCCGTATTAAACACCATATGCCGAATGGCCGCCAGAAAAGGCGGTGTCCACCCTGTCTACCTTCACGAAATATCAGATAAATTCGCCATCTTAATTGAACGGGCACCCAATCTGCCTTATCTAAATAAGCTAGTGGAGGTCATGCTGCATGATTATTGTGATTTAGTAAGAGAATTTTCTACTCGCCAATATAGTGAACTAATAAAAAAAGCCGTGGATTATATTCGAATGAATATTGACAGTCCTATTACCTTGCAAAGCATTGCGGATTCCATCCACGCTAACCCATCACATCTGTCCAGGAAATTCAAACAAGAAACTGGGCAAAGTGTAACAGATTTCATCAATCTGAAACGAGTGGAATCTGCCAAGCTCTATCTGCAAAGCGGCCAAAAATCAATCACGGAGGTTGCCTTCATGGTCGGCTTTAATGACGTCAATTACTTCAGCAGGGTTTTCAAGAAGGTTACTTCCATGACCCCTTCACAGTTCATGAAAGAGGTAAATAAAGAAGATTAACCGGGATTCCTCAAATGGAAATCCCGGTTTCTTAAATGAGCTGGACTTTTAAAAAGAATATTCAAATAATTCAACCTATAATCTATAATAGAGGTTACCATTTATAACGAAGGCACTATATAGAGCCAGAAAGGCGGCATAGCATGGAGAACTTTTATCTTTATATCCTCATGTGTATTTTCTTGATCATCCTTCCCGGTCCCGATACGGCTGTCGCGACCAAAAACACCCTAAGTCAAGGTAGCAGCGCCGGCCTCAAAACGGCACTCGGCACCTGCTGCGCTCTCCTGATTCATACATCTGCGGCTGTTCTAGGTCTGTCCGCGATTATCGTGAAGTCAGCCCTCTTATTCTCCGTTTTTAAATATGTCGGGGCTATTTACTTAATCTACCTTGGAGCCAAAACCCTCTGGTCCCTGTGGAAGAAAGAAGAAGCCGCAACGGCAGAAACAGAGACAAAGATACAGTTTGAGAAGTCCTCCTGCTTTAAGCAAGGCTTCCTCACCAATATCCTTAACCCAAAGGTCGCCGTCTTCTTCCTAACCTTCCTGCCCCAATTCGTCGAGGCGGGAAGCAACACATTTGTTCCATTTCTGCTTATGGGCATCACCTACACCGCATTAACAGCTGTCTGGTTCCTGTTCTATGTTTACTTAATTCACCAAGTCAGCACCTTCATGAAAAAACCGAAGGCACAAGCAGCGATTGAAGGAATAACCGGTACGATACTAATTGGTTTTGGGATCAAGCTCGCTTTTGAGAAGGCATAGCATTAATCCATTTCGTTTAAAAAGCTCAGAGTGAATCGCTCTGAGCTTCATTTTCGAAGTAAACCCTATCCAAAAATATAATAAATACGACCGCACAATAAAATAGGGGGAGTGATTTCCATTTAGAGGATATTGGCATGTACGGTCTTTACCGCCTTCCTATGACTTTGTTTTCCAGTTCACCCGTTTGAATAGGCCCCTTTTTATGATCGAATGGTCGGCTTTCTTTGAATATATGGGAAATTTTAATAAAGAGGCTTGAAAGCCTTGTTGCTTTTACCATAATTAGTTAGACTAGTTCTACTATTACTTGATATGAAGTATATATTTACATGGAAATAGAAATTTGATTTTTATAGAAGGGGAGAAATGTATGTCAGAAACTCTGCCCAATTGGTTTTGGACAATCTATTATTTGTTTTTATTAGTGACATTAGGCACCGCCCTCTTGAGTGTGATAAAAAGGAAAATGAGCAGATTATCCTTTATTGCCATTGTACTCACCTTAACAATTCCACTAGTTAGTCTGATCAATAGTATTGGAAGACCAGAAGAAATGAATGAATTCGAATATTTGGTCAGTCAATTGCAGCAGGGGGCTATTTGGTCTGTTTTTATTATGGTTGGTTATTTATTTTTAATCGTTTGGTGTGGTTTATTCCTATTCAAAAGCAAAACTAAGAAGTAAGGCATCGTAACAGAAAAGAGCAGCTTGCCTTTAAAAAGACAAACTGCTTCATCATTCTTATCCGCGATGCTGCACCTGTTTCATTAAATATTCTACAAACTCATCATCCTTCACAAGCCATGCCGCATGGGTCCGTTTCAAATAATGGTCCCCTTCATCAAAGCTCTTGAAACGAGCATCAATGGTTTCACCATTATAATCAATTCTCCATTCACTGCCCTTTGGATACAGGAGATAAGCGTCATTCTTATTGCCGTGATAAAGGGCGCCAAAGGAGGAGTGCTTAACATTATACTGATTGCGCTTCGCATCCTCGCGCAGCGGCGCAAGCGCAAAGGTATCTGCTACATATTCCTTGTAGGCTGTATCTGTCAACGAACAGCCAGCCGCCTTCGCATGACCTCCGCCCCCATGCTTGGCCGCAATCTCGGACACATCGACATGATCGTGGACAGTCCGAAGGGAAATCCGCCGTCCGCCCATATTCATAATGGCGATATAATCAAGATGGGCGAACTCCTTCCCAAGCTCGCTCCCAAGCTCGGATAAATAGGATTCTGCATAAACGACACCCGCCAAAAGTCCGCTGACCTCGGTCTGCACAACCTCCCGCTTCTTCCGGCGAAGATAGCGTTCCATCTTGTCGTATTCCATCTTCAATAATTTTTCCTCAAAATCATCGAACTGAAATCTCTCCCCGCCCTGCAGCCTATCGACCATTCTCTCCTCAAAATCATCAATCGATGTTAAATAAAGAAGGGAATTAAGGCGATGCGCCCGCTCATTCTCATTCTTCTCCCACTCCCATGTATCATATTGGCGGACAAGTTCTACGAATTCGGCCAATCCTTCTGTCGGCTGTAAAAACTCATGGCGAATGAGATAGTCATAAAAAAGAGAAGTCGCACTCGTTCCCTTCCCCTCTTCATCCTCAGAAAGCACAAATCCCCATTTATATTCATTCAAATGCTCCGCTGTTTTATGATGATCAATCAGCTGAATCTTGCCCTGTTTCGCAAACCGTTTCTGCAGCTTCTTCTCATTCTCTTCATTCGGTGACATATCCGTAATCAATAAAAAAGTATCCGAATCATGCTCCAGGAAGGATTCAATCTCCCGGTTCAAGCTCCCAATTGAATTGTACCGGATCTTCACACCATCCCCGAAAGCCAACCTCGCTAAGATGCCGCAGCCGACACCATCCAAATCATTATGCGTCAGTAGTTTGTACATTGTGTTCACCTCATGGATAGTATGTGTTTTCAGGTGGATATTACTCTAATGATGACCACCCTTTGTCCACCCTTCGACCCCTTTGCCTGGGCATTGGGTGGGCTTTCTCTGACAGTTAATCTGTCATTTCAATAAAATAGTTTTCCCATTTGGAATAACCATCTCATCAGACCTACCAACATTCAAATAAGAAATACTTCGTTTAAGAGTCAATTGCAGCGAAAGACTGAATCAATTCGCTGCATAGTCTTATGCTATCATAAGAGTGAATTTATTCTATATTCTAAGTATTCTATTTTGCAGAAGCACTTAAAGGGGAGATAACGATGTCTTGGAAAGATGTATAAGCTCAGTATTCTAATCACCAAGAATCACTTATTGTAGGTAACAGAGATGGACTCATTAAACTACGGAGGTTCATTGATCAAGCGTTTGATCATGTTCTTTGCTTCCGATGAGGAAGGATATCCATTATACGTAGGAGTAGTTGAAGAGGAAGCCATATATAATTCTATAGAGCTTCTTTATACAGAACTAGTCGTTGATCGTCATAGCTATCCTTACTTTCACCATTTGAAAGATAAAAAAGAGCCTCCATATTCTTCTGTTATCTTATTTCCAATGATGATCCAGAAAAAGAGGAAATATGATTCCTTTTTTCTATCAAATAGAAAACATCGTCTATTATGATTTAAAGTACGGACTCTCCTCAATTCTCCCCCTGCCGAGACACATGATAAAATAAACTCAACACCACTTCATAAAGGGGAATCCAACATGCAACCACTGCCAATCTGGTCAGATAAGATTGATTTACATGAGGAAGCACCAATTATTGTCCCTTATATGGCAGAGCAAAATCCTGCCCGCTCCGCTGTGATCATTTGTCCTGGAGGAGGCTACCGCATGCGTGCTTGGCATGAGGGCGAGCCTGTGGCTGAGTGGCTGAATACGCTTGGCATTACGGCGTTTGTCCTCCATTACCGAGTCAATCCTGCCAAGCATCTAGAGCCGCTTGCTGATGCGCAGCGCGCCATTCGTTATGTGCGTTATCATGCAGAGGAATGGGGAATTGACCCCGATAAGATTGGGCTTCTTGGCTTTTCTGCAGGCGGCCATCTAGCAGCCTGTGCCGCAAATATGTCGGATTATCCTGCGTATAAGAAAATCGACAAAATCGATTCAGCATCCTGCAAGCCAGATATCGCTATTCTCTGTTACCCCGTAATCACGATGCTTGAGCATACTCATGAAGGCTCACTCACCTGTCTGCTCGGGGAAAACCCGAAGCATGAAGCACGCGAACTTCTTTCCATGGAGCGTCATGTCAGCACGGACACGCCGCCGAGTTTCCTTTGGCATACGGCTGACGATCAGTCTGTTCCGGTCATCAACAGTCTTCTGTATGCCAACCAATTGAGCACAGCCCAGATTCCATATGAGCTTCATGTGTTTCAAAATGGACGGCATGGGCTTGGCCTTGCAGAGGAGGAACCAGACACCGCAAAATGGACAGGACTTTGTGCAAGCTGGCTGTCAAAACAAGGATTTTGCAAAGCATAAAAAAGGAAGGCAGTCCCCCAATATTTTGGGTGCTGCCTTCCTCGTCTTTATCCTCTTCCGCCTTGGAAGCTTGGATATAACGTCATTCCGCCGTCTGCATAAAGAGACAGTCCAGTAACATAGCTTGCTTCATTAGAGGCGAGCCAGGCCGCACAGGCGGCAATTTGCTCCGGCTGGCCGATCATGCCGAGCGGAATCATCTCCTCTACCTGCTCCCTTTGTTCAGGATCATCGAATTTTTCTGCATTAATCGGCGTTTTTATCGCTCCCGGACAGATGCTGTTCACCCTGATGCCATGAGGGGCATATTCCATTGCCAATGTTTCTGTCATTAACTTCACTCCGCCCTTACTTGCTGCATAGTGGACGAATTGCGGCCAAGGAATTCGGTCATGCACAGAGGACATATTAATGATAGAGCCCTTGATTTTATTTTCAACCATGTATTTGAGGGCTTCGCGGGATCCGAGGAAGGCACCGGTCAGATTGATATCGATGACTTTCTGCCAATCCTCTAATGATAATTCGTGGGATTCCACTTGATTTTCCATTCCCGCGTTATTGATCATGACGTCAAGTGTGCCGAAGGTTTCTACCGCACAATCAATCATTTTCTTGACGTCCTCTTCCTTTGTAACGTCACCCTGGACCGCCACGGCATCACCGCCGTATGATTTGATCGTCTCAATAATGGCATTATGATCATGCTTGTCTGAATGATAATTAATGACGACCTTGGCTTGTTCTTTCCCGAACCGTTCTGCCATCCCTTTTCCTAGACCTGTTGCAGCACCTGTGATCACGACAACTTTCCCTTTTAAACTATCATACATAGTCTATTCCTCCTTCATTATTCTTTCGTGAAACCGAGCATAACTCCGCCGGCAATGACGAGCGCACACCCGATGATGATAAATGTAAGCTGCTTCTTAGATTTCTTCTCACCAAGGAGGAAAATGCCCCCTAGGGTGGAGATGATAATGCCCATTTGGGAGAAAGAGAATCCAATCGCGACTCCAACTAGCGGATTGGCGAGCAGAAGACCGATATTCCCGATTGCCCACATAATCCCTGTCAGTACATTGCGAACCATATATTTATTGAACGGATTATCCTTGATGGAGAGCAGAAGCGTGGCAATGAACATGCCAACCCCTTGCGGCAGGATAGCCGCCCATCCATCGATATCGTACCAGCGAACAATCACGACATAGAGGACAAATCCTACGGTGGATATCCCGAGGAACATGGCACCTTTTTTCTTATTACCTTCCTCTGAATCCTTTCCTTGTCCAACACCTGTCATGATAATCCCGGCAATGATGGCAGCGATCGCCAGCAGACCGAGGACAATGGTCATCGTACCGGACCATTCCTTAAAAACAACTACCCCGAAGAAGGTCGTACCGAGTAACTGAAGTCCTGTCGAAATAGGCACTGTTTTCGAGACACCGATGTTTTTCACACTGTTGAACTGGTTGAGCTGTCCGACCGCCCAGCCCGCACCTGAGATTATCCCGACAATCCAGACTGTCATACTCATATCCGGCTGCTGGATGAAATACATGACAAGTCCAAACAGGAGTGAACCCGTCGTAATCCCTAGCGTCTGCGATTTTGGATCGCCGCCCAGTTTTTCACTGACTAGCACTAAACTTCCCCACGCAAGCGCAGGCAATAGTGCATATAAAATTCCTTCCATGTGCAATACCTCTCTCAAATGTAATCAATTTTAGGAATAAATGTTGTAATATCCACGAATAGTAATCCATTCCCTTATCCGGTAAAAAAGAAACATATTAGAAAGCTAGCACCTTCCATTGGAAACAAATGTTAAAATGGTTGTTATAGAATTCATAACAGGAGATGAAGCTTAAGATGAAGCCATATAATTGGGAGAATGAATACAAAAATAGTGAACTACTATGGGGATTAAAGCCGAATAGCACATTAATGCAATATGCTGAGCTCGTTCCAGCGGCTGGCAAGGTGCTCGATATTGGCATTGGGGAAGGAAGAAATGCCTTCTTTTTTGCCCAAAAAGGATGTGCCGTTGAAGGGATCGATCTATCAGAAACGGCCATTGAGCGTTGTAAAACTCTTTCAAAACAATATCAACTTAATATAGAAGCACATGTCGAGGATGTAGCAACGTTTGACATCAAGCCGAATCAGTATTCTCTGATCATCCTCTCAAATGTGCTCAACTTCATACCTGAACCAAAGATTGCCCCTCTTCTCGACCAAGTCAAGAGAGGCTTAACAGAGGATGGCTTCGTCTATGTGAATGCATTTGATATAGACGAGCCTAGCAGGCAAAAGGCTGTGCGCGAATATGAACGATTAGGAGAAAACTCCTTCTTCATCCGCAAAAATGGAATGTACATACATTATTTTAGGAAAGGAGAACTAGAAGAATATTTTCGTACCTACAAAACGATTAAAACGGGTTATTCCTATGCCTTAGATCTGTCCCACGGGGAACCGCATTATCATAGTACGATTGAAATACTAGCCCAAAAACAACGAGGCTTAGACGACATAGATTTTTAAGAAATAAGAAATACTATGTCGGATACAGAAAATTCAGTAGGTCTATTTCCTTATTTTCCCTAAACTTAATGTCGAAGCTCTCTAAAACTATTTATAATCGGAATTGAGGCCATGAAAATGGTCATATTGAATAAAAGGGGAGCGGTATATGAAATTTCGATTAAAGTTCTATCGTATGATTGCCACGTTCACAATGATTGCGGCACTCGCCGGAACATTGATTGTACCGGCAGCTGGAGCGAAGACAGCTGACCGGCAAGGTGAAGCTGGCTTTATTCAGGAATTGGGGATTTCACAGCAAAGCGTCAAGAAACAAACCTCCATCACCCGTGCTGATGCAGCAAGCTTGATGGCCCGTGCCTTAAAGCTTGATAAGAAAAAAGCACCGAATGCCGGGTTTACCGATGTACCAAAATCATCCCAGAAGGCTATTAACAGCCTGGCTTATGCCGGCATCCTTGAAGGAAAGAACGGCAAGAAATTCGGAAGCAATAATCTGCTGACACGCGGAGAACTCGCCGTCTGGATTGCGAAAGCGTTCGATTTGAAAGGAAGCACGGAAATTCATTTCACCGATGTACCAGCAAAGCATAAAGACCTGATTGGCGCTGTCATTCTATATGATATTGCTGATGGAATCTCTGAAACAAAATTTGGCTACAGCCAAAGAGTCAGCTTGTCCGAATTCCTAACGATGCTCCAATCAGCCATTAAAGCACCTGACTATCAGCTGCGTGTCCTTCATGTGAATGATACACATGCCAATATTGAAAACACACCACGACAAATCAGCGCGATTTATGACCACCGCAAAGGAAACACGAACAATTTACTGCTTCATGCCGGTGATGTATTCTCCGGTACCTTATATTTCAATGAATTCAAGGGTCTGGCTGATCTTGAATTGATGAATCTCGCCGGATTTGATGCAATGACATTCGGCAACCATGAATTTGACCTTGGAAGTGAGGCGCTGGCACCCTTTGTGCAAAAAGCCCAGTTCCCATTCGTAAGTGCAAACGTTGATTTCAGCGCGGATACACTTATGAAGAACCTTGAGCTAAATACGTACACCAATAAACCAAAGAACGGCAAAATCTATGACGGCATCATCAAAAACGTCAATGGGGAGAAAGTCGGCATCTTCGGTTTAACCACTGCTGAAACAGCCAGTATTTCAAGCCCTGGGGACGTAAAGTTTGATGACTATATCTCTTCAGCTAAAGCATCCGTGAAAGCTCTTAAGAAACAAGGTGTTGATAAGATTATCGCCCTCACTCATATCGGCTATAATGATGGCGGCGGGGATAATGACCTCGAGCTTGCCAACCAAGTTGAAGGCATCGACGTCATTGTCGGCGGCCACTCTCATACACAGCTTGATAAGCCTGTTGTGGTCAAAAAGTATAAAGAACCGACTGTCATCGTCCAAGCAAACGAGTATTCTAAATTCCTTGGCGAGCTTGACGTCAGCTTTGATAAAAAAGGAAAGGTCATCGCCTATGAAGGTGAGCTCATCAGCGTTGATGCCAAGAATGCCGATGGCTCCTATATCTTTGCAGATGATCCCGTAGCCGCGCAAATTCTAGCTAAGTACAAGCCAATTGTTGACGCAAAGAAAAATCAGGTCGTTGGCTCCACAACCGTTGACCTGATTGGAGGCAACCCTGCCGCAAGAACCGGAGAGACAAATCTCGGAAACTTGATTGCGGACGGCATGCTGGCTAAAGCCAAAACCATCAACCCGAATACCGTGATTGCCCTGCAAAATGGCGGCGGAGTCCGGACAACCTTGAAGGCTGGACCGATCACATTGGCAGACGTGATGACTGTGCTTCCGTTCAGCAACGCCCTAGCGATTATGGAAATCAGAGGATCTGAGCTGAAAACAGCACTTGAGCACAGCGTGAAAGATGCACCTGCAGCAAGCGGCGGCTTCCTTCAGGTTTCAGGCATGCGCTTTACGTATGACAGCTCCAAGCCAACTGGGCAGCGTGTTCAAACGGTCGAAGTACTGCAAAACGGTGAATACAGCGCCCTCTCTGACACAGAAACCTATTATGCAGCCACGAATATCTTCACCGCTAAAGGCGGAGACGGCTACAGTGTCTTTGCGGACATTTATGCTGACGGACGTGTAAGTGAGCCAGGCTTTGTTGACTGGGAGATCTTCTCTGACTACATTCAATCCTTCCCAGACCAAACCGTTGCACCGGGTGTGGAAGGCCGAATTATAGATGTTAAACAATAAATAGGTTTTATAGATGAGACTGATCCTGAAGACGGCATTGGCTTCTGGATCAGTCTTTTTATGTGGAGTTGAAATTATGCAGCGATAGGTAATGAGAATCTCTGTCGGCTTTCGCCCTTAAATGAAGAAAGGGCGATGATTTCATTCAGAAATCATCGCCATCCAAGTACGAACAATCAGAAAAGACAAGCTAAGGTTCATTTTTTAACCAAAACCCGGATTTTTTATAAGATATTTGCTAAAAACCAACCCCTTGATGACATTTTTACTTTTCAGAGCCTCTGAAATCACTCGGCATTGTCACTTCCTTCATCACATCGACTGTCCATGTTAGGATCGTCGTACTGTCCCTCACTCCATTTTCCTGGATAGTCTTTAACATTGAAAGCACATTATGTTGTTCCCCTTCATCATCAAATGATTCCGTAATTCTCATAGGATCAGCAAACGGTTCATTCGGGCATTCGACCAGACCATCTGTTGTGAGAAAAAGGCGGTTCTCTCCTTTCCTCAATTCCCTGATTCCCGTACTGTAGCATGGAACCTCCTGCTCGAACGTATTCACTTGCCCAATCCATTCATAGAACTGCCGCTGATTCACCTGATATTGGCCGAGCGCAGCCAAGTCTGGATGGAACAGATAAAGAAGGCAGTCTCCAACAGAAAACCACCATATATACTTATCCTTTCTCACCAATATTAAGCAGGCTGTTTCCCCTTGTACTTTTCGGCAAATGGATAGGAAATCTGGCGATTGAAACATACATACAATCTTCTCTTCTATCTTTTTAAAGGTTTGCAGAACAGTTTCAGATAATAATAGCTTTTGAATTTGACTTTTTTCACGGGTAAACAGTTCAATCATTTGTTCCGCACTTTCTGCTGTGTTATGCGCATCTACTATCATCGTGAATTCCCAATTCTCATCAGAATCCACCCAAATGAGGCATCCATCCTCATTTTTATACTGGCCTGCACTGGAATTCCCGCCATAACGTCCAACCACAATCGGTCCTATCTGATGGACAGTGGGCTTATCCAGAAAAGCTTCGATGCTTCCAACCCAGCTTAATTCATTCTTGCTCATATGGATGTTCCTCAAGATAACTGGCTATACGACGGCATAGTTCCACAACAGCCTGATTCCTTCCCATCGGAGCCTCTTCCCAATCGTACACATCCATGGGTCCCCAATATTCTTTCGGGGTATTCGGATAGCGTGCAACGAGATGCATATGCAGATGCGGAACGGAATTTCCAGAGACGAGTGAATAAATATGCTCTGCCCCTTCTGACTCCTTCAGTGCTTTACTGACCCTTGACATCATGACACCGAAAGCCTTAGCTTCGTCGATGGTCATCTCTGCTAGTGTCGGGACATGTCTTTTCAAATCAATCATGATATGCCCTAAATAATTTGGTCTGCCGTTCCGGTCAATATGCCCAACATAAAGATACTGGTCTTCATAAATGGCCACTCCAGCCGTTTCGATGTTACCTGCATGCTTCTCACATATAAAACAACTCTTCACAACTATCCCCCCTTATATAGTTGAAAAGAATTTTAACACATCATGCAGAATATTCCATTTGTTTTCACAAAAAAACACGCCACAAAGGCGTGCTTTTCTCAATGATGATGATGGTGATGATGGCCGTGTCCGTCTTCCCCCTTCGCTTTGCAAAGAAGGGAATCCTCATGAAGATGACCAGGGGTTTCGAGCTGGATCGTGACATGCTGAATGCCGATATGACCGAGGTCATGCTCGATATCCTGGAGCATTTTTTCACTTTCTGCAATGGTTAAGTTGCTGTCTACGACTGCGTGGCAGGACATCGCGTTAAATCCGCTCGTGATGGACCAGACGTGAAGGTCATGAATCCCTTTGATGCCCTTCTTCCCTTCAATCGTCTCGATGACGTTCTGAACATCTACATTCGTTGGTGTCCCCTCCATTAAGACGTGCAAGCTGGATTTTGTGACATAATACCCACTGCGAAGCACAAGCACGGCCACAATGACACTTGCAAGCGGATCCGCCCAGCCCCAGCCGAAGAACATCATGAGAAGGGCCGCCGCAATTGCTCCTATCGACCCAAGCATATCACTAAGCACATGCAGGTAGGCTCCGCGCATATTCAAGTTTTCTTCTGTCCCTCCGCCTCTCATCATGAACCAGGCAACAAATATATTAACCAATAATCCGATGATGCTAATCGCAAGCATGCCTGAAGTCGCAACCTCAGGTGGATTGGCGAACCGCTCAATCGCTTCATAAAAAATATAAAGGGCAATTAAGATGAGGGTTACCCCATTCAAAACAGCGGCCAATATTTCAAAGCGTTTATACCCATATGTCTTGCTTTGACTTGGTGTCTTTTCCCCTAACATAAAAGCAAGGAGGGCAATTCCAAGTGATACGGAATCACTTAGCATATGTCCCGCATCTGATAAAAGGGCCAAGCTATTCGTCAAATAACCTCCAACCGCTTCCACAAACATAAAGGCCGTTATAATGATAAAGGATACTAGCAGCACCTTTTTATTCGATGTATGTGCATGTGAATGGTCATGATCATGTCCCATGTAAATCTCCTCCTTGATGTTTCTTTAATGATGGGCAGCATGTTCGATTGCCTGCATTAAAAGATGCATAATATGATCGTCATCCTTAGAATAGTATAATGTCGTGCCCTCTCTCCTGAATTTCACTAAGCGGAGCTGCTTCAAAAAACGCAATTGATGGGATACGGTTGATTGCCCTAAGTTTAGAAGATCGGCAATTTCTGTGACGGAATGTTCCTCTGTACAAAGCAAATTCAAGATACGAATTCTTGTCGGATCACTCAACGCCTTAAAGGTTTGTGACACAAGAAATAATGTTTCTTCATCCAAATCTCCACAAGGTTTATTTTCCTCCATCAAGATAAGTTACACCTCCAGCCTGCTACTATTTATATGTGAATATATGAGTATGTGTTCATATATAAATTATATGCCTCTTATCTCGTCTCATCAACCCGATTAGTGAAATAAATGAAGGTAATAATTCGTTCATAATAAAAAGGGGCAAATTCTAGTTTTCACCGAATTTGCCCGCATAATTCATTTTATTGTTGAGTTAGAATTGGTTTATATCGGAAAAAGCGTCCCCAACTCGATTTCCCTTTTTGCTTTAGAGAATCCCTATAATCATGATGGAAGCGAAAAATCACGCTATAAACATTTTTTAGGCATAATATCCTTTTGGTGTTTATCACGGTGAAAACGCTTCATTTTCAACCCCTTTATCCTTCCAAATGCTCTAAAAATTAACACAAGCAATTATTTTGCAAATCTTATTACGCTATGTATATAATAAATACATAATCTAACGGGGTATTAGCTTAGCTGGTAGAGCAGTTGACTCTTAATCATCAGGTCGTAGGTTCGAGTCCTACATACCCCATTCATAAAGAAGGAGCCGATTCTTATTAAACGAATCGGCTCTTTCTTTATCCTCAAATCTTTTCTCTCCTCTGTTCTCAACGATTCCCTCTGCCAGAATCAGTGATTTTCATACCTGCACCATTCTTTTCCATAACGCCCCACGCCTTGTGTGAAGGCCCGCACCACCCATTGACATTTCCCTGGAAATATATTCTCCCTTTTGCGTGGTACTTATCTTATAGATTTAGTTACCCCTTAAATAAAACCTCTAAAATATCGAGTAAATTCTTTCCGAACTCCTATATTTCGCCACAACGGTAAGCCGTCATTAAATTAGCCCTGATTCCATTTATGCCCTTCCAATCAGCAAATTCCTTAGGCATTTCCAATCGAGAAAGGAACGTCTCCATATCTTCATTCTTTTCATGTGCTTCCTTTGCCTTATCCATTAAAAAGCTTTAATAATGAAGCAGATCCTCACATAAAGATTGATCGCCTGCGTTTCCATGTCCAGGCACATAGGTCTCAATCTCCATTTGTTTTACGCTTTGCAAAATGGTTTGAAGCTGAATCGGGTCTACAATAGGGAGATGTAGCCTTTCCGTCAGCAGATCGCCCATGAAGGCGATTTTCACATCGGGTATGTACATGAACGTATCACTCGGGGTATGGCCTCCCCCGTAACAAACGATTTCCACCTGGCGCTTCGTACCTCTAATCATCAGCTTTTCCTCAAAAATGAAAGTAGGAAGGATGATTTCCAAAATCGGCAGGTCTTCCAATAATTTCGCTATCTCTTCATATTGATTAACGAAGCTTGCCTTCGTGATTTCATCCACTGCTTTCATCTGCTGATTCTTTAGGTGCAGCAGGTAATCCCTCATCTCCTGCTCTTCCTTTTCAAGTTCACCCATTTGGTTTTCAAGACCTAATCTAAGCGTCTCAGAGGTCGCAATGATCGGTACATCCTTAAAGGCTTGATTGCCAAACACATGGTCACCGTGATAATGGCTGTTCACAAGATATTTGACTGGCTTACCTGTTATCTCTTCAGCCTGTCTTCTCAGCTCTATTCCGGCAGAAGGCGTTCCGAGTGAATCAAATACCAGCACCTCTTCCCCTAAATCAACGATGCCGGCATTACTCCACGCTCCTTGTCCCGGCTTTGCCATAGCGGCATAGATTCCATCAGCTAATATATGCAAAGTGAAATAACTTGTCTCTTTTATGAGATTTTCCATCCTGCATCCTCCCTTTCCCACACCCAAACCCTAACATTAAATGGTAAAATGATTGTATAGTCTTATAGAAAGGAGTGATTCTATGAAGCGAATAGCGGTCATTGTCCTCTCCGTTATACTTTGCGGCACCATCTTATCGTATTTCTTTCGTGATACAAGCGGAGAATTTATTGTCTGGGCTGCTCTGCCCTTACTTCTAGTCCTTCTAGTCATAGATAGACAAAAAGATCCATTTTCAGAATTAATTAGACCTCATACATTTTTTATGTCTTCTTTTATGGTGATTATCTGTCTACTCGGAATCGAATTCAATCAGTCTCCTGTTTTTCTGCTTGCTGTATATCTGCCAGGTTGGTTTCTGATTCATGCCTGGCGTGAGCATCTATATGACAAGGAAACCGCAAAAGCCGTCGAGAAAGCCTTTTCCGAGAAAAGACCAGAGGACATTAAGCAGGCCCTTGAATTTCTTGCCTATGATGACCGGTATGAAAAGCTCAAGAACGGACACATATGGTATAATGAGCTTCAAAAAATGATTAAAGAGTGATAATGATGAGTAAAAGGCTGTACTATCTATCGGGCTTCCTTGGCACCATCGTGTTCGGTCTCCTATCAAGAAGGCTCGGAGACATACTGCCGGGCTTTCTGGCAGACCATGCCGGTGATGCAATATGGGCGATGATGGTTTATTTTGGTTTCCGTTTCCTCTTGTCTAACAGGGCACCGGGCTTATCCGTCATACTCAGCCTTTGCTTTTGCTTTGCCATAGAATTCAGTCAGCTTTATCAGGCAGATTGGATCAATGCTATCAGAAGCACAACCATCGGAGCGCTTGTGCTCGGAAAAGGATTCTTGATGATTGATCTTATTCGTTATACAGCCGGAATGGTCATTGCCTATGTGTTGGATCAGATGTTAGTCAAAGATAGAAAAGAGGAGAAAAATGGAATGTAGAAAAGCTGAACACGCTGACCTTTCTCGAATCATGGAAATCATTAAGGATGCGCAAGAAAGCTTAAAGGAGCTCGGAATTGACCAATGGCAGAATGGATACCCGTCTAAGGAAGTCATTCTTCACGATATGGATTGCGGCTATGGGTATGTCTTCCTTGAAGAAGGGAACATCATCGCAACCGCTGCTGTCTCCTTTGACGGAGAAGAAACGTATGAAAGGATCTATGAGGGTGACTGGCTCTCCACAGGGAATTATGCGGTTATCCACCGTTTGGCTGTAGCACGAAATCATAAAGGCAAAGGCCTCTCTCATGAGGTCATGAGGCAGATTGAACTTCTCTGCCTGCACTACCGTCTTCCAAGTATCAAAATTGACACGCATGAAGATAATTCTCCTATGCAGCATGTCATCAAGAAAAACGGATATACGCATTGCGGCGTAATTTATGTAGAGGATGGAACGAAACGGTCAGCCTTCGAGAAATTATTAAATTAGAATGGCCTCTATATTTTCTTCTACATGTTCCTTTCTTTTCATGCCGACCATGGCAGCAAGAATACCTTCTGTTTGAAGGACAGTGGACAAGGCTTGCTTTTTCTCCGGCACGGCTCCTGCCTGCAATGGGGAGCTCACGGTAACATGAATCCCTAATTCATGAGCAGCTTCTATCACGGTCAGCCACCTTCCTTTTACCCGCTGATTCTGAAACTGCCGTGCTTCAGGTTTATCTGGGTTCAGCGGTAATTGGATGAAAGCAAAATGATGCTCTTCTCCCCCTGCTTCTCTCGCACAAGTGATGATTCTTTCAAGTGACAAATAGCCCACTGCCTCAGGCGAACTGATCAGCCCATCCCACGTGGCGATTCCATAATGCCTGATATGCCCGAGTGCCGCCTCATCCTCCAGCTTCATAAACAATCGTGTAAGCTGCCGGTAAAATTCTCTTTCTCCAAGGGGAATCAAGGAATACTCTGGATTGTGCACAAAATAGAGATCGATTGTCTCGATATTCATATGTTTCCGGCTCTCCCCAATCGCGAACTCAAAATAAGACGGGCTCAATACATGCTTATAATGATTCAAGACTTGAATCTCATCCGGTTGAATGATTTCTCTCTTCAGCAGGACTTCACGAAGATAATTCTTCGGCACCAGCGCGGCATCAATATCTCCTGGAAGAATGCCTGCTTTCGTGGAAATGACAATCTCTTCTCTCTTCAAGTGTCCAGCCGCTGCTGCCTCCGTCAAACATTCCCCAATATCCCGCTCCGACCTCATCCCCCGATAATTCAAGGCCGTATCCACCATATTTATGCCTCTATCAACAGCACAAAGAATCGCCTCTTGATAAAGCAGCGAATCCACCCTGTTCATTTCCCCTAAATGCGTGCCAATGGCCAGCGGCGAAACGGAAAACGACCCTGCCTTTCTGCTCATGACGCCCTTTCTTTTAAGAAACGCACCTGATTCCTGTACCTGTGCATACCCTGGAATCATCCCAATCACTCACCAACCCTTCTGCTCAAGCAAGGACGTAATATGGGCAAGATGATGCTTCCCATGCCACGCATACATCCCGATATTTTGATAAGTCAAGACTTCCCCTAAATCTGGATGAATGAATGTCTTCTCCATTTCTGATTGACTCAAGGTACGAAGCAGCTCAGCCCAGCGTTTATGCAACCCTTTCAAAAGCAGCAAAGAACCTTCAACAGAGAATTGATAATCATTCAACTCAGCCCATTTCGTTTCATCATACGTTTTAACGACAGGACTTTCCTCTGTTAATGCAAGCTTCAAGCGAATATAGGCATTCATATGACTATCAGCGAGATGATGAATGACCTGGCGAATCGTCCATCCATCCAGACGGTAGGGCGTATCAAGCTGTTCGTCATCTAAATCTTTTACAGCATCCTGCAGCATACGCGGCAGTTCTTCAATCTCCTTGACCCACTTATTAACCACTTCCATATCCATCTCACCATCATATTGAAACGAGCCGATTGGGTATCTCACATCCATCCTTTATTCCTCCTCACTATGGTAAAATTACCTTATTCTACATCCCTTCCATGAATTCCTTTTCTCAAACCGTCGACCACAAGAAAAAGGACATCAATCCTTCTCGATTAATGCCCTCTATTATTCGATTTTTTCATTCAAACGATGTCTATATTTCTTTGAAACAATGAATTCAGTAATCGGCAAAGTAATCCACGCTAGTCCAATCACAATGACTAAAGGAATATTTTCCAAATCATTCATAGCTGTGAAACCTTCAGATATGAATAAAATGAGAATCATCATGATTAATAAGACGAAGTAGCTGATTTTTGAGCTTAAGAGAGTGATATATTTCTCCCTTTCATCCTTTTCCCCTTCTTGCTTTCCATCTATCTCTCCCCACGTCATCGCTTGAAATAAGAAGCCAATTCCTAGGGATAGAAAGAAGATGGCAGAAGGGTTCAGTGTTTTCTCTGTTAGCCACTCATAGATGCCTGAAGTGCCAATGGCTGTGATAAGCACGATAGAAGCTGCTATACTGATATTTTTGACCGTTAACATGTATTTCTCCCCAATCTTCCTTCTTTCACTCACTAACACTTACATCACCGAACAGAGAAGCCCATCAATAAAAAAGGCCAAACAATAATCCCGCAAGCAAGATCGAGATGCCTTGTATTTGCCAAAAGGCATGAAGTGTTGCTTGCTCCTTCCTTGCCGCTATTGATAGGTGCAGCGAGATACATACGATAGAAAAGCAAACGCCCACACTCAAGCTGGTCAAAGCGAATGGAACAATTCCAGACAGCCTCGTTTGATATAAGAACTCGGATAAAACAAATAGTGGAATCCCAGCCCAGAACCCGGTTGTGGTGATTAAGAGAAAGATTGTCATAAAAATAAGCATGAATGTATGGTACATTCGCATGATATTCTCCTATACAGCTCGACTCTATTAAACATTCCCTTTAGATAATGGAAATTCCTCCTTGAATCTGCTCATAATGAGAGTATCATAGTAGGTTCCATCAGATAACC
The DNA here is from genome assembly GCF_054950035.1 of Gracilibacillus sp. Marseille-QA3620. Lineage (NCBI taxonomy): Bacteria > Bacillati > Bacillota > Bacilli > Caryophanales > Bacillaceae > Gracilibacillus > Gracilibacillus sp. Marseille-QA3620. The sequence goes on from NZ_CM143102.1 coordinate 2,807,945, forward strand.
GCTTATCCTTCTTCAAGATTCCTTCCACTTCGAACCCGTTTTCCTCATAAAGATGGATCGCTTTTGTGTTTGTTTTAAGGACGGTTAACGTGATTTTTTCAAGCCCAATTTCATCTGCCCATTTGATTGACTCTTCAAGTAAGTGTCTGCCTATGCCATGTCCCCAGAATTCTTGAAGAACGCATACCCCAAATTCTGCTCTATGGGCGCTTCTCCTTAAATCATTCCCAATACAGCGGGAGAACCCGGCAATCTGCCCTTTTGCTTCTGCAACTAGGAACAAATGGTTCTCCTTTTCGTCATCTTGCTCTATGATGCGGCTGAATGCCTCGGAATCTAAATAATCTTCACCTCGTTCCCGGTCCATATATACGGTTTCTCCATCAATCCTCAGCCTGACTTCCGCTAATTCCTTTGCATCCTCTTTCCGTGCCTGCCGAATGACATAAGACCATTCCTGTTGATAGAATTCTTTCTGAAACATCTTCAATTATTCACCCCTTCGTCAGCAGGATATCTGCTGATTTTTGTCGAAATAGTAGGTTATCTGAAGGCAGGAGGTGCCATATGGGAGAGATTCATTACCGAAAAAATGACCGGATTACCGCCGAGCAGCTGTCAGAGGTGTTCAAGGCTTCAGGCATCCGAAGACCCGTAGAGGATAAGCCAAGGCTTGAGAGGATGCTCCATCATGCTGATATTCTGATTACAGCCTGGGATAAAGAGCGTCTGGTCGGCGTTGCTAGGGCCTTAACGGATTATAGCTACTGCTGCTATTTATCTGACTTGGCAGTGGACCAAGAGTACCAGCATAAAGGCATCGGCAAGGAGCTGATACAGGAAGTGGAAAGGGAGATTGGCGAAGAAGCTGCCCTTATTTTGCTTGCCTCTCCCATTGCGATGGATTATTATCCGAAAATTGGCTTCAATTGCATTGAAAACGGCTATATCATTCCGCGTAAATACTAAGAGAGATGGGAAATTCCCACCTCTCTTTTTGCTTATTTGAGAGAGCTGATAAATTCAATTACACGATCAAGCTCCATATCCTTCTTTGAATTTAAGCGTAAAACCACTCGTTCATCAAAGATTAATCCCTTTGTGACTTCATTCGGTACGATAACACATGGGATATTGGCACGAATGGCAGCAAGCGAACCATTTGCGGAATCCTCAAAAACAATCGCCTCATCCGGTTTAATGCCAAAATGACTTAATACCTTTTCATACAGCTCTGGATCTGGTTTTACATTTTTGACGTCATCTGATGTACAGATGACATCAAAAAGAGAAATGTCGAGTCCGATGACACCAAGATACTTTTCAATCCATCTTCTAGACGAACTGGAGGCGATGGCTACTTTTAGCCCAAGCTCTTTCCCTCTCTCTATGTATTCCTTTACACCCTCTCTCACACTCTCGCCCTCAACAATTTTTTCAAAAAAGCTTTCCCGTTCAACCATGAGGTCGTTCATATTTAAGTGCGGAACAGCTGCCATCAATGAGGCGTACGGGTCATATGTCGAGATGGTACCGATAATCTTCAGCCATTCTTCTTTCGGGAATGTCACCCCGTATTTTGCATAAAGCTCCTCGAAGGATTTCAGCTCACATGTTTCTGTATCAAAGATCAATCCATCAAAATCAAAAATAATTGCCTTAATCATCCTGTATTCTTCCCCCTCTAATTGATATCGCCCAAGTAGAATGGGCTTTTCTCTGTATTGGTGAGTATGGCTCCAAGCTTCTTTGGATAAACAGGGATAGTCTTGAGCTCTGTTAACGGAATCCATTCCACCCCTACCTGATAATCATCCGGTCTGGTTGGTTGGCCGTGATTCTTCTGTGGACTGGCTAGCTTACATGCAAAGAAAAATTCAACCTGATGGATATCCTTGTCATAGGAGGCATGCTCATGATTCTTTCCAATGTATTCCCGGATATGAAGCAGCTCGCCGATCATGATTTCCTGGCCAATCTCCTCGATGCATTCCCGTTTCAAGGCATCCTCCAATGTCTCGCCATGCTCCTGACCGCCGCCGGGAAACAGGTAGAATAGGACATCTTCATGCTGATTCTTTGTCAACAGTACAGAGCCATCCTTTATAATGACTGCTTTTGCTGAATTCCGTATGGGCATATTAACCTCAACTCCCTTTTCATTACCACACTCTTTTAATCGATTCCTATTCCATCATGCGGAATAGGCTTTTTCGCTGTCAAGCTTATCGTAAAAATATTCGCGCATTATAGTATAATAGATTATACTTGTAATATTTTTCCAAAACGGAGGTCGTCATGATTGAAATTACACTTGCTGACTTAACTCATGTAAAAGGAATTCAGGATGTATGCTCCGCAGGCTATCGCGCAACCTATCCAGACCTGCGATCTGAAGACTATATCGAACGGGTCATTAAGGAATTTTACAATGTGGAGCGCATTGAAAAAGAAGTGACCGAACACTCCCGCGAATGGGGCGGATATTTTGTAGCCGTAGAAAACGGGCAAGTCATCGGTGCTGCAGGAGGCGGAATGGTTCATGAGACACTTGGTGAACTCTATGTCCTCTATCTAGATCCAGGCCGTCGCGGCGAAGGAATCGGCACACTTCTCCTCAATGCCGTCACTGCCCAGCAGAAGGAATGGGGGGCGACTGAGCAGCAAGTAGCTGTAGCCAAAGACAATCAGAAAGCGATTCCTTTCTATGAAGCACGTGGATTCCGATTCATGGCTGAGAAAAGAAGTTATTCCAGCAGTGAACAGGATGGGTATGTAAGCTTGCATTACAGCAGGCGAATTTAATTACCCACGCAGGAATCCTCCCTCCGAATGAATCACCTGGCCCGTAATCCATCCCGCTTCTTCACTGGCTAAAAAGCCAATCAGTTTAGCGGCGTCAGTCGGCTGGCCAATACGGCCCATCGGAAATTTAGGCAATAAATGCTCACGTATTCCTTCATCCATCCAGGTGGAATCAGTCGGTCCCGGATTCACCGCATTAACCGTTATGTCCTCATGCGCGAGCTCTGCTGACAATGTTTTCGTGAAGGCTGTAACGGCTCCCTTCGTGGCTGCATAAGCAAGCTCGCCTGGCATTGGGCCAAGATCCTGCCCAGAGGTGAGGTTGATAATTCTTCCGCCCCGCATTCCGGCTTCTTTTAAGCGGCGGGCAAATTCCACCGAAAGCAGGAAGGTTGTCCTCATATTGACCTGATAATGCTCATCCAAGATGGTTGCATCCAAATTCTCATATCCATCCCGAACGGAATGGGCTGCATTATTCACCAATACGACAGGAATACCAATGGATGATTGAGCGGTATTGAGCAGCTGCACCGCGGCATCCGCCTCAGATAGATCCATCTCTACTCCTTCACACCGCACACCTGATCCCTCCAATTCCCGCTGCAATATACCTATCCACTTCTGGTCCGCCTTCCAATGCGTAAAGAACACATCAAAGCCTTGGCTGGCCAGCTGACGGCAAATAGCGGTCCCAATATCCCTTGAGTCACTCGCACCGGTGACCAGGGCAGCCTTCCTCTGTACTTGTGTCAAAATTGTTTCCTCCTCAATCTTTTAACATGAAACTAGCGGTCTTTCAGTTAGACAATCTCATTTGGCTTTTGATACGATTAGGTTAATTCGTCCACAATCTACATAGAAAACCATAATTTGTCAAGAGGAGATATGTATGAGTAAAAAAATTGCAGGCATTTTTGCCTTAACCTTTCTGTTGTTCACTGATCATGCTTGGGCACACACAGCCCTAAAGGAGTCTACTCCTGCTGCCGGTGATGAAATAACAACGCCCCTTCAAGAATTGACGCTTATATACTCCACGAAGGTGGAAGAAAACAGCAAGGTTACCGTAACCGGGACAGACGGAAATGAGGAACAAATAGAAAGCGTCAGCATCAATCAGGATACCATTACCGTCAAGATGGCAGAGCCTTTAGTTAATGATACCTATGTGGCAGCCTGGGATATCATTGGTGCTGACGGCCATCCAATCAAGGATTCTATTGAGTTCACGGTCAATGTTCCCGTAACAGAGGAAAAAGAGCCAGAAACAGAAGGAATAGAGGAAGAGGCAACAGAGGAAGCAGCACGAGAACCTGAAGTGACAAAGGATCAACAGGCCGAGAACGATGAAGGGTCTGCGGTTATGCCAGTCATCATTGGAGTGGCTGCCATCATCTTGGCCGGCAGTCTCTGGCTAATGGTTAGAAGGAAGAAATAAAGATGCTCATTCTTGTCATCATTAGTCAAGCCCTGCTCTATCTCTGCTTTGCTGTACTAACGGGGAGCTTCATTCTCCTTCTTATTCCATCAGCTTACCGGCCTGAAATCCATATCCGCAAAGCCTGGCTTTTGCTCGCATCCGGAGGAATTGCCTTTCTTTCATTCGTACCGGTTTGGCAAATCATCGCCTACTTATATGATGGAATTAACTTAGGGGCGGTTCTACAATCCGTTCTGTTTACCTTTGAAGCTGGCAAGGCATGGATATTGACTTACTTTATTGCGACCTTCCTGTTTCTATTCCTTGTCTGGTTCGATTATGACAGGAAACCGGGTTACGCCTGGGTCGGTATGGCCATGACGCTCATGCTGATTATTGCGATGGGCTGGTCAAGTCATGCCAGTTCATACGACCAGGTTGTCGGCTTTCTGAGCCACACCATTCATGTAACGGTCGTCAGTATTTGGGCTGGCATTCTCCTTCTGGTCAGCTGGTTTTCAAAAAACCATGCGAACTGGGCCAAGTTCCTAGCCTGGTTCACACCTGTTGCGGTTATTTGTTTTCTTGGGACAGCCGTAACTGGTCTTGTGCTGATGAATTTTGCTATCGAATTCAAGGACTATGTTAACAGCTGGATGCTGCCGTACGGTCAAGCCTTACTGCTAAAGCATCTATTGATTATCCCGCTCTTCCTCTATGCCTTCATCAACAGCCTATTAATAAGAAGGAAAGTGAATGCCTCACCTGAGTGGGATCCGCGCCAATGGGTGAAGTGGGAGAGCGTCATCATCCTGCTGATTTTCACTGTAACCGCCTCATTAGGACAGCAGGCCCCGCCACATGAAGTGACCATTACAGAGAATATGGTGTCCGATATGTTCTTATTATTCTATCAAGGAACCTTCCAAACCAATCTCATCGTTCATTGGGCACCGGGTGGGACAAGCATCGCGCTCTTCCTTATGACCATCATGTTTGCCGTATTAATGATTACCTCTTATATAAGGAAATTCCCTCCCCTTAGTACCTTCTTGATGGGAATGATGGTTGTGCTATGCGGATACTGCGGGTTGATTTGGAGCTTGCAATCGTAGAAGACGAACGATTAGTGTTCGTCTTTTTTTATTGGTTAAACCCTCAGTGCATCTGAAACTCAAACTTGGATTAGTTTTGGCGTTATCCAGGTTAAAAAATCGATAATTTCTTCCAAAAAAGCCTCGGCTTGTCAAAGTTTAATCTTACGGCGTAGAGGAGACTACTTTTCTTCCTTAAATCTAGCTTGCTTCCGGTAGTTTAAGGAAGAAATCCAATCGTTTAAGGGCGGAAATGAGGAGGTATGGGCGAAGATGTGACTCTTAGCTCCATAACCTCTTAGTAAATGAACAGCTCCTCTCCTCTTAAACGATTATTAAAGGTGTAACCGTAGATAGAACTCAATCTCAAAAGGCGGGTGCAGGCCCTTCGTCAATTTTTAAACGAAGTAAACCATAGGGCTTTTGCCTGAGGTCTCTTCCATAATGATATTTTGCCTGCCGATGCAATTGATTCACAATGAAATAGAGGTAGTGATCCGGACCAATGGACAGGGTATCCGCCCATAAAATTCTTGGGTCATGGGCAATGGTTTCCATGCGGCCGTCCGGCCAGATTTTCCGAATACTATTATTCTCATAGTCTCCAACATATACAGAACCTTTCGCATCGGTAATCAGTCCATCAGATGCGCCCTTTTCTCCCCAGTACTCCACATGATAGGGTAAATCCGCATCCGCTATCGATTGGTCTCTAAGGGCTTCCGTTGATATCGCGTACAGATGACGGCTTGTCAATGGGCAGAAAAACAGTCTCTTCCCATCAGGGGAAATTGGGGAAATGGCAATCCCATCAGCTGAAATGCTCAAAGGAGAAGTGGAGCCGTCTTCCAATCGGTTCATCAAGATTTCCCCTTCTACTTTTGGTATAAAATAAGGGTCAGGCGAAGTGGATGCCGCTCCATTTAATCTCCTAAACGCTGATCCGTCATCTAAATTCAAGACGATAATGCCCCCTGGTCCCTCAGAGGAAGAATCCGTTATATAAGCAATCCCTGCTTTACCCACACGAAAATCAAAGCGAACATCATTCAAATACGTCGTTGGCAGGAGCACATCCTCTGAGAAGGGATATACTTTTCTGATTGTATTGGTTTTTAAATCAACAGCGATTAATTTCGCTCCCCCTATTATGGGCTGTGAGAAATTCGGCGCAGCCGTGTCCAATATCCAAAGAGTGCCTATCCCATCAGCAATGACACTTTGCACACTAATGAAGGAAGCGGTGAGGTTCCCCTGTTTAGCTGTGTTTGTCTCAATATTCGGATATGGCACCAATTGGCCACCTGTTATTTCAGCTACCGTAAATGGTACATCATCTCCCCATTTTGGAAAGCAAACAAATATACGACCTGTTTCTGACACAGTCACACCAGTAGGCATCGCTCCATAAAAGGCATATACGAGCTCTAATTGACCAAAGTATCTTTCACTAGGTAACATGACAGCAGCATTCCCCCTCAACAAATTCAAACCGGATTGAATAAAGGATATGGACCACCGTACAAAAAAAGAAGCTTAAAAAGGATTCTCTCCCCTTCAAGCTTCTTCCCTTCTATTAATAAAGCAAATACTTCGAGCGTACCTTCAGGAATCCCTTCAAATCCCGCTCCCACTTCTGCTTGATTTGCTTGACTGATTTCCCTGCTTCAATATCATCGCGAACCCAGCCATTACCGATGAGCAAGTCGAAAAAGGAAATACCCTTGCTGTCCTCAGCCCGGAATTCAAATTCTTCCGGATACAGATCATGGACAGTCTTGACGATATGGAGTCCCGTCTCAAGTGGAACGAAATCATCATAATCTGTGATATGAACCTGTACACCATGAGTCAGCACTCCGCTGTGCTTGGAGAATGTCGGCGTAAAGGAGGCTGCTCGGAATTCAACGCCTTTCAGCTTCAGCTTGTTCAGCTCTCTGGCAAGCTCGGTGCTGTTTATGAACGGGGCTCCGAGCAATTCGAAAGGCTTGGTCGTGCCGCGCCCTTCCGATAGATTCGTTCCTTCAATCAATCCGGTTCCCGGATAGGCATAAGCCGTATCAAGCGTCGGCATATTCGGGGATGGGAGCACCCACTCGAGTCCTGTATCCTCATAATTCATCTGCCTCTTCCAATTCTTCATCTTGACGACCTTCAAATCTGCGCCAATGCCGAACTCCTTATTAAATAGCTTGGCCAGTTCCCCAACCGTCATCCCATGTCTGAGCGGGATTTCATATTGACCGATGAAGCTAGCATACTCAGGTGCTTCAAGAATCGGTCCTTCCACCTTCAGACCGCCAAGCGGATTCGGGCGATCAAGGACGACGAACGGAATTCCCTTTTCCTCGGCTGCTTCCATCGCCAATGCCATTGTGTAAATATACGTATAGAAGCGTGTACCGACATCCTGGATGTCAAATACGAGTACATCGACATCTTCGAGCATCTCTGGAGTTGGTTTCCGCGTCTTTCCGTAAAGACTGTAAACCGGAAGACCGGTCGTTTCATCAATGTAGAAATCGACATAGCTTCCAGCCTGAGCATCGCCCCTTACCCCATGCTCTGGACCATAAAGGGCCGTGAGATTAATATCCTTATCCTGATAAAAGCGGTCCACGATGCTGTTCAAGTCTTTGTCAACACCGGTCGGATTCGTAATCAGGCCGACCCTTTTCCCTTTTAGCAAATCCTTCTCACTGCTTAAAACAACATCCACGCCGAGCTTTAGGTCCTTTGATTTATGCTTCCCCTTGTGGCCTGCTTGTACGAAAGAGATGGTCGATAAAATCAGGACAAATGTGAATAGAAGAGCGACACTTTTCTTCAGCATATAAAGCCTCCTTCAAAATGGATTAATAGGATAAGCCGTGACCAAATGGATAAAGGGTTTCACCTTGTCCGGCTGGAATTGTGACTGGCAGCTTCCCGCTCGGATTGATTTCACCGAATATGGCTGCAGCGGTCGCGTTGAAGCTTGCGGTACGGAACCCGTATTGGGCAATATAGGCATCCACCTCTGGATAGGACATGATGTCATATGGGTTGCGAATCGCCACCGCAATCGCCGGTGCCTCATAGTTCGCAATTAGATCATTGATTCGCTGCATTTGCGGATGGCTTGGCAGTCTTGCGGCCACATTCGATGTATGGCTGCCGATGATGATATAATCTGCCTCACGCAGCTGCACCTTTTGTGCCTCTGTCAGTTGATAACTTGATGGGAGATTAATGACACTCGTGCCTGCATGCTTTTCTTTAATGGCATTGTATAGGTCTTGGTTATAAGTAGAACCAATAACGACAATCTTCGCTGATTGCTCCAATCCTCTTAACGGCAGGACATTCTCAGCATTCTTGACTAATGTAATGGATTTCTCAGCAGCTGTTTTCTCAATGACTTTATGTTCTGGGGAGCCTACTGTCTGCAGTGCCTCTGCGATACGGTCCTCAATCGGATCAGGTGATTCTTCCTTGAAGATACCGCGCTTGATCTTGAGTGAAAGGATTCGTTTCACGGAAGCATTGATTCGTTTTTCCTTAATCTCTCCGCTCGCAATGGCTTCGAGTAATCCGGCCCTCACTGCCTCAAGCCCTACCGGCATGAGAACAATATCTGTTCCTGCCTTGACCGTCATGATGGCTGCATCGACTGTTCCATAATGTTCAGTAATAGCTCCCATATTCATGGCGTCAGTCACAATCAAGCCATCATAATTCATTTCCTCCCTAATCAGACCCGTTAGAATCCTGTGGGAAAGAGTAGCCGGCAACGAAACTTCTTCACCGGTCTTTTTGGAGATGACCTTCGTCTCATCAATCTTAGGGAAGGTGATATGCGCAGACATAATCGCATCTACCCCTGCATTCATCGCCTGCTGGAATGGATAAAGCTCGACTTCCTTCAAGCGGTCCATTTCATATGGTACCTCCGGCAGACCGACATGGGAATCAACCGCTGTATCACCATGACCTGGGAAATGCTTGGCCGTTGCGATTGTACCGGTTTCCTGCATCCCTTCTATATAAGCGGTGCCAAGCTCAGCGGTGAGCTGTGGATTCTCACTGAAGGAGCGGACGCCGATGACCGGGTTGTCAGGATTATTATTCACATCAAGCGAAGGGGCGAAGTTTGTATTGATGCCGAGTGAGCCAAGCTCCTCGCCAATTGCGCGCGCCACATCTTTCGTGATTTCGCTGGAGCGAGTCGCACCTAGCGCCATATTGCCCGGCATATCTGTGCCGGATTGAAGCCTTGTGACAATTCCGCCCTCTTGGTCAATCGAGACAAACATTCCGTATTTCTCCGAAGCCTTTTGATAGGCATCAACAAGACGGGCCGTTTGCTCGGTCGTGACGACATTCTCACGGAAAAGGATTACCCCTCCCAAATCAAAGTCCTTCACTTGCTGTTCAATTTCCGGAAGCATTTCTGTCACGTTCTGACCGTTCCAGTTCCGGTAATCAGGCATGAGCATTTGCCCGAGCTTCTCTTCAATCGTCATTTTGCTGACTGCATAGTCGGCAAGCTGATACCGTTTCTGCTTCATGGTGCGGAAGGAGGCTTTTCCCTTCTTGTCTACTGTTAGAAAAGCTGTATCGCTTTTCTTGCCGGACTTAGCATGAATAACCGCTATCCCGGATTTCCCCGTCAGCGTCAATGTCCCTGCTGCCGTAATCTTCGCTATTTTCTTATTTGCGACCGACCATTTCACGTCATCTGTCTTGGTAAAATGACCATCCTTATATACCTTTATCGCTTCCATTTGCACACTATTTCCGGCAATATGACGCTCAACTTCAGGCAGGTTTTGATAGATGACAACATCCTGAATGCCATCATCCGGCTTTGGCGGCTTTTTCTTAGATGGACTGCTGAAGCCTGCTGTCAAAATGACGCTCAACCCTAGTAAAAGCAAGAACCATTTCCTCTTTCTCATCATTCATTCCCTCCCTAATGTTTAATCATTTCTGCGCTCAAATCCATCTGCTTCAAATGTCAGCGGCTGTTTCTTGCCATGCTTCCCCTTTAAGCTCGCATCCTGTACATACCAGCCCCGTCCATTGACGCTTGCATCTGTCTTGTAGGAGAAACGGATGGATTTCGTCCCAGCGGGAATCTGAATTTTTTCCTTTTCCCAATCATCGCTTTTACCGGTAAATTGTTTCACGCTTGTATACGTCTTCCCGTCTGAGGATATTTCCACATATCCGTTATCGCTTCCTTCTTCAATCCTGAACCAGGTGCCGAAGCTTAACTCCGCCTTCTCTTTCGTGTTCACCTTGGCAGTCAGCGTATGGTGCAATTGATCGCCATAGCCTGCAAACCACGTATGGCTTCCCTTCTTGACCTTCACTGGAATGCTGTCGCCGACCTCTCTGGCAAAGCTTCGCCTAATTGGATTAATAGAAGGCGTATTACGGGTCGGGTGTACTCGGTTTGTGAGAACAATGGCAATCGTTTGATTAGAAGGACTCATCACAAGTGCGGTTCCTGTATAACCTGTATGACCGGCAGAGAATGTGTCCGCAAGCGAATCCATATACCAGCCCTGATTCAGTTCAAAGCCAAGGCCATGTTCATTGCCCGGAAATGCGGTGTTATAGTTCTTCATAATCAAATCAATCGTTTTCTTCTTCAGAATGCGCATCTTGCCGTATTTCCCGTCATTCAGATAGGCATGGGTAAGAATCGCTAAATCCTTCGCTGTCGAGAAAACGCCGGCATGACCGGCCACCCCGTCAAGCGACCATGCATTCTCATCATGCACCTCACCCCAGACCAGACCGCGGCCAATCTTTGGCTGATATTCGGTTGCAGCGATACGCTGCTTTAGATTTGCGGGAGGATTATACATCGTATCCTTCATGCCAAGCGGCTCTGTGATTGCTTTCTTCACAAATTCATCCTGCCTGAGACCGCTCCATTTCTCCACCAAGGCTCCCAGTGTAATCATGTTTAAATCACTGTATAAATAGGTTGTCCCTGGTTCATTGATCAATCCATGACCTAGTACAGATTGAATGCGGCTTTCCCGCGTACCCTCCTCTGCATACAAAGCCTTCCCGGCCGCAAATCCAGACGTATGAGTCAATAGCTGCCTGATAGTGATATCCTCCTTGCCTTTTGCCGAAAACTCTGGCAGATGCATGGCAACAGGGTCATCCAGCTGGAAGAATCCTTGCTCATATAGCATCATGACAGCCGTTGTCGTAAAAAGCTTACTAATAGAAGCTACGTCAAATATCGTGTCTGTTTTCATTACAATTGGCTTGTCCATCTCGGTGAACTTATCGTCCGTATAAACAGCCGAATAGCCATAAGCATCCTTTTGAACGATATGGCCGCTTCTGGCAACAAAGGTGACTGCACCAGGGGTTAAGCCGCTCTCAATATACTGGCCGATTGCTTGATCAATATCATCCAGGGCCGACTGCTTCATGCCGGCCATTCGTGCACTTGAAGGAATGAGAATCGGCAGCATGCGTCCGGGCTCATCCCAATAATGGGCGGGCTCGGAATGTCCTTTTGCATTTGTCATCGTTTGACCTCCGGACGGAATAAATATAGAAACAGCAACCAAGGTGCTAAGCAGAATCGGGGTGGCTTTTTTCATATCGTTCCTCCTCTTTATTGAATTGGCATACGAACGGTTAGGATGGTGAAATGAAGACACGGGGGAAGGGTCTAATAGAGGGAGTTTCGTGATGGATTCCTCTTATTCAAGCATACAATTTGTTTACTTAATTTTCCATCTGACATAAGTACTTGTTTCCACCACAAGCCTTAGGTCTATCTATTGGGATAATCCTGTTTTTCGTTCAAAAATGACAGGCTTCCGCAGAATAAGCCCATTCTGAAGGCTTAGTGTGTCACTAAGAATATGTTCTTACTACTTCATCAGGATGGTTCTTTCCGCTTACACTCCCCTTCTATTGTTTACTTGCTATAATGGAATTTAAGAGGGGGGAGAATATGCTTCATCATATCGAAATCAATGTTCGTAATTTAAAGAATTCGGAGGTATTTTGGGGATGGTTCTTGGAGGAATTGGGATATGAACCTTTCCAAAAATGGGATAAGGGATTCAGTTATAAAGAGGGGAATACCTATCTTGTCTTTGTGCAAACTGAAGAACGATTCATGGATATTCCGTATCACCGGGGACGGACCGGTCTCAATCATCTCGCCTTCACTGCTAAATCGTCCAAGCATGTGGATGAGATGACGAGAAAACTGAGGGAAAAGGGGATACCGATACTTTATGAGGACCGTCATCCTTATGCAGGCGGTTCTGAGCATTATGCTGTTTTTTTCGAGGATCCGGACAGGATAAAAGTAGAATTGGCTGCAAACCTATGAGCTTGCAGCCAATTCTTCTAGGCGGAATCGGTTTTAATATTTGCGTTTTGCTTTCTTAGTTGATGGCAGAACGCTGTTTGATTTTCTGGGGAAATAACAACGAAATGATGGCTGGCATAATGAATCTCTAATTTTTCCATAGACAAAGCGGGGGCAGTGAATGGGTTTCTTGTTTCTCTTATGCTATGGATTTCCTCAATCTTGATTCTCTTCTTATAGGGGCCATATTGAATAGTGAGTATATCCCGTTCAATGGTATAGCCCGTTTTGAACCAAATCCAGATGAGGAAGAAACCGATTGGGAGCAGGAATATGTTCCGAATCCATTGCTGGTCAAGGAATTCTGGTACCATCCAAACACCCAATTCCGGGAAGAAAATAGGCGGAACGATAAACATTATAGCAAACAGCCACAAAATGACCGTCATCCATCGATCTCTCTTGGATGGAAAATACATCTACACCCTTCCTTTCAAACAAGTATTTTCTACTTATGGCAGCTAGTTAACTTTTCAACTTATTAATCAAACTTGCTCGAAATATCTTCCACACTTGAGATTTCAGGAAGCTTCCCATGCTCGTCAGGGGAAATCATATAAGAGCCAGAATCATCCTTATGGCGAACAATCAATTCAACCCCATCTGCCCCCTTATTCTGCAAATCCTCATAATAATGGTAGATTCCTTCCTCTATCTTCTTTGCTTCCGATTCACGATAAGGTACTTTCAAATCCACATAGAGCGTTAACCATAACGTATCTTTCACCTCATCAATTGCTTGTGTTAGCAAAGGAATATGATTCACTTCCTCATTTCTGTATCCAACATTCAAATCAACCTTTTCCACATACGGGACATATTGATCGGCATGCCCCCATACAGACAGCCCTTTCTTTCGCCAAACTTCTTCCTCATAAAAATCTACGCTGCCATCTTTGGAATCCGGCCTCCACCAGGCATCAAAGGTGATGCCATCCTCTGCAGTCAGAGTCGCCGCATATCCAACCATATGCGTATAAAACCCATCACTCTCGATGATATGGATTCCGTATTTGTCCTCCATTTCCTCTTCCAGCGCCTTTGCTGCAGCCATCATCTGTTCCTCATCCCCATATATGGCCCGGTAGAAATAAATAGAACTGCAAACCAACAAGATCATCATGACGACTATGCCAATAAGCCATTTCTTCTTCATAAATTCCCTGCCTTCATTGAATAACACATCTATTGGAATATTATTACACTTTAATTATACGAAACAATCCAATGAAAGAATAGGAGTTTCTCATAACCGATACGTTTTCAAAAATTCCATAAATTCGATGGTCTTCGCATCCCTTTCCTTTATGATTGCATATGTCCCGGCATTCGGAAGATTGGATAATGCATAGCAAGGCACTTCCATGACACTGCCCTCCAAGAGCTCCCTTCTGACCGTCGAGGCCGGCAAAAAGGAAACCCCAAGCCCTTCGATGATAAATCGTTTCGTAATATGAATCTGGGACACCTTCATCATCTTCACCTTTGGATATTTCAAACGGATTTGCTTCTTTAATCCCTCCCAATAAACGGGGTGATTCGTATTATAGAGTTCAGCCAGAACTTTCTGGTTGAACTTTTTTTATATGGATTTATTCTATCAGTAGCCAGGGTAGAACGTACGGGGGCGTGGGACATTGATCCCGTCGACTAAACTGTTCACCCCCTACTTGTAGAAATATGTTTGAGGCTGGTTGGGACTGAGATCTCGTATAACAAGCGAAGATATAATACTACTTGAGGTATTAGGGGTTACTGGTGAATACGCAATAGGAGGAGAAAGAATGAACCCGGTTGTGGGTATAGACGTAGCTAAAGAAGTAAGTGAAGTACAGGCTTTTTTAGATAAAGGAAAGCCTTATGGAAAGAGCTTTTCAATCAAGCATAATCGTGAAGAACTAGATGGTTTCATAAGTTATTTAGGGGATATTAAATCACTGACTGGCCAGATGCCAGTGGTCATATTGGAATCAACGGGCCATTATCATATTCCCATTATTCAGTGCTTAGAAGAGAATGATTTACTTTATATTCTGTTGAACCCCATCATATCTCATCAAGCGAAGAAATCCAGTTTAAGAAAAGTGAAAACAGATGCATTCGATGCCTATCAGTTATGTGTTCTTTATTATAAAGAGGATTTTGAACCTTATAAATTGAGGGGAATTCAACTGATGAACCTGCGTAACCTTTCTAGGCAACAGGAAATCGTGACGAATATGTATGTGGAAGCAAAACTGCAATTTCACACGATTTTAGATCAGACTTTTCCTGAATACAGAAAGGTATTTGGAGATCTTTTTTCAAAAGTATCCTTATCAATATTAAGAGAATATCCAACTTCGGAGAAGATTCTAGAGGCGGATGAAGAGGACCTGGCGGAACGAATAAAAGGGTATTGTCCAACTCGTTCTATTCAGTGGGCAAGAGAGAAAGCAAGGAAATTGATCCATTCAGCTACTCAAAACCCTTTTCAAAAGGTGATGTATCAAAGCCATCTCATCAATCTTAATATGTATATAGACATCCTGTTTCATTACCAAGGACATCTTTCGGAATTGGAGAACCAAATGATCTCCCTGGCAAATGAAATAGAAGAATATAAGATTATCCAATCAATACCCGGGATTGGAGAAAAAATCGCTGCCACGATTATTTCTGAAATCGGTGAAATTGATCGGTTTAATCACCCTAAGAAATTGGTTGCCTACGCTGGAATTGATCCCAGTGTACATTCCTCTGGAAAGTTTACAGCTACGACGAATCATATAACGAAACGAGGTTCCAGCAGGCTAAGACACAGTTTATATCTAGCTGTATTATGTGGAATTAGAAGTTCCAGAAATAAAAAACTCAAGGAGTTTTACGACAAGAAACGCTCAGAAGGAAAGCCTTCGAAAGTGGCAATTATCGCTTGTATCAATAAACTTCTTCACTGGATATATGCTTTATTAAAAAGGAAAGAACATTTCCTAGATATAGCTTAAAAAGAGATTTTGACCACATAAAGAAAAACCTTCCATAAGATATCTGGAGGGTTATTTGGTATGCCTAAAAATAGTATAGCATATAAAAATATAAATTTTACAGAGAGATATTGACAAGCTATTAGCTGGTTTAATCGTTAGAAGAAAATTCTTGATCAGCACCTTCTCATCAGGCATGGTGGCCATTTCAGCGTCCATGCCATCATGCCGGGCAATCAAGAGCACATGCTCATTGTAAAGCGTTTCGTAATGAACCTCCGAATGCTTCGGAACCTAGACTATCACTGCAAGCTAGCATAGTTGGCTGGATTGCTCACATCATCGAGCAGGCACAGAATAAGGTCATCTTTAGACCAGAGTCTTTCTTCATTGCAATAAATGCATAAATGATGACGAAAAAGCATGTTTTCTAATTCGTGAAAACACGCTTTTTATTTGCCTGATTTTGGTATAGTGAAAAGTAAAAAGGAGAAAAAAGAGAATGGAAATCAGCACTCTATTAAGCATGAAGGATTATGGCTTTGCTTTCGTCAATATATCCGAACCGCGCACGAATGAAACAGCCTTAAGAATTACCGTCTACGGAAGTGATCATGACACCTCCCTGCTCGTGGCGCCGAATGAGCCTGTTACAACCATCCACATCGATTTCCCTTCCTATATCACCTATTCCGTTACCTATGATGATTACACACTTTGGGATGAAGATGCCGTCTTTCAGGGAGAATCCTTCCGGCTTTATCAACAATCATCATTCATGGATTCCTTTATTCGTTCATCCTGCTTAGAAAAGACGATTATCGAAAGCATGCATCATTATGGCATACACTGTATCGAGCATTCCATTGAGGTGCTATCGACTTCCGTACCAACAATAAAAGTTGTTCCATCCATAACGAAGGAATAACCAGTTATCTGTTCTCAACAGACAATCCTTATGCTAAACTAGTTTTATCAAATTTTACCATTTTTTTAGAAAGGAGACCTTCTGTTGAGACTTTCCTTGGAATTGATTCGTATTCTAGCCATTTTTCTTATTATCGGGGGATTATTAAGCAGTTTCGCATTTGCTCTATACGCCAGTTTCGGCTTTGAGGTTGCCAACACGAACGGAGGCATGCTTGTTGGAGCCGCTATCCTTCTCATTCTCTTTGTCCTGTATAGAAATAAACTTCAATTCTCCGGTTTCTATAAAGGAAAAGGAATGACGAAGCTATCTAAGAATGCGAGCATTTTCTTAGTATCTTGTGCTGTCCTGCTGTTTATTGCCGCTCCTTCCTTTGTCTAAAATCCAGCCTTCCAAACAAGGAGATTCAGCTAATGAAAATGAAGAAAACATACATTTGGATGATCAGTATGATAATAACGATCATCACTGCCTTAATGAATGTGAGCTCCAAAGAAACCGGGGGAAGTATATATGGCTTCCCCGTTGATATCGGAGAAACATATCGGAATCCGGGTATGTCACTACATGTATGGGGTTTCCTGCTCAATCTGGTCTTTTTCTATTTTATTCTTCAGCTTATTTCTAGGATGTTCTTTAGAACCAAGGAATAAGCTTGGCACCGCATGCCTTTTCATAAAATTCAATCGGTCCAGCTTGTTCGATTACAGCATAAGCATAGCCTCTGTCAGCCATGTCTATTAAGCTGCGATGCAGCAATTCTTTTCCGACTGAATGTAAACGGAATCGACTGGAGGTTCCCATCGGGCCAAACATCCCTTTCTTCTCTACATCAAAGCAGGCAAAACCTATGATTTCCCCATTATATTCCGCAAGAAATACGGAAAGTTGACCGCTGGCAGGAAGATGATTTATCCGTTTGATCCAGCGGTCGCCAAATTCACTCTTAATGAACTGTTTCAACTCCGGAAGATCTGCATGCACTGCTCTCCGAATGGAATTCTTATACCCTATATGACTTTTGCTCTGATATTTTCCGAGATGAACAACCATATCCCTAGGCACACAAGCAATATCGATAATAGCTTCTTTCATTTCCTCGGTTAACCAATCATTTAAGCTTGAATCGGTTTCTAGAATGCTTTGAATGATATGGCCTTCATTTATAAGGGTTTGACGATAGTACTGTCTTTTTTCGTCTGCTTTTTCTAAGACAAGTGATAAATTGGACTGGCTAGCCCTACCCATATCCTTTTCATCTTGCTCTTTCATGAAATTCAGAAATTGATTCCCTAATTGCTTATGTAAATAGAGATGTAATTCCCCGCAAACGCCTGCAGCTTCCCTGCAAGCGGCGATGAACAAATGATGGGGTTCAATCACATCTTGATTATATTTAGCAGCTAATTGAAGAATTCGTTTGCTCCGTTCTGTTAAATGATAATGAGCTCGTTCCATTCCATTTGCCCCTATTCTTTTAAAATCATCAAATCAAAAATCAACCGTTATAGATACCAAAAAAGAGTCCTTATTTGTTCCCTTCTCGTTCATACACTTCAAGCAGTTTTTCTACAGAGATATTATTGATCGTCATTCCTGTTATGTCACTGTCCGTAATTTGGAAATTTCTTAAGTTACTGCTGCTAATCTTCGTTCCTTGAAGGTCACATCTTTCAAAATAGAGCGGTTTCTCATCTTCCCCAAGGTTTGTATCGATAAATCGGACGCCCGCTAACGTAACAAACCTCATTTTGCTGTAGGATAGGTTTAAATCAGCATAAAATGAATACTTTAAATTAATATTTTGAAATCTTGAGTAACTAAGATTACAGTTACTTATATGTATATTCATTAGGTTACTGTTCGTAAAAGAACTCCCTTCCATATTCACTTGATAATACTCGTTTTTTTCCATTTGGCAGCTTTCATATTGGGTTTTTGAAAGGACTTTCTTTTCAATTAGATTCTCTTCTCCGGCTGCACATCCTTTTCTCTTTATGTAGCAGTATTCATCCTCGGTTTTAAAGGTAACTCGGTACCCCATCTTCTCGTAGAAATGATGATTGTTCACCTGTCTGCTGGAAGTCTCAAGGTCCCAGGTTCTCACCCTTGGAAATTCCTCTTCTATTAATTCCATTACTCTTGAACCGATCTTTCTCCCCTGGTAAGCTGGATCAACGAATATGCGGTCTATCCTTCCAAAGGACTTTCCTGTTATCGTCACAATGATGCCGCCGACAATCACTTTGTTATATACTATTTTGTAATAAACTAATTCTTCCATCATATATCTAGTCATCTCAACGGAAGAATATCCAGGAGGTTGAATATTGTAATCTCGCATTTCTAGATTAACTGACCATCTCCTTGCTTCTTCATCAAAGGTTTTTTTCATTATTTCTGTTAGCTTTCCAGCATCCCAAATAGCTGCTTTTTCAATCGAAATCAATAGTTTATCCACCCTTACTTAATATTTTTTTGAGCAAGTTGACTGCTTATTAAGCAGCACCATTCCAGAATTAACGATATGAAAAGGAGAAACCTATGAAGACACTTGCTGCTGTAACACCCCTTGAGGAGCAACAACTATACGAAGCATTAAAGCATTTTCAACAGGAAGGAAGACTACCAATACATATAAATAAGAATGTGCTCATTAAATCTATGCTCACTCATATCGGTACACCGAACAGTAAGTTAAGAGACCAATTAATATACGGTTCTTTCTGTGAGCTTAGCCTGAATAACCAAATCGAGCATGAACTATATATCGAATTAGCTGAGTATGGTGTAAGTGATGCCTTCTTGTTTCATGGCATTGGCGAATGCGGGACAGATACCGTTTTTACGAGATCATTTACAACCCTATTACTCGCCCTCATCCTGTATAAAGATAATGAAGAGGATTTCTTGCCTCAAGGTATATTGGATAAGATTAAGGAAAATATGATTCTTTACATAAACGCTGAAAGGGATTTAAGAGGATTTGTCCCTAAGAAAGGCTGGGCACACAGTATCGCCCATGCTTCAGATGTTGTAGATGAACTCGCCAAAAGCAAAAAAATTGACCAGGAATCGGGATTGGCTCTATTACATTCACTTTTGGATAAAATCTATGTACATCAAAGTGTGTATGTACATGATGAAGACGAAAGAATCAGCAACGCCATCATTTCGTTCCTTCATAATGGAGTCAGCCCGGAAGAAGTAGCAGCGTTAGTTAGAGGAATGCCATCAAAGCTTCACGAAATAAAGAAACAAGTAGCAGAAGAAAACTATTGGTTCCTCTATGCTAACTGTAAGACCTTTTTGAAAAGCCTTTATTTCGCAATCAATGGGAGGGATGAACTGCCTACCTTGCAAAAGGAAATTGAAAGCTGCTTAGCTTCTCTCTAATAAACTTCAAAAAGAATCATTACTGTGCATGAAATTTGTCATATAGCTCGTCAAATCGTTTTTTCAGAAGGGTGATTTTTGATTCAGCTGATAGGATATCGAGCACATCATTATTCACGTATACTAAGTACTCTTCATTATAAAAACAAATATAGAGGGGCATATGTCCTCGCATAAGCTTCAAGAAATATCGATAGATTTCCGATACCCTCAGGCTATTCACCTGCGTATAAATGATATAGGCATCCAAGTCATCATTCCATCCCTTATGGTTTTTCCAGTTCGTGATAGTAACTATCTTTCCTAGCCCTAATCTTTCTCTACGAATGCCATCTGCCGTTTCATAGCCGGAGATGAAGAGACAAGCAAGGTTTTCGTCACTATCAAACATATGGTAAAAAACCTGCTTTAAGGTCCCTGGATTTTGCTGAAAATCTGACATCGAAAAACGGATTCTTTTTGAATCATCTACTTGAAAAAACGGTGTTATTCCAGCTGTAAAATCTATCGGAAATGGCTTAATATTCATGATTTCACCCATTCTTTTTATCATTGCTCATACATAAAAGAAAACGGCCAGGTCTCAAACTAACGGGTTCTGTTTTGAAGAAAAGCAGGCAATTTTGTAAGTGAATCAACATAAAAAATGCTTGGAGCATCTTATCTTCAAGCATTTTTTTAAGGTGACTTTATTAATTCTGTACGTTGAAATTGAGAGGTTCGCCTAAATTTGATGGTATTCCCTCTTCCCAAATCTTTAATGAAATCGAGACTATTATATTATTGTGCCTTGGTGCATTTAGTTTTCGTTTTGACAATAAATCAAATATTCCCCAACACTCTCCATCTACAATCAGGATAGATTTCATAGAGTCCTCAGACCAAATAATATCTACTTTTTCACATTCAAAAATTGAAGGAGATATTTGATTATAAATCCAAAGGGCATCAGCAATACCTACCATTTCCCCGTCAGAAGACAATGGGCAAAAATATAAGTATCCAGTCTCTCCGTCATCCTCAAATACACACAGCCACTTACCGTCGGGAGATACCCCATCAATAACAAAACTTTCTTCTTGATTACTCATTAGACTCTCCCCCAAAAAACAATATAGCTTTAAACAAGCTCACTTTTTAATTTTAACATAAATATCCAGAAACCTTATTATCATTTATAGTACGCCAAATTGCATAGTAGTTAGCTTTAGAACATGTACACTGACAATAACTTCTGTCACCTTACCATAAAGGGGGGATTCGTGAGGTAAAACATCCTTAATTGCACAGTAAACACTGATATATCAACAAAAAGACGCAGCCCAATTCAGTTGTGAATAGGACTGCTAATTTGTATGCGAATTATGTCTTTGTACTCGAAAACCGAAACCGTTAGTCTCAAACCTGTCCGTTTATTATTTCTCTACAATACGGATAATTCCTTCAGTCTTTTAATATCTTCCTCAATATGGTCACTCTCGCATATCCACGAAATCAACGCCACTCCATCGGCACCAGCACTGCGCGGAATATGAGCGTTTTCCCCTGTCACACCGCCAATTGCGACAATTGGCAAATCTGGATATAGGATTTTCGTTTCTGCAATCAAGGCAGTCCCAGCAGGAGGAGGCGCATTCTCCTTCGACTTGGTTCCAAAGACTGGACCAATCCCGACATAATCAGCTTTCGCGCGATAGGCGATCGCCGCTTCTTCTTTCGAGTGGACAGATACCCCGAGCCACTTCGAGCCAATCCGAGCGCGGACTTCATCTACCCTTCCGTCCTCCTGCCCGATATGAACACCATCTGCATCCAGCTCAAGCGCCAAATTGACATCATCATTGACAATAAACGGTACTTGATACTGCTTGCATAAACGATGACATTCATGAGCCAATCTCTCGTATTCTATTCCCGTTCTTGCACGCTTGCCCTTTTCCCTGAATTGGAACATGGTGATTCCGCCCTTTAAGGCTTGCTCTAAAACTTCAAGAGGGTTTGCTTCCTTGACATTAACTGACCCCATCACAAAATAAACCTGCAGCTGTTCACGCTTCAATGATTTCCACCTCACATTTCTCCTTACTTTTTCTATAAGCAAAATGATTCGTCGGTCCACTTCCGCTTCCGAGCCCAAGCTCCTGCTCAATTGCCAGCTGGATAAATTGCTTTGCTGCTACGATAGACTCTTCCACCGTCCATCCCTGTCCTAAGAAGGCTGTAATGGCTGCAGAAAAGGTACAGCCTGTCCCATGGGTATGCCGAGTTCGGACACGCTTGGTTGTCATTTTAAACGAATGACCGTTCTCAAAGTACACGGCGTCCGTTGCAAAATCCGGGTCATCAACATGACCGCCCTTCATGACAACACAGTTCGCCCCAAGCTCAAGCAAATGCTCAGCCGCTTTTGCGATTTGATTCCCATTGTGGATTTTCATTCCCGTCAGTACCTCTGCTTCCGGTATATTCGGCGTAATAACCGTACTAAGCGGAATCAAATGCTCCCTTAGGTCACGGACAGCCTCCATTCCAAGCAGCTGCTCGCCGCCCTTGGCAACCATGACAGGGTCAACGACAAGCTGCAAATCTTGCATTCTGAGAATCTCCGCTGTTTCACGAATAATCTCACTTGAAGCGAGCATTCCTGTTTTAGCAGCCTGGACAGGAAAGTCAGAGAACACAGCCTCTGCCTGAGACCGGACAAATGCTGAGGTCGTGGCAAATATATCATGAACACCCATCGTATTTTGAGCCGTTAAGGCCGTCACCACAGATGTTCCAAAGACACCCAGCTCCTGAAAGGTCTTCAAGTCAGCCTGTATGCCTGCTCCTCCGCCGGAATCTGACCCGGCAATCGTCATCACCACATTCATGCTTCCACCCTCCCATTCGCTTGGATAAATAATTGATCTAGAAAGGCCGCTTGAAAGGATGCAGGAGTTGAGCTTTGCTGATACGCTTCCTCACTCGCCCGCTTATAAAGAGACAATCCTTCTGCAATTCTATCTAATCGATTTTCTGTATGGACAGCTAATAGCGCAGTACAAACCGAGCTGAGCAAACAGCCGCTGCCCGTAACCTGCGTGATAATCGGATGTCCGCCGCTAATCCAGCGTCCTTCCACCCCATCCGTTAGATAATCCCGTTCCCCCGTCACAATCACGAGGCACTCATATTTCAAGGCAATCTTCTTGGCCTCCTCCTCAAGGTCAATCGTCCCCGTGCCGCTGTCCACACCCTTCTGCTCCCATGCAGCTCCAGAAAGTGCTGCGAGCTCACCAATATTGCAGCGAATCGCATCTACATGAACTTCATCAAGCAGCTCTCGAACGGTGTCCTTCCGATACAAAGCAGCCCCGACCGCGACAGGATCGAGCAATACTGGGATTTGTCGCACATTAGCGGCCCTGCCCGCCTTCAGCATTGCCATCCTCATCTGTGGATTGAGTGTCCCGATATTGATGGAAAGGGCCGATGCCGCCTTAATGATCTCCTCCACCTCATCAGGGCCATCCGCCATCACAGGTGACGCCCCAATTGCCAGCAGGCCATTTGCCTGCAGATTAGCTGCCACATAATTCGTGATGCAATGAATGAGTGGATTCCTCTCACGTACTTGGGTGAATACATTTGTTCCTCCAGATAAATCGTTCATCTTCTCTCCTCCATTTTTTGATGGACGCAAGAAAGAAAAAAGCCCTTCTATCTCACTAGCAAGAATAAAAGGGCTTAAGCATCAGTATACGCCTGATGATCATTGCTCCCTACGCCAGTATTAACTAACAGGTTCTAAGGGTCAGGTTTTAACCTTCTCAACTCTAAAAGAGTCCCCCCGCAATCAAATGATTTATTTAGTTTTAGGAAACATCCCAATAACTCCTCGGAGTTATTGCGGCGAAAAGTTGTTCGAGCTCCGCCCGAAAACCTTCCTCTCAACTTTTCTGCCATCCGCCGGAGGCTTTAACTTTATTCAGCAGGAGTTTGCACTCGTCCCTGAAGCCTTCTTTCAACTTGCATTGAATTTGCCATAAAAAGCTGAATAAAGTTAAAAGCTCTCCAAAACAAATGGAGAGCTATAGTATACAAAAAATATTATACGATGCTCCCTACGCTAGTGTTAACTAAGTCAGGTTCTAAGGGTCAGGTTCTACCTTCTCAACTCTAAAAGAGTCCCCCTGCAAATGATTTGATTGGTTTAACCTTAACAAATGTTCCTAATTTTTTCAAGATTACATTCAAATAAATCCATAATAAGGACTCTGACTATTAGCATCATGCGCCCACCGGATAAGTGTCATGAAATCAAATACTGGCAGCTGCACGGCTTGTTGAATGGCATAGGCACAGGGAGGAAGATCGCTGCATTCCAGAAGAATGGCTCCAATTTCCGGATGTTTTTCTGTCATTTCAGTTGCCTTGCTGACAACTTCATTACGAAGCCGATCGTTATGGAATGCACCAGCACCATTTGAAATGGAAGAAAACTCAGCTCCCTTGCTAAGATCTCCGATAATAAGGTTGGATTCATCTGTAATCCCGCAGCTTTTTAAAAGTGCATCGGTCAATCCCTTTTCATAAGCAGTTAAAATACCAATCTTTTGTCCTGGCTTCAGCCCTATCTGAATCATATTCAACTGGACCAAACTGGATAAGAAGACAGGGATATTGAGGGCACTTGCAGTTTGAGCCTGAAAATTTCCGAAGAAGCCGCAAGCGCTAGAAATCACCTTTGCCCCTTCACTCTGCAGCTGCATTGCAGCCTCGATAATCCTCTTCTCTAATGAAGAATCCCCATTTAAGAGTCGCTTTCCTGTACAGCAAGGAACTAATTTATAGTGGACGGGAAACGGATAGCTTGAGTAGTTGGCGACATTACCGGGAATGACGGGATAATTGTTTCCATCGGAATAGAGGATGCCGACAGCAAAACCCGTTACATAGCGCCCTTTTTTCTGCTCAATCTGCCCTGAATGCATGCCTGGGCCGATATAACCGTATTTCATGAGATATTCTCCCCTTTCGTGACAGAGTTAGTTTCTGACGGAGGAGTTCATTTATACAGCATCAGTTAAACCTAAAAAAAAGAACCCTCATATGCGGGCTCTTAAGTGACTAAACCATTCTATATGTTGGCGATTTCCTCCGAAATCACCCTCACGATCAACCCAAGCTCCTCTTCACTCACACAAAGCGGCGGCGCCAAGGTTAATACATTATTGAACCCCGCAACCGTTGCTCCATTCTTCCCAATCAACACACCTTTTTTCTTGCATCCGGCAATAATTTGATTGACATGCTTAATGTCGAGTGGTTCTTTCGTTTCCTTATCTTTTACAAGTTCGATTCCGATGAGAAGACCTTTGCCGCGGATACTGCCGACATTAGGATGTTCGCCGATTGCTCCTGCGAGGTCTTCCCTTAATTGTTTTCCTAGCTTTTTCGAGCGGTCGTACATGCCCTCCTGTTCCATGATTTCAAGATTCTTTAGCGCCAGCGCACAGGCGGCTGGATTTCCGCCGAATGTATTGACGTGTCTGAAATAATCATATTCATCCGTTCCCTTGAAGGCTTCATAGATTTCCTTTCGAACAGCTGTCGCTGATAAAGGCAGATAAGCGCTCGTGATTCCCTTCGCCATTGTGATGATGTCCGGCTTCACCCCATAGTTCATGAAGCCAAATGGTTCTCCTGTCCTGCCGAAGCCGCAGATTACTTCATCGACAATTAGCAAGGCCCCATGCTTCTCACAGACTTCCTTGACGCCTGCCATATAACCGTCAGGCGGCATAATGACCCCGCCTCCAGTGATGATTGGCTCCATGATAACACCGGCGATTGTTTCCCCGAGCTCCCATGTCATAACTCGGTCCATTTCCTGTACGGATTGAAGTTCCTGCGGCTTGGTGTCCGCTATTTCTGGTGAACGGTACGTATCGGGCGGAGCTACGTGAATAAAGCCCGGGGCAAGCGGTTCATATTTATATTTGCGCTGAGCCTGCCCGGTTGCAGCCAGAGCGCCCATGGAGTTGCCATGGTAGGAACGGTAGCGGGAGATGAATTTGTAGCGCCCATGTTCTCCCTTTTGCTGATGATATTGCCTAGCAATCTTGAAGGCTGCCTCGTTCGCCTCCGATCCACTGTTAGAGAAGAAAACGACATAATCACCGCCAAGCATCTCGTTTAACTTCTCCGCCAGTACAATTGCCGGTGCATGGCTTTGGCTGAGCGGAAAATAAGCCAGGCGTTTCAATTGCTCATAGGCTGCTTCCGCCAATTCCTCCCGGCCATATCCAATATTGACACACCAAAGGCCTGCCATTGCATCGAGCAGCCGGTTTCCATCAGCATCCGTCACCCAGCAGCCCTTTGCCTTGTCGGCAATCACGGTAGAATCCGGACTATACGGCTTCATCGAATGCCATACATATTCCGCATCCTTAGCCAGCAATCCTGTCTCTTCCTTCACTTCCGTCATGATTCATCCCCCTGTCCGCTTAATAGTCAAACCGTGAAGTGATCATTTTCTTGCGTGTATAGAAATTGACGCCGTCCTTCCCATTTACATGGAGATCTCCATAAAAAGAATCCTTCCAGCCGGAGAAAGGGAAAAAGGCCATTGTCGCCGGAACACCGACATTAATGCCAAGCATGCCTGCATCTGCCTCTTCCCGGAATTGCCTAACAGCCCTGGCATCCTTCGTATAAATAGTTGCTCCATTCCCATAACGTGATTTCCGAATGAACTCCAGTCCTTCATCAAGTGATTCCGCCCTGAGCAGACTTAGGACAGGTCCGAACATTTCTTCCTTGGCAATTGTCATCTCCGGCTTCACATGGTCAAAGATGGTCGGTCCCATGAAATATCCTTCCTTCAGCTCATCTGTCCCTTCCCTGCCATCCCGGATTAATTTAGCGCCCTCTTCCAGACCTTTATCAATATAGCTGAGTAATTTCTCCTTTTGTGATTCCCGGATTACTGGTGTTAAGAGGACATCCTCCTCCAATCCGTTTCCAACGACCAATTCATCTGCCTGCTTTTTCAGCTCCTTGACAAAGTCTTGTCCTTCACCAACCACGACAACCGCACTGCAGGCCATACAGCGCTGGCCAGCGCTTCCGAATGCTGAGCTGATAATATTTCCGGCAGCCTTTTTTATATCAGCATCGGGCATGACAATATGATGGTTTTTCGCACCGGATAAAGCCTGCACCCGTTTACCATTTGCTGCTGCGCGGCTGTAGACATATTTGGCGACCGGCTGCGACCCGACGAATGAAATAGCCTTGACATCCTCATGGTCGAGAAGACCATTTACAACATCATGAGCCCCATGTACGACATTCAGCACGCCCTTCGGCGCACCTGCCTCTGTGAACAGCTCTGCGAGACGATTCGCAAGCATAGGCGTTCGTTCAGACGGCTTTAAGATAAATGTATTTCCGCATGCAATAGCGAGCGGGAACATCCAGAGCGGAACCATCATCGGGAAGTTGAAAGGCGCGATTCCGCCAACGACCCCATGCGGATAACGGAACATCTCAGAGTCGATCTCTTCAGCAATTGAGGATAATGTTTCTCCCATCATTAAGGTTGGCGCACCAGCGGCAAACTCAACACACTCAATCCCTCTTTGAACCTCCCCGTATGCTTCCTTGTAAGCCTTCCCATTCTCAGAAACAACCAATCTCGCGAGTTCCTCATGGTGCTCCGTCAATAGATAATGAAATTTATAAAGAATCCTCGCCCGCTTTGGCACGGGAACATAACGCCACTCCTTAAAGGCTTCCTTTGCCGCAGCCACGGCCTTATCGACATCCTCTGCCGTTGAGATTGGCACCTTTGCCAGAACTTCACCTGTTGCTGGATTCGGTACATCAATGGAATTCGCTCCGCTCGGGTCGACCCATTCCCCATTTATATAATTCTTCAACACGAGTGTTTCCTCTTTAATCATTGACATGTGCTCCCTCCTAGTCTCTCTTTTTCCGTAAATTTCTACCCGGATTTATACATACATTTATTTGTCCGGCACTGCGTTCATTAAATGGATTGCAGCTCCATAACCGCTTCAAGCAGGACATTTACCCCGTTTTCACATTCCTCCCAGGATGTCCGTTCAACCTCGGTATGGCTCTTGCCGTTTTCACTGGGTACGAACACCATGGCCGTTGGGATATAAGAGGCGATGAACTGGGCATCATGTCCGGCTCCGCTCACCATCTGCTTGGAAGAGATTCCGAGAGTTTGAGCCGCTTTTTCAAGCGTCCCACATAACTGCTCATCAAACATGACAGTGTCCCGGCCCCATAGCTTTTTAATTCCAACCTGACAATCTTGCTGGTCAAAGCTTTTTCCTACATTTCTTATGATGTCTTCTACCTTCGCCATTACGGCTGGATCTTTATGTCTGGCCTCTAAAGAGAAGATAACGGAATCCGGAATGACAGTATGAATATTCGGGTGAACAGTCATTCTGCCCATCGTATAGACGAGTTCGGCATCGAGATTTCCGAGCTGCTCCCTGATAGCAGTGATGATATCATTAGCAGTAAACAAGGCATCCTTCCGCATGGTCATAGGAGTTGTTCCGGCATGATCAGCCTCTCCCTTAATCGTCCATTCATAACAGACCATGCCGACAACACAGCCGACAATGCCAACGGAGATTGATTCCTGCTCCAAGATAGGGCCTTGTTCAATATGCAGTTCCAGGAAAGCTCTGCCCTCCTTCAAACGCTCTTTTTCATCCCCGTCATAGCCAATTGCCTTTAATGCTTCGCCAAAAGTCGTTCCATTCACATCCTTCTTTTCAAACATAATCTCTTTATCAAATTTTCCTGACAGGATACCTGAGGCCATCATAGACGGCTCGAATCGGGCTCCTTCTTCATTCGTGAAATTGACAATGGTGATTGGATAGCGCGGTTTTATATCATTTTCTACAAGGGTCCTCACAACCTCAAGCCCCGCCGCCACACCAAGCACTCCATCAAATCGGCCGCCCCTTTTGACAGAATCCAGATGAGAACCCATTACTATTGGCGGTCCTCCTTCTGTCCCTTCAAGGGTTGCGTACATATTTCCGAGGTCATCATATGTAACCGTTAACCCAAGCTTTTCGCAGCAATTCCGCAAGTAATGGCGGGCCAGACGGTCCTCCTCTGACAGAGATAAGCGGGTGACGCCATTGTTCTCCGTCTTGCCGAATTCCGCGAATTTCTCCAATGTCTCTTTTAATCTCTTTCCATTGATTAATAGTTTTTGTCCTTCCACTCTAGCGCCACGCTCCTTTATGAAAATGACTAAGACTTAATTCTGAACTGTGCTGGTTTTCGCTTGATTCTCCATCATCTTGACGGAGAAATATTTCCTTGCATCCGGGGTGATGATATGGAGTATATGCTTTTCATATGCTCCTCCGGCATCTTCTCGTTTTGTAAATTCCACATATGCCCCGTCCAGGTTTTCCGTTACCCGCTGAATCGTGAAGCCCTGTGCAAGAAATGAATCAATTCGTTTGCGTTCCTCTACATACTTTGCATAATCTGACATGTATAATCCTCCCATCATGCTTACTCCGGAACTGCTTTTGCCCCCAGGGGCGGATCAGGGTCAGCTTCACTGATTTCCCAATCCCTTCCGGCTGTAATTCCAAGAAACTTCTCATCACTCGGATCTTCAATTTCCGCTTGCGGATACATCTTGAACCACCAATATTTAGCGAGTACATAATAAAGGAAGGCCCCGCAGGCAAACCCGACAAGCGAGGAATAGGCCGAAAGCACGTTTGCAATGCCTCCGCCGATAATCCAGGCAATGAACCCGGCAAAATTGATTCCTTTCCAATACTTAAATTGACCTTCTAATTCATAGAGGTCCGTGACATGGACACGTCTCTTGCGAAGCAAATAATAATCGGCAAACAGGATACCGACAATGGCGGTCAGGATTCCACCGATGATGAGCAAGGCAGAGTTCAACACTTCAAACAGGCTCCATGGCTGTGCCACAATCCCAATCATACCGGCAATAATAACGCCTACCCAAAAAGGCACTTTTGGTCCGCCGACATTAGAGAAGATTGTTGCGGCCGGAATAACATTTGCCGATGTATTAGTCGACCACTGCGCCAGCACAATCATCAACAAAAGGACACCAAGTACGATGCCGCCCGCTGATTCCTGCAAGGCAATAATCGGATCTGACGTACCAACAGCCATGTAAGATACGGCCCCTATGACAATCATGAGTGTATTAAAGATTGGCATCACGACAATACTTCCGAGAAGCTGCGTCTTATTGCGCTTAAACCAGCTGCGTTCATGTCTTGGGGCTTTAAAAAACCTGGACAATGATGGCATATCAGCAGCGAGAGTCGCCCAGAAGCCCATATTGGCCATAACGACAATCATGAAGGCCGTAAAGGCGGAGCCCCCGGCAGCCGGGCTTTCCACCCATGACCAAATATCCTTGCCGGCACTAGCCGCCTTATCAGCAAGCGTAATATACATCCAGCAGGAGATAAGGATAATAATTGGGGCAGCAAGATCCGCAAACCGTTCAATTGATTTGATTCCCATTGCGGTATTGACCAACTGGAAGACCGTGAATAACAGAAAGCAAAGAATCCAGTTATCAAAGCCAAACAAAAGGTTCAGCACAGCATTGATGGCTGTTGAGCCAAAATACGTGTTAATCCCGAACCAGCAAGAAGCCGTTATCCCCCGGACAATAGATGGGATATGCGTTCCGATGGTCCCAAAGGGTGCTCTCATATAAACAGGAAAAGACAGTCCATGTTCAACGCCAATATCCCCAATGATTGTCATTAAAATCCCAATGGCGACAGACCCAATAACAGTTGCCAGAATAACCGTCCCAAGCGGAAGCTGAATGATTCCACCCCCGCCGATGGCAAACGCAGCAAGCACAATCGCCATTCCGACCCATATGACCGCAAAGCCAAATGGCCCGATCTTTCGATTCTCATAACTAATAGGCAGCAAATCTGGAGACTTTAAATAATTTGGCTTCTTTTCCATTAAGGCACCCACCCTTTATTCATTTTTTAATTAGACGGAACAGCGTCCTCCTTCTGAACTAGCGCTTCATTATAGTTCGCCCGCTTAATGTATTGGCCTCGGCCAGGCTCTGCGACGAATTCCTTATCCTTAATGATATAGTCTCCACGTGATAACACCGTGACAGGCTCCCCTTTAACCTTCATTCCTTCAAACGGATTATAATCAACGGCCATATGATGGGTTTTGGCAGACAGCACTCTCTCTTTATTCGGGTCGAAGAGGACAAGGTCCGCATCTGCACCGACAGCGATAGTCCCTTTCTTTGGATAGAGACCAAATAGCTTTGCTGCCTTTGTTGAAACGAGGTCAACGAATTGATTAAGGCTGATTCTTCCTTTCTCGACTCCCTCTGAATAAAGAATGCTCACCCGGTCCTCAATCAGCGGACCCCCATTTGGTATCTTCGAGAAGTCACTCTTTCCGAGATCCTTCTGCCCGTTAAAATCAAAGGAGCATTGGTCAGAGCCGATAGTTTGCAATTGACCGGATTTCAGTGCGTTCCACAGGCTTTCCTGATTCCATTTCTCCCGAAGCGGCGGCGACCAGACATATTTCGCCCCCTCAAAATCAGGCTTCTCCAAATAGGATTGATCAAGCACTAAATACTGCGGACATGTCTCTCCCCATATATCAATTCCTTTCGCACGAGCCTCGGCAATTCTCTTTGCCGCATCCTCACAGGACACATGAACAACGTATAATTGTGAATCAGCAAGACCTGTCAATGTTGCCGCTCTTCCTGTCGCCTCACCTTCCGCCTCCGGAGGTCTTGTGAGTGCATGAAAAATCGGCTCTGTATTCCCTTCCTCAAGCGCCTTTTTGACCAAATAGTCGATAACATCGCCATTTTCTGCATGAACCATTACCAAGGCTCCTAGTTCCTTTGCCGTTACTAACGTCTTGAATAATGTCTCATCATCTGCCTGGAATTGATTTTTGTATGCCATGAAAACCTTAAAGGAAGTAATGCCCTCCTCCTTAGAGATAACCGGGAGCTCTTTTAAAACACTTTCTGTCATTTCGACAATTTGCAAATGGAAGCTGTAATCGATAACCGCCTTGTCCCTGGCTTTGTTATGCCACGTCTCGACGGCATCCTTCAGCGGCACTCCCTTGCTCGTCAAACAGAAATCAATAATGGTTGTCGTCCCACCGAAAGCGGCCGCCCTTGTTCCCGTTTCATAATCATCCTTTGTGACCGTACCGCCAAACGGCATATCCAGATGGGTATGCGGGTCAATACCGCCAGGAAAAACATAATAACCTTCGGCATCAATCACTTCTGCATCCTGGCTCGTAAATCCGTTTCCAATCGAGGTAATGACCCCATCATTGATTTCGATGTCTGCCCTGTACGTATCTGAAGCCGTTACAATCGTTCCATTTTTGATGATTTTTTTCATGCGATTCCCTCCATTTGTTTTCTCTCTTTTGGTCAAGCTGATTACTTTCCAATGACATCTGGCTGAATGGCGCTGAAATTGACAGCTGCCTGGCGTTCATTCCACGTCATCGGCGGCAGGTCTGTCGGCAATTCAATCATATTAATCGCATCATCCACCGGACAGACAATCGAGCAGAGATTACAGCCAACGCAATCCTCTTCCCTCACTTTGACATAGCTTGCGCCTGCCTCATCCTTCAATAAGTCAATGCATTGATGCGACGTGTCCTCACAGGCAATATGACATTTATTGCAATGAATACAGTTGTCCTGGTTGATGCGGGCCACAATCTTATAATTGAGGTCCAGATTGCCCCAGTCCGAATACTTCTCAACCGACTTCCCAACAAGCTCCATTACCGAACCGATGCCCCGGTCATCCAGATAATTAGAAAGACCTTCAATCATGTCTTCAACGATTCGGAACCCGTGGTGCATCGCTGCGGTACATACCTGCACACCGGTTGCCCCCATGAGTATGAATTCAACCGTATTCTGCCAGTTGGAAATTCCGCCTATCCCAGAGATTGGGATGTTGATACGGGGATTTCGAGCACATTCTCCGACCATATGAAGGGCAATCGGCTTCACTGCTGGGCCGCAGTAGCCGCCATGAGCTCCTTTTCCTCCAACATGCGGGACCGTATTCCACGTATCAATGTCAACGCCGGCCAAGCTGTTGATTGTATTAATCAGGCTGATGGCATCTGCCCCTCCGCGAACGGCCGCCTCAGCTGTCGCAGTGATATCCGTGATATTTGGTGTAAGCTTGACAATTACTGGCGTCGTTGCCACCTCCTTCACCCAATAAGTCTGGCGTTCGACCAGCTCAGGGACCTGTCCAGAGGCAGCTCCCATCCCCCTCTCAGCCATGCCGTGGGGACAGCCGAAATTCAATTCCAGTCCATCAACTCCCACAGCCTCCACCCGCTTGACAATTTCATGCCATTTCTCCTGCTTCGGTTCGACCATGAGTGAAGCAATGATAGCATGGTCTGGAAAGCGCTTCTTCGTTTCATAGATTTCCTTCAGGTTCACATCAAGAGGACGATCTGTGATCAATTCGATATTGTTGAAGCCCGCAACCCGCTGTCCGTTGAAGCTGACAGCGGCAAAGCGGGAGGAAACGTTGAGAATCGGGTCTCCAAGAGTCTTCCAGACGGCTCCTCCCCACCCCGCTTCAAAGGCCCGCTGAACCTGGTAGCCGGAATTCGTCGGTGGTGCGGACGCCAGCCAGAAAGGATTGGGTGATTGAATGCCTGCCAAATTAATCTTTAAGTCTGCCATTATATAAACCTCCCTATTGTTTTACTGCTTCCCTGTCCCCCTCATGACCTGAAAAGCAGCTATGCTGTCACACTCGCAGCCGGTGATAAAAGCTTGTGAATGGCATAAGCTGCCTCTTTGCCTTGCTGAGCAGCAGATACAACCATGGCCTCTCCCTGTCCTTTACCGAATATACAATCCCCGCAAGCCGATACCTTTTCATTTGATGTTCGATAAGTTAATGGGTCAATGATGGCAACGCCATCCTCATGCTTTACATTAAATTGCTCAATTAAACTGACATGTCTTGATTGGCCGATGGCTTTGATAACGATATCTGCCTCAATGATGAAGTTCGAGCCTTGCACAGGAATCGGCCGCCTGCGCCCGTCAGGTCCCGCCTGTCCTAATTCCATACGGATGCATTCCACTCCGCTCACCTTTCCTTCCTCATTGGCGAGAATACGGACCGGAGCTGTCAGCCATCTAAACTCAACCCCGTCCTGCTTGGCAAATTCATATTCAAACTCATAGGCTGTCATCTCTTCCTTTGTTCGCCTGTATAGAATCTTCACATTATCCGCTCCAAGCCGGACTGAGCAAGTTGCTGCATCAATGGCCGTATTGCCGGCACCGATGACGACTGCCTTCTTTCCTCTCAAATCACATTGCTCAAGAGCTTGCTTCGTCTCCTTCACAAATTCAATTGCATCACGGACGCCTTCAAGCTCCTCTCCGTTGATGCCGAGGTCCGGTACATTTGACATACCGGCAGCGAGCAGCGTGTAATCAAAATTCTCCAGGATTTCTTCCGCTTGGACATCGACTCCCACTCTTGTGTTTGTTCGAATCTCCACACCAAGGCCCTGGACCTGGTCAACCTCCCAATATGAAACTGCCTGCGGTAGCCGGAATGACACAATACCATATGTATTTAAGCCGCCCGCCTTCTCCTCTGCCTCAAACACGACTACTCGATAGCCAAGCAAGGAAAGCTCACGCGCAGCCGACAAACCGGCTGGTCCTCCGCCAATGATGGCCACAGATTTGCCATTTGGCTGTCCTGCCTTGAAGAGGAGCTGTTCATTCTTCATCGCCCAATCTGTCGCATAGCGTTGAAGATTTCCAATCATGATTGGCTTGGTTGAGTGATTCAATACACATGCCCCTTCACAAAGCTCCTCGGTCGGGCATACACGGGCACAGCTCGCTCCCATTGGATTGGCGGTCATGATTGTCTTTGCAGCTCCTCGTAAATTATGCGTAGAGATTTTCTTAATAAAAGCGGGAACGTTAATGCTAGTTGGACATGCTTGAATACAGGGAGCATCATAGCAATACAGGCAGCGTGCTGATTCCTCCGCCGCCTCCTGATGGGAAAGCCCATGATTCACTTCCTTGAAATTGTCGAGAATTGCCTTCTCAGGTTTACTCATGCAAAAACCTCCTCTTTTTCATTTTGAAAATAGGAATGCAAAATAAAGTCGGGCATGGATGTACCGAACAAAGCTTCTAACATATGCTGCTTTTTGTTAATGGATTGAAAAATAACGAGAATGCTGGTGATTTATATGATTCTTTGAATAGAGAGGGTGTTTCCTTTAAGCCTGTCCTAATACGAAAGTGACAACTTCGAATCGGTCTTCTTAGAAACATTTTGTGTAAAGATAAAAGGAAGAAAAGGAATAGAGCTCCTTTTAGATGTGGATGACGTGTCGCATTGCTTATGTAAAGAAAAATGACACGACTTATAAGATATGATTGTTAATTATATCGTAAACAGAATATTTAGGAAACTTTTTCCTATAAAATAGGATATAAGCACTAAATCAAAACGGGAGGAATGAAGAGGATTGTCGTTTATTGTTAGATTTTCTCACAATGTTTTGTCGATATTTTTATATTCTTCTTACCTTAGATAGAAGATTTCGATCTAATCCCATTAACCAATAAATGACACAGCCATTATAAGCGAGGTGGAGAACTAGATGGTATCTATGAAAAAGATTCACATTCTATCCTTGTTCCTTTTAATCGCACCACCTGTTCATGCCTTATCTTGGTCAACCTCTTATATTGTTTGGGATGGATTAGTTTAGGAGGCCAAACTGGAGGAATATGCTGAAGAAAGTAAGAGTGGTAGGAACATAGAAGAGGTAGAGACCAAACCGGACGAATATACAGGGGAATAGGAGGGTCATGCCTCCAACCATTTTCCAATCGGAACAAAGTATTATGCCATAAAAGTCATCTCCACTACAAAATCAATTGCCGTACAGGGGCAGCGAGTGGATCAGGGCAGATTTTATCCATGAAGCCCCATTTCACCTCAAGGTTGTTTTAAAAAGCTCTATGTTTCTTCCTTCATTCATCCTCGCTGTCTTCATCATACTAATCCTGATTTCCCTTAAGAAGAGGAGACTAGATCATTGAAGGGAAGCTTAACAACGTCTTTGGTGGTTCTTCTTGCGGCTCTCGTCCCCAAGGTCTGTACAGCCCTGCCTAATATCCCTATACTTGTTTATACTAGAAACTAACATGACGGAGAGAACCATATGAAAATGACTGATTTGATGAAACAACCAAAAGCGTACAATGCAGACCATAAAGATATGCCGAACCACCTCCAAGTTAAAGCGAAAACCTTATGCTGGGAATACAATCAAACTCGGCCGGATGAAGGAGAAAAGAGAGCCTCTATCTTAAAGGAGCTTTTCGGGACTTGTCATCCTCTGACCTTTATCGAGCCTTCCTTCCGCTGTGATTACGGCTTCAATATCCATACGAACGGGCTGACCATCATCAACTACAATTGTGTGATCCTCGATACTTCACCCGTTCATATTGGTGCAGATGCATTCATCGCACCGGGCGTATGCATCGCCTGTGCGGGCCATGCCATTGACCCAGAGCAGCGCGCACAGGGAATCAGCACATCTAAGCCCATCACCATCGAAGAGAAAGTATGGATTGGCGCCAATGCAACGATTTGCGGAGGCGTAACCATCGGAGCTGGCAGCATCATCGGTGCCGGCAGTGTTGTTGTGAAGGATATTCCTCCTGGCGTGATTGCTGCAGGAAATCCATGCAGAGTACTTAGGGAAATCACCGGAGAGGATAGATTATCTCCTCAAGATTGGATGCACTAACACACAAGAAGCCACGTATCAGTTTGAAGCTTCATAAACAATCAAGACTAGGTGAACCTCTGATTGTCAGGATTTGAAAATATGAAATAGTTATTATAACAAGCCTTACCTCCAGGTCCTTTTCGCTAGAGGCAGGGCTTTTTTCATGCTTTGACACGCTGCTGTTTGATAAGTCTGTTCTTTGACAGACTGACTCACCCTTTCATTCGTGCTTCTTCTCATTCTCTATAGATGCTTACCAGCCATTGTCTTTTTTTAGCGCCTCGGCTAATCCCCTTGAAACCTTTCCAGATTAGTGGCCGTTTTGATTTTGTCCATCCTGACTGAAGAAGATAATGAGTACGACCTTATAAAATCTATCCAGTTTCAATCATTCTTGCTAATACCGACCTTATTTGACAGTTACCTCTGCTTGATTCACATAAGCTTTCATTTTTCTAGTATGAGGTGTCAAAGAAAATATACATTTAATTAACTGTTTGTCTAAAAAATATACAGAACATCGGAAGATTGCACCTCTCTCCCACCGCCTGATTTCCGTTTATCATTGCTCTTTTCTATATATATATGATTTTTTCCTATTTTTATTAAAACAACAGAATTTGGCATGATACTTGCATTTTTAGTAGATAGGAGGTGAATCTGCAGTTCGTTCAGGTAATAAACTATTTTATTGATAAGGAGATGCTGATTGATGAAAAGAACGCCTGTGAAACCTAATAATATATCCATACTTTTCGCTTTGACTTTTGTATTCTTGTTAGCTTTCAGCTCAAACGCCTTTGCAGCCGAAGACTATTCTCATAATCACACTTTTCAAAATGAAACACTGAAAAAGCTAATTGGCGTACAGGATGACGATAACGATTATGATGTAGAGGAAGCTCAAAATATGATTGACCGGGTTTCCAAAATTAACGAGAGATTAATTTCAGAGACTCAAAAAGCTGGAGTGAGTCTTATACTAACAGATTTCCCAGTGACATATTTGCCAGAGTATCTCTATTTGAAAGGAGTTGTTCCGCGAGGGTGGGAAGGGACTGGATTAACATGGGATGATGTGCCTGGCATAGGAGGAATCCCTGTAACAGCGGCTCGCATTGGATATAGTGATTATGGAAGGGGTCACTCGACGGTTAACCTGGAACTTCATGAGTTAAGCCATGCGATAGACTCTGCAGCAGCAGGATTAGATATCTCCAATTTAGAAGAGTTTGCAAAGATCCACGAGGAGGAATACGAACCATTATTCCATGATCATGTTGTATTCTATTATTTTGCCTATATAGAAGAATACTTTGCAGAAGCAATGGCCTTATACTATTTGAACGAAGACACAAAAGCAAAACTTTTGGAAAGAGCCCCGAAAACATATCATTTTATCGAAACATTACCTCAAAGAATCATCAGCATCGACAAAATCACATCTTCTGAATCTTCTTTTTCATGGGAGCCTATAGATGGTGCAGTAAAGTATGAAGTATACAGGGATGATCGTTTACTGAGAAGCACGAAAAACACGAATTATAAAGATGCTCGTTTTAGGTCAGGCCAAAATTACACATATTATGTCAAAGCATTTGATAAAAAAGGAAATGTATTGAACACAACGTTTCCTCGATTAATTTCGAATGAAGTTCAAAGTCTTCCTGAGAATCCAACGAAACTAGCTGTAAAAACCAAGACAAAAGTAACAGTATCGTTAACTTGGAATCAAGCATCCGGTGCCGATTATTATGAAATTCTCCGGGATGGTGTCGTAGTTGGAACTTCAAAGAATAATAGTTACACAGACAATCGCCTGACACCGAATACCATTTATACGTATAGTGTTAGGGCTGTCAACGCATTAGGAGCTTCTGTTGGGGCCAATGAAATCATAGTCACAACCAATAAAGACCCGAAAGACAAAAATCCTACAAATATCAACGAATATAAAGGAAAACCTATGCACCCTATACCAAATAGATAACAGGAAATACATGATAACGAAAAATCATTTCTCAAATGAATGAACAATTATGGGTGAATCTAAATATAAAAGAACACTATTCTCGCGAAAATCTTCTCCATTATGCCTAGGCGCAAGTTGAACGAATAGCTGGTTACTGGTTTTGTGCTTATTTAAAACATTCGACAACCTGACAAAAAGGCACGGGAACCCCGTGCCTTTTTATCTTGATCGTTTATCTCTTTTTCTTCACATTAACCTCTGTTTGGAGAACGACCGTACTCATAGCTGGAACGACCAATTGCTCACCCTTAATGGTATAGAGTGACTTGGCTGAAGCATTTTCCCCATCTACAAGCACCTTCCATGAGGCATTCGCCGGTAGTGTAAGCTCCCTAGCGCCGTTATTTGCGTTATGAGCGATGAAGTATTGACTTCTATACTTTCCTTTGCCTTCTCCATCAATCGTATAGGCAATCACATTGGCTGGTGCATCCAAGAAGGCGATATGCTCCTTGATTGCGCTTGCCGTGGTCATCCGGAAAGCGGCATGCTTCTTGCGAAGGTCAATTAGTCCCCTCATATAATCCACTTCATGAGAAAACGCCGCGTTACGCTTCCAGTCCATCTGATTGATGGAATCAGGTGATTTATAGCTATTGTGATCCCCATATTTTGTCCGCATGAATTCCTGCCCTGCATGAATGAACGAGATTCCCTGTGAGGTGAGAATGATGGAGGAGGCGAGCTTATGCCTTTGCTTTTTTTCCTCATATCCCGCTTCCGGGTTTGTTAATTCAAGCTTATCCCAAAGGGTATGGTTATCATGGGCTTCCACATAGGTCAGCACCTGCTCAGGATCCTGGTAAGTTGCTTGAGCAGGATCGTAATCAAGGCCTGCCATTATTCCCTTCTTGATTCGATCCTCCATGTTGGCCTTCCCATTGATAAAACCATTATCCTTGTCAATGAAAACACTTCCTTTCAGACCGTCACGGATATCATCATTGAAATGGCCAATACCTGGCATCTTTGCAGCATTCTTCTGGTTTGCTTTTTCAGCAGCTGGCAGTGGCGTATTCAAATCCCATCCTTCTCCGTGAACAATGAAGGTCGGATCGATACGCTTCAATTCCTTTCGAACGAGATTCATGGTCTTAACATCATGAATGCCCATTAAATCAAAACGGAAACCATCAAGCTTATATTCATTTGCCCAATAGGTTGAGGAGTCCACGATGAATTTTCGCATCATTTTGCGTTCAGAGGCCGTATCATTTCCGACACCCGTGCCATTGGCTAATGTACCATCCTCGTTATAGCGATAATAATAGCCCGGAACAAGCTTCTGGAAGTTCGATTCGGCTGCATCAAACATGTGATTATACACAACATCCATGACGACACGGAGTCCTTCTCCATGCAAGGTTTGAACCATCTGCTTTAATTCTTGGATTCGCACTGCAGGGTCATATGGATTCGTTGAGTAAGAGCCCTCCGGAACATTAAAGTTCTGAGGATCATAGCCCCAATTATATTGGGCTTGGTCAAGCTTTGTTTCGTCTACCGTTTTATAATCATAGATTGGCAGGAATTGAACATGTGTAACACCGAGTGATTTAATATGATCAAGTCCTGTTGGCAGTCCATTAGGTCCCTTCGTCCCTTCCTCCGTTACACCAAGGAACTTCCCTTTTTGCTTGATTCCGCTCTCTGGCTGAATGGACAGGTCACGGACATGCAACTCATAAATAATCGATTCCTCCGGGTTACTCAGCTTAGGCTTTTTATGCTTAGCCCATCCCTTTGGATTCGTTTTGGAGAGGTCAATAACAGCTCCCCTTAATCCATTGACAGAGGCCGCTCGGACATAAGGATCGACTGCCTCATTCCACTTATCTCCGATTTTGACCTTATAGGTGTACAAGAGACCATTCTGATTCCCGCGCAGTTTAGCGGTCCATGTACCCTTTTCTCCTCGCTTCATCTTAATTTCTCTGCCAGTCTTATCATCCCATTTCGAGTATACGACCAGCTTTGCCTCTGAAGCTGTCGGGGCCCAGAGACGGAATTTCGTCGAATGACGAGAGTACGTGTTTCCAAGGTCTTGTCCATCATAATAATAAAGTCTGTCGAAAGCCTCTGTACGAACAATCTTCCCAATCTCAACCAGCTGCTCTCCATACCCTTCAATACGAACTTGGTAAGAACCGCTGACATCCAGCTTCTTTTTTGTCTTTAACGTAAATTGATTCGTTACATTTCCCTTTCCGTCAGCCGGGATAATCTCCTGAATATCCGCTCCGCTCAATTCAATGGCAGTCTGCCTGATATCAAGCGGGATGTTTGTTGTCACAGCAATTTGATCAAAATCATCCATTGAGGCTTTCTTGATGACTGGCTCATTGCTTGGCTCTGAATAATATACTTCATCATCTCCTGACATGACCCACACCTCCGCTTTTCCATCCTCAATCCCCTCGATCCATCGGTCGCCGCCATCCTTCTCCCAGGTATCCGTCCGAACGATAAAACCGACACGCTCATAAGTCCCATCCAAAGTAAAATGAGCGACCTTGCCAAACTCATCCTCTCCCGTGAATGGCTGCACATGACCATCCAAACCCTCTGCCCACACCCACAGATTCCAATCCTTCTCATTTCCGTCTGATTCCTGGTAATGGACTGTTATCTCCGTTTTCCCAGCATCTGCCCTAATGCTCAACTCTGGAAAAAATGCGAACAACAGACAAAAGACGGCTAGCAATGCGGTGATTCTCTTCTTATTTGTAAACATCGTCAACTCCCTCTCATTTAGTATAAAACGATAAGGCAAACGCTTGCACAAAAGGACTAAGAAAGCGCTTTCCTTTAATTTCATTCTAGTGAACGGGCCGTTTGGACAAAAGATTAGGTTTTCCTATCTTTTCCATCTACTTTATTCGACAACAAGGTCTTTTTACCCAGTAATGAAAGAATAAAGCCCGGCAGCAGATTAGCACCGGGCCTTCGAAATTATTTTAGTCTTCCCAAACATCTTCCATTAATTGTTCAATTTCCTTCCGAAGCTTCTCGGTTTCGTCCTTCAAAACCTTTACTTTATCGCCGGAAATTTCTACAACATCACCGGTTTCAGCTTCTTTCGGGAAGATTTTCTTTGGGAAATCCTGCGTTTCGCCGTCAATTTCAACAACAGCGATATCCCCTTCAAAGCGGTCAATGATTCCTTTCACTGCTGACCACGCTCCTATTTCATAGACTATATGCCTATTGTACCACTATGCTTCTCTCTAATAAAGGAGCCGGTTATTGAACCTCCAGCCTTAAGTCACCAGGGTGAACCTTTCCAGCCATTTTCAGCAGGCGGTGAATCGATACGGCAATCAAGACAGGAAGGATCATTCCAACCGCTACATATATAAGGAATACACCCCATCCTTGGTTTGCTAATATATTAATTGGGGCAATCAAGGAGCTTAATCCCATTCCCCCTAGCTCATATGGAACTTTGAAATCAAATACCATCGTCGCAATCGGCGCTGCTATTGCAGACGCTGTGAAAGCAGGGATGATATAGATTGGATTCTTGATAAGATTCGGAAATTGAACCTTTGGCGTAACAATGGATTGGGCTAAGAATCCGCCAAGGTCATTATCCTTATAAGACATTGCTGTAAAGGCGACGAACTGGACTGTACAACCAATCAATGCTGCTGCACTTGAAACAGGATCCAGCTGTAAGGCAATCGCAAGTGCGGCAGAGGATGCTGGTGTCATTAACAATAAACTGAATACAAGTGAAAGAACAATGGAACCAATAAGCGGCGACCCTTGGACAGAGGCAGTGATTTGCGCGCTGAACCAAGTTAAGAGCGGTGTCGTTACAGCCGCAAGCCCAACTCCTGAAATTCCTCCGACAAAGATGGCTGCAAGCGGGATTGCCATGATGTCTAGTTTTGTCTTACCAACCATTCTCTTTCCGATATATGTAGCAATGATTGCCGCTAGTACTGCGGAAATTGGCTGCCCTGTCACAATTGTGAAGGCGCCCTCTGCTGTCTTTTGAATTGCAGCTCCCCCTACTGAGGAACAGGCCATTGCGCTGAAGATTACCAAAGAATTACCGCCAAGCTGGTAAGCAATTCCGGCACCTAATGCAGGAGCAAGCAATACCTTTGCAGCACCACCAATGGTCAGGAACATTTGCCAATCAAAGTATCCCCCGATTGATTCGAATAAAAGGCCAATCCCGAGCGTTACCAATACAGCATTTGCAATTCCTGTTGAAGCTTTGTACATCCGGTCTATGATGTAGTCTTTCCTGCTCATGTTCATCGTCTCCCATTCCTAGTTGTGTGAAAATTCCGATAAATAACGATATAGCTTATTCCATCATTTATCATTTTCTTTAATATTTTGATATATTAACA
Source organism: Gracilibacillus sp. Marseille-QA3620 (assembly GCF_054950035.1). Taxonomy (NCBI): domain Bacteria; kingdom Bacillati; phylum Bacillota; class Bacilli; order Caryophanales; family Bacillaceae; genus Gracilibacillus; species Gracilibacillus sp. Marseille-QA3620. The sequence continues at coordinate 2,851,284 of NZ_CM143102.1, forward strand.
TATTTTCGACAAAAAGAACATAATATTTTGATAATTTAATTAATTTTATTTCACCTTCCATATTATAGGAAAATTGTCTCAATCAACGTGAAATTTGTAAAATTTTATTTTGAACATAGACAAGAGATGATATAGTATTACAGGGGGTGAAATAAAATGAAAACAGTTAAGTTATTAAAAAAATGTAAGGGCTTAATAGCTATTTTAGCAATTTTATCAGTCATCACTGCCTGTACTAGTGAAAAAGAAGAAAGTAATGAAACAGACAAGACTGCATGGGAAAACATCAAGGAGAAGGGCACATTGAAGGCTGCTACATCCGGCACACTCTTCCCTGCCTCTTATCATGATTCTGACTCCAATGAATTGACAGGATATGATGTCGAAGTAGCGAAGGAGCTTGCAGACCGGCTTGGGCTTAAAATTGAATTTACGGAAATGGCCTTTGACGGGATGCTTTCCTCCATTAACAGCGGACAGGTTGATTTCGCCATTAACGACATCACGGTTACAGACGAACGGAAGGAGAAGTTTGGATTTACCGATCCGTACAAGCACTCTGTTGGAGCTGCCATTGTGCGGAAATCTGATCTATCAGGCATTGATAGCTTGGAGGATTTGAAAGGAAAGAAAGCAGCCGGCGAAGCAACGACTACCTATATGGAGGTCGCCCGTACATACGGCGCTGAAGAGGTTATATATGATAATGCAACCAATGACCAATACTTGCGTGATGTATCAACAGGACGCACAGATGTCATCCTAAATGACTACTACACGCAAACGCTGGCCGTCTCCTACTATTCGGACCTGGATATCACCGTTCATCCAACAATCCGTTATAATCCCAGCAGTGCCTCCATCATCCTGAAGAAGGAGAACGAGGATATGCGGGATGCCTTCAACGATGCATTGAAGACAATGAAGGAAGATGGAACACTCACGAAATTATCGAAACAATTCTATAATGGTGCAGACGTGAGTGAAGAAATTGAACTTGAGGAAAGCAAGTAAGCATTAATATGGAACAAATTCAGTGGCAATATTTATTTAACCCAAGCTTGGCCATTGACTCCTTGCCTTATGTACTGGAAGGATTATGGAACACCCTGTTCATCTCCTTTACAAGCATGGCATTCGGTCTTCTGCTCGGGCTATTCCTGGCACTAGGGCGCAGCTCGGCCAACTGGCTGCTGCGACTGCCTTCTAGCCTGTATATCTCGTTCATGCGTGGTGTGCCGATTCTTGTCATCCTGTTCATCCTATATTTTGGTTTCCCAGTAATCGGTATTGAATTCACAGCCATCCAAGCTGCTGTCCTCGGCTTCAGCTTGAACAGTGCTGCTTATATCGCCGAGATCAATCGTTCGGCTATCAAGGCGATCGACCATGGCCAATGGGAGGCATCACAATCACTCGGACTTACATATTGGCAAACCTTAGGCGGTATCATTCTCCCTCAGGCTGTCCGCATTGCCCTCCCTCCGCTATCGAACGTGATGCTTGATCTAATCAAAGCTTCGTCGCTCGCAGCCATGATTACTGTGCCGGAAATCTTTCAGCATGCCAAAATCGTCGGCGGGCGGGAATTAGATTACATGACCATGTACATCTTGATTGCGCTCATTTATTGGGCAATATGCTCCGTCGTATCGGTTCTGCAGCGCTATTTGGAGAAACGGGCAGAGGTTTTTATGAAATAAGGATTAGGGCTGTTCCAAGAGTCAGGGAAGATTGACTTTTAAGGACAGCCCTTTTTAAATTAGTCATTTTTTCTTAACTTCTATACTAAAATGAACTGTAACTGGAATGATCTTAGTTAGCCATTAATTATGAGCATGAATATCAGGACGATTCTATGAACAGAAAGTATTTTGGGGTTTGGATGGTATTAATTGCAATACTGGTATTCTTTACGCAAGAACTAGTGCTTTTTATTATGCTCTATTTAATTTTGCTAATTTTAATGGAAATCAGTGATGAGCTCAAAAAGAAAAATCATTAATATTTGAACGGCCTCTCATCATTAGAGGCCATTTATTCCGTCAAAAAGAAAAAAAGCATTCTAGAACGTTCTCTAAAATGCTTATCCTTCTCTTAATCAAGACCTGGCACTTTTAACACCGCATATCGTTTGGCGATCAAGTGCTTCAGTTGCTCCAAATCTTCTAACGTTGTTCTATTTTGAATATAATCTTTGATTACTGGTGAAAGATTTAAAGAATCATTTTTTTGTTCATATTCTTTTTTATCCATTGTCATCGTTCCCTCTATGTAGTTTGTATGTTTATTATATAGCTACAATGTTACATCTGGGTTTCTATCTTTTTACATTTTGAAGTTATAGGTTTAAATGGATAAATTTGATTGCCACTTTTATAACTTATCATTTCTTATTACTCTTTGCTGTAAACAAACCAATCATAATCATAATAAGCCCATTCATAAAAAAAGACGGATCCATACAAAACCGCAAATAATCCTGTCCCAAATCCTCCTGAATCAAAAGGTCCGATTGCAGCAATCGTGATAAAAAAGACGATAGGGGAAAGAAGAATCAAAATTAAGCCAGACCAAAGCCTTCTTCCCCTATGTTTACCTGCAAGTTTAAAAACAGCCGTATTTGTTAATCCCACTACAACAATGAAGACAAATAAGAAAATGAATACCATTTAACCCCTCCCACTTTACCTCTTATAGCTTACGTAGATGATTCTCTTCCAGCATGTTTGTATATCTCAGTCCATAGCCTAATATCCGGTCCATCCCAATATGGGAAGCAAAAATCAAGCCTATCATCAGTAGCATGTCATTTGACCAAATGGAGCCGTATAAGATAAAGGGCCATACGAACAGGTATGTGTGGAAGATATTATACGATATGGCTCCAACACGCTGATTAACGAGAAAGCCTAAGGCGGATAAATCCGGCGCCATAATCAATAGAAAAAATAACATCCAGCTGTAATCGAATAAAGCATATACATACAAACTGACAAGCAAAACAGCCAAACCTTCCAGACGCAAAAGCCATTTGGGCACCTGGTCACCACCTCCACTTCTTTGTTTTCCCCCTATACTTTCTATTCCGATAGACGGAATCCTTCTTTTATGATGCTGTTTTCGTATAGATTGTTGCTTTTGTATAATAAGGGAAATATCCATTTTGTGATACCATTAAATGGACATACTTTCTTCAACTAAGGGGCAGATTTCACTTTGTATATTGAGGGAGGTTATTTTAACAAGAGCAACTGAGAAAATAACATGAAGTTAATTCAAGTATTTTAAGAGTTAAAATAAAAAAACGGGGGAAGAGATGAGTTGAGATCACGTACAAAAACAATCTCATTTTATGTTATATCAATGATTGTTACATATGCGATATTTGCAAGTATAGAGAGTGCAAAACTAAGTTCTAAAACTGTTGATGAAGCATTTGAAAAGTTTAAGAATGAATTTGTTCAAACTGAAATGGGTGATAAAGAATTTTACCGAATTGGGAATTCTACATTTGTGCCATTTGAAGTTGGAAATAGTGTTTCATTAGTCCGGTTTGAAAAAGGGATATTCGGTTGGAAACCAACCTATTATTCTCACGATGAGGATAGAGGTTCTTCCTATACAAGTATTGTTGATGGAGATATCCTTTTGCACGGGATCATACCAAAAGATATAGTGGCTGAAACGGAGACCTTAAAAGTGAACGGAATAGAGGCAGATATTGTTAGGCTCAATGATAAAACGAGCGTTTGGATTTTGATGAACAATAAACCAAAAAACTTTTCTAACAGAAATATAGACTTCTTAGATAAGGATGGACAAATAATCAGTGAAATATAAATACAACTATCATTTCTAAAGGTAGTTGCTATTATTATGAATAAGTATACGTAAACTAAGGGGGCTTTGATCCAACGGGGGATTAATGCCTTTTTGTGTTGAATTCCTTATTGTAGAAACGGGCAGTTTAGTTTAATAAGAACGAATCATTAAAAAATTGGGTTAGCCGATTCTTTTTTATATCATTTAATATAAAAGGAATGCAGTTATATACGTAGGTGTGTTAGGGGCGGAAAATAAAACCTTTATCTCATTTCCTTATAGGGATAACTGGTCAAAAGCAGAATTTCACTACTGTCAAATTGACAGTCTTTTTTTTTGCTGCTAAAAGGAAAGATAGGCTTACACAAATAAACTTTTATACTTATATAATTTATCATTTTGTGATAAACTTCACTTATATGGCAAAAATAAGCACAATCTCCATTCGTACAGTCTCTATAGAGAAATATAGAATAACACCAAAAGGTATTTTTAAATAACAAATAATTTATAAGGAGGTCTTTTATTGGGCAAACCATTAACAAAAAAACAACGCATTACTAAAACTACTTTTCGTTTTCTAATGATTACACTTGGTGCATTTTTATTTGCCTTTGGCATCGAGAAATTTTTAATCCCCAATAATATTGTGGATGGTGGCATCGTAGGTATATCGATTATGCTATCGAAAATCACTAATTTTCAGCTAGCCATTTTTCTAATCGTTTTAAATGCTCCATTCATCTACTTAGGTTACAAACAAATAGGTAAAACCTTCGCAATTCAAAGTTTCTACGGAATTTGTATCGCTTCCCTATTCACTATTCTTTTGCATCATTCCGCCCCTTTGACAGATGATCCGTTATTAGCAGCCATATTTGGCGGCATCATTCTTGGTGTTGGTGTTGGTATTGTACTACGAAACTCAGGCGCGCTGGATGGTACAGAGGTTTTGGCTATTCTCATTAGCAGTAAGTCATCATTCTCTGTTGGACAGATTGTTATGTTCTTTAACCTTTTCATTTTAGGTGCTGCTTGCTTTGTCTACAACTTTAACTCTGGAATGTATTCATTGATTGCTTATTTTGTCGCCTTTAAAACGATGGATATTGTAGTAGAAGGATTAGATGAATCTAAGCAGATTGTCATCATCAGCAACCACTATGAAGAAATCGCTAATGAAATCACTACAAGATTAGGTAGAACAGTTACTTTCTTAAATGGGCAAGGTGCCTATTCTAAAGAAGAAAAACGAGTTATTTTCTGCGTGGTCACTCGTTTAGAAGAGGCAAAACTACGGTCAATTGTTGATGGAATTGATGAGAATGCCTTCATTGCTATCAGTCATATCAATGAAGTAAAGGGAGGAAACTTCAAAAAGAAGAACATTCATTAAGAATCCAATATATTTTCACACAAAGAAGAATCGATAAAAAAGCTTATCGGTTCTTTCTTTATTTTATTGCTTATATGGGTGATTATAATAGTTCCTCTTTTAATAATTGCTTAGCTGATGAACTCCAGGGTAGTCTCACTATAGGACTACCCTGTATTTTATATAATTAGCAGGGGCATTGATTTAAGAAGGATTAATGCCTTTTTGTGTTGAATTCCTTATTGTAGAAACGGGAAGTTTTGTTGAAGAAGGTATTTGTTTTAACGATCCAGAATATATTCCCTTAACTATAAAAAAGAGGGGGAGTTATAATGAAAAAAATAATTATTGGTACTATAGTTTTGTTTGCACTTTTGGTATTACTCTCATTTTTTTTCAATATCAACATATTGTATTTGTTTCCCAATGTAATCGAATGGTCTACCAAGTTCATTCTGCCTTGGATAATCTTATACTGGGTCATAAAATTGGCCCAAATTTCCGAAAACAAATAAAGTTGTCGCTTAGGGCATTAATCTAAGAAGGATTAATGCCCTTATCTGTTGAATTGCTTATGGAAGTAAAGGTGTGGATTGAATAACTAAACTGGACAAAAATTATAAGGTCTGCTGTATAAATTCTACAGGCGATAGATAGCCCAGTGTTCCGTAGTTGTTTCTACTTTCCTTAAAAATTCGGGAGATTTCTTTTGAAAGCTTTTTATCTTCAGTTTTCTGCTTACGTTTGCCTTTAAGATTGGCATGATAGTAATAGGTACTGGCCGGAATTTGGAGGACGTCACAATCAGATGATAAAATGACAAAAAGTACCTTTGTTTTAGAAAGAGTGATCCTATGGCTTTTCATCAATCAGAATATAAACAAGCGGCATCTTATGCCAAGAGCCTGCTTCTTCAACAATCAGAATCGGCGGTTATCGATCAATGGCTGGAAGCTTGGGTGGAACTAGTTCGAAAAAATAATTCAGAGGATAATCAAACGGAGCTTTTTCTGATCCACACCCAATCCTTGCGTTCAATGCTGGATTCATTAAGCAGTAACTCTTTGAAATACCTTTTAGGCCGCCTTATTAAAGTATATGATTTAACTTGGAGCGGCACATTCTCACCCATCGTATTTGATTCTTCCTTATCCTTGATGACGGAATTGATTGATGAGACGTTCTCTCTTATACAGATGTTCACCCCCATTGAGTTCACCTCTTTATTGGCTTATTTGCAGGGAGCTTCTGTCAATCCGAACTCCGGCATCTTCTCTTATATTTGGAAAATAGAAAAAAACAGCCGCTTCTTCCGTTCAGCTGATTTCTTTTTGCGCAACAAGGCACTTCACTATCTGTTACACCTAAACGCTGAAAGTGGATATCATCATACTATTAAAGACTTTAAAAAAATACTAAACTTTATAAAAGAGGATAATACAGCCATTCTGAATACCCTCCGCCATTATAAAGTCAAAAATCATCAAGGCTGCTATCAATTCATCCATTACTTGTTTAGTGAATTCATGGAAACCGGATTCAATCGAACAAAACAATGTATTCTATGGCTGGATAATGCTGCTGGCCGCACACCGAAAAAACCTTGGATGGATAAATTGTCTACCATCCAGCAGGAGTTTACAGAAGACGAACTGAGAAAAATAACACAATGGATCTTAACGAACGAACAGTTGAAAAGAGAGTCTGCCACTGGCTGGAGTGATCAAATCTATGCAAGATTCTACAAGTCCTCCGAATGGTATGGACAAATGAAAAAAGCAAAGCCGGTTCAATAATGAACTGCACCCTATAAAGTAGACAGTTTAATAAAAAGGGATGTGCCGTGTTTATGCGGCGATGAGATGACTTCGGTAAGCTGCCGGAGTCATCTTCTTTAATGTCCATTGCTTTCTCGTATTGTTATAGTGATCCATATAATCATCAATCATATATTTTAGTTCCGCCAAACTGTTTGCATTTTTGTAAGGAACTTCGTCCTTCATATGTCCAAAGAAGGATTCCATCGGGGCGTTGTCCAGGCAGTTTCCCCTTCGTGACATGGACTGTAAGAGCCCCATCTCTTTCACGCGAGATTGATATTCAGGATGCGTGTAATGAAACCCTTGATCCGAATGAATCATTGCTTCTGGATGTAATTGATTCTCATAAAAGCTTTCTAACTTGGTTAATGTTCGGTAGACTATCTCCATCCGCAGGCTTGTCGAGAGTTCATAGGCGACGATCTCTCGTGTCGCCACATCTTTCACGCAAGACAAATAAGCCGTCTTCCCACCACGGATTTGCAGGTAGGTGATGTCGGTCAAGAAGACTTTCCCTGGTTCCTGTTGATCAAACTGGCGGTTCAAATGGTTGGGTACCTGACGGTGAACCTCTGTTGCCTTGGCCATCGTACGGTAAGGGTTCGCTCTCCGTACCTTGGCAAAAAAGTGAAACTTGCGCATCAATCGAAGGATTTTCTTGTGGTTCATTGGCTGACCGGCTTTCTCGGTGACTTCCATATATAAGCCGCGATAACCAATTTTCCCTTGGGCCTCATCATAAATCTCTTTTAGAAAGACATAATCCTTATAATCAGACTCCTCCCGGATAGCTTGTTTTTCCGCATTCTGAAGCCATTTATAATAGCCGCTTGGACTCACTTTGGCCACTTCACATAAATAACGGACCATGTTCTTCAATTGATAAAGCCGAATCGTCTCATTAATGACTTGATATTTCTCTCGGGCTTTTAACGACGATTCTTCTTCGCCTGCCTTTCCAACTCGTCTAGCTTTTTTAGTAAGGTCAATTCCGCCTCTAAGAGGCGAATGCGGGCTTCTGCTTGGGCCAATTTCTTCTCGGCAGAGGCATTCTCTTTCTTGGGGCGTCCCTTACTCGCTTTTCCTCGGCGTTCCTCTAAAAAGCCATTTTCTCCGTATGTTTGGAAGGTTCTGCGCCAACGAGCCAGGGCGCTTTGGGCTTTTTTAATGCCAATCACCTCTAAATCGAAACCTGCTTCTCGGAATATTTCCGCTGGGCCTTTCCCAGATTGGTTTTGTTTAACCGCCTGCAGTTTGAAGTCAGGGGTATACTGAATCGCGCGGTCTGTCACGGCTTTAACGTTTGGGTTAGCTTCTAGTAGTCTCTGTTGGTGTTCATTAAAGATAATCTTACTCATGAAAAATACTCCGTTCTAAAAATCGTAATGTTAGTATAACGGGAGTTTTCCGGAAAGAGAATAGGAAAACCCCGAATAGGGTCCACTTTTTTTAAAGTGTCCACTATTCGGGGTTCAGTTCATAAATGGCTTTGCTTTCTTTATTTCTATTTCATTCTTTATTTCTTCCTAGTCATTCTGCCAAGCAGGAAGGCTCCTGCAGCGACACCAAGGACAATATTTGTTTTCTTATTAAATACTTGCTTTGTCACTAAGCCAAGGTTTTGCGGCCTTTCAGCAAGACGTCTCATGAAGTAACCGTACCAGTCTGTCCCAAATGGCACATACGTACAGAATTGATAGCCTTCATTGGCCAGTTCATATTGAAGCTCAGTTCTGAATCCGTAAAGCATTTGGAATTCAAATTTGTCTTTCGAAATATGGTTGGCTTCAACAAATCGCTTCACGTGATTGATAACCTGATGATCGTGGGTGGCAATGGACGTGAATTTGCCGTTCATTAAATGATATTCAATTAATCGAAGGAAATTATCATCGATGTCAAGTTTCGTTTGATAAGCAACATCGCTTGTTTCTTTATAAGCGCCTTTCACAATACGAAGGCGATAATCCTTCAACCGCTCAATGTCTGACTGAGCACGGTAGAAATAGGCTTGGATAACCGTTCCGATATTGGGATACTCTTCAGAAAGTACCTCCAAAAGGCGGAATGACGGTTCAAGACGGTCATAGTTCTCCATATCGATATTAATGAAAAGTTCATACCTGGAGGCCGCCTCGGCAATTTCCTTTAAATTCTGGAGACAGAATGCATAATCAATATCAAGCCCTAATTGAGAAGGCTTTAATGAGATATGAGCATCAACGTCATTGTCATGAATCGCTTCAATCACTTGGATAATCTGTTCCTTTGCTTTGGTTGCTTCCGCATGGTCACTCACGAATTCACCGAGGCAGTCAACCGTGCAGGAGATTCCCCTACGGTTCAGCTCACGTATGCTCTTAATGGCTTCTTCAATGGTCGTGCCAGCAACAACAGATTTTGCCCCCATTTTCAATCCATATTTCTGTGCGGCTTGGTTCAAGAATTGGTTCTCCGATAACGAAATAAATACATCCTTCAGTTTCAATCTGCAACACCCCTTGATTAACAGCATGGCCGTGCGAACTTCTTATCTATTTCTTGGGTAATCTTGGTCATTCCCATTTCATTTTACCAAGTTACCGTTTAATCTGACAAATTTATCAATGAATGATCTTGCTTTTTTTCGCATCTTCATTGAATTTGTTCACAATTTTGGTAAGCGGCTTTTTAAATATGGTTCCAAAAAGAGTGAATAAGACAGTAATCAAGGATAGCACTGTGATGCACATACTCGCTGTCGGCCAATAGATTCCTCCGACTGATTCCCGCAATAATTTCACCGCATATGTGAACGGCAGGAACGGATAGATATGCTGGAAGAAGGAGGAGGAAACCTCAATTGGGAAGTTAGAGCCTGACCCTGCAACCTGAAGTACGAGCAGAATGATGGCCGCGCCTTTCCCGACATTGCCAAGGACAGATACCAGCGTGTAAATCAGAGCTGTAAAAACAAGCGCAATCAATAGAGAGAATAGAATAAAGTATATCCGATCAGAAATATCAGCCTTTAGCAAAAAGATATCTCCAAGGGCAATGACGGCTGTCTGAATAAGGGCAATCGTCAGGAAGGTCAGCCCCCTGCCGAAATAGACTTGAGCAATGGTATATCTCTCCTCCGGCATATGGACTTCAACCGAGAGCATAGAAACCAAGAGGACAACACCCACCCAAATCGCTAAGGTCGAATAAAACGGCGTACTCGCGGATCCGTAATTCGCAATCGGATACTTCGTGACCTCTTTCAAATCAATTGGATCAGAAAGGAAATCACTGTCATTTTGTACATCAAGTCGCAGGAATTCAATCAATTCCTCTAAATTGATTTCCCCCTTTGCTTCTGTTAATTTACTTGCCGCTTCATTAATTTTGGTGGTGAGCGGTGGCAGATCATTGGCAGCCAAATCTGCAGCAAGTTCTATTGATTTTTTGACTTTCGGCATCTTCTCATCAATCAGTTTTGCAGTCGATACAAGCTCCTTCGATATCCCTGGCCATTGATTCTCTACGAACGCACTGCCAAGCATGATGGATTCCTTTGCAGCTGGATATTTCGTCTCATAGAAGTCATTGGCGGTAGTGATGCCATTCGTAATGGCATCCATATTCGTTTGAACGGCATCGGATGCTTTATCTATAGCTGAAGCTATTTGAGGAAAGGCTGCCTCATACTTTTCAAGGGCCTTAATGGCATCATCGACAATTCCTCCTGCATTCACTAAAATGGATTCAACTTTTGGCAGCTGCTCGTTTAAGGTTTGCAGAACATTATCGGCAGATTCCATATGACTGCTCACATTTTTCAGTGCCTGCTCAATAGCTGGTAAATAGGCACTGTCATAACTGGCCAGTATTTCTTCTATCGCTTTCTGAAGCTGCGAAGCCTGTGCCTGAGCAGCCGACACATTACCATTACTTAGTGATTGCTGAGCAGATTGCGCATAGCTCTGGGCCCTTGCCAATTTCTGGCCAAAACCGCCCAGATTCCCGCTCGTTGCATTGATATCACTGATCAGCTGTCTTTGCGTTCCAAGCATCGATGATAAACGTCCCAATTGATTTTGGGCAGCTGCTGTATCGTTACCAGTGACTGACAAAGCAGAGGTAACCGTTTTAGCGGATGCGTTAGCCAATTGAAGATTTTTCTTAATCATTTGCTCGATGACCTCAAAAGAAGCAGCTAATTTATCCGTGAAATCCTTGATGACGGCTGTATAGCCTGAGCCCGCCTCCATCAGCTCCTTTATTTCAGGAAGAACAGACTGAACCTGGTTAATAACCTCGCTCGCATTTTTTGCCTCGGTTATCGCTGTATTCAAATTATCATGAATCGTATCAAAGTCATTAGTGAGAGATTCAACCGAATCGGCTGCTTGTTGAATCTCTGGTAAATGCTCTTCAAGGACTACGATTTTCTCCCCGGCCGCCTCAATCTTTGGAAGTGCATCCCTTACCTTGAGGACATTTCCCCCTAGTTCATCGATTTTCGGTATGTACTCAGTATAGCCAGTAGCTTTATTCACTTTCTCTTGAATATCGGGAAGCTTCTTATTCAGACTGATAATTTGATTGCCGAATTCATTCATCTTCGGAATAGCGGCTTGAATTTCATACAGCTTGTTTTCCATGTTGCGGATGGTTGGGAGCTCTTTCTCTAATTCAACCCCTATTTCCTTAAAGGCCGAGAGCATTTCAGAGGAAACCGTTTCAATAAACTGAGTGCTCACGCTGCTGGCAATGGTGCTTGCACCCTTAGAAGTAATTTTCGGTGCGATTGCATTGATTTTATCATTCACCGTATAAATAATTTCTGGTTTCTCGATATCACCGGTCAAGATACTAGCCATATTCTCTGAGAAATCCTTTGGGATATAAATACTGGCATAATACTTCCCTTGTACGACCCCTTTCTCGGCCTTCTCATGATTCACAAAAGTCCATCCTAGCTTTTTGTTCTTCTTAAGCGATTCTACAACCTGGTCCCCAATATCAATCTTTTTCCCCCTGAATGTATAGCCTACATCATCATTCGCTACAGCCACACGGAGGCCGGATGTATTTCCATAAGGGTCCCATAGAGCCTTTATATTAAACCAGGCATAGAGTGAGGGAAGAATCATCAAGGCGACGATAAGAAAGATAGCAGCTTTAGAACGAAAGATCCGAACCCAATCCGTCTTATATATTCTCCAAATTTTCGACATGCTCATGATCGCCCTTTCATCTGTAGTATGATGGATAGTGTGGGCTAATTTTCAGCATTTATCCTTAGAAGAGCATGCAAAAAAAGCACCTGATTAAAGCACAGGTGCCCAAGGATTTGAAACTATCTCTAGGGTGAGATCGTATAGTTACTATGACTACTATTCAGAAAGGACTAATGCATATGCCAACCTGTAAAGCATGCGGGAATTCCTGGACATGGTCTTCATCGCTAAAGGCCATACTCTCCTTTAGACAGTCGATGATTTGTCCTTATTGTCAAAAAAGCCAATATCAAAGTCAGTCCTCCCGTTTCAGAACATCCTTCATCACCATGATTCCACTACTTCTTCTTCCGTTTTTCATCCTATTTCAACTTTCTATTACCGTTACTTTATTGATCGAACTTGCTATCTTGATTATCATACTATTCGTTCTGCCCTTTGTCCTTATCCTGAGCAATCATGATGAACCGATGTGGTAGCGGGATAAATGCTGCCTATTAGATTCTTATATTTTTGCTTTCTGCAATTCTTCTGAGCGATCAAGGAATTCTTTAACACGGTCAACATATTTTTGTTTATCATAGCCGCTGTATAGGGCACCGGCCATACGGACAGGATCTCCAAAGAAGAAACGCTCGTACAAGGTCTGCCTTGAACCAAATGAACTCATGCACACATCCCAAGCCAATCTGTATAGTTTGACACGGTTATAGGCATCTCCATTGGCCGATTGGAGATACTTATCCAAATCCGGCCGCAGCTCTGATTGGAAATCCTCTTCGGTTGGGATGGCCATTAAGCCGCTTGCTCCCATGAGCTGCATAATCTCCGTAAAGCGGGGATAGATTTTCGGGAAATAATTCCTCGCTGCATTTAATGGAGCGAAGTCAGGTGTCATGATGCCCCATTTATCTATGGAAGCATTGGCTTCCGATGCAGCTACATATGCCTTCAATGTCTCAAGGGCAATGATGACTTCTGAAATTTTTTCCTGAATATGCTGATACTGGCCGATATTAATGGTTTCAGCCATGAGCTCAAGAATTCCAAGGACGAACTCGGTCTTAGCAACATTCTTGGATACAACCTGATGTGTCATATGAACAACCGCGTTGCTCTCATTATAGGCCTGGTTACAAATATTAACGTCGCCTAAAGCAAAGACACGGTCCCACGGAACGACCACATCATCGAAGACGACAATAGTGTCCATTTCCTCAAACCGGGAACCTAGCGGATGGTCAAATGAGGATTTGCCATAATCAAATGACTCTCTGCAAATAAACTTCAGACCAGGTGTATTGTTCGGAATGGAAAAGGCATAAGCATAAGGATTCTCTTCCTCCCCCTGCTTAAGCAATGTTGAAGGGAATACCATGATTTCATCGGTAATGCCCCCCTGTGTCGCTAGTAATCTCGCTCCTTTTATAACCACACCTTCATCCGTCTTCTCCTTGATTCGTGCCGCAATATACGGATCATTCAGTTTAGAGGCACTGACCCCCCTGTTCACCTGCGGCTGGATGAGGGTGTGAGTGAGAGAAAGATCGTTCTCCCGGCAATACTCGTAATAGCGGATCATATTTTGTTTATATTGCTCATCCTGCTTGACAAACATATCAGCTGCCACTCCATAGGCCATGATGCCGACATTAATATAATCAGGAGAGCGTCCCATCATGCCGCCTGTATAGACAGCCCACTCCTGCATCATTTGACGTCTCATCATCAGCTCCTCTTTCGTCCTTGGCTGGATAAAGGATGTTCCTACCCTTTCTCCTGAAGATGGAGAGGTATAGGTCATATATTCCTTCTTGCCTGGCTGATGCTGAAGGTCATACAGCTCAGCCTGAGATTTCATGACTCCCTTAAAGGCGGGATGCTCAGAAATATCACCCTCTACTTGCTTTCCATTTATCCACACATTTGCTTTTGCCTGATTAACCCGCTCTATGTATTCTTTGCCTGTTTTAGCTCCCAAAGTATCTCCTCCTTTTTTGATAAAGCGCTTACATTTTTCTCTTGAAAACATCGTATCATGTGGTAATCTATAGGAAAAATACAAAAAAGAAGCTTAATCTATCTAAAAAAAGTATAATCCAGCTAATTGGAGGTGAACGATTGGATATTCGTCAGCTTCGTTACTTTGCGGCAATCGCCGAGGAGGGACAAATCACTAGGGCAGCCAAAAAGCTGCATATGGCTCAGCCTCCTCTCAGCTATCAGCTAAAGACACTTGAAGAGGAGCTCGGACAAACCTTGTTTGAAAGAAACGGAAAAGCCATGGAATTAACCGAAGCAGGAAGATTATTGTACGAACGGACAAATGAATTATTTCGCTGGGTCGAAGAGACTACCCAAGATGTTCAGCAGGTTGGAAAAGGATTAAAGGGAAACTTGGCAATTGGAAGTGTAAAATCCAGCTTTTCTTATTTACCGGAAAGAATCAAACAGTTCAGAGATGAATACCCTGAAGTCATATTTCAGCTCTATGAGGGAGATTCATACAGGATAGCCGACTATTTACTGAATCGGGATATCGAAATCGGCATTGTACGTCTCCCGCTTGACCTCCATCAATTTCACACCATGCCTTTACCGACTGATCAATTTGTCTGTGTGCTTCCCAAAAGTATTAGCTGCAGCGATTCCTTGCATATGTCCGATTTGGCCGAGATGCCGATTATGCTGCTGCATCGAGTAAGGGGAGTCGGATTATACGAACTAGTTATAGATACATGCCGGGATAACGGACTTGAGCTAAATGTGATTTGTCATTGCCCAGATACTTCGATGCTTCTCACCTTGGTAAGAGCTGGCGTCGGCGCCGCTTTATTGCCTTTATCCGCCATACCTGCATCTTCGGAAGAATGGTGGATAGTCAAACATATCGAGGATTTGCACATCAATTCTGAATCCGCCGTCATCTGGCTTAAAAACCGCCGTCTTTCAAAGCAGGCTGAGCGGTTTTTGGACAGTCTGCCAACCTCCGGACCTAAAATACCAAATATTTGAATATTAAATGAATTTCATATATGATTTCATATATGATTATTAATTGATGAAAGGAAGGCGATGATTTGAGCAATCCAGTTTTCGACCGCTCCTCCATTTGCGCCCAGCTGCTCAGCGGGACTTCCCTAGCCTACTCAAATGCAGGGAATCCCATTATGGGAACTGTTTACGGGACATTATTAAATGTCAAGGATGCCTATCAAGAACTAGAATCTCATATGAAAAACAAGCCGTATCAAAAACCGCCAGAAGCTCCAATTCTATACATCAAACCAAGAAATACATACAATCAGCATAAAGGAATCATTTGGCTCCCAAAAGGAACTGAGCGTCTTCGAACAGGCCCTTCCCTTGGCATTGTCATTGGCAAAACAACCAAATCCATTGTAGAGGATGACGCGATGGACTATATTCAGGGCTACACAATTGTTAACGATATCAGCATCGAGCATGACAGCCTGTACCGGCCGCCCATTCGTTTTAATGCAAGAGATGGATTTTGCCCTATCGGCCCAGATGTAAAAAAAGCCAGCCTAGTAACAGACCCGCACAATCTTCGAATCGATGTATATATAAATGAACAACTCTCTCATACCAGCTATACGAGCGAACTGATCCGCTCTATTCCAGCTTTATTAACAGATGTAACCGAATTTATGACTCTATATCCCGGAGATATTCTTATGGTCGGAGTCTCCCATAACCCGCCCGTCATACATGATGGAGACCTGGTCAGAGTCACAATTGAACAGATTGGCAGCCTGGAAAATCAGGTGATGTCAGAAACACAAGCAGAACAGGAGGGGAAATGATGAAGGTTGCCCGTATTGCCTATAAAGGGTCCATTCA
Source organism: Gracilibacillus sp. Marseille-QA3620 (assembly GCF_054950035.1). Taxonomy (NCBI): domain Bacteria; kingdom Bacillati; phylum Bacillota; class Bacilli; order Caryophanales; family Bacillaceae; genus Gracilibacillus; species Gracilibacillus sp. Marseille-QA3620. The sequence goes on from NZ_CM143102.1 coordinate 2,867,375, forward strand.
TATCGTGACTGAAAAGGATGGAAAACTTGCCATGCCTGACGGGCAAATGCTCGAGGAGGATCAAGTCGTCTGGCTTCCGCCGGTGAATCCCGGCAGCACGGTGTTTGCTCTTGGGCTGAACTATGCCGATCATGCGAAAGAGCTCGATTTCTCTCCCCCAAAGGATCCCCTTATCTTCCTGAAGGGACCAAATACCTTCATCGGCCATAGAGGAGAAACGAAACGCCCCATAACGGCTAAGTATATGCATTATGAATGTGAGCTTGCCATTGTCATCGGCAGGAGAGCCCGCCATGTCAGCCGCAAGAATGCACATGATTATATAGCTGGCTATACGATTGCCAATGATTATGCTATCCGGGATTATCTCGAAAACTATTACCGGCCTAACCTGCGCGTCAAAAACAGGGACACCTGTACACCTCTCGGACCGTGGCTTGTGGATGCATCCGATATCGAGGACCCATGCAATCTTACACTGCGAACGTATATTAACGGGAATCAGACACAAGAAGGTCATACACGAAACATGATTTTCACACCCGATTATCTAATTGAATACTTAAGCAGTTTTATGACCTTGAATCCAGGGGACATTATATTGACAGGAACACCAGAAGGTCTGGAAAATACGGCAATTGGGGATGAAGTCATGACAGAAATTGAAGGCATCGGCCGACTTAAGAGTACAATCATCGCTGATCAGCCATTAACGGAAGAACAGCCGCTCTCCTCCAGTATGAGGAGGTCCTGATAAATGCCCCACTTAACCATCGAATACACAGATAATCTAGCCAATCAACTTCAAGTGAAAGAACTGCTAAAGAAATCTGGTCAAGTTCTCTACTCCTTCCAAGATGTCTACCCAATTGGAGGAATACGGGTAAGGGCTATTCAATTAACCGATTATTGGATTGCAGATGGCACAGAAGATGATGCCTTTGTTCATATGACATTAAAAATTGGCGCAGGCAGGACAGATAAAGAAAAGAAGGATACATGCGATAAGCTCTTTCAGATGCTCGAGGATCATCTGCAGGATTTGTATCAATCACGCTATCTCGCTCTTTCATTGGAGTTATATGAATTTAGTGAACTAGGCACCTATAAGAAGAATAATATTCATAAACGGTTTAGGTGATGTAAACAAGAGCCTTATTATACATCGCATGCAATAAGGCTCTTCCATTTATATTAAGTAGACCATCCCATAAGATACGATTATTTCTGAGAGAGATTATTAACCCATTGTTCCTTCCATTGAAAATAGGATTCATTATTGTCGTTATGTAAAAATAACTCTTTCGGATAAGGCAAAGCTAGTTCCGGCATATTTTGAGGATGAAAATATTGAAGGTCAGCCGTTTCTTGATCCATTGGATTTAGTTTACCGCCTTGAATAACACAATCAAACAAAAAAAGAGAATATTCTACTTGATGCCCATTTGGGTATTGATAACGATATTCCTCCCCGCCAAATACCCCCAATAACTTTCGTGGCGCAGGCAGATAATCCTGTCTCTTCCCATACTTCACGAACCATCGCTCCTGCAGGTGCTTCTCCAGGTTCAATCGCACCAGCAGGAAGACTCCATTTCTCACCATTTCCTTTGTTCTGTAACAAAATTTCTCCCAATTCATTTCGAACAACCCCTGCTACGCTTGGGATGAATAATAAATCATTCCCTACTTTATCTCGAAGTTTTTGATAATAATCTGACATCCCCATTTTTTGCCTCCTTAGGTTTTATTTATACTCTCAAATACTCTTGATAACGAACCAGTCGTTCTTCACCTAATCTGATACTTTAGTGCAAGACAAAAAGCTTATGAATTTGACTATTTGGTTTCCTTTTGAATTTAGGGGAGATTAATCCCTCGTGAAGTCCCTGTTATTCACCCTATTGTCCATGTAAATCGTCACCATATTGTCGATGTCCCTCGACATAGTTTTAGACATTTTAGAAGAGATGAGTTTATTGAACATGGATTTCCTACTCGACGTTCTTGGTAAATCTTCATAAGATTTAACAATTTATATTGGAGGGTGGATCTTTTTCCGGAACCACCCTTTTTAGTAGAGTATGTTCTTGTATGCAGGGGAAAGGAATAGAATTGTAAATATATTCAACTAATCTTTTCTACCATTTAGTATAGTAGGATTTTTTAACAATTATATTATCACTGGACAAAAAGGCATATCCGTTTAGGATTATGCCTTTTTTGTTTTCTTCAAATAAATTCCATCTCGAGATTTCAAATCTATTTCATCCAGAAGATCTCTATAGAAACTAAGATTAAAAGAATCATACAATCACCACAAACTGCCGCCGTTAACTCAGCCCGCCGTACTTCCCGCCAAAGAATAACAGCGGCTTTCCTTCGTTCAGCAGCAGTTCCTTCACTTCACCAATAAACAAGGTATGATCACCAGCAATCTGTTCACTGTATACGTCACAAAATATACTGGCAATGGCTCCCTTGATCAAAGGCCGTTCATCAACCCAATCAAATTCTACATTCTGTTTTTCTTCTGACTGTCCTGCAAAAAGGCGTGAGATGGATTCCTGCTCCTCCGACAGAATATTAATGACGAAGCTTTGCGATTGCTGAATCTTTTGCAGCATCCTTGCCTTTTCACCGATTGAAATCATGACGAGCTTTGGATTTAGGGAAACAGACATAAAGGCATTGGCTGTCATACCGTGAACCATCCCATCTGCCTTTGTTGTCAGAACGGTCACTCCTGTGGCGAATTTTCCCATCGCTGAACGAAACAAACGATCCTCCATTTATCCTCCCTCATTTCTAACAGATTCCACATGTCTTCTATATGATGAATTCAGGCTTCTTTTTCTTCAGCAGGGGCTCTTTCATTCTGCAGACTTCTCCTGTATGAACATCCAGCACCTCCGAGGCTTCGTCAAACCAGCAGTCTGGCGCTTTCGCTCCCCAAAATGTCTGTCTCCTCGGGTCATCTAACTGCCAATGCAGAGGGCCGACATCTGGATCACAGGTCAGATAATCTCCGTTATAGAGCTCAATACGATGGCCGTCCGGGTCTCTTAAATATAAGAAGAAGGCATTGGATAAACCATGTCGCCCAGGTCCCCGTTCAATCGAATGAGCAAACCCTAGAGCAGCGAGCACATCACAAGTATGAATAAGCGCTAAGGGGTCTGGAAGCCAGAAACCGATATGATGGAGCCTTGGACCAACCCCGTTCATGAAGGCATGGTCATGCACACCATGCTTTCGGTGCAGCCAGCATGCCCAGAGTTTTCCGTCTTCATCAATCGTATCCTCTGAGCAGGAGAATCCAAGCTCCTGAGAATAGAAGTCATGTGCTTTTTGAACATCCGGTACTGCACAGTTCACATGGTCGATTCTTTGCACTCTGGAGCCCTTGTAAAGGTCATATCTTTGCAACAACCGCTCCACCTGGTTCATTTCATGAAAGAATTCTACCGGAAGCCCGGATATATCCTGGGTGCGTAAAGCTCTGCCCATAGCATGCTGGCTTCCTTTATCCATCCATTTTGTCTTTAATCCCTTAGCGGTAAATAGATTCTCCAGCGCATCCAAGTCTTTGTCATTTGATACTTTATAGCTTATCGCCTCAACACTTGGTGCTTCAGCCTTTTGAAGGACCAGACTGTGATGATGAATTTCCTCCAGTCCGCGTAAATAAATATGCGTATCTGTACTTTCTGTCTCAATGAACCCTAAAGTATCGATATAAAATTCCCTGGAACGATTCAGATCAGTGACATTCAATATCGTTCTCGCAACACGAATAATATTAAAGTCCATAAACTCCTCCCTTTCCGAGTGGTATCCTTACTGAATTTCTGTTGCGGTAATCTGCTGCTTCTTTTTCACCCCAAATTTTGGAATGAACTGTTCGCCAATCGCCACATGAACAACCTGTGTTTCAGTATAAAATTCGAAGCTGTAATGGCCGCCCTCCCGGCCAACGCCGCTGTTTTTAGATCCGCCGAATGGAATACGCAAATCTCGTACATTTTGAGAATTAAGCCATACCATACCGCTGTCCACCTTCTGAGCCAGTCGGTGACCCCTTTTGATATCACCGGTCCATACATAAGCTGCCAAACCATACTTTGTATCATTCGCCATCTCAAGCGCCTGTTCCTCTGACTTGAATGGAATGACCGCCATAACCGGTCCAAAGATTTCCTCTTGTGCGACAGTCATATCATTCCGGCAATTCAAGAGGAGTGTTGGTGCCACGAAATTCCCCTCTCTTAATTCAGGCGGAATTGTTCCGCTAACGATTTCCGCTCCCTCCTCTTCAGCCAGCTGAATATACCGCTTCACATTTTCGTAATGCTCCCTATGAATCAGCGGACCGACTTCACTAGCGGGATTCATCGGATCCCCGATGATGATATTATTCACACGTTCTTTCAGAGATTGAACAAATTCCTCATAAATCCCCTCTTGGATAAATAAACGGGAATTTGCTGTGCAGCGTTCCCCATTAAAAGAAAAGATGCCCCATACGACTGCATCAAGCGCCTTCTCTACATCCGCATCATCAAAGATAATGGCAGGAGACTTGCCTCCTAATTCCATCGAAACACGCTTTAGTGTCGCTGCTCCGTTGCGAATGATTTCTGAGCCGGTTTTTGTTTCTCCCGTAAAGGAAATTAATTGAACGTCCGGATGGGCCACTAAGGCAGCTCCGGCCGTTTCCCCAAATCCATGTACAATATTAAAGACCCCTTTTGGAAGACCTGCCTGGTCAATGATTTCAGCCAGCTTGTTTGCCGTCAAAGGCGACCATTCCGCAGGCTTCAGCACGACCGTATTCCCTGTCGCAAGTGCAGGTGCCACCTTCCATGTCTCCAGCATAAAGGGAGCGTTCCATGGCGTAATCAGCCCGGCTACCCCAACAGGCTTGTGAATCGTGTAATTGATGTATTCCTCATCTACCTGGTACGCTTCCCCGACAAGGCGGCTATTGACCATCTCCGCATAAAAGCGGAAATTCTCCGCTGCTCTCGCTGCCTGCTTCTTTGTTTGGCTGATTGGCAAACCCGTATCTAATGACTCTAAATAAGAGATCTCCTCTGCTTCCTGTTCAATCAAATCTGCAATTTTTTTGATATAACCCAATCGTTCCTTTACGGATAACGCTCGCCATGGCCCATGGTCGAATGCTTGTCTTGCCGCTCCAACCGCTAAATCAATATCCTCTTTTTCTCCCTCGGCAACCTGATTGATTTCTGTATTTGTAAAAGGACTGATATTACTGAACCGGTTGTTTGAAATCGCTTCCAAAAATTCGCCGTTTATATACTGCTTTACATTCCGAACGACATAGGCTGTCATCGAACTCCTCCTGTCCATAAAGATTATTGGTTAACGCCTTCTAAATATCCATATGTTTGCAAAGTTTGCTTAATCTCATCGTGAAGCTTACCTGAAGGGGGTTCCATCGGCGGTCTCATCGCCGGATGAATCTTGCCAATCATGCCCATGGCAGCCTTCAATGGTCCTGGGTTCGTTTCCTTAAAAAGTACATCATTCAGCGGCATCAGCTTATAATGCAGGTCAAGCGCTTTATCGACATCGCCTGCTTTCCAATAGTTATACAGGTCGGCAACCTCCTTCGGCGCGACACATGCCGTTGCGCTGATATGACCAGCTCCCCCAATCGCAAGCATTGGGTAACAAAGAAGTTCAATACCGGAATATAGGAGGAAATCCCTCCCGCAATGAAGCAAGACGCGATTCACATGCTCGAAATCCTTATTGGATTCCTTCACACCAATAATATTCGGACAATCCTCCACCAGTCTCGCCAATGTCTTAACCTCAAGGTTCACAGCGGTTCGTCCCGGAATATTGTAAACAATGATTGGGATATCAACGGAATTAGCAACTGTCTTGAAATGATTGTATAATGCTTGCTGATTAGGCTTGTTATAGTACGGAACAATTACCAGCGCTGCATCCGCTCCCATCTCCTGAGCGCGCTTGGTTAAATGCAAAGTCTCCCGCTGATTGGCTGAGCCGGTACCCGGCATAACAGGCACCCGTTTGCCGGCTGCTTTGATGGCCGTTTCCATGACCATTTCTCTTTCTTCTATGGACAATGAGCTTGGTTCACCTGTAGTCCCGCAAACCGAAACGCCGTGAGATCCACTTTCAATATGCCAGTCAATCAACTTTCTCAAAGCTTCCGTGTCCACATCCAGTTCTTCATTAAATGGCGTAATAATCGGGGCTATTGACCCTCTCAATCTACTCTTAACATCCTCAAACATCTAACCGCTCCTTTTCAGTATATTCAGAAATTTACGGGTGATAGGCATGCATCTGCCCATCCTTCGCCTATAAAATTTGCTGGCTGCTATCTCCTTTTCGATGGAGGAAAGCATCAATCGTATTCTTGCGATGCTTCCTGATAATAGATTCAACTTGTTCCATAGGGGCTCTTTCCTTCAAACATTGAATTAGCTCTGAATGCTCTTGAATGGATTGGTACGCTCTTTTGGGAACCATTGAGAAAATAGATTTACGTACTCGATCCATCCGGTCCTGTGTCTCTTCAATTTTCTCAACCAACACGGGGTTGCCGCATTTTTGAATAATGCTGGCATGGAAGGAACGATTTAGTTCTCCAAATAACTCAAACTCATATTCACCGACAGCCTTTTCCATGTCATTGTTTAATTGAATCAGCTTTTCAATGTCCTCGTCAGTTAAAAGCTGGGCGCTGAGTGCTGTAGCATAGCCCTCTAAAACACTTAGAACATTAAGGGTATCGATATACTCTTTTTCATCTATGCTTGTTACAACAGCCCCGCTGTATGGCTTGTAGGTAATGAGCCCCTCTGACTCCAATTGTCTAATGGCCTCCCTAACTGGAATAATGCTCACCCTCAGCTCTTTTGCCACTTGATCAATCACAATCCGCTGCCCAGAACCAAAGGTACCGTCCAAGATGCGTGCACGTAAATGCGTATACACAAATTCCTTTTTGCTCATTGATTTTACATTCCTTTCCATACGGATATCATATATGAAATCATATATGATTTCAATTTAATTTTTAATCTTCAGAATATTTTAGGTCTAACTGCTTATTGCTAAAGCTTATCCTGCATTTCATAACTCCCGCATCATTCAGCATTCATACAGAAAAAGCATCCCTCTATCCAAAAGGATAGAGGGATGCTTTTTGGTTAACGCTTATTAATTGGAGAATGGATAACTCATGACAATCAATTCTCCTTTAGGTCCCATCCGTCTCTCCCATGAGTCCACGAAACCGCATTTCCTATATAAGCTTTGTGCAGCCGTATTCTTCACATTTACGGCAAGGATGATTTCTGTCATGTCTTAGAAATGAAATTGAATGAACGCTGGCAGCAGACTCAAAGCCTTTTTGGCATATCCCCTTCCTAGGTAGCGGTGATCTGTCGAGAATGCCCGGATTAGGATCGCCTGCTTATTTGTTGTGTAAGTGCTAGTTCCCTCTCCGTGATGAAGGACGAAGAAGGTGACAAGTTGATCTTCCTCAATTGCCAATACTGGTAAACGGTGAGCATCACCTTTAGAGAGCTCAATGCATTCAGAAGGCATAGCCGTATAGCGCAGTTGGTCATCCTGCAATTGGTATTGTTTGGTTTTTGCTTGATAGCAATCCTTGTAAAAGTGAAGCTCCATCATCCCATCCCATCCCCTCAAAAGAACATTTGTTCTAATTATACCAATATATTCAAGATGGGTGCAATCTAATAATCATCTATCTTCTTTCTGGGATTTCTAATAGTTCATTGACTTGATTGATATAAACGGCTATCGCAAAAAACACTATCCAGCAAACCTAAGAAACGAAAAAGGATCTCAGAGACATATCATTCCTCGCCGATCTTATGTAAAGTCCTATAAGACATCTTTGCCTCGTTCCTAGCAGAATGAAGGGAATATACCGTCTCATTTCCTCCAGATAGAGCAAACCGTTTTGTCCTATCGCCTGTTTTTACGAGAAAAAAAATCATACATTTCACTAAGCCATAGTCTTCTGCAAACCAAGCCATTCCTACTGTATACCAGTAAAGAGGGTGAATCAAATATAACTCCTGTATGCGGGCTTGTTCTTCATCTGACAAAGGTGGAAAAATTCAGCCTATGTGCGCCGTTGTTATATGTCAGTTTTTGTAAACCAATTAACACCCTATACAATCAATCAAAAGTACTACTATAACAAATTAGTATGAAAAGAAAGTAATAACATCATCCTCAAATTAATTTAGAGTAGTTTTCCCATTCGATTTGCATATCATTAGACCCATTCCACTCTAACCAAATCTAACAATAACCAATCATCCATGCATGCCTGCAACCATTTTTTAAGGGTCTAAAAACCTATTTTATACCATTTTTCATTAAGTTTCGAATATTCTCTTCCATTCCTCCTGTATCTTTAGCCACATTGACGGTAATTAACCTGACTCTATATTATTAATTTTGTAACCATTATTTAATATTGTAAAAAGTTTGTAAGTTTTACACACATTTTGAAACAAAAGGGGACTCATTATGGAAATGCATATTGGATTGATCATTACGTTAATCATGTATATCATCTTCTTTACTTTTCAGTCACTATACATTTTCATACCGCTTCTAACGGTAAAAGGCCCACGCTTCTCTGGCAAAGAGAATACCTTTGAACAAGGGATATCTGTCTTAATACCTGCCTACAATGAAGAATCGGTCCTGAAAAATTGTATACAAGCCATGCTCCATGTCGATTACCAAAAGTATGAAGCGTTCATTATTAATGACGGGTCATCTGACAACTCCATGAAACTCTTGAACTCTCTCCTTCAGCTGAAGGAATGCAAGAGAAATAAAGCTAATGTGCTGGAGCATAAAGCGATACGGGGAGTCTATCAATCTAAACTCTACCCAACCATTTTTGTTATTGATAAGGAAAATGGCGGAAAGGCTGATTCCCTCAATGCAGGGATTGAATATGCCTCCTTTGAGAATATTATTACGCTTGATGCTGACAGCTCATTAGATGTCCGTTCACTAAGCATCATTAATGAAGCTTTCACTGATAAAGATGTAGTAGCTGCCGGCGGTATGGTTCATATCGGACAGGCTTTTCACGGAGATTACACAAATCCTAAGCCACGGTTTTCGATTAATCATTTAATGAAGTTTCAATTTATGCAATATTTAGCCAATTTCTATTTGTATAAGATCACACAGACAAGGTTTAATGCGTTAGCCATCATTTCAGGCGCATTTGGGGTATTTAAACGGAGCATGCTTTTCGAAGTGAAGGGGTACCGTATCACGGTCGGCGAGGATATGGACATCACGATGAGGATTCAACGTTTGATCAAGACCAAATATCCTGATAAGAAAATCATCTTCATTCCAGAAGCCGTTTGCTATACAGAAGGACCGGAAACCTTCCGGGATTTGTTTAAGCAAAGAATCCGCTGGCAGAAGGCCTTTATTGACTGCATTATGATTTATGGCACATCACTCTTCAGGAAATTTGGATTTGGCGTTTCTGTCTTTCTATTAGTGGATGCATTGATGCTCGGTACATTGACCGCTTTCCCGACGTTAATTATTCCATTCATGATTCTTTTATCCGGTTCAGGCGCTGTCCTTGCACTCATGCTCTTTCTCTTTTCCTTCAGCCTTGGTGTTTTCCAAAGTGTCGTGAGCTTAATCATCACCCACCGCCTTGGCCATGCCTTCACGGTACGCGACCGGCTCCGGCTTTGCTATTTCGTCCCATTAGAGATTGTCAGTTATCGTTTTCTCGGCGTTATTTTTAATACCTTTGGAACAGTCGCCTATTTCATCAATAAGAACAGCTGGAATAAGGTTCAACGCGTTGGGAAACAGCACCAAACGTACAGCGAAGAATTGACTGGTTCAGAGAATGTCATTCCTATTCTGCAGAAAAGCAAAAAAACGAGCTAGAGGTAGATGAATATGAAGAGAAAGTTTAATACAACGTTTATACTTGTCTTTGTTGTCCATTTTGCAGTACTAAGTGTTCTATTCGCCCAAAACTTTGAAGCAATTGCCTATGGCAAGCTGCAATTTGTTTCAGATAAGCCGCTTGAATTGGATCGTAAAAATGAAATTCGGACTTTTGATGACACCAAAAAGAAGAAAGCGAAACAGGTTCCAGTTCTGATGTATCATCGTATTATTAAATCAGATGACCTCCAAACGAACCACTATAATGAAGAGGGAGAACTATACGGTACGATTGTGACAAAGGAACAATTTAATGAACAAATGCGCTTTTTACATAAGAAGGGCTATACAACATTAACCTTAGCTGAGTTTCAGGCTTATATGAATGAGGATTTGGATGTACCTGAAAAAAGTGTGCTTATCACCTTTGATGATGGGTTCAAGGATAATTACATCAATGCATATCCCATCCTGAAAAAATATGATCAGCGCGCATCTATTTTCTTAATTGCTGGAAATATCGACCGAGATCCAAGAGATTATGACCCGGCAGATGCCCAATTCTTAAGTGTTGAGGATATTGAGGCTAGTACAGATATCTTCGATTATGAAAGCCATACGTACAAATTCCATGAACGAGATGAAAGCGGAGCTGCTTTCTTAACATCTAAGCCGAGGGAGGATGTCCTTGAGGATATTGAGATTGGCATGGAGCTTGTCGGCTCCAAGACAGCCTTCGCCTACCCGTTTGGTGAGTATGATGGTGAGACCATCAAAATCTTAGAAGAGCTAGGGATGGAAATGGCCTTTACGATTAAAGATGGAATGGCTAAACCAGGAGGCAACCTTCTCGAGATTCCAAGAAGGGGAATCTACCCGGGGACAACGATGGAGATTTTCGAACTTCTCCTTACCTATGAATAAGCAAAGGACCGAAAGAGGATACGCCTTCTTTCGGTCCTTTCTTTATGTAGATATTCATGATGAGCTTCCAGTGAGTCTCACCTTTTGCTCATTATTCGTCTGTTCAATTATTAAGACATTTTCGAGTAAGTGATCAATGAACGGGGGATAGAAATCGGCTGTTTCCTCAAGGCTTGCGTACAGGACATTTGCTTTTCTAGCAGCCTTCTTCAAAAAGGCCATATAGGATTTCACAAGAATCAGCTTCTTCCTTTTCAAATCAAACTCAGCAAGTTGAATATGATAGCTTCCTTGCCCCTTAGCTTTCTCCTCATACAGTTCCTTAAGCTCCACCTCAAGCGTTCGGATGGCGTAATATTCAGAGAGCAGCTGCGGAGATACAGATGCCTCATGGTCTTGTATCTTATCAAGGATCCTTTCAGCTAAGGAACAAGCATCCATTACTTTTACTGATTCCTTTTTTCGATGCTCTTTAATCAAATATAATTCTCTTTCAAAAAATCCGTAGGTTTGTTTAATTCTCATCGCTTGAGGAAGAATGGTTGAACTCAATTGAGAGAACACTAGCCTATTTTCCTGCTTTTTCTTTTGGGACCATACACCCTCTGCAGCAGACAGAATTGAGCTTAATAGTTGGGAAGCTTTCTTCATGCCCATCCTCCTTCATTATCAGCCATATACTATTTTCTTTTCTATCGACACATTAAACTCTCATTAAACCTAGTATAGCGATAAGGTGACTTTTATCCTACAAAAAGAGCATTTAGACCTACCTATCCTAACACGGAATTCTGGACAAAAAAAGGAATGAAGAGCCCAATGACTCCTTATTCCTCAATTCTTCTCTCGTTTCGGCCTCTCTTCAAATACAAGCTCGATTAAATAAGAGATAACCCCTAATAACAATTCCGTTCTTACAGGGATGGTTATCCCTAATATACATTCATCTGCAATATAAAATGACAGGGCGGAGAATGCTACCATCATGATTGATCGTATAATGAACCGTTTAGAGGATTGAAATCCTCTGCTCACGAAACCTGTTACCAGTTTAGAGAGCGGCTCTATAAAGAAATCAATCAAGAGCAGCAGCAACGTAAAATAAACAAGGGCCTTCACCGACTCGTATGTAACGCCAAGCAGACTGAAAAAGCCTGCGATCCCAAAGAAAAAGATGCCAAAGACGAGCAAAATCGCCAAAAGGACTAAAATGACGACCATGCCGAGCGCAAGCAAACTCCCAAACCACCCCATGTCCTTGAAATCATCATCATGATTGTCCTTCAATGGTCCCCGACCTTTCTAGTATGTATTTTCATCAAAGGATTGCTATCCGATAAAATGAATGATACTATATACTAAGCATACAAGAACACATTGAAATAGTACCATTTTCAAGATATATTCTTCCTAATAATCATGATTTCCACCCTTTTATTGATTGCTTCACCCAGATACATAAAATAAAAGGAGGTTATTTTATGGAAGAATTGTACGAGCCGTATATTAGAAAGTATGATTTCTTTATCTATGAGGATGAACTGTTTCACAATGTAGATTTAGATTTTGAAGAATATGTGAAAGAAGATTAATAAACAAAGGATTGGTCCAATCTATGGCACCAATCCTTTCTTATTTTATGCGGATCGTTTATTCATATTCCTTCTCAAACATTTGGTTGCTCCTGACAGTGTCAATTGGCCGTACCACCGATTCAATATATTCACGCTTTGGCTCAAGGAATGGCGGCAAAGATAATTTTTCTCCCAAAGTCTCATATGGTTCATCCCCCATAAATCCCGGTCCGTCAGTCGCAAGCTCAAATAGAATCTGCGGAGCCACTCTCGTATAAAGTGATTCAAAGAAATGGCGATCAACATAGCCGGAAGACGGCAGACGGAATTGCTTCATCCGTTCAATCCATTCATTCAATGCCTCTGTATCCTCGACTCTGAAGGCCGCATGATGTACCGTTCCATAGCCCTGCTGCGCATATGGCAAGGATGTGTTCTTCTCCACGATAACCTGTGCTCCATTTCCGCCTTCACCCATCTCAAATAAATGGATATCCCCATCATGGTCGATTTCAGTGAAATGATAGACCTTCTCTAATACTTCCTTGAAGTAATCAAATTCAGCAATTCGAATATGAACCGGTCCAAGCCCTGTAATGGCATATTCGAGCGGAATGGGCCCGTTTTGCCATGGGATGCCGCTTGGCACACCTTCATTCTGCTCATCAGAAATCAATTGGTACTGCTGATCATCAAAATCTGCAAAAGACAGCGTCTTCTTCCCAAATTGCTCCTTGATGCCTGTATGTTCAATCCTTAAGCGGTTAAATCTCTTGACCCAATAGTCCAGCGCCTCATCTGTCGGCACCCGAAAGGCTGTTCGATAAATCTCATTTGTTCCATGGGAACCTTTAGGAATCCCCGGAAAATCAAAGAATGTCATATCTGTCCCTGCATTGCCCTTGTCATCGGCAAAGAATAAATGATAGGTTTGTATATCGTCCTGATTGACTGTTTTCTTAATCAGCCTCATCCCAAGCACATGCGTAAAGAATTGATAATTTTTCTCTGCACTGCTTGTGATGGCTGTGACATGATGAAGTCCTTTTATTTTGTTCATAAATCATCCACCCCCATATTGATACTTTTAATTTATCTCGAATTCGAGATAATGTCAATTTATTCGCTTTTTGAATTTTTCTTAATCCACATCACCTTTCATATAAAAAACAACTACCTTTTGATTTTTACTTCAACATCTTGATCCCACTGCCTTCACGTTTATAAATAATAAAAAGCTGACCCGAAAGCCAGCTCTGCCCAAAGCATCTAAATCATCCATTATTTTTAAGAGTCTTTAACAATGCCGGCCTTCTCAGCCGCCATTCCTTTTATCGCAGCTCCTATGTGACGAATCGCTTCCTTCCCTTGGTCAAGCGCGTCTGCCATACTGACAAAGCCATGAATCATCCCTTTATATTCCTTATATTGCACCGATACACCAGCGGCAGCAAGTGCATCTGCATACATCCTTCCCTCATCCCGAAGCGGGTCATATTCTGCCGTTAAGACAAGGGCCTTCGGAAGAGCGCTTAAATCCCCAGCCGACAGCGGGGAGGCATAAGGTGAGGTCCTGTCCTCATCACGGAGATATTGATAGGCAAACCAATTCATCATATCCTTCGTCAGAAAGTAACCCTCTGCATTCTCTTTCATGGAAGGAGTTGAAACAGTAAAGGATGTGGCAGGATAAATGAGTACTTGGCCAGCCATTTTCGGACCGCTCCGTTCCTTAGCCATCAAGGTCACGACAGCAGCCAGATTCCCTCCCGCACTGTCACCTCCGACGATGAGACAATCTCTCATCCCCCCATGCTCTTCAATATGTTTTTCCACCCACAAGAGAGCATGATAGCAATCCTCCGTCGCGACTGGAAATTTATGCTCCGGAGCAAGGCGATAATCAACTGAGACAACGATGGCCCCCGAGGCATTGGCAATCATTCTAGCCATACCGTCATGTGTATCCACACTGCCGATTACCCAGCCTCCTCCGTGAAAGAACAAAAAGACGGGATAGGGGCCGTTTCCTTCTGGAGTGTAAATTCTCGCCATAATCTCCCCATCTTCAACCGGAATCTGCACCTCCTGTATACGGCTTACCTCTTCCGGCTTTGAGCCTGTCCCCATATTTCTATTGGAAATGGCCCGATATTCCGATGGGCTAAATGAGCTAATGGTCGGTGCCCCTAGTGAAGCCTCTGCCATTTGCTCAAGAAATCCTTTGACCTGCGGATCAAGCGGCATATAGAATCCTCCTTATTCTTATCAGATGGTCACTCTATCTACCAAATTATTCCACTTGTTTGTGCTAGATTCCTTTAGGTCAATGGGCCTGTTTTCAATTCAATTATTTTTTCCTCAGCTCTTCGCTTAGTTCATTAATTTTCTTCTCCATGCGCTCAAGCTGCTCATTCCGTCTTTTACGAGAACGAATAAAGGCAATAATCCCTGTAATGAAAACTGCCAAAACAATGAAACTGAATAATTGAAAAAGGATATCCCCTGTATTAAAGCTGCTGCTCATATCATCACCTCAAATCTAGTGTATAGATTATGGTTTATTTTTACAATCACCAAATCGAAGAATAGCTATTTCTCTATAAAAAAAGGAAATAGGCTCCTACTAATCGAATTAGTAAAGAAATATATTGATAGAGAAACAAGGGGGAAAAGATGAAAAGACTAAAAATCTTGATGACGGTTGGGCTGCTTACTACGGTCCTCTACGGGTGTGAGGAATCCATTGCTTCGGAGAAGAGCAGACAAAAAGATAATACAATCAGCAGTGTTCAAAGCTTCTCCGATCGAGAGAATACCATTCTGACAACTGCAGCGGAAACGGCCATGGTATTTGACTTTCAATTGGCCAATCAGTATAAGGAAATAAAGGTCTGGGTTGAAAAATATCGCTTTGGAAAATTAATCGATGATAAATCAGGCTTGAGCGGCACGGATTCCTTTAAGGACAGCGGAACCATCGTATTTGCCGCACCAAGAAGCGTCGAAGAAGATATGCCGTTCACTTACCAGATTGGTATTGGTAACAATGGGCAATTCATGACGACAGCTCAAACAGATGAAAATCAAACAAAGGATGACCAGTTCGAAAAGATGGGAATGGTTTGGGGAAGCCTGGAAGAAGAAAAAAGCATACCCGATAATGAAGATTTCTTGTTGGGATACATCGGATTTTCCAGTGACGACAGCGGCATAAGTTCCGTAAGCAGCGAGCTTTTCCACAAGCTAGGCAATGAACAAAAAGAACTCCAAGATTATGATATTGCCTATTTAATTAAAGCGCGCTTTATCCGGTAAAAAATAACACCCGGAAATCTCGTTTCCGGGTGTCATCTATCCTTTATTCTTTATGCATGATGTTAATCTTATGTGATTTGCTGACTTCCTTTTTCGGTACATCAATATAAAGCATGCCATTTTTGCTTTCTGCTTCAATCTTGTCCACATTGATATTGCCTGGCAAGGTAAAGCTTCTGTAGAAGGACCCATAGCTATGTTCTTCCACATGCATGCGTGTATCCTTTTCCTCATGTTTGCTGCGAACACTCTTTTCTCCTTTTACGACCATCACATTGCCTTCAAGCTCAATGTCAACTTCCTCAGGATCTACTCCTGGAAGCTCCAGCTCAATCAAGTAGCTGTCTTTCTTCTCAGAAATATTCATTGCCGGAACAAGCTTGTCAGGGTCAGTAAAGAAGGAATTAGACAAAGAAAACGGCGTATCATCAAAAAAACGCTGCAATAGTCCGTTCCAGTCATTTGGGTAAGATGGCTGTACTGATTGATTTTCTGGATGTTTGTGACGAATTGGTTTCATGCTGCAATCGCTCTCCTTATAATCAATTATTGTAAAGCACAATAATCGCTATACCCTGTATGAGAGCAAATAAACTATTTAAATATATTTTTTAGCCACTTTATACTGATAAATTTTATTTCTTCTTCTCTCTTCCTTCTCTATTCACCATTATTTTTGAATAACGATATTCTTTTACAATCCTAATGCTTCCCGCATAAACGCATCAATTCGCTCAACATTTGCGAGGTGCTGATTACATTGCATACTGTCCTGACAGATATAGTGGGCAAATGCCTGATAATTCATCGACTTTCCTCTAACCTTTCTCTCTACAGAGAATAAACCGACCTCAGCCTGCTTGTGACAAAAGTGGCATAATCCCTGTTTCGATGAAGGTGTGATTCGACCGCTGATTCCCCTCAAGCTTCCATCCACGGCTTTCACGATAAATTTGCGTTCATTATGTGTCCAGCCGAAATACGTAAGCTCCTCCATTTGCTCCTGCGGAAGCAGCGGATACTGGAGTTTCTTCACCTTTCGAAAGAGTTTTGTCAGCTGAGCGTCAGATAGAGCAGGAAAAGGAATTCTCCATTTGACAAGTTCACTTAAGAATCTCTCATAATCTGCTTCTGTTCTAATTTCACTCAAGTCGTTCAGGCACTCTCTCTGATCATCCGTCAATGTCTGGAACTGTTCATACACATAGAATTGACTATTATCAATAAAGGTTTCCTGCACATGCCGATCATGAACTGTATGACGCGCATGCACAATCTGCCTTGCTTTTTCCCGAATAAAGACGTATTGGTGGTTTTCAATAAACGGTTTCATTCTTGCCTTCACCTCCGTTTTTCCATTTTATCATGCTTGACTCGCTGGATAAACATTCATCTTTCATATAAAAAGAAATTGGCACCCTGCAGAGAGCTGCCGTATTAAGCGCAGCCCCCTGCTTGGTGCCTACTTTCGATAGAGTATATTACGAATGGTATAAGGGGAGAGGCTGTACTGGTCAGCCAACTCGGTAATTGCTGCGCCTTGCCGATAAGAAGCCCTTATTTCCTCATTCCTTTTATTCGTATATTCCTTTGCCTTGGTCAAACTGCCCCATGGTTTTCTTTCTTCCTCTTTGACGGGGATATACAGTAAGTCACCGTCTATATATTGTTGAATTTCCTCAAGTAGCTCCTTTGGGAGAATTCGATTGGCTGATTGATATTTCATGTTAGGCTCGCTCCTCCATTATTTTGGTTAAATAACGAATTGAGCCTTTTATGATTGGGCGATTAAATGTGTACTACAATGCCGCTCCATATGAAGGATCGCCGCTAATAAAAGGCTTCATATGGAACGCTTGAGTATCCTGCTTTTGCATGCTGACCACCTCCATTTTTTACTCTTGCTCACTGATTATACGTCTTTCGTCCCCAAGTAAACAATAGACCTTTCCACACAGAAAAATTATCCTTTTGACTTCTGTCTGAAAGTATTGTACATTACAAAAGGACGAACATTATTACAGAACAAAATAATTTCATTCGGATATAGAGGTGCTAACTCATGAGAAAAGTATTTGATTACGAAGATATCCAGCTAATTCCCGCAAAATGCATAGTTGACAGCCGTTCAGAATGTGACACAACCGTTACACTTGGAGCTCATTCCTTCAAGCTCCCTGTCGTGCCTGCAAACATGCAAACCATTATTGATGAAAACATCGCAGTCAAGCTGGCCGAAAATGGCTATTTCTATATCATGCATCGATTCCACCCGGAAGAACGTGTTGCCTTTATTCAAAAGATGCAAGCCCGCGGGCTTATTACATCCATCAGTGTCGGTGTCAAACCAGAAGAATATGAATTTATCGAGTGTCTCGCGAAGGATGGTCTTCTTCCTGATTACATCACAATCGATATTGCACATGGTCACTCTAACTCTGTGATTAAGATGATTCAGCATATCAAGAAGTATTTGCCGGAGAGCTTTGTCATCGCCGGAAATGTCGGCACTCCTGAAGCTGTGAGAGAGCTTGAAAATGCCGGTGCTGACGCCACCAAGGTCGGTATTGGACCAGGTAAAGTATGCATTACCAAAATCAAGACTGGCTTCGGTACAGGCGGCTGGCAGCTGGCGGCTCTTCGCCTATGCGGTAAAGCTGCAACAAAGCCAATCATCGCTGACGGCGGTATCCGCACACATGGTGATATCGCGAAATCCATCCGTTTCGGAGCAACAATGGTTATGATTGGCTCCCTTTTTGCCGGGCATGAAGAATCACCAGGCGAAAGCTTTGAGATAGACGGGAAACGTTACAAGGAATATTTCGGATCCGCATCTGAATACCAAAAAGGCGAACGACGAAATGTGGAAGGCAAGAAGATGTATGTTGAGTATAAAGGACCTCTAATGGATACATTGGTTGAAATGGAACAGGACCTCCAATCCTCCATCTCCTATGCCGGCGGAAAAACACTAGAAGCAATCCGCACCGTTGACTATGTTGTCGTGAAGAATTCCATCTTTAACGGAGATCGAGTATTCTAATCTTTCATCATGCTACTTGCACAAAAAGGAGGCGTTCAATAGGAGCGCCTCCTTTCTATTTATCTATTATCCAGCCCTCTTCCCTGATTGCAGCTCATACATTTGATAATATCTGCCCTTCAAGCTCATCAGTTCATCATGGCTGCCCCGCTCAACAATCTCTCCTTTATCAAGAACCAGGATTTGGTCTGCATTCTTAATAGTTGACAGACGATGGGCAATGATAAAGGTCGTCCGTCCTTTTTTGAGGACATCCATCGCCTCTTGTATGAGTGTCTCTGTTTCCGTATCAATGCTTGATGTCGCTTCATCTAAGATAAGGATTGCTGGATTAAAGGCTAATGCCCTGGCAAAGGATATCAATTGGCGCTGACCAGAGGATAACGTACTCCCCTTCTCAACCACAGGCTCATCAAAGCCATGCTCAAGATTGGCAAGGACACGGTCTGCCCCAACATCCCTTAAAGCCTTCTCTGCTGCTTCCTTCGTAATCTTCGGATCATCAAGCGTGATATTGGAGAGAATTGTCCCTGTAAAGAGATACGGGTCCTGCAGGACAATGCCCATATGCTCCCGCAGCGTCTGCCTTGGAATATCCTTCAATTCTTTTCCATCCAGAAGAATCGCTCCTTCTTGGTAATCATAGAAACGGAATAAGAGATTCATAATGGAGCTCTTTCCGGAGCCAGTATGACCAACAAGTGCAATTGTCTCTCCTTGATTCGCCTCAAAGCTAATATTCTTCAAGACGTGTTCTCCTTCTTTATAACCAAACGACACTTCTTTAAATTCGACATGTCCATTCAAGCGTGCTATCCGCTTATCCTCGACATCTGTTCCGTTTTCGTCCAGAAGAGAGAATACACGTTCTCCGGCAACCATCGCTTGTTCAAAATTGGCGAATTGGTTGACAATCCCCGAAATAGGGTGAAATAGCCTGTTTAAATAATTGACCATCGCATACAGCACCCCAAGCGTTACAACAGATTCACCCGAAGCGGCAAGTCCGCCGAAGTACCAGATAAAGAGCGTCAGCGTAATGACGCGGAAGGCACCGACAAGATTTCCGTTCAAGAGAGAATTCAAGCGCTGCATTTTGCTCTGGTAAATATAATGCTCTGAGTTCAGTTCCTCAAACTCTGCCTGCGTCTCCTTCTCACGCCGGAATGCCTGAATGATGGTCATCCCATTGATGGATTCATTGATCATTGCATTGATATCACTGATTCTAGCTCGGATGACCCGGTTATATTTCGTCGCAAATTTACGGAACACAATCGTCCATACGATGAGAATCGGGATGACCAAGAGCGTGATCGCTCCAAGCTTTGGACTAAGTAAAAACAAGGCGATAATTATCCCAATGATGTTCACCGTGCTTGAGAAGAAATTTGCGAGCACTCTGACATACAGTTCGCGGATAGCCTCTGTGTCATTCGTAATACGCGCGACCAGCTTCCCTGCTGGCAAATTATCAAAGTATCGGATTGGAAGGCGCTGAATATGAGCAAATACCTCCATCCGCATGGATTGAATAATCCGATTGGCTGCTTTCTGTAAATAATAGCTCTGCCCATATTGGAAGAAGAAGGCTACGACCATAATGGCGAAATAAATCAAAATCAACTTGATGATTCGATTAATCTCCGGCTCATAAAACTGCATAATCTCCGTGCCTGACAGTTTAGCCGCTTCATATTCAGCCGTCTTTCCGCCATTGGTAACAGTCAATTTCCCCTCTTCATAGGAGCGTTCTCCATCAAACTTAAGCGGCTCGTTCAGGAAGAGGAAGGTGGTTCCCGTCTGGACAACGGAAACTGCCTCTCCGCTCCATTCCCCCTCTTGCAGATAAGCCTCCCGCTTATACCATTTCCCTTCAAACTGGACGGCATCCTCCGTCTTTTCTGTCTCTACCCATGGCTCTTCTATTCCCATAATATGATTATCGATAATATTCTTCCCGATATAAGGGCCAATGAGTTCAGCCGCAACAGAAATAGAGAGCATGATGAGGGCGAGAATAATCGTGCCTTTGAAGCGGACCGCATAGCGGTACAGACGCTTCATCGTTTTCGCACTGGATTCCGTTTGTTCGAGATGTTCATTCATGCGCTCACCCCCGTATTCGCCTCAACTTGCTGGCGTTCAAATTGTTCCTTGTACCAGCCGCCCTTCAAGACTAAATCTTCATGAGTGCCCTCTTCGATGACCCTTCCGTCATCAAGGACAATAATCCAGTCGGCATGCTGTACCGCAGACAGGCGATGCGTTGTAATCATCGTCGTTTTCCCGCTTCGTTCTTCTTGAATATTCTTAATAATGGTCGTCTCTGTCTTCGCATCGACCGCTGACAAAGAATCATCCAATATCAAAATCTCCGGATTCTTAATCAATGCTCTTGCGATAGAGATTCGCTGCTTCTGACCGCCTGACAGCGCGATTCCCTTTTCTCCCACTAATGTTTCAAGTTCATTCGGCAGCATGATTAGGTCCTTCTCAAAATCAGCTAAGCGGATGGCTCTCCAGAACTCTTCCTCTGTCGCATTTTTATTACCGAAGAGAATATTCTCCCGAATGGTCTTTGAGAATAAGACATGATCCTGCGGTACATAGCCAATCCAGTCACGCACTCCATCAAGCGGCTGCTTCTCAATTGGGATATCCGCAATTGCAAGGACTCCCTCACCAGTAGGATACTCACGCAGCAGCTGCTTGATAAAGGTCGTCTTCCCGCTGCCTGTTTTCCCGACAATCCCGATGGTCTCCCCCTTGCCGATATTGACATTTACTTCAGCGAGATTATCTACCTTCGAGGAAGGGTAACGGAAACGGACATCTTCATAAGCAACGGTTGCCGGGTCTTCAACCTCAACCGGCTCTTCCACATTCTTGACATCCGCCTCATAGCTGAGCGTTTCATTCATCCTATCAAGCGAGGCATTCCCTCTCTGCATAATATTAATCAGTTCGCCAATGGCAATCATCGGCCATATCAGCATCGTCAAGTAGACATTGAATGTGACAAGCTGACCGATAGAGAGTTGCTGGGCAAAAACGAGATTAGCCCCATACCCAAGGCTGATCAGATAACTGATACCGATAACAAAGGTAATGACCGGATCAAAGAAGGAATCCACCTTAGCTACATCCATGTTCTTCTTATACACATCCTCCGTCATTTCCTCAAAGCGTTTCTCATCCGCCCGCTCCTGAACATAGGCACGAATTACACGGACACCGGCAACCGATTCCAGTACCTTATCGTTCAGCTCGCCGAAGGCATCCTGCGCAGCTGTGAAATACTCATGAATCTTCTTGCCGCCCTTATTCACGGCCCACGCCATAAGCGGCAGGGGCAGAAAGGCCGCAAGCGTCAATTCCCAGCTGATCGTAATCGCCATTGTGAGCAAGATTGCCAGCATATAGAGCGATGAATCCATCAAAGTCAAAATTCCGTAACCCGCGGTAACAGAAATGGATTTCAGATCATTCGTCGCCCTTGCCATTAAATCGCCGGTCCGATTCTTCTCGTAAAAGGTCGGCGTCATCTTCAAAAGATGGCCCATAAAGCCCGAACGCAGCTTTCTCTCAAGGACAAATGCCCCGCTAAAGAGCTGATAATTCCAAATATAGGTCAAACCATATAAGGAAACGATCAGGGCAATCATCCACCAAATATAAGTCATCAGTGTATCATTCGTCATGGTTCCCATCCCAATATCATCAATGGCCATTCCGACCAGCATTGGCGGCAGAACCTCAAGCACATTCACCACATTCAATAGAATGATAGCAACCGTATATCGTATCCAATGTTCTTTAAAAAACCATCCTAATTTCTTAAAAACCGAAAACATTCCATCCCCTCCTCATCTTCATTCCGCTATCTGTTATGGCTACGTACTGTTCATCGATTCCTCTTTTGAAATCTTGACCGTGAATAAACGTCTCATCATCTTCATTCCTCCCTTTTATTCATAACCTTATCAACCAACAAAAAAAGACTGCAGCGGTGCCGGCGAGGCGCCCTTATATCCGAAAGAATCCATAAAGACGTGAAAACACGCCCTTACAATCCTAACGAACACAAGGGGCTCACACAGCAGCGTGCAGCCTTTCGTTCAAAACGAATGGTTAACCTCGTTTATCGAAACAAGAGGACTGCACAATGAATATGAACATCAGTTGAAATAAATACTGGTTTTACTCTTTTCATCGTACAGCCCTCCTTTCATTGGTAAGTGAATTGGTTATTTACTTAACATAGGTTACTACTTTTGGAATTGTTAGTCAATTGTAAATTTAAAAAATTTAAAAAATTAAGCTAATGCCCACTAACTCGCAAGCCTGCAAGCCCCTCATATCCTCACAGTTCCTTCGTCATGAACACACTATTTGGATCATCCCAATAATCGGCAAAAGGCGGACAATAGGTAAATCCAAAGCTTTCATACAGCTTTCGGGCTGGAGAGAAGGCTTCCATCGAGCCCGTCTCTAAGGAAAGCCTTCTGTATCCTCGCTTACGGGCTTCGTCTATTATGAAAGCAAGCAATGCTCTTGCAGTGCCTTTGCGCAAATGAGCTGCAGCCGTACGCATTGATTTGATTTCACCATGTTGGGAATCAAGCTCCTTTAACGCTCCGCAGCCTAATAACTCTCCATTCTCCCAGGCACTCCATACGGTTACATCCGGTTTCCTCAGTTCCTCAAGACCAAGAGCATGGATGCTCTCAGGAGGAGAAGTCAGATACATGCCTGCGAGATGTTCACTTATTAAATCAGCCATCTCCCTGCTTGATAAATCGTCTAGTTTAATTTTCATTTCCGTCCGCACCTTCCTATGACACGATTGTGATGAGTTAAGTATAGCAACTTCACACTTTCTTTAAAGATTTATTATAGAAATAAATCTGCCTAGTCTTAGATTCAATTGATACTGTAGAAAGACAAAAGTTCACTACACTTATCCCATTCATTTTAAGATGGTTTTAAATGATGAATTTGTACATTTGTTAATTTTTTAAAACTACCTTGCAATAAATAGTACTAAATGTCATACTATAGATACTACCTAAGATTATATAATAGCTCAGAAAGGAGGGTACGAAGTGAATGTCCAATTTAAGAAAGGTGTGCTGGAGTTATGTGTTCTTGTTCTTGTGAATAAGCGGGACCGGTACGGCTATGAGCTCGTGCAGGAGATCTCCCATAAATTCGAAATCTCCGAAGGGGCCGTTTACCCTCTTCTAAGACGCCTCACAAAGGAAGAGTTTTTTACAACCTACCTTAAAGAATCGACAGAAGGACCTTCACGAAAGTATTATCATATGACACAAAGTGGTCGTACCTATATGGAACAATTGATAGAGGAGTGGCGTACATTTTCTATTGGTGTTAATCAAATTATTAAAGAGGGTGAAGAGTGTTGAACAAAGAAGCATTCATGAAAGAACTAGCTGAACAGCTTCGCGGGCTCCCGCCAAATGAGCAGGCTGAAATTCTTGCAGATTATGCCGAGTATTTCGACCTTGGCTTGCTAGAGGGAAAAACAGAACAAGAGATTGCCTTAGGCCTTGGTTCACCAAAAACAATAGCGAAAGAGTTGGTGCTTAATAGCTCCATCGAAAAAACTGAACATAACCTCTCCATGACTAATGTTCTTCGTATAATCGGCCTGACCATTGGACTAGGATTCTTGAATTTTCTCCTTATTGTCGGCCCAATGATTGCCATCGTCAGCATCCTGTTTGCCGGATGGATTGCCAGTATAACCATGATTGCCGCTCCCATCATCCAATTAGCCGAGATTTTGTTTGATTTCAATCATTTCTCCCTTTTTGAGGTTTTCGTCTCTATTGGGGCTTGCGGCCTTGGTCTTCTCCTGTTCATCGGGATGTACCATCTATCCAAACTCTCCATGAGACTGACCATTCGTTATTGCAAATGGAATATGAACATTGTGAAGGGCAGGGAATCATATGTTTAAAAAGATTTTCATTACTGGAGTCCTATTAATAGCCATTGGCGGTATCGGCGCCCTTCTTACAGCAAAGTCTTACTTCTCCGCTTCAGAGCAGGAAAAGAGTGCCACGACTTTCGCTGACGTCATCATTGACGAAATTGACATTAAAGGTAATCTTGGTTCTCTAACGATTCAACAAACGGATGGGGATGCTGTCACGGTTGAATCAATTGGACCAAAGAAAGGCCAATCGATTAATATCGAACAAGATGGGCGCACACTTAAAATATCAACACCTAATCAAGCTGGCATTAATTTTGGTATCCAGTTCAACAAGCAAGCAACCGATATAATTATTCATCTTCCAGAAAAGACCTTTCGGCAAATCACTGCAGATACTGAAGTGGGCTCAATTGACATTTCAGGCATCAATGCGGAAATTATTAAATGTGAATCAGAGGTTGGGGATATCAATATCAAGGATTCTGCCGGAAAACTTGTCTTAAAAAATGAGATAGGCAATATTAACATTAAAGTCCCGGCAATAAAAGCGTCTATTACCGCCAGCAACGAGATTGGCGATATTGCGGTTTCTATTAGTGAAACACCCAAGGACCATTATATTAGTGCTAATTCAGAAATCGGTAGCATTCAAATATTCGGAAAGAAATCGAGCAGCTATATGAGCGGTAATGGCAGCATCGCTGTTGATTTGAAAACAGAGGTTGGCGACATAGACCTTACTAACTAATCTAAAGAACAATGAACCAAAAAAGCACGAATGTATTCATCCACATTCGTGCTTTTACATACAAAGCTATTCTGCTCCCGCCTTTTTCTGGCTTGCTGTCTCAAGTGCAATGACGGCGGCTGTAACTAGATGCATGATCATCCCTAAAAATGGGATAAACCCGACGACCGAGGTGATAATGCCAACGATATTACCAGCCGCTTTTTCCCCTGCCTTGGTCGAGAAAACGACAAGTATAATATGAAAAATAAACATAATTCCAAGTGGAGCCCAGCCTGTGGCTAATATGATCATTCCGCCTAAAATCGGAATTCCTAAAAATGCTTCTATTCCGGCCGAAATCCATTTCAATAAACGTAATGTGTCGCGATCCATCCTACTCTCCTCCTTCCCCGCATAGGATAAAAACATTTCGAACGATTCACATATCTTTAAGTTAAGTATAAGCTTGCAGGAACCACTTCGACAAGATTGCTCTCCCTCAAAAACTGCGAAACTAAATGAATATGTGAGCTGCCTATGAGCAATACAACACGGTCATCAGGAGCGGTTATAAGTTCAGCCAGATTCTTGTAAATAATCAGGTTCCTCTGATACCACCAACGCAGCCAATCAATCCCGACGTATTCCTCCCCTTTGCCAATTCGTGCAACAGTCATGTTTAACTCATGACCTAATTGTATCTCACTCTCTTGATTATACTCCTTCATCAGTTCATAAATGGACTTAGAGCCTGACTTTTCACGGATTGGCTTCTGATACTTTTCTTCAATCTCCTTATATAGGTCGGGCTGGTGTTCCTTTGCCCAATCATACACCTGTCCAATACCTCTGTTCCCAACCGATTCCATCCAATCAACGGCATATACTTGGTCATGCTCAAGCTCTTCAGCGATACGAAATCCAAATTGATAGACTTCATCAACCCCAAGTTCAAACTCCCCCCGCTGATAGCTTTGATACTCCTCATTTAAACGTTCATTCTCACTCTTAACCACTTCGAATGCCATCTTCGTAGGCTTAAAAGCTTTTACCCGTTCGATCACTTGCCTGATCTCCCGTTGTCTTTCCGCAAGTCCAATATCCCCTACATCCAGCCTGAACATATCCGCCGTGTAACGCATATGAAAGGTACCAAGCACCATCACTTTTGGTTTTTCCATACATTCTCCCTTGTATAGATATTTTTTTTAAATTAGGCAATGTTCCTCTTAAAGCTCTTGGTGAGTTCTTGCTTTCATCACCCGAAAAACAAGTCAATGATATTCGATGACTTCGAGGATTGCTTATTATAGAATTCTGAATATCCACAATTCTTACAATACACGACGATGAACGTATTATGCTGAACGTCCAGAAACTTCGATAACCCCGTTCCTGTCATCGCCACTTCCTTCTTACCCGCATCCCTGCTTCCGCATTTTACACAGCCTTTATCAGCCATAGTTCTTCTCCTCTCATGTCATTCATTATTTATAATTCCATTACGAAGGACAACAGGAAAAGGTTTCAACTATTATCGAGATAACCCGCAAAAAAAGAGGTACATACCCCTATAAAATGGTCATGTACCTGTTGTTGTTTTTACTTTTTATTAAATTGGCTTCTCCCTAATGTCTCAAAGGTTCGTGGGAAGAGACTGTAAATTTTGCTGCCCGCATTCATCCAGCCCGGAGCATTGATCTCCCGCTTCCCTGTCATCATCGCATCCACGATTCTTCCGGCAAGCTTCACCGGGTCAATCATGAGCCGGTCAATATTCTTTATGTAGGTTCCTTCCTTATCAGCGATGTTAAAGAAATTGGTCCGAATAGGCCCTGGATTAACAGAGGTTACATATACGTGCCTGCCGTGCATTTCCATGCGCAAGGAGTTCGTGAATCCTAGAACAGCATGCTTCGTTGCAGAATAAACACTTGATTTTGGCGTAGCCATCTTTCCTGCCTGCGAGGCGATATTGATGATGTGTCCCGAGCGGCGGCTCACCATGTCAGGAAGCACAAGCTTCGTGCACGTAATTAAGCCGAGCACATTTGTCTCGATCATGCCTTCTGCCTCATCCAAATCCATCTCAAGCACCGTATCAAAAACACCGAAACCGGCGTTATTAACGAGTATATCAATCGGTCCGACCTCTTGCTTGATTTTCTTAAAGGTTTCTTCTATTTTCTCGCGCTTCGATACATCAAGGCTATAGACATGGGCTTTAATGGAATATTTCGTCATCAATTCATCACGAAGGGCCGCGAGCTTGTCATAGCTTCTCGCCATCAAGACCAGGTTCGCACCGTTCTTGGCTGCCTGCCTCGCTATCTCCATTCCTAGCCCCCCGGAAGCACCCGTGACAGCGATGGTCTTGCCTTTAATCCGTTCATTCATTTCTGTACCACTTCCTTATTCTTCGGTCATTACTCTATAATATAACACACCCTCTGCATCCTGCTTCTCCACTTTATGAATGGATTCCAAATAATCCAGCTGTCCTAATGTCTCAAACAAAGCAAGAGCAGGGTCCCTTCTGATCGCTTTCGGGAATAACTGTATAGCAAGCTCTAAAATCGTGCTCTGTCCATCGCCGATTAAATCCTTCATCACATGCATGGCCCGTTCATGCTGCATGATTAATCTCTTTTCAATTAAGCTGTAGGGGTCCATAATATTATCCCCATGGCCGGAGTAGACAATATTCAGCTTCTCCTTTGAAATCCGCTTCAGGCTCTCGTTCAGCTGAAGCTGCGGCCTAACCCTTTCATCCCCCTTTTTCTTCGGAGGCTCAAGAATAGGGTTTGGTGAAATCTTTCCAATCAGCAGGTCACCACCAATTAGACTGCCTGTCGCTTCATGATAGAAAGAGAGATGCCCCTGCGAGTGTCCGAATGTCTCCATGACAATCCAATCCTCATGTCCAGGTATCCTGTCTCCCTCTTTCAAATATCCCGTCAAAGGCTTGGAGCCGGAATATGTGTACATGGATTCCACATTATTGGCGTATTTCATGTATTCCTTTGGCACACCCATTTTCTTAGACATTTCCGTAAAATACTCACGCTGCCAATCGAGAAATTCTTCACTTCTAATCAGGTAACGCTGATTATCCTCATGGCCAAGCAGCTCTTTGCCTTCAAAAAGGTCCACTAATCCGCAATGATCGGAATGATGATGGGTTAAGATAACCTGATCGATATCTGAGATGGTGTAGCCGCGGTCATTCAACTGGCTTTCAAGGGCATTTTCCGCCTCTTTCGTTTTGATGCCTGCATCAACCAAGGTTAGTTTCTGGCCCTCTATCAGAAATACATTGACATCTCCGACCGCAAAAGGTGTCGGCAGGATGATTTTTTCGGCTACCTTTGTCTGTGTCATCTCAGCATTTCTCCCTATACTTGTTTTTATCATTATTTTTACATAATTTGGTTCGAAATTCTATCCTTTTCACTCATTCACCATTATTTAATATCCCAGCCCTTGACATTACGCGCAGTTTTTTGCATAATGCCTATAACTATAACGTACAATGAAACAATATCGGCAATGATAAAGGTCAAGTAAACAAGCCTTATGGCGCAAGAGATTGGGACCCCCGGCTGCAAGGCCCCATCGCCCTCTATCCTTGTTGAACCTCCCTTTTGAGCTTTTCAGGAAAACCTGAACGTTCCGCTAACGTTACAAGGCATAGAGTTGTGAACCATCCCTGCGTTCTTTCGGTTCACAAATGAAGGTGGTACCACGGAAGAATAGCCTTTCGTCCTTTACGGATGAAAGGCTTTTATTGTTTTTAAAGGAGGACATACGAATGGATAAGAAAATCGCATTTCTTGGGGCTGGGTCTATGGCCGAGGCCCTCATCTCAGGATTGGCCGCCCGCGAAGGCAGTCACCCTGAAAATATTTGGATCAGCAACCGCAGCAATGACACACAGCTGGCAAGACTTCAACAAGAATACGGCGTTACACCGTCTCGGGACCTCTCCTCCCTCTTAAACGGGTCAGATGTTGTCATCATTGCCGTAAAACCAAAGGATGTCCTGGCTATTCTCTCACAGGTTAAGAAATATTTACGTAAGGACATGCTGCTGATTTCTGTTGCGGCAGGCATATCCACCGCCAGCCTTAAATCCATCGTGGAAATTGACATGCCGATTATTCGAGCGATGCCCAATACGTCTGCGGCAGTCGGTAAATCCGCGACGGCTCTCTGCGGCAATGAATATGTGAAAGATAAAGATAAACAGCTGGCGAAGGAGATCTTCGGGACTGTTGGCATGGCTGTTTATACCGAAGAAGATAAGATGGATGCCGTCACCGGTCTTTCAGGAAGCGGTCCTGCCTATATTTATTATTTAATCGAAGCAATGCAGCAATCAGCTGAGCAGATTGGCCTCGAGCCCCAGGATGCCCAAAGACTAATCATCCAAACCTTGATGGGTGCAGCGGAAATGGTCCATACATCTGATAAAACACCCCAAACGCTTCGTAAGGAGGTCACAAGTCCAGGAGGCACAACTGAAGCCGGCATTCGCATATTAGAGGAAAAAGGGGTTAAGGAAGCCCTAATTGAATGCATCAAGAAAGCCACGCACCGTTCCAGTGAAATGGGGGAAGAGCTGTCAAAAAAAATCAGCCAAGGGATTCTGTCAAATTAGACCTAAAACACCTTATCTTGAAATAAAGGCAGCGCGCTTCCATATTTGTCCAAACGATTTCTTTCTTTCTCCATATGCTATATACAGGAATAGGGGTTAACAAGCTACAATTCCCTAATTCCTATTCTTCCATTAAGGAGGTGTCACATATGAGTGAAGGTAAAGGGTCTTACGGCGGACACGGTATGGGAAGCTTCGCTTTCATTGTTGTTCTGTTCATTTTGCTTATAATTGTTGGTGCTTCTTTTGTTTACTAAGTAGCACACCCACTTAAAGAGGGGGTTGGCATAAGCTATTGCTTTGCCAGCCTTTTCTTCCTTCCATTTCCCTGGAAACAAACTAATCGCATCTCTATATAGGGTATTGTTATAATGATGGCACAAGGAGGGATTTTCAGATGAAATCAAAGCAACCATTATTATTTGAACCATATACAATTAAGGATGTCACATTCAAAAACCGGATTGTGATGGCGCCAATGTGCATGTACTCAAGCCATAACAAGGATGGGAAAGTCGATAACTGGCATCTTGCCCACTATACAAGCCGAGCGGTCGGTCAAGTTGGATTGATTGTGGTCGAAGCCACATCCGTCACCCCGCAAGGCCGAATCAGCGACCAGGATTTAGGGATCTGGGAGGATGGCCAGATTGAAGGGCTACATACATTGACATCCATGATGAAAGAATACGGAACCGTACCTGGCATTCAGCTTGCACATGCCGGAAGAAAAGCTGGAGTTGACGGGGAAATCATTGCCCCTTCTGCCGCTCCATTCAAAGAAGGCGATAAAACACCAAAGGCCATGACGAAAGAAGAAATCAAAGAAACGGTCGAAGCCTTTAAGCAGGGAGCTGTCCGTGCCAAGAAAGCAGGCTTTGAGGTCATTGAGATTCATGCCGCTCATGGCTATTTAATCAATGAATTCCTTAGCCCTGCCGTCAATACCCGCACAGATGAATACGGCGGCACCAAAGAGAACCAATACCGTTTCCTTCACGAAATTATTGAAGCTGTTAAAACGGTATGGGATGGGCCGCTCTTTGTCCGTATTTCTGCAAATGATTACAGCAAGGATGGCTATACAGCAGAGGATTATGTCCAATATGCGAAATGGATGAAGGAGGATGGAGTTGATTTGGTGGACATCAGCTCAGGTGGTGTTCTTCCTGTACCTGTTCCTAGCTATCCAGGCTATCAGGTTCCTTTCTCTGAAACCATCAAGCATGGTGCTGATATCGCAACAGGTGCTGTCGGCTTGATTACAACTGGCATACAGGCAGAGGAAATCATCCAAAATAACCGAGCAGACCTTATCTTCCTTGGGCGCGAACTTCTGCGCGATCCATACTGGCCGAAGAATGCTGCCAAGGAACTCCGTTACGAAATTACGCCCCCTGTTCAATACCGATTCGGATGGTAACCATAAAAATGGATGGAGACCGACTATGGTTTCCATCCATTTTTTTTTATAAGATAGTTTGTCAAATTAAGTGCACCAGTTCTTCCTCAAACGCCTCGTATGCAGTTTTCCAGCCAAGGCATTTCCTTGGTCGATTGTTGATAAGTTGAAGAGCCTGTTTCATCTCCTCAGGTTTCACTTGATCAAAATTCGTTTGTTTGGGGAAGAACTCTCGCAGTAAGCCATTACTATTTTCATTACTCCCACGCTGCCATGAGGAATAAGCATCTGCAAAATAGACTTGAACGTTTAATTCCTTTTCAAGCACATTGTAGCAACTAAATTCTTTCCCACGATCGGTTGTAGCCGTTTGAATCGCACCTTCTGGTAATTGTCGATGTAATTGTTTGACAGCTGTTTCCATCGATGACGCAGAACGATCAGGGATTAGAATCCCCATATACCAACGTGTTTTACGCTCAATGAATGTGGCAACACAGCCTTTTGCCTGCCCGCGACCTGAAACAACGGTATCTAGTTCCCAATGCCCAAATGTTTCTCTTTTACGGACCTCTTTCGGTCGTTTCGAAATAGGAGTACCGATATTGAACCGTCCTCTTGTTTCACGAGGTTTCTGACGTTTTCCTTTTTGACGGAGGACCGTTAAAGGCACTTCTAACAAACCACTATAAATCCAACGATAGATGCTTTTATAGCTCAGTTTCCCTTGATATAAACGTCCTATAATCTGTTCTGGTGACCAGGTATCATTCAGCTTTTCTTGAACCATTTGTTTTAACTCTGGTGTTAATTTCGTCTTCGCACCACAGTTCGATTTATTCGCCTGATAACGGACATGCGCTTCCTCCACCGAGCAATTAGCATGGCGACGTAGTTCTCTTGAGATGGTTGATGGACTCCGGTTTAGGCGTACGGCAATCTCCCTAATGGTACAGCCTAAATCAACATACGTTTCTATTTTTGCCCGTTCAGTTATGGTAAGATGGGTATAGCTCATGACGATTCCTCCTCTGAATGTTTGTGTGGTAACTAACATTTTACACGAGGTCGTCATGGGCTTCTTTTATTTTGACTGAGAGGTGTTGCACTTAATATTACAATTCATCATAATCAAATTGATTAGCAGACAAACATTTTGATAGGATTAATAAAACGACGATACTAAAGGAGTGAACGAACAT
Organism: Gracilibacillus sp. Marseille-QA3620; assembly: GCF_054950035.1. NCBI lineage: Bacteria > Bacillati > Bacillota > Bacilli > Caryophanales > Bacillaceae > Gracilibacillus > Gracilibacillus sp. Marseille-QA3620. The sequence goes on from NZ_CM143102.1 coordinate 2,900,189, forward strand.
GTTTCTAGCACCATTATTCGAAAATGATGTTCCAGCCGTATTCTCCCGCTCTTAACGGAGAGAATCAGAAGAGCTGCTTCTCTCCGTAAGGGCCATGATAGCCTATAATAATACGGAGGGTACCCAATGAAAAAAACATTAATTGGTTCATTATATTTAACAGCAGCTTCAAGTATATGGGGCGGCATGTATGTTGTCGTCAAACATATCGTAGAGGTTATTCCACCATTAGAGCTGGTTTGGATGCGTTATGTCATCGCACTTGTCACACTCATTATCATTGGATTAGCGAGCAAACAAAAGTGGCAGATGAAACAGAAACATATTCTTCTCGTCATTACGATTTCTCTGATCGGCTATGTTCTCTCCATCCTCACGCAAGAAACCGGGACTATGCTTTCCACTGCGCAAATGGGCGCCATCATCACATCAACGACACCTGCATTTATGGTCCTGTTCGCCAGTATCCTTCTGAAAGAACGATTAACATTCAAAAAAGCGTCATCCGTCAGCTTGGCCACCATTGGCGTCATTGCCATTGTCGGCATTGATGATATTGATATGTCCAGCACACTCGGGGGACTATCACTCATTATCGCAGCCTTGACTTGGGCCCTGATGTCCGTATTGATCAAGCTTTTGCCAACCCGGTATTCCCAGATTGTCGTGACTACCTATGCGGTTCTCATTGCGGTGGTCGTTTTAACGCCATTTGTTATTGTAAGATACCCGCAGGTTTCGCTGAATGAATTGGTACAGCCAAATATTTGGGGCGGACTCCTTTATCTAGGAATCATATCTACCTCCCTCGCCTTCCTCTTGTGGAACCGCGGACTGCAAATGCTCAATGCCTCAAGCGGCGGCATCTTCTTTTTCTTCCAGCCGGTAGTGGGTACATTTTTGGGCTGGGCAATCTTAGGAGAAACCATCAGTATGACCTTCTGGGTTGGCTCATTCTTGATTCTGATTGGGGTACTCATCGCCATTAGGGAGCCGCAGGAAGAATAAACGACTATATCATACTCTTTAACACAAATGATTCTATTATCATTTGTGTTTTTCATTTTCCTAGAATATCAATAACTATCTGACTTTCCCTTTCTATCAGCTACATAAAGAATCGTCCTTAAACTAGACTGAAGTTGAACACGAGTGATTCACAAGCCTGCTAAGAGGGAGACGATGTTTTTTTAACATATTAGCATTCTTATTTACTGATTATGCCTTAGTCATACGCCGATGAACAATCCTGTTTTTTGTCGAAATATTTATTTTCAGTTTTTGCCATTTACCCCATTTACTTTCTTCATTTATGGGAGTATGATAATTTTCAGTTTCAGATTTTCTAAATCGCTGAGACCGTATGGTGCGGGGGACCCAAATGTTTCTTGGGGTGAATCCTTATTAAAAGGTAGGGCTACTCATGGCCCGAATCCGTCAGCTAACCTCGTAAGCGTTATTTGAGAAGGAAGGTGGAACTTGTGATGCCAAGACTAACATCCTAGGTGTCTGCAAGTCTATTTCTCATTGGACTTGCAGGCATTTTTTATTCCAAAGGTTTATTCCTTTCGAAGAAAATGTCTGTTTATTCACGAAACTAAACAGGCAAGGTGATGAATATGTTTTATTATTCGCTGAAAAGAAGACTGATCGGTAAACCATTAAAATCAACTCAATTATCTGAACAAAGATTGAATAAAACCAAGGCACTGGCCATCCTATCATCGGATGCTCTCTCATCTGTGGCATACGGACCAGAGCAAATCCTGATTGTCTTAATGACCATCGGAATGGCGGCGTTCTGGTATTCAATCCCGATTGCGGCTGGAGTGGTCATCCTGCTTGCTATCATCATCCTTTCATACCGGCAAATTATATATGCCTATCCGCATGGCGGCGGAGCCTATATGGTATCAAAGGAAAACCTAGGGATGAATCCCGGTCTGATTGCCGGCGGTTCGTTGTTCATTGATTATATTTTGACCGTAGCTGTCAGTGTATCAGCAGGAACAGATGCGATTACATCTGCTATTCCTGCACTCTATGATTACAGGGTCTATTTAGCCGTCGGACTTGTGTTTTTGTTAACAGTGCTGAATTTGCGGGGATTAAATGAGTCAGCCTCTATTCTGGCCTATCCCGTGTACTTATTTATTTTCGCTGTATTTATCATGATTGCCGCGGGCCTATATCATATCGCAGCAGGTGATGTATCCCCTGCCGCTCATTCGCCAATGGGAGCACCTGTGACAGGGATCACGCTCTTTCTGCTGCTCAGGGCGTTTGCTTCCGGAAGCTCTGCATTAACAGGGGTTGAGGCCATCTCGAATGCGATTCCGAACTTCAAGCATCCGGAGCCGGTGAATGCCGCAAAGACCTTGTCCTATATGGGAATCTTATTGGCACTCCTTTTCTCAGGAATTGTCTTCATTAGTTATTATTACGGAGCAGCTCCCGCATTGAAGGAGACCGTTGTCTCTCAGGTAGCCGCGGAAATATTCGGAAGAGGAGGTTTTTACTACTTCATTCAAGGAACAACCGCCCTCATTCTTGTACTTGCGGCTAATACAGGCTACTCAGCCTTCCCGTTGCTGGCGGTTAACTTAACGAATGATCAATTCCTGCCAAGGATGTTTCGGATGCGAGGCGACCGACTCGGGTATTCAAACGGGATCATCTTTCTAGGCGTAACAGCAAGTATCTTGATTATCGCTTTTCAAGTTCACACCGAGCATCTCATCCCGCTTTATGCTGTCGGAGTATTCATTCCCTTCACCCTTGCCCAGGCCGGGATGATGAGAAAATGGCTGAAGGAGAAACCAGGGGGCTGGCGTTCGAAGTTAGCAATCAATACAGCCGGTGCCATCATTTGTTTCATTGTCATGATGATGTTCTTCTTGACCAAATTCCAGCAGGTTTGGCCAGTGCTTATCTTCCTTCCGATTGTCATTTGGGTGTTCCACCAAATCCGCAAGCATTATATCGCAGTCGGTGAACAGCTCAAAATCACGAAGGAAACCGAGGCATTGCCGCCGGATGGGAATGTCATCATTGTCCCGGTATCCGGCATCACACGTGTGGTGGATAATTCCTTGAAATATGCCCGCTCCCTCTCCCCAGATCGGCTGATAGCCGTTTATGTGGCATTTGAGAAGGAGGATATCAAGGCATTCGAGAAGAAATGGGAGTCCTGGCAGCCAGATGTGAAGCTTGTTACCTTATATTCGCCATATCGGAGTATCATCCAGCCGCTGAATAAATTTATCAATATTGTCGAGAAAAAAGCCAGGGAGGCCAATTTCCAAGTAACGGTCATATTCCCGCAGTTCATCCCAAAAAAAGGCTGGCATAACTTCCTGCATAATCAATCCAGCTTTATGATCAGGGCAAACCTGCTATATCGTAAGAACTTGATCATAACCATTGTGCCGTATCATTTAATGAAGTGAGATCATGTAATACCAAAAGAGAGAGCAAGGTGGTTTTCAGGTCGATTATCCATTTTAGGTCACTGTAGTAGCCGGCTTTTTCCTGCTCCCTCCTTTTAAGTGAAACAGCCAAAATAGATGTCACCTTTGCCTGCCTTGTTCGTCCTCTCATCAGGATTCCTGCTTGGGTTCAGGCGGACTGTCTTTTAAACAAGAATGGCCCTCAAGAGAAGGATTCCTTATGACTCCATGACAAGAACTGTACAACGGATGAGATTAGGAGCCGCTTTATCGATGAGCTAAAGAATACAAGCCTCATATGCAGAGTGACTCCTAATTAGATGAAGAAAGAGGCTGGGACAAAAGGAAACAGCAACTAAAAAAGCCGAACTATTATTAAATGCTATTTAAGCATGAGTAATAATAGTTCAGCTTTTTAAAATTCCATACACCATTCGGCTTTGCACACAGCAAATTTAGGTATGTCCCAGCTCTTTTCTCATATCTTAATGAGAGCAAGATCATGGGCGATTTCCGTCTCCGGAAAAACCGCTCTCGCCTCAGCCTGAAGTTCAACCGCATCATCTTCCGTAAAACGGGAGCTGATATGCGTTAAGATGAGCCTTTTCGCTCCAGCTTCCTTCGCGCATTCCGCTGCCTGGACAGTGGTCGAATGGAAATAATCCCTCGCCATCTCCTCTTGCCCTTTCTTGAAGGTCGCCTCATGTACAAGGCAGTCTGCCCCCTCTGCTAAGCGCAGTGTATTTTCACATGGTCTTGTATCTCCAAGTATCGTAATAATTCGGCCCTCTTTTGGCGGTCCTACATAATCAGCACCATTAATGACTCGTCCGTCAGGTAACTCAACCATTTCTTTCTTTTTAATACGGCTATATAAGGGACCTGGCGGGATATTTTCTTCCATTAACAAAGCAGCATTGAGCTCACCAGGCTTGTCCTTTTCCGTAATCCGGTACCCATAGCTCAGCACCGCATGTTCAAGCGGTAGAGCTTCAACGCGAAAAGCCTCATCCTCAAAAAGGACGGACTCCTCCCCAATCTCTACATAGGAAAGCGAATACTTCAAGTGGGTCTGGCTAAGGCGCAGAGATGTTTCAATATATTCCTTGATACCGGCAGGCCCATACACTGTCAGTGGTTCTGTACCGCCCTGGAATGACCGGCTCCCAAGCAGTCCCGGCAAGCCATATATATGGTCCCCATGCAAATGGGTAATAAAAATCTTCTCTATTTTCCTTGTCTTTACGGATGTCTTCAATATTTGATGCTGGGTCGCTTCCCCGCAATCAAACATCCAGCTAGCGGCTCTCTCTTCATTCATCTGCAAAACGATTGATGAGACATTGCGCTGCTTAGCGGGTATGCCCGCTCCTGTTCCTAGAAATACAAATTCCAAGCTCCCATTCCTCCAACTACATTCAATATACTCATTTTACCGCATTCCGGCTTATTTTTCAGCCATTGCTGAGTCTTCCATAACTTATTTTTCCTGTATAATATAAATAGAAAATATTTTGCATTCACTCACATACGATGTAAACTAAAAAAGAGTATTTACACTAAACCAATTTCATTGCTAATCATTTTAGCAAGATATAAAATAGTATATCGTAAATAAGGAAAACAAAGAGAGGTTCTGAATATGCCCACTATTACTAAACAATCGGGATTGCTTATGATCTTTGGGGCAACTGGTGATTTAGCTCAGCGTAAATTATTCCCATCACTTTATCGCCTCTATACAAAAGGAAGACTCTCAGAGAACTTTGCTTGTATCGGCATCGGAAGACGTGAATGGACAACGGAACGCCTTAAGCAGCACATCTCCGATTCCATCATGAATGAACATGGCCCTGCGGAAGAAAAACAAGAATTTACCAAGCTTTTTTATTACCAATCCCTAGATGTCAGCCAAAAAGATGCATCATTCAATGATTTAAAAAAATTAGCTGACACTCTTGATACTCAATATAACTTAAAAGGAAACCGCCTATTCTACCTGGCCATGGCACCAGAATATTTCGGTTCCATAGCTACCCGCCTGAAAGAGGACGGTCTGACTGAAACATCCGGCTATAAACGCCTAGTCATTGAAAAACCATTCGGACATGATTTTGAATCCGCTAAGGAATTGAATGACCAATTGCGCAAATCCTTTGCAGAAGACGAAATCTACCGGATTGACCATTATCTCGGAAAAGAAATGGTCCAAAACATCGAAGTCATCCGTTTCGCGAATGCCTTCTTTGAACCGCTATGGAATAATCATTACATAGCCAATATCCAAATCACCTCTACGGAAACCCTCGGCGTCGAGGACCGCGGAAGATATTATGAAAACAGCGGCGCTTTGCGCGACATGGTTCAAAACCATATCATGCAAATCGTATCCCTGCTCGCAATGGAACCGCCAATTAAGCTTTCAACTGATGAAATCAGAAGCGAAAAGGTAAAAGTGCTGCGTGCACTCAAACCGATTAAAGATGACGAAGTGGATGATTATTTCGTCCGCGGTCAATATGGAGCAGGCGAAATGGACGGCAAGCTTGTACCAAGCTACAGGGAAGAAAACATGGTTGCAGATAACTCCAACACAGAAACATTTGTTGCCGGAAAACTATTATTTGATAACTTCCGCTGGGCTGGTGTTCCATTCTACATCCGTACAGGAAAACGACTTGGAGAAAAATCCACCCAAATCGTCGTACAATTTAAGGATGTCCCAATGAACCTGTTCTACCGTACCGAAGAGAAATTAAACCCGAACCTGCTCGTCATTAACATCCAGCCGGAAGAAGGCATCACCCTTCATCTGAATGCGAAAAAAGGCGGGAAAACACCTGTTCAATTGAATTTCCTAACTTCCAAGTATGATAGATTCAATACGCCGGAAGCCTATGAGCGCCTGCTCTTTGACGCTATGCGCGGAGACGCAACAAACTTCTCCCATTGGGATGAGGTTGCCCTATCCTGGAAATACACGGACGTCATCTCCCGTTCTTGGGAAAGGGAACCAGCTGCCTGCTTCCCTAACTATCCATCCGGTTCAATGGGTCCACTAAGTGCCGATGAATTGCTCGCAAAAGACGGCTTCCACTGGTGGCCGGTCGTTGAAGAAACAGACAAATAAATTGCATGAAGGAGTTTTGACAATGAAAATTTACGACGTATCTATGCCAATTTACAAAGGAATGCCTGTATATAAAAACATCGAGGACAAACAGCCTTCCTTCAATACAGTCACAAACGGCCATGTAACAGAGTCCCGCATCACACTTGACGCCCATGTCGGCACACATACAGATGCCCCTCTTCACATGATTAATGACGGCGACACAATTGAAACAATCGGTCTCGAAAGATTAGTCAGAAAATGTAAAGTCATTGACCTAACAGAAGTAGAAGGACTAATTGAAAAAGAAGATCTAGAAGGACACGGAATCGAAAAAGACGACTTCCTTCTATTTAAAACCAAAAACTCCTTTGACGAAGAATTCAATTTTGACTTTATCGCCCTTGGCGAAAGCGGAGCAAAATATGTATCCGAAATCGGCATTGAAGGCGTTGGCATCGATGGTCTTGGCGTTGAACGCGCTCAGCCAGGACATCCAACTCACAGAACATTATTTGCCAACGACATTATTGTTATTGAAGGCCTTCGCCTAAAAGATGTACCAGCAGGCGAATACTTCATGGTAGCCGCACCTTTGAAATTAGTCGGCATTGATGCAGCGCCATCCCGCGTCATTTTGCTGGAAGGTATTCTCTAATCCAGCAATCTGACGGGATCACCGTCTCGGTTGAAACGGTCTAAGTCCACTTAATTGGTGAGCTTGGACCGTTTTTTTGTTTGGCGGGTTGTTGGGGGCAGGATGGGCTGGCTCTGTCGATGCCCACCCTACCTACATGAAGCATGGGATAAGCATGGGCATTGCCTGGCTTCTCCCACCTTTCGCCCACCCTTTGCCCACTCTACCTACATGAAGCATGGGACTAGCATGGGTATTGCCTAGCTTCTCCCACCTTTCGTCCACCCTTTGCCCACTCTACCTACATGAAACATGGGACTAGCATGGGCATTGCCTGGCTTCTCCCACCTTTCGTCCATCCTTTTCCCACTCTACCTACATGAAGCATGGGACTAGCATGGGCATTGCCTGGCTTCTCCCACCTTTCGTCCACCCTTTGCCCACTCTACCTACATAAAGCATGGGACTAGCATGGGCATTGCCTGGCTTCTCCCACCTTTCGCCCATCCTTTTCCCACCTTACCTACATGAAGCATGGGATAAGCATGGGCATTGCCTGGCTTCTCCCACCTTTCGTCCATCCTTTTCCCACTCTACCTACATGAAGCATGGGACTAGCATGGGCATTGCCTGGCTTCTCCCACCTTTCGTCCATCCTTTTCCCACTCTACCTACATGAAGCATGGGACTAGCATGGGCATTGCCTGGCTTCTCCCACCTTTCGTCCACCCTTTTCCCACTCTACCTACATGAAGCATGGGACTAGCATGGGTATTGCCTAGCTTCTCCCACCTTTCGTCCACCCTTTCCCCACTCTTCCTACATGAAGCATGGGACTAGCATGGGCATTGCCTGGCTTCTCCCACCTTTCGCCCACCCTTTTCCCACCTTACCTACATGAAGCATGGGATAAGCATGGGCATTGCCTGGCTTCTCCCACCTTTCGTCCATCCTTTTCCCACTCTTCCTACATGAAGCATGGGACTAACATGGGCATTGCCTGGCTTCTCCCACCTTTCGCCCACCCTTTTCCCACTCTACCTACATGAAACATGGGACTAGCATGGGCATTGCCTGGCTTTTCCAACCTTTCGCCCACCCTTTTCCCACTCTACCTACATGAAGCATGGGACTAGCATGGGCATCGCCTGGCTTCTCCCACCTTTCGCCCATCCCTTTCCTTCTTTATCTAAAACAAATAAGCTTCCACTCATCAAAGGAAGCTTTCATCATAAGAAACGTTTTCGTACATCTGGCGGTGGCAGCTCGCAGTCTGCTTTTTCGCCAAACCATTTTATTCGGTTGCGGGCAATGAGGTCATAAACAGTATCTCTTATGGGGCGAGGTATGAAAATGAAGGCATAAAGCAGCTTCCATCCGCCTTTTAATTCTCTGGCGATCTTTAAGGCTGCGGCAGATTTTGAATGATATCGATTGCCTTCAATGAGAATGATGCTATCCAGTTCCTCTGGTATGTGATAATCCTTTTTTAATTGGATTCCTTTTTCGCTTTGCAGGGAGGCAAATGAAAAGTTGCCTGCTGGATCATGTTTTATGATAAATTGGACGCTTTTGTCGCAAAAATGGCAGACTCCGTCGAATAGGATAATCTTTTTCAAATAATCACCCCTTTTTGTTTCTCCTTCATTTATCATAGCATAATTTTCCATTTTATACGTTTGCATATTCACTGCTGGTTGGTGGGAGAATTTACCTAAGGTTGATACGGTGATAGTTTTTGATAACTTTTGACTGTTTTAGGAAGAAAATGATTGATTTTTGAAAGCGATATCCTTATAGTAACACTAGGAGGTGGTTACTTGCTGACACCTGAAAGGCAACAATACATTATCGAAAAGATTAAGCAAGATGGATTTGTGAAGATACAGGAGCTTGTCAAGGACTTGAATACATCAGAATCAACCATTCGCCGTGATTTAAGCCAGCTTGAGGACATGCATTTACTTAAGCGGGTTCACGGAGGCGCTGAGGTAGTGAGAAAGCGCGGGAGAGAGCTGACGATTTCAGAGAAGTCGACAAGCCATCAACTTGAAAAGAAAGCCATCGCAAAGTTTGCGGCAAGCTTGATTGAAGATGGAGACTGCATTTATCTCGATGCAGGTACAACAACGCTCGAAATGATTTCTTATATTAAAGAAAAAGCCATTACGGTTGTTACAAATGGAATACAGCAAGCTGAAGCTCTCAAGGACAGTGATATTATCACTTACTTAATTGGCGGCCGGATAAAAAAATCCACCAATGCCTTAATAGGCAGCCAAGCCATCCAAAACTTAGCTAATTATCGTTTCGACAAATGCTTTCTCGGCATGAATGGCATCCATCCGGAATGGGGCTATAGCACGCCGGACCCTGAGGAGGCGATCTTGAAAAGATCGGCCATTGATTTGGGGAAGGAAAGCTATGTTCTGGCAGATATCAGCAAATTCGGAGAGACATCATTTTCAAAAGTGGCAGAACTTTATCAGGCAACAATTATTACTGCTGGGATAGATTCTGACAAAGAAGCAAAATATAAAATGAAAACGACTATAAAGGTAGTGAAACCATGATCTATACCGTAACACTAAATCCGTCCGTTGATTTCATCGTAGAGGTGGAAAACTTTCAACTTGATGGGTTAAACAGAATGAGCAAGGAAGCGAAATATCCAGGCGGAAAGGGCATTAACGTTTCTCGTATCCTAAAGCGTATTGGAGTAGATAATACAGCACTTGGGTTTAGCGGCGGTTTCCCTGGCGGATTCATTCTTGATGCTTTGAAGAAAGAAGACATCAAGGAGAACTTCATCCAAGTAGAGGAAGACTCCCGCATCAATATAAAATTGAAGACTGGTGATGAAACAGAAATCAACGGTCTTGGACCAGCCATCAGCGCAGACAAAATGGATGAACTGCTTAAACAGCTTGAAGGGATGAAAGAAGGCGATATTCTTGTTCTTTCAGGCAGCATCCCTCCTTCCCTCTCGAAGGATTTATACCGGGATTTGACGAAGGAATTCGCTGCTCGAGGCATTCAAGTTGTTGTTGATGCAAGTGGAAAGGCACTTCTCGATGTAGTTAAAGAGAACCCATTCCTTGTGAAGCCGAATCACCATGAGCTTGGCGAACTGTTTGACACGAAAACAGAAACAGTGGAAGATGCGATTCATTACGGCAAAATCCTTGTTGAACAAGGTGCACAGAATGTGATTGTTTCCATGGCTGGTGAGGGCGCTCTTCTTATTAATAAAGAAGGCGTATACACAGCAACGATACCAAAGGGTACTGTGAAGAACTCAACAGGTGCTGGTGATTCCCTTGTTGCCGGATTTATCGGGAAATGGGACCAAACACACGATTTGCTGCAAGCATTTCAATACGGCGTGGCATCTGGCAGTGCAACTGCCTTCAACTATGACCTTGCTGAAAAGCAGGACATCGACACCTTGCTGCCGCAAGTACAAATTACAAAATTATAAGGAAGTGACAACATGAAAATTACAGATTTGTTAAAGAAAGATACGATGATTCTCAATCTTTCTTCATCTAATAAACAAGAAGTAATTGAAGAGCTTGTAAACAAGCTTGACGAGGCTGGCAGATTATCTGACCGCGAAGGATATAAGCAAGCCATCATTAAACGTGAAGAACAAAGCACAACCGGTATCGGTGAAGGAATTGCCATTCCTCATGCGAAATCTGAGGCAGTTAAAAATGCAGCACTTTGCTTTGGACGTGCTAAAGACGGTATCGATTATGAATCTTTAGACGGTCAGCCGGCTAAATTATTCTTCATGATTGCTGCTCCTGCTGGCGCTAACAATACACACTTAGATACCTTATCCAAGCTGTCATCCATGTTGATGTATGATGATTTCCGCCAAGCAATCTTAAATGCCGGCACTGAAGAGGAAGTCCTCTCTATCATTGACAAAAAACAAGCAGAGCTCGAAGGAGAAGAATCTGCAGATCAACCGGCTCCAGATGCTGCTGAAGCGGAGGCTGAAGGCTATGTACTTGCCGTTACAGCTTGTCCGACAGGGATTGCTCACACATACATGGCTGCAGACGCTCTTAAAGCGAAAGCAAAAGAAATGGGCGTAAACATTAAAGTAGAGACAAACGGATCTACTGGTATCAAAAATCCATTAACAGATGAAGACATTCAAAAAGCGAGCGGCATTATCGTTGCAGCTGACAAACAAGTTGAAATGAACCGCTTTGACGGCAAGCATGTCATCCAAGTTCCGGTTGCCCAAGGTATCCGCAAGCCGGAAGAATTAATCAACCGTGCGCTGAACCAAGACGCACCTGTTTATAAAGCACAGGGCGGCGCTGCACAAGATACAAGCAACAATGAAGAGAAAACAAGCATCGGCTCACAAATCTACAAGCACTTAATGAGCGGTGTCAGCAACATGCTTCCATTCGTTGTCGGCGGCGGTCTCTTAATTGCCATCTCATTCCTATTCGGTATTAACTCAGCCGACCCAACTTCTGCTGATTATAATGCTTTCGCAGCTGCCTTAAATTCTATTGGCGGCGGTACAAACGGTGCATTCTTCCTATTGGTGCCCGTGCTTGCTGGTTTCATCGCGAGCTCCATTGCAGACCGTCCTGGTTTCATGCCTGGTATGGTCGGCGGTTTATTGGCTGCAACAGCCGGCGCTGGTTTCCTTGGCGGTTTGATTGCCGGTTTCCTTGCTGGTTATGTAACTCTCGGTGTTAAGAAAAGTCTTAACTGGCTCCCTGCTTCACTAGAAGGACTTAAACCTGTCTTGCTTTACCCATTATTCAGCCTCTTAATTACAGGCTTGATTATGGTATTCGTTATTAATGAACCTGTTGTATTCTTAAACAATGCTTTAACCAATTGGCTTGAAACATTAAGCGGTGCAAATGCCATTGTCCTAGGCTTAATTGTCGGCGGTATGATGGCAGTCGATATGGGAGGTCCAATCAACAAAGCGGCCTTCACATTCGGTATCGCAGCAATTGCAGCTGGAAATGGTGTACCTCACGCAGCAATCATGGCTGGCGGTATGGTTCCACCACTTGGCATTGCCTTGTCTACAACCTTCTTCAAACATAAATATTCAAAACAAGAACGTGATTCTGGTCTTACGAACTATGTTATGGGTGCTTCATTCATTACAGAAGGCGCTATTCCATTCGCAGCAGCTGACCCAATTCGTGTCATCGTCAGCTCTGTAGTCGGTGCAGCAACGGCTGGTGCCCTATCTGCAGCATTCGGATGCTCAACACCTGCTCCGCATGGCGGATTATTCGTTATCGCGTTAATCGACCGTCCATTCATGTATTTACTTGCCATCCTAATCGGTTCTGCGATTACGGCAATCATGCTTGGATTCTGGAAGAAGAACGCAGAAATCAAAGATGTAGCATAATGTCTTGCCTGAACGATTCCTTATTGATAAGGAATCGTTCTTTTTGTTATGTAAAGATAATTTTAATCACCACTTTAATTAGCCAACACTTGATTATTATTTCTTTAATCAGATTTTTTGATATGTTAGTATAATTATATGGAATCAGAAAGGAGTGGATAACATGAGGTATATGAAAGCTGTAACCTTTGCTGCCGCAGCATTGATGACGACAGCCTTTGCAGATGAAGCACAGGCTTCGACATCATACACGGTCAAAAAAGGGGATACACTTTCAGCGATTGCCGGCAAATACAATACAACTGTGTCAAAAATCATGCAGTGGAATAATCTCAAATCAACGGTAATCTATCCGAACCAAAAACTAACGATCGGCACAAGCTCTGCAACTAGCTCTTCCACATCGAGCAGTTCGAGCAGTTCCAGCAACACAACGTACACGGTAAAAGCCGGGGACACCCTATACGAGATTGCCAAGAAACATTCAACAACTGTCAGCAATCTAAAAAGCTGGAATGATATTTCTGGCTCTATTATTTATCCAAAGCAAGTATTAATCGTATCGAAGAGCGCTTCGTCAGCACCCAATACAAACAGCTCTTCTGGTACAAGCAGCACATCATCTTCCGGCACCTATACGGTTAAATCAGGTGATACTCTATCCGCAATTGCCAAGACGTATAACGTATCTGTATCGCAATTGATGTCATGGAACAACAAGACCAAAACGCTGATTTATCCTAATGAGGTGCTAAAGGTAAAAAAGAGCGCTTCAACGACCACTTCAGGCAGCTCATCGAGCACTTCTTCGAGTTCAGCTGCGACACCGGCTACTTATACAGTCAAGAGCGGTGACACATTGTCTGCCATCGCCAAAAAGTACAAATTGACTGTTTCACAAATCAAGTCACAAAATGGTCTTAGCTCTGATATCATCTATATAGGCCAGAAATTAAAGCTTTCAACATCAACCGATTCCATGTCATCCGTTTCAAAGCCTTCAAGCGGCTCAACAACGGCTCAGCAAACGATTGGCAATTCAGCATTTACGTCATCACTAATCTCGATTGCCAAAAGCATGATTGGTACGAAATATGTGTGGGGCGGATCCTCCGCATCCGGTGTAGACTGCAGCGGGTTCATATATTATGTGTTGAATAAGGCTGGCTACAGCATAAGCCGCTATTCAGCACAAGGGTATTATGACCGCTCATATTACGTTAATACACCGAAACCTGGGGATATCATTTTCTTCTCCGGCACCTATAAGCCTGGCATTTCCCATTTAGGAATCTATCTTGGCAATAACGAGTTCATCCACGCCGATAATCAAGGCGTTCGCATTACCAGCACATCAAACAGTTATTATAAGAAATATTTCGATTGCTACAAACGACTCTATGATAAATAAGAGAATGCGACAAAAAGGACTCCCTTGAACGGGAGCCTTTTTTCTAGCCTAATAGCTTATACATTAAACAATCATCCACATATTTCCCGCCAATGAAAAACTCATTCACCAGCCTGCCTTGATGCAGGTACCCATTTTTCTCATAAAAGGCGATGGCCCGCTTATTCGTAGAAAGCACACGGAGACATATTTTATGAATATCCATTAGCAGTGCCCTTTCCTCTACATAAGCCAGGAGCTTGCTGCCAGTGCCAGAGCGCCAGAAATCCGGATGAACCCCAATGGCGAGCTCCCACACATGCTGATTTGCCTCAAGCATTGTTGGGTTCTTCAAGGAAATATAGCCCGCCACCCTCCCCTTTTCGATAGCGACAAATAGACTTCCGGGTGGAGCCTGCTCCGCATATTCATCCGGTGATTCCCATTCAATGACCATTGGCGTATTCTCATCATTCCAGATGCTATTCTCTAGTTCGACTAACTGTTCATAATCCTCATACCGTGATGGCCTTATTTCCATCTATCTTCCCTCTTTTCTGTCTCACTTCTTTATAGTATGAGAAAGAGGCATCACTGCCCTCAACAGCCATGCCTCTTCCATGTTTATATATATTATTTCGTTAAATCAAGGAATTCTTGAACATCGGCAATAGCGAGGTCAACACCTGCCTGCCAGAAATCAGGCTTAGTCAAGTCTACACCAAGATGTTTCATCGCCAATTCCTCTGTGGTCATTGCCGCTGTATCCTGAAGGAGGGCAATGTATTTCTCCTCAAAGGCTTTCCCTTCCTTCAAGGATAGATGGTAGATGCCCAGGCTGAATAAATAGCCGAAGGTATACGGGAAATTATAGAACGGCACTTCTGCGATATAGAAATGCAATTTACTTGCCCAGAAGCTTGGGTGATATTCACTCAAGGCATCCTTGTAGGATTCCTTCTGTGCTGCCTCCATCAGTTCATCCAGGCGTTCAGCTGAGACGAGGCCCTTTTGACGTTCTTTATAGAAGTTCGTTTCAAAAATATAGCGGGCATGAATATTCATGAACATCGCAATGGCATTTTGAATCTTCGTATCAAGCAACGTGATTTTCTCGGCATCTGATTCTGCTGCTCGTACGCTTGCATCAGAGCAGATTTGCTCAGCAAAGGTAGAGGCTGTCTCAGCAACATTCATCGCATATTCGGTATTAAAGAATGGCTTCTCATTAAGTACATGGCTATGGAAAGCATGGCCAAGCTCATGCGCAAGTGTTGCGACACCACTCGGAGAACCAGCATAGGTCATGAATATACGGGATTCATTCGTTTCTGGGAAGCTTGTACAAAAGCCTCCTGGACGTTTTCCTGGGCGGTCCTCTGCTTCAATCCAAGCGTTCTCAAATGCCTGCTCCGCAAATTTTGGAAGCTCAACACCAAACTTGGAGAAATTGTCGATGATAAATTTAGCCCCTTCATCGTAGGAATAATGCTTTGGCTCAGTCGTTACAATCGGTGCATCGACATCAACCCAACTAAGCTTCTCTTTACCGAAGATTTGGGCCTTTCGGTTGAGGAAATCAACAAATGGCTGTTTATTCTTAGCTATGACATCCCACATCACATCAAGCGTTTCTTTTTTCATACGGTTATACTGGAGCGGCTCCTTCATGAAATCGGTAACGCCATGGGCTTTATAATCCGCCAGGCGGAAGCCGCCCAAATGGTTCAATGTATCTGCGAATAAAGGAGCTTTCTCATGCCACGCCTTTTCCCATTTCACAAACAGTTCTTTGCGGACCTCAGGATCTGGGTCATCCATCATCTTATTGAATGCCTGACCAGCAGATAGAAGGACCTCTCTCCCATCCTTATCTGTGTAAGGTATCTCGATTGTTTTAACGAGTGAGTCATAATGCGTACTCCATCCTATGTAACCATCCACTTTCAATGAATTAATCAGCGCTTCTTCTGCTTCGGATAAACGTTCCTTCCCTTGCTCACGCTTTTCATTCAAGTAAAAGGCAATCTCTGAAAGGGACGGGTCTTTCAAAAGCTCTCCCCATAAAGCGTCATCAATATCGACTAATTTAATGGTAAAACCAGTAAAAGCCGTTTGGAACTCACTAATCAAGGAATAGGCTTCCCCGTTCAATTGGTCGGCTTTCGTATCATGAACATCCTGTGCGGTAAGACATTCCAAGAAAGCAACCACTTGAGAAACAGCCTTCTCAATCTCCTCTGTCTGCTCAAGTATACGGACTAGCTGACCCATCTCCTGCATTTCCTTTATCGGACTGAAATTCTTCACCTCGTCCTTATATACCGCTATTGATTCATGCATTCTCTCTAATTTTGCTGCAAGCTCAGCTGATTGGGAACCTCCTGGGAAAATCCCTTCAAGATCCCATTTTAATGAATAGCTCATGCCATGTCCTCCTAATCTTTTCATAATTTTCAGTATACAACTTTTCTACTGAGTTGAGTATCATTTTAATTATGGCAATGGACCTTCTTCTGAAATAGATTATCGTCCGTCATTCCTATTATTTCTCTCTTTCATCCCATTTACCTTCTTTCCTAATAAAGAATGCGTGTTAGTTCCTATAAATTACGAACCATTTAGCATCTTTAATTTGAAATTTTTGACAAATCTTTTATAATAATAAGGTTACAAGGCCAGACTCAACCCAAGGAGAATAGAATGGATTCTATATTAGACCAAGCTCAAATATCTCTCTTAAATGCTATCGGAGAGAACCTTTTTATTTGTGACGAACAGTATCAAATCATCTTGCTCAATGATTATTCTAACCATCTCATAAAAAAACTGGAACCCTTTACCGGACTTTCAAGCAAGGAAGAATATATCGGCAAAAGCATTTGCGATCTAGACCCTAATGAAGGCCAAGCTCTTAAGGCAGCCATAGAAGCAGGTATCTTTCCGGTTGAAGCGAAAATCACCCTCTATCATAAGTGGGCGGCTAATATGACCGTCAACAGATGGAAAAACGGGCTTAACCAGTCGATCTATATCATCACCTGGAAGGATGTTACCGATTATGAGGAGGAGCTGCATAAAGGATATGCTCTGCTTGAGGAATTATACGCTCCTGTTATCCAGACCATCCTAGATGATGTGATTCTTATGCCGATTACCGGAACGATGACAAGAAATCGTTTAGACAAGATTAAGGAGATTGCCCTGTTTGAGAGCGCCAATAGACTAGCCAGCTATCTAATCATTGATTTCACCGGTATGACTGTCTTGGATGATGACAGCATTACAATGGAGCTTGAAACGATTTGCCGTTCTTTAAATTTTATTGGAACAACAGTGATCTATTCTGGACTTTCAGCTAAGTTCGTGCAACAGATTATTGGACAAGGCACATCGATTCCAACAGAAACATTTGCGACCTTCCGCCAAGCGATTCGATATGCTTGTAAGGAAAAAGGCTTTAAATTAGTTCATGTATAACTAAACCTGGATGAAAGCAAAGAACACGGAGTCTGTGTCTTTGCTTTTTTCATACCTAAATATAATTCTTGCATAATAAAAGGCTGCATGATAACTTCATTTCCTCTTATAGCTTCCCATCTAATATCCTTTCTAGGATATCTGTGTGAATAGACATACATGCAGAAAAAAGACCATGACTATAGACGGACAAAATTTAGACAAATATTCACTTTATGGGTGTCTGAACACCAATATTTTGATTTGTGACAAATTTGCATCCTGTCACAAATTTACCATTATTTATTCATGTCCTTCTCTAGTAATTTTCTAATCATCCGACTAAAATACATATAGATAACAAGTTATTATATTTTTTAATATAATAACTTATTCCTTATCTTCCATTGTCCACAATATATATAAAAGAAACTATTTCTTTATTCATCATCCTTCTCTTCGTATACATTGGTTTTTTTTTGAAGATATTGTGAACACATGAACATTACATAGTTAATTTTGAAAGGTGTGAATGATTTTATGGAAATTCTTGATTTAGCTCGTTTCCAATATGCTGCTACGACGATCTATCATTTCCTTTTCGTGCCGCTTTCTATCGGGCTCGTCTTCTTGGTAGCCATTATGGAAACAATGTATTTCTTTAAGAAGAAAGAAATCTACCTAGACATGGCGAAATTCTGGGGAAACATCTTCCTCATCGCCTTTGCGGTCGGTGTTGTAACAGGAATTATCCAGGAATTCCAATTTGGGATGAACTGGTCCGAATATTCTCGATTTGTCGGTGATGTATTTGGTGTACCTCTCGCCATTGAAGCACTCTTAGCCTTCTTCATGGAATCGACCTTTATTGGAGTTTGGATGTTCGGACGTAATCGTCTGCCAAGATGGGTTCATCTTCTCTCCATCTGGCTTGTATCCATTGGCACGATGCTCTCTGCCCTATGGATTCTGGCTGCGAACTCCTTCATGCAGGAGCCTGTTGGAATCGCTGTCGTTGAAGGCAAAGCAACATTAGTGGATATTTGGGCCTTTTTGACAAATCCACAATTGCTCGTAGAATTCCCTCACACGATTTTCGGTGCTTTCGCGACCGGGGCATTTGTGGTCGGCGGTATCAGTGCCTACAAGCTCATGAAGAAGAAGGATATCGAATTATTCAAACGTTCTTTTACCATTGCTACCGTTCTTGGCATTGTTGCCGGACTTGGCATTGCCTTTACTGGTCACTGGCAGGCACAGCATCTGGTTTCCTCTCAGCCTATGAAAATGGCAGCGAGTGAAGGATTATGGGAGGACAGCGGTGACCCGGCCAGCTGGTCCTTAATCGCTGATATTGACGAAGAGAATAAGACGAATAATTGGTCTGTTGAAATACCTTATTTATTAAGTCTCCTATCTTATAATAGCTTCTCCGGATCGATTGAAGGAATGAACACACTTCAAGAGCAATATACGGAACTATACGGCGAAGGAGATTATATCCCGCCTGTAGAGCCTGTCTATTGGAGCTTCCGCATTATGACCTTTGGCGGGGGAATCATGATTCTTCTATCCTTGATTGGATTGTTCTTAATTAAGAGAAAAACCCTGATGGAGAATGCCTGGTACTTGAAAATCATGCTTGGAGCCATCTGCTTGCCGTTCATTGCCAATACTGCCGGCTGGATCATGACTGAGATTGGCCGCCAGCCATGGACAGTTATGGGATTATTTACGACAGCCCAGTCTGTTTCACCGAATGTCACGGCAACGGATTTATGGATTTCTATCATCGCCTTCCTTGGGGCTTATACCATTCTTGCGGTTGTCTTAATTACCTTGATTGTGAAACAGGTCAAAAAAGGACCTCAGAAGGATGCTCCGGAAAAACCGGATGTAGATTTATTTAATAAGGAGGCCTTTGGACAATGAGCTTAAATGAGTTATGGTTCTTACTTGTAGCGGTTTTGTTTATTGGTTTCTTCATTCTCGAAGGATTTGACTTCGGGGTTGGGATGTCAACTCGCTTCCTAGCCCGTGACCAAAGAGAGCGTGACCAGCTTGTGACAACAATCGGTCCTTTCTGGGATGCCAATGAGGTATGGCTTATCACAGCCGGAGGTGCCATTTTCGCCGCATTCCCTGAATGGTATGCGACAATGTTCAGCGGGTATTACCTGCCATTTGTATTATTCCTTCTCGCCTTGATTGTCCGGGGAGTAGCGTTTGAATTCCGCCATAAGGTTCATACAAAATGGACGAATTTATGGGATTGGATGATTTTCATCGGAAGCATTGTCCCTGCCTTTGTGCTAGGTGTCTTATTCACAAGCTTAGTGCGCGGCATGCCAATCGACGCTTCCGCCAATATGTATGCCGGTTTCACCGATTACTTTAATCTGTACTCCATCGTTGGCGGCATTGCTATGGTTGTTCTCTGCTTCGTACATGGCCTTACGTATATCGGACTGCGGACAGAAGGACCAATCCGTAAACGTGCGCAGGAAATGCTCACAAAGATGTACATTCTTTTGTTAGTTGGCTTGATTGCCTTTGCGGTATTGACTTATTTCAGCACAGACCTATTTGAGGCACGCCCTGTTGCTACACCGCTATTTTTATTCGGTGCTGTTCTTACAACGGCTTTTGCCTACTTCTTCACAGGCAAAAGAATGGAAGGCTGGGCCTTCACCATGACAACAGGCACCATTCTATTCACAGTCACAATGCTGTTTGTCGGGCTGTTCCCGCGTGTTATGATCAGCTCAATCAGTTCTGACTTCAACTTGACCATCATAAATGCATCCAGCAGCCCTTATACGCTTAAGGTCATGACAATCGTTTCCCTTACGCTGCTGCCATTCGTGCTTGGCTATCAAATTTGGAGCTATTATGTATTCAGAAAGCGGGTTTCTGATTCTGAACCGGTGGGTCATGAATGATTACAAGAGACATTCTTAACTTAAAGGGCATTAAAGGGACATTCGTCTTCCTCTTTGCCCTCTCCCTCCTGCAGGGAGCTGCCATCATTATGCAAGCCGTTATGCTTTCGCGTGCAATCACGAATCTTTTCAACGGGGAGAAACTGAGCGATCAGTTCCTTCCCTTCCTTTTATTTGCGTCTGCTTATTTAGCAAGACAGGTCATGGTCTTTTTCCGCGATCAATGGATGGAACGCTTCGCATCTGATTCCGGAACGGCCATTCGCCGGGAATTACTTGATAAGATTTTCAGTCTCGGGCCTAAATTCACACAGAAGGAAGGAACAGGGAACCTGGTGACAATGGCACTTGAAGGGGTCACTCAAGTGGAGACATACCTGAAGCTATTTCTTCCTAAAATGATGAATATGCTGTTAATACCCGCGATGATTGTCATCTATATGTTCACATTAAACCCCTCCTCCGCTGGTATTGTCATTCTTGTACTTCCAATCCTGTTCTTCTTCATGGCCATGCTCGGAATTGCCGCGAAGAGGAAGGCGGATAAACAGTATGAATCCTATCAGGTTCTCTCCAATCACTTCGTTGATTCATTAAGAGGGCTTGAAACGCTGAAGCTTCTCGGCTTGAGCAAGGATTACGACAAGAATATCGGAACAGTCAGTGAACGATATCGCAAAGCAACGATGAGTACTTTACGTGTCGCCTTCCTGTCTACCTTTGCCCTTGATTTCTTCACCTCCCTATCCATTGCGATTGTTGCCCTGTTCCTTGGTTTAAATCTAATGGAAGGTGCGATTTTGCTGGGACCTGCACTGACCATCCTGATTTTGGCACCGGAATATTTCCTGCCTATCCGAGATTTCGGAACAGACTACCATGCCACCCTAGACGGCAAAAACAGCATGGGAGCCATCGGACATATATTGGCGATTCCGACCGAGGTGAAGGAGCAAGATACGAAAAGTGCTTCTTCCTGGTCATCTGCAGATATCCTATCCTTCACTGATTTGACGGTCGTTCATGAAGAAGCAAGCCGCCCATCTCTTCAAAATATCTCCTATTCCTGGAAGGGCTATGGGAAGATTGGCATCATTGGAGCAAGCGGTGCCGGCAAGTCAACCTTCATTGATGTTCTAGGCGGTTTCCTCGCTCCAAGCAGCTGTACAGTGAATCGGAATGGAGAGACTATGGGCGGTTTCCATGATTCTTCCTGGCAGGAGCAGATTCTCTATATTCCGCAGCACCCTTATCTGTTCAATGACACAGTGCGGAATAATATTCTCTTCTATACGCCGGGAGCAAGCGAGGAAGCTTTACAGTCCGCCATCAATCAGGCAGGACTTCGGGAAATCATTGATTCCCTGCCAAATGGTCTAGAAGAGAAAATCGGCGAAGGAGCACGCATGCTCAGCGGCGGTCAGGAACAACGGATTGCCCTAGCCCGCGCTTTCCTTGACACAGGCCGTAAGATTCTCCTTTTCGATGAACCAACGGCTCACTTAGACATTGAAACAGAGTATGAATTAAAGGCCAATATGCTGCCACTCTTTGATGACCATCTCGTATTCTTTGCTACTCACAGACTTCATTGGATGAAGGATATGGACCAAATTATCGTATTGGACAAAGGAAAAATTGTAGAGACAGGAACACACGAGGACTTAATGGCGCAGCGTGGACATTATTATCAATTAGTACAGATACAAAGCGGCAAGATGGAGGCGATTAAATGAAAAAGACATTATCCCCGCTAGCGATTATGAAAAATTCATGGATTCGCCCCTATTTGAGCGAGAATAAAGGGCTCCTTGCGCTAGTACTTATTCTTGGAACAGGAACATTCTTCAGCGCGGGTGCCCTTATGTTTACATCAGGCTATTTAATTTCAGAATCTGCAACCCTTCCTGAGAATATTCTCTTGGTTTATGTACCAATCGTGCTTGTCAGGCTGTTTGGGGTATCACGCCCTGCATTCCGCTATGCAGAGCGATTGAGCGGCCATAGTATGGTTTTGAAGATACTCTCCCGTATGCGCGTCCGTCTCTATAAAGCATTGGAACCAAATGCCCTGGATTTCCGTTCCCGCTTCAAGACTGGCGACCTGCTGGGCGTGCTTGCAGATGATATTGAACATTTACAGGATGTCTATATCAAAACGATTTTCCCAGCCGTTATCAGTGTGTTGTTGTATGTCATGATTGTATTAGGGCTTGGCTATTTCTCCATCCCATTCGCTTTATTTATGCTGCTGTTGCTATTTGTCCTAGTCATCCTATTCCCGCTTGTCTCCCTTCTGGCCACACATGCCCGTCATGCGAAAATGAAGGACGCCAGAAATGGTCTCTATCAATCATTGACCGATGCTGTCATGGGTGCAGGAGACTGGATGATCAGCGGCAGACAGGCTGATTTCATTCAACGGTATGAACAGGATGAAAGAAAAATGGATGAGATTGAAGCCCAGCTTACGAAATTTCAGCGCAGCCGCAACCTCCTTTTTCACCTTGTCATCCTCATCATTATTATTGGGATGGCCTGCTGGATTTCCTTGAGCGTTGAAGCTGGCCGATTTGAGCCAAGCTGGATTGCCGCCTTTGTCCTGGTCGTCTTCCCGCTCATTGATGCATTCGCTCCGCTTTCTGATGCGGTCAGTCAAATTCCGAGCTATCAAAGCTCTTTAGACAGGATGAATGCCCTGCAGGAGCAGAAGCCGGCAGAAACTCATGATCAAGTGAAGAGCAGTACACTGAAAGAGGCAAATTCTTTACCTATTCAGTTTCATGATGTCACCTTCTCCTATGACAATGGTGCTTTACCTGTCTTAAGGAATTTATCCCTTTCTATTCAAGCAGGAGAAAAAGTCGCTTTGCTTGGGAAGAGCGGAACAGGCAAAAGTACATTAGCCAAATTAATTTTAGCGGCCTATGCACCGCAAAAAGGGATCATCACACTTGGTGGTCAGCCAGTCAACGAGCTTGGAGATCTCTCAAGTGTTGTGTCAGTCTTACAGCAAAAACCGCATTTATTCGATACAACCGTCATGAATAACATCCGCCTTGGCAATCCCGGTGCTACGGATGAGGAAGTCATTGAGGCAGCTAAACAAGTTCATATGCATGACTATATCTCTTCCCTGCCTAAAGGATATGAGACAAGAATGCATGAGCTTGGCAGCCGGTTTTCCGGGGGAGAAAGACAGCGAATTGCGCTTGCCCGCATTCTTCTTCAGAATACACCAATCGTTATCCTGGATGAACCGACAGTTGGACTCGATGCCCTAACAGAAAGGCAGCTATTGAAGACGATCTTTGATACCCTTCGAGCGAAAACCATCATTTGGATTACCCACCATCTGGCAGGGGCTGAGAGCATGGATCGTATCCTTTTCCTTGAAGATGGTACAATCAGCATGGATGGCTCACATACAGAGCTCATGCAAACAAATGAGACCTATCAGAGCCTGTATCGATTGGATATGCCGGAATTATAGCCTTTAAAAAGGCACGAATGCTCCATCTGCATTCGTGCCTTTCTTATGGGTTTCTCTTTGCCGCTTCATGAAGCTCCGGCCATTCATATATATTAGTTCCTTTTTCACTATCAGCAGCGATTTGAACCATAGCTGCTGCAACTTCCTCTGCCTTAATCGGCTTAAATCTAGCAAGCCTTCCTCGTAGAAGAGGGGAAAACACAGGGCTTAACCATCCGCTCAATGCTTCTGCTGTACGGAATTCATCTCTTTTTCCAAGAAGCAAGGAAGGATGTATGAGCTGCAAGGAATCAAATTGCAGAGTAATTAAAGCACTCTCAAGCTCCCCCTTCACCCTTGAATAGAAAACCTTTGTCTCAGGATTTGCCCCAATGGCTGAAATGACCAAGTATTGACTCACTCCTTGTGCCTTCGCTAACTCAGCTGCCTTTAATGGATACTCATAATCGACCTTCCGAAAAGCCTCCTTTGATCCGGCCTTCTTGATGGTAGTGCCGAGGCAGCAAAACACCTCATCTACTGCAAATTCACTCGCCATTGACTCCATATTGTCAAAATCAATGATTCGCTCATGGAGCTTTGGATTCGCAAGACCCATCGGACGACGGACGAGTGCGGTTACGTGGCCATACAAATCTGAATCAAGCAATCTATGTAAAAGTTCATTCCCCACCAAACCTGTGGCCCCAATAATCAACGCCTTTTTCTTCTTCCCCAAAAGCTCTAACCTCCTGTCATACATACGGCAGACATATGAAATAGGAAGCCCTCATATATCTGCCAAAAATGATTTATCGTTATTTCTCATAGATTTCTTCAAGCGGTTTACTCGATTTCTTCCATGTACGGACTCCATCATCCTCATCAAAATCAACCAATACATCTACAACGCCTTTTTCCTGAAGAAGCTTTTCCTTCAAACGATCTTTAATATCATCCATTTCTGCCACGGTCATACTAGGATCAATCTCTACGCTGACTTCCACATGGAAATCCTCGCCCTCTTTGATGACCACAACATCCTGTACATCTCTGATACCCTGTTCATTGATTACCTTATCCCCTATATATTGCTCCATCACCTCATCTGCCTCACCGAGCGCACCCGCAGCATTATCAAGGAAAACCTTCCCGACAACAATCAGCATAAGAAGCCCAATCATGATGGAGGCCAGACCCTCTGCTGCATGAAACGGAGTATAGTGTGAAATGATGATAGCAATAATGGCCAAAAGACCGCCGCTTGTTGCGACCAAATCCTCTAGAAAAACAAGCCTTGTAGCTGGTTTAGCATCCTTGAACCTGCTAAAGCTCTTGTAAATATACGAAATCCCCTGTACCTCTTCACCGGTCTCATGCATAATCTCGCGCATCGCCTTCAACAGAACGAAAGACTCAAGAACGACGCTGATGAACAAGACCCCTAAACTGACAAGAAAATAACTAGATTCTGTCGGATCGATAATATGAAGGTATCCTTCTTTAATCGTTTCATAAGACATGATCCCTACAATTAGAACGGCACCAAGAAGCACTAAATTGACCAGACGCCCAAATCCATTGGGAAATCTCCCTGTCGGTGCCTTTTTCGAAAGGGCAGAACCGATGAATACGAAAAATTGATTAGCGGCATCTCCTAAGCTGTGAAGCGTCTCTGCAAACAATGCCACATTTCCGGTAAAAATGTAGGCCGTTCCTTTAATAACGGAGATGATGAAGTTAACAATTGCCGCCATAAACGCACTTACATTTCCTTTTTTTAACATGGTGAATAATTCTCTCATATTACTGCCCCTTATCCTATTTATAATGTTTTCACAGAAACAAATATATCACTCTATACCCAAATGCAGGAAAAATAACATCCTATCCCTTAACTTTTTACACTGTCGAGGGGTACCTTTCGCTCCTATTTATCCTTTTTTAAACAATAGACTGGATTTTTATTCGATAGAGGAGTATAGTTACCTAGGTAACTAAAAGGCGGTGAACTTATGACAGATTCCCAGCACTTCTTCCATCAATATTTACAGGTATCTCGATCCTTTACGAAAAACTTAAATGAACATCTTGCAGCCCATGCCATGTTTCATTCACAATGGGCTATTATTCATTTCTTAAAGAAGAATGGCCCGGCATCCTTGAGTGAAATCGTCCAATACTTGAACGTTGAGAAACCGACCGTCACCCGCACCGTTAGCCGACTTGAAGAACGGAAGCTGATTGAGCAGCTTGAATCGACGGATAAACGGCTGAAGAGGATTGACCTGACAAAGGCCGGTCAAGAAATGTACGAGCTCTGCAAGAAAACGACCATGGATTACGAGAAAACCGTCATTGCCGATGTAACGGAGGAAGAATTGGACATCGCCATGAATGTACTTAAAAAAATGCAAAAACAGCTACAACAAGAGGATGTGAACCCGCATGACTAGACCCAAACTTTGGACGAAGGACTTCCTGCTCGTCGCCTCAACAAACTTATTTATCTTCCTATGCTTTTACAGCCTGATGGTCACACTTACGGTCTATACAATGGACAAGTTCCATACAAGTGCCAGCATCGCCGGGCTCGCTTCAAGTATATTTGTCATCGGAGCCGTCTTAGTACGTCCGCTGGCCGGAAAAAAACTTGCCCTTATTGGTCCGAAGAAAATGCTTGTCGCAAGCCTTTGCGTATTCTTTGCGTCAACCCTTTTATATTTTGCCGCTGATAACTTGATCCTCCTGTTAGGCTTAAGACTGATTCACGGCGCGGCATTTGGCGTCTCTTCCACCGCAACCGGCACCATTGTCGCTGAGATTATTCCCCCATCCAGAAGAGGGGAAGGGATGGGCTATTTTGCTATCAGCACAAATATCGCCATGGCTATTGGCCCCTTTATCGGGCTCTATATCAGCAATGCCTATGAATACACTATGGTCTTCACCGTGAGTGTAGTATTTGCCTTCTTCAGCCTGCTGGCCTCTATCCTTTTGACGTACAAGCAGCCCGCTCTCACCAAGGAACAGATGGAAAGCCTGAAAAGCAATAAGCTTCGCGACTACTTTGAATTCTCCGCTATCCCGATCTCCATCACAGCAGGAGTCATCGGCTTTACGTATTCAAGTGTCCTGTCTCACATGACATCATTTTCGGCGGAAATCAACTTAGCAGGCGCCGCAAGCTTTTTCTTTGTCATCTATGCAGCTTGCCTGCTGATCACAAGACCATTCACCGGCCGCTGGTTTGACATACGCGGGGAGAACTTCGTCATCTACCCTTCGCTATTATTATATGCCGCCAGCCTATTATTACTCGGCGGTACAATGAACAGCGCCATGCTGCTCTTTGCAGGAGCCATCATGGGCATCGGCCTGGGCACCTTTCAATCAAGCGCCCAGACAATTGCCATTAAAGAAGCACCGCCACACCGAATCGGCCTTGCTACATCAACCTTTTTCGTCATGTATGACATCGGCATCGGCACCGGACCATTCCTGCAAGGACTCTACATCCCGCACTTCGGCTACCGCGGGTTATACTTCACAATGGGGGCAATCGCCATTGTCGGAATTGTAATGTACTACTTCGCACACGGGCGAACAACCGAGATAAAAACAACCAAGCCAGTCTGGAAAGACCAGGTTCAATGAAAAAAGCATTGCCCGAAATTTGGGCGATGCTTTTTTGTTTTTGGCTACTCTGTTGTCCACCCTTTACCACCATTGCCTGGGCATTGGGCGGGCTTTCTCTGACGATGCCCACCTTTCGTCCACCCTTGGCCCACCCTTTACCACCGTTGCCTGGGCATTGGGTGGGCTTTCTCTGGCGATGCCCACCTTTCGTCCACCCTTGGCCCACCCTTTACCACCGTTGCCTGGGCATTGGGTGGGCTTTCTCTGACGATGCCCACCTTTCGTCCACCCTTGGCCCACCCTTTACCACCGTTGCCTGGGTATTGGGTGGGCTTTCTCTGACGATGCCCATCTTGCGTCCACCCTTGGCCCACTCTTTACCCCCGTTGCCTGGGTATTGGGCGGGCTTTCTCTGGCGATGCCCACCTTTGGTCCACCCTTGGCCCACCCTTTGCCACTGTTGCCTGGGCATTGGGTGGGCTTTCTCTGACGATGCCCACCTTTGGTCCACCCTTGGCCCACCCTTTACCCCCGTTGCCTGGGGAAAGCATGGGCATTGCGTGTCTTACCCCATCTTTCTCCCACCTTTATCCCACCCACCCTGAATGAGACACTGACTTATCCCGCTTTTCCTGTACATAGCCTGGACCGTTCCTCCCGTCAAAACAAAAAAATAAACCTTCCAATCATCACTTTGATTAGAAGGTTTATTCATTTGATTTTGTAATAGAATTTCTCATTTGTGCAGCCACTCTCTAGTATTGGCTTATTCTCCACAATGCCATCGTTCGGCCCGTCGAGGCACATTTTCGCTAATTGTCTATATTTCTCTGCACTGAATCTGGCTCTTATGACGATATTATCCACCAACTTGTAAATCCACTCCTTCTGTGTTTACGTAGGCACATTCGTTCATGGCTTCCTGGCTGACTAATCGTTCAATCCAGCATACGTATTCTATATTTTCGAGCTGTGCTGCGGCTGAATGATGCAGGATATATAAATATTGTTGATCCATGATGTCAAAGCGGCATGTATAGCTCCATAGGATAGATACTAGTAATTTATCCAAATGATGGTAGGTGTAAACCACAATATTCTTCTTTTTGAAGTTTACTGTAGATTCTTGATTCTCCATGTACGGTTTTCCTTTTTCGGCTGAGATTTGGGCAAGTCGCATCCATTCATCGGGTAAGGCAGCCCACTCGTATAAAGCCCAATTGATGCCGACTCCTTGCTTCTTGAATCCTTCTGCAGCGTATTTCTCTAGAAAATAGGCGATGGCACCTTCATAGTCAGCTCTTCCTGCATCCTCTTGATAAAAAAGAAAGAGCGTTCCTTTGCTGTGATCGCTGTAGAGGTCTCCTAACAGACGGAATCTTTCTTCCATGTTCAGATTATCAGATTCTTCTGCTTCATTGCTGTCTTCGAGTTCAAGTTCAAATTGGAAAAGACGGAATCTTTTCAGGCTCCGGGTCGCGAGCGGAATGAATAAAAATAAGAGAATCCAAATCAGTAAAAACAAGAGCCCCTTTCCGACAATGCGGTTTGCCTCTGATGAGACAATATTGGTCATCATGGCGACAAACCATCCTTGGTCCATTGCCGGCATTTCATTAACTGTCAGTGCCTCAAATGGATTGAGAAAGACCTTGCGATAGGTGATGGCAAGAGAGGCCAGCGTCCAAAGCGCAATGACCATAATGCCAAGCTGATACAGACATATATACCCCTTCTTGGCTAGTAAACGAAATAAATTGATCGATTCCTTTAATCGAAACCATATTTTCATTACAACCAATTCCTTTATCGGGATTTTTTTAGACAAAAAAGGCCGCTTCTTCTTGTTAGACAAGATGCGGCCTAATGTGTGACAAGCAGCCTCCCGTCCATGGAGAGGCTGCTTTTGAACCGAATTGTTTTATTGGACTCGAGGGAATCCGAAGCCAGAGGCATAATCATCGCCAACTGCGGCGCCAACTCCACCCAAAATGTCATTGGCTTTCGCCCTGTTTTGAAGCACAGTGCGAACTTGGTTTGCTGTATATCCAGTGTTAGACGCCCAGATTTTCGCAGCTAAGCCGGAAACATGAGGCGTTGCCATGGATGTACCGCTGATTGTGTTGTATCCGCCTGTATACCAAGTAGATTCAACAGCTGAACCAGGAGCAGAGACTTCAATATCTTTCACGCCGATTACATAGTCACCGTCTGTGTTCGGATTTCCGCGGGAAGAATAATTTGCCACACGGTATGTGCCATTAGCTTGTACATTTTCAAGGGCTGCTACTGCTACGACATTCGCAAGTGCACCAGGGTAGCCGATTGTATTGGCAGCAGAACCGCTGTTGCCTGCAGCCGCAATGATAAGAACCCCTTTTCCTTGTGCATACGTTACCGCGCTTGAGATCAAGGAATCATTTGCGCTAGAACCGAGTGACATGGAGATAATCAGCTTCGAACCTGTCGATGTGGCTTGGTCGGCCGCATGTCTGATAGCAGCTGCAATATCATCAGAATATCCAGAGCCGCTGTCCGTTAGAACCTTATAGGCCCATAGCTTCGCTTGTGGAGCAACACCATATACCCCTGTGCCTCCTCCGCCATTACCAAGAACGGTACCAGCTACGTGTGTACCATGTCCATTTCGGTCAGCACAAGAATTATTCACGTATGTGCTGCTAGTCGTAAAATCTTTACATTGCTCCACATTGGACGATAAATCCTTATGTGTTTTCAGAACACCTGTATCCAATACAGCGACCTTTATGCCGCTACCACCCGAAGTAGACGTTAGTGAACTATTATTATAAATGGCTTTTATTCCCCAAGGTACGCGAGTGGTAGGACTTGACGTTGCCTTTAATTGGTTGGTCGCGGCAATCTTGAATTCTGGTACTTTCTTGACTTCGATGTCATTATTTTTGACTAGCTTCTCATACTCTTTTTCAGAGACATCGACTGTAAAGCCTTGGCCGTTGAAATCATGATGGACACCCATATCTTTCTTCGCCTGTGCCCGTTCACTTTGAGATCCCTTAATAAGGACCCGGATTGTTTCCTTCTGAACTGACTCTTTCGGAGCCTTCCCCATTTCTGCTGCTGATGAGAAGGATGCTCCACTGAACACCATTGCCAAACTCAACACGACCGTACTGATTAATCTTTTTGACTTCATGTTTCCTCTCCTCTCACATATTTATTTTTGATGGCTCTCTTTGATGTAAAACTAGTATATTGATTATTTTTTTTCTTGGAAACGGAGCGATTTTACTATAATTCAAAAATGAATAGATTGAATTGTTAAAATGTTCTAAAATTTCCCAAATAAATAACACCATATTTCTACCATATTTTTACTTATTACATTATTTTTCAACAAATCTCTTGTTTTTCACCGTGGAAGAAGTACCAACCCGACCAAAAACAAAACAGGTGTTTGTGCCTATCATTTTTTTATTTTCCCAACAAAATTTATACATAAAAAAGCCGACTGCTTATGCAATCGGCTTTTCCCATGTATTCAGATACGATGTATTTAAGTTACCGGCGGCAAGATGGGCGCTTTCATGTTCATCTCTACTCCCCCTTATGTTCTTATTCCATATAAGTATATTGCAGCGCTTCTTTAAACTTTCCTTCTTTTTTATAATAATCAGCTAAAATTTTATTAACCGACCTAATATCTGTAAAGCTCAGCTCCTTATCGTATAAAAAAGGAAGGGTATAATCTTCTAAATATCGAATGGCTCTCTCCTCTTCCCCCTCCATCATGTATAAATAATAGTTCGGGAGAATTTGATAGATTTTCGTGTTTGATCGAGCAGCATTCTTTTTTAATTGGTCAAAGCTTTCTTTTGCCATAACATAATCCTCAAGATAGTAAGATGTTTCTGCATAGGCATACAAGCTGACCATGTACGAGTAGGCATCATCTATCCCCGAATCCAATGCCTTCTTGAAGTAATCTCGTGCTTCTGCCAAATTCCCCATCTTCTGCTTCAAATACCCGATATTGTGATACGTGAGTGCCAGCATATCCATTTCTCCAAGAATCTCTGCATTCCGTTCGAGATGCTTATAGCAATCCAGCGCCACCTCATGGATATTAGAATCCGTATAACTGATTCCCATTATCATCAGCGTATGGAGCATTCGCTTAATATTATAGTCAGCTGTAAAAGAGGTCAAAGCATGCTTACCGTAAAAAATGGCGTAGCCCGGCTGTTCAATATGACATTTGACGAGAGCCAAATGATAGTACACATCACCAGAGGCATTGACACCCTCCCCTTGAGAAAGGACCAAATCATCCAAAACATCATTCGCTTGACGATACTTATTCTGGACAATCAAACAAATGGCATGATAGTAGTGAAATAGGTACAACTCTTGGTAGGAGAAATTCTTCTTATGCTTCTCAAGCCACTTATAATGCAGCTTCGCCTCCTCAATCTCGCGCACCAAAAGATAATACCTTAGCTTATAAAGCTCGTACAAATAGAGATGCGGCGTATAAGCAATAAAGCCTGACAGCTCTGAAAGCCGTTCATATAGTCCTCTTGCTTTATCTACCTGCAAATAATTGATATTATGGATCCACTCATCGAGCAGCTCCTCTATCATCCCATTCTTTTGTTGCACTTCCTTCAAATTCGCGCCAAGCCTATTCAAAAGCAAATCAATGGTTTGTTCATTCGCCTCCTTCCCATTATTCTCGATTTTGCTAAGATGAGGTACCGAGCAAATGCCTTCCACCAGTTCACTTTGTGTCATTCCCTGCTTTGTTCGATAATATTTAATCAGCGAACCAACATTCATGTCCCCACCTTCTTATCCTTATTTCCAATATTATACAACAAGCTTTCAACCCTTGCTATGAGTCGACTTTACTGATTTTCTTTGCTTAAAACAGGATTGATCTTTCTACAATATTGGACAAGCCCAAGTCGATTCTTTATTAATGGCAAAATCCTTAATATTATATAAAAATACTAAGACCTCCGATTTCTTTGCACACAAAAAAGCACCGCCCCCAGCATATCAATCAGGAGCGGCTTCTATACATTTCCCTTTAGGAGGTCATCGCGTACGATAACACCTTCATTTTAACATTAATGCGTTAAAGCGTAAACGAATTTAGTGAAAATTCACAATCTTGACACCTCATAAATGAGGAGGTTGAAAACAACTCTCTTTATAAGATACGTTCCTAGTTTAAAAGCTTGAATCCCTTATTATTAATTCAGTTGGGATAACCACCTTTTTAGGGACACTTCGGTCGTCTTTCATTCTTTCGAACAGCAGCCTTACTGCCGTCTCTCCCATCATCTCTGTATGAACCTTAATGGTGCTTAAAGCGGGGTAGACAAATTTGGCTATACTCGTGTCATTCAATCCTATTATGTTTACACGTTCTGGAACAGAGATATTTTCCTCATGTAAGGCTTTCAAGCATCCGATTGCCATGGAATCGTTTCCTGCAAAGAAGGCCGTCGGAAGCTGCTCTCCTTTTTCATGAATAGCCCTCTTCATTAACTGGTATCCCTCATCCACGGTAAAAAAGCCTGTATAGATTGAACTTTCATCCAGAATATCCATCTCCGCCAAAAATGTTCGAAAAGCATCAATACGGACATCCTCAATATCCATTCCTTCATCCATATATGATTCATGACCGCCAATATAACCGATATTTTTATGCCCTTTATTAATCAAGTGCTTTAAAATCTTTTCTGTCGCTCTCCTTAAATCAATAATAACGGAGTCGAATTTATCCTCATCCGGATTGAAATCGACGAATACAGCATTGGATGTAAGGTTACTTATCTCTTCAACCTGTTTCTTTCTGAACTTGCCAATAGCAATTATTCCCGCAATATCTTCATCATTAATCCTTTGTATTTCTTGATACGTGTATTTCATTGATTGCAGTTGCAAATCCTGACAAGCATTTTCGGCTCCAATTCGGATAGACATATAATACAAATCATCCAATTCCTCTTTGTCTGTATACCAATTAATGATAGCGACCTTAGGCAAATTGATTTTCCGTGAGGGGGCTTTTTTATAGGATAATTCCTCTGCTGCTTCAAACACTCTTCGCTTTGTTTCATCACTGACTGAAAGGGTATTATCATAATTTAATACCCTTGATACAGTAGCAATTGATACCCCTGCTTTTTCAGCAATATCCTTGATAGTAGCCATTTTTTTATCCTCCTGAACACTCGGCAAGTGACTATTCTATTAATTGATTAATTCAAGGTCTCTGACAAATTGCATGGACGAATCATCCCTTCTTCATCCAGCAGACATAGGATATGACCATATGGGGTAATTGATATCCCATGATAGCTTCCTTCTGTCTCCAAGTGATTAACGACCATTAAATATTTTTGATCATTTACAACTCGTTCGACGACCTCTATTCCTTTGTCAGATTCATACATAGTGAGATTGACTTCATTTGCAATCGTCTGACTTATTGAACTTAGTACAGATGCTTCAATTCCACCACCAATATAGTAGGCTTTCCCTTTGCCATAGCAATTCTCTGTAACACAGGCATAGTTTGAATAAAAAGGATCCTCATACTGATTCAATATTTTAGCCGTCGTTGGACGAACCATATCTCTCCAAATCGTACAATTACTTATATTGCCTTCAGAATCTATGATGCGGGCACTTCTTCCTTGATGCAAGGATTCTGATTCATCCACTTCAATTCCTAACAACTCAGCCAACAGCCCTGGAATCGTTTTACCGAATCGGATATTGTTATCTCTATCCTTTACTCCAGCACGATACGACATGACGAGTGTGCCGCCGCCTGCCACAAATTCTTCCAGCCTTTTCGCCAATTGCTTATCAATTAATTTCAAGATTGGCACCAGTAATACTTTATAGCCTGAAAAATCATGGTCATACCGAATCACATCAATAGTAGTATTTAGTTGATAAAACGGCTCATACAAACGAAGGACTTCATTCGAAAAATCAATGGCTGGATTCTCCCTCTGGGACCGCCAAGACCAAATATTATCAAAATCATACAGAACTGCCGTCTCTGCTTGAATAGGGCTATCAATAATGTCTTGGTAATGATGAATCTCAGCAAAGAATTTTTGAACCTCATAATATTTTCTTGAAAGGCGATTATTAGCGTCTATGATGCCTAAACAATTTTGTTCTGCGCCGCGATTCATTCCGCGCCAACGGAAATATATCATATTATTGCAGCCATGAGCAAAAGCATGATAAGACCAAGCTATTGATTGTCCAGGCCTTGGCAGATATCCAATGATATCATGTCCTTGCGCTCCCATTAATTGCTCTACAATCCAAAAATTCTCTCTTTTAAGCCCTCTTACAAAATCTAAGGACATCGATAATTGTGCTGGTGTTACCGGCTCAGCTAATCCACCCCATACTGGATAATGATCATAAGAGACGAAGTCTAACTCTCTTGAGAATTCATTATGGTCAAACCATTTCTCAAAAAATCCTCCAGGAAGGTTTGTCGTTACAGTTTGATGGTCACCTTTCAGTTTTTTTACTAGATTGATATGCTTACGTGCAAATCTTCCTAATGAAAAAGAACGGAATCTTGCCCATTCAAGCAGCATTGAAGGATTATGAACCGTTATTGTCTTAAGAGGCAGAGGAATTTCTGAGAATTGATTATAGCTTTGCCCCCAAAAAATGGTTCCCCATCGAAGATTGAGTTCTTGAATGGTCTCATACTTTTCTTTAAGGTATTGCTGAAATTGTTGATGACATTCATCACAAAAACACATATCACTGCCTTCATGACCTAATTCATTATCAATTTGCCAAGAGATGATTTGCTTTTCATCCTTGTAATGCAAAACAAGCTTCTCAACAATTCTGAGGGAGAGCTCGTTATATTTCGATGAATTATAGCAGTATTGCCGCCTGCCCCCAAAGCTCATCTTTTGGCCGTTTTCATCCTTTAAATAAATTGAAGGATATTTCTGTCCAAGCCATGCTGGGAAGGTGGCAGTAGGAGTTCCAAACATCACTTTGACACCATATTCTTTAGCCTTTTCAATAACTTGATCGAAAAAACTAAAATCAAACAAACCTTCCTCTTGCTCCATCATATGCCATGCAAACTCACCAATCCGGATAATGTTTACACCCATCTCTTTCATACGCTGTAAATCAGTATCTATTGAAACAAAATCCCAATGCTCTGGATAATAGTCAACTCCTAAGTACATGCCAATTAACCTCCCATTTCTCTTTTCTGCTGCACATAAAATAGTTGGGACTGGTAATCTCCGCCTCTTTTTGCTGTTAAACGGTTGACTCCATTGAACTCTTCCGGAAGTGGAAGACCAATCGCCATTAATTCATCACCATAAAAAGCTTGTCCCTGTATCATATATTCATAATCTTTCTTCAACCCGGCTAGACGAAGGTTCTGCATCCTTTTCCAATTAGGTATTGCCCGAATTTGATAAAAACCGACTAAAGCCTCGCTTTTATCTTTACTTACAATCATCCAGGCCGTTTCATTTGTCTCGAACGGGCTTTTCAACCGATAAAAGTCTCCATCTCGAATCAATAATCGATGCTGCTTGTATAACTCAACCTGAGAGATGATCTCTTTCTGTTCCTCATCTGTTAGCCGATTGGGATCCAATTCATATCCAAAGGTGCCAAAATAGGCAACGTCAGCACGCATGGAAAGACTCGTATCACGCAATGTCTGATGATTTGGAACAGCAGAAACATGAGAGCCCATACTATAGATTGGATAGGTCAATGATGTTCCGTATTGAATCTTTAACCGTTCAACCGCATCCGTATTATCGCTGATCCACGCTTGTGGTGCATAATAAAGCAACCCTGGGTCCACCCTGCCGCCTCCTCCAGCACATGATTCAAACAAGATAGATGGAAATTCGCTTGTCAATCGATCATAAAGCTTGTAGACACCTAATATATAACGATGGAAGAATTCATCTTGGCAGTCTGCCGCAAGCCCGGCAGAATATGCTTCGGTAATATACCGATTCATATCCCATTTAATATAAGATAATTCCGTATCTCGAATGACTTGAGCCATTTGAGAGTATATATATTCGACGACTTCATCTCTGGAAAAGTCAAGCACCCGTTGATTCCGGCTCAACGTCGGCTGATCTCCTGGTGTTCCAATTGCCCAATCCGGATGTGCCTCAAACAAATGGCTTTTCGGGCTGACCATTTCCGGCTCAAACCAAAGACCAAATTTCAATCCGAGCATTCTTACCTCATCAGCCAAACGCTTGAGCCCGCCTGGCAATTTTTCCTTATCAACTGTCCAATCTCCAAGTGACGAGGTGTCATTATTTCTATTGCCGAACCAGCCATCATCAAGGACAAATAATTCAATGCCCAGATTCTTCGCTTTATCTGCAATCGACAGAAGTTTTTCTTCATTGAAATCAAAATAGGTTGCTTCCCAATTGTTAATGAGAATAGGGCGAATTTCCTTGCGCCAGCGTTTGGGGATTAGATGATTTCTGTATAGGTCATGAAACGTCTGGCTCATTCCATTCATTCCGTGTTTGGAATAGACCATGACCGCTTCAGGGGAGTGAAAGAGTTCCTTCGGCTCAAGACGCCATTCAAATCGGAACGGATTGATGCCGAGTAATACGCGGGTATTTTCATAATGGTCCACTTCTGCCTGAGCAAGAAAATTACTGCTGTAAACAAAATTAAATCCAAATACCTCTCCCGTATGCTCAGTCACGTGAGGTCGTTTCAATGCTAGAAACGGATTATGGTGATGGGAACTCGCCCCTCGTGTGCTTGCTATTGATTGAATGCCTGATTCAAGCTTGCGCGTTTTAATCTGACACTCTCTTGTCCATGCTCCAGCAAGATGAACTAGGTTAAAATCCTTATCTGGAAAATCAACAGAAGCACTCATGAGTTTTTCAATATAGATTCGGTCACTGCCGTAATTTTTCAGCGATGCTGAACGAGTAATAACTGGCAGCTTGTGAAAAATCGTGTAATTCAAAATAAGCTCAAGCCGAAGATGCTTCTCCTCAAGTATGACTTGAAGCGTACTTGCCTCTTCATCTCCGGCATATGTCGCTGGCATTCCAGGAATAGTTGGTTTCCCGGATATAATCTCATACTTCTTATAGACGAAATTCACCGTATGACTACCATCAGGCTTACGCAAGCTGAGAGCTGGATCGCGGAAATCTCCCTTCCCATAGCAAGGGAATTCCTGTCTAAAGGATTCAATCGAGAAAGCAGAATCATCTTCTAGATGTGTACTGTTGCCAGTTGGGACTTGATAAGCCTGAAGCCGCGAAAAATCTTCACGCCCTCGTATCGATTTCCCATAGTACAAATGACCAAGATGCCCATTTTTCATAACATGGAATAGATAGCTGAGCTTGCCGTTAGAAAGATGGAACTGAGTGCCGTTATTGGTTACTTGTATGTACATTCCTTACCCGCCTCCTAACCCAAATTAGCTTGTTCCTTCAAGGTAATTACCTCTGTTTCTGTACCTTCAAGCTCGAGAATGATAATCTCATTTTCCCCTTCTTTCAAACAAGGACCAGGTACATACAATGTCTTTTGCGGGCCTTCTTCCCAATAGCGTCCTAAATTGAATCCATTTATGAACACATATCCTTTCTTCCAGCCTTCCATAGAAATGAACGTATCCCTGCATACATCAGCTTGCAGCAGTCCACGGTAAAATTTCGGATAGCGAGTTTCAGTGCATCCTGCCCCGTTCAAAGACATATCGTCAAGTTCAATCGAATATATCTCCCAATCAGAGACAAATTGATTGTTAATCCACAATGGGGAAATAATCCCCTTTGAATCCTTCAAATGCTTGCCATAATTGACACGTCCCATATTCTCGACAACGATTTCAAGCACATTTTCCTCTTGATTTGCCATCAATTGAATAGTCTTTTCTTTGTCATTACGATAGATGATATTCGTTAACTTGCCATTCAAATAAATATAGGCACGGTCTCGAATCGGAGCCGTATCCATTTCGAAGGTTCCATTAAAAGGCAAGATGGTCTTATACACAGTTAATCCATAGTTCTGGCCCAATTGCTCCATCGATAATGGATGAGAGTGAATCTTCTTTTCATAAACGGCTTCCAAAGTATCAAATAAACTGCATACTTCCTCCATCGTTACTTGCCCATACCCATGAGCGGGCGGTTGGTCTATCTTTACATCAGGCACTTCTGCATAATCCTTAATCACTTGCTGAACAAGACGGTATTTCTCCGTAATTTCTCCCGATTCCGTCAGCAGGGCATCATAATCATAACTTGTGATTGTCGGTGTATATTCTTCATAATGATTGGCCCCGTTCATGCAGCCGAAATTTGTTCCTCCATGGAACATATAGAAATTGATTGATGCCCCGCTCTCTAACATCTGCCTTAATGTCTCGGCGACATCCGTCCCTGATCGGGTATGATGTTCACCACCCCAATGGTCAAACCAGCCAATCCAGAATTCCATGCACATCTTTGGATGATCAGCCTTAAAATTCTCTACTTTCTCAAACGCTTCGGTTGGCTTCGATCCAAAGTTCACCGTTGTTAATACATCAGGCAAGGATCCTGCCTCAATCATCTCAGGACCATCTGACGTAAATAACAGGCTCGTGATTCCCCTGTCCATTAATGCATGCTTCAAAAACGATAAGTATTGCTTGTCATTACCGTAAGCACCATATTCATTTTCAATTTGAAAGGCAATCACCTGACCGCCAAGGGAATATTGATATTTAGCCAGCCTTGGAATCAGCTCATCGTAATAATCACTGACATGCTTCATAAATTCTTCATTCGAACAGCGTAGTTCCATATTTTTATCCTTGAGGAGCCAAGCTGGCAATCCGCCAAATTCCCATTCCGCACAAATATAAGGAGACGGTCTAAGGATGACGTACAGACCAAGTCTCCCTGCTAATTCCACAAAGGCTTCCACATCAGCCAAGCCGGAGAAGTGAAACTCTCCTTTCTTTGGCTCATGCAGATTCCATGGAAGATAGGTCTCAACCGTATTTAGTCCACAGGCTTTCAGCTTTAATAGACGGTCTTTCCAATGCTCAGGCACCACTCTGAAATAATGGATGGCTCCTGAGAGAATTTGGACCGGCTTCCCGTCTAACATAAATTGATTCCCTTCAGTTTTCAGCATAGTCACGTCCCCCTTATTTCACAGCACTGCCAAGCATGCCGGAAATGAAATGTTTTTGGAGGGCAAGGAAGAAGATGATGATTGGCACCGTTGCCAATGTTACACCTGTCATTACTTGACCGTAATCAATAATAGACAAACCAATCAAACTGGATAAGGCCACCGGAAATGTATACATATCACTTGATGTTGTCGCAACGAGCGGCCACATGAAGTTATTCCATTGGGCCATAAACAAGAAGATAGCCGTTGCTGCCAATGCTGGTTTCATCGAAGGCAAAACAATACGGAAGAAAATCTTCGTCTCTCCTGCCCCATCTATCCTCGCAGCCTCAATTAACTCTGTTGGGAAAGCCAAGAAATTCTGCCTCATCAAAAAGATAGCAAATGGATAGCATACGGTTGGTAAAATCAAAGCTGCATAAGTATTGAGCAAATCGAGATTCGTCATCATTCTAAATAAAGGGATTAAAGTAGCCTGATATGGAATCATCATGGACATTAAGAACAATGTGAAAATCAAATTACGTCCCCTGAATTGATATTTGGCGATAACATAAGCTGCTGTTGAACAAACAAATAACGCAACAATCACATAGACTCCTGACACGATTAAGGAATTGGTCATGACTCTGACAATATCAATTGATTCATTTAAATTGGAGAAATTGGTCATGAATTCATTGCCAGGCATTAATGTCGGCGTCTTAGAGAACATTTTGCTTGAATGATTGGTTGCCCCAATAATCATCCAATAAAACGGAAAGATCGAAATTACTGTGAATATAGCAAGAATTGTATACATCCCAATCTTTTTACCTAATCCTTGACGATTTTTTCTCACTGATTTATTTATCACTTGTTTATAGGATTCTACTTTCGCCATATTAATCATCTCCCGTAACCTTAAACTGAATAAAGGTCAATACCGCAACTAGCACTACGACTGCATAAGCAATAGCTGACGCATAGCCGAAATCAAAATAGTTAAAGCCGTTTTGGTAAATATATAGCCCTAATGACATTGTGGCATCTGCTGGTCCGCCTTTTGTCAGATTATAAGGCTCATCGAATAATTGCAGCGTACCGATTGTAGACAGAATTGCCGCAAACAAAATCACCGGCTTAAGAGATGGAACGGTTATCGAAAAGAATTTACGGATTCTGCCTGCTCCATCAATGGAGGCCGCCTCATACATTTCCTCAGGGACATTTTGCAAGGCTGCCAGAAAAATGACCATATTATAACCGGTCCACCGCCAAGTCATAGCAAGAATAATCGAGACTTTAGCCCAGAATGGATTGGATAACCAGCCTATTTGGTCAATTCCGAAATAACCAAGCAAAGTGTTAAAGATCCCCTCTTCTTGAAGCATAATTGAAAATAGGATGGAATAAGCAACTAACGAGGTCACCGCCGGAAGGAAGAACGATACCCGGAAGAACCCTTTAAGCTTCAATAATTGGTTATTTAATAAAGTGGCCAAGACAAGCGCAAGTATTAACATGATTGGTACCTGAACAACAAAGATAATGAACGTATTTCCTAACGCTTTCCAAAAAATCGCATCCTCCAAGAGGCGCCTATAGTTATCGAATCCAGTAAAGACATATTGTCCCCGTTCAGAAGTTTGGAAGCTTAGGATAAAGGAAGATACAATCGGATAAATAGTGAATATGGCAAATAAAACAGCTGCTGGAGCTATAAATAAGTACGGAAATAGTTTTTGTTTATTCATACAATCTTCCCCTTCTTAAACAAAGGGTTGAATGTTTCCATTCAACC
This sequence comes from Gracilibacillus sp. Marseille-QA3620, assembly GCF_054950035.1. Classification (NCBI taxonomy): domain Bacteria; kingdom Bacillati; phylum Bacillota; class Bacilli; order Caryophanales; family Bacillaceae; genus Gracilibacillus; species Gracilibacillus sp. Marseille-QA3620. The sequence continues at coordinate 2,941,704 of NZ_CM143102.1, forward strand.
CCCTCTTTTTGACTACTTGCCTATACGGTTTTCCAACCTGCTCTTAGCTTTTTCTAATGCCTTATCAATTTTCCCGCCGTTAAAAATTTCAGATTGGGCTTTTTCTGCCTCATCCTGAGCAAGGGTGTAATTGCTTGTATAGTTGACAGAAGGGATGTCATTCATTTCATCAGCAAATAGCTGCCAAATTGTCTGGTTAGAGAAATATTCATCCTCTGCGGTAAATACCTCATTATCATAAATCGTGTTTAGAGATGGGAACAATCCACCTGCCATTGCATCTAATTGGGCCTCATCAGATGTGGCGAAATACTCCATGAATTTGTATGCTTCATCTTTATTCTCACTGCTATCAAGAATAACGTAGTTACTTCCTCCAAGGTTTGCTGCTCTATTTCCGCCTTCTTCAACAGATGGCAATTGGAAGACACCCCATTTACCGGAAGAATCCACTGCCTGCTGTGTAAGAGATCCAGATAACCATGCACCTGATGGAGCTGTAGCCACATCACCATTGGCCATTGCACTAATCCAGGCATCCCAGCCTACTGTATTCTTGATAAGGTCAGCATCATTGATTTTCTTCAAGACATCCATTGCATTTTTTGATGCATCAGACAGGAAATCAATCTCCCCTTTATCATCGAAGTACAAAGATCCTTGCTGGTTCATAATCATTCGGTATAAACCATCGTCGCCATTTAAGTCCAGCCCAATCATATCTACACCGACTTTGTCTTTGATTGTTTTACCTGCTTCAACGAAATCATCCCATGTTTCGATATCATCCGGATTAACGCCAGCTACTTCAAAGAAATCTGTTCGATAGAAGACACCGGTCGGGCCAGCATCAAATGGGAACCCGTATACACTTCCGTCTTCCTGTGTTAATAAATCAATTTTGAAACTGGCAAATTTATCGGCATGCTCTTCGAATCCGCTTTCAGAAACATTCATGAATGCATCTGGGAAAGATTCAAAATATCCTTGAATACGATCATCCTCCACCAGAACTATATCAGGTAGCCCTTTACCGCCAGCCTGAAGTCCAGTCGTTAATTTTGAATAAACATCTTCACGTCCAAGTTCTACAACATTCAATTTGAAATCCGGATTTTCCTTCTCAAATTCTTCTGCCGCTTTCTCCAAGACTGGTACATTGATATTCCAAGCCCATGCGGTGATTTCTTTCTTCCCATCCTTTGAATCAGAGGAACTGCTGCTACTGCAAGCACTTAATACTAAACTAAGAATTAATACAAAACCTAACAGCTTAAATTTTTTCACGTATGTATCCCCCTTTTTAATGACAGCGTTTACAATTCAATTCTAGCTTTTCCAAGATTATACTGTCAATAAAATTTTAGTAAAATTTTAGTAAAAGAGTTTTATTGTGGATTTTACCGGATTGTATTACCGACTAAATATCATTTATAAATTTGTAAAAAAAAACAGGCGGTTATTCCGCCTGTTTAAATTCTGAGATATTTATCCCGTTATTCATCCTTCCAGTTCTTAACAATCTCTCGGTTCCGTCTAACCTGATCCTGTACTTCCTGAATAAGGACACGCTTGTTTTCCCAGCATTTTGGACTGAGGTCAACCGGGTATTTCTCCGGATTCAAGAAACGTTTGTATTCATCCCATAGCAAGGAGAGGTTATCATGGGCAAATTTCTGGATATCAGTGAGCTCTGGTGTTTTATATTTCAGTTCGCCGTTTTCGAAAATAGTTTCATGCAGCGGCACGGCTTCGAAGTCGGTGACTTCCTTGCAGATGAAGGTGTGCACTGGATGGAACATAGTCAATATTTTTTCTTCCTGCGGGTTTTCGCCGTCTAGGGTGATGTAGTCCCCCTCGGATTTTTTGGTTTCACGGTTGATGATACGGTAAACGTTTTTCATCCCTGGTGTTGTAACTTTTTCAGGGTTTCCGCTGATTTTGATGGTGTCAGCCATTCTTCCGTTATCATCTTCAATGCTGACCATTTTGTAAACAGCACCTAATGCCGGCTGGTCATAAGCAGTGATGAGCTTTGTACCGACACCCCACATGTCAATTTTGGCACCTTGGGCTTTCAGGTTGAGAATAGTTACTTCATCCAGGTCATTAGAGGCGGTGATCATCGTGTCGGTATAGCCGGCTTCATCCAGCATGATTCTTGCTTTTTTAGATAGGTAAGCTAAGTCGCCGCTGTCTAGGCGGATGGCTTTGAATTTAATCTTGTCACCCATTTCCTTGGCAACCTTGATGGCTGTCGGTACACCTGAGCGTAATGTGTCATAGGTGTCGACGAGGAAGGTGCAGTCATAATGGGATTCCGCGTATTTCTTGAAGGCTGTGTATTCGTCACGATAGGTTTGGACAAGGGCATGGGCATGCGTTCCTACGACTGGTATGCCGAATAATTTACCTGCGCGGACATTGCTTGTCGCTTGGAATCCGCCGATAAAGGCCGCGCGTGTCCCCCAAATGGCCGCTTCGGTTTCCTGAGCTCTTCTTGTCCCAAACTCAAATAATGGATCGCCATCGGCTACCATGGTGAGCCTTGAGGCCTTTGTTGCAATCAATGTCTGGTAGTTGACGACATTGAGGATAGCCGTCTCAACAAGCTGTGCCTGAGCTAGCGGGGCTTCAATACGCATAAGAGGCTCATTCTCAAATACGAGCTCCCCTTCCTTCATGCTTCTAATTGTTCCTGTAAATTTTAGTTCCTTAAGGTAGGACAGGAAGTCATCAGCATAACCTACTTCATTACGTAAATATTCAATATCAGTGTCTGTAAAACGCAGCTCTTTAATATACGTAATGACACGCTCAAGTCCTGCAAAAACGGCATAGCCGTTCCCAAATGGGTTACGTCTAAAGTAAACGTCAAAGACGGCTTTTCTGTTATGGATGCCATCCCGGAAGTATGTTTCCATCATATTAATTTGGTATAGATCTGTATGTAACGCAAAGCTGTCATCTTGATAGTGTTTCATCAAGCTTCCTCCTTAATTTATAAAACATCTGCTCCAAGTGTTTGTTCAAAATGGCCAAGAGCCCATTGATGGCCGGCCTCATTGAAGCTTGCCACTCCATCTTTATGGACGATGATCTTGTAGCCTTTATTGTAAGCATCCACCGCTGTATGGAGGACACAAATATCTGTACAAACCCCGACTAAATGAAGCTCGGTGATTCCCCGCTCACGAAGCTTGATATCAAGGTCCGTGCCGGCGAAAGCAGAATAACGCGTCTTGTCAATCCAAAGGACATGGTCTTCGTCCTTGTTCCTATTATACACATTTTGCAGATTTCCAAATAAATCTCTGCCAGCAGTGAAACGGATATTATGGGGCGGGAACAATTTCGTTTCCGGGTGGTAAGGATCATTCTCTTCATGCACATCAATGGCAAATACGACATAATCCTTCCGTTTAATGAATTCTTCTGTCAATGAAACAATATAATCCTCAATTCGCTGCCCTGGCTCACCGCAGGTCAATCTTCCCTCATCTGCCACAAAGTCGTATGTATAATCGATATTAATCAGCGCCTTCAACCGAATCACTCCTCTGAATTTATGGTTGGACTGTCATCAGCATAACAAAAAATCATGCGAGATGTCTTTACAAATAATTTTACAGCTATTCTACCATTTAAGACAGAAGATTTCCGCTTCTTCACCCGTTTTTTCCTTCTTGCCAGCTTTAAGCTGCTTATCTCTTACATTTTCCTAAAATCACCATCATTACTCCATAAGAAAAGCCAGCCCTGCAAAATGGACTGGCTGAACGGATATTATGCTTGCACTTGTTTGCTGCTAACCGCTTCAAAGGCGTTCTTCAGGTCGGCAATTAAATCATCAGCATGTTCGATACCAACGGAGAAGCGGAGCAGCCGGTTACAAACACCACCTGCTATGCGGACCTCCTCCGGGATATCGGCATGCGTTTGTGTAGCCGGGTAGGTCATAAGGCTTTCAACCCCTCCAAGACTCTCTGCGAAGGTGATGACACCAAGGCTTTTCAGGAAGTGATTGACCCATTTCTCAGATTGAAGCCTAAACGAAATCATGCCGCCTTTTCCCGGATAGAGGACATCGATGACCTCCTCCCGCTCCTGTAAGAAAGCCGCGATTTTCCCAGCGTTCTCCTCATGCTGCTTCATGCGAAGGCTCAATGTCTTCATTCCTCTCATGACAAGCCAGGAATCAAATGGCGAAAGGATAGCCCCTGTTGCATTTTGATATTCATCAAGCTTTTGGCAGACATCCTCTCCCTTTGCAGCAATGAGGCCAGCAAGAACATCATTATGACCGGCAATATATTTTGTCGCACTGTGAACAACAATATCAGCACCGAGTTCAAGCGGACGCTGCAAGATTGGTGTGTAAAAGGTATTATCAACAATCAAAAGGAGGTTATTCTCTTGACTTAAATCAGCAATTGCCCGGATATCGATTTCCTGCATTAAAGGGTTTGTCGGTGTTTCAATAAAAAAGGCTTTTGTCTGACTTGAAATGGATTCAGCAAAATCTCTATAGGACTGGCATTGAACAAAAGTGATGCCGTATTTCTTCCAGGTTTTTTCGAATAAACGATATGTACCACCATATAAATCAGCTGAAACAAGGATCTCATCACCCGGTTCGAATAATGTGAGCAAAGCATGGATGGCTGCCATGCCAGAACTATAGGCAAAGCCTTGCTCACCGCCTTCAAGGGCCGCGATGGCCTTTTCCAAAACCTCTCGGGTCGGATTTCCTGTCCTAGTATAGTCATAGCCTGTTGATTGTCCAATCCCCTCATGCCTGTATGCGGTCGAGAAATAAACGGGCGTGTTCACCGTACCTGTTTGTGTTTCACTTCGATTGCCGATTTGGGCTAATACTGTTTCAATCTTCCATGCGGTCATTGTTCTGCCCCTCCCAAATAAAAAATAAAAAAGCCTTCCAAGAAGAAGACTTATCGAGCTTTACTCTCCTTCTTATCTCTCGAGGCACATAAATATGCATATGCCTTGCAGGATTTAGCACCTTTCCGAATGCATCGGCGGTTGCTGAGACATCATCGGGCCCGTCCCTCCGTCTCTCGCGATAAGATTTGTTCGAATATTCATTTAACTATAATTTACATGGATATCCTAAAAAAGGCAAGAAATTTCTCATCTATTGTACCCTTTTTCCACGGAGGTATATAATAGAGCTATTCACTAATAAGAGGAGTGTCTACAAATGAAAGCAGACGGTCAAGAGATATACGGCTACATAAAAGATTTGGTTTCCATTCCAAGCCCGACTGGCTATACGGAAGAGGCCATTCGTTATACAGAGAACTTTCTGAATACATGCGGAATTGGAAACAAACGGACGAATAAAGGGGCCTTGCTTGCGACAATTAAAGGCCAAGATGATTCTAAACACCGCTTCCTGACAGCCCATGTGGATACTTTGGGAGCAATGGTCAAGGAAATCAAACCAAGCGGGCGTTTAAAGCTGACGATGATCGGCGGCTTTCGCTGGAATGCCTGTGAGGGAGAATACTGCAAGATTCATACAGCAGACGGTAATGTGTACACAGGAACGATTTTACTAAACCAAACCTCTGTCCACGTTTATCAGAAAATGGGTGAAGTGAAACGCGACGATGACCATATGGAAGTTCGGATTGATGCGGTCACCAAATCAAAATCAGATACGCAAGCACTCGGTATTGAGGTCGGTGATTTTGTCTCATTTGAGCCTCGGGCAGAGCTTGCTGGGGACGGCTTCTTAAAGTCAAGGCATCTGGATGACAAAGCGAGTGTCGGCATCCTACTCTACTTGATAAAACAACTGAAGGAACAAAACATCACCCTTCCATACACTACCCATTTCCTTATTTCCAATAATGAAGAAATCGGCTATGGCGGAAACTCTAATATTCCGGACGAAACTGTTGAGTATTTAGCTGTGGATATGGGCGCAATTGGAGACGGCCAAACAACGGACGAGTATAGTGTATCCATCTGCGCGAAGGATTCAAGCGGTCCTTATCATTATGGCCTGCGCCAGCATCTTGTCAAATTAGCCCAGGAGCATGATATTGATTACCGTGTTGATATATATCCTTTTTATGGATCTGATGCCTCCGCTGCCATCCGGGCCGGGTATGATATCGTTCATGGATTAATCGGACCGGGGATTGACGCCTCTCATGCGTTTGAGCGCACACATATCAGTTCCATTGAACATACGGCCAATTTGATTTGGCATTATTTGCAGTCAGAGCTAGTCGTCTGATTATTGCCTAAAAAAGGGGTGGGAATAGATGGGTGAACTGCACCCTATAAAGTAGACAGTTTAATAAAAAGGGATGTGCCGTGTTTATGCGGCGATGAGATGACTTCGGTAAGCTGCCGGAGTCATCTTTTTTAATGTCCATTGCTTTCTCGTATTGTTATAGTAATCCATATAATCATCAATCATATATTTTAGTTCTGCCAAACTGTTTGCCTCCTTATAAGGAACTTCGTCCTTCATATGTCCAAAGAAGGATTCCATTGGGGCGTTGTCCAGGCAGTTTCCCCTTCGTGACATGGACTGTAAGAGCCCCATCTCTTTCACGCGAGATTGATATTCAGGATGCGTGTAATGAAACCCTTGATCCGAATGAATCATTGCTTCTGGATGTAATTGATTCCCATAACAACTTTCTAACTTGGTTAATGTTCGGTAGACTATCTCCATCCGTAGGCTTGTCGAGAGTTCATAGGCGACGATCTCTCGTGTCGCCACATCTTTCACGCAAGACAAATAAGCCGTCTTCCCACCGCGGATTTGCAGGTAGGTGATGTCGGTCAAGAAGACTTTCCCTGGTTCCTGTTGGTCAAACTGGCGGTTCAAATGGTTGGGTACCTGACGGTGAACCTCTGTTGCCTTGGCCATCGTACGGTATGGGTTCGCTCTCCGTACCTTGGCAAAAAAGTGAAACTTGCGCATCAATCGAAGGATTTTCTTGTGGTTCATTGGCTGACCGGCTTTCTCGGTGACTTCCATATATAAGCCGCGATAACCGATTTTCCCTTGGGCCTCATCATAAATCTCTTTTAGAAAGACATAATCCTGATAATCAGACTCCTCCCGGATAGCTTGTTTTTCCGCATTCTGAAGCCATTTATAATAGCCGCTTGGACTCACTTGGGCCACTTCACATAAATAACGGACCATGTTCTTCAATTGATAAAGCCGAATCGTCTCATTAATGACTTGGTATTTCTCTCGGGCTTTTAACGACGATTCTTCTTCGCCTGCCTTTCCAACTCGTCTAGCTTTTTTAGTAAGGTCAATTCCGCCTCTAAGAGGCGAATGCGGGCTTCTGCTTGGGCCAATTTCTTCTCGGCAGAGGCATTCTCTTTCTTGGGGCGTCCCTTACTCGCTTTTCCTCGGCGTTCCTCTAAAAAGCCATTTTCTCCGTATGTTTGGAAGGTTCTGCGCCAACGAGCCAGGGCGCTTTGGGCTTTTTTAATGCCAATCACCTCTAAATCGAAACCTGCTTCTCGGAATATTTCCGCTGGGCCTTTCCCAGATTGGTTTTGTTTAACCGCCTGCAGTTTGAAGTCAGGGGTATACTGAATCGCGCGGTCTGTCACGGCTTTAACGTTTGGATTAGCTTCTAGTAGTCTTTGTTGGTGTTCATTAAAGATAATCTTACTCATGAAAAATACTCCGTTCTAAAAATCGTAATGTTAGTATAACGGGAGTTTTCCGGAAAGAGAATAGGAAAACCCCGAATAGGGTCCACTTTTTTTAAAGTGTCCACTATTCGGGGTTCAGTTCAGGGTCTATTCCTCCCCCTTTTTATCTCATAATAACTCCTTCAATTTTCCATATGCTTTCTTTGCTTCCCGGTAGCCTTCCTCATACAGATTCTCAAGCTTTTGCGGATTCCGTCCGATGGTGGAAACATCAAGCCTCCGTATTGGCTGGATAATAACAACGTTCCCCTTCTCCTCTTCCTCCTTAAGATACTTTATCGTGTCATTATAGACGATATGATGGTTTTTCATTGCTTTCAACAGTCCCGCATATTTCCCATATTTCCTTGAGGCAAGCCAATTCCAATTTGATGGTGCCTCTCTATATCCTTTATTCTTCGTTAATACAACAATGTTTTTCGTGTTTCCGTCTTTCACCGATTTCTTAATGGGAATAGGATCGGTCACACCCCCATCAAGGAGATATCGTCCATTAAAGGATACCTCCGGTGCAAACAACGGCAAGGAGCTGGAAGCCCTTAGTATGGTAAGCATATCCTTACTATATGATTGTTTATCAAAATAAACAGCTTCGCCAGTCTCACAATCGGTCGTTCCAACGACAAAGCCTTCCTTTGAGCTGCAGAATGTTTCCATATCAAAAGGAATTAGCTCATTTGGCATTTTGTCAAAAATTAAATCCATTCCAAACAATTCCCTATTTCGCAAAAAGCGCTTAAAGGAGATGTATTCAGGATGTCGACTGTATTCAATGATCACCTGATGATTCCGATTCATTTGGCGGGCAATATAGGAGCTGCCATTACATGCCCCTGCTGAAACTCCAATGGTATACGGGATATAGATATCCTCCTCCATCAAATACCTCAGGACACCCGCAGTGAAAGCTCCTCGCATTCCGCCCCCCTCCAAAACAAGCCCTGTATTCTGCATATGCACCATCTCCTTGGCTTAGTGTCTATACCGGTGTCATCCTACTTTTTCCCTCTTTCAATTAAAAAATAAGCATTATTTTCATAGAAGTTATTGACATCTATGGTGTATTACCAGTATAGTACACCTTAAGGAGTGTATGAACCATATAGTACACACACCAAGAATTAGGAGGTGAATGGATGTCATTCCTCATTAATAACCGCGATCCCGTTTACTTACAGGTTGTCCGTTACTTCAAGGAACGAATTGCGACTGGAGAATTGGCAGGAGGACAGGAAATCCCATCTCGCCGTGAACTGGCCGGTTTATTGAAAATCAACCCGAATACCGCACAAAAAGCCTATAAGGAAATGGAGGAACAAGGATTGATTTATACAGAGCGCAATTTCCCAAGCCGTGTTACGACAGATGAAAAGATCTTAAACGGCGTCCGCGAGGAATTGATTCAAGAGGCAGTCGATGCCTTCATCCTAGCCGTCAAGCCCATTCAAGTACCAGTTGACGAATTGGTTGATATTGTGAAAAAGAATTATCTTACCGAAGAGAAATAAGGAGGAGAACTATGCTGCAGGTAAAGAACGTAACAAAAAAGTTCGGCAGGAAACGTGTATTGGACGATGTAAGCTTCACGGCGAATAAAGGTGAAATCACCTGCCTGATCGGCATTAACGGCGTCGGAAAGACGACCATCATGAAAGCCATCCTTGGACTTACACCCGTCAATGGCGGCGAAATCCTCATTGATGGAGAACACCGAAAGAAAAGCACCTATGAGAAATTAACTTTCATTCCGGATGCATTAACCATGCTTCCAGGCTTTACGATAAAACAGGCAATGGATTTCATGACTGATTTCTATGAAAGCTGGAACCAAGACCGTGCTGATGAATTGCTTCAATTCTTTAAGTTAAACGAGGAACACCGTATTTCCACCCTTTCAAAAGGAAATACAGCCAAGGTTAATCTCCTATTAGGTCTTGCTCAGGATACAGACTATGTCCTCATGGATGAACCGTTCTCCGGAATTGATATCTTCAGCCGAGAACAAATTGCCAATGTATTCACGAGTCATTTAATTGAAGACCGAGGCGTCATCATCACAACTCATGAAATCAATGATATAGAACACTTAATTGATAAAGTAGTCGTATTAAACCATGGCACCGTCTATAAGGAGTTTAACGCAGAGGACATGCGGATCAAGGAAGGGAAATCCGTCGTGGATGTACTGAGAGAGGTGTATATACAATGAATCGATATTTAAAGCTAGTGAACCTGGAAGTTTCACGGGTAGCGAAAGTATTATTTGGGGGCTTGGCTGCTCTATTCATCATTCAAATGATTGGAGTATGGATAACATCCAATCAATATATGAGCCGTGCGAACGAGGCCATTATGAACGGAGAGAGCGTTCAATCGATTGTAGACAATTATTCTTATATGAGCATGCTTAGCTTCAGTGATAAAATTTATTTTATCGGACCTATCGCTCTTTGTGTGGGTGCTGTCTTCTTTTATATCTTTTTGATTTGGTACCGGGACTGGAGCGGTAAGAATACGTTCATCTATCGCCTTCTTATGCTGCCGACCGCTCGACTTTCCGTTTATTTTGCCAAAGCAACCGCTATAATGATCATTATCTTCACAATGGTTGCCGCTCAAATGGTCTTCATCCTAATCGAAAGCAGCTTCATGGAATTGCTCACACCAGCTGAGTATTTAAAAGAAGCGACCATCAGCCAGATGGCCAGCTATAATATATATTTGTATTACATCATCCCAGGTACCTTCACAGAATTTATCCTCTACTATGGTGGCGGATTCATCGTCCTGACGGTATTATTTGCAGCTATCCTGATGGAACGTTCGTTCAGATGGAAGGGGCTATTCCTCGGTTTGATTTATATCGCCTTTGCGGTATTCCTGACTTTATCACCAATCGGAGTTTTAATTATGCTCGATAAAGCCGACTATTTCTATCCATCAGAAGTCGTCTACATGACGATTGCCTCAAGTATGGTTACCGGAGCCCTGTCTGTATGGATCAGCCATTATCTATTAAATAAGAAAGTTACCGTATAGGAGGAAGTAATAGATGAAAAAATATTTAACTTTAACGATTCTGACTGTCTTCCTGCTCGCAACCTTCTCCATCTACTATATTCAATCGGCCTTAGCAAAAGATGACAAGCTCCAATTCTATATTGAACAAACAGGCGGAGACAAGGAGATAATCAAGGATATAAGTGTCAGTGGTGCATATAATATTGGCGGCAGGTACAACAGCAGGTACCAAACCATGACCATCAAGGATGATGAAACATCCTATGTAACAGATCTTCCCTATTTCAAACAAATGGATTACGAAGATTTAAGCTTTAGAAGCAAGCAATTCCAGAAACTAAAAAAAGACTACCCAAGCTTCATGAGAGGAAAATATGATACGGGATCATTATTCGAAGATGATAACCACGTCATCTATGCAGAGGTTGATTATTCCACGTCCATTAGGGGTGAGAGAAAAAGCTACCACTTCACCATTGATCGATTGAACAAACAGAATGAGAAAGCAAGCTCCTACAAGATCGATGTTCCAAAACAAAAGAACATCAATATAATGGAAGTTTATGATGTTCAATATCATTACAATGAAATGCGCATCATTACAGCCAATCAACAATCTAATCCTTACGTAACAGAGGTCCATCAATATTCCATTGATTTAAAAAAGGAAAAAGTCACAAATGACGAGGTTATTTTCACACACAAAGATACACAAGAAAATTATCACTCAACCTATTCCTTGATGGAACGGAATGCCACCCAGCCGTCCAGCATCATGATGTTCGAAACGGAGGAAAGTCCAATTAGTGATGATGATGAGGCCGAACCGCAGCCGTCAAATAAATCTATTTATGTCTTCCAGTATAAGAAAGGAAAGCTATCTGAGCTTAAATTGCCTGACGAACTGCAAAACCAGCCAAATTCCGATGTCTCTTATCTATACGATGAAGACTATTTATATGCAAATCTCACCTTATATGAGGAACAGCAAACAACCGCAACAGTCTATAAAATAGATTGGAAAACAGGTAAAGTGGTTGACAAACTCAAACTAAACCTTCGTGACAACAAGCAAATTGAATACATTACACTACGCGATGATCACATCCAGTTATTCGGCCGCGATTCCGAAAGCCATCCTATCTTTAGCATCTATAATCTTGATGATGGCAAGCTGAAGTTCGAAGGTCGAATTGAAGCGAAAGACAAAGATGCCGTTAACTTCAAAGAGCTGGATATGTCCTTAGACAGTATTGGCGGCATTTAACCTGCTGTCGGCGTTTGACCCCTCCCTTAATAAGGGAATAAAGAAAAAAAATACTTTTAAGCGGAGGGGACTATATGTTTTATATATTTTTCGAAACAGAATCTCGCCTTTTACATGAAGGCACGAAGTATAACATCGAACTGCCAACAAGACAGATGCAGGACGAGATTGCCAACGATTTAGAAAAATATGCAGAAGTATTCAATGTCCAGAAATTAAACGAACCGGTTCCTGAATACCCGGTGCTGACAAAAGAAACCTATAAGCGGAATATTTAATGAAGATACTGGCCCGGAAAGTGATTGGGCCAGTTTTTTGTGTGCCCACCCTTTGTCCACCCTTCACCCCCATTGCCTGGGCATTGGGTGGGCTTTCTCTGACGATGCCCACCCTTTGTCCACCCTTCATCCCCTTTGCATGGGCATTGGGTGGGCTTTCTCTGACGATTCCCACCCTTTGTCCACCCTTCCTACCCCTTGCATGGGCCTTGGACGGGAGGTGCCTGGCTACTCCCATACCTCTCTACCTTCCATCCTCATTATCCCTTTGCCTGAGTTCCCCCTCCTCCCTATACCATAAAAAAGAAGCAGGGTTTCTCCTGCTTCCATTCCCGCTCCTCTTCACTCTGTCTTGCGGGCTTCCTTGATTGGCATAAGGACATATTCACTTACACCGACAATTTGGTCCTTGTCAATGTACCCTAGGCCATTGCGGCTGTCCATGCTGTTTAATCGGTTGTCACCGAGGACGAAGTATTGGTGGTCGGGGATAGTGACGGGTCCAAAGTCTCCGGTGTAATTCATGTCAACTGCATGGGCTTTTTCGATTTCTTCGGCGAGGTAGGGTTCATTTACTTCTTCGCCGTTAATGTATAGGTGGTCATTGGTCATTTCTACTGTGTCACCTGGGAGGCCGATGACGCGTTTGACATAATTGATGTCTCGGTTTTTCCCGTCAATGATGATGATATCTTGCCGGTTGACTGAGCCGGTATAGGCTACTACCTTATTGACGAGTAGTTTTTCATTATTATTTAATGTTGGCTCCATGGAGGCGCCTTCTACGATAAATGGTTCAAATAGGAATGCTCGAACGCCGAGAGCCAATATGAGGGCAATGGTTAAGGCGGTTATCCAACTGAACAGTTCAGATTTCATGATTTTTTTCATGTGTGTCACCCTTTTTTGGTTTCTAGCTATTGGCTTTCTGGATTAGTTGGTATATTCATATCTTTTATTGTATCATGTTAAACTCTTTTTTTCTTCGGGACGGCATTCACTTACCCTTTACATTTGTGTTACGGTTTGCTTGTTTGCTTCAGGGGAATAAAATGAAGAAGAGAAAAGCAGGTAGACTATTTTGAAGTGTGTGAAAGAGAGGACGGGTTTTCATGCTTAGCTTATCGAGGAATCATGATCCGAAGAAGAATGAGCTTTTGTTATCGAAATGGCTTCCGAAGGGACGGACAATGGCTAATCTGGCGTCAGAAACGGAGCAGGTTTTAAAGGAGGCGATTCGCCAAAATGAACCGAAGCATTCGTTTCCTGCCATGACAAAGCGGTTCGCTTATTTTTTTCCGCGTCTTTTCTTGACGACAACAAAGGGGCCAGATTTAACTCATCCCCCTGCCCTTAAGGAAGGGACTCTTTATCCGCAGTGGAAGGATACGCTTGATGATGAGTATGAAGTTCTGAATCAAGCAATCAACAAGCAAGTGAATGTAGTTGATTATGGTGCTGTCGGCGACGGGGTGACGGATTGTACGAAGGCTTTTGCGGAGGCAGTTGGGCATGGACGAAGAATGGTGTTTGTCCCTGAAGGAACGTATATCGTCAAAGGCGTCAAACTCCCTTCCTTCACGTGCTTTGTCGGCGAGGGCAAGGGCAGGTCTATTCTGAAGCTATCAGATGATGCGGTTGTTTCAAGCACGCTTCTTAGAAATGCTAATCCTATTAGGGGTAATCACCATATTCTCGTGCAAGCTCTTACGCTTGATTGGAATTCAGGCCGGATTCCTGCCGGGCAGAGAACAAGTGCAGGGAATAATCGCTCCAGCTGCCTGACCTATGCGCATGTCACCTACGGCTGGGTAAAGGATGTGGAGGCTGTGAATGCCGGACTGCATGGGTTTGATCTTTCCTCCAGCTTTTATACATATCTCGGTGACGGTACATGGTCGCGCGGGGCAAGCCGATATATTTGGGTCGACCATGTAACAGGCTATGGCTTCGGGGATGACGGTGTGACAACCCATCACAGCAGCCATCTGCTGATTACGAACAGCCATATGTGCTTCCCGAGCGGCAGGGCCCATGCGGAGGGCTTTTCGAATTCAAACGGCTTTGAGATTGATGACGGGTCGAATGATGTATGGCTCATTCATAATTCCTCCAGCCATTGCTTCGGCGGCATCGAAATAAAAGCACATGCGACAGCTTCTGCTGCTAGCAACGTCCATATATACGGGCATTTGTCGGTCCATGATAATCGCTCCTTTAATTTCCGCCATATCGGCCATCATCTGCAAACCGACCCGGATTCTCTGTCAGCCTTTAACATCAGTGCGGTAAATCTCGTATCGATGGCACCTGTCTTTACAGACTTATACAAAGACTCAGCGCCCCGTTGCCTGGTTGTATCGGCTTATCAAAATGTCGTCATGAATCATTTTACGATGATTGGCGATTCTGAATACGATTACAAGGGTGAACCGATGGCCGCGATTCAATATAAATCGAGGTCGATTACGATCCGACATGCTTCTTCCCGACATTTCAAGACGGCTTCCGCCGACATAAAAATCTTCGGGGGGCCTCAGCATTCTGACCATATTCAGCTTGAAGGGCTAATCTTTACTGATTCAGCACCCATTGCCATCGACATTGGTCCTAAGGTTAAGAATATTACCGTTTCCTCTGTCACTGCAAGGAGAGAGAACGGTATGGCTGCCATTCAAGTGGCAGAGCCATCTGCCCGTTTAGCTAATATTGAAACAGCGGGCTATCAAACATCGATTAAATTTGCCGGAAAAACCAATCATCTGTCATAAAAGAGCATGTTGGCGCATACCTATTTAGTGGTTAATTTTGTTTCTATAACAAAGAGGTGACCGCTAGTGAACAAGATTCTAAAAGGTATGAGTCAGCTTGTCTTTTTTTGCAAAGAATTTCTGCCTCAAGTTTTATCGCTCATTTATTATTCTGGGATTTTCATCATCATCGGGTGGACCCTTGCCCAGTTGTTTTTCTTAGATCCTGCTCCACTCCAGGCTGACCCAGCCGTCCCTCCAACCTGGTGGACGGAGTATATCATCAAGCCGATTGTTTCATCACAGGTGAACCGGCTCCTATTCCAGGGATTCTTCTATCTATTGGTCTGGATTTCTTTGTTTATGATTATTCCTTTAACTACCCGCCAATTAAAGCGCTTCCGTTTATTCCAGATGGAGTTTGAGGTCGAGGATAAGGAAACAGCTGCTGTAGAGTTTATTGAGCTTCAAAGTGCAAAAGCTACGATCCTTTCTCATATGTATTCTGATATCTTTATCGGAAAGCTCTTCACATTCCTTGATGAGGAATCCATGGAAGTGGATTATGAGTCCGCTCTGGCCTATTTCCTTGAGGATTTAAAAATAAGCTACCACCGTCACTATCAGATTCCCTTCGAATTCATTACCTGTCAGTTCGACCAACTAAAAGGAGTCGAACGCAGCTATGCTGAGTTATCAAAGGAAACCGGTGAACCTGAGGTCGTTAATTGGGAGCGGCCGCTTGAAAAATTCAAAAAGAACCGCCTGATTTTCCATTTTCTTTATAAGGGCATAGAAAAAGTGACTATACTCTCAAGCCACTCAGCACAGTTCGATATCATTGATAAGCAGAACATCCTCTTCCTCCATTACGCTCTCATGTCACAATCCGAAAACATCGAATATGCCATGCAGCTTGAAAAAGAAGAATGGCCATTTTTGAAAACTCCCCTTTGATTACAATATAATTATACAAAACATATATTTTTTTTATACAAAAAGGTTTAACTATCTCGAATTAAGTGAATATACCAAATGATTACAAAATATTTAAGAAAAGGGGATAATCAAAATGAGTATTGTTCAAAAAATTGCACTTGTCTTAACTATTATTGGAGCGGTTAACTGGGGATTAGTCGGTTTCTTCCAATTTGATCTTGTTGCTGCCTTATTTGGAGGCCAAGACGCCATCCTTTCGCGCATTGTTTATGCATTAGTCGGAATTGCTGGTTTAATCAATATTGGACTATTGTTTGCACCTGCAAAAGAAACAAGAACTGCCTAATAAGTGAACAAACAGAAATGGCCCCTCCTTATGCGAGGGGTTTTGTTTTGTGAAAATGCGTGGAATGCCGCTTCAGCATCTCTTGCACGATTTGATTATTGGCGGCGAGCTCGCTTGGGTCCTTCACCCGAATTTTCTTCTCTGAGAACGGCTCTGCAAATCGTTCGCCTTTTTTATAACGGTCATATACTTCACGAATATGATCCATACATGATTCCCCTCCCTCAGTCCTCAGGTTATGTATATTCAAGAAATCCATTAAATTCCCCATCTATTTAACTATTAATCTCAGCTTTTTTTATATAAAAAATCATCTGTCAGGAAACGGTAAAGGTTGCTGACATTCACTATTTGAAATTGCTGAGTTTTGTGGTAAAGTTATGAATTGTTTGAAGTGATACTTGAAATGGATATCCACTAGGTATATCCACTCAAAATATGCTATGATATGTTATCGTTATAATAAAAATCATGACATTATTTTACTTAAGAATGGAGATTTTTTAATGCCGCAAAGCAAATCTTCTATCCACTCATTTAGGCAGATTTTCTTTTTGTACATAGGCTGTGTCATTATATTTGCTTGTCTATATCTGCTTCCTGTGTCAAAAACGGCTGATTTGGCTGTTATTGATTCATTATTCCTATCAACGAGCGCTTTAAGTGTGACAGGATTAACCCCTATTGATATTGGTACGGAATTAACAAGAGTGGGACAATCCATTTTAATGGTGGAGATGCAGCTTGGGGGAATCGGAATTGTTGTCATCATCAGTTATCTATTCTTAGTAATGGATAAACGAATTACCGTCTCAAATATGCTTCTTTTATCAAAAGACCAGAATCATCATAAGCTGGGTTCCATTACAGCTTTGGGAGTTTCGGTCTTAATTATCGCATCGATTGTGGAGACGATTTGTTTTTTCATTCTTTTTGGCGAGATTCGGCCGCGCTTTGATGATTTCGGTGATGCTGTCTTCGTGACTGCTTTCCATTCTGTCGCAAGCTTTACCAATTCAGGATTCGATTTATTCGGAGATAGCCTTGTCTCATTCAAGCACAATAATTTGTTCCTGACCACAACGGCAATCACGATTTTCCTTGGCAGTCTTGGTTATCCAACCATGATGGAATACATCCTTTCCTTCAGAAAGAAGAAGACCTTGTTTACCCGGATCAATATCCGGATGCATCTTCTGCTGCTGTTTGCAGGAACCGTCCTTTATCTCTTGCTCGAATCAAAGAATATTCTGGAGGGATTTTCTTTCTGGGACAAGCTGACCAATGCATTTTTCTTTTCGGCAACTTCAAGAAATGGCGGTTTGACGACAATTGATGTGTCAGGGCTGACCATTACGACTGTTCTATGCCTGATGTTTCTTATGTTTATCGGGGGAGCATCATCAAGTACCGGGGGAGGAATCCGGCTGACAACGGCAGCCGTCTTAATCGCAAAGATTGGTGCCGTGGCTAAATCACGCAAAGAAGTGGTCATCATGCGCAAGACGATTACACAGGATACGATCGATAAATCATTTATGATTTTCTTTACCTTTATCACGCTCTTTTTCGTATCCACCATTTTGCTGACAACATGGCAGCCGCAGGAACTTGAGCCAATTATGTTTGAGGTTCTGTCTGCATTGACGAATACAGGGCTCTCATTTGGCATTACAAACGAATTGACAGGTGCATCGAAAACCATACTAATCTTGTTGATGATTATTGGCCGGATTGGTATTTTCAGTTTCATCTATACGATTTTTAAAGCAGAAAAATTTAAAGCTAGATACTTAAAAGAAGACTTAGCTGTGGGCTAATCTAAACAAAGAGGAGATACAAAATCATGAAGTCATATTTAGTCATTGGAGCCGGACGATTTGGAACTGGGATTGTCAAGGAGCTTCACAAACAGCACTGTGAAGTGGTTGTCAGTGACAAGGATGAACGAAACCTTGAGCTGCTTGATGAGTATTCAACACATGCCATCGTTGGGGACCTCCGCGAAGGCGATGTGCTCGATGAATTGAAGATTGATCAGTTCAACGCTGTATTCATTGCAATTGGTTCTGACGCTTATTCCGCGATTCTTATCACAAAAAAGGTCAAGGAACGAAAAGCGAAAAAAATCATAGCGAAGGCAAATAACCGGGAAATCGGGGAAATCCTGCAAAGCTTGGGCGCTGACCGTGTCATCCTTCCTGAAGAAGAGGCCGGTAGAAAGGTTGCCCGACAAGAAATGCTTACAGGTGTGATTGAATATATTGAGATTACGAAAGATATTTCCGCGATTGAAATGGAGGTTCCGGAATTGATGCATGGGAAGTCATTGAATGAAATGAACTTCTCAAGGAAGTTTGACATTACTGTATCCTTGGTGCTTCGCAATGGTGAACCTATTCTCTCACACTTTGCTGATTTGCAGCTCCAGCCTGGCGATGACTTTCTGCTCATTGGGTCGAATACAAGCATTGATAAATTCAAGAAAAAATATAAATAATTCGAGGTGAGTGTCTTGTTGGTTGGTCATGTAAAAGGACTAATGCGGCACCCGGTTAAATCATTTACGGGTGAGGAAGTGACGCAAACGAATGTCATGCCTTATGGATTATACGGGGACCGGAGTCATGCTTATCGTGATCTTTCCCGGATAGACAAATTTTTGACCATCACCCAGGCACCGCAAATGGCCTGCTACACAGCGTCCTTTCAAGGAGAAGATGATTTAGAGCGCTATCCGGCCATTGCAGTCCGAACACCAAATGGCGTTGAACTTGAATGGGATGACCCAATACTGCTAGAAGAACTGGAGACATTATCCAAAAGGCCAATCCAGCCTGTACAATACACTACTAATGAGGTTCCAATCGGACCGCTTGAGGAGGACCATTTACTCCTAGTCTCGGAAGCTTCCATTCAATCCTTATCTGAGGAATGGGGAAAAGCACTTGATTACAGACGCTTCCGGCCAAATATTCTTCTCTCGCTAACTGAACAGCAGCCATTTGGTGAGGAACAATGGATTGAGAAGACACTCTTAATTGGCGATACCGTGAGAATCTCCATCAATAAACCTTGCGAGCGCTGCATGATTATTACCGTTGATCCCGAAACCGGACTAAGAGATCCCTCTCTTTTAAAGCTTGTCGCTAATACTCGGAAGAATTATTTTGGTGTATATGCCTCGGTCATTGCAACCGGGCCGATTCATATAGGTGATGATATTCGCCTTTTATCATAAAAGAAGGAGTTTGAACGTTTATTTCTGTTCAAACTCCTTCTTTATTATCTGCTAAATATCAATGCTGCATATCCACTTGCTAAACAGGTCTGCTTGACTAGGTTTTTTTCATTTTTTAGGGTCCATGATGCAGGAAACCTGAAGCACAGCCAAATCACTCCTTAAGCCAGCTTAGTGCTGGTTTCTTAAGACAAATCCATTGATGATGAATGTATAAATGAGATTTCCTACCTCAGCCAGGAAGTAATCCAACTCTTGATCAAACCATTTCTTCAATAACCCTATGATTCCATGCATAAGGAAATAAACAGCACAAACGAATTGTTCAGGATTTCTTACATATCCTTCATATTTACTTTCTTTTGCATAGTAAATGAGTTTTCGGGACATTTTGTCGACAAGGACACTCTCATCATGCCTGACAAGGATTTTAAAAATTTTTTCATTATCCTGCATGTAGTTTATTAACCCCCTTAATGACCGTTCCGTGTCTTCCTTATGATATTGGTATCCTCGCTCCCTGAATAACCTAATAAATTCAGTCGCAAAATCCTCTAATACGGCCTCGTGCACCTCATATACATCCTTGAAATGCTGATAAAAGGTGCTTCTATTCACCCCAGCCAGATTGGCAATTTCTTTCACGGTTATTTTATTGATTGGTTTTTCATGAACAATGTCAGTAAATGCACGCTTGATCAAATGCCTTGTTTTAATTGTTCGTCTATCGATTTTCATCACTAATCTCCCGCTTATTTTTTACATTCATAGCCTATTCAACCTTTACCTTATCCATCGTCAAAGGGCCTTAGAACTTTTCGATTCTCCTAGCAGTAAAAACTGCTTCGAGTGGTGATCAATCATCACTACTCTTACTGAGTATGCCCCATTTTTGTTAGAACGAACTTCAAAAATTGAATGAGAGAAAGAGAGGAAATAATGGATGGAACCTGTATGGCTTAGAATGAATAATTGAATCGAAAAAGCCGGCTTTCGTTTATCCTTAAAAGCCGGCCTTTCTTTATCTTTTATTTTTCAGGAGGTCTTTCTTCTGGCTGGCAAGGGCATTGAACCTTTCATCAAGCTGTTCATATATCCCATCACCCGCTGTCCTTTCACTCAGCTTGCCGAGAAGAGCCGTCATTTCCGTTTCCATTACCATTAGCTGTTCCTCAAGCGAATCAGTCTTTTCTTCCATTATAACGCTATCTTCCAGCCGCTTAATTTGTTTATTCTCAATATGCAGGCGTTTATCACATATCTTATTTAAGAAAAAACGGTCATGAGATACGGCTATGACCGTTCCCTGGTAGGAGGCTAATGCGCTTTCAAGTCTCTCCCTGCTGATAAGGTCAAGATGATTAGTCGGTTCATCCAAAATCAATAGCTCATAGCCATGAAGAAGCAGACAGGCAAGCTTCACTTTTGTCCGTTGACCGAGGGACAGAGCTTGCATCGGCTTGATTATGTCATCTCTGGACAAACCTAAATGGGTCAGAATCAGCTTTGCTCTTTGCTGCTCCTCTCTGTCATGTAAACCAATGACTTCGATTGCCGACTTGTCAGCCGGCAGATCACCGACATCCTGACTCATATATCCAATGGATACACCAGGGCTCACCCATACTTCCCCGTCTGTCGCATTTTCCTCCTGACAAAGGATACGGAGCAAGGTTGTTTTGCCAGAACCATTACTCCCAGTCAATGCAAATCTCTCTCCTCGCTTCACGTAGAAATGGCTATTTTCGAACAAAACTTCTTCTCCATAATGCTTCTTTAATTTCTTCACCTCTATTATTCTCTTCCCATGCTTTCCAGCGTCCAAGAAGCGGAAATCAACTTGAGGCTCTTCCTCCGGTTTTTCGGCTTTATGCTTCCTCAGTTCTGATTCAAGACGTTTTCTTTTTGATTTGACTTGTATATCCATCTTCTTTGCCTTCACACGATGGTATTCTTTCGCCCCGATGGTTCCTCCCTGCTTGGTAGATTCTTTATGGGCCTTTTCAGACCAATTCTGCAATTGCTCCATTTGTGACTCAATTCGGCGGATGTCCTTCTGCTGATTCTCATAGGCAATTTGTTCAATACGTCTATTCTCCGCTTTCTGTGCATGATAGGCAGAATAATTGCCGTCGTAGGCTTTTGCTTCCCCTTTCTCCAATTCAAAGATTCTTGTAACTGTTTCGTCGAGAAAATAACGGTCGTGGGATATAATGACCACGGCACCAGGAAAGACCTGCAATTCCCCAATCAGCCATTCGATTCCCTCCTGGTCCAAATGGTTGGTCGGTTCATCTAGAATCAATAAATCAGGCGATGAGGCCCATACATGAGCAAGTGCGAGCTTGATTCTCTCTCCTCCGCTTAAATGTCCGAAATCCTCTTCATTCCATTTCTTGAGCTTTCGAAGTCCCATCAAGCTTGCAAAAGTGTAAAATCCTTTATCATGCCCCGCCTCTTCGATTGCTTTAAATGTTTTGCTGGAGTATTCAACCGACTGGCGTAAATAGCCGATGTTCAAATGATCTGATGATGATTCTATTACTCCCTCATCCGGTTCAAGCTCACCTGCCAAAATATTAGCTGCAGTAGTTTTTCCCGCTCCATTTATCCCTATAAGTCCAATCCGTTCCTTTATGCGGACATGCAGCTCCATTCCTGTCAGAACATCTTTATCTCCGTACGATTTTTTTATTCCTCTTAGACTGATGACATTCATCCAATCACCTCCATCATATTTCAGGCAGGGCTAACGCAAAACAAAAAGCCCTGGAACAGAAACCTGCCAGGGAGGAATGCGCCTATAAACCGGAATACAGGAAAGAACACCCCATGAATCAATCATGGAGACCTTCTGCCATTCCATATGTTAGAGGGTGAAAAGGGCGCACTAATCCAATTTTTCAGGTTTCTGTTTTAAATTTCAAACGACCTGTAAAATCAGATTAGAATTTCATTGTCCCAAATCAGTCCTTTTCAAATAAGTTACCAACAGTATAATCTTCCAATTTCCTCCTTGTCAATGGGCGTATAGCCAATATTCATTCCTTTGATTCCTGCCGCTTTCGGCACTCTTTTCAAAAAAAGACTAGGATTTTGTCATCAATTTGCGCAAAAGGGTTTCGATTCCTGGCTATTTCATGTATAATCCACACATAAAGAACAATTGTACGTTCGAGGAGGACATCATGAAACAATTTGGGATTTTACCGAAAATTATCGCTGCCATTTTCTTAGGAATTATGATTGGTCTTATTGCACCAGCCTGGCTGGTTCGCATATTCGCAACCTTTAATGGGTTATTCTCTACCTTTCTTGAATTCATCATTCCGTTCATTATTATTGGCTTCATCGCTTCGGGAATCGGAATGATGGGAAGAGGAGCTGGAAAAATGCTTGGCATTACAACCGGTCTTGCCTATGCTTCAACCATCCTTGCCGGAATATTTGCCTTCCTGGCTGCCAAGACATTGTATCCATCCCTTCTGCAAAACCAGGTATCCAAAAGCTTCACAAGCCCTGAGGAGGCCTTGCTGTCCCCTTATTTCACGATTGAAATGCCCGCTGTAATGGGTGTTATGACGGCCCTTTTAGTAGCCTTTACAATTGGACTCGGGATGGCATCTATTAAGGGTGATGCCCTGCTGAATGTGATGGAAGAGTTTAAAGAGATTGTCGTCAAAGTGATTAATGTAATCATCATCCCGCTTTTGCCACTTCATATATTCGGCATCTTCGCCAATATGACACAAGGCGGACAGATTGCTTCCATTATGAGTGTATTCGCAAAAGTGTTCGTCATGATTATCGCACTCCATCTCATTATGCTGGCATTCCAATATACGATGGCAGGCTCTGTCACAAAGAATAATCCATACCAGATGCTAAAAGGGATGCTGCCAGCTTATTTCACCGCCCTTGGAACACAGTCATCTGCTTCAACCATTCCGGTTACCCTGAAGTTCACGAAGAAAATGGGCGTGAACAAAAAAGTCGCTGATTTCACGGTGCCTCTATTAGCAACCATTCATCTATCTGGCAGTACGATTACATTAGTCAGTTGTGCGATGGCGGTCATGATGCTTCAAGGCATAGATACTGGATTTATGCAGATGCTTCCATTCATTTTGATGCTTGGCGTAACAATGATCGCGGCTCCCGGGGTTCCCGGCGGTGCGGTCATGGCGGCACTAGGTCTGCTGGAATCCATGCTTGGCTTCTCTGATAATATGCTTTCACTCATGATTGCCCTCTATCTCGCACAGGATAGCTTTGGGACTGCCTGCAACGTGACAGGCGACGGAGCGATATCGGCCCTTGCAGGTCGTTTCGCTCCTAAGGAGGACTCCTCCAAGCTTCAAATCGAACGAGAGGAACAGGTCATCTAATCAAAAAAAGCATTCAGAACATATTGTGTTCTGAATGCTTTTTTTCTTAGGTCTCTTATTCCATCCATTCTGTATGGAAGATACCTTCTTTATCCACACGCTCATACGTATGAGCACCAAAGTAGTCACGTTGTGCTTGCAATAGGTTTGCAGGCAATGTTTCTGCACGGTAGCTGTCATAGTATGAAAGGGCAGCGCTGAAGCATGGTACAGGAATACCTGCTTGGATTGCTGCGCCAATCACTTCACGAAGCGCATCCTGGTAGCTAGTCACGATTTCTTTGAAGTAATCGTCAAGAAGAAGGTTCTTCAGCTCAGGATTGCGGTCATAGGCATCCTTGATTTTTTGCAGGAATTGCGCACGGATGATACAGCCGCCGCGGAAGATCATCGCGATATCACCGTATTGAAGATCCCAGCCGAATTCATCAGATGCAGCTTTCATTTGAGCGAATCCTTGTGCATAAGAGCAAATTTTACTCATATAAAGGGCCTTGCGGATAGATTCGATGAATGCTTCTTTATCACCAGTAAATTCTTTCTGTGCAGGACCAGATAATACTTTAGAAGCAGCAACACGCTCATCCTTCAAGGCAGACAAGAAGCGTGCAAATACGGATTCTGTGATGATTGGAAGCGGAACACCAAGGTCAAGTGCACTTTGGCTTGTCCATTTTCCAGTACCTTTTTGGCCTGCTTTATCAAGAATGATGTCAACCATTGGCTTGCCTGTTTCTTCATCCTTTTTCGTAAAGATATCAGCTGTGATTTCAATTAGGTAGCTGTCTAGTTCACCTTTATTCCACTCAGAGAACACTTCATGTAATTCCTCAGCGTTAAGTCCAAGAATATGGCGGAGCAAGGAATAGGATTCAGAGATCAATTGCATGTCTCCATATTCGATTCCGTTATGGACCATTTTGACATAATGTCCTGCTCCATCCGGACCGATGTATGTGCAGCAATCATCTTCGCCGACTTTAGCAGAGATCGCCTTCAAGATAGGAGCAACAAGCTCATACGCTTCTTTTTGCCCGCCCGGCATGATGGAAGGACCTTTCAATGCTCCCTCTTCACCGCCGGAAACACCGGTACCGATGAAGTAGAAGCCTTGCTTGCTGAGCTCTTCATTACGGCGTTGTGTGTCTTTGTAGAATGTGTTGCCGCCGTCAATGATAATATCACCTTTATCAAGGTAAGGAGTTAATTGTGCAATTGTCGCATCTGTAGCGGCACCTGCTTTAACCATAATTAGTATTTTACGAGGTTTTTCTAGAGAATTGACGAATTCCTCAATTGAATATGTAGGCAGCACATTTTTGCCTTCCGCCTCTTTCATCATTGCGTCTGTCTTATCAGAAGAACGATTATAAACGGAAATGGAATACCCGCGGCTTTCTATATTAAATGCTAGGTTTTTGCCCATGACGGCTAGACCGATGACACCGATTTGTTGTTTTCCCATTGCTAACATTCCTTTCACTCATGGATTTCACTTGTATAAACCGTATTAACCTTAGCAATTTTACACCATTTGTGCAAGTTCTTAAACCATTATTTCAAAGGTCACTCCCCTTGCTTTGGACGATGCAAAAAATCCTTGCTGAAGCTCGTATTGCTAGCGGCATTGGAATCTTTGACTTCAATGCCTTTTTGAATGATTTGGCTTCCGAACTTCTTCGTAATGGCATCCATGGCAGACTCAAGCTTCACTTCCTTCACATCCTGTGTGTAGGAAAATAAATCGAGCTGCTTCATGGCCTCGTGGGCGTCGACGACTTCATTGGCAGTAACACCGAGCAGACGGACGGGATCGCCGCTCCAATGCTTCATGAACAATTCCTTCGCATGTGTGTACAAATCATCGCCTTTGACGATAGGGTTTACCAATGTTTTACCCCGAGTTACGGTTCTTCTATCCTTATAACGTATCATTATTTGAACTTTTGCCGCTAATAGCTCTTTTTTCTTGAGTCTTGCCCCGACTTTTTCACTCAAACGCTTCAGCACAGCAAATAATTCCTGCTGATTGGCAACATCTCTCGGAAGTGTTGTCGAGTTACCGACACTTTTGTAATCATAGATTGATTCGGGGTCTACCTCTCGGCGGTCTATCCCGTTTGCCCGTTCCTTCAGGCGGAGCCCATTGATGCCGAGGAGCTTCTCTAGTGCTCCTTCATAGGCATTTGCTAGGTCGCCGATGGTTTTGATTTGCAGTGTTGCCAGCTTTTCAGCTGTTTTCTCACCGACTCCATGCATTTCCCCGACCGGAAGAGGCCAAAGCTTGTCCTTTACTTCACGTTTGCGGAGGATGGTGATGCCCATCGGCTTCTTCATGTCAGAGGCAGTTTTGGCTAGGAATTTATTCGGTGCAATCCCAATGCTGCACGGAAGACCCATCGTCTCCATAATGCGCTCCTGAATCGTTTGTGCAATCTTGATGGGTGACTTTCCTTCACAATAATCCGTGATATCTAAATAGCCCTCATCAATGGATACCGGCTCCACTAATGGAGTAAATGTTCGAAGCAGTTCAAAGATCCCTTGGGAGGCTGAGCGGTAACGGTCAAAATTAGGTTCCATCACAATCAGTTTCGGGCAAAGCTTTTGCGCCTGCCAAATAGGCATGGTCGTCTTAACGCCAAACTTCCGTGCCTCGTAACTGCAGGTCACGATAATGCCTCTGCGCTCCTTTGCATTTCCCGCAATGGCCAGAGGCTTCCCTTTGAGTGCTGGGTCAAAGGCGATTTCGACCGAAGCATAAAAGCTATTCATATCTACGTGCAGAATAATGCGCCCTCCTCTTTTGGGCTGCCCTTTTACTGTCATGTCAATCACTCCCTACTCCATCTGCCATGAACTAGTATCATGGCAAAGAAGCCACCGGTATCCCCCGGTGGCCGATTTCCTTTATAGATTACTTCGTTGGAGCAGCTACTTCTTCAATGATGGCCAGGACCATTTCACCTAATTTATATAGTTCAGCAATTGGCATTTTTTCATTGGTTGTATGAATTTCTTCATAGCCTACTGCCAGGTTGACTGTCGGAATGCCATGTCCGGCAATGACGTTTGCGTCAGAACCGCCGCCGCTATGCTTTAATTCAGGTTCTCTTCCGATTTTTCGTGCAGCCTTCTTGGCTACTTCTACGACATGGTCACCGTCTCCATATTTGAAGCCAGGGTACATGACATCGATTTCCACCTCTGCTGTACCGCCCATCTCAGCTGCCACAGATTCAAACGCTTCCTTCATGAGAGCTGCTTGAGCTTCCATCTTCTCTGTAATTAATGAACGTGCTTCTGCCAAGATTTCAACATGGTCTACTACGATATTTGTTTGCTGATTACCGCCATCAAAACGACCGATATTCGCAGTTGTTTCTTCATCAATGCGGCCAAGCGGCATTTTTGCGATAGCTTTTGCAGCAATCGTGATTGCTGAAACGCCCTTTTCAGGAGCCACGCCTGCATGAGCTGTTTTCCCTTTAATCACCGCTTTAATTTTTGCTTGTGTCGGAGCAGCAACGATAATATTTCCTACCGCTTCATCGCTGTCTAGTGCAAAACCGTATGTAGCTTTAATAAGAGATGGATCTAGCGCCTTCGCACCTACAAGGCCGGATTCTTCTCCCACTGTAATAATGAATTGGATTGTTCCGTGCTTCAAGTCATTCTCTTTGATTACACGAAGTACCTCAAGCATGACTGAAAGACCAGTCTTATCATCCGCTCCAAGGATGGTTGTCCCATCAGTTACAACATAGCCATCCTTAATGCTTGGCTTAACGCCGACTCCTGGTGTTACGGTATCCATATGGGATGTGAAGTAAATGGTATCCGCACCCTCCACATTTCCAGGAAGTGTACAAATTAAGTTTCCAGCCCCAAAGCCTGTAGCTTCTTTGGCATTGTCTTCGTATACATCCAGGCCAAGCGCCGTGAATTTATCTTTTAATACTTTTGAGATTTGGCCTTCATTTTTTGTTTCAGAATCGATTTGGACTAATTCTAGGAATTCCTGCAATAATCTTTCTTCATTAATCATTCTATCTTCCTCCTAACCAGGAATAAGCTTTACCTTTTTAAGTATACCGATGTTTTTCTGATAAGAAAAGGGCGGAGCCCCCTGCTGCCCTAGACATATTTTGCCTATTAAGCGTAACAATTCTGAATAGATAGAACGTTTAAGCCCTTTCATGAAAAGAAGAGAAATCCGCAATGGATTTCTCTTCCTCTTTCTCATAATGGTATATTGCCATGCTTTTTCGCCGGGCGAACTTCCTTCTTCGTTCTTAGGATCTCTAGTGCCTGAGCAATTTTGAGCCTTGTCTCGCGCGGGTCGATGACATCGTCAACCATCCCTTGGCTGGCTGCCACATAAGGATTCGCAAACTTTTCCCGGTATTCCTCAATTTTTTGCTGACGGACCTTCTCTGGGTCTGGACTATTATTTATTTCTCTCGCAAAGATGATGTTAGCGGCACCCTGTGGTCCCATAACGGCTATTTCCGCATTTGGCCAAGCATATACTAGATCTGCCCCAATCGATTTGCTGTTGAGGGCGACATAAGCCCCTCCGTACGCTTTGCGCAGGATGACTGTCAGCTTTGGTACTGTTGCCTCTGAGTACGCATACAGAATCTTCGCACCATGTCGAATGATTCCCCCATGCTCCTGCTTAATTCCAGGGAAGAAGCCGGATACATCTTCAAAGGTGACAATCGGAATATTGAAGGAGTCACAAAAACGGATGAATCGTGCTGCCTTATCGGACGAATTAATATCAAGTCCCCCTGCCATGTTTTTAGGCTGGTTACAAACAAGGCCAATCGTTTCCCCGCGGAGGCGGGCTAAACCAATCACAATATTCTTCGCAAATCCCTCCTGGATCTCCATAAAGGATCCTTCATCCACTACCTCTCGCACAACCTTTCTAACATCATATGGTCGAACACCATCAAACGGCACGATATCACAGAGGTCCGGCCGGTCATCATCGTTATCATTCCAGTCTTTGCGAGGGGGAGATTGCTCGTTATTGAGAGGCAGATAAGACACAAGCTGTCTGACCATCAGCAAAGTCTCCTCTTCTGTTTTCCCTTCGAAATGAGCATTCCCGCTCACTGTATTATGAACCTTAGCTCCGCCGAGGTCCTCTGAGCTGATCTTCTCACCTGTAACGGTTTCAATTACCTTTGGTCCTGTAATGAACATCTGGCTTGTCTTATCAACCATGAAAACAAAATCCGTAATAGCCGGCGAATAGACGGCACCGCCCGCGCACGGCCCCATGATGACAGATATTTGCGGAACAACCCCCGAATAGATGACATTCCGATAGAAGACATGTCCATATCCATCAAGTGATGTGACACCTTCTTGAATTCTCGCCCCGCCTGAGTCATTCAGGCCGATAATCGGCGCACCGTTTTTCACAGCCAAGTCCATAATATTGGAGATTTTCTTGGCATGCATCTCACCAAGAGCTCCTCCAAATACCGTGAAATCCTGTGAGAATATGTATACAGGCCTGCCATCAATTTTGCCGTACCCGGTTACTACACCATCTCCCGGCCCCTTTACCTGATCCAGCCCGAAATCTTTATTACGATGTTCAACAAATGCATATAGTTCTACAAAGCTATCCTCATCTACAAGAAGGTCAATCCGTTCCCTGGCCGTTAATTTCCCCTTATCATGCTGCTTCTCAATCTTCTCGAATCCACCGCCAAGCTCAATATCATTCCTTCTGTCATACAGCTCCGTGATCTTCTCGTAAATATCCACCCTTATTCCTCCCGTTTCGGTTTCTCACATAATTCAACCAAAACCCTATGTACTGACTTAGGATGTATGAATGCCACTTCTGTATGATGTGCACCAGGCCTCGGTTCTTCATCAATCAACTGTAATCCTTTTTCTTTCAGTTCAGCAATTCTATCTTTAATACTCGTAACTTCAAGAGCAATATGGTGAATGCCCTCCCCTTTTGTTTCGATAAACTTCGCAATTGGGCTTGTCTCATCAAGAGGTTCTAGCAGCTCAATCCGGGTATTTCCTGCCGATAGGAAGGCAACCCTTACCTTTTGACCTTGAACAATTTCTTCCCCTTCGTGAATCATTCCAAGTACATCCTCATAAATAGGAAGCGCTTTCGAAATTGATTTCACGGCAACGCCTATATGATCAATTCCCCTATGCATACTCATCCTCCCTTTTTTTGCCTATTTAAATAATAGAACATTCGTAAAATTCTATAAAGACATATAGCTTGAATGAGCAGAAATTTTTTTCACTTGAGGAGGAATGCGAAACATAGTAGTATCGAAATAAGAGCAAATAAGGAGTGGAATTCATGTCTAATAAGCGTACCCGAAAAGTCATTGTCTATTTAATGATCATCTCTATGGTGGTTGTTACCTTGCTATCAGGGATTTCCGCTTTTCTATAATCGGTCGTATTAGAAAACACCAGCTTTCTCATAGCTGGTGTTTTTTTATCTTTTATCAAGGCTGTGCCGCTTTACTGACGGCACCATATTTAATGGCAAAGATAAGCGGGTCCTCATCTCCTGAGTATATGTATACCTTTGTGGCGAGTGGAGCATGGGTGAATAATCGTTCGGCATCTTCATTTTTCATGCGTATGCAGCCATTTGAAATATGTTTGCCGATGGAGTCTTCTCTATTGGTTCCGTGGATTCCATACACCCTCCCATTTGTCTCTCGTGCATCAATGCCCATCCATCTTGAGCCTAATGGATTGCGCGGACTATTTGCGGGTATCCGCTTAGCGGAATATTCAGGGTCCGTAAATTTCGTCACAATCGTAAATAGTCCTTCAGGGGTATCGCCTGCTTCTTTTCCTGTCGCTACCGAAAAACGCATCAGTTCCTGTTCATCCTCATAATAATACAATTCATTTTCCTGTTTATTAATAATGATGAACGGATCGCCAGGAAGCGGATTCGGTCCAAGGGGCCAGAGCGGCGAGATGATGTGCAAAACAAAAACGAGTGAGAGCCAGTTCATAGGGAATCCCCTTTTTTCACATAGTATCTGACCTTCTCACTCATCTTATTCAGCCTCTTCTCACTCTCGTATAGGGCAATGGTTTGACCGTGCTCTTGATAATGAGGTAATCCTTCAGTTCCTTTCCCAATTGGAAAAGAGCCGCACGGCGTTCAAATTCATCAAAATTCGCCGGAATTTCCTTTTTCTTTAATTCATCCAGCAGATCTTCAAGCTGTTTGATATGTTCTTCTGTCGTATTCCTGTGATGAACATTATCACTCAAATGTCCAATGAATTCACCCATTTCACGACTGCCCTCATGCTCGGATAAATCCATTTTCCCTGCAAGCGGAAGAATACGCTTCAAGATGCCAAGCTGTCTTTCTCTGAGCTTGAAGTAATGATAATAGGAATCCTCGCTTCCGGTAATATGATTCTCTAGATCAACAGCAGCATAAAAGACCGCTTTTTTGATGGCGTTATCTGCCTCAATAATTTCCTTTCCTGTCCAGATGCTATTACCTGTCACTAAGTATTCACTTAGTTCCTTTAATATAATTCTGTATAAGTCCTCAATCTTTTCTTTATACGAAATGATTTCGCGGTCCATGCTTGGCATATAGAAGTTCACAAGAAAAGCAACGCTGATTCCGATGACGACAAGGCAGAACTCATTAAACAAAGTCGCCATGGTAATCGAGTTTGAAGCATATAGATGAAGGATTATGACGGAGCTCGTCACGATACCGCCGGACACCTTCAACGCGACAGTTGTCGGGATAAATAATAGGAGCATTAACCCGATGACGGGCGGTGTATATCCGAGCCACTCAAAGAATAAATAGGAATAGGCCATCGCAATCAAACAGGCTGCAAAACGGTCTCCAGCTGCCCTGAGCGATTTCTTTTTCGTACGCTGGATACACAAAATAGTAATGATTCCAGCCGAAGCAAAGCTTTGCAGACCGATCAATTGTGCAAGATAAATGGCCATTGGTGTCCCAATTGCCGTTTTGATCGTTCGATAGCCAATTTTGAACATGTATGTATCACCCCGATAAGTAATGTACCCAAAAAAAGACATTCTGAATATCAGAATATCTTTCTTTAGAATATGCTATTTACAATACTTTCTGCAAGAACTCTTTTGCGCGCTGGGATGATGGTGCTGTAAAGAAAAGCTCAGGAGCGCTGTCCTCCACAATAACTCCTCCATCAAGGAAGAGGACTCTGTCAGCCACTTCTTTCGCAAAGCCCATTTCATGCGTTACAATGGCCATCGTCATCCCTGAATTTGCCAAGGATTTCATAACCTCAAGAACCTCTTTGACCATTTCAGGGTCAAGAGCAGAGGTTGGCTCATCAAACAGCATAATCTCCGGCTTCATTGCAAGCGCACGCGCAATGGCGACACGCTGCTTTTGTCCGCCTGAAAGCTGTCCTGGATACTCATTTGCTTTTTCTGCCATTCCAACCTTGGTGAGAATATCCATCGCTTCCTTCTTAGCCTCATCCTTTTTCATCTTCTTCACCTTCATAGGTGCGTATGTGACATTTTCAAGAACGGTCTTATGCGGGAAAAGGTTAAAATGCTGGAACACCATTCCAACATTTTGGCGCATTGCAAGGACATTCGTCTTAGGAGCGGTAATTTCTTCTCCCTTGATCCAAATGGCTCCGCCAGTCGGAGTTTCCATTAAGTTGAGACAGCGAAGGAATGTTGATTTCCCGGAACCGGAAGGGCCAATAACAGCAATTACTTCCCCTTCCTTGATTTCTGTCGTAATTCCTTTTAACACTTCTAGTTTGCCGAAGCTTTTTTGTAGATTCTCTACTTTAATCATGAATGCTGCAACCTCTTTTCAACCATTTTTCCTATAAACGTGAGAATCATGACGAGAACATAATAGATGAGACCCGCAAACAAGAGCGGTTCTAAATATTGGAATGTCTCTCCCCCGACCTGATAGGCCCTTCTCATAATATCCATGACACCGATTGTTGTCACGATTGCTGATTCCTTCGTTAACGTAATAAATTCATTCATCAAGGCCGGAAGGATGTTTTTATATGCCTGCGGCAGGATGATGTTCGCCATCATGCTTGTATAAGGAACGCCCAGCGCCATCGCTGCTTCCTTTTGTCCTTTATCAACGGCCAAGATCCCGCCGCGGATGATTTCTGAAATATAAGCTCCTGAATTCAAGGAAAAAGATAGCACAGCGGCCCAATATCCTTCAATCTGAAACCCGAATAATTGTGGTGATGCAAAGTATATAATCATCAATTGAAGGACAAGTGGTGTACCGCGGAATATACTTGTATAGAAATCAGCCAGCCAGATCAGCGCTTTAAGCTTAGAGATTTTGCACAGAGCAAGCAAGGTTCCTAGAATAAAACCAAAAACAGCTGCAAGTGCTGCGATTTGAAGGGTGATTTTCACCCCTTCCAAAATATAAGGCATCGATGGGATAATTCCCGTAAAATCTAAATTCATAATAGGTTCTCCTTCTTCATGATTCATCTATCGTGTCATAAGGGGACATGAAAAGCAGATAATAAAAGAAGAATTTCAGAGGGATCAAGCCCTTCTGAAATTCTCCCGTCCTGCTTATTCAGCGTCTTCGTCAAACCATTTCACGATTAATTCTTCCAATTCTCCGTTTTCCTTCATTTTTTGAAGTTCTTCATTGAATTGTCCGCGTAATTCACTGTTCTTTGGAAAGGCCATTGCATAGCCGACTCCCTCTTCGTTCTGCTCAAGTAAAAAGCCTGTCAGGTCATCATTCTTTTCGAGATACCCCTCTGCTACTGTATCTTCAATGATTGCTGCATCAAAACGGCCAGCTTTAATTTCTTGTACAAGTTCAGGAATTCGGTTACGGTCTTCAACTTTTATATTGATTGTTTCAGCAAGCTCATCGGCTTTTGTTTCCTGGATGGATCCCATCTGTGCGCCGACTGTTTTTCCTTCAAGGTCTTCCGCACTGGAGATTCCGCTGTCTTTTGTTGTTACAACCATGTGATTGGATGTATAATAAATGTCTGAGAAATCAACACTCTTTTCCCTTTTCTCGTTCGGTGTCATTCCAGCCAGCACGAGATCAGCCTGTCCATTTTTCAGTGCGGTAATCAATCCGCCAAAGTCCATGTCAGAGACTTCTAATTCATAGCCGAGCTTTTCAGCCAATGTCTTCGCTAAATCAACATCAAATCCGATGATTTCATCACTCTTGGCCGTATCAATGTATTCAAAAGGCTTGTAATCAGCGGAGGTCGCCATTTTCAAGACCTTTTTATCACTTGCGTTTTCGCTTCCAGATTCTTCGCTGCCGCAGGCGCTTAATAATACCCCAGCGAATACGATAGTCAATAAACTAAGTAGCCACTTTTTCATGTGTGTTTCCCCCAATATGTTTGTTAATCAAATTCATATGCACTCTTCATTTTCATACAAACTATTAAACCATAAAAATTATATATATACAACAAAATGAATTTTAACACATCATTTTTTAGATTGCACGTTTTGTTTTCATTCTATATTAATAACATAATTCTTCCACTAAAAGAGAATACAAACGACATTTTCAATTATCTTCATTTTCAGACAACACTGTCTCTATAACCCTATGACTCTTCTTTATTCAAAATCTATGCATAAAAAAGTATATACTTATGGCTCCTTTCCTCTTTACGCAAAAAAGCCAATGCTCTTTTCGTGGAGCATTGGCTTCTTAACGTTTTAAATTTCCTCACAATATTCATCAAAAGCCTGTTGCAATGCGGATATGACTTGCATTGGCTCATGGCCTTCAATCTCATGTCTTTCAATCATCTTAATAATCTCTCCGTCCTTCATTAAAGCAAATGAAGGAGAGGATGGCGGATAACCCGTGAAATATTCTCGTGCCCTTGCTGTTGCTTCCTTATCTTGCCCGGCGAATACCGTCACAAGATGATCGGGGCGCTTATCGTAATTCACGGCGTGATAAGCAGCCGGACGTGCGATCCCGCCTGCACAGCCGCAGACGGAATTGACCATGACAAGCGTTGTTCCTTTCGCTTGAAGGGCCTCGTCTACCTCTTCTGTCGTTTTAAGTTCTTTATATCCAGCATTCTGTATTTCCTGCCTTGCCTGGCGGACTACATCATTCATAAACAAATTGAAATCCATGCTCATGCCGTTTGATCTTCCTTTCCGGTCTTTTTCCTTCATTTTACCAGATGAGTATAGAATTAAAAAATAATCCAGCCTATAGGTTTATCCACCTTATACGGCGGGTAAACTACCTTTAATTAAGATTTATCCCTATACTCCCTTGATTGAAGGATGGCATTCTATGCTATCCCTTTTTTTATGGCACTAAGCTCATTTTACTTCTTGTTTAAAGAAAAATAAATATTTATTAGTTCTCTAGCCGCTGCTGAAGGCAGGACCTTTCCTTCTATAACGTTCTGTTCCTGCCTTTGGAGAGAGACTTTCATATCCTCATCCTTCAGGAAGCGTTCTACTAAGAGACGCCTCATCTCAGTATGCAGCCATTTCCCAGCCTGAGTTCTTCTCCTGCTATCATAGATTCCAGACTTTTTAGTCTCTTCCATAAAGGATAAGATCAGCTTCCAAATATCATCCAATCCATGCTGATAAAGAGCTGAACAGGTTAACGCCGCAATATTCCAACCGGGAGTCGCAGGATTAATCCCCATCGTGACACGCCTGTATTCTTCCTTTGCCATTAGGGCTTTCTCTTCATTATCCCCGTCCGCCTTATTGACTGCTATAGCATCAACGAGCTCAAGAATCCCCTTTTTCATTCCTTGCAATTCGT
Organism: Gracilibacillus sp. Marseille-QA3620; assembly: GCF_054950035.1. NCBI lineage: Bacteria > Bacillati > Bacillota > Bacilli > Caryophanales > Bacillaceae > Gracilibacillus > Gracilibacillus sp. Marseille-QA3620. The sequence continues at coordinate 2,977,504 of NZ_CM143102.1, forward strand.
CTCCCGCTCCTGTTAAGGCGAGCAGAAGGAAGAAATCAACCATATCCCTTACTTCTGCTTCACTTTGTCCGACACCAACCGTTTCAACGATAATGACAGAGTACCCTGCTGCTTCGCATAAAAGAAGGCTTTCCCTTGTCTTTCGATGCACACCGCCAAACTCCCCATCTGACGGTGTCGGACGGATGAAGGCGCTTGGATGACGGGAAAGCTTCTCCATTCTTGTTTTATCGCCAAGGATACTTCCGCCGCTGACGGGTGAGCTTGGATCAATAGCCAGAACAGCCACCCGATGTCCTAGACTACAAAGATAAAGACCAAAGCTTTCAATAAAGGTGCTCTTTCCTGCCCCAGGCACACCTGATATCCCGATTCTCACAGCATTTCCGGTACTCGGGAGCACCTTCTCAAGAATGGCTTGCGCAGCTTGCTGATGGCTCTCCTGTCTGCTCTCCACTAAAGTAATCGCCTTTGAGAGAACGCTCACGTTCCCCTCCTGAAGATTTAAGGCTATATCATGGACTTGAAGGTTTACTGGCCCTTTTCTCTTAAATCTTCTTCCTTCCTTCTTACTCATTAATCGGACACTTCCTCATAACCAAGCTCTTTGTAGATTTGTTCCATGATGGTCACAGCTGCCTCTGGAATAACTGTTCCTGGTCCAAAAATTGCAGCCGCTCCATGTTCGAGCAAATAATCATAATCCTGTTTAGGGATTACTCCTCCGGCAATGATGATAATATCCTCTCGGCCTAATCGTTTCAATTCCTGTTTAAGCTGAGGAAGCAATGTTTTATGTCCGCCAGCAAGAGAGCTCATCCCGATGACATGCACATCATTCTCGATGGCTTGCTTAGCTGTTTCTTCAGGTGTTTGGAATAACGGTCCCATGTCAACGTCAAAGCCTAGGTCTGCATAAGCGGTTGCTACTACCTTTGCTCCTCTGTCATGACCGTCCTGACCCATTTTTGCAATAAGAATGCGCGGACGTCTGCCCTCATGCTCCATGAACTCCTCCGTCATCTCTCTAACTTCCTGAATCTTCTCTTCCTGCTGATAATGACGTCCATATACACCGCTCACTGTTCTCACTTCAGCCTGATGTCTTCCTGATATTTCTTCAATTGCATCGGATATCTCTCCTAAAGTGGCACGCAGCATCGCTGCCTCTACAGCATATTCGAGCAGATTGCCTTCGCCAGTACGGGCTGATTCTGTCAGTTTCTCCAATGCTGCATGAACTTTTTCATGATCACGTACTTTCTTAATAGCCTGGAGTCTCTCAATCTGTTGGCTTCTCACCTTTGAATTATCCACTTCAAGAATGTCAAATTCATCGGTTTCATCACTTCTGTACCGATTCACCCCTATGAGTGACTCTTCTCCAGAATCAATTCTCGCCTGCCTTTTAGCGGCAGCCTCCTCAATGCGCATTTTCGGAATGCCGGTCTCAATCGCCTTTGCCATACCGCCAAGCTTCTCAATTTCTTCAAGATGACCCCACGCTTTCTCAATGAGACTCTTGGTCAAAGATTCTACATAATAGGAGCCGCCCCACGGATCAATGACATTAGTTAAGCCGGTTTCCTCCTGCAGGAACAGCTGAGTGTTACGTGCAATCCGTGCAGAGAAATCAGTCGGAAGGGCAATCGCCTCATCAAGTGCATTCGTATGAAGAGATTGCGTATGTCCCATTACAGCTGCATGCGCTTCAATCAAGGTTCGGGCAACATTATTGAAGGGATCTTGTTCCGAGAGACTCCATCCAGATGTTTGCGAGTGGGTGCGAAGGGCCAATGATTTCTCATTTTGCGGATGAAATTGCGTCATCAGGGTTGCCCATAAATAGCGAGCCGCCCGAAGCTTCGCCACCTCCATGAAATAATTCATGCCAATTCCCCAGAAGAAGGAGAGCCTTGGCGCAAATGTATCAATCGGGATTCCCGCATCCAACCCTGAACGGACATACTCAAGTCCGTCAGCGAGTGTGTAGGCAAGTTCAAGATCAGCAGGTGCGCCTGCTTCCTGCATATGATAGCCTGAGATGGAGATGCTGTTAAACTTCGGCATCTTCGAGGATGTATAAGCAAAGATATCCGAAATAATTCTCATTGACATTTGCGGAGGGTATATATATGTATTACGAACCATGTATTCTTTTAAAATATCATTTTGGATCGTTCCTGATAGTTTCCCGACCTCTGCCCCCTGTTCAATGGCAGCCGCGATATAAAAGGCCATCACAGGCAGCACAGCCCCATTCATTGTCATTGAAACAGACATTTTCTCAAGCGGGATCCCCTCAAACAAGATTTTCATATCCTCAATGGAGTCGATAGCGACACCAGCCTTGCCTACATCCCCAATTACTCGAGGGTGGTCAGAGTCATACCCGCGGTGAGTGGCCAAATCAAAGGCCACTGACAGACCCTTCTGCCCCATCTCCAGATTCCTTCTGTAAAAAGCATTGGATTCCTCTGCCGTAGAGAAACCTGCATATTGCCTGACCGTCCATGGTCTGTTGACATACATCGCTGCATACGGTCCTCTCGTATAAGGGGCAATCCCCGGATAGGACGGCATATGGGGAAGCTGCGTAAGATCCTCTTTTCCATAAACCGCCTTAATAGAGATTTGTTCATTCGTTTCACTTACCGCCTGATATTCGTCTGTCTTCTCTAAAGAAGGATGAGCGGTTGTTTTCCAATCAATCTTTGAAAAGTCTGGTCTCTTCATGCCTCTACCTCCTGCGTGGATGAAAGAACCGTGAGCCATTCAATCATATTCACGCTCCGGTCTATCTGCTGATATTTAGTGTGACCGCTGAAATCGCCAATTGTATATACACGGACATGAGGAGCCAGGGCTAATGCTGATAGTTCCTCATGAAGATCCTCCTCTTTGCCGCAAATGATGAGATGCATGACTTCAGACTTCTTGACAAAATGCTGGATGTCCTCTGTTTTGCTGATTCCCTCTTCCGCTTGATAGCCTAACCCGCCAGATGCCAGAATCTCTTTAGCAAAATCCATATAAGGTTTATACGCTTTCAGCTCTCCGATACCAGCCAAGCCAATTCGTTTCGCCTTTTCCTCGTTATGCCAGCTCAAGTTCATGGAACGGATTACCTCAAATTCACTAGAGAGGGTAATCGGTTTAAGCGGGGTAATCTCTTTCATCTTCATTTCGGACTGTTCGATAGGCTGTTTAACAGCCACATCAGGACGTGCCTCTGCTGGATTCGCATACGCATTGACCCCAATGATTTTCTCTTTTCGCAGAGATACATTCTCAAGGCGCTTCCGTGCCAGACCGGAAAGCTCCGTTTGTATCGTTCCCTTCTTCAAGGCTGCAAGAATACCCCCGGTGCGTTCTAATTCAAGGAACCGCTCCCAAGCTTTCTCGCATAGTTTATCGGTCAGCGCCTCCAAATAGTAGGAACCGCCCCCCGGGTCCTCCGTTTGACAAATACCCGCCTCTTCCTTCAGGATATGAACAATGTTTCGTGCCATTCGGACACCAAGCGAGCTCCCTTGAGAAAGCATCGTATCAAACGGTGAAACAGTTATGTACTGACAGCCTCCAGCCAATGCTGCAAAGGCTTCATTACTCGTTCGAAGAAGATTGACATGGCGGTCATAGCTTGATTTATTGCGACCCGATGTTTTAGCATGAATCACCATCATACAATCTTCAACTCCATAAGCTTGTCCAACGGTACTCCATAGCCTTCTAGCCGCTCTAAGCTTTCCAATTTGGATAAAGAATTGGGAATCGACGGCGAATGAGAAGACCATCTGCTTCGATCCCATCCTCTGATCAAGACCTGCTGCCTGGACAGCATTCATATACTCCACACCAGCAGCAAGCGCATAGGCAATCTCACTTGCCGCATCAGCCCCCGCTTCATGGTAAGGAGTTGTATCGACCATAATTGTTTTTATATCAGGATGATTCAGTCCCCATTCTCCTATGAGGGAAATCCAGTTTGCTAATTCATTCTTTTCATTGATTGGCAGCCCGCCTGCTTGAACCCATTCCATGATTAAATCACGCGTGACGGAGCCAGTGATAGTCAAACCGCTCTCCATGATCGCCTGCTGCAGCCTGCCCGCTTGGATAAAAACGGGATATTCATCAATCGGCAAATCAGACAGAAGCCTTATCACCTCATCAGGCTTTAAAGAGTCCGCCTTAAATGAAATGGTATTCTCTCCGCCCCTTATTCCTTTCCGGACAGCCTCCTTTACAGCCTCAGCATCCCGGCCTTGATTCTCTTGGCAAATCCATAATTCCTTTGTCCCGATTCCTCTTGTATAAGGAGGAACACCCGGGTGCTCCCTATCATCTATGCTTTCGGAATAAAGCGGTTTCAAAATAATGTTTTCATAGGTTTTCGTTTGTAAGCTAGCTGCATCTTTCCCTTTTAAGGAACGCTTAACAGCCTCTTCCCATTCCTGTTCAGTACTTTGTGAAAATACATGATTTCTCAACATATCCAGACTCATAGCTTGCTTTCTTTTGTTCGGAATGCTCCGAGAAAGAAAGCTCCCTCCCCTCATCAGTCATTTATTTCTGATAATTCCATTTTATCACAACATTTTCCAAACCTCTTCCTTCTTGATACAAAAAGAACTTTTGAATGGCTGTGAGCGCATAAAAAGAACTGGATGAAAGGCTCATCCAGTTCCAGCAGAAATCATTAATAAATCGAAACCGTTTTTTCACTTGTTCCTTCAAGGATTTCTTTAATCCTTGCCAAGAAACGTCCGGCCACTAAACCATCAAGCATACGATGGTCGATGGAAAGACAAAGATTAACCATATCTCTAATAGCAATCATATTCCCTTCCATCACAACCGGCCGCTTCACAATGGATTCCACCTGAAGGATGGCTGCCTGCGGATAGTTGATAATACCCATGGATTGGATGGAACCAAATGAACCGGTATTATTTACGGTGAATGTTCCTCCCTGCATATCATTCACGGATAGCTTTCCGGAACGCACCTTACCAGCCAGTTCATGAATCTCGCGGGCAATTCCTTTTATCGTTTTCTCATCGGCATGCTTAATGACCGGCACATACAATGCATCATCTGTCGCCACGGCAATCGATAAATTGATGTCTTTCTTGTGGATAATTCTGTCTCCATCCCACATTGAATTCATTTCTGGGAACTCCTTAAGTGCTTGTGCCACAGCTTTAACGAAGAAGGCAAAATACGTCAGATTATAGCCCTCACCCTCCTTAAACGCTTTCTTCAAGGCATCACGAGCAGATACAAGTCCGGTGACATCTGCTTCCACCATTGTCCAAGCATGAGGTATCTCCTGCTTCGTTCTAGTCATATTCTTTGCAATGGCCTTACGGACACCTGTGACCGGGATAATGGTATCATTTGCGGCCGTTTGAATCGTTTCCTTTCTTTGAGCCGTTTCTCGCTCTTGTTCTTTAGGGGCTGATACCTCCGCTTTTGTCTCAGGTTCAGCTGATATCTTCCTTGATACACCATTTTCAACGGCATTCAAGACATCCTTACGAGTAATTCTTCCCCCTGCACCTGTTCCTGTGAGAGTTTTCAAATCAATATTATGCTCTTCGGAAAGTCTTAGCACAGCAGGTGAAAAACGCGGTTTCGCCTCTGAAGGGGTCCCTTTTCCCTCTTGATTCTCCACTTTCACAGGAGCTGTTTCCGGTTTGTCTTCTGTATCAGTTCCTGTTCCTTCTGTTTCTATTTCTATGCTGCAAATCAGCTCACCGACTGGCACGGTCTCCCCTTCTTCTATGAGCAATTCCTTGATGGTTCCAGTAAACGAGGAAGGTACTTCAGCATTCACTTTATCCGTCATTACCTCTGCTATTGGATCGTACTTCTCCACATGGTCGCCCGGCTTCACTAGCCAGTTAGAAATCGTACCCTCTGTTACACTTTCCCCAAGCTGGGGCATTTTCATTTTTTCTATAGCCATTGTTAACTCCTCCCTCCTAGTTGTCTAGAATTCTGCCAATTCCTTCATTGCCTTTTCCACTTTATCAGGGTTCACCATGAAGAATTTCTCCATTGTTGGTGCGTAAGGCATCGCAGGAACATCCGGCCCGGCCAGTCTCTTAATCGGCGCATCCAAATCAAATAGGCAATGCTCCGCAATGATGGCCGAGACCTCGCTCATGATGCTGCCTTCCTTTGTATCCTCTGTCACCAATAGAACCTTGCCGGTTTTTCTTGCCGCTTCAATGATGGCTTCCTTATCAAGCGGATAGACCGTTCTAAGGTCAAGAATATGAGCGGAGATACCATCCTTTTCAAGCTTCTCTGCAGCTTGGAGAGCAAAATGGACACATAGCCCGTAGGTAACGACCGTGATATCTTCGCCCTCTCGTTTCACGTCTGCCTTTCCGATTGGCAAAACATAATCATCTGTCGGGACCTCGCCTTTAATTAAGCGATACGCTCGCTTATGCTCAAAAAACAACACGGGGTCCTCGTCTCGGATGGCAGCCTTCAAAAGCCCCTTCGTATCGTATGGTGTGGAAGGTATGACAACCTTCAGCCCCGGCTGATTGGCAAAGATGGCTTCAACTGATTGCGAATGATAAAGCGCTCCATGAACTCCTCCTCCAAACGGGGCCCTTATCACGATTGGACAGTGCCAGTCATTATTGGAGCGATAGCGTATTTTCGCTGCTTCAGAGATAATTTGGTTCACAGCCGGCATAATGAAATCAGCAAATTGCATCTCGGCGACTGGGCGCATACCATACATGGCCGCACCAATACCGACACCAGCAATCGCCGATTCAGCAAGCGGCGTGTCAAGCACACGCGCCTCTCCGAATTGGTCGTACAATCCAGCAGTAGCCTTAAAGACGCCTCCCTTTTTGCCTACATCCTCACCGAGAACAAATACCCTCTCGTCTCTTTCCATTTCTTCTCTTAAAGCCATGGTCACGGCATCAATATAAGATATAACCGGCATTAAACCGCCCCCTTCCCTTCGTCATACACATGATTCATTGCAGTCTCTGCCTGTGCATAAGGTGCATTTTCCGCATATTCCGTCGCTTCGTTCACAAGCTTCATTACACGTTTATTGATTTCTCCCTCAAGTTCATCATTCAAAACTCCGTTCTCCTTCAAATAAGCGCCAAATGTGATGATTGGGTCATTTGTTTTTGCCTCTGCCACTTCATCAGGAGCACGGTAGGAACGATCATCATCATCGCTTGAATGGGGGGTCAGCCGGTAAGATACGGTCTCAATCAAGCTTGGGCCGCCGCCGTTTCTTGCTCTGTCTGCCGCTTCCTTTACCGCTTTATATACCTCAAGCGGGTCATTACCGTTAACTGTTACTCCAGGCATTCCATAGCCTGACGCCCGGTCGGATACCCGTTCGCAGGCGAGCTGCTTTTCAACCGGCACAGAGATGGCATATTGATTGTTTTCACACATCAGGATGACCGGCAGCTTATGTACCCCGGCAAAATTTGCCCCTTCATGGAAATCCCCTTGATTGGATGATCCTTCCCCGAAGGTAACAAATGTCACCAAATCTTTATTTTGCATCTTCCCTGCCAGCGCAATGCCGACTGCATGCGGCACTTGAGTCGTCACAGGCGATGACCCAGTAACAATTCGGTTTTCCTTCTGTCCAAAGTGACCAGGCATCTGTCTGCCGCCTGAATTGGGATCCTCTGCCTTCGCAAATCCTGACAGCATGAGCTGCTTGGCTGTCATTCCAAAGGTCAAGACAACCCCCATATCCCGATAGTAAGGAAGAACATAATCTTTTTTCCTGTCCAGCGCAAAGGCAGCACCGACCTGAGCTGCCTCCTGCCCCTGACAGGAGATAACAAATGGAATCTTGCCTGAACGATTTAATAACCACATACGCTCGTCTAGTCTTCTTGCCAAAAGCATGGTTTCATACATATCTAATACAGTTTGATTGGATAATCCTAACGATTCATGTCTAGCCTCAGCCATCTAAATTCCCCCTATCAATCTCTTTTATTACAAATGCAGTGCCATACCATCCACCGCAAGGGCCGCCTCCCCAATTACCTCTGACAAGGAAGGGTGCGGATGTATGCTTGAAGCAACCTCCCATGCTGTTGCATTCAAGACAAGCGCAAGACCTGCTTCTGATATCATGTCAGTTACATGAGGTCCAATCATATGAACGCCCAGAAGATCATCGGTTTCTTCATCAGAGATGATTTTCGCAAATCCCTCCGTTTCTCCAAACACCAATGCCTTGCCTAAAGCTTGAAACGGGAATTTCCCGACCTTCACCTTATGACCTCTCTTCTTTGCTTCCTCTTCCGTAATACCGACGCTTGCTGCCTCTGGACTGCTGTAAATACAGCGCGGGATGAAATCGTATTGGATTGGCTCCGGCTTTAAGCCTGCCATATGTTCCACCGCCTTGATTCCCTCATGACTTGCCACATGGGCCAACTGCATTCCGCCGATGCAATCACCAATGGCATAAATATGGGATTCTTTCGTTTGAAAGAATTCATTTACACATATGAATCCTCCCTTGATCTCGATATCGGTATTCTCTAACCCTATTCCACTCGTATTGGCATCACGGCCAACTGACACAAGCATTTTTTCTGCTTTATACTCCTTAGTAGTTCCATTTTCCTGGGCTGAAATGGACAGACCACTCTCGGTTGAAAGTGTTTCAGGCAGTACTTTAGACCCTGTTATGATGTTAATTCCTTTTTTCTTCAATGCCTTTTCCATTGCTTTGGATAAATCCTTGTCCTCTAAAGGCAGAATTCGATCCGCATATTCGACAATCGTCACATCCACATCAAAATCACGAAGCATGGACGCCCATTCAACACCAATGACTCCACCGCCGATTATCAGCATGGATGATGGTAGCTTATCAAGTGTTAAAGCCTCATCAGAGGTTATTACCGTTTCGCCATCAATGGCCAGACCAGCAAGCGTCCTCGGTCTCGATCCAGTGGCAAGAAGGACATTTTTCGGAATAAGGATTTCATTTTCCTCGCCATTATTCATTTCGACGGAAACCGTACCAGGCATTGGCGAGAAAATCGAAGGACCTAAAAGACGGCCATACCCCTCATAAAGATCAATCTTTCCTTGTTTGATTAAGTATTGGACACCAGCATGCAGTTTATCTACAATGCTTTGCTTCCGTTTTTGTACAGCTTTGAAGTCGAGAGCTGCTCCTTCTGACTGAACACCAAAGTCTGCAGACTTTCTTACGGTTTGATATACCTCAGCACTTCTCAGCAATGCCTTTGAAGGAATGCATCCGGCATGAAGACATGTTCCCCCAAGTTTACCTGCTTCGACAATAGCCGTTTTTAAACCGAGCTGAGAGGCTCGAATAGCAGCAACATATCCGCCTGTTCCTCCACCGAGGATAACAAGATCATACTCTGTCGACATAAAAGACACCCTTCCCTGTATGAATCGCCGCCTATTTGGCGGCGTCATTATCTATGTTCAATCCTGACAGCCTCCAAGAGATGAAGGACTATCATCTCTTTTAGCGGCGACGATTTAAAATATGACGCCCATTCATGAGAAATTGGCTTCTTGAATTCTTGAGCTTTTCAATTCGCTCCTCAGCCATACGGTCTGCTGCCATATAGGTTGGAATTCCGTCACGTTTGGCAATTTCGATAACTCGTTCAATATTATTGTAAATCAGCTCTACCTTCTTTAATGCGCGCTCTTGATTGTAGCCATAGAGCTCATCAGCTACATTGATGACTCCGCCGGCATTGATGACATAATCTGGAGCATAAACAATCCCCATCTCATGGATGGCATCGCCATGTCTTGTTTCTTTGAGTTGATTATTGGCCGCACCGGCAATGACCTTCGCCTTTAATTGCGGAATTGTGTAATCATTAATCGTTGCCCCTAGTGCACATGGAGCATAAATGTCACAGTCAACACCATAAATCTCATTAGGGTCAACGGCTTTGGCACCAAATTGTTCTACAGCCATTTGAACGCTATCTTTGTTGATGTCGGTTACGATCAATTGAGCTCCCTCTTCATGCAGATGCTTGCATAAATTAAAGGCTACATTGCCTACACCTTGGACCGCGATGACTTTTCCTTCAAGAGAGTCTGTACCAAACGCTTCCTTAGCGGCTGCTTTCATCCCGCGGTAAACACCAAATGCCGTTACTGGAGATGGATTGCCAGATGAACCAAATGCCGGAGAGATACCTGTAACATAATCCGTCTCTTCATGGATAATATCCATATCAGCTACTGTCGTGCCTACATCCTCAGCCGTGATATAACGACCATTAAGCCCTTGGATATAACGGCCGAACGCACGAAACATTTCTTCGTTCTTGTCCTTGCGCGGATCGCCAATTATGACGGTTTTCCCTCCTCCAAGGTTTAGGCCTGCAGCAGCATTCTTATACGTCATCCCTTTAGCAAGACGCAGGGCATCCTCAATAGCTGCATCCTCTGATTCATATGTCCACATTCTTGTGCCGCCAAGAGCTGGCCCTAGCGTTGTATCATGAATAGCGATGATGGCCTTCAATCCAGATTGCCTATCCTGTACAAATAATAATTGCTCATAATCATATTGCTCCATATATTTGAAAAGCTCCATCTGTCATTTCCCCTCTCATCTTCTTCAAAGTCTAGCAGACTCCGGTTCTCTTTTTTGTATTTTGAGAAAATATTACTTTTCCGGAAAGCCAATAATAAATAATGCAAGAATCATGCCAAAACCATCATGCTTCAATAAAAGAATATAGATAATATAATAATCGTGCAATTTATTTCAAAAATGAAAATTTTTGCACGCAAAATTATTCTGAATTATATTTCGTTAATTTATAGTATAGGTTTCGTATGGAAAGACCCAATTGCCGGGCAGTCGCCGTTTTATTGCCATGCAGCTCTTTTAACGTCCTTTGGATGATTTCTTTTTCAACATTTGCCAGCTGTTCAGCCAGACTCACTGAGTTTTCCAATCGGATATGTTCTTGATTACGTTCCTCATATTGTTCATTTTTCAAAAACAAAGAGGGTAAATGGGTTTTCTGAAGCATTCGTTCATGCATATCCATGAAAATAATAGCTCTGCCCAGGATATTCTCCAGCTCCCGTACATTCCCTGGCCAGCTATACCCTTCAAGAACCTGAATGGCATCCGGGCTGATTGTCTTAATATCACGGCCATATTCTTCGTTCAGCTTCTTAAGCAGATGAATGCTGAGAGGGGCTATATCCCTTGGTCTTTCCCTCAGCGGCGGTATATAGATGGGCATCCGGTTTATTCGGTAATACAAATCCTCCCGAAATGTCCCATTTGCAATGGCTTTCTCCAAATTGACATTGGTTGCAGCAATAACCCGTACATCAATTTGAATCGGTTTCGTTCCACCTACGCGCAGGATTTCTCCCTCCTGAAGTACACGGAGTAATTTCGCCTGTGTACCGGGAGTTAGTTCGCCAATCTCATCTAAGAAAATACTCCCTTTATGAGCCTCCTCGAAAAAGCCTTTCTTTCCGCCTCTTTTAGCCCCGGAGAAGGCTCCCTCCTCATAGCCAAACAACTCGCTTTCAAGCAGGGATTCTGCGATTGCTGCACAATTCACACGAACAAATTGGTTATATTTACGATCGCTGGCATTATGGATTGCATGGGCAAATAATTCCTTGCCCGTCCCCGATTCCCCTCTTAATAAGACAGTTGCAGAGGTTCGCGCATACAGCCTGGCTTGTTCAAGGCATAGGCTCATTTCCTTTGATTCACCAATGATATCGTCAAAGGTATACTTTGCTTCAATCTTGCGAATCATTTGACGAGCGCGCTGCAGTTCCTTCGTTAAGTTCTGGATCTCGGATAAATCATGGATGACCCCGACACTGCCCTTCAGCTCGCCGTTTACCATGATCGGCGCCACATTAACGATCACATCCCGCTTAGCCGGACCAACCTTCATCCGTGCTCCACGAACCGGCTTCTGGGTTTTTAGTACCTGCATATGCATGCTCTCGCCTTCAACGATGTCTGCTGTCGCAGGCTTGCCGATTACATCTGATTCCTCGAGACCGGTAATCCTTGAATATGCTGGGTTTATCAAGAGCCCTGCACCCTTTTCATCGACAACAGAAATAGCATCATCGCTTGAATGAATGATTGCTTCAAGCATTTTTTGGATATGCTTTAAATTCGTGATTTCTTCTGCAAGACGGGTCATTTCTGTAATACCTTTGAAAATGGCAAATGCGCCTAAGATCTCCCCTTGTTCATTCTTGATGGGCATCCTTGTCGTAAGAATGTCCCGTCCATTATCAAGCCTTGCCCGCTGATTGCTCTCTGTCATTGCTGTTCGGATAATGCGAGGGAGAGAAGAGGCGGGCATAACCGCTTGTATAGAATATCCAACGGCGTTCTCTGCCTTTATTCCTGTTAAATTCTCCGCTTCTTGATTAAAGAAAACAACTTGTTCATCTTTATTGATCACAATCATTCCATTATCCGAGATGTTAAAAACGAGCTCGCGCAAGTATGCCTCTTCCTGGGATTTCTTCATTAATTCCTCTTTTTCCTGGATGAGGTTTGCCAGAATAAAGGCAACCCGTCCCTGAACTAGGATGGTCTCTTCTTCCTTCTCACGAGCAATTTCTTGATAGACGTTATCATTGCCTGTTACTTCAAAAATGATATCAGGCGGATGCTTAATCAAACGAGACCAGCTGCTTGCTGTTTCAATCTGATATATGCGTGCGAGCTTCATTCCTTCTGCATCCGGGTTAGAATCAATGACGCCGATTACGCGGTAATCCTTCGCCATCAGCAGGAAGTTGAGAATAGCTGTTCCTCCATTCCCTGCTCCGATAATCAGCACTGTTCTTTCCATGTACTCCCCCCAAGCTTCTCTCGGCATGCAATTTTTTTCACATTAATACTACCATATTTATCCTGAAAAAACTTGACATAACTTCCGAATTTTATAAAGATGAATAAGTAAGATACTTTCATTAGGTGAGGGTGAAATGAAATGCAGCGTGCGGTTGCGTTTATCCTTTTATTGATTCCGGGCTTTTGCACGGCACTTGGTATCAAGTGGATGAGAGATATGCTTTTTGGGAAATTAAGTCCTCTCTTACCCGCTTTATGGGTACAATTTTTAGTAGGTTTTTTCTTGTTTGCTGGCGGCTTAGCCTTTATTGGAGGATTTATTTTTTATCGAGATCGCAAACGAAATAATGTGCAGGATCGCTTCAAAAGACGCCCTGTCCAAAAATAAACCCGGCAAAGAGGTCGAGCCTCAATTGCCGGGTTTTATTTTCGTCCATCCCGAAAAAGAAATAGTCCATTATACCTATATTCCCTACATATTTCTTGGCCATGCAAGCCTCTATATGTCGGAAAGGGGTTCACTCGCTATGTATGTCGGTTTATCAGATTTCTTTTTTTAAACCTTCCGACGATATCCGAAACGGAATCGACAAGGAAGACAAGAAGAAAGAAAGCCCGCAAAATAAACGGTAAACTGACATTCCTCCAAACCCCTATGTCATTCATAATCCTTCCGCAGCTGGATGGCGAGGTCGGGGTCATCCGTGATAAAAGCAGAGCAGCCTGCCTTAAATAAGCGTTTCATATCCCCTTTTCGGTTTACCGTATAAGGTCTCACCGCTATTCCTGCTTCCTGGCATTGCTTGATTATTCCATCAGGTGCTGCGCGAAATTTTGGGTGGATCGATTTTGCCCGAATCGATTCCGCATACACCCATGGCATATAAAGTCCATCTGAGTATAAAGGGGCCGTCTCAATATCGGGTGCAAGCCGGTAGCAATAAACAAGACTGTAATGATTGAAGGAAGAAAGAATGACCCTATCCTCCAAACCAAATTCTCGTATCAGCTCAATCACTTTCTCCTCCATCCCCTCATATGGATAGATTGCATTCTTCAATTCAATATTCAGGAGGAGATTCGTTCCAGACAGCCATTCCATCACTTCTCTTAATGTCGGGATTCCCGCAAATTCCACTGTCTTGGAATTATTCGCTGCATTTAGTTTCCTTAACTCTTCAAGCGATAACTCACGGACAGAGCCCGTTCCATCTGTCGTACGGTCAACTGTTGGATCATGAATCACGACTAATTCACCGTCCAGACTCAGCTGCACATCAAGCTCAATTCCGTCCGCACCTGCATTTAGAGCCTCCTTAAACGATATCATCGTATTCTCGGGATAGAGGGCCGCATATCCCCTATGTCCAAATATAAGTGTCACGAAAAAACCTCCGTTCTCTCTAGTTCATTCCTCTCTAGCATACAATAAAAAACACCATTATTACCGCATAATATCACAATTCGGCAGTAATGGTGCTTTTGCATAAAGTTTGATAGCGTTTTAAGTATTTATTCATCATAAATGCGAGGCATAACGGCTTATGAGGCTTTATGTTCAAGGCGGAGTTTATCAGCCACCATCGCAATGAATTCTGAATTGGTGGGTTTCGCCTTTGTCATGCTGACTGTATAGCCAAATAATGAAGAGATGGATTCAATATTCCCCCTGCTCCATGCCACTTCAATTGCATGACGGATAGCCCGTTCCACCCGGCTTGCAGTTGTATTGTATTTCTTGGCAATATCAGGATAGAGGACCTTTGTGATGGACCCTAACAGCTCGATATCATTGTATACCATAGAAATAGCTTCTCTTAAGTACAGATAGCCCTTGATATGTGCCGGTACACCAATCTCATGGATAATACTAGTGATACTCGCATCTAAGTTAATTGGTTTCGACTCTACAGGCTGCCTCGGGGCATAGCTGTTTGAACGTGCAATTCCAGCGCCTTTTTCACCGGATTGCCTAATATGATTGACGAGGTTTTCCATATCAAATGGCTTCAGGATGAAATAGGAAGCACCAAGCTCTACCGCTTTTTTTGTCACGTCCTCCTGGCCAAAAGCAGTCAGCATGATGACATTCGGAATAGAAGTGCCTTTTTGAGAGTCCTTTATTCTTTCCAAAACAGCCAAACCATCTAAATGCGGCATAATGATATCAAGGACCAACACGTCTGGACTTACTTGTTCAAGCATACTCAGGCAATCCTGGCCATTATGGGCTACCCCGAGCACTTCCATATCCGGCTGTTCACTAATATACTCTTCCAATAAAGCAACAAGTTCACGATTATCATCAACAATACATACTTTTATTTTTTTCAACCAGATATCCTCCTCAAAACTCATTTTCCTATATTTACTAGTATTTCTATACTTTATTCTAACCGAGATATTCGACATTGCAATATAAAAAGTACCTAAAAATCAAAAAATGCTTAAAAAGAATGATTTAAACAAGTTTCTCTTTTGTTTACTCCTATTTTCGACCTTTTTCACATCTTTTTACAAACTTCCATCCAAATTTGTCGAATCCACTGTGAAAACGCTCTGTTTCGACTAAAAAAAAGCAGGTTTTAATCAACCTGCTTTCGAGTCCTTTTGATAAATATCTATACCTGCTTCGTTGAGCATCCATTCAATATGAACCCCGTACCCGCTTGTCGGGTCATTGACGAATACATGCGTAACCGCTCCAACAACTTTTCCCTTTTGAATGATTGGACTTCCGCTCATTCCTTGGACGATTCCTCCGGTCTTGCTCAATAATCTTTTGTCTGTCACCTTCAGAACCATGCCCTTTGTTGCAGGAAACTTTTGAGGTATAGTACTGATAATTTCAATCCCGAACTTTTCAACCTTATTTCCTTCCACAACTGTATAAATCTCTGCCGGACCTTCTTCTACCTCATTGGATAAAGCGATTGGAAGTGGTGTGTTCTTAATGCCGTTTTCCATCTGCTTTGTCAAACGGCCGAAAATACCGAATGGGGAATTACGAGTGATATTCCCAATCACTTCACGATCAGCCGCGAACCGGGCCAGCTTTTCACCTGGATTTCCGTTGCTTCCCTTTTCGATCGAGGTGACGGTAGATTTCACAATCTGCCCATCCTTCACCACAATCGGTTTCTTTGTATCCATATCAGAGATGACATGTCCCAATGCTCCGTATTTCCTTGTTTCCGGGTGATAGAAGGTCATCGTTCCGATTCCTGCCGCAGAATCGCGAATATAGAGACCAAGCTTATATACTTCCTCGTTTTTATCTTTTAAAGGCTCAATCTTCCTGGTAATCTTTTCATTATCACGAAATATATCTACAACCAAAGGTTCTGCAGATCCTCGATATCCGTTGACGAACGGGGCTACATCCTGCATTTTCGTGATTTTCTGTCCGTTTATGGCCATAATGATATCTCCGACCTTAATCCCGGCAATTTCGCCCGGGGACAGAGCGCCCTTTTCAGTTGTTATTTGGTGATGTCCGACGACCAGCACGCCAAGCGTATTTAATTTCACGCCAATCGATTGGCCTCCTGGAATGACCTTAAAATCCTTCAAAACCTCGATATTCATTTTCTTGACCGGGATACCTGCAATATTCAGGACAACTTGATCGTATCCACTTTTTGCTGCATGGATGCTTAATGCATCTGACTCTTTTGCAATCGACACGCTGTTGCTGGCAGAGACCACTTCTGCCTTCAGCAGATCACTCTTCGTTAAAGCTTTTTCTTGTCCTTCAAAAAGGGTTACATGGGTGGGAATTGCAAAATATTGTTGTAATGGGTGGCTAAAGAAAATCGCTAACAATGAAACAAGGAGGATTATACCAGCTGTTTTTCTTAATGGTATTCTTTTCATCCATCCACACTCCTCGTTTCTTTGGCTACGTCTTTAATTTTTCCGGGAGAGGGCTTCTTTATAACCTTCCCTGCAAATAAAAAGCTGCCCATTCTGGATAGGAATAACATCATGAATAACAAAAAACTGATGAAGGGATTCATCAGTTTTCCGTGATTATTCCTATCTATTCAGTTTCTCCGCCATAAGCTTTTCTTATACCATAGCAGCTTTAATATGTTCCGCCTGATCAAGCATTTCCCGGACATGCTCCTCAGTCAAGGATGTGAGCTCCTTCCCAGAAATCATGCGGCCGATTTCTTCCACACGCTCCGCTTTCTCAAGAGGTTTCACGCTTGTTTTCGTTCTTCCTTCAATAATTTCCTTGGAAATGAACAAATGAGTATCAGCCATAGCGGCGACCTGCGGTAAATGGCTGATGCAAAGGACCTGCGAACCGTTCGAGACTCGATAGATCTTCTCAGCAATCGCCTGCGCAACTCTCCCGCTGACACCTGTATCCACCTCATCAAAGATAATGGATGTAATTCCTTGATGCTTGGAGAAAATATTCTTCAAGGCAAGCATAATTCTTGAAAGCTCCCCGCCTGAAGCAGTTTTCGAAAGCGGCTTCAAAGGTTCACCCGGGTTGGCGGATATATAAAATTCAACTGTATCCAATCCGTTTTCATGAATGGAATCATCATATTCCTTCAGTTCAAGGAATCGAACATCAAATACAGCTTTATCCATATATAGCTCCTTGAGCTCTTGATGAATGGCATCTGTCAAGGACATGGCGTATTTCTTCCTTCTATCCGTCAATTCAGCACCAGCAAGCAGTACTTCCTTCTTTATAGAATCCAGCTGTTTAGACAGCTTCTCAATATGGCTTTCCCTGTTTAATATCGTGTCTATTTCTTCTTCAATGGCCGCACCATATTCAAGAATCTTATCAATTGTATTGCCATATTTCCGTTTCAGGTGATTGATTTCATTCAAACGGGCTTCTATATCATGCAGCCGTTCCGGTTCATACTCAAGCATATCGAGCTGCGTACGAACCGAGCTTTTCGCATCCTCCAACAAATAAAAGGCATTCTTGACTGTTTCTGATAATTGCCGGTACTCTTCATCCAAGCTTTCAATTCTCTCGAGCTCTGTCATCGCATTTCCAACCCAGTCAAGGCCGGTATTCTCGTTGTTGAGGGAGCCATAAGCATTATTCAAGCTCTGATGGACTCTCTCGAAATTGCTGAGCTTCTGCCTTTCTTCAAGCAGCCTGTCTTCTTCATCAGGCTCAAGACCCGCATTCTTTATCTCATTGTATTGGAATTGGATCAAATCAAGCCGATGGGCCATCGTTTGCTCATTTTCGCTCAGTTTATTAAGCGATTGTCTTGTTTCATGGTATTGCTTGTAATGGTGCTTATATTCCCCAAGAGCCTCATTGATTTCATGTCCACCGAACTCATCAAGAAGCGGCAGGTGATAATCGGGGTCCATTAGCTCCTGATGCTCATGCTGGCCATGAATATCAATCAGCTTACGCCCTATTTCTCTCAACGTTGAAATCGTAACCATCTTGCCGTTTATACGGCATATACTTTTACTGGACATATACATGGCACGCTGAATGATGATTGCATTGTCTTCTGACTCAATGCCAAATTCCTGTGCTTTTAAAATTGCCGGGTGCGAATTGTCAGGTAATTGGAAAAAACCTTCAATTTCTGCTTTGTCTTCTCCGTGACGGATGAACTCTGCTGACCCTCTTCCTCCCACTAACAATTGAATGGCATCGATAATAATCGACTTCCCTGCGCCAGTTTCCCCTGTCAGGACTGTCAGCCCTTGATGAAGAGCGAGAGTCTGCTTCTCTATGATGGCGAAATTACGAATGGATAGCTCCAATAACATATTTTCATCCCACTTTCTACAACATGTCTAAGAAACGTTCTGTTATAATATCTGCCTGTTCCTTTTCCCGGCAAATAATTAAGCATGTATCATCTCCACAGATGGTTCCAAGAATCTCTTCCCAATCCAAATTGTCAATGAGCGCACCAATAGCTTGTGCATTGCCAGGCAAAGTTTTCATAACTAACAGATTATTAGCAGAATCGATCCGAACGAAGGCATCCATTAATGACCGCTTTAATTTCTGCAAAGGGTTGAAGCGCTGATCTGCAGGCAGACTGTATTTATAACGCCCATCCTGCATAGGTACCTTCGCTAAATGTAATTCCTTGATATCCCTTGAAACGGTTGCTTGGGTTACATTTACCCCTTCAGCACGTAAAATATCAACTAAATCATCCTGTGTCTCTATATTGTTATTCGCAATGATATCGCGGATTTTTATATGTCTTTGTCCCTTATTCATGGTTTTGACACCCCTCATTATACGTTGATCTTTCGTCTCCCTTAATGTTAGCGGATTTTGTCGTAAATGTACATGTATTTTTATGCATAGGATGTATACAAAGCAAACCCCCGCGGCACAAACGCCGGCGGGGGAATAGATATCTCTATATTAGGATTCTTCGTTCTTTGCTTTTAAGGTCTGATGAGCTTCCTCGACGACTTCAGCCAAGTCTATATGAGGCAAATCGGCTGTCAGCTCTTTGTCTTCACCCGGCCAGTATAGATGGAATAAGAATTCAATATTCCCGTCTCCACCCGTAATAGGACTGTAGGTTGCCTCCTTCAGAATATAACCCTCACTTACCACAAAGTCACGCATATCCTCTACAACCTGCAAATGCACCTTCTTGTCACGAACAATTCCTTTCTTTCCTACTTGCTCGCGTCCTGCCTCAAACTGTGGTTTCACAAGGCAGACAACATCTCCCCCAGGTACTAATATCCTTTTTAAGGCTGGAAGGATTAGCCGCAAAGAAATAAACGAAACATCAATAGAGGCAAATTCAGGCATTCCCTCGGTAAAGTCCTCCGGAACAGAATGACGGAAATTCGTTCTTTCCATGACAATAACACGCTCGTCATTGCGAAGCTTCCAGGCAAGCTGATTATATCCTACATCCACCGCATAGGATTTCTTGGCCCCATTTTGCAGGGCGCAATCGGTGAATCCGCCAGTGGAGGAGCCAATATCAATCATTAATTTATCCTTTACAGATAAATCAAATTCGGACAAGGCTTTTTCAAGCTTGTATCCGCCCCTTGATACATAGGGCATGACCTGTCCTTTTATGGTAAGAGGGGCATCCTGGGCAATCTTTTCACCAGGCTTATCCATCCGAAGTTCATTGGAATAAACCAAGCCTGCCATCACTGCCCTTTTTGCCTTTTCCCTTGTCTCAGCAAGGCCTCTTTCTACTAATAAAACATCAATTCGTTCTTTTTTCATTTTTAATACGCCTTTTTCGTTTCTTTATAGGTCATTTTCGTTAAATGTTCAATGGCAGCTTCTGTAGTCAAGTGAATATCTGCAAGAAGCCTGCTTACGCTGCCATGTTCAACAAATTCATCAGGAATTCCCATCCGTTTAATATATGCTTGGGAAAAGCTGTGCTCCTCAGCGAATTCTAAAACGGCACTGCCAAACCCGCCTTCAAGGACAGCCTCCTCAATAGTGAGAATTGGAAGATTGGATGCCAAGATTTCAGAGAGCATAGCTGCATCAAGCGGTTTGATGAAACGAGCATTGACGACCTTAACTTGTACGCCTTTCTGAGCCATTGCCTCTGCCGCTTCAAGCGCCATTGGAATAGTCGTTCCAAATGTTAAAATAACAGCATCCTTCCCTTCTCGAAGGACTTCCCATGTGCCGATTGGAATAATTTCTAATTCTTCATCCATCTCAACACCAAGACCATTTCCTCTTGGGAAGCGCATCGCGATTGGACCATCATTATATTTAATAGCTGTATTAACCATATGCTGCCCTTCATTCTCATCTTTAGGCATCATCAGCACTAGATTCGGCATTGAACGCAGGAAGGATATATCAAATACCCCTTGATGTGTCTCTCCATCAGCACCGACAAGGCCGGCACGATCGATCCCGACAAAGACATTTAATTTCTGGCGGCAAATGTCATGCAGCATTTGGTCATAGGCACGCTGAAGGAACGTAGAATAGATGGCTAAAAATGGCTTCATCCCTTGAGTCGCAAGCCCGGCTGCAACGGTGGTGGCATGCTGCTCCGCAATGCCGACATCAAACATTCTATCCGGGAATTCACTAGCAAACCCAAGAAGCTTAGAGCCTACCGGCATCGCCGGTGTAATGGCAACTATACGGTCATCCTCGCGTGCAAGCCGTCTGACAGTTTCACTGACGAGTGCACTCCAAGCTGGAGGAGCATTGACTTCCTTAATAATGTCCCCAGTTTCCATCTTATATGGACCCGTCCCATGCCAAGTTCCTACGGCATCCGTTTCAGCAGGATCATAGCCTTTGCCCTTCTTCGTAATCACATGAAGCAAAACAGGGCCTTTCGTCTTTTTAGCATATTTTAGGTTTTCAGATAATTCATCAAAGTTATGTCCATCAACAGGTCCGAGATACGTAAACCCAAGCTCCTCGAAAAACATTCCGCTCACTAAGAGATACTTAAGGGAATCCTTCACGCGTTCAGCTGTAGTTGCAAGCTTACCGCCGACTGCAGGGATTTTCTTAAGAAGAAGCTCCAGTTCGTCTTTGACATAATTATACTTCCCGGCTGTTCTCATCCGGCCAAGAATGGAGTGCAGGGCACCGACATTCGGTGCGATAGACATTTCATTATCATTTAGGACCACAATCATATCCTTTTTCTCATGGCCGATATGATTAAGGGCTTCAAGCGCCATGCCGCCTGTCAGGGCACCATCTCCGATAATAGGCACAATATAGCTTTTCTCCTTTTTTAAATCCCGGGCAATGGCCATTCCCATCGCCGCCGACAAGGAGGTTGAGCTATGACCTGTTTCCCATACATCATGCTTGCTTTCGTTCATCTTTGGAAAGCCGCACAGTCCTTTGTATTGACGGAGTGTATCAAATTGGCTTGCGCGTCCGGTCAATATTTTGTGTACATAGCTTTGGTGGCCGACATCCCATAACAATTTATCCTTTGGGCTGTTAAACTCCTTATGCAAGGCAATGGTAAGTTCAACTACCCCTAGGTTTGGGCCGATATGCCCGCCGGTCTTTGACAGCTGCTCAATCAAAAATGTTCTTATTTCCTGTGACAACGCTTCAAGTTCTGCGTTTGTCATCTTCTTTAAAAAAGATGGGTCCTTTATAGACAATAGATCCAACAGGATCACTCACTTTCGTTTCGTATTCTTTTGAGTCGTTTTGCCCCTATTTTCTTTTATTATAACAATTTGGAAGTTTCGCTCAAGAAAGGATAACATTTTTCCGACTCCAAAGATAATATCTTTAGAATGCTGGATGGCAAATGTCTTTCCCATCGCTTTGCCTCCGACGGTTAATGCTGCGATCGTACTCGTCAGAACGATGGAACTGATACTCTCTGATGGAGACGCTTCGCCCCATTGGAAACGAAGAGCCAGCTGCGTAATAACGAGGGCAGCCGCTGTCCCGCTTACAATCCCAGAGATATCACCAATCACATCATTGCAAAAGCTCGCGAATCGGTCTGCATTCCGTATAATCCGAATGGAATGCTTCGCGCCGTGAATCCGCTTCGATGCCATTGCATGAAAGGGCGTTTCATCTGCGGCGGTTGCTGCAATTCCAATCATATCAAAGAATATGCCAATTAGTACAATGACAAGTACAATCGCAAGACCAACACTAAAGCTTACCCCCTTTAAGGAAAGCGTAGAGGCCACGGTAAAGATAGCTGCTAATATAAATGTAATGATTGAGATCGTAATTGTCCATTTCGCTGTCTTCTTTAGAGTTTCCTTCATGTTGTAAGTAAGACACATCCTGTATGTAAAATAAAGCTTGCTAAGCGCAAGCTTTGTTCTTTTCGTATAGAAACGAGTGGCCATAAATAGAGTTAATTTTACGGCTTAGGTCCAGTAGGATTTCCCAATCAGCTGCCGAATGTCGCCATCTCGGCGGTTTCCCTTTAAAGCCAACTCAGCCCCGTCTCCGAAAGCTGGACTGGATTGCCACTTAGTCCGCACCTTAATCCTCTATATATGTCATTGAACGAACAGTCTAGGGGATTTCCCCGGCGGCCTTTAACCAATTCCTTAGCCTCTTTTGCAAAGCAGATTTCATGCATGACAGACCAGCAAATATATCAATGGCCAACTGATGTATATGCCTAGTACGCAATCCCCTCATACTTCACTCAAGGCAGGCTACGCTGCACGCAGTTTCCTGATATGCAGGTTTTTCAATATCCCCCTTGCAAAAGGAGAATAAAGCCTCCGCGGAATCAGGGTCATCGCCCACATGCCATTGTGGATCGCCCTAATTCCTTACTCCCTGGACCGACCCAAAGCTGGGCGCTCCGAGCCAATCCAACGAACTTCATCGATGTGCCCTCTAGTGAATTTTTAGCCTCACCCTCCAGAACGGTAGACCGACTAGAATACTGCACCACTCGAAATGTACAATTAGTATAGCACACAACTTAAATGGACGTAAGTGGATGTCAGTGGAAACGATGGGCAATCAATGGTCTCTTTTTGCAACTAATTCCAGCATTTCAGCTAATATGCCGGCTTGGAAATTAGTATTTCCGAGCGCTTCATTTGCCATATTAACATGGAAACCCAGCTTCTCCTTAGCCCCCTCCATGGAAAGGAGAGAAGGATAGGTGCTCTTATGATTCGTTTCATCACTTCCCACCGGCTTGCCAATCTTGCTTTCGCTTCCTTCGATATCGAGGATATCGTCCCTGATTTGAAAGGCAAGTCCAAGATGATGGGCATACGTCTGCAAATGCTCCTTCTCCCAATCATCTGCACCAGCTAAAATGGCCCCTGCAAGAATGCTGTAGGATAACAGTTTACCAGTTTTATGTACATGGATGTATTCAAGCTCTGATAAACTCAAGTTCCTCATTTCACCTTCCATATCAGCAACCTGCCCGCCGACCATTCCTTCTGCACCCGCAGCCTTGGAAAGCTCAGCAACCAATTCAAGGGCAACGGCCGGGTTCTGCCGAGCTTGCTCTTGGTTAGCAATCACCCCAAAAGCTAGGGTGAGTAATCCATCGCCAGCAAGGATCGCTGTTGCCTCGCCATACACCTTATGATTAGTCGGCTTACCTCGGCGCAGGTCGTCGTCATCCATGCTCGGCAAATCGTCATGTATTAATGAATACGTATGAATCATTTCAATCGCACAGGCCGTATCAAGACCAATCAGCGGATTTTTCCCAAATGCACGCAATACAGCAAGAACAAGCAGCGGGCGAAGTCTTTTCCCTCCTGCCTCCAATGAATAATTCATGGCAGACCTTAGGTTTTCAGGCGTATTCAAATCAGAGACAATACCCTTCATTCTCTCTTCAATCTTTCGCTTATATTCTCGAGAAAAGGCCTCCAGCAGCTCTGCCACGCTTATTCCTCCTCTTCAATAGAGAATGGTTTTAACGCATCGTCTTTCATGATAAGCGTAAGCTGCTCCTCGGCGGTCTTTAGCTTATCATGGCACCATTTGGATAATTCCATTCCCTCTTTATAAAGATTAATGGATTCCTCCAGCGGCACCTCTCCATCCTCTAAACGCCCTACGATTTTTTCAAGCTTTTCCATCGCTTCCTCAAAAGTAATGTTTGACTGTTCCTTAGTCATTGGAATCACTCTCCCTAATCTCATTAACGGTACAATCCAGCTTTCCGTCCTGGATGACAACGGTCAATCGATCGCCGGCCTTCACCGAATCCCTTGTCTTAATCAGTTCATCCTGCTCATTATAAACAAGGCCGAAGCCTTTCTCCATAATCTTGAGCGGACTCACAGCCTTTAAGAGAGACACCCTGTTTAAGTATGCCTGCTGCTTACTCCGAATAATGGCTGCCTCTGCCCTTGTCATTCGTCCCTGCAGCTGTATGATATCCGCTGATTTCTTCGAGATTGTGCTCAGCGGATTATGACGTTCAATCATCTTCGCCAAGTGCTCGAGCTTGTCTCCTTTACGTTCAAAGTAAAGTGTACTGTTGCGTGCAATCCGCTCCGTCACTCGGTCCAGCTGTTCCATCTTTTGCTGATACAGCAGATGCGGGTATTTAAAGGCATAAGATTTTTCTATTGACACGAGTCGTTTCTTTTCACTTTCAATACGTTGCGTTGTATAGCGGCTGATTTTTGCTTCCATCATCTTGATTCTCTCAGCGATATCACTCACCTTTGGTGCAGCCATTTCCGCTGCCCCTGTTGGTGTCGGTGCCCTCAGGTCAGCAACGAAGTCACTGATCGTCGTATCTGTTTCATGTCCGACAGCTGAGATAACCGGAATCTGTGAATTAAAGATGGCTCGGGCGACAGGTTCCTCATTAAAGGCCCATAGCTCCTCGATAGACCCGCCTCCGCGCCCGACAATCAAGACATCAATTGGATGCTGATTCGCCGTCTCAATGGCGTTAACGATGGACGGCGCTGCCTGTTGTCCTTGGACGAGTGCAGGGAAAATGAGGACCTCTCCAATTGGGTAACGCCTCTTTAGGGTCGTGATGATGTCTCTTATCGCTGCTCCAGTCGGGGAGGTAATGACTCCGATTCTCGCTGGAAATGCTGGAATTGGCTGTTTATGCCGAATGTCGAAAAGACCTTCCTGCTCGAGCTTTTTCTTCAATTGCTCATAAGCGATAAATAATTCTCCAATTCCATCAGGCATCATTTCTTTTATGTACATTTGATAGCCGCCTGTCGGCTCGTATACACGGACCTCTCCTCGCAAAAGCACCTTCATCCCATTCTCAGGGTCAAAGGCAAGCCCTCTTGCCGATTGAGCGAACATGACAGCATTAATGCGTGATTTCTCATCCTTTAACGTTAGATACATATGTCCGCTTGAATGCCTTTTGAAGTTTGAGATTTCCCCTTTCAAATAAATATTATCTAAATTAGGGTCTGCATCAAACTTGCGCTTAATGTATTTCGTGAGGGCGGCCACTGTTAAATATTGATTTTTGTCCATTGGCATGGCCTCCTTGGCATAATATTCATCCATAGAAAAAAAGCTGCCGCAAATCTCATTATAGCAATTTCCGGCAGCTTTCAGGTAACATTGAAATTTATGATTGCTTTTGGACCATCTTTGCTGCCTGAACAGTATTGTACATCAGCATCGTGATGGTCATTGGTCCTACACCGCCTGGCACAGGGGTAATGTAGGAGGCCTTAGGGGCGACATCCGTGTAATCAACATCCCCGCAAAGCTTATTTTCCTCATCCCGGTTCATGCCGACATCAATGACGATTGCTCCCTCTTTGACATCCTCCGCTTTAACCATTTTTGCGACCCCGACAGCGGCGATCAATATATCCGCTTGAGTGGTGAAGGCTCTCAAATCCTTCGTTCTGGAATGACAGTAGGTAACTGTTGCATCCTCATTAAGGAAAAGCTGTCCAACCGGCTTACCGACAATATTGCTTCGGCCGATAACAACGACATGCTTTCCTTTAATGTCAATTCCCGTTTCCTTTACCATCTTC
This sequence comes from Gracilibacillus sp. Marseille-QA3620, assembly GCF_054950035.1. Taxonomy (NCBI): domain Bacteria; kingdom Bacillati; phylum Bacillota; class Bacilli; order Caryophanales; family Bacillaceae; genus Gracilibacillus; species Gracilibacillus sp. Marseille-QA3620. Next base: position 3,003,860 of record NZ_CM143102.1, read on the forward strand.
AGAATGCCAAATGGCGTACACGGAAGAAGAGCTTCTTGTTTCGTCATCATGCGCCCAATATTAATAGGATGGAAGCCATCGACATCCTTTGCAGGGTCAATGGTTTCGATGACGAGCTTTTCATCAATGTGCTTTGGCAATGGCAATTGAACCAATATGCCGTTTATCCTTGGATCAGCATTTAATTCACGTAAACGACCAAGCAATTCCTCTTCCGTGACAGAGGCAGGAAGCTTGATAAGCTCCGAGTACATCCCAAGCTGTTCACAAGCCTTTTCCTTGTTCCTGACATATGTATGAGAAGCTTGGTCATCTCCAACTAATATAACTGCAAGCCCCGGGGTTACCCCTTTGCCCTTCAGTATTTCAACCTCCTTGGCAATGTCCTCTCTAATAGAGGCCGATATGGCTTTTCCGTCTAATATGTTTGCTGGCATGACTCCTGCTCCCCCTTAATTCACTCTCTATTTATAGCAAAGCTTTATAAAGAATTCTTAATCTTAGATAAAACAGCGTTCACGAATTTCGGCGATTGGTCATCACCAAACAGCTTAGCCAATTCAATAGCTTCATTGATGGCAGCATTTTGCGGAACATCCTTGCTGTATAGAAGCTCATATGTTGTCAATCGAAGGATATTACGGTCAATATTCGATAAACGGTCCAGCTTCCAGTTCTCCAGGTTCGACTCAATCATCCGATCAACCTCAGCTGCATGGTCTGTTGCGCCGTCTACCAATTCCATTAGATAAGAATCTGCTTCAGATTCTTCAATTACATGCTCCAGCGCTGTTTCTTTTTCGACTTTCCCTACATCTATTTGAAAAAGAGCTTGAAGAGCCTTTTCTCTTGCCTCTCTGCGTTTCATGAATTACTATTACTCCTTTGTCTAAAAATGCGAAGCATCTGCTCGCACTTCATTTCATATATGAAGATAATAACACATCAAGCCCTTGAAAGGTAGTGTGCGGTCATCTTTTTGGAAATTGCTGCATCAAATTCTTTTCTCATGGACGACAGAATCTCCGCATGAAGTATTCCCGCCTCCGTTCATCCGTATACATACAATAAGAGACCAGGTCCCTATAAAAAGGGCCATGGTCTCTTATGGATGTTCTTAATGCTGTTCTTCTACTTCAGGTTCAGCTTTTGCTGTCTCAAATTGTACGCCGACAATGTGAATGTTTACTTCATTCGCATCGAGCGCAGTCATATTAAGTAACGTTTGGCGGATATTATCCTGTGCTTCCTGCGCAACTTTCGGGATGGAGATTCCGAATTTCACCAGGCAATACACATCTATTTTAATGCCATCTTCACTAAGCTCAACCTTGACGCCTTTTCCGTGGTTTTTCTTTCCTAGCTTTTCGACAACGCCTGAAGCGAAATTCCCTCTCATTTGTGCGATTCCTTCCACTTCTGAAGCAGCTAAACCAGCAATTACTTCAATGACTTCAGGGGCAATTTCAACCTTGCCTAAACCGCCATCATATCCATCCATTTCCAATGCATGATTTTCACTCATGTCTAACACCTCCAAATCATCTACTCTATTATGAGTTCATCACGTCGTAAGTTTCAAGGAATTTCGTATTAAAATCACCAGAAACAAAAACATCATGATTTAATAATTTTAAATGAAAAGGGATTGTCGTATCAATACCTTTTACGACAAACTCATCCAAGGCTCTTTTCATTTTCTTGATTGCTTCTTCCCTTGATGGTGCATGGACGATTAATTTAGCGACCATAGAATCGTAAAACGGCGGGATAGAATAACCGGTATACACTGCCGAATCAACCCGGACGCCAAAGCCTCCAGGAGGAAGATACATATCCACCATGCCTGCTGACGGCATGAATTTCTTCTCCGGATTCTCCGCATTTATACGGCATTCGATCGCCCATCCATTCATTTGTACATCTTCTTGCTGAATGGTTAATTTCTCGCCAGATGCAACAAGAATCTGCTCCTTGATTAAGTCAATCCCTGTCACCATTTCTGTTACAGGATGCTCAACCTGGATACGCGTATTCATCTCCATGAAATAAAACTTACGGTTTACATGATCATAAATGAATTCAACCGTACCGGCACCGGAATATTGTACAGCCTTCGCAGCAGTGACGGCTGCCTGTCCCATTTCATCACGCATCTCGCTGTCAATGGCTGGTGAAGGAGTTTCCTCAAGCAATTTCTGGAGCCGTCTTTGAATAGAGCAATCACGCTCTCCAAGATGAATGACATTGCCATAATGATCACCAAGTACCTGGATTTCCACATGTCTGAAATCCTCAATGAATTTCTCTAAATATACACCAGGATTGCCGAAGGCTGTTGCTGCCTCCTGCCTTGTGATTCGATAACCCTTCCGAAGTTCATCCACATCCTTCGCCACCCGGATCCCTTTGCCGCCGCCGCCGGCTGTCGCTTTAATGATGACCGGATAGCCAATGCTCTCAGCTGTTTTAACAGCTGCCTCCTCGTCCTCAACAATCCCTCTTGAGCCGGGAACGATTGGAACACCAGCCGCTCGCATTGTCTCACGGGCTACATCCTTCGTCCCCATTTTTGAAATGGCCTCAGAGGATGGACCGATAAAGGTTAAATGACACTCTTCACACATATCAGCGAAATCAGCGTTTTCTGCCAAAAATCCGTATCCCGGATGAATGGCATCACAGTCTGTCAGCTTCGCCAGGCTTATAATATTTGTTGTATTTAAATAGCTGTCTTTTGATGTGGTCGGACCAATACAGTAAGCTTCATCCGCTAATTGTACATGCAAGGCTGTCTTGTCTGCCTCTGAATAAACCGCAACTGTCTCAATGTCCATTTCTTTACATGCCCGAATAATTCGGACCGCTATTTCGCCCCGATTGGCAATTAGAACTTTTTTAATCATCTTGTTCCTCCTATTCGGGTTTTACCAAGAATAAAGGCTGTCCGTATTCAACCAATTGGCCGTCCTCTACAAGAATTTCCTTGATTTCACCGGATACTTCCGCTTCAATTTCATTAAATAATTTCATTGCTTCAACGATGCAGACAACGGATTCGTTCCCTACTCGGTCTCCAACCTTCACAAATGGATCATCATCAGGTGAGGAGGCCTTGTAAAAGGTTCCAACCATTGGGGACGTAATCTTATGATAGCTTGTCTCATCATTGGCCTCAGGCACGGATGCTTCACCTGACTGTATTGGCGCCGGGCTTGCTGCCGGTGCTTCGGCAGGCTTAGGCATTTCTGCTTGGGCAGCTGGAGCTTTCACAACTTCTGGAACAGGAGCTGAGGCGGCTTCAAGTTTTTCCTTTGCCCCTCTTTTGATTTCAAGTCTGGTTCCCTCTTGTTCAAAGACAAATTCATCAATACTTGTTTGATCGATTAATCTAATGATTTCACGTATTTCCTGTACCTTCATCAAGATTCAGCCCTCCTAGTTATTTACAAAATAATTCATAAAAGCATGAATATGTAAAAAATACCATATAAGCCTATCATAATATTTTTTGGCAGAAAAGTGAACGGTTAAAAGACTGATATCAGCAGCCCAGGAACTTCTCTGCTTTAAAACTGCCAAAATTTTATATATAAATATAATGATTATCATTAAAAAATATTGTTATATAAATAGTAAATGTCAAAAAATACTTTTGACACATAACTCTACACTTTTATAATTTTTTTCACCCTCTCATGACTGCCTAGCCACCTTACTCTTTCGCAGAAAAACAGTTAGGCGGCATTATTAGCCTATTCGAAAAGATATAATAAAGATTAATTACGTAATAACGGCCAAGATGGAGCGGGAGGGTACATACGCTAATTCCCTGCAAGGTTTGTTATACGCTCCTTCACACAGCCGGCCGAAACATTTACTCCAAAAAGAAAAAACAGATTGAAAAACCAAATCGGCCTTTCCACCTGTTCATTCAACAGTTTTATTGATTTATTTTTCCGGCTGAAATTCTACTGCAACAGCATTTGTCTTGCCGATTTCCTTAGTGACCATTTGAATGATTTTGTTAGCAGCCTCAGCATTAGGCTTCTCTGCTTTAACAGTGATTTGGATTTGGTTGTTGTCTGCTCTCACTAACGCATCCTTATATCCCAAGGCGACAATCATTGATTCAAGCATATCCTCTTTTGTCGACAATTCATCCAGCTGCTCAATCTGCTCATGCGCGTCAACCCGCTCTTCCTCTGACAGATCGCTTGATGCTACCTTTTCAGTCAGCTGTTCCTTCTCCTTGCTGCGCTCATCATTCAAGTCCATGCGCATCGCCTCAAACGCAGAATCACTTGCCTCATTAGATACGACAGTGGATTGTTCAGCATTGCCGCTATCCCCGCCTTTTCCGTTTTCCGTCTCCTCCTGTGCTTCCTGATTCACAGTAGTTTCCTGCGGAGAAGTAATATAGTAGACACTCAAGACCGCCACCAAACTTAACATTGTCAACAACCATACTGTTTGTTTTCTTAGCAACACGGATAGTTCCTCCTCTTATTTCGTTATTTTTTGGCACTAACAGCAACACGATGGCTTGGTACATCAAGCACGCGTGTGACAGCTTCTACTATTTCCTTTTTTATGCTGATATTATCTGCTCCCTTGGCAACAATCAGTACTCCCCTGATGGTGGGTTTTTTTGTTTGCTGAACAAGCGGGACCTCCTTGTCACCTTCCCGGATGATGACAACCTTCTCATCGGTTGAGAAATCCTCTACCTTTCTTTCTCCCCCGTCACGGTCAGTTTCCTCCGTGATCTGATGCTGGGATACGGCATTTTTCTCATACACTTTTTCCTCCGTCGAGTCGACATTGACAATCACGGATACATTAGAAACTCCATTCATCGTCTCAAGGGTGTCCTTCAGCTCGCTTTCATAAGCTTTCTCAATAGAAGCAATCGTGCCGGTTTTCTTGGAATTGCCGGAGCCGAATGTTTCAGCTGCGTCCTCCTTCACTTCCTTGCTGGCCGCCTCAAACACCGCGTTGGTCTTGTCCTTTGTCTCATCCCCCCGATTGATAAACAGGCTGCTGACCATCAGCAGGATGCCGGCCAGAAGCAGGATGGCAATATTCCGATATGGCGGTTTCTTTCCGTCTCCATCCTGTTTCATAAACATCCCTTTGAGTTTGTTCAGTTTTTCTTTATTCAAAGACCATCACCCCCTTCATTGATTTCGATTATTAATTTACTGCTGCTAACTCCCCATTTCTCCGACAAAATTTCCTGTATCTGGGGTGAAGGTGCAGTTATAAGCGATTGTTGTTCTTCTAAGTCAATGTCAACCTTCTCTACAGGTTGTACACCCTCTGCCTCTTCCTTGCTCTGTTCTACGAGGGTGACATGAATGGACTCGATGTTTTCCTCCTTCATCTCCCCTTTAGGATTGATGAGCCGGATCTCCACATCTTTGATTTCGTACCCACTCCCTTCTGTCAGCTCCTTTTCTGCTTCACTTTTCAGTTGGACAGCCATCTGTTCCAATATATATGCTTGCTGCGTCTCTTCTATTTCTTTTTTCTTCGATTCCAGCGAATTTTCCATTTCCTGATTGCCCCAAACCCCGTTGGACATGATTTTATGCTGAATATCACTGGTGAAGTCCTGCTTAAGCAAGGTAAGAATCGGGGTTAAAAAGATGGCTGTCAGCAATAACCCAACCACAAGCTTGGTGTACTTCTGCATCGATGAATTGGGAAGGAGCATGTCCAGCACAACAGCAAATAAGATGAAAACAATAATATTGGTCACCCATGTTGTCAAAAAAGACATGGACAGCTCCCTCCTATCGAACCATCATTGTGACATTTCCAGCAGCAACAATTACCGTGACCGTCAGAAAGAACATAAGACTGACAATGGCCAATGCAGCAAAGACATAAATGATATTCTTGCCAATCACATCTAAGCATTTAATAATGGGACCTGCCCCAAGAGGTTGTAAGATGGCAGCGGCAAATTTATAAACGAGAGCAATCAACAGGATCTTCAAAGCAGGAAATGCAGCCATAATCAAAAGCATGACCACACCAGCAATTCCGACTGTGTTCTTTAAGAGCAGAGATGCCCCTATGACTGTATCCGCAGCGTCCGTGAACATCCGTCCGATGACCGGGATGAAATTTCCTGCCAGGAATTTAGCCGTACGCAGGCCGATTCCATCAGCAACCGCTGTTGAAATTCCTTGAACCGAGATCACACCAAGAAAAACAGTCATGAAAATTCCTAAAAGACCAACGCTCCATGTTCGTAACAGTCCGGCCAGCTGGGTCACCTTATAATGCTCTGACAGCATGCTGACAATGCTCAGTAAGGTTGAGAGGAAGAGCAGCGGCAGGACGATGTACTCAATCAGGGCACCGCTCGTGTTCATGAGGAATAAGAGCATCGGATGAAAGAAGGCCGCAGAGAGGACGCCGCCTGAGCTTGCAATCAGAGCTAATAGTAGCGGCACTAGTGCAATCAGAAAATCGGTAATCTGTGAAATTGTCGAGGTGACATAATTGACTGCCACATAGAAACTGTTCAGTGCAATAATCATTAAAACCATAAAAACAATCGAGTTTGCCACCTTGCTGACAGATGTCTTCTCAAAGGTACTTTGCAAAGATTGGAGAAAGACACTGAACACCGTCAGCAGAATGAGCGTTCCAAGCAGCTTTCCATTCGCGATTAACTCATGAAAGATAAACTGAAGGATTCCAGAAAGCCACTCCTTAAAGGTGAATTTTTTTTCGCCGCTGATGAAATCGAAGAAACTCCCTTTTTGAGATTCTGGAAGAAAACCGCCATATTGGTCATAGACCGAATCCCAAAACTGTTTTAAGTCATCAAGCGGTATGTCCTCCACACCGAATGTTTCAACCGCCTCCTCTTGCTGCGTGTTTACGGTCGTTGTTCCCGGGGCAGCCAACACTTGCTGGCTATAGCTGCAAAGAAATAGAAGAATGAAGAGTAGAATGCTTGTCCGCAAAAAATGCTTCATATAAATATTCAGCCCCTTTAATTGCTTCCCAATCCGGGAGTTAATTCGGGATCATCTGGATGATGCTCTCGATAATTACGCTCAAGATTGGGATTGCCATCGTCAGGATAAGAATTTTTCCTGCGAGCTCAATCTTGGAGGCAATCGCCCCCATCCCGGCATCCTTCGTGATTTGAGACGTAAACTCCGCGATATAGGCAATTCCGATAATTTTCAGTACAGTTGATAAATACACCATGTTCACATTGGCGTTTACGGCCAATTGTTGAACCATTTGGATGATTTCGTAAATTTTGTCGACTAGGAATAAAAAGATTGAGCTTCCAACAAAGACAACAAGCAAAAAGGCGAGATTTGGCTTTTGCTCCTTTATAATCATGGCAAGGAACGCCCCAATCAGGGCTACACCGGTTATTTGCAGCATTTCGATGGCTCATCACCCCAAGCTTCTATTGAAATAGGAATACGGATTTAATCCGGTCAATCAGCTGCCCGACAACTTGGGCAACATTGAACAAAATATAAATAAAGCTGACCAAGATTACCCATTGTGAATACTCCTTCTTGCCAACTTGATCGAGAATCGTATGAATGAAAGCGACAATCAGTCCAACACCCGCAATTTTAAAAATAATATCAATATCGATGCCCATTCCGCTCATTTCCCCCTATTCATCACAACAATAGGATGGCAATTAAAAGACCTGAGAAGAAACCAAGACTTTTCACCATCTTGTCGTATTTCATTTGTTTATCGAGTGCCAGCATTTCCTCCCGCTCGAGATGTGTCAATGCCAGTTGAATTTGTTTCCGCTGCGTATCCCGATCATGCTTTCCAAGAGTCTCTCCAAACTGAAGAAGGATTTCTGCCTCTTTATCCTCAAGCTCAGTCCATTTCATCATTTCCTCGATACTTTGACGCCAGGCATTCGTGACCGTCTGATTTTCTTCGTTCAAGTAATCTGCAAACAAGGTAAAGCCTCTTGCAACCGGCTCGGGAATTTGCTTGGCCAATTTCAAAACAGCTTCCCTTAGCGGCATGTGACCATACATGATTTCAGCCTCCAAGATTTGCAATGCAGCCCTCAAATCCCGTATTTGCTTAGGTCGGGCAATCAGCCGTTTCGAGAAATCCCACCCTATCCAGGAGGTTGAAAAAACGATCAGCACGGCACCAAGTAGTTTAATCATGTCCTCACTCTTTCTCCGTCATATAAGATTTTTCCCGCTCCATCTCTGACCTTGACCACACACCCCGGCTTGTCTATCCGCGCAAGTTCGATAAACCGTTCAAACTGCGCCTCTGTAATAATTGCTTTCATACTGGGTCTTGACAGAATATCCTCTAAACTATGACCATGAGCTGTGATAAAGAGAGCGGTACCTGCATTGACCGCTTCCATGACAGCATCTCTGTCCTCTCTTCTTCCTATTTCATCTGCTACGAGAATGTCTGGACTCATGGATCGAATCATCATCATCATTCCTTCCGCCTTTGGACAGGCATCAAGCACGTCTACTCGGATACCGAATTCCATCTGCGGCACCCCGTGAACACATCCCGCTATTTCCGAACGTTCATCTATGATCCCAACCTTCTTAGGCGAAATCCGATGCCTTTCATCTCCTGTCGAGGCAATCCGGGCTAAATCTCGCAGAAAGGTTGTCTTTCCTGATTGCGGCGGACCGATGACTAAAGTGGATAACCACCGCCCTTGGTACAAGTAGGGTATCCACCCCTCTGAAAGTCCTTTCTTCTGTCTGGCAATTCGAATATTAAAAAAGGTGACCTCCCGTATCCCCTTCACACTGCCGTTTTCAAGAATCACCTTCCCTGCGATGCCAATTCGATGTCCTCCCTTAATGGTGATATAGCCCCTCTTCAATTCTTCATCGAGCATATAGAAAGAAAATTGACTGATTTTGTTCATGAAGATCTCAGCCTCCTCCCGTCCGACGGGCCGTCTCCCGTAATGAACCTGTCTGCCTGCCATGACTTCGAGCGGCCTTCCGACACGGATACGGATTTCCTCCACATCCTCTTCATTCAAGGTCATTCCCGTCATGTCAGCGAGAATAGCCTTGGGCAGCATTTCCAATACTCCTTCCATACATCTCCCTCGCTATATGTGTCATTTACTTAAAATGTATTCATGGACAAGTATTTTATGTCCCTTCAACCCAGAAAAAGATTAGACAAGTGTTCCAGGTACTAAAAACACCCAGGAGCGCTCTCCTGGGTGCAAAAAAAAAAAAGCTGCAGGCTGCCAAAAGAATGATTGGCGTGCTCTGCAGCTTTTTCTTATAAGACAATCGATTATCCGCGGGAAACGTATGAACCGTCAGATGTATTGATGATAAGCTTGTCTCCTTCATTTACGAAGAATGGAACTTGAACAACAAGACCGGTTTCAACAGTTGCCGGCTTCGTACCGCCGGATGCTGTATCTCCTTTGATGCCTGGTTCAGTTTCAGTTACTTCTAATGTAACAGTTGTTGGAAGCTGAACGCCAAGTGTTTCTGTTTGGAACATCATGATGGACACTTCCATGTTTTCTTTCAAGAATTTCAATTCATATTCGATTTGCGCAGTAGGCAATTCGATTTGATCATATGTTTCGTTATCCATGAATACATGGTTATCGCCGCTTGCATAAAGGTATTGCATTTTGCGGTTGTCGATATGCGCTTTCGATACTTTTTCACCGGCACGGAATGTTTTCTCTTGAATCGCGCCTGTACGAAGGTTACGTAATTTAGAGCGCACGAATGCCGCACCTTTACCTGGTTTTACGTGCTGGAATTCGATAACCTGCCAAATACCGCCGTCTACTTCGATTGTTAAGCCTGTTTTGAAATCATTAACAGAAATCATGTGATAATAGCCTCCTACTGCCTTATAAAATAATTAATTCTTTTGTTGAATGGGTCAATCTTTCATTGCCGCCTTCTGTCAGCAATAAATCATCCTCGATTCGCACGCCGCCGACTCCCGGCAAATAAATACCTGGTTCACATGTCACGGTCATGCCCTTCTCTAAGACTATATCTGATTTAAAGGACAAGCCAGGGCCTTCATGGACTTCAAGGCCGATTCCATGACCAAGGGAATGTCCGAAATATTCACCATAGCCTTTTGCGGCGATGATATCCCGTGCAAGTGCATCTGCTTGTTTGCCTGTTAAGCCAGGTTTAATATTTTCCATCGCATAAACCTGCGCTTCAAGCGTTATCCCATAGATCTTCTTCAGCTCATCACTTGGTTCACCAACAGCAACTGTACGGGTAATATCAGATATATACCCTTTGTAGAGTGCGCCGTAATCCAGAGTGACAAAATCACCCTTCTCAATCACCTTATCACTTGCGACACCATGCGGAAGCGCCGAACGCGCGCCGGAAGCCACAATTGTATCAAAGGAAGAAGAGGTAGCACCCGCTTTACGCATGAAGAATTCAAGCTCATTGGAAACTTCCATTTCCGTCAAACCTGGACGGATAAACCCTAAAATATGCTCAAAGGCAGCATCTGCAATGTCTGCCGCATCCTTTAATATCTTAATCTCTTCAGGAGTCTTAATCAAGCGCAATTTTTCTACAAAGCCGGATAAAGGAACAAGCTCCCCCTCTACCACGCCTTCATAGGTTTTGTATAGGGCAAATGTAAGGTCATCCTGCTCAAAGCCAACTTTCTTGGCGCCCATTGCTTTAAGCTGTGCCGCCACCTCATTCTCAATCGGACCGGTATGCTTAACAATCTCAAATCCAACCGCCTGCTTGGCCGCTTGTTCCGTATAACGAAAGTCTGTAATAAATTTTGCTTCCTTTTCAGAAATGACAACTATGCCTGATGTACCTGTGAAATTTGAGATATATCTTCGGTTGTAAGGATTTGTGATAATCATGGCATCTATTTTTTCTGCGGCAAGATTTTCACGAAATCTTTGTAATTTTTCCATTATACATTCTCTCCCTTATCTAATATAATAGCTGCTGCCTGTTCCGGAGCCAGGCTTAAAGCCCCTGTATATATGTATGACCAACCGCTAAAGTAAGCCTTTAATGGATATTAATCATTTTATCATATGCAGGAAAGGGACCACTATATATTTATACCTGAGCTTCGTTATTTTCTGTCTGCCCCTTTTTTTCCAGCTGTCTTTCGTTATACTCAAAACTGATGGAGTAACCGACGAATAGCCCATAAAGGAGAAATAAGCATACGGTTGTAAGGATTGTATGGAAGGACAATTCCATTACGGTCTTCATGCCTGGGAACAGAGGCCTTAACACAAGGAAAATCAATGCCCAAATAACAAGACCATAACCAACACCAAGCCAGTAGGAGTATATTTTGCGAAAAACAACGGAATACAAATAGGCAAACAGCAAGGATATCACGGATAGACAAACAAGTGAGAGAATGACACCCACCCATCCCTTGGCGAAATCAGCCTTAATCCAAGACCGTATCACAAAGGCAGGGCCAATTTCCGTAAAGTTAAAATACACAAATAATTGAAAGATTGCCCCCCAAAACACACCAGCGAACAAACCAATCGCTGTCACTGTAGCTCCATAGCTTAATGGCTCTTTTACTTCTGTTACATTCTCTTCCATTCATCTTCACCTCATAGACTAGTATGTACCGTTTAAGCAAACTTCATGATGAATGAATCCAATAGTAGAGATATCCCTCAAGATTCGGTAAAATAAGAAGATAAACATTCATACTATAAATAACATGGAGTGGTGAATACAGTGGAAAATAAACCAGTCTACGGCGGGCAGGCTGTCGTAGAAGGAGTCATGTTCGGCGGCAAACATTGCACCGTGACAACGATCAAACGGAAGGATGGAACATACGATTCCTTTTCGATGCCGCGAAAGAGCCATCCAACCATTCAAAAACTTAAGAAAATCCCTTTTCTCAGAGGCATCGTGGCTATTATCGAATCAAGCGCCGTCGGCTCAAAGCATCTATCCTTTTCTACTGACCGCTTTGATGTTGACCCGAAGGATGACGACCAAATCGTACAGGAAGAGGAAAGCTCAAAGCTAGGCATGATTCTCGGTGTCGCAGCTGTCGGCATTCTATCGTTCATTCTTGGGAAAGTTTTGTTCACCCTCATCCCCGTATTCTTGGCGGCAATCTTCCAAGGTGTCGCACCGGCAAAGGGAGCTCAAATATTAATAGAAGGATTCTTCAAATTAACATTATTACTTTTGTATATATACTTTGTTTCCATGACACCTCTCGTTAAGCGCGTGTTCCAATATCATGGTGCTGAACATAAAGTCATTAACGCCTTTGAGGCAAATAAGGAATTGACTGTTGAAAACGTACGACATGCATCCCGGCTTCATTACCGCTGCGGCAGCAGTTTCATTCTCTTTACTGTCGTTGTTGGATTGTTCCTGTATATGTTCGTCCCGACCGATCCGTTATATGCACGGATTCTAAACCGGTTGGCTCTCATTCCGGTTGTTCTGGGCCTCTCCTTCGAGGTTTTACAGCTGACCAATAAGCTGCGCGATGTACCAGTGCTCCGTTTTCTTGGCTACCCAGGTCTATGGCTGCAGCTTCTGACAACGAAGGAACCGAATGATGACCAGATTCAAACCGCCATCATTTCCTTCAATAACATGCTTGAAGCCGAAAAGAGGGCTGGACAAGGTTTGAACGGAGAGAAAATTGTGTAAATTAAAATTAAGAGAAAAATTTATTGGTATAGCTGTTTAAATTCCCATAAATACGCTAATGATGCTCTTAAGGAGGTGCTTTCTATGAATCGTAACAAATCAACTATCATCATTTATGTTCTTCTGGGATTAGCGGTAGTGGGCTTGATTTATACATTGCAGTACAACGCTGCATCATTCATACGAAGTGTGCTTATCGGAGCGGCAATCATTGGGGTAATCTATCTTGTGTACAAACGATTCATGCTGAAAGGTAGCTCAGGCAAAACAGGCAAAGAGCGTCAAGCATACCGGAAGGCAGCCCGAATCTCAGCTAAGAAACATAAACAAGATACGATGAAACCCAAAAGAAGCAAGCACCATAATACACATGGACTAACCGTGATTTCAAAAGAAACCTTAATTAACAAGCCAAAAAAGAAATCAAACATTCAGTTGACTGTCATCGAAGGCAAAAAGGCCCGCAAAAAAAATCGCGCCCTGTTTTAAACAAGCTAAAAAGGTTCAAGCATTGTGCTTGAACCTTTTTTCTTAATTCATTTTCTTCTTTATTCGATGCGTCCAATGTTTGACGAACTGAGCCGCAGCCCTCCGTCCGCTTTCAACCAGTCCTGTCCTTTGCTCATCTGTCAGCGAGAACTCAATAAAACCTGCATCCTTCACTGGGATAAAAATAATATTTTTGACAAACTTACGTGAGATATAACGAGAATCATGTGCATTACGCATCGTTTCAAAAAGAGAAGAAAAAAGACCAATCGCATTCGTGATTTCCTCTTTGCTCTTCTCTGTCTTCTCATGAACTAAATTAAGACCAAGTACTGGTCTGATAGGATTAATATTATCCTGATCAAATAACCACATCGGAAAATTACTCAACACCCCGCCATCGACGACAATGTATTTTTCCCCGACTGTTTTCAGCTTGATTGGCTCAAAGAAAAAGGGAATGGAGCAGCTCATCCGAATCGCTTTTGCGACAGGGAACTGTTTCGGTTCAATATTATAGGCAGCAAGATCATCAGGCAATATAAGCATACGCCCATTTGATAGGTCGGAGGCAATGATACGCAGCTGCTTATCTGAAAGATCTCCGAAAGTATGAATCCCTTTTTTCTCAAGAATTTCCTTGATCCAGCACTCTAGGGCATCTCCTTTATATAAACCCATCGTCCAATATAATTTCAACCAGCGGGCAAAAGGAAATTGGATCCGTTTCTTCGATTCCAATAACCGGCTGAGCTCAACATCCTCCATTAAGAGCTTAATCTCAGCACCACTGTATCCAGCCGCGAGAAATCCAGCAATAATGGAGCCTGCACTTGTTCCCGCTACACGTTTAAACGTGTATCCCTGCTGCTCCAGCTCCATCACGGCACCGATAAGGGCAAATCCTTTGATTCCCCCGCCGCAGAAAACACCATCTATGTACAAACCGATGCACTCCCTCCCAAGATGTTCTCGCTTACTTATCATCTTTAAGCAGTAGGAGTGCATTTTAGAACGGTTTAGGTAAAGTATTTAATTTCTGCCTGCGGAAAGTGAGCTTGGATAGATTCTTCAATATGACTTCTTAAACGGGCAGCCTCATCATCCGGGTAAACATATTTTCCAATCCCGTACTTGCCCCATTTATATTTTCGTTTCGTTTCATCCATCTCAAGTTTTGATTTCGGATATCTGGCCTCAATAACCTTTTTGGCCGGCTTTGTGAAACGGTGCTGGATGAGTTCAAAATAAAGCGGAAGATCCGCATATTCCCCCAGCGCCTTTTTGAGCCGGTCAAACAGCTCCGCATAGCCCTCCTCCCACTCATCATGCATATAGATGGGGGCTACGATAAATCCTAAATGATAACCGGCTGCTGCTACCTTTCTGGCCGCCTCCAGCCTTTCATCAAACGAGGACGTACCCGGTTCGAAATTCTTGATGACATAGCGGGAATTAATGGAGAATCGGAAGCTCGTATGTCCATTATGCCGTGCATCAAGCAAATGATCGACATGATGAAATTTCGTCACAAAACGTAAGCGTCCAAGCTCAGTTTCCCCGAAAAAATTTATTGCCTTTTTCAATGAATGGGTTAAATGATCAATACCGACAATGTCTGACGTACAGGCTGCCTCAAAGCGGGTAATCTCTGGTGCACGTTCACCTATATAGGTGAGTGCTTTGTCAAAAATCTCCTCCAGATTAACATACACGCGTATATACGGTTTGCTCCCAAGTGTCGTCTGCAAATAACAGTAATGACAATGACCCATACAGCCTGTCGCAAGCGGGATAGCATATTCTGCTGATGGCTTGGAGGTATCGAATTTCAAGGTTTTCCTCAAGCCTACCACCATCGTCGATTTGGCTATTCGATATTTCTGCAGTTCCGTTTCTCCAGGAAGGTCCCTAATTTGATTATGGGAGGTTGTCTGGCGGATCTCAACATTCGGCATTGTCCGGAATTTCTCCCATAGTTCTTGACCTAATGGATAGTCTAAAGCCTTAGGCTCAAAATAGACCAGTTGAGGAATGAATGGTTTCAATCATCTCACCTACCTTACAGGTAGTATGTTCAAGACACAAAAAAAGGATGGCAAGAAAGTTTGCCATCCTTTTGAAATCATTGCCTTAGCCTTATTGGATTACAATCCGCATTTCAGCTGCGCGCCGCAGTTCGTGCAGGTATTGCAGCCGCCAAGCTCCTCAACCTTGCCTTTTCGGCAAACCGGACAAGTGTTGCCGACTTCGCTTCCAATAGTGACGCTCGTTGATTCAAGCGCATTGATGGTGTCAACTAGCACGACATGCTGTTCCGTTCTTTCCTTTGGCATTTCAGCTGTCTCGGTACTCTCTTCCTTCTTCAAAGTCAAGACTTGCGTGTCACGGCTTCCGTCCACATACACGGTACCGCCTTTTGCTCCGCCTCTATAAAGACGCTCGTACACTTTCTCAACCTGTTCGACAGAGTAGCCCTTCGGAGCATTAACCGTCTTACTGATGGAGCTGTCGATCCAGCGCTGGATAATGCACTGTACATCCGCATGTTTCTCAGGAGTGAGATCCATCGCAGATACAAACCATTCCGGAAGGTTATGAGGATCTGCCTCAGGATTGCGCGCCAAGTAGTCCTCTACGATATCCGCTTTTACTTCAATGAATTTACCGAGTCGTCCGCTTCTGAAGTAAGTGAAGGAGAAGTATGGCTCAAGTCCTGTCGATACTCCTACCATCGTTCCCGTGCTTCCTGTCGGTGCAACAGTAAGCAGGTGAGAGTTGCGAATTCCATATTTGAGAATATCTTGACGGATATGCTCCGGCATTTTCTTCATGAAGCCGGATTGAATAAAGGCTTCACGCAATGCTTTTGTTTCTTCCTCAGTATCTCCAACCAAGAATGGGAAGCTTCCCTTCTCCTTAGCGAGTTCAATGGATTCCTCATAGGCTGCAGTCGCAATTGTTTCAAATACACGGTCAACAAGCTCATTGCCGTCTTTTGAGCCGTATTCTTTCTCACAGTAGATGAGCATATCATGAAGACCCATAACTCCAAGGCCGACACGTCTTTCGCCCAAGGCTTGGCGTTTATTCTCTTCAAGGAAATATGGAGTCGCATCAATGACATTATCCTGCATGCGAACACCGACTTTAACCGTTTCCTTCAGCTTATCGAAATTGACCGTTTTTGCGTCCTTATCTGTCATTTCCGCTAAGTTCACGGCTGCCAGGTTACATACGGAATAAGGAGCTAAAGGCTGCTCACCGCATGGGTTTGTCGCAACGACCTTTTGTCCATAGCTCTTTGCATTAGTCATGTCATTGGCATTATCGATAAAGAAAATACCAGGCTCCGCAGAGTAAGTAGCACAAATATTAATTAAATTCCATAATTCCTTCGCTCTCACTTTACGGTAAACACGCACACCATAGCCGCGTTTTTCCCACTCCCGTACGTCTCCGCAATCCGCCCATTCATTATTATAGATTTCCATTTCCTCTGGGCTGTAGGATTCTACATCAGGGAAGCGCAATTCATATTCAGCATCATTCTCAACAGCATCCATGAACTCCTTTGTCAAGCAGACAGAGATGTTTGCACCTGTTAGGAAGTCTGGATTATGGACAGCGTCATTGCCGCCGTGCGCCAGTTTTTCCTCTGCTTCTTGAATGATGGCTTCACTGAAACCGCCTAGTCCTGGAATGGTCTTATAGTTCACGATTCCCTGATACATGGCTTGTTCCTGAATGGAAAGAGGTGTGAATTTTAATTTCTCTGCAGCCAGCCTTTGAATCGTCTCATCTTCTGATACTTCCATCAAGAAGCGCAGGATTTTCGGATTTTGCATCTTAGAGATGATGAACTCAACAATATCGGGATGCCAGTCAGCAAGCATAATCATTTGCGCACCGCGACGTGAACCGCCTTGTTCGACCAAATGAGTCAGCTTCGCGATATCATCAAGCCAGGAAACCGCTCCCGAGGATTTGCCGTTAACACCACGGGCAAGGGTGTTTCGTGGACGCAAGGTAGAACCGTTTGTACCTACTCCGCCGCCTCTGCTCATAATTTCCATAACTTGCTTGCGGTGTTCAGAGATACCCTCACGGCTGTCCTTGATGAACGGCATAACGTAACAGTTAAAATATGTCACCTCTGTCTCCGATCCAGCTCCATACAGCACACGGCCAGCAGGGATAAAGTTTGTTTGAACCAATTGCTGATAGAATCTCTCAAAGGATTCCTGACGCTTCTCTTCTGTCTTCTCCACTTGTGCCAAACCGCGCGCATTGCGTTTGGCGATTTGCTCATAGTAAATCTCAAGCGGCTTTTCAATGACATCAAGCGACTTGCAAATCAAACCTGTTTTCATTTCATCATGCTTGTCCAACGAAGCTCTGTATTCTTCTTCTACAAGCACATGGGCTGTTTTCTTTTCCCAATCAATTTCTTGAATATATCCTAGTCCGCGGGCTGGGAATTTTGGATCTTCCTTGATCGTCAAGACAACGAAGTCCCCATTGGCAAGCGTAAGCTTCTCCGTATCCTTAAACGAATAGCGATCGATCATAACAAGTCTTGATACACCTTTATAAGTCTTATTCATGTCGGGTGTTATTGGAAACACCTGTGGAAAATTGGCAATATCCTTATTCAACCTTTCGACATTTACAGACAGCTTATGATTAACAGCAGTATACAATATGATCTCTCCCAACCTCTTAAGTATTCTTCATGAATGTTTTTCTTTCTCTGATGCAGTTTGTTTTAATATAAATAACGTTATCATACGTCTTTTTGAAATTCAACTACATATTGTGTCCCTATTTTTTCAACGCATACTATATATTGTATTTGTGCATTTATCGAATGAATTGTCAATCTTCCTCTATGGGCAGAATTTTAAGAGAATCTGCGATTATGAACATTTTTCTACCCATTTTGAACAAAATCAAACAATAACTAGGATTTAGGACTTTTGCCTTACATTCTACAATATTCGTCCTTATTCTGGCTTATGAACCCCTTTTGATGAAGACTGATGTCGAATGCCAGAATATAAATTATATCGGTCCGAAGGAGGGGTCGTAAAGATTAAAGCATTCTTTTTAGAGGGATTGCCATAAAAAAATTTTGCCAGACAAAATATCTCCCTGTATAATAAATGAGGGAACAAACGAGAAAGTGGGGATTTCATTGACACCAACGACATATATTCTGATTGGCCTGGCTGTGCTGATCATTGCGTATTCAATTTACAGCTATTTCTCTACAAAAAAAATGGTTAAGACCTTATCCCAAGAAGAGTTCAAAGCTGGATACCGGAAAGCCCAGCTGATTGACGTTCGTGAACAAAATGAATTTGACGGCGGACATATTTTGGGAGCCCGCAACATTCCATCCACTCAATTAAAGATGCGCATGAAGGAATTGCGCAAGGACAAGCCTGTCTACTTATACTGCCAAAGTGGTATGAGAAGCACAAGAGCAGCTCAAATGTTATACAAAAACGGCTACCGCGACCTTTACCAGCTTGATGGCGGCTTCAAGAAATGGACTGGAAAGATCAAATCCAAATAAAAAGAGCCGATGCTGTCAAAAGCGCATCAACTCACACACAAAACGCGGACAATCCCCTTTATTCAGGTTTCTGAAAAAGGGGTTTTTATTTACCCCTTTTTCGGCTGTCTATCTTCAATCTTGGCGGCTAAGCTCTCAGCAGCCCGCTTATACAATTGACTCATATGAGCAAGCGATGCTACGGCCAATAGTTCCTCAAAATATTCCGCATCCTCCTCCTGACTAGCTCCTGCTGTCTCCTTAAGCTCCTTCATGCTTGTTTCGATACTTTCCGTGAAAATGGCGGCATTCTTATCCGTTTGCTTCAAGAAGGCCTCATACAGCCAGTCAATTGAGAGATCATCCTTCATAATTCTTTCATTGAGCGGGTCAAGAATCCCTTTGATTTCATTGATGGACAGGCTTCCTTTTAGCTGATAGATAAGACTGAGCAAGATTAAGTGCCTTTTCGTGTATTTCTTATTCTTGATTGGGAAGAACACTTTAGCCTTCGCATAATTATTAATCATCGTTTTCGTAAGAATCTTCTCATCATCAGTCCGCTTTGTTTCTTTAAACTTATTCTCGAATAATTGAATGACTTGATCCATATAAAGGTCAATCTCTGGAATTTCGTGAAGATTCAGCCTTTCATTTAACCCAATATTCTCTATAAAATCCATTTTATCATTCATCAATAATCCCTCATATTTCTTCGTCTTTCCATTTATTATACGTGTTTCCTCATGCAAGGTAAATAACAACCACTTCATCTATTTCCATAAATCCCACATATGGTTTTTAATACTAGATGTATAGATCAGCAAGGAGAGACTTTTACCCCATTCCCAATATTCGGAACCGTTATATAATGGTCTATAGATTTACACAAAGGAATGGTGAACATGAAATCAGAAAAAAAGAGTGCGGTTCAGACCTTTGCCAACCAATGGTCCTTTCTCCTCACACTGCTCGCCTTTATCGTCTTTATCTTCTTTATGATATTCGGCTCGGCCTTTAGCAGCCAGACATGGATTTATTCCCTTATCCCTTTTCTGCTGGTCACCTTGATCTTAGGGGTTATTGGAATTCCCTTTGAAAACCCTAATAAAAGGAGAATTGCCCAATCGATTTTCTCTATCCTCCTATCGCTCTCGCTCATTCTGCTGTTAGGGGTTATTTATCTCGCGCCAATCTTGTTTCCATTTGGCATACCGTCTATTTGAAACCCAGATTGGTTGATGATTCCATTTGAAACATACTTGCTCATAAACAATAAAAAACACTCCCCAATAAACAGGGAGTGTTTCTTCGTTCAGCCTGCGACAAAGGATCTCGCCTTATGCCTTATGCATTCGATGGTTTCTTTTCTTCCTTTACCGAAAGGATACTGGCTTCGGTTCCATATTCCAGGCGGATTCTTTTACGTGCCTCCGCAGGTGTCCGTGCGGTAATGGGCATCATTTGTTTTTCACCCTGTGCCTCTATCTCAACGAGGAAGCATTTTGCTCCGCATCTCATTTGCTTCCCTCCTATTACTCTCTTCTCTTTATTATAGAACAAAAGCATGAAAGAGCGAGCAATGGTTATACTGTCATTGAACTGCACCCTATAAAGTAGACAGTTTAATAAAAAGGGATGTGCCGTGTTTATGCGGCGATGAGATGACTTCGGTAAGCTGCCGGAGTCATCTTTTTTAATGTCCATTGCTTTCTCGTATTGTTATAGTAATCCATATAATCATCAATCATATATTTTAGTTCTGCCAAACTGTTTGCCTCCTTATAAGGAACTTCGTCCTTCATATGTCCAAAGAAGGATTCCATTGGGGCGTTGTCCAGGCAGTTTCCCCTTCGTGACATGGACTGTAAGAGCCCCATCTCTTTCACGCGAGATTGATATTCAGGATGCGTGTAATGAAACCCTTGATCCGAATGAATCATTGCTTCTGGATGTAATTGATTCCCATAACAACTTTCTAACTTGGTTAATGTTCGGTAGACTATCTCCATCCGTAGGCTTGTCGAGAGTTCATAGGCGACGATCTCTCGTGTCGCCACATCTTTCACGCAAGACAAATAAGCCGTCTTCCCACCGCGGATTTGCAGGTAGGTGATGTCGGTCAAGAAGACTTTCCCTGGTTCCTGTTGGTCAAACTGGCGGTTCAAATGGTTGGGTACCTGACGGTGAACCTCTGTTGCCTTGGCCATCGTACGGTATGGGTTCGCTCTCCGTACCTTGGCAAAAAAGTGAAACTTGCGCATCAATCGAAGGATTTTCTTGTGGTTCATTGGCTGACCGGCTTTCTCGGTGACTTCCATATATAAGCCGCGATAACCGATTTTCCCTTGGGCCTCATCATAAATCTCTTTTAGAAAGACATAATCCTGATAATCAGACTCCTCCCGGATAGCTTGTTTTTCCGCATTCTGAAGCCATTTATAATAGCCGCTTGGACTCACTTGGGCCACTTCACATAAATAACGGACCATGTTCTTCAATTGATAAAGCCGAATCGTCTCATTAATGACTTGGTATTTCTCTCGGGCTTTTAACGACGATTCTTCTTCGCCTGCCTTTCCAACTCGTCTAGCTTTTTTAGTAAGGTCAATTCCGCCTCTAAGAGGCGAATGCGGGCTTCTGCTTGGGCCAATTTCTTCTCGGCAGAGGCATTCTCTTTCTTGGGGCGTCCCTTACTCGCTTTTCCTCGGCGTTCCTCTAAAAAGCCATTTTCTCCGTATGTTTGGAAGGTTCTGCGCCAACGAGCCAGGGCGCTTTGGGCTTTTTTAATGCCAATCACCTCTAAATCGAAACCTGCTTCTCGGAATATTTCCGCTGGGCCTTTCCCAGATTGGTTTTGTTTAACCGCCTGCAGTTTGAAGTCAGGGGTATACTGAATCGCGCGGTCTGTCACGGCTTTAACGTTTGGATTAGCTTCTAGTAGTCTTTGTTGGTGTTCATTAAAGATAATCTTACTCATGAAAAATACTCCGTTCTAAAAATCGTAATGTTAGTATAACGGGAGTTTTCCTGAAAGAGAATAGGAAAACCCCGAATAGGGTCCACTTTTTTTAAAGTGTCCACTATTCGGGGTTCAGTTCACATATCAATTACGTCAGCTTTTCCTTCCAAGATTTCTAGGGAGAGACGGACAGAATCTCCGATGGCTTTCTCGATATCATCAGGCTCCATTCCCAATGGGCTCACGACGTCTTGGTCCATGAACAACTTTCTTGTAAATACCTTCGCAAATTCTGCTGTGTCCAAGCCGCTTTCTATTCCCTTTATTCGCTCATCTTCTCCCTTTGCTTCCATTGCTTTTATATAGGAATCTTTCGGAATCACGATAATCTCTTTATTCTCACAGCCCATATATTTATGCATGATGCTAAGCATTTCTGACCATTCCATATTATAATAGCCAACCGGATACTGACCATTTAAGCCATTTTTAACTGCACCGGCGATTGCCTGCCCGGCCTGCCGTATCGTCACCATTGTTGTACCGCCCTCAGGGTACATCGTTGCCCCCTTCATATTCTTGATCTGTTCAACAAGGAACACCCAAACTGGCTTTCTTCCTTCTTGGCTGCCAAACACATACGGTATTTCAAGAATAGCCACACTCATAGATTCATCAGCGAATGTTAGCGCCATCTCCGCTTGGTCAACACGGCTCCGTATGTACGGATGATGCTTATATAAATCCAATTCAGGCATCGTGCGGTGAGCCCAGCTGAAATAGGAACCAAGAACAACGACATGCTTGACGCCGCACTCCTTAGCAATCGTTAGAAAACGATAGAGTGGATCGATATTATGCTTTTTGAAAAAATCATAAACAGGAGAGTTTGCCTCGATGCGCTCATCAACACCTGCCGCAAACACAAATGCCTCACAGCCCGACATTTTTTCCTTGATTTCCTTATCTGTCATCTCCATATAATTCCCGAAGTCAATCTTCATTTCGTCCGGCAGCATACTTCCTGCCGGCACGGGCGGCAGGGACAAGGTTGAAACCTCATGTCCATGCTCTATCAATGCTCTCGCTCCCTCTGATCCTATTAAGCCTGTTCCGCCAATCATGAATATTCTCATATACACACACCCCTTATCTTCACTTTATATCCTGATTTTACCACATTATATTCCCGCTTCATTCAGACTTATATGATTTTTTTGTGAAGTTTTTCACAATATTACTCCATAAAAAAAGGACTTCAAAAAAGCCCTTTTTCCTGCCATATAAGTCTTATCCCTCCATCCATGCCTAAACAAGGGTATATAGCTCCTTTACTTTATGCTTGTAAAAGGACACCGGTGTTTTTTCTTCACCATGGACAGAATCAAGGATTTTGAATACCCTATCAGCAAGCATCGCTTTCTTGAGCGGTTCTTCATCCTGAGCTACATAATATTCGTACAAAATATTATAGGCTAGGTGTACGCTGATCTCATAATAATGATAATTCAGGCAATCATCACTTCTCTTATCTTTAATGAAAAAGTGAGGAAGCCATGCTCCATCCTTCGCCTTATAATGCGCTTGGTATAAATCGAAGGCATGCTCTATACTGATTGGTGTACTCCTGAAATCATCCACAATATCATTTTGGACAAGACGGTAAAATTCTTTTTGTGTTAATTGCTGAGCCCATTCTCTCATCTTTATCACCTTATTCCCCCTCATTATTCCTTTTCACAAAATAACTTTCTTTCAAACCGTTATTTTAAGGAAATAATGAATATCTTTTTCCTCTATTTTATTGTTATTCCTCTGTTTCTTGAAGCAGAAGACTCTCTACATCATTGATAAAGCGGCGCAAATATTTGGCTGTCTCCCGATTAATTTGCCCCTCCTCATACATGCCTTGAATAGTTGAGCGTTCAACCTCTAATGCTTTAAAACGAAGCTCTTCCTTCTGCTCATCGCGCATCATTCTCGTTCGCATGTCATCTGTCTGCGTTCTTTTCCATTTCTCGATAAAGCGCTCATATTCCCGTATAACAACATTGAGGCTCTCTGAATCTCCCCCGTTCTCCCTTATTTTAGACAGCTTATCTATCGCAGCCCTTGCTGCATTCATTTGCAGCTCCTGCATCTTGGCATAATCATCAGCCTGATTCGCTGACGCCCTGTCCGTATACCAATATTTCCTCTTGAACTGTCCTATCACAATCATCACCTTGGACAATAGACTGTGAGCAAGCACCTCCTCACGTAAATCTAGTGATTTAAGGAGGCGGCTGATAATCTCTGGACTAACCTGACCTTGATTAATACATTCACGTAAATACTTGCGTTCAGTCCTCAACCCCGTGATCCGATAGTCCATCAGCTCTTGCTCCATTTCATTTATTCGTTCATCTTCACGATTATCGTAGCGAATTTGCTCAATCACACGTTTGTACTCACCAACCAGCTCAAAAGCCGCTGCTTGATTTTCCTCCGTCGTTTCTTCCTCAATTTTCTTCACTGCTGCCCACAGCAGCCGAATCTTGTATTGGTCATAAGGGGGTATTTGAACGGTACTCCCTGCTGAATCTTTCTTACTGAACATTGGCAGCAGAATGGCCGCAGCAACTAATGTCAGCAGGATAATTCCCCCGGCAAGCATAATGGTCAATGACCGTTCAGGAAACAGGGCCCCGCTAGCAACGAAGTAAGGGAGAGAAAGTACCCCTGCCATCGTGATGGCTCCTCTTACTCCGGTCAAGCCCGTTAATATACTTACCTTTACACTTGGCTTAGCGGTACCTCCCTTTGATAAAACAAATTCAATTCCCATATAACAATACGTCCAGATCATCCGAATCAGCATAATAACCAATCCAATAGCCAAGATATATCCAATGATCAGCCAGTTACTGATAGCCGGATTCTCCACTGTTTCCTTCATCGCCGAGGGAATGCTTAAACCGAGTAACAAGAAAACAACCCCATTTAAGACGAATAAGATAATTGACCACATATGTTCAGTGACGACTTGTTCATCAGCATTACGGATTCCCGCTCTCTCTTTAACGCTCGAGTGAATGATTCCTGCAGCAACAACGGCAATCACTCCTGATGCATGAAGCAACCCCTCTGCCGCATAATAAATAATAAATGGCGATACAAGCTGCAACAGGGAATAAAACGTAACGTCAACAATTCCTTGCCTCCTCAAAGAACGGCGCAAGCCGACAAGCAGCAAACCGACAATAATCCCTGAGACTGCTCCAGCAGATACGACATAAACGAAATCCAAGGCTGCCTCACTCAGTGAAAAATACCCTGTGACAACCGCGGCAACAGCGTAATTAAAGGCAATCAGCCCGGATGCATCATTGATAAGCGATTCTCCTCTGACCAGCCTTAAAATGACAGGCGGCAGATAGATTCTCTCAGCAATTCCATTCACAGCTACCGGATCAGTAGGAGAAAGGATGGCTGCCAGTGCGAAGGCGGCAGCTAACGGGATCGATGGAATGAGCCAATGAATGAAATAACCGCCAATTATCGTTGTTAAAAACACCAAGATAAAGGCATTGGCCAAGATTGGCCAGCGCATCCTCCACAGCTCCTCCCTCGGGAAGCGCCGCCCATCATTAAAGAGAAGCGGAGCGACAAATAAAAGAAGAAACCATTCGGCTTCCAGCTCAAAGGAAATTTCCTTCACAAAAACAGCAAACAAAATTCCGAGCGCGATTTGTGTCAGGGCGGTCGGAATCATCGGCAAATAATGACTAATAATATTTGAGACTAACAAAAGAACTAATAAGACAATAATTGATAATAATAAATCCATAAGTATACCCTCAATCCATAGCAAATCATTTCTTTAGTGTGCCACATACACGCTTATACCATTCCCTCAAATCCGATTCAGGAAAACCCAAGTCGTAAGATTACTCATTGCACCCCTCCCTATTACACGACTTTTATCGTAAAGACTGCTTTCGATTGACTATTTGTTCAAAAAACAACCGCCTCCATTAGCAAGCGGTTATACGTACAAAGGAACATACTCACCAGTCGATTTATGATATTCTATTCTTTCAAAAAAACGAAAACGTCTCATATAAGATGCCCTCTTAGTGTTTTCCACTCAATCGCCCCCTATTAACGGCAGACCGCTAGGAAGGCGGTCTTCAAGTTTCGGCTGTTCTTTGGCAATTATCAATATACTTGCTTCCCCATTCCGTCAACTCATTAATCGCCAGGACGTGCCTTTATCGCATCCGAGGAGGCAAGATGGATCACTGGACAATTGATTGACGCCAGTGAAGGAGCCAAACTTAAAAAGCAAAAAGAGATGAAGCAGCACTTGAGAATCTACAAAAAAGCTCTGATGATTCTTCAATCTTTGAGAATCATCAGAGCCTTCATCTTATCGGTCAAAAGCTTCGTATACTTTGAGCCGCTTGCCCTTAACCGTTGTTTTTTTCATGGCCTGGAGGACATATGGGCCTTTTCCGTTTAAGATTTCAACAAAGGAAGCCTGATCTTCAATGGTGATAATGCCAATATCCTCGGCATTCACACCATCAAGCTTGGCAATCGTACCAACAAAGTCGACCGCTCTTAGCTTCTTTTTCTTTCCGCCATTGAAAAATAGCTTCATGATGTCCTGATTGAGCTCTGCCCCCTTGTCCTTCTTCCATTCGGTCTCAAACATATTCCGCTCAAACGAATCCCGTGCCGCTTCAACCTCTTCCTTTTCCGGAGCTTTCTTTATGAGGACAGAAACGCCCGCATACTCTTGTGTTTCAGCAAGCAAATCCCTCTCGTGCGGAGTAATAAAGGAAATAGCCTTGCCCATTTTTCCGGCACGTCCTGTTCTTCCAGCACGATGCACATAGGCTTCTTTCTCATGTGGGAAATCATAATTAATGACATGGGAAATTTCCTCAATATCAATGCCACGAGCTGCTACATCGGTAGCCGCTAAATAACGAAATTCTCCCCTCTTAAACTGGTTCATCACATCAAAACGGTCCTCCTGGTACATGCCGCCATGGATTTTTCCGCAGGAATAATCCCACTCTGCAAGCTTTTCAAATAAGCGGTCCACCTGCTCCTGGGTCCGGCAGAAAATCATGCAGCTGTCTGCTCCTTCAACCGTCGTTACGTCTCTTAGTAAGGTAAGCTTCTGCTCCTCTTCCGTTAAGTAGCCTTCATGGACAATGCGAGGCTTCGCCAGGGGCGTATCCTCTATATCAATTGATTCAGGGCTGTCTAGAAAGGTTTCGCCTAATTGTTTGATATCATCGCTAAAAGTTGCCGAGAACAGCATCGTAACTCTTTGTTTTGGCAAAGCATCCATAATCTCTCCCACTTGGTCAATAAAGCCCATATTCAGCATTTCATCTGCTTCATCAATGACCGCATAGCGGATTTTTTCAATGGACAGGGTTCCTTTTTGGATATGATCAAGCACCCTTCCCGGCGTACCGACGACGATATGGCATTTCTGGCTTAGTTCAAGCTTTTGCTTAGCAAATGGCTGCTTTCCATAAACTGCTGCCGCCTTGATACGCTTGAGGCGGCCAATATTAATTAGGTCTTCTTTCACCTGAGCAGCTAGTTCCCTTGTAGGTGTCAGTACAATTGCCTGCGGTTTATTCTCAAGCCAATCGATATGCTCACAGAGCGGAATGCCATAAGCCGCTGTCTTGCCGCTTCCTGTTGAAGCTTTCACAATAACGTCCTTGTTTGAAAGCAGAAGCGGAATGGCCTTTTGCTGCACCTCTGTCGGCTGTTTATATCCCATGCTGTCTAAAGCCCGCTCAATGGACTCTTCAAGCTGAAAATCTTTAAAACTGATGTTTTTCATGTATTCTTCCTCATTTTCATTTCTATCCTTCTCCATCTTGGATAACGGTATTGCCTTATTATACCCGATATCACGCAAATTGCAGGGATTTTGCTGGGATGCATCTATATTACCGATATACTTAGCCTTAACTATAAGCTTTTATTTCTAATTGTCATTATAAAACCACCTTAGCCTTTAACAGACCAATTATTTAACATATCATCATCTTCACAGCGTCAAACTTTCTCGCTTAAGCAATTTCAAGACTTAACATTTTAAATTAACATGGTGAACATAACTACTGAAAATACAATCACAATAATTAATGCCAAGGAAATAAAAAAGCCATTTTGCCAAATAACAAAATGGTCGAAAAAATTCCTATAATCTCATACTCTTTAATAAATGTTGAATAACTTTGACATACCACTGGATAAGCAGAAGTTTACTTATTGATATCTTTAGAATTCTCCTTACTTATCCGATACTGACTAACTTTCTCCTTAACTACTAATTCATCTTGTTTTGTTGTCAACATCTTCACAAAAACATCTTCAACCTTATAACAAACCTTGTTATATAAATTCACCTTAGTCTCCTTCCTAGCTAATCATTTTTTTAGCTATATATAACCTTCTACCTAGCCATGATAAAACCATAAAACCTATACCTGTTGTAGTTGTAGCTTGTTTCTCTTTCCGATTTTTCTCATATTTTTCATAACCAACTTGATAATAATATTCAAAAATATTTTCACCTTTTTTATATTCTTTAGCTATAGTATAATCTTCTCCAGATTCCCCTAGTTTTTTCCCTGCTTCTTTGATTTTTTGAACTTCTTTATTTGAGATGAATCCCTCCTTATACCACTTCGTAAATTTCTTACTGCTTATTTCGGGTTCTGAATATTGTAGTGATGAAAATGCTGCTGCATAGCCTTCATTATAATATTTTTCCTGTAATTCTTTTTGTGCTTCTTCATACCCTTCCTTATATGCATTTAATAATTGTTCCTCTAAATTATTTGGAGGATTTTGAATATCCTGCATCCCATCTTCATACCCTTTATTTCTTAATTTCTTTATTTTTATCGCTGTCTTTTCTAACAATGCTTTATCAAATCCAGCTTCATAGGCATTTCTTAGAAGTTGATTCTTTATATATGATTCAGGAATTTTTATTGTTTCTGTCTCCTGTCCTGACTTATATCCAGCTTCAGAGGCTATTGACTTTTCTTGTTCAATCTTAGACTTTCCTTCTTCATACCCCTTTATATAAGCAGCATGGTAACTCTCTCGATAAGATTCTGAACCAGATGAAACATCTGGATTTTCTTGATTACCTGAATACCCATCCTGCTTGCCCACATTATATCCTTCCTCTTTACCTGTTTCCTGATCCTCTCGCTTTTGTTTAAAAGCTAACTGTTCCGAGCTATTATTAATTTTTGTCTTATCATAGCCATCTGGTGGCTCACATGGAATTCCGTCGTCTACAACACCATTCCCCCAGCCATCTAAGTTTTCTGGATCATTGGAAGCAGAATAGCCTTTTTGATTCCAGTAATCAACTACTTCATCATATGTCGAAAAATCCGTACAATCCTTGTCTTTTGTATTAGTTGCTGGTATTTCAGTTTGTTTATTCTGCGTACTCCCCCCATTATGATAATGATATCCATCACATAATCCCTTGGCTTGCGATTTTTCACTACAATTATGACCACCAGAGGAATCAGTTCTTCCAGAATGGGCAAAAATCTGATCCACTGACGTCATGAAGAATAATAAACATAGAAGAATAGCTATCTTTTTCATATACACTCCTCTTTTTACATTTTTTAACATAAAATATATTACTATCAAATGGTAAATAATTCAATATTATTACATTTTTTAGAATTTTAGAGAGTGCAAATGAATTATTCAGCATATGACATTTACCCCTGAGACAATAAAAAAAGAGGCACAGTGCCTCTTCATTTATCATTTCACGCCCTCTTGCAAACGGGCGGCCTTTTCCTCCAGCTTCGCCGTATTCTTAAAGGCTGTTGCAAGCATGAGCTTCAGACGGTTCATTTGGTTGACGGCAGATTCACTAGCATCATAATCAATCGCTGTAATGTTTGCATCAGGGTATACTTCCTTTATTCCTTTCAGCATTCCTCTTCCCGTCACATGGTTTGGAAGACAGGCAAATGGCTGAACACAAGCAATATTCAGTACACCGCTCTCAATTAATTCAATCATCTCACCTGTGAGGAACCAGCCTTCACCCGCTTGGTTTTCAGTTGAGAGAATGGTTTCAGCTTTCGCAGCAAGCTCATCAATCGTGTGCGGAGAGCTAAACCTCGTGCTATTCTCCAGAGCTTCCTTAAGGGGCTTGCGGAGGCTCTCAATATAACGGATAGCAGCACGGTATACAGCAGCCGATGTGCGGCTTTTCCCTAATTGGGCTGGTCCATCATATGCACAATAGAGGAAGAAGTCTAGAATATCTGGCATGACTGCCTCCCCTCCCTCCTGCTCAATCAATTCGACAATTCGATTATTGGCATCAGGATGAAACTTCACAAGAATTTCTCCAACAATCCCCACCCTTGGTTTATGCGATTCAATGATAGGCAGCCTATCAAAGCTATCTACCATGGAAACGAGGTAATTCCTATAATCCTTCATGCGGAATTTCCTTAGTGACTCCCTGCAGGTCTTAATCCAATTGTCCATCAGTTCATTTGCGCTCCCCTTAACTGCCTCATATGGACGAACGCGATAGACCATCCGCATGAGCGCATCTCCATAAACGGTCGCGGCAATCAGCTTGCGAATCATGGAAGGGCTTATATCAAAGCCAGGGTGTTTCTCAAGACCGAGTGTATTCATCGAAATGACCGGAACCTGCCCCATTCCGGCATCCTTCAATGCCCTTCTCAATAAGACGATATAATTCGTAGCCCGGCAGGCACCGCCAGTTTGTGACATAATGAGCGCCGTCTTATTCACGTCATATTTGCCCGACTTCAAGGCATGAACCAATTGGCCAATCGTCAGGATAGCCGGATAACAGGCATCATTATTCACGTACCGAAGACCTTCGTCTACAGCCTCCTGCGAAACGAGTGGAAGTACTCCTCCTTTATAGCCTTCACTATTTAAGACCGCTTCATATAAAGAGAAATGAATCGGCGACATTTGAGGAATCAGGATGGTGTAATCCTTTTTCATCTCTTTCGTGAATTTCACAGGCTCCTGCGGACGCTTGATTTTCTGAACCGGCTTCACTTGAGCCAGCTCCCGTTCTTTTATAGCAGCCTTTAAGGAACGAATACGAATACGGGCAGCTCCGAGATTATTGATCTCATCAATCTTAATGAGTGTGTACATCTTGCCGCTCTCTTCCAGAATTTCCTCTACCATATCACTTGTGACTGCATCCAGCCCGCAGCCGAAGGACGTCAATTGCACAAGCTCAAGTGACTCTTCCTTTGCAGCCACACGTGCTGCTCTATAAAGTCTAGAATGATACGTCCATTGATTAACGACGCGCAGGTCTGTTTCTGGCTCAGCCAAATGTGCGACAGAATCCTCTGTAAGCACAGCCATATCATAGGTTGTGATTAGCTCAGACAGACCATGATTAATTTCCGGGTCAACATGATAAGGCCTGCCTGCCAGGATGATTCCCTTCTTGCCGGTTTCCTTCAAATAGGCAATCGTCTCTTCCCCCTTGAGGCGAATATCGCTTTTTGCATGATCAAGTTCAGCAAGACCGAGACGAATGGCTGTCTTGATTTCTTTCTTCGGCACATCAGGAAGCGCTTTGGCCATCTCATTAATCAGGGCCCGCTCATTATCAAGAGTCAGGAATGGCTGTACATACGGAATATTTGCTTCCCGAATGGAATCCACATTGACGCGGATAACTTCCGGATAAGAGGTCACAATCGGGCAATTATAATGGTTGGCTGCTTCCTCAGCCTCCTTCTTCTCATATACAACCGATGGATAGAAAATCATGTCTACTCCCTGATCAACCAGATGCTTCACATGACCATGGGACAGCTTCGCCGGGTAACAGGCTGATTCTGAAGGGATGGAATCCATTCCGGCTTCAAATAACTTCTTGCTGGATTTTGGCGATAGCATGACCCGGTAGCCCAATTTCGTAAAGAAAGTATGCCATAATGGATAGTTCTCATACATATTCAAGACTCTTGGAATGCCAACCGTTCCTCTGAATGCCTCCTCTTCCGAAAGCGGCTCATATTGAAAAATTCCTTCATATTTATAGGTATAAAGATTCGGCAGGTCCGTTTTCTTCCTCGGCTTGCCCGCACCGCGCTCACAACGGTTCCCTGTGATAAAGAAGCGCTTGTCCTTGAAGCGGTTGATTGTTAAGGCACAATTATTGCCGCACCGACCGCATCGGCTATGGCTGACAGAATAAGTGAAATCATCAAGCTCTGAAAGATGCAGGATTCCGCTTTCTCTTAATCCAGCCAATCGGCTCTGTTCCTTTGCGATGATTGCGCAGCCGTATGCCCCCATCATCCCAGCAATATCTGGCCTGATGACCTCCTTGCCAATAATGTTCTCAAAGGCACGCAGGACTGCTTCATTATAGAAGGTTCCTCCTTGAACGATGATATTCTCTCCAAGCTCCTCTGTATTTCGAAGCTTCATTACCTTCTGTATAGCATTTTTGATAACTGAATAAGAAAGACCAGCTGATAGATTAGCAAATGTGACCCCTTCTTTTTGAACCTGCTTAACCTTAGAATTCATGAACACTGTACAGCGGGAGCCTAGATCAACTGGCGAGTCCGCAAGCAAAGCCTCTTTAGCGAAGTCCTTAATATCCACTCCAAGCGAATGAGCAAAGCTCTCAAGGAATGACCCGCAGCCTGCAGAGCAGGCCTCATTCAGCATGAGATGGTCAATCGCCCCATTTTTGATTTTGATACACTTCATGTCCTGACCGCCGATATCAAGGATGAAATCAACCTCAGGCAAGAATTTTGCCGCAGCTTTATAGTGGGCCACTGTTTCGATTTCCCCGAAATCAATATTTAAGGCAGCCTTCACCAAGCCCTCCCCATAGCCGGTAACGGCCGACGATATAATGGAGACGTCCTTTGGAATGATCTTATATAAATCTTTCAGCCCATCGATAACTGATTGGAGAGGATTCCCCTTATTGCTCGCATAGAATGTGTAAAGCAGTTCCAGCTCCTCCCCAACTAGCACAATTTTTGTCGTCGTCGAGCCAGCGTCAATCCCTAAATAAGCTCCTCCGCAATAGGAAGCCAAATCTCCCCTCCTTACTTCATTGCGTCCATGACGCTCCCTGAAATCTTCAAGCTCCTGTTCATCCTGGAATAACCTTGGAAGTGCTGCGATATCACTTTCATAGATAGAAGGGTTGTAATCATTGAACTTCTTCACCAAATCAATCAGAAGATAAGAAGGTGACTGCATACTGCACATTGCTGCACCCAAAGCAACAAAATATTGACTGTCCTCCGGGAATAACACATCCTCATCTGAGAGCTTTAATGTCTCAATAAACCGTTGTCTCAATTCAGACAGATAGGTCAGCGGCCCTCCTAGAAATGCCACACTCCCACGAATCGGACGGCCGCAGGCAAGGCCTGATACCGTTTGGTTTACAACACTTTGAAACACTGATGCTGCAATATCCTCTTTCCGTACCCCTTCATTTAATAACGGCTGCACATCTGTCTTAGCAAATACACCGCAGCGGGAGGCAATCGGATAAATCTTCTCATGTCCCTTGGCCAGCTCATTCAACCCTCCCGCGTCAGTCTGCATTAGACTGGAAATTTGATCGATAAATGACCCGGTCCCTCCTGCACATGCCGCATTCATTCGCTGTTCTATACCACCCTGGAAGTAGATGACCTTTGCATCCTCTCCCCCAAGCTCAATGACAACGTCCGTTGATGGGATATGAAACTCGACAGCCTCTGTACAGGCGATGACCTCCTGAACAAACGGAATGTCCAGACGCTTTGCCATAGACATCCCGCCAGATCCGCTTATATGAATTGTTGCTTCTGCTGAAGGATAGCTGCGCAAGCCCTCCTGGAGCATTTTCACGACTGCTGCCTTCACATTAGAGAAGTGGCGCAGATAATTTTTATACAGTACTTGTTTATCTTCATCCAAGATCATTAATTTTGCAGTGGTTGAACCAATATCTAACCCAATATGCACACGCATAGAAACATAAAATCCCCTTTCTGAAACTCAAGATATCGTTGTATTGGAGAAAATGATAGGATGGCTGGGATATAAGGATAGGAGTGAGGGCTGTTCAGTTTCCATATTCATTTAGTCCTTAAAATAATTATATTAATATAATATATATAATAGTCAAAATTCTCAATCCATTCAAATAGCGAAATCTGCCTCAACGAATAATGAATACCCATTCAACCATTGATATTTTTTTCCGTTTTTATGTTATGCTGAGAATAAGATGTTTTAAAGGAGGAGTTAGAGATGTTTAAGGTGGAAACAAGCTTAAGAGAGAGCAGCCACGCCGAAGTGGATTGTGCTTATGGTATCGTCTCGCTCCCCGGGACTAAGATGAGTGTATACAGCTTTTACGTGGATGGACTTTTAATCGATACAGGTTCACCTTTCTTACTGAACGATTACATCCCTTTCTTTACGAAGAAACCAATCGACCGGGTCGTTTTAACTCATTAT
The DNA here is from genome assembly GCF_054950035.1 of Gracilibacillus sp. Marseille-QA3620. Lineage (NCBI taxonomy): Bacteria > Bacillati > Bacillota > Bacilli > Caryophanales > Bacillaceae > Gracilibacillus > Gracilibacillus sp. Marseille-QA3620. The sequence goes on from NZ_CM143102.1 coordinate 3,038,145, forward strand.
CACGAAGACCATGCAGGCGGGGCTAAATGGATACAAAATCATTTACATGTTCCCATCTACATACATGAATCCACCGCTGCGTCGTGCAGCAAGCCCTTTGATTATCCCGAATATCGCAAGCTTGCCTGGGGAGAGACGGAATCCTTTGAGGCTAAACCGCTTCCACCCTTATTTTCTTCTAAAAGTGAGTCATGGGAAAAGATTCATACACCCGGTCATACGAAGGATCATGTCTCCTTTTACAATCATGACCGTAAGATATTGTTCAGCGGTGATTTATATGTCCTGACTCGAACAAAGGTCATTATTGCTGAGGAGGACATCACCCAAACAATGGCTTCTATCAAAAAGGTGCTTGCTTATGACTTTGAGGAGGTTTATTGCAGTCATGCCGGCTACTTGCCAAAAGGCCGAAAACGGCTGTCTGATAAACTTCAATATCTTGAAGCTATGCAGGAAGAAGTCATCCGGCTGCATGATAAGGGTATGGATGTCTTATCCATTAAGAAGGAGCTCTTTCCGAAGCAGTACCCTATTACCATCGCATCGGGTGGGGAATGGGATTCCATTCATATCGTGACATCCATCTTAAATGAAGCTCAGAAGATAACGAGGGAACCATGATTTCATGGCTCCCTTTTCTTCATTTAAGAAATGGAGCCAATAAAGCCATCAACCCTTGATAGCCAAAATAACCGCCAAAGCCCAGGCGTGAGAGCCCCGAGACAATGGAGATTGTCTTCAAGCTCCTTTCATTAAGAAAGCGCCTAAAACTAGTCGCAAGCATAGCCACAAATACATCCCAGCAGGTTAATCCGAGGAAAATCATCGAGGAATAAATAAGCAGGTCCGTTGTCCCTGTCGTTGTGGCCGTTTTCGCCAACACGGACCCATAGATGCCAATCCAGAATAAGATGGAAAGAGGACTTGTAATGGACATTAGGAAGCCTATCCCAAAGGATTTTGCCAATGATTCCTTCTGACGATATCCGCTCAAGCTGAGCGCCCCCGCCTTAACCATTCCTTCCACACCGGAGTATATCAACACAAATCCGCCGAATAGCCACAAGAATATCTGTACAACTGGTATCTCGATGAAGTGCACAAATCCAAGGTAGACAAACAGCATAAAAAGTCCATCAGCCAGCATGGAGCCGACACCAACTGACCAAGCATGCCAAAAGCCATTTTTAATCCCCTTATCAATCCTGGCAGAATTAACGGGCCCTATCGGTGCGGCTAAGGTGATTCCCAAAATAAAATAACTGAATAGAATATGTCCGCTCAAAAAAACTTCACTCCATATCTTCTGGCTTAGCTTGTACAAATCTATGAAGGTAGGCCGGAAACTATACCGTGATTTTTGTGCATGAAAAAACCTCCCCTTTCTGGGGAGGTTACACCAATCTCAATAGGAACTAAATGAAGCTGCATTCAACATAAGCCATTTATCCACTTCACTCTTAACGAATAATTCCTTATCTCCGAATTGGATAAAAGGAAGATGCTGATCTATTTCAACGTGTTCACCTGAAGTCCGCTCCATCGATTGCTGACTAATGAGGACCTCTATCTCTTCCTCTGAAATAAATAGATACTCGGCTAATTCATTCTTTGTCATGACCATACTAGGGACGGTTGATACGCTGGATGGCTCTGCAGAAGCTGTCTGCACACTTCCATTACTTGATAAGATGATTGCTGAAGCCAAAATAGAGACGGCAAGAAGGAGAACTGCTCCAGCCATTATAAGAGTATGATTCTTTGTCATCGGACACCCGCTTTTCATTTAATGTAATAATTATCCAATATTCTATCTCCACATACAATGGGTATACGAAAAAAACTGCATTCCCAATTGTTAGACATGTCTCACAATTGGGGTACAGTTCAATTACGGTGCTTTAATCGGATACCCTTTTTTATTTCATTAAAGCATACAGCTTCAATAGAGTGAATTCATTAAGCCTGATATCTCAATACAGGTTTACGGGCAGCGAGTGCTTCATCAAGGCGGCTGATGACAGTCGTATGCGGTGCCTCCTGTACGATTTCAGGGTTCTCCTCTGCTTCCTTCGCAATTTGAATCATGGCATCAATGAAACCGTCGAGGGTCTCTTTTGATTCCGTTTCTGTCGGCTCGATCATCATACATTCCTCAACATTGAGCGGGAAGTAGATTGTTGGCGGGTGATAGCCGAAATCAAGGAGCCTTTTGGCAATATCAAGTGCACGGACCCCAAGCTTCTTCTGTCTTCTCGCGCTAAGCACGAACTCATGCTTACAATGATTATCATAAGGAAGATCATAGTATTCTGCGAGTCTTCTCATCATATAGTTGGCATTTAAAACCGCATATTCCGTTACAGCCTTCAAGCCATCCGGCCCCATCGACCGGATATATGTGTAAGCACGTACATTGATCCCAAAGTTTCCGTAGTATGGCTTCACACGACCAATTGATTGCGGACGGTCATAATCGAGCACATAGCCCTCTTCTTCCTTCACGACCATTGGCTTTGGAAGGAATGGAATCAAATCCTTCTTTACGCCGACAGGTCCAGAGCCAGGTCCGCCCCCTCCATGAGGTCCAGTAAAGGTCTTATGCAAGTTAAGGTGGACTACATCAAAGCCCATATCCCCCGGCCGTGCCTTTGACAAGACGGCATTCAGGTTCGCCCCATCATAATACAGCTTTCCGCCGACACCATGGATGATTTCCGCCATTTCCGTAATTTGCTCCTCAAACAAGCCAAGTGTATTTGGATTTGTCAGCATCAATGCCGCAGTATCCGGCCCTACAACCCTCTTTAAGTCCTCAAGGTCAACCAAGCCATCCTCACCAGATTTCACGGTAATGGTCTGCAGACCGGCCACCGTTGCAGAAGCTGGGTTTGTTCCATGTGCGGAATCTGGGACAATGACCTTCACACGGTCGAAATCACCATTTGCTTCATGGAATGCACGAATCATCATTAACCCTGTCCATTCCCCATGGGCGCCTGCCGCAGGCTGAAGAGTTACCTCATCCATACCCGTGATTTCCTTTAAGTGCTGCTGGAGGTCATACATTAATTCCAGTGCCCCTTGTGCCGCTTCAGCCTCCTGCAGGGGATGCACATGAGCGAATCCTGGGAATCGTGCGACGCTTTCATTAATCTTCGGATTATATTTCATCGTGCAGGAGCCGAGTGGATAAAATCCGGAATCCACCCCATGGTTTCTGCGGGAAAGAGCCGTATAATGACGCATGATATCAAGTTCAGACACCTCCGGCAAATTCGGCTCTTCCTCTCGAATGAATTCATTCGGCAGCAATTCTGAGAGGCTTGCCTCTGGGACATCCAATTCCGGCAGGGAATAGCCAATACGGCCTGGTTTTGTAAGTTCAAATATTAAAGGCTGATCCTGTTTATGCATGGAAATCCCCCAATTCTTTTGCAAATGTATCAATTTCTTCCCGTGTACGCAGCTCTGTTACGGCAACAAGCATACACCCTTCAAGCTCTGGATAATCACGTCCTAGATCATAACCGCCAATAATTCCTTTCTTAAGGAGCAGACGATTCACTTCTTGAACAGATCCATTTACCTTCACGACAAACTCATTAAAGGATGGTCCCTCAAAGGCTATTTTAAGTCCATTTGATTTAAGAGCCTCTTTTGCATAATGAGCCTTCTGGATATTTTGGACAGCCATCTCCTTCACGCCTTGTTTCCCGAGTGCGGTCATCGCAACAGATGCAGCAAGCGCATTTAAGGCTTGGTTGGAGCAAATATTAGAGGTAGCCTTATCCCTTCTGATATGCTGTTCCCGTGCTTGAAGGGTTAAAACGAAGCCTCGCTTGCCTTCTTCATCCACCGTTTGACCGACAAGACGGCCCGGCACCTTCCGCATTAATTTATTGGTAACGGCAAAGTATCCGCAATGCGGACCGCCAAAGGCTGCAGGGATGCCGAATGGCTGGGCATCGCCAATCACGATATCAGCGCCGAATTCCCCTGGAGGCGTTAATACACCAAGGGATAACGGGTTGCTTGAGACAATCATCATCGCCTTTTGAGCATGAACCAGCTTCTCAACCTCCGCAAGATTTTCAATGCGACCGAAGAAATTCGGATACTGAACAATAAATCCAGCTGTATCTCCGTCTATTTGTTCAGCTAATTTCTCCAAGTCTGTCACGCCATCCTTGCACGCCACAACTTGAAGGTCAATATATTGTCCCTTTGCATAGGTTGCAAGAACAGCACGAGATTCAGGATGAACTGCCTCTGAGACTAGCAGCTTCTTCCTGCGAGTAGACCCAGCGGCAAGCATGGCTGCCTCAGCAAGCGCCGTACCCCCGTCATACATGGAGGAATTGGCTACATCCATACCCGTCAATTCGCAAATCATTGTCTGGAATTCAAAGATAGCCTGCAGCTCTCCTTGCGAAATCTCCGGCTGATAAGGTGTGTAGGCTGTATAAAACTCAGAACGGGAAATGACATGATCAACAATAACCGGCATGTAATGGTCATACACTCCTGCACCAAGGAAGGAGCTATAGCTTTTAAGGTCGGCATTTTTTGCCGCCATTTCAGCTAATTCCTTCAATAGGGCTGACTCTGATTTGGCCGGCTTGATGGCATACTCCCCTTTGAAACGGACATTGGATGGAATATCAGAGAATAGGTCGTCAATTGAATCAACACCAATTGTTTGCAGCATTTCTTTCTCATCTTCGGTAGTCATCGGTAAATAACGGTGGTTCATTTCTGCACTCCTCCTGCTTGCGGACGTTTATAAAATGGGGTTTTGACCACTTTAGCCTTTAATTGCTTGCCGCGAATCTCAACCTTTACTTCTCCATCAAGTGTGGCATATTCACTTTTAATGAGCGCCAAACCAACATTCTTCTTCAAGGTAGGGGATTGGGTGCCTGTCGTGACCTCTCCAATCTGAACACCTCCGGCAATTACCGGATAGCCATGACGCGGGATTCCCCGGTCAATCATCTCGATGCCGACCAGCTTGCGCGGAGCCCCGTTTTCTTTTTGTGCTTTTAATGTTTCTCGACCAATAAAGTCTCCCTTATCAACTTTGACCGTAAAGCCTATTCCTGCTTCTATCGGGGTAATATCCTTCGAAAGCTCCTGTCCGTAAAGCGGCAGTTTAGCCTCAAAACGAAGAGTATCGCGTGCTCCCAGACCGCATGGTATAAGACCGATACGCTCGCCTGCTTTCAGCAGTTCCTTCCAAAGTCCTGCCGCATCCTCGCTTCGGCAGTACAATTCAAAGCCATCCTCCCCTGTATAACCGGTCCTAGAGATCAGCACGTTCATTCCAGCGACCTTCACATCCTCATAAAAGCTGAAGAAGCCTAAGCTTGTTAAATCTGCCTCTGGAGCAAGGGGCTGCAGAACCTCTTCTGCAAGCGGTCCCTGCAAAGCGAGCAGGGCGATTTGTTCAGAAATATTTTCAAGCTCTGCTCCTTCAGTCAAATGGGACGTCAGCCATTCAAAATCTTTGTCAATATTTGAGGCATTCACTACAAGGAGATAGTCATCCTCAGCCTTCTTATAAATAATTAAATCATCGACCGTTCCGCCATCCTCATAGCAGAGAGCTGTGTACTGTGCTTTACCTGCTATCAATTTACTCACATCATTGGTCACCATTTTTTGAAGAAACGGCAGTGAACCTGCTCCCTTGACTGTAAATTCACCCATATGGGAGACATCAAAAAGGCCCGCCTTCGTTCTAACTGCCTCATGCTCATGCTTGATTCCCGAAAATTGCACAGGCAGCTCCCAACCGCCAAAGTCAATCGTCTTTCCGCCGTATTCCCCATATACTGAAATCAGCGGAGTTTGCTTTAACTTCTCCATCCTCTACCTCCCAATGATTCGTATAATCCCTTTTCAATCACAGAAAAAAGGACAGAAACCAGCCCTAATTTTAGGAAATGGTCTCTGTCCTGATACCTGAAAGTTTACCGCATACATCCTGCGTTTCCCCTTTGGTGGCCTCATCTAGTTAAATAGTGAAAGCACTCTCCAGAGTTGCGTCCAGCAAGTGTTCTTTTGCCTGAGAGATTCACGGTCTCAGCCGTTTGCTCCTTCGGCGCCGCAGCCTGCGGTCTCTCCCCTTGCCTTCATTCGCTCATATTTTTATGTAATTGGTTCATACTAAACATCATGCAAAGGGATTAGACTATTATCAAAATAATCTAACAAGATAGTTATATCCTATCATCAAGAGGAACATTGTGGCAAACGTAAACCTCCACTTGAAGAGGAATTGCCCAAGCTTACTATAAGGAAAGACGGGGTCAGCCATGAGCAATATTCCAGATATTCATTTTGAAGATGGGTGGGAAACAGAGCTTGAAGAGAGAATCAATGAAGATGGACCTTGGTCAAGCTATTCTCTTTTTCAACTTAGCATCGAAGCTGAAAAGCAAAAGCTAATACCAGATTTCACTGGGTTAATCGGACCGAAGCATCTTTCGGGATTCACTCCTCTCCCCCACCAGCTCGAAGCAGCAACAGAAGTAATCGAGCGCATGAACGGAAAAGCCATCTTAGCCGATGAGGTCGGTCTTGGAAAGACAATAGAGGCAGGGCTTATTTTAAAAGAGTACATGATTCGAGGACTTGCACGAAAAATACTCATCTTAGTTCCTGCTTCCTTGGTCTCTCAATGGGGAACAGAGCTGAATCAAAAATTTCATATTCCAGCCTGCATTTACCGCAAGGGCTATGGGTGGGATGGAGATATTCTCATAACCTCCATTGATACAGCCAAACGGGAGCCACACCGGTCTGCCATTCTTGAACAATCCTATGATTTGGTCATCATTGATGAAGCTCATAAATTAAAAAACAATAAAACCAAAAACTATGAATTTGTTCAAAAAATCCAAAAGAAGTTCTGCCTGCTGCTGACAGCTACGCCTATCCAAAACAAGATTGAGGAAATTTTCTACCTTGTTTCCTTGCTGAAGCCAGGCCATCTTGGCAGTTATACGAGCTTCAATGAGCGATTCTCCGCCAAAAAGCGTTCCTTGAAGGATGATGCCTACCTGAAGGAATTAGTGAACCGAGTCATGATTCGTAATAAACGCCAGGAAACAGGGATTGAATGGACAAGCAGAAAGGTAGAGTCGGTCTTCATTGAATTCTCCGAGAAGGAGAGAGCCCTTTATGATGCAGTCGCCTCCTTCCGTGAGGCTTTGCCGGAGAAAATGAATACCGGCTTCTCCTCCCTGATTCTTCAGCGGGAGGCCTGCAGCAGCCGAGAAGCTGTCTACTTTACGCTTCGCAATATGCTTGAGAAATATCCAGATGCCAGTGAGACCTATAAGCAGAAGATTCATGAGCTGATTGGCAAGGTAGAAGAGGTGAATGTCAACTCGAAGGCTGAAAAAGCATTAGAGCTGATCAAGAATATTAATGATAAGGTCATTATCTTTACAGAATACCGTGCTACTCAGCTGTATTTGCAGTGGTTCCTCAAGCAAAACGGCATTACATCTGTTCCTTTCCGGGGCGGTTTTAAGCGCAGCAAAAAAGACTGGATGAGAGAGCTCTTTCAAAAGCAGGCACAGGTGCTGATTGCGACAGAAGCCGGCGGCGAGGGAATCAATCTGCAATTCTGCCATCACATCATCAATTTCGACCTGCCATGGAATCCTATGCGGCTTGAACAGCGAATCGGGAGGATACATCGCCTCGGCCAGACTGAAGATGTACGCATTTATAACTTTTCCGTCAAAGAAACGGTGGAGGAGCATATTATGAAGATTCTCTATGAGAAGATTCAATTATTTGAACGGGTCGTCGGCGAACTAGATGATATTTTAACAAGGCTCGAGGTCAAAAATCTTGAAGAGCATTTAACTGATATTCTTGCCAAGTCGAAGACTGAGGGAGAAATGAAAATCAAGATGGACAATCTCGCTTCCATGATTGAATTTGCGAAGCGGGTGAAAAAGGAGGAACCTGCAAGTGCAGCAAGTGGAAATCCATAAATTCCTGACAGAATTCTTTCAAGCAAACCATTGTGAAATCACCGAACAGGGACCAGGGCATCTCATCGTCCAATTGACAATCGAGATGGATAAAGAGCTCATGAATAGGCCATTTTACTGGCATTATCTTGAGAAGACCGGGGGAATTCCAAATCCGATGAGCTTAACGCTCATTACTGACCAGGAGCTGGCGCCGGAAGGGCTGAAGGGGGACTTCATTCACTTCGGCTCTCCTAGACTGCATCAAATCTTCACGCTATCGAGGAAGCTTTCACGTCATATCCGGCTTTTTGAGAAAATCCAGGTTTCAAACGGACAAGCCCCCTTATTTCCCTGGCTTTGCCTAAATGTTAACATCTCCTATGAATGTGACCGTAAAAAAGATCAGCTTCATTCCATTGGGCTGAACTTAATCAACGGAACAATCCTAGAGGATTTTTATGACACGGTGCAACGAGTCGACCTTACACCAAAAATACCGGATTATACTTTCACACTTTCACCAATCATCCGCTATCAAAGCGGGATTGGCCGCTTGAAAAGTCATATGCAAATGAAAGTCACTCAGGACAACCATTCCTGGGCAGCTGATGCCATGGAGCGATGGAACAAGGATTTGGCCTTATTAAATCATTTCTATGAAGACAAGCTTGAGGAAGAACGAGAATCCTATGAGGCGGAAAAGGAAGCGCTGAAACTTCAATATGAGCCGCGCATTCATGTTAGAATCATTAACGGTGGATTGTTTTATTTAACAAAGGATGCTATCTAGCTTATAGAGGAGCATGCGGCAAAAGAAAAAAGCCCCTGCGCTGCAGAGGCTTTTCTAATTCCGCTTAAAGAGCATGCCGATTGATAAAGGGATTATGCCAAACCAATGGCTTAATAATGGAGGCCTTGTTCCCTTATGGCTCTTCTTCTGCTCCTTGCGAATTTCCTTTGGCTGATCCATGTAGCTCAGCCATTCGACGGTTAAATATTTTACATAATCATTCGTTTTCATGTGTAATCACCCACCTATCAGTTTCACCAGGTGAGGAATGATTTATACATGACTTTCCGCCAATCGTGACATAATCTCCCCGATAATTTCATCCGGACGCTTGCCTGTTGTATCAATCCGAATATCCGCCGTCATTTCATACAAATCCTTGCGTGCATCATACAGCACTTGAATGCGCTCTGCCTTATTTCCTCCAGCGAGAAGGGGTCTTGTCTGGTCTGATTCCAGTCTTTTCAATATTTCATCTGTGCTGGCCTCAAGCCATACGATGATGCCGTTTCTCTTCATATGTGCCCTATTTTCGCTCCGAAGTACGACTCCGCCTCCGGTCGCGATAACATGGTTATCGGATGGAAGCTGCATAAGTGTCTGCTGTTCCATATCCCTGAAGCCCTGCTCCCCTTCTTCTTCGAAAATACGGGGTATACTTTTCCCTGCATTTTCAACAACGGCGTCATCGCAGTCAGTCACTTGCACCTTCAATTGCTCACCCAATGCTTTGCCGATTGTTGTCTTACCTGTCCCCATGAATCCAATTAAATAGATTGCCTTCATCCGTATTGCTCCTTATAAGTTCTCCGTTCCGCTCAGAACCTTTTTCTTTGACGCTGAGTACATAATCGAGCTTTCGCGCACTGTCTGATCTGTCGTAATCGTTAAAATGATTTGGTATACGCGCTCTCCCTGCGGAATAATCTGATACTTTATTTTCCCATTATAATAGAGCCATTCGCCATTTGTCTCCTTTGAAAGCCCGGAATCAGCGATTCTAATGGCTTCTTTTGTACTAACGGTAAGCAAAAAGGAATAACGAAGTCCATTCGTTTGAAGGGCATGGTAATTCACCTCATTCTTAAATGAACCCGCCGCAAGCAGACAGATAACAAATATCACGGTGAAGAATAAGAGGGAGACTGGCAAGAACATCCCTTGCTCATCATAAAGACGGCTCATAGATATAGCGTTTATAGATTTTTTTCTCAAATGTCCCGCCATTCTGCTTTTGAACTCTGATAAGCAGTTCATCGCCTTTGATTTGAAATGAATAATCTTTCACATTTTGCAGAATTACCTCATGTCCCTCTCCTCCAACTCTCCGGCGGATAATGGTCAAATAGGGCTCATATGTCATTTTTTCTGCTCCTATTTGCAGAGAAAGAATTCTAGGGTTTGGTACATTCCATGCGCTTGCCTGTTGAATTTCCCTGTCGAGCTGCCTGATAAAAATAGTCCACTCCATCCTTTCTACCGAATTTTCCTCTGCCTCGTCCCATTTATTCAGCGACAAAAGAGCCGTGGTCATAAATAAGGCTAGCAAAGAGAAAAGTCCTACAGCAAATAGAACCTCAAGCAAGGTAAAGCCCTTATCTCCCTGGTATCCTTTCACATAGTGATTTTTCCTTCTTGCCTGAAGCAGCATAATCCACACAATAGACATCCCCTTTGAGATGAAACGTGTACAAGTCACCGTTCATTCTTCTCTCTCCTGTTATAAGGGGTTCCCCCAAGTATTGAAAAGCCTGTAGGCCTTCAAATAACCGGCCAATCGCTTCTTCCTCTCGCATGAGATCAGCTTTTTGGATAATCATGCCTGTGTAAATTGGTAAAAGAAACCCTGCTGCCAAGAGAATAATGGAGAAGGATAAAAGCCCGTCCAGCATGGCAAATCCTTGATCTCTATATTTCTGTGAAATAAAATCTCCCCCTTCCGAGCTGGAAGATTAGCTTATAGACAGGGTTGTTCTCTTCATTGGTGAAATAGATTGTCGTCGGGTTTTGAATATGACCGAGGAAAGTGTACCTAATTGTGATAGGGTCATCTCCTATAAATTTCATGGTTCGGGGCTGGTAGGAAGTAAACAGCGTTCCATACCCATTGGCCACAGCACTGTATTTATTGTCATTTGTTTGAATTCGGAAGGATACATTTATGCGCTTTTCCATCGCAAACATTTGGGCATAATACAAATCTTTCTTCACTTGGCGGATATAGGCATGTCGTTCGTATACTTCAAGCATTTTCGAGCCGACGACACTCCCAACCGCCAGCATAAGAGACAGACAGCTCAGCACAAAAAGGGCTTCTATTAGCGTAAATCCACGTTCAGAACGAATCATTCTTAACTTTTGGCTTCTTCTACACTGCCATCAGCATTAATCACAATATCATTTCCTCCTGGACACGAACCTCCATCCTTTATATATCCTCCACTGATTAATTCTGCTTTTGACGGAGTCTTATTTTCTTTTAATTTATAAGACTGAATCTGTCCTTCTACCATCTTAATATAAGCTTCACAGCCCTTCTTATTGACGGCCTCCTGATTCTTGACAATGCTCGGAACCGTGATAATCAAGAGCACGGAGATCACAAGCATCACAATCATCATTTCAATCAAGGTGAAGCCTCTTTCATTTAACATTTTTTTACCCTTATTCATTGATACACCCTCCTATATGGAATTCATTAGCGAAATCATCGGCATTAAGATTGCCAAGTACAGCAGTATGACCAACAAAGCCACTAGCCCAAACATCAGCGGCTGAATCGTTTTTAATGATTTTTCCGTCATCCCTTCCATTTCCTTCAACACTAAACGACTGTAATACAGCAGTTCTTCCCCGAGAAGACCGTTTTTCTGTCCATGACTGACGATTCGCACAAAGTCTTCCTTAAACACCGGTATCTCCCGGCAAATAAACTCAAGTGCGTCTCCTGCCTTTAATTGGTCCATCATTTGCGCTGCTATCTCCCTGACAAGCTGCTTTGGATCCTCCTTCATCATGAATTCGAGTGCATCCAATACAGACAGTCCTCCTTGCAAAAGGGAGCCCAGCTGGATAGAGAAATAATAGGTAATCGATAATCGTCGGTATTGTCGAATAAAGGGGGTTTTCATAAAGAGAGTTTCCTGTTTCAATTTAGGAAGCTTCTTTAAATAATACTGATGAAGAATGGTTAGGAGAATACAAGCCAAAGCGATCAAGACAGGAGAATAACGGACGAGGCTGGATAAGAATCCAGCTGCCTCCATAAAAGGATTCGTACCTAGATCATAATCCTCATACATTTGTGAAAAGCGGGGAAAGAGATAGGTTGTAAATAGTTGAAGCAAGCCAAAGGTAAATATAAAGAGAAACACTGGATAAATCAATAAATTTTTGAGCTTAGCCCGGTCCTCGCATTTCTTCTGCCAAATACGGCCTGCCTCTTTTAAAGTTGAGGGCAGCTGTCCATTCTGCTCACCATAAGACACAAGTCCAACCAGCTCCTGTTCAAAGGAAAGCCATTCGAGGAAATCGCGAAAGGACCGCCCCTCCTTAAGCAGGTTCATGGAATCCTTTAAATCCTCCTGATTGTTCTTTTTACTATGAAGCATAGAAAATTCAATGCCCTCATAAAGACTAAAACCATTTTCAAGCAAATCTCCCAGTTCCGCCAAGAATCTTGCCTGTTCCCGCCCCTTCCATTTGCGGCTTCGCTCAAGTTTCATGAACCCACCTCTCAAATTCTTTCTCTCTCACAAATCCGTAAGCCACAGCACGTCCAATAATGGAGGGCAAATCCTTATAAGCAAAACCTATTTCCCTTCCTTCAATGGATCCCCAGACTTTCGCAAGCTCTGTACCATAAATCAATTCATGCACACTCACACGATCACGATTTCTTGTCATTAAGCAATAGGGAGAGCAGTCTCCTTCACAGTAAGGACAATCCAATTCTAAAAGACGCTGTGTTGTTACAGCCAGCAGGGTTTGTTTCACCTCTTCTTGGTCAACGCCAAATTCAAGCAAACGCCTTACAGCACCTATACCATCCTTTGCATGCATGGTACTAAGAATCAAATGCCCCGTCAAAGCTGCCCGCACAGCTATCTTTGCCGTTTCCGCATCCCTGATTTCCCCAATCATAATAATATCCGGGTCATGGCGAAGCGCGGCCTTTAACCCGATAGAATAACTGATTCCGGCCTTTTCATTAATCTGGACCTGTATGGCATCCTCTGATTGATGCTCAATCGGATCTTCAAGCGTAATAATATTTCGGTTAATGGCGGTTTTGGCATGGTGGAGCATGGAATAGAGTGTGGTGGTTTTTCCGCTTCCAGTCGGTCCGCAAATCAAGAGCAGACCATGAGAATGACGGAGCATAGAAATGAGTGTGGCTGAAGTTTTTGGAAATAAGGAGATTTCATCAATCGGGAGAGTTTGCAGATTGGGGATGATACGAATGACGAGTGATTCCGCATGAGGAGTAGGAAGAGTAGAAAGTCTGAGCCCAATCCATCTCTTTGCGATAAACATGGTCAAGGCACCTGACTGTGGCCGGCGTTTCTCACCGATGTCCATGCCAGCCATGAACTTGAAATGAGAAACCAGCCGATCCGCTCGTTCTTTTTGATAGCTTCCTCCTGGAAACAGGCGATTGTGAATACGGTAATAGAGATGCGTTTCCTTCCGGCTCGGAACGATATGAATGTCAGATGCCTTAAAGGAAACTGCCTCACTCACAACCTTATCTGCTAAATGATCAATGGACAGCAATAATTCTTTCACCTCCTTCTAATGTCGTATATAGGTAATTAGACATCCCCTTCAAGAATCCTTCTTTTTTCCTAAATCTTTTTTCTGCAACAACATTGTGAAGATGTGAACAAAATTCAACATCGCCTCCTCTGTCACATGATTGCCAAAAACACCAACCATGTCCAAACCACCTCCGTACTATAATAAAAGTAACAATAAGGCTGCGAGGTGGACAGAATGGAACAAACATTGAAAGTGACAAATGTCTTATCAGATCCAACCAGGTATTACATCTATCAATATATTACAAGAAGGCATAAGGATGTATCTGTCATAGAGGTCGCTGAGCTGTTCGATATACACCCAAATGTAGCACGCTTGCATCTGTCAAAGCTTGAGGATGTTCATATGTTAGTTTCCGATACACGAAAAACAGGAAAAGGCGGGCGTCCCCGTCGATTTTACCGGCTCTCCGATGAACTCATCCAATTAAATTTCCCTAACCGAGATTATTTAACATTAGCTAAGATGGCTCTGGAAACGATGATTGAGATGGGAGATGCAGGAAGTGAGGCACTTTATAAGACCGGCGAGAAATTCGGCAAAGACATGGCGTTCCAATATGCGAAAACGATTGATGAGGATCCTCAGAATCTATCATTCGATCATAAGCTCGCCATTTTGAAGGAAGTATCCGATAAGGCCGGCTTTTCACCCGAGTTCGTTATCCCGCCTGACCAGACGGATATTCAGTTCAAGGTATTTAACTGTCCGTTCAAAGAACTAGCTGCAGATCACCAGGAAACTGTATGCGGCGCTCATCATGCGTTCATACGGGGCATGTTCAATGCATTATTCGAATCTGTTAATCTAGATGCTGAAGACAATATGATCAGCGGCTGCTCTGCCTGCACCTATCGTGTTCATACAACCCAATAATATCGCTGTGTCATCCCCAGAATTTTATGATAGTTTACAATCTTTAACAATATCCTTATAATGTATTTGATGGACTTTATTAGGGGATGGGAGGTTAGCAAATGGACAGGATGTTCAGAGTATGTGGTTTTTGGACTGGTATTATGGCTGTGATGTTCTTCTTAGGGGATATGTATACGACATCACTACTCTTCGTCGGCCAAACCGTGTTCTTTGTGATATTGGGGTATTTGAAATTATCTGAGAGAATGTATTTATACGTATTTGGTGCTTACTTAACCGTGTTCTTTGCAGGATTCACTTATTGGACCGTGTTCATGATGACTCCTGGTGCAACACATTAATAAAGCCAGGAAAAAACCTTGATGGAGACCCATCAAGGTTTTTTTATCCCTTTCGATTGCAGAAGGACACGGAAATAATCACTAATCGACTCGCCCATTATCAGCTGACGAATTTGCCGGTTCCGCCGGCTTTCAGGAGAGAAGGGGTCAAAATCTGCCTGATGGGCAAGCTCGTTTAGAATTTCTCCTTTGATGAGAAACTCTGCCTGCCCTCCCCAAAAAGCTTCCTCTAAACCTAGTGTCTCTCCCTGACTTCGAAGGAGGTCAAATGGGACATTAAATGTAATATCGGCCTCCCCGGGGAAATCGAGAACTGAATCCAATAAGCGGTGATTCCGGTAGGCTCTGAGTGTGCCATTCTTGCGGAGGGGACTGAATTGTTCATCTCTTTCCATCCCATAGTCAATGGTCAGCATATATCCCCGTGTCAATTTATGTACGGCAGTTTCATAGCTCTCAATCATTTGCAGCGGGATTTCGACCCGGTTCATATGTAGTGGAATGGACCATTCACGGAGCATACGCTTCATTTTCTCATCACCGATCGTTCTAGCTGCTTCTGTCAGCTCACCTGCCTCATCACTAACACCTGCCTCCAGCCATTCTTGACCATCCCTGACGGCAACCTTCACGGGATGCGCATCAAAAAACTCATTAGAGAAAATTATTCCCTCACAGGAAGGAAGATCAGTGACAGAATGATAGAGCTGAACTCTCGAATCATCACCAACTGCATGCCTAATAGCTGCTTGATGATAGGCACTTCCTTCAACGATACGATAGATCAGCCTATCGCTGTAGAGAGGGTCCTCCTTCTTGAATCCTTTCAGTACATTGGCAGCCATCTGCCCGCTGCCTCCCCCAAGCTCAGCCAGAACCGGCGGTAGTCCTGCCTCCTTCAAGGTTCTGCACAGCCACTTCCCCAGAAATTCACCAAACACAGGCGCCATGGCAGGCGTTGTATAGAAATCGCCCTCACGCCCGATTTTTGACTGTTCCCTCATATAATAGCCTTTGTCTGGATGATAAAGCGCTAAGCTAATGTACTGATCATACGTCAAAAAGGCATCTGGTTTCGTTCGAATCTGATCTAAAATGATTTTCTTCATCATGTCCTCCCATCCATTAAAAGAACGTTACAAAGAAAGCCCCTTAATGAGGAAAGGGGCTTTACTCGTTGAGTTACCATTATTGCAGAAAAGGATTATGGGTCATTTCATCCTCTATAATCGTTTCAGGACCATGACCGGAAAGACAGAGGGTATCCAACGGAAGCTTCATAAGTTTTTGCTGGATGCTGTCTAGTAATTGTGCATGTGAGCCGCCAGGAAGATCGGTTCTCCCAATACTTCCGCGAAACAGGGCATCACCAGAAAAGACGAGTTTTTCTTCCTTATCATAATAGGAAACACTTCCTGGAGAATGTCCTGGTGTATGGAGCACCTCAAAGGTAAAGCCAGCAACTTCAAACATTCCTTCATTAGTAATCAGCTCATCTGCGGCATTAGCGGTAATCGGTCCCATTTGGAAATATTGCGAGCCGTTTAATGCGGGGTTCTCCAGCCAATCCTCTTCCTTCTGATGAATATAAACCGGTATATCATAATGCTCCCGAATAGGGTTCACAGCTCCAATATGGTCAAAATGCGCATGGGTCAACAGGATAGCTGCAGGCTTCCATCCTTTCTCGCGGATGATTCCAATCAGCTTCTGTGCTTCCTCACCCGGATCAAAGATGACACAGTCTCCGTTTTCCTTCGCATATAAATAACAATTCGTTTGAAGAGGGCCAAGCGGCACTCGTTTCCATGTTTTTTTCACGGTAATTTTTTCCTCCTTACACGTGCCTTTCTCATCTTTCTATTGTACACAAACCCCTCGCCTGGATAAAGGTATTCACGCATGACCAGCAACCTCTCGACAAATGCTACCAAAACCATTAAAATATGGTAGAATGCTATTTTTTGTTAATTATTTTAGGCATTTGATTATTTCCAAAGGGGGAAATAAAAATGGGACTAGTGATCATTTTTGGTTTAGCTGCGATCCTGGGTATCTTCGCCTTAATCAGCGCATTTAAAAACAAGAACTTTCTCGGCGTCTTATTTGCCCTCGGGACGGTAGCAGTATTTGGCTGGTTTTCCGTGATGACCGTACTAAATAACGGCTACCCTACCGGACATTAATCCGTAAAAGAGGAATCGGGTCAAAAGCTCGATTCCTCTTTTACATGATTTCTGCCTGTGATATCCTCTCAATCGTCCGCTTCTCCATATCAATCAAGGAATCGAGCAAATGGCCGTACAAGCAATAGGTTCCCTTTTTATTGCAGGAAATCGGCTCATTATTAACCCGGTCCACTATCCTCGGCGTCTCATTTGTGTTAAGATTCCATTCAATCAGTTCGTAAAGTGTGGAATCCATCCCAGACATCGGTGCCAGAACAAAGACTGTGTTTCCATCCTCCGGCATATCCATATATGGAATGAGATATTCTCCATCCTTTTCAAGGGTAGGTATCCTTATCTCTTGTATCGGTTTTTCAAAATCGCCTTCTAAATAGACCTTTAGCGTCATAGCTTCTTTATCTTCATCTATTGTTGCTACGATTGTTTTACCGTACTTACTGTAGACCCCTACTGCATCTTCATAAATAACCGTATCTTCCCGTGTCATCATGTCATAGCGATGAACAGGCTCGCCCGCTTCCGCCTTCTCCCCCATATAGGCAATATGGCTGTCGTCAATCCATTGAATAAATGGCTTCGGCAAGGTAAGCTCTGACTCTTCCTTTGTTTCGGCGTTTATCAGCAGGCTGTCGTAGCTCCAATCCTCCTGCAGGGCCATAACTAAGAGCTGATCCTCTGGCTCCATCGTATTATCCCACTCAAAGAGCACGTAGGAGGAGATAATTTCCCGCTTCATTACCTTCCTGCCCTCACGGGTGATGATTTGCAGCGTGGCAGAGTCAGACTTGCTGGAATGGGTAATGGCTATATACTCTCCGCTTGAACTAGCAGAGGCAGACATAATCGCATCGGATGTCCGAAAAAGCTCTATCGGCTTTTCTTCATTGAATTGATGGAGGAATACGGCTTGTCCCTCCTCATCCTGTTCAATCGTGAGAATTTCATCCTCGGAGAGCCAGCCGGCTGTTTCAATCAACTCCTTCTCAGCTACCTTCACAACCGGCTTATTCTCCCTTTCCTTCGTCTCTGCCTTATCTATATGATTCTTGTCATCCTTTGAGCAGGATACAAGCAGAACACTAAATAAAAGGAAGAGGATTATCCAACAAATGCGTACAATTCGATTAATAAACAGCCTGTTTTTTTCCTCTTTCACTCTTCCCTCTCCTCATCTAAACTTCTCATCATTTATCTGCAATCGATTCGTTCCTTCCTTTCAATCGATGTCAGAAAGGTACCCGCCGTTTGCAGCCACCAGTTTTATAAATATATTGAAGCATTCAGCAAATGCTTTGTTTCCTCATAAATCGTCTTGAACTGTGAGAGTGGAAGCGGATTGACTCCTTTACCCAGTTCCAGGGTGAAGCCAGGTCTTTTGTATTCCTGGATGAACCAATCTTTAAAGCCGGCATGGCTGTCCACATACTGAATCGAGGCATAGCTCGTTTTCATCATAAATTCTCTTGCCATAATGGCTGATAGCTGCGGCTCATGTCCATTATAGCCCCAATAGAATTCATGGCCCTGTGTATGCAAGGCTACCACCCGGTCAAAGTTTTCTCTTCTCACAAGGTCTGCAAGAGCAATGGCTTCCCTTTGCGTAAGGGGCTTCTTCCCAGGATAATCTCTTGGTCCAGGTCCCCCCTGATATCTCTCATTCATCGTATCCCAATTAGCGGGAAATTGCCTATTTAGGTCAACCCCTTCTATATCAGCTTTCCACCCATGGAAGTCTATTTTTCCGTCATTTAGTTTCACACACTCTTCGGCAATGTCTGCAGGCGGCCCGTCAATGACAAGATCCACCCCGTCTGGATTCGCCATTCCAACAATCGACAGTTCACATTCCTGAAAGAGTTCCAATGCTAAGCAATGCCCTATTCTCGTTCCGTTCGTCAGGGCAACTAAATATTCATTGAGCCATTCCATCAATACAAGACTCGTAATCCACTCATTGGCATGAAGAGATGCATTCATATGGACTTTCTTCTTCCCAATACCAACTCGTATCTCCTTAATTTCCTTCCCGAGGGATGAATGTCCAATGACCGTTACCTTCATAAAAGGGAATATTGTTTGTAAAATATCTAGATCATTCATATATTTGACTGACGAATACGGTTCGGTCGTATCGACAATTCGATGCTTTATCTTAACGGGAATCCTGCTCATTCGTTCTGCAAGAATTCCTTTCTTCTGATTAATTAAATGGATGCGCTCCCTATTGACAGGAGCCAGAAATTCCTCTTTCGGCATCCGTTCCTTCCTTGTCCAATACCCCGGGATTATAATTTCATCACCTGGGGACAGCAGATTGCCTGTTACATGCGGATTGCTCTCGGCCAGGACCGATAATGGGAGAGCAAACAGCACAGATAATCTAGTTAATAGGTCCTGCTCATATATGGTTACTTTCACATCTCCACTCCCTTTCTCCACCATGTTATGAATAACTGGTACGAAAAAGAAGATGCAGAAGAAAAGTCTCCTCTTTTATCCTAACAGGTATTTCAATGTTTGGACACCTATATCATTACATTATTTTTCCACCACCAGCTTTGTCCATTTGAACACCGAAAAAACAAAAAACCCCAGTAATTTACCAGGGCAGTTCTCATCCTTTATTCATAAAATCGGAGAAGATCTCCATAAATAATCCGGTCTGAATAATCCAGCTCCATCTTGGCCTTCTCTGCATATGGCTCACAGGCGTTCGTTTCAATTGGACTTCCTGTCATCTTGCTATAGCAGGTTTCCTTCGTATACACGTACTCATCCGTAATGAAGCTGCCATCGCGCAAAATAGCCATGTTCATCCGGTTTGGCGAAAACAAATCTGTCCCTAATTGAATATGATTAGTCGTATCGATGCCAAGCAGATGCATGACCGTTGGCCTTAGATCAATTTGCCCCGACACATTGGAGAGTGTTTTCCCCTCCTTTTGCCCTGGCAAATGAATGATCAACGGAACCCGCTGTAATTGTGTTGATTCAAAAGGGGTAATTTCCTTACCCAAATACCGAGCCATCTCCGCATTATGATTCTCAGATATGCCATAATGGTCTCCATAGAGTACGATGACAGTACGGTCATACAAACCCGATTTCTTCAAATCCTCCACAAATAACTTCAACGCTTCGTCCATATAGCGCACTGCCGGGAAATATCGGTTTAACGTCTTGCTGTCAGAATCATACAGATCGATCATCATATCCTCCTCATCAAGCGTGAAGGGGAAATGATTCGTCAGCGTGATAAATTTTGCAAAGAATGGCTCAGGCAGGCTCTTTAGCATTGGCATCGACTGGTTGAAGAAATCAATATCCTTCAATCCCCAATTCACGGAGTTATCATTATTGACCGTGTAGGAAGCCACATCAAAAAACTCATCATAGCCGAAATTTTCATAGATAATATCACGGTTCCAGAAGGTTCTGTCATTCGCATGGAAGACAGCTGAATAATAGCCCTCGTCCTTTAAAATTTCCGGTGTTGCCCGGAAGGTATTTTGTGAATTCGTGAAATACACGGCTCCCCTGCCAATTGGATACAAGGAGTTCTCCGTAATAAATTCTGCATCAGAGGTCTTCCCCTGGCCGGTCTGGTGATAAAAATGATTGAAATAATAGCTTTCTTCAATGAAGTCATTTAGAAAAGGGGTGACTTCTTGTCCATTCATCTTCGCACCAATCGGGAAAGCCTGCAGCGATTCCATTGAGACGTAGATTACATTCTTTCCCTTATAGCGGCCGAACAAGCTCTCAGCAGGCTCCGTTTGCTTTGAATGCACATAATTCTCAATATCAACAAGCTTGCTTCCATCAGCAAGCGCTCTCTGAGCGGAGGATTTGGTTTGTAGGATCAAATCGTATACATGATAGTGATACGTACCGATATTCTTAACGAGGATTTCCCTATCAAAGGTCCTTGTCAGAAGCTGAGGCCGCTCTGCTTCTGAAATCCCTAAACTAAAAAAGGTAACGGCGAATGCTGCCAAATAGTAAAAACGCCGGGTGGCCTTTGGATAAGGCTGATTCTCTTGTAAGAGGTCTGGCCGATAATGAACCATTGCCAATAACAAAAAGAAGTCAAGAAAATAAAGAAGATCCGTCCAATTAAGCAGTTCGTGTACGCTTGAACCGAGATCGCTCATATTACTTGCTTGAAAAAGGACAGGGAGGGTCAAAAAATCATTGAAGAATCGGAAAAAGACGATGTTGGCAAATAAGATAAAGGATAAGAGAAAGCTTATGGCAAGGATGAACTGATTACGGCGCCGCCCTATAAAAAGGGCAACACCAAAGATAAGCAGCAGGAAGCTAAGGGGATTAATGAACAAGATGAACTCCTGCCGCCAATTCTCAATCTTGATGTCGAAGCTTGTTTTGTATACGATGTATGTCTTCAACCAAAGCAGCCCAATGGCCGTTGTAAGAAGCGGTATTTTCTGCACCTTAAATGATTGGTCCATCTTTATTCCTCCCCTCCTGTCTACTCATTGTTTCTATCCTTAGATTAAACGACAGACGCTCCTCTACTCATTACCATATTGCTTATAAGCTAAACCAGCAGCACCAATTACTCCAGCGTCATTCCCTAAGGATGCACATTCCAGCACGGTTGATTCAGCTACACGTGGAAAGGCGAATTGCTCGTAATATCTTCTTACAGGACCTAATAAAAGCTCTCCAGCCCTTGATACACCGCCCCCGAATACAATTTTGTCCGGATTGAGGCTATTGCCGACATTTGCAGCCGTCAGCCCCAAGTATTTCGCTACCTGATCCAGTACGGCTGAACTTGCTTCATCCTCTTCCTTCACACAATCGAATACGTCCTTGGCTGTAATGATGCCTTGTTCGTGATAGCGTTTGGCAATCTGCGATTCCGGATTCTTATTAATTTCCTCCAAAGCAAGCCGAACAATACCTGTTGCCGATGCAATCGTTTCAATACAGCCTGTCTTCCCGCAATTACATGGAGCTCCTCCTTCCGGAATGACAGTGATATGCCCTAGTTCTCCCCCTGCTCCACTTACACCGTGAACCAGTTCCTGATTGGCAATAATCCCACCGCCAACACCAGTGCCAAGCGTAATGCAAACAAGATCATTTGTCCCTTCTCCGGTCCCTTTCCAAAATTCCCCGTAAGAAGCCATATTTGCATCATTATCCACCACAACAGGAATACCAAGCGCATCCTCGAGAAGAGATTTAAGCGGATAATCACGCCAGCCAATATTAACGGCTACATAAATGGAGCCGGTTTCAAAATCAACCGGACCCGGCGCTCCCATTCCCGCTGCAATCAAGACTGCATTTGGCCACGCTTTTAGCGTTTCCTTCACTGAGCTGGCAATCTCCGTTACGATATGCATCCCATTATCAAGCAGGTTGGTTGGTATCTCCCACTTATGTATCACTGTTCCCTCTTGTTCCACAAATGCTAGTTTTACGGTTGTTCCGCCTAAATCAATTCCTAAAAGCCACTCTTTTTTCTCCATCTCTTTCACCCTTTCTTTTGTTTATCTTTCTCTGAAGCGATTTCATGCTTTAAAATCAGAAGGGCTGTTTGATATTCTTTCGTTTCCATTAGCTTCGAACGATATAGCTCACGTACCTCAAACTCCATCATCTCCAAGTCAGCCAAACGGTCCCCCATATATATGTAGCTTCCAAATCTTTTTAAATATTGCTGAATATCATAAACCGTTCTCATCTTAAACTCCTACCTTCCTGGCTCTTACGCTTTAAGTATAGCTGAATTTCTTTCGTTCCCTCAACCTTCTTTTTGATTGTCCATAGACCCTGTCTCTTAGAAATAGCATATCCCATTGGACTAGCTCATATATTTCCAAGGAGAGCCCCGTATCGATATTTTGACTAATAAGCAAGGAGTGAGCTTCTGTTGACTAAAGCCATTTACCATATAGGGATCATTGTTCTGATCATACTTGCCATAGGTGTATTGTGGAAGACATATATGAAACCAAATACGGAACAGACCCTTCAGTTCTTCCCATTAAATGACGAGGCCAAATTCAGCGAGGCAAATACATCCTTAACCTTAAAGGAGCCTGACAAGAACAAAAATAAGTATGAGGTCATCCTCCATGTCAGCTCCGTGTTACATCAAACTGCCTATCTGCGCCAGGATATGTCTCTCCTCTTTCAGAATGGACGACTCAATGATTTTTTAAGAGGCTGGAAACAGGATGTTAGTTCGATGGACCAAAAACTAACTGCCCAGGGCTATGAATCCTCCTTATTTGAGGCAGTAACGATTCATTACGCTGAAATACATGATCAAGATGACATCCCGACAAGCACCTTTAAAACGACGGATGCCTCCCTTTATGTTATATCCTCTCGTTTTGGACCGATAAAGTCATTTCAGGTTCCTGAAAATGAAGAACAAAAGGATTGGGCTTTTACTCTTCGTTCCGTAACGAATTCAAGGCTCACAAAGGTGTTAGACCGCTATATTGATCAGGCTCATATCGATTTGTCAAATTATACTGTCATGCCTATTACAGAGCTGGCAGCTAAGAAGGATACCCTCCTGTCTGATTATACCGAGCAGGAACAACGGGCGATTATCGAGAAGCTATGGGAAGCTTTATACTCCATCTATATTTCAGGCATAAAAAAACAGGATGGCACCATCATTAATCCGGTTGACAGTACCATCCCGCTCATTTTAAGGGAAAAACAGAGCCGGCGGTTAATCCTGCTTATACAGGATAAGACCGGCAATCTGCATGAATTTTATCAACAGCTTCCATCATGAGGACTGACTTTGCTTTATTCGCTCAAGCACCTCTTGAAAGTCTTTATTATCTGGATCTTGCTCCAAAGCCTTCTCTATATACTCTCTTGCAAGGTCCAGGTCCTGTCTTTGCCAGTAAATCAGCCCTAGGTCATAGTATGCCTCTGGAAAATCAGGACGCTGCTCAATAGCTGTCAAGAAATGCTCCTCCGCTTTATCAAGATCTCCGTTTCGAAACTCCAGATATCCCGCAAAAAAGTACGCTTCTGGATAATTATCTCCATCGAGGTATTTTTGCACGGCCTCATAGGCCTTTTCATCATCTTCTTGGCTGATGTATTCCTGAGCCAGCCCCATATCCATTTCATATGTACCATTCGCTCCTGCTGTAAAGCCATAAAAGAGCAGCCCAGCCGTCAGAAGAGCCGTACCGAGGAAGGAGACAATCTGCCATACCGGCTTTCCTTTATTCGGGAGACCAACAATTGCCGCAGCCAGGAATCCTCCTACCAGCCCGCCAATATGTCCAGCACTGTCAATCGCAGAGGCTGAGAAGGTGATCACTAAGTTGATGAGGAGAATAATGATAACATTCCAGCCCATCGTCCGGAAAAATAAATTTGGATAGACAATCCCGAAGAATAAAAGGGCTCCTAGCAAGCCGAAAATAGCCCCGCTCGCCCCTGCTGAAATATTTGGAACAAGCAAAAAACTCAAAAGCGTTCCGGCAAACCCCGCAAAGAAATAAATCATAAAGAAACGGGCGCTGCCATAAATCCGTTCCACAATGATCCCAACAAAATATAAACTCAATGTGTTAAGGGCCAGGTGCGTAAAGCCAATATGCAAAAAGATTGGCGTAAAGAAACGCCACCACTCCCCTGTCATGATTAGCGGATTATACTTGGCGCCAAATTCAATTAAGGTTTGGGTATTGGTGCTTCCGCCTTTCATTTCCAAGATGAAGAAAACAATGACTTGAATGGCCATCAGCAAATAGGTTAAGATCGGTTTTCCCTTCTGGAATACTGCTTCATCCTTTTTGACCTTCTGATACGAGGCTGTTAAGGCACTCTGCTTCAGTTCCTCAATCTCACTCTCCTCAATCTCCTCGCTCTGTCTATTCACTCCTTCAAGCGGATAGGGCAGGAAGTGTCTGAGCTCCTCCAGCGATTCCTCTATAGCAGATGTTTGGAATACGAGTGATTCAGCGTGCACACGGCGAAACTCCGGTTCTTCATACCCTTTTACAATCTCCGAATAATCGTCCACAGGTGCATAGGTACTGATATAGACGGTCTTAACCGTAACCGCTTTCTTTCCGAGAAATCTGCGTACCTTCTCCCCATTGTGAATGGCCATATGCTGGTCCTTCTTCAGATTATTTGCCCATCCCAGGTCACCGAGCTTCAAACGGATGATATCAGAATCTGTGTTTGAATCTGATGCAAGCCAGATTTCTGTTTGATCATCAGAAGCAGACACAAACCGATAGCCGTATTGCTTAATAAGCTGGTTAATAAAAAACCAATATAAATACTCCTCTTTCAAACTCAATCACTTTCCCTACTTTCTCTCTCCCAAAAATACCTCTTTATTTTACCACTCTTTATGTCGGGTGAATATTCCTATTGGCTCTCGGCCGGCCACTCATCATCCCGACGCTTAAAAATCGGCAGCTCAAGTAAAACAGCGAGCAGCATATCCCGCATGATGGTACTTTTGAAAAAGGATTTTCTCTTTTGATAAACTATATACCCAACTGATGCCATGCTTAAGATAATCAAAAATCTTTTCATAAAAAAATCCCTCCTGTGTTTCCACATAGTATGGGCACAGGAGAGACTTTTATGCTGTTCGGAATTATTTTTCAGCTAGGATTTTGGCAAGGACAGGGTCCATTGTATCCTTCAATACTTTGACGGAATGAGAAAACTTAGCTTGCTCATCATCAGACAATTTCAACTCAAGTATATCAGCCACACCGTTACGGTTAACAACTGACGGTACACCAACATAAACATCCTTCTCATTATATTCCCCATCAAGGTACGTAGATACAGTCAGAATGCTGTTCTCATCTTGCAGGATTGCCTTCGTAATACGCACAAGGCCCATAGCGATGCCATAGAAGGTAGCTCCCTTACGGTTGATGATTTCATAGGCAGCATCACGCACATTTGTGAAGATTCCATCAAGATCTTCCATGGATTTACCAGGGGAATTCTCAATTAGTTCTGTGATGTTTTTACCGCCGACATTCGCATGGCTCCATACAGGAAGCTCTGTATCGCCGTGTTCACCGATAATATAGGCATGCACATTGCGCGGGTCCACTTCAAAATAATCACTAAGCATGAAGCGTACACGGCCAGTATCAAGAATCGTACCGGAGCCAATAACACGGTGCTTCGGAAGACCAGAGAATTTCCATGTTGCATAAGTCAAAATATCAACTGGGTTGGCCGCAACTAGGAAGATACCGTCAAATCCGCTTGCCATAATTTCTTTAATGATGCCATGGAAGATCTTCATATTCTTCTCTACAAGGTCAAGACGTGTTTCACCAGGCTTTTGGTTTGCGCCGGCAGTCAGGACAACTACATCAGCATCCTTACAATCGGAATAATCACCAAGTCTGAATTTCGTTCTGTGAGGAGCAAATGGAGTACCATGGTTAAGGTCCATTACATCTCCCTCTGCTTTGTCTCTATTCAAATCAATCATGATAAACTCTTCCGCCACACCTTGGTTCAACATAGCGAAAGCATAGCTGCTCCCTACAAATCCAGTACCAACAAGAACTACGCGATTAATATCTTTTTTTGTCATGTTTTTTACCACCTTTTCTTCAAATACAAATACTGCTTCTTTATTATGTGATATACCATGAAGTTATTATGCAAAGAAAGCTGACAATTAGAATAGAGGAGATATTGACAGCTTCATTGTTGAACCAGGAAACACCGCTCGTTTGATTAGTACCCTGTCCGCAGTGTTCCTTTCGTTCTGTCAGGACTCCGCAAGCGGGACATCGATATTCCACTTGCACAAATGCACCGAGCAGCGTATCAACTGCTGAGCCAAGGAATCCGTATACACTAATCATTAGAAAAACAGGTAAAGAAAGATCAAACAAGAGGACTGCAGCCGAGGAAATGAAAATGGCTCCAGCGGCAGATGCGGCAGTCCCAAAAATGGAGACCGCTCCAGATGTGCCAGGTGTACATCTTTTGAGGTTTGTAATCTTGACAGGGGCTCCCTTACTCAATACCCCAAGCTCTGAAGCCCATGTATCTGCGGCAGCCGCAGCAATCGAAACAACAAAGGCATACAGAAATATTTCATTGAATGTAGTGGCATATGCCAAGGAAAAGCCCGATGGGACTCCCCCATTGGCGGCAACCTGTGCCCAATTCCGTCGGCTCGTATTGGCAAGCCTTTCTTCCGCCATTTTCTTCCGATGCTTTTTGTAGCTGGAAAAAAAGCTGGACGAAGCAAAAAATAAACCTAAAATCACAAAACCTTGCCAGCCTGTTCCTATAAGCACACAAAATCCAACAAGGCAGGCGGCAAGCGCCCCTGATTGAGACAGAAGTCTCTCCTTAAAGGCAAGATAAGCCCCTGCAGAGGTGATCAGCAGATAAATGAACGCATTAATCACAATGATGCATGCCCCTTTCAGTCAGGAGCCAGTCGACCGGCACATCAAACGATTCAACCGGTAGATAATCAGTCACCTGCTCAGAAAAGGCGATGGAAACCGTTACGCCTGAATAGGCTGAGAGAAACCGGTCATAATATCCACCGCCAAACCCCAGCCTATAACCTTTTGGCGTGAATGCCAGCCCCGGTACAATCATCAATCCGATGTCTGCTGGATTGACTTTCTTTGCTTTATCAGGATTTGGCTCAAGGAGTCCATTATAGACGGTTTCAAGCTCCATTCCTTCTTCATATAGGTAGAAGTCCATCTCTCGTGTCTTCGGCCTGCATTTCGGAATGGCGATCTGCTTTCCGTCTGCCCATCCTCTTTCAATGATTGCATTTGTGTCGATCTCTGGATAACGCGCTAATGTAATAGCAATTATATCTTGTTCCTTCCATAGGGCATGATTGACCAAAGAATCCGTTATATGATATGTATTCTTGCTGCGTTTATCCTTCGGGTAATCAGCCAATAGATTCAGACATTCAGTTCGTAATCTATTTTTTGACATTCCCTTTTCCTCACAATCTTTCTATATTATCCCATAAAAAAAAGCAACAGGAGGTAGCTCCTGTTGCTTATTTTGTTTCGCGGTGCGTAGTAGTACGCTTTTCTCTTGAGCAGTATTTTTTTAGCTCAAGGCGATCAGGGTTATTACGTTTATTTTTTGTGCTGATATAATTACGCTCACCGCACTCTGTGCAAGCTAATGTAATGTTTACACGCATGTGAGTCCCTCCAGTTCATTCATAACTTCATTTGATACGACTTTTCTATAATACCACCTTTTAGTGATAAATGCTAGTCTGTTTTTTGACAAGATAATCAAGAAGCATAGCTTCCTCTTTTGTCTTCCCGCTGACAGTCCAATTTGAGAGCTTTGAAACCTCTCCAGGACGAAGGATTCGGTGGTACATAGTTGCACAAATGACATATCCGCGTGCTAGCGGAGAAGGCAGAATGGTGCCTCTTTGCATAGCCTCAAATACTGCCTTCCTGTTCCGCTGCTCCATAATGGATATAGTGGCCCGGTCATGACCGTTCAAAAGGACAATATGATCATCTTCATAAAAATAAACAAGTGCATCAGCAGGACTATAAAAGCAGGCTGACACATGACTTGTCCTCTCCGTCACGAAAAAGACCTTAAAGGATATTTCATTAGGAGAATCGTTCTTGCATATAACATCTATTCGATCAGATTGTTTATGATGTTCCATTTGAATACCAATTGAAAGGTTGCCATGATCCGTACCGGGCTCCCGCCATAAATAAGGAACAATCCCTCCTGGTGTCGCCTCTGATAACCTCTTATAGCTGCGTGCACGATCCTCTGTAATTTTTAGTCTCCCTAATTTATCCAAGCGGTACTCCCCTCCCGAATGATTACTATATTCTTCCATTAAATCCTATCATCCGGTAGGCACATTGACAATAAACGCATATTGTCGAACATTGATTTTCGTTCCCCAAAAAATTCTATGCCTAATGCATTGTGCTCAACATAAGCAAAACAATGTCAAATTCTTGGAAATGACCGTTAAATAGGGACAATCTTGGCAATTGCATCCCAGATTTTCCGATTACCATCAATGGATTCGTGTCCAGCATCAATGACATCTGTTTTTTCCAGCACCAGATTTATCGCCTGCTCAAGCTTATCTGGCATAGGAATCTTCTTTATGGCTTCTGCTGCTTGTTCAGGAAAAACATGCCCATATATCTCTGCAGCAAGAGAAACTGTGGTGATTGGGAGGGCATAATGATAATGCCGTTTATGATCCTCTAAGGTTAATTCCGCAATTTGAGTAGATGCCTTAGGCTTAAGAACAGCTCTTTTCAGCGCATCATTATTATCAATATGAATGGCTTTCTCACTTAGAAAATAACTGATTTCTTCATCATTAATCTTTATTGTTTTTCGTTCTTGCATGGTCCATCTTCCCTTCAAACAGTCGTTTTGTTTCCTTTATCCTTGGACATCCTTTTTCAAACCATCTCCATTTACGGAACATATTCCCTTTCCTTTCTCCCTTCTGATTTGAGATACTACAATCTATAAAGGATTTTTCTATTTTGGAGGATATAACAATGAAAGAAACAAATATAAAAGAAATACGGAAGCATATCCTGCTCAGCTCACCCATTGAGCAGGTCTGGAAGGCAGTCTCCACCTCTGATGGACTGGCCTCCTGGTGGATGGAAAACACGCTTGATAAGAGCGCAGGGGAGAATTTCCTTCTCCATACCGACCATTTTGGCGATTCACCCTGCCGCGTGACAGAATGGGTACCAAATGAGCTCTTCGCCTTTGATTGGGGAAAGGATTGGCATTTACGTTTTGAATTAAAGGAACTATCTCCAGCACAAACAGAGCTAATTGTTATTCATTCCGGCTGGGACCCAGAGAAAACGACAGAATTCGGACAGCCTCACCCCGTGGTTTATTCCATTATGGATGAGGGATGGGAAGCACTTATTCATCAAAAATTACCATCAGTCTTATAAAATCAAAATCCCCCATACTGCACCGCATCTGCATGTGCTGTATGGGGGATTTTTCATTTAGCTGTTATCAGTCATTTAAGTGATAGCGCCTTCCCTTAGCCATGTACAAAATCTCTTCAGCCAGATTCGTAATGTGATCGCCTGCCCGTTCATAATGACGAACAAGGAATAATAGCTGAGAGTTTTGATGATGTTTATCTGTTCCTTTTGGCGATACACTTAAGATAGACTGTATGACCTGTCCATATAGCTCATCCAGCCGGTCATCAAGCTCTGCCAGCTCCTTAGCCATTGCCAGGTTTTCCTCTTTATAGGACTCTTTAAACATCGTCATCATCCGCAAACAGATTCCATGCATTTCTGCCACGCCATCATTCTGGAATGGAAGCTCTTCCTTTGCTAAACGAATAGCCGTCTTCGCAATATTCTTCGCATAATCTCCAACACGTTCAATTTCAGATGAAATCTTAATCGCGGAGATGATGTGACGAAGATCGGAAGCAACAGGCTGCTGCTTAGCAATCATTAAGATTGCTGATTCTTCGATTTCTTCTTCAAGCTTGTCAATCCGCTTATCCTCGTCTAGTACGGATAGGGCAAGATCAATATCTTTATCCAAAAGTGCTTTATAGGCTTTATCAAGTGCTGTAACAGCCATATCGCCCATTCGTACCACATTGACCTTTAATTCCTGAAGCTCACCCTCGAATTTTTCTCTGACTACCATTCCTATCTTCTCCCTTCACCAAATAATTCCTTAGCCGAAACGTCCTGTAATATAATCCTCCGTCCGCTTATCCTTTGGCGTGGAGAATATTTTGTCGGTTTCGTCAAACTCAATGACTTCCCCGCTCAAGAAAAAGGCTGTCTTATCAGATATGCGCGCAGCCTGCTGCATATTATGAGTGACAATGATGATGCTGAATTTCTCTTTCAGCTCTTGAACAAGCTCCTCAACCTTCAAGGTGGAGATTGGATCAAGTGCTGATGTCGGCTCATCCATTAAGATGACATCCGGTGAAACTGCCAGACAGCGCGCAAGACATATACGCTGCTGCTGCCCGCCTGATAGGCCATAGGCATTTTCATGAAGACGGTCCTTCACTTCATCCCAGATAGCGGCACCGCGCAAGCTTTTTTCCACGATTTCGTCCAATTCCTTTTTATTTCTTACACCATGAATTTTTGGTCCATAGGCGACATTTTCATAAATGGACTTTGGAAAAGGGTTCGGCTTCTGGAAAACCATGCCCACTCTTTTACGCAGCTCCTCTACCTGATAATTCTTGTCGAAAATATTGTTGCCTCTATAGAGAATTTCCCCTGTTGTCTTGACACTTGGAATCAATTCAATCATGCGATTCAAAACTTTTATATAAGTGGATTTACCACAGCCGGAAGGTCCAATAATGGCCGTAACCTCATTTTCTTCAATTGGCAGATTAATATCTTTCAAGGCATGATTATCTCCATACCATAGATTTAGATTTCTCGTATCATAAACAAGCTTTTTATCCTTGCTTGATTGTTCTGTTTGCATGACCTGCACCTTTCCCTTTTCCTGCATTTTTTCTTTCAGTTCAATCATGTCATTGCCCCCTATCGATTCCATAGACTATCGAGCGTTAAGCTGCTGCTTGCGGCTTTTTCTTTTTCTTCTTCCCTTTACCGCCTTCGAAATGCTTTTGCAACAGAGCTGCGAATAAGCGTGCGAGTAAATTAAAGATCAAGACCATGATGATGAGTACGGCAGCTGATTTCGTCGCAATTGCCTGAGCATCCGGCACAATCCCCTCTGAATTTAATTTCCAGATATGAACAGCCAATGTTTCTGCCGGCCTGAAAATATTGAATGGGTTCACAGGACTGCTTAAGTCTGCGGCTGTATTTAAGATGGGGGTCGTTAAGCCTGCTGTATAAATCAAAGCTGCCGCTTCCCCAAAAATACGGCCCGCCGCTAAGATAACCCCTGTAATAATTTGCGGCATCGCTGTCGGCAGGGCAATCTTCACGATCGTCTGCCATCTTGTTGCCCCGACACCAAGACTAGCTTCCTTCACACTATCCGGTACATCCAAGAGCGCCCCTTCACTGACACGCGCCAAACTCGGCAGGTTCAGAATGGTAATGGCCAATGCACCGCCGATAATGGTATATCCCCATCCGGTTGCCGTTACGAACACAAGCAATCCGAATAATCCAACCACAATAGAAGGAAGAGACGCCATCGTATCAATGCATAAACGGATAAAGTTCAAAAACTTCCCTGGTTTTGCGTATTCCGCCAAATAAATACCTGCCCCTAGACCAAGAGGAACAGAAATAATCAATGTAATGATGAGCATGTAGAAGGAATTAAATAATTGATACCCTATTCCCCCGCCAGCTTCCAGATTGCTCGATCTTCCCGTCAGGAAGGAGGGGTCCCAAAATCCCCAGCCTCTTTTCAGTATTTCAAAAACGAGAAATCCAAGGAGAATGATAATAAAGATGGCTATGATGTAGAAAATCCCTGTCC
Organism: Gracilibacillus sp. Marseille-QA3620; assembly: GCF_054950035.1. Lineage (NCBI taxonomy): Bacteria > Bacillati > Bacillota > Bacilli > Caryophanales > Bacillaceae > Gracilibacillus > Gracilibacillus sp. Marseille-QA3620. Next base: position 3,070,669 of record NZ_CM143102.1, read on the forward strand.
AAATCTTATTAACTGTTCGCGAATTCATCATTTTGTCCCACCTCTATTCCCAATAAAACGAATAATCATAATAAACAAGAATGACATAACCAATAGGATCAGGGCTAAGCTCCAAAGAGCGTTATTCCATGCTGTCCCGTTTAATGTATTAGACATATCCATTGTCAAAATCCCTGTTAAAGTGGCCGTTGGGTCCGTAATGGCTTCTGGCAGCTTAATCGTGTTCCCGATAACCATTTGAACGGCAAGCGCCTCACCAAATGCACGTGCGAGCCCAAGGACAATCCCTGTTAATACCCCTTTCTTCGCAGCTGGTATCACCACACGGCTGATTGCCTGCCATCTTGTAGAGCCAAGGCCGTAAGAAGCTTCCAGCAATTGCGGCGGCACTCCTCTTAAAGCATCAGAGGCCAGGGAGGCAATTGTCGGGAGAATCATGATGCTGAGGACGATAGTCCCCGCCAGCAAACTAAAACCGACTCCGCCAAATGAGTCTCTTAGGAACGGCACAAGAATGGTCACCCCTAATAACCCATAAACAACGGAAGGAATTCCTACCAATAACTCCAATACAGGCCGTAAAACCTTTTCTCCAAACTTAGGAGATATATAATTCATAAAAATAGCTAAAGCAATGGCAATCGGGGCACTGATTAACACAGCTCCCATTGATACGAGCGTGGATCCAGCAATGAAAATCAATGCTCCATAATGCCCGTCATTCGGGCTCCAATTTGTTGAACTGATCATTTCCCATAGTGAAATGCCGCTCACAGTAAATGACTGAATTCCTTTACCAGTTATGAATACGATGATTGCCAATGTGGTTAGTACAATCACGAACCCGCATAAAGTAACAAGGATTCGGCCTATATATTCACTTTTCCAGTAGTTTATCGACTTATGGCCTTTCATCCTAATCTGCTCCTCTCCAATTAAACACGGTAACAGGACTGGCAAAAACGACCAGTCCCCTCGCATTTTTTACCTATGAGTTATTCCAATTCAGACATTGGAATATAGCCCATTTCATCAACCTTACCGGCAAAATCATCACTTATCATGAAATCGATGAATGCTTTGACAGCTCCCTCTGGTTCCCCTTTTGTGACCATGTATTCATAAGACCAGAAAGGATAGCTTCCATTTGCTACATCTTCAGTTGTCGGTTCTGCACCATCAATGGTGACTGTTTTCAATGTTGTTTCTTTGCCCTCAACTAAGTAGCTCATGGCCAAATAGCTGATGGAACCGGATGTGGAATTGATAGAATTTTCAACAGCCCCGTTAGAATCTTGGTTTGTACCGATACTGTCATCAATCTTCACATCTTGCATGATTGTTTGTTCAAATGTTGTACGTGTGCCGGAAGAAGCAGGTCTATTGACGACATTGATTTCCAAATCCGCTCCGCCGACTTCCTTCCAGTTCTTGATCTTGCCAGAGAAGATTCCTTGAATCTGTTCAATTGTCAGGTCTTTAACGGTTACATCTTTATTTACAACGATTCCAAAGGCAATGCCGGATACTTTATTGTCAACTATTTCACCGGCAAGCTTTTCATCTTCCAATTTATCTGCTGAAGGAACGTCAGAGTTACCAATGTTAACGGCTCCGCTAGCTACTTGATTAATGCCGGTACCACTGCCTCCGCCCTGCACGCTCACGGACACATTAGGATTATTGGCCATGAATTCATTTGCAGCCTCATCAGCCAAAGGCTGCAAGGCCGTTGAACCAGCTGCTGTGATCATACCGGATATTTCTTCTCCGTTTGCACCGGAGGAACCACCATTATTCGATTCACTATCGCTTCCGCATGCTGCAAGTACTCCGCTCATCAGTACTAGCACCATGAAGAAAGATGCCTTTTTCCATTTCATAAACATAACCAAAGACCTCCCGTTTGCTTGATTGTTTTCATTTACCGCTTACAGTCTCTATATTAAACAAGCAATTTAAACCAGGCATTAATCAAATGTAAAGGTTATGTAAATATTTATTATTGTTTGTAAATTGAAAATAGATGATTCAGATCCTGTTATCATCGTGCTCCGTTCATATTTAGAGGGACAAAAATGTAAAAGGAGGTTGGGACATAACTAAATTTGCAGTGTCGAAAACCGACTATTGCATTGAAATTTTTTAACCTAAAGGCTTAGCTAATCTAAAGGGTTGATTTTCGTTGCAGGCTGACGAAACCCAGCGGCGGTCTGGGAGCCTCCACGAGTGCTTAGGCACATCTGCGGAGTCACCCCTGTCCGCTAATCTAAGCAAGGAGTAACGGCGGCATTCTCCTATCCATATTCACCTTTAACAGAGCTAAACAAAAAAAGCCGAACTATTTTAAATTACACTTTAAAATAGTTCAGCTTTTAAGTTATTGGACACCTTTTGTCCTATCCTCTTCAAGAGGGGCATACATAAGTGTCCAATTTGCTTATTTATGTGTTCTTTTATTCATCATCATTTGAATCTGATTTCTTTTTAGTGCCGGCTCTCTCAGCCTTCAGGTCAAAGTATTTCTCGTAAACCGATTTCGCAATCTCCAGATTCATTTTGTGACCGGTGCTTTGATAAGCCCATGGCACAACAACACTGATGGCTATCTCTGGATTATCTGCCGGTGCATACGACACAAAGGTAATATTATACGTTTCCGGCTGCACCGTACCGATTTCCCACTTAGGCCCGTCATAGAAAGCCTCAGCCGTACCTGTTTTCCCTGCTGGTTTATATGCAGCACCACTGAAATAGGAATAAGCTGTACCGCCCGGCGTTTGTGTAACCTGCCTAAAGCCTTCTTGAACGCGTTTAATCCAAGATTGCTTCATCGGCAAAGTATTCAGCACTTCCGTTTGGACCTCTTTAACGACCTTGCCTAGTGCATCATCCTCGTCTGATGGTTCTCGAACCTCTTTTAGAAGATGGAGTTTCACCCTATTCCCACCATTAGCAATAGTGGATACATATTGGTTAAGCTGCATCGGTGTATACGTATCATATTGTCCAATGGCAAAGTCCATTAATAGACCGGCATTTTGAGTAATGCCTTTATAGCCGGCAACCTCTCCAGGAAGATCAAGTCCAGTCTTTACACCAAGACCGAATTGATTATAGTAACTTCGCATAGTAGAGAAAGCAGAATCTTTTACACTAAGGGATCCTCCCTCAACGTAATTGCCGCCGCCAAGCATAATAGCCGTTTTGAACATGTATACGTTTGAAGAAACGCGTAAGGCATCAATGTCTGTTATATTACCAAAGGTTTTCCAGGATTTCTTCACTGGCGTTCCCTTAATCTTCATCGGAGCATCAAGGATTACCTGACCCGGTGAAATGGCTCCTGTCTGGTAGCCTGTCAAGATGGTCGCACCTTTGACAGAGGAGCCCATCGCATAGGAAGAGGTGAAGGTGCCAAGCGCATGGTCCGTCATCTTCATCTTTCCTGTTTCTTCATCCCTTGAATACTTCTTGCCAGCCATTGTCAAAAGCTCGCCCGTTTTCGGGTCAGAGACAACAACATAGGCACGGTCCAAGTATTTCGTATCTCCTGTACCCGTCTTTGCCTTCAATTGCTTTTCAATAATTTCCTCTGTGGCCATTTGCAAGTCCATATCAATGGTTAGGATTAAATCATTTCCGCGCTGGCCTTCTGTAATAATCTCGGTGCTGACTATATTGCCGGATGTATCCGTCACATTGCGGATTCTTTCTTGCTGTCCGCGCAATACTTCTTCATACTGCTGTTCTAAGTATGAGGTGCCGACACGATCATTACGGCTGTATCCTCGGGCCAAATAATAGTTTGCTTTATCGGATGGCAGCCCCTCACTTGAAGTGGATACTTTTCCCAACACTGATTTAAGTGTACTTCCGTAAGCATATTTCCTTTCCCAGTCTGTTGTTGTATCAACACCAGGAAGGTTTTCGATATGTTCATTAACCCGCGCCACTTCTTCATAAGTGGTCTCATTATTCTTAACGATTTGCGGAGATAGGTAGTATCCTGAGATAAAGCGGCTGTAAATGGCCAATACTTCCAGCTCATCCTCAGAGAAGTCAATATCATCCTCTGTTATCCGATCAAGCTGCATTTGATAGATTTCATCATCCGTTAATTTGCCGTCATTCAGCTTCTTATATTCTGCTTCAGTAATTTTATTCTTGGCTTCTGTTGGATTCAAGAGGATCCAGAAGTCCTTCTTGTCCCGCTCACGAACCTTATCTGTATTCACTTCAATTAATTGAGCCAATTTCTCGGCTGTCTCTAGCATCTCTTCTGTTGATGTTTTCTGGGTACGTGTATATGTGATTGCATAAAGCGGCTGATTATCCACGATAATCTGTCCATTGCGATCAAAGATTTTTCCCCGTGGAACAGAGTTTTGAACCGTCACTTCCTCGGTCTTCTCAATTTCCCGTTTGTAATCATCCCCATAGACAATCTGTACGATTCCCAGTCTAAGAATTAGCGCAGAGAAAAGTAAAAACACAACGAATATCAATATATTCAGACGAAGAGGTAGTTGTTTTTTCTTTTTTTTCTTTCTGACTTTCACTGTCTCCATCCCTTCATAGTTGCATTTCCTTTCATTTTATTATCAATTTATACAGATTAACAGAAGTAAAAGATTCCAGTCAATCAATATTTCTTACAATCACTTTCCTCATAAATAAGTAAACAAATACATGCCCAGCGCCTGCTCCAAGAAGGAGAATTTTGATGCCTGTTTGCTCTGGAGTCAGCAAAATCAATGCCATGAATACCAAAATGGAGGTCGCTCTGCCAGCATTCAAGTACAGCTCCCGGATGACAATATACTCCACTCTATATAATGCCGCCTCCCTAGCCGTCCCTATGACATCATAGGTCAGGGACATATAGGGAACAAACAGCAGCGGGTAAGCAAGTGCAATTAAACAAGCATATAGAAGTAATTTAATGTAGGATACATGATACACAAGAAAGGCGATGGCCATGTAAAGAAGGATTGCCCCGATGAACATGGATATCTTCCGGTGTTTCACCTTTACGTATCGGCTGACAAGAAAATAGGCCAGAAATGAAATGCCTGAACTGATGAGCGTGAAGGTGCCAAGCGCCATCTCACTCCCTGTTTCAACGAACACAAAGACTGAGATAATAAACACAAACACACCCTCTCTCAGCCCCTGTGAATAATTCGCATATGTAATCCTCTTCCAATCACGATTCTGCTTCCGTTCCTCCATTACGTCCCGCAATTGATACCTGCCATCTGCCGCTCTCCTTTTCAGAAAAAAGCTGCAGACGACGGCAACGACGAACAAGGCAAGAGATAAACTAAAAATGATCAAGTAGCCTGTATTACCTGTCAGGCTGCTGATCACATACCCAGCAAAAAAGGGACCAATCATTCCCCCGAGAGACCCTGAGATTCCCTGCAGACCATTAAAGGAGTCCCTTGTTTCCGGTTCGGTGATCTCAAAGGTCAAAAGATTATAAGCAAGCCAGTAAAAGCCGTAACCAAGGCCCAGCAAGCTCCCAATCAGCACTAAATAGAGCCTGGAGTTGCTTGAGAAGAGAAGAACCACCAAATAAAATGACGCAAGAAAACAAACCCCTATGCGTAGGATAATGATTCGATCGACCTTTTTTGCAAGTCCGCCCGCAAACAGAAACGCCAGCCCTTGCAAAATAACAACGGCCAGATTATAAATACCTAAATCCATTAATGCCTCATTTTGCTTCCATAAATAAACATTCACAAACGTATTCGATAAGGCGGTGCTTAATGAATACAACGCACCAATCAATATCAGGATATACAATTCCTTATTGGACTTAATTCTGCTGATAACATCATTTTGAATTCCCATTTTGAAAACTCCCCTTTATCTCGGTTAGTTTCCCTGCAGGTAATCCGGAACATGTAAGCATCTTTCACTTGGCAGCAGTTAACAATTCGCCCATGTATTTTAGCTAGAGCAGGCAAAAGAAAAAGCGTTTTGGAGAAGAAGCAAATGCTCCTAATCCAAAACGCTTGGAAGCTTTCTTATTTTGCGCTAGCGTAACGCTTCGCAACTTCATCCCAATTCACGATGTTCCAGAATGATGCAATGTATTCTGGACGACGGTTTTGGTAGTTTAGGTAGTAAGCATGCTCCCAAACGTCAAGACCGAGGATTGGTGTTTTACCTTCCATTAATGGAGAATCTTGATTAGCTGTGCTATAAAGTTCAAGTTCGCCGTCTTTAACAGTCAACCATGCCCAGCCAGAGCCGAAACGAGTAGTTGCTGCTTTAGCAAACTCTTCCTTGAAGCTTTCGAAGCTTCCAAATTTAGCTGCGATAGCTTCTGCTAGTTCACCTGTCGGCTCACCGCCGCCGTTTGGTGAAAGCAATTCCCAGAATAGGGAGTGGTTAGCGTGTCCGCCGCCATTATTGCGTACCGCTGTGCGGATGCTTTCTGGTACAGACTCAATATTAGCAAGCAATTCTTCAAGGCTCTTGCCAGCTAGATCTTCATGGCCCTCAAGTGCCGCATTTAAGTTTGTCACATATGTGTTATGGTGTTTTGTGTGGTGAATATTCATTGTTTCCTTGTCAATATGAGGCTCAAGTGCATCATACTCGTACGGTAACTGTGGTAAAGAAAATGCCATTTTAACATTCCTCCTAATAAAATTACGTCAATAATTAACACTTTCAGACAATTATGTCAATTTGACCGAAGTGATTAATTTTAGATTAACAATCATTACGTTGATTTTCAACAAAAACGTCTTTCGTTTATATGATTACTAAGAAATAAACAATCATAATGACTTGAATGATGAATTTCGTGATGGTGCTTCCCACGAAGCCAACAACGGAACCAAATCCGATTGCCGCCGCTGTCTTGATGGGCTTCCGATGAACCAAGAGCTCGGCAATGAACGCACCCGCAAACGGCCCAATGAGAATACCGAAGCCTGGAATGATAAATGGCCCAGCCAATAATCCAATCGTACTCCCCCATACTCCCGCCTTTGAACCGCCGTATTTCTTCACTCCAAATATATTTGCCAAATAGTCCGCTCCAAATAATAATAGGACAAACATGCCTTGAACGACCCAGAACAGCCAGTTAAACTGGTCGAAGGAGAAGAACAGCCCGTAAGCAAGCATTCCCGCCAGTATGCATAATACCCCCGGGATAATGGGAAAGATCAGGCCGATAAAGCCCACAATAAACAAAGCCCAAATAATGAGCCAATAAATCCACTCCATTCCATAACCTCCTCTTTATTTCGCTCCATACTCCTAGTTTACCCCAACTCCTCTGTACTGCCGAGCGAACTGCCTTGTAATATCGACCTCAGGCAGATAGAATAAAGATTGACATTAAAAAAAGGTGTTGTAGCCAAAATGAATATTTTTACTCAATTAGTTAAAAGTCTTTACTCGCCCAAGGATATTGCTAAATATCGTTTCCAGGGCATAGGTAAAACAATTCTGTACGTGTTCTTCCTAACATTCATTATGGTCTTGCCACTTGCCATTTATTTCACGATGGCTTTCATGACGAATGTAGACGAATTTAACACGGCATTGAAATCAGACATTCCAAAGTTTGAAATTAAGGATGGCACATTAACATCAGATATGGATGCCCCGCAGCTGATTAAAAAGGAAGATTTCACGATTCAATTTGACAGCACTGGCACGTTAAACTCCACTGATTTGAACACTTCAAGCGATGTGACGGTCGGCCTGTTAAAGAATAAAGCCGTTCTATTGGTTAACGGACAAGCCCAAGAGCTCGAGTATTCCATGGTTCCAGGACTAAGTCTGACAAATGAATCCGCCAGTGAATACATAGAAAACGCGAAAGCTTCCCTATACTTAATCGTCACACTCGTTATCCTTGTCATGTTCTTAATGACAGCCGCCCTGCAATTCCTGGAAGTGACACTGCTTGCTTATTTCGGCGGCTTATTCGCCTCTATTCTCGGCCGCAGGACCAACTTCGGCCAACAATGGCGCCTAGCTGCATACAGCTTTACACTCGCTGTCGTGTTCTTCACCTTCATGGATTTCATACAAGTGCCGGTCATCGGTGACTTTTATGTAAAATGGTTCATCAGCCTGATGATGCTCTATATGGCTATTAAGGAATTACCTGCTCCTAAGAAGCCGAAGGCCTAAAACCCATTACCATTCAAGAAAATGCCCGGACAAGCGCGAGGGCACTGAAAAAGTCCTTAAATCTTACTAAAGCCCCTGTTCCTTCAATCTATGGAAGGAACAGGGGGCTTTTTTGTCGAATTCTTATCTTATCACAAAAAAGTGGGTGTAACGATGATTCAACGTCAACTGTCTATGAACTTAAGTCCTTATTCGGCTCTTTACGATTTAATAGTTCCTAACGATAATATTCTTCGAAGAATCAATGAGCTTATTGATTTTTCCTTCGTATATGATGAACTGAAAGACCATTATTGTCATGACAATGGACGGAATGCCGTTCACCCCATCCGAATGTTTAAGTATCTATTGCTAAAAGCCATTTATGACTTATCAGATGTGGACATCGTGGAACGCTCACGGTACGATATGTCGTTCAAATATTTTTTAGACCTGTCTCCTGAGGATGATGTCATAGATCCTAGTTCTTTAACGAAATTCCGTAAGCTCCGTTTAAAAGATCTTAATCTTTTGGACTTGCTTATCAATAAAACGGTCGAAATCGCCATTGAAAAGGAAATCATTAAAAGCCATTCTATCATCGTTGATTCCACCCATTCCAAGGCTAGATATAACCAAAAGACGCCTAAAGAGCTGTTGGCAGAGAAATCAAAGCTGCTTCGAAAAGCCGTTTATCAAGTGGATGAACAGATAAAAAATCAACTGCCAGCCAAGTCCAAGACAGAGGTCTTAGAGGATGAGGTGAGCTATAGCCAAAAGCTTATCGAGGTGATTGAAAAGAATGAAGTCCTACAAGAGTATCCTAAAGTCAAGGAAAAAATAAATGTACTGAAGGAAACCATTGAGGATATAAATGACCAGCTCCAATTATCCAAGGATCCAGACGCACGAGTTGGGCATAAATCAGCTGACTCTTCCTTTTTCGGTTACAAAACACATCTTGCCATGAGCGAAGAACGTATTATTACGGCCGCCGTTATTACAACTGGCGAAAAGAACGATGGAAAGCAATTGAAATCGCTTATTGAGAAGAGTCAAAAAGCCGGCATGGACATTCAAACCGTCATTGGTGATGCCGCCTATTCTGAAAAGGGAAATATCGAGTATGCGAATAAAAGTGAAATGATGCTTGTGGCTAAGTTAAATCCAGCGGTAACGCAAGGGACGCGTAAAAGCGAAGATGTTTTTGATTTTAATAAAGACGCTGGAATGTATGTCTGTAAAGCTGGTCATATGGCCATACGAAAGGCTCGGCAAGGAAAAAAAGGGGGCAGCAAAAATCAAGTTGATACCTATTATTTTGATGTGGAAAAATGTAAAGTCTGTCCTTTTAGAGACGGGTGCTATAAGGAAGGAGCCAAAACCAAGAGTTATTCCGTAAGCATCAAATCAAATGTACACACGGAACAGATACAATTCCAAGAAAGTGAGTATTTTAAAGAGAAATCGAAAGAACGGTATAAAATTGAGGCAAAGAATAGTGAATTAAAACACAGACACGGGTATGATGTAGCCAATTCCTCGGGTCTGATTGGTATGCAATTACAAGGGGCTATGGCTATTTTCGCCGTAAATGTGAAACGGATATTGACCCTATTGAACTAAAAGGGATGGAATATATCCCTTAAAAATAATAAAAGACGGCTCAAAAATTCATATTCTGAACTTGAGCCGTCTTTTTTATGTTTGTCGACTTAACTTATGAAAAAAACCGGAGTTTTTCAGTGCCCTCGACAAGCGCCGGGCATTTTCTTTTTATCCTATCATTTAGCAAAAAGATAGAGAACACTATTCTATTCACTCTCTTATCCGCATATAATCTAGTAAAAGGGAAAAGGCAGGAGAAGAGATATGATCAAAAAATTACTGATCTTCCTTGGTTGCTGCATTGTCATCTATTCCGTCTACTATGACCTGACATATGGAACCTTGCCAAAAGCAACTCCAGCCGTTGTGGATAAAACAAATGAAACCTACTATAATATAAAAGTGGAGCCCGGTGATACCGTCATCTCCTTAATAGAAGAAAAGGAAGGGACACTTCCTGTCCCTATCGAACAAATCATCAAGGATTTCAGTTCCTTAAATAACGGGTTAAAGCCTGAAGAGATTAAAATCGGACAGACATACAAACTAAAGGATTATTAAAGAGAAATCTCTTTAATTGTAATTAGATGGCAACCGTTGATACAATAAACTAGAAATGCTTTTGCGGCATAAAGGCAATACGCCTAAAAGGAGAGAATGACCAGTGAGTGAATTAATACATCGTACTAAAACCCGCCCCGTGAAAGTGGGACACTTAACAATCGGTGGCAACGATGAAGTTATTATACAAAGCATGACCACAACAAAGACACATGATGTAGAAGCAACTGTAGCTGAAATCAATCGTTTGGAAGAGGCCGGCTGCCAAATCGTACGTGTCGCCTGTCCGGATGAGCGTGCGGCTCGTGCGATTGCCGATATTAAGAAACGAATTAATATCCCGCTCGTTGTTGACATCCATTTCGATTATAAATTAGCTTTGATCGCCATTGAAGGCGGCGCCGACAAGATTCGTATCAACCCAGGGAACATCGGCCGTCGTGAAAAGGTCGAAGCTGTTGTCAAGGCAGCTAAAGCAAAAGGGATTCCAATCCGTATTGGTGTCAATGCCGGCTCCCTTGAACGCAAGATCTTAGAAAAATACGGCTACCCAACAGCTGACGGCATGGTAGAGAGCGCTCTTCACCACATTAAGATTCTTGAAGACCTCGACTTCCATGATATTATCGTATCCATGAAAGCATCAGATGTCCGCTTGGCTATTGAAGCTTATGAAAAAGCAGCTCAAACATTCGATTATCCGCTTCACCTAGGGATCACAGAATCCGGTACTTTATTCTCCGGAACCGTAAAAAGTGCGGCAGGAATAGGCGCCCTCTTAAGCAAAGGAATCGGGAATACACTCCGTATATCCTTAAGTGCAGACCCTGTAGAGGAAGTAAAGGTTGCTCGTGAGTTATTGAAGGTATTTGGTCTCTCCGCTAACTCAGCAACGTTGATTTCCTGCCCGACATGCGGACGAATCGAGATAGACCTAATTTCCATCGCCAATGAAGTCGATGAATATATTCAAAAAATCAAAGCCCCAATCAAAGTTGCCGTTCTCGGCTGCGCTGTTAACGGACCTGGTGAAGCAAGAGAGGCTGATATCGGTATTGCTGGCGCCAGAGGTGAAGGACTGCTATTCCGCAAAGGAAAAATTGTCCGGAAGGTACCAGAAGCGACAATGGTTGAAGAATTGAAGAAAGAAATTGATATCTTGGCTGAGGAATACTATGAAAAGCAGCGCCTTGAGAAAGAACAGGCGAATGCATCCGTAACCGAGTAACAGATCTATAAGAAAAGGAGCTGGATTCCCAGCTCCTTTTTTCGTTATTGGCCCCCTAAAAGAAGGGATAGACGAATAAACCCGCCAAAACCGAAAAGAGCCCGATCATGACTGCCGGAATCCCTAAGATTCGAATCCTTCTTTTAATTGCGGTAATCCCTGTCAAAAAACCGATCAAACCAAATATGACGGGATAAAGAAATAAGGATATAATGGACAGAAGAATGGCAATATAGCCAATGACCTGTTTCTTTTCTTGAACGGCTTCAGCGGCTGGTCTTTCATTCGTTGACCGCATCGAAGTGATATTGCGATGCGAGGCAGCCATTCTTCCATTCCGTTTGGACAAGGCCTTCTCCCCCTTTAAGTTAATGGAGCATTCCTTAGTGTTCTCGCATCAGCCTAAAGACATGAGAGAAGTTTTTGCAAAAAGAAACAGAATTTAGAAAACCGGCGGAAGAGATCAATCGTACAATTACTTGGAGGAATACCGTGATGAACAAACAAAAACGTTTTGGAATTGATATAGACGGCACCGTCACATGTCAGAAATCCCTGCTCCCCTTCATAAACGAGGCTTTTAAGCTTCAACTGACCCTTGATGACATCACAGAATATGAATTAACCCCTTTTGTGAATGTCCCGCCCCTTGAATTTTACCAATGGTTCAAGGAGGTTGAGCCCCGCATCTATACGGAATCGCCAATGGCTGCTTATGCAGGTCAGGTGCTGAATGAGTGGAAGGAACATTATGAGCTGTATTTCATCAGTGCCCGAAGCGAAACCCTGCTCCCGGTTACGAAGCAATGGTTCGATAAGCATGACCTTATGTACCATCATATTGAATTGATCGGCAGCCATGACAAGATTGCCTCAGCGAAAAAACATGATGTTGACCTCTTCTTTGAGGATAAGCATGATAATGCCGTCGCCATTGCCGAGGAATGCCGTATTCCAGTCATTTTATTTGACGCCCCTTACAACCGAATGGCCATTCCAGAAAATGTTATTCGTGTTCATGACTGGAACGAGGCTAAGGCCTGGGTAGACCGCTGGAGGCTGGAAACAGCTGAATAAGAAGAATGAATGCCAAGTTAAAACATCTGCTTTTAGCTTGGCATTTTCTTTTGCTGCGCATGTATAAGAGAGGTCACCTCCCTCCCTTACTGTTTAGATAACACTCTTATAGCATGAGAATTACGCATCCTTTTTCCTTTTGCTCTTAAACCATAGAATGATGAAAATTTGTACAGTCCATAAAAGATGAAATGGACAAGCTAACGGTCTTTAATGGATGAAACCCTATTTTCTTGGCAGAATTCCTATGAAAACTATCTCGCATTTCGTCGTTTGGCGGATCACGAAATCATAACCATCATCTTTTTTGCTTTTACAGTTATCGGTTGATTTGTTAAAACATTTCCATATATATAACCTTTAATGAAAGGCTGTTCCTATGAAATATGTGAAAGAAATCGCTAACCAGACCTCATTTGTGCTGACAGTCGTCTGCCTATTCCTTTTTATATCTCTAAATCTGTTTACCCCATCAACCGATCACGATTTAACGTTATACCTAATGGTTTTAGCAGTAGCAGCATTTGTTATCGGCGTTGTTGGACTCCCCTTTGAACAAAAGAATGAAAAAAAGCAGGTTTTTAGAAGCACATTCAGCCTAATCATCTCTCTTTTGCTAGCCCTCGTGTTAGGCATTCTTTTGGTGCTTCCAATCCTTTTTCCATTCGGAATACCGAATTTATACCCTTAACAAAGGCTGTTTTAAGAAAAATATTGAACGGCCTTTTTTTATCACCACTTCACCGCACTTACTCAATCCATTTGAATTTATGGATAGCCGTAAACATCCAATTGGCCAGAAACAAAGTGCTCATTCATACACCTTCGTTTCCTTTGATATACCAAGATGCTTTTACTTAATCTTGATTACAATTGGATCCTCCTCCGCTTTATAAATGAGTTCCATTCTGCTCGATGTATCAAACACTTTTAGCTCCTTTTCCAATAAAAAACGTCAGGTGTGCATAACACACCTGACGGCATTGTAATCTTAATTCATATGATGAGGCTGACAATCTGGACAGGTTCCATAAATTTCAAATTTATGTCCTGAGATTTCGTAGCCGCCTAAATCATCTTTAAGCTGTTCCATCGGGCAGGCATCGATATGACGCGTCTTACCGCACTCCATGCAAATGAAATGGTGATGATGATGGTTCCCCTCACATGCAAAACGGAAGCATTTTTCCCCAGAAAGCTCAGTAGCTTCAAGAATGCCAAGCTTTACATACAAGGATAGATTCCGGTAGATTGTGTCATAGCTCATACCCGGATAAGAACTTTTTAATTGTTCAAGGACATCCTTAGCCGTTAAATACCGATTGCTCTTTGAGAAAAGGGTTAACATATCCTCGCGCTTCTCCGTATATTTATATCCCTCGTCCTTTAACAGTTGAAGTGCTCTTTTAACATCCATAAGAATTCCTCCTTATCGGTTCACTTGCCATTTCTTGAACAGAATCGTCACAAGCAGGACTAGAATAGCCAAGACAACAATGGTCCCGCCAGGAGCCAGGTTCAAATAATAAGCGGTAAACAGTCCGCCTACTACGGCAATTTCCCCAAACAGAATCGACATGAAAATGGTTTGTTTAAAGCTCTTTGCCACCTTCAAAGCAGCCGCCACCGGCAATGTCATTAAGGCTGAGACAAGCAAAACGCCGACAATCCTCATTGAAATGGCAATTACAAGAGCCACAAGGACGATAAAGATAAAATGAATCGCCTTGGCAGGAATGCCGGAGGTTTTCGCATGCTCCTCATCAAATGATAAGAGAAACAGTTCTTTATATAAGAAAATCACCGTAAAGACAACAATTACACTAATGATACTAATGACCCAAAGGTCCGTTCGGCCGACTGCACTCACGCTGCCGAATAAATAGCTGAATAAATCCACATTAAAACCATTCGCCATGGAAATGAATATCGCACCTAACCCCACACCACCTGAAAGAATGATGGGGATAGCAAGTTCTTGGTAGTGCTTATACACATTCCGTAAACGTTCGATGAACAGCGAGCCCCCAACTGAAAAGCCCATTCCTAAATAGAGCGGGTTCAGATTGGCAAACGTCCCCGGGAATTCCTTGCTTAGCAAGAGGCTTGCCGCAATCCCGGTCAAGGTCACGTGGCTCAAAGCATCCGCAATTAAAGAAAGCTTACGAACTACAATAAAGACCCCAAGTAAAGGAGCGATTACTCCGATAATTAAGCCTGACAAAAAGGCATTTTGTAAAAATTCATATTGAAACATCGCTAGCATACTATTTCCTCCACATTAATGATCATGCTTCAATGTGTATACATCATGACCATAGAAAGCTGACATATCCTGATTATTCAGTTCCTCATATTCATGGGAATGACCATGGAAATGGAGACGCTTATTTAAGCAGGCAATATGAGTCGCCTTTTCTGTAATAGTGCCTGTATCATGGGTAACCAAAATTAAGGTTAGGCCGAGGTTCCGATTCAGCTCATACAAGAGATCATAGAAGTTAGATACATTTTGTACGTCTACCCCTACAGTCGGTTCATCAAGGATCAATAACTCAGGATCACTTACTAAGGCGCGCGCAATAAAAACACGCTGCTGCTGACCGCCTGATAAATCGCCGACAGTACGGTGCAGGAAATCCTGCATTCCAACTTCCTTTAAGGCTTGAATGACCTTTTCCCGATGCTTCTTCGTATAGAAGCGGAAAAGGCCGATTTTCTTCGTTAAGCCGCTGGCGACAACTTCTTCGACCGTTGCCGGAAATCCACTATTAAAGGAATTGGCCTTTTGAGAGACATAGCCAATTCGTTCCCAGCTCTTAAAGCGGTTAATTCTCTCGCCGAATAAGTAGATCTCCCCTTTTTGTACTTTGTTAATGCCTAGTATCAGCTTTAATAAAGTAGACTTGCCAGAACCATTTGGTCCGACAATAGCAAGGAAATCTCCCTCCCTGACCATCAGGTTGATATCCTCAAGGACATTTTCTTGTTCGTATTTATATGCTATATGGTCTAATTTGATTATTTCTTCTTTCATAATCTCCCGCCCGTTAATAAGAATGATTACGATTTACTAAAGTAGTATACAGGAGCTGCCTGTGATTGTAAACCTATTTACTTAACATTTGTCGATTTGGTTCATTTTAGCCATCCCTCTTCATAATGTAACTATGGGGTGAGAAGAATGAAGCTATTCGAAACGATCATTAACATGAAATTAAATCGCATCACAACAAGTGAATTGCTTAGTTTTTCCCGTCAGCAAGGAATAACATTGTCCAATACTGAGGCCGATCATATCGTTGCTTTATTAAAAGGAAAATCCGTTAATATTTTTGAACAAACAGAGCGGGCAAAATTACTCGTACAAATTGAGAAAATTGTCGGCTCTGAGCGGGCAAAGCATATTGAACAATTATTCTATAGTCTGACCGGTAATTAAACAAAAAGAGAGGCCAAATCACCATTCTGATGATTTGGCCTCTAATTACACAGGGACTGTTTTTTAGCTTTCGACCATTTGACCAAGGATTTTCTCTTGGAAGTCTGTCCAGTTCCCGTCCTTTAACATGTCAATCTCATACTTGTATGGAGCCTTCTTATTATTCTTGTCAGTGCCGACATACGGTGTCTCCAGAATCTTTGGAATGTCTGCAAGCTGCGGATGGTGGACAATGTAATGAAGCGGCTTAAAGCCAATCTTGCCGTAGCCGATATTTTCATGCCTGTCCTTTCTCATTCCGCATTCATTCTTGCTGTCATTGATATGAAGCACTTTGATATTCTGTACGCCAATCAATTTATCAAACTCATTTAAAACGCCGTCAAAATCCTCTACGATATTATATCCGGCATCATGTGTATGACAAGTATCAAAGCAAACGCTTAGCCGGTCATTATGGGTAACCCCGTCAAAAATCATCGCCAGCTCCTCAAAGCTTCTGCCGCACTCGGATCCTTTACCAGCCATTGTTTCAAGAGCAATCTGTACATCCTGACCAGGAATGATGACTTCATTCAGACCTTCTATGATTTTCTTAATGCCAAGCTCTGAGCCCTCACCAACATGAGCCCCTGGATGAAGGACAATTTGCTTTGCTCCAATTGCTTCTGTACGTTCAATTTCCGAGCGAAGGAAGTCAACGCCAAGCTGATAGGTCGCTGGATTCACCGTATTGCCGATATTGATGATATACGGCGCATGTACAACGATATCACTGATGCCGTTCGCTTCCATATGCTTTCTGCCTTCTTCAATGTTCAGCTCTTCAATTTTCTTTCTGCGCGTATTCTGAGGTGCACCTGTATAGATCATGAATGTGTTTGCCCCATAGGATGCCGCTTCTGTACTTGCTGCCAGCAGCATTTTCTTTCCGCTCATTGATACATGCGAACCTATTTTCAATGCTGTCAATGACTGTACCCCCTATTTTTTCTTTAAGCGTCTCTCTCTTTTCTTCATTTTTTCTACTTCGGCTTTTACTTTCTTCTTATAGCCAGGTTTCACTTTGCGCATATGCTTGGAGAATTGTCCGTATTTCTTAACATCCTTCGCTTTAGAAGTATCTTTTCTTTTTCTCCGTTTATTACGGTCATCGATTTCAATCCATTCACCTTTAACGATATCTCGGTTTAGGAAGTTAATACCCATGGACTCTAATTTCCGAAGGGCTTGTTCATCCGTCTCCTCGAATAAGGTGATCGCAACACCGGACATACCTGCACGCGCGGTCCGTCCTGCGCGGTGAATATAGAAATCCAAGTCCTGAGGAATCTCAAAGTTAATGACATGACTGACTCCTTCAATATCAATGCCCCGTGCCGCTAAATCAGTCGCGACCACATACTGATATTTCAAGGAGTTAATTTCCTTCATAACACGCTTTCTTTCACGTGCCGGCAAATTGCCATGCAGGCGGCCGACTTGAAGGCCTTTTTGAAGCAAGGCATCTGCCAGTTCATCAGCATTCTGCTTCGTATTGGCAAACACAAGTGCCAGGAACGGGTTTTGAAGCTCTAAGATTTCTTTGACCAATTTCGCTTTATCGCGATGTCTCACCGGCACGAGAACATGGTCGAGCTTATCCACTGATGCCTTCTTAGGATCAACCTGAATATGCTTCGGGTTATTCATGTACTTCTTAAGGAACGGCTGCAGTTTCTCTGGAATGGTCGCAGAGAAGACAAGCATCTGCAATTCCGGCGCCATTCTTGCTGCCACCTTATCCACGTCCTCCATGAAGCCAAGATCAATCATAAGATCTGCTTCATCAACAACCAGTATATTGGCTGAATAAACGACCAAAGCATTTTCCTCAATTAAATCCTTAATACGTCCAGGTGTACCAATAACCAATTGCGGCTGTACAGTCAGCTTATCAATGGAACGCTGCTTATCAGTACCTCCCACATAGCTTTTTATATGAATTTGTTTGTCTTCCGGAAATTTTTCGTTCAGCTCTGTCGCAGCCTTGTAAATCTGTGAGGCAAGCTCCCGAGTCGGAGCTGTAATGACTGCCTGTACGGCTGATTCCTCCACATCAATGCGTGCAATGATGGGCAGCAAGAAAGAATGCGTCTTTCCAGTCCCTGTTTGTGACTGGCCGATGATGCTCTTTCCGCTTAGTACGGAAGGAATGACCCGCTCTTGAATGACTGTCGGTTCCTTAAAACCAACCTTCTCAACAGCCTCCATTAGATGGTCCGGCAATTTAAATAATGTAAATGAACTCATTTTTAACCAACTTTCTCAACATGCTTAACACATATCCTATTATCCTTTTCATATTACCTTATGTTAACCAGTATTCACAAGTTTTTCACGGTTTAAAAGCCTATTCTTCTTTGCTGAGGCACTTATCCACACTTGTCCGACATACCATATAAGGAACCGCGCAAGACTACACTTCGCGATTGATATACAGAGAGAAAGGAGGCGAACAAATGCCGCCAATGAGACCACCCATGTTCCTTCCTCCACGCGGGGGAGGCATGATTCGGCCTGGTATGGGTATGGGTCCAAGGGGAATGATGGGAGCCGCAAATAATGCTGGAGCAACTGGTGCTAGAGGATTATTTGCCCGTCAAGCTCAAGGGGCTGCCGCCGGGGCCCAGCGTTCAGGTGGAATTCTATCATCCTTATTCGGCCGAGGCGGAGGGGCTGCCGCTGGAAATGCAGCAACAGCCGCCCGGTCCGTTACGGGCGCTGCAAGTGCAGCTGCTCAAGGAGGATCCTCCTTGACGAACATCATGAATGGAACACAAAAGGTACTGGCCGCAGGTGAGCGTATCGTTCCGATGGTCCGCCAAGTCCAGCAGTATGGGCCGCTGATCAAAAACCTGCCATCCATGTGGAAAATGTATAGAGGGTTAAGCGCTTCTTCCACAGAAGCCGAGGATACCTCAGCTGCCGTGGAATCTGCAGCTGTAGAAGAAACAGCTGCTGAATCAACGGAAACCGTTGCAGCAGAAACTTCTTTGCCAAAAGAAGATGAAGTCAAAACTAACTCGTCTAAAAGGACAGAATCTAAGCCATCTGTTCCGAAGCTATTCATTTAACAAAAAATGCCCTGCATGCAGGGCATTTTTTTGCATGGACGAGACGTACTGACAGCACTTATCTTAATAACCCCTGCAATTTCTTTTTTTGTAAGTTTACGTGCACTCGATTATAATAAGGAGAATACGCTCCCATTTACAGGGTGCGATGAGTAAGGAGGCTGTATATTCTACATGAAAGTAATTAAGATTTCCCCTCGTGGATATTGCTACGGCGTGGTTGATGCGATGGTCATCGCCCGAAATGCCGCTTTAGATAAAACATTACCAAGACCAATCTACATTTTAGGCATGATTGTTCATAACCAGCATGTGACTGAAGCATTTGAACAAGAGGGCATCATTACGCTTGATGGAAAGGACCGTAAAGAAATCATCGAGAAGGTGAATTCAGGCACTGTTATCTTCACTGCCCATGGTATTTCTCCAGAGGTACGCGAGATTGCCAAACAAAAAGGGCTCGTAACGATTGATGCTACATGCCCGGATGTCACAGCAACCCATGACCTGATTGAGGCGAAAGAAAAAGAAGGCTATGACATTATTTACATCGGGAAGAAGGGTCATCCAGAGCCTGAAGGTGCTGTCGGCGTCGCTCCGAATATCGTTCATTTAATTGAAAGCAAAGCGGATATCGATGAGCTTTCCCTTGATAATGATAAGATTATCGTGACGAATCAAACGACGATGAGCCAATGGGATGTAGCTGATTTAATCGAAGAAGTGAAGAAAAAGTATCCATGCGCTGAGATTCATAAAGAAATCTGCATGGCGACTCAAGTTCGCCAGGAGGCTGTCGCTGAGCAGGCTAAAGGACTTGATGTCGTGATTGTTGTCGGGGATCCGAAGAGTAATAACTCGAACCGTCTTGCGCAGGTTTCCGAAGAAATCGCGGGAACAACTGCCTACCGAATCGCTGACGTCAGTGAGCTGAACATCGATTGGATTAAGGATGCCGAGAAAGTCGGCGTGACAGCCGGTGCGTCCACACCAACCCCAATTACGAAGGAAGTCATCACATTCCTTGAGCAATTTGATGCAAATGATCCTTCTACATGGAAGCATGAAAAACAAGTTCCATTATCTAAGATTTTGCCAAAAGTAAAGGTTAAAGGATAAATAGTAAAGGCCATGAATGATGTGCACCCAAAAAGTTAGAGTCTATAATCTAACTTTCGGTCACTGCAACCTCATTCATGGCCTCTTTTATTCCTGCTTTTTATCTCACACTACCTGAAAAGGATCTGTATCAATAACAGATGGAATCCATTCCACCTCAAATCCCGCTTGTTCACAAAGCTCGGTCATTTTGGAGGCGACCCCTTTTTTCATGATTTTCTCGACATTATGACCTGGGTCGATGATATTCATGCCCTCTTGCTTGAAATCAACGGCCGTATGGTAATAAATATCCCCTGTAACAAACACGTCTGCTCCTTTAAATTGAGCTGTCCGCACGAATTTATCCCCTGTTCCGCCAAGGACAGCGACTTTCTTAACCGCAGCCGTCAGGTCGCCAGTCACTCTCACCGCGCTTACCTCAAATGCCTTCTTCACCTGTTCAGCAAATTCACCCAATGTGACCGTTTCAGGCAGCACACCCACGCGTCCTAATCCAAGTTCCTTTACTCCTTGGTTATCGAGCGTATATAAATCATAGGCCACCTCTTCATACGGGTGTGCAGTCAGCATCGCTCGTACCGCTTTAGAAGCAAGCGGGCCCGGCACAACGACTTCGACCTTTACTTCCTCCACCATCTCAAGCTCACCTTCTGTACCGATATGCGGATTGGCCTGTTCATCAGGCTTAAAGCGGCCGATTCCCTCAGCTGAGAAGCTGCAATGGCTGTAATGTCCAAGGTTGCCAGCTCCAGCGCGGGCGAGTGCTTCCCGAACCTTTTCCTCCGCTTCTTTTGGGACATAGACAGCTAATTTCTTCAAGCCCTCCCTATAGGTTGGGGAAAGAAGTGTCAGCTCTTGAAGCCCCAGGGCAGCCGCCAGCATATCATTCACGCCCCCTTCCGCTACATCTAAGTTTGTATGAGCGGCATACAGGGTTATATCATGCTTAATCAGCTTCTCAATCACCCTTCCGTGCGGATGGCTGAAATCAATCTTCTTTAAGGGACGGAAGATAAGTGGATGATGGGCCAAAATCATATCAGCCCCATTTGTAATGGCCTCATCAACGACTTCTTCTGTCACATCCAAAGCGACATGCACCTTGCTGATTTTCTTAGAGAGAGTCCCGACCTGAAGACCGATTGGGTCCCCCTCCTCTGCCAAATACTTCGGTGAAAAGCTCTCAAATAATTGAATGACCTCATGTCCGTTTGGAATCTTCATCGTTCAAGTGCCTCCTCCACGATTTCAACCAAGCGGGAAAGCTCTTCTTTCTTCTCCATGGAGCGCTCATTCCCACTTGCTTCGACCTGTTTGATAATTCTGCGCCAGTGCGTCAATTCCTGGTTCCATTTCTTCTTAAATACATCATTCTGCCCTTTAAGCAAATATGGTCCCATGAGAAGTGCTGCCTCTGTATTCTGATTATCATACGGCTTTTTGGGTTCTCCTTTTTCAGCGACCAAAATCTCATAAATCTTGCCGTCTTCCTCAAGAATCTCTTCGGCAATCAATTCCCAGCCCTCATGCATCAACCATTCACGAATAAATTGTGACCCAATATTCGGCTGTAGGATAAGACGTTCCTTACCTGAGAACTTTTCCTTTCCTTCATCCAAAATACGGGTAATCAAGGAGCCGCCCATTCCGCAGATGGTAATGGCACTTGCTTCGCCTGCGGTCAGCACTTCAAGGCCATTCCCCTTACGGACGGCAATTTGCTTCTCTAAACCTGATTCCTTTACCTGAGCGACCGCTGATTGAAAAGGCCCTTCTACTACCTCTCCTGCAATGGCCTGAGAAGCAATGCCCTCTTTAATCGCGTAACAAGGCAAATAAGCATGATCAGACCCGATGTCTGCCAAGATCGCACCGCCAGGAATATATGTTGATACTCGTTCAAGTCTTTTTGATAATTTATCTACATTCATCTTTTATGCTCCACTCTATGTATCATTGATTTCTTTAGTATAAGAAAAGTCTCCTATGAATGCAAAGGTCTTTCCTTCCCAGTTCATCCGTTTCACTCATACGGAAAATTTTGGTTTAATAATAGTAGACACGTTTAAACTAAGAGTAGAATGAAGCATCATCAAATCTTAAAGAAGGTGTTATAGATGAAGAAATGGTGGATGTCTGTTTTCCTGCTGACCACAGGGCTCATTGTCTCTGTTCTCCTCCTTATTGGTTTTCTTCAGGCGGCCTCAGCCGTTTTAAAGCCAAATGGACTGGACAATGCAAATTACGAGAAAGAAGAGGAAGCCCATGAAAAGCCAGAAGACGACGGCAAGCTCTCCATCGTGGCCCTTGGCGATTCGCTTACCCGCGGAATTGGGGATGATTCTGGTGAAGGATATGTAAAACGACTAACCCATACATTGAAAGATGAATATGGCCAAGATATTTCACTTGCCAATTTGTCGGTAACCGGAGCAAAAACAGCCGACTTGGCTTCTCTCCTAAAAACATCTGGAGCCAAGCATGCTGTGTCGAAAGCTGATGTTATCGTCATGACGATTGGAGGCAATGACTTATTCCCCGGGGTAGAAGGATTGACGGCTGAGAATTTAGCCGCCTATGAACCAGATACAGAAACATTCGAAGCCAACAGCCGCCAAATCTTGGAGGAGCTGCGGAAGGAGAATGCAGACGCTCCTATCTATTGGATCAGCCTATATAACCCATTTGAGGATTTAACGATCCTCGGTGATACCTCTCAATTCGTCATTGATTGGAATTACCAGCTGCAAAGGCTCGCCTCCGAATATAAGAACTTCGTCATTATTCCTGTCTTTGATTTATTTCAAGGTCAAGTGAAGGAATTCCTTTATACTGATCACTTCCACCCGAACGCAAAAGGCTATGAAGCCATTGCAGAACGGCTGACGCAAGCCATCGTGAGCCAACAGCAATTGAGAGAGGAGTAAAGACATGGAGCCCGTATTGAATGTAGAACACCTGACAAAGGAGATAAAGGGAAAGAAATTAGTAGATGATGTGAGTTTTTCCGTCAAGCCAGGTGAGATATTCGGCTTTCTTGGACCAAATGGAGCTGGAAAAACAACGACCATTCGGATGCTTGTTGGTCTCATTCAGCCAAGCAGCGGAACAATTAGCATCGGCGGACATAATGTACGCACTTCCTTCAAAAAGGCCATGCGCCAAGTCGGCTCCATCGTAGAGAACCCTGAGCTGTATGGGTATTTAACCGGTTGGGAAAACCTGAAGCAATTTGCGCGGATGCTTGGGGATATTACAGATGAACGGATTCATGAAATCGTCAAGCAAGTCCAATTAGAAAAGCGAATCCATGAAAAAGTGAAAACATATTCTCTCGGAATGAAGCAAAGGCTCGGAATTGCTCAGGCACTTCTTGGCAATCCCAGACTGTTGATTCTTGATGAACCAACAAATGGTCTTGACCCATCCGGCATTAGGGAGCTGCGCACCTTCGTTAGAAATCTCGTTATTGAGCAGCGCATCAGCGTATTCATCTCCAGCCATCTATTAAGTGAGATTCAGCTCATGTGTGACCGGGTAGCCATCATCAATAAAGGAAGAATGATCACCGTGGCAGAGGTAAGGGAACTCCTCGGCACATCAAGCGACCGCATTGAATGGAAGGTTTCCCCGGTTGAGGAGGCACTATCCCTCTTGAAACAAATGAATGTGGTTCAGGATGCCGTCAGAAAAGAGGACCGTATACTCTGTACAATCCCCTCTATGAATGTCAGCCAGTGCACACGCCGATTGGTCGAAGGCGGGATAGACGTTCATACTGTTCAGGAAAAGCCGCTTACACTTGAAGAATTATTCATGGATTTGACGAAGGAGGAACAAGCATGATTGAATTTGCAAAGCTTCTTCTCAATGAAATGGAAAAGCTATACAGAAAAAAGCGGCTGGCAGCCATCATTCTCATACTGCTTGTCCTTATTCCAATCTTCATCTATGCACAAGATGCACAAATGAAACAGCGAGAGAAGAGGCTGGGCACGGATGATTGGCGGGTTGTCCTTCAGCAGAGTATTGTTGACAGCCAAAATCGGCTTCAAAGCAGCGGAATCCCGGAAGAGTGGAAGAATCAGCTTACGGTCATGATTGATCAGCAGCAATATTATCTTGACCATGACATCAATCCCAACTCACCTGGAGCACCGACATTTGTACGCGAATTCTTAAATGAAGGCATTGCGATGTTTATCCCCCTTCTGGTTATGATCATTGCGATTGACCTTGTCAGCGGTGAACGGAGTGACGGAACAATCAAGATTCTTCTCACCCGTCCCATTAAGAGGTGGAAAATTCTCTTGAGCAAGTATGTGACCCTTTTACTCTCCGTCTCTCTTATCATCCTGCTCGTAATCGGGCTCTCCTACTTATTAGCAGGATTGTTCTTTCATTTCGATGGATTAAAGGTTCCTGTTGCGACCGGCTTTGCCATTGAAAATGGCACATTAGTAACAGAATCCATCAAGCTGGTGCCTCAATGGCAGTATATCCTCATGTCTGCCGGGCTTTCTTGGTTCGTCGGCGTAGTTACAGGCACCATCAGCTTTATGGTATCCGTTCTTGTCCGAAACACCTCAATCGGGATGGGTATCATGTTTGCTGCTCTTATTGCCGGTGCTATTCTGAAGGGATTTGCGAGTGCATGGGCCGGTGCAAAATATATCTTCAGTGTCAATCTCGACTTAACAGACTATCTATCCGGGAACCTGCCAATGGTCGAGGGGCTTACACTCGACTTTTCCCTTATGATCCTTGCCATTTGGGGACTAGCCTCCCTCTTAATTGCCTTTCTTGTGTTCACTCGGCAGGATATGTTCAGCTGAATTCGATGGAGCTGAAAAAGAAAGAGACATCCATCAGGATGTCTCTTCTTTTCTTGGTTCCTTTATACCGTCAGACTGTCCTATTCCAGCCCGGCAATAAATTCAACCATTTCATCGACCTTATCCTCTGGTACGAGTCCTCCAGGCATCATGCCCTTACCATTAACAATACGGTCTTTAATCAATTCCTTGTCCTTCACTCCGATTAAAGCAGGACCGGCGCCGCCTTCATAATTACCACCGTGGCAGCTCAAACATTGATTCTTATAAATATCTTCTGGCTTATCATTGTTTGCTGTCTCTTCCGTTTTCTCATTTCCTTCTTTTTCCTTTGCCATCTTATCTGCATCCCCAATGCCTTTGATTGAAAGGAAAAAGACGAGTGATAGACCAAGAACCATAATAATGATATATGGCATTACCGCATTGTTTTTCATATATTAGCTCCCCTCCCCTATGCAGCCGCATATGACAATAGTTTACAATACCACTCCCTATTTTACTTTAAAAACCAATTTTGGAAAAGTTATATCCCTGAATTTACGAAAATTTTTAACATTTAGGAGAGACGCAATTCTAACAATAGATTCCATACAGCGCACTCGTCGTCTAAGGCGTTTCATACCTTCTCTGACGGCGGCAAATACTCTTGGAGGGTCTTTGCCTGTCCCAATCAATAAACGCCTGAGAATCAATGCAAAGAGCCCTGGTTCGACAGGCCATCAAAAGAAAAAAGCCTGCCGGAAAAATTTCCAGCGGACTTTCATCCTGTTGTCAATATATGTTATATTCTATTCTAAGAAATCCTTTAGACGTTTGCTGCGGCTTGGGTGGCGCAGCTTGCGCAATGCCTTCGCCTCAATCTGTCTGATGCGCTCACGCGTTACACCGAATACCTTGCCCACTTCTTCAAGAGTACGGGTTCTGCCGTCATCAAGCCCGAAGCGTAAGCGAAGCACATTTTCTTCACGGTCGGTAAGCGTGTCCAGTACATCCTCTAATTGCTCCTTCAAGAGCTCATATGCTGCATGGTCAGATGGAGATGTAGCATCCTGGTCCTCAATGAAATCGCCAAGATGTGAATCATCTTCTTCCCCAATTGGCGTTTCCAAGGAAACAGGCTCTTGTGCAATTTTTAAGATTTCACGCACTTTCTCCGGTGTTAGGTCCATTTCTTCTGCGATTTCCTCTGGAGAAGGCTCACGGCCTAAATCCTGTAAAAGCTGACGTTGAACACGAATTAGTTTATTGATGGTTTCCACCATATGAACCGGGATACGGATCGTTCTTGCTTGGTCCGCAATAGCACGTGTGATTGCCTGACGAATCCACCAAGTAGCATACGTACTGAATTTAAAGCCTTTGCGGTAGTCGAATTTCTCAACCGCTTTGATAAGGCCCATATTCCCTTCTTGTATAAGATCCAGGAACAGCATCCCGCGTCCGACATAACGTTTTGCGATACTGACAACGAGACGGAGGTTTGCTTCTGCCAGTCGCCGCTTAGCTTCTTCATCGCCTTCTTCAATACGTTCAGCCAGGAGGATTTCTTCCTCAGCGGAAAGGAGGTCTACACGCCCGATTTCTTTAAGATACATACGCACCGGATCATTGATTTTGACACCAGGAGGCACGCTTAAGTCATTCAGGTCAAACTCTTCTTCTTTTTCAAGCTCCTGTGTATCAGGATTTTCCTCATCGTCGTCGGCTTCACTCACTATATCGACACCTTGCTCTCCAAGGTATTCATAGAATTCATCCATTTGTTCAGAATCAAGCACGAAACTGGAGAGGCGCTCTGCGATATCTTCGTATGTTAACTGGCCTCTTTTCTTACCAAGCTCCGTAACGTATTCTTTCGCCTGGTCCAATGTCATATCTGTGATGTCTACTGCTTTTTCTTTGGAACGTGCTGACTTTTCAGCCATTTGTTCCCCTCCTTCTCAATCCACTTCTTTTACTTCCGTCATAAAGAATTTCTTAGCGATATCAACTCTTTTCCTAGTTCAGCAGCACGAATGAAATCCTGCCGCTTTTCAGCCTCAAGTTGCTCCGCTTTCTTTTCTTTAATAACCATTAACTGTTTATATTTAGTAATTTGGTTAACGTAATCCAATAATTCCTGCTCGCTGGGCTCATGATGAAAATCCATCATTTCAATCTCAGTGACAATCTTTCTTAAATTCACATCAGGGAGGAAATGGAGGAACAGACTTGCATCCGCCTCGTGCCCTTCCTCATAGAAGGCGAATAAATACGTAATGATTGCTTGATGATCATCATGGTTCATTTCCATTCCATCCAGCAGCTTTTGTATGCGATAGGCCAATTCCCGGTCATGGAGCATGAGAGCCAGCAAAGTCTCCTCAGCCTTCATATGTGCCGGCTTCATCCCTTTTCTTCTCGGTGCTGGCATCGCTTGAAATGAGGCGGCCTGTGTCGCTTGTTTAGGCGCCCTCTTATTATATTTACCCACTTTACCCTGCTGATTAAGCAAGGATTCCAGTGAAAGTGTGAATTCTGTAGCAATTTGTCTTAAGTAGAATTCCCTTTCGACTTCACTGTCTAACTTTGCTGTTTCTTGAAGGACGCTTTCAATATAATCCATCTTATCGCCTTCATTTGCAAAGTTTTTGCCTCTCTTATGATAAATCATCTTGAAAGAGATATACGTATGTGCAGCCCCTATTATATCGTTTTGGAACTTTTCTTCTCCAAATTCCTTGATATAGTCATCGGGATCGTACCCATTCGGCATAAGGGCAATCTTGACATGAAGACCGTTGTCACGAATCATATCAGCCGTTTTATTCGCCGCTTCAATTCCGGGTGCATCAGAATCATAACAGATGATGATTGTATCCGTGCTCCGCTTTAACAGCTGAATATGCTGTTCAGTCAGAGCCGTACCCATCGTGGCAATTCCATTATGCACCTCTGCCCTGTCTGCAGAAATGCAATCAGCAAAACCTTCAAACAAGATCGCTGCCCCTTTCTTCCGAATAAAGGGGCGCGCCAGGTGGTAATTATAGACGACTTTACTTTTATTAAAAAGTGGAGTTTCAGGACTATTTAAATATTTCGGCTCATCACCTGCAGCAAGTGCACGTCCGGAGAAGGCGATTGTATTCCCTTGCCTATCAAAGATTGGGAACATAATTCGATTCCTAAAGCGGTCGAAATAATTCTCTCCATTCTCTCTTCTGACGAGCAGGCCGGCCTTTTCCATTCGTTCAATGGAGAAATCCCTTTTCTTTAGGAAATTATGCACATAATCCCAGGAGTCTAATGAATAGCCCAGTTGAAACTTCTCAATGGATTCCATGGTGAAACCTCGTTCGAGCAAATATTCAAGAGCATCCTGACCTTGCTTTGTATTTACAAGCAAATGATGGTAAAATTTCCTTAAAAGCTCATGAGCTTCATACATATCATCGAGAGCATGCTTTTGCTTTTGGCCCTCAGAGGCTTCATTTACGTTTATCTCTAACGGTATGTTTACCCTTTCTGCCAGGCTTCTTGCAGCTTCAGCAAAGGAATATCCTTCTATATCCATTAGAAAGGTGAAAACATTTCCGCCAGCCCCGCAGCCGAAGCAATGAAAGATCTGCTTATCCGGTGCAACGGAGAAGGAAGGACTGTTTTCATTGTGAAAAGGGCATAAGCCAAAGTAGTTTCGGCCTTGCTTTTTCAGCTGGACATATTCGCCAACCACATCCACAATGTCATTCTTGCTGCGAATTTCATTCACGGTTTCTTCGGGGATTAATTGATTTTTCAATTGTTTAACACCTGTTTCATAATGGGTCTGAATATTGTAATTCTATATCAGTTGCTAAAATCCTTCAATTTTCGACAATATTTTTTTCATTGTTTCTGTGAAAGCTGATTTATCGATCATTTTGATTTTCTTTGGACCTTTTTCATATTTGCCTGACCGTCTTGCCTTTGCATGCAAATGCCTTGTCTCAAGAAATAGGTCAATTTCACTGTCCTTGATCTCTTTTCCCCTTGATGTTACGACATAAGCTGCCTTTGCAAGACATCCCGCTGCGAGTCCTAAATCCTCGGTGACGACAATATCACCGCTCTTCACATGATTCAATATATAAAAGTCAGCAGAATCTCTTCCTGGTTCAACCCATACCCAGGACACATCAGGATAACGATTAGTTGTATTTGTATAAGCTGCCACAAATTTGATGTTCACATCATAAGGCTCACATACTTGTTGAACCTCGGTCTTCACTGGGCAGGCATCCGCATCAACATAAACCGTTAAATGACTCTTCTTTTGTATTTCTACATCTCTCATCTTAATCCTTCTTTTTTAAGGACAGTTTGTCCGATTGTCGAATATTTTTACTAAGGATTCCTTGACTTTTTAATATACGATGCTTATTCTAGTTTATTCCTTTATAAATAACTCTAAACCTAAAGCAGGGTATTTTATCACAATTTTTTATTATAGAATAAATTAAATCAAATTTCCACTCTTTTGTCCTCTGGTAATTCAGACCATCCAAACAACCAAAAAAACATGCTTTCGCATGCTCTTTTAGTTTCGTTTGTTAATGATATCGCTAATCATATTGGCTGTCTCTTCTACCGCTTTATTCGTGACGTCAATGACCGGACAGTTAAGCCGGTTAACGATTCTCTCGAAATATGCGAGTTCTTCATGGATTCGGTCCATGTTCGCATACACAGCGCTGTCATTCAGCCCTAATGATTTCAGGCGTTCTTTCCTAATATGATTGAGCTTATCAGGACTGATTTTTAACCCGATACATTTTTGGGGATCTACCTTAAATAATTCTTCAGGCGGTTCCACCTCAGGAACTAACGGCACATTCGCCACCTTCAACCGTTTATGAGCTAGAAATTGTGATAATGGCGTCTTCGATGTACGAGAGACTCCGACCAAGACAACATCCGCCTTCATGATGCCCTTCGGATCTCTTCCATCATCATATTTCACGGCAAACTCGATGGCTTCTACCCTTTTGAAATAATTTTCGTCCAACTTTCGGACAAGACCCGGCTTATTGAGTGCAGGTGTTCCATATTTCTGTTCAAGAATATCAATTAGAGGACCGATGATGTCATATGCAGTGACATTCATTTCATCTGCCTTCTCTTTCATATACGTGCGGATCTCCGGCTTCACTAATGTGTAGGCAACCACACCGTTATTCATTTGTGCCACACTCAGCACCTCATCAACGGTTGAGACATCTTCCACAAACGGTATTCGCTTCAAGACGATGTTCTCACCGCTGAACTGACTGACGGCTGCTTTTGTTACGAGGTCAGCCGTTTCCCCAACTGAATCTGAAACCACGTAGATTATAGACTGTTCCATAAGCGTCCTCCAGGTATCACTGGCCCACTGCCGCTTTTTTACCCATTATCGCTGGCTAAAGAAACGAAGGCCTTGGTTATATTCGTTTTTGTAATTCTGCCAACCACTTCATATCCATGATCATTCTGTTTCACGACCGGCAAGGCATCAATTTGCTTCTCAATCAACTTCTCCGCAACATCAATTAAGTAGTCTTCCTTCGTGCATACTGTAATGTTTGGCATACGTGTCATAATGATGTGCACAGGAATGGTTGTTAAATCCTGCTTGCCAAGACTTGCACGCAAAAGGTCCTTCCTAGACAAAACACCAACGAGCAAGGATTCCTTATCCACAACGAATAATGTTCCAACGTCTTCTAGGAACATCGTGCAAATAGCATCATAAACAGTCACACCCTCGCTGACGACAACAGGGATTGACTGATAATCTCCAACAAGAAGCTTCTTCAAGTTATCTGTAAGTAGCTGTGTCTCTGTTTTGCCTGTATAGAAATAGCCCACTCGGGGTCTAGCGTCCAAATAACCAGCCATCGTCAGGATGGCTAGATCCGGGCGCAAGGTCGCACGGGTTAGATTTAATTGATCGGCAATATGTTCGCCTGTAATAGGTCCATTATCCTTCACGATTTGGAGGATATGTTCTTGTCTTTTTGTTAATTCTATTGTACTCACCACCCTAAAGTGCCATAACACTTCGCTCTTCTATAGCATTTATTATATACTATTTATTCGCGAAGTGTAATTAATCATCCTAAACTTAAAATAAGCCTACCCAAAAGGGAATGAATTCATTCCCTTTTGAGCGGGCTTTTTCAGCTTTAGGCTTCGCTAAACAGATATGTTGATTTAACTTGGATGTCGTACTGCTTATCTGCCGACATTGCCCTCTTATTGCGGGCCGGACACCTTAGTTGGTATTCCATTTATCAACATCATGTGAATCTAGCTTAAAACTTCATTTTACTGCTCAAGAATGCAGGTAATTCCTCGATGCTTACTCTCGTCTGCTCCATTGTGTCTCGGTCACGGACGGTAACCATCTTATCTTCAACAGAATCGAAATCATACGTGATACAATATGGTGTTCCGATTTCATCATGACGGCGGTAACGTTTACCGATGGAGCCAGCTTCATCATAGTCCACCATAAAGTCTTGTGCCAATTTAGCAAATACTTCTTTCGCACCCTCAGATAGCTTTTTAGACAACGGAAGGATAGCTGCTTTATATGGAGCAAGCGCTGGGTGCAAATGCATCACAGTGCGGCTTGTGCCGTCTTCAAGCTGTTCTTCTTCATAGGCATCAATCAAATAAGCCAATGTTACACGGTCCGCACCTAAAGAAGGCTCGATGCAGTATGGTACGTATTTTTCATTCGTTTCTTGATCAAGATAGTGGAAATCCTCACCTGAATATTCCATATGGCGTTTAAGATCGAAATCAGTACGAGAAGCAATACCCCAAAGCTCGCCCCAGCCAAATGGGAATTTATATTCAAAGTCAGTTGTAGCGTTACTGTAATGAGAAAGCTCTTCTTCTTCGTGGTCACGAAGTCTGAAGTTTTCTGCTTTCATGCCCAAGGAAAGAAGCCATTTCTCTGCAAAATCCTTCCAATAACCAAACCACTCAAGTTCAGTCCCCGGCTTGCAGAAGAATTCAAGCTCCATTTGTTCGAATTCACGTGTACGGAACGTAAAGTTACCCGGTGTGATTTCATTACGGAAGCTTTTCCCGACTTGTGCGATACCGAATGGAAGCTTTTTGCGCATTGTACGCTGAACGTTCTTGAAGTTAACAAAGATCCCTTGTGCTGTTTCCGGACGAAGGAAGATTTCATTCGTGCTTGACTCTGTCACACCTTGGAATGTTTTGAACATAAGGTTGAATTGACGAATTTCTGTGAATTCTTTGCTTCCGCAATCAGGACAAACGATATCATTCTCTACAATCAATTCCTGCATCTTCTCGAATGGAAGTCCATCTACGATAATTTCCTGCCCTTTTTCCTGCATAGCTTCCTCAATGAGCTTATCAGCACGATGACGCGCTTTACATTTCTTACAATCAATCATTGGATCATTGAAATTTCCGATGTGGCCGGATGCTTCCCATGTACGAGGGTTCATGAGAATAGCAGAATCAAGACCGACATTGTATGGGGATTCCTGGATGAATTTCTTCCACCATGCCTTCTTAATATTATTCTTCAGTTCAACGCCTAGCGGGCCGTAATCCCATGTGTTAGCCAGACCGCCGTATATCTCAGACCCAGGGAAGATAAACCCCCTATGTTTTGCATGTGATACAATTTGATCCATTGTAATGGTCATAATCGTTCTCTCCTTTAATTCAATATAAAAAAACTCCCGCCACTATGCATAATGCATAGGGACGAGAGTTTACCCGCGGTTCCACCCTATTTGCCAAGAATCTTGGCCGCTTTAAAATGCGTTACTCCAGACTGCCTTCTTTGGCAAGATATCATTCGGCTCCCACCATCTCCGAACTCGCTAGGCATACCCTTATCCAAATACTACTTTCCTTCACAGTAACTACATATGAATGTATCTCACATTCTATCCAATTCACCCCTGTATTGTCAATACACAGATTAAAAGAAGTTTATTCTTTTAAAGCTGGTCCTTCATCTTACCCATCTGTCTTAGAAAGCGTTTTGTCTTCAATTCGACACCTAAGTATTCATCATAATAGGCATCCAGCACTTGACGGATTTCCTTCTTAGTCGCATCCTTGATGGAAATCGTTCCAAGCCTGTCCAAGTCCATATAATAAAGGACACGAAGAAGTCTCGCCACCGCAGGGGAAATTTTCATGCGGTATGGGTCTATTTCCTCGCAGCGATGGCACAGGAGTCCGCCTTCACGGATAGAGAAAGAGAAGGACCCATCCTGTGCCCCGCAGTTGACACAGCGATTCAGCTCTGGAGCAAATCCGAATAGACTGAGCATCTTCATCTCGAAAATATTGACGATAATCTCAGGGTCATATTCCTCATCAAGATAACGAAGCGATTGGTAAAATAGATTAAATAAAGCTTCATGTGGCTTTCTTTCTTCCGTTCCCTTATCTAGAAGCTCCGCTATGTAGGAGGCATAGGCTGTCAAAAAAATGTCCTCGCGGATTGAACGAAAGGACTCTATCGTCTCTCCCTGCTGCAGCTGGCCAAGGCCCCTGCCAGAGAGAAATAAATAATGACCGAAATGAAACAACTGAGTGACAGCAGAAAAGCGGCTGTTAGGCTTTTTCGCTCCTCTCGCCATCACTCCGACTTTGCCAAATTCTCTTGTATATAATGTAATGATTTTGTTCGTTTCACCATAATCGGTTGTGCGAATTACAATGCCTTCACATTTAGCCAGCACGCCACTCACTCCAATATGACGGCAAGATGATCCCTTATACGATTGGGATGTTCAGCTCTTCATTTTCTTCATTCATGATTGGCTGGTTAGCGTCTGTTTGTCTTTC
The DNA here is from genome assembly GCF_054950035.1 of Gracilibacillus sp. Marseille-QA3620. Classification (NCBI taxonomy): domain Bacteria; kingdom Bacillati; phylum Bacillota; class Bacilli; order Caryophanales; family Bacillaceae; genus Gracilibacillus; species Gracilibacillus sp. Marseille-QA3620. The sequence goes on from NZ_CM143102.1 coordinate 3,104,665, forward strand.
AAGTTCCTTTAAAAGAAGATAAGTATCCACGCTTCCGGTTTGTCTAAACACATTCCAGGTAAATTCAATCATACTTATTCCACCTTTCATTGATAGAAACTAGTTGTTCTTACCTGACTTTAGCTTCACCAACCAGACCGAAAATCATGTGGTTAAAAATTGGCTGATTTCCCATTCGCCTCACTGCCGAATAATATAAGCCCCGTAGTAAGAGGGCTCATCCAACTACTTGGAACAAATTCCCTTTAAGCGAAATTCATTCCCGCTTCGTTTTTTAATACTCATCTTCCCTGAAGCCGATATCTCTTAAATGAGAAGCTTTGTTTCTCCAGTCCTTTTGCACCTTCACCCATAGTTCCAAGAACACTTTGGAACCGAGAAGGTTCTCAATATCCACACGTGCACGCTGTCCGATTTCTTTAAGCATGGCACCTCTCTTACCGATGATGATGCCTTTTTGTGAATCCCGTTCGACAATGATGGTTGCCATAATATGAACGGTTTCCGCCTTTTCCCTGCGTTCAATTTTATCAATTACCACCGCAATGGAGTGAGGTACCTCCTCACGCGTCAAATGGAGAGCCTTTTCCCTGATCATTTCTGAGATGATAAATCTCTCTGGGTGGTCCGTAATCTGATCAGCTGGATAATACTGAGGTCCTTCCGGCAGATAGGCATTGATTTGCTTTAGCAATGTGTCCACATTATTCCCCTCAAGAGCCGAGATAGGCACAATTTCAGCAAAATCATATTTCTCCTTATACGTATCGATAATACGGAACAGCTCATCCGGATGAATTTGGTCAATCTTATTGATAACCAAAAAGACCGGTGTCTTATAGGATTTCAATTTCTCAATGATGAACTCTTCGCCGCGTCCAAATCCTTCTTCCGCATTGACCATGAAGAGAATAGCATCCACTTCCTGAAGCGCATTGGAAGCGACCTTCATCATGAAGTCGCCGAGCTTATGCTTCGGTTTATGAATGCCTGGTGTATCAATAAAGATAATCTGGCTATCATTCGTTGTCAGCACACCTTGAACCTTATTTCTAGTTGTTTGAGGCTTATCGCTCATGATCGCAATTTTCTGCCCAATGACACGGTTGATAAAGGTTGATTTCCCCACATTCGGTCTTCCAATGATAGATACGAAGCCCGATTTAAACTTGGTGTTGGTTTGATTACTCATGTAAATCCTCCGGTGAAAACGCTCCAGGCAATAGTTCTTTGACCGTCAGTTCAAGAACATCACCCTTTAAGTTTGTTAAAATGACCGGCATGTCTTCGTCACATAGCTCGGAGATTACCTGGCGGCATGCACCGCATGGTGATACTGGACGGTCTGTATCAGCCACGACCGCCAATGCTTTGAACTCTGTCACACCTTGTGCCATTGCGGAGAAAAGAGCTGTTCTCTCTGCACAGTTACACATAGAGTAAGCGGCATTCTCAATATTACAGCCATGATAAATCGTTCCGTCAGCTCCGAGCAAGGCTGCTCCAACACCAAAACGGGAGTATGGAATATACGCCTTTTCCCTCGCTTTTTTTGCTTCTTCAATTAATTGTTTTTTTTGCATGTAAGTACCTCCTAAGATTTCTGTTTCACATTAATAAATTCATTATTCTCGGCAAGAAAATAATTAGTCCGACAACCGCCGAAAAGATGGCATACACGAGGACAGCTCCTGCTGCGGTATCCTTTGCGGCCTTTGCCAAAGGATGCGTTTCATTCGTGACTAAATCAACAGCTTTCTCAATAGCTGTATTCATCAGCTCTAGGGCAAGCATCCCCCCAATGGCCGTAAGTACGAATAGCCATTCTACCTTTGTGATGTCAAAATACACACCGCATACCGTCACAATAAGCGCCGTACAGGCATGAAACCTCATATTGCACTCATGGGCTAACCCATAGCGGATACCTGACCAGGCATAGGCAAAGCCCTTAAAAAACCGCTTAAGACCGGTTGGTTTATCGTGTAAGACCATAGCTGTCTAACAGCTCCCTTTGTCTTGAAAACATGACCTTTTCATCTGCTTCATTCATATGATCATATCCAAGCAAATGAAGGAAACCGTGAACCGCCAGGAATCCAAGCTCACGTTCATTTGTATGACCGTATTCAGCAGCTTGCTCCTCCATCCGGTCAATCGAAATAATGATATCTCCTAAAAGGGCTGGTTCATCCGAGCCGATGATCTCAACCTCTCCCTCACCCATCTCTTCCATCGCAAAGGAAATAACGTCTGTCGCTGCATCCTTATGGCGATATTCCTTATTGATCTCCTGAATTCGGCTGTTATCTACGAATGTAACTGACACTTCGCTGCCTGTCTTCACTTGCTCATGCCTTGCTGTATGTTCCAGCAGATTTTCCACAAGCTTCATTTGTTCGTCGGTCACTTTATTCGTTTCATCCATGATGTCAATCGTTAAAATCAATTCCTTCACCTTCTCTATTCTTTATCATCCATTTGCGGATATTCAATTCGATTATGGAAAATACCTGTCAATGTTTCACATAATGAAACTGTTACCTTTTCTAATTCCTTGAGTGTAATATCACATTCATTAAATTGACCGTCATTTAATTTGTCAGCAATGATCGACCTAACCAGCTTTCCAATCGAATCCTGTGTCGGCTTTTTCAAGGAGCGGACTGCCGCTTCCACGCTATCCGCAATGGCAATAATGGCCGCTTCCTTTGATCTCGGTTTAGGCCCTTTATACCGATAATCCTTCTCCTCAGGAGCAAGCCCCTCTTCCTTGGCTTTATGATAGAAATACTTCAAAAGGGTCGTCCCATGATGCTGTTCAATGATATCAACAATTGCTTCAGGCATCCTATGCTTTCGAGCCATCTCTGCCCCATCTGTTGCATGGGCTAGAATAATCTTAGCACTTTTCTCTGGAGACAGACGGTCATGCGGATTATCAATGTTCGTCTGGTTCTCAATGAAATAAGCAGGGCGCTTTGTTTTACCGATATCATGATAATAGCATCCCACACGAGCGAGCAAGCCATTAGCCCCAACCGCCTCACATGCCCCCTCAGCAAGATTGGCCACCATCACACTGTGGTGATATGTACCCGGCGCTTCCATTAATATCTTGCGAAGCAATGGATGATTAGGATTGGAGAGCTCAATCATCTTCATGGAAGAAAAAATGCCAAAGCTGCTTTCAAAGAAAGGAAGCAGTCCAATGGTGCTGATTGCTGAAATAATCCCAGAGGAAATGGCGACAATTGCCACCCAAATATAAGGAATCTCCGCGCCGTCAATCCAATATAATCCTGTGATAAGCACCAAATTGATAAGAGCATTGAAAAGACCCGCCCTTAAGATGCTCGAACGTTCATGATGCTGCCTTAAAAAGACGATTGCCACCAGCCCGCTGATCAGCATATACATCCCAAGACTCGACTGAACACTGCCGGATAAACCATCCTTAAACATAATACTCCCAACGATAGAAAGAAGGATGCCGATCGTAACTGCATACCTGTCCTTCATAAGGATGGTAATCAGCATGACAGCCATCGCCGATGGAAAGAGAAAGGCCAGGGTTTCATCGCTGAGCCGTGCCGTAATATGGATGATTTTCATCAGTGTAATGCCTATTACATATACAAGGGAGAAAATAAAGATATTATCCCGGACTTGATCTGGTATCTCTACTTTACGAAAAACCAGATAGACCCCGAAGAATACTAAAATCAGTATCGCACCCAGTCCAACATACGGTAGAAATGACTCCTCACTCTTCAGAAGACCAACCAATTTTAGCTGGCGGTAAACCTCCGCATCAATTAAGTATCCTTCCTCAACGATAATCTGTCCTTGCAGAATCCGGACAGGCTCCACATTTTCTTCAGCCTTCTCCCTTGCTGTTTCCGTTGCAGAAGAATCAAAGAACACATTCTGGATAATCGCATAGCGGCCAATATCAATGGAGGCAGAGCGCAGATTCGCAGTTGGCATACTATTATACTTAATCTGTTCTTCCACTTTCTTCTTGGCATTCTCAACCTCATTGGCCCGTATGCCCACCTTCATCATGTCATTAACGCTTGTTTTCGTCATATCCTTAGCCAAGGCTAAGTCAGACTGTGAGGAACCAAGTAAACGAAGAAGAGTTTCATCAGAAATGTCCTTATTGATTGTGTCAGAGAGCCGGGAACGAAGATTCTTTAAATGCTTCTTTGGCTCATTTAGAATCTCTGCCTTTTTCCCTTCCTCTACTTCCTCATTCTTCAATCCAGCAGCCACGACATCCTCTGCACTCGTGAAGATATCCTCCACCATCTTTACCCTTTTTTTAACATATTCCTCGTTAGGTGTATAGATATCTTCCACACTGTTGACAGCTTTTTGTTTCTTCTCTGCCGTCTCAACTGGGTCTTCGACCGTTTTTGGTGAGCGAATGGTCGTATCTGCTACACTGAACTGCTTAACATCAAGCTTCTCCGGCTGTACGCTGCTAAATAACAGTACATAAGAAAGCACTGCTAATAAGAATAGCAGGGTTGCTTGGAGAATCGGATTTTGTTTCCAGCTTTTTATGGAACGAATGATTGTATTCAGCCAATTCACGTGCTTTCCTCCTTCAGACGGAAGAGTCTCTATGTATAAAATCGAACACTTGATGTTATAATATCAGTTTTTGGCAAGCGTTTCACCTTGTTTTCCATTTCAGACACAAAAAAGAAAAGGGCCACAGTATACCTGCGGCTCTCTTTCCTAGAGGATTATGATTATTTTGTTTCATATTTCTCATAGGCATGAATAATCTTGGCCACGAGCGGGTGCCTTACAACATCGGTTTGATCCAGATGGATAAATCCGATTCCTGTGACATTCTTAAGGATATTTTCTGCTGCTTTTAGCCCGGATTGAATGCCTCTTGGCAAATCAATTTGCGATGTATCTCCCGTAATCACCAGCTTTGAGCCAAAGCCAAGTCGAGTTAAAAACATCTTCATTTGAGCCTGTGTTGTATTCTGCGCTTCATCCAGAATGACAAAAGCATCATCCAGTGTCCTTCCGCGCATATAAGCCAACGGGGCAATCTCAATCGTACCGCGTTCAATCAACCTTGCCGTCTGCTCTGTGCCCAATATATCATGCAGGGCATCATATAGCGGTCTCAAGTATGGATCGACCTTCTCCTTTAAATCTCCCGGCAAGAAGCCTAGACTCTCGCCCGCTTCGACTGCAGGACGAGTCAAAATAATACGCTTAACATCCCCGCTCTTCAGGGCGAGAACCGCCATAACGACAGCCAAATATGTTTTTCCTGTACCAGCCGGACCAATACCAAACACAAGATCCTTACTCCTGATAGCAGAAAGGTATTCCTTCTGTCCTAAAGTCTTTACACGGATGGACTTTCCTTTTGCATTCTTGGTGATCTCTTCGTTATATAAATCCGCAAAATATTCAAGCGTTCCATTCTTGGACAGATTGATAGCATAGGCCACTTCACGGGGTCCAATTTTGATTCCCTTGCGGACAATGGTCAATAAAGCTTGTAAAATCTCATCCGCACTCTCGAGATTCTCTTCTTTTCCCGAAATACTGATGGTCTCGCCGCGGGAGATGATATTGACAGAGAGCTCACTTTCCAACAGCTTGAGATTGCTATCATTGACACCAAACAACTCTGCCGCTTCATTTGGTGATTCTAATTGTAAGTTCATAAGTTTTGCTTGATCTGACATTCCTTAGTCTCCTTGAATCATCGGTTGTCCGATTGCAATATTTTCTAAAACTTGATAATGTATAGTCATTTTAACTTTACCATTGTGGCTCCGCTTGTGCAAAATTTTTTCGTCAATAATGGATGCATCATCCGGTGCGAGTTTCAGCACATCCTGCCTGGCCATCTTTTCTGCTTGGACTGCCGCTTCTTCCTCCGTATACACGCGCACTGCTTTTTCCTTACTTAAATATGTCTTCTTATGAAAGGTTATTGGGATTTCCCAGCCAAAAAAGCGAAAGACCTTCCGATCCTCCTCAACCTCGTATTCCGGGAATCCGTGTTCCCCAAAGCCCCATACAGGCATCTCGAAATCACCGAACTTAATGGTATTCTTGGTTTTAGAATCACCATTAAAGACAAATAAATTCGTTTTCAGCGGAACAGTCACCGTGGTCTTATACCATGTTTCCGCCATCACCTTTCCTTTCGCCCCTACAAATTTCTTATTATCTTCCCTTCCAATAAAGCCGCTCACCAATATATCCCCTTTCTGAACATATTGGTTTTTCTCAACTATTCCTTGTCCTTTTTCAACCATCGGCTGGACAATTGTCCCACTCTTCGCCGCAATCAAGTTCATATAGGTCTCATTTGCCTCTTTTTTAGGCTGCTTCTTCTCTACAACCTGAAATTCAAAGGTTGTCCCCTTCAACTGCACGCCAATCCATGTAATAGCAGGCACACGCTCACTTAATTCCTTCTGGATATCCTCCATCTGATCCAATCCGAATTGTAATTTACCGACCTTTATATCCATTTCCTCAAGCGCCTTGCGAACTTCATGCTCAGTAGCCGGACTTGCTCCCTTTATTTCGATTCCCCAGACAACATTAGAAAGAATGAAGATTAATGTGCAAAATAAAAATAGTCCAACAAGCAGGCCGCTGTACTTCAGCAATTTCTTTCCAAAGAAATAGGCCCCCTTTCTTTCCAGAAAGGTCACCTTACACTCGCTTTTTCTTGCTGCAACCCTCAGTGTCGGCACTTCCTCAAGCTTCATATAAAATACAACCGTTTCCGTCCCCATGTTTTTAACATCCCATACGAGCACCTTTTGCTCAAGAAGACGATTAATGAATCTTGTTGCGCCCCTGCCGTTCACTTGAACCTTCACATATCCGCTCAAATGATTTGTCCAATCGTTTTTCATTCGAGTACCTCCCCTTGCTACTCTTCAAGAAATAAGACTTGATCAATCTTTCCCTCAAGCAGGATTTCCTCTGGAAGAATCGTCTTTAACACAAAGCCTTCACCCTTGACCAGAAGTTGTCCGCTCTTTAGCATTAAGCGCAATTCCTTATCTGAAAAAGCCAGCAGCCCCTTGTGATTTTCTATGTATATATGAATTTGGCCAACCATCGTGATTCTCGGCAGGTCCATCATAATATCTTCCGGCAGGTCCATGGCGGCCGTAACCCACCTCTTCAACCGATTCCCCCATGCTCGGGCCATAAAGAGCCCCCTTTCTCCCTGATCTGGATATACATAAATGCGCCTCGTTTCGGCTGTATATAACGACAAGCGTATCTATTACTCAGGAGTCCTCTCCTTATAACCTATTCGCAGCGAGCTGCTTACATGACAACTAATCCTTAGGGGGAACAGAGAATATCAGAGCCGTCATTACACACAAAAATAGACCCTCCGAATCACTCGGAGGGTCTATCTGAAATTATCTAATATGCCTTCTTTTCGACCTAGGCGGACCAAGAATTTCGGACATAATAACAGCCTGTCTTAAGTCAGCCTCCCGTAAATTCACACGTGGTCTTGAACTTTCGGATGCCTGGTTACTGCTCTTTGGCCGTAATTCTTCTGGGATTGCCTTTCTGGCCATTTGTACGGGCACAGAGACTGCCGCTGGTTCAGGTGTTCTCTCCTTCGGCTGAGAATCCGCCAGTTTCGCCTTTTGCCGCTCATATTGCTCCTTAATCGATTGAGCCAAAGTCTCTGCTTTTCTCTCCAATTCCGGTGACTGGCTCAGCTTCTTCTTCAGCTGGCGCTCCCTTTCCTGGATCTTACGGCGAATCTCATCATCTGCTCCGGCCATTTGCATGACAGGCTTCTCGCTCCCCCTGCCCTCAGGACGATTTGTTTTCTCATCCGGCATTGGATCAGGCGGGTTGTTGCTCTGCTCTGCTTCCTTATTTCTTCCGAAGAACCAGCTGATCAGACTGATGATGATGAAAATTAAAATGGGATTATCCCATATTGCCCCTAATACCATGGATAGAACCTCCTTTTCCAGGATACCCGGTTAAGGGATCTTATTTCTCGTCGTCCTGATTCGTCTGGTCTTGATTCATGTTGCCGATGGACTCTCTCATCTTCGTATCGGAGGCAAGGTTTTGATAATTCATGTAATCCATGATTCCCATATTACCAGCTTTGAAAGCATGAGCCATCGCAAGCGGTACTTCAGCTTCAGATTCTACAACCTTCGCCTTCATTTCTTCTACTTTTGCCTTCATCTCTTGCTCTTGTGCAATCGCCATCGCACGGCGTTCCTCTGCTTTCGCTTGGGCAATCTTCTTGTCTGCTTCCGCTTGTTCTGTTTGAAGCTCAGCACCGATGTTTTTGCCGATATCCACATCTGCAATATCGATGGAAAGAATTTCAAAGGCTGTCCCAGCATCCAGCCCTTTGCTTAAGACGGTCTGGGAGATCCTTTCCGGATTCTCAAGAACAGTCGTATGGCTTTCACTTGAACCAATTGTCGAGATAACACCCTCACCAACCCGGGCAATAACCGTATCTTCTCCAGCACCCCCGACAAGGCGTTCAATATTAGCCCGTACGGTAATTCTCGCTTTGGCCTTCACTTCAATCCCGTTCAATGCCACACCCGCAATGAATGGTGTTTCAATGACCTTTGGATTTACGCTCATTTGGACAGCCTCAAGCACGTCACGTCCTGCAAGGTCAATTGCAGCACAGCGCTCAAAGGTAAGGTCGATATTGGCACGATGAGCCGCGATTAGCGCATTAACAACCCGGTCTACATTTCCTCCAGCCAAGTAATGGCTCTCAAGCTGATTCGTTGTCACATTCAATCCTGCTTTTGATGCTTTAATAAGCGGATTGATGACACGGCTCGGCGCTACACGGCGGAGCCTCATACCAATTAACGTGAAAATACTAACACGGACACCTGCAGCGATCGCAGAAATCCAGAGCATAACCGGCACGAATGTAAATAAGACGGCCAGAACAATGATAATGAGCGCAACACCCAGCAGGGCTGCAATCGTTCCACTTGTTAATACCATATTTTATTGTTCTCCCTTCATTTCTAAATTACTGATTATCTTCATCTAATTGTCGCACAACTACACGGGAACCTTCCACTTTAACTACTTTAACAGCAGTTCCCTTGTTAATAAAGCTTCCCTCACTGACCACATCAATTCTCTCTCCATCAACCAAAACCGTTCCAGCAGGTCTCAAGTCAGTCAGCAGAATCCCTTCCTTGCCGATGAGCTCAGTTCTGTTTGTATTGGAGATATAACCTTTCTCGGTGCTTGTTGAATCAAACAGTACAAGTCGATCAAAGGCCGTGAATTTCTTCCCGAAGAATTTAATCAGAATGACGGCTACCAAAAAGGCTGCCAGCAAGGCAATGAAAATCGATTTCGCCATAAGTTCCACATCCCCCGAAGCAAGAAATAAACTTGCTATTATTGCAATAAAGCCTACTATACCGATGATTCCTCCCGGTATGAAAAATTCCAGCAGAATCAGGCCAATTCCGACAATAAACAGAATCAAGGTTTCATATCCGGCAAGCCCCGATACGAGATGACCATAGAAGAACAGCAGCAAGGCAGAAATACCAGCGATTCCCGGCAGTCCGAAGCCCGGAGAATAGAGTTCAACGATGAGTCCAATCGTACCGATGGATAACAGAATCGGAATGATATAAGGATTCGTTAGAAAACGTGCCGCCTTATCGGCAAAGGTTTCCTCAAACATCACTTTCTCTGCTTCCTCAAGCCCTAGTTCCTGAAGAAGTGCCTCTTCATTTTTGACAGTGCCTTCACTGTAGCCGATTTCACTTGCCTGAGAAGCCGTCAAAGTAAGAAGCTTTCCTTCCCATGAATCATAAGCTGATGGCAGGTCAACATCCTTTTCCGCCATTGCTTTCGCAAAGGACGGGTTCCGGCCGCTTGATTCTGCCGCCTTCTCCATATTAGCCAGCCAATAAGATTGTGCCTTCTCATCGGCAGCATTTCCATCTGAGGTGATGACTGCCGCTGCTCCCATCGTGGCGCCCGGCACCATGTAGATTTCATCCGCATTCAATGATATGAAGGCACCAGCTGATAAGGCGCGATTATCGATAAAGGCTACGGTCTTAATATCCGTTTCAGCAAATGCCTGCCCAATCTCATCCGCCGCATCAACAGCTCCGCCTGGTGTATTAATATCAAATATGATTGCTTCTGCCCCATCTTCCTCAGCAGTCTCGATGGCACGGGTCAAGAAATTGGCTAACCCTTTCTCCACATCATTATGTATAGGAACAATATAGACTTTCTCTCCATTACCTAAGCTTGTATTTGGCCCGCCGATGAAGCTCAAGCAAAAGGCGGCAATAAAAAAGAGCGACCACCAATGTTTCTTCACTCTCTCTCTTCCCTCCTTCCCATTTTCCCTTATAGTCCATTATACGTACAAAGACCTTATTAGTTTCAATATTCTTGTGCATTTATCTGTTTTTTCCTGAAAACATAATAAAAAACCCGCGAATCGATTGATTCACGGATTTTATATGTCTTATTTTGAAAGATGTTGCAGTACCAGTTTATTAACTAAAGATCCATCAGCTTTGCCCTTCACCTTCGGCATGATAGCGGACATTACTTTCCCCATATCAGCCTTAGAAGTGGCATTTGTTTGGGCGATCGCTTCAGTAACAAGCGCATCCAGATCTTCTTCGCTTAATTGTTTCGGCATATAGCTTTCCACAACAGCAATTTCAGCGTGAAGCTTTTCGGTTAAGTCCTGGCGCCCTGCTTTATCAAATTCTTGAAGGGAGTCTTTACGTTGCTTTAACTCACGTGATAGCACGGTCAACTCTTCATCCTCGGATAACTCTTGTTTGCCAAGCTTAATTCCTTCATTCTGAAGAGAAGCCTTCATCATTCGGATGACAGAGAGCTTGTCTTTATCTTTGTCTTTCATAGCTTGTTTCATATCGCTGTTTAAACGCTCAACAAGACTCATTAAAGGCACCTCTTTTTAGTACTTGCGTTTTCTCGCAGCTTCAGACTTTTTCTTACGTTTAACACTAGGTTTTTCATAGAATTCGCGCTTTCTTACTTCCTGCATAGTACCTTGCTTGGAAACTGTGCGTTTGAAGCGTCGAAGAGCATCTTCAAGCGATTCGTTTTTCTTAACGACTGTTTTAGACATCTCTTTCCCTCCCTCCGAGCACAACAACTCTAATTTCCTCATGTTGAAGGAAACCATGTACCTTAAAATTATAATATATCAGGTATCTTAGGTCAACTGTTATTCCAATTTTAACGCTTGGTTTTATCGCATTCTTTTGACACGATTTTATTTTATTTCAAGCAGGGAATTCCCGTACAAGCAACTGATTCATCAATGGCCGTGCAAGGCCTTCTGATCTGGACATAAACCGTTCCATTGATCAACCGCTTTGCATAACGAGCAGCATGGGCTATTCACGATCCTAAACACTTTAACCGCTTTACCTTTCAGCAAAAAAAGTCCAAGGTTCACTTAAGAAACCTTGGACTCCTATATTATTGGGCTACTGCTTCGATTTGATCGTCTAACACGCGGACGAATTGCCCTTCGTTATACGGATAGCCAGCCTTTGTGATTTTCACTTTGACGATTTGGCCGATCATGTCTTCTGTCGCCGGGAAGACAACCTTCAAATAATTATCAGAATACCCTTGATATAAGCCTTCTCCTTCTTCAAAACGGTCTTCTGGAATGACTTCAAGAACCTCATCCTCGAATTGAGAAGCGAACTCCTTCGCCAATTGCTCGGAAAGGGCAATCAAGCGGTGTACACGGTCGTTTTTCACATCTTCATCAACTTGGTCTTCCATACGTGCAGCTGGTGTGCCTGTCCGTTTTGAATAAGGGAAGACGTGAAGCTCAGAAAAACGTTGCTCCTTAATGAAATTATACGTCTCCATGAATTCTTCCTCTGTTTCACCCGGGAAACCTACGATAACATCCGAAGTGATTGCTAGATTTGGCAATGCTTCACGCAGGCGTGCTACACGCTCGGCATAAAACTCTGTTGAATACTTGCGGCGCATTCTCTTAAGCACAGTGTTTGAAGCCGATTGAATCGGTATATGCAAATGCGGAACAACCTTGTCAGATTTCCGCAATACCTCGATGACCTCATCAGAGATTTGTGAGGCTTCGATGGAGGAAATACGGATGCGTTTCAATCCCGCTACCTTCTCATCCAAATCCATCAGAAGCATGGCAAGATTATAATCCTTTAAGTCTTCTCCATATCCGCCTGTATGAATACCTGTAAGGACGATTTCCTTATAGCCTGCGTCAACCAGCTGCTGAGCTTGATGAACGACTTCCTGTGGATCTCTTGAGCGCAGAAGTCCGCGTGCCCATGGGATGATGCAGAAAGTACAGAAGTTATTGCAGCCCTCCTGAATCTTCAATGACGCGCGCGTACGGTCAGTGAAGGCAGGTACGTCCATTTCTTCATATACTCTTGTTTTCATGATATTGCGAACGCCGTTGATTGGCTGGCGTTCTTCTCTAAATGTATCAATAAATCCTAACAGTTTACCGCGGTCCTGTGTTCCGACCACGATATCCACTCCTGGAATGGCCATAATTTCCGCAGGGGAGGTTTGAGCATAGCAGCCTGTTACGCAAATGACCGCATCTGGATTCTTACGGACAGCTCTGCGAATGATTTGACGGCTTTTCTTGTCGCCTGTATTTGTCACGGTACATGTATTAATAACGTAGACATCTGCTACTTGCTCAAAATCTACTCGATCATATCCTGAAGCCTGAAACAGCTGCCATATCGCTTCTGTTTCATAATGGTTCACTTTACATCCTAATGTATGGAACGCTACGGTTGCCATTTCCTTCACCTCGCTAATTCTAATTGATAAGATATTGCTGACAATGCATATAATGGCGCTGTCTCTGTGCGGAGAATGCGGGGTCCAAGGCTGCATGTCATAAAGCCTTGAGCGAGCAAACGCTCTACCTCTTTTTCGTCCAGGCCTCCCTCAGGCCCAAAGACAATGAGAAGTTTTTCTCCAGGTTTGACGGCTTGCAATGTTTCAGCCAGCCGCATACTTTCTCCTTGCTTGGCCTCTTCCTCATAAGCTACGAGCTTATGGTCAAAGCCATCTAATTGCTTCAGTAATCCCTCAAATGAAACTGGGTCGTCAATTCGCGGGATGACCGTACGATGCGATTGCTCTGCCGCCTCTTTTGCAATCTTGCGCAGCCGTTCCGTTTTCTTGGCGGCTTTCTTTGCATCCCATTTAACAATGGAACGAGTTGCCACAAAAGGGATAAATGCATGAGCCCCAAGCTCCGTCCCTTTTTGAATGACCCACTCTAATTTATCCCCTTTAGGCAAGCCGTTCGCGATACTCACTTGAACGGGCATTTCCACTGATTCATCCACCCATTCAATAATGCGGCCACGAAGAGACTCATCAAGGATGGTATCAATTTGAATGAGCGCTGTCTTGGCATTGATGACTCCCATAAACTGGTCGCCAGTCTCCATCCGCATCACCCGAGTCATATGATGAAAATCATCTCCCGAGACGATGACGTTCTCCTCATCGTTCATCTCATGAATAAAATATCTCTGCATGGCCTCGCATCCTTCTTCCTTCTAAAATCGTACTATAACGCCTTATTGCTTAACTGCTGTAATGGACACCCAGTCCTCCATCGTCATGACTTCCTCAATGATTAAGCCGCTATTCTTAATGGCCTCTTCCACCTCAGCTCTTTTCTGCTTGATAATGCCAGAGGAGATAAAGCGTCCGCCAGGCTTAAGAAGTCTCTCCACATCATCTGTAAAGCGAACAATGACTTCAGCCAAAATATTTGCGACAATGATGTCAGCCTCGAAATCTACTTCCTTCAACAAGTCATTCTGCTTAATGGTTACCTTATCATGAACCTTGTTGAGCTTACAATTGATTTTCGCGCTATTCACGGCCACTTCATCTAAGTCAAGCGCAAGAATTTCTTCTGCGCCGTATTTCGCTGCCGCAATCGTCAATACGCCTGAACCTGTTCCCACATCAATGATATGCATCCCCGGTTTAACCTGTTTTTCAAGCGCCTGAATACAGAGGATTGTCGTTGGATGTGTACCTGTTCCAAATGCCATCCCCGGATCTAGTTCAATAATCTTCTCATCACTGCTGACAGGAGTGTATTCCTCCCATGTCGGAACAATCGTGATTTGTTCAGAAATCTTCACTGGATGATAATATTTCTTCCAGGCAGTTGCCCATTCTTCCTCATTTACTTCACTGATTGTTACTTTATTAGCACCCAGATCAATATCATATTCAACAAGGTTATTAATCAAGTCCTTGATTCCATCGACTGTTTCGCCAAGAAAGCTATTAACCGGCAGGTATGCCTTTACAATGACACCCTCATCTGGAAAATCATTAGGGTCGAGCTGATAGATTTCGCCGAATACATTCTCCCTTTCACGGACAAGCTCAAGCGGATCTTCAATCACCACACCGCTTGCTCCTGCCTCATGCAATATATTCGATATTGGTTCGACTGCTTCATTTGTTGTATGAATACATAATTCGGACCATTTCATCATCTACCAACTCCTACCTGTTTATTCACCTTTAAATGCTCTTTTTACTTTTGAGAAGAAACCTTCTTCATGTTCGTCCAATTGACCTTGACCGCTGATTTCCGCAAACTCTCTGATTAGTTCTTTCTGCTTATCAGATAGCTTTGTCGGTGTTACGACTAAAATACGGATATGCTGGTCGCCCTGGCCATAGCCTCTTACATTTTGCACGCCCTTGCCCTTCAAGCGGAAACGAGTGCCTGTTTGCGTGCCGGCCGGCACCTTCAGCTTCACCTTCCCATGGATGGTCGGTACTTCGATTTCATCCCCTAAGGCTGCCTGTGCAAAGGTAATTGGCATTTCACAATAAATATCATCCCCATCACGCTCAAAGAATTCATGAGGTTTAATTTGGAAGACGACGAATAAATCTCCAGCCGACCCGCCATTTACGCCTGGCTCACCCTTGCCTGGTACACGCAATTGCTGGCCATCGTCCACACCTGCTGGTACCTTAATTTGAATTTTGTTACGTTTTCTGACCGTACCTTTTCCGTGACAGGTTGCGCATTTATGCTTAATAATCTTCCCTGTACCGCTGCAATGCTGACATACACGGCGGTTTACAATCCGGCCGAATGGTGTATTTTGTTCCACATTCAGCTGACCTGTACCATTACAATGAGAGCAAGTTTCAGGAGAAGTTCCCGGCTTAGCACCGCTTCCCTTACATGTCTCACATTCTTCATCCCTTGGTATTTCAATGGTTGTTTCAGTTCCAAAGCACGCCTCTTCAAAGGAAAGTGTCATTGTGTATTGTAAATCATCCCCTTGACGAGGAGCATTTGGATCACGGCGGCGGCCGCCTCCGCCAAAGAATGTGTTGAATATATCCTCAAATCCGCCGAAGCCTTCAAACCCAGCACCGCCGGCTCCCCCGAAGCCTTGAGTTGGATCCTCATGACCGAATTGGTCATAGCGCGCTCTCTTTTGATCATCGCTTAAAACTTCATACGCTTCTTTGACCTCTTTAAACTTCTCTGTTGCATCTGCTTCTTTATTAATGTCAGGGTGATATTGTTTGGAAAGGCGACGATACGCTTTCTTCAATTCATCCTTCGAGGCATTTTTGCCAACCCCAAGCACCTCATAATAATCCCGTTTGCTCATTCCTCACACTCCTGATTCTTGTAATATCCGTCGTTTCACATAAAAAATATTGTACCACTTGATAAACATGAGTTGCAATATAAACAACAAATGGATAAGACGTTAAAAAAAGCCAAAGTCAAGCATGCCTTGACTTTGACTCTTTTCGTTCAGAAATTATTTCTTGTCGTCATCCACTTCTGTGAATTCAGCATCTACGACATCATCTGCTTTGCCTGCGCCGTCTTGGCCATCTTGGGCTTGAGCTTGCGCTTGCGCTGCTTGCTCATAAAGCTTCACACTAAGTGCCTGAACAATCTCTTGCAAGGCATCTTTCTTTTCTTTCATAGCAGCAAGATCATTCTTTTCGATAGCTTCTTTCAATGCATCTTTTGCTTCCGTTGCTTTTTGAACTTCTGCTGCATCTACTTTGCCTTCAAGCTCTTTTAATGTTTTTTCGGTTTGGAATACGAGGCTGTCAGATTCGTTGCGAAGCTCTGCTTCTTCTTTGCGTTTCTTATCAGCTTCCGCATTCTCTTCCGCTTCCTTCACCATACGGTCAATTTCTTCATCACTCAAGGATGTAGCAGATTGAATCGTGATGGCTTGTTCTTTGTTTGTGCCAAGGTCTTTCGCACGAACGTTAACAATCCCGTTATTGTCGATATCAAATGTTACTTCAATTTGAGGAATACCGCGTGGTGCCGGCGGAATGTCCGTTAATTGGAAACGGCCAAGTGTTTTGTTGTCCGCTGCCATTTGACGCTCCCCTTGAAGAACATGAATATCAACGGCTGTTTGGTTATCTGCTGCTGTTGAGAAAATTTGAGACTTGCTTGTCGGAATCGTTGTATTACGGTCGATTAAGCGAGTAAATACACCGCCCATTGTTTCAATACCAAGAGATAGAGACGTTACGTCAAGCAACACAACATCTTTAACGTCACCAGTGATAACGCCGCCTTGGATAGCTGCTCCCATTGCTACGACTTCATCTGGGTTTACGCCTTTATGAGGCTCTTTGCCTGTTTCTTTCTTAATTGCTTCTTGTACAGCAGGGATACGAGTAGATCCGCCGACAAGGATTACTTTATCGATTTCAGCTGGGGACAAGCCTGCATCACGAAGAGCTTGGCGAGTAGGTCCCATTGTTCTTTCAACAAGGCCAGCTGTGATTTCATTGAATTTCGCGCGAGTAAGCGTCACATCCAAGTGCAATGGTCCAGCTTCTCCAGCCGTGATGAATGGAAGAGAGATTTGAGTGGATGTAACACCAGATAAATCCTTCTTCGCTTTTTCAGCTGCATCTTTTAAGCGTTGAAGCGCCATTTTATCTTTAGATAGGTCAATTCCGTTTTCTTTACGGAATTCTTCGATTAAGTATTCCATAACGGCATTATCAAAGTCATCTCCGCCAAGACGGTTGTCACCAGCAGTAGAGCGCACTTCGAATACGCCATCACCTAATTCAAGGATGGAAACGTCAAATGTACCGCCGCCAAGGTCGAATACAAGGATTTTTTGATCTTCGTCTGCTTTATCAAGACCATAAGCAAGAGCCGCAGCTGTTGGTTCGTTGATAATACGTTCAACTTCAAGACCAGCGATGCGTCCAGCATCTTTTGTTGCTTGACGTTCTGCATCATTGAAGTAAGCCGGAACCGTGATAACAGCTTTTGTCACTTTTTCGCCAAGGTATTCTTCTGCGTAAGATTTCAAGTATTGAAGGATGATCGCAGATACTTCTTGTGGAGAGTAGTCTTTGCCTTCAATGTTGACAGTGTAATCTGTACCCATATGACGTTTAATGGAGCTTACTGTATTCAAGTTTGTGATTGCTTGGCGTTTTGCCACCTCACCAACTTGACGTTCGCCGTTTTTGAAAGCAACGACAGATGGAGTTGTTCTATTTCCTTCTGGATTTGGAATAACCTTTGGTTCCCCGCCCTCTAGCACAGATACGCAAGAGTTAGTGGTTCCTAAGTCAATACCGATAATTTTACTCATGAATGATTACCTCCCGTAATATGTAACCTTATTGATTCACTTTTACCATAGATGGTCGAATCACACGGTCCTTAAGTTTATAGCCTTTTTGAAGCTCTTCCACAACAATGTTTGAACCAAAGTCTGGATTATTATCCTGCATGACAGCCTGATGCTGATGCGGGTCAAATTCCTCTCCGACAGCTTTGATTTCTTCAACGCCTTCTTCCTTAAGGGCTGCTTGAATACCGCTTAAGACCATATTCATTCCTTGTAGAAGTGCCTTTGTTTCTTCATTATCTGTCGAAATCATAAGTGCTCGTTCAAAGTTATCCAACGCCGGCAGTAAATTTGTTACCAAGGATTGCGCTCTGTACTTCTGCGCTGCCTCTGCATCAAGCTTCACACGGCGGCGATAATTATCGAAATCGGCATAAAGACGCAAATATTTCGCCTCTGCTTCCTTCAGCTTTTGTTCAAGCTCAGCTTCCTTGCCTCCAGTGCTTTCCTCTGCTACCTCATCAGAAGCCGCATCAGCTGCACCAGATTCAGTTGAATCTGTATCTTGTGTTTCATTCACATCTGTTTCATCGAATATTTCTTCAATTGTTTCATCAACAGCTTGATCCTGTTTATTTTCAGCCACTGCTTCTCACCTCCCTATAAGCTTTGCCAATATATTCAAGAACGACATTACTACTATTACCGTTCCTTTTTATTTTGATACTGCTCCGTTAGCATCGCGCTCAAATTGTCAGAGAAAAAGGACAGTAAACCAATGACACGCGCATAATCCATTCTGGTTGGTCCAAGAATTGCGATGGAACCAAGGCTTTCATCACCTATGGAATACGTGGCGCTTATGATGCTGCAATTGCTTAACGCAAGATTATTATTCTCATGACCAATCCGGACATTGATGCCAACAGGTGTTTGACTCACTAAATCATACAGATCCTTTTCCTGTTCAATAACATTGAGAATCGCCTTCACTTTCTCAATATCATGGAATTCAGGCTGGCTGAGCATATTTGCTTTACCGCCAAAGAACAGCTTCTCGTTTGCCGGAATCTGCAATGTGGCCGCAATCATATTCAGCACCATATCATAGTTCGTGATATGCTGCTTTAATAGTACAGCAACCTCCTTATAGATCTTTTCCTTCAACTGGGTTAAAGGAACGCCTATCAGCCGTTCATTCAAAATATTAACGACTCTCTCCATTTCATCCATGTCAATGCCTGGAGGGAGATAAATCATCTTATTTTCAACATGCCCGGTATCCGTGACGATGATAGCTGTGGCAGTATTATTGCCAAGCGGAACGATTTGGATTCTGCGTAAATAATTATCCGACACAGCAGGCCCCAGCATGATGGTCGTATAATTAGTGATTTCAGAGAGAATGCCGGCAGAGCGCTGGACAATCTTCTCGAGCTCGAAAAGCTTATCTTTAAAAATCGATTTTAACTTATGGATGTCTTCCTTTTGAAGCTGCTGCGGTGATACAAGATGATCCACATAGTATCGATACCCTTTTTCCGACGGAATACGCCCGGAGGATGTATGAGTTTTCTCTAAGTATCCCATTTCCTCAAGGTCAGCCATTTCATTTCTGATTGTAGCCGAGCTCAGTGAAATGCCATCCTTCTTCGAAATATTGCGTGAACCGACAGGCTGAGCGGTCGATATAAAATCATCGATGATCACTTGTAATATAAGCAGTTGTCTGTTTGTTAACATCGATAATCACCCCTGTTAGCACTCTTTGCCTCCGAGTGCTAAGTCTATAAATAAAGTATCAAAACGGCCGTAACGTGTCAACGGTTATGATTATGTTTTCAGCGTCATTTTTTAACTATAATAAAAAATCCTGAAATACTTCATTGCCAATTAATTTTCCTTGATGGGTAAGCTTAATATTTCCGCCCTCTATGACAAGCAGTTCTTTTTGAAGGAAATTAGCGATGGCCTCACCGAATACATCGTTCATTTCAATACCAAAACGCTGCTTAAATCCTTGGATAGAGACACCCTCTGTCTTTCTCAGACCAAGGAACATCTCTTCCTCCATTCTTTCCTTCTTCGTGACATTTGCCTGATCAATGATAGGTTTCTCCCCATTTGCGATGTCATTCATGTATTTTTTGAGCGGACCATGATTATGGTAGCGCACCCCATTCAGATAGCCGTGTGCACCTGCTCCTAATCCATAATACTCCTCATTATTCCAATAGACGAGATTATGCTTGCTCTCAAAGCCCGGCTTGCCGAAGTTTGAGATTTCATATTGATGGTAGCCTGCCTTCTCCATCCGCTCCATTACATATTCATACATGGAAGCTTCCGTATCCTCTGAAGGGAGGGAGAGCTTGCCTTTATTCAGCATGATGTAAAAGACTGTCTTCGGCTCAATAATAAGCGAATAGGCTGAGAAATGAGGCAGCTCGAGTTCAAGCGCCCGGTTAATCGTGTCTTGCAAGTCCTCTATCGTCTGGCCAGGCAGGGAGTAAATCAAGTCAATACTGATATTCTCAAATCCCGCCTCCCGCGCCAGTTCAATATTCCGGTACACATCCTCGGAGGTATGTCCGCGGCCGATTTTCTTCAAGAGCTCTTCATTGAAGGTCTGTACCCCCAAGCTCAAGCGATTGACGCCTGCCGCCTTCATGACTGCGAGCTTTTCCTTTGTCAAATCCCCCGGATTGGCCTCCATTGTGAACTCATACTCATCCCCTAAGCGGATGTTCTCATGAATGGATGCTAGAAGCTTCTCCATTTGGCCAGCATCCAGCGCCGTCGGTGTTCCTCCGCCGATGAAGACCGTCTTCATCTCCCTCTTGCCCATTTGATAGAGTGACATTTCACCCGCAAGACTTCGAAGATATTCTTCAACAGGCTGGTTTTGAATAAAGAATTTATTGAAATCGCAGTAATGACAAATCTGCGTACAAAAAGGTATGTGAACATACATGCTTTGCGCCAAGGCAGAAGCACCTCTTTTCTTAAAGAACTATAGATGATCTATTATCACCATCATAATAAAAGAGAGGCCAGAACAAAAATGTCCGGCCTCTTTAGAACGTATTCTTGTTATTTTTTCGAATTGGAGTCATCCATTTTCAGGACAGCCATGAAAGCCTCCTGCGGCACTTCAACAGAGCCGACCTGCTTCATCCGCTTCTTCCCTTCCTTTTGCTTCTCAAGAAGCTTACGCTTTCGGGAAATGTCACCGCCGTAGCATTTAGCAAGGACGTTCTTTCTCATCGCTTTAATGGATGAGCGGGCAACAATCTTATTGCCGATTGCGGCCTGAACAGGCACTTCAAATTGCTGGCGTGGAATAAGCTCTTTTAATTTTTCTACGATAACCTTTCCGCGCTCATAAGCAAAGTCTTTGTGAACGATGAAGCTCAAGGCATCGACTGTTTCACCGTTTAGAAGGATGTCCATCTTCACAAGCTTCGATTCCTTATAGCCAATTAGTTCATAATCGAAGGATGCATATCCCTTCGTGCTTGACTTCAATTGATCGAAGAAATCGTAAACAATTTCAGAGAGCGGGATTTCGTAGATGATGCTGACACGATTCTCATCAATATACTGCATATCGATGAAATTACCGCGCTTTGTTTGGCACAATTCCATGATAGCTCCAACAAAGTCATTCGGTGCCATCAATGTCGCCTTCACATAAGGCTCCTCAATCTGGTCAATCTTCTGCGGGTCAGGCATATTGGACGGGTTATCAATATCGATTTCCGTTCCGTCTGTCATCTTCACTTTGTAAATAACACTCGGTGCGGTTGTAATCAAATCAATATTGAATTCACGTTCAATCCGCTCCTGGATGATTTCCATATGGAGCAGTCCAAGGAATCCGCAGCGGAAGCCAAATCCTAAGGCTTGAGATGTTTCCGGCTCGTATTGCAAGGCAGAGTCATTTAATTGGAGTTTCTCTAATGCCTCGCGCAAATCATTGAATTTCGCTGTGTCGATTGGATATAGACCGCAATACACCATCGGGTTTAGGCGGCGGTAGCCTGGAAGCGGCTCAGTTGCGCCGTTCTTCGCATTCGTAATCGTATCACCGACCTGGGTATCACCAACATTCTTGATTGCTGCTGTCAGGAACCCTACATCACCGACTGTTAATTCATCACAAACCGTCGCTTTTGGTGTATGCACACCAACCTCGATAACCTCAAATTCCTTGCCTGTTGCCATCATCTTGATCTTATCGCCAGGCTTCACTGTTCCTTCTACGACACGGATGTAAGCAATAACACCTCGGTAGGCATCATATAAAGAGTCAAAGATTAACGCTTTGAGCGGTGCTTCAGGGTCACCGCTTGGTGCCGGAACCTTCTCAGCAATCTGCTCAAGGATTTCCTCAATGCCGATACCGGCCTTAGCGGAAGCAAGAACCGCCTCAGAGGCATCCAGTCCAATCACATCCTCGATTTCCTGGCGCACACGCTCTGGGTCCGCGCTTGGCAGGTCAATTTTGTTGATGATTGGCAGGATTTCCAAGTCATTATCAAGTGCAAGATAAACATTTGCAAGCGTTTGAGCTTCAATACCTTGTGCAGCGTCAACGACGAGGACAGCCCCCTCACAAGCTGCAAGGGACCGGGATACTTCATACGTGAAGTCAACATGTCCGGGGGTATCGATTAAATGGTAGATGTATTCTTCTCCATCTTTTGCTTTATATTTCAATTGAACGGCATTTAATTTAATCGTAATGCCGCGCTCTCTTTCCAAATCCATGGAATCAAGAAGCTGATCCTTCATTTCTCTGGATGTGAGGGCATTGGTCTTCTCTAATATTCTATCCGCTAACGTCGATTTCCCATGGTCAATATGGGCGATAATCGAGAAGTTACGGATTTTCTTCTGTCTTTCTAGCCGTTCTTGATTATTCATTGTCGTTTTCACTCCTGTTACTTTCAAAACACAGATACTGTAGATTATAGCAGAAAGAAATTCAAACCGTAAACGGTTTATGCCCAAGCACAAAAATTAATTTCTCACACTCTCTCCCAATATCAAGAACAGACACGTCCCAAGAGGACTGAGCGCATATCCTGCTCAGATAAAATCCCGAAAAACAGACGTCCTTCGGGAATGTCATCATTCTTATTCATCTGAGATAAGCTTCGCCAAGCCTTGAAAGATATCTGTGCATGCACTCGAAATTCCTTTACCCGCACTTGACAGCGCATTATAGGCTTTCCATTCTTCCATCTCTTCCTTCTTCTTCTCTATATCACCAGTCGAGACTTCCTTTCCGAGCACAGTCGCATTGATCTCGCCCTCGCCCTCTTTCTTAACCGTAAAAGCTTCATACATCCTCGGGTCCTCATAGCCTTGCATCTTCTTCATATTTTGGTTGGCAAATTGCATACCCAAAATCACTCCGAAGAAAAGAAGCAGAACAAGCAAACTTGTTTTCCATATGAATTTACCCATTTAGCATTCTCCTTTATCGTCATTCATTCGGATGTCAGCTGCCATCACCCATGACTGCCTCTGCATCAAGTATATGCTCTGATAGCGCTCCTGCCAGCACTTCCATGGAACGATCCAATTCCTCCATCGTATTATCCACACCGCCCGCTTCCACTAGCATCGCATTCTCTGACAAGTCCTGATTAAATTTCCCGTTCGTGGATGCCCCCCTTTTCTCGAAGACACCACGGCTTAAGCCTGGGTATTTATCCGAGATACGTTTATGAATCTCCTTTGCCAGCTTCAAATTCTTTTCATAATTCGGGTTCTCTCCCCCAATAATGAAACAGATTTTTGCATAATCCTTCCCGTCTATCTTAATCGTCGTCACTTTTTTCCTTTGGGAATCCCGATGGACATCAACATAGTATTGGGCATCTTTCTTCTGGGCTATCGCTTCCTCGACTATCTTCCTTGATTCCGTGTATGAACTTGCATAATTCAAGTTCTTTTTTTGAAGAAGGGCATAGACATCTGTTTTATCCACCTCTGCCCCGACCCCTTTTTCTTCTAATGCCTCTTTTAGCTTATCGCCGACAAGGGTGACATTCACCTTCGAATGGGACGCAGCGTTAGGGTCTGTCACCCCTTTTAATAGAGGAAGATAGGACTCCCGGGTATGCGAGAAATAAATGAACACTCTTTTCTCCTTTGGTGCCGTTTGCTTCTTATCCTCCACATCATCTTTCTCCTCAATCTTCTCTGTATCGGAATCCTTCTCGAGGGACTCTGGCAGCGGAGCAGATTCAATCGGCATATTTGTATAGTTCGTCCCTTCCCCTGCAATCAGGATATCCCCATCAAAGAGGGAATAGCCGGGGAGCTCTCTCCCAAGCAGGCTTCTAGGGTCATCCATCGTTATATTGGTTACATATTGAAACAGCTGCTCACCGATTGTTGGCACATCCCCATCAGGAAGTGATTGCTGAAGATACATATTCCCTTTCATGAGATGCTTGTATAGTGTCTTGCCAGCCATTTGTTTCGTTGCTTCATTTAATGAATTAGATGAAACCCGGTATTCAGGCTTCAAAGCAGTCAACAGCCCAATGAATAAAAACAGGACGATCATGGCACCGGCAAAATAGAAAAGAAACCGAATAATGGTGGCTGCTTGCAATGCAATTATCAGATTAGACTTTGTCCGTTTCATGGTTCCACCCTTTCAGGAGCATTCTAGTAAATTGTATGCTCTGATAGAGTTGCTAGAACCACTGTTTCTATTTAGTGTGTGTAATATCCAGCGTTATCCTGATCAACCGCTTGATGCAGGGCCGCATTCAGACCATTCGCTACTAGATTGGCCATATCCTCAATAAAGACATCCACTTCCTTCGGCGTTACCATCAAATTATGGCCAAGCGGGGAAAGCACTTCATGAATGAGTCTTCTCTTCTCCTCCTCCGGCAACGTTCCGATGATGCCGAGGAAGGTTTTGCGATGCTCCTCTTCTGGAAGATCATCTTCATTGAGTTTTTTCTTCTCGCCAAAGGTCATACCCGCCGGAGCGAGTGCTCTTGACGGCCTGTCCCCTTCCTTCAATTCACGGCCAAAATGCTTCAATATATAATCAATCGTATCAGCTGTGATCGTTACCGCATCCACCACGGTAGGAATACCGACTGAAATGACAGGTATGCCAAGTGTTTCTTTGCTTAATTCCTTCCGCTTATTGCCAACACCAGATCCTGGGTGGATGCCTGTATCCGTTATTTGGATGGTTGTATTGACCCGGTCGATGGAGCGGGCCGCAAGTGCGTCAATCGCAATAATGAAAGCCGGATTCGTTTTTTCGACTATTCCCTTGATAATATCGCTCGTCTCAATTCCTGTCAGTCCCATTACCCCAGGAGAGATGGCACTTACAGGCCTGAAACCTTTCGAAACGGCAGTCGGCTGATATTCAAATAAATGACGGGTAACGATAAGGTTCTCAATAACTGACGGTCCAAGTGCATCCGGCGTAACATGCCAATTCCCAAGCCCAACAACAAGACAGGAATCATCAGCTGAAAGTCCGATCCTCTTCAGGATATATCCCAGCTGCTTCGCAAAAACTGCCTCTACCCGCCTTTGCAGCTTGGAATCCTGCTCCCGAATCCCTTGCATTTCCATTGTGATATAAAAGCCCGGCTTCTTCCCGACCTCTTTCTCCCCTTCCTCTGTGATCTCCACATAAGAAAGCTCGATTCCGTCAATTTCTTTTTCCTTTAGAATGACGCCGGCAATCTTTGAGGTATCCTCCACCTCTTCAACCAGCAATTCTCTTGCCTCAACAGCCAGATCCGTTCGGACAGCGTACTGGGATAAGTCCAGTTCCTTATTCAAACAAATTACCCCCTTCGACATTCTTTTCCTAATAGGATTGCCTGATTAAGAGGGTCTCATTCTTTCGCCAAGTCAGAATTGCATTTTCACCCCAAAAAAAGATACCCAGCTTGCAAACATCAGCCAACCCGCATAAACTCAATGTAAAGATGGGAAACTTAACAGTAAAATCCGCTATTCCGTAAGCAATTTTTATTTTGCTCCATCTTGAGTATTGCATTAAGAAATACATTTTGATAGAATATCATATGTTGCGAATGTTAATTGATAAGAATATCGAGTTGACATAATTCGGATTCTGGAGGTGAAACAAATGGCAAATATTAAATCCGCTATCAAACGTGTTAAAACTAGCGAAGCTGCTAGAGCTCATAATATCGCTCAAAAATCAGCTGTACGTACAAACGTTAAGAAAGTAGAAGCTGCTATCGCTTTGAACGATGCAACTGCTGCTAACGAATCAATCGTAGCTGCTGTTAAAGGACTAGATAAGGCTGCAACTAAAGGCTTAATCAGCAAAAACGCTGCTGCCCGCAAAAAATCTCGTCTTATGAAAAAAGTGAACAAACTTAACGCTTAATGAAACGCACCCTTTTTAGGGTCGTTTTTTTTATCGCAGGCCATGGTTTATCGGATGTTTGCCCAACCTCCCTTAAACCATGGCTTTTTCTTTCTCCCTCATCCTCCATATGCATACTTTCTATTCTGAACCTCTCCTTTAAATCATACATTGATGAAAAAGGATTGTGCAGGAAAGGAAGAGACGCTATGCAAATCCATGTAGTCAGACAAGGAGAAAGCATTTATTCCATAGCTCAGGCCTATAATATAAGCGCCAATCAAATCATTTCCTCAAATGTTCTGCAAGCACCAAATGAGCTCGTCATCGGTCAGGCACTCGTTATCCCCATCACCGGCAGGTATCATTGGGTGCAGCCCGGGGAAACTCTCTCAAGCATCGGAAGGATGTTTGGTGTAGCTCCTCAGGAAATCGCAGATGCGAATAATCTCTCAATAGATGAACCCCTTAAAGAGGGATTACGGCTATATATCCCCCCAAGTCCAAAACGATATGCTCAATTCAATGCCTATGTTGAACCTAGGGGGACAACAGTCTCTGAGAATCTCGAGCAGGAATCCCGGATAGCCGCTCCCTACTTAACCTACTTATCTCCATTTAGCTACAGGGTATTGCGAGACGGCAACCTGAAAGCCCCCTTGCTGGATGATTTTCCGGCAATCGCGAGTAATTCAGGCGCCGTCCTTGTCATGGTCGTAACCAATCTTGAGAACGACGGCTTCAGCGGCGACCTAGCTAGTCAGATTCTTAATAACGAGGATCTTCAGAATGTGTTATTCGACCAAATTACCGAAACAGCGAGAAAAATTGGTTTTCGAGATATTCACTTTGACTTCGAAAACCTAAAGGCAAGTGACCGAAATGCCTATACTTCCTTTCTTAGAAGGGCAAAAGCCCGATTTTCCAAGGAAGGCTGGCAAGTATCCATTGCTCTTGCCCCGAAGACAAGTGCCGGGCAGAAGGGTTCCTGGTATGAGGGCCATGACTACAAAGCACAGGGGGCGGCGGTCGATTGGGTACTGATTATGACATATGAATGGGGCTACAGCGGAGGGCCGGCACAGGCAGTCTCCCCGATTGGGCCTGTTCGTCGCGTTCTCACCTATGCTATATCAGAGATCCCCTCAAGAAAAGTGATGATGGGGCAGAATTTATATGGCTATGATTGGACTCTTCCCTTTGTAAAAGGATCTGTCGCCAAAGCCGTCTCCCCGCAGCAGGCGATTGCGATTGCCAGGCAGTACAAGGTGGATATTAAGTATGATTACACAGCCCAGGCACCGTTTTTCAGGTACACTGATGAGGATGGTCAGCAGCATGAGGTCTGGTTTGAGGACGCCCGTTCTATCCAGGCAAAGTTTAATCTCGTCAAGGAGCTTGATTTACGCGGGGTCAGTTATTGGAAGCTAGGGCTCTCCTTTCCGCAAAACTGGCTCCTTCTGCAGGATAATTTCAATGTTACCAAGCTTTAAAAAAGAAGGAATCCCTCCAGCAAAATGCAGAGGGATTCCTTCTTTTTCATGATTGTAATATGAATAATTCCAGTTGTATTTCTTTATCTCCTAATCCAGTCTTCATCCGGTAATCAAGCTCTGCCAGCTGACCAAGTGCCCGGAGAAGGCTCTTTTCCGAGAAATCATTGATTCGTTTCATCGCCAGCTTTACCGGATACGGGCTCATCTTCAATTTCGACGCAATTTGCATTTGTCCATATCCTTGCGAACTGAGCTTCTTGACCTGTAAAATGATACGATACTGCCGGGCAATCGCAGCAAGTATACGAATTGGCTCTTCCTTTAGGATCAACAGCTCCTTATAAAGCTCAACCGCCTTTTGCTTTTGGCCATTCAAAATGTAATCAACGAGATCGAATACATTCTGATCGAAGTTCTTCGGCACAAGCTTATCGACCATCGCCCCATCAATTACTTGCTCATTAGCCGCATAAAGCGCAAGCTTCTCAAGCTCTGTCACAGCCATCATTAAATGATTGCCGGTAAGAGCGAGAAGTGTCTCAATGCCATCCTGGGTAATCGTGACCCCTAGCGCTTTCGAGTGATTGGCAATCCACTTGGCCAAATCTCTCTCATATAACGGTTTTGATTCTAGCACTGCCGCATTCCGTTTCAATTCTTTCGTAATCTTCTTACGCTCGTCCAATTTAGGATAGGGCGCAACAAAGACCGCAACCGTCGTTGGTGAAGGATTCGACAAATAGGCTTCAAGCCGTTTCAAGTCATGCTCCACCTTGTCCTTTTTGCGCTCAGCTGTCAAGAAGGATGGGCTATTTAAAATTACAACACGACGCTCACCCATGAATGGCAAGGTTTCCATCTCCTCAATCGCTACTTCCACCGGTGTTTCCTCTAGATCAATGGAAGCAAGATTGAATTCCGCATCCTCATCTGCCAATGCATGCTCACATATGAGCCTCTTCGTCTCTTTAATGAAGTATTCTTCCTCTCCATATAACAAATAAACCGGGCTGAATCGTCCGCTTTTAATTGAATTCCACAAATCAGTGACCAAAATTATCGCCTCTAACTATAATATGCTTCTTTCATCCTAATCGATAGCGACCATATTTGACAAGTGGTTGCAGGAGAACCGGAACACTCCGGCCTCCTGAAATATATATTAACGCCTTCTTGCCGGACCCGGGATACCTAACAAGAAAGCGAAAAAGCGCTTAGTTTGCAGAGATTCTACCGCCTCATTCCGAAATTCTGTAAAAATTTGATAAAAATATGGTGATTGTGGATTTTTTTGACTATTTGTTCTATACTTGTATAGAGGTCAGGGGGGTGGATTGATGAACGAGTTTGAAAAGAATGTCCAATCAAAAACGAATGATGTCTCAGATTCCATCGTGGGGTTCGTCGTTTCATTTGGATTTTTCGCAACCATGTTTATTATCGCCGTAGTCATCCAGCTAATCGGCGGCTAACAATTTTTCATATGCAGTTATCACGGCGGCCCATTAGGCCGTTTTTTTATTTAGCGGGTCATTCGCATGCTTCATACTATGGAGGATAGGTCAAAAGCGTGCCAGTTTCTTTCCCAAAAAATCGATAGCTGATGCTCCCTTGCCGATCGGTTCGGTACACTTTGATTCCTTCAGCTTGAAGAGTATCGATCACTTCCTGATGCGGATGCCCAAATCGATTATTCCTTCCAGCTGATAGGATGGCCGATACCGGACTTACCGCTCGAATGAATTCTTCAGAACTCGAATTCTTGCTCCCGTGATGCCCAACTTTTAAAATATCCGCCTTAAGGAATAGTCTATGATTCATCAACGTATTCTCTCCGCTGTGCCCCAAATCCCCGACGAATAGCCAGTCAAGCCCGCCAATAAAGGCTTTAATAACAATAGAGGATTCATTTTTCTCCTCTTCCTTACCCGAAGGATGCAGGATGTTGAATTCAGCATCATCCCTTCTCCAGCCCATCCCTCTGTGTACCTCTATAATAGGTATCTGCTGCCTAACGGCCAGCATGGTGGCACGCAATCCTTTGAAATTCTCCCTTTGCTCAAAGGGAATGACCATCTCCTGTACATGAAACGACTGGAGGATAGCAGCCCCTCCGCCAATATGATCCTGATCCGCATGAGTGACGATGAATTTATCGATATGCTTGATTCCCTTGCTCTTTAAAAAGGGAACAAGAATAGCCTCTCCCGGGTCATATTCCTCCTCACGCTGTGCCCACTTCTCTTTTTGAAAAGTCATGGTACCGCCAGCATCAATTAAATAGACTCCTCTGCCATACGGCAATTGAATCAAGGTGGCATCCCCTTGCCCGATATCAACAAATGTCACCTCCCCTTCATCTGAAAAGAATGCATAATGATACTGATAGAAAAGAACAGCAGCAAGGCACAGACCGCTCATCCAGACTCGACGTAATCTGCGTTCCCAATGGGAAAGGAAGATTAAAATGGCCAGGACAGCTGCGGCCATAATCATCACTGACGGCTTTCCAAATAAAAGTACAGCAAAAGGAAGATCCGCCATTATAGACGCAGTCTTCTCAAGCAATTGATACAATCCATTGAGGAATCCCATAGCCGGTTCCTTAAGAAATCCCAGCAAAACAACCCCATATACAATCATCGTTGCAGGAAATAACAAAAAAGAAAACAAAGGAACAAAGAGAAGATTGGAAAGAAAACCAATGAGGGACACCTCATAGAAATGAAAAACAACTATAGGCAAAGAAGCTGCCTGACAAATTGCTGTCATTAGAAACAAAAGGGAAAGAGAGCCTTTATTTCGGTAGAGGTTTGAGGAGAGAACAAGGGCATAGGTCAGCACGAACGACAATTGAAATCCAGCTTGAAAGAGCTGATACGGATCGATAATCAAATAAAGAATAAAACAAATCGTCAATGCCTTTTCAGCCGAAAGGCGAACACCAATGGCTTGTCCGGAAAAGAAGAGAACGGCCATAGCGGCTGCCCTAATAATAGAAGGAGAGAGCCCGGTCATAACGGCATAAAGGGGGAGAACGGCTGCCACAAGCAATGCAGCTCTGGAACGGGAGAAGCCAAGGCGAATGCACATATAAAAGAAAAATGCCGCAACAAGACCAACCTGCGCGCCCGATAACGCTAGAATATGGACGATGCCAAGCTGTTGAAACTGATCATACAGATCCTTCGGCAGCTGCTCCTGTTCACCGAATAGTAAGGCTTCGGTGAAACTGCCAGCAGGTTCCGGATAAACCGCCCGGATTCGCTTGATTTCCCTCTCTCTCAGCTGTGAAAGCTTAGTCACAAACCCCTCCCTTCCCGTATCCAACACATCCATCTTATTTATCTCCAGAATAAAAAAGGCTTGCTTATAACGTAGATAGGTGCTGAAATCAAACCCGTTCTCAATCGTCGGGGCAGATGGCAAGGTTAATTCCCCTGATGCCTTAAAGCTTCTTCCCGAAAGAATACTCTCATCAAGGAAACGTGCCTCCTCAAAGCTTTTGATCGTATAGGTGACCCATAATCTTTCTCCCGATTCCAACCGGGCAAAACCGTTGAGACGGTCCCCATCCCGCTTAGGCATCCCGAGAAATTGCAGACTGAAGGTTGTTTCCTTCCCGCTTAATTCACTGACATTCAATCGGTCCACACAATAAACATACCCCGTTGATAAGGTGAAAAAGAAAATAAGAATCATCAAATAGATAAAGGGAAAACAAATGGATAGGAATAGAAAATACAAGAGGATAAAAGAGAATAAATAACGATAAGGATAAAGAGGGGCTGTAACGCCAAGTGCAGCCGTTACAGCCATATGATAGATGAACCGGCTGTTCATATGTGTTAATCCAGTGCCGGGAACAAATCATTTGCCTTTTGCCAATACTCCGCAATCTCCTGCTCAGAGGCACCTGAAATACGGAGCTTATCAATCAATTCTGTCACAAGCTCTGCTTTCTTCGTGTCATGAAAATCTACCCATTTCGGGTCGACATTTACTTGAATGACCTTCACTCCTGCCTGCTCAAACAATTCCTCCGCATAGGGGTGGTTCTTATAAGCCTCTGCATAGTAAATCGTCTTAATACCTGCTTGAATTAATGCCTTACAGCACTGAAGGCAAGGAAAATGCGTCACATAGATTTCTGCTCCATCAACGGGTACGCCGAATTTAGCGCATTGCAGCAAGGCATTCATTTCTGCATGGATGGTGCGTACGCAATGATTGTCTATCACATAGCATCCCTCATCCACACAATGGACACCTCCGGCGATTGAGCCATTATATCCCCCGGCAATGATTCGGTTATCACGTACGATGGTCGCTCCAACCATCAGACGCGTGCAAGTACTACGTAAAGCAAGCAAATGGCTTTGAGCCATAAAATATTGATCCCAGGAAATACGCTCCATGTATGTCCCTCACTTTCTTCTGTCTTGCTTACAATTTAACAAGAAAACTTTGCTTGAGACAACCCTTTTTGCTGGTTTAGCTCGCAATTAAATCTTTTAACTTTTCGAACGTTTTATCCCCAATGCCTGTAACAAGCTTCAAATCGTCAATCGATCCAAAGGATCCTAATTCCTCTCTTTTCGCTATGATGGCGGCCGCCTTGCTCGGCCCAATTCCCGGCAGCTCCTGTAATTCTTCAAGGGAGGCCTTATTAATATTTATGAGGCTGCCGGCCGCTCCCGCTCCCCCTGTCCCGCCGGAGGAGATTTGACTTGCTTGGACATCCTCACCAGCTTTAGGGATATAAACGACCATTTCATCTTCCACAAGCTGTGCCATGTTAACCTGTGTGCTGTCAGCAGCTTTTGTCAGACCTCCCGCCATCCCAATGACATCAGTTACCCGGTCACCTTGAGCAAACTCATACACACCTGGCTTTTTGACCGCCCCTTTAATATCCACTTTAAGTACTAGCGGCTCTTCCTTTTCCAGCTTCTTTTCCGCCGCATCCAGTTGAATGGTCTCCACATTCTCTGACCATTCAACCTTATCATTCTTAACCGCTGCCTCCTCATCCGTCCGAATAAAGAAGATGAATGTGAAGCCAAGCAATACAGCCGCCATGACAAGCGGCTTTTTCTGCCTTTGCCAAAATTCATTGATTTGTCTATTCATAACTTTCACCTGCCGATTCATATAATGTCTGTATTTGCATATATTTTGATAAGAAATAATGGATATGGCCTATTCATTTAGGAGGAGATGAAACATGATTACCGGCATCATTGGGACAGGGAATATGGGAACCATACTGGTCGAAAGCCTAATTACTTCAGGCTTCTTGAATCAGGAGCAAGTAATGATCAACAACCGGACTCCCTTTAAAGCAGCCGTTTTAAAGGAAAAGTATCCTGGCATTTCAATTGCCAGCTCAAGTGTCGAAACAGCCAAAAGCGCAGATTTAATCTTCCTTTGCGTCAAACCTCACGAAATGCATCCATTACTGGAAATCATGGAACCGCATTTAACCCGAGAGCAATGCCTGGTCACAATCACAAGCCCTCTCTCACCAAGACAGCTAGAGAAAACCGTACGCTGCTCTTGTGCACGACTCATTCCGTCTATTACAAATCGAGCGCTGTCAGGTGCCTCTATTCTAACCTTTGGGGAATCATGCACAGAGAAATGGCAGCAGCTATTGCACGATTTAGCCTCAAGTTTCTCAAGGCCGCTTCAAATCGAGACCCGGTATACAAGAGTAACATCTGATATCGTCAGCTGCGGACCCGCTTTCTTCAGCTATCTTGCCAGAAGCTTCATTGATGCAGCCGTTCTACATACGGGAATCAATAAGGAGCAGGCCACAGAGCTGACTCAATCCATGTTAATTGGTCTTGGCGAACTATTGAATCAGCAGCATTTTACGCTGCCCGCACTTCAGGAGAAGGTATGTGTTAAAGGAGGAATCACTGGAGAGGGCATCAAGGTACTCGATGAGGAATTAGAGGGTGTGTTTAAGCGATTGTTTGAAGCAACAGAGAAGAAATTCGAGGAGGATGTCGGGGAAGTTGAGGAGCAGTTTGGGGTGCCTTACTATTAATGTAATTCCATGAAAAAAAGAGATATCCTTCTTCTGTTTTAAAATTTTTTCTGAGCGGCTCTTTTAGCCGTTTTTTATGTTCGACACTTCATAATAAACGGCCTCCATGAGGATTCCTTTTGAGAAAATAATTAAAATAGCCTGGGACATGACTAAATTAGCTGTATCCAAAACCGAATGATGCATTGAATTTTTATTAAACTAAGCAAGAAGTCAACCGCCTGCAACGAAAATCACCGGTATTCTAATAACAATATTCATCTTCAACAGAACTAAACTAAATAGAAAAAGCCGAACTATTTTAAAGTGCAGTTTAAAATAGTGACATTTATTTCTAACTCTAGACAGGAGGATAGGACACCAATTGAAAAAGGCTGTCCTTTATATCTTGAATTACCTGACATAAAGGACAGCCGCTTGTATTTATTTTATTATTTCATTCGGCACACAAAGAATATTCTTTCTGCTTCATCAACTGATGCCTGATGGAAATCACCGGCAATCTCCAAGCATTCAAAGCCGCTCTCATCCAGCCATTTCACATAGTCTTCCACTGGGTATGTACGCTGATCATGATCCTCATCAAATCGGACATATGCATCCATTTGTTCGTCATACATGAAGAAGGTCAGCTCATGATGAACACTGTGGGGTTCATCCCCTTTCCAAGCATTCCAGATAAAGCTGACATCATCGCCATTATCCGCATATACCTGATCATTGAAAAGGGTGGCCATCTTGTGAATAGAATGGACATCAAATAAGAATAGTCCGTCCTCCTTTAGATGGGTACCAACCCTGGCGAATGTCTTCTTGATATCTTCCTCTCCATCAAGATAATTTAGAGAATCACAGAAGATTAAGACCAAATCATACTGGCCAAGACCGGAAAGCTCCCTCATATCTTGATGGAAATAATGAATGGAAACGCCCTCATCAAAAGCCTTCGCCATAGCGACTTCAAGCATTTCCTCTGATAGGTCGACTCCTGTCAGTTCAAAGCCCTCTTTACTAAGGCGGGTCGCTAATTCACCGGTTCCGCAGCCTACATCAAGAATGTTCCGCCCGCTTAAAGGGTACTTTTCTGCAATTTCTTTGACAAAGTCCACCCAGTCATCGTATGGGGCCTCCTTCATCAAATTATCGTAGAAATAGGCGAAATTCTGATAGCTCATAGATTCAATTCCTGTGCGGATACAGATGGAGCATCTCCCCATAGGCGCTCCAGCTTGTAGTAAGAACGATCATCTTTATGGAAGATATGTGCCACGACATCCCCCATATCCACCAATACCCAGCGAGCTTCATCGAAGCCTTCCATCTTGCGTACCTCAAAGCCTGCTTCTTCCACTTTTTCTTTCATTTCACGGGCAATGGCCTGAACTTGCTTGTCAGAATTACCGTGACAAATAATAAAATAATCAGATACGAGAGAGATACCCTTCATGTCTAGCACGATCATATCCTCTGCTCGTTTATCATCAGCAGCTTTTGCTGCAATATGCAATAACTCTTTTTCACTCACTTGTTGTTTCCTCCCTTGTGCATAGCAAAATCATTATAGGCATGGAAGGTATCCGGATAGATCATCTGCTGCTTTGAAATCAGAAAGGCAATCGTATTGCCTATCGCCTTCATCACGGCATCATCCAAACTCTGTTCGGCAATAGCCCTCACTTCATCTACACCCGGGAAACTCCTCCCTGGCTCTATATAATCTGCTAAATAAATTATTTTCTCCAATTCCGTCATTCCCGTGCGTCCTGAAGTGTGGTAGCGGATCGCTGATAGAATTTCTTCATCCTCTACTCCCGCTTCCTCGTGGACAAGCACTGCTCCAACAGGGGCATGCCATAGCTCGGTGTTGGCTGTAAGCAGTTCTGCCGGCAGATGATAATCCTTAATGATTTGTTCCATTTCATCCAGCGGACGATACTTAGCATAATCATGATAAATAGCGGCCAGCTCTGCTTTATCAGCATCCACTCCATAGCGCTGTGCAAGCTCTTTAGCGCTTTTAACAACTCCTAAAGTATGGATATAGCGTTTCTCAGGCAATTGCTGTCTGACTAATTCAAGTGCTTTTGTTTTATCCATTTTATCCATATAAACGATTCTCCTCAATATATAGCTTGACCTCTTCAGGGACTAAATATTTGATGGATTTCCCCTCTTTAATTCTCGAACGAATAAGAGAGGAGGAAATAGAGATCTCTGGTATATCTGCCATCGTGACAGGATAATCCGTTTTTTCTTGGTAGCCTGGTCTCTTAACGCCCGTAAAGTGAACTAACTGTGCCAGCTCATCGACCTGCTTCCATTTCGGCAAGTATTCAATCATATCTGCCCCAATAATGAAATACCATTCTGAATCCGGCTCCCTCACCTTCAACAGCTTAATGGTATCAATCGTATAGGAGGGACCCTCCCGTTCCCATTCAATCGTATCAATACGAAAGAACGGATTCCCCTTGGTGGACAACTGGAGCATATCCAGCCTTTCTTGATTCGTCGTCGATGTCTTCGTCTTATGGGGAGGGATGTGATTGGGCAAAAAGCGTATTTCATCTAGTTCAAGCGCCTCTCGAATCCCTTCTGCCACAATTAAATGACCGATGTGAGGCGGGTCAAACGTCCCGCCTAAAATACCAACTTTCTTCATGGATATCCACCCTTCTTTACAGCGTAAATTATGAAGGAAGAATGATTTGTTTATTTTCCCTTGATTCTTTGTACAACACAATTGTGTTTCCGATGATTTGTACAAGTTCAGCTCTTGCTCCTTTTGAAAGCTCTTCCGCCACCGTATCGCGGTCTTCCTCACAGTTTTGCAGGATGCTGATTTTGATGAGCTCTCTCACTTCAAGCGCTTCTCCGATTTGTTTGATCATATTGTCATTTACCCCGCCTTTTCCTACTTGGAAAATCGGCTGGAGTGTATGCGCCTTTGAACGCAAGAATCTTTTTTGTTTACCTGTTAACATGGTTATCCTCCTAATTTCACTAACACTAATTCTTTCATCCGCTCTACATCCGGCTTGATGCCTGTCCACAGTTCAAAGGCAAGTGCTCCCTGCTGCACAAACATCTCTACCCCTGTTTGGATAATAGCGCCATTTTCTTCCGCTTCACGCAAGAATGCCGTTTTGAGCGGGTTGTATATAATATCACAGACAACTGTCTTTTCTTTTATTCCCAATAAAGAGATGGGAGATTCATGTAATGAAGAAAGCCCAACCGAAGTCGTTTGAATGATGAGGTCATAATTAGCAAGAGCCTTTTCCGCATCCACCAGGCTTAACACAGCAGAACTGATGCCGTTATGGCAATCCGCCACGATTCTTTCGGCTGAGGATAGCGTTCTGTTTGCGATATCCATTTGAGCAATGCCCGTTTTCGCCATCGCGCAGTAAATGCCCCGTGCAGCACCTCCGCCTCCTATAATGAGGACGTTTCTCCCGGCAAATTGATTGGCAAGAAGCGGGGCAATGGCTTTGACAAAGCCAGGACCATCGGTGTTGTAACCCTTGATGATGCCATCTTTAATAACGGCCGTATTGACGGCTCCCACTTCCTTAGCAAACGGATCAAGTTCATCTAAATACGGTATGACATTCTCCTTGAACGGAACCGTAATATTGAAACCGCCTGCTCCAATTGCCTTTAACCCGTTGACCGCTTCTTTAAGGGCCTCCTCTTCAACCAGAAACGGCAAATATTCTCCTTCTATGCCGTTCTGCTTAAATGCATCATTGTGAATCAATGGTGACATTGAATGTTCAATCGGATTGCCCAGCACCCCATACAGCTTCTTCATTTGAATCTTCCCCTTAGATTAATGATTTGCGAATGCTCACCTGTACTCCCTTCGGTACGTATGCTTTAACGATGGCTCCCGGCTGATTGACTGTTACCCAGCCAAGTCCTGAGAACACGATATCTGTTTTCCCCTCTTTAATGGAGAATTCCTGACCGACAAGCGGCGGGAATTCCTTTATCTCTTTAGGTCCCGGAGGCACAAGCAGCTCTCCAGCATGCTTTTCATATAAATCATCCGCTTTCTCGAGCTTTGTGCGGTGGATATCAAGCTCATTGGATAAATAACATGTAAATGAATTCCGCTCTCCACGAACGAAATCAAAACGAGCTAAGCCCCCAAAGAAAAGGGTCTGGCCGGCATTCAATTGGAATACTCTCGGCTTGATTTCCTTCTTCGGCGTAATAGTTTTTAAATCTTGCTTCCCGACAAAATGAGCCATTTGATGATGATTAATGATTCCCGGGGTATCAATTAATGCCCTCTCATCATCAAGCGGAATTTCAATGATATCCAATGTTGTCCCTGGGAAATGAGAGGTTGTGATAACATTGTCTTCTCCGCTTCCCTGCTTAATGATCCGATTAATAAAGGTGGATTTACCGACATTGGTACAGCCAACGACATATACATCACGACCCTCACGCAGTTCATCAATACGCTGCATTGCGTCCTCAATTCCATAGCCCTTGGCACCGCTCACAAGCATCACGTCAACTGGATGTAAGCCCCATTCCTTTGCCATTCCCTTCATCCAGTCAATCAGCTTTTTCTGTTTGACGGATTTAGGAAGCAGATCACTTTTGTTTCCAATCAACACGACCGGATTATTGCCGACAAAGCGCTGCAAGCCCGGCAGCCAGCTTCCATTAAAGTCGAATATATCAACTAGCTTAACGATCAAGGCATCCTTCTGCCCGATTCCATTCAAGATTTTCAGGAAATCGTCATCTGTCAAGGAGACATCCTGCACTTCATTATAATGCTTTAATCGGAAACAGCGCTGGCAGATTACTTGGTCTTTTTCCAAGGATGATGCCGGTGCATAACCGATTTTATTCTTGTCCTCCGTCTGTATGGTCACTCCACAGCCGATACAGCTGATTTCTTCTTTAGTCAATTCTAGTCCTCCCACGTTAATTGTCCATTTTTTCGGAACCACGCCAAAATTCTGCGTTCAATTCTCCGATTCAATTTCGTTGCCCATCCGTCTGTCTGTGCAACTGGCACAACCAAGATAGTATGGAACCCGCTCCGGTTGCCGCCGAACACATCAGTCAAAAGCTGGTCGCCAATAACGACTGCTTGTTCCTTTTGAATACCCATCAGCTCAACCGCATGCTTAAATGCCTTTGTCATCGGTTTTCTCGCGCGAAAGATAAATGGGATGTTGAGCGGATCAGCAAAGGCTTTCACTCGCACCTCTTTATTATTTGACACGATGGTCACTTTAATATCATTGCGCTTCATTTCCTCAAACCATGTGATTAGCTCCGGGGTCGCAAGCGGCCTGTCCCACTCCACAAGGGTATTATCTAAATCAGTTATAATCCCTTTGATCCCTTTATTCTTTAAATCCTGGGGATTGATTTCATATATGCTCTTCACATGCTGAGCAGGCAAAAATGATTTCAACACAATAAACACCTCTATCATTCATTAATCGCTGTTATTCATCATAACGGATAAAACCGCTTCTGTCATAGGCTTCTTGACTTTTCATGTCAAATATATTGTCGAAATAAGAAATGTTTCGACACCCCTCCGCGTTTTTTCAGCCTGTGGATAAGTTTATTCACATGATGCACACTTACACAAGCGCCCGCTTTTATGGGCTGGCCGGCTAAATTATATGAATACTCACATTTTACCCACAAGTTATTCACGTTAACTTGTGGATAAGAGAACGGTTGTTCCATCGTTTTGAATTTGTTAAATTAAGGATACAATCACTTAACATACTACTATATGATAGCCGAACCCCTGTTAGAACACTATATCGGAGGTGAAGCCGCCTAAGGCGCCAATATGCAGAAACTATCAGACGCCCTATTAATTGAATCCTATTACAAAGCAAGAGACTTAGGCCTTAGCAAAGATTTCATCCGCCTTATCGAACGTGAAATTGACCGAAGATCCTTACGAGCCAGATTATAGAAAAGAGACCTCATCCATAAAAAAGCCCTGGTTACCAGGGCTCCATGTTTCCTAGCTTTCGTTATAAGCCTCTTTCAGGCAGATGATTCAATGCCTTAACTGGCAGGTTCCAAGCGTTTCTCCTGCACGAACTGCAGCAGGTGTCTCAAACGGCGCAGCTTTGAACGTCCCTTTTTCAAAAAGAAGCACAACGGTGGAGCCAAAGGAAAAATACCCGATTTCTTCTCCTTTAAGAAGAGTATCCCCCGTATGTGTCCTTTCTATTGTGTTCACGAACATGGCACCGACCTTGATGAGAGCAAGTCTTCCGCCTTTATACTCTATTTCCGTAATTTCACGGTAATTCTTAGATAGCGGAGATTTGCCAAGCGTCATTCCATAACGATTGACCGGATAGGATTTACTGCCAAGCGTCTGCTTACGGATAACAGTACCATCAACAGGCGAGTGTATACGATGGTAATGACTCGGGCTTAAATACAGCACCATATATTGCCCATCTAAGTATCTCTCTACTTCGCTTTTCCCGCCGAGCATCTCTTCTATCGAGTAGAGTTTACCTTTCACACGAAAGGTGGCATCGTTCGCAATAGAGCCCATATCCTCTAATACAGCATCAACGGGGCTTGCAATGGAGGCTTGTCCCTGATCAATTGGACGGGCTCCCTCCATCAGCTTTCGCGTGAAGAAATCATGGAGGCTTTCGTACTCCTCGAGCGGCCTGTCCATTTCCTCTACATTTATTTTATACTGCTTCGCAAACGAGGGTATGATTCTTTTGCTCGCAGGTGACAAGGCAAATCTTCTTAATAAAGAAGAAGTCCATCTTCCATTCGTCAATTCAATTAATGATTGATAAAGCTTTTCCTTCACTTTTTCCACCCATATTTCTTTTTATGACATCACAAGCTTCCACTATACCATCTACTAGTGAATAGCTGTTCAACTAATTACCTTCCGCTTCCCTAGCTTTTATACTCTGCTGAAAGTTAAATATACTATATTTTTATCAACAATACACATAAAAACAAAAAACAAAAACACCCAACTAAGTCCCTGGGTGCTTTTCTTCTTACAGTGTACTATTCCTTTGAGCTGAAGGAAAGTAAAATTTCCATCTCAGCTTTCTCGCCTTTTCGGAATCCACCAATTCCATTTTCCCATCAACTTCAGCATAATTGGCACAAGAATCAGCCGGATGATGGTTGCATCGAGCAGGACAGCAACAAAAAGCATGAAGCCGAGCTGCTTAACTTCAAGCATATGAGTGAACAAAAAGGCAAGGAACACAACCATCATGATCAACGCTGCCTGCGTGATGAATGGACCAGTATATTCAATCCCTTTCGCAATTGCTTCTTCTTCCAGCATGCCCCGCTCTCTTTCCTCCCGAATCCTGCTCACCAAAAAGACCTCGTAGTCCATTGAAAGGCCAAATAGGATTGCAAAGGATAAGACAGGCAAATAGGACTGCACATAGCCAGTAGCTTCAAATGAAAACAGCTGCTCTCCCCATCCATATTGAAAGACGAGAACAGCCGCTCCAATAGATGCGAGGATACAAACCAAATTCAGTGCAATAGCTTTCAATGGGATGAGCAGACTCCGGAAAGCCCGTGTCAGCAGCAAAAAGGATATCGCTAATATTAAGCACGCGGCAGCTGGCGTCTTGTTCATCGTTTCGCGATGAATATCGGCAATCATGGAGGCCATACCGCCGATATAAACCTTGTTATGCATCATTTCTTCCCCGTATCTCTCCCGTAAGGTTTTGATAAACTGAACGGAAGCTGGGTCATCTGGAGCATTCTTTAACGTAATCATAATTGGAGACATGCTCAAGTCCTTATTCACCAGCATAGAAAACATCCCTTGATCATCCGCCATAGCTGCCAGCTCCTGCAGTCCTTCCGCACTCACAACTCCCATTAGGTCCATCAGGATATCAGTGACCGAAATGACATTTGCCACACTTGATTCACCCTTTAATTCAGCTGTCATCTGCGCCATCCTATCAAGGTCCACATCTGTCAATTGACCTTCCTCCGATTGATAGATGAAATAAACAGGTGCATAAATTCCGGATGAAATGTTCTTTTCTAGCAAGGCATTTCCTTTCCCAGATGAATACTCTTCCAACGCCTTATCACTAATATCTGTCTTCAAATGCAAACTGAAGGCTGGCAGCATCATGATAAAAAGGAGGAACAGGCTTCCCCCTAAATAAAGGCCCGGCTTTGCCATAATATGCTTTGTCCACCTGTACAGCCTATGCCTTTGCTCATATCTCTTTTTTCTTCGAATTGGCAGATAATCAATGCGGCCACCAAGTATATGCAAAAGGGCAGGCAAAAAGGTCACGGATAAGGCAAGCAGAACACCAATTGTCATAAAGGTGCCTATCGCGATATTAAAGAAAAGACTGGCTTTGATTAACAGGAGACCGGCAAGAGAGGACATGACCGTCAGCCCCGACATAATGACCGATTTACCGCTTGTGGCCATTGATCTCACGAGTGCTTCTGCCCGGGAAGCGGTCCGGCACTCCTCCTTATATCTCATCAGTATGAATAAGGAATAATCAATACCGAGCCCAAGGCCAATCATACTGACGACACTCGGGACAAACATATCTATATTTTCGATTCCAAGGAGAGCTAGTATTCCAAATGAAATAAATACACCAGCAATACCGAGCAGGATAGGAATAAGGGCTGCTGTAACTGAGCCAAAGACAAAAAGCAGGATAATGAGCACAACCGGCAGCGCGGTTCTCTCCGCCTGTGTTAAATCCTTTTTGACCATAGCAGATAAGTCCTGAACGGCAGCCGTCTTCCCTGTTAAATACATCTCCAAGCCCTTATTCTCAGCAAGGATTTTCTTTATTTCACCGCTGATTTTCAATGCAGCTTTTCCATCTGCCTCCAGTAAGAGGACCGCATAGCTTGTATGTCCGTCGGTCGAATAAGGAACGGCTGTCAATGACAGCTCATCATATGGAGAGACAATCTGGTAAACCCCATGGAGTACCCCGACCTTCCGCAATACCTTATCGACTGTTTGTTTATAGATCGGTGACTCCATCACATAGCGATCTGAATGAAATACAAGTATTGCCTGTTCCTCTATTTGACCAGCAAATTCCTTCTCCCACAGTTTCTCAGCCATATATGAAGGGGACCCTTCCACAACAAGCTGCGGCGGAGTTAATCGGCTGAAAAAGACAGGGGTAAGCAGCAGGCTTCCGATAAAAATCAATCCCCATAGAACGAGAATCGCCTTCGAATGGTTAATGACCTTCCTTGAGAAACGTCCATATAAGGACTCCATCTTGTTCAAACTAAACCACCTCAATCGTCTTCCTTGCGACGTACTCGTATTATTTCCTTGAACGCAAGAAAAACGGACAGGTAGTTTTGTCCGTTTGTGTGCTATTTTTGCTTTCTTCTTTCTTTCTCAGCCCGGTAGAATTCATGAAACATTTTCATTAAAGCACGTTTTTCTATTCTGGAAACATAGCTTCTCGAAATGCCTAATTCCTTCGCAATCTCCCGCTGGGTCTTCTCCTTCTTTAAATCAAGTCCAAAGCGCCCGACGATGACTTCCTTTTCCCGATCATCCAGGACATCAATGTACTTCTTCACCTTCTCGAGCTCCATATTAAGCTGTATGGTGTCAATGACATCCTCAGATTCAGATTTCAGGATATCGAGCAAGGAAATCTCATTTCCCTCCTTATCCTGTCCGATAGGATCATGAAGCGATACATCCTTTTTCGTCTTCTTGATGACTCTCAGATGCATCAATATTTCATTCTCTATGCAGCGAGCCGCATATGTAGCTAATTTTGTTCCTTTTCCAGATGAATAGGACTCAATGGCCTTAATTAAGCCAATTGTGCCAATGGAGATTAAATCCTCCGTGTCCTCCCCTGTATTCTCGAATTTCTTCACAATATGGGCGACAAGCCGCAAATTATGCTCAATCAGGAGATTTCTTGCTTCAGCATCTCCCTGAGCCATCTTTTCAAGGCATGCTTTCTCCTCACTAGCCGACAATGGCTGTGGGAAGGCGTTATTCTTGACATATGAAACGAGAAAAATCAATTCCTTGACGAAGTATCCGAAAGCTGCCAATAACCCTGTCAAACGAATCATCTCCTTCCTGTATTCAACCAGGTCGCCTACTAAGATATGTATGACAGAAGGAACCCTGCCTTGCATGTACTGATGAAAATAACTAAAACTCGGGCATCAGCCCAATCTTTTCTTCCGCACAAGACATATATTGCCAATAATCAAATATAAGGAGGGGATATTATGTACCCTTATGGATTCGGCGGTCCCGGATTTGGGCCAGGCTACTGTCCACCGCCTCCTTGCGGCGGAGGATTCGGAGCAGGATATGCTATCTGGGTTATCTTATTCATTCTGCTGATCATCTTTGGCTTCTGGGTCTTCTGG
The DNA here is from genome assembly GCF_054950035.1 of Gracilibacillus sp. Marseille-QA3620. Lineage (NCBI taxonomy): Bacteria > Bacillati > Bacillota > Bacilli > Caryophanales > Bacillaceae > Gracilibacillus > Gracilibacillus sp. Marseille-QA3620. Next base: position 3,148,786 of record NZ_CM143102.1, read on the forward strand.
GGAGGAGGCTATTATGGTCCGCCGCCTAAGTAAATAAAAAACTTATGCTCAGATTGGGCATAAGTTTTTTATTTTTATGGCTCGCTTAAAGGTGAACATTGGATGTAGAAATACCGCGTTAATATTTCAAGCTGTTAACTCCCGGATGATTAGCTCCGACCGCCTTATGTTTTTAAACCTGCAGCGAAAATCCACACTTAAGAGTAACAGAGCTTTTTTTATAGATAAGACGGAACTGGTCCGCCTTATTCTCTCTCTCATGTTTAAAGGTTCAAAAGACGTCTCCTCATTGCCATGATTAACCGAGTACAGCCTTTACGCACTATCCTTATAAGTCCAATAAATTTTTGACTGAATAACGGCAATGATTTTTTTCATGATTAACCCCTTCTTTCTTTTTTATTTCACATTGGCATTAGAACAACCTGGAGAACGAGTTTGCTTTGCAATCAAGCATGTCGTTTTTGGCAGCCTTCATCTCGATATATTCCCCGCGTGAGAGCCTATTGGTTTGAACCGTAATGGTAAATAAAATCATATTGATCCTCATGTATTTTCACCTCCTGTAGTCGCATTTACGCACCATCCTTATACCTCCAATAAATGTTTGGCGGAACTGCAATGATTTTTTTCATGATTAACCCCTTCTTTCTTTTTTATTTCACTTTGGCATTAGAACAACCTGGAGAACGAGTTTGCTTTGCAATCAAGCATGTCGTTTTTGGCAGCCTTCATCTCGATATATTCCCCGCGAGAAAGCTTATTTGGTTGAATCGTAATGGTAAACAAAATCATATTGATCCTCATGTATTTTCACCTCCTGTAGTCGCATTTACGCACCATCCTTATACCTCCAATAAATGTTTGGCGGAACTGCAATGTTTTTTTCATGATTAACCCCTTCTTTCTTTTTTATTTCACATTGGCATTAGAACAACCTGGTGAACGAGTTTGCTTTGCAATCAAGCATGTCGTTTTTGGCGGCTTTCATCTCGATATATTCCCCGCGTGAGAGCCTATTTGTTTGAACCGTAATGGTAAACAAAATCATATTGATCCTCATGTGTATTCACCTCCCGTATTTTTAGATTCCTTCGTTAAAATTCCCTTACCAGCCTTAACAATCATCATGAACTCCTCCTTTTCGGTTCCTAGCCGCTTTCGCACAAAAAACCGCAGATTTACTCTGCGGTTTCCAAAAGGGCACACCTGTCCCTCAGACTTCTTATGTTTTGAAAGCGTAAAAAGCCGCAGAGCATCATTCAGCACTGCGGTTTATTTGTATACATACGAATATTAAATCCGTGTGAAATGCCTAAACCATCGGCCGAACTTGCCATATGAACTTGTTAGGTTTGATTTGAACCATTTGAGTTAAGACAGTCATTGTGTTCGACCTCCCATAGAAATTATTTACATGTAAATTATATCCAATGATTTCTGCTAAGTAAATAGGTAAATGAAAACTTTTTGATACTTCTATAAAAACAGGCACTTGTACCACTATACCCAGCAAACCATAAAAAAATACCCAATAAGGCCACTTTATATGTGGACTCATTGGGTATTGGTTAGTATTCTTCTTCATCTGCTTTCTTTTGATATTTAGCAGATAATCCAAAAAACGCTGCGGACCCGAATAATGCGACAGTTGCTGATGCAACAAGAATCTCTCTCGATGATATGCTTACGCCTTCTTTCGGCAGGACGGAGCCGGTGAAGAAGAAAAAGCTGATTATCAAGAGCGTGACCGCAAATCGTTTGTAATCTTCGACCTTCGCTTTCATAGCCAAAGCTCCTCTCCACATAAACGCTAAAACAATCTTATCATGAAGAGTGTTGTTGCCTAACAAGCAATTAATGACAAACCTGCCAAGTGAGAATCTTATTTCCCTAATGCCTTGACCATTTGCATCGCTATATGCGCTGAATGGCGTGCTGCCTTGTCTAGGAATTGTTCAAAGGAGACATCACTCTCTTTTCCGGCAATGTCGCTTAATGCACGTGTAACCACAAAAGGAACGCCAAATTGGTAGGCTACTTGGGCAATCGCTGCCGCCTCCATTTCTACTGCTTGAAGCTCAGGGAACTGTCCTCTGACAAAATCAGCACGTACAGGATCTGACATGAACACATCGCCTGTCACAATCAGTCCTTTTCCTGCCTGGACGCCTTCAATTCCAGCGGCAATCCCTGATGCGAGCTCCACAAGCTTCTCATCTGCAACGAAACCAACCGGAAGTCTTGGTACTTGTCCATATTCATAGCCAAAAGCTGTTACATCCACATCATGATGCCTTACCTCTGTGGAAATGACAATATCTCCAACATTCAATTCAGGATTATATCCTCCTGCAGACCCGGTATTAATGATGAAATCAGGTTTGAACTTTTCTAATAAGACCGCTGTTCCCATTGCGGCATTCACTTTACCGATGCCTGATTTAAGCAGAACAACATCCGTTCCAAACATTTTGCCAGATGTGTATTCCGTGTTAGCAATAACCACCGATTCACTCTCTTCAATATTCTCGCGTAAAACCGCAACTTCTTCTTCCATTGCGCCGATGATGGCAATCTTCATAATCTAATCTCTCCTTTTATTCTATGTAATCATTAAAATTTCTTCAGTTTAAAATGGACTGCTGCCGAATATGTTGGCTTGCCTTCGGGACTCGTATAAATTTGGTAGGATACCGTATGGACGGTCAGCATGATGGCTTTATTATGGTCAATCTGTTCCTCTATTTGCCTCTCGAGTGCTTTAGGGCTTGATGCTTCAAAGATTTCAATCTTATCTTCAATCAAATCTAATGAGAATTCCATCCGAGCTTTTCCTCCTGTTTATTCTGCCATGCAAAAAGCCGAGTTTCCAACCCTCGGGAAACCCGGCACGCAGAAGCATTAATTCTTATCGTTCGTCTTTAGCTTTTCTACCTTGGTCGGTTTCCATCCTTCACCATCTACCCATTGGATATAAACACGGTAAGTGGAAGAATTATCACTTGGACTGATGGTTCCGACAGCTGTATCAGGCGACCCCCCGTTACCGAGCCAGTACACATTCATGCCTTCCTGACTAATACCTGCACCATAGGCAAGAGCTTTCTCCATTTCCTGCCAGTCAACAGACCCTTTTTCATACTGGGTTACATGGTCGCCGCTTTGCTCAGTGCCGACAGGCTCCCAGGCTGAGTCTGAATAAGCTTCCTCTACATTGCTGTCTGAAGGTGTTTCCTCTTTAATTTCAGATTCCTTCTTTTCGTCCTCTGCATCAGCGGAATCCTTGTCATCAGATGTCTCTTTGTCAGCGTCGCTTTCTTTCTCTTCATCCGACTCTTCCTTATTTGCTTGATCATCTTCAGAATCGGTTGCAGCGCTATCCTCATCCTCCTTGGATGCGGCGTCATTATTATCATTGCTGTTGCTGTTATTTGCTGTATCTGATGATGTTTGTGGATCATTGCTGGTGGTTTTATCGTCATTTCCACCGGTGAAAATAACTGCACCGACCACGACAATCAAAAGTACAACAACAGTTATTAAAATATTATAGACTTTATTGACCTTTTTATCTTTGCGCTTTGCAACGCGTGAGGAATAACGATCCTTTGCCATAACCTCTTCCTCCTCGCTTATATTGGAATACCCATTATTTTATCATGGATTTCTTTGTCCTAAAAGTTATTCAATCTTTTGTAAATTATTCTCTCCGTCTGTATGTATTTGATAGATTCCATTGACTATCTCCAGATAAAGCGAGCTAATGGAAGCCGACTGCCCGCCTGTTTCCAAATTAACGACCACCATGGCGTACTTTGGTTCCCGAAATGGAAAATAACCGGCAAACCATTTATTATACAGCTTGCTTTCCTTCTCCCCAACCTCTGCCGTTCCACTTTTTCCGGCAACCTCATATTTAGCTGATCTCAACATCCCGGCTGTCGCAAGCGGTCCTTCTTCGGTAACCACACCTCGGAGCAATGACTGAAGCTTTGCTGCAGTCACAGAAGAAACCACGTTTTTCTGCCCCGGCTGCTGTTTAAAATGAGCAATCGTAAGCCCATTATCATCCACCGCCTTTAAGGCCGCCCGCACCATCATCCTTTCTCCTCCCCTCGCAATTGTGGCCATCATATTTGCAGCGGCAAGCGGAGTTACCTTCACATCCAATTGCCCTATAGATGTATTCGCCACGTAATTAGGATCCTCCTTCATAGCGGTATCCTTCCAGACCGTGCCCTTCCGCTCCTCCGGCAGCTGATGGAGGACAGGGGTACGAAAGACGCTTCCCGTCCATCCATTCAAGTCTATTAATCCGAGCTTACCTGCATAGCGTTCGATCATTTCTGGATCCTTTTCAGCAAGTTCTTTGCCTAGTACCCCAAATACCTGGTTGGAGCTTAATGCAAAGCCTTGCTCAAAGGTCACTTCACCAAGTCTTCTTCCTGTTTGGCCATCAACTTCCCGCCCCAAGTGATCAAGATTGCCATTAAAGATTCTGCCCTCAAGGGGAATCCCCTCTTCCATCGCTGCGGCAGCGATGACTGTCTTGAAGATGGAGCCAGGTGTTTGCGGCAGTAGCATTTGATTCATATTGCCCTGAGCATGAATGTCCTTATCATTTTGCTCAGGCATAGAGACCATGGCTAGGAGATCATTCGTTTGAATATCAAGAATGACAATCCCGCCCTTTTTCATATGATGATTCTTGGCCGTCTCCTCTGCCAGTCTTTGTATATCACGGTCAATAGTGGTTTGTATATTAACTCTTTCTCCTGTTCCGCTTGTATCTAGATACCGGACATCAACCCCAAAAAGAGGCAATCCGTTAGCCGCTTTGTGATAAAGAAGACGTTTAGACCCATTCCCCTTCAAAAAGAGCTGGAAGGCCTTCTCTAGACCTGAGCTGCCAACCTTTGTTCGATAATCAGTACTGTCAAAATCCTGTCCAGCTGTATGAGCGGAGTCAATTACTTCTTTATCCAGCGTTAAAGTACCCAGTAAATGTCCGGCCATCGCCCGGTCTTCGGCAAACCGCTTTTTGACCGCTATGATACCTGGAATATGTAAATCATTAATTTCTTTGATTTGACTGTCACTAAGCTCAAATATTTTCTTGTCCTCAAGGATAAACGGTTCATCTGCTTTCTGCAGCTTTTGTTCAAGCTGCCGTACATCCAAGCCGACAATCGCGGCAAGCTCTTCTTTTGGCCAATCTAAATGTCTCACAAATGGAAACATCACAAGGACAGCTCTCTCCTGATAGGATATCGGTTTCCCATTACGGTCAAGAAAGCCGCCCCTCCCATCATCAAGAGAAATTTCATCAATCCGCTGCTGAACGCTTTTTTCCAGTAAGTTGATTCCATGCTTTGAATAATCCTTTGTTTTCACTAATTGAATCTCGACTAATTTGGCGATACATAAACCCATTGCGAGCAGGATGGAGACCGCTGTAAAAAGGATTCTCTTTTTCATATTCGGACACCTCTGTCCTATTGTTGGCAGCAGAGATTCATTTCAAACACATAATTGTCAGAAAAAAGAAAAAGAACTGCCAATCGGCCGCAGGATATGCAGCCGAAAAGGCAGTTCATTCATAGTCATTACAATCCTTATTGGACAGAAACAATCACAACTTCCATGTCTCCGCCTGGAGTGGCAACAGTAACTTTGTCGCCAGGCTTTTTGCCCATTAGAGTGCGGGCAATCGGAGAATCATTGGAGATTTTATATTCAAATGGATCTGCCTCTGCAGAACCTACGATTGTGTATGTTTCTTCCTCGCCGTCAGGCAATTCTTTGAAAGTGACAGATTTTCCAAGTGTTACGACTCCATCCTGCGCCGCTTCGCTGTCGATAATCTGGGCATTACGAATCATATTTTCAATGGTTGTGATTCTGCCTTCCACAAATGCTTGTTCTTCTTTTGCGGAATCATATTCGGAGTTCTCAGAAAGGTCACCGAAACTGCGGGCAATCTTGATACGTTCAACCACTTCTTTACGTTTAACTGTTTTTAAGTGTTCTAGTTCTTTCTCAAGCTTCTCTTTTCCCTCTTTAGTCATAGGAAATACTTTTTCAATTGCCAAGAAAATTCACTCCTTCTGTACTTTCACCATGCAGCAAAGTAAGCTTCTGGTGATACATGTATATATATTCACCGTGTTTATATGTATATACCTGATGGTATATTAATTGCGCGTTTGAAAATCAAACGCGCAAAAGCTCTCTTTGTTAGCTTAGTGGGTTTTTCAGGATTTGTCTATTGATTTTATCAAATTATTTATAAAATTGTTCATTTTTATGTGGAAAATATTAGAAAAAATCAACAATAATCCGAAAGTTCTATAACATAGACTTTTGTTCTAGTATCGTTTGAATCTTCGTCACCATTAAATCAATTGCAACAAAGTTATGACCGCCTTCAGGAATGATGACATCAGCATACCGCTTTGTCGGCTCAATAAATTGATTATGCATTGGACGCACGACAGAAGTGTATTGCTCAATGACAGAATCAATGGAGCGTCCTCTCTCCTTAATATCACGCATCATACGGCGGATAATACGGAGGTCGGCATCAGTGTCAACAAACAATTTGATGTCCATTATATCACGAAGGCGCTCATCTTCAAGGACAAGGATTCCTTCAAGGATGATAACATCCTTCGGCTCGACATGGATTACTTCCTCAGATCGTGTGTGCATCGCATAATCATAGACCGGCTTGTCAATGCTCTCATAATTAAGCAATTTATTGATATGCTCAAGAAGAAGATCATTATCAAATGCAAGCGGATGATCATAGTTTGTTTTTAAGCGCTCCTCAAATGGGAGATGGCTTTGGTCTTTATAGTAATAGTCCTGTTCCAAAATCATAATGGAATGGCCTTTAAATTTCTCATAAATCGCCTTCGTTACACTCGTTTTCCCTGAACCCGAGCCTCCAGCAACCCCGATGACAATCGGTTTAGTCATAATGGATTAATTCCCCTTTCTCATCATATCATATGGATGAACCGGTTTATCGACCTTCAAACGAACAATCATTAATGGGTGTCTGGCAGCATCAAGCTCATTGCCTTCCTCATCCCAGATCGTCCCGACAATTTGCTTAAAGTTATCGATGTGCGGGCCGAAGAATTCAATCTCGTCCCCCGGTTTGAAATAGTTTCGTTGTTGTAGTGTTACCATGGATGTGTCTTCATCATACGATAAGACAAGCCCGGCGAAATCATATGTCGTTTGTTTGCTATGATTGCCAAACATTTGCTCTTTATAGCTTGGTACGCCTTCAAAGAAAGCCGGTGCCGTTTCACGGTTGGCGCATTTGTCCAATTCCTGGGTCCATTCCTGCTTGAAGACGAAATTGTCCGGGTCAGCACAATAAGCGTCAATAACCTTGCGATAAACGCTGACAACTGTTGCGATATAGTGGATGGATTTCATCCGCCCTTCAATTTTCAAGCTGTCAATACCCATTTCAATCATACGCGGGATGGACTGAACAAGCGTAAGGTCTTTCGGACTCATGGCAAATGGCGAGTCCCCTTCCTCGAATAACGGCTTCTCTCCTTTCTCTGTTTCTGCATATAGATCATAATCCCAGCGGCAGGACTGACAGCAGCCGCCGCGGTTTGAATCACGGGCCGTCATATGATTGGAGAGGGTGCATCGGCCGGAATAGGCTATACACATTGCCCCGTGAATAAAAGTTTCAATCTCAATGTCGACCTTTTCCTTCATCTCGCGAATCTCATCTCCGCTCGTTTCACGTGCAAGCACGACACGGTCCAGGCCCTCCTCCTTCCAGAACTGAACAGCCTTCCAGTTGGAGAGAGATTGCTGTGTACTCAAATGTATCTCTAGCTTCGGCGCTGCCTTCTTACACGTTTCAATAATGAGCGGATCCGCGACGATAATACCTGTCACACCTGCGGATTCGATATCTTTCAAATATTCTTCAAGACCTGGAATATTTTCATTATGAGCAAAGATATTTGTTGTTACATAAATCTTTGCACCGTATTGATTCGCAAAGTCTACGCCTTCCTTCATTTCAGCAATCGAGAAGTTACCCGCATTTGAGCGCAGACCATATTCCTGTCCGCCGATAAAGACGGCATCTGCCCCATAACGGACAGCAATTTTTAATTTTTCAAGGTTACCGGCAGGAGCCAGTAATTCCGGTTTCTTCACGATGATGCGTTTTCCATCTACCACTTTTGATATTTGCTTCTCCATAACGGACATTTGGTCTTCCCCCATTTCCTTGTTAATAAACTGTCTCCTTAAAGAAGAATCCCGTATCTAACATTCTGTTTTCAGGCTGCAGGCTTTCTGCCTCTTCAAGCAGGCTGTCTTTTACATCCTCATAGGCATCAGGATCCTCTGCGCAAAGGTCAATTGCCTTGCGGTAAAGCTTGGTCACCCCGATGAGGTATTCAGGCTTCTTGAGAACTCCATCAATCTTGAAGGAATCAACGCCTGCTTCTACCATTTCCATGAGCTCATCAATGATGCAGATATCATTCGGACTCATGATATGTGTTCCATTCTCATCTTCAAAGATTGGATACTTCGTATTCCGTTCAGGGTCATGGAGGAAAAGATGCCCATCTGCTTCTAAGTCATCTACCTTCATATTTCTGCCCTGATAATTAAAGTAATTGCCAATCAGGCGGCGTTTGGATTGGAACATAGCCGTCATTCCGTGCACTTGCACTTCAATTTCAACCTCTGCATGCTCCTTTGTTTCAACAATGGCATCCATATTGATTTCACGAGCTAACACAGCCCGTTTAGCCCCCTTCTGCCCCCAATAATTGCATGTGAACCAGTTTGTTGCTGTTGTTTCTGTATTCCAGTGCAGCGGCATATTCGGCGCTGCTTCCCGTGCTGCCATTAAGACAGCCGGATCCCCGAAAAGGACCGCGTCTGCTCCTGCCTCAGCAAGGAAACGTAAGTAATCTGAAAGCTCATCAACCTTTTCATTATGAAAGATGGCGTTCATCGCCACATATACCTTCCTGCCGCCCTTATGGGCAATCTCAATAGCAGCTTTCACAGCCTCACGATTAAATTCTCCAGCAAGCCTTAGCCCGTATCGTTGTTCCCCGATGACAAATGCATCTGCACCTGCCTCCATTAACGGTTCGATATCTTCTATCTGTGTTGGCGTTACTAAAAGTTCAGGCTTTTTCATGCCGAATCCCCCTTTTTCATGCTGATGGCTAATCCATCTCCAACTGGGAGAATAACTGTCTCATAATCTTCGTTTGAGATTAGCCATTCATTGTATCCTTTAATCTTCTTCACAAGATTCCTTGTTCGCTTGGATTCGATGGATTCCAAATCCTCCGCGACCAGTCCCTTAAAGAGTACGTTATCCGTGAAGATAATCCCTCCTGGGACAAGATATTTTTCATACATTTCAAAGAAGCGCTGATATTGTCCCTTTGCTGCATCAATAAACAGGCAGTCAAACGGTCCTTTCTGAGAGACAAGCTCCTCGGTTTCAAGGGCATCTCCCTCAATGACGGAAATACGGTCTCCCATACCGGCTCTTTTGATATATTCATGGGCTCTGCCTAAACGTTCTTCATCACGTTCAATTGTCACGATGGCTGCATTCGGCAATGCATGAGCCATTCTCAAGGCGGAATAGCCTATCGCCGTACCAATCTCTAATATATTTTGCGGTTTTTGGATTTTTAGAATCTGCAGAAGCGGCTCCATCCCCGATAATTCCATAATCGGTACACCATTAGCTTTCGCATAAGCTTCCATTTCCATTAGAAGATCATTACGCATCGGGGCATGAGCTTCCAGATAGCGGTCGAGATTCTCATTCATCCTGATTCCTCCAAATCCTTAAACTTCCTTTATCCCAAAAAAATGAGAAAGCCTAAAATGGCTTTCTTACATTCGTGTCGTAATTTTACACTTCGACTATTTTAGCATAGATAGGTTGGGGAAGGGAAATGTTTCTTCTTAACAATCCTTCCCCCAAATAATGCTAATTATTCGTAATATGCTTTGCCTTATCCTTATTATGCTCTTCCAATGTTTCATTAAAGAGTACTTCACCGGAAGGAGTTGCTAAGAAATACAAATCCTTAATGTCAGCTGGATTGAGCGCAGCGGCAATAGATGTTTCTCCTGCATTGGAAATCGGCCCCGGTGTCAATCCTTTGTTTCGGTAGAGGTTATACGGTGAATCGACCTCCAAATCCTTATAGGTCACACGGTCTTTATGTTCACCGAGCGCATATAGGACGGTAGGGTCAGTCTGAAGCATCATATCAATTTCCATCCGGTTCCTGAAGACAGCTGAAATCTTATCTCGATCGGCCTGCTCAGTTGCTTCCTCTTCAATTAAGGAGGCCATGGTGAGGAGTTCATGGACAGTCCAGTCATCTCCCATTGCTTCTTCATATTTAGCGATGACTTCATTCGTCTTCTTAATCATCATGCTAAGGACAGATTCAAGAGAAGGCTCCTCCTCATAGATGTAGTAAGTCGCCGGGTAGAAATAACCTTCTAGCGGATAGCGGATATTCTTATCAAAGATTTCATCCGTAAGCAGATCCGGGTACCCCTTCATCATGCTGTTGATAAATTTCTTATCATTCATCACATCAAGGACTTCCTTCGACTTTATACCGAGCGTTTTGCCGATAACGGCAGCAATTTCTTCTAGGTCCCGTCCTTCTGGAATGGTAATCTTATAGGTTTCTGCAACCTTCCCATTCTTGATCATGTCAATTATTTCATCCAAGGTCATGGATGGTGATAAATTATAATTTCCTGCTTGGAATCCTGCCTCATTGTTAAACTTGATATAGTATTTAAAGATTTGTGCATTTTTTATGATCCCGTTCTCCTCCAATATGGAAGAGATGGTCGAAACCCCAGATCCAATTGGTATCTGAACCTTAACGGTTTCCTTATTATCCGGATCAACCGGCTTTAAAGCTGATGAAATGTAGAAATAACCAGCTGCCGCGCCCACAATCACGATGGCAATAAACACAGCTAAGGATATCAGTACGATTTTTCTGACTACCTTCGCTTCACTCTGTCTTTCTAAAAGCTTCATTTTCATCTCGCTCTTCCATTCTTGTTTATCTTCACTCATTTAGCTGCCCCCTTCAATAAGGCATTTCCCCATGACTCGAATTGCCCTCTTTATTTATTGCAAAATATACCGGAACCTGTCAATGAAATTACAAGAAATTTGTAAAAAAAATCCCGTTCTTCCTTTATTATATTCGCATATTTCGCCATTCTTTGCAGTAAATAACAAAAAAACTCTTCCGATCACCCTTGATCGGAAGAGCCATAAAAAAGAAGCTTATTCTTCTTCATCTTCAAAGAATGTATTGATGACTTCTTCAACCATCGCCCATTCTTCATCATCTTCAATATCGTTCAATGTGCCGACTTCTCCGCTTTCATCCGGGATATAAGAAGCAACATGAATTAAATCTTCATCATCATCTGTTCCTACTGGAGCAAATACAACATATTGTTTATCGTAATCATCTAATTCAAATGTAAGCAAAATCTCATGTAATTGCTCATTGCCTTCTTCATCAATAATTGTAATCATGTTTTCTTCCATTTCAATCACCTCTAGTTTAATTAAAGCTTCCCGCTGTCCAGAAAACCTTGCAGAATCAAGACAGCCGCCATCTTATCAATCACTTTCTTGCGTTTCTTGCGGCTGACGTCTGCATCCAAAAGCACGCGTTCAGCAGCCATTGTCGTTAATCGCTCATCCCACAAGACAACAGGCACTTTGTAGCGTTTCTCAAGCTTCTCAGCATAATGCTTGCTTGCTTCGCCTCTTGGACCAATGGTTCCGTTCATATTCTTCGGCAAGCCAACCACAAACTTGTCCACTTTATACGGTTTCAGCACCTCATCAAGCCGCTTCAGCCCAAGTTGATTCTTCTCTTCATCAATGGCAATGGTCTCCAAGCCCTGGGCTGTCCATCCCATCTCGTCACTAATGGCCACACCCACGGTCTTTGAGCCAACATCCAGACCGACTATTCTCATTCTTATCCCTCACGATGATGCTTTAAATACGATTTAACTAATTCTTCAATAATCTCATCACGCTCAAGCTTGCGAATGAGATTACGCGCATCTTTATGGCGCGGAATATAAGCCGGGTCTCCCGATAGCAAATAACCGACAATTTGATTGATCGGATTATAGCCTTTTTCATTCAGAGCATTGTACACTTCCATGAGGACCTCGCTAACATCATGCTCGAAGGAATCATCTGGAAAATTAAATTTCATTGTCTTATCAAATGAACTCATCTTTGCACCCCGCTTCCTATTTGAGAACAAGCTATTCATCGTTCCTTACACATTGTACACTAATTGAACCTGATTATAAACGTCAAGAACCAAGCTTATTGTTTACCGTCCATATGTCTAACATACCACCACTTGCTAGAAATGGAAAGCGAGAGGGCAGGTATTCCCTGCCCTTCTCATCCCATCTATTAGTGCGCTTCAACCAGTTCTTTCACGGCTGCAAGAGCAGCATCCAATTCATTTGGATTCTTACCGCCAGCCTGCGCCATATCTGGACGGCCGCCGCCTCCTCCGCCGCAGCGTGTGGCCACTTCCTTAATGATCTTGCCTGCATGATAGCCCTCATCCACTAAATCCTTCGTTACAGCAGCAATCAAGTTAACCTTGTCGCCTTGTACACTACCGAGAACAATAACGGAAGAACCAAGCTTCTGCTTCAAGTCATCAGCCATATTACGTAAATTGTTCATATCCTGCGCTTGAACCTTTGCAGATAAAACCGTTACCCCATTAATTGTTTCAGCTTTGGATTGAATATTGCCTGCTTCAATATTGGATAGCTTCGCAGCCAAGGATTCATTTTCCTTCTGAAGATCCTTTACCTCTCCAAGCAAAGAATCAATCTTCCCTGGAAGGTCCTTAGGATTGGCTTTAACCTTTGCCGCCGCTTCGCGCAAAATGCTGATTTGCTCTGTCAGCTGCTGGTAAGCTGCCTCACCTGTCACAGCTTCAATCCGTCTTGTTCCTGCGCCGATACCAGATTCAGAAACAATCTTGAACAAGCCAATGGCAGAAGTGTTTGGCACATGGCAGCCGCCGCACAATTCTAAGCTGTAATCGCCAACTTGAACGACGCGAACGATATCTCCGTATTTCTCACCGAAGAGAGCCATCGCACCCATCGCTTTTGCTTCAGCAATTGCTTTATTTGAGATGGATACATCGATATTTTTCCAAATCTTATCGTTAACAATTTGCTCAATTCTTTCAAGCTCCTCTGCTGTCACTTGACCGAAATGAGAGAAGTCAAAACGAAGACGGTCAGGCTGAACAAGGGAACCTGCTTGGTTAACATGTGTGCCGAGCACATCCTTCAGTGCTTGGTGAAGCAAGTGTGTAGCCGTATGGTTTTTCGTGATTTTGCTGCGGTTAGCCGCATCTACCTGGGCCTTTCCAGTTGTCCCTTCCTTCAACAATCCATATTCAACAACGGCTGTGTGAAGGTTTTGGCCATTAGGCGCTTTTTGAACATCCTTGATGAAGATACGTAAATCATCGTTCTCAAAGAAACCTCTGTCAGCAATTTGTCCGCCGCTTTCAGCGTAGAATGGCGTACGGTCGAAGATGATTTGTACCTCTTCACCAGCCATCGCATCTTCCGCTCTTTCACCGTTTTTGATGATGACGCTGACACTTGCCTTACATTCAAGCTGGTCATAGCCGATGAACTCGCTATCAACTTTGATGTCGCCTAGGATTCCGCTTTGAACCTGCATGGAATCAACATCCTGGCGAGCTGCACGGGCACGTGAACGCTGTGCCTCCATTTCTTTCTCAAAACCAGCATGGTCCACTTTCATGCCTTCATCTTCAGCATATTCTTCTGTCAATTCAACCGGGAACCCGTACGTATCATACAAACGGAAAATATCGGAGCCGCTGATTGTATCGCTGCCCTTCTTCTTCTCTCCTTGGATGACCTCAGATAGAATTGCCAGACCATCGTGGAGCGTCTCATGGAAACGTTCCTCCTCATTGCGGATAACTTTAGCAATGAAGTCTTGGTTCTTCTTCACTTCTGGATAGTAATCAACCATGATATCAGCCACCACAGGAACTAACTCATACATGAACGGCTTATTAATGCCGATTTTCTTCGCAAAACGAACGGCACGACGGAGCAATCTGCGAAGAACGTATCCGCGTCCTTCATTAGATGGAAGGGCTCCGTCTCCAACTGCAAAGGCAACCGTACGAATATGGTCAGCAATCACGCGGAAAGCAACGTCTTTCTCACGAGTAGTACGGTACTTCTGACCGGAGATTTCTTCTGTCTTATGAATGATTGGCAGGAAGAGATCCGTATCAAAGTTTGTTTCTCCATCCTGGAAGATGGACGCCATACGCTCTAAGCCCATGCCTGTATCAATGTTCTTTTTCGGCAGCTCAGGATATTCACTGCGCGGAATTTCCGGATTAGCATTGAACTGGGACAAGACGATATTCCAGATTTCAATGTAACGGTCATTTTCTATATCTTCTTCAATCATGCGGATTCCGATATTCTCAGGATCATACTTTGTACCGCGATCGAAGAAAATTTCTGTATCCGGGCCGGACGGGCCTTCCCCGATTTCCCAGAAGTTATCTTCAAGAGGAATTAGGTGGTCATCTGGCACACCAAGACTTCTCCATACATCATAGGAGTCCGTGTCAGCTGGGTAGTAGGTGATGTAAAGCTTGTCCTTTGGCATTGCGAACCACTGTTCAGATGTCAAAAGCTCCCATCCCCACTTAATCGCATCTTCCCGGAAGTATTCCCCGATGGAGAAATTGCCGAGCATTTCAAAGAACGTATGATGGCGGGCTGTCTTCCCGACATTCTCTATATCATTTGTCCGAATAGACTTCTGTGCATTCGTGATACGCGGATTATCCGGAATGACCCGGCCGTCAAAATATTTCTTCAATGTAGCAACACCAGAGTTAATCCAAAGAAGCGTTGGGTCATCTACCGGTACAAGGGATGCACTCGGTTCGATCCTATGTCCTTTCTCTTGAAAGAAATCCAAAAACATTTGGCGAATTTCTGCGCCTGTCATATACCTCATTTTTCTCTTCCTCCTTAAAATTGTACACAAAAAAGCCCTCGAACCCCATAAACAGGGACGAGAGCTTGACTCGCGGTACCACCCTGATTGCGAAACCTTCAGTCTCGCCACCTCGGAAACCTTAACGCGGTTTGAACGGCAGGTTTTTTCCTGCATTCCGGACTAGCTTTCTGTTTCTCTTCTTCAAAAGTCTCTTCCAGCCAAGGAGACTTCTCTCTAATTCGTGCAAAAAATGTCTGCACGTTGCTGAAGGGCTTAAACATACTTTGTTCCATCAACATTTTTTCGTTAATTCCGTTATATTTTGGATTATAGTCATTCCTTTTTTCTTTGTCAATCGAATGAGGGCAGTTTATCCCTTATTCGTTAATAATTTTCTATGGGCCAGCATGACCTTAACCAGAGCTAAGATTGGCACGGCTAAAATCAAGCCAGCCACTCCAGCCGCCTTCCCTCCGACAAGCAGGGCAAAGATAATAACCAGCGGATGCAGCTTCAATGTCTTGCCCATGACGATAGGCGATATAACATTGCCCTCGAGAAACTGAAGGACAATAATGATGCAGGCAACTTTAATTGCCATGCTGCCTGAAATCGTTAAGGCAACCAGAATGGCCGGCACTGCTCCTATAAAAGGGCCAAAGTAGGGAATCACATTCGTCACGCCAATAATGAAGCTGAGCAAGAGCGGATAATTCATCCCGAACAAGTAAAACAGGATCGCCGCACTCGCCCCGATAATCAAACAGACAAGCAGCTGTCCACGTATATAGCCACCAAGAGAGCTGTCGACATCGGTAAGGAAACGCCTCGTTTGTTCCCGCTTTCTTTCAGGGATGAGCAGGAGTCCTTTTTCAAGCAGCCGCTCGCTGTCCTTTAATAAATAGAAGGAGATGACTGGAATCAAGACAATCAAGATCAATACATCCGACAAGCCGCTTAGAGCCTCAACCAGCACATTGACTGATTCACCAAGTCTCAGTTCCATCGTATTGATGATTGACTCAAGCCGGTCATGCAGCCCAAATGGCCAGCCTGTCGTATGGGTATGAAATTTCATAATATACATTCGATATAATTCTGCCATCTCAGGGGCCCGAACGGCGATATCGTTCAATTGATCGACAAAAATGGGGATTCCCTTATATATGCCATAACCCGCCAAACCAAACACAACTAGATAAAGCAGCGTGATTGCTAAACCGCGGTTCATTCCACGAATTTGCAAATAGCCAACAAGCGGGTGAAGCAGATAACTGATGAACGCTCCGAATAAAAAGGGAGAGATTGCCGTCATGGCAATTTGCAGAACAGGCATCCACATAGGCCTGAGCAAATAAAAGACAAACAGCACAATAAATAAAAGCAGAAAGAAGCCTAGCCTGTAAAACCATTTCACTTGTATGTTCATCGTTCCCACCTCTTTACTATTCTTCTAAACGAGCTAGAAAATATGTAAAAAGAGACTTAAAAAAAGACTGCGGCTCCCTAAGGAATGATGCCGCAGTCTAAGCCTTTATAAAATATGTCGTTTGACGAATCGTTTCATTTGCCTTTTGCGTTTTCTGTACATGCCGTTGGACATATTGCCAAAGGCCATGCCCGCTCCAAAGCTAATCATTGAGGATACCATACGGTTCATACGTCAATCACCTCGGGTTCGTCCGCCAAAAATTATAGGCTTATTTGCCGGTCATCTTCACTGAAAAGGTCATCTAAGGAGCTCAGCAATCCATCCTCTTCTACTTGATGGACATGCATGACTCCCTTGCCGATGGAAAGCTCCACAAAGCAATTCCAGCAATAGAATTGATTGACCCCGATCTTTCCAATATCCTTGCTCGCGCAATTTGGGCATTTCATCATTACCTTCACCTCGTTCTTTCAATCAGTCCTTAGGTTTCAGCATGCCCTTTTATTGGAAAAAACATTCAAGAAAATGTCCGGCAATTGCTAGTTTAGCCAGAAGTCATGAAATCATAAGGTGTAACGTTTTCCATTCCAATCATCGGATCGGTCGCAAAAAGACGCTCCTCATACGTCATTTCTGCCATCACTTCCGCATTAAGCGGCATGTCGCCTTGGTCGGCCAGCTGTTGATTATTGGAATGGCTGTCAGAAGGTTTTACTGCTGCAAACCCCTCTTTAAGTTTCTCAAGCAAGGTTGTCTTTCGCTCTTCCTCTCCGCTTTTTGAGACGCCATAGCGTAAGGCTTCTTCCTCTCCGCACAGGATGAGGAATTGCTTGCTGCGTGTGATAGCCGTATAAATTAAATTTCTTCTCAGCATGCGATGATAGCTCTTGACGACAGGAAGGATAACAATCGGGAACTCGCTCCCTTGTGATTTATGGATGGAGCAGCAATAAGCATGGGTAATTTGATTTAATTCCTGCCGCGTATACTTCGCTTCAATTCCGTCAAAGGAAACATGGATTTGGTCAACCTTATCTTCATTTTCCTTTGCATAAATAATAGCGATGATCTCCCCCATATCTCCGTTAAAGATACCGTTTTCCGGCTGGTTGACAAGTTGAAGCACTTTATCGCCAACCCGGTAAATACTATCCCCAAAGGCGAGCTCCCGCTTTTTCTTTCCATGGTTATCATTCAGTATTTCTTGCAGCAAGACATTCAGCGCATCAATGCCTGCACTTCCTCGGTACATCGGGGCAAGCACCTGAATATCTTTGGAGGCAAAGCCTTTCTTCCGGGCATTCATGACCACCTGCCTGATAACGTCAGCTACCTGATTTGTTTGGCAGGCAAAGAAGGACCGATCCTTTTGAGGCTTACGGATATCTGCTGGAAGCTGTCCCTTCTTGATTGAATGGGCAAGCTGAATAATCGATGAACCATCCTCTTGGCGGAAAATGGATTCAAGCCGGGTCACCGGGATAACAGCCGAGTCCAGCAAATCCTTCAGCACCTGTCCTGGACCGACAGAAGGCAATTGATCCTCATCCCCGACGAGAATCACTTGCATATCATCAGGAATGCACTTAAACAAGTGATTGGCGAGCCATATATCGACCATCGACATCTCATCGACAATTAAGAGCCTGCCCTGAATCGGATTATCCTCGCTCCGCTGCACATCTGACCCATTCCAACCAAGAAGGCGATGAATCGTGACAGCAGGGAGTCCCGTTGATTCCTTCATGCGCTTGGCGGCGCGCCCGGTTGGGGCAGCAAGCACGAAAGGATACGGATGCTCCTTGTCATAATCTTTTGGATTGAGCGATACACCATGCAGTTCGGCATAGAGCTCAACAATTCCTTTAATGACCGTCGTTTTCCCTGTGCCAGGTCCGCCGGTCAAAATAAGCATGGGGGAGTGAAGCGCCTTAAAGATAGCATCCTTTTGCTCCTCTGCATACTCCATTCCAATCCGTTCCTCAAGCTTGCCAAGCTCGAGCAGGAATTCCGCCTCAGGGAATTGCTCCTCATAGCCTTCCTGGGACATGATTCGCTTTAGGTTCGTGACGATGCCTTTTTCCGAGAAATACAGGGAAGGAATATAGAAACGCTGTTCTTCCCCAACCAGCTTGCCCTCTTCAGAAAGCTGGACCATCTGATCCGTTATCATCTCATAGGTAATCTCGACCTTCTGATTCTTCTCCAGGAGCTCCTTCACTCCGACCAGCAAAGGTTCTGCCTCAAGATATGTGTGGCCGTCCTGCATGCAGAAGCGGTCCAGAATATAGAGAATCGCTGCCTTGATCCGGGATGGATGGCTTCCCCCAAGCCCGAGCGTCTGCCCAATCTCATCTGCCTTCGCAAAGCCAATGCCTTCAATCGTTTCGACCAATTGATATGGATTGGATTCGATTATAGAGATCGTATCCTGCTTGTACACCTGGTAGATTTTCATGGACAGCTGGGGACCAAATCCTAAGCCGGATAAGGAAATCATGATTTCCTCAAGACCTTGATTTGCTGCTAGCGTATCGTATAATTCCTTTGCCTTCTCTCCGCTTAACTTTGGAATCTGGTCCAAGACCGACGGATTAGCCAGGATTTTAGAAATGGCCTTCTCCCCTAGCTTATCGACAATCAGCTCGGCTGTTTTTTTTCCAATTCCCTTAAACATAGAACCGGATAAATAAGCAATGATGCCATCCTTTGATTCAGGAAGCTCCCGCTTAAAGCTGTCCACATTGAACTGAAGGCCGAATCTAGGATGCTCCTTCATCTTTCCGTAAAACGTATAGATTTCTTCCTCATGAAGGGCGGGAAAATAGCCTGTAATGACAGCCTCTTTCTCTTCATATGGAATATTCGTATCCTTTACCCTTATGCGGGCTACTGAGTATAAATTTTGTTCATTATGAAAGATGGTGACTAAGTGTGTTCCTTTAATAAAAGGCTTGTCATTGTCCGTAAAGACAAAGGACTCCTGTTCCACTTTCATCATCTCCCATTCAGCTTAATTCTTTCATTTGCTTCAATCCATTTGCCGCAAGCATATGGTCCGGCTGGATCTCAAGCGCCTTTTCGAATAATTCAATTGCCTTATTCACATCTCCCTTAACCCCGCCATAAGCGACACCGAGATTAAAATAGGCATCAGCATGATTCTCATCCACTTCGAGCGTCTTTTTCCATGCCTCAATCGCCATATCATACATTTCTGCCCCCGCAAGCGCCAATCCGTAATGGAATTTTGCTTCCGCATCTGTTTCATTCAGCTCAATGCTGCGCTGGAAGTATGGCAGCGCCAATCGAGGCTGATCAAGATGCAAGAGACAAAGCCCCAGCATGAACATCGTATCTGCTGACTCCAGACCTTTCTTGATGGCTTGCTCATAGCAATCCTTTGCCTTCAGCAAATCATCCTGATCATAATAAATGCCGCCTAGACCGTAATACGCTGTTGCTGCCTGCGGATCAAGCTCGATGGCTCTTTCGAAAAACTTGATGGCTCTTTCTGTATCATTCATGGATGCTAGTACATTTCCAAAATTGATATAGCCGATGGGATCTTTTGGATTTTCTTCTATCATTTCACCAAAGATTTTTGCTGCTTCCTCCATTTTACCTTGTTCCATATATTGAATTGCTAATTGATTTTTATCCATTGCTGTTGTTCACTCCTACTATTCTTACGATAATGAATGCCAATAGTATACCATAAAGGGCCTAACTCTTTCCCTCAATCCATCAACAAGTGTTCTCCATGTTCTCTTTTCATCGAATAAGGGTATAAATTCAGTGTAACTTTCAACATAGGAGGACTACACAATGAGGAAACTAATCATCATTATCCTAACCGTATTCGCCATCGCCGGCATTGGATACGGCTTGTATGCCTATCAATTTGATGCAGACTTAAAGCCTGCTAACGAGAAGTCTATCATCGCACTTGGGGACTCCTTAACCTATGGGATTGGAGACAAAACGGAGCAAGGCTATATCGGCCAGCTGCAGAAAAAGCTCAATCAGCAAAGCGACTATTCGTTCACTATTCGTAATTTTGGGATACCCGGTCAGGAATCAAGCGACTTACTTAAACAATTGGATTCCATGAAGGTCAATGAAACCTTTAACGAGGCGGATTGGGTCATTGTATACATAGGAACAAATGATTTACGCGTCGCCACAGGCGGCAACTTCCAGACCATCTCCAAAAAGGCAATCGCCCAAAAGAAAGAACAGTATACGAAAAATATGGAGGAAATTTTGCCTGCGATCCGTGGATTCAATTCTTCCGTCCCCATTATTGTTGTCGGTCTTTATAATCCATTCCAGCAGAGCGAAAGGCTCAATGAGATTGTGAGTGATTGGGATGATTCCATCCAAGAAATCACCGAGCATCATGAAGATACATACTTCATTCCGACAAATGATTTATTTACGGATAAAAATAAAGAAGACTATTTTAGTGATGCCCTTCATCTAAACCATAAAGGCTATAAATTGATTGCTGACCGCATCGGCAATTATATGGAGGAAGAAATGCAATAATAGCAAAAGTTAAGGTTGGGACATAACTAGATTTGCAGTGCCCAAAAAATATTGTATAAAATTTCATTAAACGAAAGGCTTAGTTGATCTAAAGCGTTGATTTACGTTGCAGGTGGTTGCGCACCTAGGGCGGTCGGGGAGCCTCCTCGAGTGCTTGTTCGCATCTGCGGGTTCTCCCCTGTCCGCTAATCTAAACAAGGAGTCAACCGTCTGAAACGTTAATCACCGATATTCTAATAACACTATATATCTATAACGGAACTAAACTAAAAACCGAACTATTTTAATAGCGTAACTCAAAATATTCGGTTTTTTAGTTGTTGGAAACCTGCCGCCCCTCTTTCCATTCTTATCCATATCACTTCATACCCGGATTTCCGTTACCCTTATAATTCCCCCCTCTGCTGTCATCAAATAGCCCATAGAAAGATATATAAATCCCGCAGATACCAAACATTATTCAAGGAAGCTGTCCAACCGTCTCTTTGGTTTCAGCGCCACATACCATGAAAACTAACCCTTTCGTTTAACAGAGCCTAAAAAACACGAGGTCTTGGCATGCTGTCCAATTCCTCGTGTTTTTCTTTTCGTTTATTTCACCGCGCTTGGGTCTTATCCTTTTCTACATGGCGCAGGATAGCCTTTACGATTTCATTAATGAGAATCGTCACCAAGGCACAGCCGAAAACAAGCAGCCATTCTTTAAAGCCAATCGTTTCTAATTTAAGTAAATTGGCAACTGGCTCAATATAGACGATAGCAATCTGCAGGATGACCACACCGATGACAGACGCATTCAAATAGCGATTATGGAATAATTCTGTCTTCCAGATTGGATCGCGCAAATGCCGGACATTAAAGACCTGGATATAGCTGATAAAGGTTAAGGCCATAAAGGCAATCGTCTGAGCATAACGTAATTGATAATCTGTCAACTCCTTGAAGTGGACATCAAAGATGGAATCGAATCCACCTGCCCACTGAACACCGACCAAGAAGGCCAATAAAGCAGAGAATCCAATTAAGAGACCGTTCATAATCATGAAGTAGACGGCGTTTCTCGTAAATATCCCTTCCTTTTTCGATCTTGGCTTTTCATCCATCACATGCCTGTTTGTGTCTACACCGAGGGCAAAGGATGGAATGGAATCTCCCACAAGGTTCAGCCAAAGAATATGAATCGTCAAAAGCGGGGTCGGCCAACCTAAGAGAATGGCAAATAACAGAACAAGCACTTCCCCGAAATTACTGGTGACAAGGAAGAGAATTGATTTACGGATATTGGCAAAGATATTCCTGCCTTCTTCAACCGCCTTGATTATGGTCGTGAAATTATCATCCATTAGCACCATATCAGAAGCACCCTTTGCTACATCGGTGCCACCGTCCCCCATTGCAACTCCAATATCCGCCTCTCTTAAGGAAGGTGCATCATTCACACCATCTCCGGTCATAGAAACAATATGACCATTTTCCTTGAAGGCACGGACAATCTGGACCTTATGCTCAGGTGAGACACGAGCGAATACACGTGTCTCCTTTGCCGCTTCCTTCAATTCCTCACTCGACATTCTATTCAATTGTGCACCCGTGATAACCTGATTATTATCCGGTGCAACAATACCAAGCATACGAGCTATCGCGACCGCTGTCTGAGGGTGATCGCCTGTAATCATCGTGACTTCTATTCCCGACCGATGGGCTCTTGCAATTTGCTCCTTCACCTCGGGCCGCGGAGGATCCATAAGACCCACAAATCCTAGAAGAATCATCTCATTTTCAATTTCATCATCATTTATGTTATGTATATCCGGTTCACTAATGGGCTTAATGGTTACGGCCATGACGCGCAGCGCCTTTTGTGACATACCGAGAACAGCCTGATCAATGATAGCCAAATCTTCTTTTGTTAGTTCCTTCACATTATTGCCCAGCTGAATTTTCGTAACCCGGGGCAGTAAGACATCAACCGCACCTTTCGTAATCGCCAAATAACCGCCTTCATAATGATGAATGGTTGTCATCCGCTTCCGGTCTGAATCGAAGGGAATTTCAGCAACCCTTGGATATTGTTCTTCAAGCTCCTGCTTTTCCTCTCCATTCTCATGAGCTGCCTTGACAAAGGCTATCTCAGTCGGATCGCCGGTTTCCTCCGGATAAAAGGTGGCGTCTGAACAGAGCGCGAGCATTCTCACAAGCTCTTTATCATCCTCCTCATAAGGATCTTCAACGGTTCTAGCCTGAAGATTAACGAAGCGTTCAACGACCTGCATCTTGTTCATCGTTAATGTGCCGGTCTTATCTGAACAAATCATACTCACAGAACCAAGTGTCTCAACTGCCGGCATTTTACGTACGATGGCCTTTTGCTTGATTAGTCTTCTGACCCCAAGAGCAAGAACAATAATGACCATCGTTGGCATACTTTCCGGCATGGCAGAAACAGCGAGGCTTGTGGCAATCAAGAACATCTCGCCAGGGTCCCTGCCTTGAAATAACCCAATGACAAAAAGGCCAAGACATAAGAGAATGGCATAAAGACTCAATTTCTTTCCGAGCTTATCCATGTTGATTTGCAGAGGGGTTTTATTGGTATCTTCCTCATGAAGCATAGCGGCAATCTTCCCGACCTCTGTTTGGAGACCTGTTGCAACCACGATTCCAACTCCGCGGCCATTCGTAATTTGGGTCGACATGAAGGCCATATTTTGATAATCACCGAGAGCGAGATCTGGTGAATCCATCTTCCATTTCTCATCTTTCAGAACCGGCAAGCTTTCCCCTGTTAGAGCAGATTCCTCAATCTCAAGGGAATGTGATTGGAATATTCTGATATCTGCCGGCACGGTTCTGCCTGCTTCCAGCAAGACTAAATCTCCCGGAACGAGCTGTGCCGCATCCACTTCTTTTACATGACCGCTTCGTCTAACAAGTGCTTTCGGTGAAGCGAGCCGTTTTAATTCCTCTAATGCACCTTCGGCTTTTTTCTCCTGAATGACGCCAATAAACGTATTCACAATAATGACAAACAATATAATGAGCGCATCACTCGGCTCCCCGACAATGAATGATACAACACCTGCTGCCATAAGGATGTAATTCAGCGTATTGTTCACTTGAGTCCAAATCATCTTCAGCAGGCTGTCCTTCTTCTCTGTCCCAAAATCATTTGGTCCATAAATGGCTGTTCGTTCAGCAGCATCTGTGTCAGTCAGTCCATCTTCAGTATTCGCTGCAAAGCGACTGAGCACCTGCTCCTTGGATAAAGCATATTCATACAGGTTCTTCTCCATCTCACTCACCCACATTATTTTATATGTATAATCAGCAATGAGCCTGCCCCGCTTGGAACAGACTCATTGCTTTGTATTTAATTACCCTACGTAATCTAATTTTACACCTTTTTTGTAGATTTCATCAATTGTTCCACCACCAAGGCATACTTCACCATCATAGAAAACGACCGCTTGACCAGGGGTAACCGCACGGATTGGCTCAGCAAAGATGACTTCTGCACGCTGGTCATCCAATACACGCACTGTCACTTTATTATCCGGCTGACGATAACGGAATTTCGCTGTACAGCTGAATTCATCTCCGGCTTTGCGAGGAGAAATCCAATTCAGCATAACCGCTTTAATTGAATCGGAATACAGGCTGTCATGATGGAAGCCTTGCTCCACATAAAGGACATTATTCTTTAAATCCTTGCCAACAGCAAACCATGGCTCGCCGCTTCCACCGATGCCAAGGCCGTGACGCTGTCCGAGCGTGTAGTACATGAGGCCTTCATGACTCCCTTTCAGCTCGCCGTCCATCGTCCGCATTTCGCCTGGCTTCGCTGGCAGGTACTGGCCGAGAAATTCCTTGAAATTCCGCTCCCCAATGAAGCAAATGCCGGTTGAATCTTTCTTCGTTGCCGTCGGCAGACCAGCTGCCAAGGCAATTTCACGAATCTTCGGCTTATCGTACTCTCCGATTGGGAACATGACCTTGCTTAATTGTTCTTGTGTCAATTGGTTAAGGAAGTACGTTTGATCCTTGTTGGAATCTAATCCACGGAGCATTTTGTATTCCCCGTCCTCATAGACAACACGGGCATAATGGCCTGTTGCTAAATAATCCGCGCCAAGGCTCATCGCATGTTCAAGGAAAGCCTTAAATTTAATTTCTTTATTACACATGACATCCGGGTTCGGTGTACGTCCAGCTTTATATTCTTCAAGGAAGTATGTGAACACCTTATCCCAGTATTGCTTTTCAAAATTGACTGCATAGTAGGGAATTCCGATATGGTTGCAGACACGGATGACATCCTCATAGTCCTCCGTCGCTGTGCACACGCCAAATTCATCGGTATCGTCCCAGTTTTTCATGAAAATTCCTACTACGTCATAGCCTTGCTCTTTTAAAAGATAGGCTGCAACTGAAGAATCCACACCACCGGACATTCCTACAACGACTCTTGTTTCCGCTGGGGATTTCATATATTTCACCTCTAACTATTTATCTCGCTAAACGATTGGCTACTTTAATCGCTGTTAAGGCAGCTCGTTCGATTTCTTCCGTCGTATTATTCAGCCCGAAGCTGAAGCGGATGGAGTTTTTTGTTCTCTCTGATTCTTTGCCGAACATCGCTACCAGTACGTGAGATGGCTCAATGGATCCCGCTGTGCAAGCAGACCCGCTTGACACAGCAATACCTGCCAAGTCCAAATTGACTAGGAATGCTTCGACACTTACACCCGGGAAGCTGATATTCAAAATATGAGGAAGAGACTCATCCAAGGTACCATTGATGGCAAATTCAATTCCTGATTCCTCGAGCAAACGAATCATTATTCCTTTAAATGTCTTGTACATGGCTGTCTTTTCCGCAGCTGTCTGCTGGATAATCTCAGCAGCCTTTGCAAAACCCGCCGCGCCGGCTACATTTTCCGTACCAGCCCGGCGCTTGCGCTCTTGTTCACCACCGAACAATAATGGCTTAAAGGGAATGCCTTTCCTTGCATACAGGAATCCGATGCCCTTTGGCCCATTGATCTTATGAGAAGAAACACTCATGAAATCAACACCAAGCTCCTTCACATCAATCGGAACGGCTCCATAGGCTTGTACGGCATCTGTATGAAAGAACGCTTGATGGTCTTTAAGCAGTCTTCCAATCTCCCTGATTGGCTGCAAGGTGCCGACCTCATTATTGCCATACATGATGGTTACAAGAATGGTATCGTCTCTTAACGCTTGCTTTACCGAATCAACGGATACCCTTCCAAGCTCATCAACCGGCAAATAGGTCACATCAAACCCATGCTTTTCAAGCTCCTCGCATGTATGAAGCACGGCATGATGCTCAATCTCACTTGTGATAATATGATTTCCTTTATCTCTTAACGCCTGGACAGCACTGAAAATCGCAGAATTATCTGCTTCCGTTCCGCCGCTCGTAAAAATGATCTCATCAATGGATGCTCTGATACTGTCAGCAAGCACCTTTCTTGAATCATCCATTCTCTTTCTTGCAGCCCGTCCAAATTGATGGATACTGGATGGGTTTCCAAATGTATCATTCATCACATCCGTCATCACACGGATAGCCTCTGGATGCATCGGTGTAGTTGCTGCATGATCAAGATATATCGTTTCCAATGGCCGATACCTCCTTGCCACACTGTTTACTTTATTCCTATAGCGTTGTGATGGAAGCCAACTAACCATCCGCCAAGGGTCTGATCTCGGGAGCGGCAGATGATTTCATTCACCGCTGGATTGATTCTCTCCTAGTTGATTAACAGGGAAAGCTTGGATTGGCTATCTATCATTAAATGTAGAACATATAAGATTCTGTTTCTCCGCCATCCGGGTCATAGGAGGCTAAATCTGCCAAGGTCGTATTATCGAGCACATCTTTTACGGCATCACGGATTTTTATCCATAGCTGCCGTTTAACCGGCTCTTCTTCCTCTATACCCTCAACAGGCGTGATAGGTCCTTCGAGTACCCTGATGACATCTCCAGCTGTAATCTCGTGCGGATCCTTTGTTAATTTATAGCCCCCATAAGCTCCTCTCACACTTTTCACGAGTCCCGCATTTCGAAGCGGTGTGACGAGCTGCTCTAAATAGTGTTCAGAAAGCTCATTGGCTTGGGCGATTGATTTCAGGGAAGTCGGGCCTTCTCCATGCCTTTTCGCTAAATCAATCATTATGGTCAGTCCGTATCTTCCTTTAGTGGAAATTTTCATGGTCCTAGCACCTCTAGCCTAATAGATTCTCCCAAAAGTATACCATACATTAAATCATTGCCTCATATCAATGCTTCACGATGGGTTTTTAAAAAAGTTTTTTCCTTTCTATTATGACAGATAATCAGCTTTTGTAGACTTTTTATATATTTCAGGCATTTATCGATGCAAAATAAAAATTTCATAAAGGAAATACCTCCCTCTTTCCAGAATTTCTTTAACATAACGGTTATTAAAGGAGTGATTGTAATGGCTAAATCCCTTTTCAAAGGACTGGAGGGTATCTTCATTCCGGTTAAGGACCCAGTTGAATCAATGATTTGGTATGAGGAGATACTCGGATTTAAGCGAATCTACCACGAAGAGGACGCTGCCGTAATGAAGATAGACGAACAAGCCCAGACAGTCGTCTGTCTTGTCAAAGCCCACGAACACCTGGCAATGAGCTTTCCGGATAATTCCTTTGGGGTCGGCAAGTATTATAACTTTATCCCCTCAGGCCCGATTGAAGATATATATCGCTCATTGAAGGCATTGAATGTCCGTACAGGTGCATTGGGAGGTGATGGAGAAACCCGCTTTTTCACCTTTTATGACCCGGACGGCAATCCCCTGGGCGTATGCCAATAACCCCCTTTCCCAGCTCGAACTTAATCTATGGGAAATCAGTCTTTTTACAGCTATAATAAGAAAAGCTACTTATGATTAATGGGGGTTATCGATTTGAACGGAGAACCACTAGCCTACCGCATGCGGCCGAAAAACCTAGATGAAATTATCGGACAAAAAGAAGTCATCGGCAAACAAACGAGCCTCTACCGCATGATCAAAAACGGACATGTACCATCCATGCTTCTATATGGGGACCCCGGTATTGGAAAAACATCGATTGCTTTTGCGATTGCAGGCGAGACGAAAATTCCCTTCATCGCCTTGAATGCGACAACCGCCGGCAAGAAGGATATAGAGGCTGTTGTGGAAGAAACACATTTAACCGGTAAGGTAATCTTATTCCTTGATGAGATTCACCGTTTCAATAAAGCACAGCAAGACTACCTGCTCCCTCATGTTGAGCGGGGAGACATTATCCTCATTGGTGCTACGACCGAAAACCCATTTCACGATGTCAATCCCGCAATCAGGAGCCGATGCGGGCAAATCAAGCAGCTCACCCGTCTCTCGACAAATGAAGTGATTGAATTATTGCAGCGGGCTTTGCAGGATGAGAAAAATGGTCTTGGCAAGCTGGACATCAAAATTTCGGAGGAGCAAATTGAAATGATTGCCGCCCAGTCAAATGGGGATGCAAGAAAATCCCTGACCTTGCTGGAATCGGTGATCTATTCCTCTCCGAAGGATATGAATACTTATGTTGTAGATGATGAAACAATCCATGATTTGGGCGGCAATATCGGGGTTTACGGGGATAAGAAAGGCTCAAACTTTTATAATTTGCTATCGAGCCTGCAAAAGAGCATCCGGGGAAGCGATGTTCATGCAGCTCTCTATTATCTCGCCCATTTGCTTGAGACAGGAGACTTAGTTGCCGTGAACAGGCGGCTTTTAGTCATTGCTTATGAGGATATTGGACTAGCAAACAGCGCGGTCGGCAACAATGTCCTTGCCGCGGTGACCGCAAGTGAACGGCTGGGCCTGCCGGAAGCACGCATTCCGCTTGCCGTAGCTGTCGTTGAAATGTGCCTCTCCTCCAAGTCAAATTCTGCCTATAAAGCACTTGATGCAGCTATTGCAGATATACGGGCCGGCCATGTCGGTGAGATTCCAAAGCATCTCCGCGATGCCCATTATGCAGGAGCGAAGGAGCTTGGCCATGTCGGCTATAAGTATCCGCATGATTATCCAATCGGAACATTCGGCGGCTGGGTCAATCAAGAGTACCTACCGCATAACTTAAAGGATAAGAAATATTATGAACCAATTGAGTCCGGTGAAGAGAAGCGGCTTGCAGCCATCTATGAGCGGCTCGAGGAATTTAAGAAGAAGAAATAAGGAAAGCGCCTCAGAAATAAGCTGAGGCGCTTTCTTTATTCATGAATGATTCGGCATATTGGCAACTGTCCCTCCATCTACCAAAATATCTGTTCCAGTGATATAGGAGGCTTTATTGCTTACGAGAAATTCAATAACAGAGGCCATTTCAGCCGGCTCTCCTTCTCTGCCAAGCGGCGTTCTCTTTAGCATGAGTTCCATTTGCGGCTGCTTAGATGCCTCCTGCCGTCCCATCGGCGTATTGATTGTGCCAGGGGAAAGAGAGACAATCCGCGCTCCCTTTTGTCCCCAATCCCATGCCTGATCCTCAACGAGGAGGATTACACCAAGCTTTGATAAGCTGTAAGCTGCTCCACTGTCGCCCTGTGTAAATCGTTCCAGCTTCTCAACCACATCAGGCAATAACGGTTTCTTCAATAATTCTGTGTAAGGCCCCTCCTTCGGCACCATATGGCCGCTCATGGATGAAATACAAACGGCAGTCGAACCCTTTGCTGCAATCGGGAGGAACCCATCTAATAATTGACCGGTTCCAACAAGGTTGACCTCAGTGATACGCTTTGAGTCAGCCATCGTTGGTGAAAGCCCTGCCGTATGGATAAGCGCCTTGAAATCCCCTAAAGAGGCGGTCTTCTGTACAAGCGCCTCCACCTGCTCAGGCGAGGTAATATCGACAGTCAAGCAATGTACATCCGTAATTCCCTTATCCGCGAGTTCTGCCTTTGTTTCTGCAAGCCGCTCCTCAGATATATCCGCCAATAACACCGTTCCTTTTTTGCCCACAAGCCTTGCTGTCGCTTTTCCCATACCGCCGGTTCCGCCTGTGATTACGTAAACATCTTTCATTAGAAATCCCCTGCTTTCTTTAAAAGAAGTTTCTTTCGATTTACGCAGTATTTCTTCCTTCAATTCCATCATATTGTACTTGTTCAGGGGCTGCAAATGGAATGGAGCGTTTACTCTTCCATTTATTTATACCTAACAAAAAACGTCCCATCCAGCTAGACTTTCCAGCTGGATGGGACGTTCTCGTTTATGCATGCTGCAATAATTTATGAACAGATGCTTTCACTTTTTCCAAACCTTCAGCAATGATTTCCTCGGCTTTGGAAGGATCCGCATTATGACCCTCAATAATCACCTCATCTTCGAGCTTCATGCCGAACATGTTGATGACATGGTGTACATAGTTAGCAGCCATTTCAAGAGGTGCCATTTCAGGAGTAGAATATACCCCGCCTCTGGCGCATAGAATAACAGCTTTTTTATTCCCAAGCAGACCCTCTAGCTGGCCTTTCTCATTATAGCGGAATGAAAAGCCTGCTTCGAAAATATAGTCAAAGAATGTGTGCAGCCGTGCTGGAATCGTTAAATTCCATAATGGGAAGGCGAATACAATGGTATCCGCAGCCGCGACTGCCTCTTTTGCTTTTTGTTTTGCAGCTAACAGGCGTTCCTCTGCCTCTGTTAGCGCTTCTTTATTTTGAAGTTTGCCTATGGCAGTGAACAGCTCCTGTCCAAAGTATGGCATATCTTCAGCAAACACATCGAACTCTGCAACATTTATATTGGATGCTTTCGCTTCCGCTATATATGTCTCATACATTTTTGTTGATATTCCATCTGGACGATTATTGGCTTTGATAACTAATACGTTCATGATGATCTCCTCCTAGATGAATGGGTGTCTCAGTAATGAGTTTCATTCTATTTTGTCCATATTCCTGTGCCATCCTATAGCTCTCCTATGGAATGTGAGAAAATATATGGAACAAGGTAACATATTACCACCCTTGTAGTGGTATTGCAGGAATTATGCTCAAAAAGCATAAAAAGAGCAAAACAAAAAGCTCTGTCAACATTTACAGAGCTTTTCATTTATCTATTCGTTAATCATTTACTCGGTTTAATTTAATATCCTTCAATGCCACTTTGACAACCCAGCTTGCTGCAATTAATCCTGCTGTGGAGGGGACAAAGGCATTTGATGAAGGCGGGAATTTCGCTTTGCGGATTTCTGCATCCTGATTTCCAACCTCTTTAGTGACATCGATTTTTGGCACAATTGGGCTCTCATCTGAGAAGATGACTGGAATTCCTTTATGAATGCCTTCTTTTCTCAGCTTTGTCCGGATGACCTTCGCTAATGGGTCTGTATGCGTCTTGGAGATATCTGCGATTTGGAATCTTGTCGGGTCCATCTTATTGGCCGCACCCATACTTGAGATCATCGGAATGCCTCGCTTTAAGCACTCCTTCATTAGATGGATTTTGTAAATAATCGTGTCAGAGGCATCAATGATAAAGTCCGGCTTCTGTGCAAAGAACTCCTCATACGTTTCCTCTGTATAAAACATCTTCAAAGCCACGACATCACACTCAGGATTGATTTCCAGAACACGCTTCTTCATCGCATCGACCTTTTGCTGGCCGACCGTTGATAAGAGGGCATGAATCTGACGGTTGACATTAGTAATATCGATATCATCCTTATCCACTAAAATCAGGCGCCCTACACCGGAACGCGCTAATGCTTCAACCGCAAACGAGCCAACTCCTCCAATCCCAAGAATGGCGACAGAGGTATTTTTTAATGTTTCAAGTCCGTCTTTGCCTATGGCAAGCTCATTTCGTGAAAATTGATGCAGCATAAGTACATTTCACTCCAATATATATTAATTTCTTTTCTCTTTTCCTTGTTAGCTTATTCTAAACATCATGATAACTTCCAAAACGGCAATCCTGCCATTCTTTTATCTCACAGATAGCCAGATAAAATCATATCATATTTTACAGATAGGTTTAAATGTATTTATGATAAAAAATAAAAATCCGCCTTGCGAAATGGCAAAGCGGAAATAATAGAAAACGTATGTACAGACGTCCCGACATGTGCCGTTTGATGCCTGATGCTTTGGCCCGCCCTCGGCAGGTGGGTGTCCTGTTCCGTTATGTTACAAGTCCCCTCAGACAAGGCATTTGTGCAAACGGTAAACGCCGGACTCCCGTTAAAAGAAATGTTCGGTCAAAACAATAAGGTTGCATAACGTACACTTCAGGACGTCCTTTAATATAATTAAATTTTATCAGAATTATCTTAGTTTTTCAAGGTAGATTCCTTTTTCGTGACCTTTAGACTAAGTTCTTCAAGCTGGCTTTCAGACACCTCACTAGGTGCTTTTGTCAGCATACAGCTTGCACTTGCTGTTTTCGGGAATGCAATGGTATCGCGAAGGTTTGTGCTTCCGGAAAGAAGCATTACCAAACGGTCAAGACCAAGGGCGATTCCGCCATGTGGAGGTGTGCCGTACTCGAAGGCCTCCATAAGGAATCCAAATTGCTCATTTGCTTCCTCTTTCGTAAATCCTAGGGCTTCAAACATCTTCTCCTGGATGTCGCGTTCGAAAATACGCAAGCTTCCGCCGCCTAGCTCATAGCCATTTAAGACAAGGTCATAGGCTTGGGCTTTTACATCGATTGGATTTTCATCAAGCATCGGCAAATCCTCACGTACCGGCATAGTAAATGGATGATGGGCAGCATAGTATCTGCCTTCCATGTCATCATATTCGAATAATGGCCAGTCAGTCACCCAAAGGAAGTTGAACTTGCTTTCATCGATTAATTTCAGCTCTTTACCAAGCTTCACACGAAGCGCTCCGAGGGAATCAGCTACGATTGATTTTTTGTCAGCAACAAAGACTAATAAATCGCCAGCAACGGCTTCCGTTGCCTCAATCAATGCTTTTCCTTCTTCATCTTGGAAGAATTTCGCAATCGGTCCTTTTAAGCCTTCTTCCTCCATCTTCATCCACGCAAGACCTTTCGCACCATAGCGGCCGGCAAATTCTCCTAAAGCATCAATATCTTTTCTAGAGTAATTCGCCGCAGCTCCTTTGATGTTAAGGGCTTTTACCTCTCCGCCGTTTGCAACAGCTGAAGCAAATACCTTGAATCCAGAATCCTTGACTAGTTCACTTAAGTCAATCAGTTCCATACCGAAACGTGTATCTGGTTTATCAGAGCCGTATCTGCCCATTGCGTCCTTATACGTTAAACGTGGAAGTGGGAGGGCGATCTCAACGCCTTTGACTTCCTTCATCACTTTCTGCATCATACGCTCAGTCATGTTCATGATATCCTCTTGGCTCATGAAGCTTGTTTCAATATCAATTTGCGTGAATTCCGGCTGGCGATCTGCACGAAGATCCTCATCACGGAAGCAGCGAGCAATTTGGTAATAGCGTTCAAAGCCGGAGACCATCAATAATTGCTTAAAGATTTGAGGAGATTGCGGCAATGCATAGAATTCTCCTTCATGCACACGGCTTGGTACCAAATAATCACGTGCTCCCTCTGGTGTGCTCTTTGTCAGAATGGGTGTTTCAATATCCAAGAATCCTTCTGAATCTAAGAAATCACGAATGGCTTTGGTTGTCTGATGTCTCATCTTAAAGGTCTCGAACATCGCGGGACGACGCAAGTCTAAATAGCGGTATGCTAAGCGAATATCCTCTGAAGCATCCGTTTTGTCCGTAATGGAAAACGGGGGTGTCTTCGCTTCATTCAAGATGGTCACTTCAGACGCTAGAATTTCAATGGCACCTGTTTTTAAGTTTTTGTTGACAGTACCACCTTCACGGGCAATAACTTTACCTGTTACGCTAAGGACATATTCACTTCTGATTTTTTCCGCTGTACTGAGCGCTTCAGGTGAGGCATCCGGATTGAAGACAACCTGGACAATCCCTGTACGGTCACGAAGGTCAATGAAAATCAGCCCGCCAAGGTCTCTTCGCTTTTGTACCCATCCTTTGATTGTGATAACTTCTCCAATAGCTTTCTCTGGCACTTCGCCACAAAAATATGTTCTCCCAAACATCCTTCTTCCTCCTCAAATAGACCCAAGTTTAGATTGTAATACTGTCACAAGCTCAGTGAGAGCAATGGTTTGCTGCTCGCCGCTTTCCATATCTTTCAAGGCAATTTGCTGTTCCTTCAATTCATCTTCACCAAGGACAGCCACATATTTGGCTTGTACACGGTCAGCTGCTTTGAATTGCCCTTTTGCCTTACGCCCTGAATAATCCTTCTCTGCTGAAATGCCATTCAAGCGAAGGTCATTGACAAGCTTCACAGAATAATCCTGTGCCGCTTCTCCTAAGGAGACGACAAAGCAGTCAACTTTCTTCTCAATCGGCAATTCAACTTTCTCTGCTTCAAGAGCTGAGAGCAGACGCTCGATGCTGAAGGCGAATCCGATTCCAGGCGTTTCAGGACCGCCCATTTCTTGAACCAATCCATTGTACCGGCCGCCTCCGCAAAGGGTTGTAATAGCACCGAAGCCCTCTGAATCAAGCATGATTTCAAAGGCAGTATGATTATAATAATCAAGTCCTCGAACCAAGGTTGGGTCAACCGTATACTCAATGCCAATTTCATCCAGGTATCCAGTTACCTTCTTGAAATAGGTCAATGATTCCTCATTTAAGTAATCAATAATAGCCGGCGCCGTTTCCATCAACTCATGATCGCGGTCCTCCTTGCAATCAAGGATACGAAGCGGGTTGCGCTCAAGCCTGTTTTTGCAATTAGAGCAGAACTCGCCAATGCGCGGCTCAAAGTGTTTAATCAATGCTTCCCGATGCTTTGTCCGGCTTTCTTTATCCCCAAGGCTGTTAATGACAAGCTTTGTATTCTTTAAACCAACCTTCTTGTAAATATTCATTGCAAGTGAGATTACTTCTGCATCAATTGCCGGATCTGAGCTTCCAAGTGCCTCCACGCCAAATTGGACGAATTGGCGGAATCGGCCTGCTTGCGGACGCTCATAGCGGAACATTGGTCCATTATAATAAAGCTTAACCGGCTGAACGGCGTTTCCGTGCATTTTGTTGCCGACAAAGGAACGAACGACCGCTGCCGTACCTTCCGGTCGAAGGGTTAAGCTTCGATTCCCCTTATCGGTAAATGTGTACATTTCTTTTTGTACGATATCTGTTGTATCCCCCACGCCCTTTTCGAACAGCTCTGTGCTCTCAAAGATTGGTGTGCGGATTTCCTGATATTGATACAGGTCACATAGTTCCTTCGCCACCCGTTCAATATACTGCCATTTTTCTGATTCGCCAGGAAGAATATCCTGAGTTCCCCTTGGAATTTGAACAGCCATCTGAAACTTCCTCCTTAATTTACTCTCTATCCTAATTCCCTAATGGAATGAAAAGGTATTTTTAGGTAAAATAAAAAACAACCCCCATCCCATGCAATATGCAAGGGACGGGAGTTGTTACCCGCGGTGCCACCCTAGTTGGAGACATAAAAGCCTCCCCACTTTAACAGTTAACGCCTGTGAACGTTCAACCCCTACTAGATACGTGATTTTTCAGGGAGAATCCTACGGTGTGTTCGTTCATTAAGGCACATGTAGAAACGTTTTCAGCCCAGGGCGTTTCCTCTCTTTTCATGTGGGATCAAAATTACTCTTCACCATCATTGGAATTGATTTATTATGTATTTTTATTTAATTAATATTACGAAGTAAAAGTTCCTTTGTCAACCTTTATGAGCGCCCTAATTTCTTTTTTAACTGTTTCACATCGCGGACCGATAATCCAAATTCAGAGGCAAGCTCTACCATTGAATTATGCTCCTCCTTTACCAAAAAATCATGAAAGTCCACACCAAAGAGCTGATTATCTACATTCTGAGCCAAAAAGGCTTTGTCACTATGTCTTGTCATCTATATGCACTCCTTAAACATTATGTTCAATCTTTCGTAGCCTTTATCAGTATTCCCGAAAAGATAGCGAACCTTTCAGGTGATTTCAAAAAATGCACGAATCCTGTCAAGTAAATAGACAAAACGTCCATCAGCCATGGTTGAATCAGGTAAATTAGAAACGAAAGGATGAGCATAAGATGAGAAAGCTCAATCGAAAGACGGGGCTAATCGCCCTGACCTTACTTTTGTCTCAAACCGCCCTAATGCCAACAGCCTTCACTAAGCAAAATGAGGTTATCGTCAAGGACAGCCTGATTAATGTCAGGAGCGGAGCAGGTCTTGATTATCCAATCGTCGCGAAAGTGGAGGAAGGGAACCGTTTTACGGTTCTAGAGCGTAAAGGAGAATGGCTCAAAATTCAGGTGAATGATGAGAAGAACGGGTGGGTCGCAGAATGGCTCGTGACTGCCAAAGGCGAGAACTCGGAACAGGAATCAGTCTCTACTTCAGGGACCATCACTGCTGAAGGATTACGATTGCGCAAAGGTCCTGGAACCAGTTATCCCATTGTAAGTGTCCTTTCCAAGGATACCAAGGTCGAGGTTACAGGCCAGTCTGGCTCATGGGTTGAAATTCAAGCCGGTTCTAGTATTGGATTTATTTCAGAGGAGTATATCCGAATGGATTCTGCCGATCATACAATAGGCACCATTACCGCAGACTCTGTTCATTTGCGAAGTGGACCTTCCCCCACCGCAGAAATACTCGGCAAAATCAAAAAGGGCTCATCTGCTGAGATCATAAACGCAGAAAATGGATGGACAAATATTCAGTATCAAGGACATTCTTACTGGATTAGCAGCCAATATATCAACAAAAGAAAGTCCGACTCCCGCAGCGGGAAATTGAGTATAGAAATTACTGCTTCTTCCCTGAATGTCCGCTCTTCTCCTAAAATGAGCTCACATGTCATCGGCTCGGTAAAGAAAGGAAATACATATAAGGTGCGGAAGATAGATGGCCGTTGGTATGAAATTATGCTTGAGGATGGACAAAAGGGATGGATTGCCTCCTGGTATGCTAAACCACTGGATAATAAGACAAGCCCAAAAAGAAAAAAAGAGGCCGGCAAGCAAATCACCATCACCCGTGACAAGATTAATATTCGGACAGGCCCTGGAACAAATCAG
The DNA here is from genome assembly GCF_054950035.1 of Gracilibacillus sp. Marseille-QA3620. NCBI lineage: Bacteria > Bacillati > Bacillota > Bacilli > Caryophanales > Bacillaceae > Gracilibacillus > Gracilibacillus sp. Marseille-QA3620. The sequence continues at coordinate 3,186,091 of NZ_CM143102.1, forward strand.
CCGATTGCAAAGCAAGCAAACTTGGGAGACTCCTATAAGTTAATCGGGATGAAAGATAACTGGGCCGAGATTGAACTGAGTGATGGAAGCTCTGGCTTTATCGCAAATTGGCTTTTATCTTCTGATTCAAAGGTACGACCAGCATCTGCTGTACAGGCTGGGTCCCTAACTGGAAAATTGATTGTTCTTGATGCAGGACATGGCGGGATGGACAGCGGTGCCATCGGAACAAGCGGCCTTTTTGAAAAACAGCTAACTCTAAGGACTGCTCTTCTGCTGTCATCAAAGCTTAAACAGCAAGGAGCCAGTGTACTTCTCACACGCGGCGGCGATCAATATATCTCCTTAAGTGACCGTGCTCACCTTGCCAACCAGCAGGATGCAGACGCCTTTATCAGCATCCATTATGACAGCGCAGCAGATATCGGAGCTGGCGGAATCACAACCTACTATACGCATGGGCATCAGCTGGAACTCGCCTCCCACATTCAGCATAGCCTGCTGACAAACAGCCAGTCACAGGACAGAGGCGTGAAGCAGGCAAGCCTCCGGGTATTACGTGAGAATAAGCGCCCTGCTGTCCTCGTTGAATTAGGTTATATCAGTAATCCAGCTGAAGAATCACTTCTTCACACAGCCCGCTATCAAGAGCTGGTCACTAACGGTCTTTTAAATGGTCTCAAGAGCTTTTTAAATAAATAATAAAAGAGCAAAGGCTTGTGCCTTTGCTCTCTTTTTCATTTACTCTCCAAGATCAGGGTAACAGGTCCGTCATTTATCAAGGCAACATCCATCATGGCTCCAAATGAACCCGTTGCTACCTGTACTCCATTCTCTCTTAAACAATCATTGAAATAATCATAAAGCTCTTCTGCCAAATCTGGTTTGGCGGCAGCCATGAAATTTGGGCGGCGCCCTTTACGGCAATCCCCATAAAGCGTGAATTGCGAGATAGACAAGATTTCTCCCTTAACGTCCAACAGGGAATGATTCATCTTGCCGTTCTCGTCTTCAAACACACGCAGGTTCACGATTTTATCCGCTAGATAGCGGCAGTCCTCCATCGTATCTTCATGGGTTACCCCCACTAACAAAACAAAACCATTGGAGATCTGACCAACCACTTCACCAGAAACGGTAACGGACGCTTCCTTTGAGCGCTGTAACACGACTTTCATCTATCCTAACCCCTAACTCATCAGTCTTCTGACGGAATAAATATCTGGTATTTGCTTAATTCGATCCACGACCTTCTGCAAATGAGACACATTATAGATGGAGATTGACATCGTGATCGCTGCACTCTTATTGCGGTCCGTACGGCCGGAAACGGCCGTAATGTTCGTTTTCGTCTCACTGACAGCTTGAAGCACTTCATTCAATAAGCCATTCCGGTCAAAGCCGCTGATTTCAATGTCTACATTATACTCTTTCCGGTCAGACATGCTGCTTTCCCACTCAACCGGGATGATTCTTTCCTTGCTCTCTTCATCTAGTACATTGACACAATCTGCACGGTGAACCGAAACCCCGCGCCCTTTCGTAATGTAACCGACAATCTCATCACCAGGAACCGGATTACAGCAGCGGGAAAGACGGATGAGCATATTGTCAATGCCCTTCACCCTGACACCAGAATCCTTCTTCTTCGTTGTCGGTATCATCCGAAGCTCGCTCACCGCATCAATTAAGCTGACCTCTTGCTCCTTCTCACGCTTCTTGCGGAGTTTATCCGTCAATCTTGTCGCAATTTGTGCTGCCGTGATTCCGTTATAGCCTACCGCTGCATACATATCTTCTTCATTGGCAAAATTAAATTTCTCTGCTACCTTTTGCAGGTTTTCAGGAGTGTATACATCCTTTATGTCAAAGTCGAGAGCCTTTAGCTCTTTTTCGACCATTTCCTTGCCTTTTTCGATATTTTCCTCTCGGCGCTGCTTCTTGAAGAATTGTCGAATCTTGTTCCTTGCCTGGGATGTCTTCGCCAGCTTAAGCCAATCCTGACTTGGTCCGTATGAATGCTTAGAGGTTAAAATCTCGACGATATCGCCTGTTTTCAGTACATAGTCAAGCGTGACCATCTTCCCGTTCACCTTCGCACCAATGGTCTTATTGCCAATCTCTGAGTGAATCCGGTAAGCAAAATCAATCGGCACTGAACCAATTGGCAGTTCAAACACATCGCCCTTAGGCGTAAATACGAAGACCATATCGGCAAATAAATCAAGTTTGAGAGATTCCATGAATTCCTCCGCATTCGTGGATACATCCTGGAACTCAACGATTTGTCTGAACCAATCGAGTTTCTTATCCATTCTTTGTGTGGAGGTTAAGTCCTTGCCCTCTTTATAAGCCCAGTGGGCGGCAATCCCATACTCCGCTGTCCGGTGCATCTCAACCGTTCTGATTTGCACTTCAAGCGGCTCACCCTTTGGTCCAATAATAGTCGTATGGAGAGACTGGTACATATTAGCCTTCGGCATCGCAATATAATCCTTAAACCGTCCCGGCATCGGCTTCCAGCAAGTATGGATGATACCAAGAACCGCGTAGCAATCCTTAATGCTGTTCACGATAACACGTACGGCAAGCAAATCATAGATTTCCTCAAATTGCTTCTTCTGAAGGACCATTTTGCGATAAATGCTGTATATATGCTTTGGCCTTCCGAAAATGTCTGCATGAATAGAGACTTCGGCAAGCTTATCTTTCATTTCAGCAATAACATCTGCTAAATATTCCTCCCGCTCAGCCCGCTTCTTCTTCATCAGATTGACGATTCGATAATACTGCTGAGGGTTCAAATAACGGAGAGCCGTATCCTCCAGCTCCCATTTAATTGTGGAGATCCCAAGCCGATGGGCAAGCGGAGCAAAAATCTCTAATGTTTCATTGGCAATACGGCGCTGCTTTTCAACAGGCAAATGCTTTAATGTCCGCATATTATGGAGCCTGTCGGCAAGCTTAATCATGATGACGCGAATGTCCTTCGCCATGGCAATAAACATTTTTCTGTGATTTTCCGCCTGCTGCTCTTCTTTTGATTTGTACTTAATCTTACCGAGCTTTGTTACCCCGTCGACGAGGAGAGCGACATCCTCATTGAAGATTCGTGTGATATCCTCGAGTGTCACATCCGTGTCTTCCACGACATCATGCAAGAAGCCTCCAGCGACCGTGAACGTATCCATTTGAAGGTCTGCAAGAATGGCTGCCACCTGCACAGGGTGAATAATATAAGGTTCGCCCGATTTACGGAACTGTTCCTTATGCGCTTCTTTTGCGAATTCATAGGCCCTCTCTAAAAAAGCCACTTCGTCTTCGGTCATATAATTTCTTGCTTTATCAAATACCTGCTCGGCCGTATAAATTTGTTCATTTGCCATGAGATCACCTTTTACTCCGTATTTCCACGTTTTTGCCTTTTCACTCTATATAAAAAAACCCTAATGGGTTAGCGTTAAAAAGGAGGATTGTATCTATTATCTTCAAAAAAAGTTTTCTTGTAAAGTAACGAACGTCAATTTGCTGTATAGTTTCGTCAATAAACGATTATTGGTACGAGAAAAGGCGTTCTAGCTCCAGAACGCCTGTTAATATATGCTTAATATTCCATTAATGTGAGGATATCATAGCCTTGGAGCTTATCACGGCCCTCAAGGTATGTCAGTTCAACAAGGAATGCCAATCCGGCAACGACTCCTCCAAGCTGTTCAACAAGCTTGATGGTTGCATCCATTGTTCCTCCTGTTGCAAGCAAGTCATCTGTGATGAGCACGCGCTGACCAGGCTTGATGGCATCTTTATGAATAGTCAGGACATCTTTCCCATACTCCAATCCATATTGAACCTTGATGGTTTCCCTTGGAAGTTTCCCTTCCTTCCGTACAGGAGCAAAGCCAATTCCCATTGCATAAGCAACCGGACATCCGATGATGAATCCGCGAGCTTCCGGCCCAACAATAATATCGATTTCTTTTTCTTTGGCATATTCGACGATTTGGTCTGTCGCATCTTTATATGCGGCACCGTCTGCCATAAGAGGAGTTATATCCTTAAATTTGATACCTGGTTTTGGCCAGTCCTCTACGATTTCTATATAATTTTTTAAATCCATTGCTTTGTTTCCTCCTTGTAATCATCACGAGATCCAATCTGCTGGTTGAAGTATTGATATAGTTGATTGGATGGGGCATACAATAGTTCCTGTTCTAATTCCATTCGTGCTTTTCGTGCTTGATAGGTGTCAGACTCTGCCAAGTCCCTCTTTGGGCTATTCTTCTCTAAACTAATGAGTCCGTTTCTTATTGTAACAAATTCCAGCTCAAAAAACACCTTTGTCATAAAATCGATTGTATCTTTTGGCCAGCCCTTGAAATGGGTAATCCTCTCAGACATGTCCTTGTAATCCATCGGTCCCTTTTTGAGCAGCATCGCATAATACCATTTGAATTGCTCTCTTGTCGGGAATGCCTTGAAATAATCATCGCCGCCGTTTCGGAAGTAAAGATACACTCTCGCCGGCTGCTTTCCTTCCAACAGGGCTTCAATCATCCCTTTTTGATTTGGAAGGTCTAAAAAGGCGATATTCATCCCGTCAAGCTCCTCCGCTTTAGCTGCCTCGAGCGTTTCAATGAGAACACCTTCATCCTCATTAGCCAGCATGGATTTGCTCTCCTCACGGAAGAGAATCATTTTCCGTTTCTCTGGAATGGCTGCTGGTTTAGGATTAGTTTTCGCATTCCCTCGGCAATCAAATAACTGCCAATCTGCAACAGCCAAATCATGCAGGAATAATTGAGGCTTCTTTAAGTTATTCCATTCATTGACTGCCAGCTCGCCAATAACAGACACCTTCGCATAGGGAGATAAATGATCACAGATTTCGCCAAGCCCGAATCCGATACTATCTAATTGTACACCATTTTCTAAAAGAGCAAGCTTTAAATGCGTTTTATCCGCACCAATTTTCCGCATGCTTGCGACCTCTGCACCTTCTATCAGAATGCGCGGCTTCGGGTTTTGCATGCCATAAGGTGCCAATCCGGCCATTTGACCAATCAGCTTCAAGCTAACCTCCTCAATGGAGATTACTCCATCGATTTCTGTCACCGGCTGGAAATCCTCCTCTTTCAGAATGTCCTTTGCCTGCATACATAGACGTAAACGGAGTTCATCTACATCCTCTATCTTCAGCGTCATCCCAGCAGCCATAGGATGCCCGCCGAAATGCGGAAGCAGCTCCCGGTTTAAGGATAGATTTTGAAAGAGATCAAACCCTGGGATACTCCGTGCTGAACCCTTCGCCGTTCCTTTCTCGCGGTCTATGCTCAAGATGATGGTTGGACGGTAATATTTCTCCACAAGCTTACTGGCAACAATACCGACCACCCCTGGATTCCATCCTTCCTTTGCGATGACAAGGACAGGATAATCCTCGAGCGGGAAACGGTTTTCCACTTCAGCTATCGCTTCCTGCGTGATTTCCTTAACAATGGATTGGCGCTCCTTGTTCAAGAAATCAATCTCCTCCGCAATCCGCTCTGCTTCCGCCTCATCATTCGTCAAGAGCAATTCAACAGCAGGATCTGCATCCTCCAATCGCCCGACCGCATTTATTCTAGGCGCAATGCCAAAGCCAATCGAGTCCTCATTAAAGCTGTCCATCGCGATCCCGGCCTTTTTGTATAAGGCAAGCAATCCAGGTCTTTTCGTGCGCTTCAATGCTTGCAGACCTCTTAAGGCAATCAGCCGGTTTTCGTCATGAAGTGGAACAAGGTCAGCAATCGTTCCAATTGCTGCAATACCAATCAGTTCCTCAGGCAGTTCCCCCAAAAGAGCATGGGCGAGCTTCATGGCTACTCCTGCTCCGGCAAGTTCGTGAAACGGATATGTCTCGCCAGGCTTTTTCGGATGAAGAATCGCTAATGCCTCTGGCAATACCGGTCCTGGTTCATGGTGATCTGTCACAATATAATCCATGCCGAGTTCCTTCGCATACTGTGCCTCCTCAATGCCTGAAATTCCACAGTCTACGGTAATTAATAGGGATGTTCCCATTTCCTTGATTTTTGCGAAGGCTTCCTTATTCGGTCCATATCCTTCTGTAAAGCGATTGGGGATATACCAATCAACCTGTTCTGCACCAAGCTGATTTAAGGCAAGCTTTAATACGGTCGTACTGCTGACACCGTCAGCATCATAATCTCCATATATCATGATTTTCTCATTGTTTTTGACTGCCTTGACGATCCGTTTCACTGCCTCTTCCATTCCGGAAAGCAGAAACGGATCATAGAAATCATGTTCATCGGCATATAAAAAAGACCGTGCAGCATCTACGGTCTTTATACCTCTGTTGACCAAAAGCGCAGCCACAATCCGCGGCTGATTGAGCTCGTTCATTAATGTATGAATAATCGTTTCATCGGCTTTTTTTAACAGCCATCTCGTTTTTGATTGTAACATCATGTCACCCCTCTGACTTACCTATTATAAAAAAATAATGTCAAAGGTTCAATGCAGGAGATAGAAAATTTTCGTTCATTCCTCATGTTCCTCTTCCCTGCCAAGCTCTTTTTTCAGCTTTTTCAGCTCTTTCGACAGATGAAGAATCCTTACGGCCAATACCGACCCGACAATTACCCCACCCATGACAACCGACCCTAATATAACGAGAATAAGCGGCCAATAGGCCGTTCCAAACACATAATTAACGGCTACATCCTCTACATTGACAACCGCAAAGACAGCTACTGTGACGGTAAACACGATGCCAAGTATAACAAACCATTGCAATTTCTTCATTCCTCATGTCCTCCTTCCATTCAAGAAAACAAGAAAACATAAATATATTTGCCATTTATCTATTCCCTTTTCCTATGTAAATAGACATCCTACTCCTTTACGTACACAAAAAAGCAGCCCGGATGATCGGACTGCCTTAGGTTATTCCAGCTTTATACTTGCGGCTGGTCAGATGTAACTCGTTTTTCCTTGTAGGTCTTTAATGTTCCTTTTTTCTTTAATTCCCCGCCCTTTAAGATTGCATATAATGGTGCCGCAATCAGGACTGATGAATACATGCCCGTTACAAGACCAATCAGCAAGGCCAAGTTAAAGTTATAAATGGACTGACTGCCAAAGATCATCATCGCGATTACAACAACAAGCACGGTGATAACCGTATTGATCGAACGCACCAAAGTTTGACGGATACTGATATTGATAATTTCATTAAGCTCAGCCCGTGTCTTAATACGTTTCTTCTGACGCATATTCTCACGAATCCGGTCAAAGGTAACAATCGTATCGTTGATCGAATATCCGATAATCGTCAGTACAGCAGCTATAAAGGTTAAATCTACCTCAATTTGGAATATGCTGAATATCGTGATAATCATAAATGCATCATGCAAGAGCGCCAATACAGAAGGCAGGGCCATTCTCCATTCAAAGCGAATGCTCGCATAGATAATGATACCGATTGATGCAATCGCAGTTGCTATCATGGCATTCTTCGCTAATTCCTTCCCAACGGTTGGAGACACAGTATTTACATTTGGCTTATGACCATATTTATCATTGAAATAGGTGCCAAGCGCAGCAATTTCGTCCTTATTGAACACCTGCTTCGTTCTCACGACAACGGATTTATCATCATCGCCGGTCAAGACAATATCCTGGGCTTCAATATCATTTGCCTTAAGATCAGCTTCAATCTTCTCTACGGAAATCTTCTCATCTGACGTAATTTGAATCCGTGAACCGCTTGAGAAGTCAATTCCCAAATCCATCCCCCTTACAAATAAGGAGCCAATACCAATCAGCGTAACGATGATGGAAAGGATAAAGAATTTCTTAGAAGGCTTAATGAAATCCCATTTATCAAATTTCGTTGGTAAATATTTATCCTTCTTGAATTCATTTAAATCATGAATTTCGCTTTTCTTAATACCAAACCAGCCTGGACGCTTATCAAGGAAATTACTGTTTACCCATAATCCCATAATGAGGCGGGTTCCATAAACGGCTGTGATAAAGCTGACTAAAATACTGACAATCAAGCTTGTCGCAAAGCCTTTAACAGAGCTTGTCCCATACACAAACAAGACAATGGCTGCTAACAGAGTCGTTAAATTGGCATCGAAGATCGTGGAGAGGGAGTTTTTGTTCCCTTCCTTGAAGGCTGCTTTGATTGTTCGGCCCTTTCGAATTTCATCACGAATCCGCTCATTGGTGATAATATTCGCATCGACAGCCATCCCAACCCCTAAGATAAGGGCGGCGATACCCGGCAGTGTAAGCACGGCATTCATCCAGTCATAGACTAGAATGATTAAATACACATAAGCAGACAGGGTAACGACAGCTACCACACCCGGCAAACGATAGTACAGCATCATAAATAGGAAGATGGCTAAAATACCGATCACACCAGCTAATAGTGTACTGTTGAGCGCTTCTTCCCCGAAGGATGCTCCGACTGATGTGGAGTAAATTTCGTCTAATTGAACAGGAAGAGCCCCTGCATTCAAGACAGATGCAAGCTCCTTCGCTTCCTCAACTGTAAAGTTTCCGGAAATCATAACTTCATCAGAATTAATCTGATAGTTTACATTAGGAGCGGAAATGAATTTCGGGTCTTCCTTTGCTGCCTCTGCTTTATAGGAATCCTTTCCTTCTTCAAAGTCCAGCCAAATGACAAGCTGATTATTTGGTGCCATGGCGAGAATTTCTTTCGTGACTTCGCCAAACTTCTTCCCATCCTTCAGCTTGACAGAAACAACGGGCTGGTTCGTTTCATCATAGCTTTGGCTGGCTCCGCCTTCCTTCAGGTCGCTTCCGTCAAGCATGATTTTGTCATTAACATCACGGAAGGTTAGATTTGCAGAGGTGGATAATATCTCACGTGCATTTTCTTGGTCTTCTACACCGGCAAGCTGAACCCGAATTCGGTTATCATCCTCAATCGAGATGACCGGCTCGCTTACACCGAGAACATTAATCCGTCGGTCGAGCGCACTTGCCGTTGCAGACATAGTATTATCATTAATTTTCTGGCCTTCCTTAAGCGGTTCAACCTTATACAGAACTTCAAAGCCGCCTTGAAGGTCGAGGCCCAGTTTAATTTTCTTCATAACATTTTCTGTCGTTCCAAGCATTGTCCCGCCTAATACGAGAACAATGAGCAAGAATGCGACGATTCTGCTTCTTTTTACCATTATGTAAATTAGCCTCCTAATTGAAATTTTCCGATTGAAGCAGCATGAAAGGACGCTATGCTTGGTAAAACATGTGCCTAGTTGATTCAATCAAAAAGATTGCTTTCCTATAACGTTCTTATTATGAAAGATTGCGGGTTAAGTGTCAATTTGATTCCACAATATATGGAAATATTTCGTTCAAAAGATGTGAATTTTCTTACAAAGATTGACGCATACGGGCCATTGCTGACCCAAGCCATTTCCATCACGAGAATAGATCCTTAAAATCCTCCAATCCAGCGGCGATATCCTTCTTCATGCTCTCACCCTCAATCAAGGCAGCAGTAGTGGCATAATTCATGTAATCTGACACTTTCAGCTGCATGATATCTTGAATGATTTCATATTGTCGTGCCTCAGCATTAGCCTTCTTCCATTTCTTCTGAATCAGACATCTCCAAATGTCCTCCTCTGTGATTTCTGGATAGCCGAGCAGCTCAAACTCTTCCTGCTTGCTTTTCAGCGCAGGATGCATTTCTTGACGATATTTCTCATATGGGTGTTGTTGTGCCATAATCATCATCCTCCAAGCCAATATAGTATGTATTTTTCACTAAATCCTTGAAGCTTGTCATGGTTGGCCCATTTAGCTGCATATAGATTAATTGTAATAGATTGCAGCTTTTTTGAGAAGGTAGGGAATTGAATGTCTAGTTTTATCAGGGGCACAGTGATCTTGATGATTGCAGGCTTGATTACGAGAGTGCTCGGTTTTGTGAACCGAATCGTCATAGCCCGCTTTATCGGGGAAGAAGGCGTAGGGTTGTATATGATGGCATTGCCCTCCTTATTTCTAGTGATTGCGGCGGTTCAGCTCGGCATGCCGATTGCGATATCAAAGTTCGTGGCAGAAGCAACGGCACGCGGGGACCATCAGAAGACGAAAAAAATTCTCGTTGTAGCGTTAACGGTTACAGGTGGTTTATCTGCCATCTTTACCCCCATCTTATTCTTGCTGGCTCCTTATCTATCCACCCATGTTTTTACAGATTCACGGACATATTATCCTTTAATAGCCATAATCCCCATCATTCCGATTGCGGCTATATCAGCCGTTCTGCGGGGATATTTCCAAGGTAAGCAGAATATGAAGCCCCATGCCATTTCCATGGTGGTTGAACAGGTAATTCGTATCTCCATGATCGCTGCTTTAACAAAGGCTTTTCTGCCATACGGAATTGAATATGCCGCAGCAGGCGCCATGATTGCTTCTGTTATTGGGGAGCTTGCATCGCTCCTTTACTTAATGTTCATGTTTAAAGTGAAAAAGCCCTTCCGTCTTCGCAAACAATTTTTCCGTTATGCTGCAGGAGGCAAGGATACATTGATGGAGCTGCTATCCATCTCTATCCCGGCAACGGGGAGCCGTATGGTTGGTTCTATCACTTGGTTCATTGAGCCGATTGTCGTAGCGAGAAGCCTTGCCGCAGCAGGTGTCGCAACAGGCGTTGCCACAGCCCAATACGGGGAGCTCGCGGGTTATGCTGTTCCCTTGCTCATGCTGCCTTCCTTTATCACCATATCACTTGGTGTCTCACTTGTCCCAGCTGTAAGTGAGGCCTATTCAAAAGGGAATATTAAGCAGGTTGTTCATCGCATCCAGCAGTCTCTCCGTCTTTCTTTCCTGAGCGGGACGCTCGCGGTGGTCGTTTTATTTGTGTTAGCTCATCCCATCATGGAAGCTGTTTATCATAATGAGCATGCGGGTGTATATGTACGCTTCATGGCTCCATTCTTTATTTTCTTTTTCTATCAGGGGCCGCTTAACTCGGTTCTGCAGGCATTAAATATGGCTAAAGCAGCGATGTTTAACAGCATTATCGGCTCATTGGTCAAGATTGTCTTAATCATTACACTTGTTGCCCAGCCATCATTCGGTATTATGGGAGCTGCAATCGCGATTTGTGTCAGCACTGTCCTCGTGACCATGCTTCATTTCGCCAGTGTCATGAAAAAGATCAGTCTAACCATTTATCTGCATGAATATTTAATGGCGCTTATCGTGATGGTGTTTACCGGCATCATTGGACATATGCTCTATTTCAACTGGCTGACGGACGTTCCTGCCCTGAATCGAATTCTTCTCTCTGCTTCTGCCATGAGCTTGTTCTTCTTGGCAGGCAGTATGTTAACAGGAATCATCCGCAAAGATGAAATCCGGAGAATACCGATCATTGGGCCAATCCTAGCCGCATTAACACCATTCAAATAAGTCTGTCATTCCTTTCTAAAAATGCGTAAAGCGTTATCCTCCAGGCTGCATAGAAAGACATCTTTCAAATCAGGATGCCCATATCGCCTAAGCTCAGCTGTGAGCCAGCTTTCTGTTCGTCCAATCCCCTTAAGATTTTCCTTCATGACTTTTCCATCCTGAATGAGGGTAAGGATTGGCGCTGGCTTCACAGCAGCCAATGGCGCCGGCTCCTCAAATTCATAGACAGACAGCTTTCCAGACGCCTCCACAATCCCAAACTCCACCTCACTGATATTCCTGACCCCTTTTTCGCGAAGCTGCATCAATAAGTCATCCATGTTATAGCGCAGCTTTTTCATCGCCTTTTGATTGATTTTACCATTATGAATAAGGAACGTCGGTTCACCATCTATCACCTTGCGCAAGAAGGGGAGCTTCAAAGATGCAAAGGCAATGGTCATTTGAATGATAAACAGGGTGACAATAGGCAATACCGCCTCTATAATCTCTCCATCATAATTCTCAATTCCGATGACAGCAATATCAGCAATCATGACGAATACAACCAAATCAAGCAGGCTTAACTCTCCTATTTCTCTCTTTCCCATAATCCGAAATACAAAAAATATCACGACATAAAGAAACACTGTCCTCCAGATAACCATTAAATAATCCATGAAACCCACTCGCTCTCCTCTTTTTCCAATCTAGCAATGAATAGTATTTGCTATAACCTCAAGGCTCAATCACATTAAATGACGGGTTGTACAAAAAAACATTCTAAATATTCCCAAGCTGAATAAAGTATTGGTAAGACATACTTTTTTGGTTGAAAGGAGCTGATTCCAATCGAATCGAGAAACTTAGGTTCAGCAATTCTATACGGTGTCGTGACGATCTTCATCATGGCTGCCGTATTCAGCCTGTTCTTCTCTCTTATCCTGAGATTCACCAATGTTGCAGAATCTTCCCTGACGTATATCATCATGATTTTGTCTTTTCTCACCCTTTTTATCGGCGGCTTCATTGCGGGCGGGAAAGGAAAGAAGCAAGGGTGGCTCCTTGGGGGCGGGACGGGACTTATTTATACGCTGATTGTCTTTCTCTATCAATACCTCGGTCTTGATGCCTTATTCACATCTAAACAGCTCATCTATAATGCCTGCTTCATCGTGACGGCGATGATGGGCGGTGTCCTCGGCGTAAACTTAAGCGGGGGCCCAGAAATGAAAAAAACCTAGCCAGCTTAAGCTGGCTAGGTTTTCTATTATTTATCCGTTACTGTTTCAGCAGTTGCTACGGATTCTTTCTTTTGGACTACTTGGCTTACGCAGCGCTTTTCAAACGTTAAGCGTGAACCATCCGGGCTCTTAAGGATGACCTTATCTTCATCGACAGCATCCACAGTTCCGTGCAAACCGCCAATAGTAATGACTTTATCTCCCTTTTGGAGATCGTTTTGCATCTTAACTGTTTCTTTTTGACGTTTTTGCTGTGGTCGGATCAATACCAAGTAAAAGAACACCAAAAGAATGATTGGCAATAAGAATTGAGATAACATATTTTCACTCCTTTCTATTGATGTGTATCAAAGGTTAGAAGTTTTTCGCATTCGGTTTATTAAACCCGTATCTCTCAAAAAATTCTTCCCTGAAGTCCCCAAGCCTGTCCTCCATGATAGCTTGTCGAACTTGTTTCATTAAGTTTAACAGAAAATAAACATTATGATAAGAGGTTAAGCGTATTCCGAATGTTTCGTCACATCTGATAAGGTGGCGAATGTAAGCGCGTGAATAGTTTTGACATACATGGCAATCACAATTCGGGTCAAGAGGGCCAAAGTCCATTGCATATTTGGCATTCTTAACGACTAGTCTTCCCTCAGAGGTCATTAATGTTCCATTACGGGCAATCCTTGTCGGCAATACGCAGTCAAACATATCAATGCCGCGGATGGAGCCGTCAATCAAGGAGTCCGGTGATCCCACTCCCATGAGGTAACGAGGTTTATCCTTTGGAAGGAATGGAGTCGTGAATTCAAGCGTACGGTTCATGACATCCTTTGGCTCCCCTACACTGAGTCCGCCAACGGCATAACCAGGGAAATCAAGCGATACAAGATCCTCTGCACTCTGGCGGCGAAGATCCTCATATTCTCCCCCCTGCACGATTCCAAAGAGCCCTTGGTCTTCGGGACGAGCATGCGCCTTCAAGCAGCGCTCGGCCCATCTAGATGTACGTTCAACGGATTTCTTCATGTAGTCATACTCAGCAGGATATGGAGGGCATTCATCGAAGGCCATCATAATATCAGATCCAAGAATGTTTTGGATTTCCATGGCTTTTTCCGGAGAGAGGAACAGTTTATCCCCGTTAAGGTGATTGCGGAAATGCACGCCTTCCTCTTCAATTTTCCTGAACTCGCTTAAAGAAAACACTTGGAAGCCACCAGAATCGGTCAGGATTGCCCTGTCCCAATTCATGAATTTGTGCAAGCCGCCGGCTGCTTTGATGACTTCTGTGCCAGGACGAAGCCAAAGATGATACGTATTTCCGAGAATAATATTCGCACCCATCTCCTTTAATTCCTCTGGAGACATCGTCTTTACCGTTGCGAGCGTGCCAACTGGCATGAACGCAGGTGTGTCGAAGGAGCCATGAGGTGTATGGACACGGCCCAGCCTCGCTCCTGTTTGTTTACAAGTCTTAATTAATTCATAACGTATAGCTGTCAATCTTGCTACTCCTCTCAAATATCCTACTTAATAAACATCGCATCGCCAAAGCTGAAGAAGCGATAGTGCTCTTTCACTGCCATTTCATAAGCATTCAATACATGCTCACGGCCTGCGAGCGCACTGATCAGCATGATCAAGGTGGACTTCGGCAGGTGGAAATTCGTAATCATTCCGTCAATCGCCTTGAATTCAAAGCCTGGATAGATAAAGATATTCGTCCATCCGCTCGCCTCAACAAACTTCCCATCATGATCCCTTGTAATGGTCTCAAGCGTTCTTGTGGAAGTTGTGCCAACCGAATAAATCTTGCCGCCCTCTTCCCTGACCTTTGTCAAAAGCTCTGCTGTCTCAGCATTCATTTGGTAAAACTCCGCATGCATATCATGTCCTTCAATCGTATCAGAGGAAACCGGACGGAATGTTCCTAGACCCACGTGAAGGGTAATAAAGGCAAGATGAACCCCCATTGCCTTGATTTCTTCTAAAAGCTCCTCTGTGAAATGAAGACCTGCTGTAGGCGCAGCTGCAGAACCTTCCTCGCGGGCGTACACCGTTTGATAACGGCTTCGTTCCGCAAGACGCTCCTTAATATATGGAGGAAGAGGCATTTCACCGAGTTCCTCAAGCACCTCGTAGAAGATTCCTTCATAACGGAACTCAAACTCTCTCCCGCCATGTTCAAGCTCCTTCACACAGACGGCACTTAGCTGGCCGTCACCGAACACGACCTCTGTACCCACTTGAATCCGTTTTGCTGGCTTTGCAAGTGTTTCCCACACATCTCCTTCAATTTGTTTCAAAAGGAGCAGTTCAATATTGGCGCCGGTATCCTTCTTCGTTCCGTAAAGCCTAGCCGGGAGCACTTTCGTATCATTGAGGACAAGACAATCCCCAGGCTTTAAAAAGCTGGTAATTTCTTTAAACTTAGTATGCTCCAAATCACCTGTTTGCTTATCAAGAACCATCAAACGGCTCTCTGCCCTTTTCTCTAGAGGGGTTTGCGCAATAAGCTCCTCAGGCAAGTGAAAATCAAATAAATCCACTTTCATGATGACACTTCCATTTCCAATTACTTATTTAAATCTTCCTATTACATATAACAGACCCGTTAATATGACACTGACAATAATGGAGGTCATTAACGGGAAGTAGAAGGTTGTATTCTCCTTCTTGATGATGATGTCGCCTGGCAGCCGGCCGAGCTTGATAAATTGCATCAAAAATCCGACGGCAAAAATAACCACACCCACTATCATAATCGTTTTTGGCAATTGATTCATGGATTTGGCACCTCAATATTAAAATGTCTGTACACATGATCGGTGACAACCCGCCCTCTCGGCGTGCGCTGCATAAACCCAATCTGCATTAAATACGGCTCATACACATCTTCAATTGTTCCCGACTCTTCCCCGATTGTCGCTGCAATCGTATCCAGGCCCACAGGTCCGCCCTTAAATTTCTCAATAATGCCAAGCAAGAGCTTCCGGTCAATTTGATCCAGACCAACCTTATCAACCTGCATGAGCTCAAGGGCATAATCCGCTAGTTCAAACACAATATTTCCGTCACCACGCACCTGGGCGAAGTCTCGAACCCTTCTAAGAAGGCGGTTGGCAATCCGCGGAGTTCCACGAGAACGGCGGGCGATTTCGCTTGCCGCATGCTCGTCAATTTCCGTATCAAGCACTTGTGCGGTACGTTTAACGATTTCCCTTAATTGAATCTCTGAATAGTATTCCAATCGGGACACAACCCCAAACCTGTCCCGCAGAGGGGCTGAAACGGAGCCCGCTCTTGTCGTTGCTCCGACAAGGGTAAACGGAGGAAGATCAATGCGGACAGACCTAGCACCTGGCCCTTTTCCTATGACAATATCAAGGCAGAAATCTTCCATCGCAGGATAGAGAACCTCTTCCACGGATTTAGGCAGGCGGTGAATCTCATCAATAAATAATACCTCTCCAGGCTGCAAGGCGCTCAATATGGCTGCCAAATCACCCGGGCGTTCAATAGCCGGGCCAGAGGTTGTCCGAAGAGCCACCCCCATCTCATTGGCAATAATCGCAGCAAGCGTCGTTTTCCCGAGTCCCGGCGGTCCGTATAAAAGGACATGGTCGAGGGCTTCCTCCCTCATCTTGGCCGCATCTATAAAAACGCGCAAATTCTCCTTCACCTTATCCTGTCCAATATACTGGCTGAGGTTTTGCGGCCTGAGGCTGAACTCAAACGCCTCATCCTGATTTTGTGCCTCTATGTCCATGATTCTCTCATCCATGTTCATACCTCCTATTTCAGCATGAGCTGTAAGGCATCCTTAATATACTCTTCAGTCGTTTTCTTTTCTTTCTCAAGTTGTGCTACAACCTTCTTGATCTCCTTGCTTGAATATCCAAGGGCTTCAAGCGCAAGCAAGGCTTCCTCGAGTTCATGATTGGTCTTGCTGTAGCCGCTCAACTCCTTACCGCCCTCTGTGGAGAATAGATCTGGGAAGGCATCAGGAGCCACATCATCGAGCTTGCCCTTCAAGTCGAGAATCATTTGCCTTGCTGTCTTCTTCCCGATTCCAGGGAATTTCACAAGGAACTTCTCATCCTCTGCCTCAATAGCCTCAACAACTTGATCCACACGGCCTGTCGCAAGCACCGCCAGCGCACCTTTTGGACCGATTCCTGTCACATTGAGCAGCTTCATAAACAGCTTCTTCTCCTCGCGGGAAGTAAAGCCATAAAGAGCGACCGCATCCTCCCTGACATAATGGTGAACAAAGATTTTCTTCTCTTCATCTCCGCCAGAGAACACAAACGGGTTGGGTGCCTGAATCAGATAGCCAATCCCGTTCGCTTCTATTACTATATATTCAGGACAGACATAGTCTACCCTTCCTTTAATGAAATCGTACACCTTGACCTCTCCTCTTTTTCGACTGTAAACCATTGTACCACACTATATTTATCCATCATACTCAACTCAGCACAAATGTTTGCATTTTTGACTTATAGGCACATGAGTGGATAAAAAAAGAGGCAGGGACAAAACGAAATAAATGATTCTCAAAAACGAGTGTTTGCAGCATAATCTTCCTATTCAATAGCAGCTGGAAGTACAAGTATCTTCCATTGTGTGAAATTCACTCGCTTTCCGCTGAGGAAGCTGAGCCTCCTCGGCACTTACGCCTGTGGGATCTCAGGCCTTTTCTCTACTTCCCGCAGGAGTCGAGTGCATTTCGCTCCATCCCACTATTCACTAATAGTAGAAAGCCTCAATCAACTCATGCATGGAATACAACAAATAAAGACCCGAATGATTAGACGATAGATTCATTCATGACCGTCTAATCATTCGGGTTTATGATTGGCTGAATTACTTATGTCCCAGCCTCTTCCTTTTTAGTGCAGAGTTTTCATAGTCGAAATGGAGTATGGCTTATATACCTCCAAAAATTGCTTATACCGCTCCTTATTCTCAATCTTAACACCCTTTAAGAGCTCCGTTTGCTGGCTTGATTCCAGCTTTTTCAGATCGATTTGGTAAAAGGACTGAATGACCTGATCTTTTACTGGCTTCCCATTGAAAATACTGATTGTCCCATCAGCTTTGATTCCAAAATACCCATTGCCTTTCAAAAGAGGCGAGATATCATCCACATAAGTCTGGAATACAAGCTGGCTGTCATTCTGGTCAACTAGCAGCCATTTATCATATTTCCGCCAGAAGTCATCCATTGAAATAATCGTTTCCTCAATTGTTTCTTCGCTTATTTCTCCGTCTAAATAGACACGCTGCAAGATGATGGTCCGCTGTATTGGAACCGGCTCACCAACCTCGACGGATGGATTGACCGCAGCCTCTGCCGCTATATTTACTGGACCCTCCGCTCCTTGGATCCCAAACAAAGACAACAAAACCCAAGCTGTAATAAAGCCGCGTAACCTCATCCTCTTACACCCCATCCCATCTTTTATATTCATTCTCATGAACTAGTATGTCCGGAATGAAAGAAGATTATTACAAATTATCCACAGCATGCTTGATTTTCTTGAAAAAGCGCAGTCTCTCCTGATAATCATTAAGCGTATACTCATGCATGACCCTCATTCGCCGGCGGTCAGTCCACAAATTATCCCGGCAAATACGGTTCCATTCACGATAAATATCGGTCGGATAACCAAGCCCTATCAAGAATTCACGGCTGACTGCATAATCACGAAAGGGCCGCATAGACAGAATATTCTCTAAGGAATAGCCATTATAGACTAATAGTCTGTTCGCATATTGAAGATCATCAACGATAGCGGGACCTCTTGCCATAAGATCGAAGTCTATTAAGAAAAGCTTTCCATCCTCCCGCCTTAAGAAGTTATGATGGGCAAGGTCGCCGTGAATGATGACCGGCTCCTCCCCTTCACCAATTTCCTGGCCTTTAAGCTTCCTAAGTGCCCATTTCCCCATCGAAGCATATCCCTGATACACCTTTTCTGGCAGGAACGACCTCAAGATGGTCTCATTTCGTTTGAACTCTGCCAATCGTTCTTTCCATTTACTCACCTGATTATACGGCAGGTCAGGCAGATATCTCAGGCGATGAGATATTCGGATTGATGCGGCATGCATCTTCTTCAGCAATACAAGTCCCTCTGCCCTTTCCCGTTGATTTCGATAGGTGAAGGACTGCTCATGAGGCGGGATATAAGAAAGAAACCCAATGCTTTTTGCACCATATTCGAATGGAGGAAAAGACTCGCTGAATACATAGGAGTTATGAAATCCCGATTCTCTAAGGAGAGTCAGAAATTCCATTTGCCTTAAAAGGCTTTTCTCGCCTTTGAATCGCTTTGCAACCAATGTCTTGCCCTTCTCTGTCTGTACAAGCATTAAATCAGGCTTGATTGGCTTCATTGCGCGGATTGGGACATTCATCTGTTGAAAATACGAAAGGAGACAGCCCCTAAGGGTGCCTCCTGCACGTTTTCCGCTCATGACTGACCGTCTTGCTCACTGCTTTCTTCATCGTCAGCTCCAGGCCGATCAAAAGCTGCAGGATTAATGCGAGGAATCATTTGAGAGGCGTGGGGATTATAGAATGGCACACTTTCTGAGCTTCCCTTCATCCCGCTCACATCTTGATAGGGCATTGGCTGAGATGCAAATGGATTCTGCACATTTGGCTGCGGCATCGGTTCAGAATATTGCTGGGCCGATTGAGTAACCGGCTGGTAATAAGCACCCTGACCTCCCGCTTGCGGTGAAGGCGTAAATCCGCATTGCGGAATATACCCGTCATAAGGCATGTAAGCACCGCCATGGTTATCATTGCCTGATTCTCCATCCTGTCCATGCATCATCATTCCATCATGGCCCATCATGCCATATGGCTGCGGGTGTTGACCGTAGCCATAGCTTGGCATAACCGGCTGCTGTGGGATCATATAGTATGGCTGCGGCTGCATAACCATTGGCTGCGGCATAACACCCTGCGGCATTTGTCCTTGACCATGCATTGGAAATTCCATTGATTCCTGCTCATAGTGGAAGCTTTCCATCGCAGAAGCCTGGCCTTGAGGATTCATCATCGGCTGGTAATATGGAGCAGGAATTGGCTGCGGCATGTATGGCATTTGATACAGATAGCATGGATTATACATGTACGGGTAACAGCAAGGCTCATAATAAGGGACCACTGGCGGACAATACTCATACTTCGGCGGTGCTGGCATTGGCTCAGGCATCGGCATTGGCTCAGGGGATTCCACTTTCGGCATTTCCTTGATTGGCTGTTCTTTCAGAATGACCGGCTCCTCTTTCTTTGGCATTTCCTTATAAATCGGCATCGGCGGCGGCACTTCCATCTTGGTCATATTCATCATGTAATAATTATTGATATCTATGTCCGGGATAATGGGTTTAACCGTTGCCTTTGGTGCCACATACGGCATCTTCGGCATTTCTTTTACACTTTCCTTCTTCTGGGTCGGCATCTTCGGCATTTCCTTCACAGCAGGCTGCTTCATTGGCTGCGGTTTGGCTTGCGTCACATTCTGGATTGGTGCTTCCTTCACCCCAAAATTCACCTTTGTATCTGTTTCTTTCTTGGGAGAAGAATTCGTTTCAGGAATTTTTATCTTCATGCCGGGCATAAGCATATCTGGATTGCTAAGCTGTGAGTTCGTTTTCTTTAACAGTTCAAAATTCACGCCATACTTCTTAGCAATCTTCCATAATGAGTCGCCTTTTTGGACGATATGAATCTTCACGCCTCATCCCTCCTCACACAAATGTCCATATATACTATGATTGATTGGGCAGATTGCTATTATGTTTCAAGAAAATTTATGCGATGCCCTATCTATTTATGAGAAAAAACCCCTGTGTTACAATGAGGACAAACAGGAAAATAAATTTCCAAAAGAAATAAGGAGGATTGGACTTTTGGAGAAAAAGTACAGTGCGGATGAACGCAGAGACTATCTTGTCAGCATTTTAAAAGAAGAAACAAAACCGATCAAAGGGGTTGAGCTAGCCAAGCTTTGCTCCGTCAGCCGTCAGATTATTGTGGGAGATATCACCCTCCTTAAAGCGCGTAATCACCCCATTATCGCTACACCTAACGGCTATCTCTACCTTCAGAACGAAGAGCGCAGGCCTGCCCTTAAAAGCATGATTATCGCAAGCGAGCACCCGCCGGAAGATACAGAGAAAGAATTACAGCTCATCGTCGATTGCGGTGTGACCGTCAAGGATGTAAAGGTTGAACACCCGCTTTACGGCGACCTCACCGCCTCCATCATGGTTTCAAACCGAAGCGATGTCCGCCAGTTTATTATGAAGCTAAAGACGACGAATGCCTCCCTCTTATCCCAGCTGACAAACGGGATTCATTTGCATACACTTGAAGCCCCGACTGAGGAGCAGCTTCAGAATGCTGCCGATGCCTTGCGCAAGGCCGGTTTCTTAATCGAATAGACTGTCTCGAGAACGGAGAAGAACAAAAAAAGCCGCCATCAAAACCTTTTATTAATCGGTTCTTAAAGGCAGCTTTCTTTTTTTCTATCTAATAACTATAATAACTTCCCATGACATGGACCTTGCAGCCGAGCGCCTCCATTTCAGCGATCGCTCCAGGGAGAAGGACATCATCCATAAGCTGGTCGATATCGATGATGAAGAAATAATTCCCTAAGCCTGTTTTAAGCGGCCTGGATTCAATCTTTGAGAGGTTGAGCTTACGCCAGGAGAACGCAGACAAGACTTGATGGAGCGCTCCGGCATGGTCAGCCGGCAGCAGGACCATCACCGTTGTTTTCTCCCCTTTCCGCGCGAGCCCATCTAATCGTTCACCAATTGGTTTATGGCTGAGTACAACAAAGCGGGTGTGGTTATGGGCATAATCATGTATATCTGGCTTCACAATCGAAAGCCCGTATTCCGCGGCGGCCATTTCATTGGCAATCGCAGCAGCTGCTTCCTCTGGATGCTCACTGACATATTGAGCCGCAAACGCTGTTGAGGTGACATTCTCACATCTCACACCCTTCAGCTCTCCGTGTAAATATTTATGGCATTGAGCAATTGCATGGCTGTGCGAATAAATGCACTCGATTTCTCCGAGCAGCTCTGCACGCCTTGGATGGACCATTAAATGCTGGCGGATAGGCGAGGAAAACTCAGCCGCAATTGGTACACGCACTTCATGGATTAAATAGTCCATCGTAATATTGACTGAGCCCTCCAGCGCATTCTCAAGCGGAACAACCGCATAATCCACTTCTCCCTTGTCTGCTGCATCTATGCATTCAGGTATTGTGCCGTACGCTATTCTTTCGGAATTATCAAATAATTTAGTTGCTGCTAAATCACAGAATGTTGCCTTTGGACCTAGAAACGCAATCTTCTCCAACTGTCTTTCCCCCTAGTCGTCTAGCTGAACTTCTCTCTTTATAAGAAAGAGGCCCGGTTCTTTCAGCCATTAGGCACCCGAGCCAAGTATTTCTACCTTATCAACAAACTCCAAGCTCTTTAATCGATGGATAAATTCATTCATATCAATCTGCATATCCCCTGTATTCAAGGAAAGGGTGACATTCGCCTTTCCTTGAAGGGGGATGGTTTGATGAATAGTCAGAACGTTGCACCCGGATGAGGCAACAATCTGCAGGAGCTCTGACAGTGTGCCAGAGCGGTCCTCAAGATGAAAGAAGAGCGTGATAATCCTCTCCTTCACAACACTATGGAAGGGAAAGACTGTATCACGGTATTTATAGAAGGCACTTCTGCTCAGACCGGCCTTATTGACCGCATCCCACACAGACAGGACCTTGCCGCGTTCAATCATCTCTTTTGCCTGCAGCGTTTTTTGCATAGCCTCTGGCAAAACATCCTCCCTTACGAGGAAAAATCGCTTATCCAACTTTTTCTGCATCCAAACGCCCCCTAATCACCATTCAACCAAGCTTAATCAATAAATTCGAATTCATATTCCATCAAGCGGACAATATCTCCATCCTCGGCGCCGCGCTTACGGAGGGCCTCATCTACGCCCATTGCACGAAGCTGGCGGGCAAAACGCTTAACGGATTCATCACGGCTGAAGTCAGTCATCTTGAAGAGCTTCTCAAGTTTCTCTCCTGTTACGACAAATGTGCCGTCAGATTCACGCGTAATCATGAACTCTTCTTTTTCTGCTTCATGCTTATAAAGGACACGGTGAACACCGGTCTGGTCTTCATCATGCTCAAGCGGGAATTCCGGCGTTTCTTCAATCTTATCAGCTACCGCATAGAGAAGCTCGCGCAGCCCTTCACGTGTAACAGATGAAATCGGGAAGATTTGTACATCCTCCTCCAGGCGTTCCTTGAAGGCCTTTAGGTTCTCCTCGGAATCCGGCATGTCCATCTTGCTTGCAGCAATGATTTGAGGCCTTTCTGTCAAGCGGAGATTGTATTCCTCAAGCTCCTTATTAATCGTCACATAATCCTCGTATGGATTGCGCCCTTCCTGGCCGGACATATCAATGACATGGACAATGACACGTGTCCGTTCAATATGACGGAGGAATTGATGACCTAATCCAACGCCTTCATGAGCCCCTTCAATCAATCCTGGAAGGTCTGCCATAACGAAGCTGCGTCCGTCCTCTGTTTCCACCACGCCTAAATTCGGAACAATCGTTGTGAAATGATATTCTGCGATTTTCGGGCGCGCTGCTGAGACAGATGCCAGCAAGGTTGATTTCCCGACACTTGGGAATCCAACAAGCCCGACATCAGCGAGCAATTTCAATTCCATAATGATATTTCGTTCAACACCCGGTTCACCTTTTTCGGATAATTCCGGTGCGGGATTCGCTGGTGTGGCAAAACGGGTATTACCGCGTCCGCCGCGTCCGCCTTTAGCAATAATCGCACGCTGGCCGTGCTCGGTTAAATCAGCAATGATTTCACCAGTATCTGCATCAGATACAACCGTACCCGGCGGTACCTTGACAATCATGTCCGGTGAATTCTTGCCGTGCTGATTCTTGGACATTCCGTGTTCTCCGCGCGGAGCCTTGAAATGCCTCTTATATCGGAAATCCATTAATGTCCGAAGTCCTTCTTCTACTTCAAACACAACATTTGCACCATGCCCGCCGTCACCTCCGGCTGGGCCTCCTTTTGGCACATACTTTTCTCGGCGGAAGGCTACCATTCCGTTTCCGCCGTCACCGCCTTTTACGTAAATCTTGACCTGATCCACAAACATGGGCGTTTGACACCTACTTTCTTTCACCTGTTTCTCTTTGTTGCTATCTTACCGTTAATTCAAAGAAAAAAGAATTTTTATCACCTGAGGGGACTGACATTTCTATAAAATCCGGCACCGAAAGGCCATCAAAAAGACAATCAAGACTATCTACATGTCCCTGAAAATCGAATCCGACCCTCAAGGCAGCTTCTTCAGACCCGCTGATCATAACCATCAGTGTATGTACGGAACTGCCGGTCAGCTGCTGATTCAGTGCATCAAAGAAATCACGCACAAAGCCTGTCAGCCTGCTGTCATATTTAGCAAGCCCGCTAATATCGTCGATAATCTCATATCCGAGCTCGAATGTATAATGAAGCCAATTGCCTGTCAGCAACAATTCTGCCAAGCATGGCATGTCCAAGTTCGACACTTTCGCTTCCTGTTTCGCATCTATAATGATTTCCTCAATTAGCCCTGACACGCGGTCCATTTTTCCTAATGCTAGATTACCTTGAATCAGCTGAATCTTATTCAGCCAATCATGCCGTGAGTGCCTCAATAAATCGATAGTGGTCCATTTAGTCTCCATCTCCATACATTCTCCTGTCGGATAATTTAAATGAGGTCCTGATTTATTCTACATATGTTTATACTAGTATAGCATAGCTGTTTCCTTATTTCTTCAGGAGAGGAATACATCGTCAGCAGCAATATATTTGGGGTCTATAAGGAAGTGTAACATCAAGCTTATTAAGCATAGGAGGCTTATAAAAAGAAAACTCCAACCGATGAGGTCAGAGCTTCATTGTTTGTTATTATTATGCTTCTTGTGCTACAGGGTATACGCTCACTTGTTTCTTGTCGCGGCCTAAGCGCTCGAATTTAACAACGCCGTCTACCTTAGCGAAAAGTGTATCGTCTCCACCACGTCCAACGTTCAAACCTGGATAGATTTTTGTACCACGTTGACGGTAAAGAATAGAACCACCACTTACAAATTGGCCATCAGCACGTTTAGCGCCAAGACGTTTGGAAATGGAGTCACGTCCGTTCTTTGTGGAACCTACTCCCTTTTTGGAAGCGAAGAATTGAAGATCCAATCTTAACATTTATTCCACCTCCTGTTAGCTATTTATAATTTTCATGTATTTGCCATAGTCACGTTCAATTGTCTGCAGGGACACAAGCATGGCTTGAATAAGAAGCTGTACCTTTTCGTCCTCCTCCGTTACCGGAAAAGTGACTTCGAGATAGCCGCCCTCTTTGCCAGCCTGGTCAATCTTAGGCTTCACATTTGTTAAGCTTAGAATGGCATTGACAGAGCCGAAGGCTACCGCCGATACCCCGGCACAAACAATATCCTGACCTTTTCTTGCAAAATCGGCGTGTCCTGACAGGCTGAACGATTGAACTCGCTCGCCATCTCGAACTACCTTTACTTTAATCATGCGCGTCGCCTTAGAAGCTGATCTTCTCGATCGTTACTTTAGTGTAAGGCTGACGGTGACCTTGTTTCTTACGGTTGTTCTTTTTCGCTTTGTATTTGAAAACGATGATTTTTTTGTCTTTACCTTGTTTTTCAACTTTACCTGTTACAGTAGCGCCTTCAACAACAGGGCTTCCAACTTTCACATCGTCTCCACCAACGAATAAAACTTTGTCGAAAGTAACAGATCCACCTTCTTCAACGTTCAATTTTTCAACGTAGATAGTTTGACCTTCTTCGACTTTAACTTGTTTACCACCAGTTTCGATAATTGCGTACATACCTGCACCTCCTTGAATGATCTAAGACTCGCCAACGGCAGGCGCCACAGATGCGGACTTATAACCTGACATGAGCGGTTGTAGCATGGGTGCTACAAACATAACAAACAAATACTATCATATAGAGACATTCATTGTCAATCTTCTTTTAGCGTCAATCGCAGCAGGCTGTCCCCTTCCTGTTGAGAGGATGCACGTCTCGCTCTCTCATCAAGCTCTTTAACGGACCCCGTTGCACGAATGACGAAACGATGATTCCCTTCTACTGCCGCCTGTCTGAATAGAACCTGCTTCCCATGCGGTTCCAGTTCTTTTCTCCGCTCCTTTAAAAGGGCGAAGAATTCCGGATCAGCATCAATCCAGATGCACTCATCCATCACATAACGCATGCCCTCGAGCTGCCTTGATAGTTCATGCCACTCTGCCTTATTCCCTTGAATATGTCCGTTCCCATGACAGCGCGGACAATCATCAAGCATGAGCTCATATAGGTCCGGCCCTTCTTTTTTGCGTGTGATTTGCAAAAGGCCAAGCTCTGTGAACCCGACAACGACCGACCGCGTCAAATCACGCCCAAGCGCTGACTCCATCTCTTCCTTTACCTTCTTGCGGTCTGCATTTGAGGTCATATTGATAAAGTCGACAATAATGATGCCGGATAAATTCCGCAGGATGACTTGGCGTCCAACCTCTTTTGCAGCAAGCAGATTCGTCTCAAGCATCGTTCTCCGCTGGTCATGCTTGCCGGTGAATTTCCCCGTGTTCACATCAATGACATGCATAGCTTCCGTACGTTCAAATAGCAAATAGGCACCATTAGAGAGCCAGATGATTTTTTTTACGGCCTTTTCCAGGTCTGCCTCTGCCTGATGCTCTTCAAATAGAGGAATTTTGCTCTTTGCCCGCGAAATCGTCCAGTCATCTGTAGAAACAGCCTCCTTTAGAAGGCTGACTCCCTCAGAGGAGTTTGTGTAGCACTCCCCGCTAGTTCCATCCGTCCATTTTTGCACGATTTGCGTCATCCGATTATGCCCGCTTACAAGCCCTGGCGCCTTCACGGAATCTGCCCGCTGAATGAGCACCTCATATCTTTCACGAAGTCTCGCAAGCCTGTTCACGAATTCTCCTTCTCCCGCCTCAAGGAGCTGCGTACGGACAATCACTCCCTCATCTTCCCGCAAATGGTCTAAAGCAATGCCTTTCCATTTATCTGCCGTTTGGCGGCTTGCATTTTTGGAGGTTCGGACGAAATGCTCTCCCTTAATTAACACAAGTTCAGGATGAGAGATCTCAATCAGCGCGCTCACCTTTGCTCCCTTCGTTCCTTGAGGGTCGCGCACAACCCGGACAAGAAGCTTCTCTCCCTGCCTCACATAGGCGACGCCCGGCTTTCCGTCCGAGAGCTGGTAGCGCGGTGTCTCCTCAAAAGGCAAATAGGCATTCTTTTCAAGTCCGATATCCACAAAGGCCGCATTCATGCCAGGCACAACTTCCCGCACAATTCCGGCATACAGATTGCCTGCATACGGACCCTCTCCGTCACGTTCAATATGGAATACGTGAAGCCTGCCATCCCTCCAGATGCCAAGCCTTTTTTCTCCATTCTGATAATCCAATAAAATTTTATCCATAAAAATATCCTCCAACTGGCTCTTACTCTAACTTTAGCGAGTACGCCTCTGCCAGTCAATAAGGATAGAGCAGCTCCCCAATCGGCCTGTAGGCAAGCTTTGAGGTAAAGCAGGCATGAAGCACCTCTGACTCATCCAGCTTGCCAATTTCCTTCCTTTCATTCTTAATGACGATGACATGCTTATTATCCCTCCGGAAATGCTCAAGAATCTCAAAGATGGGCGTTTCCTTTTCCGCCTCAAGCCTTGAGATTGCCCGAATATCCTGCTGATGACCATAATGCCGCTCAAGCAAAAAACGCATGAACACATATTGACGGTGCTTCCATTCCTTCCAAAGCGAATATCCGAGAAATCCGGCAATGACCCACCAGTTGAAATTCAGTGGATTAAGCATTAATAGGCCAGCTAATAAAATAGCCAGAGAAACAAGAGAATACTGAATGATTAAGCGGTGTGCCTGGACGAATGGATGACGGAGGCTTAGCAGGATAAACAGAAGCTTCCCCCCATCAAGCGGCCAGATTGGCAAAAGATTTACTGCCAGTATGACTGTATTGAAAAGGAGAAACTCTTGATAAAGATGACCAGGCATCCATTCGTTCACATAGAAAAGGAAGGCTGCCCCGTAAAGCCAGAGATGCTGCGCCGGGCCAGCCAGCAGCACAGCCAGCTCTTCCTTCCAAGGAAGGTTCCCATGCTCCTCTGTCTCAAGCTCCCCTCCAAACGGAAGGAGCGTGACCGCCTTTATGCGCCAGCCATATATTTGCGCTGCTGCGGCATGGCCAAGCTCGTGAATTAGGACGAGCGAAAACATCATCAATATTTCCGCAAACTGCGCTGTAATGACTCCCAGTCCCATAACCGCCCATGTCAACGGATGAATTCGAATCTTCCAGAGTACCGGCAGAATCTTATTCAAAGGAAATCACCTCACCCGGGTCAATGAACCGACCTTCGGATTTCAGCGCAAAGTAAAATTCTCCTTTCCCCTCCTCTTCCTCTGAAGCTTGAACCCTTCCAAGCTTTGCCCCTTTCTTAACCTGTTCGTAAAGACTCACATCAATCGATTCTAAGCTTCCATACCAGGATTCACTCTTGTCAGCATGCTGAATAATGACCGTTTTTCCATATTCCTCTTTTTCACCCGCATAGATGACTACTCCTTCTTTCACGGTTCCAACAGAGGCTGCTGCGGCCGTCTTCACAATAACCCCTTGACCATTGTTCTCAAAGCTCTCCATGATTGTCCCGCTTGCAGGCATAGAAAAATCTTCTTCCTTTTCTTTGTCTGCATTCTCCGGAAGGAAGGCAAATGGCTGGCCAACGGTTTCATCAAACCAATTAACAACACTCGCAAACTGAAATTCCTGCTCATACACTCCACCGATAAGCTCTCTAGCATCATCTGTCCAAGGCGCTGATGTTCTGTAAACAATGGCCATTACAAGCACGAGGCAGGTCGAGGCCAATACCTGAAAGAGCATCCATTCCTTCTTGATAAACACCTTATTAGGAGGACTTTTGATTCCCTCATCGTAAACGACCATATTCTCCGCACCCCAATCAAGCTCCTTGTCAGCGAGAATCGGACTCTCTCTCTGAGCCTCCCTTTTCTGATAACCAAGGTTCTTCTCTCTGTTCTTCCGCCGCTGGGCTATCCGTCTGCGGACATCTGCGCTGTTTTTGTATGCCATCCCCTTCACCCCTTAAGAAATACCATGTTAATTAAAACTATGAGTTTCTCGTCCAAGCTATGACTGGAGATGATAACGCAAAAAAGCCCGCTGCAGCTAGGTTTACCAGCTGAGCAGGCCTTTTGGGATTAATTTTTAACACCGAATAATTTTTTTATGCGCGTGAAGACACCTGTCTTCGTTTCCTCCAGCGGTTTAAGCGGAATGGACTCGCCCAATATCCGGCGCGCAATGTCACGGTAAGCGATGGACGCCTTATTGTTTGGGTCAAACACGATGGGTTCACCTTGGTTAGACCCTTTAATGACATCATCATCATCAGCGACAATACCAATCAGATCGATGGAGAGATGGTTAGTGATCTCATCAATATCAAGTACATCCCCCTGCTTAAGCATATGACTTCGGATCCGGTTGATTACGAGCTTAGGAGCTTCAACATCCGGCTCCTTCTCCAGCAAGCCGATAATTCGGTCTGCATCACGGACGGCTGTTGTTTCTGGGGTCGTCACAACAATCGCCTTATCCGCACCCGCAACAGCATTGCGGTAGCCTTGTTCAATTCCTGCGGGGCAGTCAATAATAATATAGTCGAAATCGACTTTCAAACTCTCAATTAATTTCTTTACTTGCTTCGGTGTAACCGAAGACTTGTCCGCCGTTTGTGCTGCAGGCATTAAATAAAGCCTGTCTTCGAAGCGTTTATCCTTAACGAGCGCTTGATGCACCTTGCATCTTTCTTCAATGACATCCACCAAATCATAGATAATCCGGTTCTCAAGCCCCATGACTACATCTAAATTTCTTAATCCGATATCTGTATCGACCAAACAGACTTTTTTCCCCATTAACGCCAAGGCTGTTCCGACATTGGCACTTGTTGTCGTTTTACCGACACCGCCTTTTCCGGAAGTAATTACGATGGCCTCTCCCATGGCTATACGCCCTCCTCAAATAAGGATATATTCGGTCTCACTTTACTCAAGACTTGCAATCTATCAAACATGATTTCATTCGATTGATTCACATAAGCACATGCCATCATCTGGTCATCCTGCTCATGATGATCAAAGGAGTTATACAATATATCCCCAATGGTAATCAGCGCCGGCTTAAAGACAGAAGCTGAAATCACACAATCCTTATTGCCATTAATGCCTGCTTCGGCCCTTCCTCGCAATGTGCCCATCACAAATATATTGCCGCCGGCCTTAACGGTACCTCCAGGATTGACATCACCGACAAGGAGAAGATCTCCCTTCACCTCAAGCACCTGACCAGAGCGAACAATCTTCATTTCCTTTGTGACAGCCACTTCTTCTGCCATTCGCTTCGATTCTTCCAAAAGGATGACATTTGATTCGACATCCTTTACGGTCATATATCCTTTTTTCTCAACCAATTCCACAAGATGAGTGGCTTGCTCATCCGTTAAATATCGATTACCCGTATGTATAGTGACGTGTATACTGGATGCCGGCTCATTATTCGCCAGATGCTGATGATGAATGGACAGCTTTTCATCCAGGTCCCTCATTGCTTCAGAAAAGGAGGATGTGTCATCAATGACAATCATTAATCCTTGTTTACTTCCTTTAATCATAACATGCTGTACAGTTTTTTTCCCCATGACGTCGTGCTCACCTCAATGCAATTTAATTCGACATAAGCGCTGGCAAATCCTCTTTTAGCGGTATTCCGCCGCTTAGAGGTCTTCCTCTACTACCCATTTCTTCATCCATTTTGCAAATAAATGCGCAAATAGAATGAGGAAAACAAGATTCAGCAGTAAAGTAGGCAGCAATCTCATTTTTGCAAAATCAATGAAACTCAATGAAGCAAAACCAATCAAACTGTTCACCTCATACACGATGATCTCAAGAACAGATATTGCAAGCAGGCTGACCGTTGAGACAATTCCCAGATTCACTTGCAAAACCTTCATCAGCTGAGATGAAAGGTAGACCATTAATGGCAGGGTGAACGTGTAAATGCCCAGTATTTCTGTATAAACAACATCGTAAAAAATTCCAAGCCCGAAACCATACCATATAGCCATTTCCTTCTTGCCGTATACGGTCAAGAACACTAAGAAAATCATAATGAACCTCGGTACGAGAATATAATCCGTCTTATTGAGGAGGCTTGAGAATACCTCTACGAAAATACCTTCTGAAATAAAGACAAGCACCGCAAGAAGGAATACCCTAATTTTCATTATAGGTCATCCCCCTCAGTACTTTCTGTATCGACCTCGGCAGTCGAACGTTTAACAATCATGACATCGTTGACATCATCAAAATTGGCTGCAGGCTTAATATAAGCCGTCTGTGTCAATCCATACTGATCAATGATAACCTCTTCCACTTTGCCGACAACCAGTCCTTTAGGGAATACACCTCCAAGGCCGGAGGTTTCCACATTGGAGCCTTCCTTAATATCCGCATCATACAATAGTCCTGTGAGCATGAGCGCTTGCTTATCCTCATCAAACCCTTGAATAAAGCCGTATGCGGGCTTCTTCCCCTGCACGACAGCGGAGATACGGTTTTGCGGGTCAAGTGCTGTCAGCAGCTGAACAGTGGACGTAAATTGGGACACACTTTTCACCTTGCCAATCAAGCCTTTAGCCGTTATGACAGCCATATTCTTCTCAATCCCATTGACACTTCCCTTGCTCACGGTCAAGGTTTCATGCCAGCGTTCCGGACTTCTTCCGATAACGGTCGCTTGAGTGACGGTAAATTCACTGAGCGACTCTTCTTTTTCAACCATTGCTCGCAGCTCTTTGTTTTCTTTTTCTAGATCATAAATTTCTGTTTCAAGCTTCACATACTCTTCCAGGCGCGCTTTAAGATTTTTATTTTCCTCATATGTATTTCTTAAATCGGAAAGATTCTCAAAAAAGCCCGCTATTGCAGAAGCGGGCTTATGGAAAATTGTTTGCACAAAGCCGGCAGAGTCCTTCATAAACTGTTCCGGCCAGCTTAGTTCATCTCTTTCCCTAAGTGAGAACCCTATTAAAGACACCAGAAAGATGATGCTAATCAGCAAGATAATCAATTTTTTGTTTAAGAAAAATTGCGGCATATTCTTGCTCCTTCATCGTTATTATCCTCTTTCGGGATTTTTCAGGCTTTATTCGGTTTTTATTTCGTTGCTTTCCCCTTGAACAAATGGATATGGTCAAGCGCTTTTCCTGTACCAATTGCTACGCAGTCAAGCGGGTTTTCCGCAATTAAGACAGGCATTTTTGTTTCTTCAGAAATCACCTTATCAAGGTTGCGAAGTAAAGCTCCGCCTCCTGTCAAGACAATTCCGCGGTCCATAATATCCGCAGCAAGTTCTGGCGGAGTTTTTTCAAGCGTGTTCTTCACGGCATCAACAATCGCATAAACAGTATCATGCAACGCTTTTGCAATCTCTTCAGGCGTGATTTCAATTGTTTTTGGTAATCCAGTCAACAGGTCACGGCCGCGGATTTCCATGTTTTCAACACCTTCTGGATCACCAGCAGAACCGATTTCCAATTTGATGGCTTCAGATGTACGATCACCAATCATAAGATTGTAATTCTTACGGATGTAGTTAATGATTGCTTCATCCATTTCGTCACCGGCAATGCGGATGGATTGACTTGTTACAATACCGCCAAGGGAGATAATAGCCACTTCAGTTGTACCGCCGCCGATATCAACAACCATGCTTCCTGTCGGCTCCCATACAGGCAGGTTCGCACCGATTGCTGCCGCAAATGGTTCTTCAATTGTATAAGCATCACGTGCGCCAGCTTGTCTAGTTGCATCCACAACCGCTCTTTCTTCAACGGCTGTAATGCCGGATGGCACACAAACCATGACATATGGCTTACGGGCAAACAAGCCTTGGTTTTTCAACGCTTGCTTCATATAATATTTCATCATCGTAGCTGTTGTATCGTAATCAGCGATTACCCCGTCTTTCATCGGGCGAAGAGCAACAACATTCCCCGGTGTACGGCCAATCATATTCTTCGCATCATTACCGACAGCAACGATTGATTTTGTATCAGTTTGGAAAGCCACAACGGATGGCTCACGCACAACGATTCCTTTTCCTTTTACATAAACCAGCGTATTGGCAGTTCCTAAATCAATTCCTAAATCTCTATTTCCAAGCATTTTTTAATATCTCCCTTTCTGAAACGTATTCCATATTAGGCATGAATTTTTTCCATTATATTTTTCTATATAGGTAAAAGAGTTTATCTTCATGACTTTGTTAATTATATTGTCGATATCTGCATAAATCCATTCTTCCATTCAGAAGATCATCCGCGGATTTTCGCCTTATTTCAGCAATAATAACGCATAACAGAGCTTTTTTTCCGTAAGAGGCTGAAAATAAACCCAGTTAAAAAATCATACGTTATATTATAGCTCATCCTTTTTTGAATTCATAGTATTATAAATATCCTTTTTCTTTCAGACTGACATATTTCTTCTCTCCAATAACCAAATGGTCCAGCACTTCAATTCCCATGATTCTTCCGCACTCGACAAGGCGTTTCGTCACTTCAATATCTTCTCGGCTTGGGGTCGGGTCACCTGAGGGGTGGTTATGCAAGCATATAATAGATGCTGCTGACCTGCGGAGAGCTTCTTTGAAGACTTCTCGGGGATGGACAATAGAGGCGTTTAAGCTGCCGATGAAGATGGTTTGCTTGTGCAATATTTGGTTTTTGGTATTTAGATAAAGGCAGACGAAATGTTCCTGAGATAAAAAGCGCATATCATTCATGCAATAATTGGCGCAATCCTCTGGAGACCGGATCACATACCGTTCCTCGTTCGTCAGATTGCTTATTCTGCGGCCAAGTTCCATCGCAGCAGCCAACTGGACTGCCTTC
Organism: Gracilibacillus sp. Marseille-QA3620; assembly: GCF_054950035.1. NCBI lineage: Bacteria > Bacillati > Bacillota > Bacilli > Caryophanales > Bacillaceae > Gracilibacillus > Gracilibacillus sp. Marseille-QA3620. The sequence continues at coordinate 3,219,998 of NZ_CM143102.1, forward strand.
GCTTCCCCTATTCCCTTGATCGCAGTCATTTCTTCAATTGTGGATTCCTTCAGGAGTCTTAAACCGCCAAACCTCGTCAGAAGCTGGTTGGCCAAGACCATCACGGAATCCTCTTTCGTCCCTGTCCTAAGGAGAAGGGCAAGTAATTCTTGGTTGGAGAGACTTTCTCCTCCGTATTGCAGGAATCGCTCACGCGGACGTTCATCCTTCGGGTAATCCCGAATCATAATTTGCGTATCCATATCATCCTCCATTCCATTGACGGAGCGGGGGCCTTTACGTATGCATGATGTCCTTCAGCTCCCGATTCAGCCTTGAAACGGGCAATCCTACAACCGTGAAATAATCTCCTTCTATTCTTTTAACGAGTAAGGAACCATATCCCTGAATGCCATAGGAACCCGCTTTGTCAAACGGCTCTCCTGTCAACACATATTGCTCAATATCCTGCGTGTCTAATGGCCAAAATTCAACATCTGTCTTCTCATAAAAAAGATGGGTACGGCCTTCTTTCACAAGAGCCACACCTGTATAGACCTGGTGGACCTTTCCGGATAATTGCGTCAGCATGGAGATAGCATCCGCCTTACCCTTGGGCTTTCCCAACACTCTTCCGTCTGAGACGACGATTGTATCTGCACCTATCACAATGGAGTTCTTGGTAGTTTCAGCGATTGCATTTGATTTTATGCGCGCCAATTCCATAACGATTTCATGAGGCTGCAGTCCATCCTGATAGGTCTCCTCCACATCACTTGCCTTCACCTGGAAGGGGATGCCGAGAAGTTCGAGTAATTCCTTTCTTCTTGGGGAAGAAGAAGCTAAGATTAGATTCATTTTGTCACCTGCTATGAAAAGTTTAGATAGGGAGATACATATTAATCCTAACAGAATGCGACACCTTTCTCAATTCCCTATTGCTTCCACACAAAAGAAAAAAGAGCGGCATCATCCACTCTCTGCCTTTTCAGGGTAGCTTCACCCTTTAAAGATGATTATTTCCCAAGAAATAAAATTCACAATTTGCTCCATTCAACAGCGAATTGGAGGGTACACTGCTGAATCTGCATCAATAGCTCTGGCTTTGACTCCTGCTCGTATTGAGTCCAAAGCTTCTTCATGCTGGAATTTAAATTGTACATATTTTGCAAATTATCCGGCACCTTTTCTAATGAGAATGCTTCTGCCTTTGGCGCAGATGTCTTATCACCCATTAAATGCTTCGCTGTAACAGCATCGTATTGCTGCACATTAAGAAGCATCGCTTGAATGGCTTTTTGTTCTGCTTTCGTGTAGCCTTGACGGCTTTTCCCTGAGAATTGGACTTCCTTCCAAAACGTCTCAGTTCCCTTCTTGTTAAAGAACACGGCTAATTGCTTCGCATCCTCAAGGCTGCCAGCTGTACCGAGGTAAATATACCATTGGTCGGACTGCTTTAAAATGATTGGCGAGTATCCATCCTCCTCAAGAAGAAGAACCCGCTCCTCGGCAGCTTCCTTCGAGGAGTATACTCCACCCTGAACCATGAAGGCTGTCCATTCCTTGCTGACAGGCTGACCTCCAGATTCTGAAACAGCCGCACCGAGGGTCGGCAAGCCTGACTGCTGCTGTCCCACTTTCTCACCGGTCCCGCCAAAGAGAACCATCTTTAGGGCAATAATTCCGAACACCGTCCCTGTGACAAGGGCCACAAGAACAGGCAGACCCACTCCGAACAACCGCTTCTTACTGGGTTTAATTTTCCCAAATGTCCATGTTTTCTTTGGCTTTTTCCCTCCATCTATTGTGGCCTTCTCTTCACCCCCGCCAGGGACAATCCAAAGCGGAGGCTCCGGTTCCTCCTCCACACTGCTGGCCACCTGTTCAAGGGTTTCCCTTATGTCCGGATCCTCACTCGATATCCATTTGTACACCCTTTGCTCCCCGTTCACATTAACAATGATTGTTCTCTCCCGTGTTGGCTTGTCCATTGCATGGCCTCCGCGTTTTAGACCATCTTATCATCCACCGCCAAAAAAAGAACAAGACTCTTGTCGTCTTGTCCAAAAAGCTTTCGTCAAATTTCTAGGCCTCCACATCTCCCGCATGCTCTTCATCCCTATGAAGCATACGCGGACCATAAATAAAACAAGCGGCGGATTCATCTCTGCCTTCCACTTCATCCCGGTATCCGGGTCAATGTTTACCCGAAATAATCTTCTAGCGCCACTCCAAACGGGTCATTTGAATACCGGTTTCTTGAATCGATTTCCTTGCTATTATATATAGAGGTTACCTGGTCTCCTTACCAATTTGATGATGGACATTTTCGCAAAAGCAAACAGAAGTCAAAAGTAATAAAAATCATTGGTAATATTTATATGTTTCATGAGTTTTACATTGGTGGTAAAGCAATAATTATCACTTAGAGGAGTCTCATTATCGTCAATACTGCCAAACACATTCTATCAAGTAAGTGGCAGCCATAATAAATGGTGTATCTCCAATCAAGAGCTGTTCCCTTTGAGTTTAGTAGAACTTCCTTAAGGAGTAAGTCATGAAAGTATTTTTTCTAACTACCAACATCATCTTTTGGATCATTCTTCTATACTATACCGTACTTACAGTCGTAGGTTTATTCCAACGAAAAAAAGCAAAAAGGCTTAATCCGCTGGCTGAATACCCTTCACTTGATGTACTAATCCCTTCTCATAACGAAGAGATTGTTATGAAGGATACTTTATCAGCAATGGCCAAGCTTGAGTATCCCGGAAATATACAAATTTATGTTCTGAATGACAATTCTCAAGATAAGACCGGTGAGATAGCAGAATTCTTCGCCAATAAATATGCTCACATCCATCACATCGAAGTACCTGAGAGCAATGAACCAAGAGGAAAAAGCAGAGTATTAAATTATGGTTTATCCATTTCTGATGGAGAATACTTCATTGTATATGATGCTGACAATCGACCTAATCCCGATGCAGCTATTCGCTTGATGGAAATTACAATGAACACAGAAAATGCTGCTGGGGCAGTTGGTTGTGTAAGAACTTTAAACGATCAAAATAACTGGCTTACAAGGTTTATAGCAATAGAATTCAAAACATTCCAATTGATTATGCAATCTGGCCGTTATGCATTACATAGGATTGGCTCTTTACCCGGCACCAATATGTTATTAAAACGAAGCATCATAACGGACCTTGGTGCATATGACCCATACGCTTTAGCTGAAGATGCAGAATTAACTATTCGCCTTTCGTCTAAAGGATATGTTATTGCTGTTGACCCTCATTCTCAGACATGGGAACAGGAGCCACAAACTTTAAAAGCTTTAATGAAACAGAGGACTCGTTGGCTGCAAGGAAACCTGTACATTATGTTCAAGTTCTTCAAAGAAAAAAATTGGTGGAAGAAGCCTTGCATTATACACCTTACTTATTATCTTACTATTTACGTTATCTTTGGCGGCCTTCTTCTCTCTTCCAATATCTTGTTTATATTAGGATTGTTCGGTTTCATCAATTTTAACTCTGGAATTAACTATCTTTTCTTCTGGTTTCTTGCCTATCTGACCTACACAATCCAGTTACTGTGCGCGGTTTGGTATGACAAGAAGTTATCAGCGAAAAACGTATTAGCTGCATCACTTATGTACTTCACATACGCTCAACTATTCATTTTCTTATTAGTCCGGGGACTTGTGTTGATGATGAAAGACAAGAGAAACGGAACAGTTATCTGGGATAAAACAGAAAGGGTTGCTATTGAAAAATAATATGCAGCCTTTTTTGCCTGTTTCGAGAACCTGATACTCAGAGGAATGATTTGTGAATGAGAAAAATATAAGGAATTAAAGTAAATGTTTCACAGATTAAATGATTAGTCTGGAATGGGAATGTTCACCTGCATTCAAACGACCTACTGTAGCGGGCATTCTAAGAAGATGACCGCGCTCTCTTTAAGCAGCAAAGAGGATTTCCTTTGTTCCTTCACAATCCGACCGTATTGTGATATCACTTATACAAAAGAAAACCACCGTCCCATACTCCAAGTATCATATCCATTGATTTCCCTTGGAATGGGAATCACGACCACCTTATCATACTAGATGCATAGACAACTGCATCGGCAGCCTGCCTTAACTTCCCTTATAGAAAACGCCAATACCAATCAAGCACATCCTGTCCAAAAAAATAAGCGGAAATAGTCCCTGCCGCGATGAATGGACCAAAAGGCATTGGCTCTCCTCGCTTTACCAATCCAGCAATTAAGCCTGCCACCCCAAAAATCGCACCCAAAAGCGTTGCAAATATAAAAGAAAGAAGTACTCCTTTCAGCCCAATCGCAAAGCCGACTAAGGAAAACAGCTTTATATCCCCGCCGCCCATACCGCCTTTACTGATAACGGCAATGAAAAATGGAATCATAAAACCAGCAAGCCCTCCTGCAAGCGGATCCCACCACGGGTCTAATGGGATGAATATCCGAAGCAATAAAAAAACAATGGTAAAAAAAAGCAGGATTTTATTTGGAATAAGCATGTACATAATATCTGATACGAAAATGATTACCATAAGCGAAATCAATGCCCATGCAATGATAAGCTCCATACTCCATCCGAGCAGGAGCGGAGCTGCTGCAAATAGCAGCCCCGTCATTAGCTCTATGATGGGATAAAGCGGAGAAATACGCTTACCGCATTTGCGGCAATTCCCCTTCAAAACGAGATACGAAATGACAGGCACTAACTCAAGAGGTGCCAAGGTATGGCCGCAGGACGGACAAGCCGACCTCGGCATTACGATTGATTCCTTTGCCGGAATCCTCAGACCAGCTACATTATAGAAGGAGCCAAGGATGAGGCCGGCGAGGAAGATTAGTAGAGTAAGAGTAATCATTTATTAGCCATCTTCTCCTATGAGTTTAATATTGTCTCTTGCAAATTTGCTGCCGTTTTAACTCCATTATTAATAATAGAATAATTACATTGCTTCATTAAGACTAACTGTATGTATTAAAGCTCAATCCTCTTATTGAAAATAGGTTACTGGGGATTTATCTGCTAAATCCTCGAAATATTCTCCATTTTGTCGTTTGAATAATGCAGAATCAAATAATCATACCTCAACATTCTTCTTATTTGTACCAACGCCAGAATAGCGAAACAGCACCGTTGGCCTTTTCCCCTTAGCTTATCTGTTTGCACTCCCTTCCCCCTGAAAAAATACCATATAAAAGTTATGTAGTTCTACACACTCGAAATATACAATCTTCCACCACATCACACTGATAAGCAGGGACACCATCCTGCGGAACAAACGCTCATCTACTCCTGTGATCCACACTTGCCGTTATTTTCTTAACGTAAAATTCAACCGTCTCTGTAAGCATGGAGGACTCAATACATTGGAGGCCAAGATGGTAAGCCTAATAAAAAGGAATAGGGGAAACGAACAGTCATAGCGTGTATAAGGCTATCTACCCTCCTTCCACCCCATTCCTATTTAGGTATTATTATCCATATACACAACATATTTTATCAAATATTCCGATTAATGTCACATAATGTTTTAAATAATAAGGTCCTAAGTCTGATAGTCATTTTTCCTATGCTCTTTCGTCATTAAAGCTCATGTCATCAAAAATTACTTTTGGTCACGAATCAGAAACGGTCGGGCTTCAGCCAAAAAATAAAGAGAGCCGGTTATCACTAACACATCCTCTTTTCTCATTCGTTTGCAGGCCTTTCTAATCGCATCCTGCCAATTCTCTTCAATATATTTCTCCTTAAGGATACTTGTCTTAAATAATTCCTCCGCTTCATTCATCCGCTCCATCCTTGTTTGTGTAAAGGTAATGCTGTCAGCCCTTCGTTCAATCACTTTGATCATCCTCTGATAATCCTTATCCTTCAGGGCTGCAAAGACAAAGTGAATTCTCCTTCCCTTATATCGCTCCTCTATCGTTTGAAGCAACACCTTCATACCTGAAAGATTATGGGCGCCGTCAAGAATGACGGCTGGATTGCTTGAAACCTGCTCAAAGCGCCCCTCCCATCTCGCCTTCAGCAATCCAGAACGGATACTCGCCTCCCTCACCGGGAAATCATATTTCCTATCAAGCAGCACGCAAGCCTGAACAGCCAATGACGCATTGTTCAGCTGATGCCGACCGAGCATCCGTAATGTGAGCCCGGAAAAGTTCAGCTCTTTCGAACAAAAATCAAAGCCTTCCTCCCCCTCCTCAAGTACACGGTTCTCCGGCCAGAAATCCATGCCAATTCGATATAATTCAGCATGTTCTTCCTCCGCTTTATTCATGATAGGCTGTATCGCCTCCGCTGATTCAACCCCCGTTATGACCGAAATGCCTTTTTTAATAATTCCAGCCTTCTCTACAGCAATTTCAGCAAGGGTGCTTCCAAGGATTTGCGTATGTTCAAGAGAGATACTTGTAATAATGGCAAGCATAGGGGTAATAACATTTGTCGAATCGAGCCTGCCTCCGAGCCCAGTTTCAATCAAAGCAATGGACGGGTGTCTTCTTTCAAAATACATGAAGGCTAGGATCGTGTAGATTTCAAAGGTGGTTAAATAACTGCCTTCATCATCGGCCTCCCTCAAGATAGGCATTAGTTCATTCAATAAATCAACGAGCTCTTCATCCGTAATCATGTCATCATTAATCCTTATTTGCTCATTCGCCTTTTCTAAATAAGGAGAAGTAAAGGAGGCAACATCATATCCCTCTGTCATCAAGATTTCTTTCAAAAAGGCAAGGGTCGACCCCTTTCCATTCGAGCCGGCGATATGAACCATCGGAAGCTTTCTTTCTGGATTTCCAATTCTCTCAAGCACCCTTTCCATGCGTTCAAGACCAAAGTCCATCCCAAGCTTGGCTGCACGCTCATTCAAAAAGGCAAGTGCGTCCTCATAGCTTTGAATCATCCTAATCACTCCATTCCCTATAACAACACCCTGCTCATATTCGAACAGGGTGTCATCATTAAGCCAATATTAAGCTAGTTCTTCTAGATCTTTCAAACGATTTTGGACTGCTTCACGTTTTTCAAGGTAATCAGCCAATTTCGCTCTTTCCTCTTCAATAACTTTTTCAGGTGCTTTCTTCATGAAGCCTTCATTGCCGAGTTTTTTCTCAATGCGCTCGACTTCCTTCTGCCATTTATCGAGCTCTTTTTGAAGTCGTTTTAGTTCTTCTTCAATATTGAGAAGCCCTTGTAAAGGAAGGATTAATTCAACACCTGTCACGATAGCGGTCATCGCTTTATCGTCAGCCGGGATATCAGTTCCAATGGTTAGTTCCTCTGGGTTACAGAAGCGTTCGATATAGCTGCGGTTCTTCTCTAGGACAGCCATTGTTTCCGCATCCTTCGCTTTTAAGGAAAGCTTGATTTTCTTGCTGAGCGGCGTGTTAACCTCTGCACGGATGTTACGAACAGTGCGGATGATCTCAACAAGCAATTTCATCTCATCGGATGCTTTCTCATCTGTCAGTTCATCCTTAACAACCGGCCATGCAGCCGTTGTGATGGATTCGCCCGCGTGCGGAAGGTTCTGCCAGATTTCCTCTGTAATGAACGGCATGAACGGATGCAACAGACGCATCGTTTGATCAAGCACATATGCTAGGATAGAACGAGTTGTCTTTTTCGCTGCTTCGTCTTCACCATACAATGGGAGCTTAGCCATTTCGATATACCAGTCACAGAAGTCATCCCAAATGAAGTTGTAAAGGGCACGGCCCACTTCACCGAATTCATATTTATCAGCAAGCCTTGTTACGGTTTCAATCGTTTCATTCAAGCGTGTCAAGATCCATTTATCCGCAACAGATTTCTCTCCGCTCAAATCGATTTCATCATAAGTCATTCCGTCCATATTCATTAGTGCGAAGCGGGAAGCGTTCCAGATTTTGTTTGCGAAGTTCCAAACGGATTCCACTTTCTCATAGCTGAAACGCAAATCCTGTCCTGGGGAGCTTCCAGTCGTTAAGAAGTAACGAAGGGAATCGGCTCCGTACTTGTCGATAACCTCCATTGGGTCAACGCCGTTTCCAAGGGATTTACTCATCTTACGGCCTTGCTCATCACGTACTAAACCATGGATGAGTACATCTTTAAATGGACGCTCGCCCGTGAATTCAAGACCTTGGAAGATCATACGGGACACCCAGAAGAAGATGATATCATAGCCTGTCACGAGTGCCGCAGTTGGATAATAACGCTTGAAGTCCTCTGCATCCTTCTCCGGCCAGCCCATTGTAGAGAACGGCCATAATGCGGAGCTGAACCAAGTATCAAGGACATCTGTATCCTGCGTCCAGTTCTCAATGTCTGCCGGCTCCTCTCGGCCAACATATACTTCACCTGTTTCCTTATGGTACCAAGCAGGGATTCTGTGGCCCCACCATAGCTGTCTGGAGATACACCAGTCATGGATATTATCCATCCAGTTCAAGTACGTCTTCTCGAAGCGCTCAGGAACAAATTGTACCTTGCCTTCTGTCTCCTGCAGTTTAACTGCTTCTTCTGCCAAAGGTCCCATTTTAACGAACCATTGTGTGGAAAGATATGGCTCAACTACCGCACCGCTGCGCTCGGAGTGACCCACTTGGTGGATATGCTCCTCAATCTTGAAGAGAACGCCTGCCTCTTGCAGGTCCTTTACGATTTGCTTGCGGCATTCGAAGCGGTCCATGCCTTCGTATTTGCCGGCTTTCGCATTCATCGTGCCATCCTCATTCATAACAAGAACACGTTCAAGATTATGACGGTTGCCTACCTCAAAATCATTCGGGTCATGTGCCGGCGTAATCTTAACGGCACCAGAACCGAAGTCTTTCTCAACATACTCATCACCAACAATTGGAATCTCGCGTCCAACGATTGGCAGAATCAAGGTCTTGCCGATTAAGTGCTTGTAGCGCTCATCTTCCGGGTGTACCGCAACAGCTGTATCACCAAGCATTGTTTCCGGACGCGTTGTTGCGACTTCAATATGACCGCTACCATCAGCCAACGGATAATTCATGTGATAGAACGCGCCTTTCACTTCCTTATGAATAACCTCGATATCAGAGATGGCTGTTTTTGTGGAAGGATCCCAGTTAATGATGTATTCGCCGCGGTAGATTAAGCCTTTCTCATAAAGGGTAACGAAAACTTCACGAACCGCTTTAGATAAACCTTCATCAAGGGTGAAACGCTCACGGGAATAATCAAGTCCAAGTCCCAGCTTCGACCATTGCTCACGGATATGGCCGGCATATTCCTCTTTCCATTTCCATGTTTCTTCAACGAACTTCTCACGTCCAAGATCATAACGGGAGGTACCTTGTCCGCGAAGCTTTTCTTCTACCTTTGCTTGGGTAGCGATACCGGCATGGTCCATTCCTGGAAGCCAAAGGACATCATAGCCCTGCATTCGCTTCATTCTTGTCAAAATATCTTGAAGAGCTGTATCCCATGCATGACCAAGGTGCAATTTGCCCGTAACGTTCGGCGGCGGAATCACGATTGTATATGGTTCCTTCTCTTGATCTTGGCCAGCTTCAAAGAACTTGCCCTCAAGCCACCAGTCATAGCGGCCTTTTTCAATTGACTGCGGATCATATTTCGTCGGCATGCCAATTTCTTTTTGTTCTTCGCTCATGTTCATTCTCCTTCTTTCTTCTATTTTGGGGTCCTGGAAAATAAAAAAACCGCTCCATCCTTCTGTTATCAAAAGGACGAAACGGTTAGTCTCGCGGTACCACCTTCATTCCGGCACATGCTGAATAAGCATGCCTCCGGCTCTTCATTCATCATAACGGCTCTTCACCGGTTCTCGCTACTTTCAACAGGTTCACGAAAACAGCTCCTGGGCGACCTTCTGCGGATTTGGTTACTGAAGGAATCTTTCAGCCGGTGGATTCCTCTCTCTAACAGCCTTCTGCCGCGTACTCTTCCCATTCAAAGCTTTTCATTTGGATTAATTTAATACTGTTATCATACATAAGTATGCAGCCTGTCGTCAATCATTGTTTCCCAAATTTATATAATTTATTCAATTAGGTATCCGCACAAAAGCCTAGCCCCTTGAATAGACTAGAAGAAAGGGGGAATGTATGCATGAGACGAAGGATGAATAGGTACAGCCTGCCTCCTTGGATACAGAACACCATTAATGTGACGCGTCAATTTGCTGTTCCGGTAACCGTATTTCAGGGAATCCGCACCTTTTTCCTCCCGAGCATCTTTGACCTGCTTCTGCTCTTTTTCCTAATCGGCCTTGTACTCGCCTTTCACTTTGAAATCATCTAATGCTTTGATTTACCGGGCAGACTGCCCGGTTTTTCTCTGTCCATTAATAAAGGCAGCCCTTTATTCGGCTGCCCAATCAATCATCCTGTTCCTTCGGCTTCTTGCTTTCCTCGATTTGTTCCATTCTCATAATGATATATTCGATATTCTTCAATAACCAATACTGCCGCTGAAACTTCCGGCAATAGTCCATTTCATCCTTTCCAGATATCTTCCTTGAATATTGGTCGACGATTTTAAGGCAGTTTGCAGGATAGGCCATATAAGACATGAAAAGAAGCATTTCTCCCTCCTTGAAAGGGAAAAAGCGAAAATACCCGTTAATCCACTCCACCGTTTCCGCCGACTGGATTGGATAGGTTTTCAATTGCTTCACAACAAATGGCAATAGATCAAAATACGCAGGTGCTATTTTGGTTCGCTCGAAATTGATGAAATGTCCGTACCCATTCTCACTGTATAAGAAATGGTGAATGGACACATGCCCATGTGTAATGACATTACGGACCTTTTCTTCCTCCTTCGTCTGCTCATACCACTTCTTAAATTTATTCATAGAATAGGTCAGGGCCTGTGAGACGTCATAATAACAAAGACAGAACAATTGCTCGAACGGTGACATATACCATTTCTTCTCAATTGTATTCATATATTCAAGCAAGAATTCCCGCTGCTCCTCCCACTCCTGAAGGGTTTTCTCATAATGCTCCTGCCTCTCCTGGGACGGGATGCTCGATTCCTTCGATGAAATGGTATGCATACGTGCCAGCTCACGGAACATTTGCTGATGACGTTCATCTCTTTCCTCCACCACCTCATCAGGCAGCCAGGGCAGAAGATAGCTGAGCTTATCATTATGCAGAACCGCATACCGTCCATCAATTGCTGGGAAGATCGGCACAATGCGGTTATATCCATTTTGATAGAGAGTTTGGATATTTTTGATGAAATCAAAGCCTTTTTTAGCCTTGATTGTCTTAACGGCAAAAATGCCATTGTTCGTATAAACCTTTTTAACTTTTCCAAAATCCTCATAGAACTCAAGCTCCAGCTGATAATTCTGCAAATAATCAGCCAGCCATTTATCATCCGCTCTTAACATCATAATGGCACCCTTTCTCCTCGTGCCTATTAGGCAAAGGGCAGAGCCACAGGAATTTGTGCACTCAGCCCTCTCATTTACTCAGTTGATTTATTGGATGAAGCGGTAACTGGAATATAGATGACCTGGCCTGCTCTTAAACTATCAATCTCCCCGATTCGGTTAACCCGAGCGATATGCTGAGCGCTGATTTGATAACGGTCTGCCAGACTATCAATCGTCTCATTTCCTTGGACAATATAGACCTTCAACTTAGCCTGCCTGGTCTCCTCCTCAGCGGTGAATAAATCATAAAGCAGGGATTTAGACTCTGCCTTACCAGTATTCTTATATTCTTCCTTCGGTTCCTCTTTCTTTGGATAATTTCTTGAGTACTCCTCTCTCGGAGTATACGATGCCTGCGGCGGCTCTTTGCTTTCGTTCGTTGTTGGCATATGATTCAGGAAATCCCTATCCTCATCGAACTCCTCGTCCTCCTGTGCCTCCTGCTGTTCAACAGGAATTCTCGCCTCCGCATAAAAATCATCCTCATTCGAGGACTCTTTGCCAAAGGTAGGATAGGATGGAAAGCTGAATGGAGTCAATTCCTCTTCATATTCCTCCTCCTCAGCCTCTACCTCTGTACTTGAGCGGTATAACGGCAGCTCCTCGGTCTTTGCTTCAATGAGAATTTCCTCCGGTGACTCCTCCGTTTCTGCCTCACTTTCCCTGTATTCCACAGCTGCCTCAGGAAGAATGGCTTCTGCTGCCTCTTCAGCCTCTTCTTGCTCCTCCACTTCTTCACGCTCAATTAATAATTCCTCTTGGATACCAGTAATCCAAAGCTCCGCCGTTAAATGTAAACAGCCATCCTCCAAGAGCTGATAATCAAAGCTTTGGACACCTACACTCAGTTCATTCCGGTCCTGTACCCGCTCAGCCGGAACGGTAATATCGACAGGGAAGTGATGCTGGAATTCATACGTATCCTCCCGTTGGTCCGTGATGGAGACATAGCGGCGGTTCAATTCATCCTCTTTGGGTTCGATATTGCCCTCTTGTGGTTTGTATTCCCCCATAAGATCCAATGTTCCTCGCAAAATCACATACTGTTCCACCTCATGCACAGATACATTCGGCTCAAGTGAGATGGAATAAAGCTCGCTAACTTCCTGTCCGCTTTGAAACCACACATTTTCTTCTAATGAAAATCGTAAATACGATGTATTTTCTGGAGACATGCCTGTTCCTCCTTCCAACCCTTTTCATCTAAATGTCATTTAAAGCCTATGCGGGTATCGTTGAAATTATGAACAGGATTACAGAAGAGTGACCGAAACGCAAGTCGTTTAACACCTAACATTTCCCATGCCGAATAAAGGAATATGGTATAATAAGGGACAACTACTCGGTGCGGGTGGTATGCACTTTCTTTTCCTTATTTTAAAAAGGGAAGGGAGGTGATATGCCAATGGATTTTCTGCAAACTTTAGCCAAAGATACAGCAACGATCTTTCTAACGACCTTTGCTGCAGGCATCGCCATGCGATTTGCTAATCTTCAGCTGAAGGGCAAACGAAAAACCACCCCGTGCCGGCCAAAGCAAAAGGGTGGTTCTTCATCCAAGAAATAGCATAATGGGCATACCACTCGCAGTAGTTGCCGCCAGAGAGTTAACGGCTCTCTGGTTTTTTCGTTTATAGTTATGTTTAATAATATACCCTTCCTGTCATTTGTTCAATCAAAAGTTACGCCGAATTTAAGACTAATTCCATCTAGAAAAAGAGGCTCGGACAAAACGAAATAAATGATCCTCAATAACGAAAACTTCTTCTTCCTATTCAACAGCAGTTGGAAAGATAAATCCGTTCCATTACGCGAAATGCACTCGACTCCTGCGGGAAGTAGAGAAAAGGCTGAGACCCCACAGGTGTGTGCACCGAGGAGGCTCAAGCCTTTCTCCCTCCGCGGAAAGCGAGTGCATTTTGCTCCATTCCACTAGTCACTGATGTTAGAAAGCCACAATCAACTAATGCATGGAAAATCAACAAATAAAAATCCGAACAATTAGACGATAGTTTATCATTGGCTGAAATACTTATGTCCTAGCCTCTTATTTTTCATTATCCTTCAATCTTTCCCTGCACCTTACATAGATGATTTTATTCTCTTCTGTTTGTCGAAAGCCGGGCAACGTCATGCGTTCTTCACAGAAAAGGAATTGAATCAATATACGATGATTTTTACTTTATTTGCAGACAGGTAGAAGTGGACATCCCTTACAATAAACCTGATGGAGTGCAAGCACAAAAAAACTGTAGATCAAATCAATAATGGATTTGGTCTACAGTCTGAGGGTAAGCATTCATTAACCTTTTATCTTTCCAAATTCAAACAAAATTAATTTAACGTATAATTATGGGACAGTCACTTTCTCCACTTACCCTTTAATCGCCTTGAACGCTTTTTGGGCTGCTTGAATGGTTTTCTCGATATCCTCATCACTATGCTCCGTTGATAGGAAGACGCCCTCGAATTGAGACGGAGGAAGAAAGACGCCATTATCCGCCATTTGTTTATAATACTCCGCAAAGAACTGAAGATCAGACGTTTTCGCAGATTCATAGTCCTTCACCTGCTCATTCGTGAAGAAGAAGCCAATCATGGAGCCTGCCCGGTTGCATGTAAGCGGAACATTATATGTTTCAGCCGCTTCCATGAAGCCCTCTTCTAAACGGTCAGCCTTCTTAATGAAGGTTTGATAGGTTTCTTCTGTTAATTGAGCCAATGTTTCATAGCCCGCTGTCATTGCCATTGGGTTTCCTGATAGCGTGCCAGCTTGATAGATGGAACCGCTTGGCGCAATCTGGCTCATGATTTCCTTTTTGCCGCCGAACGCACCAACAGGAAGTCCCCCGCCGATTACCTTTCCAAGACAGGTTAAATCAGGCGTTACACCGAAATAGCCTTGTGCACAGTTGTAATCCACACGGAATCCAGTCATGACTTCATCAAAGATCAGGACAGTGCCGTTTTTCTCCGTGATTTCACGCAGACCTTCCAAGAATCCAGGAAGAGGCGGAACAACCCCCATATTGCCGGCTACCGGCTCAACAATTACAGCGGCGATGTCTTCGCCAAATTGTTCGAACGCATATTTCACGCTCTCAAGATCATTGTACGGAACGGTAATCGTATTACGTGCGATTCCCTCAGGCACTCCCGGGCTGTCAGGAAGACCAAGCGTTGCCACACCTGAACCAGCCTTGATAAGAAGGGAATCCCCATGTCCGTGATAGCATCCTTCAAACTTAAGAATTTTATCTCGGCCCGTATATCCCCTTGCTAGGCGAAGCGCAGCCATCGTCGCTTCCGTTCCGGATGAAACCATGCGTACCATCTCAATGGAAGGAACACGATCGATAACAAGCTGAGCTAATTTGTTTTCAGATAAGGTCGGCGCACCGAAGCTTGTCCCTGTTTCAGCAATCTTTTTAATCGCTTCAACAACCCGGTCATTGGCATGTCCGAGAATAAGCGGTCCCCATGAAAGGACATAATCAATATAATCATTTCCATCAATGTCATAGATTTTGGAGCCCTTTCCTCTCTCCATGAAAATTGGATCCATATTAACTGATTTAAATGCACGCACAGGGCTGTTTACTCCGCCAGGCAGCAGGTGTACAGCTTCCTTGAAGGCTTCCTTTGATTTTTCATATGAACGCATATGCCTAAACTCCTTTTCACTATCGGATTAATTTGTTTCTTTGATCCATCTTGCAGCATCCTTGGCATGGTAGGTGATGATGAGATCAACGCCGGCCCGTTTCATGCCGATTAACGTTTCCATCACAATTCCTCTTTCATCCACCCATCCATTGGCGGCTGCTGCTTTAACCATTGCATACTCTCCACTTACATTATAAGCGACAAGCGGCAAATTAAAATTATTTTTCACATCGCGAATAATATCAAGGAAGGCAAGCGCCGGTTTCACGATAAGGAAATCTGCTCCTTCCGCCACATCAGATTCTGCCTCGCGAAGCGCCTCAAGCCGGTTCGCATAATCCATTTGATAGGCTTTGCGGTCGCCGAATTGGGGGGCAGAATTCGCCGCATCACGGAAGGGACCGTAAAAGGCAGATGAATACTTAACCGCATAGGACATGATGGGAATATCCTGATAACCCGCTTCATCCAAGCCTTGACGAATCGCTGTCACAAATCCATCCATCATATTAGAAGGTGCAATGATATCTGCGCCTGCTTCTGCTTGGCTGACTGCTGTCTTCACGAGGAGTTCCAGGCTTTCATCATTCAAGACGGTGCCATTCTCCACGATGCCGCAATGGCCATGACTTGTATACTCACAAAGGCATGTATCCGCAACAACAAGCAGCTCTGGATACTGCTCCTTCACAAAACGGATTCCTCTTTGGATGATTCCATGGGTATGGAATGCACCTGTTCCGCATTCATCTTTATCTGCATCATCCGGTACCCCAAATAAGATGACCGATTTAATCCCTAATGATACAACCTCATCCAGCTCCTCCTTCATGCGATCCAAAGAGAATTGGAACACACCTGGCATTGATGAAACTGGATTCTTTTGGTTCTCTCCCTCTGTGATAAAGATCGGATAGATAAAATCATCTACATGAAGATGCGTTTCACGTACGAGCGCTCTCATCGCACTGTTTTTGCGTAATCTCCGATGGCGGTTAAATGTTGTATTTGTCATGACCTGCACTCCCTTAATTTCGATAATATAAGCCTATTTCCTCAAGCATATGTTCAATCGTGTATTCACTCGGACTTACATGAACGGTTAAGCCAAGCCGCTCTGCCCGCTCCTTCGTCACCGGTCCGATGGTTACGATTACTTTCCCGGCAATACTCTCCTCTAGCCCTGCCTTATGCATAATCCGCATAAACGTCTCCACTGCAGACGGACTCGTGAAGAGAAAAAGGTCAATAGCCTGTTCCTTAAGCGTCTGTATCAACTGAGCATCAGCACCTTTAGGCGGCTTGTTGCTATACACGACTGCCTCTTGTGCCTCGATGTTTTGGCCGCAAAGCCCTTTATAAATATAATCTCTAGCCAAGTCTCCTTTGGCAATTAAAATGGCTTCCCCTTCATGTACAACTTCGAGAAATTCCGGGAGAAAAGCCTCTGCCACATAGCTCTTCGGAATGAAGGCAGCCTTAAGCCCATGCTTCAAGAGCTCCTTCTCCGTCTTCTTCCCGATAGCAGCTATCCTCGGCATCTCTTCAAGAGACAGGCCTAGTTCCTTCGCCAGCTCCATGAAGAAATGAACACCATTTCTGCTCGTAAAAACGAGCCAATCAAACCTGTCAAGACGCTTTGCTTTCCCCGCTGCATCCTCCCACTTATCCAAGCCCGGCCGCTGAAAGGATAAGAGGGGCACCAATACAGGTACCCCTCCATGGTCTGAAATCATGGCGCATAATGACTGGGCCTGTGATTCCTCTCTAGTGACCAGCACCCGTTTCCCTTTTAGAAACTTGGTATGTGCCATCTTTAACCTTCCATCTCCTCTTTCACCAAGGCAATAAGCTCCTTTGCACCTCGTTCAGACAAACGCTCAGCAAGCTCTTCTCCAAGTGCAATCGGTTCGCTTCCTTGCACCGTATCCCGGTAAATGATCTTCCCATCTGGAGAACCGACAAGTGCTTGCATTTCCAAGCTGCCATTATCCAGCTTCTTCGCATAACCGGCAATGGGTACCTGGCAGCCGCCCTCCATCGTTTTCAAGAAGGCGCGCTCAGCTAGGACTGCCTCCTCCGTCGCACGGCAATTAAGCTTCGCCAGTTCCAATATAAGCTCTTGATCATTTGCCCGGCACTCAATTGCGAGTGCACCTTGACCGACAGCCGGGATGCAAAGCTCATCATCCAAATATTCCGTTACGATTTCCTTGCTCCAGCCAAGTCTGGACAAGCCTGCTGCTGCCAAGATAATCGCATCATAATCCTCATCCTTTAACTTCTGCAGGCGTGTATCCACATTTCCGCGAATCCATTTGATTTCAAGATCCGGTCTCTCTGCCAGCAGCTGGGCGCTTCTGCGCAGGCTTGATGTTCCGACAACCGCTCCCTCCGGCAATTCACTAAGCGGCACATGGTTCTTTGAGATTAACACATCCCGGTGGTCCTCGCGCTTAGGCACACAGCCAATTGTCAGTCCTTCCGGAAGCTCAGCCGGCATATCCTTCATGCTATGGATGGCCATATCAATATCGCCGTCAAGCATCGCTTGTTCAATTTCTTTGACGAATAATCCTTTTCCCCCGACTTTTGAAAGGGTTACATCCAGGATTTTATCCCCTTTAGTCACAATCTCCTTTAATTCAAACTCAAAGGGCAGACCCAGCCCTTTCAGCTGGTCAATGACCCAATTTGATTGTGTTAATGCCAGTTTGCTTCTACGTGATCCTACAATAATTTTCCTCATGATTTCCCTCCATCAAAAGACATGAAATGCTGATGTGTTGCCAAATAAAAAGAAATTGATTAAAACAAGCAGGAAGGATGCAATATTCCAATAGGCCAGCGTCTTCCCGTAATATTTTTTCTTTACCTTCATATATAAGTAAATACCATATACGATTAAACAGGCAAAGGATCCGATTATTTTACTGTCATACCATACGATATCGGATACAACCAAGTAAGCGAACTCAAGCCCCAGTATTAAAGAAAGCAATAAAAGGGGGAGCCCAATGACTGCCAGCCTATAGGACATCTGTTCAAGCTTCGCCAAATCCCCCAGCCTGACAAGCCGCTTGCCCCATTTCTTCCGCTTCAGCAAATCATATTGAATCAAGTAAAGAAGCGAGAAAACAAATGACAGGGCGAAGGCCGCATAGGACAAGATGGCGACTGTTATATGGATGACCGACAGCTCAGAAATAAATTGTGTCCGGTTCCCAAGCCGGTCAAGCTGCAGGGGCGAGAAAGTCTGTATGACCATTAACCCAAACCCGAGCAGATTGGTGAAAAAGATGAAAAAATCTGTTCTCAAAAACCAGTTTATAGCTAGTGAAAAGGTAATCAAGATCCACACATAAAAATATAATCCTTCGAGCAGTGAAAGGATTGGAAATCTGCCCGCTTCATACATATAAAGAAACAAAAAGATTGTTTGCATGAACCAAACAATCGAAAGAATCCAGAAGGCCGCTTTGTTGGCCTTCTGATTATTTTGTAGAAAATCATAGAAATATAGCAATACACTCAAAGCATATAAAATGATTGTTATCTCATGCACTCTATTTAAATATACATCAATCATCTCATTCGTCCTGCCTGATCAAAAGGGCTGCGACACTACTTGCAGGATGGGCCGCCCTTGCTTGCGTGCAGTTTCCTTTGATGCTGCTTCTTTCCCGTCTTTCTCGATGAGGTCCTCTATATCAAATGTATCAATAAAAGCTTGGAGCAAAGCATCCGAATGCTTTTTATCAGCTATCTCCTTCGCATAAAGAATAGGGTCCTTCAGCATTTGATTGACGATGCTTTTTGTATGCTTATTGATGACCTTCCATTCTCTCTCGCTGAGTCCAGGCAGCTTTCTCTCCATGCTAGCGATGGTATCGGCCTGAATAGCAAGCGCCTTTTCGCGCAGGGCGGAGATTACAGGGACGATTCCAAGCATCTTCAACCATGCGTTGAATTCAACAAGCTCTTGTTCAATCATGATCATAATCTCTCTAGCTGCTTCTTTCCGTTCTGCAAGATTTGCTTGGACAATGCCTTCTAGATCATCAATATCATAAAGGAACACGCTGTCGAGCTCCACTAACCGAGGATCAAGGTCACGCGGAACCGCAATATCGACCATGAAAATTGGTTTTCCTTTACGAAGAATATTGATGTTCTCCATCATTTCCTTTGTAATAACATAATCTTTAGACCCCGTTGAACTGATAAGAATATCCGCTTCGAGCAAGGCACATTGCAGCTCCTGCAGCATCTTAGCCTTACCGGAATATTTGGAGGCAAGCTTTTCCGCCTTCTCAAGTGTCCGATTAATAACAGTAACCTGGGTCGCTCCGCTTCCATATAAGTTTTCAATCGCGAGCTGCCCCATCTTGCCGGCACCAACGACAAGAACCTTCTTATCTTCTAATGAACTGAAGATTTTCTTCCCCAGTTCTACAGCCGCGTAGCTGATGGAAACCGCATTCTTATTAATTTCCGTTTCAGCATGGGCCTTTTTCGCGAGCGTAATCACTCTCTTGAATAAATTATTAAACAGTGTGCCTGTTGTTTTTTCTACTTGGGCGAGCATAAAGCTCTTCTTCACCTGACCGAGAATTTGCGTCTCACCAAGCACCATGGAGTTCAACCCGCATGCTACTTGGAAGAGATGGTTGGCCGCTCCGTCCTCTTCATATATATATAAATAAGAAGACAATTCACCCAGTTCAATTGAAAACCACTCAGATAAGAATTCCTTAATATAGTACCGGCCTGTATGTAACTGATCGACAACCGCGTATACCTCTGTACGGTTACAGGTGGAAACAATAACATTCTCTAAGACACTTTTCTTCGCCTGCAGGGTTTTCATCGCTTCTGGCAATTGATCTAATTCAAAGCTTACTTTCTCTCGGATTTCAACAGGAGCAGTTTTATAATTCAGACCTACGGTAATGATATGCATCTACCCTGTTACACCCCCATTTACGTAATTTGCGTCTATTCTAAAAGCAGGTAATCCTCATAAACTGCTAGAATGGTAATTGTGAACAAAATCGTAACATTGCCCAATTCTCATTCAATAGTGGACCGCCGGCCGTATGTAACCACCCGCGAACGACCGCCTATCTGACATCCTTCTACATCATTTGAGTTTATGATTTCTTTCCGGGCATCCACTTTAAAAGCGCTTGCCGGAATAATCATCAACCGGCTCAAACCCTTGATATAAATGGATTTATTGAAAATAAAAACAAAAGATGGCTAAACCTGATATAATCTATATAGGTTTCATTCAGTAAGCGTTTTTACCAATAAGTTGCTTATCCTGAAGTATGTGTAAATTCGTACTATCTGTACATTAACAAAGATTAGAATAATTATCAATAATAACAAACTAGGAGTCGAAAGATGAGAGAATTTCGCTATTTTACTTGTACTATTTTAATTGGGTTTGGATTTTTTTACTTATTGAGATCGATTGATTTTACCCTTTTCCAACCATATTATTCATGGGCAACGCTAAGCATCCTACTAGGGCTTGCTTTTCTTTTGCAGAGCAGGTTCGGGGGACAGGCAGAATTTCTGCTGCCAGGGGTTATCTTCACTGGTTATGGCTTGCATCAATATATCGCCGGAAAGCTTGAGTATTGGCCTGGAGAACAAGTGATTATCTTTCTATTAATCGGTCTGGGATTACTTCTCATTTACTTAAAGAAAGCCATCGGGAAAGGGGCAGGAATCCTCTTTCTCGTCATCTCTGTCCTGCTGATTTTTTATGAGCAAATCCTTAGTTTCTTAGGTGTATCCAATTATGCCGACACCTTCTCCACCTATTGGCCGGCTGCATTAATTCTCGCCGGATTGTTCATTCTTTATAAGAAGAAATAACAAATGCAGGGGCCTGATTGAGGCCCCTGCATTTTATTCGTTCCTTACATTCTAGCCTGAATGGCATTCCACGCTTGATCTTTCCCGAGCCCTGTCTCAGATGAGAAGAGAATAATCTCGTCTCCCTTCGCAAGGTCCAATGTATCCCTAACTACTTTCAAATGCTTCTGCCATTTTCCTTTTGGAATCTTATCTGCTTTCGTCGCAATGACAATAGTCGGAATCTCGTAATGCTTCAAGAAATCATACATCATCACATCATCAGCGGAAGGCTTATGACGCAAATCAATGATAAGCAGCATTGCACGAAGCGGCTCCCTAGTCGTAATGTATGTCTCGATCATCTTACCCCAGGCTTCTCGCTCTGTCTTGGATACTTTCGCGTAGCCGTATCCTGGAACATCGACAAAGAAGATCGCTTCATTCAATTTATAGAAATTCAACGTCTGGGTTTTTCCCGGCTTGGACGATGTCCGTGCCAAACCTTTACGATTGATCATTTTATTAATGAAGGAAGATTTCCCTACGTTCGAGCGTCCTGCAAGTGCAAATTCCGGGAATCCGTCTGTCGGATATTGCTCCGGCTTCACGGCACTCATGACGATCTCTGCTTGTGTTACTTTCACTTTTCTTCACCTGCCAATGCATGCTCCAACACTTCATCTAGTTGCGAGACAAATACGAATTCTAAATCATTGCGCACACTTTCCGGAATGTCGTCAATATCCCGTTCATTATCGATTGGGCAAATAATCTTCTTCAAACCGGCGCGGTGAGCACTTAATGATTTTTCCTTCAATCCGCCGATTGGCAGCACACGCCCCCGCAGGGTAATCTCACCGGTCATGCCGACTTCCTTGCGGATAGGTCTCTTGGTAAGAGCTGAAATAAGTGCTGTCGCAATCGTAATCCCGGCAGATGGACCGTCCTTTGGCACGGCTCCTTCCGGGACATGGATATGAATATCATATTTCTCATAGAAATCCTTGTCAATATGAAGTTCTTCTGCTTTGGAGCGTACATAGCTGAACGCGGCCTGTGCAGACTCCTTCATTACATCTCCAAGCTTTCCAGTTAAGATTAGTTTGCCTTTGCCAGGTGATAAAGAAACTTCAATCTGGAGTGTATCCCCGCCAAAGTTCGTATAGGCAAGCCCTGTTGCCACTCCGATTTGATTCTCCAGTTCCGCTTCCCCATATCGGAAGTACGGCTTACCGAGGAAATCACTGACATTCTTCTGCGTCAGGACGACCTTCTTCTTCTCACCAGAGACGATAATCCTCGCAACCTTACGGCAGACAGCCGCCAGTTGGCGTTCAAGTGTCCGTACGCCCGCTTCCCTTGTGTAATAACGAATGATCTGTGTGATGGCCTCATCCTTCATTTGCAGCTGGGCTTTCGTTAAGCCGTGTGCCTTCAATTGCTTCAGAAGCAAATGCTCCTTGGCAATATGAAGCTTCTCATATTCGGTATAGCCGGATAGGTTGATAATTTCCATCCGATCGCGCAGCGGGGCCGGTATCGTAGATAAATCATTCGCTGTTGCGATAAACATGACTTGGGATAAGTCATATGTTTCCTCTATATAATGATCACTGAATGAATTATTCTGTTCAGGGTCAAGAACCTCAAGCATGGCTGAGGAGGGATCCCCGCGAAAATCATGTGACATCTTATCAATCTCATCAAGAAGGAAGACTGGGTTAATGGTTCCTGCTTTCTTCATCCCTTGAATGATGCGGCCCGGCATGGCACCAACATAAGTACGTCGGTGACCGCGAATTTCAGATTCATCACGAACACCGCCGAGAGAAATGCGGACGAAATGACGATTCATTGATTTTGCAATCGACTTCGCTAAGCTCGTCTTCCCGACACCAGGAGGTCCAGCTAGACATAAGATTGGTCCCTTCAATGAATTGGTAAGTGACTGAACCGCCAGATACTCCAGCACACGTTCCTTCACCTTTTCAAGACCGTAATGATCCTCATTCAAGATTTTCTCTGCCTTGCCAATATCCAAGTCATCCTTTGTTGCATTGGACCAAGGGAGCGCAATCAGCCATTCGAGATAATTGCGGATAACCGCGCTTTCTGCCGAGCTTGCCGGAATCTTCTCATAGCGGTCCAATTCCTTCTTTGCTGTTTCAAGGACATGCTCAGGCATGCCTGCCAGCTCAATTTTCTCCAACAACTCCGCAATCTCAGCCGTCTTGCCTTCCTTATCGCCAAGCTCCTTCTGGATAGCCTTTAATTGCTCGCGCAAATAATATTCCTTCTGCGTACGCTCCATGGATTTCTTCACGCGCAAACCAATCTTTTTCTCCAGATTCAGCACTTCTTTTTCGTTATGAATAATATCTATGACCTTGTTTAGACGTTCTTTTATATCGATTGTCTCCAATATATCCTGCTTATCCTTGAGCTTAAGCGGGAGATGAGAGGTTATGATATCGGCAAGCCTTCCCGGCTCTTCAATGTCAACTGTCGTATTATACGTCTCTGTTGTCACTTTCTTTGAAATCTTTATGTATTGTTCAAAGTAATCCAACAAGGTTCTCATTAACGCTTCGGTTTCCGGATCCTTCTCAATAGAGTCTTCCATTACTTCAAGCCTCGCAGCGAGATAATCTCCTTCATCCACAAACTCAATCATATGAGCCCGTGAAACGCCTTCGACTAATACCCGAATGGTACCGTTTGGCAGTTTAAGCATCTGCTTAACCTTCGTCAGAGTGCCTAATTGATAGACATCATCCTCACTCGGTTCATCTGTGGATACTTCCTTTTGTGTAGTCAAAAAAATAAAATGGTCATCTACCATTGCTTTCTCTAGCGCCTGCACCGATTTCTCTCTTCCAACATCGAGATGTAGAACCATTGTCGGGAAAACAAGCAATCCGCGCAGCGGCAGGAGGGGAACGTGTTTTTCCTCAGTAATTGCCATTTGTTGCACCTCCATAAAAACCTAATAAGATATCTTACTTAAGAATAGACCTTTACCAATTTTATCGTATTTATAGACTTGTGTCTATTTAGGGAGATTTCTTCCTCACGCTCCTCTTTTCCCTATTCCTCAGTATTTTTAACATGAATCGCTGCTTTATTTCACTCATGAATCATAAGGACTGTAGCATATAGAGAACATAAGAAAAGGAGCCTGCCCATTCAACGAGCAAGCCCCTTCCTTTTAGCCGCTCTCTCTTTCAGACGGCCGTTCCACACTTCCCACGATTTGGTCAATAACCTGGGTCCGGTCAAGCGCCTCTTGGAAAACCTCTTTCAGCTGGCTGACCGGTTTAATCTTAATGCCATCAAGCTCATCCAGAATGGATTGAACATTCTCCTCTGGGATAATGACCATTTCAGCTCCAGCAAGCATCGCTGCATTCGCCTTCGTAAAGACGCCTCCAACCGGCTTCACTTTCCCATGAATGCTGATTTCTCCTGTCATAGCCACTTTATTTTTCACAGGAATCCGATAGATGGCCGAATAAATGCCCACAGCCATAGCAACCCCTGCTGATGGTCCGTCAATCGGAATACCTCCAGGGAAATTTACATGAATATCATATTGGTCAGCCGGTATTCCCATCGTCCGCAAAACGGTTACGACATTTTCAATTGACCCTTTCGCCATGCTCTTGCGTCGTATTGATTTACCCGGGCTGTTTAAACTTTCCTCTTCCACGATTCCCGTGATGGTTACCGTCCCTTTATCACGCGCATCAATAACGGTTACTTCAATCTCTAACAAAGCACCTGTATTCGGACCAGTTACCGCCAGACCATTGACAACTCCTATGGATGATTCCGCCCCAATACTCGGACTGAAGCGAGGTGTCATCTGGCTTGATTGGATAATCCATTCGATATCTTCATCCTTAATGAAATTACGTTCATCCGTAATAGCAAGGCCGGCTGCACTCTGAACCATATTCACAGCCTCACGCCCATTGGATGCATATTGGCCAATCAGTCGAAGCCCCTTCTCGCCTAAGGTCAGCTCCACCCGCTTCGCCGCATTGGCAGCAACCTGCATCAGTTCATCCTGATTCAATTCACGGAAGAAGATTTCCATACATCTCGAGCGGATAGCCGGCGGAATTTCCGATGGTGTTCTTGTTGTGGCTCCAACGAGACGGAAATCAGACGGCAGGCCATTCGTGAAGATTTCATGAATATGCTTAGGAATATTCGGGTTTTCCTCACTATAATAAGCACTCTCAAAAAAGACTTTCCGATCCTCGAGCACCTTTAATAATTTATTCATTTGGATATTATGAAGCTCCCCAATTTCATCAATGAAGAGAATGCCTCCATGCGCATTTGACACAGCCCCCTGCTTCGGCTGCGGAATTCCAGCCTGCCCCATAGCCCCTGCTCCCTGATAGATAGGATCATGAACAGAGCCAATTAACGGATCGGCTATCCCGCGTTCATCAAATCTTGCTGTTGTAGCATCTAATTCAATGAAAGGAGCCGTTTGACGAAAAGGAGATTTTGCATTTCTCTTCCCTTCCTCTAAAACAAGTCTCGCAGCAGCCGTTTTACCGATTCCAGGAGGCCCATAAATGAGCACATGCTGCGGATTTGGCCCGCATAAAGCTGCCTTCAACGCCTTAATGCCATCCTTCTGTCCGATAATATCTTGAAAACTAGCCGGCCGTACCTTCTCAGACAATGGCTCCGTCAGCTTAATCCCCTTCATTCTATGTAATTGATCCATTTCCTTCTTTGCTTCCCGATCAATGGTTACCTTTTGAACCCGCTGCCCTCTCAACAGATTCAAGAAATATAATCCAATGACAACTCCAAAAAATAATTGGATGATGATCACTATGGCTGTCCAACTCATTTATGCACCCTCCTGAAGATTCATCGTAAAGATACAAGCTAGTATCTCCTTAACAGAAGGGGAATAAACCTCCAAACATCCCATATAAGGACAGGGATGAAGGTTTATTTACTACTCCATAGGCTTGATTATTTTGACATGTTGATTTTTGTTTCAGGCAGCAAAAACAAAGGAGTGTCACGGAGCCTCCTCCTAGTCCTATGTATCTCTATGGGCTGTCTTTTCCGCTAATCCCGCAAAAGTTAATCGCCTTCAACGTTAACTGGCGGCATTCTATCCTATCAACAGTCCTTAACAGAACTATTTCATAAAAAAATGCCGGTTCCAAATGGAACCAGCATTTTCATATCATGTTCTGCGTTAAGCAGAAGTTTTCTTCTCAACCGTTTCAGTTGTCCCATCAGAAAGGATAATCTTCGGTGATTTTCCTTCAGAAATAGACTCTGCAGTGATTACGCATTTCGCAATATCATCACGTGAAGGCAATTCGAACATCACTTCAAGCATGATGCCTTCAATGATGGAACGGAGACCACGAGCACCTGTCTTACGCTCGATTGCTTTCTTCGCAATCTCGAGCAAGGCATCATCCTCAAATTCCAATTCTACATCATCAAGAGACATCATCTTCTGATATTGCTTCACAAGAGCATTCTTCGGCTTTGTAAGGATTTGAATCAAGGCATCCTCATCAAGCTGTTCAAGTGTCGCAATGACAGGCAGACGGCCGATGAATTCTGGAATTAAACCAAAACGAAGCATGTCCTCCGGTAAAACTTTAGATAGAAGATCCTTATCTTGGATATCTTCTTTCTCCACTCCAGAACCGAAGCCAATGACCTTTTGGCCAAGACGTCGTTTAATAATCGGTTCGATACCATCAAATGCTCCACCACAAATAAAGAGGATATTTGTTGTATCGATTTGGATGAATTCCTGATGCGGATGCTTTCTTCCACCTTGTGGCGGCACACTTGCAACCGTACCTTCAAGAATCTTCAGCAAGGCTTGCTGAACCCCTTCACCTGATACATCACGAGTGATGGAAGGGTTCTCAGATTTACGCGCGATTTTGTCAATTTCATCGATATAGATAATGCCTTTTTCGGCTTTCTCCACATCATAATCTGCCGCTTGGATTAGCTTGAGAAGGATGTTCTCAACATCTTCCCCTACATAACCAGCTTCTGTTAAGGATGTTGCATCCGCAATAGCGAACGGAACATTCAGCAATCTAGCCAACGTTTGTGCAAGCAAGGTTTTCCCGCTTCCTGTTGGTCCAATTAGACAGATATTAGACTTGGATAATTCAACGTCTTCAATCTTGCTGTTGGAATTGACACGTTTATAGTGATTGTATACAGCCACGGCCAAGGATTTCTTTGCGCTTCTTTGACCGATGACATATTCGTCAAGTATATCGAGGATCTCCATTGGTTTTGGAATATCCTTAAATTCTACTTCTTCGTCAGTACCTAATTCTTCTTCCACGATTTCTGTACATAGTTCAATACATTCATCGCATATATAAACACCTGGACCCGCTACGAGTTTTCGGACTTGTTCCTGAGTCTTGCCACAGAAAGAACACTTAAGCTGCCCTTTCTCATCATTAAATTTAAACATAGTTTCACCCCTTGGTATTATGGACTCTATCATGAAATCTGCATTTCTAAATCAGATTAACAAATGAAGGGTATGTAAGGATTGTAACACACATTACTCCATTTGAGGTAAAGAAAAGACTGACGACGTATACGTAATCACGTGATCATTATGTATATGTACATAATATCCATTCTGCACGACTTTCAATCCTCTATTTTGAAAATGGAAAACATATGTATTTTGATTATTTAGAATTAATCTACACTTTATTCGAGAAAAAAGCAATTATGTATAGCCAAAAACAATTCGATACAGAAAGTCGATTTTTAGCGAGTTTTGCAAAATATGTTATGTATAAAACAAGGTACGATAAGTTAAATCGCACCTTGTTTTTATGGTTTTATATAAATTAAGCTTCTACTGTTTTGCTGCTTTCAACCAATACGTCAATTGCTTTTCTTACAAGCAAGTCGCCTTTAACACTTTCAGTGCCGCCAAGCGCTTGGATGATTTGTTCAGCAGATAAGCCGTATTGCTCAGACATTGTTTGAACCTCAGCGTTGATTTCTTCTTCGCTGACTTCAACGTTCTCAGCTTTGCCGATAGCTTCAAGAGTAAGGTTAATGCGTACGCGTTTTTCAGCTTCCTCTTTCATTTGCTCTTTAAGAGCTGCTTCGTCTTGACCAGAGAATTGGAAGTACATGTCAAGAGTCATACCTTGCATTTGAAGACGTTGACCAAACTCTTGTACCATGCGGTCAGTTTCTGTATCGATCATGGCAGCTGGAATATCCATTTCAGCATTTTCTGCTGCTTTTTCGATTACAGTATCTTTAACATGGTGTTCAGCATCGTGGTTTTTCTTGTCCACTAAGCGATTTTTGATTTTTTCTTTAAGAGCGTCAAGTGTTTCCACTTCTTCATCTACATCTTTTGCAAACTCATCATCAAGTGCAGGAAGCTCTTTTGTTTTGATTTCGTGAATTTTCACTTTGAATACAGCTGGTTTACCTGCTAATTCAGCAGCGTGGTATTCTTCAGGGAAAGTTACTTCTACTTCTTTTTCTCCGCCTGTTTCAAGTCCGACCAATTGGTCTTCGAAACCAGGAATGAAAGAATTAGAGCCAAGCTCTAATGTGTAGTTGTCAGCTTTTCCGCCTTCGAACGCTTCGCCGTCAACGAATCCTTCGAAATCAAGAACAACTGTGTCGCCTTTTTCAGCGGCACCTTCTTCTTTAATAACAAGTTCAGCATTACGCTCTTGCAATTGTTTGATTTCTTCGTTTACATCTTCATCAGTCACTTCAGTGTCAACTTTAGTTACTTCAAGACCTTTGTATTCGCCAAGCTTAACTTCAGGCTTCACTGTAACAGTTGCTTTGAAGATAAGAGTTTCGCCTTTTTCCATACGCTCGATATCGATTTCAGGGCGGTCTACCGGCTCGATAGCTGTTTCGTTAATCGCTTCAGCGTAAGCTTCTGGCAAGATGAAATCAAGGGCATCTTGATAAAGGGATTCTACACCGAATCTCTTTTCGAACATAGAACGTGGCATTTTTCCTTTACGGAAACCTGGAACTTGTACTTGTTTCACAACTTTTTTGAAAGCAGAGTCTAATCCTTCGTTCACTTTTTCTACAGGAACTTCAACGGTTAAGACGCCGCGGTTACCTTCTAGCTTTTCCCATTTTGCAGACATGGTTTTCCCTCCAACTATATATATTTCCTAATAAATCGTCTTTTTTTAACACTGGCATGTATGAGAACCAGATATATAGATCCTTAGGCCGCACAGGCCTTTGCCTGTACACATGCATATTGCAACCATTATATTATAACATAGGATTTCCACGTTTCAACACTTCGGACTTCAAATAACAGGGAAAGTAATGCCCTCTAATTTCCTTATTTCTTCTAAAATCCCGGAAATTTCTTCATCAGGCTCATCCCATACAAGCCCGTACGCTTCTTTGACAAGTCTTTCATATGCTTCACCCCAAATCGACAAATGGTCGATATTTAGCGGATATAGAAGAATGTTATGTCGTTTGACCATTTCCATTGCCTGTTCATACATAATAGGGTCATTATGTTCAAGCTTTTCACTCAATTCCTTTTGAAGCATCTTCAAGAATTCCGTTTCTTCCACTTTTGGAAGATCCTCTATGTTCACTGTCCATCTTTGCCCAAATTTATCTAATTCAACCGTCTTATTTACTTCCTGCTCACGCAGAAGAGAAAGGGCCAATGTCTTCAGGAAAGGATGCTTTTCTTCTATTAAGTATTGGCACAGGACATCAGTCCACGGCCGTATGTTTTGGTTGGATAAAGAGGATAATATGTATAATTGTTCTTCAATCGTACCATTCTCAAGGATTCGCAGAACCTCTGTCTCATCAATCGGCAGTCCCTCTGTCTGGGATGGCTGAGAAGGGTCTGTCTGCTGCCCGACAATCCTCTTGCTCATTGCAAGCAGGTTCTCAAGTGATTCCACCCGCTCTGGCGGTATCTGCTGCTCATCAAACAAGGCTTCAATCACGTGAATGATTTCTCCATGCTCATTTAATTGAAGCAAAATCATCAAGTAAATATTAATCACATGGAAATAATCGCCGATGCCCTGCTCCATCATTCGCTTAACGATTACCTTCGCCTCTTGATACCGCCCCAGCTCTACCAATGATAATGCCAGCCCGATATTGATATCCTCATGATCCGGTTCAATTTGAATCCCTTGGTCAAAATACCGGTATGCTTCTTTATAATTTTTTTCCTCCATTGCCTCCATGCCCTTTTTCATCAAAAGCTCGCCCAGATGCGGAAAGGGAATAACCTTATGTTCATTTTTCTTCATATTGTCCCGCCTCGGATTAATAAATTATTGAAGTAAGTGTAGCACGCCTTTCTGTGAAAAACAAAACATTGTGGGAAAGGGGAGTTGTGGAAGAAGCTGACTGACAAGTCTCCGGCCCGCCAAGAGCAGTGTCTTGATCTCCTATGCTCTTCAGCCAGGATGCTGGCTGTCTCTCCTATAAACCTTTCTCCATACTCAAAGGACCTTAGTACCTTCTTGTCGTCCATACCCCTCTCTTTTTGTCCATAAACCAATGCGCTTTTATGGTATTAGTAAACTGCTGCAATCAACAGGAAATGGAACGTCTGGTATCCATTCATTCGCTATATAGAAATAGACAAAATAAAAAGGCGGAGCAAACGCCGCCTATTCCTTCCTGATATGCACTCCACTTATCCCCGAACAAACACACGCTCTTCATACTCTTTAATCGAATCCTCATATTGCATGGTTAAGGAAATCTCATCCCAGCCATTTGTGAGCATATTCTTCCAATAGGGATGTATATCAAATGAAATCGCAAATCCTTCCCCTGCATTGAGCTCCTGCTTCGGCAAATCAACAGTGATATCCGCCTTTTGACTGCGTATATGCTCCTTCAACGCTGCCAATGTATCTTTTTCAAGCGTAATCGGCAGAATGCCGTTTTGCAGGCAGTTCTGATGGAAGATATCTGCAAATGAGGAAGCAATGATCACTTTGAAGCCATAATCACCAAGCGCCCATGGAGCATGTTCCCTTGAGGAACCGCAGCCAAAATTCTCACCGGCCACCAATATGGTTGCTCCTCGGTTCTCCTCCTGATTCAGTTCAAACTCCGAGCGTTCAACATTCTCTGCTTCATAGCGCCAGTCATAGAATAAGAAACGGCCAAAGCCAGTACGCTCAATCCTCTTCAAGAATTGCTTCGGGATGATTTGGTCTGTATCCACATGGTCTCGATCCATAACAACCGGCTTCCCTGTATAAACCGTCAAACGTTCCATATTAATTCACACTCCCTTCACTGATGATGCTTTCAAGCTCTCTCACATCTACGAACCGTCCATAAAGCGCAGCAGCAGCAGCCATTTTTGGACTGACAAGATGGGTCCTGGCACCAGAGCCCTGTCTGCCTTCAAAATTCCGGTTCGAGGTGGAGGCACAATGCTCACCAGGCGGGACAACATCCGGGTTCATGCTCAGACACATACTGCAGCCAGCCTCTCTCCACTCAAAGCCCGCCTCTTTAAAGATTGTGTCAATGCCTTCCTCCTCTGCCTTCCTTTTCACCCTTTGAGAGCCGGGAACAACTAGTGCGCGAACACCTTCTGCTACCCGCTTCCCTCTCAGTATTTCAGCTGCTTCCCTTAAATCCTCCATACGCGAATTCGTACAGGATCCAATGAAGACATGCTGTACCGGAATCTCCTTTATTCCCTGTCCCTCTTGAAGGCCCATATATTCAAGCGCACGCCTCAAGGAACGTGCGGCAGACTCGTCAAGGTCGGAAGCAACAGGTACACGGCCATCAACCGGACTGCACATCCCTGGGTTGGTTCCCCAGCTAACCATTGGAGAAATGTCCTCACCGTTTATTTCAATGACCTTGTCATATGCCGCGTCTTCATCACTGATGAGCTTTTCCCACTCCTTACTGTAACGCTCGAACTCATCCGGCTTTGGCGCATATTTGCGTCCCTTCATATAAGAAAAGGTTGTTTCATCCGGACTGACCAATCCAGCGCGTGCGCCTCCTTCAATCGTCATATTACAGATTGTCATGCGCTCTTCCATGGACATTTGCCGGACAACCTCTCCTGCATATTCCAAAATATGTCCAGCACCGAAATGAACACCGTTTTGTGAAATAATATAGAGGATAACATCCTTAGCGGTTACTCCCGGCTTTAATTTCCCGTTTATTTCAATCTTCATCGTTTTCGGCTTATTTTGCCAAATAGTCTGTGTTGCCAAAACATGCTCTACCTCACTTGTGCCGATTCCGAAAGCCAAGGCTCCAAAGGCACCGTGCGTAGAAGTATGGCTGTCCCCGCAGACAATTGTCTTACCCGGCCAAGTCAAACCAAGATCTGGCCCGATAACATGGACAATCCCCTGGTCTTCACTATCAAGGCCGGCCAGCGGCACCCCAAATTCACTGCAATTGCGCTCAAGGGCGCTCATTTGTTTTTTTGCAATATCATCAGTAATGACGAAACGATTAATGGTCGGAACATTATGATCCATCGTCGCAAAGGTCAAATCCGGACGACGAACCTTTCTTCCTTTCAGTCTTAATCCTTCAAACGCCTGAGGAGAGGTCACTTCATGCACGAGATGCAGATCGATGTATAATAAATCCGGCTTGCCCTCCTCTTTGCGAACAATATGCTTCTCCCAGATCTTATCAATAATCGATTTACCCATCTATAATCCCTCCTCATTGAAATTTCATTTATTCGTTCTTATGCATAAGCATCCATAATGTGAAAAATGGCATCCTTCTGCAGGATATCTTCTTTAATCGCTTCTACCATCTTGGACGTAGAATATGGCTTGCCGGTACCTGATAGATCGGCGGTCCGCTTACCTGAATCCAGAATATTCTTGACCGCCTGCTCCACCGCCCTTGCTTCCTCCTCCCATCCAAAGGAATGACGCAGCATGGAGGCACTGGAGAGAATCATCGCAATCGGGTTCGCTTTATCCTGACCGGCTATATCAGGCGCCGAACCATGGATTGGTTCGTATAAATGAAGTCCGCTTTCAGAAAGGCTGGCTGAAGGCAGCATACCAAGCGACCCAGTAAGTACACTTGCTTCATCACTCAAAATATCGCCAAACATATTTTCCGTTACAATCGTGTCAAATTGTCTCGGATTCTTAATGAGCTGCATGGCCGCATTATCGACAAGCATATGCTCTAAGGTTACATGAGGATAATCCTTAGCTACTTCTTCCGCAACCTCCCGCCACATACGGCTCGATTCAAGAACATTCGCTTTATCAACTGATGTAACCTTAAGGCTTCGGGAGGAGGCAAGCTCAAAGGCAAGCTTCATGATTCGTTTCACTTCACTTCGTTCGTAATAAAGGGTATCAACAGCCGCTTCCATCCCATCGCGGTATGTCCTCTCACTCGGCTTTCCGAAATAAAGGCCTCCTGTCAATTCTCTTACAATCAGAAAATCTGTCTCTTCGATGATTTCCTTCTTTAACGGGGAAGATTCTATTAAACTGGCATAATAGTTGATTGGACGCATATTCGCATACAGATTCAATTCCTTGCGAATCTTCAGCAGGCCCTGCTCTGGCCTTTGCATCGGCGGATTCTGATCCCACTTCGGTCCTCCGACTGCTCCGAGCATAATGGCATCGCTTTGCCTGCAAAGGGCCAGCGTATCATTTGGAAGCGGAGTGCCTGCATAATCAATAGCCGCTCCCCCAATCATTCCATATTGAAAGGTGAATTCATGCCCGAAGCGTTCCCCGATAGCCCTGAGGATTTCGACCGCTCCCTTTGCTACTTCCGGCCCGATGCCGTCGCCTGGTAATACAGCAATGTTCTTTTTCATTTCGAAATCCTCCTTCTAAGATTTAGTTCATCAAAGCAATGGATGTTCTTTCCTCTGTCATGATGGCTCGGTTTATCGCATTTAGGTAGGCTTTGGCAGATGCCTCTAAAACGTCCTGGGCCAATCCCCGCCCGCTTGTTTCCACTCCTTCATACATCACCTTAACAAATACCTGGGCCAGCGCATCCCTTCCTGCACCAACGGATTGGATTCGGTAATCCTTTAACGTAACAGGCTTATTGATGCAGCGTTCAAGCGTGTTATACAAGGCTTCGATACTTCCCGCACCAGTTCCCGCTTCCTGAATCTTTTCATTAACCATTCCTGACAATGTCACCGTTGCCGTCGGAATCTGATTGGTTCCATATTGGACTTGGATGGAGACCAAATCATAATAGCCGCCCTCCTTCGTCACCTTCTCTTCAAGAACCAAGGCAACAATATCCTCATCCGTCATCTCTTTCTTGCTATCTGCAAGATTCTTAAATACCTTGAATAATTGGTTCATTTCCTCATCTGATACTGTAAATCCAAGCTCTTGGATTTTCGTGCGGAAGGCATGACGACCGGAATGCTTGCCAAGGACCATGGCATTAGAGCTTAATCCAACTGTCTCCGGCTCAATGATCTCGTAGGTGGTTTTTTCCTTCAACACGCCGTCTTGGTGGATACCAGATTCATGAGCGAAGGCATTCTTTCCGACTACCGCCTTGTTTGGCGGGATAACCATGCCAGTCAATTTACTCACAAGTTCACTCGTCCTTTTTATTTCACCTAACACCATCCTTGATTCTGCTTGGTAGAAATCCTTCCTTGTATAAAGACCAAGGGCTACCTCTTCTAATGCCGTATTGCCGGCACGCTCGCCAATTCCGTTGATTGTTCCTTCAATTTGTGTTACACCGGCAAGAATGGCAGCCATAGAATTAGCAGTTGCAAGACCTAGATCATCATGACAATGTGCTGACAGCTTCACACCCCCAATGGATGGAACATGATTCTGTAAGTATTTAAACACCTCTGTGTATTCACGCGGCGTGATATAGCCGACCGTATCTGGAATATTAATAATTTCCGCTCCTGCCTTAATTGCTTCCTCTACAATTCTAGCGAGAAAGGGAAGCTCTGTTCGGCAAGCATCCTCTGCTGACCACTGAACAACCGGGAAGAACTGTTTTGCATATTTAATAGAAGCAACCGCCGCCTCAACGACCTCATCCTCTGTCATCTTCAATTTATAATGGCGGTGGATCGGCGATGTTGCCAAGAACACATGAATACGTGGATTCGCTGTATTTTTTAGTGCCTGCCAAGCCGCATCAATATCCGATTGTGCTGAGCGGGCCAGTGCGGTTACGGTTGAATTCTTCACCATCTCCGCGATTTGCTTAACGGATTCAAAATCCCCTTGAGAAGCCGCCGGGAAGCCGGCTTCAATAATATCGACACCCAGCTTCTCTAATTGTCTCGCAATCTCGATTTTTTCCGTACTCGTCAAGGTTACGCCGGCGGACTGCTCGCCATCCCTTAATGTGGTATCAAATATCTCAATTTTTCGCACTAGTCACCACTTCCTTTTGCTTCTTTTGCTGCTCATTGATAAACGGCATCATTTGACGCAGCTCCCTGCCCACTTGTTCAATCGGATGCTCATTCTCCTGTGCCTGCGTTGCATTAAAGACCGGTCTGTTCACCTGATTTTCAACCAGCCAGCCTTTGGCAAATGTTCCGTTTTGGATTTCCTTTAATACCTGTTTCATTTCTTCCTTTACTTGAGGACCGACAACACGCGGGCCGGATACGAAATCTCCCCATTGAGCCGTATCGGAAATGGAGTAGCGCATGCCCGCCATTCCGCCTTCATACATCAGGTCAACGATTAATTTCAGTTCATGCAAGCATTCAAAGTAAGCAAGCTCTGGCTGGTACCCTGCCTCAGTTAATGTTTCAAAACCTGCCTTTACAAGAGAGGTTAATCCTCCGCATAATACAGCCTGTTCCCCAAATAGATCTGTTTCCGTTTCTTCCTTAAAGGATGTCTCAAGCGCTCCTGCTCGCAATGCACCAATTCCCTTTGCATAGGCAAGCGCAACTTCACTCGCCTCACCTGAAACATCCTGATGAATCGCGAACAATGCCGGCACACCTGCTCCCTGCTCATAGGTTCTTCTGACTAAGTGTCCAGGTCCTTTAGGTGCAACCAGCGATACATCAACATAGGAAGGAGGGACAATTTGGTGATAATGTACGTTAAATCCGTGGGCGAACATCAACGTATGCCCTTCATGCAATACCGGTTCAATCTCAGCTTTGTACACCTTCGTTTGATGCTCATCCGGCAGGAGAATCATAATGACATCCGCTTCCTCACTCGCTTCTCTGACAGATTTCACATCAAACCCATCCTCTGCTGCTTGATCCCATGATTTCCCTTGTCTTAACCCGATGACGACATCCATTCCGCTGTCCCTAAGGTTCTGCGCATGAGCATGCCCTTGTGAGCCATATCCGACGATAGCGATTTTCTTGCCTTTTAATACCGCTTCATTTGCTTCATTTTGATAATACATTTTTGCCATAAGTAATCTCTCCCTTTCATTATTAGACGATAGAATAATTGCGATTTCCTAATCCTGCAGGCTGGGTACCGCGTGTAAAGGCGGTTGTGCCTGTTCTAGCGATCTCTTTAATGCCATAAGGCTTAATCAGCTCCAAGAAAGCTTCTATCTTATTCGTCTCCCCTGTAATTTGAATAACGAGACTGTCCTTGCCGATATCAATGATGGACGCCCGGAACGGCTCAATCAGTGAGTAAATTTCACTTCTTGTTGCCGGCAGCACCGCTACCTTAACTAATGCGAGCTCCCGTGCGACCACAGATTGATCGGTAATATCCTGCACTTTAATGACGTCTATCTGCTTATTCAGCTGCTTCGTAATTTGTTCAGCAATCTGGACGCTTTCGACATTGACAACACATGTGATTCTCGACCTGTTTTCCACCTCAGAATGTCCGACCGTGATGCTCTCAATATTGTAATTCCGCTTTGAGAACAGGTTCGTGATTCGGTTTAATACACCAGGCCTGTTCATAACGGTCAGCGTGATGATTCGTCTCATCTCTTCTTCACTCCCACCATCTCATTGATTCCCTTGCCTGGAGCAATCATCGGGTAAACATTCTCTCCCGGCTCAACATACACATTGATAAGAACCGGTTTATGCTGAGGGAATTCTTCTGCGAAGGCCTGCTTCACTTCTTCCTCTGTCCTTGCGTCAATCCCTTTAATCCCATAGGC
Source organism: Gracilibacillus sp. Marseille-QA3620 (assembly GCF_054950035.1). Lineage (NCBI taxonomy): Bacteria > Bacillati > Bacillota > Bacilli > Caryophanales > Bacillaceae > Gracilibacillus > Gracilibacillus sp. Marseille-QA3620. Next base: position 3,257,185 of record NZ_CM143102.1, read on the forward strand.
TTCGGCTAGCTTGCTGAAGGATGGCTGTGAGGCAAAAACACTTTGTGAGTACCTGGATTCATAGAAGATTTCCTGCCATTGCCGAACCATTCCAAGCGAGCCGTTATTCAAAATAATGATTTTAATCGGGAGATTCTGCTCTGCAATGACACCAAGCTCCTGAATCGACATCTGGACACCGCCGTCTCCATTGACGGAGATAACCAGATCATCCGGTTCGGCCATTTGAGCACCGATAGCTGCCGGTAATCCAAAGCCCATCGTACCGAGCCCTCCTGAGGTCACCCATGCATTCGGCCGCTTGAACGGATAATATTGTGCTGCCCACATTTGATGCTGACCGACATCTGTTGTCACAATGGCATCCCCGCGGCTATGCTCATAAATCAGCTCCATTACCCGTTGCGGCTTCAAGCCTTTCTCCTCTTCATTCTCATAATGATAAGGAGCCTCATCAAGCCAGGATCTAATCTGCTTTCTCCAAGGCTCACTTTCAGAACGCTTGCCATTTTGCTTAATAAGCTGAATTAGAGCTTGCTTGGCATCCCCTACGACTGGAATGGCAGTTGGGACATTTTTGCCAATCTCTGCCGGGTCTATATCGATATGTGCTACCGTTGCATATGGAGCAAATCGCGATAGATTACCTGTCAGCCGATCATCAAAACGGGCTCCGATATTGATGAGAAGGTCACATTCATACATCGCCATATTTGCCGCATAAATGCCATGCATGCCGCCCATTCCAATATAGAGCGGATGCTCGGGCGGGAAGGTACCAAGACCAAGCAATGTATTGACGACTGGAATTTGCTGCTGCTCCGCAAATTCGACTAATTGCTTAGAAGCCTTTGCATGCAAGACACCCGCACCCGCTAAGATAAGCGGTTTCTTGCTTGAGCTGACAGACTCGACAAGACGTCTAATTTGCAAATAATTCGGTTCTGTTGTCGGCTGATAACCCGGAAGCGAGATGCTCTCCGGCTCGGTCTCCTCTGCCTCAAGTGTCGCTATATCTTTCGGTATATCAATCAAGACGGGGCCGGGTCTGCCCGATGAAGCAATATAAAATGCCTCCTTCACAATTCGAGGAATATCTTTCGTATCCCGGATTTGATAATTATGTTTCGTTACCGGAGTGGTAATCCCTACAATATCTGCCTCCTGGAAAGCATCTGTTCCAATCACGCCCGTACCTACCTGACCGGTGAAAATAACAAGAGGTAAAGAATCCATCATCGCATCTGTAATGCCTGTAACCAGATTCGTTGCACCAGGACCTGAAGTCGCTATCACGACTCCCGGCTTGCCGCTTATCCTTGCATATCCTTCCGCTGCATGTATGGCCCCTTGCTCATGACGGGATAACACATGTTTCAATCCCGCATGATAGAGAGAATCGTAAATGGGTAAAACGGCTCCTCCCGGATAACCAAACAATACTTCCACTTCCTGCCTCTTCAATGCATTGATCAACATCTCGGCTCCGCTGATTCTCGCGTTAGACTGCACTTCCTTTTCAGCAAGAGCTGCTTTTTCCATCATGGAATCTCCCTCCCGATTTGTGATAGGCTTACCCGCCAGACTTGATATATTGGAGAATAAAAAAAGCCTCCTCATCCCTGACGTTTCTTGAATGAAACGCAAGGGATGAAAAGGCTTATCTCCTCTCCATGGTACCACCCTCATTCATGGCCCGAAAAAGATGCCATGCACTCGACTGTTTTGATAACGGGTTTTGGTTATAAAACCCGGCCTGTATTACTCAACTGTTCACACAGGCACTCCAAGGTGAGTTCATAAATGGAAACAGCACCGGCTCTCAGCACCCCGGCTCTCTGTATCTGTTCACCCCATCTACTACTTATCCTCTTCATTGTTTTAACACATATATACTTAATTGGAATAGGTCTCTCGCCTTTCCAAATTCAAGGAACATTGTTGTTGAAACTTATGATACGACCTTCCAGATAAAAGGTCAACCGATTTTTCATAATTATTTGATAATTTAGTTTATTCAGAATTTGTTGTAACCGTTTACATCATTGGGGTGAAAGCGTTTGTTTTCATTGTAATTTTTTTATCTGTGGATGGATAGGGCAGGCAGCGAGATGGCGGCATGATTCCTTTTGCTTTTCCTAGGCATTGGCGGGGAGACGGAATAGACATGGGTCAGGTATGGGGATTGACACGCTCCCCACACTTCTCACAGGCTTCAACCGGGATAGATGGGATAGGCATGGGACAAAGATAGGCTTTGTCACGCCCGAAAAAAGACGCACACCCCCTTCACAGGAGCATGCGTCTCAGGATGTTTGCACATTCTTAAACTGACTCTCATACATATGCCGGTATTGGCCATTTTGGGCGATCAGCTCTTGGTGGCTGCCTTGTTCTTTGATCTGGCCGTCATCAATGACCATGATTGTGTCGGCTTCACGGATGGTGGATAGCCGGTGGGCAATCATGAAGCTTGTTCTGCCCTCCATAACTTTGCGCATGGCATTTTGAATGGCGAGCTCGGTTCGCGTATCGACACTGCTCGTGGCTTCATCGAGAATGAGAATGGCTGGGTCAGAGAGAATGGCTCTCGCAATGGCGAGCAGCTGCCTTTGTCCCTGGCTCAGATTCCCGCCGCTTTCTGAGAGCATGGTTTCATATCCATCAGGCAGCCGTGTAATGAAATAATGGGCATTGGCCATTTTGGCTGCCTCCACGACTTCATCATCTGTCGCGTCAAGACGGCCGTATTTAATATTATCCTTGATGGTTCCTGTGAACAAATACGTATCCTGCAGAACGATGCCGAATGTATTGCGCAGACTCTCCCTGGTGAAATCGCGTATGTCGGTTCCATCAATCGTGATTCGGCCTGATTCGACATCATAGAAGCGTGTCAGCAAATTGATGATGGTCGTTTTACCGGCACCGGTCGGACCGACGAGCGCGATATGACTTCCGGTCTTTGCTGCGAAGCTGATGTCATTAAGGATTGGCGATTCTTTTTTGTAGCCGAAGCTTACATGTTCAAAGCGAACCTCTCCTTTTGCCTGTGTGAGCGAAATGGCTTTTGGTTTATCGACCACCTCTTCCGGTTCATCAATAACCTGGAATACACGCTCTGCCCCCGCAACAGCTGACTGGAAGATATTAAAGATATTCGCCAAGTCATTTAACGGGCGCGTAAATTGTCTGGAGTAACTGATAAAGGCGGCAATGACGCCTACCGTAATGGAGCCATTAACAGCCAGTATTCCGCCGACAATGGCCACAGAAGTCAATCCAAGGTTATTAATAACATTCATGATTGGCATTAGGAAGCCGGACCAGATTTGTGCCTTCCGTCCTGATTCATACAGCTTGCCATTGATTTCGTCAAAGGTTGAGATGACCTCGTCCTCATGGTTGAAGGCTTTTACGATCAAACTGCCGGAAATCGATTCTTCAATATGCCCATTCAGCCTTCCCAAATGCTTTTGCTGTTCTCTGAAAAGCACCCTCGTTCTCTTGGCGATTGTTTTCGTCAGCAAGTACATAAGCGGGATAGTCACACAGGCGGCAAGCGTCAATATCGGACTGAGTACGAGCATCATGACAAAGGAGCCCGTAATCGTGATGACCCCGCTCATAAGCTGTGTCGTGGATTGAGAAATACTTGTGCTCACATTGTCGATATCATTCGTTACACGGCTCATCATGTCGCCATGTGTATGTGTGTCATAATAGGAAATCGGCAATTTATTCAGTTTACGGAATAACGATTGTCTCAAAGAACGAACGACTCGCTGGGAGATTCCCGCCATCATCCAGCCTTGCAAGAGCGAAGCGATTCCATCTGTCACATACACGGCTGCAAGGATGATGACAAGCCAGTGCAAGAGAGACAGGTCAACTTGACCCCATTCTAGGGTGTCAACAGTCTTTCCAATCCAATAGGGGACAAATAAGCTGATGACTGCACTGATGATCACAAATAAAAGGACAATCCACAGACTACGTTTCTCGCTTCCGAAGTACCCCCATATTCTTTTTAATGTGCCGCTAAAGTCCTTGGGCTTCTCAACGGCGGCGAATCTAGCTCCGCCATGCCCTCTCGGCGGGCCTGTCGGGAGCGTCCCTGTTTTCTGGTTAGTTGATTCAGCCACTAGTCTCCATCTCCGTTCCTAATTGGGATAGAATAATTTCCTTATAGACAGAATTGTTCTTAGCTAATTCCTCATGCGTTCCCGCTCCGGCCACATGTCCATTCTCCATAACGATAATATGGTCCGCATCCATGATAGAGGTAATTCGCTGGGCAATCAAAAAGACGATTCGCCTTTCTCTATTCTCACTCAAGGCCTCCTTTAGCCGTTGTTCGGTTACGGCATCAAGTGCGCTTGTTGAATCATCCAGAATGAGGATTGGCGCCTCCTTCAACAAAGCACGCGCAATGGAAACCCGCTGTTTCTGTCCGCCTGATAGATTCACTCCGCCCTGACCGAGCTGTGTATCATACCCTTCCGGCAGCCGAGAGATAAAGGCATCTGCCTGGGCAATATTGGCCGCATGCCGAATGTCCTCCATAGAAGCATCCGCTTTCCCCCAAAGGATATTTTCCTTGATAGTGCCGGTAAACAGCATCGATTTCTGCGGAACATAAGCAATTTGATTCCTCAATTGCTTAAGGTCCATCGTCTGGATATTCTCTCCGTTTATGTAAATCGCGCCATGGGATGGTTCATACAGCCTGAGGAGTAAATTCACAAGACTGCTCTTCCCCGCCCCGGTTGAACCGATAATCCCGATGGTTTCGCCAGGCTTCAAGGATAAGGAAACATCCTTCAGGACATACTCCTTCGTGCCATGATAGGAGAAATGAACCTGCTCAAATACAACGCCCTCCTGCGGGATGCTTGTTTTGAGCCCCTTAATCTCTGCCGGGTTGTCTGTCCCTAGCACTTCACTAATCCTGCCGGCTGACACCCTTGCCCGGACAAACATATTGAAGATCATTGTGATCATCATTAAACTGATGAGGATTTGGGTCATATAATTCACATAGGCAACAACCTCGCCCACCTGCATTTGACCGTCATTGATGTTCCACCCTCCCGCAAGCAGGACGAGCACAATCCCAAAGTTCACTGTAAGAGATATACCAGGACTGAAAATAGACATGACTCGCATCGCTTTTGTGGATGTGCCGAATAATTGTTCATTCTTCTCATCAAATCTCGATTGCTCGAACCGCCCGCGATTAAACGCACGAATAACCCGAATACCAGAAAGATATTCCCGTACAACACCATTCAGTTTATCGGTTGCCTTCTGAACGCGCATGAAAAAAGGCAAGCTGATTCTGACGTTCAACAGGATGATGAGTGCAACAATCGGAATGACAATTAACAGCACCCAGGAAATGGAGGCATTGAGCCGCACTGCCATGAAGATGCTTCCTATACAGACAAGCGGAGCTTTTACCATAATCCGCATTAATCCATTCACGAACATTTGCATTTGATTGACATCATTCGTCAGTCTTGTCACAAGAGAGGAAGCCTCGAATTGATTCATTTCCTCAAGCCTAAAGGATTGGACCTTCCTGTATAAGTCAGAACGAAGCTCTGCTCCAAGCCTTTGTGACAGATTGCTGGAGATGATATTCCGGATAATAGCTCCGAGTGCACCAATACCTGTCACAAGCAGCATGAGCCCGCCCATATTCAAGACATATTGAAGATTACCATCGGCAACTCCATTATCAATGATGGATGCCAGTATCGTTGGAAGAAGCAAATCACAAATTGCCTCTATCATTAAAAAAATGATGGCTATAGAAAATAAAAAGCCGTATTTCTTGATATACTTCTTAAAATGTCTCATTCATTCACCCTTTTCCTGCAATAGACACGTATGCATATCCTTATTTTGCTAAAATTCCAGTCATCATACAAGCAAAAAAGCCCGGAAGGATTTTCACTAATCACGAGACAAAAAAAAGACAGAACCGCGAGAATATCAACAGTTCTGCCTTTCATATGAATTATTCACCTGATTTTTTCAAATAAAGATAAACAGGGTAGCCAATCGCTGTAATCGCTAATCCGATCATGGAGTAGAGCGTATCACTAATGATTGTGCAAACTAATATATAGATACCGCCAATAATACCGACAAGCGGCACAAAAGGATAAAGCGGTACACGGTATGTCGGCACTAAATCCGGGCGCTTCTTGCGCATCACGAATACGCCGTAAATCGCGAGTACAAAGAAAATCCAAATCGCAAATAACGCAAGGGTTGATAACGTATCAAAGGACCCAGAGAATATATAGACAATGGCAATGGCTACTTGGAAGATGAATACATTGATTGGTGTGCTTGTGCGTTTCTCAACACGGCTAATGACATGGTGGAACGGGAATATCTTGTTCTCTGCCATGGCAAACGGTACACGCACACTCGTCATCAAATAGCCATTTAACGTTCCGAAGATGGAAATGAGAATACCGATAGAGATAAGCATAGAACCGCCGCTGCCAAATAATATTTGAGCGGCATCAGAAGCCACATTCTCTGCCCCCACTATTTGCCCTGGAGTTAGTACAGATAAGAAGGCTACATTGATCAAGACATAAGCCGCAATAATAATCGTCATCCCTAAGACGATAGAACGCGGCAAATCACGCTTAGGGTCCTTCATCTCACCCGCCATATTACCCACGCTAATCCATCCTTCGTAGGCAAAAAGCGTCCCAAGCATGGCTACGCCAAACGTTGCGAAGGAAAATCCATGCACTGGTTCTCCGGAGAAAACAGGTGTCGCTTCGTTAACACCATGGATAATCCCAAAGATGATGATAAACACGATAGGAATCATTTTAGCAATCGTTGCAATAAATTGTATCCGGCTTCCGAGCTTCGTAGAAATAATATTTAATAGAGCAACAAAGAGCAAGATACCAATGGCCAATGCTTTTTGCTGACCGCCTGACATCGGTATGAAATAAGTGGCCTGAGTGGCAAAGACAATGGCAAGTGCCGCAACAATAGCCGGGCCGTAGATTAAAGCCTGCACCCAGCCGAATAAAAAGGCAACCTTCTCTCCATATAATTCTTTTAAATAAGCAAAAACACCGCCAGTTTGAGGGATGGCTGATCCAATTTCCGCTAATGTCAAAGCTGCAGCCATCGTCAGCAGCCCCCCAAGCAGCCATGCCAGTACAGCTGCTATGGCTGAACCAGCGCTATCCATTACAGGTGTCGCTTTAAAAAATATCCCAGATCCAATAACCACTCCAACTACAATGGTAAGAGCTTCCTTCATGCCAATTTCTTTCTTTAACACTGCTCCTGCTGCATACATTTCTTTATCTTGTTGTTTTTGCATGATACCTCTTTTCCCTCTCAAAATTATTTATAAATAATAAAAATCTTAATTGATTTCTACGATATATTCAATATATACATTAAAAAGAATAGAATGGTAAATATTTTTTACCACATAAAATTATCGCATAAAAATACTATTTTGTGTATGATATACATCCCTTTCTTGGTTAATAAATACGCAAAAAAGCCGCCTCCCAACTAAAATCAGAGACAGCCTGTAAATGACTTATGCGCTCGATGCTAGATTCCTTTACCGATGATAAATATTCATTACCCAAAAACCAATATCCTCAAATCCCAGCTTCTTATAAATCGTCCCAGCCTCAGGATTATCATAGAATAAGCAAAGCTCCTTACCCTCGCCAAGTAATTCCTTACAAAGCTTCATCATGCAGGCGCTGGCCAATCCCTGTTTCTTGTAAGCCGGATCGGTCGCAACCCCAACGACCATGGCAGAGCTGGAATTTTCAGCTGTTGTTGAGGCCGTTGAAACCATTTTTCCGTCCTTTTCTATGTAGAAGGTGCGGGATGCTCCGCCTTCCAGGCTTTCCTTTTTACTTTCCTCCGTGATGATTGAATCACTAAATTCAGGAATAGCCTTCAGCAGGTGCACAAGGCGGTGCGCATCATTCGGAACAGCCAATTTCACCTCAGCTTTAGCTGGAGTAATATGGGCAGCCTCGCTCAAAGCGGTACATTTAGCATAATAAAATTGCCTTTTCTTCTTCAGCTTATTAGACAGGAAAGGCTCTATTCTTGTTGTGCAGCGCTCCAAGCCTGACAGGAAGGTAAAATCCCCATCAGCTAATATGATTTCCGCAAAACCCTTCCCATCAAATTCTTCCGTTTTGGCATAAGGGATATAATTCTCCCGATATTTCAACAGGACGGCAATCAATTCATTCTTCTCATTGAACTCTCCCCATACCCGCTGAAATTCCTGCTCATAGCCATATGCCTCAATATCTCCAATGATGAAGACATTTTCAGCCGCTTCCCCTTTCAAAAAATGAAAGCATTCTTCATGATCGTTTGAGTCCAGTCGCCTAATCATCCGCTACTCCTCCCATTCTCTCGATCTTAAAAATAGACAGGATTATTTTTCCATCTATTATATAGCAAATAGATAAGCGACGGTACCTTATTAAAAAGATTCCGTCGCTTATCATTTATTCGCTCGTAATCTCCTTCAAAATTTCATAGGAGCGTTTTTGTTTATCCGGATCAAAAATATAGGAAACTGCCATGATTTCATCGACATGATGGGCAGCCTGGAATTCAGCCAGCTGCTTTCGGACGGTTTCCTTGGATCCAATCAAGGAAACGCTTGTCATCGATTGTGCCATTTGTTTTTCACCCGGACTCCATAATCCATCCATCGATTCGACAGGCGGGCTTAATGGGTTTTTCGTCCCTCGGACGACATTCAGGAAGAACTGCTGCAATGTGGTCGATTCAAACAAAGCCTCTTCATCTGTTTCAGCCGCAATGACATTCAGGCACACCATCATATATGGCTTGTCTAAATACATGGATGGCTGGAATCTCTCTCTATAGTTCTCCATTGCCTCTTCCATATAGCGCGGGGCGAAATGGGCGGCAAAGACATATGGAAGGCCTAGGTTAGCTGCAAGCACCGCTGATTCTGTTGAGGAGCCAAGAATAAAGACTGGTACGTCTGCATCAACACCCGGATAGGCTCTGACAGCCCCTTGTTCATCCTCAGGTCCGAAATACGTTAAGATTTCCTCCACATCCGCCGGGAATGTGTAGACTGAGTTATGATTAGAGCGGCGAAGGGCACTGGCGGTAAGCATATCTGTCCCTGGCGCTCTCCCTAACCCCAAATTCAAACGATTCGGGTAAATTGTCTCCATCGTGCCAAATTGCTCGGCTACTACGAGCGGGGAATGGTTGGGAAGCATAATTCCTCCTGACCCCACTTGAATTTCCTTCGTGTGTTCAAGTATATGTTTTACCAAGATTGCGGTTGCTGAACTGACCAATGTCGGCGCATTATGATGCTCAGCCACCCAATAGCGTGTATATCCCATTTGTTCAACAGCCTGCGCTAAATCGACCAAGGAAGCAATGGCTTCCTTCGCTCCCTCTCCTTTGCGGATTGGCGCAAGATTCAGCACGGAGACTGGTACGTGCACATTTGACATGTAGGCATAACCTCCTGCTAGTTATTTCCATACCATCGTATCAATAAGCCATCAGTATGAAAAATGTAATGCTTATGAATATTTGTTTTTTCCTGCTGTAACCGTTATACTGTTCGGACAAAGGTTATAAAGGAGAATAAAAACATGAGCAAAATTGAAATTGGAGAGATCCTCGTACTCGAAGGCGAAAATGGCCAAGATGAAGAAATAGAAATTCTCGGCACACTGGATGTGGACGGCGCAGAATATGCAGTGGCTGGTCTTGTGGAGGAGATCAAGCGTGACACGAATGAGGACATGGAGATCTTTTTCTTCCGCGTTGATGAGGAAGGCGAGCTGCATGAGATTGAGTCAGACGCTGAGTTCCAGCAGGTCGCACGAGTTTTAGAGCATAATATGAAGCACAATCATTAAATACTGAAAAGCCCGAGCGATTATCGTTCGGGCTTTTTTTCTATCTAAAGATGCAAATTCAGGCTTATGGTTATCTCCAGTCATTTTTTCTTGCACATATTTCTAATACCATGGGCTTTTTAATATTCATATAGAAACGCAAATCCTGATGTTATATAACGAATTTAGTCCCGAATAATCTATTCATCCAACTTATCTGGACATTCGTATACGAAACAAAGCTATTCTAGTTAATACATGAAGAAACACGGAAGACCAATTTATAGAGAAAGTATCAATAGTTTGGGAGTTAATTGCTATTGAAGATATAAAAGCTGATTGGAAATATAGGGGGAAAGCCTCTTAATGTTCTACTATATTTTATTTTATAATTGGTCAAGGGTACCCTATATATGGAAGAAAGACGATAATATAGAAATATTTATCAAATAGGTATATCACTTCTCCTAACTGGTAGGCGCGACCGTTAAGTTAAGAGGATATACTCACCTTTAAGCTGTAATTAATTATCTTTAGCAACCTGTTTTGCTCAAATTATTCAGAATATTTAAAAATCTTATTTCCTCTTCTATGTTTGACTGACACTATCACTCACATTCAATTCCTTGTATTCAAAAAAACGAATGATATGGAGGATTTTAATGAACAGTCGATTGACGAGAAGATTCTTGGCTATTTTCTTATGTTTGATGGTTATTGCGCCGTTTGGTCTGTCTTCAGATGTATCAGCGGGGAAGCTGAAGCCGCCGGGTGAAACCTTTACCCCTGGTGAGTGGTTCCTCGGTGACCGTCCACCAAATTACAATTCGTCGAAACCGCCCATTGTCTTTGTCCAAGGAAAGAACGGAAGCTCAACAAGCTGGTATGGGGAAACAACGTATCACGGTGTCAATGATATGTATACGAAGGCATATGATGCCGGATATCAGACCGTTTTCGTCCAGCTGTATGACGCAGCCGGCAATGGCTCTGAAAATCAATACACAAACGGGCGCCTGCTCGCCTCCATGCTCGGACAGATATCACGCCACTTTAACGGACAAAAAGTGAATATTATCGCCCACAGCAAAGGGGGACCTGATACCCAGGCAGCGCTGATTCACTACGGAGCCCACCCCTATGTGGGCAGGGTGATTACATTAGGCTCACCTCATCATGGCTCTGAGCTTGCAGACCTATCATACAGCTGGTATGCGGGATGGCTCGGGGAACTGCTTGGTCAGAATGATGCCGGCACCTATTCCCTTCAGGTCGGTGAAATGGCCAAATTCCGCTCCTCCACTGACAGCCATACGAACCGCAGCAAGAATAAATACTATACAGTAGCAGGAACAAACAAAGGCCCTGCCTTCTCTGCCCTAGCACTCGGCGGAGCCTACTTATCTTCCTTTGGTGCCAATGACGGCCTCGTCACAGCGACCAGTGCAAAGCTGCCATATGGCACACATTTATTCACCGACAGCACAATCGACCATGATAATATCCGCCAAGGCTCCAAAGTCTTTTCCCGAATTGAGCCTTATTTACGCAGTGCCGCTGTCAGCCAATTATCCGCTAATACCGAAACAGTCAATCAAATGGACACTTCCATTCATAGTGAATCCTCCAGTTATATCACCGGGGGCAAGCTCTCAGATAATCAATTAACGAAAAAAGAAATCTATGTCCCTGCCAAAACAACCGGAACCATCTCCGTCTACACAGCCAGCCATGACACGGCTGTCGAGCTGGTTGCACCAGACGGAACGGTTATGAAAGCTTCAGCCCCAATAAAAGATGAGACCATTCTTTCTGGCGCAAGCCTCTATTCATTCCAGCAGGTTGAGCTCGCTGAAGGCTCCTGGACGGTGCAAATGAAGGCAGCAAACACCAAGGATGCCTATCTGCTTGTATCCTCTTTTGACGAAGCTGGAAAGCTAGAGCTTGAAATGGCCGGAAAGGGCAAGGCTGATCAAACATCCTTCACCTTGAAAACACCGAAGCAAGCAGGATCAACAAGCCTTTCCATTAAATTCAGCGGACCGGATGGAAACGAACTTAAGCAAAATATCGTTCCTAAAACAGCAAACGGAGCCGCATACACAGCCAAGCTGCCGAAGGTTTCAAAACCGGGCGTTTACAATATGACTGTTGATGTTAAGACGAAGCATGCGAATGGCAAGGAATCAATCAGGACTATGGTACGGTCGGTTTATATTGAATAGATAAATAGAAGGGGCTGTCCCATAAGTCAATGAAGATTGACTTTTACGGGCAGCTCCTTCTTTCTCGTAAACGCCGATTTTTTATTTATCATTTATTACCAAGGTATTTTTTGATACAATAAATTTGCAGATTATTCTGTTTTTGGGTATATATACTCTAAATAAGAACATCGGAGGATGGTTATGAGGATGAGGAATTTATTAGTCGTGTGCCTTGGTATTATTATTATTACTGGTGTGATGGCGGGCTGCAGCAACGAAGCCGCATCACCTAAAGAGGAAGTTGAGAGTCAAACAAAAGCAAAGGACACTTCGGAACCGCAAACGAGCGAAGATCAAGAAGTGGATGAGGAAGAAAAGTCAGAAGCGGAAGAAAGTACAGCAATGGCAGCTGATGTGGGAAATGCAATCGATTATACTGAAGCATTAGACCCTAAGAAGCCGATTCCATTTGGTACATACATGAAAACAACCATCTATTCTACGGAAGATAAGAAATACCACCCTGTTTATGTGAAACTCAATAAAATCACAAGTGAAAGCGACAATAGTGAATATGTACAGAAAGCACTGGATGAAAACAATGAAGAAGGTAATGAATATGATGCAATCCACAAAGAAGATTTAGATTTACCTGATGATGTCGAACTGAACATAATAGACTATGAAGTAATGGTACCAAAAGAATTCCCAGCCTCTGAGTTTGGCGGTGTCACTGGAATTAATATCAGTTTTACAGCGGATAACCTAGAAGGCGGCGGAATCCCGAGTAATAATGGCGGATCAGTCTATCTCGCTTTAGGTGCAGCAGACAAACTGTTGAGTCCAGGAGATAGAGAGACGACGTTTATGCCAGGCAGCACGTATCCATTACGCGCCTATTATAGAATGGTAAAGGGATATGATGATTACCTGCTTGAAATAAACGCTTTTCCTGAAGGAAGTGATGGTCAAAGCGATATGAAAACAGCCTACTTTGCCATTAAATAACGGCTGCCATATAACCGCAAAAAGAACCTCCATTTTAATCCCGAAAATGGAGGTTCGTTATTTCAGTCTGTTTTCATAAGGGTACTGAAACCTTACGTAACTAGAGGTTCAATAAAAAGCCAGAAATTTATTTATACGATAACGTTCATCTTCCGCTAATCAAGCAGGAGCCAATGACCCGAAACTTCATCAATAGTATTCTGTTATCAATATTATTTTTAACGGAGCCTTATTATTACAACCTACATCAAAGAGTTTAAATCTCCCCAATTTATAATTATTAATCCAATTACAATACTATTTTTAAGAATATTCACCAACAATCTGTTATATTGACGATTTATAGCTTTATCTTCACTTATAAATATGGGTAAGTTAATGTTTTCATCAGACTTTTCTATGTATGTAAATGCTCCCCAGACTATAACTGCTATTAGTGGCAACGCAATAAATCCCTTTACATCATCACCTCCTAAAACAGTCCATTTATAGAACACTTGGAAGAAACCTAAAGTAAGAACTACTAGTGCTAAAATATTCATCATAATTTCTAAAGGCATTTTCTTTGAAGGTGACATTTTAGGCCTTTCCTCCTCTTATCCCAACGTTTCAACCAATTATTGAATTAGTATATTGATCTGCTTCAGTACGCAGTAATCTATTCTTTCTTTAGCCTGACCCGATAGCTGCATAATAAAAAAGAGCTGATTAAAGCCCTTGATATGAGATATTTCCCCAATTTGTATAAAGTTATCTAATCTTTACTTGTTTGATTATTCCATATACGATGACGATAGCCACACTAACGATTAAAGCTGGAAAGAGCCAATTTCCTAATGGATTCTCCAATCCTTGTGCAATGGTGATGATTTCAAATGAACTTAAAGCAAAAAAAAGTAAACAGATATTTTTTAAACGATTCATCCTTTTTCTGCTAACCAAATAAAATTCTTTGACATTATTTTCATTTAATCATTGAGGATAATTATGTTTCTCCAGAAACCTTTCTATCCATTGCATTAAACCTGCAACGAAGGCCCCTAAAATCGGCAATATAATCATTTCTACCTTTGGACCAAAGCGGTCAACTTCCCCCGCTGCATTGAAATGTGCTGGCACTTTTTCAGGAAGCGCACTCCAATTAATCATTAAAAAGACGATAGAGCCTGAATAAACTGTATAGCCAATGATATCCAAAGCCAACTCACTCTTCGTTCTTTGAATGTTTATTTTGGGTCTTTCCCAAGAATTTGATATCCCCTTTACCTCCTTACTTCTCCCAGCCTTTATTTGTTAACCTGTTTCTAATCCTGCTGTAAACCACAACACGGTAGTAGTTTAAGAATACTGAAATTTCTTACTGAAGCTGTCAAATGATTTACATGAAGAAAGGCAATAGGATAACGAAAAATCCAACCACCAATAGAATAGTCCCAAAGATTCGAGATAACCACTTTTCGTTCCCAGTAACACCATTCCACAAAACAACATTCACTAAAAAGAGAGCTTTTTTCTTGAGTACTAAAAGGCCAATAAACATAATAAATACGCCAATAAAGATGGTCATGATGATTTCCATTCCCCTTCACCTCCAAGAGTACGATAATATTAACAGCCTCTTTTATTTTAACATAAATTACCAATCAACCAACATCGTATCCATTCACCAATTGACACCCTAAAATGTTTAGTCTTTTTATCAAATTCTTTACGAAAGAACTTACATATGCTCATAAAGCACAGAGTATATGTAAATATATGGTATAATGGTTAGCAAGGAGTATTTTGGAATGGAGGCTGCCGAAAATGATTCTTTTGATTGGTCTAATTGTTACAGGAGTCATGATAGCTTTATATTTTAGCTATTTTGTGAAAGGGACAGGAAGCTTTTTAGACAGAAAAACAATGTTAAAGGAAGAATCAAGGATGGTAAGTTGTACAAAGTGTCATACAATCATGAAAAGACAAACGTATGGGCAACAATGTCCTGAATGCAGAGCATCTTTTTGAAACGTTCAGATTTCGATCTGAACGTTTTTAATTGCTGCTTCTTTTCTTGCAAATTAAATTGCGCAATAACTATACAATCTTAGAAAGAAGGAGGACGCACAGGTTTTGTGGGTCAAACTTATTATATAAATCATGCAACGTCCCATCGTTCACTACTCTACTAATGAATCAAATAAATGAAGTAAATCTTTTAGCTCTACTGGAAAGTCAAAGGGGTCTCCATCCTCATCATATAAATCTTCCATAATACTACGATCAATGATTTGCATGAAGTGAAGGAATCCATCTAGTACCGCCTGCTTCATAATCGAAACCGGAATCCACTCTGTACTCGTTTCGTCATATATTAATCTTACATGTGGATTGTCTTTATCAGCATTATTAACGAGTTTATTGTCCGCATGGCCCATAAAAATAATGAACTTTTCTTTATAGTTAAAAGTGTAATTACTGTAATAAAGCATAAGGTCTAACCATGTGCTGTGCAGATCATCTGTCGAGAGGATTACAGTACGATTTTCACCATCTATGATGAATGAAATTCCTCCATAGATAAATCCACTGTTCATCCTATATTGCCGCTTATAAACTTCTTTGCAGTATGAATCGTCCAGATTCACCCAATAATCGTTTTTACTATAGTCTATATACGGAAAATCCTGAAGATATGTTCTAATGCTGACATTGATGTTCATCACCCCATCTAATCATGATCTATTTGACAAACCGCAAGATTATTACAGGTACCACTACACCTATTTTAAACTACTTGCATCGTTTCCCATCAAAGAAAAACACCTACTTGCTTTAGCAGGTGCTCTTCTATATACATCTTTTATTAAGCAGTATATCCCGCCGTCTCCGACAAGTTCTATTGCCTTCTGGCAATATATCTTTACGAATAATTACTCATTTTCATAGCCTTCTTACTATGAATAAAATGAGTAAACTGCCATATTTTCAGCAAGTCATATGCCATATCGCTCGCTAAGCCTAATCCTTCCTTTATTCATTCTATTCATTTAAAGCATTACGCCCGCCGACAATTGGCAATGTAATTTCACTGCGAGTTGGTATTACAGTGATTTTTGTACCGGCTTTAGGACGAATCGTGTAGTCGTAATCGCTGGCAATAAGAACAATTCCAATCTGGTTCCCAGCCTTAAATACATAATCTTTAGGCTCCATTTCCCATTCAAATGTGTAATCCCTGCCCGGAACGATTGATTTAGACCGCTCTCTGGATTGGATGTTTTGCGGGTCCATCCAGCCGCGCGATACAATGACTGGTCTTGATTGACTGTAATCAACGAGCAAGGCCGTTAAATTGGCAACAGGACGGTCAATGCTAGCACGGATGCTGACTGCAGGGGTCCCGCTCAACCGAACTGAATCAGTTAATGCCGGCGTCACATAAGCCAACCGGTTAGCGGAATTTAATTCCGGGTCGACAATAAGTGTATTGGCCTTTTTCATTGGATCATCAATAATCGTTTGTTTGTTATGCGGCTGATTCGGAACAGGCTTCAGATGCAGGGCTCCTAAATCATTTCCCGTACCTGTCAAATGAAGTCTTGTCGGAGCAGAACCAGCTGCTGGCCAGCTTGTTTCCTTCGTCCAAGTTCTGTCCTCACGCTGAATATCTACAGCCGGCTCATTCATAACCCCATTTTCGATCCCATAGAGATAATAATCAAACCATCTATTTTGTAATTGAGGCCAGTTATTGCCGGATGGGCTTGAATGGCCCCCCTGATGGAGCCATAATCTGCGAGGCACATCATTTTCTCCTAATGCTTCCCACCACTGTGAGAATTGCTTTGTTTTAACATTCCAATCATTCAGCCCATGAACAACGAGAACACCGGCCTCGATATTCTTGACATCCTTCACATAATCACGGTCTGCCCAGAATTCACTGTAGTCCCCTGTTTCTCTGTCCAGTCCAGCTGTTAACTCTGCCATGACATCTTTACATACCTGAGGATTTTCACGAGTAAGGACAGCTTCAGCCATATTGTCCGCATCTTCACCTTGATAGCCTCCAGGAGCGATAACTGCTCCGTTGGCGCGATAATAGTCATACCAGCTGCTAATCGCGGCAACTGGGATAATCGCTTTTAGTCCATCCACACCTGTGGCAGCAACTGCATTCGGCAAAGTTCCATTGTAGGAAGTACCTGTCATCCCCACATTGCCTGTGGACCAATCTGCAGAAACCTCTCTCCCATCTCCTGTATAAGCTTTTGCCCGCCCATTCAGCCAATCAATAACCGCTTTCGTTCCAAGAATTTCACGTTCATCCCCTGTTGTTGGACACCCATCCGACTTGCCTGTCCCAATACTCTCTGCCAGAATAACTCCATAACCTCGAGGGACATAGTAATTCCCCAAAGAACCAAGATTGGCAGCCTGTCCATTTGCAAGCGCGAATGGCTTTCCTCCTCGACCATTCCCAGGGTGTTTAACAGGATTTAACTCCACATCTACATCATAAACAGGAACATTTAGGATTCCGGAGCGATAGGGACTCATTTCATAAATGACGGGGACTTTAACACCGGGTTCTGTTTTTGGACGGTACACTTTAATAGACACACGGTCACGTTTCCCATCTCTGTCGCTGTCTATCTCAGTCTCAACGAACAATTCCTCCACTATCGCCTCGTCAGTAGAATAGATTGGTTTTGTCATTCCATTTTCCAGTTCAATTCTCGTAGCGTCTGAAGCAGTTTCCGGGATCAGCCCATTCAGCGGCATCCCCTTCCACTCTAGAACATTCGCCTTAGCTGCTGGTTCTAGCGAAGCGGGTAGATTTTGGCTGTTTGCTGCTTCCGCCGACCATGAATCTACACCAGCTACTAATGTAAGAGACAGAACAGAACACAAACTGATTGAAAGTACTTTTTTCCTCAAATTTCTCCCCCCATATCATCGAAATATCGGCAGTTTCTACCATATTTAATGATATAGTTAAATATTCAAAGTTTTTGTATTAACCTGTCGAACAACCAAAAACGGGATAATAGTAATAGGCAGAAACAATCAAAAGCGCAATAGCCCTGTTTCAATTATAGAAACAAGGCTTTTTATAAGTTCATAAGAAAAAGGAAAAATAGTTGAATAATCCTTTTTCATTCTTTCGGGGTATCTATTTATCAAGTTCCCATTCCTTTGATGGGTCTTACATATTAGTGACTGTCCGCAAACTCATCAAGTAGCTGCTCAACCTTAGAATCTCTTTTAACAACTTATCCTCCAACTTCATCATCCGCTATGTCGTATTTGAATAAGAGCTATCACCACTCTTCTATTAGATTAATTGCATGGTATCGCTATAAAGAAAAACACCTGCTTGCATTGGCAGGTGCTCTTCAATACACGTTTTATTTTATTGAGCAGTATATCCGCCGTCTACGACAATTTCCGCTCCAGTCATAAAGGTATTTTCGATGGCGAAAATGATAGCATGCGCAATTTCTTCCGGTTTTCCAAGACGTTCGATTCCTTTTGAGAGCGGATGAAGTGATTTTAACATTTCGATTCCTTCCGCTCCTGCCACGTCCTCATTTACCATGCCCGTAATAATATAGCCTGGGTGGATACTATTCACGCGTATATTATGCGGTGCGAATTCTACTGCCATCGACTTCGTCATTAATCTTACTGCACCTTTGCTGATGTTATAGAAACAAGCACCCGCTGAACCGACTAAACCGAGAATAGAAGAAACGTTAATGACCGCTCCGCCTGTGCCTTGCGCAACCATTTGGCGGATTGCTTCACGGCTGCAGTAGAATACACCGTTTTGGTTAACGCCAATGTATTTCTCATATTCAGCTGTTGGAAGGTCCAGTGTACTGCCTCCACCGCCAATCCCCGCATTAGCAACCATAATATCAAGGTGACCATATTTCTCCACCACATATGATACCATTTCTTTCACTTGAGTCTCATCTGATACATCGACCTTAACGAATTCAACATTTAATTCCTCTGCAGTTTGATTTCCCAAGTCTTCATTAAAATCTGCAATGACTGGTATCCCGCCTTTTTTCAGGATCGCTTTAACAGCTTCTTTTCCTATTCCATTTGCTCCACCTGTAACAATCGCAACTTTACCTTGGATTTCAAACATGCTAACATCTCTCCTCTTCTTTGTATTTTTAGATAAAGAGTGTATTTTATCAGAATAATCACTCATAAATATTCTAATAATTTTTTAACTGCTAGTCATGCAAGTCTTTGGTTGTCTTTTCAATCGAAAAACTCCTATAAGTATAGCGTATACCATAAAAGCTACTTATTGTTTTATGTACGAGATTATTCATCAGATAAAAGAAATATTAGTTATATTAAAAAAATAAATCTCCTAGACTCTCCTATCTATTTGATTACCTTAATCTACATATAGACAGGAAAGATATCTACGTTTAAAGTGCCATATATAGGAGGAAACATAGATGAAACATTATGAGAATTACCCTGTAAGAAGGAAATCCAAAGGCACGGCTTATGCAGTTTGGTTCTTCTTAGGACTGCTTGGAGGACATCAATTCTACTTACGTAATTATGGCATGGGCATTCTTTATCTCTTCACCGGCGGTTTCTTCGGTATCGCTTTGCTCATTGACGCATTACGTCTAAGCAAAATGGTAGATGAGTATAACTACAGATTCGCACGAGTGCATCATCACTATAGGGGTAATGTAAATACCACCACTAACAATAATAGCAACAATATCATTATCATCAATAATGTGACCATAAATGCAACAAAGGTTGAAACAAGAGAATAGACGTTTAGGATGACTAATGTCTATCATCGGGACGTTATTTAATGCAAACATACCTCAATCGAGTTTGGTAATAAATTTACAGCACCCAAAACTGAATGATGGATGGAAATTTTACTAAAAAAAGCTGAACTATAATCAAGCTTAAGCGGTACTTGATTATAGTTCAGCTTTTTTTAATTACCTCCTACTACTAGATTGATTATATATAATTTTTTCTAAATTTATACTTGATCTATAAGTCCTTATTATCTTGCTCTAACTTCACCAACTGCTCCGTCTTAACCGCAAACTCAATCCCAAGTTGGCCGATACGCTACGATAGAATCTGAATCACCTCATTTCCGTCCACGTTCATTGCTTCGCACCTCCTTCAATTAAAAGTCGTAAGTCCCGTGCCGTATGCTGAAGATGGCTGTGTTTGGTGATGTGTATTCCGGCGTGACAATCGGCTCGCCTTTATCGTTTAACTATCCTTCACCGGGAATGTAGTCGATAAATTGCCCGTGTCCATCGTGTGCTTGAACGTTTTCCGCAATGAAAATATTGTCATATTTTATATAAAATTGTAATATTGTAAATGAGTTGTTCTCTATAGCTTAACAACGAAGAAAATGATAAAAAGTAGGGAGATAGAATCTAGTGAATCAACCATTAATTAATATTGAACGTAAATTCAGACCCGAAATCGAAGGATTACGCGTTGTCGCGGCATTACTGGTAGCGGTTTATCATATATGGTTTAATCGTGTTTCTGGTGGGGTTGATGTATTCTTTGTAATTTCAGGTTTTCTTATTACTACTTCAATAATTTCCACAATTAATCGAACAGGGGAATTTCGTTTTCGGCCATATGTCACAAAGTTAATGAAAAGATTACTTCCTTCTGTATTTTTTATTCTTGCAATTGTTCTGGTTTTGAGTCAGTTTTTATTACCTAAATCAATTTTAGATAAAACTATACAGGAAGTATTTGCCTCAATGTTTTTTTATCAAAACTGGCAACTAGCTTTTTCGAGCACGGATTATTTAGATTCCACCCAAATGAAAACACCTGTTGAACACTTTTGGGCTTTGTCTATACAAGGACAATTTTATATAATTTGGTTTTTAATATTTACTTTAATTTTATTTTTAATAAAAAAATATAAATTAACTAAAGTTAAAACATTAATAAATACTGTTTTAGGAGTATTATTTGTTTCTTCTTTTATATACTCAGTATATTTAACATCTGTCAATCAGCCATGGGCTTATTTCATTACGATGACACGTGTGTGGGAATTTGCTTTAGGTAGTTTGCTCTGTATCAATTTATCGTCAATTAAGGTAAATAAATTTACTGCTGCAGTGGTAGGTTGGCTGGGATTAATCGGTTTAATTTTAACTGGAATAGTTTTCAATGTATCTGAGATGTTTCCAGGGTATATTGCCTTATGGCCAATGACCTGCGCATTATTCATTGTTTTATCTGGAGCACGCGATACAAAATATGGTGTCAAACGCTTTTTAGGTTCAACTGTAATGGTAAGGCTAGGCGGAATTGCTTTTGGAATCTACTTGTGGCATTGGGTATTATTAGAATTCTATCGTTATAATGTCCAAGAAACTCCGGGATTTATCGTTGGAACTCTTATTATCATTTCATCAATTGCCCTTTCGTTTTTGATGACAAAATATATAGAAGAGCCAATTCGAAGCTCAAAGGACAATAAGTTCTCATTTAAGAGATTAGGGATAATGGGCAGTGTAAATGTACTCTTAATTGCATCGCTATTTATTGGGGCATATATAGATCAAAATAGACTGGAAAACAAAATAACGGATAAAAATTATCCCGGAGCGTTAGCTGCGAAAAATCCTGATGGTATACCTGATCAAGAACCAATACCTTCATTTTCTGAAGTCTTTAATGATTTACCACAGGCGCATTTGGATGGCAGTAATCAGGAGTTAGATGACAGCGACTTAAAGATAGGAGAATATGGAAAAACTAAAAATTACGATGCTACAATTGCTCTGATTGGCAGTTCTCATTCAGAACATTGGTTAGGGGCAATATTAGAAGCCACAAAAGATGAAAATTATCGAGTCTTGAGTTTGACTCGTTCAGGTACACGATTTTCAACAGGGTATTCGGATAATGATTTAAAAGGTATCTGGAACAATAATGTTAAAGATTATCTAAAGCATGCAGATGTAGATCTTATCGTTGCACAAGCCACAGCTTCTGATACGTCTAATAATAAAATACAACAACAAATGGTTGGTCAGCTGCAGTCTGTTAAAGATGAATATGGGATTGAAGTATTAGCTATTCGTGATGTTCCTAGATATAGTTTTAATGTATTGGAATCATTAGAAACAGGTGGACTAGAACACACTACAAAAAGAATGAATTCAGAAGATAATCAGAAAGACGAAAGCTTTTGGAGACAATTTGAAAATAAAAATGAATCATTAAATAAAATTGACTTAACTGATTACTTAAGAGTAAATGGAAAATTCCAGCCTGTTATTGGTAATATTATAATTTACCGAGATAATAGACATTTAACGAATACTTATTCTGAAAGTTTCGGGCCTATATTTGATGAAAAAATCAACGAGATACTCAAAGACTAACTATGTTTAAAGGAAATATAGTTAAAGGAAAATTTATTTGAAGTATAATGTGTTGGTTATCTTTTTATCTTGATTTAAAAAATCTAAGTTCTGTGAAAAGAAAAGGCCGAGGCTGAAGTGCACCCCAAAAGTTCAGAGTCAAAATCTGGAGTGACCCCTAAAAGTTAGACATGGTTATTTCATTAGGCAGCTTGGGTAAAATGAGTTCGGTACTGCACCGGACTCATTTTTAATTTTGCCTTCATGCGTTTCGTGTTGTAATAGTTTATGTAATTTTCTAATTCAAATTTAAACTGTTCTATACTTTCAAATTCCTTTAAATAAAGGAATTCAGACTTCATGATGCCAAAGAAATTCTCCATCACGGAATTGTCATAACAATTCCCTTTGCGAGACATACTTTGCACAATGCCTCTTGATTTAAGGGCCTGGCGATACTGTTTCATTTGATAATGCCAACCTTGATCTGAATGTATCAGTAGCTGGTGTTCCTCTGACAAACGATCTATAGCCTTTTCTAACATCTCTGAAACAAGTGAAAAGGTTGGTCTAGAGCCAATTGTGTAGGTAATGATTTCACCATTAAACAAATCTAATACAGGCTATAAATACAGCTTCTCGCCCAATAATTTAAATTCTGTAATATCCGTTACCCACTTCTCATTTGGCGCTTCCGCTGTAAAGTTACGATCCAAAATATTTGGTGCGATTTTACCGACCTTACCTTTATAAGATTTATATTTCTTCATACGAACGACGCATTTTAAACCAAGTTCTTTCATAATGCGTTGAACTTTCTTATGATTCACTTTTCGCCCACGATTCGCCAACCCATCACGAATACGACGATACCCATAACGCCCTTCGTGCTCCCCATAAATCGCTTGAATTTCATCCTTTAACTCGGCATCTGGATCAGGTCGATTCATCTTTTTTACTAAATTGTAATACGTGCTGCGTGGAATGTCCGCGAATGAAACAAGTGCCTTCACCGTGTATTTATGCCTTAATTCATAGATGACCTTTACTTTGTCTTCTTTGGTGATTTTCCCTTGGCTTGAACTAAGGCGTTCAACTTTTTTAAATACCCACTCATTTTCCATACGCAAACGATCAATTTCTGCTTGAAGTGCTTCTGTAGAGCCTTTTACCGGTACTGATTTTGGCTGTATCGTTGAATCTTTTTTCATGGATGGATGCCCCTTTTTCTTTGATTGAAGGGCACTGAATCCTTTTGTTTCAAATTGTTTCTTCCATTCTCGAAGAGAAGTAGGAGATGCTATTTTAAAGATAGCCGCTGTTTCAGTTAAGGACGTACCATTTTCAATCATAAAATTTAGTACGTCTAGTTTAAACTGTGTTGAATAATTTGTATATCGTTTTATAAAAGCTTCTACACCATTGTATTGATATTGTTTAGCCCATTTAAGAATCGCTTTATGATCTATTCCAATTGATTTAGCAATCTCATGGGAACTTTCATTGCCCTCTAAGTAACGTAGTGCTGCCTGTAATTTTTCTTCTGATGTATATTTCGCCATAAAAAACTGCTCCTCCAATTGTTAAATGTGTCTAACAATTGGAGAGCAGTTCATTCGAATATGTGATGCGCGTTTAGTGCCTCAAGAGTATTGGCGCTTAGTCGTTTCCGCAAAATGTGTCACATGAATTCGTAATCGCTGATCGTCATTGCCCGTAGGCCCACCGCCTTCATTTGCTTAAGGACGGTTGAGAGCACTTTATCAATCGAGTAACATTTTTGTGGATTTGCGTTAGAGGCGATGCTCTGAACAGATCGGATAAATCCGTCTGAACAACGAGTGATGCTTTACGTTTGGTCATAAGAAAAAAGCCTCCTTATTCGCCAGTTGACCGGTACATTGACCGTATCAATCCAACGTATAAGAAGGCTTTGTTTCAACGTTTTCCAACGTTTTAGTAGCGTCCCAGGAGAGATTCGAACTCCCGACCGACGGCTTAGAAGGCCGTTGCTCTATCCAGCTGAGCTACTGGGACATGATAAGAAGTATGTAATTCGTTTTTCTTTTTTGTCATCATCGCCTGACGACATTTATTATTATATCTGCTGTCCACCGTTAAGTCAATAACTTTTTTGAAAAAGTTTTTTTAAGTTTTTTCGGTGAAGGAGAGGATGAATCTCCTTCACCTACTATACAACTTTTTTGCGTTTTAGGAAAGGGTTGTTTTTAAATGCCAGCTTGGTAATTTTTCCCCATCCAATGTGTAGAAATCAACGATTGCCTTGTTTCCTTGTTTTTCGAGGATCGCGTATGTTTTGTACCGGCTGCCTTTTGGCAGGCGAATGCTGCCAGGGTTGATAAAGAGGCAGTCATCGATTTTTTCAGCCCCTGCGATGTGGGAGTGACCGAAGCAGACGATCTCTGCGCCCATTTCTTTCGCTTTGAGGCTCAAGTTGAGCAAGGTGGATTTCACATTAAATAGGTGTCCATGTGTAACATAGATAGACCATGTATCTAAGCTGATAACACTATCGGTCGGGAAATCATCACCAAAGTCGCAGTTGCCTTGTACAGCTGCATAAGGCTTAATGACATCATCCTCTTGAGACAGCTCCGAATCGCCGCAGTGGATAAAGATGTCTACATCATCCTTATGGCGGGCATATAGCTCGTGCAGTTCATCATAGAGTCCATGGCTGTCACTGACGATCAATGCTTTCATCCAAGCTTCGCCTCCAATGCTTTTAAGGCATTGGCACGGTGGCTGATTTTGTTCTTCACAGCCGGCTCTAGATTAGCCATGACCGTTTCTTTCTCGGGTACATAGAAGATTGGATCGTAGCCGAAGCCGTACTCACCCTGAGGCTCACGGGCGATATAGCCTTCACATGTTCCTGATACAGTAATGGTGCCGATTTCTGGACCGACCATCGCTATGGCACAATAAAATCTTGCCGTCCGCTTTTCGTCAGGAACGTCCTTCATTTCCTCTAGCACCTTTTCATAGTTTTCCCGGTCATTTTTAGCTGGTCCGGCATAGCGTGCGGAATACACGCCTGGACGGCCGTCCAGAGCGTCAATGATGAGCCCTGAGTCATCAGATAGGACGGTCATATTCATTTGCTCAGAGATCGCTTTCGCCTTCAGGATGGCATTCTCCTCAAAGGTTGTGCCTGTTTCCTCCACATCAATGGCGTCCTCGATATCGAGCAATGTCAGCACCTTGATGCCTTTTGGGGCGAAGAGTGCTTCAAACTCCTTCGCTTTCCCTTTATTCTTCGTTGCGATTAAAACGGTTTTCATAGTCTCTCTCCTCTCAAGATAAGAAAAAGCGCAGAATCTACGCTTTTACTTGATTTTCTCGGCAATCGGCCCTAATGCTTCCTTTTGCGCCGCAAATAATTGATGGATTCCTGCAGTCGCTAAATCAAGCAATTCATTTAATTGGGCACGGGTGAACGTCGCTTCCTCACCAGTTCCCTGTAATTCTACGAATTCCTCCGCTCCGGTCATGATCACATTCATGTCAACGAGTGCACGGGAGTCTTCATGATAGTTTAAGTCAAGAACGGCACCCAGCTCTTCAATGATTCCAACAGAGGTCGCAGCCAGGTATGATTTAAGCGGGAATGAAGCAATTCTGCCTGCTTCCTGCAATTTATGAAGCGCAAGTGCCATGGCAACGAATGCGCCGGTAATAGAAGCTGTGCGTGTTCCTCCGTCCGCCTGGATGACATCACAATCAATCCAGATGGTCTTCTCGCCTAACGCTTCAAGGTCAACAACCGCGCGGAGAGCTCGTCCGATCAGACGCTGGATTTCCATCGTTCTGCCGGTCACCTTCCCTTTTGTTGATTCCCTCATTGTCCGCTGCTCAGTCGCACGCGGAAGCATGGAATACTCAGCTGTGATCCAGCCTTTCCCTTCCCCGCGCATGAATGGCGGAACACGGTCATCCACACTCGCTGTGCAGATAACCTTCGTATCACCCACAGAAATCAGCACTGAGCCTTCCGGATGTTTAATATAATTCGTTTCTATATGTACGGGTCTTAACTCCTCAATTTTTCGACCATCAAATCTCATAAGTACCTCCTAATATGTTCCCATCATGCTTAAGTTTAGCATACCCTTTTTTAATTAAAAAGCATCCAAGACAATTGGGAGCAAAAAAGGCAAACCCGCACGCGCAGGCTTGCCCTTTCTCTCAATATTCGCCTGTGTTTAAGTTTTCCGGACGGGAGACTGGCTCGGTTAATTTCTTGCCGTCCTCCTGCATTAAATCATATTCCCCATTCACCTGGACGTCCACCTTTTCAATCCCTTTCTGTTCTGTTAAGGATAGGACCAATTCATTCAGCAGATGCTGAGATACGACCTTCTCCTCCCCATCAAAGCTTGAATAGATGGATTCATTGAAATTCAGACTGACGACACCATCCTTCACGCTTGGTTCATCGAGAAGCTCTGTATCGGGCCTGAATTCACTCACAAGCGGTGTAGAGTAGCCCGGCCCCTTAATCAAGCTCGCAAGGACCGCTTCCACATCCCCCTCCGCATTACTGATGCGCTTTGTCACAGGCACATAGTAATAATTATCTGTATCACCGGCCATGAAGTAGACCGTTACTGGACGCGTGTTCATAATGTCGCTAGATTCCGATGTATCTGTATTGATGCCCATATTTCTTGATGTATTGCTAGGGATGGCCGTTTTATTGACCGGCATTTCCTTCAGGGCTGTACCTTCAATTTGCAGCTTCACCTTCTTCACACCTTCAAACTGTGTGAGTGTCCAGGTGACGGCCTCCAGAATACTTGTCTCTTCCTCTGCCTTATATTCCTTAAACTCCTTCGAGAAGTCGACCGTTGCTACACCATCTTTAATATCAACGCTATTGATGCTTGTATCAGGCGGTAAGACGGCCTTGAAACCATTTGGAAGAATCTCGCTTACCGGGTCGTTGGCAACCATGTATTCAAGTGCCTGCTTGGCCTCATTTTCTGCTTTCGGAAGGGTCAATGTCTGTGGGACGACATAGCCGTTCGCATCAATCAGGTAGATCTCCGTTTGACTTGTACCTGCCTTTTCGCCTTTCTCCTCTGCTTTTTCAGCACCCTCTTCCTTGGCAGCCGCATCCTTTTCTTCTACCGTTCCGTCGCTCGTTTCTGTTTCAACATTCGCGGTTACCTCAGTCTCCGTTGAGTCCTCTAAGTATGCAATATCCTGCGGTGGGTCTATTTCTTCCTTCTTTTGAAAATCAAGCATCCCGCATCCCGATGCCAATGTGGTGGTCACAAGCAACGTGGCTGCTAATGCCGATTTTGTTCGTTTAGGCATACACCATACCTCCTCAGACTGTTTGTACTACATTTATACGAGGCTTGGCTTATTTTATGCCATCTTCCAAAAGAAAAAGTTCCGTGCATCCAACAAAAAAATCTCCCGTCAGGAGATTTTTTCTATAGAGATTTCTCTCACATATTCAGTGATGTAAGTTTAGCATGTTCAACCGTCTCAACCGTTTCTCCAAGCCATGAATAAGCAATGGATTTGAAGATTCTGCGGGAGCCTGTCGTATAAAAACGATAAGCAGGCTCTTCATTATCCAAATTCAGCATGCCAGTATGTTCAAGCAGCACGCTTGCTTCCCTGGCCGTTTCCTCGCTGGATGAGATTACTGTGACATATGACCCCATATAATTAGAGATGGGCTCCTTTAATAATGGATAATGGGTGCAGCCAAGAATGAGCGTATCCATGCTGCGATTCTTGAGCGGCTTCAAGGTTTCAGCCACAATTTTCTTCGCAATCGCACTATTCCATTCCCCGGATTCAACCAAAGGGACGAATTTCGGGCAGGCCAATGATTCAAGATGCACCTTTGGTTGGATGCTTAATAGAGCTTTATTATAGGCTTTGCTCTTGATGGTTCCGGCTGTGCCGATAATTCCGATATTCCTATTTTTAGAGACATCAATAGCCGCACGGGCACCTGGCTGAATGACACCGAGGACAGGAATGGGAAGCTTTTCCCTCATCTCCTCAAGCACAGCAGCCGTCGCTGTATTGCAGGCTATGATGAGCATCTTGATATTATGCTCAAGCAGGAAATTCGCCATCTCCCATGTGTATTGGCGTACTTCCTCCATCGGGCGCGGCCCGTAAGGACATCTTGCCGTGTCACCTAAGTAGATTAAGTTTTCATTGGGAAGCTGACGGATAAATTCCTTTAATACCGTTAAACCGCCAACCCCTGAGTCAATCAGACCGATTGGGTTCTGTCTATCCACTTCATATCGCCTCTATCTACATAATGCGTTTCTTTATCATGTACCGGTTCATTTTTATGAAACCTGGACTCTGTTTACTTTATCATTTGTCTGTGTTTTTTCCAACCCGTAAGGAGCACAAAAAAAAGAGAGCTTCGGCATGAAATCCAGCTCCCTGTCATGTGTGAAGGGGAAGCTGAACATCGCCTCTGCTCTTTCATTATATGGACTCATAAGGATTTGGACCAGAACCGCTCACTCTTTAAAGGAAAAGAGTGTCTATGTGCTTTTATAGTTCCAGCTCACCCATCCGAAGAAGTTCAACGACCGCTTGGGAACGGCCTTTTACGCCCAATTTCTGCATCGCATTGGATATGTGATTTCTCACGGTTTTCTCACTAATGAATAGATCCTTGGCGATTTCTTTCGTGGTTTTGTCCTGTACCAATAACTCAAATACTTCTCTTTCTCTTTTTGTGAGTAAAGGCTTGTGAGTGAAATCGTTCTCCTTCAACTATTGTAACCCTCCTTGCTGCCAGCCATAACCTTAGGATTGGGTATATATTTAGTCAAAATAGTGTATGTGATAGGTTGATAAGGAGTGACTATTTTGGAGAACCTCTTCAGGCTTTTTCAACATTTGTTTGAGGATGTTTATGGACGCTCTTTTGGAACAATTCCTTCATCTCATCTGTCCACGGGACAGACTTGCCCGTATGCCTAGAAATTTGAACAACCGTTCCCCGCCCGGTAAAGCAAGGGTTGCCGTCCTCCCGCATTCCCGCATAATGAATATCAACAGAGGAGCTGCCCACTTTCTCTGCTTTTACCATGATATGGATATTTTCGTCAAAGAATACTTGCTGAAGATAATCACATTGCAGATCGGCGACGACAGGGATGGTTTCTTTTCTTGTATCGACCCAATCCTGCATGAACCCCAAGCTCTTAAAATATTCAATCCTTGCTTGCTCAAAGTACGTAAATGGAACAGTATTGTTCAGGTGACCGAACATGTCCGTCTCAGAGAATCTCACCTTAATTGGATAACTGAAGGAGAAGCCCTCCATCCATTTTTTCATGTCATTTATATAACCAATCTTGCCCATGCATTTTTGCCCCTCTCTATAAATGAATGACTATTCATTCATTATATATAAAAACTAGCAAAAATGTCATTATTTTTACAATCAAAGAGGGACAAACCCATAAAAAAGACTGTTTTCCTTTATCATTCCAGCATAAAATTTTTTCACCTGACAACAACTTCTTCATTCTTGAAATCTATGAAAATATCATGATAGGATAGTTAAATCAGTTTGTGTGGAGATATTGGTCACCCTACGGCCAAAAATATATGTCTTGCGATACGTCTGCCATCTGAAATATGATTCATGGAGATGACAAACATTATGAATGCAGAAACAAGACTGCCCAGAAATGCCAAAGAAGGGATCCTGTTCTTACTGATTATCTCAATTATTTCAGTCAACACTATCGCTCCAATTATTATGGGACTAGAGCGAGGCTTCAGCAAAGATGTCTACATGGATACCTTAAAGATTATTCCATTCATGTGGGTGATTGTTGTGCTCTTAGTCAGACTAGTTGCCGGTCCGGTTGTCGGCAAAGTAATGCCTAAATTTATTGGAAAAACAGATGGTTTCAATGCAAGGATTTTATTAAATACATTATTGAATGTTACGGTCCTTTCCCTGTTGCTATCGATTATCGGATCATGGGTTGGCCTGGGAGAAATCAGCCTTGAACCTTTGAAAAACTTCCTTCATATCTGGCCTAGAAACTTTGCCGTTGCATTCTGGATTGAATTATTACTTGCACAGCCAATTGCACGATACGCAATGAAACGCATTCATTTAAAGCAGGATCAGAATAGAGAAATTGTGCATTCATAATTTTGCACTGAACGAATAATAAGGTTTTCAACCGTATGCAGCCGATTGGGTTTTGTCTATCCAATCGGCTTTTATTAAGAAAAGGCTGCGCCCAGTAAGCAGCCTTTCGATTTTATCTACTTTTCTTATACACTCATTTCTTAGTTAATCCAAAAACCAATAATCTTGTCATCCTATCTCATCAATACCCTTTCATTCCAAATCGATAGCCCCCAAAATAACAAAAGCATTTGATTTTGTTACTCAAATGCTTTTGTTAATCGTTATTTTTTATCTTTACAGTGCATGGAAGCTACATATCCAAATGTCATACCTGGCCCTAGCGTTGCCCCTGGTCCAGGGTAGGAATGCCCCATAATGGAAGCTGAACAGTTACCGCAAGCGTACACATTGTCGAAGACCGTTCCGTCTTCTTTTACGACCCTTGCGTATTCGTCCGTAACGACGCCGCCCTTTGTACCGATATCGCCCGGATAAACTTTCATAGCATAATAAGGAGCCTCATTGATTTCAAGTAAATTAGGATTTGGTAAGGAGGGATCCCCGTAATATCGATCGTGTGTTGTTTCTCCTCTATGGAAGTCTAAATCTTTTCCATTTCGAGCAAACTCATTGAATCTGTTCATCGTTTTAACTAAATTTCCTTTTGGAATATTTAATTTATTCTCTAATTCCTCGACTGTATCCCCTTTCAAAACAACACCATTCTCATAGTAGGCCTCAGGGAAATCCTGACCCGGGAATAGACCTGTAAAGATATATCTCTTCTTAGCTCGCCCATCCAAAATAATCCATGAGGTAATCGCTTTACCGCCCGTTTTTTCATTATGTTCATACATTTTATCGACGAACTCATGGTATGGCGTCGGTTCATTTATATATCTATTGCCATCTTGGTCAACGATAATCATATTCGGAAGACCTCTATCTGCAACTAAGAAAAAAGGCATTCCCAAGTGATTAATGACAGTAGGTGCACCCCACACCCTATCCATTAAACCAAACTTAGCATTTAGTTTAGCAAACGGTTCAATAATATCCCCCGTTTGCCCTTTTGGTGAACTTGTCCAGTTCACATCTTGCGGGCTTGGAAGATATTTTTCTCTCTTTGCTTGATCCCTGGAGAATCCTCCGGAACCAAAAATTAGCCCCTTATTGATTTTAATCGTCATTTGTTTTCCATCTTTGCTTACCTTTAGGCCAGTTACTTTGTCATTTTCGTATACAAAATTCACAAAAGGAGAGTTAAGCCAGATTTCACCATTTAAATCCTTATAGGTTAAGGCCATTCGAGCCATTAGAGCTCTACCTAATGCCGCATAATCTTTTTTAAATAATTTGTGCTTAATTAAACGCCATCCCAATGTTAAGGAAGCTCTTTTCCCTGCCCATGTTCTAGTAATCATATTAACCTTGACGAAATCCTGCCCTGTCATAACGAACCCTTTTGTATCCATAGCTGGAGGCAGAAGGGTATCCTTCCAATCTTGCAATTCATTGAGATCTATCACTTTTGGTTCAATCGATCTGCCTTTTCCTTTTCCACCTGGAACCGTCGGGTAATAGTCAGAGTAATCATTGGCATAGGAAAATCTCATATGCGGACCTAAATTATGCATATAATCCAGCATTTCGATTCCCTTTTTTAAATACGTTTCCTTAATTGTATCACTTACTAAATCTCCAACAGTTGAATCTAAATATAATTTAGCCTCTTCAAAACTGTCGGCAGCTCCCGCTTCAACCAAATATCGATTATTCGGAACCCATACACCTCCGCCAGATAAAGCGGAAGCTCCTCCAAAAAACTTTTCTTTTTCAATTAACAGCGTACTTAACCCCTCTTTTTTGGCTGTAATGGCAGCCGAAAATCCTGACGCACCAGAGCCAACTACTACAACATCATACTCATAATCCCACCCCATTTAAAAACCTCCTTATGATATTTTTAAAATTTCAATGAATATTCAGACAGTTAAATTTTACACTATTTAGCACATGTTATACAATAACTCATTAGACTTAATTAAACCTCTAAATCTTTAAACGATGAATGAAGTTATTTTTCCATACAATTGATTACAGCGGCTCAGAGAATCTCACCTTGATTGAATAACTGAAGGAGAAGCCCTCCAGCGATTTTTTCATGTCATCGATATAACCAATCTTGCCCATGCATTTTTGCCCCTCTCCAAAAATGAATTTCTATTCATTCTTTATATATAAAAACTAGCAAGAATGTAATTATTTTGATAATAAGGGGAGGAAAGCAACATCAATATAGTCTAGATTTAGGACGATTGAGCCCTGCTAGAGTCAACTAGCACTTTATACATCCGCAAAATAAAAGACACAGAAATAGCAGCCAGCCTTTCTGTGTCTATACTCAAAATCCCGTTATTACCTGAAGGTCTCTTTATCCTCCAAATAGCTTAAATAACTCAGCTTGCCCGCGATTCTATGCAGAATCATATTTCTTTCTCTTTGAAGCTTAACCATGGTGATTGCCCACCAAACGACAAAAATAATGGGAGCGATATAAATAACAATAATAGCAAGAGGAAGAACACCTGTTATGGTATTCACCCAAGACATCTCCATTGATATGACCATTCACCCTTTCTCTATTTCTTTTAATCTATAATCTATTCTCGTTCTTTATTGAAATCCCCTTTTCTTTAACAGATTTTTCTACCCCTCAAAGAAAAAGCCATCTTCCCAATCGGAAGATGGCCATTCTTACAATAGATTAAATATGATCGCTTCCAAACATATTTTTGAAAGCTTGCAAGTTTGTATCGCGGTTCAAAGCCGCAATGGATGTAGTCAACGGAATGCCTTTCGGACAAACCTGTACACAGTTTTGGGAGTTACCGCAATCCTGGATTCCTCCATCTCCCATTAAAGCGTTCAAGCGTTCTGCTTTATGCATCGCACCTGTTGGATGGGCGTTGAATAAGCGAACCTGTGAAACCGGAGCAGGTCCGATGAAGTTGGAATTGCTATTTACGTTCGGGCAAGCTTCAAGGCAAACGCCGCAAGTCATACATTTAGATAATTCATAAGCCCATTGGCGTTTCTTCTCAGCCATACGCGGCCCTGGTCCAAGATCATACGTACCGTCGATTGGGATCCAAGCTTTGACTTTTTTCAAGGAATCGAACATTCTGCTTCTGTCCACTTGAAGGTCGCGAATGACAGGGAATGTGCGCATTGGCTCAAGCACGATTGGCTGCTCAAGCTGGTCCACAAGAGCCGTACAAGATTGGCGCGGTCTTCCGTTAATCACCATGGAACACGCTCCGCACACTTCCTCAAGACAGTTCATATCCCAAGTGACAGGTTTCGTTTCTTTGCCGTCCTTTGTGACAGGATTGCGCCTGATTTCCATTAAGGCAGAGATGACATTCATGTTCTGGCGATAAGGCAGCTCGAATTCTTCGAAATATGGTTCAGAGTCCGGGTTGTCTTGGCGCTGAATTTTAAAGATTACCGTACTTTGCTCAGCCATGATTAATTAGCCCCCTTACTCTTAGTATAGTCGCGTTTCCGTGGCTTGATCAGTGATACATCAATGTCTTCGTAATAAATATTTGGTGCAGATTTGCTGTCAACGAAGTCAGCCATCGTTGTTTTCATGAAGTCCTCATCATTACGATCAGGGAAATCTGGTTTGTAATGGGCACCGCGGCTTTCATCACGCTTAAGGGCGCCAAGCGTAATAACGCGGGCCAATTGCAGCATGTTGAAGAGCTGACGTGTAAAGGAGGCACCTTGGTTGCTCCATTTCGCTGTATCATGGATATTAATGTTTTCCCATCTTTCCAATAGCTCTTGAATCTTATTATCTGTTTCTTGTAATTTATCATTGTAGCGGACAACCGTTACATTATCCGTCATCCATTCCCCTAATTCCTTATGAAGGGAATAGGCATTCTCTGTGCCGTTCATGGAAAGGATGTGATTCCATTTCTCTGTTTGCTCAAATACATGGTTATCATATAAAGAATCAGGCAGAGAATCTGCACTTCTTTCTAGTCCATTGACATAACGAACCGCACTTGGACCTGCAACACTTCCGCCATAGATGGCTGACAACAGGGAGTTAGCGCCTAAGCGGTTTGCCCCGTGCTGAGAAAAGTCACATTCTCCTGCAGCGAATAAACCAGGGATATTAGTCATTTGATCCATGTCAATCCACAAGCCGCCCATAGAATAGTGAACAGCCGGGAAGATTTTCATTGGAAGCTTGCGTGGGTCATCCCCTGTAAATTTCTCATAAATTTCAATGATTCCGCCAAGCTTGATGTCCAGCTCTTTCGGATCCTTATGGGAGAGATCCAAGTAAACCATGTTCTCGCCGTTGATACCCAGCTTCTGATTGACGCACACATCAAAAATCTCACGCGTCGCGATGTCACGAGGTACAAGGTTTCCGTAGGCAGGATATTTCTCCTCAAGGAAGTACCAAGGTTTGCCGTCTTTGTATGTCCAAATACGTCCACCCTCACCACGGGCAGATTCACTCATCAAGCGGAGTTTATCATCTCCTGGAATGGCAGTCGGGTGAATTTGGATGAATTCTCCGTTTGCATAGGTTGCCCCCTGCTGATAGACAATTGCCGCAGCAGATCCAGTGTTGATAATGGAATTCGTTGATTTCCCGAAGATGATTCCAGGTCCGCCTGTTGCCATGATGACGGCATCCGCACGGAATGCTTGAATGTCAGAAGACACAAGATTTTGGGCTACGATTCCGCGGCAGACCTTCTCATCGTCAAGAACGGCGCCTAGGAATTCCCAGCCTTCATATTTCTGAACAAGTCCTGCCACTTCATATCGGCGAACCTGTTCATCTAGTGCATATAATAATTGCTGGCCAGTAGTTGCCCCAGCAAATGCTGTTCTATGATATTGCGTACCACCGAAGCGTCTGAAATCAAGCAAACCTTCAGGTGTACGGTTAAACATTACCCCCATACGGTCGAACATATGAATGATGGACGGTGCTGCATCACACATCGCTTTAACTTGAGGCTGATTAGCCAAGAAGTCTCCGCCATAAACCGTGTCATCAAAGTGTTCCCAAGGTGAATCCCCTTCACCCTTCGTATTTACCGCACCATTAATGCCGCCTTGCGCACAAACGGAGTGGGAGCGTTTGACGGGTACGACTGAAAAAAGTTCTACTTTATGTCCAACTTCAGCGATTTTGATGGTAGCCATCAAACCAGCTAGACCACCGCCGACTACGATTATATTCCCTTTACTCATAAACCGACCCTCTCCTTATATAACTTGCAGGTGTCAAACTGCTAAGCTCCTTTATTCGTGATTAAGCCATGTTGATAAACGCTAGCAGTGTACGGACAGACATGACAGCCAAGATTACAAATACACCGACAGTGATATATGTAAAAATCCGTTGAGATTTTGGCGTTACAATAAGTCCCCATCTTACTGCAAAAGACCATAAACCATTAGAAAAGTGGAAAATTGCTGATAAAACACCAACCATATAGAACACGACCATAAATGGATTAGATAAAATATCAACCATCATATTGGCATTGACATGTGCTCCAAAGAAAACCTGAATCCTTGTTTCCCATACATGCCAAACGATGAATACGACCGTAATAATACCTGTAATCCTTTGCAGAGCAAACATCCAGTTACGGAAGTAGCTATAGCTGCCAACTGAATATTTAGCAGTAAACGCAATATAGATTCCGTATACGGCATGGTAAAGAATTGGCAATGCAATTATAAAGATTTCAAGCGCTGTCCTAAAAGGCAATGCCTCCATAAATGCAGCTGCCTTGTTAAAGGCTTCGGGCCCCCTGGTTGCAAAATTGTTAATGACCAGATGCTGAACCAAAAATAGTCCCACTGGCAAGACCCCTAGTAAAGAATGCAACCTGCGATAGTTAAACTCGCGATGACTCTCCATTGATTTACCCCTCCCTCTTAATGTAAAAAAATCACTGAATAGCTGGTGTGCATCTTTACAGTGCAGGCTATTCGTAAATAATTGCCGCAGGTCATCTATATGCTGCAATTATCTCTCCCATTAACCTATCAATAGACATATTTTTTGCTAAGTAAATAGGTTAATAGTAAAAATACAAATAAAATTCCACATATTCTTACAACTATGTGACGGTTTTATTTTACTCCTAACAATGGAACAGCGTCAAGAAAACGGATACACCGTATTTCCAATAATCCCTATAGAAGGAAAATAATGCGTCGTTTCATACTGATCTAACAACATGTACGGGCCAGATGATGGAAATTAATAATTAGTGTTGCAAGTGACACCCTATATAAAGCTATAATATTAGTAAGAAAGAGGGGAGACCATGGCAAAAGAAGAAAAAATCGAAGAAAATGCGCCTTCCATTGAAAATGGACCATTAATACCGGCTTTTGGCTATGAATTAATTAGAGAATTTCTATTAGATGACTTACTAGGAAAAGAGGGACCTCAGCTGCTTTACTGGGCTGGAAAACAACTAGGAAGAAGGTTCCCGCTTTCAACTATAGATGAGACGATTGCTTTCTTTAGAGATGCAGGCTGGGGCAATCTCCGCGTCGTGAAGGAATCAAATGATGAAGTGAAATGGGAATTATCAGGAGAATTAATTCAAAGAAGATATGCAATCAATGAGCACGCTAATTTTCAATTGGAGGCAGGTTTCTTAGCTTTCCAGCTTGAAAACATGAAAAAAGTTGTATCAGAAGCTTATGAGGAACAGAAAAAAAGAGCGAATATTGTATATTTCACTGTAAAAACAGACAATAAGGATTTTCTGTAACTTGAAAGGGAAAAAACCGCCAACATTTTGTTGGCGGGTTTTATTTTTGTTCATCCAGCTTTTCTTTCAATGCCTTAGCGCTTGCTTCTGGAATGCCGAGGGAAGTGAAATCAGACAACTCGGCTTCTTTCATTTTCTTCAAGGATCCAAAGTGCTTAAGTAAAAGCTTTTTCCGTTTCTCTCCAATGCCCGGAATGCCATCAAGCGTGGATTGGAAGGTGGATTTCCCTCTAGTCTGGCGGTGAAAGGTTATCGCGAATCGGTGGACCTCATCCTGAATCCGCTGCAATAAGTAGAATTCTTGACTTGTGCGTCCGAGCGGGATAATTTGAAGCGGATTCCCAAAGAGCAATTGCGAGGTCCGATGTTTATCGTCCTTCGCCAGCCCAGCAACCGGAATCTCTAGTCCATATTCATCCTCCACTACCTCGCGGACAGCCTCGATATGCCCTTTCCCTCCATCAACGATAATCAAATCAGGAAGCGGCAGATTCTCGCGCAGCACACGTGCATACCGCCTCCTAACTACCTCACGCATGGATTCATAATCATTTGGTCCTTGGACAGTCTTAATCTTATATTTTCTGTACTCATTACGGGCTGGTTTTCCATCAATAAACGTTATCATTGCTGAAACAGGATCCACACCTTGAATATTAGAGTTATCGAAAGCTTCGATACGATGCGGCGTATAGATTCCCATAGCTTCCCCAAGATTCTCTACAGCCTTGATTGTCCGTTCCTCATCCCGTTCAATCAAGGAGAATTTCTCCTGCAGGGCAATCCGTGCATTCTTCACGGCCAGCTTGACCAAATCCTTTTTCTGGCCCCTCTTTGGCTGGGTCACCTTCACATTAAGAAGCCCTTCAGCAAGCTCAAGGTCAACATCATTGGTCAGGAGAACCTCCTGAGGCTTAAAGTGATTTGGCTGCTCATAGAATTGTCCAAGGAAGGTCAGCAATTCCTCTGCCGGGTCATCATAGAATGGGAATAAGGATACATCCCGTTCTATCAGCTTCCCTTGGCGGACAAAGAATACTTGCACGCACATCCAGCCCTTATCAACCGCGTAGCCAAAAACATCGCGGTCTGCCAAATCACTGAATTCAACCTTCTGCTTCTCCATTGTCGCTTCTATATGGGAGATTTGGTCGCGATATTCCTTCGCACGCTCGAAGTCCAGCTCATCTGATGCCTTCAGCATATTCTCATGCAATTCCTTCTTAATATCCTTAAAGCCCCCATTTAGGAAACGGGTGATCTGTTCTGTCATTTCCTTGTATGTCTCTTCCTTTACTGGCTTCTCGCATGGAGCCAGACATTGGCCGATATGATAATAAAGACATACCTTTGAAGGCAAGGTCGTACATTTACGAAGAGGATATAGCCGGTCTAGGAGCTTCTTCGTTTCGTTAGCGGCGTACACGTTCGGATACGGACCAAAATATTTCCCTTTATCTTTCTTTACATTGCGGGTAATAATGAGACGCGGATGACGTTCAGCTGTAATCTTAATGAATGGGAAGCTCTTATCATCCTTGAGCATGATGTTGTATTTCGGGTCATATTTCTTAATGAGGTTCATCTCTAGGATGAGGGCTTCCATATTGGAGCTTGTGACAATGTATTCAAAGTCCTCTATTTCTGCAACCAGCCGCTGGGTCTTTCCATCATGCGAGCCGGTGAAATACGATCGGACCCTGTTCTTCAGCACTTTTGCCTTGCCGACATAGATGACGACGCCTTGGCGGTCCTTCATCAAATAACAGCCCGGCTGGTCGGGCAAAAGCGCCAGCTTATCCTTTATATGCTGCTTCAAAAAGGGTTCCCCCCTCTGGTTATCGTGTAATTCAGGCATAGCCTGGTATATCTTCAAATAGAATATTGAGTTACCTTTAGTATATACCGTTAGATAGGAGTCTTTCATAAGAAAAAGACCCCGGCTGCGCCGAAGTCTTTCCATCCTTATTAAGCGTGTTTAGAGATTAAGTTAACAAGCGCTTCTTTTGGCTGGAAGCCAATCACTTTATCCACAACTTCTCCGTCTTTGAAAAGGACAAGAGTCGGGATGCTCATGACACCAAATTTAACCGCTGTTTCTTGGTTCTCATCAACGTCTAATTTGACGATTTTTACTTTATCGGAAAGCTCTGCATCAATTTCTTCTAAAACAGGTGCAATCATTTTACAAGGTCCGCACCAAGGAGCCCAAAAGTCAGCTAAAACCAAGCCTTCGCTTGTTTCAGTTACAAATGTTTGATCCGTAACGTTAGAAATTGCCATATTTGTTAACCTCCTAAAAACTACATAAAGTATAACTCTAAGTGGAGTATACCACTGATTATTATAGGATGCTACTGTATTGCTCGATTATCCACACGCATGAAAATGTTTCCGTTTTCCACAAAAAAGACCGGCTCAATCAGCCGGTCGTTCGGTTTCCATTAAGATTTAACGAGCAATGCTTTAATCTCTTCCGTTAACAGCGGCACAACCTCGAACAGGTCGCCTACGATTCCGTAATCCGCTACTTTGAAAATGTTTGCTTCAGGATCCTTGTTGATTGCCACGATAACCTTGGAGTTAGACATACCAGCTAAATGCTGAATAGCTCCAGAGATTCCGCAAGCAATATAAAGATCCGGTGTTACGACTTTACCAGTTTGTCCGATTTGCAGGGCATAATCGCAATAGTCAGCATCACATGCACCGCGGGAAGCTCCGACAGCACCGCCGAGGACATCAGCCAATTCCTTTAATGGCTCAAAGCCTTCTGTACTCTTCACGCCGCGTCCGCCTGCAACGATCACTTTCGCTTCAGAGAGATCCACGCCCTCTGTCGCCTTTCTCAACACTTCCTTAATAACCGTGCGCAAATCTTTAATATCCACAGATAAGGATTGGACATCCCCTGAACGGCCCGCGTCATGCTCAAGCGGATTGATATTGTTAGGACGGATCGTAGCAAAGATGATACCGTCTGTCACAACACGTTTTTCAAATGCCTTACCGGAATAGATTGGGCGAGTGAAAACGATGTTTCCGCCTGCTTGTTCAACCGCAATCGCATCGGAAATTAATCCAGAACCTAATTTTCCGGCTACACGCGGGGCAAGATCCTTTCCTAAGGATGTATGTCCCAAAATGATTCCTTCAGGAGACTCCTGGTCAATGACAGCCATTAAGGCTTGTGTATAGCCGTCAGAGGAATATTGTTTAAGCTCTGCATGCTCAACTACGATGACGCGGTCTGCACCATAATGGATTAATTCTTTGCCGGCCTCAGCCACTGATTCTCCGAATACGACGCCGATTACTTCACCGCCTTCAGAAACTGTCTTTGCTGCAGCGACCGCTTCAAAGGATACATTACGTAGAGAAGAATCTCTTGTTTCTCCTAAAACGATAACTTTTCTGGACATAATTTTACCTCCCGTTATTTTCCCTTTATGTTCGTTGCCTTAAATGATTAGATGACTTTCGCTTCAGAACGGAGCAATTGAACAAGCTCTTTCACTTGATCAGGAATATCGCCTTGAAGGACTTTACCTGCTTCTTTTTGAGGCGGCAGGTAGATTTCGATGCTCTTCGTTTTCGCTTCAACATCGTCCTCCTCAAGATCTAAATCATCAAGCTCCAGCTCTTCAAGCGGCTTTTTCTTCGCTTTCATGATCCCTGGCAGGGAAGGGTAACGCGGCTCGTTCAAGCCTTGCTGTGCCGTAATTAATAAAGGCAGGGATGTTTCAATGATCTCTGAATCTCCTTCAACATCCTTGGTAACGGTTACATTAGTTCCGTCAATTTCAAGCTTCGTGACAGTTGTGACATAAGGGATATCAAGCAAACCAGCTACACGCGGGCCGACCTGTCCTGAACCTCCGTCGATGGCCACGTTACCGCCGATGATTAAATCTGCATCTTGTTCCTTCAAATATTCAGATAGAATCTTAGCTGTTGTATATTGGTCACCATCTTCAACATCATCTTCAATGTTGAT
The DNA here is from genome assembly GCF_054950035.1 of Gracilibacillus sp. Marseille-QA3620. Taxonomy (NCBI): domain Bacteria; kingdom Bacillati; phylum Bacillota; class Bacilli; order Caryophanales; family Bacillaceae; genus Gracilibacillus; species Gracilibacillus sp. Marseille-QA3620. The sequence goes on from NZ_CM143102.1 coordinate 3,298,754, forward strand.
CAGGACTGCTTTATCTGCTCCCATAGCAAGTGCTGTGCGAAGCTCCTTCTCAGCATCTTCTCCGCCAACCGTTACAACGGTTACCTCGCCGCCTTGTGCGTCACGCACTTGAATAGCTTCCTCTACCGCATATTCATCATAAGGATTAATGATAAATTCTGCGCCATCTTCCTGAATTCGGCCATTTGATAAAGAAATCTTCTCCTCTGTATCAAATGTTCTTTTCAACAACACATAGATATTCATGTAAGGCCCTCCTATTTGTTCGTATGAAATATGAAGATCTAATTCTAGCAAACTTGATGTATATTCACTCCCTGCCTGGAAAATCCAGTCAGGATGCTGTTAATGAAATTATTCGATATTAGGTTCTTATTTCCCTTTAAATATCGGTGAACGTTTTTCGATAAATGCACTTATACCTTCTTTTGCATCCTCTGTTCCAAAGATTTCGCCAAAATACTCAGCTTCCTTTTTAACACCCTCATAATACCGCTCATGCTTTCCATAATTGATCAGCTGAATGGTCTTATCAAGCGCAATCGGACTCTTGTTCGCAATCTTTTCAGCAAGCTTCTTCACGGAATCCATGAATTCTTCTTCCTTAAACGCTTTGTTGGCAACCCCCCAGGCGACAGCATCAAGACCGGAAATCGGTTCAGATGTGAACATCATCTCTGCCGCTTTCGCCGGTCCTGCAAATCTCGTCAATCGTTGAGTGCCGGCATAGCCCGGAATCAATCCAAGCTGAAGCTCTGGCAAGCCAAGCTTGGCCGTTTCTGTCACATAGCGTAAATGGCAGGACAGAGCCAGTTCTAATCCTCCGCCAAGCGCGGCTCCATGTATAGCTGCAATTACTGGTTTTTTGAATGTTTCGATTCTTTCAAACAGTTTTTGCCCTTTTGCTGAAAGCTGCGCAAATGCTTCTTCAGATTCCACGGTTGTGAATTCTTTAATATCAGCACCCGCTGAGAAAAACCTTCCTTCCCCATGTAAAACTACAGTACGAATATCGTCCTGCTCCTCAATTGTATCAAGCATAGAGGATAAATCCTGCAGTAATTCTGATGCCAAGGCATTGGCAGGCGGCCTGTTAATTGCCACATAGGCCACCTGATTCTCCTTGTGCAAATGTAAAGTATTCATACTAGCCATCTGCCCCTTTACTTTACGATTTAGCTCCAAGACCCTTGATGATGAGCTCATGTACAGGCCTTGCCTGCTTCACAAGATCATATTTCTGCTCATTCATCACCCAAGTGGTGACAATCTCATCCAGCGTTCCAAACACCATATGTCTAGCCAGGCGGATATCCAGGTCTTGATGAAACTCCCCTTGCTCGACCCCAGTAACGAGGATGGAATCTACAAGCTTCAAATACCCTTTCAGGACATCATTGATCTTGTGCCTAATCTCTTTATTGGATTGTCTTAATTCAAGCTGGGTAACAATGGCCAGATGCTTATCCTCAAATAGAATCTCGAAATGCTTGCTAATCAGGACAAGCATCTTTTCCTTCGCACTTGTTACCCGAGCCATTTCTTCATCAATATTGGAGATAAAGACTCCGAGCTTCTCCTGAAACATCGAAATCAAAATATCCTCTTTGTTTTTGAAATATAAGTAAATTGTTCCATCTGCCACGCCCGCTTGCTTTGCAATCTTGGAGACTTGTGCTTGATGGTAGCCGTTTTCGGCAATGACGATGACGGCTGCATCAATAATCTGTTTGTATTTTGGGCGGTCCTTCTTCATCCTGCGTCCTCCTCTGACAAAAATGAATGAATCATCATTCATAATTTCATATTAGTCGCGGATTGAAGGAAAGTCAAGAAAAAAGCCAGTAATTCTAGCTTATGCCTCTTTTTTGTCATTGGCAAGTTTTTGTCTCTCTTCATCTACAAGCGCACGGCGCAGAATCTTCCCAATCGCTGTCTTTGGAAGTTCATCACGGAATTCATACAAACGCGGCACCTTAAATGCCGCCAAATGCTTACGGCAGTATTCATTCAACTCTTGCTCGGTCACTTCACTGCCTTCCTTTAAAACAATATAAGCTTTGACTGTTTCACCGCGGTATGGATCTGGCACACCAGCTACAACAGCCTCTTGAACAGCCTTATGCTCATACAATACTTCTTCAATCTCACGAGGATAAATATTAAATCCGCCTGCTATAATAATATCTTTTTTCCGGTCCACCACATAGAAGTAGCCTTCCTCATCCATATAGCCCATATCACCGGTTAACAGCCACTCCCCTGAGAAAGCGCTTTCGGTTTCATCCGGACGATTCCAGTATCCTTTCATCACTTGAGGACCTTTAATGGCAATTTCACCGATTTCACCAGCAGGAAGAGGTTCATGATTCTCCGATGATAATACGGCAACATCTGTGCTCGGCCATGGCAATCCAATGCTTCCCTTCTTGCGCGGTCCATCCCAGAGAAGATTGGCATGAGTAACAGGAGAGGTTTCTGTTAGTCCGTATCCCTCGACAAGCTTTCCGCCCGTTACCTTTTCAAATTCCTCTTGGACTTCCACTGGCAGGGCAGATGATCCGCTGATACAGGCATCAATGGATGATAAATCATATTTAGCGATATCTGGATGGTTCAGCAACCCGATATACATGGTCGGTGCTCCTGGAAATAAGGTTGGACGCTGCTTTTGGATCGTCTTTAACGTATCTGTTGCATCAAATTTCGGCAGGATAATCATTTTGTGGGCTTTCATGACGGATAGAATCAAAACGGTTGTCATTCCGTATACGTGGAAGAATGGCAGTAATGCCAGCACTCTTTCTTCCCCTTCCTTATACTTATAGAGCCAGGCATCACACATCTTTGTATTCGCAACAAGATTATTATGCGTCAGCATGACTCCTTTCGGAAAGCCTGTCGTTCCTCCCGTATATTGAAGCAGAGCCAGGTCGTTCTCCGGGTCGCCCTCATACTGAATATCCTCTTTTGAAGCCGTTTTCAAAATTTCCATAAACAAATGATGGTTGCCCTCATGCTTGACCTTGACGACGATGCCATATTGCTTCTTCTGGATGAATGGATAAATCATGTTCTTTGGGAAAGGCAAAAAGTCTTTGATGGCAGTGACGATGATGTGTTCAACGCTCGTGTTCTTGACGGCACTTGAAACGCGGGGGAATAGGATATCGAGTGTAAGAATGACCTTTGCGCCGGAGTCCTGAAGCTGGTATTCCACTTCCCTTTCCATATAGAGAGGATTGGTCTGAACGACAATACCTCCAGCCATTAACGTACCATAATACGCTATGACCCCTTGCGGCAAATTCGGCAGCATGATTGCAACACGATCACCCTTCTCGATTCCGATATCCTTCAGGTAATGAGCAAATTGCAAGGCATGCTCATACAGTTTCTGATAGGACATTTCCGTTCCCATGAAATGAATGGCGTTCTTCGTTGGATACTTACGGGCTGAATCCTTTAAATAATCAGGAATTAAATTCTGTCCATACTCGATGCTTTTTGGGATTTCATCTGGATATTGCGTATACCACGGTTTTTCTTCCAACAATGTAAAAACCTCCCTAAAAAAGCTATTTTTCCTATTTAATTATAGTATAGTGAGAATAGTATGACAATATTTTACGAAAGACGACCCGTCAAAAGTCTCAATTTACAGGAGATAAACAATTATTCCCTCGAATAATAGAGGAAAATCACTCAAAAAGAAAGAAGGAAAGAAGGAGCAGTCAAACATTAGAAGTATCAAAGTTGAAGGGAGCTTATTTCAAATGGATAAACAAACCGTTCTCGAAGATTTTCAGCATTACTCTCCGTGGCTTTCCTTATTAGAGGATATGGAAGAAGAGACTTGGACTATGCCAATTGCACCAGATAAATGGTCCTGCGGAGAAATCATTACTCATATTACAAAATGGGATAACTATCTTCTCTCTGATGTCATTCCTTCAATCAAACTCGGCGAAGACATGTCCTTCCCAGAATTTGATTCTTTTAATGCCGCTGCAGCAGCCTATGCTCGATCAGGCCTATCAAAGGAGGAGCTTCTTCAAGAGGCGAGGGAAACGAGAGAACGCCTTATAAGCGAATTGTATGAGCTGCCGGCAGAGCTGCTTTATAAGCCAGTCTCAACTAATGGAGAAACCCATTGCCCTCATACCGGCACACCCTATTCCCTCCTTTTCATCATCACAGACTTTACCTGGCATGACCGTCATCATCAAGAACAGATTGAGACATTCTGGGAGAGGAATCCTGTGTATATCAAGCAGGCCGGGCTGGAAAATATGGAGGGCGTTTCTCATCTCTTTGATGCCTATAGAATGTTTTATAACCAAGCCTCCAACCAGAACGGAGCGAAAGACTTTCTTAAGGAGCGTTTGAAGAGGCAGGAATCTGTCCTATTCTTTGCCGGCGGGCGACAAGGATATCTCGGCTTTATCCAGCTTTATCCCTCCTTTTCTTCGATTTCCATGCAAAGAACTTGGATTCTAAATGATCTTTATATTCACCCCGACGCAAGAAACAGAGGAGTAGCGGCCAAGCTATTAAATTACGCGCGAGAATTTGCCGTTCAGACAGGCGCGAAGGAAATCACCTTATGCTCAGCCGTTACAAATGAACCAGCTAAACGGCTCTATGAGAAACATGGCTATAGAGAGGATACTCATTTCAGCTATTATGAACTTCTTCTGCAAGAGAAAGGGTAAGAAAGCCTAGCCTACTTACCCCGCCAATCTATTAGATTATGATAGGTCTTGCACCCTGCTTCGGAACTTTCGGAGGATACCAACGAAGTCCTCCGGCTTTTCAAAATGAAAGTCATGCCCGGTTTTGACATTGACCAGCTCGCAGTCTCTCATAAGGCTTCGGGCTTTTTCAGCATCTTTTCCATCCATGGCAGCTAATAATACACCATTTTCATCATATTTCCACTTTGTATGAATGAGTATCGTTGGGCAGACGATGCTTTCTAGCGCCTTAGCATGATCAAAGTTTCGATGCCAGGTTGCATCATAAAAGCAGTTGCCGAATTCAGGATCATAATTTAGGAGGCCCCTCAATGCCTCATTTAAGGATGCCGGCAGGAAGAAGAGATACAATGGGCGATCAGGATGCTTTTTACGATAGGACTTAGCATAGTTCACAATCCTCTGCTCCCCCTTCTTGAAGAAACGAATCCAGGCGGAGTGCTCGATATAGTAGGAGGAAAAGTCAGTTTCCTTCGTCTGGTTCAAGAAATTATGGCAGGTCAAGCTCATATCGAGAAAAGCAAAGTTTTTCTCATTGTACCTTTTGGCCTCTGAAGAAAAAAGCGGCGGGTCCTCAAGCACAGCACCTTTGACTAAATCAGGCCGATTGGCCGCAAGCCATACAGCAAGCAAACCTCCAGAGGAATGACCGGCCACAATTACAGGCTCTTTCACAACCTCTTCAATGAATCTTGCAAAATCGGTTCCCATTGCCTCTGCTGAGTATTTATACGGATTCTTATTGGAATGGCCATGACCATGACAATCAATCGCAAAAACATGATAGATTTTTGACAAGGCAGGCAGGACCTTGAAATAGCTTGTCCAATCCACCGATTGCCCATGAATTAACAAAAGGGCAGGCCCGTTAGCAGGCCCTTCGGCATAATGGAGAATATCCTCGTCAATGATAATCTCTTTCTCTTTAAAACCAGCTTGGACAACTTTTTTCATTCCGCGTTTCACATATCTTGGCATGATGATCGAATCCCTCCCTGGATGACTTGAAACTGCACATATTCCTTTATGTACCCTTTATGAAAGAACCCCAAATACACAATAAATTCCATACAAAAATACCCTATAGAAGACAAAACTCGTTTGTTTTCCATAGGGTATTTCTTTACGCTATAACCGTCACATAGATGATTCCCACCAGAACAAATAAAGCTGACACTACTAGCAGCACTTTCGCCAATGTCTCCATAGGTTCCTCCCGTTAAGCCCCTTTATTTTAGCTCCACAATCGTTACACCGGTTCCGCCCTCAGATGCTTCCCCAAAGCGCATTGATTTCACGGAACGATGGTTCTTCAAATAATCCCTCACTCCTTGGCGCAAGGCTCCAGTACCCTTTCCGTGGATAATGGACACGCGCGGATAACCGGCTAGCAAGGCATCGTCTATATATTTCTCAACCCGCGACAACGCGCTCTCATAGCGCTCACCGCGAAGGTCCAGTTCCAGGTTAACGTGGAAGTCCTTCCCTTTCACACTCGCAATCGTTCTTGTCTCAACAGGCTTTGGACTGCTCTTGAATTCAAGATCCTTTTCCTTGACCTTCATCTTCAAGATACCCATTTGGACATTCCATTCATTATCCGATACCTTCTCAAGCAAGGTTCCTTTTTGACCGAAAGACAGTACCTTAACCTCATCCCCCGGCTTAAGGGTTCTTTGCGTTTGGCCGCTTCCTGTTTTTCTGACTTGCTTTGTCAGCTCCGGCTTGGCATCTGTCAACCTGCGCTTCGCCTCAATCAGCTCATGCTCCTTCACTTCGGCGTTTTTCTCTAAACGGAGCTTTCTAAGGTCGCTGATGATTCCCTCTGCTTCCTTCTCGGCCTGGCTGACAAGCTCTCTTGCCTCCTGTTTAGCCTTCTCGATTAAGGCATCCTTCTTCTCATAGTATTCCTTCATTTCTTCTTGAAGGTCCTTATGAAGCCGTTCAGCATTTTTCAAGTATGCCTCAGCCTCTTTCCAATCCTTCTCCGCTTCTCTTCGGGAAGTCTCCAGTGAAGCAATCATATTCTCCACTTTATTGGATTCCACACCGACCATGCTTCTCGCATCGCGGATAATGCGGTCGCTTAGGCCAAGCTTCGTTGAAATCTCAAAAGCATTGCTTCGCCCCGGCACACCAATTAAGAGGCGGTAAGTCGGGCTGAGCGTTTCAACATCAAACTCCACGCTCGCGTTAATGACGCCCTCTTTATTGTAGCCGTATGCCTTTAGTTCAGGATAATGAGTTGTCGCAATAACCTTCGCTCCGCGGGTATGGACCTCATCAAGAATAGCAATCGCAAGCGCTGCACCTTCCTGCGGGTCTGTCCCTGCCCCGAGCTCATCAAACAGCACAAGGCTCTCGAAATCGAGCGTTTCGAGAATCTCCACAATATTGACCATATGAGAAGAGAAGGTACTCAAGCTTTGTTCAATCGACTGCTCATCACCGATATCCGCATACACGGAACGGAAGACAGCAAGCTCGGAGCCCTCCTGTGCCGCTACCTGTAAGCCGGACATCGCCATCAATGTGCAAAGACCAACCGTTTTTAGGGTGACTGTTTTACCCCCAGTATTCGGACCCGTGATGACCATTGTTCCGTAAGTTTCACCCAGAATGATATCGTTGGCCACGACAACCTCGGGGTCAATTAAAGGATGACGGGCACTCTTCAATTTAATGATGCCCTTATTGTTCATCAAAGGCATGGTCGCTTGAATCGCCCTCGCATATTTTGCCTTCGCGAAGGCAAAATCAAGGGCAGCAAGAATTCCAACATTAGACAGGATTTCCTCTGAATGCTCCCCAACCATATTGGATAGATTCGTCAGGATTCTCTCCACCTCACGCGCTTCCTTAATACGAATATCTGATAAAGAGTTATTCAATTGCACAATGGATTGCGGCTCAATGAATAAGGTTTGCCCTGAGGCAGATTGATCATGAATGATTCCGCCGTAATGACTTCTATATTCCTGTTTGACTGGGATAACGAAACGGTCATTCCGAATGGTAATAATGGCATCAGAAAGCATTTTAGCCGCATTGCTTGAGCGAATCATGCTTTCTAGTTTTTCACGCACCCTTGCTTCATTCGTCCGTAATTGCTGTCTTAACGAACGCAGAGTATCGCTTGCAGAATCAAGGACCTCTCCATTGTCACCAATAGCGCCATTAATTTCCTTCTCAACATCATGCAAGGTAACCAATTCATCCTTATACGCATATAAAATGGGCAATTCAATTTCGTTCTCTTGCATATCCTCGAGGAACTTGCGGATATTGCGTCCCGCACGAAGCGTGCTCGCCGTCTCCATTAATTCGGTCGCGCTGAGCACCCCGCCAATTCGTGCCCGCTTCATTGAGCCGCGAATGTCAAAGATGCCCCCAAGCGGAACGGAACCTTTTAAGCGGTAAACCGTTCTTGCTTGGTCCGTCTCTTCCTGTGAATGCTTCACTTCCTCTAAAACAGCGTTTGGAAGGAGGTGACGGCATAAATCCTTCCCTAAGCTTGAGGACGCATGCTGTTCAAGCTGTTCAATAATCTTGTTATATTCTAATGTCTTTAATACTTTTTGCTGCATGGAGAAAAATCCTCCCCTTAATCTATAGTCAGTCATTCCGGTTCAAAAATGACAGCAGTTGTTCCTCCCTACGCGCATTCAGAACTGTCTCCTTCTTAAGCCAGCCCCTCTTGGCGTTTGCGATGCCCACTTCCATATTATCAAGCATTTCCATGCTGTGGGCATCCGTATTGATGACAATTGTGACGCCTGCCTCCTGTGCCTTTTTGACATTTTTCGCTGCCAGGTCAAGACGATTTGGATTGGCATTCAATTCAAGCGCTGTATTCGTTTCAGCTGCCAGCTGAATCAATGCATCCATATCTACATCATACCCGTCACGTCTGCCAATCACCCGTCCAGTCGGATGGGCGATGATGTCTACATGCTTATTCATGAGGGCAGTCTTCAGCCGCTCCATAATCACATCCTGCGGCTGTGAGAAGGAGGAATGGATAGAGGCAATCACAAGATCGAGCTCACTAAGAAGCTCATCATCGAAATCAAGCGTTCCATCCGGCAGGATATCCATCTCAATCCCGGATAAAATCATGATATCATCATATTCTTCATTCAGCTTGCGAATCTCTTCTTTCTGTTTCCTGACTCGCTCAGCCGTCAACCCGTTTGCTACCTTTAAATACTGGGAGTGGTCCGTAATTGCCATATAGCGATAGCCCTTCGCACGGCAGGCCTCCACCATCTCACGCAGCGTCTGGGCACCATCACTCCAAGTCGTATGCATATGAAGGTCTCCCTTAATATCCTCTTCCTGGATGAGTGGATAATCCTTCGTAAACTTCTCGATTTCCGTTCCATCCTGTCTGAGCTCCGGCGGAATAAACGGCAATCCGAAATGGGCGAACATCTCCTCTTCCCGTTCAAAGGTCAAAACAGCACCTGTTTCCAGGTTCTCAACCCCATACTCACTGACCTTTTCTCCCCGGTCTTTCGCCAATTGACGCAATCTCACATTATGGTCCTTCGATCCGGTAAAGTAATGGAGAGCTGTAACAAATTCCTCCGGTTTCACCATCCGGAAGTCAACCGCAATCTCATGGTCATAGGAAAGAGCGAGTGACACCTTTGTATCTCCGGCCGCAACAATATGGTCGATATGCTCAAATGCCAGAATTGCCTCTTTAATTTTGCCCGGTTCATTTGTGGCAATAATAAAATCCAGATCCTTAATCGTCTCTCGGCCTCGTCTGATACTTCCAGCCCGGGAGAAACGGATAATTTCCTTCATCCCTTCAAGCCGGCTTTCAATATCCTCCACAATCGGAAGCATAACAGCAAGAGGGAGCCTGTCCGGCTTTGTATTCATCGTCTTGATAGCCTCTAAGATATTCTCCTCCGTTTTCTTGCCGAACCCTGAGAGTGCGGACACTTTCCCTTCTTCACAGGCAGCCTTCAGCTCTTCTGCATTCGTGATATGTAATTCCTTATAGAGCTTAGCAATTTTCTTGCCGCCTAGGCCTTGCAGCCTCAAGAGAGGAATCAATCCCTTTGGAACCTCCTCCTGCAGCTCTTTCAGCACTTCTGAGGCCCCTGTCTCCAAATACTCGGTAATTACCGCAGCCGTGCCTTTGCCAATGCCGGATAGCTTGGTAAAATCCTCGATTTCTGTGATGCTCCGGTCGTCAATTTCCAACGCCTGTGCAGCCTTACGGAAGGCAGATACCTTAAACGGGTTCTCCCCCTTTAATTCCATATATGTCGCAATCGTTTCCAATAATTTAATGACGTCTTTTTTATTCACGCTCATCCTAATCACCCACCCGTACGTTCTTAATGTTAAAGATACCGTTAACTATTATTATATACAAGCTGACTCCCGCAACATAAAAAGAAAGACTTCCCCATGAATGGAAAAGTCATGACAGCGGATTAAACCATAAATCCGTTACCCAATTGGACAAAAATGGCGTATCAAGGATAATAGCCTCCGCTAAGAAAGACCCTTGAATCCATTCCTGCAGGGTGCCGATTGGCAGCATTGCCGCGATATAAAGTAGGATAAAGATCCCAAGATAGGTTTGTACGAAGCCTAGAGCACCGCCGGCCAATTTATTGATTTGTTTTAACAATGGCAGCTGGGCAAGGAAATCAAGCATTGAACCAATCATTTGCAGCGCAAATTTCACCAGGATAAATATCAGCAGGAAGGCAATCGCATTATAAAACGCCGCATCAAGATGGACGGCATCAAACAGCATCGTCAACGTTCCATCATCAGAGGACGGGAATGGAACCCACATCTCCAGCTTATCTCCCAAATCCTTGTAGAACATCCTTGCGACAATCAAGGCAATGATAAAGCCGACCAAATGGATGGTCTGGAGGATAAGTCCTCTTCTTAACCCAACGAAGAATCCCAACAACAAAGCAAACAGTATAATTAATGTAACCATGTTACCCTCATTTCTTCTCTTGATTTAATTCTAATTCCAACTCTTCCATTTTCTCCAATAATTTATAATAATCGTGAATGGCATTGACCGCTGTCAAAACCGCCAATTTCGTCGTATCCAATCCCGGATTCTTTTGGCCGATTTCTCTCATTCTCTCATCCACTGAAAGGGCGACCTTACGCAAGTGGGACGTTGCCTCATCCCCTACAATGGTGTATTGTTGTCCATATATCTCAACGTTGACCCTGTTTTTTTGAAACGACAAGGTGTGTGCCTCCATTCGTAAAAAATCCTGTCTTATATCATACCACGAAATTGATTTTCTTGGAATTACTTGATAAAAACTGTTAGTTACATAATAAAACGAAATTGCTAAAGAGGTGAAGTAGAATGTCCAATACCGTCATCAAGGTATCCAATGACACTCTCTATAAAATGAAAGACCACTATGCCGCTTCCATCACGGCGAATACACCTGCTGGCGCTGTGTTTTCAGCTAAAGTCAATGGTGCGACGATAACAGCCTATAAATCAGGGAAAGTATTATTTCAAGGCAGCAATACAACGGCTGAAGCGAAGAAATGGGGAAGTACGGGAACAGCACCTGCTCAAAAGAAAAGCGGCTCACCCTTCACTAAACGAAACGTCTCTGACCATTCATACCGTCCACCTGGCACGATTAATCAATTAAATATTATCGGGACAGATGAGGCCGGCACCGGCGACTACTTCGGACCTGTAACCGTCGCTGCTGCCTATGTTTCATCCGAGCATATCCGGGTGCTTGAGGATATGGGCATTCGTGATTCAAAAACGATCAAAGACCCGCAAATTCTCATTCTCGGCCGAAAGATCACGGAGATGATTCCATATAGCCTGCTCGTTTTGCGCAATGAAAAATACAATCAGCTGCAGGCGAAGGGCTATAGTCAGGGCAAGATGAAAGCGATGCTTCATGAGCAAGCCATCAACCATTTGCTCGGCAAATTGAACGACATCAAGCCCGACGGTATTCTCATTGACCAATTCTGCGAGCCTGGCGTTTATTTTCGCCATACTGGAACAACGGGAAAACGTGAAGTCCCGCTCTATTTCAGCACAAAAGCAGAAAGCATTTCTACTGCTGTTGCCGCTGCTTCAGTCATTGCCCGCTATGCCTTCTTAAAGCATATGGACTTATTGAGCGAACAGGCCGGCGTCACCATTCCAAAGGGAGCCGGCTCAAAGGTCGATGACACAGCTGCCCTAATCATCGCAAAAAAAGGCGAAGCCGCTTTAGGACCGCTCGCCAAAATGCATTTTGCCAATACAGAAAAAGCCCGCCAGATTGTGCGTAAGGCAGGCTTGTAAAGGAACTGCCGGAGCTGTTGAAAACTCAACAGCTCCGGCAGTTTTTAGGCCGACACGACGTCGGTCACGAAGACGGTGCCGCATAACGCGCCGTTCTTTGTTCCTCTATCAGCCGCCTCAGCCCTTCAATTAACCTCTTAACTAATCCAGCTTCGGCTCCTAGCTGCTCGAGACATAAGAAAAAGCGCTACGGGAGGCCGATACGACATCGGTCACAATGACGTCGCCACACGATGTGGCGTTTCTTAGTCTTTGTTCCTTTTCCTTCCCTTCGCGCTTTTTTCTTATGCTTGTCGCAGGCCGACACGACGTCGGTCATGAAGACGGTGCCGCACGATGCGGCGGCCTTAGTCTTTGTTCCTCTATACCAGTCACCGTGTCTAGCTTCGGGCGGCTAGGAGCTTGGGTCATAAGCATAGCCACTGCGGGGGAAGTACACCCCCTTCGTGCCTCTGTCTTATGCCCGGTGCGGGCCAACACGAGGTTGGTCATGAAGACGGTGCCGCACGACGCGGCGTTCTTAGTCTTCGTACCTCTATCAGCCGCCTCAGCCCTTCAATTAACCTCTTAACTAATCCAGCTTCGGCTCCTAGCTGCTCGAGACATAAGAAAAAGCGCTACGGGAGGCCGATACGACATCGGTCACAAAGACGTCGCCACACGATGTGGCGTTTCTTAGTCTTTGTTCCTTTTCCTTCCCTTCGCGCTTTTTTCTTATGCTTGTCGCAGGCCGACACGACGTCGGTCATGAAGACGGTGCCGCACGACGCGGCGTTCTTAGTCTTCGTACCTCTATCAGTCGCCTCAGCCTCTTAACGATGCTCCTTTTTCTTCCACAGCATACAATACTTTGCCATGGGCTTTCGTTACTTCTTCGTCCGTCAATGTTTTTTCTGGGTCGAAGTATTTTAGGGAGAATGCGAGTGACTTTTTGCCTTCTTCCATTCTTTCGCCTTCATATAGATCGAAGAGGTGGACTTCTTTCAGTAGTTTACCGCCTGCTTCTTTGATGATGGCGCTCATTTCTCCTGCAACTACATCCTTGTCAACGACTAGTGCGATGTCGCGTGTGATGGATGGGAAGCGCGGGATAGCTGTGTATTGAATTTCGTTTGTTTCAGCGTTTAATAGCGCATGAAGGGATAATTCGAATACATAGGTTGCTTTCAAGTCTTCTTTCTTTTCCACTTTCGGGTGGACTTGGCCGGCAAATCCAATGACTTCACCGTCTAAAAGAATATCGGCTGTGCGTCCTGGGTGCAGATCGGCTCTGACAGCCTGCTTCCACTCAATACGTTCGCTCACGCCTAATTGACGGAATAAGCCTTCAAGGATTCCTTTTACAACGAAGAAATCAACTGGTTTCTTCTCGCCTTGCCATAGGTTAGCGTTCCATAGACCAGTCACCGCTCCAGCGAGATGTTCTTTTTCTTCTGGAAGCTCATCACTGCTGGTTTTCAAGAAGACACCGCCTGTTTCATATACAGCAACGCTGTCCATTTGGCGGGCTACATTGTATTTCACTACATCCAGAAGACCTGGAAGCAAGCTCATGCGAAGAGTGCTTCTCTCTTCACTCATTGGCATGGCAAGACGGATGCTTTCGCGTTTATCTAGCGCATACATGGAAGCTTTCTCTTCTGATGTGAGAGAGTACGTCACGTTTTGCATTAAGCCGGAGCCTTCAAGATAACGGCGTACGATGCGGCGTTTCAATTGATAGTCTGTTAGCAGGCCTGGCTTTGATTCACCGACAGGCAATGTTTTCGGAAGATTATCATATCCGTATAGACGGGCTACTTCTTCAATGATATCTTCTGGAATCGTGATATCGCCGCGGCGAGTCGGTACCGTGATAACGAACTCTTCTCCTTCTGTCTTCACTTCAAACTGAAGGCGGGAGAGAATGTCTTCCACATCAGATACTTGCAGTTCTGTACCAAGGACTTTATTGATTTTGCCAAGCGTGATGCTGACAACGGCTGGTTCAACCGTTAATTCATTGACTTCTGCATAGCCGTCAAGCACAGTTCCGCCTGCAAGCTCTGCAATCATTGCAGCAGCGCGGTCTCCTGCAGCGCGAACGCGGTTCGGGTCAACCCCTTTTTCAAAGCGGGCACTTGCTTCAGAACGAAGGCCGAAATCTTTGGATGCTTTACGCACTGGGCCGCCAGCGAAGTAGGCTGCTTCAAGCAGAACCGTTGTCGTTTCATCCACAACCTCAGAGTTTGCTCCGCCCATGACACCTGCAAGGGCAATTGGCTCTTTGCCGTTTGTGATCACTAAATGATCTGGTGTAAGCGTACGTTCTGCCTCATCAAGTGTTACGAGCTTCTCGCCCTCATGTGCCATGCGTACAACGATCTCTTTTGAACCAAGACGATCATAGTCAAAGGAATGAAGCGGCTGGCCGTATTCAAGAAGAATATAGTTCGTCACGTCAACGACATTATTATGCGGGCGGATGCCGCTCTTCATCAGGATGGATTGCAGCCATAATGGAGATGGCCCAATTTTGACATCCTTGATCACTTTTGCAATGTATAAAGGATTTTGTTCCTTCGCTTCTACCTTGATAGAGATGTAATCAGATGCCTTTTCCTCAGAACCGGATACAACTGCCTCTGGAAGCTTCACTTCTTTGCCGAGGATGGCTGCCACTTCATACGCGACACCAAGCATGCTCAAGCAGTCAGAACGGTTTGGCGTAAGCCCCAGCTCAAGGATTGCATCATCTAGACCAAGCACTTCAAGCGCATTCGTTCCAGGAACGACATCACTCGGGAATACGAAGATGCCTGTTGCATATTCCTTCGCGACAACCTTCGCTTCGATGCCAAGCTCTTGAAGGGAGCAGATCATTCCGTTGGATGCTTCCCCGCGAAGCTTGCTTTTCTTGATTTTAAAATTGCCTGGAAGTACCGCTCCCACACGGGCAACCGGCACTTTTTGGCCTGCTGCGACATTTGGTGCGCCGCAAACGATTTGGATTGGCTCCTCTTCGCCGACATCTACCTGGCAGACACTTAATTTATCTGCATTTGGATGCTGTTCTTTCTGCAGAACATGACCAATCACGACATTCGTAATGGATTCTGCCGGTGCTTCCACACCCTCTACTTCAATCCCGCTGCGGGTAATTTTCTCTGCTAATTCCTGTGCGCTGATTCCATCTAAATCAACATACTCTTGTAACCATTTATATGATACGAACATGATTTTTCCTCCTGACTCATTCTTTACTCGTGGCAGTGAAACTGGCTGGTGAAACGAACATCATTTGTATAGAAATGGCGAATGTCATCAATGCCATATTTCAGCATCGCAATACGCTCTACACCCATACCAAAGGCAAATCCAGTGTATTTGCTGGAATCAAAGCCAGCCATCTCAAGGACGTTCGGATGCACCATACCGCCGCCTAAGATCTCAATCCAGCCTGTTCCCTTACATACGGAGCAGCCTTTGCCGCCGCAGATTTTGCAGGAGATATCCATCTCAACGGAAGGCTCTGTGAATGGGAAGAAGCTTGGGCGAAGACGGATTTCACGATCTTCACCGAAGAATTTTTTCGCGAATACTTCTAACGTTCCGTTTAAGTCAGCCATCGTGATGTTCTCATCCACGACAAGCCCCTCAATTTGCATGAATTGGTGAGAGTGTGTCGCATCATCATTATCACGGCGGTACACTTTACCTGGGCAAATGATTTTAACCGGGTCTTTTCCTTCATGCTTCTCCATTGTACGGGCTTGTACTGGGGAAGTGTGTGTACGCATTAAGATCTCATCTGTGATATAGAAAGAATCCTGCATATCTCGTGCCGGGTGGCTCTTCGGCAGGTTAAGCGCCTCAAAGTTATAATAATCCTGTTCCACTTCCGGACCTTCGGCAATCGTGTAACCCATGCCTAGGAATAAGTCCTCAAGCTGCTCTGTGATTTTCGTGAGCGGGTGATGATTTCCTTTTCTGACAGGAGCACCTGGAAGGGTAACGTCAATCTTCTCTGCCGCTAACTGCTGGTTTACTGCCTCTTCTTCAAGGGCTGCGTGTTTCTCCTCAATAGCCGCTGTGATTGCCGCACGTACCTCATTGGCAAGTGCGCCAAGCTTCGGTCTTTCTTCCGCTGAAAGGCTTCCCATGCCTCTCAATACTTCCGTAATCGGCCCTTTCTTGCCAAGATAAGCAACACGGACATCATTTAACGCCTTCAAATCAGCTGCTTCAGAGACTTTTTGCAAAGCTTCCTGCTGCAATGCGTGTAATTTTTCTTGCATGATACATCCTCCTATTTAATCAATCTGATGAAATTAAATGAAAACACAAAAAACCCCGTCTCCTAAAAAAGGGACGAGGTTATGAGTCGCGGTACCACCCTTGTTAGCGCAAGCCTAAACAGGCAGCGCTCGCTTCATTTCATAACGGCTTTCATGCCGGCAAACCTTTACGCTGAATTCCAGCGGTCCCGGTTGCAGCTCCAGAGGTGAATTCATTGTTTCCGGCTTCTAAAAATGCTTTCAGTCAGCGGCATTTTCTCCCTGAATAGCAGCCCTTTCAACGAAACAATTACTTGTTCTCCATCATTGCTTTTCATCATCAATTTTTATTGTTTCATTATAATCGAATTCCCTGTCTGTTTCAAACCCTTGGCGAAAAATTAATTCTTTAGCCCATACATCAGAATACCTGCTGCGACCGCCACATTTAGGGATTCACTTTTTCCGTAAATCGGGATGTACACATTCTGATCCGTCTTTTGCAGAAGCTCCTCGCTCACACCGCTGCCTTCATTCCCGACGAGGAGGGCAAAACGGTCAGCACGTCCAATCTCCCGGTAAGGCTTCGCCCCCTGTAAGGCCGTACCAAATACTTTTACACCGCTTGCTTGCAGCCGCTCCGTCCAGTCCACTAAATTTCCTTTTAAAATCGGCAGATGGAACAGGCTCCCCTGAGTAGAACGGACAACCTTCGGACTGTATGGGTCAGCACAGCCATCCCCTAATATAACGGCACTAAAGCCGGCTGCATCAGCCGTGCGGATCATCGTGCCGATATTGCCGGGATCTTGTACGCGGTCAATAAGCAGGACCGTTTCCAGGCTTCCTTCCTCAAGCTCTAAGCGTGGTTTATGGCATACCGCGATAACTCCCTGCGGTGTATCCGTGTCTGCGAGTACAGCAAATACCTCATTATGTACGGTAAACAGGTCAGTCGATTCCACATTCCATTTCAGCGGAAGATCTGTTCCCTCCTTAATGATGATATCCTCCACAAGGCCGTTCTTAAGCGCTTCTTCGACTAAATGAAAGCCTTCTACAAGGAACTTCCGGCTCTTATCGCGTTCCTTCTTGCCAAGAAGCTTCTTCCATTGCTTCACACGCGCATTCTGCATTGATTCAATATATTTCAACTTTCCTTCACCTTCTTCATTAACGTTCTTCCATTATAGCCGATTTTGTATACATAGAAACAGGAAAGAATAGCTAAACTAGTAGAAAGACGACCATTGGAGGAATGAACATGAACCTTAATCTGCGCAATGCCATCATTCATAATGTCACCGGCAACTCCCAGCAAGAGCTTGAAGCAACGATTGTCGATGCCATTCAAAGCGGCGAAGAAAAGATGCTCCCAGGACTTGGCGTGTTATTCGAACTGATTTGGCAGAAAGCCTCAAACGAAGAGAAGCACGAGATGCTTGAGTTACTTGAAACAGCCTTAAAACAATAAAAACGATGACGGAGTTTTTACTCCATCATCGTTTTTTATTAGCTGTATTTAATCCTGTCAACGGCTTCACGATCAAGTCGCTTAACAAGCTCAACAATCAAGTTGACTGTATTCTCGAAATCCTCTCGGTTCAGAATTCCTGCGTTTGAATGGATATAACGCGTTGGAATTGTGATAGCGATGGAAGGAGCGCCTGTTCCTGCTAGATGGAAGGAGCCTGCATCCGTCCCTCCTCCTGGAATATGATCGTATTGGTACGGGATGTTCATCTCTTCAGCCACACCCTCAATGAATTCACGCAGTCCTTTATGGGCAACCAAGCTGGCATCATATAAGACAAGTGCTGGACCGTCTCCCGCTTTAGCGATGCCATGTTTCTCAGATAATCCCGGGGTGTCCACAGCGATGCCGACATCAACCGCAATGGCAATATCCGGTTTCACTGCCGCAGCTGCAGTTTTCGCTCCACGTAAGCCAACTTCCTCCTGGACGGTTCCCACACCATAGAAAATATTCGGGTGCTTTTCATCCTTCAGACGTTTCATGGCCTCAATGGCGATGGCGCAGCCAATTCGGTTGTCCCACGCTTTTGCCATTAGCATCTTCTCATTCTTCATCACCGTGAATTCAAAATACGGGGTAATCATATCACCTGGGCGGATGCCCCACTCCATCACTTCCTCACGGCTGGCCGCACCGATATCAATAAACATATCCTTAATATCTGCTGGTTTCTTTCTTGCTTCAAGCGGCAAAACATGCGGAGGAGTCGAACCAATGATACCCGTGATTTCTTCTCCCTTTGAGGTTGTAACAGTCACGCGCTGCGAAAGCATAACTTGTGACCACCAGCCGCCAATGGTTTGGAAGAACAGGAAGCCCTTCTCGTCAATTCGAGTCACCATGAAGCCGACCTCATCCAAATGCCCTGCCACCATGATACGCGGTCCGTTTCCATCTCCTTTCTTCTCTGCAATCAAGGAGCCGATCCCATCCATCGTGATGGATTCCGCATACGGTTCAATCATGCGTTTCATTACTTCTCTCGGCTGTGATTCATTGCCTGCGATGCCATTAACATCAGTCAATTCCTTCAGCATTTGAAGAGTTTCATCCCATTTGGTCATGCTCATCATTCCTTTCAGTTCATCTTTATATGTATTTTCCTTTTATTAACCCTAACCTATCCTGCCTGAAAATAAAAAAGTCACTCAACCCGAAACTTTTCCCCTTCTCACTCGTAAGAAAACCTAGATGGAAGTGAAAGGAAGTAAACCAATGGCACTAATTCTGCAAATTGCAATCATATTCACCATCTTCTATTTCCTATATAAAGGAGTGAAGCGGTTCCTGCATCCTGCCCGCAAGCTCCGCTCCTCCCAGAAGCACAAGCAATTCTTCCTGCTGGATGAGAAACATAACGCACGGAAGAATTTCACGCTTACATACAAAGGCTTCTTATTTGAGGGAGAAAAATACCTGCGGGATGGTGAAGACACTGAGTCGGTCAACTCCATTCTTATTTCAGCTGTTTCACCCCCTGATGCGGAAAGCCTGACACAAGCGGATCTTCTCTATATCGAAGAACAAGTCAAGCAGCACTATCCAGAGGCAGAAGTAGAATGGGAAGAACCGCTGCAAACCCTTCCCGTTCAATAAGCTCAGGGCTGATATCATTATACTGCACCAGCACGCTATTCCATTCCAATCATGCTCTTCCAGTCTCCTTTTGAAACCTTATACTTGCTGAATTCGTATAATAGGTAGAAGCAGAGTAAGGAAGGAGTGGTGTTTGCATGAATACGGATACTCGATTAAATCGTTTATTAACCATTACTTCATTGTCGTTATGGTCTGTCCTGGGCTTAATGTTCATCCTATCGTTTGCCATTCCCTTCACGAAACCGGTTTTTGATTTCATGATATTATTGGGTGCAATCGGTCTTGGACTCTTACTCGTTACATTCATGAACAAACGAAACAACATCGTACAATAAGATTTCGATAAAAATGACTATTCGGCTGTCCGGCTATAAGGGCAGCTTTTTATTTTGCTGATATCGTAAGGACGGTTTTCAAAGTCTCTTTTGGCTGAATATAGGTTAATTCGTCCTTCCGATTGAATTCATCTGTTTGAGCAAACCAAGGCTCCACACAAACAAATTCCTTTCCAGCCTCTGTCCATAAGACCACATAGCGGAACTCCTCCCCGTACTCCAGTGTAACCGACTTGGAGACCTCTGGAAGCGGGAAATCAATTCTTTTTGCAGCTGCATCAAGCAAGGCTAAGGATTCCTTTTTCCCTTCAAGGCTCAGGCCGCTCTCAACAGGCTTGACCTGCCCGTCATTATAATCAAGGAAGGTCTTCGCGTCTGTATGATAAGAAAGATTCTTTTCTGCTGTTTTGAAATAAGGGTGGAAACCAGGATAGATTGGCATTTCCACATCCGATTCGTTCTTGTATTCCTGCTCAATAGAAAGTTTTCCTTCCTGCAGGCGGTATGTATAAATGACCTCGAAATCAAAT
The DNA here is from genome assembly GCF_054950035.1 of Gracilibacillus sp. Marseille-QA3620. NCBI lineage: Bacteria > Bacillati > Bacillota > Bacilli > Caryophanales > Bacillaceae > Gracilibacillus > Gracilibacillus sp. Marseille-QA3620. The sequence continues at coordinate 3,319,098 of NZ_CM143102.1, forward strand.
GGATACGATTCTTTCGTTTCTTCATTGCTTTTCAGGCGGATGGTCATGAAAGCCTCATCGTTCGTTGCGCCTGTCTCCATAACCTCCCAAGGCATATTTCGGGCAAAACCATGGTTCTTCATCTTATAGACAGTACCAGCCCATTCATATTTTCCGCCCTCTAGCTGACCGGAGATTGGGAATAGAATCGGAATTCCTCCTCTTACATTCGCCTTCTCGTCCTGGAAGGTCTCATTATTCAAATAAAGAAGCTCCGTACCTTCTGTGCCATATCCAATAATGATACCTCCACGCTCTGGCGCAGCCTTCACCCAAGCTTTAGATTGGGAATCAATCAACTCATATACTTGATATTGTCCGTCTAAATATTGTTTAATTTGATACATCGGCAACCCATCCTTTTTATTTTCAAAAGGCTGATTTCACAGAAAAATCAGGCTCTCCTTCATCTTCCCATACCAATACAGCCAATTCAAACCCCATTTAGCTACCCTTAACAAGAAAAATTATCCAAAACAAAAAAATCCTGCCGCCTATACAAGCTGCAGGATCCTTAACGCTCAGAATGAGAGAAGAAATGACTCCATTTAATGACGACCTTTTTCTCACGCATGAAAAAAATCAATCCAGCGAGAGCAACAAGAATAATGACGCCCATCTCGATTGAAAAGCTCGCTATCGAATGGCCAAAAATCGTATAGAAAAAAGCCAGTGGGACGTTCGTCCAAAACACAGCCTTTGCATATTGAGAAAAACGGCGGCTATTGCCCATTAAATAAAAATTCAACAGCTGAAAATGGATGAACGGAATCAAACGCAGCACACACGCCTGAAAAACATTGATTCTTCCCCCGAATTTCAGCGTCTTCTCATCCAAGCGTTCAAGCTTCTTCTGCAAGGATGGCGTTTGATTGATCATAAAATAAAACACAACAGATGACAGCCATAATCCAATCAGCGATAAAATCGACCCGAGCAGCGGGCCGAAAAGCATGCCGCCCGCCAAACACACGACGGCTACCGGAATAAATAAGAGCTGGCGAAGCACATGGAATAACACAAAAATGATAGGAGCCATATATCCAGCTGACTCGATGAAGGCCAGTAAGATCGTATAGTTTTCTCCCATGGTCACACCCCATTTGGTTGTCTGTCTTGCTGCTAAAGTCTTGTACCTTCACTCTTTATTAATATATGCAAGCCCCGCTGATTATGACCACTTAAATCAGTACAAATACCAATGCCGCCGCATCCACGAGAGCCAAAAGAGGAAAGCCGATTCGAAAGGACAAATGCTTCGTCTTATGCCTGAAAAGCTGCATACCAAGCACCCCGCCAATCGCTCCTCCAAGAAGCGCCGTCACCCACAGGGTCCTCTCGCTTATTCGGTATTGATTGCGTCTCGCACGTTCCTTATCAATCTTCATCATCACAAGCAGCACCACACTCATCACAGCTATGTAACCAGCCAATATCATATATAATCCCCCCTCTAAGATAAAACGAAAGGCGCCTCCATCTGGAAGCGCCTTATCCTAACAATTACTTGTTAAGTTCTTTTTTAGCTGTTTCTGCCAATTGAGCGAAAGCAGCTGCATCGCTGATAGCAAGCTCAGCAAGCATTTTGCGGTTCACTTCGATACCAGCAAGTTTCAAACCGTGCATTAAACGGCTGTAAGAAAGACCGTTGATGCGTGCTGCTGCATTGATACGAGTGATCCAAAGTTTACGGAAGTCGCGTTTCTTTTGGCGACGATCGCGGAATGCATATTGCAAGGATTTCATTACTTGCTGATTAGCAACTTTGTATAATGTATGTTTTGAACCATAATAACCTTTAGCTAGCTTTAATACTTTTTTACGACGTTTGCGCGTCACTGTACCGCCTTTAACACGTGGCATATCTAATTCCTCCTAAAATTGAGTCGTTCTCAATTACTTGATATTGTCTAAAAGATGACGAATGCGTTTGAAATCTCCGGAGCTAACCATTCCACTTTTACGTAGTTTACGTTTTGCTTTAGTAGATTTGTTAGCGAATAAGTGGCTAGTGTAAGCATGGCTGCGCTTAAGCTTACCAGAACCAGTTTTTTTGAATCGCTTTGCAGCGCCTCTGTGAGTTTTCATTTTTGGCATAGGAAATTTCCTCCTCGAAACATTACTTTTCGTTTTTCGGTGCTAAAATCAAGAACATGCTGCGTCCGTCCATTTTCGGCGCTGTTTCCACAGACGCCACTTCTTTGCATTCTTCTGCAAAGCGAACCAATACGCGTTGTCCGATTTCTTTATGGGTAATAGCCCGTCCTTTAAAACGAATGCTTGCTTTAACCTTATCGCCTTTTTCAAGGAACTTGATGGCATTGCGAAGCTTCGTATTAAAGTCATGCTCGTCAATCGTTGGGCTTAAACGAACTTCTTTTAAGCTGATTGTTTTTTGATTCTTTCTAGCTTCTTTTTCCTTCTTCTGTTGCTCGAAACGGAACTTACCATAGTCCATGATACGGGCGACAGGAGGCTTTGCATTCGGTGCAACAAGCACAAGGTCCAAATTCACGCGAGTAGCGATTTCTAACGCCTCATTGCGGGATTTGATTCCGAGCTGCTCACCGTTTTGGTCAACTAGACGTACTTCACGGGCACGAATGCCTTCGTTTAAGATCATGTCTTGTTTGCTAATAATAAGCCACCTCCAAAAATTTTAGGGCAAAATAGTTTATATAGCTTTTTAGGCAATAAAAAAGACCGGTGTACACACACCCGCCCATAATAAGACATACTGTCAGATTAACTAATCGTAACCGGTCAGCTGCTCATCATGAGTGCCATACAGGTGAGAAGCGGGTGCTTCTTCTTTCAAAAAGTGCTATATTAAATTGCTCACTAAAACATAATAACACATTGCCCAGTAACATGTCAATAATTGTTCGTTCTTATGACAACAAAAACAATTTTAACAGACTATCGATTGTAAGGCAAGATTTTTTTGATAAACATTTGATTTGAGAGGTTTTATGATGAGGAGAATTGGGTAAAAGGGGCTGCTGGATTAAGCCCTTGTTTGATTATCTTTGACCACCCTTTATACCTTTTGCATGGGCAAAGGGTGGGCTTTCTCTGACGATGCTCACCTTTTTAACACCCTTTGCCCACTCTTCATCCCCTTTGCATGGGCAAAGGGTGGGCTTTCTCTGACGATGACCACCTTTTTAACACCCTTTGCCCACTCTTCATCCCCTTTGCATGGGTAAAGGGTGGGCTTCCTCTGGGCAGTGCCTCGCTTCTCCCACACTCTTCCCACTTTTCATCCCCCTTGTATGGGCAAAGGGTGGGCTTCCCCTGGGCAGTGCCTCGCTTCTCCCACACTCTCCCCACCTTTCATACCCTTTGTATGGGTAAAGGGTGGACTTTCTCTGGGCAGTGCCACGCTTCTCCCACACTCTTCCCACCTTTCATCCCCCTTTTGCATGGGCACAGGGTGGGATTCCACTGGGCTTTCTCCCATGCTTTCCCCCTTCCATCGACGAGCAGTAGCCTGACAGTACTTTCAAAGACCCACAGACCTGTAAAAGGACGCAAAAAAAGACCCTAATGCGCATGCATTTGGGTCTTTCTCTACTCGTTATTTCAATTCGCCTTTGATGATTGTAAGGAAGTCTTCAAAAGGCATAACTTCGGATTTTTGTTCTCCGTATTTGCGGACATTGACTTGGCCGTTTTCTTGTTCTTGGTCACCAATGACGAGCATGTACGGGATCTTGAGCATTTGAGCTTCACGGATTTTGTAGCCCATTTTCTCATCGCGAAGGTCCACTTCTACGCGCAGTCCTGCTGCTTGGAGGTCTGCTTCGATTTTCTTCGCGTAATCAAGGTGTACATCCGGAGATACAGGGATGACTTGTACCTGTACCGGTGCGAGCCATGTTGGGAAGGCTCCTTTGTATTCCTCAATCAAGAAGGCAACGAAGCGTTCCATTGTGGATACGACACCGCGGTGGATAACAACCGGACGGTGCTGTTTGCCGTCTTCGCCAACATATGTTAGGTCGAAACGTTCTGGCAGCAAGAAGTCAAGCTGTACAGTGGAAAGTGTTTCGTCTTTTCCAAGGGCTGTTTTCACTTGAACGTCTAGTTTTGGTCCGTAGAAGGCTGCTTCTCCTTCTGCTTCGTAATAGTCAAGGCCAAGCTCATCCATGGCTTCTTTCAGCATGGATTGTGCTCTTTCCCACATTGCGTCATCATCGAAGTATTTTTCTTTATCTTCCGGATCGCGGTAAGAAAGACGGAAGGAGTAGTCCTCCATGCCGAAATCTTTGTATACCTCAAGAATTAAGTTCACGACACGCTTGAATTCGTCCTTGATTTGATCAGGGCGAACGAAGACGTGGGCATCATTCAATGTCATCCCGCGTACACGCTGCAGTCCAGCAAGGGCACCGGACATTTCATAGCGGTGCATCATGCCAAGCTCAGCAATACGGATTGGAAGCTCACGATAGCTGTGGATGTCATTTTTGTAAATCATCATGTGGTGCGGGCAGTTCATCGGGCGAAGGACAAGCTGCTCATTATCCATATCCATGATAGGGAACATGTTCTCTTGGTAGTGGTCCCAGTGTCCGGATGTTTTGTATAGATCCACGCTTCCCATGATTGGTGTGTATACATGGTCATATCCAAGCTTTTGCTCTTTATCCACGATATAGCGCTCAATCACGCGACGGATTGTCGCTCCTTTTGGAAGCCATAATGGAAGGCCTTGTCCAATCAATTGGGAGTTCATGAACAGGTCAAGCTCTTTCCCAATCTTACGGTGGTCACGCTCTTTCGCTTCTTGAAGGAGGCGAAGGTGCTCATCAAGGTCCGCTTTATTGAAGAAAGCTGTACCATATACGCGTTGAAGCATTTTATTGTCGCTGTCTCCGCGCCAGTATGCACCAGCGATGTTCAATAATTTAAATTCCTTGATTTTGCCTGTGGATGGTACGTGTACTCCGCGGCATAGGTCAAAGAATTCACCCTGTTCATAGATTGTGACGGTTTCATCTTCAGGAATCGCATCAATCAATTCAAGCTTGTACTCATCACCAATTTCTTCGAAGAGACGTTTCGCCTCATTACGGCTGACTTCTTTACGTACAACCTCAAGGTTCGCATTGATGATTTTTTTCATTTCCTTCTCAATCACCGGAAGGTCTTCTGGTGTGATGGACTCATCAAGATCCATATCATAGTAGAATCCGCCTTCAATGACCGGACCTACTCCGAATTTTACGTTTTTGTAGATACGTTTCACAGCTTGAGCCATTAAGTGCGCTGTGCTGTGGCGAAGAATCTCAAGTGCTTCCGGCTGATCTGGTGTGATGATTTCAACAGAAGCATCTTCAAGGATTGGTCTACGCAGGTCATAAAGGGCTCCGTTCACCTTGCCGGCAAGTGCCTTTTTCTTTAAGCCTGAACTGATGGAGGAAGCGATTTGTTCAGTTGTTGTCCCGGCATCAAATTCCTTTACCGCTCCATCCGGGAATGTAATGTTAATTTTCTCGGCCATGTCTGCCACTCCTTTTTTTGCAAAATAAAAAGCCCGCCCCTCAATATATATCAAGGGACGAGCTGTTATGGATTTAGTCATAATACCCGCGGTTCCACCCAAATTCCGGCATTTCTGCCGACACTTAGTTTCTGTTAACGGAGTTCTCCGTCAGCCAATACTAGCCCTTCGTAAGCGTTCCTGACTGAAGTTCAAAGGTGGTAAGCATATCTGCTGTTGCGAGGAAGCTTTCAGCCGGCGGCTTCCCTCTCTAAACGCAAAGCGTTTGATCATGCCCGTGTCCTTATCATAACTTATCTTCTATATGAGGTTTGGTATGTAGGTAATTATAAAAGCTTATGATGACAAAAGCAAGGAGGTTGAATAAAATTATCTCGTATCCCCCGCTTCCCTCACACGCTCAGCAAAGCTTCTAGGGTGAGCAATAATAATCCGTTCCTCAAAGATTTTTTGGAGCGTCCGGATAATTCGAATTTCCTCATCTTCAGCATAAATAAAAATTTTCCGCGGCGCCATCGAAACGAGAGGAGCAATCGTATTGGAATCCACGAACATCGGATTTTCTGCCATCAGCTTACGGTCAATTGTGTTTGCAAGATTCCGTTTGGATATGAGCTGAAAATGCTGATTATAAAAGAAGAATTCGTCATTGTAGACGAGATGGACCTCCTCTAATAGCGGACGCCTTACCTCAAGGAGCCCTCGAATCAGGTAAATAAACTCCTGATAATCCTGTTCAAGCTTATATTCATCAATGGCAATACCAACGAGCGCAACGAGATCATCCTGTATGGAGCGCATTCGGAAATTCCATAAGGATTGATAGGAAAAAGGAACTTGTTCAGAGACAATGTCCTGGAACAAGCCTAATATCCTTTGCCTTACCTTCTTTGGAAGATTATTCGCTCCGTGATAGACAACTTCCCCCTCCCACATTAGCATAGCCATTTCCGCTATGTGCTCCACCTCATCCTCATCTTGGAAGAAATAGCGTTCCTCAATGATTTCCCGGATTTTCCTCTCCAAATGATAAGATGAGAAAAAGGAGAATAAGAATTCTATCAAAGCAAGGCAGACTGCCTGATCCTGATTCGGTTCAAGGCGGAAGGAGATGAACGCTTGTTCATCGTTCTCGGCTGGACAGACTGCCTGTTGGATGATTGGACGACTATTCTGCAAGCGCATTTGCCAGCAGGCTTGTTCTTCCCGTGAATCAAAATACACCGTGAGCAACCAAATCCCTCCAAACTTAACGAAACTTTATAATCCATATATATGGGACAATGCATTCCTTTAGAATGGCAGGATCAAATTATGAGGTATGAAAAAAGACTGCCAACAAAGGCAGCCTCCATTTCTATTCTCTTCTGTTCTTTCCATCCATCTCGACTGGTACAGTCAGATTCCGGACACGTTCCATGATTCGTTTCCCCTTCACGCGCTCTTCTTCTCCTCGTTGGGTATAAGAGAAATGATGTTCGAGCTCCTTCCAGTTGAAATTCGATGTAAAGAAGGTCGGCAAATTCTCATGCATCCGGTATTGGAGAATCGGACCGAGCACGTCATCACGGGCCCACGCACTCATGGTCTCCGCTCCGATATCATCAATCATTAGGACCTGTACCTCTTTGAGGGCATCGATCTTTTGATTGAAGGTGTTTTCAGCGAAGGAGCCTTTCAACTCACGCAGGAACTCGGGCCAATAGACAATATGGGAGGAGATGCCGTCCTCTGACAAGCCATTAGCAATGGCGCCGAGGAGATACGTCTTGCCGACACCGAATTCCCCGTATAAATAGAGCCCTTTATTATGGATGCCTTTTTTATAATTATCGACGAAATTCTTAGCCTTCTCGATTGCTTCAATTCTCGCCTCTGTCACATACTCATCAATATATAAATCAGCGAAGGTTGCATTCACAATCTCCTTCGGCACATGGCTCGCGTGAATCAGCTTCCGCAGGCGGTTCTTCTCCTCATGGAGGAGTTTCTTGCGGCATGGCTCATAGGATACATCAATTCTCTTTCCTTGGATGAATAAGCGCGGGGTATGTCCGCCAATTAAGTTACGGCAGCTTTCAAGCGATGGACATTCATCACATGTCTTCGTTTGAGTCGCATACTCATACAATTTGTTCATGCTCTTCTCAACCATGTCATTGGTCAATTCATCCTCATGCTCACGCAAAAAGGCGCGAACATCCGGGTTGCTCAAAACCAGATTGCGCATTTCATCCCATCTTTTCTGGAAGCTCTCTCGATTCCCCAGCTTATTCAATGAGTCCTGTATATTCTTCACTGCTTCTCACCTCCCTGCTGAGTTCCGCCTTGTATTTGTTCCTTCAGTCTCCGCGCCCTCTCAGCAATATCCTCCGTCTGAGCGGCTGGCTCCTTTTTCTTCTTGTCATCCATCCATTCTGGAATCATTTCTTTCCTTCCGGAGGTATTTACGCGGCGATTCGTTGTTTTGGCCGTTTTATTCTGCTTCTCATCGGCCCATTTTTGGTACTTCTTATGCTCACTCTTGGCTGTATCATAGGCTTCGCGTACGGTCGTAATCTTTTTGCGGGCCCAATGGGAGGCAATCGTCTCCACATAGCTTGCCTGAAGCTTCATATCCGAACGTAGCATGACATAATGGAGAAGGACATTAACAACGCCTGGCGGCAGCTTTTGATTAACCATCACCTTTTCAACAAGCGCCAGATCTTTCTCTGATGGCAGAGCGCCTTCAGATAAGCTGACTAGAAATTCCAGCGGTGATGTCGTTTCAAATGTATAAAGTAAATGCTCCTCAGGCGTTTTCGGCTCAAAGATGGTGCGCTCATATTCCGGCTGCACCCGTTCAATAATAGCCGGCATTTCCTCACCATGATTGATTAAGAACAGCTCACGCGCACTTTTGCGCAGCTCGTCAATATCTATCTCTTCATGCTCATTTTGACAGCGGAGGATGAGCTTGCTCATGTCCATAACCCCTATCTTGTAAAGATAGGCAAGCGTCGCGACCGCCTCCATAACAGCTGGAGTAAAGGATTTCCGCGAGATAAAGCTGCTCTTTAAGGACGCAAATAATAATTCAAAGTCAAATTGCTCAATGAAATTAGCGCTGTATCCCTGCACATCTTTAGAGAAGAACTGATTTTGGGTCGTTGTTTTCGGCTCAGCCAATTCCTTCGGATTCTTGAACTCTGATTCAAATACATCCGTAAATGAGTGAGTAACATCCTCATAATCATCTGGAATCTTCTTATCAGAAAACATCGATAAGAGCCGCTCATAATGTCTGCTGTCGAGCTTTTGCTGAAGATAAATTGGCAATAGATCATCGTGGAAAAATGCATCCGGCGTGAGCGGAGGCATGATTTCATAAATAAAGACATTTCCTTCGGCAGCAGCCTTCTTATAGGTCTTTAACAAGCCGATTCCTTCTAGCCTTCTGCGGCATTGATAGATGTCATCAAGCGGCATACCGAGTACATCCATCAGCCATCGGTGGGTGGTCTGCTTTGAATACATCATCCCGGTAGTCACCTCGTTAAGGAAGGTCAAATACAGCGAGATAGATAGACCGCCGATCAGCGGCTGATACAGATACTGAATCACCTTATGATCCATCTCTGACAATTTATCCTTATACAGGACAACATATCGATCTTTTGGGTTTACGAACATCCAGGAATATTGCATCATATTTACAAACCTTTCGCCTGCAAGAAGTGATAATGGCAAAAAAGAGCTAAAGAAACTGCCTTCAGCCCTGTTTTAATCTTCTTTTTTTATTAATTCCTTTAATTCCTTAATAAATACGTTGATATCTTTAAACTGTCGATAAACAGAGGCAAACCTTACATAGGCGACTTCATCCACCTCAGCAAGACGGTCCATGACCATCTCTCCAATATGGTCGCTCTTCACCTCGGAGAAGCCCTGATTTCGCAGTTCCTTCTCTACTTCTGTCGTGATTTCCTCTAGTTCCTTCAAGGCAACATGGCGTTTCTCACATGCCCTGATTAATCCGCGAAGGATCTTCTCACGACTGAATTCTTCACGGGCACCGTCTTTCTTCACCACAATCAAAGGTATTTCCTCTACCTTCTCAAACGTGGTAAACCGGTAGCCGCAGGACTCACATTCTCTTCTTCTGCGTATGGAACGACCTTCATCCGCAGGCCGGGAATCGAGCACTCTTGTCCCGTTATGGTGGCAAGTTGGACATATCATTTCGATTAGCACCGTCCCTTTCTCTATAGTTCTATCTTATAGAAACAAGCCCTTTTGGACAAGTGTTTGTTTCAAATAGACAAAAGCTGCTTTGTATTATACGGCGATTCGTCAAAAAAAGGATGCGATTCTTAATCGGCATCCCTTTCAAATAGTTGAATTTACATGGCGTGAACTCTTCTTACAGCAACAGGCCCCATTCCTCTTGGTATCTCAAAGGTTTCCTTCTTTTGAGCATTCAAGGCATCAGCGATATAGTTAGCTGCAACGTTCGGATCAAGGTCACCGCAAGTATATACATCAATACTAGCATAACCGTGTTCCGGAAAACTATGAATCGTTAAATGCGATTCAGAAATGATGACGACTCCACTGACTCCTTGGGGGGCGAATTTATGAAAGGCAACCTCTCTTACTTCAGCTCCCGACCTAAGTGCAGCATCTACAAAAATTTGCTCGATCTTATTCATATCGTTCAACTTTGTTAAATCACAGCCCCATAATTCCGAAATGACATGACGACCAATAGTTTTCATATTTAATTCCCCCTTCAAGCATTTAAACGAATTTGATACCTTCGTTTCTGGCCGCAACTGCCACGGGGGAAAGTTAGTCCTACGAGGTCCTAACCCTTTAAGCAGCCAGTGCCAGGATATGAAGTTCACGGTTTTTAGTATATAATTTTTAGGTTGTTTTTGCAACAAAACCCTGCCAATTCTTGTATTTCTTCCCATACTCGTTGTCCAAAAATAAACCGCTCCCATTTATACGGGAGCGGTTTTTACTATCCTTATTCAGCTTACTTGTGCTTTTTCCTTTACGAGTAAATGGGCTACATGGTTCACTAAATCTACAACCCTGCATGAATAGCCCCATTCATTATCATACCAAGCAAGGACCTTTACCTTTTGTTCGCCAATCACCATGGTTGACAGACTGTCAATAATGGTTGAATGCGGATTGGTGGTGAAATCAATGGAAACGAGCGGTTCCTCGCAAACCTCCATGATCCCAGCGAGCTTTCCGCCTGCTGCATTCCTCAATGCTCGGTTGACATCATCAGCCGTAACTGGTGTTTTCAAGTCAACGACCAAGTCCACAAGAGATACATTCGGCGTCGGCACACGGAGCGCTGTCCCGTGCAGCTTGCCCTTTAATTGTGGCAGAACGAGTGATAAAGCCTTGGCAGCACCTGTTGTAGTCGGAATGATACTTTGTGCACAAGCTCTTGCTCTCCGCAGGTCTTTATGCGGATTGTCGATATTATTCTGGTCATTCGTATAGGCATGAACCGTTGTCATCAAGCCATTATCAATGCCAAACTGCTCATCAAGCACCTTGGCAAGCGGAGCCAGGCAATTCGTTGTACACGAGGCATTAGAGATAACGAAATGATTGGCGATATCCAATTGCTCTTCATTGACACCCATGACAATTGTGACATCTTCGTTTGTACCCGGCGCTGTAAGCACTACCCTCTTCGCCCCAGCTGTTAAATGAAGAGATGCCTTATCACGATGATTGAATTTGCCAGTTGCTTCAATCACGATATCAATTTCAAGACTTTTCCACGGCAAAGCTTCCGGGTTTCGGTTATTAATCAGCAATACTTTCTTCCCATCCACGACTAAATGATCCTCATGTGGAACGACTTCCCCCTCAAATCGTCCATGAGTAGTATCATACTTTATTAAATGCGCTAGTGTTTCCGCAGGATAGCTGGCGTTGATCGCTACAATTTCCATGTTGTCTTCTTTGATGGCCTTCCGGAATACCATTCTCCCGATACGACCAAATCCATTGATTGCAACTCTAGCCTTCATTCCATTTCCCCCTAATATGAGTTATACAATTAACCAAAAATTATATAAATAGTATAGCACATTAGATAAAATACTGTATAGTTTGAACGCCTTTTTTTGGCAATTAAAACCCTTCCATTTGCATAAAATGGGAATAATTCAATGCGATAACTATTAGCATATAGGGTAGCCCTGGCAAACGATTCGAGGATGAACAAAGGATAATAAAAGGAGAGGGCTCTTTAAACTGGTACCCCTGTCAAGGACACATTAAAAAAAGAGACTAAGCTACGAGAAGATGATTCCTAAATTGAACAGGGGTCATCTTCTTTAAGTTCCATTGATAACGGTCATGATTATAGTAATTGATGTAGTGCTTTATTTTGGCCTTTAGTTCATTCAGTGTCTGGCAAGATCGATAATCGACTTCATCTTTGAGGTGCCCAAAGAACGATTCCTGAGGGGCATTGTCCCAACAGTTTCCCCGGCGAGACATGGATTGTCCCAATCCATATTTCTTCAATAATTTTTGATAACGAGGACTTGTGTAATGGCTTCCTTGATCGGAGTGGATAAACGCATCCTTGTCTAATTTTACTTTCTTGTTGTTCATTAACTTATGGATCGTCTGCGTGGCGATATCCAATGTAATTCGGTCTGAAACATGGTAAACGAGGATTTCGTTCGTCGAGGCATCTTTTATGGTCGACAAATAAGCCATCTGTCTTCCGGCATATGGCAAATAGGTGATATCTGTTAATAGTACTTTACCAGGAACTCCTTGTTTGAATTCTCGGTTCAACTTGTTTGGAACGACCTGGTGTTCCTTAGTGGCTTTGGCGATTTTCCTATAAGGATTTGACCTCCTGTGAGGACAGACAATCCCATATTTCCTCATGATTCGTTGAATCTTTTTTCGACTAAAGTGGACTCCATACTTATTTTCTAATACCATCTTAATGGAGCGAGACCCCTTCTTATACCCGCGTCGTTTAAACGCTTTTAAAATGAGCTCTTTCGCTTCTAAATCTAATTGTTCTCTTGCTTTACGGACCTCAAAAGCCTTTAAGTAACTGTAGTAACCCGAACGGGATACGCCTAAGAGGGCACAAAAGTATGCCGTCAATCGCTTGAATGAATGTTGTTCCAAGGTCTCATAAATCAGCTGATAGATTCTATTTGGAGCGAGGTTTTGACTTTCGTTTAACAGCCTCCTTTCGGTCATTTCTAGCTTTTTTAATAGCTCTATTTGTCCTTCCAACAGCTTAATTTGAGCTTCTTGGCGTTTAATCACTTCAGATGGTGAGAGTTCCCGTTTTAACGGCCTTCCAGATGCCGTTTTCCTTGAATCCGTGAGTCCAAGTAACCCATTGGTTTCATAGGCTTTCTTCCACCTATAGGCCGATTGTTCGATTCGCTTCATTCCAATGAGGTCGACATCAAAACCGCCCTCCATAAAAATTTGCCGGGGAAGCTTTCCCGTCATATACTCATCAATAAATCTATTTTTAAATGCATCTGTATAGGTGATGGATCGCTCGCTGACACGTTGTACATTTGGGTTTTTTTGAAGTAGTTTAATCTCTCTAGATGTAAATGTAATCTTACTCATGGTATCCCCTTGTATCTTATTTCATGACCTCTAGTATATAAGAAAACCTGTAGCTAGGACACTCTTTTTCAAGTGTCCTAACTACAGGTACCAGTTTACTTCGAAAGCCAACCAGTTAAAAAGAATCAGATGACGAAAAGGAGGGAGAAAGATGAAAGAACAGGTCATTCGTTCAGCCATTGGTTTGGCAATCTTTTTGGCAGGAGCGTTAGCCGCTGTGGTATTTCTTTGCTACGAAAGTGTGAGTACCCAATCGGTCATCTGGATTGGCATCATTACAGGGGTCGCCGTTTTGGGATATGGAATCCTCGGGACGGCGACCCCTGCTTATGCTCGTTCCATGGCAATGTTCATGGGGGGCATTCAGTTATGCTTGTTTGTGCCCATCTTTGCAACGATGGGAGAGCCAAGTGCCTTAGACGCCAAAGAATGGATCCACGGTCTCCAAACCATGGGGATTGTGTCAGTCATCCTCACCATCACCATTATGGCTGCCTTGCGAACCCAATGGATAGAGGAGTAAAAGAAGTTCGATTCGTTCCAGCAAATCAGGCAAAACAAGCAGTGGAGAGTTCCTCTGCTTGTTTGTCTTAACTCAGGAGAACCTTAGGGCAAAAGGGGATTCAAACAAAGGCAAGAAACAGGTAAAATGTCCTCTTAAATAACCCTGCAAAATACCAAGGGTGTCGTTAACAAAGAAAGAGCTAGATGTTGAATAAAAAGGCTCTTTTCGTAAGGATTGTTGCTAATGCCATAAGAAAAAGACAGCATTTTGGCTGTCTCCATTGTTTAACTAACGCCCCCGTTAGTTTAAGTACATTTGTTCACAAACTTTATTAATTTTGAAGAGAAACAAGCAATTATCTCATAAAGGGCCATTGCATCCTAATTACTGACAGTATTATATATGACAACTAATATCATCATAAGTGGAGCCTTTAGTAAACCAGCTAAAAAAGTGAATAAATAGTCTTTAGAGTTCTCGATATATTTCTTCTCTAATAAAGCGTCATACCCAAATAAAGTTACGCAAGATATAAGAATTAATATATATGTGTATGATGATTCTATACCTACACGAACAGAAAGAACTGCAATTAAAGAAAGTGTGATTAGTTTTACCCACAACTCATATTTTGTAAAGTATTCTTTTCTTTGAGCCACCTTGTCTTTACCAAACCATTTTCGAACAATGTTATCAACTACATTCGTGACGAAGATTGTACTCATTGTTATAACAACAATTAATTGTATCAATGACTGCATTTTTTTGCTCACACCCTTATATGTTTATATTTTATCAATATTGCATTTCATCTCAACTAGTCGAGTAGAAGAGAGCCTTTTTACCTTACGGTAAATTGTGCTTCTCCCCCCTCTCAGAACCGTGCTTGCGCTATTAACGCACACGGCTCCTCCTAGTTATCATTTACAGAATATAGCTAATTTCTTTCCTTAATTCATAAATATTGACCCTAATTCTTGGTTTGGGAAGTGGGAACATTTGAAGGAATAGCCTGAATTTATCCCATGTAAAGGACTTTCTTTGGCTCCTTCTATTCAGCCATTTAAATAGTAAAATTTCGATTTTCTCTTTAAAGTCATTAACCGTTCGAGAATTATCTGTAATGCAGTAATAGTTGTAGTATCCTACTAGAGAACGTCTAAATCTCTCCATAATTAAATGGATATTTTTATTTCTATTAGACTTCAACCATTCCTTAGATTCTTTAAGCTTGCCTTGGACTTTCTTTCTGCTCGATTTCCGTTTTACACGAAATTTTCCTTGTTTACTTTTTCCACAATAATGAGTAAATCCAAGGAAATCGAAGGTTGCAGGTTTACCATTCCCTGTTCGTTTCGCGTTATTTTCTGCAAATCTCCCGAAGGGAATAACCTTGGTCTTATCCTCAGCTATTTCCAAGTTAAATTTCTTCAATCTCAGTTTTAATGACTCGTAGAATTGTATAGCTTCCCTTTTGTGTTGAAAACAACAAACAAAATCATCCGCATATCTTACCATGTATGCCTGTCCTTCACATTGTTTCCTAACCACTTTCTCAAACCATAAGTCGAGTACATAATGAAGGTACACATTAGCCAAGATAGGAGATATTACTCCACCTTGCGGTGTCCCCTTATCTGTTTTGTATCTCCTGCTTTCCTCCATGTAACCACCTCTGAGGAACCTACTGATTATTCTCAGGAGGTTAGGATCCGTTATTCTATGTTTCAAGAACTCCATCATCCATTTGTGGTCAACATTATCGAAGAAGCCTTTGATATCTACATCTACTACATAGCTTACTAATCTCTTTTCTATATAAAAGTTTAGTATCTTTAACGCATCATGACAGTTTCTGTTTGGCCGGAACCCAAAAGAGCAGTCTAGAAAGTCATTCTCATAAATGGCATTTAGCACTTTCGCAATACCTTTTTGTACAATTTTATCCTCATGTTCCGGTATTCCTAATGGCCTCCTCTTATTAGAGTTAAGCTTTGGAATATACATTCTTCTAACTGGAATCGGACGATAACTTTTACTTCTAAGTCTGCTTGTTAAATCCATTATGTTTTCTTCGAGACTTTCGGCGTACTGCTCTTTCGTTGTACCGTTTACACCAGTTGCCTTATTGTTTGGCAGCTCATGATGACATTGAATGAGTGATTGCACATTTAATAAATGTGCAAGAGATGTAAATTTCATCTTAGGGTCAGATTTAGCTAATTCTGCTATCCTTAGTAGTTTTGTTTCCATTTATTATCCCTACCTCTGTGTGTAGTAAATGTGTCCCTAATAAGGGCAATAACTGGTAGCTAGCCTTTCCTCCATCGGCATTACCCAACTTCATTGGTACTACGCTGCTATCCGACTCCCTACCCGGCATTTGGTTTCCTTACTTGTTATCGCTTGTACACCATACTCTTCTAATAAACAGAAGAGACCGGTAGGGTCTCCCGAGTTGCCGTATCATATCTATGTATGACGTGCCAAGGTCTCTGACTCCAGAGAGGTTTTATCTTTCTCGCCTATAACAAAAGATAAAATATTGCTTTCTACACGCAGTTAAGGCATCAGCCCTCTCGGTTTACAAACGTTTATGGAGCTCAATCCCTTCAACCATTTGGCTTTCGGCCCGCCACCTAACTGTCTACGCTTAAAGACCAAAGTTACCTTTGCCCCTCCAAGACTCGCTACGAGCGAATGGCTAGTTCTTACTCGGCGGGAATCCCACCCGCTATATGATACGACCTAGGCTCGGCCGCACAACTGCCCCTTTAGTAGCATATAAAAGACTGTCAGTTTGACTATCGTGGTCTACTTCAAATATTCCTTAAAAGTAAAAGGTAGTAGCTAAATATGCTAATAATTATCGTCGAGCTTATCAGTGTTGAAATATATTGTTTCGATTCTTTTAAATACCTCCACTCCAATATAACTTGAAATGTCATTAGTGAAGCAATAAATAGAATCCACGAAATATTTATTACTATTTCCGAATATTGCGTAACAATCGGTAAGGAACATAAAAAGATAACCACTATTATCGTTCGTCCCCATCGATCAACTCTTTTACCAGGGGTCTCGGAAATTTTCTTTGTCTTTACACCCAGAAATTTTTCTGTCATTTTTTCTATTACAAATATCACTAAAAATAAGATAACAATAATAGTAAACAGTCTCACAATTAACCTCTCCATCTATCTTTATTAGTCACAACTTCAATGCTATATCCATATTAATTCGGTATGTATGGTAGCAAATCCTTCTTGCACTAAAACTGCCCGTTAGCAGCAGAAGAAATTCAACATAAAAGGGCATTAATCTTTCTTGATCAACGCCCCTGATAGTTTAAGTGAGTTAATTCACAATCCTAAATGTTTTACATACTAAAACCTATTTGTTCAAAGGAATGTTACTCCGTTTTAAAAAAGAAAAACTGCCATTATGACAGCTTTGATGAGCTATTGTATCTTAGTTTTAAAATATTTATTCTATATATAAACAACTTTTAATTACATACTAAACGTACCTACAGAAGTGAATCAAACAGATTTATTTGATATAGTTTTGTTTCCTACCAACAATATAATACAACAAATAGCCCACTACATTAAATAAAACAAAGCCTACACCCCAACCAATGTTTAAACGTTTATGATGATAGGCATTAATGATTGCCCAAATAGAAAATAACGTCCAATAGATTGCTAAACCAACAAATAAGATAGCAGTCATTATCGTTCCGAAACTTCTTTGTTCCATACCAACATACCATTGGTCATCACCATTTCCGTAAGAAAAGAAATCTGGTTTTAACCATTTAGGAGCCCAAACTGTTTGCTTGTATTGAAAGTCTGGTTCAGCTTGTGCCACATAATCAAATACATTTCCGTAACCTCCATAATTTTCACTCTTCTGAATATCATTCACATTGAATATTCTTACGGTTGAAATAAAACTTGTACTTTTAACTGATTCTTCTATATCTACTTTCATTTCAGGTGTAATGCTGCTTTTGTTTTCCAAAATATCTGCTATTTCCGTAGCAACAAGAGAAATTTGATGTGATTGTGATTCTTCACTTTGCCAAAGCCAACCAAAAATAGATAAGAATAAAGCTAGAAAGCCTAAAGCTAGATAAAGAACCCATTTTGCAAATGTTTGTTGGGTTTTAAACAGTTGTTCAATAATGGAACGCATTTCTTTTTTCCCACCAAATCGTTCAATTGCAATTTCTATTGCTTCTTGTTCAGACTTTCCTTCTGTTTTCAATTCGTGAACTGCCTCTAGTAAATGACTTTTCATTTCTGCTTTCAATTCTTTTATTTCTTTTTTATTTCCACCTACATTTTGATAAACCGAGTCAACAAATGCTTCAATTTGCTTCATATTTTTCTCCTCCCTCCAAAAACGAATCAATAATTCTCTTTATAAATTCCCATTCCAAACGCTTCTTTTCAAAACCTTCTTCACCTAATGGCGTGAGTTTATAGTATTTTCTTCTTCCACCTGGACCTTTTTCATCTCCCCAGTAGGATTCAATCCACTTATTCTGTTCAAGTCGCTTTAAAGACAAATATAGCGTACCTTCTTTTAATTCAAATTGTTCATTGCTTCTTTCTCGCACCAATTTAGCTAACTCATAACCATACATATCTCTTGTATATAAAAGCGACAGGATTAAGGTATCAATATGACCTTTCAAAACCTCTTTGTTTATTTCCATTTTTTTCACCCCCTTACAAATATTTATAAATGATAGTACCTAATAATGCAAGGTATTTATTTTTATATATCTAATATTTAACGAAATAAATAACACAGCTAAAAACTGTGTTATTAAAGAGAGATTTTTATTATATTTTACTTTTGCATTAGCGAACCTGACATATCTAAATGTATCTCTATTTAATTAACTTATTGAGCTAACCGTAGCAATAGGTAAGCGTTTGAAGTTATCTCCGGCTTTTCCCCTGCTCCACACGGAACGTGCCAGTTTCCAAGCATTCCGCGTTCCATCTGGCGATGGTTTTGATTATAAGTTTCAAGTTACTCTTATTGATTTGGATTATATGATAGGTTCTAACTCGCACTTTTCCCGATATTTATTGATTTTCTCTAATATCGGTGGCGTGATATCCAAACTTTTTATGAGTATATTCATCTTAGTTGTATCTGTCATATGGATTAGTTTGTGTACCTCTTTGTAGAGAATGCGTAAGTTATTGAACTTGTCATTTCCGCCGAGATGTACTGGCACGTAGTGATGACAGTGTACATCCCGTGCTTGTAGAAATTGTCCTGTAATTTCACATTTTCCTTGTTTCATACTATATCGACTGATTCGATTGTCCATATATTCGACACTTCGTGTCGGGATATTTGACTCCATTAGCAAGGCAATTTCTTGCTTGATATTCTTATGCAAATTCTTATGAATTAGCGCTCGGCCTTCAACTGTGAATAGTGTCAGACTTTGTGTGAAACAAATAGTGTTCTTTGTCTGAACATTCGCAAGAGGGAAGAGATGAATACCAGCAATTTCAAATGTCTTGAACCTCAAACTGTATAACTTCTTATAGGTTGGCGGCGGATTCGCTGGATGGGCGTATTTCCCGACTGGTTTAAGACGATTGTACATAGATGCACCTATATCATAAGCAAGACGTGAGAAGGCTAAGTTGACATGTGTAGCTCGATTAAAGTAATTATGCAGCCCTAAGACAAAGCTATTAAATCGCAAAGCATTTTGAGTCGTTGGTGAGGCTCGAAGTGCCTCAATTCGTTTCCTCGCTTCATCTTTTATTTTCTGTATCTTTTCGGCTTTCACAAAAGTATGGGCCACACGTTTTTCACCTTTGCGAATGGCACGTATCGTAAATCCAAGAAAGGCTGATTCATGTTTCCGCAGATTAATTACTTTTGATTTTTCCGGTGAAATGTCAAGTTTTAAACGCTCTTTCAGAAAAAGCTTAACGGCATGATACCATTTTTCGGCTGTCTTCCAGTCCCGACATAAGATTTTAAAGTCGTCGGCATAGCGAACTATATAACCTTCTTTTAACTTTGTGTGAATCTTTGCATAGCGTTCACCTTCGCGTGTCGTATATGGCTTATCAAGAGGGAAGAGTTCCCACTGATTCGCTATCCATTGATCTAATTCATTCAAAACCACATTAGATAATAACGGGGATAGTAGTCCACCTTGCGGTGAACCCTTTTCCGGAATGCCTTCACCATCAACTTCAGCTTTTAACATTTTTGAAATGCAAGCTAAAACTTTTCTATCATAAATACCTAAATTCCACAGCTGTTTAATGAGCAATGTATGATTGATATTGTCAAAGAAGCCTTTGATATCAACATCAACAACATAGTGAAGTTTAGAATGGTTAACAAGGAATTGAACTCTTGCCATCGCATGATGTGTAGACCGTAAAGGTCTAAAACCGTAACTATGATTATAAAAGTGCGCTTCCGTAATTGGCTCCAATACTTGCTTGAAACACTGTTGAATGATTCTATCGAGGATACATGGAATGCCTAGAGGTCGCATTTTACCATTATCTTTTTCAATTAATTTTCGTCTGACTTTCTTCGGGCGATAATTCTTGAGCTGTTTTTGTATCTTTTCTACTAAATCATTTTCTGTTAGTCTCTCTATGTCGATGATGGTTTTTCCATCTGTACCGGGGGTCTTAGACCCCTTATTTGACTTGATAGTCCGATAAGCTAATAAAATGTTATTCCTCGACGTGATGACGTCATATAAGTGATGGAATGTTTCTTTATTTTTAGCTCGGTGGTACAAGTCAGTAAAAGTGTCGGTCATATCATAGTAATCCCAGTATCGTAGAGCTTGCACTGTGGCATCATTCCTTTGTGAGGTGATGTTCCCACGTTCTTACCCGACCGGTGCAATGCACAATTGAAAAATAATCGTTGCCAATCACTAGACTTGGGGCTGTTCCTCTACCTCCGTTACAGAAGCTTCATCAGTCGTACCCCTACCCTCATAAGGACAAGTGCATTTCGTTCAATTACTTATAGCAACCGTTTTGGGTGACAGCCCTCGAATCAACGTTCCTTACTTTCCAAGTCCCTTATAACTTAGCTATCTATCTAAACGTAGGTGCTTCCTGTAAGCCTGTGAGCTGGATACCGCCATTGTTCGATATAACGTGTTTCAGAGGGGCAATTTTTACTCCACATCACTCACACCACCGTAAGGGTGGTACAATAGTTTCCTATTGTTCGAAACTCTAGACCTGTACATTCGGAAGTTCGTCCGTTCTTTGTGTAAGAAAATTCTCACCTTATTTAGTTTTTCAGCCATCCGGCATATCCATTGGCATACCTTTATCCTGAAAGGAATGGCTTTAGCCTTTGTTCTGCCGACTTCACCTGAGCTTCATACCCCATAATCTGTCCATTATGACGCATGCAGGAGTATCAATGGGATAGTTTCAAAATACATGGTTTTATCATTCCTATCCTCGGTTATAAAGTTAGAGTTTCTGTGGAAATTCCTCGTCTTTCGCACCGGAGTGCTTATAACAAAACTTGTCGCGCTGCCCCGATTGTTCAAGAAGTCACTCCCAATCCAATTGTACCGTAAAATAGATTGCAGCTTCCCTTTTTATTCAAAAGCAACAATCTTTACGAAAACAGCCAATAAAAAAGGACTGCTCCGCTTGTTTTTATACGGAACAGCCTTTATTGCCTGCCTTATTTAAATGTGTCCATAATCTGCCTCATCTGTTCAATCGTTTCAGAGAGCGGCCCATTATTATCAACGATGTAATCAGCCAATTCCTTTTTCTCATCGATGGGCATCTGCGCATGAATCCGAGCCAGGGCATCAGCTTCCATATACCCGTCTCTTTCCATCAGCCGTTTTAGCTGGATCTCCTTCGTAACATAAACAAGAATCGTCTCCTCCACCATATGAGTCAACTTACTCTCAAACAATAAAGGAATATCCATAATAACGATGGATGCCCCTTCTCCAAATGCCCGCTCCGTTTCCTGTCTCATCCATTCTCTCACAGCCGGATGGACAATAACATTTAATGTCTGCCGCTTTTCTTCATTCGCAAAAATAATAGAACCGAGTCTTTTCCGGTCAAGTGTTCCATCCGGAAGCAGGACATCATCTCCAAAGGCCTTTCTGATCTTCTCAAGAGCCGGCATGCCCGGTTCAACAACTTTCCTGGCCGCGATATCTGCGTCAACGACAGGATAGCCCTGTGAGAGAAGCCAGTTAGATACTGTGCTCTTCCCACTGGCAATTCCGCCTGTCAGCCCGATTATTTTCTTCATCATTTACTGTTTCCCCTGTCTAAAATAGTTTACTGATCCCTAGTGCAATTAAGACAATTCCAGGTACAAAGGACAAGATTTTCGCGGCAAAAGAATCATTTAAGTACTTTCCAGCCTGAAGGCCGGCCTTCATGAAAATGGCGCTCATAATAAAACTGAGCAGCACGACCGTCACGAGTGGATAGTCGAGAATACCGGCACCAATACCTGCGCCAAACCCATCAAGAGAAAGCGCAAAGCCTAGAAAACAAGCTTCAAGACCTGTAATTGTTCCGGAACGGTCAAAGTCAGCGCTCAGCGGCTTCTTCAAAATATGAATCACTAGACCAATTGATTTGATTTCCAGCTGAAACAATGTGCGTTCATCCACATTCAAATACACATCATCATTTTGCTTTAAATTGCTTGCGGCCGTCCATATGCCTAATGAAATGAGGATAAACCCTCCAATCATGCCTGCCCAGGACTCTGCCATGAAATGTTCACTCACAGATCCCGTGAACATGCCAATTGCGAAGCTTAAGGCCGAACATGCGGCAATAATCATTATGGATCTTAAGGGAATTGCCACATTGCGCATTCCATAAGTCATTCCGACACCGCAGCTATCCAGGCTGACTGCCATAGCGAGTAAGAGTATTGAAGCCAAGTGCTCCATTGACAGGGACTCCTTTCAACAATCAATACCCTACTATATGACAGGAGCCTATCTTTGGTTCATGGCCATTATCAACGTTTTTGACAGGAAGGACAATAAACAGTCCCCCTTCCTCCTACGGTGATTCTCTCCATGATGGAGCCGCATGTCTTACATGGCTGGCCCTTTCTCGAGTAAGCAAACAATTCAAGCTGGAACATACCAATCTGGCCCTGTGAATTTACGTAAGAGCGAATCGTGCTTCCCCCTTTTTCAATCGCCTCAGCAAGCGTAGTCTTAATCGCCGTATAAAGACGCTGAATCTCCTCCTCATTCAAGGATGAGGCTGCCCGCTCTGGATGAATACCGGCATGGAACAAAGCCTCATCCACATAAATATTCCCAAGACCCGCGAGCAAGCGCTGGTCAAGCAGAACAGTCTTGATGAAACGATGCGTCTTGGCAAGCCCGGCTGCCAGGTGCTCTGGCGTGAATTCATCTGAAAATGGTTCAGGTCCTACCTTCGAAAGCGGCAGCACATCCAGCTCAGTTCCTTTCGGGAATAAATGCATCGTGCCGAATTTGCGCACATCTCTGTATCTTAACTCGGTACCGTCTGTGAATTGGAATATGACATGAGTATGCTTATCCATCTCTTCGCTCTTGTCAAAAAGTCCGTATTTCCCTTCCATACGCAGATGGGATACGAGACTATAATCATCTAAATAAAAGATCAAAAACTTGCCGCGGCGGCCGATTTCGCGGATGGTTTGCCCCTTCAGGAAAAGGCAGAAAAGTTCAGCATCATCCGGTTCCTTGATGATCTTCCCCCATCGCACCTCTACATTCTCTATTGTCTTACCGAGCACCATGGCTTCGAGTGTTCGCCTTATCGTTTCTACTTCTGGTAATTCAGGCAAACAAATAACCCCCTTTTACTGCTCTATTTTGCGTCGTACCAAGTGTTTCCGAATGAATAATCCACCTTAAGCGGAACGCTCAATTGGATTGCATTCTCCATTTCCTCCGGTACGATTTTCTTTAAGATGTCTATTTCATCCTTCGGTGCTTCAAAAATCAATTCATCATGCACCTGAAGCAATAACTTTGCCTTTAAGTTCTCCTTCTTCAGCCGGTCATTCATGTGGATCATCGCCAATTTGATAATATCTGCTGCACTGCCCTGAATCGGCGTATTCATCGCTGTCCTTTCGGCAAACCCACGGACATTAAAGTTTCGATTATTGATTTCCGGAATATAGCGGCGTCGGTGAAGAAGGGTAGTGACATAACCGCATTCCTTCGCATCCTCAATAATATCCTTCATATAGCGCTGTACTCCTGGATAACTTTCCAAATAACGTTCGATGAAGGTACCGGCTTCCTTACGGGTAATATTCAAGTTTTGGGATAATCCATAATCACTGATACCGTATACAATCCCGAAGTTAACAGCTTTAGCCTGCCGCCTCATATTAGAGGTCACTTCCTCTTCCTTCACATGGAAGACATCCATCGCTGTTTTCGTATGAATATCCATATCTTCTTTAAAGGCATTGATTAAGTTCTCATCATCAGCAATATGGGCAAGGACGCGAAGCTCAATTTGGGAATAGTCAGCGGCAAATATGACCCAGTCCTCCACTGACGGAACGAAGGCTTGTCTAATTTTCTTTCCTTCCTCAAGCCTGATTGGGATGTTTTGCAGATTCGGATCCGTCGAACTTAGGCGTCCTGTCTGTGTAAGCGCCTGATTGAAGCGGGTATGAACCTTGCCATCCTCATGAATAACCTTCAGCAAACCTTCGATATAAGTAGATTGCAACTTGCCAAGCTGGCGATAATTGAGGATTTCACGAATGATTTCATGCTTGTTTTCAAGCTTCTCCAAAATGTCCGCAGACGTGGAATAGCCTGTTTTTGTCTTCTTGATGACCGGCAGACCTAAACGTTCAAAGAGGATCACCCCTAATTGCTTCGGTGAGTTAATATTAAATTTCTCACCTGCCAGGTCATAGATTTTCGCTTCGATATCAGCAAGCCTTGCAGCGAGCTCTCCGCCCATTTCCTTCAGTCTTTCCTTATCAACCTTGACACCTGTAATCTCCATTTCCGCAAGGATCAAGGCGAGCGGCAATTCTAAATCCATCAGCAAGGATAATTGTGCATTCGCAACAAGCTGGCTTTCAATACTAGCTTTGATCAAGCCCATCGACTGAGCTTTGCGTGCGATATGCTCACCGTAAACCTCAGGATTTGGAATCTTCCGTTTTGCTCCTTTTCCATACACATGCTCATCTGTTTGTATATGACCGGCACTATGTCTTTTCGCAAGGTCTGCCATATCTACTTCCGGCTCAGCCGGGTTTAACACATAGGAGGCAAGGAAGAGATCAAACGCGACACCCTTAAGCTCAACGCCATAGCGGTGAAGGGCAACAACCGCCTGCTTCACATCATGTACCGTTTTCTTCATGTCCGGATTCTCTGCCCATGCCTTAAAAGCAGCAGATTCAACAGCTGTTTCCGTCTCCATGAAGAAGGTGCCCTTAGCATTGGAAATGGCCAAGCCTTGAATAGGCGCTGTATGGTAATTATCCTCTAAGATTTCTACAAAAAGAGCTGTATCGTCCGTGAATATATCTTCGGTGATTTCCTTAACGAATGTATAATCAATCTCTTCAAGCACTTCATCTTCCTGTGCGTTGAGTGGATCCATCTTTTCAATCAAGGTTGCAAAGCCGAGCTCCTTATAAATCGCCAGAAGCTTTTCTTGGTCTGCTCCTGTGTAATCGATCTCCTCTAGACGAACTTCGATTGGCGCTTTCTTCTCAATCGTTGCAAGCTGCTTAGAAATGATGGCCTGATCCTTATATTCCTCAATCTTCTCCTTCAATTTCTTGCCGCTTACCTCCTCAGGAGAATTAACCACCGCTTCCACACTGCCGAATTGGTGCAGAAGCTTCAACGCTGTTTTCTCACCAACACCCGGAATGCCCGGAATATTATCGGAGGTATCCCCCATCAAGCCTTTCAAATCAACAATCTGTTCAGGAGTCAGATTATATTTCTCTCGAATATGCTCAGGTGTGTAATCCTCCATATCCGTAATTCCTTTTCGGGTAATACGGACTGTCGTCTTCTCAGAAGCAAGCTGCGTCAAATCCTTATCACCAGAAATGACCGTGACCTTGTAGCCATCACCCTCCGCAAGCGTGGCAAGGGTGCCGATAATGTCATCTGCCTCATAATTTGTTAATTCATAGCGGGAAATTCCGTACGCATCCAGCAATTCTCGAATGAATGGAAACTGCTCAGATAGCTCCGGCGGCGTTTTTTGACGACCTCCCTTATATTCAGCGAAGGTACTGTGGCGAAATGTCGTTTTGCCTGCATCGAAGGCAACGAGCATATGGGTCGGCTTCTCTTCTTCCATAATTCGATTCAGCATCATCGCAAATCCATATATGGCATTTGTATGTACGCCCTTATCATTATTGAGTAAAGGCAAGGCGAAAAATGCTCTGTAGGCAATGCTATTTCCATCTATTAAGACGATTTTTTTATTCATGCTTTCCTCCCGTATCTAACCGATTATCTTATCCTCTATTCTAACATGAGTCATGATTGAAAGAAAAACAGCTGTTCTGTATCTCAAAGACAGCCGTCAGAATAGATTAGTAAACATTAAAAAACTCCCATCACGAATGCACCCGTGAAAGGAGTTTTCCTTCTTTATTTCCCTTTTCCTGTATGCTGCTCCTTAGGGATGATTACTGTAAAGGTACTTCCCTCATTAAGCTTGCTGTCTATGGTGATTTCACCATGCTGAGCCTCGAGAATATGTTTCACGATGGCCAGTCCAAGTCCCGTTCCTCCGCTCTCTCTGCTTCTGTCCTTATCAACACGGTAAAAGCGTTCAAATATGCGTGGAAGCTCCTCTTCATCAATCCCGATTCCCGTGTCCGCTATCTTGATATAAACCTTGTCCACATCCTCGCTTGCAGATATAGTTACTTTCCCATCTGCCGGAGTGTAAGAAATGGCATTGCTGACGAGATTAATGATCACTTGCTGGATACGAAAAGGATCTGTTTCACAAACGATTGGCTGATTCGGGTCATTTAGGACAAATTGAATGTTCTTCTTGGCTGCCTTCTTCTCCAATATCTCGTACGTATCTCGCAAAACAGGAACGATATCCACCTTCTGCAAATCAAGCTGGAATCCCTGCTGCTCCACCTTAGACAATTCCAGCAATTCCTTGATTAGTGCTTGAAGCCGGTTACTTTCCTTCAGAATGATGGAGAGGAAATGATTTAGTGTATCCTTATCTTCCTTTGCTCCATCAATCAATGTTTCCGTAAAGCCCTTTATGGATGTAACAGGCGTATTCAATTCATGTGATACATTGGCTACGAATTGCTTCCGCACGGTTTCGAGCTTCTTCAGCTCCGTAATATCATGGAAAACCAAAATAATTCCTTTCCATTCACCCTTCGGACCAATAATCGGTGCCCCGTACACTTCGAAATTCTTCCGTTCAAGACCGATTGTCAAGACAATTTGTTTTTTTATTTTTTGCTCGACCATGAAGATTTCCTCAATGAGGGCATTTACTTCCTCACGATGGATTACCTTGTAATAAAGCTCCGACAAGTAATCCTCTTCATTTTCTTTAAAGAGATTCAGGTAAGCACGATTGACCATATTGATATATCCTTTATCATCAATCAATAGCAAGGCGCTTCCCATATTCTCAATCAAAGTACTGAGCCGGTCTTTTTGAATATCATAGGCGATTTTCATCTCTTGCATATCACGGGCAAGCTGATTAATGGAATCATTCAGCAGCCTCGCTTCCTTGTTGCGGCCAATATAAGTGCGTGCACGATAATTCCCTTTCGTCAGCTCCTGCACCGCATGAAAGGCGCTATCAACAGGCAGGAAATACTTCTTAATGATCTTAAAAACAAATAGCATGATAACGATGAATGCCACTGCCAAAAATGACAGAGAGGTTGTCCAGATCGATAACCCTCCCATAATGACATTCTTCTCTTGACCAACCAACAGGATGCCTTCATCCGATTGAATAGGAGAAATATAATAGAATAATCCGTCATCATGAAGCTCCCCGAAAACCGGTTCAGCTGAATGATCCCTGAAATCTTCCAACTTCGCTTGATAAAGAGCCAGCTCCTCACCTGTTGTCCCTTCTTCTACATACCTCTTATCAGAAAGAACCTCGCCGTCACGGTCAGTCAGCAGGATAGAAATACCCAGCTCTTTACTGAGTACTTCAAGCCGGCTATTAAGCTCCGTTGTATCCTCTAGATCAACGAGCTGCCATTCGATTACTTGCGCCGCATTCTTCAGGTCATTCCTCGTATCTCTTTCCAGATACATCGTGAACACCTTTCCTAATAAAAGTCCAAACAGAAAGGAAATAATCAGGATAGCGGAGGCAATCTCGAACGTCATCATTCTTCTTGATTTCTTCATTATCTCGGTTCCTCTAGCTTATATCCAAGTCCGCGTACCGTTTTAATATAGACTGGCTTCTTCGTATCCTGTTCGATTTTTTCACGTAAATGACTGATATGCACATCCACAATTCGTGTATCCCCAACAAAGTCATAATTCCAAATGACATTCAAAAGCTGATCCCTTGTGAGAATTCTTGACTTATTTTTCGCTAGATAAGCCAAAAGTTCAAATTCCTTCGGTGTCAACTCAAGCAATCCATCACGAAGATAGGCTTCATATCTTTCAATATATATTTTCAGTTCGCCGACTGTGATGAGGTCTGTATCATCCTCTTTTGACTCAGCGGCTGTATTAATCATATCCACTCTTCTTAGGAGGGCCTTTACTCTTGCCACAACCTCACGCGGGCTGAATGGCTTAGTCATATAATCATCGGCACCCAGCTCAAGTCCAAGAACTTTATCGAACTCTTCGCTTTTGGCAGTGAGCATCAATATTGGGACCGCAACCTTATTCTGACGCAGGATTTTGCAGACCTCAATCCCGTCAAGCTTAGGCAGCATGAGGTCCAATATGATCACATCTGGTCTTTCTGTCATTGCCAGCTGCTTACCCATTTCCCCATCCATCGCCTTAATGACGGTAAACCCGGCTTGTTCCAAATTATACGTAAGCAAGGTAATGATTGATTCTTCATCTTCCACAACTAGGACTTTTTTGCTCATCTTATCCTCCATCCGCTTCCCGATATATTAACTTCATTTCTAATAGCTTATGTTTGAATAGTCCTCTCTATTTATTTCATTGCCATAATCCATTCTGAATTATGCGCTCCAGACCAATCAATAAAGCATTTATCACCAATGTCTCTTCCCCAATTATACCAATCTCTCACCATTATATATGAAAAGATGAAATCTTGGTATAATGTCCCGCACCGGAATATAGGCAGGGACATGAATCATGCAGGAGTCGGTTCGTGAGATATCTAAACCACAGGAAAAGGCCTTTCAAAAGATTTCAGAATGTAGACAAAATCGCATTGACTCTAGCTGATAAGATTTTGTTCTATTCCCTCTGGCGTGGACTGCTTCCTCTATGTGTTCGCCTGAATGAGCTTCTGATAGATTTCACTTTACTTGTAAACAAATGGAAGGAGACATTCCTTACAATCAATTTCAGTAGAATTATTTGATTTCTAGAGGAGTATGCATAGTTATCTTGTCATTAAAAAAATCAAACAAGTGACTTGAGAAAAAAGTACTCTCAATTCTTTTAGGCAAAATTAAAAGGGACTCCCGAAAGAGTCCCTTTGTACATATATCACACAAGAATAGACATAACTGCCTTGACTGATTGAACGGAATGAGCAAGGGCGGCTTGTTCCTCCTCTTGCAATTCAAGTTCAATTACTTTCTCTATACCGTTTGCACCGATGATAGTCGGTACACCAAGGTAGATTCCATCATAGCCGTATTCCCCCTCTAAATAAGCTATGGCTGGAAGAATCCTGCGCTGGTCCTTCAAGATAGCCTCTGCCATGGATACAAGGGAGGCAGCGGGTGCATAGTAGGCACTGCCGTTACCAAGCAGCTCGACAATTTCTCCTCCGCCCTTTCTTGTCCGCTCGACAATACTGTTGAGACGCTCTTTAGGGATGAGTGCTTCCAATGGAATCCCGCCGGCATAGGAGTATCGGACAAGGGGAACCATTTCATCCCCATGTCCGCCAAGCACAAAGCCAGTTATATCCTTGACAGACAGATTTAACTCCTGAGCGATGAATGTGCGGAATCTTGCTGTATCAAGCACGCCTGACTGCCCAATAACACGGTTCTTTGGAAATCCCGTTTCCTTGAAAACCGTGTAGGTCATCGCATCGACCGGATTGGTCAAGACGATGATATGGCTTTCCGGCGAATATCTTACAACTTCCTTTGCTACTGAACGCATGATTTTCTGATTGGTTTGCACAAGATCATCACGACTCATGCCAGGTTTCCGGGCAATACCTGCCGTAATAATGACTAAATCGGAGTCCTTTGTATCTGCATAATCGGATGTTCCGATAATGGATGCATCAAACCCTTGCACCGGACCAGCCTGGGCCATGTCTAAAGCCTTCCCCTTTGTAGGCTTTTCCATTTGCGGAATATCCACGAGCACTACATCCCCAAGCTCCTTTTGTGCTAAAAGGAACGCTGTAGTCGCTCCTGTAAAACCACTGCCGATTACAGAGATTTTTTTGCGTTTCAATCCCATAATATATCATCTACCCCCATCGTTTATTGACGGTACCGTTCAAAAATCATCCCTCGTAAATCGTGCCTGCTTTCTACCTGTGTTCTTTATTCCATATTCTTGATTAATTCATCAGCAAATTCAGAGCATTTCACTTCGTTTGCTCCATCCATCAAGCGGGCAAAGTCATAAGTAACCACTTTAGAATCAATCGTTTTCTCCATGGAACGAGTGATCATGTTCGCTGCTTCATTCCAGCCTAAATGCTCAAGCATCAATACGCCGGAAAGAATGACAGAGGATGGATTTACTTTATCAAGACCTGCATATTTTGGAGCTGTACCATGTGTCGCTTCAAAAATCGCATGTCCAGTTACGTAGTTAATGTTTGCCCCTGGAGCAATACCGATACCGCCGACTTGTGCTGCAAGAGCGTCAGAGATGTAATCCCCATTCAAGTTCATTGTTGCAACGACATCGAATTCTCTTGGTCTAGTCAGAATTTGTTGAAGGAAGATATCCGCAATAGAATCCTTTACGATGATCTTGCCAGCTGCTTCAGCATCAGCCTGTGCTTTATTAGCCGCTTCTGTGCCTTCTGCATCTTTAATGCGGTCATATTGAGCCCATGTGAACACTTGCTCGCCGAACTCTTCTTCCGCTACTTCATAGCCCCAGTTTTTGAAGGCTCCTTCAGTAAATTTCATAATGTTTCCTTTGTGAACAAGCGTCAAGGATTTTCTTCCTTCCTTGATGGCATAATTCAACGCTGCGCGTACAAGGCGTTTTGTTCCTTCTTCAGAAACCGGCTTAATACCGATACCGGAAGTTTCCGGGAAGCGAATCTTAGAGACACCCATTTCATTGCGAAGGAATTCTAATAGTTTCTTAACATCATCAGAACCTTTGGCATATTCAATTCCAGCATAAATATCTTCTGTATTTTCACGGAAGATGACCATATCCGTATCCTGCGGGCGTTTAACCGGTGAAGGAACGCCATCAAAGTATCTAACAGGACGCAAGCATGTGTATAGGTCAAGCTCTTGACGAAGCGCGACATTTAAGGAGCGGATTCCGCCGCCGACAGGAGTTGTTAATGGCCCTTTAATCGCGATTAAGTATTCTTTAATCACGTCAAGTGTTTCAGCCGGGAGCCATTCACCTGTTTCATTAAATGCTTTTTCGCCAGCTAATACTTCTTTCCAAACAATAGCTTTCTCGCCGTTATAGGCTTTTTCTACCGCAGCTTCCAATACACGGGATGCAGCAGCCCAAATATCCGGGCCTGTTCCGTCACCCTCGATAAAAGGAATGATTGCATGATTTGGCACTTGTAGAGCGCCATCTACTACTTTGATTTTTTCTGCCTGACTCATTGAAAATCCCTCCAGCATGTATCAGCAAGCACCAAACCTGCTGTTCTTTAGTCTCTATATCTTCTCTATCTCTTTAACACTCTAAAGTATAGTATACCTATTTAAAATATTATGAACAAATTTTACATTTATAAATATCAGAATTATTTAGTGAGGCTTGTCCAATACTAGATGAAAATCAGCGTTCTTCGATTGGAACGTACTTTTGCATGCCAGGACCGACATACTCTGCACGAGGACGAATTAAACGGTTGTTTTCATATTGCTCAAGAATATGAGCAATCCAACCGGACATACGGCTGACAGCAAAGATTGGTGTGAATAGGTCATGATCAATACCTAAACTGTGGTACACGGATGCAGAATAGAAATCTACGTTTGGCGGAAGAGGTTTTCTGGAAGTAACCAATTCCTCAATTCTTGTGGACATTTCATACCATTTCGGTTCGCCGTTCATGTCAGTTAGCCTTTTGGACATTTCACGGAGATGTTTCGCACGAGGGTCCCCTTTGCGGTATACGCGGTGGCCAAATCCCATGATTTTTTCTTTATTATCAAGCTTATCATTAATATAAGTCTCGACATTCTCAAGTGAATCTATTTCTTTGAGCATTTTCATAACTGCTTCATTTGCTCCGCCGTGAAGCGGTCCCTTCAAGGCACCAATGGCAGCAGTAACACCAGAATACATATCAGATAAAGTCGCCACACATACACGTGCAGTGAATGTAGATGCATTCAATTCATGATCGGCATGAAGTACGAGAGCTTTATTAAATGCCTCAATCTCAACCTGGCTTGGCTCCTTGCCATTTAACATGTACAGGAAGTTTTGGGCATAACCAAAATCCTTGCGCGGTGCAATTGGCTCAAGACCCTTACGGATGCGTGAAAAAGCTGTCACGATGGCTGGAATCTTTGCTTGTAAGCGGATAGCTTTTCGTAAGTTTGCCTGATCATCCATGACATCTGCTTCCTCGTCATATAATCCAAGCATGGATACAGCCGTTCTCAAAGCTCCCATCGGGTGTACTTTTTCAATTGGATACATCTTAAAATGCTCGATGATTTCATTCGGCAATGCAGCATTTGCAGCCAATTGATTCTTCAAGTCCTCTAATTCAAGATGATTTGGCAGCCTGAGGTTCCATAATAGGAAAATAACCTCTTCAAAGCTTGCGTTTTCCGCTAAATCATCAATGTCATACCCCACATATGTGAGCGTGTCATCAATGATCGAGCTGATGGAAGATGATGTAGCAACAATACCTTCTAGACCTTTTGTTACAGACATTAAAATCTCTCCTTTGCCAGAAATTTCCCCTATGTTTTCCGATTCACTGGTCAGTCGGGTTAATCATGCTGAATATATCCCGGCTTTAAAGCTATATTCTTGCATAACTTCTTTACTCTTATAATAAGTAAGCGTTATCATAAGAAAGCGTTTTAAACCCATCTAAACCATTCTCTGAACGATTGCTCAGAATAATAATAGGGTTCACAAAAAAATTGTAAATTTTTGTGAAACCCGAGCCTTTTTTAATTATAAACAATTATTCCAAATTTGTGAAAGAAAACAACTCGTAAAATTATTTGACAGAGGTTTTTCCGAGAGATTTATCGAAATAAATCGATTAGCTGCATCATTAAGTAGGCGATACCGGCACCAATTAACGGACCGACTGCTACCCCATTAAATAGGGCAACCGCTAAGATTGTCCCAAACACGAGCGCCACCGTGATATGCGGGTCACTAGCAAGCAGTTGAATGCCATTCTTGGCGATAAGAGCTACCGCCACTCCGGAAAGCATAGCAACCCATGCATACGGGGATTTGGCCGCTTCAGCCAGCTGCTTAAAGCCGATATGACCGGTAGCGATTGGCACGAGTACCGCAATCGTAATAATGGTCACGCCCCAGTTGATACCCTTCGATTGAACATACGCTAAAAAGCGGCCGTCAGCTCCTGCCACTTTCATCAACAACAGGAAGCCTGTTGCGACCATTAATGAAGTATTCTTAGCAATGACCCCAATCAAAAGAAGAATAAGCAGGAAAATATAAGGTCCATACATGTTGTTTCATCCTTCCAAGTTTCAATTTATCTAAACATTGTAAATAAATAATTTATTTTACTTTTGTGGTAATAATCGAATTTTCATTGAACTAAAGATAAGAATATAATAGATAGAAGAAGACCCTCGCTTAAGGAGGCATTAATCGTGAATCTTGAATATTTATATCGTGCCCTGCGCTTTGTGTTCGTCATTGTCGGCACCGCCGCATCTGTTTATTTATTGCTTTTGACGGCGAAATATACATACCCTTTTATCATAGGGATATGCCTTGCCTTCTTGATGAATCCCTTCATCACCTTTCTAACTGGAAAGCTTCGTTTTCCACGTGCTTTGGCTGTCTTGGTCAGTATGCTCATCCTAATTGCCTTAATTGCAGGATTAATTACCTTTTTAGTCACAGAAACCGTGGCTGGCGCAGCCTATTTGTCTGATGTATTGCCAAAGCATCTCAACACCATGATTATCCTCATCCAAGATTATTTTCAAGCCAAGATTCTTCCCTTATATGAGAAGATCATTTCTTTGTTTAATAATCTCGAAGCTGGTCAACAGGATACAGTTCTATCAAATATCGAAAATATTGGGAGCAGCATTGGAACAACTCTGACAAATCTCATACAAACCACTCTTGGCTTTGTTCCTAAGTTGATTGGCTGGCTTCCAGGTGCTGGAACGGGCGCTATTTTCACCTTGCTTGCAACCTTCTTCATCGCAAAGGAATGGAACAAGCTTCTTGCTAAGACACAGCAGTTCCTCCCTGATAAGACCCTCCAAAACATCCGGAAGGTCATCATTGAACTTGAACGGGCATTATTTGGCTTTATTCGTGCACAATTGACCCTGATCTCGATGACAACACTCATTGTATTGATTGGATTGCTTATTCTGAGAATCGAATTTGCCATCACAATCGCCTTGATTACGGGGTTTGTTGACTTGCTTCCTTATCTCGGAACAGGTCTCGTGTTTGTCCCATGGATTATTTATGCCTTAATGACTGGCAATTTAAGCCTGGCCCTTGGACTCGCTATTCTGTATACAGTTGTCATTGTTCAGCGTCAGCTTATGGAACCGAAGATTCTCTCTTCCAGCATAGGGCTTGACCCGCTTGCGACCTTAGTTGCCATTTTCGTCGGTTTCAAGATACTCGGGTTTCTCGGGCTCATTCTTGGCCCAATCGTCCTCGTCATCATCCGCACGCTTTATAAGCTGCACATTCTCCATGATGTTTGGGATTTTATCATGGGCAGGAAACCAACCGATTTCCCTGAATAAAAAAAGGGCTGTTCATGGCAGACTGTTGAATCAGTCTGCCATAAACATGCCTGCTCACTTAACGGATAATCTTAATCGTACCTCGTGACTTGCTCATCAGCTTCCACAGTAACGCAGTTAGCAGCGGCTTGACCCATTTCCTTGTGATTGGAATAAGAAGCATAAGTCCGGCAATGTCACTAATAAAGCCTGGCAAAAGAAGCAGGAAAGCACCCGCAAGAATACAAATTCCATTAAAGAGCTCCTCACCAGGCATCATTCCCCTATTCAATTGTTCCTGTGCCCTTCTCAGGGTCTGTATTCCCTGCCTCTTAGCGAAGAAAAAGCCGAAAATACCGGTTAAGAACATAAGGGATACCGTCCACCCAATCCCAATATAAGAGCCTGACAGCAGCAGGACAATAATTTCAATTGCCGGTATCAGGATAAATAGAAACGTTGATCGTTTCATAAAAGCCCTCCTACATTATCTCTTCCTACCAGTGTACCACGAAAAGAAAAAGAGCTGCCTAAATTAGCAAAAGGCCAACTTAAACAACTCTTTCTCAATTTATGGATTAAAGGATGCTTGCATGTCCTTCATAAATACGTCCGCTTCTTGCATGAACGGTAACAGTTTGTCCGTCCTTCAAATCAACTGTCGCATTTTTTGCGCCAACGATAACCGGAATGCCTTGGCTTAATCCTACAACGGCAGCATGGCTTGTCAATCCGCCTTCTTCCGTAATAAGCGCAGCACATTTCTCGATGGCTGGCATCATGTCGCGATCACTTGCATTTGTTACAAGGATGCATCCTTCTGTTGCTTTTTCATTTGCTTCTGCAGCATCTTTCGCCACAACTACTTTGCCTGATGCAGATTTGCGGCCGATACCTTGGGCGCTCACCAATACAGAACCAATGATATGGATTTTCATGATATTAGTTGTACCAGATTCGTTAACTGGAACACCTGCTGTGATGATAACCAAATCACCTGGGTTCACGAAGCCATTTTTCATGGATTCTGTTACAGCTGTATCAAGCATATCGTCTGTGTTTGTTGTCGGTGTTCCCATGATAGGCTGAACACCCCAAACCAATGCAAGCTTACGCATTACACGCTCATGTGCTGTAACAGCAATGATTGGTGCATTGGAACGATAGCGGGAGATCATGCGAGCAGTAGAACCGCTTTGTGTCGGTGCAATAATAGCAGAAACCTTTAAGTTAAGGGCTGTATGAGCAACAGACAAGCCGATTGCCTCTGTCACATTGTAATCATGGTCTTTGCTGCGTGCAGAAAGAATTGCTTTGTAGTTCAAAGCTGTCTCTGTTTTCTGTGCAATATTGTGCATCGTTTGAACGGCTTCAACTGGATATTGACCTGCAGCTGTTTCACCAGAAAGCATGATGGCATCTGTACCGTCAAAGATTGCATTCGCAACGTCACTTGCTTCCGCACGAGTCGGACGAGGGTTGCGCTGCATGGAATCAAGCATTTGTGTTGCTGTGATAACTGGTTTAGCCAAACGGTTGCAGCGTTTGATTAGATCCTTTTGAACAAGTGGTACATCTTCTGCTGGAATCTCAACACCAAGATCTCCACGTGCAACCATCAAACCATCAGAAACTTCAAGGATTTCCTCGATGTTTTCAACACCTTCATGGTTTTCAATCTTAGGAATGATTTGGATATGGCCAGCATTATGTTTTTCAAGCAATTCTCTGATTTCTAGAACATCAGCTGCACGGCGAACGAATGATGCTGCAATGAAATCAACATCTTCTTCGATACCGAAAACAATGTCTTCTGCGTCTTTTTGTGTAATTCCAGGCAATTTCACAGAAACACCAGGAACGTTAACGCCTTTTTTGTTTTTGATCATTCCAGTGTTAAGTACTTTTGTATGGATTTCACCTTTTGACTTATCGACATCGATAACCTCAAGGCCGATTAATCCATCGTCTACAAGAATTCTTGAACCTGGATATACATCATCGATCAAGCCTTCATAAGTGATGGAAAACTTCTCTGGTGTTCCAAGAACTTGAGTGCTGGAAATAGTCACATTTTGGCCGGCAACCAATTCAAAACCGCCATTTTCCATATCATGAGTACGGATTTCAGGACCTTTCGTGTCAAGCAAGATCCCAACTGTTTTGCCGGTTTCCTTTGCAGCTTGGCGAATTGTTTGAATCCGTGCACGGTGTTCTTCATGGCTTCCGTGTGAGAAGTTTAGGCGCGCCACATTCATGCCGGCCTCCATTAAAGCTTTAAGCTTTTCTAATGATTCACTGGCAGGGCCAATCGT
Organism: Gracilibacillus sp. Marseille-QA3620; assembly: GCF_054950035.1. NCBI lineage: Bacteria > Bacillati > Bacillota > Bacilli > Caryophanales > Bacillaceae > Gracilibacillus > Gracilibacillus sp. Marseille-QA3620. The sequence continues at coordinate 3,356,506 of NZ_CM143102.1, forward strand.
ACACACAATTTTCGTTTTACGCATGCTGTATCCTCCTAATTACTTTATATAACTTAAATTGACAGCTCATCTGATAATTTATACATTTTTTGATCAATCACATGTGGCATCTTCAATGCTTCAATGATATCATAATCAACCAATTTGTTGTTCACGATCCCTACAGCACGGCCGCCCTTGCCTTCGATCAGCAATTCAACTGCGCTGGCTGCCAAACGGCTCGCTAAAACGCGGTCCTGTGCAGTAGGGGAACCACCGCGCTGAACGTGTCCTAGTACGGTAACACGAGTTTCAGCACCAGTGCGTTTTTGAATTTCCTCACCGATTTCAAACCCGTTTCCTACACCTTCTGCTACAACGATGATACTGTGTTTCTTTCCTCTATCATGCCCGCGATTCAGCTTATTAATGATATCATTCATATCATGGTTTTCTTCAGGAATGAGAATAGATTCTGCTCCGCCGGCCAGACCTGCCCAAAGAGCAATATCCCCGGCATTTCTTCCCATAACCTCAATTACGTATGTTCTCTCATGAGATGTAGCTGTATCTCTAATTTTGTCGATGGAATCGATAACGGTATTCAGTGCTGTGTCAAATCCAATTGTGAAATCAGTTCCTGGAATATCATTATCAATTGTTCCAGGCACACCCACACATGGATAACCAAGCTCTGTCAATGCTCTTGCTCCGCGGTAAGAACCATCTCCGCCGATTACAACAAGACCTTCAATGCCAAATTTCTTAAGTTGTTCAATACCCTTAAGCTGCACTTCTCTTTCCTTGAATTCTGGACAACGTGCAGTATAGAGCATTGTTCCTCCTCTATGTATAATGTCACCGACTGAACCAAGTTCAAGTTTTTTAATATTTCCATTGACCAGTCCTTGGTATCCGTTGTATATTCCATATACTTCAACATTATGGTAAATCGCCTTACGGACAACTGCGCGAATGGCGGCGTTCATGCCTGGAGAATCTCCTCCGCTTGTTAATACGCCAATTTTCTTCATGATCATCACCTCAAGTATATTATAATCTCCTCTATAGAGCTTCAACCTGTAAAGAATGGAAAGGAAAATCTCTCTGATGAAACTATATAGCCTTATTGCAATTTTTATTCTATGATAACAAAAAACTTTCGTAAACCCCATTATACCAGTATTTAAAAAATGGAAACGTTATCATGTTATTTATCTTCAGCATATTTTTGGAAAATGAACATTCCATGTACTTTTTCCCTTCCCCGAAAAAAAGAAACGTACATAAAATCTGTACGCTCCCTCATTTTCACCTTATTGATAGGTAAAAACACTCCCAAGGAAATTGTATTTCCCAATCTTCCTGTATTTCAGGTAGCGCATATCTAATAACTCATCTTTATCAAGTGATGATAGTTTCTCCAAAGACTGCGCTAATATACGGTCAATTTCACGTGCCTGATCCATTACATTTCGGTGGGCTCCGCCAAGTACCTCTGGAATGACCTCATCAATGATCTCCAGCTCTTTCAAATCCCTCGCCGTAATTTTCATTGACTCCGCCGCTTTTTTCGCTTGAGCGGAATCCTTCCAAAGAATAGAGGCTGCCCCTTCAGGAGATATGACAGAATATGTAGAGTTCTCAAGCATATGCAAATGATCGCCTACGCCAAGGGCCAATGCACCGCCGCTTCCTCCTTCACCAATCACGATACAAATAATCGGAACCTTTAATCCCGCCATCTCAAACAGATTGCGGGCAATAGCTTCACTTTGACCGCGCTCTTCTGCTGCCTTTCCTGGATAAGCTCCCTTTGTATCGATAAAACAGATTACTGGACGATTGAACTTTTCAGCCTGCTTCATGAGCCTTAGCGCTTTTCTATACCCCTCCGGATGTGGCATCCCAAAGTTACGAAGGATATTCTCCTTTGTATCCTTGCCGCGCTGATGGCCGATTACCGTGACGGGCTGGCCGCGATATTTAGCAATTCCTCCGATAATCGCATGGTCATCACCATATAACCGGTCGCCGTGGCATTCGAAGAAATTCGTAAACAAACGGTCAATATAGTCCTTGGTGGTCGGACGCAAAGAATGACGCGCTATTTGAACACGATCCCACGGCTCTAGAGTTTCATAAATTTCTTTTTCAATGTCCTGCAGCCTATCCTCAAGAGTCTCAATATCCTCCGAAAAATCATGGGAAGTGGTGCCCGCAAGTTTCTTCAGTTCTGCTATTTTTGTTTGCAAGTCCTTGATGGGCTTTTCAAACGATAATTCCCCTGTCATCACTCATTACCTCCTGGCATGTGAATCTCAAGTATATTAACCAAAGCCGCTTTTAATTCAGTGCGGGGGATAACAGCATCCAGCTGACCATGCTCAAGCAAAAATTCTGATGTTTGGAAGTCCTCCGGCAGTTTCTCATGGATTGTCTGCTCGATAATCCTTCTGCCCGCAAAGCCAATCAAGGCCCCCGGTTCAGCCAAATTATAGTCTCCTAATGAAGCGAAGCTCGCCGATACGCCGCCGGTCGTCGGATGGGTCATAACTGAAATAATCAAGCCTTGATGATCACTAAACCGTTTTAAGGCGGCACTTGTCTTCGCCATTTGCATTAAGCTTAATACCCCTTCCTGCATTCTAGCTCCGCCTGAAGCCGTAAAGATGATGAACGGCACCTTTAATTCATCTGCCTTCTCAATAGCCCGTGTGATTTTCTCGCCGACAGCAGATCCCATACTTCCCATCCGGAATGTCGAATCCATGACAGCGACCACTGTGGTCTGACCACCTAATTGACATACTCCTGTTAAGACCGCTTCATTCATGTTCGTCTTCTTACGATCCTGATCCAATTTCTCGAGATAATTCGGGAAAGATAAAGGATTCTCTGACACAATCATACGATCGATTTCCTCAAAGGTTCCTTCATCACTAAGGCTCACAATCCGCTCATAAGCCGTCATCGTATGATGATACCCGCATTTAGGACAAACTTTGTCATTCTTGATGATTTCCTTTGAATATTTGATAACCTTACAGGAAGGGCATTTCATCATGATACCTTCCGGGATATCCTGTTTTGCTTTATCTGATGGGATTGTCGCATATTTTTTTCTTCGTCCCCTTGAAAATACATCTTTTAACAAACTGCCCTATCTCCTTTCCATTCCCCTATGTGTTTTAATAACCAAGAGTGGCCTTACCTCTTGTTTACGGAAGAAAGGCCTATAGTCCGCCAACTACAAACGATTCCTTCCATGAATCCTCAAAAGATAAAGCCAAGTCCATTTGGTTATACAGCCATTCTATTCGGCCGTTACACTTTTTCTGATTTTTTCTTCATAAATGGCAAGAGCTTCGTCCTTTTGCCCATTCTCTAACATGGCAGCTAATAGGATGTATTGCTTACGCTCAGAAATAGGAAAGATACTGCCAGAAGCTTTGCAATAGCTGTTAACAGTTCTCCATATTCTCTCCATCAAACGATTATCTGTCATTATAGCCAATTTAGTGAAGAATTCTTCATCGGTAAACGAATTGTTCCTTGCCCATTGATATAAGTCTTTGCCTGCCTCCGGATCACGGTCACTACGATCGGAAAGGATTCGAATGCAATCCTTCTCAAGCAGAAGCTTCACTTCAAGCAAGTCTTCCTTCGTCTTTCCCTCTAGCACAAAGAAGGAACCCAATAGTTCCACAAGCTTGTGCTCCTGGAAATTATAGATGAATGTGCCTTCTCCTCTGCGTGTTTCAATTAAGCCTAAGAGCTCTAAGGCCCTAAGTGCCTCCCGAACAGAGGAGCGGCCCACATTCAACCGCTCTGAAAGCTCCCTTTCGGATGGAATCTTATCTCCAGGCACAAGCCTGTCCTGTTCAATCATTTTCTGAAGCTTACGTACGATTTCTAAATAAACCTTTGATTGCCCTGTTTCTTGCCTTTGCTCCACTGGCCCTCACTCGCTTTTCCCAATTGATGATAATAACTCTGTTTTTCTTCTAATCTCTTCCGGGTCCACTTTTAAACGTGCAACACCTGTTTCCATGGCCGCTTTAGCCACAGCAGCCGCGACAGCTGGTGCTACCCGGGGATCGAACGGTGCAGGAATGACATAATCCGCATGCAGCTCTTCCTCCGTGATTAAGTCCGCAATTGCATGCACGGCAGCCACCTTCATCTTCTCATTGATATGAGTGGCGCGTACATCCAGAGCTCCGCGGAAAATTCCCGGAAATGCCAGCACATTATTGACCTGATTAGGAAAGTCCGATCGCCCTGTCCCCACAACCTTGGCTCCCGCCTCTTTCGCAAGCTCAGGCATGATTTCGGGAGTTGGATTAGCCATTGCGAAGATGATTGGATCCTCTGCCATGGATTGAACCATCTCAACCGTAAGTGCATCAGCTACTGAGACCCCAATAAACACATCGGCCTCCTTGATAACATCCTTGAGGGACCCTTCTGTGCGGCTGCGGTTGGTATACTTTGCAACCTCTGCTTTCACCTTGTTCATTCCGTAGGGACGATCTTCAAAAATCGCTCCTTTACTATCACACATAATGATATCACGCACACCAAAATTGTATAGCAGTTTAATGATAGCGATGCCGGCTGCACCCGCTCCACTGGCGACGACCTTAATCTCGGACATTTTTTTGTTGGAGAGCTTAAGCGCATTCACGAGACCGGCAAGCGTGACAATAGCTGTTCCATGCTGATCATCATGGAAGACTGGAATATTGGCTTCTCTTTTTAACCGTTCCTCGATCACAAAACAATTCGGCGCAGCAATATCCTCCAGATTGACTCCGCCAAATGTCGGCTCCAGCAGCTTGACCGTTTCTACAATCTTGTCCACATCATTTGTATTCAAGCAGATTGGAAAAGCATCCACACCTGCAAAACTCTTAAATAGCAAAGCCTTTCCTTCCATAACAGGCAGGGCTGCCTCAGGACCGATATTTCCCAGTCCAAGTACGGCTGTTCCGTCGGAGACAACAGCGACTGTATTGCCTTTTATGGTATATTCATATACTGTATCCGGTTTATCATGAATTTGCTTGCAAGGCTCTGCAACGCCCGGAGAGTAGGCCAGGCTTAAATCCTTCGCATTTTGTACCGGAACTTTAGACACGGTTTCCAACTTCCCTTTGTTAATACGATGCATATGCAATGCTTCTTCTCTTAACGTCATCTCCAAACACCCCTTCTCCATATAAAACAATATCTGTCCCATCCATCTTGATGGTCTGACCAGAAATGATATCTTTCAATATATCACAATATTCAGGCTGATTCCTAGTCAATCTTCTTTTAACAACACATTTCCTTTACCAGCAATATCCTCAAGGCTTGAGATTAAATGGGGAGAAGGGTTTACCCAATTATCTTTTGACAGTTGAATCGTCTTTGCTTCCTTCTCATAATGCAGATATACTTTTACGCTGCCGCGGTATCCCGCAAGGCATTTCTTGATACTAGCAAGATTTTCGGCAGTTTGCCTATCCGATGTAAGCCTGATATAAAGCGATTTAAACAGAGAGCGCAATTGCTCATTCTCTTCATTCAAGTCATACATCGTTTTGATTACAAACTGCCGCTTGCCATTCCGCTCCTCTGATTTTCCCTCCAACAGCAGCATATTTCCTTCCTTCAACAGGCTGCTATGATGTCGGTACACATCCGGAAATGCGACACATTCTATTTCTCCCGTCTCATCACCGGCTGTCAAAAAGGCCATATTCTCTCCCTTTTTTGTCCGAATCGTTTTCACGGATTGAATAAAAGCACCGAGATACCCGGACATACCAGCGTGGTACTTCACAATAGGCAAGGCGCCCGCCTGTGTTAATTTCCTCCGGAAGCCCGATAACGGATGGTCAGATAAATAAAATCCAAGCACCTCTTTTTCTTTTTGCAGCTTTACGGCAGAAGGCATCGCGTCAACCATCATGTATTTTGGCTTGATCATCTCATCATCTGCATCAAAAAAGCTGGAATCACCGTTTGACGGACGGACCAATTCAACATGCTCCAATGCTACATCAATGCTTGCAAGCAGGCTTGCCCGGTCAATGGAAAACTCATCGAATGCACCCGCATAGCATAAATTCTCAAGCACCTTTCTATTCACTATCCGTGCAGGAGCACGTACACAAAAATCAAATAAGTCGAGGAAGGGACCATTTTTGCGTGCTTGGACAATCTCCCGCAAAACAGACGCCCCAATCCCTTTGATTCCAGCAAGACTGTAGCGAATCCCCAATCCTTTCTCAATCGTGAACGGGTAATGGCTCTTATTGATTGACGGCGGTAATATCTCATAGCCATTGCTCTTCAATTCCTGTACATATTGGAGAATCTTCTCCTCATTGCCGATAACAGATGTCATAATACCGGCCATGAAATGAAGGAAATAGTTTGCCTTCAAATACGCGAGCTGATAAGCAATCAAACTATAAGCAACCGCATGACTTTTAGGAAAGCCGTAATTGGCAAAACGGACAATCAAATCGTACACATCGTTTGCCCGCTTTGCATCATACCCTTTACTTTGTGCACCGCGTACGAAGTGCTCTCTTTCCTGGTCGAGCACATCCTTCTTCTTCTTGCTGACCGCTCTGCGAAGAAGATCAGCCTCTCCAAGGCTGAATCCAGCCATTGTGGAGGCAATCTGCAATAGTGATAGGTAAACCTTTGAAGTTATCTCCAGCTTTTCCCCCACTCCACACCGTACGTGACCCTTTCGGAGTCATACGGCGTTCCATCAAGTTTTAAATTTAATTATTATCTAATTAGATTTTCAATGATTATTTATATTGAACTTAATTCAGTTAAATTGTTTCTAAGTTACATTTCCTTCTTAATGTGTTTACCTTCTTGACTTGTTCTTTTGTTAGTTCTAATTCTTTCATCAGTTGTATTACTACTTCCGATTTTGTTGCGTGAACTAATTTATGAACTTTATCCCGAATTATAATTAGATTATGGTATTTGTCATCTCCTCCTAATTTCTTAGGTATTTTATGATGACAATGTATTTCTCCTATATCTAATTCTTTTTTAGTAATTGCACATTTGCCATTTTGAGCTGAAAATAACGATAGGCGATTATCGTTGTATTCTATACTTTCATACAGGACTGGTGTTTTCATTAAGTAATTAATCTTTTTCTGCAGGTTTGTATTCAAACTTTTGTGAATTAATTTTCGTCCTTCTTCAGTATAGTTACAAGTCTTTCTCGTAAATTGCATTGGTGATTTATGCGAGATTTTAGCTATTGGGATTATAGCAATTTCTCGTATATACCAAATCCCTTTACTTTCTCCGTATTTTCCTTTTATAAATTTGCTCATTTGGCCTTTAGAAGTTCTTATATCTTTGAAACGATTTTTTCTGAATTTAAGAGTAAGGTAATCCACTTTATGGAAGTCTTTACTTGCATGAGTAGCAGTGTTGTAATAATTGTGTAAACCACTTATTGTCGCATTAAATTTACCAATATTCTTTGCAAGTTCATTTGGTTTACCTTTTTGTAGTTCTTTAACAACCGTTTTGACTTTATCAATCGCTTTGTTCAATGCTTTGTCATTCATGTGTGAGATAACCGTATATTTATCCTTACAACTACTTTTGTTATAACTCCATTTAGTTCCTTTTCGAACCACTTTCATTTTGAATCCTAGAAATTCAGAATAGTTCTTTTTAAGGTTTACTATTTTGGACTTTTCTTCACTAACATCAAGCGATAATCTCTCTTTTAGCCATTTTGTTGTGGCTTCTTTGATTATTCTAGCCTCTGTTAGTGTTCGACAAAAGATTTTGAAATCATCTGCATATCGGACGATATGCATCTCTTTCAATTTTGTTTTTTGTAAGGCTTTATTTACCGCTATTGAACAGCTATATTGATGTTTTGTTTTCATCCCATTCCATTGTGAATGTATCCACCAATCGAGTTCATTTAATACAATATTAGAGAGTAATGGCGATAAGATCCCACCTTGCGGTGTGCCTTTATTTGGTTTACCTTCTCCAACAATTTCTGCTTTCAACATTTTAGATATCACTGATATTAGAGATTTATCTCTAATACCTAAATTCCACATTTGCTTCAGCAGTTTTCCATGATTTACATTATCGAAGAAACCTTTTATATCGATATCTACTACATAATGTAAATTATTTCTTTGCATTAAATGATAACATCTCGCCATCGCATGTGTTGTACTTCTATTTGGTCTAAATCCAAATGAATAGTCATAGAATTTAGCTTCACATATAGGTTCCATTACTTGCTTTATACATTGTTGGATGATTCTATCCTCAATTGTCGGTATACCTAAAGGTCTTAATTTACCATTTGCTTTTGGTATCATAACTCTTCTTACTTTATGCGGATGGTAATTCTTAAGCCTTTTTCTTACATACTCCACAATTTCATCTGGACTAAACTTTAATAAGTCTTTGATTGTTTTATTATTACATCCTGCTGTCAGACTCCCACGGTTTGATTTAATTTGTCTATACGCTAACAAGATATTTTCTCGACTTATAATACATTGCATTAAGAACCTGAAGTTTTTACCTTCGCGCGATTCTTTATATAGTCGGTCATATACATCTTGAAAACCATAATATTCATTAAACCTTAGCGAATCCTTTTTCAACTTCTTTTCTTTTGTAATCATTGTCAAAGTCGGTTATTCCTCCTTTGAGATTTATCATTCTCAAAGTGAATTACCTCTCTTAGTCTTACTCGAACCTTTGATTATCTAATTAAAACTTTTAAATCTAAAACTTTGACTTGTGCCTATCCCTCCACCACTTATTATCATGGTTTCTTCGGTACTGTGGCACTACTCTCACTTAGATAAAAATAAGTTATAGCTATAAGCCTTTCCTTATTACCGCTTCACTGAAATTAGGATTTCTCCACGTTCTAAGCTTTCCACGTTCCTATAACTTTATCTGTACATATACTTTTAGGTGCTTCCTTTATGCCTGTTAGCTTGATAGTGCCTGTAACACTATAAGGTATTTCATAAAATAAAGTTTTACTCTACCTCACTAACCCCACATTTATAAGTGGTAATAGCCTTTCGACTACCCAGAACTTTAGACACGTACATTCGGAAGTTCGTCAGTTTCGCTATTTAAACATTCTCACCATGAGTATTTTATAGACCCCCGGCATATCACGAACCATATCTCTTACTCAATACTTTCTTGACGGGTGGGCTCTAGCCACTTTTGTACCAATCACTACTCGTATTTTTCATTTGACTTAGGTTGCTTCTGCCGACTTCACCAAGCTTCATAAGATAAAGTTTCCTAACACTTTATCCCATGTTGGAGTATCAGGGAGTTGGTTTCAAGGCGTTACCCTATCATTCCCAACCTCAAGTTATAAGTTCTCTGCTCTACTACAGAGCATGTCGCTTTTCGGGATGAATCCCTTATGCGAAACGTGTCGCACTAATTTGCTCCTGGTAAACAATAATGCCATAGGTTGGCTCAAGGATATCCTTTAGCACAGGATGCGGATAGGAAACCGTTTCCCTGCCATGTTTCCGCGCAATGAATGCCGGGATATTATCCATCGGGCCAGGCCTGTAAAGGGCATTTACGGCCACCAAGTCGCCGAATTCGGTCGGTTTAAGCTTCTGAAGGACATTTTGCATGCCACCAGATTCAAATTGAAATATACCTGACGTACGGCCTTTTGAGAGCAATTCATAGGTCTTCTCATCATCAAGCGGTAATTGACTCAAATGAATCCTCCGCCCGGTTGACCGCTCAATCTGCCTAAGAATCTGATCCAGCAAGGTTAAATTGCGTAATCCGAGAAAGTCCATCTTCAAAAGCCCAATCTCCTCGAGGTATTCCATCGCAAACTGGGTTAAATACACACCTTCATGCCCAGCCTGAATCGGAATAGTCTCCGTAAGAGGGCGGTCTGTAATCACAACTCCTGCTGCATGGATAGAGGTATGCCTAGGCAGTCCCTCCCACTTTTGGGCCATATCAATGATTCTTTGATGATGCTCCGCTTGCTTCACCCAATCGCGCAGACGCGAGGATTCTGCTAAGGCCTGGCGTATCGTCATCCCTTGGCCGGGAGGGAGCGTTCTGGATAATTGCTCAATCTCCTTCATATTCAGACCAAAGACTCTTCCGGCATCTCTTAGTGCCGCCTTCATACCAAAGGTTCCAAAGGTAATGATTTGTGCAACGTGAAGAGCACCGTACTTCTCTGCCACATAACGAATCATCTCTTCCCGGCGATTATCAGGGAAGTCGATATCAATATCCGGCATCGTAATTCTCTCAGGATTCAGAAAGCGCTCAAAGAGAAGTTCATTCTTTATGGGGTCAACATTCGTGATTCCGAGGCAATAGGACACAATGGACCCGGCAGCAGAGCCCCGTCCTGGTCCTGTCAAAATCCCTGACTTATGCGCATGGTTCATGAAATCCCACACAATAAGGAAATAATCGCTGAATCCCATTTTCGCAATAACAGAAAGCTCATAATTCAACCGGTCTTCATGCTGTTTACTGCGGTCAGGGTAGCGCTTTTCAAGACCGCGATGGCATATTTCCGCCAAATAGACATCTGCTTGCCTGTTATCCGGCACAGGGTACTTCGGCAGGAGCCTTTGATGGAAGTCCATAGTAACGGAGCAGCCTCTCGCAATCCTTACGGCATTCTCCAGAGCATCCGGCTCTGCCCCGTACAGCTCGACCATCTCCTCAACGGAGGCAAGATGCATCGAGTCTTCCTTTGTAATCTCTGTATCTTCCATATCAGCAAGCTTTATATTGTCTTTCAGGCAAGTCAGCCCCTGATAGGCTAAGATATCCCCTTCATCCATATAACGGACTGGACCAGCGGCAACAAACGGAACCCCCGCTTCTTCAGCAAGCCTTTTCACCTTCTCCCAGATTGACCTTTTATTCCGGGGAAGCGAAAGATAAAAACGGCCCTCGCCAAAGATCTGCTTGTATTTATAAACCAGGGCGGCCGCACCTGCATCATCACCTTGTTCCAAAAGTCCTTCAATTTGCCCTTCAGCCCCAGGACTGATTGCTACCAATCCGTTCGCATAGCCTTTCAGCCACCTGTCAGGAAGGCCTTCATTTGCCCTTGTCTGAATCGCGCTCGAGATTTTCATCAAGTTCTTGTAGCCTTGATTATTCAACGCAAGCAGCAAGAGGGGAAAGCTACTTGTCTCCTCCTCATTCATCAGATCACAGGTCAACCCGATAATTGGTTTAATCCCCTGGGCTAAGCATTCTTTATAAAAGGCTGGTGCCGCATACATCACATTGCGGTCTGTAAGAGCAAGGGCTTTGTAGCCTCTATGCTTTGCACCGGCAACCATTTCTTTCACTGACAATGTGCTTTCAAGCAAGCTATAGGCACTATATACATGAAGATGGACAAAAGACATTGGCGTCACATCCTTCTTTCTTAATCAAACTAAATCATCTAAAACGATTCTTCCTCTCTATTATAAGAGTCCTGGAGAAAAAAAGAAAATATGTTCGCATTTTCATTTTGAAAGTTTTTGGACTTCCTCATAATATCCTTTATCTGTCCATATACATGTAACAAAAACAAAAAAGGACGAGTTAGATGGATCAAGCATTTTTACCTGCCTTTATTAACAGCTTCTTCATTTCATTAGGGGTCATCTTAGGCGGGTCATTAATCGGGGGACTCGCCGCCTTCATTACAGGACAGCCTCCATTAACCCATGTGTTCCGCTTATCGGAGGGTTTGAGGATTTGGGCCATCGTCGCGGCCATCGGCGGTACCTTTGATGCCGTTTACTCATTTGAAAGAGGGATATTCCATGGGGAAACAAAGGATATCTTCAAACAGATCCTGCTTATTATTTCAGCCCTCGGCGGTGCGCAGGCTGGTGCCCTGATTATTTCCTGGCTGACCCAGGAGCAAATGCACCCATGAGGATTCCGCCTTATTACCGCAGCCCCCTATGGCAGCGTTTCTTTGCGGGAGCCGCCATAGGCGCTGTCATCAGCTGGGGCCTTTTCTTTTACATGTTCGGAGACCTGCAGGAAAAGCAAGTGCAGCTCATCCAAACACAGCAGGACACCATCAAGGATTTATATGAAGAGGTCGATATTTGGCAGAGCGAATATGAAATACTCAACAAAAAAAATGAAAGCCGCCTGCTTGTTCAGGATGTTTCTATCCGTATCACCAACTATAAGAAATACCGGCTCGACCCGCTCAGCATATTTGAGGTGGAGCAAAGCATCCAAAAGGATTTCGCTTCCTTGATTGGAAAGGATTTAGAAAGCGTCAGCAAAGGCAAGGAGCTGCTCAAACGAGCCATCATCAACAAGGATATTAAGCTAAACAGCCGCCATTACCAGCTGGAAATTAAGGAACTAGTCATCTACACCAATATCGAAATTGAGCTGACAATCAAGCAAATGTAGGGAATCAAAAGAGGCTGGGACATAAGTATTTCAGCCAATGATAAACCCGAAGGATTAGACGATAAAGGAATGAATCTATCGTCTATTCCTTTGGGTCTTCATTTGTTGTTTTCTATGCATAAGTTGATGGTGGCTTTCTACTATTAGTGACTAGTGGAATCGAGCGAAATGCACTCGACTCCTAAGGAAAGCGAGTGCATTTCGCGAAGGAACGGACTTGTATTTCAACTCGTTGTCCCAGCCTCATTTTTTGCATAAAGAAGATAAGGCTACACAAAGATTGCATAGGCGGATATCCTAGTTTCGATTCCTTCCAGCTAATTTGTCCACAAATAAAAAGACTAATCTGAAAGCCTTTTAACATGCTTTCAGATCAGCCTCTGTTTTACTTATCGGCTTGGCAAACCGCTACTAAGTCCGCGATAACTTTGTCCACATCTGCCCAATCATAAATGGTGGCTCCAGATGCGAGCGGGTGCCCTCCGCCATTATACTTTTTGGCAATACCATTGATGACCGGTCCCTTCGAACGAAGGCGCACCCGGATATCGTTATTCTCCTCAATGAAGAATACCCATGCCTTCAAGCCTTTAATACCGCCAAGCGTACTTACCAGAAGGGAAGCCTGTGAGGCATTCACCCCAAAGCGCGCCATGATTTCCTTTGTGATGACCATGGAGCCAACGCCATTTTTATCCATCTTAAAATTCTCAAACACATAGCCATTTAAACGAGCGACGGCCTCATCCACATCATAAATGCCATTATAGAGTGAAGTACGGTCAAAGCCATAATGAATCAGCTCACCTGCATATTGAAAGGTTTTATCCGTTGTACTTGGATAAAGGAATCGTCCGGTATCTCCGACAATGCCAGCATAAAGAAGCCGAGCTGCCTCTTTATTCATGGTTAATCCTTTATCCTTACCGAACATATAAAAATCGTAAATCATCTCGCTGCATGAGCTCGCCGATGTATCCACCCAGACAATATCCCCATATACATCATCATTTGGGTGATGGTCAATCTTAATCAGCTGGTCGCCCATCGTATAGCGCTGGTCACACACCCGCTCCTGATTGGCTGTATCACATACAATGACGAGTGCCTTTTCATAGACGGAATCCGGGATTTGGTCAAGCTCTTTTAAAAACCGGAGGGATTCCTCTTCCTGCCCCACCATATATACATTCTTCTCAGGGAAAGAGGCTTTAATTATTTCCCCTAATCCACATTGAGACCCGTAGGCATCCGGGTCCGGACGCACATGCCTATGTATAATAATCGTCTCATATTGTTTAATTGCATCAAGTATGCGTTCTTTCATTCTCGATTCTCCTTTAATGAGTCTTCCTACTCTTTATTAAAACAAAAATCAGACCCTTATGGAAGGTCGTTCCATATTGGTCATTTTATTCTATTTCTTGTACAATATAGACATACTATTCTAACGGAGGCCAGCTCATGCCTATACTAGTTTTCTTGATTGTGACATCCCTGTCCTTTTATATTTACTATAAAGCGAAAACGTACCGGACGCATCATCCGATGCAGCGTGCATGCCTGAAAGGAAAGTCATCCATGACCCTCGGCTTTTTCGTACTGACATTCGGAATCAATCAATTATTTCTATATCAAACGACCATCACTTATTTTATAGCAGGAATCTTCATCATCATGGGGGCACTAAGCCTATATGGCGGATTTAAAATGTACCGCCACTTTGCTCCGCTGGCAGAGGATGAATTCCACGCCATGTCTAAATAAGAGACAGCCTTGCTAGCAAAAATGCCTTAACCAAGGAATACCTTTCTAATGGTTAAGGCATTTTTTAATCCAGCAATCTCATCAGCGCTCGAGCAATTGGCACATGATCATGGCTTTCCCGACCAATTTCCCCTCATTGAACACATCAATCTCTACTTTCCCGAATTTACGGCCGACCTCGAGAATCTTCGGGGCAATCTTTAGAATACTTTCCAGCTGAACAGGCTTAAGGAAATAAACGGTCATATTTTCAACAACCAGCTCACCCCTCTTATAGCCGCGAAGTGCACGATTTGCCGCCTCAATGACAAGAGCCGTAAAGACACCGTACGAAATGGTTCCTAAATGATTTGTCATTTGCGGAGTCACTTCGCATTCATAAGCATCCTCCTCTTGAACGACATTCATCTGATTAGCTATGACATCATCAATTGTTTCACCTACCTGCGGCTGTCGCTGACTCATTTGAAGAGCCTTCAGGACATCCTGACGGCTGATGATCCCAATCAGGATATTACGGTTATCCACAACAGGCAGGAGCTCAATTCCTTCCCATACCATCATATGGGCAGCACTCGCAACACTTGTCTTTTCTCCAGTAAAAATCGGATTTTTCGTCATGACTTTTTCAATGGCCGTTTCTGATGCCATCCCTAGAATATCACGAGACGTAACCATCCCTTGGAGCCTCATATTCTCATCAACGACCGGGAAACGGCTGTGCTTTGTCTTCCGATTAAGCTCTGTCCAGTCCTCAATCGTATTTCCGACTCGCAGCACCTCGGTCCGGTCAGCAGGAATAAGAATGTCTTCCACAAGCAGGATTTCCTTCTTAATCAATTGGTCATAGATAGCCCGGTTGATCATCGTTGCTACCGTAAACGTATCATAAGAGGTAGAGATAACCGGCATTTGCAATTCATCGGCCAGTCTCTTAATGGAATCCACCGTATCAAATCCGCCCGTGATCAGGACGGCCGCCCCTGCCTTCAAGGCAAGCTCATGCGCCTGGACCCGGTTTCCGACAATGAGAAGGTTCCCTGCTTCTGTGTAACGCATCATCGCATCAAGCTCCATCGCTCCGATGACAAACTTATTTAATGTTTTGTGGAGACCTGACCTTCCTCC
The DNA here is from genome assembly GCF_054950035.1 of Gracilibacillus sp. Marseille-QA3620. NCBI lineage: Bacteria > Bacillati > Bacillota > Bacilli > Caryophanales > Bacillaceae > Gracilibacillus > Gracilibacillus sp. Marseille-QA3620. The sequence goes on from NZ_CM143102.1 coordinate 3,371,863, forward strand.
GAGAACTTGTCCATCCACAATATTAACCACTTCTGCAAACGTCAGCTTCTCAATATTCTCTTTCTTCTTCCGCTCAATTCGAATGGTTCCCACACGTTCAATCGTGCTCACATACCCTTTCGTCTCTGCATCCTTGATGGCACGGTAAGCCGTTCCCTCACTAACCATGAGCGCCTTTGCAATCTGACGGACGGAAATCTTCTGGCCAATCGGAAGTTCATCAATATAATGTAATATTTGTTCATGCTTAGTAGCCAAACTATTCACCCTTTTTCGTTATCCATTATTCTTCATTATAATGGGAAAAGGGTGATTCTATCAAACAGCCCTTTTTTTATACACCTTTTTGCCTTACCTTAGCCGCTCCTGCAGCCTTAGAGGATTCCCTTCTGCCGGCTTTTCCATACAGAATACCGGACAGATTGCCAGCAAGGACACAAAAGGCAAGCGCCATCCACGCAGCAGAGAATAAAATTTCCTCCCTTGTCCCCTCAAAGGTTAAATGAGGTAATGACCACATTAGCATCACAAAGGCAGCAACAAAACAAAATCCATACCTTTTCTTCATCGAAAATCCCTCCTATACGAGTAATATATGAGAGATTTCCAAAAAAAGAAGCACGGCTCCCTTGATTTGCCGGGTGCTATGCTTCTTGCTGTTCCTTATAGTTCCACCGAATCCCCAGGAGCCATCACATTTACGACACCCTTCTCACACAGGGCAGCGAAATGATGCGGGTCCTGCTTAATTGGCGGGAAAGTATCATAGTGAATCGGAACGGCCTGTTTCGGATGCAGGAATTCAACTGCAAGCGCCGCATCCTCCGGTCCCATCGTGAAATTATCCCCAATCGGAATAAAGGCAAGGTCGATTGGATGCCGATCACCAATCAACTTCATATCAGAGAATAATCCCGTATCCCCGGCATGGAAGACCGTCTTGCCATCAATCGTTACGAGAATCCCGGCCGGCATACCGCCATAAATCATTTGACCGTTCTCTTCAAAACCAGTTCCATGGAAGGCTTGAGTAAGCTTCACGCGCCCAAACTCAAAATCATATGCGCCCCCGATGGACATCCCATGCGTTTTCACGCCCTTCCAACCTAAATATGTACTCATCTCAAAGTTGCAGATAACAAGGGCATCATGCTTTTTTGCGAGCTCAATCGTATCCCCGACATGATCACTATGCCCATGTGTCAATAAAATGAAGTCCGGGCTGACATCCTCGACCTTTAAATCTGTCAGCTCATTGCCCGTAATAAATGGATCAATTAAGATTTGATGCTTGTCTGTCTCAATTTTGACAACGGAATGGCCATGGTAAGAAACCTTCAAGATTCATCTCTCCTTTTCTTCAATATTGGATATAAATACCCGCATTTTTTTATTTTCTAACAATTTACTTTCTTTGATTTAATTGATAACCTACTATACATATCACTAGAGTACAGGAGGCAGTTTAAATGAGCAACTTAAAATTACTAGCTGATTGGCTAAAGGAAAAACAAGCTGATGCAGCATTTATCACATCTACCGAGAATGTTTTCTATTTAAGCGGCTTTCACAGCGATCCACATGAGCGCCTGCTTGCCGTTCTTGCCTTCCCGACAGATGAGCCAATCTTGATTTGCCCGCAAATGGAGGTTCCTGACGCGAAACAAGCAGGCTGGTCATATGAAATTGTCGGAATTTTGGATACCCAGAATCCGTGGGAACGTATCCAGGAAGTATTGAAAAAACGCAATGTCTCCATTCAAACACTCGCGGTTGAGAAGGAACATTTAACAATGGAGCGCCTAGAGGGGCTCAATGCCATTCTTGGCCAACCTTCATACATATCCGCCGAAGAAAAAATGCGCCAATTACGAATGGTCAAAAGCGAAAGCGAACTTGCAATCATTAAAGAAGCTTGCCGTCTTGCTGATTACGCCGTAAAAATCGGAACAGAAGAAATTGCAGAAGGCAAAACAGAAATGGAAATTCTCGCTGCCCTTGAATACCAATTGAAAAAAGAAGGCGTCTCTGAGATGTCATTTGCAACGATGGTATTAACAGGTGAGAATGCTGCTTCACCGCATGGTGTTCCAGGCCAAACAAAAGTGAAAAAAGGGGATCTTGTCCTTTTTGACCTTGGTGTTGTTGTCGATGGCTATTGCTCAGACATTACCCGTACGGTTGCCTATGGTCAAATTTCTGATGAGCAAAGAGAGATTTATGAGACGGTCTTAGAAGCCCAAAAAGCAGCTGTTGCTGCATGCCGCCCAGGTGTCACTTGTGCGGAAGTTGACTTGACCGCTCGTAATATCATACGTGGAAAGGGCTATGGGGATTACTTCCCTCACCGCCTAGGACATGGACTTGGCATCAGCGTACACGAATACCCATCCTTGACTGAGATCAATGAGCTGAAATTGGAAAAAGGCATGGTATTCACGATAGAACCCGGCATCTATGTCCCTAATAAAGCCGGCGTCCGCATCGAGGATGACCTTTATGTAACTGAAAATGGTGTGGAGATTCTAACGAAATTCCCGAAAGAATTAGTGACACTTTAATGAATAATCGTAAGAAGCGGAGGGGCTCCCCTCCTGCTTTTTAATGGGTTTTTATCTTATGCTCTTTGATATATCTCCTACATATTCTTCTCCACCAAACATTCTGGAGGCCCTTTTCTCTTGCAATATCTCATAGGGTTCTTCCCACTTTGTGTATTTCTTATTCCATGGATTATCCTTCTTCGTAACAATCGTTTTTAATCAATCCGAACATACTTGTTTTTTCATATCCCTCGAACGGGATAAATTCTTCTTCGTCCTTATCTCCTAATCCACTACCTTTTTCCATTGTGCAATAGAAGTCCGCCTTCTAACTCATTCATATAAACTACATCGTCTAATTTCATTGCTATTCATCCCCTTCTTCATTTTCTTTATTATAAATTCGTTAAATTATATATTGATTCAAAAAATAGGGGGAAAACTTCAAAAATCCTATAAGTCTTCAAGATACATTTTTAAAAAAAAGAAAGAGCCAGTCATAATGACTGGCTCTAACTACAATGATTCTCTATCTTGTTCATTATCCATTTCTTAATTTTGAACTCTATTAAGTACTAACTGAAATCCTATCCTTGTTTCTGATGCACCACATATGAATAGAGATTTTACCCTTTCATTTTGAATCGTCTCATAAGTAATATTCCTACTGCTGCCATAATCATAATACCAAATGCAGTTAATATCCTATATGAAACATCACCTGTTTTGGGATTACCAGTTATTTTTTCGTAGAAACTAGAAACATTGTTGGTATCTGATTTTATAACCGTCGAATCACCTGATTGGCTACTTGATGAATCAGGTTTACCTCCTGATGATTCGGTTGTACTTTCTGATGAATCAGTTGCTTCTTCTGAAGAATCAGTTTTATCTTCTGATGAATCAGTCGTTTCTTCTGATACCATTGATTTTTTATTCTCAAAGGTCAATTCAACATATAGATTATCATCATTAATTGTGACTTCCTTGTTTTGTTTGAGCAGAACATAGCCTTCTGGGGCTTTTGTTTCTTTCAATTCGTAAGTACCAAATGGCAGGTCATCGAACTTCAGGATTCCATTTTCATCTGTCACGCCGGTTTTGATGACTTTTCCATCTTGTGAAAGCGTGAATTCCGCTCCTGCTAGTTTTTCTTGCGTATCTTTATCGATTTTGGTGATTTCTATGGAGCCAGTCTTCTCTTCTGGTTCTGGTGTTACTGCTTTATCCTCGAACGTAATCTGGATATGTTGGTTTTCACCCTCGCCAATAGTAATAGTTTTGACTTCACCATTTGTCTCATAGCCTTCTGGGGCTTTTGTCTCTTTCAATTCGTAAGTACCAAATGGCAGGTCTTCAAATTTCACAATCCCTTTTTCATTGGTCGTGCCTGTTTTGATGACTTTTCCATCTTGTGAAAGTGTGAATTCAGCCCCGGCCAGCTTTTCTTGCGTATCTTTATCTATTTTTGTGATTTCTATGGAGCCAGTCTTCTCTTCTGGTGTTGGTGTTACTGCTTTATCCTCGAAAGTGATCTGGATGTGTTGGTTTTCACCCTCGCCAATAGTGATAGTTTTGACTTCATTATTTGCTTCATAACCTTCCGGTGCCTTTGTTTCTTTCAATTCGTAAGTACCAAATGGCAAGTCATCGAATTTCACGATACCATTTTCATCTGTCACGCCGGTTTTGATGACTTTTCCATTTTGTGAAAGTGTGAATTCCGCTCCTGCTAGTTTTTCTTGCGTATCTTTATCGATTTTGGTGATTTCTATGGAGCCAGTCTTCACTTCTGGTGTTGGTGTTACTGCTTTATCCTCGAAAGTGATTTGAATGAGTTGGCTTTCACCCTCACCAATTGTGATAGACTTAACTTCATTATTAGTCTCATAACCTTCCGGTGCCTTTGTTTCTTTCAATTCGTAGGTACCAAACGGCAGGTCCTCGAATTTCAGGAATCCATTGTCATTCGTCGTACCTGTTTTGATCACTTCCCCATCTTGAGAAAGCGTAAATTCAGCTCCGGATAGTTGCTCTCCCGTATCCGCATCTATTTTGGTTATTTCTATAGAACCGGTCTTTACTTCTGGTTCCGGTGTTACTGCTTTGTTTTTAATTGTGAGCTGGGTATCCGGGTTTTCTCCCTCACCAACTGTGATAGACTTAACTTCATTATTTGCTTCGTAACCCTCTGGTGCCTTTGTTTCTTTCAATTCGTAGGTACCAAACGGCAGGTCCTCGAATTTCAGGAATCCATTGTCATTCGTCGTACCTGTTTTGATCACTTCCCCATCTTGAGAAAGCGTAAATTCAGCTCCGGATAGTTGCTCTCCCGTATCCGCATCTATTTTGGTTATTTCTATGGAACCATAGCTTGTTTCAGTATCTTCTAAAGGAAGTTTGGCATTAAAAAGATAATTGTGTAATTCAAAGCCGCCATTCATTGAATTGATGAAATCTTTAACAATTAAATTACCATTAATTTGACCACTTCCGCTAGGTGTAAAGGTAGCATCCGGGGCCAGTATAGCACCAATCATTGAGAAACCTTGAAGTTGTAACTCTTGCAACTCTGTGAAATTCCATAATATCCTACTACCAGCTGAGGATGGTGCAGTCTGACCATTTAAAAATATGGAGTAATCCCCCATTTTCAAACTACTTCCTTTTACATTGATTAAAACAGTTGAAGATTCAGGAACTACTAGGTTAAGCCCCCATAATTCCCCGTAAGAAAGTTGTTCTGTTGTTAGTTCAAAGATATTTAAATCATTGTCATGACCTGTTAAAGTCAGGGTGGTATTTACTTTTTCAACCTCTCCGTTAGAGGTTAGCTGTGACCATTTCTGTGATTTATACTTTAAATCGTTATAAACCGAATTAAAATCAATTACATCTTCTTTAAAAGGATTTCCTTCTACTCTATTGTTATTGGTCATTGTATACTCTACTACAACACCATCCGTACCAATGGCTGTATTTCCTTTGAAATTGGAACCTCCTGTGGCACTTAACTTTTTACCAACAATTAAATCATACCGATCTTTCGATTCTACTAATTGATTGCTGCTCCCTATACTATAATTGCTATACTTCGCTTCATTCCCCACCGCTACTCTTCCTTCTGAATCGGAACTTTGGTGCGTATGGTTATTGAAGACAAAAATATTAAAGTCTTTAGCAACTCCTAAATCTGCCAAACTCGCTGCTGTAGCTTGTTTAGTGGAGATAGGTAGCCAAGAGATGAAAAAAGATAAAATAATTGAATAGATTAAAAACTTCTTCATTCTACAGTCTCCTTTATCAGCTATTTGTCCTTATTGCCTCAACCATTATTGAGGAGAAATAATATTCTAAATTATTTCAATATATTTAAATGTTAATTAACAATTGCTTTAAAAGTCAATTTATAAAATAAAAAAATCTCCAAATAAATATTTTAATATAAATTTAAACCTTTGGTTACAAACCTGAAGAGGGTGCTACTATACTAACAAATCAAAAAAGCACAATTTTAAGATGAATTATTATAAAAAACAATAAAAGCCAATCACATAGTGACTGGCTTTTATCGTTTCATTTAATTGCAAACCTTAATTGATTCAATCTACATAACCTCTCCTCATTAAATCTTATTTCTAGAACTTACAAAATATCAAACCCGAAATAAACGGAGTCAAAAAATTTACGGTTCACTATCTAGAGAAATTTGATCCTATGAAAAGTTCTAACAGGGACGAATTAAATCATGTGTTTTGTTAATATTTAAATATAATATTAACCCTTTGCATCATTCCTACACTTTGTCCCGCCTTTCTCAATCTTCATCTATCAAAGATTCGGTTAAAACATAAAACTCTCAGTGACTCATCAAGGTTCTTCATCTGTGTTCTTATGACAAAACCATCTAAAATTCCATAACTTAATGTAATGTTCACTATATTTCCATATAATATTGCCACTATTCGAAATGTTTTATAGTATAATAGATATATAATAAAAGGAGGAGATTAATATGGCGTTATCCTATAATAATATCCTTGTTGCAGTTGATGGTTCCCAGGAGGCCGAATGGGCATTCAAAAAATCCATCGACATCGCTAAGCGTAACCATGCCACACTTGTTTTGACACATGTGGTGGACAATCGTACTTTTGCAGCGGTTGAGGCCTACAGTATCTCAATCACTGAAAGTGCTGAGCAATATGCAAAAGACCTTTTAGAAGAGTACAAAAAAACAGCCTTGGATGCAGGCGTCGAAAAAGTAGAAATTTGCATCGAATTTGGTTCTCCTAAGGTGAAAATTCCTAAGGACATTTCGAAGAAACATAATATTGATTTGATTGTCTGCGGTGCTACAGGTCTGAATGCAGTCGAACGTTTCTTCATCGGCTCTGTTTCTGAGCATATCATCCGTTATGCGAGCTGCGACGTAATTGTCGTTCGCTCTGATGAAAAAGACAGCAAATAACCAAAAAATTCCAGCATACACGAGCTGACCCAAAACCCATTCAGCGGGCTTTTGGGTCGGCTTTTTCATTTGGCATTACATCGCACAAGATCAATGAGCAGTGCGATAATAGAGCTGATTACCTACAATAAAGAAGAGCCTTACTACGTCTGATAGGCAGTAAGGCTCTTAAAAGTTAGTTGAATTGATTGGAACAAGAAGAATTATGTTGAGATGTTATCAGCTGTCCGCTAGCTCGTTCACAAGCATCTGAACAGTTTAATAAATGTTCCTGCTGTATAGAAGATCTATAAGCACTGATTAGTATATGTTCCAGAAAACACGTCCTAATAATCTAACTGTCTTAAGCTCAACAATAATCCTTCATCGGTCATCTTTTTCACTTTATATAATTTTAACTTTTGGTCGATTTTTTTATTTGTTTTATCTCCATTGCTGAATAAATCTCTTCCTATATCTAAAGCATAAATGAGAAGCGTAATGGCACCACCTCCACCTAGTTCAACCCCTAGACGCTCGTTCTCCGTTAAATGTGTATCCATTATCCTTTTGACCTCTTTGAAGTAGTCGCCTTTAATGAGTATATAATCAAATTTCTCCTCTAATCCAGCTAATAATTCTTTAGGATTATATGCCTCATATGTAGTAAAAAGATTCATGTCCATCTCCCTTTATTCATTCAGGTATCTTCCTTGTATTTAACAAAGACATTTATAAGCAACATCAAATAACAAAAAATCAATATAGCTAATTCCATTTCATCGCTCTGGGCGAATATGATTACAAATTCACACAAGAGCAAAAGGTCATAACCATAATGCACGCATCCATAGTCCCCCATCATTGGTTATAACGAATTCTCCTCTTTTTCTATATATTTCGACAAAAAACATCATATTCCTGCTATGATTAATACATACACTTTCTAGTTTACTATGATAAAAGTACCAGCTTCTCTATCAATTTGTATTGCAGGAGGTGAAGAGGAATGAAAATAAAGAAAATCTTAAATAATAATGCTGCAATTGTCGTGGAAGATAATCAGGAAAAGATTGTAATCGGCTCTGGCATAGCGTTCAATAAAGGGAAAAACGACCTCATCAATCGAAATAAAATCGATAAACTGTTTGTGATGAAAAATGACGATCATGCCGAACAGCTTTTACCTCAAATTTCCGTTGAACATATGGCTTTAACACAAGAAATTATTCAGCATGCCGAGGATAGTCTACAAGTTAAATTAAACCCACATATCTTTATTGCTCTAGCAGACCACCTTTCATTTGCGATTGAACGCTACGAGAATGGTATTTTTATAAAAAATAAACTCCTTTCAGAAATAAGAATCTTATATAAAAAGGAGTTCGATATAGGTATCTGGGCCATTAATTATATTGAGGATAAAATAGGTATTCGAATGCCGATAGATGAAGCTGCGTTTATCGCGCTCCATCTTCATACCGCATCTGTTCCATCTGGGAATTTGCAGGTTTCCCTGCGCCAGACTTCCATCATTAATGAAATCATACATATTATCCAGGATTATTTCTCCATCCATTTAGAGGAGGGTGGACTTTCCTATGAGCGGCTAATTACTCACCTTCGCTATACACTGTATAGAACCGATGAAACTACGGAGAGAACAATGGACGAGGAGATGCTTATCATGGTACGCAAGAAATTTCCAGCATCCTACAATTGTGCCGAAACAATAGCAGAGCATCTATCCCAACAGCATGGCCTCCTTCTTTCAACAGAGGAGATTGGCTATATTACGATACATATAGAGAGATTACGGAGCAGAAAAGGTTAATATGAATAAACTGAACACTTGATAGAATTGATTAGGTACTATCAAGAAAGAATATAAAAACAGAAAAGCTCGTTCCAATTGAAAATGGAACGAGCTTTTTCCTGCAAATCTAGTGTTTTTAACTATTTTTGACTATTTTTTTCAACTCATCTGCCACAAATTGAACGCTTGTACCTACAATGACTTGCAGACTTTCACGTCCAGTCACTTTAATACCAGGAACACCAGTTGATTTGATTTTAGTCTGATCCACTGCATCCATATCTTTAACTTCAAGTCTAAGACGTGTTGCACAGTTATCAACAGAAACGATATTTTCTTTACCGCCCAAACCTTCATAGATGATTTTAGCTTGCGCAGCAAACTTATTGTCTGCAGAACCAGCAGAAGCTTCTTCGGCTTCTGTATCAAGCTCTTCTCCACGTCCTGGAGTATTAAGATTGAACTTCACAATAATAAAACGGAATAAGAAATAATAAATAACCGCAAAAACCAAGCCCTGTACAATCAACATATATGGTTGATTAGCAAGAGGCAGTCTGGAACTTAGAACAAAGTCGACTAAACCGGCACTGAAACCAAAGCCTGCTGTCCAATGGAAAGTGGCAGCGATAGCAAGAGAAATACCTGTCAATGCAGCATGAACGACGTATAATAATGGAGCTGCAAACATAAACGCAAACTCAAGAGGCTCAGTTACACCAGTAAAGAAAGCAGCAAAACCAGCAGCAATCATTAAGGAAGCAACCTGTTTTTTATTTTTTGTTTTAGCTGTGTGATACATGGCCAATCCAGCAGCAGGCAAACCAAACATCATTACCGGGAAGAAGCCTGCTTGATACATTCCAGTAACACCTTTTACACCCTTTCCGGACCAGAAGTTACCGATGTCATTAATACCTGCAACATCAAACCAGAATACTGAGTTTAACGCATGGTGTAAACCAGTAGGAATCAATAATCTATTGAAGAATCCATATAGACCAGCCCCTGCTGCTCCCAATTTGGCAATTCCTTCACCAAAGGAAACGAGTCCAGAATAAACCGGCGGCCAAATAAAGAATAAAATAACGGAAACAACCAACATGGATACAGCTGTCATAATTGGCACTAAACGTTTCCCACTAAAGAAAGCGAGCGCATCCGGAAGCTTAACATGACTAAATCGATTATACATATTTGACGCTACGATACCGGCTATAATTCCAACAAACGCATTACCAATCTTACCAAATCCAGGATCTACACTTTCTACCTCGATTCCCTTTAGCATTGCAACGGAATCAGGTGATAGCAAGGTTGTTACGACTAAATAAGCAACTAAACCACTTAAAGCGGCAGATCCATCCTTTTCCTTTGACATACCCAGCGCTACACCGACTGCAAACAAGATTGGAATATTGTCAATGATGGAGGACCCAGCTTTGATTAAGAAGGCTGCCACCGGACTGTCAGCACCCCAGCCGCTTGGGTCAATCCAGTAACCGATACCCATCAAAATAGCAGCTGCAGGTAAAACAGCAACCGGTAACATCAACGAACTACCAAGTCTTTGAAAATATTTCTTCACTTTACTCCCTCCAATTCTTCATTTTTGACTGAAAATACTCTTTCCAGCCATATAGCTGACCATTTTACGAAAGCGCTACCTTGGAATTATTGACTTTCAGCACCACCTCCTTAAAATCCATTTATCAATCGTTTAAATGGTCATCAAGACTGTCTCCCCTTGAATACCAGCACCCTTGCTGCCAAAGGTAATCTTCTTATCACTATTGGTCACGATAATAGGAGTAATCGTACTCTCCGCGTGTTCCTCTAAAAATGCCCAATCAACCTCAATCAGCAATTGTCCACTCTCAACGTGCTCACCTTCCTTAACGGCGAGCTTGAACCCTTCTCCTTTTAAGGAAACTGTTTCAAGACCTATATGTATTAATACTTCAACACCAGATTTAGACCGAATCGCAATAGCGTGTTTAGTAGGGGTAATCATAATAATTTCTCCACTAAATGGCGCATACACATGTCCTCCTGTAGGTTGAATTGCCACACCCTCCCCCATCATTTTTTGGCTGAATACCGGATCGGGAACCTCCTCAAGAGGAATAATCGTACCGTTTAACGGTGCCAACAAATCTACCCCTTTTTTCTTAAATAATCCAAAAGCCATTCTTGATTGCCCCTTTCTGTATAAAAGTAGTATCGAGTCTTTTTCATCCCATTGCACAAAAAAGGCATGGTGGAATTATCACTAGGCTACTAGCAGCCTAGTGATTTACCACCATGCCTGATCGTATCAGTCACATGCGAGACAATATCAATTTCTAAATCTATCGTATCATTTTTCTTATTTAAATTGTAGTAGTTTTTTCACTTTTTATAATTGTTTGTAACTATTGTCATTTCTACTACACATCAAACTCCACAATCGTTTCCTCAGAATAAGCCATTGAGATTTTGAAGATTGACTAGGAACGCAATGAGCGATGAACGAGTAAGTAAGTGGGCGAAAAGTTCTCAGGCATAACGCCCTCTCTTAGATAAGGAATCACTCTTCTTTCATTTCATATGACATTTTATTCCACTACAGAAATACTCCTCATTCAAGGAATATCAAAAAAAGAGCTGAACACAGCTCTTAATTGGGAAATCAAACGGAAAGCCTATCCATTTTCCACCTGTTTCGTAAAAACCTTCAACATTAAATGCTTCAATAAGTATTACTTCAACAATTCCCTTGCCTTCTCAATAGCAGCAGATACTTGCGTAAATCCTGTCCCGCCCGCACTGTTTCGTCTGCGCACAGCTTCCTCAGGCTTTAAGGCTTCATAGATATCCTCCTCGATGAGCGGAGAGGCCTCTTTAAGCGCTGAAAGCGGCAGATCAAGCAAATAGCAGCCCTGCTGAATGCAATGAAGCACGAGCTTCCCGACAATCTCATGGGCTTCCCTGAACGGAATTCCCTTTGCCGCCAAATAATCAGCCAGCTCCGTTGCATTTGAAAAGTCCTGATAAACAGCTTCCTTCATGACAGCTGTATTGACTTTCATCGTGGCAATCATCCCGTTAAAAATCTTGAGCGACCCCTTAACCGTTGTAACCGTGTCGAACATCCCTTCCTTGTCCTCCTGCATATCCTTATTGTAGGCAAGAGGCAGTCCCTTCAGGAGAGTCATCAGACCAACTGCATTGCCATACACACGGCCTGTTTTCCCCCGAATTAATTCGGCCATATCCGGGTTTTTCTTCTGCGGCATGATGCTCGACCCAGTTGAAAATGTATCATCCAGCTCAATGAAACGGTATTCCTGGCTTGACCACAAAATAATTTCCTCACTGAAGCGGGAGAGATGCATCATCAAGAGGGAGGCATTATGAAGAAATTCCGCAATGAAATCACGGTCGCTCACGGCATCTAAACTGTTTTCATAAATCCCGTCAAATCCGAGCAGCTCAGCAGTCATATGACGGTCAATCGGGAAGGTGGTCCCTGCGAGAGCACCTGCGCCAAGCGGGGAAAGATTTATTCTCTTCAGGCTGTCCTTAAGCCGGCCCTTATCCCGCTCAAGCATCCAGAAATACGCCATGAAGTGGTGGCCGAGTGAAATGGGCTGCGCCCGCTGCAAATGAGTATATCCGGGCACAACGGTTTCCACATACTTGTCAGCCGTATCAACCAATGTTTTCTGAAACTCTTCGATTGTGGCAATGATTTCTTCTACCTGGCCGCGCAAATAAAGATGCATATCGGTTGCCACTTGATCATTCCGGCTTCTCGCCGTATGAAGCTTGCCTCCGACCGGTCCGATTTCGTCAATCAATAGCTTTTCAAGATTTAAATGAATGTCCTCATAATCAACGGAAAAGGAGAGTTCCCCCTTCTCAGCTTTCGCCTTCAAGGAAGAGAGCCCTCCTTCAATTAATTCTTTCTCTTCCTTCGTAATGATTCCGCAGGCACCCAGCATCTTCACATGTGCCAGGCTGCCCTCGATGTCCTCCATCACCAATTCTTGATCAAATGAGATGGAAGCACCGAAGGAATCAATCCATTCTTCAGCTGTTTTCGTGAATCTTCCGCCCCAAAGCTTTTTCACACTGTCACCTTCTTTTGGAGATGCACCTGGCTGTTTACTTTTGTTGGCAAGCCCCATAGATTGATAAATCCAACCGCACTTTTATGGTCAAACTCATCAGCTGATGTATAGGTGGCTAAATTCTCATCATAAAGTGAGTACTCAGATTTACGTCCTTCTACAATTGCATGCCCTTTGAACAGCTTCACACGCGCAACCCCTGTGACATGGGTTTGCGACTGCTTCAAGAAGGCAAGCAATGAATCCTTAAGAGGCGAGAACCATAAGCCTTCATAAATAAGCTCCGTTAATTTCTTCTCAATAACAGGTTTGAAATGAGCCAATTCCTTCACCATTGTCAAATCTTCCAATTCTTTATGTGCCTTAATCAATGTCACGGCACCGGGGCATTCATATACTTCCCTTGATTTGATTCCGACAAGACGGTTCTCAACATGGTCAATTCGTCCAACACCATGCTTTCCGGCTAAATCATTAAGTGTAAGAATCAATTGGGATAAAGGATATTCCTTTCCGTTCAATGCGACTGGAACCCCTTCTTTAAAAGCAATTTCAACCATATCAGCCACATCAGGTGTATTCTCTAATGGACAAGTCAGATCATAGGCACCCTCTGGCGGTGCAGCCCAAGGGTCTTCTAAAACACCGCATTCATTGCTGCGTCCCCATAGGTTTTGGTCAATGGAATATGGACTGTCTAAATTAATTGGAATGGGAATATTATTTTCCTTCGCATATTGAATTTCCTCTTCACGTGACCAGCTCCACTCACGAACTGGCGCTAGCACCTTCAGTTCTGGATTCAACGCTTGGATAGATACCTCGAAACGGACTTGGTCATTTCCTTTACCCGTACAGCCATGGGCAACGGCAACCGCATTCTCCTTCTCTGCTACCTCAACAAGCTTCTTTGCAATCAACGGTCTTGAGAGAGCTGAGACAAGCGGGTATTTCCCCTCATACAATGCATGTGCCTGCAAAGCAACTAACGCAAATTCCTTCGCGAACTCTTCCTTTGCATCTATAACATAGGAAGTGCAAGCTCCTACCTTGAGGGCTTTGTCCTTTATAAATTCTAAGTCTTTCCCCTCGCCGACATCCAAGCAGCAGGCTACTACGTCATACCCCTTCTCTTTCAACCATGAAATCGCAACTGATGTATCCAAACCGCCTGAATAGGCAAGAACTACTTTCTCCTTTGTCATGTTCCTGTTCCCTCCGATGTATGTTGTATATTTATTCATTATTATATGTTTTTATGCAATTAATATGATATACACTATATCAATCCTGAAATCCTTTTTCAAGTATTTATTTTGAAAATTACTAATTTTTTTCAGAAGGAGAAGACAATATGTCCGTACACCGCGAAATAATCATGGAGGTTTATCGTTAATCAACGGACATTTGTATACAATAAGGGAGGAGCTAATAAAAGGAGGAATCCGTCAAACATGGAAACATACTTCGTTCATGATAAAAGATTAGGTATTGATATTCCAAGACTTGAGTACGATTGGGACAGCTATACAGAGAAAGATCAATCTGCCATCCTCCTTCGCTGGGAAGAAATCAGGGGAACGATACCAGACCGAGTGAAGGAGCTTGAGGGGAAAATTAATGATAAATTAAGTGAGCTGAACGAGGAAGAGAATTTCGAGAAATCCTGCACATTAAATGATGAAATCTCTGAACTTGCCTCATGCATTAATGATCTTTTGATATATTTCCGTACCAATGAAGAGCTTACAAGTAAACCCCATCGTTGATCCCAAAACGAAATGAAAAAACCGCTCCATCATCGGAACGGTTCATCGGTCTTTCCTGATCTCATGCATGATATGCCCGAGTTCCGGAATGATACATTTATTCATGGCCAAACGGACGGCACCGCTTGAACCCGGTGTTGAAAACACAGGAGTACCGAAAATCACACCTGCGCTCGCTCTTGAAAGGATTGCGGCAGAGCCGATATCCTCCTGGTAGCTAAGCATGCGAAATAATTCACCGAATCCAGGAATCTCCTTCTCGTATAAAGCGGATAAAGCCTCTATCGTCACATCACGCTTTGCAATGCCCGTGCCTCCATTTGTAAGCACGCAATCAACCTCGCTGTGCCTGCAGCCCTCAAGAACAGCCCTCTGGATTTGCTCAACTTCATCTTTGACGACTTCCCGGCTGACAACTTCATGGCCGGCAGCGGTCAGCAATTGCTCCATCAGCTGCCCGCTCTTATCTGAATCCAAGTCTCTCGTGTCACTGACGGTCATGATTTTGCAACGCACGGCCTTTGGGGCTTCTTTCTTATGAATGTATGTACTAGAGCAGCTCACCATATCATTCATTCGCTTTCTTTATCTCTTAAATAGCGGTATTTATAGAATTGATTTGCAAAAGCTGTTACATTCTTGGTCAGACGGTAATTCGCCTGGCTGCCGATGGCAAGACTGATGATTGGTACTCCCTTTAGTATCTGCTTACGGAAGAAATAAATGGCGAGCACCTTCATCAATTGCTTGATAGGCTGGTCCAGCCAGAATACATTGCTCATCTCTTCTCCCTCATAGAAATAATCAGAAGGCTTCTCTAAATCTTCCATAAGATCATCCCAGAAATATTTCTGCATGCGCTTTGGCATGGTCCCGGCATGGAACACCTTCAATGACAGGGCTGTTTCATAAGGCGTACTGATGTCATATCCATAGGATAAGCCAATCAGCTGGATACTGCGCAAATTAATAACCATTTGTGCCGGCAAATCAGCCGCGAGCGCCCATCCACCATTAGCCGCTGAAATACCGCCTTGTACCAGTGAATACATCCTATGGCGGGCCATTTGCTGCTCAGCGATATAGATCAGCCGGTCAACCGGCATCTCCCGGAGGTCCTGAATATCCTTGATGCGTTCATCGAACACACGAGCATTCTTCAGAATCCGGTCTCTTGCATCAGCCTGGAACTGGGATTCATGAATCATGGAATGTAGATGGAAGAGCCAGTTATCAAGCTTTGCAAAGAATTCCTCCTGTGTCGATTCTGGCAAAAGCGTAAACATGCTTTCAATCAAACGATCATAATAGGCTTCAAAGTCGGTCGGTTCATCGGACCGCATTTCACTTTCCCACATCTTCAAATCCTGCAAGATTATGTCTTCTCTCTCTGTAAGCGCCATTTGATCACCTCTTCTTCAAAATTGTCATGTATCAAAAGTATACCATACCTCTCTTCTATTCTTTCACATTCAGTAACAAGCTAATCGGCTTCGAATTGAATGACTGCAATTTACCGTCCCAGCCTGGCTTCTGTTACGCAAGACTCTTGTATGTTAAATGCTTTGAAAAATACACGCCGCAAACAACTGCTTAATTTACGTTTTTTTTCACTGCAATGCCATCCTTCAAATAGATTTCAGTATCCTTTGGATGATGTTTCATGCACCTCCCTAGTCAAAAAGGTAGACCTATCATTTGGTTTGCACGACTTATACAATCGAGAGCTTACTACGCTATCAAGAGCTGTGATCAGCTCTTTTTTTGATATTTCACAAACGGGCAGTTTAGCGGAAGAAGGAATACAAACTTTGCTGTTGAATTATTGTCTTTAGAAACGTTTTTGGGGGTTGGTTCGATGGAGAATTTAAGTAAATTAGACTTTGGCTATTTTATCGGGCAAGTTGTAACAAGTATAAATACCGAAGAAAATCAACCTTTAGGTATTATTCTTGAAAAAGGATGGTTAATGGTTGAATGCCCGTGGAGAATTCGGAAAGGCAAAGATATTATTTTAGGTGAAACAGATTGTGTGTCCGAACCTGAAAAATTTTCACATAAAAACTTAAAAAAACTACTCATTTCTAAGAAGATATTAAACATTTCATTTTTTGAACAGCTAATATTGATTATCGAGTTTGAAGATAATCTGACCTTTGAATTATTTCACGCTAGTAGTTACTTCGAGGGATGGTCATTTCAAGGGGACAATGGATTTGACGTATTTACATTGCCTGGAGGAAAAGTTTATTATTAAGCTAATGGGGCTTTACTTCGATTCAAGGGATGTGTTCAGTTCTTATTTGTTATACAGCTAAAGGGCAGGTTAGCGGAAGAAGGAGCATTAAAATAATCAAACTTTTTATAAAAGAATTGTACCTAGTTATAAAAGAAACTTCATTTTGATTAATCTTTATTTTAAAGCTACAAAAGTACGTTAAAGACTTATATAAGACATCTGTTATTAAAGGGTTACTAAAGAGAAAATGCCGTTTGATGTTTCTTTGGTTCATAAAAATATTGCTCTCTATTCTTTGAATTTGCTTCAAATAAACCAAAATTAAAGGTGAAGAAATTATGCTAAACGGTGATTTGATAATGAAAATCCTAGTGTAAGATTACTATCTATCCTTTATTAGTTTGGTTATTAACAAATAATTATAAAGGAAAATTAAAGTGTATATTGAAATTAATCTTATACAGGAGAGGAGATATAATTTGAAAAAATTTGTCTACATATGTTTAACGGTTCTTTGTTTATCAGGTTGTATTGGTGAAAACTATAGTGTTGGACACCCTATAACTAAATTACAGGTAAATGATTCAACATATGATTTAAAACCATCTAAAGTACAATGGCAAACGCAAGGAGATTCTACTTCTTTAGATGAAGATAATATTGAAGCACTACTTAGTGAATCCAAGAAAATCACTGTAAGTCAGGGACAATTTATAAAAATTAAATTTGAAGATAGCATTGAAGATGAAGGGGAGTACACTGATATTCAAATCAAGATTTCGGTAACTCAAAATGATAGTAAACAGTTGTTATACGAAAAAGATATTGATTCCAGTATGTTAGAGGAAATACATACTTTTGCATCCCCTACTGAAAATGGCAATTATATTCTTGAAGTCGAATTCTCTTCAAATGGTAACTATGCACAATATATTGGAAATTTATACGTTGAATAAACTGTTCACCTAAAAAGTTACCAAATGAAGGTGAACCTTCGAATCGTAAATTGCAGAGATATACAAAAACGATAAAGAGACCCCGGAATTTCTTAAATATACATCGGGAAAGTCAGGGCTTGATAAGAAAAGCCTATATCTTAAATTATTTGGTAATAAAAGATATAGGCTTTTTTATAGGTTCTGTTCGTAGTGTCACTGCCGGAGTTAAAATACTCAATAACACCGATTTAAAATTCCTCACTAATCACGGATAATCGACGTATCACTACAAAAGAGAGGGATCGTCGATGTTGAAAATGGGGGATTTTATAATGATTCGAGAACTTTATCAAAAAGGATGGACATTATCAGCTATTTCAGAGGAAACAGGATTCGACCGAAAAACCATTCGAAAATATATTCATTCTGAAGAAACACCTTCTTCAAAATCGAGAATGAAACGGAAAAGCAAGTTAGATCCCTATAAGGCGTATCTCTTACAAAGAATTCAGGAAGGAACCACAAATTGCGTGGTCTTGCTTGAAGAAATTACAGCAATGGGGTATGAGGGGAAGAGTACAATTTTACGAGATTTTGTGCAGCCCTTCCGGGCACAACCAAAGAAACAGGCCACTAGGCGATTTGAGACACCTCCTGGGAAGCAAGCTCAAATGGATTGGGCGGAAGTCGGTGAAGTAGTGATGGATGGTCATCCACAAAAGGTTTATGCCTTTCTCATGATTCTGGGGTATTCCAGGATGAAGTATATTGAGTTTACGACAGATATGAAGCTCGAAACATTGATGAAATGTCACATGAATGCCTTCTCCTATTTTAACGGCATTCCGAATCAGATTCTCTATGATAATATGAAAACCGTCGTGACAAAGCACAGTCCAACAGAGATTCGTTTTAATCGTACGTTTGAAGATTTTTTAGCCTACTATGGGGTCGTCCCGAAAGCTTGTAAACCCTACCGCCCACAGACGAAAGGAAAAGTAGAAAGAACGGTGGATTACCTAAAGAAAAATTTCTTTCAACGAAAACATGAACCTACGCTGGAAGCATGGAATCATGACATACAGATATGGTTGGACAAAACAGCTAATAAAAAGAAAAATGAAACGACACAAGAACCGCCGGTTCAGCGTTGGCAAACGGAACAGCCACAGCTTCAAGCCTGGGGAATAAAGCCGTTATTCCCAACAAGCCATTGGGAAGTGCGGGAGGTAAGCAGAGATTGCTTTGTCTCTTACTTAGGAAAGAAATACTCTGTCCCTTTTCGGTATGCCGGTCAGAAAGTTAAGTTGAAAGTGACATTGGACAAACAGTTGGAAATATACGATGCACAAGACCGCATTGCCCAACATCCCATTATGACAGGAAAAGCACATATGCATATTCAGTTGGAGCACTATGAGAAGTCAGAAGAACAACAAAAAGAGCAGAAACAACAGAACTCCCCTGGTTTGCCGACCCCGGATTTCTGTCCTTCTACTCCACAGGTGGAAGCTCGATCTCTAGCCACCTACGCCGCACTCGAGGGGAATGAATCAGAATGAAATCCAGCCTTGAAGAACGACTCATCCAGTTGGGCTGGCATGACACAGCCAGTCAATTGGATGATCTGGTAGAGAATGCTTCTACCCATAATGTATCATATTTTGATTTTCTGCACACGGTTGTTTTACAGGAATGGGAACGTCGAGAATCAGCTAAATTAGAAAATCGAATCAAGCGCGCCAAACTTCCTTATACCAAAACCATTCATGACTTTGATTTTACGTTTCAGCCAAGCATCAATGAGCAACGTGTAAAGGAAACCCTTACCTGCCGGTTTATTGCCAATGGAGAGAATCGTCTTCTTTTAGGGCCACCTGGTGTAGGGAAAACCCATCTCGCCCTCTCTTTTGCCTTAGAAGCTCTGGCAAAGGGACATACCGCCTTGTTTTTGACGGCTGACCAAATGGTGGCAGAATGCCGTAAGGCAGAAACAAAAGGAAGCATTCCTAAATTGGCACAAAAATGGAGCCGTCCAGATTTATTGATTATTGATGAGGTGGGATACTTTCCTTTTGACGAGTTGACGGCAAATGTCTTTTTTCAAGTGGTATCCAAGCGATATGAACATGGAGCGATGATTTTGACCTCGAACAAATCATATATAGAATGGGGCAAAGTGTTTGGGGATGATGTCTTAGCGACTGCCATCTTAGATCGACTCCTTCATCATGCGGTTACCTTCAATATCAAAGGAGATTCGTATCGTTTGAAGGAAAAGAAAAAGGCTGGGATTTATCCAGCAGCGTTATCGAAGTAACGGCATCAGTGGGGAATTTTATTCCGGTGATAGTGGGGAAAACTAAAACGGTATTGACACGTAGATATCGTTATTTTTCAAATATGCTACAGGGGCATTGATCCAAGGAGGATTAATGCCTTTTTGTGTTGAATTCTTTATTGGAGAAAAGGGCAGTTTAGCTCAATAAGTGTTACTGTTTTTATAAAGACATTTATTGAAGAAGGGGAATGCTTTGAATAGAAAAATCGGTGTTTTTTTATTGGTTTTCTTCTGTTATTTAATATGGCTATACTTCGCTATATATGAATCTTCAATTGATAACTGGTGGACAGTAAATGAGATTAAACAGACAACTGGTGATACTGATCAAATAGGTGTCTCATTAGGAGAAGTGTTTGCTGGTACGTTTATATTTACTCTTAGTGGTTTTGTTTTCTATTTATTGTTGAGAAAGAGAGATTAGTTCTTGTTGAACTACGGGGACTTTACTCTAATATCCAGAAATGTTATAGAAAAAAGCCAAGAAAACCACGCGAGGGACAGGTTAGTTGAACAAGGAAATATGATTTAGATAAAAGGGGTGTTAAATATTAATAAAGCAGAAAGAACTGCTGGTTTACAAACTTTACAGTTTTTATGTAAAGGAACAAGGCTAGAGGGACTTAATTTTTATGGATTAAGGTTACTTCTTTCGGAGAGTGAAAATAATTCAAATCGAATAGATGGTCAAATTTACATTAATATTGAGAGTCCAATTGGTTTATTTGAGTTGATGCCTAAGAAAATTCCATTATTAAACGAATTATCTGAACAGGATCCGATTGAATCTTTAAAGTTGTTATGTGAATTGAGATTAAAACAAATTGTAGATGTTTCTTTAGGTGTTGAAAGTCCACATTTATTCTTAACGTTTGACTCTGGTGAAGTTTTGTTTATATGGGGTCAGAATGAGCAGTACGAGAGTTGGCAAGTAGGGGTTATGGATTCTGAAGAAGGTGAGCATTGGGAAATAGTTGCTTGTCCTAATGATAGTTTAGCAATATGGGGACCAGAAGATATTGTAGGTAATATATAATTTCTTTGTAGAACTAATGTGGAGAAGGATTAATACCTTTTTCTGTTGAATACCTTATGGAAGTAAAGGGCAGTTTAGCTCAAGTTGGTATGTTATCTCATAGTATGTACTTAAATGTAATTATAATAGAATAAAGTAAATACATTCCATAAGAAATGCGTTAGGAGTGCTGGAATTAAAGATTTTGTAAATCTGAATACTAAGCCGAACGCTATACCTAATATAAAACCAAACAGAGGGTATTCTGGATGGGTAAAACCAAATAAAACGGAAGAAATGAATAAGGTAATGAGGTAACTAGGAAGTTTATTTGCCCAAATGGAGATGGGAGCTCTAAATACCAATTCTTCAAAGATAGGCAGCAAAAGTGTCAAATTGATTATAAATAGAACCAACTCGTATGTATCTAACATCATTGTTCCCGTTCTTGAATATGAATTAGTGAGATAATCGAATGTCGCAGATAAGCTCCTATTAAAAATAAATAAATTTGAAATAAAAATGAGTAATAAAGCCATAAAAATAATTACGTATGTATTTAATCTTTTTAATACGCTAAAATCCAACAATTTGATATAAAAGGCTCTAGTTTTCGGGAAGATAAATAAAAATAACACAGTTAGGATTAAACTAATTACTTGAATCTCCAATATGAAATCCTCCTGCTTAAGATTTTGTTATAGATTAATAATTCTATATATATAATTTTAAATCCTCTATTCTTTGTTAACAGGTGCATTAATCCAAGAAGGAATAATACCTTATTCTGTTGAACTCTTTATTAGGCAAACGGAAAAATGAAATTTGTGAGTTAAGTTTGTGAAACAATGTACTTAAAGTAAAAGGGGCTTTAGCTTAATAGCAAGTACAGCCACTTTCTTTATGGAGGTGGCTGTTTTCGCATCCCAACTAACTTTACGAAAGCAACCAAATAAAAAAGCTGTCAAAGACAGCTTCCTTAAAACATTTTCCCTTTATACTCGATAGCCTCAAGCTTCTTGAAGTCATAATCTTTCAGCTCTTCAAGAGTCAAGTTTGCAATAGCTGGAGTGTGTACCATTAAGTTAGAATCATCCCCAACATGAACGACAATCAACTTCTTCCCTCTTGCAATTGTATAGCCAGCCTCAAAAGCTGTCCCTGAGTCAGAGTAGTTTCCGTGATAAACCATGATAGTCCCATCGCAGAAGTCTAGAGCTTTAATATCATTCATATAGATAGCCATTGACCAGGCTTGAGAACCTGCCTTAAATTGGTCAAGCTGATTCAATCTAGGACTCCAGAAGTCAATCCCTTTCTCTTTCAAAATTTCCTCAACAGCTTGAACAGCTTCAAGCTCTTGCTCATTAAAAAATGGACTTGCTAGATATAGTTTCATTTCATTTTCCTCCTTATTTAAATTTATCCTGCATAATTAAAGCACCAACTAAAGTAAACACACAACAGGAAATAAATGCCTCTAAGAATTGTCCTTTGTATAGCATGACAACAAAAACGACTAAGCCAAACGGCAGAAGCCCATAGTAAATGACATTAAAAAGTTCCTGAGAACTCTCTTACCCCATCACCAAAAGCGAAACACTCATGACCATAACAGCCCCTGGATAATAGGCAGCTGAATCTTTGCCAGTTCTTGCCCCGCCAATCCGGGCTATTTTATGCCCAAACATTCCAACCCTAACTCCTCTCTAATTTGTTGCACTAAGTCGAATTTCTCATCATATAGCCGAGGAGTCATTATGACAAATAGCATACTCTTCACAGAAACGCTTCTATTTAGCTGAAAGACCAGTCAATGAACTCCTTCCCACTCTCTAGGGATTTTCCTGAAGTTCATTGGCTCACCTTCTTTCAGTAGGCTGTCTGCTGCATAGTTCTGACCTCACCTGTTTTTTTGTAACAAAAAGGCCTAGACTTTGAGCCCTCATCTTCTAACCCTACGGTTCGTTTTACTCCTTCATTATATCCAATCCATTTTATCCATAATAGATTCCTAGGAACGAACATATGCAAGGATATAGCCATAAAGGGCTAAGATCCAAAACATCGGCATCTTGATATACAAAAAGGACTGTGAATGCATTATTCACAGTCCTTTATAGTAATCAATTATTTTGTTAAACGCACAACGTCACGAGCAATCATGACTTCTTCATCTGTTGGGATGATGATAACTTTTACTGGAGAGTATGGGTGGTTAACGAATTTCTCTTCGCCTCTCACGTTGTTCGCATCTTTATCCCAGTACACGCCCATGAATTCCAGGCCGTGAAGAACACGTGCACGGATTTCCGCACTGTTTTCACCGATACCTGCTGTGAAGATGATAGCATCAACACCATTCATTTTTGCAGCATAAGAACCGATGTATTTGTGGATACCGTCAGCGAATTTAGACAGAGCAAGCTCAGCACGAGCGTTTCCTTTCTCTGCTTCATCCTCGATATCACGCAAGTCACTTGAGAATCCGGAAACGCCGAGCATACCGCTCTTCTTGTTAAGGATTTCAAGTACTTCTTCAGCCGAACTGTTTGTTTTCTCCATCAAGTATGGAATCAACGCAGGGTCTAAGCTTCCAGAACGAGTTCCCATTGTTAACCCTTCAAGTGGAGTGAAGCCCATTGTTGTATCGATGGATTTACCGCCTTCGATTGCTGTGATACTTGCACCATTACCAAGGTGGCAAGAGATCAAACGAAGCTGCTCAAGCGGACGTTTAAGCAATTCTGCTGCACGCTCTGACACATATTTATGAGATGTGCCGTGGAAGCCGTATTTACGGATGCCATATTCTTTGTAATAGTCGTATGGCAAGCTGTAAAGGTAAGAAGACTCAGGCATTGTTTGGTGGAATGCAGTATCAAACACAGCAACTGCAGGAACGTTTGGCAATACTTCGCGGAACGCTCTGATTCCAGTCGCATTTGCTGGATTGTGAAGTGGAGCAAGCTCAGAAAGCTGCTCGATTTGTGCAAGTACTTCATCCGTGATAACAGCAGAATCCGTGAAGAGCTCACCACCGTGTACAATACGGTGACCGATTCCGTCGATTTCATCAAGTGAGTTGATGATTTTGTGTTCTGTTAATTTTTCCAACAAAAGGTTAACAGCCACAGAGTGGTCAGGAATGTCCGTTACGATGGTTTTCTTGTCACCATCTACCGTAATGGAGAAGATAGAATCAGCCAATCCGATTCTCTCTACAATTCCCTTTGTGATTACTTTTTCCTCAGGCATTTCAAATAACTGAAACTTTAATGAGGAACTACCCGCATTGATTGCGATAATTTTAGACATTTAAATCACAGCTCCTATAATTTATGCATACTGATATAATTTTAAAATCAACTTTCAAATCTCATTAAACCATTGTAACCCGATTCTAGCAACAAAATTATTTTTATGTTATCGGTTTCACACAAGAATTTATTTTATTCAAATAATTCGAACAGATTTTAAAAAATACATCATTTACAGGAGTGGATTCTTTTTTATTTTTCTGCCTTAATCCAGTTATCAATCTTCGTCAGCATGGCAGCTGTCGCAGGTTTATCGGATAATTTCGGCATATTGACGAGAAGGACTTGCTTTGGTGCTTTCACTCCTTCACCAGCCTTTTGCAGAATAAGGATGCTCTTGGCAGACTGCTTGGTTTTAAACATGCTCTCTGGTAATTGGATAAGTCCTTGGATATAACCGTGATCATGGATGAATTGATTCAGAGCAGGCGCTTCAGCTGTATTGAACAGATCATTTGGTACAAGGAAGAATAAATAGCCCCCAGCCTTGGAATAGGTAAAGCTCTGCTCAATGAATAGGTGATGTGCATAGGACATGGAATCCTTCGCTCTTACCTTGAAGTCCTTCGCACGCTCGTTATCCGGGTAGTAGCCTACTGGCAGATCACATATGACGGCATCTGCAGGATCAATGAATAATGGCTGCAGGCTGTCCTGGTGCAAGAAATGGACAGGCATTCCGAGCAGGTTCGCACCTGAATAGGCGAGCTTCACCAATGTTTCATCTACCTCAATGCCTGTCGCGTTCAATTCCTTGCCGCTTAAAGCATTCATGACTGAAAAGAGAAGATTACCTGTACCAACTGCCGGGTCTAGGACTGACAGCGATTCCTGTTTGGCGGTGAATTTCTCCAGCAGATAGGCGAACATAAATCCGATTGCATCAGGTGTCATTTGATGATTCGGTTGTACATGTGTGCGCATCGCTTTCAAAATGGCTAGTTGCCATCCTTTTCGGATATCTTCCTTGCTGTATTGATCAAGATGGACTTCTTGATATGCCTTCTTCAATTTCTTGACGGCAATCTCACTAAGTTCATCCTGCAGCACATCGCCTTGGAAGAGGTTCTCTCCTGTTTCAGCAATTGCTTCTAATTCTGTACCGCCTAATTCCTCTTGGATAACCTTCGCAGTACTTGTAATTACCTCATATATTTGTTCAACATTTGTTGTATTCATAACATTTCCTCCAACTTTGTCCTCTAGTTCTTTCCTCATTGTAGTATTACAGCCTATAAAGAACAAGTATCACCTTTTCTGACTTGAATAAACCTCTATTGAATGAATGTGCTATAACAGCTGCAACTCAAAAAAAAAGAATCCAGGCATATCGGTTCAAATGTGAACCTTCCTGGATTCCTCTTGTTCATGCTGAATTAGGACACTTAAGCTGCTTATTTAGCTGCTTTTGCTGCTTCTATTGCCGCTTCATAATTCGGATGGTCAGTGCTTTCAGGTACATATTCTACGTATGTAACTGTATTTTGACTGTCTACGACAAATACAGAGCGCGCAAGCAAACGTAACTCTTTAATATATACGCCATATGCCTCTCCAAAGGATAAATCCTTATGATCGGATACCGTTACGACATTCTCAAGACCAGCTGCCGCACACCAGCGTTTTTGCGCAAATGGCAGGTCAACACTGACCGTAATAACTTCTACATTATCTAGTTTAGATGCTTCTTCATTGAATTTGCGGGTTTGCGCATCACATACACCTGTGTCGAGAGAAGGAACGACACTGATAATTCTAACTTTCCCTTCTGAGCTTTTCAGCGTTACTGGGGATAAATCATTTGCGAGCACAGTAAAATCTGGTGCCTTGTCACCCACTTTTACTTCTGTCCCTACTAATGTAACCGGATTACCTTTAAACGTCACGTTCGCCATACTAATTCCTCCTCAATCGTCTGAATTTTTTCATTCCTCTTTAAGTATAGGGTTTCATCTTCCCTTTGTAAAAAGCTACGATTTTTATTCTCACAAAAACAAACCACATCTCCTAAAAAGATGCGGTCTTTTTTCGTTCTCTTAATCCATGCTGTCTATACCAGATGTTTGCTGATCATTCTGCATTCCTTTTCCCTTTTTCGAAAACATGGAGCTAACCTTATCAACAGCAACAGGAGTAGCTTCCATCAATTTTTCGATTAGATGGGTATTTTCATCTAGATGCAGCATTTTAATTCCTTGAGAGCTGACAATCAAGAAAGCAATTGGGGTAATATAGACACCGCCAGCACTTCCGCCGCCAAATGGATGTCTTTGATCCTCTCCTGAAGGGCCGCTGATTTGATAATCACTGCCGCCTGCCGCATACCCGAATGCCACCTTCGATACAGTCATAATGACACTTCCGTCCGGAGTTTCGACAGGATCGCCAATAATAGTATTGACATCTACCATGCTTCTTAAGTTTTCCATCGCCGAATTCATTAATCCGCCAATTGGATGATTAGACATATGATAACCTCCTGTTAGGCCATTTGATTTTTGCCCTTATGGCTTTTTCCGCCAGTCTTATGCAGCTGCTTCTTGCTTTGCATAAATCGAGCTAATTTCCATATTGCCCTTATAGCGTTTGCCATTCTGATCTTTCCTATGCATCCAACATAGAGCTCAAGCGGTTTTTTCATCATGAAATAAGGAACGACCTCGGTTTTCGGAACAACCTCCAGTTGAAAATAACGACCAATGATTGAAATGCCTGTACCAACGATCCCCCATAATATGCCCGTTGCCATCGCCGTTGTCGGTGCATTTCCCGTTCCATAGGACAGGGAGATCTCCAGATTGGTCAATCGAATATCAGTCGTTACCTCCTTTGTCGCGGCCCTGTACTCTTTCAAATCAGATAATAATTTAGCGAGCGCATGGAAGGACCCGTCCATCTCATCAAGCGGCTGCTCCTCCTCCTGTCCTTCTTCAGATTCAGCCTTCTTTTCGTTTGCCATCGGTTCTCCCAGCTTTATGTTTTTCCCATAATGAAGCATTCCCCACCACATCTGTACCTTGATTTCAAGCTCATTTTTATGAATCGTTTTTTCATATCGAAAAGACAAGGTAACAGTCGATAGGATGAAACAGATCAGCACTATGAACAATACAAGTAAGCAAATAGATAGAATGACCAAACCAAACCCCCCTGACTTATCAACCAATCAGTATGGACAGTCCGCCTAAAAAATAAACCTGCCTGTTTTATCAACAGGCAGGTTTTTGATAGTTGTTTTCTAGCGCTCTTTATCAAGGACGACTACTGTATCGCTGAACATATCATGGAAGCCTTGTTTGCGCGGGTTAAAGGCTACGACAATATAACCAAGCAGGAAGAAGGCTGAAATATATCTTCCTATCCATTCCCTGAACAATACCGTCTTCCAATCCAGCTTATCTTGAGTCAGCGAAGTAACATGCAGTCCCATCACCATTTTCCCTAATGTTTGGGCAAAAATAAACGTCATAATGAAAAAATATCCGAAAAAGACAATTGAATCAACCACCGTATACGGCGATAAAATTCCGCTGCTGTCAATGGGAATATCGAGCAGCCGGAAAATCGGCTTGATAAAAAGCCGGCTGATGCTCCCTACAATCAGAAAATCAATTATGTACGCCCAAAACCTCATCCAAAAACCGGCACGGGTCAGCCCCTTCCCTTCTGGGGAGAAATCCTCGGCCGCCTGTATATGTGTATCTTGCTCGTTCAAGCTGTTCTCATGAATATCCGTCATTCCCGTGCCTCCTTACTCTCCAGAATATAGGTACATCATTTGCGGAGATTGATTTTCGGTCATGATGCTTTTAATGATACCTGCCTCATTATTACCTCCAACCCATTGAGTGAGCTTTAAATTCAGCATGGAGCCAAACCCAATTGTATCTGTCAGCTTTACAACAGCTGCACCCTTCAGGTCTTCATTTTTCTTCATGCCGGCAATAGCATCATCGATATAGCCAAGCTCATCAATAAGATTCAAATCCTTCGCCTGACGGCCGTCATAGATCCGGCCATCCGCCACTTTACGGACCTCCTCTTCAGACATGCCTCTTCCCTCTGCAATTACCTTCACGAATTGATTATAGGAGTTATCCACTAAAGATTGGAGAATTTTCTTTTCCTCATCGGTCATATCACGGAAGGAGTTTCCCATATCCTTGAATTTCCCGCTCTTAATCGTAACAAAATCAATCCCGTATTTTTCGGCAAGGCCTTCAAAATTATAGCTTTGCATGATAACACCCAGTGACCCCGTTAATGTCTCTGGACTTGCATAAATCTTATCTGCTGGCGTTGAGACATAATACCCGCCTGAAGCAGCCATTGAGCCCATGGCTACATACACTGGCTTTCCAGCTTTTTTGACCGCCTGAATCTTCCGGTGGATTTCCGCACTCTCATGGACACCGCCTCCAGGTGAATTCACTTCAAGTACAAGCCCGCCGATTGTATCATCCTCAGCAACGGTATCTAAATGTTTAAGCAATGCCTGATGATTATATCCGCCCGTGGATAGGAGTGAGGACTCCTCACCTGTATCAGCAATCGTTCCATCGATATCCAGGACGACAATTTTCTGCTCATAATCTCCATCCTCAATGACTTCTTCTTCCGCTTCGAAGAATTCGGACATAACTTTGTCATCTGAAGAAGCCAGCAAGGAAATCGAATTCATTAAGATTGATGCGAAGAAAATAACTGCTGCAATCCCTAAGCTAAGCCATCTTTTTTTGTTCACACATTATTCCCCCTGTCAAAGTTTGAATCTTCTTATTTTCCTGATAAAATTATTATAACATGTCGATGTTGGGCAAACTTGAATTTGCTAAGAATTCAGCATGTACTGCCTATTAAGGAGGTTTCGCTAAATGGACAACCGTAAAAATATCTATTTCTATCACAAGAAAGACAAGGATATTCTCGAAAGAATTGAGACCATTAAAGCAAACACAGATAAATACGGGTTCAAAACTGTTGAGAACCCTGCGGAAGCAAATATCATTGTCAGCATCGGTGATGACGGCACATTCCTGCAAGCCGTCCGCAAGACGGATTTCCGGGAGGATTGCCTCTATGCAGGGATATCCCTTAACAAAAAATTAAATATGTACTGTGATTTTTATATTGATGATACAGAAAAGATGGTTGACGCTGTCACCAGATCTGTCATTGAGGTTAGAAAGTACCCGACCATTGAAGTGACCATTGACAATGAGTACAGCTTCGATTGCTTGAATGAATGCTCCTTCCGCTCCTCCTTGATCAAAACTTTTGTCATCGAAGTTGATATTGATGGTCAGCCGTTTGAGACATTCCGCGGGGATGGGATGGTTATTGCAACCCCTACCGGTTCGACCGCCTACAATAAATCCCTTAACGGAGCTGTCGTTGACCCAACATTGCATTGTATGCAGGTAAGCGAAATCGCATCCATGAATAATAACCATTACCGGACATTAGGCTCCTCCTTCATTCTCGGAAGCGACCGCGTACTTACACTCCGTCTTTCTAAAACGGGTGATGATTATCCGGTCATTGGAATGGACAATGAGGCCATGAGTATCCAGCATATCGAACAATTGGACTTCCGCCTTAGCGGCCGCACGATTAAAACCGTCAAGCTGCGCGACAACTCCTTTTGGGAAAAGGTTCAGCGGACATTCCTATAAACGAATGAAACAGGTGAAAAACATCTTTTCACCTGTTTTTTATTTGGCGCATAGTGTTTTTATGCAATGCAACAGTATCCAGATTTTATGTCGATATTGAGATAACAGGAGCTTTTTCAATCACTATTATGAGAAGACTGCTCCTCCGCTTACCATATCCAAACGAACAAAGCTGACCTAAGTCCACTCGAAAGCGGGCCAAAGATCAGCTTCTTTTATGTCTATGCCTTCTGGTTTTCTACTTCCAGCTTCCTTAATTCGACCCTCATAATCTTTCCTGAGATCGTTTTTGGAAGGTCCTCCACAAAAGAGATTTTACGTGGATATTTGTACGGTGCGGTCATTGCCTTCACGTGGTTCTGCAGTTCTTTAATCAGCTCATCGGAAGGCTCCGGGGCATCTTCCCGCAATACGACAAAAGCTTTGACGATTTGTCCCCTCTCTTCATCAGGACTCGCTACAACCGCACATTCCTTTACATGCGGATGTTTCACGAGCGCATCCTCCACCTCAAACGGGCCGATTGTATAGCCTGAACTGATGATAATATCATCTCTGCGCCCTTCAAACCAAAAGTATCCGTCCTCGTCTTTTTTTGCTTTATCGCCTGTTATATAATAATCTCCTCTGAATTGCATCGATGTTCTTTCAGGGTCCTTATAATATTCCTTAAAAAGAGCTGGTGTTTCTATATGCACGGCAATATCGCCTGTTACGCCAACTGCACATGGGCTGCCCTCTTCATCAATTACCTCGACCTTATTCCCAGGTGTCGGCTTGCCCATTGAGCCTGGTTTAACATCCATCCCTTTCGTTACACCGACCAAGAGCGTATTCTCTGTTTGTCCATAGCCATCCCGGACGGTCACACCAAAATGAGTCCGAAATGTATCAATGACTTCCCGGTTCAGCGGCTCGCCTGCTGAGACAGCACTATGAAGGTGCTGCAGCTTATAATCTGATAAATGATCGACCTTGGCCATCAATCGATATTCTGTCGGTGTACAGCATAGGACATTAATGGAGTAGTCATCAAGCAGCTGAAGATATTTCTTAGGCTCAAATTTCCCGTTATAAACAAAACCCGTAGCTCCTGAACCTAGCACAGACAGGAACGGACTCCAAATCCATTTCTGCCAGCCTGGCCCCGCCGTTGCCCAAACAACATCCTCTTCTTCAATCGCGAGCCAATTGCTCGCTGCCGTCCGTAAATGGGCATAAGCCCACCCGTGTGTATGAACAACACCTTTTGGCTGCCCAGTGGTACCGGATGTATAGGATAGAAAGGCCATATCCTCCCGCTTTGTCTTAGCTGTCTTTAGAAGGCTATCCGCATGCTTGATTTTGTCGTCAAGCTCGATCCATCCCTCTTCTTGGCCATTGATGATAAATTTATGTAATGTTTCTTTGGATGATAAGCCTTTAAAGGTATCCACAAATGGTTTATGTACCAGCACAGCTTTTGCTTCCGAATGGTCAATTCGATATTGTAAATCCTTTATGCGAAGCATTTCTGAACATGGTATGACCACCAGCCCAATCTTTAATGCCGCTAAATAAACCGTATACGCCTCTATAAGCCTCGGTACCATGATCAGCATCTTATCGCCTGCCTTGAGCCCTTCACTGAGGAAGACATTTGCTGTTTTATTAAC
The DNA here is from genome assembly GCF_054950035.1 of Gracilibacillus sp. Marseille-QA3620. NCBI lineage: Bacteria > Bacillati > Bacillota > Bacilli > Caryophanales > Bacillaceae > Gracilibacillus > Gracilibacillus sp. Marseille-QA3620. Next base: position 3,403,739 of record NZ_CM143102.1, read on the forward strand.
TGTCCTCATAAGCTCCTTGTACGTCACCTCTTCTGTTAAACCGCTTTCATTTCTCCAAATAAGCGCTTTTCTACGTTCATATTTTGCATACTTCTCAATCTCATCCACTAAATTGTATTGCTCAGGTGCAATCAGGTTCTCAGTCAAACTCCCCACTCCCTTTAACAATTTATGGTAACCATAGCTATTATACATGATTTTTGGAATATTTTTATTATTTATATTGGATTTTATTCTTGTCTACTCCCCGAAACAAGAAGAAAGCGGACCATAGGTCCGCTTTCTGTAGCCAATTGTATGAAATTATCGGGAGTAACCTCCACCCAATTGTTGCTCTGCCATTTGGACAAGGCGTTTTGTGATTTCTCCACCAACGGAACCGTTAGCGCGAGAAGTTGTTTCTCCTCCAAGTTGTACTCCGAACTCAGAAGCGATTTCGTATTTCATTTGATCAAGAGCTTGTTCTACTCCTGGTACCAAAAGGTTGTTTGAGTTGTTTGACATGTGTTTTTCACCTCCTTGTGAGTATAGAGTGTGTCAAAACACATGCCGATATGCGAAACCTAATATGGTAATTGTTCACAAATTCGATTTAGAACAGCTCGTCCGTTGTTCCTTCCTTCTTCTTCTCCTTATTGCTGAAGATAATGGTCTCTGTTTTTTCTACAGCTTCTTGGATGTATGGTTCAAAATCCGTGAAGGATTCGTAATGATTAACCTTCTCTCTTCTAGGCTTTGTCTTAGGATTGGCCGGCGTGAAGACGGTACAACAATCCTCAAACGGACGGATGGAGATGTCATGCGTGCCAATTCGCTCGGCAATCTCAATGATTTCCGTTTTGTCCATGGCTAATAGAGGACGAAGAATAGGTGTATTCGTCACTTCGTTAATTGTAAACATACTCTCCATCGTCTGGCTGGCCACCTGACCTAGGCTCTCTCCGGTAACGATAGCGAGGGCTTTGCGCTGTTCCCGAATCGCATCAGTGACACGCAGCATAAGCCGGCGTGTTGTTGTCATCGTATAATTATCCGGGATTTGCTTTTGGATGAGCTTTTGGATTTCGGTAAATGGAACGATATGCAGCACCATCCGCCCATTCACTTCTGCTAATTTCTCCGCCAAATCAATGACCTTCTGTTTAGAGCGTTCACTCGTGAACGGTGGGCTGTAGAAGTGGACGCATTCAATCTCCACGCCTCGCTTCATCGTTAAGAATCCTGCAACAGGACTGTCAATGCCGCCGCTTAGCATAAGCATCGCAGAACCGCTGCTCCCGATTGGCAAACCGCCTGCAGCAGCAATCTTCTCACCCGTAATATAGGCAGCATCCTTACGTACCTCAACACGGAGCTTCAGATCCGGATTATGCACATCTACCTTCAAGCCTTCCTTATGCTGGAGGCAATATCCGCCAACAAGCCCATTCAGGTCATAGGTTGAATAAGGAAATGTCTTGTCAGCCCGTTTTGCATCAATCTTGAATGTCTCAATATCTCTTGAAAGGTTGTTGATATAGAAGAGTGCCGATTCCTGAATGGCCGGAATTTCCTTTTCCACTTTCAGGGCTGGACTTAAAGAGGAAATACCATATACTTTTTTCAAACGGTCAATCACCTCTTCATGGCCCGCACCGTTTAAATGAATATACATGCGCTCATGCTGCGCTTCAATCCGCACATTCGGATAATCCATCAAGGCATTTTTCACATTTTTCTTCAGTTGGGTGATAAAGCTTTTACGGTTTCGTTTCTTTAAGGTTATCTCCCCGTAACGCACGACAATATGGTCAAATTTAATCATTTTTTACTAACCTCACTTAACATTTGAATGGCCTTGTCCACTGCGGAAACGGCCTGATCGATATCTTTTTTCTCCAAATCAAAATGAAGGCTGATTCGGATTGAGCTGCTGGCGATCTTCTCGCTCTTGCCCATTTGAAGCAATGTATGACTCATTGTTTTTTTCTTTGAGGAGCAGGCACTTGTCGTAGAAACATAAATCTCCTCATCCTCAAGCGTATGCACAAATGCCTCTGACTTTAAGCCTGGAATTGAAAAATTAATAATATGCGGTGCGGCCCCGTTCTGAGGCGTATTGATGACAACGCCATCTACTTCTGCCAGCCGGCTCATCGTATAGGCTTGCAGCCCCTTCATCCTTTCAAGACTTTTCATACTGTGCTCCGTCACAAGACGCATCGCCTTAGCTAATGATACGGCTCCGGCCACACTTTCTGTCCCGCTCCTGAATCCCGCCTCCTGGTTTCCGCCGGCAATGAGAGGAGATAGCTTAATTCCCTCCCGTTTGTACAGAAGGCCCGTTCCCTTCAATCCATGTATCTTATGACCTGATAATGAATACAGATCTACATGGGAACGGCTCAAGGAAAGATTCACCTTGCTATAGCCCTGTACGCCATCTACATGGAAGAGAATCTTTGGATACTGCTTCAGCAGCTCCCCTATTTCTTCGATTGGCTGGATAGATCCTATCTCATTATTGATATGCATAATCGAAACGAGAATCGTCTCTTCCCGTATCGCTTCCTTTAATTGATTCACACATACACGTCCAACTTCATCCACCGGCAGATAGGTAATCTCATACCCTAAATCCTTCAGCTGCTCTGTCGGATTAAGCACGGAGGGATGTTCAATAGAGGATGTGATAATATGCTTTCCCCGGCCTTTGTATTGCAGGGCCGCCCCCTTAATAGCGAGATTATTGCTCTCTGAACCTCCAGAGGTAAAAATAATCTCTGCTGGATTCACCCCCAGCATATTTGCGGCTTGTTCACGTGCCTTCGCAAGCAATTGTTCGGCCTTTCCTCCAAACCCATGGAGCGAGGAAGGATTTCCCCAAAAGCCAGTTGAAACCTTCATAAATGAATCCAGCACGGCTGGATATGGTTGTGTCGTTGCACTGTTGTCCAAATAAATCATTGGATTTCTCCTTCCCTAGCCTATCAATTAGAAAATGTAGCATAAACTTCCCGGTTTATAAAGCTGCAGATTTCAACTTAGCGTTATTTTCTCACCTTTAAGAACCGCTATCCAAAGGAAAGACCAGTCCATGGTCAAAGTGGACTGGTCTAATTAGCACTATGATCTTGTTCCAGTAAATCTTGGATTTTCTTCAATGAGCCCGGTTCCACTTGCTCAATCGCAGTGGCTGCCTGCTCAAGCGCATCCTCATATTGATAATTACGGAATTTGTTCTCTGCATCACTTAAGGCTGCTGCAACGGATGGGTATTGTCTTCTATACCGATTTCCGTATTGGATTACCTTCTCAGCAAGATGCACCTGCTCCGTCAAATGCTCAGTCGCTTCGCGAACCCGGCTGACAGCGACGCTCGCAATATCAAGATAATGCATGACGGCATTCATATTCAGCGGCTTTTCATCCAGCTTCGCTTTCACGTCGGCAAGACTCTCCTTTGCTTGGACAACCATCAGTTCATAGGAGGTCGGCATGCCTGGCAAGTTGCTTTCTTGAACCATCCGCAGTGATTCTGTCATATTCTTTTGAAGCTTGCGAATCGTCTCCCTTGATTCAAGTTCATCCTTGCGAAGGGCATTCAGCTTCTCTTCATATTCTTTCTGAGCCTTTTCTAATGCATCAAGCTTCGCCTCAAGCTCAACTATATCTTCCTTTAACACCGTGTAGGCCGTTTTTTCCTCAGCAAGCCTGTCCTTCAAGAGCTCCCATTTCGCTTTAATATTGATTAACGTCTTTTCAATATTCGTGCGGACCTCGAGCTCCTTTTCCGGCATTTGGTAGATCTGTTTGACCACTTCGGTTTCATCATCTAATTGCTCAAGACGATCAATGGATTGGTCGAGCTTCTGCTGGTACATATTCTTGACAGATAGAACATACTGACGGGCCATTACCTCCTTCTCAAGAAGATCGTAGAAGGACTGGATCGTTTCATTCAGCTTCTCAACTTCCTCTGTCGCTTCATCTGCTTTTGTTTCCTTTAAGAGGGATTTGGCCTCCGCCAGCTGCTGCTCCATCTTCTCGAGCTCAGTATCAAAATAAATATGGCTGAGCGGATAGCCCTGTGAACACATTTCTGTATATCCCGTCTTCAGCTCATGCAGCAGGCTTGGAATATGTATTTGGCAATTCGCCAGGAGATCCGGAATCTTTTCCATCTTCTCTTGAATGGCAATCAGTTTGGCTTCTATGGAGAGCACCTGCTCCCTCGCCTCTAAATAATCGCCTGATTCTGTCTGTGTATTAAACATCTGGAATTCAACGGCTAATTCATCAAATTGCTGTTCGAGACGCTCAGCGGCATCCCCAAATGTATGGCGGTGTGCGAGCAAATGCTTCTTCGCATCCCGATAGGACATTAAAAGCTCCTCAACGAGCTTCTTATTCTGTTCTTCACTGCCTATTAAATCATTCAACTCATGGAGAATCGCGGCCAGCGTAATCTCGGTCTCGTCCAAAATTCGATCAATCTCATGCTGGACAGCCACTGATTTCTTAAACTGGTATTTATCCGTGTATTCTTCCGCGTCAAAGAGCAAACTCTCCACCTCTGCCAGCCGCTCGGTCTGGATTGTATCCCAATCCTGCCGCCAGCGTTCAAACAGCCGCTCTGTTTGACCGGTCATGTTCAGACTCTTCACACGAGCCAATTCCTCAGCAATCGGCCTGTTCATGATGTCTATTTTCTTATCTGCAAGTCTGTCAATTTCCTTATAGTGCTTCTTTCTTACCAATATCCCGACGATAAAGGCAACAAAGATTAGCGCTAGTCCCCCTATCACATACTTCATAAAGAAGCCTCCTATTCAACACGAGACAAATATTTATGTATATAAGTTCATATCAATGATTTAATGATAACATGGCACAGGCTTTTTTTAACCATAAAAAGCGATATTTTCTGCAAAAAGTTATCCTAAACGACTTATCTTTTGCCAAAAACTCTCGAAACAAATAAAATTTGTCGAAAAGGAGGAGAATCATGGATATTTATGATGGTCATGTACATACACATTACTGCCCCCATGGGACAAGTGAAAAAATCAACGCCTATATCGAACGTGCAATCCAATTAGGATACCGCGGGATTACCTTTACGGAGCATGCTCCGCTGCCTGAACACTTCTCCGATCCTGCTCCTACTAAGGACAGCTCAATGGACATCAGCAAGCTCGGTTCTTATCTAACAGATTTGAAGGGCTATCAGAAGACTTATGGGGAGAAGATTGAAATAAAGATTGGATTAGAAATTGATTATATTGAAGGGCAAGAGGAAGAAACCAAACATTTATTAAGCACGATTGGACCGAATCTGGCCGATTCCATTCTGTCTGTCCATTTCTTGCAGCTAGAGGATGAATGGTTCTGCCTTGATTACAGCGATTCAGAGTTCGAGCGCATAATCAGCCGGTTTGGCACAACCGAAGCTGTCTATGATGCCTATTACCGCACATTGAAGAAAGCAATCATGAGCGACCTCGGACCGTTCAAACCAAAACGGATTGGCCATCTTTCCCTTGTTTCTAAATTCCAAAAAAAATATCCTAGCAGTTATGATTCTACTAGGCAGATGCTTGATCTTCTGCCCTTGATTAAACAGAAGGGCTACCAGCTCGACGTTAACACAGCCGGCCTGTTCAAGCCTTTATGCGAAGATATTTATCCGCCTGCAGCCATCCTCGAGGAAGCAGCTAGTATGGGCATCCCGCTCGTATACGGCTCTGACTCGCATCACCCGTCTGATTTAGGGCGCGGTCTGGATGCTCTTGACCCGGGTATTCGTGATTCCTTCATCAAGCCTTAGCCAGCTCAATCGGCGCACGGTATATCGTATGAAACAGACATTCATGCAGAAATGTTTCGATTTCTGTGAAATACGCCTTCGTGAAATGCGGCTCATTCGGGAATATATGCCATACCTCCATGAAATATTGGGAATGGATAAAGGGCTCATTCAGCATGGCCTTTAGTTTCGTGACAAACATTGGGATGGAGATTGGACGAAGCTCATTCCTTTTTCTCCCCTCCTCTAAAATCATCTTGAGGAGAAATTTTTCCTTCGAGAGATAGGTCATGTATACTTCACGGTTCAAGCTTGTGTCGACTGAGATCTCACGCAGCACCAGCCTTGTAAGCAGGAAATTCTCACGGTAATAATGAAGACAGAAGCTCGCATACTGCAGGAGGCATTCCCTCGCACCAACCTGCGGCAATTGCTCCGCGATTTGCTCCAGGCCGGTGAGATACCCCTCAAAGAAGTCCGTAAAGCAATGTTCCAGCAAGCCTTGCTTATGCTGAAAATGGTACGAAATATTAGCAGAATTGCTTCCTGCACGCCTGGCAATATCTCGAATAGATGTAGCAGAGTAACCTTTCATGTAAAATAAGTAGATAGCAGCTTCTATAATGGAATCTTTCGTCTTAGTATTCTTGTCCATTCGTAAACTCCCCTCCTTCTAAACAAAGGTTATTCTCTCTTATGGACTACTTCTGTTTTGAGGAGGCTATATCCTTCAATAAGTTCTCGACAAAAAGAATGAAACAGACAGGATTGGCATAGATTTCAATACCCTATATAGGGAGGAAAGGAGAAATATGATGTTTCAAGTCGAACAATACACCGGTACAAAAGCTGAGCAATATCAATTAGTCGGCAAACAATTACAGGCGTTAATTACCGGGGAGCCTAATATCGTGGCAAACCTCAGCAATGCCAGTGCCCTCTTAAATGTGTTTCTAAATGATGTTAACTGGGTTGGCTTCTACCTATACGAGGAAGAAAGCGATATGCTGGTTCTCGGTCCATTCCAAGGGCTCCCGGCCTGCATTCGCATTCCTCTTGGCAGAGGCGTTTGCGGCACTGCGGCATCAGAACGCAGAATCTTGCGCATAGCGAATGTTCATGATTTCCCGGGACATATCGCCTGCGATGCTGCCAGTCAATCAGAAATTGTTCTTCCAATCGTGAAGGATGGCCGCTTAATCGGCGTCCTTGACATTGACAGCCCTAATCTTGAACGCTTTGATGAAGAAGATGAAACAGGTCTAAGTCATTTCGTTTCAATCCTTGAATCCAGCCTCTAAAAAAGAAGGGGTTGGGACATAACTAAATAAATGAACCTCAAAAACGAATGATTGTAAATTATTCTCCCTATTCAATAACAGTTGGAAATAGGTTCTCTCCCTTCCACTAGTCATGAATAATAAAAAGCCACAATTAACTATTACACGGAAAACAACAAATAAAGACCCGAATGATTTGACGATAATCTATCATCAAATCATTCGGGGTTATCATTGGCTGAAATAATTATGTCCCAGCCTTCCCATGAAAGCAATTGCTAAACGCCAATCCGTATTCCACGTCTGCCTTTATCTTTAAGCCGGCATGGTCCTTTTTAGTTATTAATCCTATTTCAACTGTTTTTCTAATGAAATACATGATCTTCTTGTTCTATGACAATCGACCTAAATAATCCGTCATTAGTTGTTCGCATTTTCCAATAACAAGATAATACCTTGACTTCCCTATGAATAAATTATACAATACTCCTTGTGTAAAATATCGCAGCTTATGTTCACGTCTTTATTCGTTCATTTCATTCCTCAAGTCATTGAGGTGCATCTCGTAACCCGCTGCTGCTAGGGCGAAGGTGCATGAAAATGAAATGGCAGTAATGTATGTAAACATCGGTTTTTATTTTACAAAAATAAAAACAATCAAGGAGGAGTCTACTTATGGCTCGTTATACAGGTCCATCTTGGAAACTGTCCCGTCGTTTAGGAATTTCCCTAAGCGGTACTGGTAAAGAACTAGAAAAGCGTCCTTACGCTCCAGGACAACACGGTCCTAACCAACGCAAAAAGCTTTCCGAATACGGTTTGCAATTGCAAGAAAAACAAAAACTTCGTCACATGTACGGTGTGAACGAACGCCAATTCCGCACTATCTTTGATAGAGCTGGCAAACTTCAAGGTAAACACGGTGAGAACTTCATGGTTCTTCTTGAATCTCGCCTTGACAACGTTGTTTACCGTTTAGGTTTAGCACGTACTCGTCGTGCTGCTCGCCAACTTGTAAACCACGGTCATATCCTAGTTGATGGACGTCGCGTTGACATCCCATCTTACCGTTTGACTGCTGGCCAAACAATCGGCGTTCGCGAAAAATCTCGCAACCTTGATGTTATCAAAGAAGCAATCGAAGTAAACAACTTCGTACCTGATTTCTTAACATTCGATGCTGACAAGCTTGAAGGAACATTCACTCGTTTACCAGAGCGTTCTGAGCTTCCAGCTGAAATTAACGAAGCACTTATCGTTGAGTTCTACTCTCGTTAATCTGCCCGTTACGAAAAACCATCCCTTTTGGGATGGTTTTTTTGTTAGACTGAACATAAAAACCCAGGAGCTGATTTAAGCTTCTGGGTTTATCTGTACATTAAGCAAATTTAATTAATGTGTACTTCTTCTTACCGCGGCGGATGACGGTGAATTGGTCTTCAATCCGGTCATCAGCAGACACTACATAAGAAAGATCTGTTACTTTATCGCCATTAATGCTGATGGCTCCATTTGTAATATCCTCACGCGCTTGGCGTTTAGATGGAGAGATTTTCGCATTAACAAGCAGCTCGACTAATGTCAGCTCCTCGTCAGCTGCCGGTACATAGGATGGCACATCCTTGAAACCTTGCTTAATATCATTCGCACTTAGCTCTTTTACATTTCCGCTGAATAATGCCTGTGTGATGTTGATAGCTTTATCAAGCGCATCCTGCCCATGTACAAGGCGGGTCATTTCTTCCGCTAATGCTTTTTGAGCTTTACGCAAATGAGGCTCTGTTTCAACAGATGCTTCAAGCGCTTCAATTTCTTCTTTTGATAGGAAGGTAAAGATCTTCAAGTAGTTCACAACATCCTGGTCCGCTGTGTTAATCCAGAACTGGTAAAACTCATAAGGAGTTGTTTTCTCTGCATCAAGCCAAACAGCGCCGCCTTCTGTTTTACCGAATTTCGTACCATCAGACTTCGTAACAAGCGGAATCGTTAAGCCGTATGCTTTCGCTCCCTCACCTTGGGTTTTGCGGATTAAGTCTAATCCAGTTGTGATATTTCCCCATTGGTCGCTCCCGCCAAGCTGAATTTTGCAATTATACTTCTCATATAAATGCTTAAAGTCAATGGCCTGTAGAATGGTGTACGTAAATTCTGTGAAAGAAATACCTGTATCTAATCTTGAAGCAATCGTATCCTTTGCAAGCATATAGTTGATTCCGATATGCTTCCCGTAATCGCGCAGGAAGGTAATCATATCAAGAGAGCCGATCCAGTCAAAGTTATTGGTCATAACTGCACCGTTTTCTCCTTCAAAATCAAAGATACGCTCTAATTGCTTTTGCAGACATTTAACATTGTGCTGAATAGCTTCAACCGTTTGCAATTGACGCTCCTGCGTTTTACCGCTCGGGTCACCGATCATGCCGGTTGCACCGCCGACAAGAATAATCGGCTTATGGCCAGCCTGTTGGAAGCGGCGCAGTGTCAAGAACGGCAGCAAGTGACCAATATGCATGCTATCTGCAGTAGGGTCAACACCACAATACAAAGATGTTGCTTCCTTCTGTAGTTGTTCCTTTAAGCCTTCTTCATCTGTTTGTTGATAAATAATGCCTCTCCATTGCAAATCCTGAAGTAAATCCATTGTCATTCCTCCTATTAGTTAAAAACGCTAAACATAGTTCTTCATTTTCTTATGTGCCCGCATGAATCATTTTTCGACTATGTGCAGCAAATTGAACACAAAAAAGCCCCTTCACAAATATGAAGGGACGAATAAATCGCGGTACCACCCAACTTGCGGGATAAATCACATTTTCCCGCCGCTTAATTCCTTATAACGGTAAGGAACCGGCATACGCTACACAGCCTGCCCTCGGGGGCAAAGCCTTCACGAATGCTGCTACAGGAGGTAATTCATTAAACCGTTTGTGCCGGTTCACACCAAACCACCGGCTCTCTAAAACAGGGACGGATTAACTACTGGATTCCTGTCATTGCATCGCTTTTTAAATGAATAGATGATATGAAATTTTTATCATATTTATCCTGCCCTTGTCAAACCCATTTTAGACATCTTTCAGGTAATAATAGAATCTTTTATACGATTTTCCAACGATATGCTATAATGTACATGATTTCTTAGAGGAGTGTGAAAAATTGGAAGAAATATTCAACAAACTTAAAAAAGGGGCCCAATCCCTCTACTCATATGCAACGAAGCCAACGGTCAAGCGGAAAGCAAGCATCACATATCAAGTCGTCTGGAATTATGTTCTTATATTTATAATCGTCACCATCATTGGCATATTTTTTGCCGGTGGGGTCGGTGCAGGCTATTTTGCCTCCATTGTAAAGGATGAGCCTGTACGCAGCGAAAAACAATTAAAAAATAGTTTGCTAAATTACGAGGAAACATCGGAGATCTATTTCTCTGATAATGTGTATTTAGGAAAGCTGCGCACAGACCTTGAGCGCCAGGAAGTAAAGCTTGAGAATGTATCTGAACACGTGAAGAAAGCCTTGATTGCCACAGAGGATGCCTATTTCTATAAGCATGATGGTGTCGTACCAAAGGCTTTAATGCGCGCTGTCTTCCAAGAAGTGACTGGCTCAGCCGTCCAGACTGGAGGAAGCACGTTAACCCAGCAGCTAATTAAGCAGCAAATCCTCACAAACGAGGTTTCATTCGACAGGAAAGCGAAGGAAATCTTATTGGCGATGCGCCTTGAGAAATTTCTAGAAAAGGATGAAATACTCGAATCCTATTTGAATATCTCTCCATTTGGCCGCAACTCATCCGGCCGAAATATTGCCGGAGTTCAAACTGCGGCACAAGGGATTTTCGGCGTTAATGCGAAAGATTTATCACTGCCGCAGGCTGCCTTCATTGCAGGATTGCCACAAAACCCTTATTCCTACACACCCTTCACTCAATATGGGGAAGTGAAGGAGGATATAAGCCCGGGACTCAACCGAATGAAAACCGTGCTGAAACGGATGTACAATAATGGGGATATTACGAAAAAGGAATATGATGAGGCGCTAAAATATGATGTAAAGGCTCATTTAGCGAAAAGACAGCCTTCCTCCACAGAGCGCTATCCTTACTTAACGTATGAGGTAGAGAAACGAGCCATTGAAATCATGATGCCTATTCTCGCCAAGAAAGACGGATACAAGGCAAAGGATTTAAAGGAAGACGATGACCTTTATCAGCAATACTACAATCTTGCTGACCAAACAATCAGGCAAAACGGATATAAAATCCATACAACCATTGATAAAAAAATGTACGACAATATGCAAAAAGTCACGAAGAATTTCTCCTATTATCAAGGAACCCGCCCTGCGGAAAAAACAGACCCCGAAACAGGGGAAACTGTAATCGTCAATGAACCGATTGACACAGGAGCCATTCTGATTGAGAACTCAACCGGCAAAATTCTAAGCTTTGTCGGAGGACGTGATTTCGAGCGAGAGCAGCTGAACCATGCGACTGCGGCGGTCCGCTCCAACGGATCAACAATGAAGCCATTATTGGTGTATGCGCCAGCCATCGAGTATGGGGTCTCCTACCCTGCCAAGACATTGATTAATGCGCCGATAAACATCAATGGCTATAAACCTGGGAACTATGCTGGCGGCGGGATTACAGGGCTGACGACAGCAAGGGAAGCCTTGAAAAGGTCCTACAATATTCCGGCCGTGCTGCAATATAAGGAAATATTGAATCGCCGACCGGCAGAATACCTGAAAAAAATGGGCTTCAGTTCATTGATTGAAGCTGATTATACTAATCTATCAACTTCCCTTGGAGCCCTTGAAAGAGGAGTCACAGTTGAGGAAAACACCAATGCATTTGCCACATTCGCCAACGGCGGCGAATTCGTAGACGCGTATATGATTGAGAAAATCGAAGATAACGATGGAAATATCATCTTCGAGCATAAGTCAAAGGCAAAGAAAGTATTCAGTCCTCAAACGGCCTATCTGACACTAGACATGATGCGGGATGTCCTAAAATCTGGGACAGCAGCCGGAATCAATAACAAGCTGAAATTCTATAGTGACTGGGCCGGTAAAACCGGAACGAGCCAAAGCTTCCGTGATGCCTGGTTTGTGGCTACTAACCCAAATGTGACCTTCGGCGTCTGGATGGGCTATGACTCAAACGGATCAGTCGAAACGGGCGGGATGAGCTATTCCCAGCGGAACCAGAGCTTATGGGCCCAACTGATTAACTCAGCTTATGATGTTAATCCGAAGCTGATAGCTCCATCAAGCCAGCATCAAATGCCTGGCGGTATAGTGAAGAGATCTTACTGTATGCTGACGGGAACATTGGCTTCAGCTGCCTGTTCAAACGCCCAGCTGACCGTATCCGATTACTTTAACGCAAGCCATCTCCCTAAAGGAGGCGGCAATATGCCAACATCAAGTGAAAGCTATGTGTTCATTAACGGCAAGAAATATCTCGCCCATAAAGGAACACCTTCTGAGTTCACCGAAAAAGGTATCGCGGTAAGCGCGGACTTCTTTAACAGTATTGGCGGACAATATGTAATAGATAAATCGTCCATCATGCCGAAGGGAGATTCGTTCAAAAACCTGGTCGTCGGCGGTGCTACATTAAACGATAATGGAAAAGCGCCAGGAGCCCCAGCTGTTACAGCAAACGGCAAGTCCCTCAGCTGGAGCACGACAGGCGAGAATGATGTCATTGGCTACTATGTCTATCAAAACGGCAAAAAGGTCGCAGCCATCAAGGCAGACGACAGTAGAAGCTTCACATCGAGCGGAACAGGAAGCTACTATGTTGTTGCCGTTGATATTGCCGGCAATGTCTCAAAACCGTCCAATAAGATAGAATTTAAGACTGAAAAGAAAGCGGATGAGAAGAAAGAAGACAATAAGAAAGAAGACAGTAAAAAAGAAGAGAAGGAAGACAATAAGAAAAAAGAAGAAAACAAACCAAATGTAAAGCCTAAGCCAGCTGAACAAACAAATGACGATGAAGCAGCAGATAAACCAGCCGATGATAAACCGGCTGATGATAAACCAGCTGATGATAAGCCGGCAGAAGCTGACGAACCTGCTGAAGCTGCAGAGCCAGCATCTGCAGAACCTAAAGAAGATGAAGCAGCTTAAGCATCTCTAAAAAGTAAAAAGCTGACCCAAGCTCCGTAACTTATACGGATATTCGGGTCAGCTTTTTTATTTTAATTGCCTGCCATGCCGCCGTCCCAATTCAACGACTATACGAGTTTGATGATATTAAAAGAACATCAACCAAATACGATTGATTTATTGTCTATGCGCAAGATAACTCCTCCGGCCTTTTCGCCGTTCAATTAAATGTGACTCAATTTTCTATCTAAAAGTTTTAGTTCCAGCGATTTAGGTCCTTTCTTAATTAGAAAGTATCTTTCTCTTGGTTCAGCTGCTCTTTTCAATCTGCAAGAAAAGACCATTTGATGTCCAGCAGCGCAAAATATAGCGGAAAGTTTAGCCCAATGGCTACTCCCCGCCGGTTCAAACAATCGATAATATTTACTAACCTCTCCTCTTTGGCAACCTAAACTGAAACATGCTTCCCTTCCCGATTTGACTCTTCACCGTAATGGTTCCATGATGCTTTTCTACAATCCATTTTGCCATTGATAGTCCAAGTCCAGCATTTCCATTTTCCCTGCTTGTTCTTGCCGAATCAATGCGATAGAAGCGGTCCCATATTTTCTCCTGCTCCCTCTCAGCTATACCAATTCCATTATCTGATACTTCCCCGACAATATCATTTCCGTCCTCATAGAGCTTAATTTTGACATAGCCGTTCTCCTTGTTATAGGAAATCCCATTCATCATTAAGTTCATGAGCAAGCGCATCAGCAAGGTTTGGTCAGCTTCTATTTTCAACTCAGGCTGAATGTCTATTTCAACAGAAATGCCATTCTCGTCTGCCAGTTCCCGCATTTCCTCCGCAACAATTTCAGTCAGCTCACTCATATCAAAAAGCTCATATTGAATAGAAGCGTTCTTCTGATCAGTCCTTGCCAGTTGTAATAATTGATTAATCAGCTCTGACATTTTGGTCGACTGTCTGAGAATGGACTGAAGGGCTTCCTTCACTTCAGCTGGATGGTCAAGCTGGGTAAGGGCATATTCCGCTTGTGAAATGATGACAGAAGTCGGTGTTCGCAATTCATGCGATGCATCAGCCGTAAACTGCTTCTCATTCTCAAAGGATGTTTCCAGCCTTTCAAACATGCCGTTAAATGTATCAGCAAGCCCATGGATTTCATCCTTCGCACCAGACAAATGGATACGTTGAGATAAATCCTTTCCCTCCTTGATTTCATTGACAGCACGGTTCATTTCTTCTAGCGGATTAAAGGCTTTTTTCGTAATCCAATACCCGCCGAATCCTGCCAATAGAATAAGGATCGGAATGGATATGAGGACAATCAGGAAGATGATATTCATTGTCTTCGAAAATGAATCGATAGACATCACGGCTCGTATCCAGACACTCTGCCCATCCTGCATCAGCTCATAATCGTACACCATCCATTCGGTTTGTTGGCTGACAACTGTTTGGATACGGTCATGAGCCAATCCGATTTCTTGATCAGTAAAGCCTGATGGCAGGCTGCCTTCCCGCAAGGTTCCAGCATTGTCATAAATTAAGATACTCACTCCATCGTCATAGAATTCAAAGTCATCATCCCGCTTGTAATGTCCATTCTGAAAGCGAATCTCTTCAACGCCATCAATGGCGGCTTCCTTTAATTGTTGCTCCGCTTGATAGGTAACTGCCTGTCCAGCGAACAGCCAAATAAATGCAAACACAAATCCCATAATAAGAATCATGAGGCCTGTGTACCAAATCGTTATCTTCATCTTGATTGATAATTTCTTCATGATTGGCCTCTCAATACATATCCAGCTCCGCGCACGGTCTGAATCAGCTTATGCTCATGCCCGCTATCAATCTTCTTACGCAAATAACGAATATAGACATCGATAATATTTGACCCGCCCTCATAATCATAATTCCAGACATGCTGTTCAATTTTCTCACGCGAAAGGACGATACCTTTATGACGAATCAAGTATTCTAAAATAGCAAATTCCTTGCTAGACAGCTCGATTTCATCATTCCCGCGCGTGACAGTGCGGGAATGGCAATCCACCTTTAAGTCATCTACTTGAAAGATATTTGACACAGCACCTAATGGCCTTCTTGTTAACACACGTATTCTTGCCAGCAGTTCATCAAAAGCAAATGGTTTCACTAAATAATCATCTGCTCCGCTATCAAGTCCCATGACCCTGTCTTCAATCGCATCCTTTGCCGTCAGAAGCAGAACTGGCATGGAATTTTCATCAGCACGAATCCTTCGTAGTACTTCAAGGCCATTGATTTGTGGAATCATAATATCTAATAGAACACAATCATACTCTGCCATAGAGATATAATGAAGGGCATCTGCTCCATTATCAACCGCATCTACACTGTAATGCTCCGCACTCAGTCTTTTCAACAATACCTTCCTTAGATCTGGTTCATCCTCTACTATGAGAATCCTCATGCAAAGACCCCCTTACTAATATCCTTATCTTCATCATACCATTCCTGCATTAAGGGAAGATGAAAACAAAAAATCTGGAACCGGAATCCACGTTATATTTTTTCACCATATTAATCTTCCTTTAATCTTTCCTGTTTATGATGAAGATGAGGAGGAAAAAAGAAAGAAACAAATCATTTATTCAGCTTAAGGATTTCCTCCATTTATGCTGGCCATGCCAAGCGAAAGGAATCCTATGACCATACATGCTCTTATAAAGAGCAAATAATAAAAACGGAGGTAGAATACCATGAAGGAATCCATTAAAACAATACAGGAGAAAATGAAAAACAAGAAAAAGGCCATTCTCCTTACAGTAAGCTCCATCGCAGCGCTTGGTCTTATTCTGATTGGGGGTTATGCCGGATTAGGCTATTATTATGCGAAGCAAAATGATCATTACACAGAAAGCCAAGCAAAGGAGATTGCCCTTTCTTATGTGGATGGTGAAGTCCTTACAGTCAAGAAGCATATTGAAATGGAGGATAACCCAGCTAAATCCGAATATGAATATGAAGTTGAGGTAAAAACGGCGGATAACCTTCTTCAAGAGGTCACCATCAGTGCCCGTACTGGAACGATTGAAATAGATGATTGAGTATCAGGATGAAAAACAAACCAGCCTGTCAGCATGACAGGCTGGTTTGTTTTTCTTTTAATCCTCCATGGTCGATAAATCACCTGTTGGCAATTCCAGCTCCCATGCTTTTAAGACTCGTCGCATAATCTTACCGCTTCTTGTCTTCGGAAGCTTCTCTTTAAACTCAATCTCACGCGGAGCCGCATGTGCCGCCAATCCCTTCTTCACAAACTGACGAATCTCTTCAATCAGTTCATCAGACGGCTCATAGCCTGACCTCAAGGCAATGAATGCCTTGATGATTTCTCCTCGGACCGGATCAGGCTTGCCGATTACACCTGCCTCAGCAACAGCTGGATGCTCCACTAGCTTAGATTCCACTTCAAATGGCCCAACGCGTTCTCCTGATGTCATGATTACATCATCGATTCTTCCTTGGAACCAGAAATATCCGTCTTCATCCATGTATGCTGAATCACCTGATACGTACCAGCCTGAAGGCATGAAATAGGATTCATACTTCTGCTGGTTATTCCAGATTTGGCGCATCATAGACGGCCAGCCTTTTTTGATGGCGAGATTGCCCATGCGGTACGGCGGAAGCTCATTGCCTTGGTCATCCACGATGGCAGCAACAACACCCGGAATTGGTTTCCCCATAGATCCAGGCTTAATTTCCATGCATGGATAATTACAAATAAGCTGGGCACCTGTCTCAGTCATCCACCATGTGTCATGAATCCGTTTATTAAATACCTTCTGTCCCCACTTAATGACCTCTGGATTAAGCGGCTCCCCGACACTTAATACATGGCGCAGGCTTGAGAGGTTATATTTCTTGACAATCTCATCCCCTGCCCCCATCAGCATACGAAAAGCAGTCGGTGCGCTGTACCAAACACTGACATGGAACTCTTCAATTGTTTCATACCATGCTTCCGGCGAGAATCTGCCGCCGGTGACAACGGATGAAGCCCCATTGAGCCAAGGTGCAAATATTCCATAAGCTGTACCTGTTACCCAGCCCGGGTCAGCGGTACACCAATAGACATCCTCTTCTTTTAAATCAAGCACCCATTTTCCTGTCTGTATATGCTGGATCATCGCATTATGCGCATGAAGGACCCCTTTCGGCTTGCCGGTAGATCCGGATGTGTAATGAAGAATCAATCCATCCTCTCTGTCTACCCATTCAACCTCAAGCTCCTTTGAAGCTCCCTTGAACTTGCTGAGGAAATCAATGTATTTCCCCTTCTCCTCGACATTCTCGCCCACGATGAATATATGCTTTAGATGCGGCAGGTCATCTGCGGGAATTCTCCCTGCAAGCTCAGGCGTCGTCACAATAACGCTTGCCTCGCTGTCGGCAAGCCGGTCCTTCACAGCACCCTCCATGAATGCCTCGAAAAGAGGACCAATGATGGCGCCAAGCTTAATCGCTCCAAGCGCTGCAAAATATAATTCAGGTGTTCGAGGCATGAAGATAAATACCCTGTCTCCCTTTGATACATGTCCATATTCTTTCAATACATTTGCAGCCTGATTCGATAAATCCTTCATTTCACTGAACGTATACTTTTCAAAACGGTTAGGGTCCTTATAATAGAGTGCCACCTTGTTGCGCCGGAATGTCTCAACGTGCCGATCAATTGTTTCATAAGCGACATTGAGCTTTCCAGTTTCATGCCAGGAAAATTCCTTTTCGACTTCCTTCCAGTCAAAATGATGATAGGTTTCCTCATAATCAGCTAAATTATATTGACCCTTTTCGACAGAAAGCGCTTCCAGTTTCATTGACCATTACCCCCTCGTTTAAATGTAAAGATATTCCTAGTATAGTATAAAACCCAATTTATCTCAATTTTTAAAAAAATTTGATAACTTAAGGAAATATGTTACAATTTTGAGTAGCACTATGCTGAATGATTGATTACCAGTCTAGACAATTTATGTAAGCGCTTTATATCACCTAGGTCCTCTCATAAATGCTCTGCTGACGTAAAAAGTTCAAATCCATGCCCAAAAGCAATCGATAAAGTACTGTATAATAACGTTATTAAGTGACCTAGGTGGTGTATGAATGGAACATAAAAAAACGTATTACAAGAGAACCTTGGATACTCCCCGCGGGCCGCTCATCATTGAAGGCCCAGTGACAGGTGATACCCTGAAGGAACTCAAATTTCATGAAGGCCTTGTCGCATTTCGAATACCAGAAAAACAGCATAAAGCCTTAATCCAAATCAGCGACCTGCCTGAGGGCAGGATTATTATAGCAAGAGATGAAGACACCATTGTCGGCTATGTAACTTATCTTTATCCAGACCCGCTTGAAAGATGGTCTGAGGGAAAGATGGAGGATTTACTCGAGCTGGGTGCGATTGAAGTAATCCGGGAATATCGGGGCGCCTCTGTCGGGAAGAACTTGCTTCAGGTCGCTATGCTGGATGATTATATGGAGAATTATATTATTATTACTACCGAATATTATTGGCATTGGGATTTAAAAGGAAGCGGCTTGAATGTTTGGGATTACCGCAAAATGATGGAGCGTATGATGAGTGCGGGAGGTCTTGAGTGGTATGCAACAGATGACCCGGAGATCTGCTCCCATCCGGCAAACTGCTTAATGGCCCGAATAGGAAAGAATGTCAGTAACGAAAGCATCCAAAGGTTTGATCAATTAAGGTTTATGAACCGGTATATGTATTAAGACATCACCTTTAATGAGGAGGCACGCTCTGTGATTATTGAAGATATCATGATTAAAGATGTTATTACGCTCACGCAAGACGCCACCATCGAACAAGCCATTGAGACCGTTAAAGAGAAGAAAATCCGGCATATTCCGATTATTGATGATCATCAGAATCTTGTCGGCCTTTTATGTGATGTCGATATTCGTTCGGCCACTCCCTCTATCTTCCGCATAGATGAATACAAGGAAGATTTATTGAGACCAGTCAGTGATATTATGGTCAAAGACGTCCTCACCGCCCACCCGCTCGATTTCGTCGAGGAAATTGCCTATACCTTTTACGATCAAAGGATCTCCTGTATGCCTGTTGTCAGCAACAATAAATTGATTGGTATCGTGACAGAAACAGACCTTCTTCATACATATGTGGAGTTAACCGGTGCAAATCAGCCAGGCTCCCAAATTGAAGTCAAGGTAAAAAACAGACCGGGGACATTGAGCCAAATAGCGGCCATCATTAAGAAGCATAATGCGAATGTAAACAGCATTTTCATTTATCCGTATAAAGATGAACCGGCAAGCAAGGTTCTCGTCTTAAGAGTTCAGACAATGAATCCCGCCAAAATCATTAACAGCTTCTCCGAGGAAGGTTTTGAGGTCATTTGGCCTGCCGGGCCGGAGATGGAGTCATGAAAGAGGCTTCCTTTGTTTACTCACCAGAAATGCAAGGCTATAAATTCAATGATACACATCCATTTAATCAACGAAGATTACAGCTGACTGTTGATTTGCTCGAACAGATTGGGGCACTCAAACTCGAGAACTGCATCAAGCCTAGAATGGCCACAGACGAAGAGCTAATGCTTGTCCATGATGAGGATTATATCCAAGCAATCAAGCAGGCTGGAGAAGGGAAGCTTGACCCAGATACAGGCCTCAATTATGGAATCGGAACAGAGGATACGCCCATTTTCCCTAATATGCACGAAGCAAGCGCCCTGCTCGTCGGAGGGACGCTCGCTGCTGTGGATGAAGTCCTGGAAGGACGCTCTCGGCATGCTGTCAATCTTGGGGGAGGCCTGCATCACGGATTCAGGGGAAAAGCCTCGGGCTTTTGCATCTATAATGACAGCTCGGTCGCCATCAAGTATATGAAGGAGAAGTATCATGCACGTGTGCTTTACGTTGATACAGATGCCCACCATGGAGACGGTGTACAATGGACATTCTACGATGACCCGGATGTCTGCACTCTCTCTATTCATGAGACAGGGCGGTATCTCTTCCCTGGAACAGGCAATATCAATGAACGCGGAAATGGGAAAGGTTATGGCTTCTCCTTTAATGTCCCGCTCGATGCATTTACCGAGGATGAGTCCTTTCTTGAAAGCTACGAGCTTGCCTTACGGAAAGTAATCGAATATTTTAAGCCGGATATCATTCTTACGCAGAATGGAGCGGATGCCCATTATTATGATCCGTTAACCCATTTATCAGCTACCATCCGGATTTATGAGCATATCCCACGGCTTGCTCATCAGCTGGCACATGAATACTGTGACGGCCGCTGGATTGCTGTCGGCGGAGGCGGATATGATATTTGGCGTGTCGTCCCGCGGGCATGGTCAAGAATCTGGTTAGAGATGGCAGATTTCCCTCCTCCCTCCGGCAGACTCCCGCAGGAATGGCTGGATAAATGGTCACCCCTGTCACCAGTGACCTTGCCACTGACATGGGAGGACCCCCCGGATTTGTACAAGCCTATTCCAAGAAAGGCCGAAATCACAGAGAAAAACAGAAAAACATTGGAGCAAGCGCTCTACCCCATCCAAAGAACCACCACCCAAGAATAACAAGATAGGAATGAATCATAAGGATGCCACATCATAGAAAACAAAAAAGCTGAACCAAATGTTTATTGTCATAAACAAGGTTCAGCTCTTTTTTAGTTCTTTGTGGAGTCTCTAAGCTCCAAGCGATGCGGAAGAATGACGGAGGACTCTTCCACTTCCTCTTTATTCATCAACTTTGTCAATAGACGCATGGATACTGCACCAATATCATACAATGGCTGTACAACTGTCGATAGACGAGGACGTACCATTAATGACAAGCGTGTATTATCCGAGCTGATTACTTCAAGCTCCTCTGGAATCTTTATGCCCCTGTCATAGGCAGCGTGAATGATTCCAAGCGCCGCTTCATCAGAGCACACATAAATAGCTGTTGGTCGTTCGTTCAGTTCAGCCAGCTGGTTTAAGGCTTCAATTCCGCTGTCATAAGTAGAATCCGTTTCAACCACGTAATCTTCACGGAATGAAAGACCTGCCTTCTCTAAGGCTTCATGATATCCAGGAACGATTTTCTTACTTGTAATCGCATCCGTTGCAGGACCAGTCACCACGGCAATGCGCTCATGTCCATTCTCTTTAAAGAATGCAACCGCATCCATGACCGCCTGTTTATAATCGATATTAACGGATGGTATTTGCTCCGTATCCTCAACAGTTCCGGCTAAAACGACTGGAACAGGAGATTTTTTCAACTCTTCAATATGCTCGTCCGTAATGTTTGAGCTCATGAAGACAACTCCGTCCACTTGTTTGCCCAGCATCGTTTGGATTAAATGCAGCTCTTTGTCTTGATTGGAGTCAGAGTTGCTAAGGATAATATTATATTTATACATAGTCGCAATATCCTCAATCCCTCTTGCCAATTCCGCATAGAAGATGCTTGAAATATCCGGGATGATGACCCCAACTGTTGTTGTTTTCTTGCTCGCCAATCCTCTTGCAACCGCATTCGGACGATAGCCTAGCCTTTCAATAACTTCATTTACTTTCTTACGTGTTGCTGGTTTCACATTTGGATTCCCGTTGACAACACGCGAGACCGTTGCCATGGAAACATTCGCTTCACGGGCAACGTCATAGATGGTAATATTCATTTTTATACACCGCCCAATTCATCAATTAACTTTCTACAATAGTATTAGAGAAAAAAGTAACCAATAGTATATTATTATTCTTATGATACTCTAACACGCCGTTTCCTGCAAATAAACATAATTACCCACGATAAAATTATTGTATACTTAGCTTCCCCCAATGAAAAGAGAATAATATCATTCAGGAAAAAAAGAACTGCCTTCTACCGGCAGTTCTTTCTTCAATATTATATTCTAATACCAGAATGCTGACTAAATGGCTGAACCGCTTTTACAAATTCATCAAATTGTTTTAAGTCCATTTGCTGAGCCGAATCTGATAAGGCAACGGCTGGATCTGGATGAACCTCTGCCATGACACCGTCTGCTCCAATGGCTAGAGCAGCTTTGGCTGTTGGAATTAATAAATCTCTTCTTCCAGTTGAATGCGTAACATCGACCATAACCGGTAAATGCGTTTCCTTTTTCAAAATCGGAACAGCGGATATATCAAGCGTGTTGCGTGTCGCTTTCTCATAGGTGCGGATACCGCGTTCACAAAGAATAATATTACCGTTCCCTTGAGACATGATATACTCAGCTGCATTTATGAATTCCTCAATGGTTGCTGCAAGCCCCCTCTTCAACAGGACAGGCTTATCAACGGCTCCCGCTGCCTTCAGCAATTCGAAGTTCTGCATATTACGTGCGCCAATTTGGATGACATCAATATAATTGACCGCAACCTCAATATCAGCTGGATTGACGATTTCACTAATGACAGCCAAATCATACTCATCTGCCACTTTTTTGAGAATCTTCAGCCCTTCCACTCCAAGCCCTTGGAAATCATAAGGAGATGTACGCGGTTTATAAGCACCGCCTCTCATTAGCTTGAACCCTTTATCTTTAATGGCCTTAGCCACCGTAGCCACCTGTTCGTATGATTCAACTGCGCATGGTCCGAATACAAAGGAGGCTTCACCATTGCCGACCTGATGGCCTTTCAAGGTAATAACCGTATCCTCCGGCTTTTTCTTGCGCGAAACCAACAAGGCTTTACGATGGTCATCCTCCTGAAGCTCTAAGCTAGCCTTGAAGATTTCCTTGAAGATGTGCTCAATCGTTGACCGTTCAAATGGTCCATCATTGTTTTCGATGAGTGTATTGAGCATTTCTCTTTCCCTGACAGGATCATATCGGTGCTGGCTTTGCTTGCCTTTTACTTCCCCGATTTTTTGTACGATTCTTCCCCGCTCATTAATGAGATTCAATAATTGCAGATTTAAGCTGTCCAGTTGTTCTCTTAATTGATCCATCTCTTTATTACTCAAGTACAATCATCCTTTCTGTTTTGCAAAGCGGCTTAACAATGACCGGAATCATCGATAAGAAAAAAGTAGAGTTAATGCCAAAATGTTCTATTATTCAGTATAATTTAACTTATTATAACGGATTAAGCCGTGATTGTCACGAAAAAAATCTACACCGCTTTTAAGCGTTAAAGTATTGAAATGAATAGACAGTAAAAGCCGGTATGGATATCCCCATACCGGCTTTCATTTATTTAGAGTATTCCAACACAGTCTTTTCCAACTTCTCTGCCGTTATCTGTTGATGAGAGGCATCCCATACAGGCTTGCCATTGTGGAAAAGGATAGCTTGCGGTGATTCATGCTTAATGCCTGTTATTTCAGCTACATGATTGGAGAGCAGCCTTGCTTCCTGTACAGCCAAATAGGCTGTAGGAATATCTTGATGTACTTCCGTAAATTTCGTATATTCACCAAAGGCAGCCAAACTAATTGGACATGTGAGGCTGTGCTTTATGAATAGGAATAAATCGCGCTCTAAAAATGGCGCAAATTCATTCTCATTGGATACTTTGTTCATCCCTTATCCCCTTCCGCATCTTTCATGTATGTTAGATTATCGTTAATAAGGTTTATTTCTTGTCCGTATCCTTGTCTTTGGATGTATTCGTTTCTACCTTTACGGATTTAATCGTGCTGGAAGCGGCAGCAGTCGTTCCTGATGAGGCATTTCCGCTTGCTGTGGAAGAAAATCCTGTTTCGTTAGACGCATAGGTTTCCTCTTCTGCACGGTCTTTATCACTGATGGCTTCAGCACCCTCGTAAACATCGTCAGGTGAATCAACTGCAATATTTGTTTGCATGCCTGGTGTTGTCATATCCATATTGGATGTTTCTTCAGATGTCATATCCTCATTTTTCTTGCTAAGCTTTGTTTTCACGGCATCTTTTATCGGCGCGCTTTTCTCCTTAGCTACAGAAATCCATTCAGTTCCTTTTTCTTGAGCTGTTTGCTTCCATGCAGAACCCTTCTCAGTTGCTGTCTGCTTGAAGGCATTCCCTTTCTCCATTAAAGCGCTGCTTTGCTCAGAAAGATCTCCTCGCAGTTCTTTTCCTGACTTTGGAGCGAGGAATAAAGCTGTTGCTGCGCCAACTATTCCTCCCACAAGTGCTCCTAGGACAAAATTGCTTGAAGACATCCCTTCATCTCTTTTCGTATTGTTTGTTTTGTTTGTTAGATCACTTTTACCCATTGTTCATTTCTCCTTCCAATGATTAATTTATGAATGAGAACGCTGATATCTGGTTTCTGCTGCTGGTACTGGGAGGGATTCTTGAAGGATTTCCTGCTGCTGTTCAGCTTCTCTCTCTGCTTTCTTAGCCTTCCATTTATTAAATAGCTCAATACACACATTACCCCATTGAACAGCTTGGGCAATCTTCGGGTTATGTTCATTTGCTGCGATTTGTACACGGTCTGTTACTTGGTCAATCGTTTCATTAACCTTTTGAATGGAACCGCCGACACCTTTGACTGCATCAACCACCGTATTCAGGCTTTCAGATTTCACTTGAAGATCTTCAGCCAGCGCGTTTGTTTTGTGAAGTAAAAGGGTTGTTTCAGTTGTGATTCCCTGCATTTGCGTTTCTAAACCTTCCAATGTCCCGGAGACGCTCTCCATTGTCGTCTGCAGGGCTTTTAAGGTCTTGGAGAGATAAATAACCAATACCATAAAAGCAATGGCGATGAGCGCTACGCTCAAATACAAAATAATTTCCATTCCACATTCACTCCATCTCTAAAATATACTTAATTTCATACCCCTTACTGTCTCATTTAAACTATAAAGGATTTTTATCCATAAAGGCAATGAGGCTTTCAATTTTAATATTTAGGATAAACTGCGTTACAATGATACTATGCGTAAATGGAAAGGAGAAAAACAATGAGAGACCCAAGAATCCAGCAATTAGCCCATAATTTGATCAATTATTCCGTTGATCTGCAAAAGGGCGAAAAAGTCTTAATTGAAAATATCGGCATTCAGCCAGAGCTAGTTAAAGCATTGGTGCAGGAGGCTTATAAAGCAGGAGGATACCCGTTCGTCACGACGAAAGACCCATCCATTGAACGGTCCTTGCTTCTCGGTGCGACAGAAGAGCAATATAAAATGGTCGCACAGTTCGAATCAGCTGTCATGAAGGAGATGGATGCATACATAGGACTTCGTGCAGGAGATAATATTTCAGAACTTTCAGATGTTCCATCTGAGAAAATGAAAATATTCAGCAAATCCATTACACAGGATGTCCATCTCGGCATTCGTGTTCCGAAAACAAAATGGGTCGTGCTCCGTTACCCGACAAATTCAATGGCCCAATTAGCGAAAATGAGTACAGAAGCCTTTGAAGATTTCTACTTCAATGTATGTAATTTAGACTATGAAAAAATGGCCGAGGCAATGGAAGGTCTTGTAAATCTTATGAACCAAACTGATCAGGTCCGCATCACAGGCCCTGGAACCGACCTTACTTTTTCTATCAAGGATATTCCGGCAGTTAAATGTGCAGGCCGCCGTAATATTCCTGACGGTGAGGTTTACACTGCTCCTGTACGTGATTCCGTGAATGGAACCATTACGTATAATACGCCTTCTCCTTACCAAGGCTTTACCTTTGAGAATGTACGTCTTACCTTTGAAAATGGCAAAATTATCAAAGCTGAGGCAAATGATACCGAGCGTATCAATCAAATTTTCGATACTGATGAAGGGGCAAGATACGTCGGCGAATTCGCTATTGGCGTAAACCCGTTTATCACAGAGCCGATGCAGGATATTCTTTTCGATGAGAAAATCGATGGAAGCTTCCACTTTACCCCTGGCCAATGCTATGAGGAAGCGTATAATGGCAATCAATCAAGCATCCACTGGGATCTTGTCAATATTCAGCGCAAGGATTACGGCGGCGGAGAAATATACTTCGACAACCAATTGATCCGCAAGGACGGCATCTTTGTTCATCCTGATCTCTTAGCCTTGAATCCAGAAAACCTGAAATAAAAAAAACCCTCCAGATTAACTGGAGGGTCCAGACTGTAGACAAAATCCATTAAGGGTTTGGTCTACAGTTTTTTTATACTCTTGCATCCCATATGGACGTGAAAGCTATTTTCGGCAGAATGGACTCAGCGAACCGTGGGGGAGCTGCTTTCGCCAGCTCGCCTTCGGTAAGAGCTGTCATCAGCCTGCCTCCTTCTCCGTACCGAGAGTCTCGCCCATTCTGCCAAAAATAGATGTCTGCGCTTCATAATAATTAGCACATATAAAACAGACGTTTCCTTATTTTGGTATAATAGAGTTAACGATTCTTATCAAAGGTGATGACATGTTAACCAAATATACCCCTAAAAACCGCGAACAATTAGAAATGATTACATTAGATCAACTCGTACCTGAGAACCATTTGGTTCGGAAAGTCGAAGCCACCATTGATTTCTCCTTCATTTACTCATTAGTCGAGGATGCTTATTCGGCTGAACGAGATCGCCCCAGTATTGATCCTGTTGTTCTCATTAAAATAACCTTTATCCAGTACATGTTCGGTATTCGTTCCATGCGTAAAAAACGATTGAAGAGATTGAAACCAACCTGGCGTATCGCTGGTTTCTGGGATTTGGTATTCATGATAAGGTTCCTCACTTTTCTACATTCGGTAAAAACTACGAGCATCGTTTTAAGGACACCGATTTATTTGAACAGATTTTCTGTGAAATTCTGAATCAGGCAGCGAACAAAAAGCTCATCAAACCAGAACATGGGTTATCGTCAGTATGTATCCAATCCCCTGCACTGTAAGGACTGTCCATTTCTATCCCGTTGCACTCAAAGCAAAAATCATCAGAAGGTGATTCAACGCCATGTATGGGAGGAACACATGGAGGAAGCTGACCCACCTTCGTCATACAGAAAAGAATAAAATCATCTATGCAAAAGACGCAAAGAGACAATCGAACGAGTCTTTGCCGATGCAAAGGAAAAGCATGGAATGCGGTGGACAACCCTTAGGGGAATTGAAAAATTGTCCATGCAGGCGATGCAAAATTCGCTGCCATGAACCTGAAGAAGATGGCCAATTGGCTGTGGAAAACGCCAAAAATGGCCTAAAAAAAAGAGCAGGAGAGGTCTGTCTTGGGAGGAAATAGCAAAAAATCACAAAATGGACTGAGAATAAAAGAATTCTCAGTCCATTTTGTCGACAGTCTGAACCCTCCAGATTAACTGGAGGGTCTTTCTAATTAGTTTGTAATTAAATTCTCGTAAGCTGCCTGAACCTTTTGAATGTCCCCTGCCCCCATGAACAGCAACACGCCGTCCGGGTGGTTTTTCAACACAGATGGATCATCCTCTTGAATGATTTCAGCTCCATCAATCTTCTCGCATAAATCCTTAACGGAGAGCTTGCCGTTCAATTCACGTGCTGAACCGAAGATTTCACATAAGTAAACCTTATCTGCCTCAGCAAGTACCTCAGCGAAATCATCCAGGAATTTCTGTGTTCTTGAGAATGTGTGCGGCTGGAATACAGCTACAACCTCACGACCTGGATATTTTTGACGAGCTGAATCAATCGTTGCTCGGATTTCTGTTGGATGATGAGCATAATCATCAATCAGGATTTGGTTATCGACCTTCTTCTCGGAGAATCTTCTCTTCACGCCATTAAAGGTTAACAGGCGTTCCTTGATGACTTCCACGTCAATTCCTTCATAATGGCATAATGCAATAACGGCTAACGCATTTAAGACGGTATGACGGCCGAACATCGGGATGGTGAACGTCTCATAGTAATTATTGCGCACATGCACATCAAACGTTGTGCCTAGTTCAGAAGTCACGATATTTTTGGCCTGGAAATCGTTCTCCTCGTTAAGTCCATAAAAAATAACCGGAACTTTCGCTTGAATCCTCTGAAGCTGTTCATCATCTCCGCAAGCGATGATTCCCTTTTCGACTTG
Organism: Gracilibacillus sp. Marseille-QA3620; assembly: GCF_054950035.1. Classification (NCBI taxonomy): domain Bacteria; kingdom Bacillati; phylum Bacillota; class Bacilli; order Caryophanales; family Bacillaceae; genus Gracilibacillus; species Gracilibacillus sp. Marseille-QA3620. The sequence continues at coordinate 3,431,968 of NZ_CM143102.1, forward strand.
AAGGGCCATCTCTTGGAAGGCTGAGAACACATCCTCCAGATTAGAGAAATAATCAGGATGATCAAAATCAATATTCGTCATGATCGCATAATCAGGCTGATAGGATAGGAAATGACGGCGGTATTCACAGGCTTCGAATACGAAATATTTCGAATCAACCTGCCCCTTGCCTGTGCCATCCCCAATTAAGAAGGATGTAGGCTCCGCACCGCTGATGACATGCGCCATCAATCCAGTAGTAGATGTTTTGCCATGCGCACCTGTGATGGCGATGCTGACGAACTTTTTAATAAAATCTCCAAGGAATCTAGGGTAACGGATAACCGGCAGCCCTAATTCAAGAGCTCTCACAATTTCGTCGTGACTGTCTGGAAAAGCATTTCCAGCAATGACAGTCATACCTGGTTCAATATTTTCTTTGTTAAACGGCAAAATTTTAATGCCGGCTTTTTCTAAAGCTGCCTGGGTGAAAAAACGTTTCTCATAATCGGAACCTTGTACTTGGTATCCCATATCATGCAGGATTTGGGCGAGTGCACTCATCCCCGATCCTTTTATCCCTACGAAGTGATAAACTGTCATAGAATGAACCTCCAACAAACGTCTATCCTGTATAACAGTATATGACGGTTTCATTTTTTTGCTATTTTCGGCTCTTTAAGCCTTTCATGCAGATTTCTTATTTAAAGTGAACGTACGAAAACACATAATAAATCACCATAGAATAATAACACAACTTGTATGATTATAAACCTATTAGATGATTTAGTACACTTTTTCTTTCCTTCCTCTTTTTTAGAGGAACAATTTTACTTTATATCCTTTATTCTATCCAAAGAGTTGATTGATTTATCTCGATTTTGCTCACCTTTCTTTATAATCTGCAAAATCGTAGGGGGCTTCCTTTCTGACAAAGGAACCCCCAAAGATTAGGCAAGACTTTAATAAGGCAGGTGAGAGTCCTGGATAGCTTCTAAATCTGCCTGTGAAATGAGGACCTCTCGAGGCTTACTTCCTCTTGCCTCTGACAGAACACCTTCCCGTTCCATAATATCAATCAATCTTGCAGCTCGATTGTATCCGATTCGGAAACGGCGTTGGATGCTTGAAATAGAGGCACCTCCCATTTCAACCGCGAATTCACACACTTCAAAATAGAGTTCATCCTTTTCTTCCTGCACATCCGCATGCTTGAGCAAGTCAGACGGTTCAAACATGTAATTCGGTTTCGCATGGCTTTTCACATACTCAACAACCTGCTCGATTTCATCATCTGTCACAAAGGTCCCTTGCAAACGAACCGTTTTCGATGTGCCATTTTCCAGGAAGAGCATATCTCCTCGGCCTAACAGCTTCTCTGCGCCGCCTTGGTCGAGAATCGTTCTTGAATCTACCTGAGAGGACACCGAGAAGGCAATCCGCGTTGGAATATTCGCCTTGATTAATCCAGTAATTACATCCACTGATGGCCGTTGTGTCGCCACCAGTAAATGAATACCGCACGCCCTCGCCTTTTGTGCAATTCGGCAAATGGCTTCTTCCACATCAGCAGGAGACATCATCATCAAGTCCGCAAGCTCATCAATAATGATGACCAAGTATGGGAGCTTATGCTCAAGTTGGCCGGATTCAACAGCCTTTTGATTATATCGGACAATATCTCGTGCCCCGGAGTGAGCAAAGAGCTCATAGCGCCTGTCCATCTCCTCCACCGCCCATTTCAAGGCTGCTGTTGCCGCCTTCACATCCGTAATTACAGGGGCAGCCAAATGTGGAATATGATTATACGGAGCAAGTTCGACCATTTTCGGGTCAATCAATAGCAGCCGGACATCACTCGGATTGGCTTTATACAATAAGCTCACTAAGATGGAGTTGATAAACACGCTTTTACCTGATCCGGTAGAGCCAGCCACCAAGCCGTGCGGCATTTTCTTCAAGTCTGTCACAATCGGGTTACCTGAAATATCAAGACCGACTGCCGTTGTCAGCGGTGAATCTGACTGCAGGAATACATCCTCCTCCAGCACTTCCCGCAAATAGACAGGGCGAGTGCGCAGATTCGGAATCTCAATGCCAATCATTCGCTTACCAGGAATAGGCGCCTCTATACGGATATCCTTTGCGGCAAGGGAAAGCTTCAAGTCATCACTCAAATTCGTGATTTTGCTTACCTTAACGCCCGGTTCCGGCTGGACCTCAAATCTTGTAACAGAAGGTCCTTGATAATAAGCAAATACCTTTGCTTTTACATTGAATTGTTCAAGAGTTTGATCGAGCAATTCCGCCTGCTCAGCCAGCCAATCAGAATCCTCCTGAACAGCCATTTTCGGCTTCAGGATGGAAATATCCGGGTAGCTGTAGGATTCATTTTGTTTTTTTTTATCTGCCAGGATAGCCGGCTCCTGTGATGTCTGTTGAGGTTTCTCCTCTTTTCTGCCAGCCATTCTTGCCTTATCCTGTTTCAGCATCAGAACATTGAATGGGATATGCTTTCTCCGCTCCTCAATTCTTCGCGCCCGCTCTGCTTTGCGGTCCTCATCTTCGCCAATTCCAGAAGTAATGACTTCGAGCTTCGGCTCCGCGGCACTCTCATCCTGAGCAGGATTCTCTTGCTCTGCCTCTACAGGGGTTTCACTTACAGGCTCAGCCTTTTCCTCGGCAGCTTCATTAACGGCCAAGGAGAGGTCATATACCGGCTTTTCCGTTATCGGCTCCTTCTCAGGTCCATTAACAGGGACAGCGTCCGTCATGGACGGAGCAGACTCTTCTGAATCAGCTGTCTCACGTGCATCCATGCTAAGTGCGGAAACGGGCATTTCCGCAGCTGTAACATCTTCTTCAGCCGGCAGGTTAGAATACGCTGTATCTACTGCTTCTTCAACAGACAGCTCATTCATTTCCAGAACAGCCTCTTCTTCCCTGGCCTCAAGGATTGTCCCCTCTTCAGCAGGCTGTTCTGCCCCTGACAGTTCAACGGATACAGATGACTCTTCTAAATCGACATTTTTCTCCTCTTCAGTCCGATCCAAGATGATTGCTTTCTCCTCAGGAATGATTTCAACTGTTTCCGTAGCAGCAGACTGTATAAACAGGCCATTTTCAGCAAGGTCTTGATTCGTATTCTCTACTTCAACGAGTTTCTCATCGTTTCGCAGGACATCAGTAGGGATTGCAGTCTTCTCAGCAGGGTCAGCCGCGATTTCCTCATGGAAAAACTGGTTTTCCCGCTTAATAAGAGCCATTTCCTCTTCTGTAGCGAGACGCTCATCCTTCCATTCTTGGCTTTGGTCTTCCGGCAGAGGTCCAGTCACAGACATTGTCTGCTTTTCAGCTGAATCTGCCCCTTTTCCTCTCATTAAGGCCAATACAGAATCAAGGGTGGGCTGTGAGGACAGCTCATATTCAACGGTCTTCTGCTTCTTCGTACCAGCCTGTCTATTTTGGAACCCATAGATAGGGGATGGGATTTCTGTTCTCCTGAATGGTGTTTTGTTAGGCTGAACAGTCGTTGTTACGGTTTTTTGCCTTGTCACCTTCAGCGGTTTCCGTAATGGGGGAAGCGGCTGCTCTTCAATGGCTGAGGCAACAGGAGCCCATTCCCTCCCGTCGCTATGCATTTGTTGACCTTCCACCTTCTGCTTTTTCTTCCGTTCATTCAATCGCTTGATTTCTTCATCCGAGATCATCGGGAATTTAAAATTATCTTTTGGATATTTATATTGTATTTTCGTTTCTATTCCAGTCTCTATATCAGCCGGCGGCTTGCTTTGCTTATTCTTAGGCTTTTGCGGCTTTGGTTCTTGGTCATATGCTTCAACTTCATCCTCTTCGTCATCATGAAACCAATCAACAATCTTTTTGAAAAAGCTCATACCTTTCCTCACACTTTCTTTATTCATGATAAGTCTTTATTTTATCAAAAAATTCATGTTTTTAAGGGGATTTCCTATGAATTAGTAGCATTTTCCTATACTATTAGTTGTCTTCCACGGGTCTGTTCTTCGCAAGAATGAAGATTGGCTCTAATTCCCCATCCTCATACAAAAATGGCAGTGCGGTAATTGGAACATTTCCATTTGTGAAGAAATGCATATTCATCTGGGCTAAAATATCGTAACCGGCACTATTTTGGATATCTGCAATAATCAACACATCCTGATGCGGGACAGCAACAGCCATCGCGCCCTTCATGCCATCCTTGTATTTCCTCAGCTCAGAATCCATTAAAATACGGGAGGCATCATAGCCATCATTATGGTTGATGAAATAAAAATCATTGCCCCTGACTGTATCCTTCTTAGCTTCAACTGGAAGAGAACGGACATTGAACATGGCAATCGTGCGAATCATCTCTTTGTCCCATTTCTCCTTCTCCATCAATTCTTCATCAATTAAACGGTATGTATTGCCTAGGTCAACCGCATAATAGATGCGTGTTTCGGCTGTATGTTCATCCGTTACAAATGGAACGCCCTCTTTTGCCTCTTCGGGGAAAGAGGTAGAGCGAATGACTGGAAAGATCTTTTTCTCATTTCCGTGAAGAGCATGCTCCTTACCCATAACCTTTAAGGATTCCTCAGCGTAATAAACAATCTCATCTATTGCTTTATCGCCTGATTGATCATATTTGGCCAAGAGCGGGGATAAAGCCACCGTAATGCCTTTTTTCGTTTCTTTATCTTCTATCCTAAGTTCTTCCTGTTCTCGATTATATGAAAAGGTTCTCGCACCTTTAGAGAGTTTTTCCATGAGTATGTTCTTCATTTTCGTTGTTGTCATCTTCATCATGATTCCTCCTTATAGATAACTATAGCGTACTTTCACTTATTTTTCTTGGATGCATGGCAATTTGTTTCCATCTTTCTCGTTATCTTCTCTTTTAGGATATCCTCTAAACTTAACATATTGGTTTTTATCGCCAACAAGCGAAAATGGGGCTGTCGGTAAGCCTCATCCAGCACTCCCGGCATCTGCGTCCACTGATTCCGCAGGAGTCAACTGCCTGAAACGTTAACTGGCAGTATTCTACTATCTTGATTTATCTGTAATAGAGCGAAAATAAAAAAAGACCCCCATTCGGGAGTCCTATTTTATCACAATGAAGCAATGAATTCCTCAATTTGCTCCCGTGTCTTCCGGTCCTTATTGACATATCTGCCTAATTCGCGACCTTCCTCAAAGGCAACGAAACTCGGGATGCCGAATACGTCCAATTGGATGCACAAATCCAAGAATTGATCACGATCTACATAAACAAAGGTAAATTCCGGGTTTGCTGCGGCCACATCGTCAATGAATGGGTCAATGAACCGGCAATCCGGGCACCAGTCAGCGGAAAACAGAAAGATTGTCTTGCCGTTTCCTTTCAATTCCTCATATTGCTCCATGCTTTCAAGTTTCTTCATCCTAGTTCCTCCATTCCACCGGGTCGGTATTGTATAAATACTATACCCAAAAACAGGCTGATTGGCTATTCCAAGGTCACGTTTTTTGTTTCTTTTCCCAAGAAGAGAACCGCGAGCATTCCGATAAGAATGGAAATACCAAAGATTAAGAAGATGGTTTCAATCGATGTTTCATTAGCCAGCAGACTTCCGACAAGAAGCGGTCCTAATATGCCGCCTATTCTGCCGACAGAAGCTGCCATCCCAGTGCCTGTCCCTCTGATAACAGTTGGATATTGTTCAGGGGAATAAGCATACAGTGCTCCCCACGCCCCAAGGTTGAAGAATGAGAGGAAACAACCTGCAGCCATTAGCGCAGCGAGTGTTTCGGCATTACCGAAGAAGTACGCACTGACAGCCGTTCCGAATAAATAGGTCACAAGAACGAATTTACGCCCAAATTTCTCTATGAACCAAGCAGCTGTGAAATAACCAGGCAACTGAGCAAGGGTCATAATTAAGACATACTGGAAGCTTTGAATCAAAGTAAATCCTTTCAGCACCATCACACTAGGAAGCCAAAGGAACATCCCATAATAGGAAAATACGACACTGAACCAAAGAATCCACATCATTAAGGTCCGCTTTGCATATTCCTTCTTCCAGAGCATGGCAAGAGAAGCGACCACAGACGGCTTCTGCTCCTTCCTTACGGTCGCAAATTTCGATGAATCAGGAAGATGAATCCGTAAATATATCGCATAAAAAGCTGGCAGGGCGCTGATCAGCAGGGCAACCCTCCATCCATACGCAGGAATAATAAAGTACGAAATAAGTGCAGCAACAAGCCAGCCGCCAGCCCAAAAGCTTTCTAACAGGACGACAACCCTTCCACGCTTATCTTCTGGCACACTCTCAGATACAAGTGTCGATGCCACTGGCAGCTCTCCTCCAAGTCCCATCCCGATTAAAAATCGGAAGAACAGGAAAATGGCCAAACTAGTCGTTAAGGCTGAAAAGCCGCTGGCAAGTGAAAATAAAACCAATGTAATAATCAAAACATTCTTCCTGCCGATTCGATCTGCCAACAATCCGAAAACAAGGGCTCCAACAGCCATTCCGATTGAATTGACACTGCCGATCCATCCCATCTGCTGGGAAGTCAGCCCCCAATCCTTTTGCAGCGCGGCAATGACAAAAGATAGAATCCCAACATCCATCGCGTCAAAAAGCCAGGCAAGACCAGCTACTCCTAAAAGCTTATTATGCGAAGCCTTCTGTTTTTGCTCATAGGCTATATCCATTTTTCTTCCTCCAAACTTTCATTCTATTTAATCTGAACTATCTAATTTGAAAGAATACTATTTGTCTAGTCAGGTGTCAAGACACCATTTTCTCTAATTCAACTTATTTCGATTTCAAAATTATCGAAAAGAAGGTATTATTAGTAAAAGAAGGCCGCAATTTCCATTGCGGCCTTTCTAAAAATTATCGAAGAGGTTTATCTATGAAAAAAAAGTCCCTAATCCAGCTTCTTGCTGCCTTCATTCTTCCTTTCATCCTCAGTAACAAAGCCGATGAACATGCTGACATTATGAAATCATCTAAGGATGAAAAATATTAAGTTCTTTCCTTGTATTCATATTGCCCAACCAATAGCTCCATCACATGTTCAAACATCCGGTCTCTTGTAATACGGTTATTAGAGAAGACGCCGACCGCTCCTTCTGTTTTCCGAATATCTTGCTTTTTCGTATATTCGTCCATGACAGGCCCAAGCTCACGTCCAGAGAAGAGCTCCTGTGCCACTTCGTCTGGCAGCTTAATTCTTGCTCCGCCGGCGATGAATGAATCGCCTGTTTTTGTCATGAGCGCTCCCCAATTGCAAATGAACAAGCCGTACGGAGTTTTGACTACGCCTCCTTCAAGACCGATTCCAAAATCAGCTTCAGCCTCCATCAGCGCATTTCTTGCCCGGTTTAAGGCACCCTCCATCGTCTCCTCATCTGAAAATGGCTGCTCGGCAACACCTGAAGGAACATTAACTGCTATTAATTCTCCTCCTAGTTCTCTGCATGCCAGTTCTGCCGCCTTAATCTTTGCTGGATTCTTTGTCCCGATGGCTATCTTTATCATTGCTCTTACTTCCTTTCTAAAAAAGAAGGCAGCTTGCACTGCCTCCTAAACACATTAACCATTCTGTTTAATTGTTTCTACGGTCGTCTTATCACAAGCCTTTACGAGCTTAACAAGCAATTCCTTTGCTGCCGCATAATCATCGATATGAAGGATGGAGGCTGATGTATGAATATAGCGTGAGCAGACGCCAATGACTGCACTTGGAATGCCGCGGTTTGTTACATGGACCTTGCCTGCATCTGTTCCACCGTTTGGTGCCACAAAGTACTGGTAAGGGATATGATTAGACTCGGCCGTATCTAGAACAAACTCCCTCATGCCTTTATGCATGACCGTCGTTCTGTCATAAATACGAAGCAGCGGTCCCTGTCCCAAGTAGCCAAATACATTCTTGCTGCCAGACATGTCATTCGCCGGGCTTGCATCACAGGCAAAGAATAAATCAGGATCGATCATCGTTGCCGCTGTGCCTGCTCCTCTCAGCCCAACCTCCTCCATGACGGTAGCACCGGAATAAAGAATATTCGGTAGTTTTTCACCTTGGAGCTCCTCTAAAAGCTCAATCGCCAAACCACAGCCATAACGATTATCCCATGATTTCGCCAGGATTTTCTTTGGATTCGCCATTGGCGTAAATTCTGTATGGGGCACGATTTGCTGACCTGGTTTAATGCCCATTGCAATCGCATCATCCTTATCATCTGCACCGACATCAATCAGCATATTCGCAATATCCATCGGTTTCGTCCTCTGAGCATCACTCAATAAATGCGGCGGTATAGAGCTGACAACCCCGACGATTGGACCGTTATCCGTATAAACACGCACGCGCTGAGCCAGCAATACCTGGCTCCACCAACCGCCTAGAGTCTGGAAACGCAACAGTCCCTCTGGAGTAATAGAGGTCACCATAAACCCAACCTCATCCATATGGCCGGCAACCATAATCTTCGGACCATCCTCTTCGCCTCTCATAACTCCGAATAAGCTGCCCAATCCATCCTGAACGAACTCGTCGGTATATTTGGACATTTCTCTCTTCATGAAGGCCCGCACATCATGTTCAAATCCCGGTGCTCCCGGCAATTCGGTCAGGGTCTTAAATAATTCCAATGTTGATTGCTTCATCACGTATGTATCCCCTTTACCAATTATTTCACTCCTTCATATTGTACATGTTGAACCATTCACTAATCAATCTGGAAGATATTGAAAAAATAGCTTCCTAAACGCTTAATCTGTATAATGGATGGGAATAGATGATTAAGGCTTTAAACAGAGCTATGCATGAACCAATGTGATTGGAGGAATACAAAATGAACTGGAAAACATTTATCACAGGTGTAGCCGCCGGGTTTGCCGCTGGCTATGTAGTCAAGGAACTAACAAACAAGAACAACATGGTATCCCCTGAAAAAGTACTTACAGCCATCAAAACCACACTTGGCGATGAAGAAAGCAGCATCCGCGGCTCCTGGATCATGATGAAACCAGAAAAATTCACTAGAAACTCCTTAGATTACGATGTGTATAAAGGTGGTTTAACAAAGGTTGATGGGAATGAATCCTCTCAATTCGAATTCATCGCAGATGCCAATACAGGTACCATCCTAGATCTCTACCAAGCAGGGTAATATTTACCTACTTCAAAAGTCCGGCTCTTTTAAGAGCCGGCTATTTTTATGGTTATCAGGATTTTCTCCCTAAGCGAACAGCAAAAAAAACTGCTTCAGCTTTCGATTTTTCGTCCTTCTAGTGTTGATAGACCCTCTTTCTTATAGAGGAGAAGCTTAATTTCGGGACTTAAGGGCAAAGGGTAGATTCTGATTGAGTATTTGGTGCGCCATAGGAAAACTCGGAAAATCATACTGGTGGAATCCAAGAAGTTTTTGAAAGAGTTTCGGATGAAAAAGGCTGAATTTCTTTCAAAAAAACTGCTCAGCTTGTCTATTTTTTTATCTTTTGGCATTGATTGGATTTCGATTTTTGAAGAAATAATCCTAATTTCACGATTTAAGGGCGAACACACACGATTTAAGGGCGAAAAAATCAGGTTTATGGGCGAACAACTTAGCGTTAAGGGCGAAATCACTTTGTTTAAGAGCGAACAGTCATTTTTATGGGCTAAATTATTTGGGTATGGGCTCCTTTACCTGGATATGGGCGATATCCCCCGTGTATGGGCTCCTTTACTTGGGTATAGGCGATATCCCCCGTGTATGGGCTCCTTTACTTGGGTATAGGCGATAGTCCCCCAATATTAATCCCCACACCACATGACAACCTTTAATAAGTAATCTGCCTTTCTTTCTATAATCTTCCCAGTCCCAGCCAATAACCAACAAAAAAGGCCCTGTAAAAGTCCGTTATGGTGGACTCATACAGGGCTTTTTCTTCATTATCTTTTCCGTTCTACCTTCTTCATGACTTCCTTGCCGCTCGCATCCCATTTGATGGCGCGATGAGCGTAATCATGATAAAACGTAAACCAGGCACCGCTCTGGATACCATGCTTGACCCATTTTTCTTTCGCGCCAATTGAGTCCATCGGATAATCATCATAGGCAAGGACCCAAAGCGAGTTCTGATGGGCTGTTGTCGGCATCAGATCAGCCATATGAAGGAGCAGCTCACCGTCTTGCTCCATTACGATGATGCAGTGTCCGTCACTATGTCCGCCAGTGTGGACCATTTTGATGCCTTCTGTAATAATGAGCTCTTCTTCAAAGGTCTTAACCTGACCTTCAATCGGCTTCCAATTCTCTTCCCAATACGTATTGCGTGAGCGAATATTCGGCTGCCTCATTTCATCCCATTCTACCCTCGAGGTGTAGATGACTGCATTTGGAAATACGCTTTTCAGCTTGCCATCTTGGTAGCAGGTCAAGCCGCAGGCATGGTCAAAATGCAGATGAGTCATGAGAACGCCGTCAATATCATCCGTCGTTAAACCGAGCTTTTCCAAATCTTCCTCAAGCTTCGATTCCTCACTCACGCCGTAATTGCGAAGCTGCTTCTCCGTCAATTTGCCTTTGCCGATTCCAGAATCAATTAAGTAGTTCTTTCCTTCTGCCTGAACCAATATAGGATCTGATCTCAATTCGATTTGGTTTTTTTCATTGACAGGATACTTTTTGGACCAGAGCGGCTTCGGTACTACCCCGAACATCGCCCCTCCATCCATATGAGTATCTCCGCCATTAAGCCATGTCAATGTAAACTTCCCGAACTGCAAATTCTCCAATGGTTTCTCCCCTTTATCATGGATTGCGCATCTTAAGAAGGACAGATATTAAAAGGCTGCCTCACAGCGATAGATAGGGTTGCCCTTCGCGGAGAATTTCTGTTCATATTCCGTCATAACATTTCCTTCAAAGTCACTATTGTGTAAATCAAGGCTGACATAGTTCAATTTCATACCATAGTGCGAAAAGCTGACAAGGGAATATTCGAACAGTCCGCGATTATCTGTCTTAAAATGAATTTCTCCATGTTCCGGCAAAATTCCTTTATATAAGTCAAGAAAAGTCTTATACGTAAGTCTTCTCTTCTCGTGGCGTGTTTTCGGCCATGGATCGGAGAAGTTCAAATATACGCGTGATACCTCTCCCTCGGCGAAAATATCCGGAAGCTCAAGCGCATTCACATTAAGCAGCTTCACGTTCGGCAGATTGGATTCAAGCAAACGATCAAGCGCCGTAACGATGACGCGGTCTGCAAGCTCGATGCCGATATAGTTGATATCAGGGTTTTGTTGTGCCATGCCATTAATGAATTGGCCTTTTCCTGTTCCAACCTCGATATGGATAGGATTCGTATTTCCAAACACTTCAGACCATGCGCCTTTGTGCTTTGCTGGTTCCTGTATGCAGAAATATGGGTTATTTTGGAGTTTCTCCTTTGCCCACGGTTTATAACGTTGTCTCAAAATCGTGCACCTCCGCTGAATTTACGTAAAAAGAGTAGCACATCATGAACAGAAATTCCATGCTGGCTTTCTTTTCACAAAGGTTCTTCTTATTCTAAAATGCCCTGAACAAAATAAAAACCGGCTTACAGGCCGGATTTATCATGAATAATCGGTTCTTAAGTAACACAAGCTATAGCATATTCAATAAGGGAAGGAAGGGAATCATATGCCCCTGTCACAAAATCACAGTTGGATGCTTCTTAAAGATATATTGAACAATCATCAGGAGGATTGCTGCGGTTCTCAATCAGAATGCGAACAGCTGGAGAGGACGGTAACTTCACTGATGAGGCAGCCTAGTGTTGATGAGGCTACCATGTCGGTGCTGCAAGAGATTTACCAATACAGCCAAAGCGGCATCCATGCCGCCAATCTGGAAAATCATATTGAATCTCATCAACAGAAACTTGCAGGCTGGGTTGAGGATATCACTCAATATTCCTGAGCGAAGGATAAGTATTCAATACACCGGTTCATATCAGCGAGCCGGTTTTTCTTTTTGTGCAGGGCCGTTGTTTGGATCATTTGAGTGAGGACAAACCATTTCATCCGCAATCGTAATTCCGGGGTAAGGCTTAAGCCATAATTCGCCAGCCACTGCTCCCATTGGTCCTTCTCTACATATGAATATAAGAGCATTCCTATATCCATGGCAGGGTCAGCAATGATTGCTTCGTCCCAGTCAACGAGGTATAGGTTCCCTTGATCACATAAAAGCAAGTTATTATGATTAATATCTCCATGGCAAACAACATAATGATCACACTTCACATCATTCACATGCTGTTCTAGGAAATGAATCGTTTCCTTTATGGCTTTGTCTTCCTTGAGCTCTCCATCAAGAGAGTTCTTCACGGAAGCCAGGATTTGAATAGGCGTTTGGGTTGTTTTTCCTAGGCGTCGGAGCATATTTAACAAAGGTGTGGATTGATGGATCTTCTGCAGTAATTCTGCAACTGATTCTTCACACATCTCTGCGGGAGTCAGTTCCCTTCCATTCATCCATTCCTGGGCTGTAATCACATCACCATTCTCTAATCTCTTTGTCCAGATAAGCTTTGGCACAATTCCCTCGGCCGACAGCACAGCTAAGAAAGGAGAAGAATTTCTCTTTAAAAATAGCTTCTGCTCATCATGCCTGGCAATGAATGCTTCGCCTGTCGCTCCTCCGGCAGGTGTTATCTCCCATTCTCGCCCTAAATAATCCATGGTATTCACCTTCAATAACGTAAACTTGTATGGCATAATTTCCATATAAATAAAAAAGACAGCCATTGACTGCTTTTCTTCAATAGCCATCTCCTTAAATTTTAGTAGGTTTATACCGCTTTCGTCAAGTGTTCGAACAACAATTATTCTGAACAAACACATACGTTGTTAACGGCTCGAGTGTGAAATGCTTGATATCCATTTCGACACCCTGTTCTGCTGTATATCCGCAGTCCCCGCAAATCATGCCCCATTCCTGTTCCCCCGGAAGTTCAACCTCTGTTGGCTGCTCCCCATGATGATAGACAACAAGAAGCCTCTCCCATCTTCCATACTCGCCTACATCATCATATAACAGGCTGTGGCAAGCTGGGGACAGATCAAGCATTTTTGCATGGGTTTCGATTTCTTCCCTGCTCCGGAACCTGAAAGCCCCATGGCTTTTACGAATAGCCATCAAGCACCTTAAATATGAAATCGTCTCTTCGTTCTGCTCACGTAAATCCCAATTCAGCTCATTAATCCAATCTGGTGAGCAATAGCTATTTTCAATACCATGCTTCGTCCGGAAGAATTCTTGGCCGCTGTGCAGGAATGGAATCCCTTGCGAAAGGATGGCAATACTCGTGGCAAAGCGATGACGCCTCTTTCTTGATTCATTTGACTCTGCTCCGTTTGCGAGCTGGAGGCGGTCCCATAGGGTATGGTTATCATGGCATTCTACAAAATTAACGGACTGCTCAGGTCCGAGCGGATAATCTTCTCCAATGTTTAGGACAAGTTGAGAGAACTCCTCATGGCTGAATTCCTTCCCTGTAACATAGCCCGTATCCTTCAGGTTGAAATTACTCCCTTTAATAGAATCCCTGAATTTATCGTTAAAGAAACCGACATTTTCAATCTTGTGTGAATTGCTGATTGTCGTTTTATCAGCACCCGATAGAGCGGTCGGGAGGTCCCATCCTTCTCCAATGATGATGGCATCCGGCTTAATGGAATGAATGGTTTTTTCAACCTCCTTCATAGTCTCTAGATCAAGAAGGCCCATTAAATCAAAACGGAACCCATCAATTTGGTAAAACTCCAGCCAATATTTAACGGCAGATACAATAAGCTTTCTTACCATAAAACGCTCGGAGGCGAGATCATTGCCGCAGCCGCTGCCATTGGAAGGCATCCCATTCGCACCATAGCGGAAATAATAGCCTGGAACAATTTTCTCAAAGTTTGAGATTTCCTTCTGGAAAACATGGTTAAAGACAACATCAATAATAACGCCTAAGCCATGCTGATGAACGCTCTCAATCAGTTCCTTTAATTCCTCAATCCGTTTCCCAGGAACATGGGGCTTTGCGCTGTAATTCCCTGCCGGAGCAAAGAAATGTCTCGGATTATACCCCCAATTATATTCCTTGCCTATCACAGTCTCATCCACTCCGGCAAAATCATTGACCGGCATGAGCTCAATATGGGTTACCCCTAATTCCTGCAAATATTGGATTCCGCTTGAGTAGCCCTTAGTCGTTTTTGTCGCTGTCTCACTAAATGCTGCATATTTTCCTTTTGCATTCATGCCGCTATTATGATGATGAGAAAAATCGCGCACATGTGTTTCATAGATGATGGCATCAACCGGGCTTTCCAGCTTCGGCAATGAATAGTCATGCTTCTTATATTGGGACATGTCAATGACTGCACTATATTGCCCATTGACAGAAACTGCCTTTGCATAAGGGTCTGTTGCTTCCCGCCAAATGTAATTGACTCTCACCAAATAAGAATAGAAATGATTCTCTAAATTTTGATGGACGGTTAAGTGCCATACTCCCTGCTCTCCCCGATGCATCGGTATGGTTCCCTTTTCGGTGCCAAACTCATTAATCAGCTTAAGCTTTACATTCGTTGCTGTTGGTGCCCATACCTTAAAGACTGTTTTTTCCTTCTCATAGATGGCGCCCATATCCTCTCCATCATATTGATACATTTCATCAAACTCCGGTGTGCGGATAACCGCACCTGTCTGGAGAGCAAAAGCCATTCCCTTGTCGTCTTCTATTTGATATTCTTCACCAAGTGGTACCTCGAATGGGGCTGTGCATATGTACTTGGTATAATGTTCGATTTGAATGACTTCATCAACTCGTAGCTCCCCCATTCTTTGCCCTTCAAAAAAAAGCATGAAGAATAGCTTTTCATTCACCCGGTAGGAGTGAGGAATTAAGATGGTAATTTGATCTAAGGCATCTAAAAAAGCCGAAAATCTGCCTGTATACAATGTATTCACTCTCCTTGAACTGCTAGTTTGACCATATGATGCTTCAACTCAATAAAAGCTTCGCCAGCTCCAACATTCTCACCATCAGCCTGAATCGGCACTTCGAATGAGGAGGTAACACGAATCGTTCTTCCCTCAAATGAATCTACACCCCGAAGCTTTAAGTGGCCTCCCCAAAGAACCGTACTGAACATTAAAAGGAGCTTAATCCTCGGAATATTATGTATGACTAGTATATGAAAGACCCCGTCATCTGGTTTAGCATTCGGGGATATCTTAATGCCTCCGCCAAAATATGGATGATTTGACACATTCACAAGCCAAGTGTTTGTGAACGAATGAGACTCACCGTCAATCTCCACTTCCATCTCCCCTGGTTTATAGGTCATCCACTTCCACAGGAAGTAGGCCAAGTAGATGATTTTTCCCGCTCCAAGCTTATTAAAATAGTGTTTCATCCGTGATTGGTTAACGGCTTCCGTAATGGCCGCATCCAATCCAATACCCAAACTGTTCAATAAATAACCCTTACCACTGCTTGTTTTATAAAATCCAAGGTCAATAGGTCTCACCTTATTCGAATGGAGCAAACCTGATAATGCCTGCAATGGGCGCGAATCAATTCCCTCACCCCTTGCAAAGTCATTACCGGACCCTGCAGGGATATAAGCAATCCTTACTCCTGGGAAACCGGCCGCACCGTTTGCAACCTCATGAATAGTGCCATCGCCCCCTACAGCTACAAGAATGGCATCTCCAGTGCTTTGAAGAAACTCTCTAGCCAGTGCAACACCATGTCCCTTATATTCAGTAAAGGCATAAGAATAAGATATCCCTTCCCTATCAAGGGTCTCCTTTGTTTTCTCCCAGACTTTTAAGCTACCCGCATTTTTGGCGGCAGGATTAATAATGAAATAGTAGGTTCTTCGTTCAAGAGAATCCCCTCTCACTTCTGCTTTCCCCATGATTATCCATTAACTCCTCTTCCTTATTGTTTCTAATCGAACTGCCATACGCCAATAAGGCCTGTGCTGCCTTTAACTGCAGATTCTTCATGGCAGAACGGTTATGACGGATGGAGCTGAACCAATCATCAAATCTCCTCTTATCGATGATTTCCTGATCAATAGATGTGTGCAACTGATTAATATAGCCATTACGGCAAATAATGCCTTTTCGAATCGGAAACACCATATCCTTAGCAGCAAAAATCTGTTCAAGAATCCATTGCATCCGTTTTAATGTGATAGTCGGGTCGAGCACTTTTTTATCTGCCTTATCATGATGTGTCCTTGTCCAAAAACGGTCTTTACCGCCGACAAAAACGGCATCATCCTCTGCCTCAAGCACGGTCAGACACCAAGCCTCCGATGGCGTGAGCAGAATGATTTCCAGCTCTACAGGCGCATTCTTCCATTCCAGCACCGGTTTGTATAATACCAGGCAATTATCCGGAATACGCTGAAGGAAAAAGCGCAGATTCCGGTCGAATTGATAGCGACCCAGATGCAGAGGCCCTTCATCACTTGCTGTCACAGCCCACTTCAGCTGAAATGGATAAAAGTAATCCAGAAATGATTGCTTTAACTCCTGCTCATCTTCTGGGACTGTACGCAGGAAACGCGGAGCTTCAATAGGTGGTTTCTCCTGCTTTACAGAAACAGCAGCCTCTTCCCTTACCTCTCCCCTCTCCTTTAAGAAGAATTTCTTGATTCTTTGTCGAAAAGGGCGCGTATCTTCCTCTAAAGAGGGAAAATCCATCTCTCCCCCAATTAAGTACCGGCTTAGATCACCGGCTTCATAGGCTTTCTTTAAACGTGACCACTCTTCATTCTTCACATGGACAAATTGTGAAGAATAATGGTAAATATCCTGTTCATATCGGGAAATGAAGTCTTGCAGCTTAATCAATTGACTCATTGATCCCCATCCTTCCCCTTTGTTCTTCCAGTCATTTTCCTATCGCAAAGCGCACGATGGGTTCATACTTTGGCTGTTTCTCTGTATCCGTCCGATAAAGGACTACATTCTTGATTTCGCATGGTTCTATTCTAGGCAGCCCGCTTCCCCATTCCGTAATGCTTCCTGGTTCAATCTTATTCTTGCTCCTTCTTGCTAACGTTATATGTGGAACAAAAGGCTTCGTATCTAGTTCAAATCCCGCTTCAAGACAGGCATTGTATACCATTTCCCGCACAGTCTGCATCATCGTTGATTTCTCAGAATCTGCCCAGAGGATACGAGGACTGTCCTTCTGGCCAAATGTCCCCAGCCCGTTTATTTCAATCAAGAATGGCTGATATTGTGCAATCTTCTGTTCAATGAGCTTTAATGCTATCTTGAGCTTGTCCTGCTCAGCGGCCCCTAGAAAGGCTAAGGTGATATGATAATCCTCTGGATGCACCCAGCTTTTAAAGGCATAGACATCCCCTGCTCTTCCTGCCCAATCATTCAATTCCCGTTTACATTCCTTCGGTAATTCCAGCGCAAAGAAATAATGGCTTCTTCTGTTCATCGGTTATCTCCTTTATTATTTTACACTTATTTTAACCGCGGTCAGCGATATGATTAGGTTAGTAATAGAAAAAAAGCCCGGAACAATTCTATTCCAGGCAATTACTGCTTAATCGAGCGGGCCGCACTCAGCCTCAATCTCCTGTATAAAGGCATCCTGCAGTTTCCGTATAATCGGATATCGGTCCCCTGACCCGACAGGCTGCCCATTGATCATTCGTACTGGAGTAATCTCAAGCGTCGTAGAGGTGATAAACACCTCGTCAGCATGCGATAGATCATCAACCGTAAAAGCCTTTTCCTCATGAGGAATGGATTTGCTCTCACATGCTTTAAGCATAACCATGCGGGAGATTCCATTTAAGATAAGATTATTTGCTGGATGGGTATACACAGTCCCATTTGACACGATGGACACATTTGTATGGCTTCCCTCTGTAATGATTCCGTCCCGATGAAGGATTGCTTCATAGCATCCCGCATCAAGGGCTTCTTGATGGGCCAATACATTTCCGAGCAGGTTCAGGCTCTTAATATCACAATGAAGCCAACGCTTGTCAGGTACGACCAAGGCATCAACACCCCTTTCCATCAAATCCGCTGGTCTCTTGCTTTGCCGTGTATAGGCAACTAGGACTGCTTTTACATCATTTGCTGGGAAGGCATGATTTCTTGGTGCTACTCCCCTTGTCAGCTGTAAGTAAATCGTCCCTTCAGACAATTGATTCTTCTCAATCAGGCTTTCCATTATCGTCTTCATTTCTTCCTTCGTATATGGAATGGACATGCGAATCTTCTCTGCACTTGCAAAAAGACGGTCTACATGCTCCTGCCATGTGAACAATCGCCCATTATAGACACGGACAACCTCATAGATACCATCGCCAAACTGATAGCCGCGGTCCTCGATATCAATGGTGATTATCTCTCTTTTCGAAAGCTTTCCATTAAAAACGATATAACTCATATTCCCCATCTCCCCTTATGTTCGTAAATGAAAGCATTCTTTATCTCGTTAATTCATATATGGCTTGAGCATACATCGCTGTCGCCTTTAACATATCCTCAATAATGATGTATTCATCCTTTTGATGGGCAACATCTTCTCTCCCCGGGAACAAAGGACCAAAGGCTACGGCATTCTTGATTGCACGCGCGTACGTTCCTCCTCCGATTGCGAGCAGTTCAGCCTTTTCTCCCGTATGCTCCTCATATATTTTTTGAAGGGTTTTGACTAGCTCACTATCCGCGTCTACATGATGAGGACCTAAATGGGTTTTCATTTGAATAGAGAATCCATGATCGGCCGCTGTTTTCTCAAGTACAGACCAGCCCTTATCAAAGTCAAATGTAACAGGATAGCGCATATTAAAGGCGATTTTGCCTTTTCCGCCATGTTCATATGAAATAATGCCATAATTGATTGTTAGATCCTTCGTAATCTCATCATGGTAGGCAACACCAAGCTCACGTCCTCTTGACTCCTTGCTTAAATAATTGTGCACGAATGTCAGGAAGCGGAAATCATCCCCTTCAAATGGAAGTGTGACTAAAAAGTCCACTAGCCGGAGGCCGGCATTAACACCTAAATCCGGTTCCATCCCATGGACAGATACCCCATCAAGCGTAATCGTGATCTCCTGCCCTTTCACCGTATATGTACCAGTCAATTCATTCTCTGCACAAAAGTCGCCATACCGCTTCTCCCAATCTCCGGCATATTGGCTGTCAGCTGTAATCACTGCTTTAGCGAATTCAGGCACCATATTAAAACGCTGACCGGCAGAAAGGCTCTTCAAGGTAGCTTCTTTTCCTTCCATGCGAGAACCATCGAATTCATAGGTGAAATCAGCAATTCCTTTCTCTGCATAAATAATAGGGAAATCAGCATCTGGCACAAAGCCAACCGTTGGCGTCTCTTCTTTCTCAAAATAATGATCCATGCAGCGCCAATCACTTTCTTCATCTGTTCCAAGAATCAATCGGACACGTTTATTAACATCCACGCCAAGGTCTTTTACAATTTTCATGGCATAATAGGCTGCCATTGTCGGTCCTTTATCATCCATGGCTCCCCGTGCATAGATTCTGCCATTACGAATATCAGCTGAATAAGGATCAGTTGTCCATCCATCTCCTTCTGGAACAACATCTAGATGACCCAATATACCGAGCAGTTCATCTCCTTGTCCCATTTCAAGATGGGCTCCATAATTATCAATATTTTTTACCGCAAAGCCGTCCTTTTCACCAAGATCCAGCATGAAATCAAGCGCTTCCTTGATTCCTTTGCCGAATGGAATTTCCTTCGTTGCCGTTTCTTCATCAAGTGTGCTCTTAATTTGAAGCAATCTTTGCGTATCCTGAATCAATTGTTCTTTTCTTTGTTCCACTTCTTTTTGCCAATTAATTTGCATTCCCGTTAACCTCTTTTCATTCACTATCCTTCAATATCGTTATTATATCATGTATGCCTAAAATATATTTTCCAATACACTGATTCGATATAATGTTGATTTTTTGGGACACATTATTAGTGAAAGAAGTCATAAATAGTACCAGCCATTTATATGTATTATTAAATGAATTTTCAATTTTTTGAGCTGAACCTATGGATTTCATGAAAAGGGAGGGGTATTATAGTACTAGAAAGACTTCAAGGATGAAGCTTCTAATTAAAGGAGTGCTGAAAAGGTGATAACTTAAAGAGGTGGTTATGGTAAACAAGTAATACAGCAGGATGAATGTATGATGTTGCCATCGGAAACTATCCATAAGGAGTGGTTTTTTGAAACCTTCAACAAACCGTATGCTTACAAGAATTAAGTCCATTTACATGTTTATTGTTCGTAATGGTACCGTCACGACCCAAGAACTGGTCGATGAATTCGGTATTACTCCGCGCACGATTCAAAGGGACTTAAATGTGTTAGCTTATAACGAACTTGTTGTTAGTCCCAGTCGTGGAAAGTGGACCACCACCCAAAAGAAAGTTAAATTAACCTCGTAATAACAGTCTTTCCTTAAAAGAAAAAGAAGACCGTCTCCGGTCTTCTTTTTCTCATGAGCGCTTTTGCATCAGCACTAATTCCTCTTCTGTCATCTCTCGATATTCACCAGGCTCAAGGCTTTCATCAAGCAGAAGAGCACCCATCGCAATTCGCTTTAAATAGACAACCTTTTTCCCTACGGCTTCAAACATCCGCTTCACCTGATGGAACTTGCCCTCTGTAATAATCAGCTCGATTTCCGATTGTGTCCCGCTTTTAAGAATAGTCAGCTCACCAGGCTTTGTTACATATCCATCATCTAAGGTTACACCTTGTTTAAACCGTTCAATGTCCACTTCATCTACCGCTCCATCAATGACCGCATAATAGGTCTTCGGCACATGCTTTTTCGGTGCGAGCACATCATGAGCAAGCTGGCCGTCATTGGTCAGGACAAGCAGTCCCTCTGTATCTCGGTCAAGGCGTCCGACAGGGAATGGCTTCATGTAAGCATCCTCAGGTTCCAATAAATCAAGAACCGTCTGAAGGCGGTCATCCTCTGTCGCGGAAATATAGCCCTGCGGCTTATTCATCATGACATATATAAACTCCCTGTATTCAACCAATTCACCATGAACCATGATTTGGTCTTGCTCAGGATCAACATGTGCCTTTGCATCCGTGATTTTCTTCTCATTGCAGAGGACCGCTCCTGATTTCAATAATTTCTTAACATCCTTTCTACTTCCAAAGCCGGAATTAGCGAGTAATTTATCGATTCTCATCTGTATCACCTATTTATCATTATTTGAATAAACTGTACGGTACAAATTCAAACACAAGGAGTGTTTCCATGTATTATTCATCCTATTTCCACCCCATGTCGGTCGAACAGGAAAGCCGGCAGCAAGCTCCTCCTAATCCTACCTTATTTCCTGGAATCCCAGGCATTCCAGGTTTCCCTCCACAAGGGGGCAGCATAAACAGTCGGCTTAACCAACTCGAGCGCCAGGTCAACAGGCTGGACCGACGCGTAAGCCGCATCGAGAATATCCTCGGTATACGAGAAGATTATTAAAGTGATGGCCTGCTTTAAAAAGCAGGCCATCTTCATTTTCCTTAATTTATTTCTTTATACGAAACTTACGCATCAGAGCATCCGTCTTTTCTCCAAATACCGCCTGGAGAAGGCCTGTCTTATAAGAGAGAAGGAAGTAGACAAGAACCCCGACTGGTATCGTAATGGCTACACGCATCACCGCAATCATCTGGCCGCCAGAGCCCAGCCATCCAGCTAGGAGTATATCGAGCAATTTAACAACAACAGCCATCACAGCAGCAATAAGGAGCGCAAGGAGGGACCTGCGAAGGACAAGACCTGGCTTGTATCCTGAAAAATAATGAATTATATATAGATTAATCAGAATAGCAACTAAGAATCCCAGACCTGTCGCATATACCGCTCCATTTGTCTCAAACATCCGGATAAGAGGAATATTTATGCTTAGCTTCACGAGTAAACCTGTCAATAAGCTAAGAACGGTAAACCTTTGTTGGTTAATTCCCTGCATGATAGCTGCGGTCACAGAGAACATCGCGAATAATATCGTTACAGGCGCATAGACGGCTAAAACAGAAGAACCAAGTTCAGAGAAACCGTAGAAGGATCCGTAAACACTGTCTGCAAGAACACTCATCCCCGTAACTGCTGGAACAAGCAAGAATAAAAGCACTTGGAATGTTTCAGTTAATTGCTGATTGTATAACGTCCATTTCTTCTCCACAAATGATTTCGTCACACTTGGCACGATGGATAGTGAAAACGCTGTAGCTAGCGTCATGGGAATGAGAACGAGCTTC
The DNA here is from genome assembly GCF_054950035.1 of Gracilibacillus sp. Marseille-QA3620. Lineage (NCBI taxonomy): Bacteria > Bacillati > Bacillota > Bacilli > Caryophanales > Bacillaceae > Gracilibacillus > Gracilibacillus sp. Marseille-QA3620. Next base: position 3,454,312 of record NZ_CM143102.1, read on the forward strand.
TGCGAGGTCACGTTCAACACACCAAAAGCCGTATCGGTAATCTCAGCAAGCCCAATCGATACCATTGCCCTGTTAAAGGTGAGCGTATCAACCATTTGGAAAAGTGGCATCGCAAGACCGACAAAGATGAAGGGAATTGATGAAAGGAGAATTTCCTTGTAGATGGCTCCCATTGAGATGTCCACTTCATTTTTGCTTTTCTTAAGCAAAGCATCAAGATGCCCCTTCCGCTTCCGCCAATACCAAAGTAAAACAACAAGCCCGGCAACGGCTCCAACAAATGCCGAAAACACGGCTACCCCCATCGCGGGTACGATACTTCCACCAAGTACATTCAAGACAACATAAGCGCCCGCCAGCATAAAGATAATGCGGACAATCTGTTCAATAACTTGAGAGACCGCTGTCGGTCCCATGGATTCATTTCCTTGGAAGAATCCACGGAACAAGCTTTGGGAAGGAACAAGAATCAAGGCAAAGCTGACTGCCCTGATAACCGTAGTCACCTCTTCGACTGAATAGGACTGCGTCTCCATGACAGAAGCTAGTCCAGGAGCAGTAACATACATGAGCAGAAAGGCAAATACCCCAGTCATCATCATGACCTTTTGACCTGACTCAAACAGCTTCCTCCCGATTGCATATTCACCCATCGCATTATACTTTGCTACAAATTTTGCTACAGCCATCGGAACCCCAGCAGTTGCGATGCTAATGAAAATCGTATAAGGAGTGTAGGCAAACCCATATAAGGCAATGCCTTCGGTTCCTACGATTTTATTAAAGGGAATGACATAGAATAATCCGAGCATTTTCGAAAAAACCATGCCAATAGTCAAAATAAAGGTGCCTCTAATCAGTTTCGATGACATGCTTCAAACCCTTTCGTACTTTCACTTATATAGTAGAATAGATTTATTTTTATGTTCACTATTCAGTAGTTTACTCTTTTCCATACCTTTTGACAATGAGATAAGTTGTAAGTTTAAGGTCAATACAATAGATACCCTTCCAATATATACATATCCATTCCCCGCTCTTGCTTTTGCCTTCTTGTGAGATTCGCTTATAATAGACCTTATAAGCATGTTAGAAATGAGTGGAATAGATGAAATATGATGTTGTGATTATTGGTGGAGGCCCCTCTGGACTTATGGCTGCCATAGCAGCCGCAGAGAAGGGGTCTTCTACGCTGTTAATTGATAAAGGGTCCAAACTCGGCAGAAAATTAGCCATCTCAGGCGGAGGACGCTGCAATATAACGAATCGTCTGCCTGTTGAAGAGATTATCCGCCATATCCCAGGAAACGGAAAATTCCTTTATGGAGCTTTTTCCGAATTTGATAATGAAGGAATCATATCCTTCTTCAAAGAGCTTGGCGTAGAACTTAAGGAAGAAGACCATGGGCGGATGTTCCCTGTTAACGACAAGGCTCAATCCGTTGTCGATGCCATGGTTGGGCGTCTGCTCGAGCTTGGTGCACACGTCCGTACCGATTGTCCTGTCAGTGATGTTCTCTATGAGGACGGTCATGTTAAAGGTATCCAGACAAAAGAAGGAGAACTTATTGAAACGAGTTCAGTCGTCCTAGCAGTCGGGGGTAAATCCGTTCCGCATACAGGTTCAACCGGAGATGGATATGCCTGGGCAGAGAAAGCCGGTCATACAGTAACTGAGCTTTTCCCAACGGAGGTGCCTTTAACCTCCAGTGAGACATTCATCCGAAATAAAGCATTACAGGGTCTCTCCTTACGCGACGTATCCATCAGTGTATTGAATCCAAAGGGCAAGGCGCTCATTACCCATCGCATGGACATGATCTTTACCCATTTTGGCTTATCAGGTCCAGGCGTGCTTAGATGCAGCCAGTTTGTTGTCAAGGCACTGAAGAAATGGAAGCTAAAAGAAGTTATCGTCCAAATTGATGCACTGCCGGATATGAATGCGGAGCAATTGTTCCAGCAAATCATTCAAACCATTAAGACAGATGATAAGAAGGCAGTGAAAAATAGCCTGAAGGGACTTCTCCCTGAACGTTATCTATTATTTCTGCTGGAAAGGAATCAAATTGACCCAGCTGCACAGGGGGCAACTATCTCCCACGATAAATGGCGTTCATTCTGTCAAGATATCAAGAAATTCCCAGTGGCTGTAAACGGCACACTCTCTCTGGATAAGGCATTTGTCACCGGCGGGGGGATATCTGTCAAAGAAGTAGAGCCGAAAACTATGGCCAGCAAGCTCATGCCAGGTTTATTCTTCTGCGGCGAAATATTAGATATTCACGGGTACACTGGAGGCTACAATATTACCTCTGCCCTCGTTACCGGACGTCTTGCAGGAATCAACGCAGCCATGAATGCACAAACAAGACAATAGGGCAAGGGGGAGCATGTAATGAATCTTCTAGAACGAGTAGCCAACAGCAAGATAATGACTGCCTTCCTATATCTCTTATTTGCTGCTTATCTTTTACTCTTATCCTATCTATTATTTTTTGGCTATTATCGTCAGGATATCCGAGTGGAGGATTATAACCTGACACCGTTTGAGACCATCAAAATGTATATCATTTATATGGATTACTTTAGTTTCCGTATATGGTTCACCAATCTATTCGGTAATATTATTGCCTTTATGCCGCTAGGCTTTTTACTTCCCCTTCTCTCAGAGCGCTGGAAAGGGGCAATTAAGATTACCATATTCTCTTTCTTCGTGTCCCTTACTGTGGAAACCATTCAGCTCGTTTTCCATGTAGGGGGCTTTGATGTGGATGACATGATCTTAAACACCATCGGAGGTCTTTTTGGGTACATGCTGCTCAAGATTCTCCAATCTGCCGCTGCGGCTGTGCTTATTCAAAGCAAGGTGCACAAATAATCTCTTTTTAGTGGATGTCCTTTTAAGGGCATCCTTATTTTTATGGTTTCGAGCTCTTTAAGTTGAATAAAGATTTCAGAAAATATATAATCAAAAAATAAACCATCACGTTATAGTTTGGAGGTCTTTCCTTAATGGGGCAAAGAAACTAAGAATCGGCGAATTATCAAAATCCACGAATGTCACCAAAAGGACTATTGATTATTACACGAACCTCGGCCTGCTAATAGCAGAGAGATCGCCCTCCAATTATCGGCTATATGATGAATCCTCCATCGAGAGACTTTTGTTTATCGAGGAATGTAAACATAAACAGTTATCCCTGACTGAGATAAAAAAGGAATTGATTAACCGATATTCGGAGGAAATCGATGTCCAAGAAATACGGGCAAAAATCCGTGACATTGAACAAGAAGTATCATCGCTCATAAACGATATGGGCAAAGATCAGGATGTCGTCAAGAAACAAGTTGACGCCTCATCCTTGATACAATCGATGCAGTTGCTAATGCTGCTGCTGACTAAATCATAACCAACTACAGGAGGTGTACGTCTTACCCTAGCTGTAAGACTGCTATTTGACTACCATCTATTTAATCGCTTTTGTTATCCTAATCATCTTAACCGCCTTTTTCGTTGCAACTGAGTTTGCCATCGTAAAGGTGCGTTCCTCAAAGATTGACCAGCTTGTCGCTGAAGGCAAGAAGGGCGCTTTGTCCGCAAAGAAAGTAACAACCCACCTGGACGAATATTTATCTGCCTGCCAGCTCGGAATTACGGTTACGGCACTCGGTCTAGGGTGGATTGGAGAACCGACATTTGAGGTAATCCTTTCTCCCCTATTTGAACTGATGGGTCTCAATATGGAGGTCACTCACATTATGTCCCTTGCCGTTGCCTTTATCATCGTGACGTTTATTCACGTGGTCGTGGGCGAACTGGCTCCTAAGACAATTGCCATCCAAAAGGCAGAAACGATGACGCTATTCCTGTCACCGCTGATTATTTTGTTCTACCGTATCCTATATCCATTTATCTGGCTTTTGAATGGTTCAGCTCGTTTACTCGTCAAGCTGATTGGTTTCCAGCCGGCTTCAGAGCACGAGAACAGCTATTCAGAAGAGGAGCTTCGCCTATTGCTGGCAGACAGCTACAAAAAAGGCTCCATTAATAAGAATGAATACAAATATGTAAACAATATTTTTGAATTTGACGAACGGAAAGCAAGAGAAATCATGGTACCGCGTACAGAAATCGTCAGCATATCAAAGGATGACTCCATCGAAGAGGTATTCTCCATCATTCAAGAAGAGCGTTATACACGTTTTCCTGTAGAAGATGGCGACAAGGATAATATCGTCGGATTCTTGAATGCGAAAGAATTCTTGACTGAAATGCATTTGAAGAAGGATGTCACACTCGAATCATTAATCAGTCCAGTCATTAGTGTCATTGAGACCATACCAATCCATGACCTTCTTGTTAAAATGCAAAAGGAACGCACCCATATCGCCATCTTAATCGATGAATATGGCGGCACATCCGGATTGGTTACTGCAGAGGATATCATTGAAGAAATCGTCGGAGAAATCCGTGATGAATTCGACGAAACAGAGGTACCTGATATCCGCAAGCTTGGAACCAACCATTATATCGTAAGTGCCAAACTTCTCATCGATGATATCAATGAGCTGCTTGGAATTGAGATTTCAAATGAGGTCGTTGACACAATCGGCGGCTGGTTCCTATCTAATCACTTTGAAATTCAAGACCGTACTGAAGTTGAAGCAGAGGGCTACATCTTTAAGATTCATGAACATGAGGGCAACCATATTCACTATCTTGAGATCAAGAAAGCCGATAAATAATGAAAAACGCCGAATCCCTTATAACGGATTCGGCGTTTTATTTACGATAAATGACCATTGCACTAAAGCAATAAATCTGATTTTCTTCCTCTTCTTCTCCAAAAGCGGCAATTTCATACTTAATGTCGACGATTTGGTCCTCCCTAATCTGTCCTAGGAAGTGATTCATCCCATTTTCCAAGTCTTTTTCATGTTCATAATCAAACATCTTCACTTGTATCATCGGCTCTCCTGCCTCCTTTTAGGACAGTCATAGCCAAATAGTTTGATTTTTATACACAAATATTGAATATTCCTCGGTCTGATATTACCTTTATAATTTTACGGGGAGGATTCAATATTGACCAACTTATTTTCCCATTCCATCAAAGTGGGTGGCGATTTCGAGCATTTTTATTGGATCCTCTACTTCTGAAATCGTATAAACGATTTTTTCTTCCTGCCAGGAAATTTGATTATCTTCTGTCTTTTGTTGGTCGACGTCTGCTTTGACGGAACCATATTGATTTGGTACAGGCAGTGAATTACTCTCCAAGTAGTCAACCATCTGTTTTGCGAGCGGCACGTATTCATTAGCACCTTCTAGATTGTTGGCATGGATCTGAAGGTACCATCTCCCTTCATGCCAATTCAGCCATTTATTACCCATACCACCCTCTTCATACCCTTTGATTGAATGGCCAAGATTGATAGCAGGATTGCCTGTCGGGATATCTTCAGGAGATATGTAGCCAATTTTAGATTTGGCTTCCTGATTGGTTTCATATTGTCTAGCTTCTATTACAGCAATGGGTTTAGCGATTTCATTGTTATTCAATTCTTTATCATTGATTGGGATCGCTTTCTTACTTTCAAAGAAGGTCACTCGATACCTATCATCCTTAGAATCGGTAGCAGCACTCAACATCATTTCTTCAGATGACATTGGCAAATATTTTGGCAGCTTAGGAGGCAGGCTGTTTTGAATTTGTTCCTTAACAGATGCGATGATACTTTCTTGAGAATTTGGAACGTTATTGGCACCATCTTCATCAGATGTTGAGGGGTTTTCAGTTGCAGGGGGATTGTCCTTCTTTGTATCTTCTTCACTTTTATCGTTTGACGATTTTTCCGTACTGACAGGCTGGTTAGATTTTTTGGACGCTTGTTCTTCGCTATCGGCATTTTCCAGTGTGCAGCCGGCAAGGCAGATGAAAGTCAGACATACGGCAATAGACACCTGTTTCTTCATTTACTTTCTCCTCCTTTATTGTCGTTTACCACAGGGGATACCAATTAAACAAGCGTTGAATAAACGGTAAAAAACAGTCATATCGCAATGGATACATCTCATTATTTCAGAGAGGATTTATTATCAGAATAGATGTATTTGGTCCCGAACCTCTTGATATGTAATGAGACTTGTGGACATTCATCAGAGTGACTATAAGACAAACATTATATGGACTATCTTAACCATATAAGGAAACATATTCTCCTTAATATTTCTCCTTCCCAATAATGGAGGCGTAAGCCTGTAATCGTTTTCATCTCTGTTCATATATAAAAAAAACCGGCTGACCCAATCGGGCAGCCGGCCAAAAAATCTACTTAGTTTGCGACGATATTAACAAGTTTTCCAGGAATCGCGATCACTTTACGAACAGTTTTGCCATCGATTTGCTCGAGGACCTTTCCATTCTCCATAACCGTTTTCTCCATTTCTTCCTTTGTTATATCAGCAGGAACTTGAAGCTTCGCTCTCACTTTCCCATTAATCTGGATCACGATTTCGACTTCATTATCGACCAGCTTGCTTTCATCATATGCTGGCCAAGATGCATAGGCAAGCGTATCATTATGGCCTAGTCGGCTCCAAAGCTCTTCTGTCATATGCGGGCAGATTGGTGAAAGTAGCTTCACGAAGCCTTCCATGAATTGAATTGGAAGAATCTCTGCTTTGTACGCTTCATTCACGAATACCATCATTTGAGAAATCGCCGTATTAAAGTGCAGATTCTCAAGATCCTCTGTCACTTTCTTCACAGTTTGATGATATACCTTCTCAAGATGCGTGTCCGCTGATTCTGTAATCTTATCATTTACTGTTCCATCTTCATTGATATACAGTCTCCATACACGGTCAAGGAAACGTCTTGAGCCGTCGAGTCCATTTGTTGACCATGCGATGGATGCATCAAGCGGTCCCATGAACATTTCATATAGACGAAGTGTGTCTGCTCCATGGCTTTCAACGATATCATCCGGGTTCACGACATTACCCTTTGATTTACTCATCTTCTCATTATTCTCACCAAGGATCATTCCTTGGTTAAATAGCTTTTGGAATGGTTCCTTCGTTGGTACAACACCGATATCATAAAGGAATTTATGCCAGAAACGAGCATATAGCAAGTGAAGAACCGCATGCTCTGCGCCGCCGATATACGTATCAACCGGAAGCCAATGCTTCAACTTCTCAGGATCTGCGATTGCATTCGGGTTTTTCGGATCGATATAGCGCAGGAAGTACCAGCAGCTGCCCGCCCATTGCGGCATTGTATTGGTTTCGCGTCTGCCCTTACGTCCGGTTTCCGGATCTGTTACATTCACCCACTCATCAATGATTGCAAGCGGTGATTCACCCGTACCAGATGGTTTGATTTCGGATGTTTTTGGAAGTACAAGCGGAAGCTCTGACTCAGGAACAGCTGACATCGTTCCGTCCTCCCAATGGATGATAGGAATTGGCTCTCCCCAGTAGCGCTGACGGGAGAAGTTCCAGTCACGAAGACGGTATGTTACCTTCTTCTCACCGATGCCTTTTTCTTCAAGCCATGCAATCATCTTTTGAATGGCTTCTTCTTTATTCAATCCATTCAGGAAGTCAGAGTTTACATGCTCTCCTTCTCCTGCATATGCTTCTTTTTCGATATCGCCGCCAGCGACAACCTCACGAATTGGAAGCTCGAATTTCTTCGCGAACTCATAATCACGCTCATCATGGGCTGGAACCGCCATGATTGCACCAGTTCCATAGCTCATAAGAACATAATCGGCGATCCATACTGGAATCTTCTCGCCGTTTGCGGGATTAATGGCATAAGCACCTGTAAATGCACCAGTTTTCTCTTTAGAAAGCTCTGTTCTCTCAAGGTCGCTCTTCGATTGAATGGATTGTTTGTAAGCTTCAACCTCTGCTTTTTGCGCCTCTGTCGTAATTTCATCCACAAGCGGATGCTCTGGAGAAAGCACTGTGTAAGTCGCACCGAACAATGTATCAGGACGAGTCGTAAAGACTGTGAACGATTTGTCCGTACCGTCAATCGTAAAGTTCACAGAAGCCCCTTCTGAACGGCCAATCCAGTTGCGCTGCATATCTTTAATACTTTCTGGCCAATCAAGTTCTTCTAAATCTTCAATCAAACGGTCTGCATAAGCCGTAATTTTCAAAATCCATTGACGCATCGGCTTTCTGATAACCGGGTGGCCGCCGCGCTCACTCTTGCCGTCGATGACTTCTTCATTCGCCAATACCGTTCCAAGCGCCGGGCACCAGTTAACCGGAATCTCATCCATATAGGCAAGCCCTTTTTCATACAGCTTCAAGAAAATCCATTGTGTCCATTTATAATAGTCTGGATCTGTCGTGTTGATTTCACGGTCCCAATCATAAGAGAATCCGAGGGATTTAATTTGGCGTTTGAATGTCTCAATATTCTTTGCTGTAAATTCTTCCGGGTCATTACCTGTATCAAGAGCATATTGCTCAGCAGGAAGACCGAATGCATCCCATCCAATTGGATGAAGGACATTATAGCCCTGCATCCGCTTCAATCGGGAGAGAATATCCGTCGCTGTATAGCCCTCTGGATGCCCAACATGAAGACCTGCTCCAGATGGATACGGGAACATATCCAAAGCGTAAAATTTACGTTTTCCGACATGATCAGTCGTTTTGAACGTTTTATGTTCTTCCCAATAAGATTGCCACTTCTTTTCAATCTCTTTATGATTGAAACTCATCCTAAATTCCTCCTACAAAATCAATTTCAGGTCCTTTTCATTTTCCCCTGAATATAAAAAAGCCTCTCATCCCTCAATAGTAAGGGACGAGAGGCTGTTCATCAGCTTTTACCCGCGGTACCACCCTAGTTGACGTATGTAAAACACGTCCGGCTCAAGTCTTTAACGCAGATCTGCGGCAGTCCTTACTAATCGCTGTTCACGACTGCAACTCAAGGGGGAGTTCATCATGCCGTCCTATTGGCTCGCACCAGCCGCCAACTCTCTAAAAAGCACGAACATAATTACTAGTCCCTGTCACGGTTATTAGAAAATATATACCTACATTGTATGTAAATCATTGTGAAAGTGCAAGTCCATTCTATGCTGTTTTTTCCATTTTGGCCAGATATGGGGGAAGGTATGCATCGATTGCAGATTTTCTTCTATTGATTTTGCAGCTTTGGATATAAGCAATAGCGTAGTTTCTCTGTTAACAACCTAAAAACGTGGGACTAACCGACCTCTCCTTCTTTGAATGAATTTATGGAGAGCAGAGAAATCAAAACAGCGTCAAGTCAGCATTTAATGAGGAAATAAGCCCAAATAATAACGATTTCAGCAAAAGAAGCCTCCTGCACATCTTTCTCCAGTGTTAGCGCATAGCTGGGCAAATATTTTTTAATGATATTTCCTTCTTTGATAATTTAAAGGCTAAATTTACTTGTTTATGGAGACGAACTGGTACCATTCAAGGGAGAAATAGGCTGGGTATGGTCGGGCGAAACCTTCCATCAAAAGAAAACTCCCTGCATAAAAAAGAGCCGAACGGCTAACCGATTCGGCTCTTTCATCAGGAGTACCTTCAGTATCCTATTTGTATGCTTTCGGGTGTACGGTTGCCTTCGCCGGCTGGCCTTTTTTCTCATTCATTTTCTTGGCCCTCTTTATAATGTCGTTGTCGGCTCCTGCTTCGATGTCCTGGTTATTGATCCCGTTGCGTGTTTTTTGCTCAGGGTTATGCTGTTTAGATCGTTTCATCATAAATGGAGAGCCTCCTTATCGTCTTCTTACAACCATCGCATGCTGAAGATCCTGAACACGGACTTTCATCCGATCAAGCTCATCTCGCTGCTGGTCATTGGCACTGTTTTTCATGACGGTAAGCTCATTATATGAATCCTCAAGCCTCATAAGGGCTTCGGTATAGCCCTCTGTGTTGTAATGCTCCTGTTTGGCCGATTCCTCATATTGCTGCTGTGCGTATTCAAGGGTATTCTCACAACGTCCTAAACATTCATCCATGGATTTATGCGTAGCCATCTCGCCACTCCTTTTTGGTTGGGATTGGTTAAGAAGTACACCCGAATCTTATTATGTCCGGCTGACCGCGGTTACATGAACAAATTCATTTGGAAAGTATAAATGCCCGTGTTAAAATGTAGGTTATGTGAAAAAACAATTAGGAGGGTTTTACAGATATGAAACAGGCTAACCCTTTTCCATATGCTAGTGACGATAAACGTTATCATACATGGAATTACCATTTACGCAACCAATTCGGCCATAAGGTCTTCAAGATAGCATTAGACGGCGGCTTTGATTGCCCAAACCGTGACGGCACAGTCGCTTTTGGCGGCTGCACCTTCTGCAGTGCAGCAGGCTCAGGCGACTTCGCCGGAAACCGTGCTGAGGATTTGAAGAAGCAATTCGCCGACATCAAGGGGAAGATGCATCAGAAATGGAAGGACGGCAAATATATGGCTTACTTCCAAGCTTATACGAATACACATGCACCAGTTGATGTCTTGCGCGAGAAATTCGAGACGGTGATGAATGAGGAAGGCGTCGTTGGGTTGTCCATTGCGACAAGACCTGACTGCCTGCCGGATGATGTTGTTGAATATTTAGCGGAGCTGAATGAGCGCACATATCTTTGGCTTGAGCTTGGACTCCAAACCGTCCATGAGAAAACAGCGAACATCATTAACCGCGCCCATGACTATCCAACCTATGTCGAGGGAGTCAACAAGCTCCGCAAGCACGGCATTCGCGTCTGCAGCCATATCATCAACGGACTGCCTCTTGAGACACCGGAAATGATGATGGAAACCGCTCGTGAGGTCGCGAAGCTTGATGTGCAAGGAATTAAGATTCACCTCTTGCATTTATTAAAAGGAACACCAATGGTGAAACAATACGAGAAAGGCATGCTTCAATTCCTTTCATTTGAGGAATATGTGAGCCTTGTCTGCGATCAGCTCGAAATTCTGCCTCCAGAGATGATTATTCACCGCATTACCGGCGACGGGCCAATTGATTTAATGGTCGGTCCGATGTGGAGCGTGAATAAATGGGAGGTCTTGAATGCAATCGATGCGGAATTGAAACGCCGTAACAGCTACCAAGGCAAGTTCTTTGTTCGTGATGGGGGATTGGCGACACATGAAGCTTGACCGAATCCTTCCATATGCCCGCCACCTACTGGAAAAAGCAGCTGGTCCTGGAGATGTCGTCGTTGACGGCACTATGGGAAACGGTCATGACACGGTCTTTCTCTCCCAGCTTGTCGGTGAGAATGGTCATGTATATAGCTTTGACATCCAGGAATCTGCCTTAGAACAGACAAGAGGCCGGCTTGAAGAGAAACAGCTGACCAAAAATGTAACCTTGATCCATGCAGGTCATGAACAAGTTAAGGCATTCATTCCTGCTGGAACAGAAATAGCCGGAGCTATCTTCAATCTCGGCTATCTACCTGGCGGTGACAAAGAAATCATCACGACTGCTCCAACTACCATCTCAAGTGTCGAGCAGCTGCTTGAGATGATGAAGCCTGAAGGGATCATCGTCCTAGTCATTTATCATGGGCATCCAGGCGGGGATATAGAACGTGATGAGATTCTTCGATTTGCCCGCAGCCTTCCCCAGGACACAGCCCATGTTCTGGAATATAAATTCATAAATCAAAGGAATAATCCGCCTTTCATCGTCGCAATTGAGAAAAGGTAAGTGACTGGGACAAAATTTTTCCAGTAACTAAATAGCCGAACAATTATAAAGTGCCATTTTAAGCACGATTAATAATAGTTCGGCTTTTTCTATTTCGTTTCGTAAACATTTAATGTATCATTCGTTTTTATGTCCCAGCCATTTTATGCTTTCACATATCCAGGGATGAAAGAGATTTGCGGCTTTCCCGTTACCGGGTGAAGCGAGCTGATCAGCTCTACCCCATATACCGATTTCAGCAATGGTTCATCTAAGAGAAGGCCTGCCTCCCCCTCCGCTACCTTTTGACCGCCCTTCAGTAAAGCAAGCCGATCTGCGTATAGCGAAGCAAGGTTCAAATCATGCAGGATGGCCACAATCGTTAATCCATTCTTAAGCTGCAGCTCCTTCAATAAATCCAGCAGCTCAATCGAATGCTTAATATCAAGATGATTGGTCGGTTCATCCAAAAACAGCAGCTTAGGTGATTGAGCCAATGCCTTTGCAAGCAATACACGCTGCTTTTCCCCTCCGCTTAAATCTTGAAAATATTTATGCTTAAAGGCAAGGCAATTCGTTTTCTCAAGGCATTCTTCCACAATGATATGGTCTTCTTTCTTGTATGTATTAAATAGGCCCCTGCCTTGATACGGATACCGCCCAAGCAGAACAATCTGCTCAACCGTGAAATCCAAACTCACAGTATGCTCCTGACTCAAGACAGCCGTCACCCGAGCCAGCTCCTCAGTGCTATAGTCACGCGCCTTTTTCCCGGCAATCTCAACCTTTCCGCTCACACTAAGATGCCTCGGGTCCAAAATCGCTTTAATGAAGGTGGTTTTTCCACTCCCATTCGGACCTAATAAAGCATAGAATTCACCCTTTTTCACTTGCATAGAAACATCGTTAAGAACCATCTGTTCTTTCCGGTACCCTGCACTTACGCTACATACTTTTAACATGCCATTTTCCTTCTTTTTATTCGTTCTCTTATGAGTAAATAAGTAAACACAGGCGCCCCTATCAAGGCGGTAATCACGCCAATTGGCAATTCCTGCGGGCTGACGATGGTTCTTGCCACCATGTCGGCAAGAACCAAATATCCTCCGCCAATCATCATTGACAGCGGAATGAGGTGTTTATGGTCAGCCCCCGTAACTAAACGGACAAGATGCGGGATGACTAAGCCGACAAAGCCAATCGCACCAGATACTGATACGGCCGCTCCTGTCAGGAGTCCAGCGCTGATCAGGAGAGTCAGCTTTTTCCTTCTCACATTCATCCCTCCATATTGAGCTGCTTCATCACCAAGTGCGAGTGCATTCAACTCCCTGTAATGGAACAAAATCACGGCTGAACCAACTGCAAAGAATGGAAAGAATAGACCAATATGCCCCCAGTTTTTTAAAGCCACACTGCCCATCAGCCAATTCAAGACCTCTCGCATTTGGTCTCCCGATGATAGAGCAATAATGAGCGATATGACCGAGCCAATGAAGGAGTTCAAGATAATGCCTGATAAAATGATTGTTTCATTCGCATATGTCCTGCTCGCCGCTTTCGTGATTCCAAAGACCAGAAACAAAGAGGCGAAACTGAATATAATTGCCACTAGCGGCAATGTATAGGATCCAAGGAAAGCAATTTCTACCTGAAAGAACAAGACAATCACCGCTCCAACCGAGGCCCCTGATGAAACACCAATGGTATAAGGATCAGCCAGCGGGTTTTGCAAAAGTCCTTGGAATGCCGCACCTGCCAGGGCAAGGGCACTACCGACCAATAACGCCAGCAAAATGCGAGGCAAGCGAATATTCCAAATAATCATCTCGATATTTTTCTGACCATCAAAGAATCCTTCATACCCTGTTATATTTTTGAGGAGAATGCCGACAATCTCCCCTACAGACAAATCAGCACTTCCACTCAGAAGACCCCAAATGACCGCGGCCGCCATGAACAAAATGCTGCCCGCGTAAAGGGCAGTCATCTGCACTCCTCCATGTTTTCCTTCTCTACTGCTCATCTTTTCCACTCCATCATTTCCTTGGTGTAAGTTAATTGCCAGACAATAAAAAAACCTCAGCCCAAAGGATGAGCTAAGGATTCACGCATGTGCTCTTGTGAATGCTTTAAGCCTACTTTTCCCTCCGAAAAATAAGTGCTAAAACCATTAAAAGCAGGTCTCCTGGCTTATGGCGGCATTACTCGCCAATTACAGTAGCGGGGGCTGCACCGGAGTCTCACCGGTTTCCCTATTCTCCCTTGAAAAGGGCACTTTTATGGAATAATCAGCTATTTTATTCTTTCTTCATTGTACTGGAACATAGGACAATACGCAATTCTTAATCAGGAAAGTTCAACCCTATCTCTTTTGCAATCAATTCAAAGGATTTTTTCTTTGCCTCGAAGGAATGTGTAATCGTGGTCAACATAATTTCATTGACGTGAAAACGCTCACTAAGCTCGGCCAGATGCCTGCCAATTGTCTGAGGAGAGCCAATAATTATACGGCGCCGATTATAAATAATCCTTTCCCGTTCATAGATGGAAAAGCTCTGATCTAGAATCTCATCCGGATGAGGCGTCCCTTCCCTCATAATCCCCTGAGCCAGCCAAAGCATGGATAGATCAAGCGAGCCAGCCAAATACTCGGCCTCCTCGTCCGTTTGAGCACATACGGCAAAAACCGTGACCATGCCTTCTGGACGTGACAGTGTTTCAGATGCTTGGAATTGATTCAAATAATGCTGCATATTCTCTTCCGCAAATTCGCTGTTAATAAATAACGCAAAATTATACGGAAGACCTTTATAGGCAGCAAGAGCAGCGCTTGATGAACTGGAGCCCAGCATCCAAAGCTCTGGATGCTCCCCAATGACAGGGGTAGCCGTCAATCCATAATACGGATGAGAATCCGGGAGACGGTCATGCAAATACCAGTATAGTTCATCCACTTGATCGGGAAAACGATCCTTGCTCGGAATTGGACGTCCATCCTGCAAAGCCCTCGTCGCCCTCGGCATGCCGCCGGGCGCTCGTCCCACACCAAGGTCTATTCGCCCAGGCGCAAGCCCAGACAGCACCCGGAAATTCTCTGCAACCTTATAAGCGCTGTAATGCGGAAGCATTACACCGCCTGTTCCAACTCGAATACGCTTTGTCTGTGCAGCTATCCATGCAGCTAAGATCTCAGGAGAGGAGCCTGCAAGCCCCAGGCTGTCATGGTGCTCCGAAACCCAAAAGCGGGAATAGCCTAATTCATCAGCAAGTCTTGCCAGCTCTACTGTATTGCTTAATGCCTTTTCTGTCGGTTCTCCAGCTGCCCGTGGTGATTGATCCAAAACACTGAGCTTTAACATCGGTATAGATAGCCTCCCTTAAGGATTGTTCTTCACCCTGTTCACTTCGACACTTTTCTCATGGCATAGTACATTTTACAATTCCAATAAAAGAAATAGGAGCGAAATCCCCCTTGTTTTAATAATTTATGAACATGTGCTTTGACATCCTTCTGCTTGGCCACTTTTCCATCAGCAAGATAAATGCCCACCAATCCTTGATTCACCATCTTATGAAAATGTTCATCCGGGATCATTTCGATGTCCCGATTGGCCTGTTCTAAAAAAAAGCATAAACGTTCTATCATCTTCTGCTCAGATTCATAATAAAAACAGAAGTTCAAATCATTACCGACCCGGTCTTCTTCTTGGTCAATGAAATAATCGAGCATGATATGAAGTCCTTGTACATAGGGAAAATAAGCATTCCTGACATTCTTCGCGAGACCATCTCGAAATGATGCACGCGCCCCATAGGAGACAAGGCAGAAAATTCCGAGCGTTGAGCCGGCACAAGCGCTGAATTCATACCAGGTCATCCCTTCAGGCAAATGATGTTTATTGTCTTCGAACCAGGCTTGTAGTCTATGTACCCTTTCTTCCCATATAACATGCTTATGTACTTGCAAATCACAATAATACCCGCAAAGTTCGAATAAATACGGCTGAATCTCCTTATAATACGGCAAGGTTTGCATAACCTCCTGGCATGTCTTTACCAGATCGGATAAATATCCGCCGTCATTTTGATCCTCTCGTCGCTCATAATAATTCTTAAGCTCCGCTGTTGGGTTGAGCGCATGCTGCATGGATTCGTGCAACAGAGAAAAATCCTCCGGGTCTAATGAGGTACTGCGGTCACATAAATTATCAAGATAATCACTGATTGTCTGGTAAGCAACAATAAATCGAATTACCTGAGCCCTGTCTTCCCCAGCAATTAAAGCGAGTATTGACCCGCCTTCACAATGAAAGGTCTTATGGGCAATACTCGCCGTCGCCTGGATGCGGAGCTCCTCATTAGGAATTGACTTCGCTCTTTCTTCCCAATAGTCCAATTCACGGTGAACGATTGGAAAGATATCTTTAAAAACCAATTTCGCTAAACCGAATTCAGTTGCAGGCAGCCTCAACATTCTCCATCTCCTTAAATGATATAACCAATATTACGGAGGCGGGCTTCCACAAAGCTCTTGGCGTATTGGAATACGTCCTCCCGCTCTGGTTCATTAAATATCTCATGATACAGCTTTGGCCACTCTTTATAATGCTTCTCAGAGGCAGGGAAATAATTGAACCATTCCCTTACCATATTGCGGTCAACAATTTTGTCATCTCCCGCCTGCATGACCAGTAATGGAATATCCGGAAAATCCTCATCAAAATCAAAGGCATCCTTCATCGCCTTTACCAGTTCACGATACCATCTAATGGACACACTCGTCACATAAAGAGAATCATTTAAGTCAAACTCAATGACTTCCTTATTACGCGTAGCCATGTCAATGGTTATCCCCGTACCTCTCCGATAAGATGGATACACAAGATTCATGACATGGGAAATGGTATCCAGCATCTTAGGCGGATTAATCAATGTTCCGAAGCAAGGGGATGACAGGATAACGCCTGCAAGATTAAATTCTCTCGATTGAAGCATTTTAATCACAACCAAACCACCCATGCTGTGGCCAAGCATAAAGACAGGCAGTCCGAATGTATAGGCTTCATTCACCCACGTCTCTACGGTATCGATATATTCTTCAAACGAATTAATATGGCCGCGGTTTGCTCTTGAAGTCATCCCTTGTCCAGGCAGGTCGCCATTTATAACATGGTATCCAGCTGACAGCCACTTTTGGACAAGCCAAGTGTATCTTCCGGAATGCTCCATTGCCCCATGGACAATGACAATCACCCCGTTAGCCTTCCCCTCGGTTTCCCATTTTTTCATAGATGCACTCCTCCAGTTTGATTATACGTAAATATATTTACACATCATTTTTTTATATGTACACTTTCATTAACTATCTATTTTACAATAGAATACGGAGGTTATGAAATGAAATTATATCAATATAAAGATAAAATCCCTTCCTTACATAAATCAGCCTATATAGCTGACTATGCTGTCATAACCGGTGACGTTACGATTGGCAAGAACTCAAGCATTTGGTTTAATACGGTTATTCGAGGCGATGTCGCCCCCGTCATCATCGGCGACAATGTCAATGTTCAGGACAATTCTGTCCTGCATCAAAGCCCTAATAATCCGTTGATTCTTGAGGATGATGTCACAGTCGGACATCAGTGCATCCTTCATAGCTGCCATGTAAAGAAGAAAGCCTTAATAGGAATGGGCTCCATCATTCTCGATGGCGCTGAAATTGGCGAAGGTGCTTTCATCGGTGCCGGCAGTCTTGTCCCGCAGGGCAAGAAAATCCCGCCAAATACCCTTGCGTTCGGCCGCCCAGCTAAAATAATCCGCCCGTTAACAGACGAGGACATAAAGGATATGGACCGAATCTATCGAGAGTATGCTGAGAAAGGACGTTATTATGCCAGTATACAACCAATCCAACCAAATCAATAACCCAATATAGAATGGGATACATCTTATTGTATACCCATTTTTTATGTTCATTATCATATTAGGTTGTTCCTATTTGTCCTGCCAGAGGAACATGACAAGCTCATTTCTCTACATCCATTTAATGGCCAGCCTGAATAGTTCATATGCTTGTTCTTGTATGTATGGAAAGATAATTACTTAGTACCTATCAATTATTTTACTGTATAAGAATCATTTTGGTTTCATTTTCCATTAAATATTTTTTTGAAAACGTTATCATCCATTCATAAAGAATAGGCATCCGCAACGGAAGCGGATGCCCCAGGATTGTTACATCCCTATTAATGTGTCGTTACTAAATCTTCAGTCATTGTTTGAAAAGAGTACTTTTTTTCGATAAAGATTCCATACCAGATCATGAACACAAGTACTGTCCAAATCTTGCGGCTATTATCGGCCTTTCCTTTTACATGGTCATCAAGCAAACGGAGAATGACATCCTTATGGAATAAATGGTCCGTGTCACTTTCCAGAATAATGTTCACAGCCCAATCATACATCTCATCCTTCAGCCAATGACGAATTGGAACAGGGAAACCTAGTTTCTTTCTTGTGAGTACATGGTCAGGAACAATTCCTTCCACGGCTTTGCGCAGAATGTACTTAGTTGTGCCATGACTTGTCTTCATATCAGATGGAATCTTAGATGCCACCTCAAATACTTCCTTATCAAGGAATGGTACACGCAGCTCAAGGGAATGTGCCATCGTCATCCGATCAGCCTTTAACAAAATGTCCCCTCTGAGCCATGTATGAATATCAATGTATTGCATCTTGCTGACATCCTCATACCCTGCTGCGTCACGATAGAATGGTGCAGTAATGGTCTTATAATCCAACCCGCCATGGTATGGTTTGTACAGCTCTTTCTTTTCATCCTCCACGAACATTTTCGCATTGCCGATATAGCGTTCTTCCATTGGTGTACAGCCACGTTCAATGAAGCTCTTTCCTTTAACCCCTTCAGGAAGAATAGCCGCAATTCGTTTTAAGGAACGGGTTAAGACAGCAGGCATTTTCGTGAATACATCAAGAGATTGCGGTTCGCGGTAAATATTATAACCGCCAAATAATTCATCCGCTCCTTCCCCAGACAGCACGACCTTCACATGCTTTCTCGCTTCCCTTGAAACGAAATAAAGTGGTACACATGCCGGGTCAGCAAGCGGATCATCAGCATGCCACATAATCTTCGGCAGTTCCTGCATATATTCCTCCGGCGAAATGATGTAGCTAATGTTTTCTACGCCCAATTTATCGGCTGTTTCTTTTGCCACATCGATCTCACTGAATCCTTCATGCTCAAAGCCGACAGAGAACGTCTTAATATTTGGATGGAATTTCTTTGCGATAGAAGCAATTATAGAAGAATCAATTCCTCCGGAAAGGAATGAACCGACAGGCACATCTGAGCGCATATGCTTCTGTACACTGTCAATCATTACTTCACGAATCTCCTCTGTCCAATCCTGCTCTGACTTCAGAACTGGTGAAAAGGACGCCTTCCAATATTGACCGATTTCAATTGGTCCCCCGATTGATTTCTTTAGATAATGACCTGGGAGCAGCTTCTTGATGCCATCCGTCATTGTTTCCGGCTCAGGCACGAATTGATAAGTTAAATAATGCTGCAATGCATCCAAATTAACCTCTTCATCACCAGAAGCCAATACGATGCTCTTCTTCTCAGAGGCAAAGAATAATCTGTCTTCTTCCTCTTTATAGAAGAACGGCTTGATTCCAAACGGATCGCGCGCTGCAAAGATGGATTTCTCCTCTTTGTCCCAAATGACGAACCCGAACATCCCGCGCAGCTTCTTAACAGCCGCTTCTCCATAATACGCATATGCACCAAGGATAGCCTCCGTATCAGAATTCGTCTTGAATTCCAATCCTTTAAGGGAAAGCTCCTCTCTTAGCTCCAAATAGTTATAAATTTCACCATTGAAAACGATCCAATACCGTTCATTTTCAAAAGAAAGTGGCTGGTGACCGCTTTCCAGGTCAATAATACTTAAACGGCGGAAGCCTAATTGAATATATTCATCAACATAAAAACCTTCATCATCCGGTCCTCTATGGTAAATAAGATTGTTCATTTCCTTTAAACAATCAGATACGAGAGCATCTTGACATTTATCTAGAACACACCCAACAAAACCGCACATTACGAAAAAAACCTCGCTTTATAATAAATATTTTTTATAATCGCACCAATCTATACTATCAGACTTTTTGCGCAAAATATGTCGAATCCTACGAATTATTTACCGGTATTTTTAGAAAAATATGTAACATTAGTATGTCATTTGTCGCATAAAGACTATTAAAAAAACCTTAGGGCATGTATGCCCTAAGGTTTTTTCATTATATGGAAGCTTGTGTACGAAGTACTTCTGCTTTGTCTGTTTTCTCCCATGGAAGATCCAGGTCATTGCGTCCAAAATGGCCGTAAGCAGCTGTTTGTTTATAAATTGGACGGCGCAGATCAAGCATTTTGATGATACCAGCTGGACGAAGGTCAAAGTTTGCACGGATTAATTCAACCAGCTTATCTTCATCAACCTTGCCAGTTCCAAAAGTATTCACCGCAATGGATACAGGCTGAGCTACTCCAATCGCATAAGCCAATTGAACTTCAGCCTTTTCAGCGAGACCGGCTGCCACGATGTTCTTCGCTACATATCTGGCAGCATAGGCAGCAGAACGGTCTACCTTTGTCGCATCCTTGCCGGAGAAAGCACCACCGCCATGACGCGCATAACCGCCATACGTATCAACGATGATTTTTCGGCCAGTCAATCCAGCATCTCCTTGAGGTCCGCCAATCACGAAGCGGCCTGTTGGATTGATGAAGTATTTTGTCGCTTCATCAATTAAATGAGCCGGAACAACTGACTTGATTACATGCTCTTTTAAATCCGCCTGAATTTGTTCAAGGGTTGTTTCCGGGTCATGCTGAGTTGAAATAACAATTGTATCAACACGAACAGGTTTATCATTCTCATCGTATTCTACAGTTACTTGAGTTTTTCCATCAGGACGAAGATATGGCAGGATTTCCTGCTTACGTACTTCTGTCAATCTTCTTGATAATTGGTGGGCAAGTGAGATTGGAAGAGGCATTAATTCCTCTGTTTCATTGCAGGCAAACCCAAACATCAGGCCTTGGTCACCAGCACCGATTGCTTCGATTTCTTCGTCTGTCATCGTTCCTTCTCGAGATTCAAGCGCCTGGTCTACCCCTTGAGCAATATCTGCTGACTGCTCATCAATGGACGTCAAGACAGCACAGGTCTCTGCATCAAAACCGTACTTCGCTCTTGTATACCCAATTCCTTTAATCGTTTCACGAACGATTTTCGGGATATCCACATAGGTGGAAGTCGTAATTTCTCCTGCAACAAGGACAAGGCCTGTCGTAACAGAAGTCTCACAAGCTACACGCGCATTTGGATCCTGCGCAAGGATTTCATCTAGAATGGAATCTGAAATTTGGTCACAAATCTTATCTGGATGCCCTTCAGTTACAGATTCAGATGTAAACAAATGTCTCTTAGTCGACATAATAAAACTCCTCCTTAAGTACTTATCTATACGGTTACTCATTATCTTTAGTCATGTCCTGAATGCACAAAAAAAGACCTTCCTAAAGAGGAAAGGTCTATATCTCACGAAATTCGCCTTTCACTCTCATCGTTCAAGGCTTCTATTAGCCTTGCATCAAGTTAGCACCTTTGCGTGAACCTAATAGCGGTTCAAACTGCAGGTTGCCCCGGCTTCATAGAGCTTTGTTCCCTCCACCGAGTCTTGATAAGAGTATCCGTTTCAAAGTTAAATCTTAACTTACTATACTATGAACTGTCAATATATGTGCAGGATATATTTGTATGGGTTTCAAAGCCCCTCAACTGTCGCAATTTTATGAATAAATTGATATAATATATTGTGAACAAGTTAACAATATTAGTAATAGGAAATATTAAAAGCCGAATCAATCCTGTATGGCTAAGGAAGTGAGCAGCAGCTAAGGATGTGGAACGGTTGTTTAATATTTTTTATTTATCTAATCGTTAATTAGTATGTTTAATTTATACAAATATGTTATACTATTTTTCATACAAGAGACAAATACATTAATTGGAAGAGGATGATTTCTTATGAGCCATGTTGAAATGTCCAATGAGTTGAAGCAACTGCTATCTAATGAGAATATGCACATCCAGTTATCCGTTCCTCAATTGGTTGAGAAAGTATTAGCACGAAATGAAGGGATTTTGACATCCACTGGTGCCATCAAGGCAGAAACAGGCAAGTATACCGGTCGATCTCCAAAAGATAAATATATTGTCGAGGAAGCTTCCTCAAAGGATAAAATTGACTGGGGAAGCGTAAATAAACCCATCTCGGAGGAAGCATTCGCGAACCTGTATGAGAAGGTCATCAACTACTTGAATAAGCAGGATGAACTTTTCGTCTTTAATGGCTACGCAGGTGCAGATAAAGAATACCGCTTACCTATCCAAGTAATCAATGAATATGCTTGGCATAATCTGTTTGTACATCAGCTGTTCATCCGCCCGACAGCGGAAGAACTAAAAACCCATAGCTCAGAATTCACGATTATTTGTGCGCCTGGATTTAAGGCAGACCCGAAAGTTGACGGTACGAGATCCGAAACCTTCATTATCGTTTCATTCGAGAAGAAAGTCGTCTTAATCGGCGGTACAGAATATGCCGGGGAAATGAAGAAATCCGTCTTTTCCATCATGAACTACTTGCTTCCTGAGAAAGACGTATTCTCCATGCACTGTTCAGCCAATGTTGGACAGGAAGGGGATGTTGCCCTATTCTTTGGTCTTTCCGGTACAGGCAAGACAACCTTATCAGCAGATCCGAGCCGCCGCTTGATTGGTGATGATGAGCACGGCTGGTCTCCAAGCGGTGTCTTTAATATCGAAGGGGGCTGCTATGCAAAGTGCATAAACTTATCTCATGAGAAAGAGCCGCAAATCTTCGATGCCATTCGATTCGGTTCGGTCCTTGAGAATGTAATGGTTGATGATAAGACTCGCATTGCTGACTATGACAATGGTTTCTTAACGGAAAATACACGGGCTGCTTACCCAATCGATGCCATCGACAACATCGTCAAACCAAGTGTGGCTGGGCACCCGACAACCATTATCTTTTTGACAGCTGATGCATTCGGTGTGCTGCCTCCTATCAGCAAGCTGACAAAGGAACAAGCCATGTATCATTTCTTGAGCGGCTACACGAGCAAACTAGCTGGAACAGAACGCGGCATTACTGCACCAGAGGCAACCTTCTCAACCTGCTTCGGTTCACCATTCCTTCCGCTTCAGCCTACACGCTATGCGGAGATGCTTGGCAAGAACATCGAGGAGCATAATGTCCAGGTATACTTGGTCAATACAGGATGGACAGGCGGCGAATATGGCACAGGCAGCCGTATGAAGCTTTCATACACCCGCTTGATGGTACAGGCAGCCCTTGAGGGTGAACTAAGCAATGTTGAAACCGTTCAAGACAGTGTATTCGGCCTACATATCCCGCTTCATGTACCTGGCGTACCCGATGTCGTATTGCAGCCAAATAAAACATGGGCAGATCAAGAGGCCTACTATAAGAAAGCTCATGAGCTTGCTGCCAAGTTCCGTGAGAATTTCTTGTCATTTGATCATATCGACACAAATATCGTCATTAAAGGCGGTCCAATTGCTTAAAGAAATAGCAAAAGCGGAGAAATCAATTATGATTTCTCCACTTTTTTTGTATGTCCACCATTCGATTCTTCTCAACGAGCGGCCACTTCTTCAGCCAGTTCTTTATCGCTATTCTCTTTTCATATAGATCCAGCCGCTCGGCTGTCTCTGCAAAAAACGGAGTCGGCCGTATCTTCATCGCAAGGAGGTCATGCACGCCCCATGGTGCACATAATTGAAGATCTCCATGTTCATCCAGCTTTACGCCGACTGCACTTGCCGTTTCGGGGAATTTAGAGATAGCATCACTAGTTGAAGTATACGGAGGAATCTGATTGACCATATGCATCCTTGCTTCATTCTTGACGGACCACGGCCTGCCCGGCAGGAGCCTCTCTAACTTCCGCTCTAAATCCTTTTCCACTCTCTCATCTGTCTCGCTCTCATCGAAGTAGATAAAGTCTATATCTGGAAGCGGCGTTCTCTTTGTATACCCATGTAAGACATCCCATACCTTTGTACGGACAAAACCGGCACAAATCGACCAATCTGATTTATGCAAAGATTGGGCTGCTTCCAAGGTCTCCATCATCCAACGGTCTTGTTGAATGACTTTAAGGATATCTGCTTCATTCTTCAATCTACATCCCGCCTCTCATTTCATTCACCGCTCTTAAACAATATCTCTTAATATCCGCCAATTCATCTTTATTTACAGGCAATTGAGCTTTCTCACAGAAGGAAACAAAGTCAGTGCAAGCTTTCATAATTTCCGCCTCAAACACCCCTTTCGGAATACGCTCACTTACTATTTCAGTCTGTTCAACAGACAGGACAAAGCCCTCTTCATCTGTTTCATACTGATAATCCAACACCTTTAATTGGCAGTCCTGCTCATTTAGCAGAATAAAGAAATCCGTTGAATAATCCAGAAAAATAATATTTGCCCCTCCATCTTTCTCATAATCCTTGAACCGAATCAAGGTCTCACACGTCGTCAAGAGAGAGGTCGTAGCATAGCTCATACCGCCAAACCGCTCTCCTCGAATCCAGAAAGATATCTCTCCGTCCAAAAAACTATCATCCACTTGTGTCTTCAAATTACGGAGGGCCGCCTCCTTACAGCCTGATTCCAAGATACTTATCAGAGACAGCTGACTAACCGTGTCATCACGGTGAAATTCATAATCATACACAAAAATACCAATCTGAAAATCCATTCTGTCTCCCCCTTTATCGCTAGGAAAATCAAAAAAGGCACACAGTGCATATGCCTTCTGTCTGCCTTTTAGCTTCTTAGTTGCTGGAATTTAAGGAGATAAGCTGATAGGTTATCGTTGTCTTAGCGTTCTCCCATTCTACCTTCTTGATCAATGCTGTTCCTCTTGTGTCTCCTTCAAGCGTTGTCCGAATTTCAATCGGAATATCAATTGGATATAATCGATATCCATCCTTTTGTAATGTGAAGAGATTTTCCTGAACACGCTTCTCATTAGATTTCGTCACAATGAGGGTATTCATCTCCATTGGCATGCCCACATTATTCAACTCCCTCGTTTGATCTACTTATTTACCATCGTACCATTGGAAGCCGTTTCTTTCATCCATTTCGTCAGATCACGCACAATTTGACGGTTTATTTCCGGTGGAAAGTAATGGGTAAATCCGGGAAAATACCATGTTTCCACTTCTTTACCTGCCTCTCTCAACCGCTCCTCAAGCATTACTGCATGCTGAATGGAGACATTCTTATCTTCCTCGCCATGAATAATCAGTACCTTACAAGCGATTCTCTCTATCTCATAGAGAGGCGTACGTGCTTTATAGGCAGCCGGATACTTCATCGGGCTTCCCCCAATGACCCGCTTGAGCATTCTTCGAAGATCAATCCGCTCCTTATAGGTAAGCACCATATCTGATACTCCTCCCCATGTAACAAGGGAGGCAGCCTCCGGACAGCCAATAGCTGCCCAAAGAGCCATAATTCCTCCTCGTGAGAAACCAAATAGGTGAATCCGCTCTGGATTAACCATTGGATGCCTCTTCAATAATTCAAAGCCGGCAATCGCATCAAAGCGGTCCTCCAAAGCAAAATCCTCATCTCCCTCCCCTCCCTGATTCCCTCGGTAAAAGGGAGCGAACACAACAAATCCCTGTGAGGCGAACTGGATGATTCTGCTCGGTCTGACGGTGCCGACATTCTTGATTCCGCCTCGCAGGTATAGAAAACCATCATGTATTCCAGCATCCTTTGGTTCTGCCAACAGTCCTTTCACCGTCAAGCCATTCGAGAGATAGGTCACCATATATAAAGAAATCCTTGGATGCGGGGAAGGGTATCGTGTTTTTTCGACTATTTGTCCAAGCTTAGAGGATGTTTGTTCCACTCTTCCTCACTCCTTTCATTTATAGGCAATCACACATTTTTTCCCGTATACATACAATGCAAGTATTAAACCAACGGCATACATATTGCCCGTTAAGGAGGAATTTCCCTTGAAGAACAAGCTTAAAACCAGCCTATTCTGCTTGTTATCGTTCGTTCTTCTCTTTAGTTTAGCTGCCTGCAAAGACAGCGGGGATGATAAAGAGAAAGCATTGAAACCAGTCCGCGTGGCAGAGGTAACCCGCTCCATTTTCTACGCTCCGCAATATGTCGCCCTTGAGAAAGGCTTCTTTACAAAAGAAGGCCTTAAAGTCGACCTGCAGACAACCTGGGGCGGTGATAAAACCATGACAGCCCTATTATCAGGAGGAGCTGATGTCGCGCTAGTCGGCTCAGAGACATCCATCTATGTGCATGCCCAAGAATCACGAGATCCGGTCATTAATTTTGCCCAGCTTACCCAAACAGACGGCACCTTTCTAATCTCAAGAAAAGAAATCAAGGATTTTAACTGGGATATGCTGAAGGACAGTACCTTCTTAGGCCAGCGAAAAGGCGGGATGCCGCAAATGGTCGGCGAGTTCGTATTGAAGAAGCATGGAATCGACCCACAGAAGGACTTGGATTTAATCCAGAATATCGACTTTGCCAATATCGCGAGTGCCTTCTCATCAGGTACAGGTGAATTCGTCCAGCTATTCGAACCCCAGGCAAGCATGTTCGAGAAAGAAGGCAAAGGGTATATCGTTGCCTCATTCGGCCAAGAATCAGGCCATATTCCTTATACCACCTTCATGGCTAAACAGAGTTATATAAAAGATAACCAAGATACGATTGAAAAATTCACACGGGCCATCTATAAAGCTCAGCAATGGGTGCAAGAAACTGATTCAGCTGAGGTCGCCAAGATTATTTCACCTTATTTCGAGGACACCGATACATCCATCATCACTTTAGCGGTTGAGCGTTATAAGGCGCAGGAATCGTTTGCCCTCGATCCCATCCTTGATAAGGAAGAATGGGCAAATCTTCAGGATATCATGAAGGAAGCTGGAGAAATCGAATCACAAATTGACCACCAAACATTAGTGGATACCTCCTTCGCCGAAGAGGTCTCCAAATAACAAAGGAGAATATAGCACTATGCCTTTACTCCAAATTAAAAATGTCTCACACCTCTATTTATCCAAAAATGAAGCTGCAGCTGCACTTGAAGACATTACGTTAAGCGTCGAGAAGGGAGAATTCATTTCTCTTCTCGGCCCAAGCGGCTGCGGTAAAACTACCTTGCTCTCCATTGTTTCGGGTCTGATGAAGCCTACAGAGGGCTCAGTAACCATCTCAGGCCATAATGTCTTAGAGAGCCGAGAGGATATTGGCTACATGCTTCAGCAGGATTATCTCTTTCCATGGAAGACTATTAAGGAAAATATCCTGATTGGTCCTAAGCTGTTAAAGAAGCTAGACGATGAGCATGAGGCCAGTGCCCTTTCATTACTCGAGCAAATCGGGCTCGGCGATGTGTTAGGGAAATTCCCACGCGAGCTTTCAGGCGGTATGCGGCAGCGGGTCGCACTCGTACGTACACTCGCCACAAATCCGACTCTTTTATTACTCGACGAACCCTTCTCTGCTCTTGACTTCCAAACAAAGCTGAAATTAGAGGACCTGGTCTCATCAACCTTAAAGTCCTTTGGGAAAACAGCGATTCTCGTCACCCATGATATCGGGGAGGCCGTTGCCATGAGCGACCGTATTTTCCTGCTTTCACCCCATCCCGGCAAAATTCATAAGGAATTTATTGTCCCGGAGGAAGTAAGGAATCTCTCCCCATTCACAGCCAGGAATCACCCGGATTACAATGAAGTATTTCAAGCCATCTGGAAGGAGATGGAGCAATATGCCTGATGAACAGAAAGTGCAAGCCCTTCATCGCGGCTATCTCCAGCAATTGAAGAAATCACAGCGCCAAGTATGGGGCTACCAAGGAATACTATTCGTACTCTTCTTTGCTCTATGGGAGACGGCGAGCCGTCTTCTCTGGATTGATCCGCTTCTTTTCTCTGCTCCATCAAAAGTCGTCAAAATGCTGATTGAAAAGATTCAGGATGGGAGTCTGGCTATTCATTCCGGTCTCACCTTATTTGAAACGGTTGTCAGCTTCATTCTCGGCACACTGCTTGGCACGATGCTGGCTGCTGCACTCTGGTGGTCACCGCTTCTCTCCAAGGTTCTGGACCCGTATCTTGTTATCTTTAATGCGATGCCAAAGGTCGCTCTCGGTCCCATTATAATCGTGGCTATGGGCCCGGGTATGACATCTATCATCGCAAACGGGATTATCATCTCTGTGATTATCACAACCATTGTCGTGTATACGAGCTTTAGAGAGATTGATCCGAATTATATAAAGGTGCTGCAAACCTTTAAGGCTGGGCGGGGCCGTATCTTTATGGAAGCTGTCCTCCCCTATTCCCTGCCAGTTATCATATCTACGCTAAAGGTCAATGTCGGCCTTGCCTGGGTCGGCGTCATTGTAGGAGAATTCCTGGTCAGCTCCGAGGGACTCGGATATTTAATCATCTACGGGTTCCAGGTTTTTAATTTCACCCTTGTTCTCATGGCCTTGCTTGTCATCGCGGTCTTTGCCACCGTTATGTATAAATTCGTTGAATTTCTGGAATCAAAGCTTATTCGTGACCAGCATCATTGATTGCAGCTAATCGGTCCAATGCATAGGGAACAACTTTGTCTTTCATGATAAAGCTATAGTCAGAGCTTGTTTGATAATTGTCCGGCAATCGATCAACTAAGAGGGGGCCGTCCGTTTCCATATAGCTTCCTTTATCCTCCAAACGGACAATATCTGCATAGTAAACCGCCTTAATGATGGGCAATGGCTCACTCTCCACTTTATATTCACCAAGAGGGATCATATCTCCCGCGATTCCCCCTGTTTCTTCATTCACTTCACGCACTGCAGCCTGAACAGGGGTTTCGTTTTCTTCAACCTTTCCTCCTGGAAACTCAATTCCTCGCTTTGGATGCTTCGTCAGCAGCCACTTGCCTTGATAGGAACAAATGACTAATACATGGGCTGCCGCTTCCTCGAATAAACCTTGCTTATCATTCCACTGCACTTGATTATCATAATAATCATAAAACCTCTTCATCTCATACCACCTCCTCATCAAGAGTGTTCTTTCCTGCTTTTCCTACATAAAATTATAGCATTCCATCGGGATTCCCCCTTATTCGACGCATCCTTTTACAATATTTCTTGTTTTTCAAGAGTAGACTTATTCATGTTGGGGTAAACAAAT
The DNA here is from genome assembly GCF_054950035.1 of Gracilibacillus sp. Marseille-QA3620. NCBI lineage: Bacteria > Bacillati > Bacillota > Bacilli > Caryophanales > Bacillaceae > Gracilibacillus > Gracilibacillus sp. Marseille-QA3620. The sequence continues at coordinate 3,483,441 of NZ_CM143102.1, forward strand.
ACTATATGGATAGAGAAAATAATTGGAAAGGAGTTTAAAGAATGAATTTCATTGATGAACTATACCAGCTGTACCGTGATAAGCTGACCGGGGATGATGAAGACATCGATGTATTGGCGCTTGCCGTTTTAGAGCAATTAGACCGCAATGATGTTCTGCAATTGATTTCAGAGCTTGAGGATCGTGAACTATATAATTTAATGGGGCTTTATTTAACCGATAGCCTGAAGAGGCGCTTTGCGAATGATACATTCGACCAAGACCCTTCAAAATTTCTCCATTGATTGGCATGCATACATAGCCGAACCTTCCTGACTAAAGGAGGTTTTTTTTCGTTGTTCTCAAAAAATGATATACTAGCCTTATCTGCGTCTTTTAGGAGGATAATGAATGGGAATGATGTACATCGTGTTTCTCGTAAGTGCCATTATTATCGTAGCCGTAATCGCTGTTACGGCCATGGTCACCACCAAAGCATATGGATACAAGCATACAATTGATCCCATCGAGAATAACCCTAACATCCAAGAAAAAAGGCCTTCTGAGGAAAAATAAAAAAGGAGGAATCACTCCTCCTTTAAAAATCAGGCAAATACTTGCTTCAATTCTTCCTTTGGTTGTTTGAGCCAGAAATTCATTAATTTCTTTGCGCCCTCAAGATCATGCAATTTAGCCTGACCGCATTGTTTCTCGTTAGCCGCTGGAATCTCGGTAATCTCCACCGCTTCCTTCATCGTTTTATCAAGGACATCAATGATTTCCTCAACCGTCGGCTCCCCGCTCACCACAAGATAAAACCCGGTCTGGCATCCCATTGGCGAGATATCGATAATATCGAAATGCGTGTAATCCTCCGCATACTTACGGATATTAAAGGCAAGCAAATGTTCTAATGTATGAATCGCATCCGGCTTCATCGCCTGCTTATTTGGCTGGCAGAAACGAATATCAAACTTATTGACAACACCGTCGCTCCCTACCTTATGAACACCGCAATGACGTACATAGGGGGCTTTTACCGCATTATGGTCCAATTCAAAGCTTTCTACAGATGGCATATGATGATGACCTCCTTTTTTACTCCTTTCATTCTACCTCTTCCCTGACTATATTTCATCTCTAAAATTTGATGTTTCAAGCAAAAAACTTTATCATATGGTGGAACAAATCAAAAAATGAAAGAAGTTATTAAACATGAAAAAGATTCTTTTGAAGATCATTCATTTTTACCGAGTCGGCATCTCCCCCCTGAAACCGCCAAGCTGCCGTTTCTACCCAACCTGCTCCACTTATGGACTGGAGGCAATAGAACGTTTTGGCGCATTGAAAGGAACTTGGCTGACGATTAAACGGATATCAAAATGTCATCCATTCCATCCAGGCGGATTTGACCCCGTCCCTGAGAAAAAAACAAAGGATGATAAAAACACTTGATTTATCAAAAAAACCACTGTATGATAGCCATATGTCAAATCGAAATCGTTTCGATTTATTTTTATGCCATTTAAATCGTAATCAGTACGATTAAGATAAAAAGGAGGCTATAGCTTTGCGTAAGCTAACATTTGTATTTGCACTAATCCTTACAGTATCCGTCTTCTTAGCTGGCTGCGGTTCATCCTCATCCGAAACTAAAAAAGACGATTCTGCATTAACAATCTACACCACCGTTTACCCGCTCCAATATTTTACTGAGCAGATTGGCGGCGAATATGTGAATGTCAGCTCTATCTATCCAGCCGGAGTAGATGAGCATACCTTTGAACCGACTCAAAAGGACATCATTAATATCGCAGAAGCTGACCTATTCTATTATATCGGCTATAACCTCGAGGGCTTTGTCACAAGCGCCGAGAAAACCTTAAAGAACGAAGATGTAGAGATGGTTGCCATTGGCGAGGATGTTCATATCGAGGAGGAGGGCCATGACCACGAGGAAGAGGGCCATGACCACGAGGAAGAAGCAGATGATGGACACGATCATGGCTCCGTAGACCCGCACCTTTGGATAGACCCGGTCTATGCAAAGGAAATGGCGGAACTAATCAAGGATTCCCTTTCTGAGAAGCTCCCAGAGCAAAGTGGTGTATTCGAAGAAAACTATCAGACTTTAGCCAAGAAACTGGACAATTTGAATGAAGAATTTGCTGCAGCTACTACAAACGCCAAGCACTCAGAATTCTTGGTTTCCCATGCAGCATTTGGTTATTGGGCAGAGCGATACGGCCTTGATCAAATCAGTGTCTCTGGTATTTCCACATCAGAGGAGCCAAGCCAAAAATCCTTGCAAAATCTTGTGGATACAGCTGAAGATCATGATTTAACCTATATTCTCGTCGAGCAGAATGTCAGCAGCAAATTGACAGATGTCATCAAAAATGAGGCTGATTTGACATCTCTCCCGATTCATAATTTAGCTACACTGACACAGGATGATCTCAATGACAATCGTGATTATTTCTCTATCATGGAAGATAACCTCAAGTCATTAAAAACAGCTTTAAATTAAACAGAAGCGGAAGCTAGGTGCTTCCGCTTTTTTGATGTTTTGTCCAGTTTTTTCTGCTCATAAAACTTCTCTCCGGCCGCATCCTAATGCCAAAGGAGGAGATTGATGATGCCAAATGGAGTCAAATGTTCCGTGGATTCATGCCATTTTTGGAAGGCAGGCAATAAATGCGCAGCCGAAAAGATTCAAGTGAATACCTATTCCGAGGAGCGTGCTTATAAAAGCGGCGATACCGGTTGTAAGACATTCCGTCCATCAAATGATATCCTTTAAATTCAAGGGGCTTCTTTCAGAGAGGCCTCTTTTTATAATGAAAACAGGACATTTTAACTAGTATTAAGACAAGGAAGATTATATAATAAATTCAAAATATATACTTTTTCAAAAAGGGAGAAGTTGCGTGATGCTAAATAAGATGCTGAGTTCGATTGGGATTGGAGCTGCCAAGGTCGATACGCAATTGTATCAAACAAGTTATACAGTTGGTGAAGAATTAGCCGGTAAGATTGTCATCAAAGGGGGAAAAACGGAACAGCAGATTGACCGCCTCTATTTGTCGCTAATGGCTACGTACGAGGTGGAGAAGGATGACCATAAATACACTCAGAAAGCTGAGATCGAAAAGTATCAATTATCTGAAGCGTTTCTCATACAGCCAGATGAAGTAAAGGAGATTCCTTTCTCCTTTCAGCTGCCGTTCGATGTTCCAATCACCAAGGGAAGAACGCGGGCATGGATTCAGACAGGATTAGATATTAAAAATGCCGTTGACCCTCAGGACCAGGATTATATCGACATCAACCCGCATCCGCTCGTCCTTGAATTCCTGCAGACTGTTAATCAATTAGGGTTCCGTCTGCGCGAGGTCGAATGCAAAAAGGCATCTGCATCCGTTCGGAAGCGATTCCCATTCGTGCAGGAATTTGAGTTTAAACCAATCAGCGGTGAATTCCGCTCCAAGCTTGATGAACTAGAGGCCATCTTTTATGTTTCAAGAGATGAAATTGAAGTACTTTTGCAGATTGACAGAAGAGCAAGAGGCTTAGGCATCTTTGAAGCACTCGGTCTTGATGAGAGCTTTGTACGATTTACGTATGACAAAGGGGACTTACCGTCACTCAGCAGCCGGTTGACAAATCTGATCCGCCAGCATAGCTAACTATAATGATTCATCATTAGGCTCATCTATCTGCGGGAGGATGGGCCTTTTTATTTCCGATGCAAAAATGAAAGCGCCTTCAATAAGGCGCTCTCATTCATTTAATTTCCTTTAATAAGGTTGCTACTTCTTTTTCAGCAATGTTGGTAATCGCGGTTATCACTGATAATGGAAGTCCGCGCCGCAATAGAATCTCAGCAATCAAATATTGCTTTTTCGAACGAGCCATTTTCTCCCCGCCTTCTCAAGTCTTTTTTATTATTATACTGGAAATCAAGACTGAAAAGAATAAGTCCTTCACCTAATTTTCTGAATTCACAGGAAATATTTAGCTAATTCCTTCCGTACAAGCTTATTTGAAGCATTGCGGGGAAGCTCGTTAATAACAATAAAATGCTTGGGAATCTTGTACTTGGCAAGCCTTTCCGTGCAGAATTGAAGGATTTCCTCCTTATTGAATACAGCCCCTTCCTGCAATACAAGAGCAGCACCTGGTACGGCACCCCATACATCATCATTTAGTCCTATTACACCAGCTTCTTTGACAACGGGATGAGCACTTAACACAGATTCAACCTCTGCTGGATACACATTCTCCCCGCCGGAGATAATTAAATCAGAACGGCGGTCAAGCATGTATAAATAGCCCTCCTCATCCAAATAGCCAAGGTCACCTGTATGGAACCAGCCGCCAGCAAATGACTCTTTCCCTCTGTCATGAAGATAGCCCGGCGTCACATTCGGCCCTTTAACCCGAATCTCTCCAGGTTCATGCGGGTCTGCTTCCCGGCCGTCCTTCCAAATGGAAATCTCGCACGGGAATAAAGGTTTACCGGAAGATCCAAGCTTCCTTAAAGCATCCTCCGGGGCAAGAGTCGCAATTTGAGAGGAGGTCTCCGTCATCCCATATGTCTGGAATACGCGGATGTTCATCTCTGCCGTACGTTCGAGCAATGGCATAGGTGCCGGTCCTCCGCCTAAGAGCATGCCATAAAAGGATGCAGGATATTCAGCCTCGTTCAAATCATCCAGCATACGGCTCAGCATCGTAGACACAATTGACATAATGGTCACACCTTCAGCCAAAATCTCCTGATTCGCAAGCTTCGGGTCAAAATGCCTGTGAAGGACAACTGCACTTCCATAGATGACTGAACGCAGCAGGATAGATAACCCGCTGATATGGAATAACGGCATCGCACACAGCCATTTGTCATTCTCTCTTAGTCCGAGATTAAGCATGGATCCGAAAGCACTGGATAGGTGGTTGCCATAGGTCTGCCTAACTGCCTTTGCCTTTCCGGTTGTCCCGGACGTATACATAATCGTCGCTGTTTCATTGAGATTCATCTCTTTAATAATAGGAAAAGACTGCGGCTCCGTCTCTCTTAGCGTGTTTAACGCAACGATGCTGGTCTCGCTTTCCGTTTCCCTATCTGTAATCAGGAAGGCTGCATCTGCATCCTGGAGCTGCCACTCACGCTCATGGTCGGTCAACCTTCCATTCAGCAGAAGCGTTTGAGTGCCAATCAGCATTAGACCATGAATAATAAAAACCATCTCAGCACTATTATTCATTTGGATGGCCACGCGCTGTCCGCGCATGATGCCCAATCCCGTCAGCCTTTTGGCATATAAGAGAGACATATTTTTTAGCTCCTTAAAGGTCCAGACACTCCCCTCAAAGAACAAGGCAGCTCTGTTCGGAGTCAAAGATGCACGTTGGCTGAGAAATTGCGGTATTGATGATTTTCCTTGTATAAACATATCCTCACCTTTTTCAATCTGCAAAAATGGAAACAGCCTGACGAAATGACACGTCAAGCTGTTTGTATAAAATCAAGGGAATCTTGGGAATTGGCCAAAGTCTGGTTTCCGTTTCTCCTTAAAGGCATCTCGTCCTTCTTTTGCTTCATCCGTTGTGTAGTAAAGCAAGGTTGCATCTCCTGCTAATTGCTGTAAGCCTGCAAGGCCGTCTGTATCTGCATTGAACGATGCTTTAAGGAATCGAAGAGCAGTTGGACTCTTCTCAAGCATGATTTCGCACCACTCTACTGTTTCCTTCTCTAACTCTTCAAGAGGTACTACTTTGTTGACAAGCCCCATTTCAAGCGCTTCCTGTGCATCATATTGTCGGCATAGGTACCAGATTTCCTTCGCTTTCTTATGTCCGACGATTCGTGCCAAGTAGCCTGCACCATAGCCGGCATCAAAGCTTCCAACATTCGGGCCAGTTTGGCCGAAGCGAGCGTTTTCTGCCGCGATTGTTAAGTCACAGACCACATGCAGTACATGTCCGCCGCCGATTGCATAGCCGGCAACCATTGCCACGACCGGTTTTGGAATAACACGAATCAAACGTTGAAGATCCAGCACGTTCAAGCGAGGGATTTCGTCATCACCGACATATCCGCCATGTCCTCTGACCTTTTGGTCTCCGCCTGAACAGAAGGCTAAGTCTCCAGCTCCTGTAAGAATAATGACCCCAATTTCTTTATCATCGCGGGCACGAGAGAAAGCATCAATCAGCTCCATCACCGTTTTAGGTGTGAACGCATTTCTAACCTCCGGCCTGTTGATTGTAATTTTGGCAATCCCATTATATTTTTCATAGAGAATTTCATCGTATGTACGAATTGGAACCCATTCAATCGCCATCATATTTCCTCCTTTTTAAATAGTCAACTACTATTCTACCAAATTCCGCCGGTTTCTCCACGTGAATTGCATGACCGGCACCCTCAATTATCGAAATTTGTGGAAAAGGCAGCGCTTCGGCCATTTGTTTAGCTATGCGCACGAATTTCGAATCAAGCTCGCCGGCAAGAAGCTGAACCGGCATTTGCAGCCTCGCCAGCTCTCCCCAGTAGGAAGGCTGAGAACCAGTTCCCATTCCCAGCAGACTTCCGGCTAGACCTGCTGCCCTTTGGGATACCCGCTCTTCCCTCACTCGGTCCTTTATTTCTTTTGGCAATGTCTCTTGTGTAGCAAAGAGGGGAATCTGACTCCATTCATCCGCAAACCTCTCTACGCCTATCTCTGCAATCCTGGCAGCCAATGCTGCATCCTTCTTTCGACGGTCCTCCTGCTCAATGGCAGAAGGAAGACCTGGAGAGGAACTCTCAAGGGTGAGACTCATCACATATTCTGGGAAACGGACAGCAAACCCAAGCGCCAACCTTCCTCCCATCGAATAACCAAGCACATGCACTCTAGTCAGACCAAGATCATCGAGGATTGCTCTTAAATCATCCGCTGCCTCCTCCATCCTGTATCTTTCATGACAATTAGGCGCACTTGTTTTCCCATGACCGAGCAGGTCCACCGCAATGAAGCGGTACATATCCTTGTACGTTTCCATAAGCTCGTCCCATGTATGGCCGCTTCCAGTAAAGCCATGGAGCAGCAGCACCGGTTCACCTATCCCAATTATCCGGATATGATAAGTGCTACCGTTGATTGGAATGAAACGCTCAATCAACATGATGCAGCACTCTTATTTCCCGGGAAACACCTTTCACCAATTCCCGATAGGCATCTACATCATGTTGTCGATTTGTCTTCATCTCTACAATGCGGAAATCTGGATTTTCCGACCAGCTGTGAAGGGCTTCATCCACTTCCTCCCATGTCGCTGGACAAACATAGCGGGCACCATATAAAGCAGCCGTATGTTCAAAGCTCAGTCCATGGGGGGTGCCAAACAGTTCTTCAAAGTGCCGTTCCTTCTCTGCCTGCGGCAAGAAGGAGAATATGCCTCCCCCGTCATTATTGATGACTAGTACGAGAAGGTTTAATCCATACATCTTTGCAGCAAGAAACCCATTCATGTCATGGAAAAAGCTCAAGTCTCCGAGAGTCAGCACCGTTGGCCTATCTGATGATGCAGCAATACCAAGAGCTGTGGAAACTGTTCCATCAATTCCATTGGCACCCCTATTGGCAAAAATACGAATCTCTTTATGAGAATCATAGAAGAACGTATCTACATTTCTTATCGGCATGCTGTTTCCCACCACTAAATTTGCTCCATGCGGCAGTAAGCTGTTAAGCTTAGCGAAAAGCTTGCCCTCCTGAATAACTGTCTCATCATGTATGTAATTAAGCTGCTGTTTTACGGCCTGTTCTGTGTCTTTCCACAATGAATGCCACTCTAGATTGAAATCAAACTCCAGTTCAGCTGAGATTTGTTCACAAAAAGCCCTTTCATCACAATACAGCATATGTGTACCCATTCCTGTCGGTTCTCGCCAACCTAAACCGCCATCAATGACAAGATGATTAACCCGCTCCATTGCCTTAATAAATAAAAGCAGCGGCTTAGAAACCGGCATAGAACCAAAACGGATAATTAAATCCGGTTTCAGAAGCTCGAATAATGACGAATCCTTCAAGAAAGTGTCATAGGTTTCAATTATTTCTTCAGAACCCTCACTGCATCCTCTAAGCTGTGATAAAGGATCGGCAATAATCGGAAAACCGGTTTTTCTTGAAAGTTGGAAGACCGCATGATCAAATCCGGGCTGATCTATTGATCCGCAAATAATCAGTCCACGCTTAGACTGTTTAATGACTTCTAGGCAATCAGCGAACTGTGCAGCCGTGAGCATCGCACTCCCCTGCCGAACATCAATGCTTGTCCGACTCTCTTCGCTTGCTCTTACCCACTTCTTCATCTCTGATAAATTTGGAATCAGCGGTTCACGAAGCGGAATATTGATATGAACTGGCCCAGCCGGTGCGAGAGCCGCAGTACCAGCTGCCCGAGCCGCAACAGTCCTTGCATAATGGAGCATTGATACTGCTGAATCAGGAAGGGACATTTCTACAAACCATTTCACATGCTGTCCGTATAAATGAAGCTGATCAATGGCCTGGGGAGCACCTATCTCTCTTAATTCATGCGGCCTGTCTGCCGTAAGAACAATCAATGGCACCCTTGCATAATGGGCTTCGACAATAGCTGGATAATAATTGGCTGCGGCTGTTCCTGACGTACATAAAATTGCGACAGGGCTCCTTTTCTCCTTGGCCATGCCAAGTGCGAAAAAAGCAGCAGAGCGTTCATCAATATTTACATGAACACGCATCTCTTCATGCTCTGCCATACAGTAAGCAACCGGAGTAGACCTTGAGCCGGGGCTAATGACTACATCCCTGACACCGCAGGCAGTCAATTCATCAACAAAGGATGCAATATAGGCTGTTAAAGCCTCTTGATGTTTCATAACGTTAATCCTCCTAAAGCATTGAGCATCGGCTTAAATTTCACTCTCGTTTCCGTGAACTCGCTCTCTGGGTCTGAGCCTTCGACAATCCCGCAGCCTGCAAATAGGAAAGCTTGATTCCCCTTCAAAAGACCAGAGCGGATACCAACGGCGAAATCTCCGTTTCCTTCCCTATCCATCCATCCAACAGGAGCAGAGTAAAATCCTCGATCCATCTCCTCATACTCACCTATCTTCTGCAGTGCCACCTTCCTCGGTGATCCGCCAAGTGCTGGTGTTGGATGCAATAATTCCACAAAATCCAAGATTGAAGACTTCGGCAGTGCTGTTCCTTTAACAGGTGTGTAAAGATGCTGGATGTTCGCCAGCTTCATAAGAATCGGTTCCTGTGGAATATGCAAATCGAGACACTGCTCTTCCATTGCCTTCCTCATCATGCTGACGACGAATTCATGCTCAGACCGATTCTTCTCATCATTCAATAGCTCCATTCCTAAGCGTTCATCTGAATGAACATCACTGCCCCTTTTCGTAGAACCAGCTAAACAGGCGGAGAATACTTGTTTACCCTCTTTCTTGATCAGGCGCTCAGGTGAGGCCCCAAGAAAGCAAGAGCTGCCGGACTCTAATCCAAAGATAAAGCTTGCCGGCTGCTGTTCCGTTAAATTCTGAAGGACTGTCCCGCTCGGTACTGCTCCTTCAAAGTGAAGATCTAATTCACGTGCAAGGACAATTTTATCCATTAGCCCTGCGCGAATATCCTCCACAGACTGTTCAATTGACCTCTTCCAGCGCCCTGCATTCTTCTCTTCAAATTGAGAGACAGCAGGAATAGATGCTCCCATTAATGGAGGCAGCGATAAAAGCTGTTCTCTTTCTCTTAGAAATTCTTCTATCATATGGTCCTCACAGTCATCTGTGATTAATTTTGTCGAAGTAAGAAAAACTCCATGAGCACTTTCAGTCAGCAAAAAGCGAGGCAAATAAAATAGATAATCTTCGAGGTCCTCCCACAAACCACTGGAGGCCTTCTCTCCCTCCACAAAGGAAAAACCGCCAAATAAGAGCGGTCCTGTAGCCGCCTCATGTAAGCCGGTATTCATCGATGCTTTGCTCAAAAGCGCTTCCCATTGCTCACGAACTTGGGTAAAACGGTTCCTGCCAATACGGTCAGGCTTGAGCTTTGCAGCAATCCCCATTCCGCAAAGAGCAAGATCACCTGCAGAATCTCTCCAATAAAAGCGTTCTCCTTTATATGAATGACCGCTAGTTTGATAGATTTGCAATGGTTTCATAGCGGCCACAGCTTCCACATGACTAAAAAGGACAGCCTTCTTCGTCTGCCTCACAGTCTTCATTGTTTCAGCCAATCGATGTTTCATATCTGTTATTTGCTGTAATGCCATTCAAATCCCCCCCGGTCCTGTATCCATAAGCTTTCTTAAAGATACACCCGCACATTTTAACCTGTCAATTTTTGTATAACAGGATGATTTGCTTTTCATTTCTACTAAGAAAAGCCCTTCCATCCAAAAGAGAACAGACGCTATAAAAACATTGACACTTCCCCCGCCGTTTCTCTACACTATTTTTAGTATATTATAGTGGATGGGGTAATGCTTCAAATATGAACTATTAGATTAAATGGAATTTATAATTAGTTTATCATGTTTCCTTGCCATCGTTCGCTAGTTATTTTTAGCGTAAAGGAGTTTACCATTATGGAACATCTCTCGACCAAAACCGAGAAGATTCACTACCGAAAGAAAGACTGGCGTGTATGGTGGAAATTAACGAGACCTCATACTTTAACAGCCGGCTTCACGCCAGTATTAGTCGGAACAGCCCTGGCCCATCAGCATGTTGAATCTCTTCACTGGGGGCTATTTTTCGCGATGCTGGCAGCCGCCCTGCTCATCCAAATCGCGACCAATCTGTTCAATGAATATTACGATTTCAAGCGCGGCCTTGATACGGAGGAATCCATTGGAATCGGCGGCGGCATCGTTCGGGAAGGAATTTCTCCAAAAGCCATTCTGACTTTGGCTTTATCCTTATACGGAATTTCCATCCTGCTAGGAGCCTATATTTGCGCCAACAGCAGCTGGTGGCTTGTCGTAATTGGCCTTTTATCCATGTCTATGGGCTATTTCTATACCGGCGGGCCATTCCCAATTGCCTACACGCCACTAGGCGAGCTGACATCAGGCTTTTTCATGGGCGCGTTAATCATCATCATCTCCTTCTTCATACAAGTTGGAGCCGTTACGTATGATGCTTGGCTGATTACGGTGCCATTCTTCTTAACAGTCGGGGCTATTATGCTGTCCAATAATATCCGTGATCGTATCGGAGACCAAAAAGGCGGCCGCAGGACAATTGCTATCTTAATTGGTCATGACAAGGCAGTCATTCTCTTAGCCTCCATGTTTGTTATCTCCTATATTTGGGCATTTGTCTTAATTGCTCTCGGGATAACCTCTGCATGGACATTGCTCGTTCTTCTCAGTATTCCAAAGGCAATAAAGGCAGTCAAAGGCTTTAAGGGTAAACAGGCTCCGCATGAGATGATGCCCGCGATGAAAGCAACCGGCCAAACTAACACTTTCTATGGCCTTTTGTTCGCACTTGGCATGCTGATTGGCTTCATCTTATAGCCGACATACAAGAAAGATCTCCTCATATAGGGAGGTCTTTTTCTTGGTTCTATACTAAATGTTGGGGTGTCCACAAAAAACGGACATAAAAAAAGAGCACACATGCTCCACTTTTCTTATACTTGAATTGTCGAGAAACAAGTCGAAAAGGAGATGTGTGCTCTTGAATTTTAACATAACATTGCCAGGTTTAGAAGACGTTAAGGTGATAAAGTCCAAGGTAAATGATCATGGTGTTTTTGAAATGACCGTGGAGATGCCCCTGACCCCGCATATTTGTCCAAGATGCGGCGAGAAAACAGGGAAGGTTCATGATTATCGCATCCAGTCCGTTCGACATCTGAAAATGGCGGAACGACCAACGATTCTCCAGTATCGTAAACGCCGGTATGCCTGTCAATGCGGGAAAAGGTTTGCCGAACAGAATCCGTTTGTCGATCGGTATCAACGCTTCTCAAAAGAATGGAACCAACAAGTACAAATACGAGCCATCAAAGCGAAGACATTCAAGGAAATCGCCGCTCAATACCACACATCCGTCAGTACCATCATCCGGCGGTTTGATGCCATTGTCCCGTCCTCCATGAAGGGGAAGTCAGCCTTACCAGAAGTGATTGCCATTGATGAATTCAAGGGGAATACAGGCAAGGAAAAGTACCAGCTCATCATCGCAAATGCCGAGACTCGCGAGCCAATTGACATCCTACCAAACCGGCGAAAGGACACCATCAAGGACTATTTGCGCCAATACGGCGCGAAGGTGAAAGTGGTGGTCATGGACATGAGCCAGGCCTTTAAAGCGGCGGTTCAACAGGCGTTGGATCGTCCCATCATTGTGGCGGATAGCTTTCACTTTGTGCGATATATGAATTGGGCGCTGGATCGGGTTCGAGTGAGGGAACAGGCCAGGTGGCATGAATATGACCGAAAGAAATGCAAGAAAGCCCGCTATATCTTTCATAAAGCTGCTCATAAATTAACGGAGAAAGACCAATGGCTTCTTCAGCGATACTTCAGCTTTTCCCCTGAGCTCCAGAAAGCGTATGAGCTCAAGGAAGCCTTTTATACTTGGTTTTATAAGGCAAAAGAAAATGGAGAAAATGGGATTGTGGAGACGCAGAAAGAACTTCGCAAGTTCTATCAGAAGGTAGAAGAGAGTGGCATTCCTGAATTGAGCAAGACAGTCCAAACGTATCGAAACTGGGAAAGAGAAATCTTAAATCGCTTCGAGTTCAATTACTCGAATGGGTTTGTGGAAGGCTTAAACAATTTGACAAAGGTCATGAAACGGAATGGATTTGGCTATCGGAATTTCACCCGATTCCGCGCGAGAATCCTTCTCCATCATCAATATAAAAACATCGGCGATTCATTAGGATAAGGGATAGAGCAAAAAGACTCTACCCCAACACTTGAAAAAGAACCTTTTTCTTTTAGTCTGCAAGGTTTCCTTCGATTCTCGCAGGGTATTGTATGATACAGGCTACTAACACATAATCTGCCAAATATATCTGATAAAATACGAGAAGGACGTGAGAATATGATTTCAAAGGACCAAATCAATCAGTTGAAAGATAGATTGGAAGACCAAAAATCTGAACTCTTGGAAAAGATTCAGTCCGGGAAGAACTCCCGTATGGATTTAAGCGAGAGAGAGTCTGTCAGTGAGCTATCAGCCTATGATAATCACCCTGCAGACCTCGGAACTGAATTATTTGAGCGGGAGAAGGATATCGCACTTCATGTTCATGAAGAAGAGCAAGTAAATAGAATTGATGATGCATTAAAGGCCATTGATGAGGGGACCTACGGGAAATGCCGGGAATGCGGACAGGAGATTCCTTTCGAACGACTGGAGGCCATTCCGAATACCCTTTATTGCATAGAGCATGCAGAGGCCGCAGACCGGCGCTCCGATGAAAAACGGCCAAGCGAGGAAAGTATAATCAAGGACCCTAGAAAGGATTCCATGCAGCGCACCTATGACCCGCGAATCGAGGATTACCGTGACAGCTTCGGGGATGCTGCTCGGTACGGAACATCTGAAACACCGTCCGACATGGCCAATAACAGCGGCGAGTATGACGATATGTATCCAGAGGAAGACCGATCAGGTGATTCTCCGAATGACATAGAGGACTTTGTCGGCAACGGCCCAGATGGTGAACGCACCGTTTACCGGAATGAGGAGCTTGAGGCTTATGAGGAAGAATTGGACGAAGAAGGAATCGAATCGCCACTCGGTGATATTCCATACCGTAAAGAGGACAGCTATGTAACTGATAAGAAGAAATAAGAAAAGCAAGCCCGAAATCGGGCTTGCTCAACTTCTTTAAGCTTGTATAATTGGAGAATTCACAGGCTTAATATGCCAGATATTATCTGCATACTCAGAGATTGTTCTGTCACTTGAGAAGAATCCTGAGTTAGCGATATTAACTACGCTTGACTGATTCCACTTCTTCTTATCTTCATAGGCTTTTGACACCATTTCCTGTGTCTTCGCATACGAATCAAAGTCACGGAGAACAAAGTATTGATCATTCTCAATCAGCAAGGAATCATAAATCATGTCAAACATGCCATTTGTGTTCGGGAAGAAACCGTTCACAAGCTGGTTGACTGCTTCATGGATTCTTCTGTCGAGCATATAATATTCCGAAGAATGATAGCCTCCGTGGGCTTGATAATTCATAACTTCATCAGAGGTCATACCGAAGATAAAGATATTATCCTTGCCAACACGTTCATGAATCTCCACGTTTGCTCCATCCATCGTTCCGATTGTTAAAGCACCATTCATCATAAATTTCATATTTCCTGTGCCTGATGCTTCCTTGCTCGCTGTAGAGATTTGTTCACTCACCTCAGAAGCTGGGAAAATTTCCTCTGCCAATGACACACGATAATTCTCAAGGAAAACAACTTTTAAATAATCATTCGTTGTCTTGTCATTATTGACCTTCTCGGCGACTGTGTTAATCAGCTTAATGATTTTCTTCGCATAGTAATATCCTGGTGATGCCTTTGCCCCGAATATAAAGGTTCGCGGATGCGGACGGAAATTCGGCTCTTCCTTCATGCGATTATACAAATACATAATATGAAGAACATTTAATAATTGCCGTTTATATGCATGAAGACGTTTAACCTGCACATCAAAGATGCTGTCCACATTAACCTTAATCTGATTTTGCTGGAAGATACGCTCAGCCAGCTTAACTTTATTATCATGTTTGACCTTCTCAAGCTTTTCTAAGAAGGCGGCATCATTTTGGAATGACTCTACTCCTTTCAAGCATGAAGGGTCAACCATCCATTTATCCCCGATTGATTCCGTAATCAAATTGGAAAGGGCTGGGTTGGATTTAATGAGCCATCTTCGATGCGTAATGCCATTCGTTTTGTTGTTAAATCGCTCTGGGAATACTTGATAGAAATTATTCATTTCCCTCTTTTTCAAAATCTCCGTATGTAAATGGGCAACCCCATTTGTGCTATGAGTGCCAACTAAGGCTAAATGAGCCATCTTCACCTGATCATGGGCGATAATCGCCATATCCTCAATTCGCTGCCATTGACCCGGATACTTATCCCACAACTCCTTGCAGAAGCGTTCATTGATTTCTTGGACAATCATGTAGATGCGAGGCAAGAGCGGCTGGAACAGGCGTACTGGCCATTTCTCCAATGCCTCTGAAAGAGTTGTATGATTCGTATAAGAAAACGTTTGAACCGTAATGTCCCAAGCCTCTTCCCACGAAAGCATCTCCTCATCCAGTAAGATTCGCATCAGTTCAGGAATCGCAAGAACAGGGTGTGTATCATTGATATGTATAGATACATAATCGGGCAGCTGCCTAATATCCTTCTGCTTCTTCCTGAACGTATTTAAAATAGCATCGATACTTGCCCTCACTAAGAAGTATTGCTGTTTCAGCCGAAGAATCTTACCACTGTCCTCTGCGTCATCGGGATAAAGGAACTCAGATACCATTTCTGTCTCCCGCTTATAACGCATGATGTCATCATGGAATGGAACATTGGCAGGCTCCGCATTCCATAGACGAAGTGTATTCACCGTTTCTGTATGATAGCCTACAACTGGAATATCATAAGGAACGGCCATGATTGGTTCTGCATCACGGTGTTTGAAGCAAAGCCGTCCATCCTCGTCATAGTAAGATTCAACCTTGCCCCAAAACGGGACTTCAACAGCCAAATCAGATTTACGTACCTCCCAGACCTGGCCATTTTGAAGCCATAGCTCCGGATATTCTACTTGGACACCGTCAATGATTTTCTGTTCAAACAGTCCGTATTTATAACGGATGCCGCAGCCATGACCTGGAAGATCAAGTGAAGCAAGGGAATCCATAAAGCAGGCTGCCAAGCGGCCAAGTCCTCCATTACCAAGAGCGGAATCAGGTTCAGTCGATTCTAAATCCTCAAGGTTTATCCCAAGGTCGGCAAGACCCTCTTCCACGACATCATGAATGCCGAGGTTGAGGATGTTGCTGCCCATGATTCTCCCGAGCAGGAATTCAATCGATAAATAATAGACTTGCTTCGTTTCGCTCGTACGATATACTTGATTCGTTTTAATCCAATTGTTGCTGATATATTCGCGAATCATGTTGCCTAGCACGTGGTATTGGTCCTGCAGACTAGTCTCTTCAAAACTCTTTCCCACGGACATTTCTAGCTTGGATAAAAAGGCTTTCTTAAATTGTTCTTTATTATCAAACATCTAAAAATCATGCCCCCTAAATCAAGTCTGTATATAATCTCTCATACTCTACTGCTGAGCGTGCCCAGCTATAATCCTTCTCCATTGAATTCTGGACGATTTTCTTCCATTCCTTTGGTTTCTTATAGAAGGACAGCGCCCGATGGATCGTATAAAGCATGTCATGCGCATTGAAATTGGTAAAGGAAAAGCCGTTTCCTTCTCCCGTATATTCATTATATGGCTGCACTGTATCTCGCAAGCCTCCTGTTTCACGCACAATTGGCAATGTGCCATAGCGCATCGCAATCAATTGACTCAAGCCGCATGGTTCAAATTTAGACGGCATAAGGAATAAGTCAGCTCCCGCATAGATTTGGTGAGCAAGATCTTCATTAAAGCCGATATGAACACGGCATTTGTCCTGATACCACTGAGCTGAGTATCCAAAGAAATGCTCAAATTCTGGGTCACCTGTCCCCAGCATGATGAACTGGGCATCCTGCTGCATAATTTCATGGAAGACAGCTCTGACTAAATCGAACCCTTTTTGCTTCGTCAATCGTGAAATAACCGCAATCACCGGCTTACTCTCATCTACCGGCAAACCAAAGTGCTCCTGGAGCTTCTTTTTATTCTTTTTCTTGCCAGCCAAATCAGCCGCACTGAACTGGTACGGCAGGGAGGAATCGTTTTCCGGATTATACAAATCATTATCAATCCCATTAACGATGCCGTATAAATCATGGTCCCTAGATTGCAGTATACCCTCTAGCCGCTCCCCAAAATACGCCGTTTTTATTTCTTCCTTGTACGTTGGGCTTACAGTTGTAATTGCATCTGCATAAGTAAGTGCGGTCTTCATGAAATTGACGCATCCGCCAAACTCCACTTGATTGAAGTAATCATAATGAACACCAAGTACATCACCAAGGAAGCCTTTTTCATAGATTCCTTGGAACATTAAATTATGAATAGTAAATACATTCTTCACATTAGCCAGCTTTGTATCTTGATGCTGGGTCTTAAGAAGAAATGGAATCATGCCTGTATGCCAGTCATGCGTATGTATAATGTCAGGCAGGAAAGGAATATGATAAAGCGTTTCGACTGCCGCTTTGCAAAAATAGGCGAAGCGCTCTCCATCATCAAATTGTTCATACAATTTAGGACGATGGAAATAGTATTCATTGTCCATGAAATAATACGTAACACCCTCATATTCTAATTCAAATATTCCGCAGTACTGTCTTCTCCAGCTAAGCTGAACCTCAAATTCAGCAATCTTTTTTGCGGAATCAAAAAAATGGGCAGGGATTGTTCCATACTTTGGAAGCAATACTCTTACCTCATGCCCAAGTTTCTTCAATTCTTTTGGAAGGGAGCCGGCCACGTCGGCCAGCCCGCCAGATTTAGCAAATGGTACACATTCAGATACTATAAATAAAACATTCACGAATTCATCAACGCTCCTTGCTTTACACCTTTTTGAATGACGATTGGCTGGAATGGCGAACCAACTAATATTGTACCATCCGCAATCTCCACATCCTTATCAAGAATGACATAATCGAGCTTGCAATTCTTGCCTATTTTGGTTTTCTGCATGATGATGGAGTTTTTGATGGTTGTACCTTCGTCAATATTAACCGCTCTGAAAACGATGCTGTGGTCAACTTCTCCCTTAATGACACAGCCATTAGCAACCATCGCTTGAGTAACATTGGAGCCAATGCCGTACTTGGAAGGCGGCTCATCCTTCACCTTCGTATAGATTGGGCTTGTCTTCATGAATAGCTGATACCAGTTGTCAACCTTCAATAGCTCCATGCTTGTTTGGAAGTAGGAGCTAATGGAATCAACAACCGCCAAATATCCATCATATTCAAATACATGGACCTTGAATCCAGAATAATGATCATGCACGGCTTCACTTACGGATGTATAGCCCGTCTCCTGACGTTCTTCAATCAATTTCACGAGCAAATCCTTCTTCAAGACATAGATTCCAAGGGATATCTTGCCCTTTTTGACTTCGGTAATGTCTCCTCCATGCTTCAAATGCTCTTTAAGCACGGCATTGAAGTCAATATTGCATACTGTATGGCTGTTTGCGACAACCACATATTCCTGCTCGCTTCTCTCAAGATAAGTCATATGATAAGAGAAATGCTCCAAGGAAGTGATTTCTCCATTCGTTTCCGCCGTATGCGGAACAGGCAGGAAGAAAAGCCCGTCTCTTTTTCTGTTCAAATCCCAATTCTTCCCTGTACCGAGATGGTCCATCAAGGAACGAAAATGATATTGTGGATAGACAGCCACATTAGATATGCCGGAATTAACCATGCTGGACAGGATGAAATCAATCAGCCGGAAGCGGCCTGCGATTGGCAAGGCGGCAACATTGCGGTGGTTCGTTAATATATCAAGAGATTCAAAGTTTTGCGTGGCATCAATAATGCCCAACAATGATTTATTCATATTCGTTTTCAGCGCCTTTCAATATATTAGGATAGTTTTATCGCATTCTCTTCTGTAAGCAGCTCTGGATTAACTAGAATGACATCCTCATCATCAATCGGCTTGATCACTTGGTCATCCGGAATTACCGCACCAGGAGGAATGATGGCTCTTTCAATCACAACGTTCTTGCCAATGATGGCATCAGACATGATGACTGAATCCTTAATGTATGAGTTCTCTCCTACCCTTGCACCGTAGAACAAGACCGATTTCTCAATCTTCCCATCTACGATACAGCCTTCATTGATAAGCGATTCACGTACAACAGCCTTTTCAGATAAATATTGAGGAGCCCTGTTTGGATTAACAGAGTAAATACGCCATTTGTAGTCATACATATTTAACTCGCAATCTTCATCCAGCAAGTCCATATTCGCTTCCCAATAGCTTGTAAGTGTACCAACATCCTTCCAATAGCCTTGGAAAGGATAAGCATATACTTTTTTGTTATATTTCAATAGCATCGGAATAATATCTTTTCCAAAGTCACGGGAGGAATGTTCATTTTGGGCATCCTTGATCAAGAATTCCTTCAAGACTTTTCGATTGAAGATGTAAATGCCCATTGAGGCAAGATTATTTTTCGGTTTTTTCGGTTTTTCCTCAAATTCTTCAACAGAGTAATCATCTCTTGT
This sequence comes from Gracilibacillus sp. Marseille-QA3620, assembly GCF_054950035.1. Taxonomy (NCBI): domain Bacteria; kingdom Bacillati; phylum Bacillota; class Bacilli; order Caryophanales; family Bacillaceae; genus Gracilibacillus; species Gracilibacillus sp. Marseille-QA3620. The sequence continues at coordinate 3,502,881 of NZ_CM143102.1, forward strand.
ATTCATGATACCGAAGCGGCTTGCTTCATCCCATGGAACTTCGATTACAGAGATCGTCGCGTCTGCTCCTTTTTCCTCATGATACTCAAGCATTTTGGAGTAATCCATCTTATAAATATGGTCACCAGAGAGGATGATGACATAATCCGGATCATATTGATCGATATAATTCAGGTTTTGATAAACCGCACTGGCTGTTCCTGTATACCATCTCATCTCCTTGGAGGCGGAGTATGGAGGAAGAACCGTTACACCCCCGTCCCGTAAATCCAGGTCCCAGGCACTTCCATTTGATAAATAAGAGTTAAGCAATAATGGCTGGTATTGGGTAAGAACTCCTACGGTATCAATGCCTGAATTGGTGCAATTACTTAATGTGAAGTCGATGATTCTGTACTTTCCGCCGAAAGGTACAGCTGGTTTTGCCACATCTGCGGTTAAAGCCTCAAGCCTTGTTCCTTGTCCCCCTGCGAGCAGCATTGCCACGATTTTTTTCTTTGCCATTTTGATTTAACTCCTTCCGTTTTTTAATTGGGCGAAGCACTGTGATACCAAATGGCGGTATCTTCACAACGACATGATATGGTTTTCCGTGGAACCCTTCATCCTGTGCCGGTATAGCCTTTTTATTCACATGATTGCTTCCGCCGTATTTTCGATCATCACTATTTAATATTTCTTTGTATTCATACTTATCCGGAACACCGACTTTGTATTGATCATAAGCAATATTTTTGAAATTACAGATAACAATCAATGGATTGCCGCCTTTATCCCTCCGTACAAAAGAGAAGATCGATTGGTCGGTATTATTGACATCAATCCATTCAAATCCTTCCGGGCAGTCATCCAGTTCATATAAAGGTTTGGATCGCTTATACAATTTTAATAAATCCTTAAAGAATTCATTCAGTGTGCGGTGGGAATCATAATTGAGCAGATGCCAGTCAAGTTGTTCTTTATCTTTCCATTCAGAAAACATGCCTAGCTCTCCACCCATGAACAACAATTTCTTCCCTGGGTGTGCAGCCATATATCCTAATAACAATTTCAATTGGGCGAATTTCTCTTCATAGCTTCCTGGCATTTTGTCTAGCAGGGATTTCTTGCCGTGAACCACTTCATCATGTGACAAAGGCAGAATAAAGCGCTCCGAGTAGGCATACATCAAGGAGAATGTTACTTTATGATGGAGATTTGAGCGGAAATGCTGATCCGTTTCCATGTATTCTAAAATATCGTTCATCCAACCCATATTCCACTTATGGGTAAATCCTAAACCTCCCTCTGTTACCGGCTTAGTTACCCCTGGCCAATCTGTTGAATCTTCTGCCATCATAAGCACGGAAGGGTCATATTCTTTAAGTACACGATTTAACGTCTTCATAAACTTGATTGCATATGGATTGATATCGCCACTATATGTATTCGGCCAATAAATCATATTGGCAACCGCATCCACCCGGAATCCATCCACATGGAAACAGTCCATCCAATAACGTGCGTTTGAAATCAGGAAGCTGTGAACTTCCGGCTTCCCTAAATCAAAATTAGCCGTTCCCCAAACTGGATTCTCCCGATGCTTATGGTCATGGTATTCATAAACCGGGGCTCCATCAAAGAGGAATAATCCATGGGCATCCTTGCAATAATGCCCTGGCACCCAATCAAGCAAAACACCGATATTATTTTGATGACATTGATCGATGAAATATCTTAAGTCATCCGGATTGCCATATCGGCTTGTAGGTGAGTAATAGCCAGTTCCTTGATAACCCCATGAGCCATCAAAGGGATGCTCTGTAAGCGGCATAAGCTCAATATGAGTAAAGCCCTGCTCAATGATGTAAGGAATCAGTTCAGATGCTAGCTCCCTATATGTATAAAAATACTCTATCTCACATTCATTGCTAGGGATAAAATCATCCTCATCCTTTATCTTCTTCTTCCATGTTCCCGCATGCATTTCATAAATATAGAGCGGCTCATCTGTACAATTTTTCTTGGATTTCTTCTTAAGCCATGATTGGTCACTCCATGTATAATCCGTTTCATACGGATATACAACGGAAGCGGTATTTGGTCTGATTTCTGAAAAGAAGGCATACGGGTCGCTTTTTAGAAGGATTTCACCTGATATTGCTTCAATCTCATACTTGTAAATTTCATTGGAGAGATTCGCTTCAATGAGGACAGACCAGATCCCTTGTTCGGATACTTTCACCAGTTCATAGCCTATGCCATTCCACTTGTTGAAAGAGCCGACTAACCGGATGCTGCGGGCGTTTGGGGCAAATACTGTAAAGCGGGTAAACACTTTATTATTTTCCTCAATTAGATGGGCTCCAAACAGCTTGTAAGCATCATATAGTGAGCCCTCATGAAATAAGTGAATCTGATAATCTGTAGGTGCATTATGAGGCATATCATCACCCTTTCAGTATTTTTTCAAAGTATTCTTAATATAATAATTAAACTATTTAACCCATAAATAACGCAAATGCAAAAATTGTTAAAATATTTATTATATACCCATATTTTTTACCTTTTCGACTGATTTCTCCCTGTCAGTTGTTTTTTCATATTCCCTTTATCAAGCAGGTTGAAAACATTCATAAGACCTATTTAGACTCATTATGCATACATTTATTTGCTAAATAATACACCTCGTTAATAATGATTTCGCTTAATCTTCTCAACTTCCTGCCTGAAATTCTGTGGAAGAAATAAATATGAACATATTCTACTATCATTGCGTTATTATTTATCTACTTTTATCATACTAGATATTACGCTTCGTATTATCTAACAATTGGGCGAATTCAAAATAACGTTTTTGTTAGATTGGCATCTCAGCTGTATTAAATAGAAAGCCCTGTTAAGTGTTGATTTACGCTGGAGGGGCAAATTCAAAGGTTTTAATGAGCTGCCACCAATGCTTTTTTATCTGCGGATTGACTCCTTTTCGTAATCTCATAGGAAACAATCACCTGAAACGTTAACGGGCAGTTTTCAATTATCAACATCCTTCTTTAACACGCCAAATGAACGCAAAAAAAGACATGTACAATTTGTACATGTCTCTTAATAATTTTATCTTATGACCCCTACGGGATTCGAACCCGTGTTACCGCCGTGAAAGGGCGGTGTCTTAACCGCTTGACCAAGGGGCCGAATGGTGGCTCAGGACGGAATCGAACCGCCGACACAAGGATTTTCAGTCCTTTGCTCTACCGACTGAGCTACTGAGCCTTCATTTATGTAAATGGCGGTCCGGACGGGACTCGAACCCGCGACCTCCTGCGTGACAGGCAGGCATTCTAACCAACTGAACTACCGGACCAATATAAAGGATATTATGGAGGAGGAAGAGGGATTCGAACCCCCGCGCGGTTTGACCCGCCTCTCGGTTTTCAAGACCGATCCCTTCAGCCAGACTTGGGTATTCCTCCAATATGACATGGTGCCGGCAAGAGGACTTGAACCCCCAACCTACTGATTACAAGTCAGTTGCTCTACCAATTGAGCTACACCGGCAAATAACAATCTCTCGTTGACTGCTTTATTATTCTAACCTGTTTCTAGGGATAATTCAATCAGAAATATATGGAAATACTAATTTTATTTTTACGTAGAATCGTAATAATCTGGAAGCATAGAAGAACGACCTCTCTTTCAGTGATGGAGAGAGAAGAAAAGCCCTTAACAGCCCGTTTAAAGGCTTTTAGAATGAAGATAAATAAAGAGACCCTCTCTATCATCTTTCATCCCAGAACGGCCTTCAGAGCTGTCTAACCATCTAGTTAATTTTATGCTTCATCTTATTTCGAATGATACAATACAATCTACTCTCTAACCTGGAACGACAACCAATACAATTTGTATTTATTTTTCATGCCGCTTTAAACTACTTCTAAATAATCATTCTTCTATGACTAGATCATTAACACCTGGAGAAAATAGAATGTTCCCTCTGCTCAAGAGCCATATGCCGAATGGATAGAATTTTAGAAACAAAGAAAAAACCATGTACAAATTGTACATGGTTTATGACCCCTACGGGATTCGAACCCGTGTTACCGCCGTGAAAGGGCGGTGTCTTAACCGCTTGACCAAGGGGCCAAATGGCGGAGAAGGAGGGATTTGAACCCTCGCGCCGGTTACCCGACCTACACCCTTAGCAGGGGCGCCTCTTCAGCCTCTTGAGTACTTCCCCATATATGGCTCCGCAGGTAGGATTCGAACCTACGACCGCTCGGTTAACAGCCGAGTGCTCTACCACTGAGCTACTGCGGAATATTGATATGGGCCTAAATGGACTCGAACCATCGACCTCACGCTTATCAGGCGTGCGCTCTAACCAGCTGAGCTATAGGCCCATTATGATAAAAATTGGAGCGGGTGAAGGGAATCGAACCCTCATCATCAGCTTGGAAGGCTGAGGTTTTACCACTAAACTACACCCGCATCTATGGGGCGGCTGATGGGAATCGAACCCACGAATGTCGGAACCACAATCCGATGCGTTAACCACTTCGCCACAACCGCCGTGCGTTATTTGTTAATTAAATGGTGGCTCAGGACGGAATCGAACCGCCGACACAAGGATTTTCAGTCCTTTGCTCTACCGACTGAGCTACTGAGCCAATTCATTTTTTTATATGCTGCTCAATGCTTATCGATGAGCTAACAGTAATAATGGCGGTCCGGACGGGACTCGAACCCGCGACCTCCTGCGTGACAGGCAGGCATTCTAACCAACTGAACTACCGGACCATATTATTGCGGGGACAGGATTTGAACCTGCGACCTTCGGGTTATGAGCCCGACGAGCTACCAGACTGCTCCACCCCGCGACGATAATAATGTTTTAAAAGATATATGGCGGAGGAAGAGGGATTCGAACCCCCGCGCGGTTTAACCCGCCTCCCGGTTTTCAAGACCGGTCCCTTCAGCCAGACTTGGGTATTCCTCCATATATGTGGTGGACCTTGTAGGACTCGAACCTACGACCGGACGGTTATGAGCCGTCTGCTCTAACCAGCTGAGCTAAAGGTCCTATTTTGGTAGCGGCGGAGGGGATCGAACCCCCGACCTTACGGGTATGAACCGTACGCTCTAGCCAGCTGAGCTACACCGCCAAAATATGAATCCTATTAGGTTTAGGTAAGTAATGGTGGAGCCTAGCGGGATCGAACCGCTGACCTCCTGCGTGCAAAGCAGGCGCTCTCCCAGCTGAGCTAAGGCCCCATATGATAATAGTTAGAATGGTCGGGAAGACAGGATTCGAACCTGCGACCCCTTGGTCCCAAACCAAGTGCTCTACCAAGCTGAGCTACTTCCCGAAAGAATAATTGGCGCGCCCGAGAGGAGTCGAACCCCTAACCTTTTGATCCGTAGTCAAACGCTCTATCCAATTGAGCTACGGGCGCATACTTGGTAAAATCTAAGAGTGCCGAGGGCCGGTCTCGAACCGGCACGGTAGTCACCTACCGCAGGATTTTAAGTCCTGTGCGTCTGCCAATTCCGCCACCCCGGCATATAACTTGGCATTGGAGCGGAAGACGGGATTCGAACCCGCGACCCCCACCTTGGCAAGGTGGTGTTCTACCACTGAACTACTTCCGCATATAAGTGCGGGTGAAGGGAGTCGAACCCCCACGCCGTAAGGCGCCAGATCCTAAGTCTGGTGCGTCTGCCAATTCCGCCACACCCGCATTTTTATAAATGGTGAGCCATGAAGGACTCGAACCTTCGACCCTCTGATTAAAAGTCAGATGCTCTACCGACTGAGCTAATGGCTCATGAAGTGGTGCCGGCAAGAGGACTTGAACCCCCAACCTACTGATTACAAGTCAGTTGCTCTACCAATTGAGCTACACCGGCGAATCATGTGTAAGTCTCTTAACGAAGACTTTCTTATTTTATCGGTTCTTTCAATTAATTTCAAGTAGAATTTAATGGAAATTTTATGGTGGAGGATGACGGGATCGAACCGCCGACCCTCTGCTTGTAAGGCAGATGCTCTCCCAGCTGAGCTAATCCTCCATATTAAGTGCCTGGCGACGTCCTACTCTCACAGGGACGTGAGTCCCAACTACCATCGGCGCTGAAGAGCTTAACTTCCGTGTTCGGAATGGGAACGGGTGTGACCTCTTCGCCATCGCCACCAGACTATTTTCGTCAGCGACATTTAATATTTTAACATCGTTTCTGACTTTAGTCAAGAGTTTTTTTAAACTTTTTTCACTCTCTCAAAACTGGATAATGTTTGTTTGGCCTATGCGTTTTGTTCTTGGTTAAGTCCTCGAACGATTAGTATCCGTCAGCTCCATGTGTCGCCACACTTCCACCTCGGACCTATCTACCTGATCATCTTTCAGGGTTCTTACTAGCTTGCGCTATGGGAAATCTCATCTCGAGGGGGGCTTCATGCTTAGATGCTTTCAGCACTTATCCCGTCCGCACGTAGCTACCCAGCTATGCTCCTGGCGGAACAACTGGTACACCAGCGGTGCGTCCATCCCGGTCCTCTCGTACTAAGGACAGCTCCTCTCAAATTTCCTGCGCCCACGACGGATAGGGACCGAACTGTCTCACGACGTTCTGAACCCAGCTCGCGTACCGCTTTAATGGGCGAACAGCCCAACCCTTGGGACCGACTACAGCCCCAGGATGCGATGAGCCGACATCGAGGTGCCAAACCTCCCCGTCGATGTGGACTCTTGGGGGAGATAAGCCTGTTATCCCCGGGGTAGCTTTTATCCGTTGAGCGATGGCCCTTCCATGCGGAACCACCGGATCACTAAGCCCGACTTTCGTCCCTGCTCGACTTGTAGGTCTCGCAGTCAAGCTCCCTTGTGCCTTTACACTCTGCGAATGATTTCCAACCATTCTGAGGGAACCTTTGGGCGCCTCCGTTACTCTTTAGGAGGCGACCGCCCCAGTCAAACTGCCCACCTGACACTGTCTCCCACCCCGGTTCAGGGGTGCGGGTTAGAAGTTCAATACAGCGGGGGTAGTATCCCACCGACGCCTCCACCGAAGCTGGCGCTCCGGCTTCAAAGGCTCCTACCTATCCTGTACAAGCTGTACCAAAATTCAATATCAGGCTGCAGTAAAGCTCCACGGGGTCTTTCCGTCCTGTCGCGGGTAACCTGCATCTTCACAGGTACTATAATTTCACCGAGTCTCTCGTTGAGACAGTGCCCAGATCGTTACGCCTTTCGTGCGGGTCGGAACTTACCCGACAAGGAATTTCGCTACCTTAGGACCGTTATAGTTACGGCCGCCGTTTACTGGGGCTTCAATTCGCACCTTCGCTAATGCTAAGCGCTCCTCTTAACCTTCCAGCACCGGGCAGGCGTCAGCCCCTATACTTCGCCTTGCGGCTTCGCAGAGACCTGTGTTTTTGCTAAACAGTCGCCTGGGCCTTTTCACTGCGGCTCACCTGGGCTTTGACACCCTGGTGAGCACCCCTTCTCCCGAAGTTACGGGGTCATTTTGCCGAGTTCCTTAACGAGAGTTCTCTCGATCACCTTAGGATTCTCTCCTCGCCTACCTGTGTCGGTTTGCGGTACAGGCACCTTCTTCCTCGCTAGAGGCTTTTCTTGGCAGTGTGGAATCAGGAACTTCGGTACTCTAGTTCCCTCGCCATCACAGCTCAGCCTTGTGTGATGAGCGGATTTGCCTACTCATCGGCCTAACTGCTTGGACGCGCATATCCAACAGCGCGCTTACCCTATCCTACTGCGTCCCCCCATCACTCAAATGGAAGAGAGGTGGTACAGGAATATCAACCTGTTGTCCATCGCCTACGCCTTTCGGCCTCGGCTTAGGTCCTGACTAACCCTGAGCGGACGAGCCTTCCTCAGGAAACCTTAGGCATTCGGTGGAAGGGATTCTCACCCTTCTTTCGCTACTCATACCGGCATTCTCACTTCTAAGCGCTCCACATGTCCTTCCGGTCATGCTTCACAGCCCTTAGAACGCTCTCCTACCACGCATACCATACGGTATGCATCCGCAGCTTCGGTGATACGTTTAGCCCCGGTACATTTTCGGCGCAGAGTCACTCGACCAGTGAGCTATTACGCACTCTTTAAATGGTGGCTGCTTCTAAGCCAACATCCTGGTTGTCTGGGCAACTCCACATCCTTTTCCACTTAACGTATACTTTGGGACCTTAGCTGGCGGTCTGGGCTGTTTCCCTTTTGACTACGGATCTTATCACTCGCAGTCTGACTCCCGAACATAAGTCTTTGGCATTCGGAGTTTGTCTGAATTCGGTAACCCGATGAGGGCCCCTAGTCCAAACAGTGCTCTACCTCCAAGACTCTCAGTTCGAGGCTAGCCCTAAAGCTATTTCGGAGAGAACCAGCTATCTCCAGGTTCGATTGGAATTTCTCCGCTACCCACACCTCATCCCCGCACTTTTCAACGTGCGTGGGTTCGGACCTCCATCCAGTGTTACCTGGACTTCATCCTGGACATGGGTAGATCACCTGGTTTCGGGTCTACGACCACATACTCATACGCCCTATTCAGACTCGCTTTCGCTGCGGCTCCGTCTCTTCAACTTAACCTCGCATGGGATCGTAACTCGCCGGTTCATTCTACAAAAGGCACGCCATCACCCGTTAACGGGCTCTGACTACTTGTAGGCACACGGTTTCAGGATCTCTTTCACTCCCCTTCCGGGGTGCTTTTCACCTTTCCCTCACGGTACTGGTTCACTATCGGTCACTAGGGAGTATTTAGCCTTGGGAGATGGTCCTCCCGGATTCCGACGGAATTCCTCGTGTTCCGCCGTACTCAGGATCCACTCGGGAGGGAACGAAGTTTCGGTTACAGGGTTGTTACCTTCTCTGACGGACCTTTCCAGGTCGCTTCGCCTACCCCGTTCCTTTGTAACTCCACAATGAGTGTCCTACAACCCCAGAAGGCAAGCCTTCTGGTTTGGGCTGGTTCCGTTTCGCTCGCCGCTACTCAGGAAATCGCGTTTGCTTTCTCTTCCTCCGGGTACTTAGATGTTTCAGTTCCCCGGGTGTGCCTTCATACACCTATGAATTCAGTGTAAGATACTGCTCCATTACGAACAGTGGGTTTCCCCATTCGGAAATCTCCGGATCAAAGCTTACTTACAGCTCCCCGAAGCATATCGGTGTTAGTCCCGTCCTTCATCGGCTCCTAGTGCCAAGGCATCCACCGTGCGCCCTTATTAACTTAACCGTTAAAAAACTCTTACTCGGTTTTTATACATTAATGACGCATTACTTTGCCTTACTACATTATCCAGTTTTCAAAGAACGAACTTCAACAGGACGTTGTGACTTCTCCGTTCGACACACGACGTGTCGGTCTTTAGGAGAAGGTCCGCTGAAGGAAGGATTGCTCCTTCAAAACTAAACAAAACTACTTGGCTGAGGCAGTCTATATTCCTTAGAAAGGAGGTGATCCAGCCGCACCTTCCGATACGGCTACCTTGTTACGACTTCACCCCAATCATCTGTCCCACCTTCGGCGGCTGGCTCCCGTAAGGGTTACCCCACCGACTTCGGGTGTTACAAACTCTCGTGGTGTGACGGGCGGTGTGTACAAGGCCCGGGAACGTATTCACCGCGGCATGCTGATCCGCGATTACTAGCGATTCCAGCTTCATGCAGGCGAGTTGCAGCCTGCAATCCGAACTGAGAGTGGTTTTATGGGATTTGCTTAACCTCGCGGTCTTGCTGCCCTTTGTACCACCCATTGTAGCACGTGTGTAGCCCAGGTCATAAGGGGCATGATGATTTGACGTCATCCCCACCTTCCTCCGGTTTGTCACCGGCAGTCTCCCTAGAGTGCCCAACTGAATGCTGGCAACTAAGGACAAGGGTTGCGCTCGTTGCGGGACTTAACCCAACATCTCACGACACGAGCTGACGACAACCATGCACCACCTGTCACTCTGTCCCCCGAAGGGGAACGCCCTATCTCTAGGGTTTTCAGAGGATGTCAAGACCTGGTAAGGTTCTTCGCGTTGCTTCGAATTAAACCACATGCTCCACCGCTTGTGCGGGCCCCCGTCAATTCCTTTGAGTTTCAGCCTTGCGGCCGTACTCCCCAGGCGGAGTGCTTAATGCGTTAGCTGCAGCACTAAGGGGCGGAAACCCCCTAACACTTAGCACTCATCGTTTACGGCGTGGACTACCAGGGTATCTAATCCTGTTTGCTCCCCACGCTTTCGCGCCTCAGCGTCAGTTACAGACCAAAGAGTCGCCTTCGCCACTGGTGTTCCTCCACATCTCTACGCATTTCACCGCTACACGTGGAATTCCACTCTTCTCTTCTGCACTCAAGTCCTCCAGTTTCCAATGACCCTCCACGGTTGAGCCGTGGGCTTTCACATCAGACTTAAAGGACCGCCTGCGCGCGCTTTACGCCCAATAATTCCGGACAACGCTTGCCACCTACGTATTACCGCGGCTGCTGGCACGTAGTTAGCCGTGGCTTTCTGGTCAGGTACCGTCAAGGTGCCAACCTATTCGAATGGCACTTGTTCTTCCCTGACAACAGAGCTTTACGACCCGAAGGCCTTCTTCGCTCACGCGGCGTTGCTCCGTCAGACTTTCGTCCATTGCGGAAGATTCCCTACTGCTGCCTCCCGTAGGAGTCTGGGCCGTGTCTCAGTCCCAGTGTGGCCGATCACCCTCTCAGGTCGGCTACGCATCGTCGCCTTGGTGAGCCGTTACCTCACCAACTAGCTAATGCGCCGCGGGCCCATCCGTAAGTGTTAGCTAAAAGCCAACTTTCCCTCTGACACCATGAGGTGTCAGAAACTATTCGGTATTAGCACCGGTTTCCCGGAGTTATCCCAATCTTACGGGCAGGTTGCCCACGTGTTACTCACCCGTCCGCCGCTAATCATCCGGGAGCAAGCTCCCATCTGATTCGCTCGACTTGCATGTATTAGGCACGCCGCCAGCGTTCGTCCTGAGCCAGGATCAAACTCTCCAAAAGATGTTTGATCTAGCTATAATTTAAAACATTGACGAGAGTTAAACTCTCTTGTTTAAGACTTGCTTAGCGTTTCGTTTTGTTTAGTTTTCAAAGAACAATCTATTTCTTTTTATTCGTCGTTTTAGCGACTTTCATATTATATCAAGATAACTTTTAGCTGTCAACACTTTTTTAAAAAAGTTTTAAGAGCTTATCACTTCAATTATCTTGTGCCGCTCAAGCGACTTAAATAATATACCAGAATAACTATTCTGCGTCAACAACTTTTTTATAACTTTTCATTCACTCGAAGTGAACGTTAGTAAATATACCATGCTCCTATAAAGTTGCGCAAGTACTTTTTTATAACTTTTTTTATTTCCCTTCTCTATACCTACATAACATCACGGCAGGATTTAATCCTTATAGAAGAAACACATTTAATCTGACACCTTTCTCACTTGTATTTTTCTCTTTCTATTTGATATTAAAATGAATAATCCTAGACCGAATAATATCATGGCCGAACCGATCAGTTGGGCTACCTTTATATGTTCATGTAGTAAATAATACGCCAAAACACTTGCCCCTACTGGTTCAAATAGGATTGCCATAGAAATTGTTGTACCGCTTACCCACCCAAGTGCCCAATTCAACAAGGAATGGCCGAATAAAGTCGGTATTATAGCCAACAACAGAAAAATCACCCATTCTGCTGGCGGATAAGGACCAAATGCCTCTCCTTTTAACCATACGTAGAATCCCAACACGACCGCACTCATACTATAGACGGTAAAGGTGTATGCTGTCAGCCCGACCTTCTTTCGTAAAATCTGCCCGATCATAAAGTAAGCAGTTATAAGTGCACACGACAATAAAGCAAGAGCATCTCCGTACAGTGCTGTTCCCTCCGCAGTAAAATCTCCCGCTCCAATAACAATGCTTCCACCTATAGCAAGGATGATACTAAAGAAGACCCCTGCTGTTACCCTTTCCTTAAATAAAATAAAAGCAGCAATAAAAGCAAATAAAGGCTGCATCGTCACGAGTACCGTTGAGCTTGCGACTGAAGTATACCTTAATGACTCAAACCATAGAATGAAGTGAAAGGCTAAAAACACCCCTGATACCAGGGAAAGAAGCCATTCCTTCAGTCGAAAGCTCCTGACCTCCTTTATCGCTCCGCGAAAGAAAAGCGGCAAAAGCATCAAACTTGAAAAAAGCAATCGATAAAAAGCCATGACACCTGAATCCGCACTTGAATAGCGCACAAGTATAGCCGAGGATGAAATAGCTGTTACACCGATTGCAATGGCTATATAGGGTTTATAAAATGTATTTTTCATATATAGATCCAACCTTTAACTTTATTTACACACTATTTTTAGAAACAATTCATAATAGTGGAACTTTATCACAACATATCTTATTCTAGATAGAAGATTCTCACAGAAAGGCGGTTAAAGCAATGGATTTCGCTATAATTGACGCACATATGCTTGTGAAATTATGCATTTCAGCCGCACTGGGACTGATCATCGGCCTTGAACGAGAAATTAAAAGGAAGCCTGTCGGTCTAAAAACCTCCCTTGTCATATCTATCGTCAGCTGCCTGTTGACGATTGTTTCTATTGAATCAGCCTATACGGCCAAAGGTTCAGAATTCGGAGTGGCTGTCACAATGGATCCTCTCCGTCTAGCAGCACAGATTGTGTCTGGGATTGGCTTTATCGGAGCAGGCGTCATCCTTAGAAGAGGGAATGACAGCATATCTGGTTTAACTACCGCGGCACTTATATGGGGAGCCGGCGGTATCGGAATAACCGTAGGCGCAGGTTTCTATATGGAAGCAATCGCAGGCGTACTATTATTAATTATAAGTGTTGAACTATTGCCATACCTATTCAATCTCATCGGGCCGCGGAAGTTCAGAGAAAAGGAACTCTATTTAAAACTCGTGATAGGAGAGAAAGAAAAGATTGCCGCAATCATTTCTCTTATTGAAAAGCATAATATTGCTATTAAATCAGTGAGGATAAAGGACTTGGCTACAAATCACCTTGTCCAGCTCAGAACAACAGTTGACAACAAACGCAAAGTAACCGATGTATATTATTCCGTTTCAGAGATTGATGGAATCATGAGCATTGAAATTGAAAATGCATGATACTTCTCTTCTCCATAAAGCGGCAGCGGCTGTGTTCTCACACCGCTGCTTTTTTAGATAATAGCTACATGTTTATTTTCTAAAAAATTATTTAATCCACATTGACATTCTATTGAATTTCGATAAAATAGAATTTGTAAGAAAAAAGAGATAATATTTTGGGGCTATAGTTCAGCGGGAGAATGCTTCGCTGGCAGCGAAGAGGTCAGGGGTTCGAATCCCCTTAGCTCCATACCGGGAAACCCTTGTGCAGAAAGGGTTTTTTCTTGTTTTACTGGAGCTTTCTTTTCGAGGAACGGGTGGGATTGCACATTTATTGCACAAGTTGTTCGTTAGACGCTTTGGGCTTGAAAAACGCCTGTTCAAAGCGGATAACTCCAAGACAAGCCGATAGTAATGACTTTTGGGGTCATACTGCTCCTGCATCAAGGTCCCCTGCAAATGGCAAAGAATTTAAAAATACAAAGAGACGGCCCATAGGCCGCCTCTTTTTTGTCTATATTTTCCGTACTTATTTCTACTATTTAAATACCAATACTTCGCTGAAAAACCAGTAGGTCAGCATCCCTAAGATGTAAGCAATAACATCCCAAAAATCACCGGTACTTGATTGTATAAAAAGGGGCGTGATCAGCTCCCAGCAGATACCACATAATAAGCCGGCAATCAGGAAGTGCTGGATCTTTGTTAGCTGAAACGAAGTCCAGTTACTCAAGGATAAAATAAAGTTCAGGTATGCTGCAAAGGAGATGCCTCCAAGGTAGTCATTGAAATGACAGCGCAGCACATATCCAAGCACAGGAATCTGTACATCTGCTTTAATCAGTTCATTCACTTGAAATAGAATCAGCGGGACAATGAAAAACAATAGATCCTTTTTCTGTTTCTTATTTAACCGCATATTGCGAAGATAACCAAGGCGACTATTACCGCGAGAACTGTTGATAAGAAACCCATAAGGCATCCTCCTTTACAAGATAAGATGAATATCTAATATGCTTTTATTGGAGCATTTCTTAAATACATCTATTATCCCCCCAATGTTAATAGGCATTACATGAATATTGAATTTGCCGCTCTTTCATATGGGGCAGCGTCTTTTATATACGGCCATAAGAAGAAAAGTCTAGGATCATTTAGTTATATTACCTGCTGGTCATAAGGGCTCTCCTCTGTTTTGAATATTAATAATATTCACCTATCTCTATTTTAACACCAAAAAGATATTCTGGCATAAATATATTCGTAGGAAAAAGACCCTTTGAAAGCAGATAGAATCAGGCTATGCATCATAGATAATATTGATTCTATTTAATTCAGGACATTCTTATTTATCAGATGCCGTTAATTGCAGCAATGAAAAAGTCGTCTTAGTTACTTTAATAAAATAGTATATTTAAAAACCCTTTATCTAGGAGAAGAGTGAATATCATAAAGATTAGTTTTTTTGATTCTGGTATTGGGGGAATGACGGTCCTTCACCAAGCATTGAAGCTTATGACGAATGAGAGCCTCCTATTCTATGCAGACACCTTGCACATGTCATACGGTGTTAAACCCAAGGACAAGGTGAAGAAATATATAGTTAATAAGGAAAAGGTGCTACCCTATCTGCAAAAGGAATGAGCTTTACATGATTTAAGCCACTTCGGCACAGTCGTTTCATTTCGGAAAGCAAGTGAAGGCTTCTGAAACATTAATGAAGTATAACGTAAAATAAGCTGGACGAAACCTATTCAAATGCTAAAAGAGCCCAAGCCACTTAGTGCTTGGAGCCCTTCTTTCCACCTATTTTCTCGTTTTCTTCATTGGGTTCTCTTGATTTCCTCCGCCTCAGAGAGAATGGCTTTGATTAAGGATTCTGCCGATAGACTTCTGGCTAATCTCGGACTTTGTCCTGACCATAACGAGAGATAATCAGGATTCTCGTTTGCGCTTGAGACTTTTCTGATATCTTGGGTCAGCGTGTTTTGGACAGGAAATTCAGGGAGTCCAGCTTCATGCTTTTGCATAACCTCGGTGAAACGATTATGTATCCCCCTCGCCCATTTTCCTGAGAAGGAACGGGTTAAGGTCGTGTCATTCTCGTTCGCATGAAGGACGGCCTCCTTATGGACATCTTGAGCACCACTTTCCGCGCAGGTTAAGAAGGCTGTCCCCAGCTGCACTCCCTTGGCTCCTAAGCAAACAGCCGCCATCAATCCCCTCCCATCCATTATTCCGCCGGCAGCGATAACCGGGATGCTTACATGATCAACTACCTGTGGTATCAAGGACATCGAGCCAATCGACCCCTCTATTGCTCCAGGCAAGAAATTCCCGCGATGCCCGCCAGCCTCACTCCCTTGAACGACGACCATATCCATTCCTCTCTCCTCATTTACAACGGCCTCTTCGACTGTTGTGGCGGTTCCTATTAAGAGGGTGTTTGCTTGTTTTAATTCCGCGATTATCTCAGATGATGGAATTCCAAATGTAAAGGTGCATATAGGGATGCTCTCTTCAATGATTACCTTAATTTGTTCATGAAATGTTTTTTTTAGCTGCTCGTAATCAGGAACGACAGCCAGCTCTTTAGCAGGGAGATTTAACTCCTCTCGTAAAGGATTCAAAAGACCGTTGGCCCTTATTATCTCCTCCTCACTTGCCTCAAATTCATTCGGCACAAATAGGTTAACACCGAACGGCTTTTTGGTTCGCTCTTTGACCTCCACTATTTGGCTTCTCATTTGCTCCGGTGTCATATAGCCTGCCCCAATCATTCCAATTGCCCCAGCACGAGAGACAGCGGCTACCAGCTCAGCTGTCGTGATCCCGCCTGCCATCGGTGCTTGTATAATAGGATACTCAATTCTCAACCGTTCCGTCATTTCATTGTAAAACACATAATCACTTCCTTTTTCATTCTATTGAATATTCTTCTAGAAGGTATCCTTCTTTTCCTTTATGCCAAGACGAATGAAAAGGGAATGGAGGAGCATTCTGCCAAAACATTTTGTTGCATTTACAATATAATTTCTGATAGATATAATAAAGTGAAACTTCCTTCAGGGGGCCTTTTCTCCACTGAAGGTTAGTTGAACCAATCGGGCTTTTATGGACAGTTGATCTCCGACCTGCTTCTCGGTTTTCTACGCTTTTTTCAGTTGGCGTCTTACTGTCCGTTAATGCGGGCTAAGAGTACTTGACAATCTACTGAAGAAATGGAGTTGTTCTAAAATGGGGAAAATCATCATTGACGAAGCGTTTTGGGATGTCTTTCCGGGAGCGCAGCTAAATATATTGGTCATCACCAATATTCAAAATCACTGTTCTAAGGAAAAGCAGGCTTACTTTGCTGAACTCTTGAAGGATGCATCAAATGAAGCCAAGCAGTATTTAACCAATGAGACATTCAGCCAAAACACTGTTATTGATGAATGGCGAAAGGCCTTTAGCCAATTTAAAACTAAAAAAGGAGCCCGCTCCTCAATTGAAGCTCTTCTCAAGAGGGTCAACCAAGACAGGGCGTTCACCCCCATTAACCCTTTAGTAGACATATACAACAGCATTTCACTCAAATATGCGGTACCATGCGGCGGCGAGGATTTGCAGCTCATCAGCGGCGACTTGCATCTCGGCAAAGCTAAAGGGGGAGAATCCTTCCTTCCGTTAGGCGCTGACCAAGATGCCCCTGCACTGCCTGAAGAAATCATTTATTACGATAATGAAGGGGCCATTTGCCGCTGTTTAAACTGGCGTGAAGCACAGAGAACTATGCTCACCGAGGAAACGACCGATGCTGTCCTCGTCATTGAATCTACTAATGAAGACCAGGCGCTGCGGGCTGAGCAGGCGATGAAAGAAATGAAAGTGCTAATGAATTCCTTCTTCCAAACTGAATGCGTGATTACAACGCTGTCGAAGGATAATTCCTGCTTTGAATATTGAAGATAGGTATAGAAACTGATAGGAACATTCCATAGATAGGATGTCCCTATCAGCATATTTGGATTTCGATGAATAGCCGCATTTTACAATATCCTTCATCTTCGCCCCGCCTAGCTCTGCTCCCCTCTTTCCGATATGGTCAAAACGCCAAATAAACTCACGCATTGTTCAATTTACCAGTTCATTTTTGACATATTTTATGGTATGGTTTGTAAAGACAGCTTCATATATAGACTCGTAAACTCATCAAATGATTCTATTTGAATTTGACCAGGGATTTGAAGGCCCTGCTTGCAGCAAAGAGATTTGAAGGAGACTGCTCCTTAGACGATATAGAAAAACTCTTGCGGACCAAGGGTTTTTTCTTTTTTCTCGGCTTGGATTAATCCTTTCACCTGGATCCTCCAACGCCTAAAACTGGTCCATGATAATCCGACACCAGGCCCTTCATTACTTGCTGATGGCTCATTTAGCTTTTAATGATGTGAAGAAATCACGCTAAGTACAGCGGTGATTGTATGGTCTTCAAGTTAGTGATGCACCTAAGAGGGGATGATTTGTATGAAATACTTACTAATTAAAGCACTGTTTCTATGTGCCATGTTTTTTGTCTTTTATCAAAATCTGTCACATGTTTATGCTGCTGAGCAAACAGGGAAGATTGCCTTTGATCCGGTTGAAGCTGTGCTCGAAGTGTCTGTCATGACAATTTTGACAATCATCGTACTCGTCGTTGAACCGAAGAAAGGCTAATAAACTTTATTTAATAAATGAAACACAGTCTGAATGATGCAGAGACTGTGTTTATTTTTTGCAGCAAAAAAGCCGTCCCATTATGCGACAGCCTCTTCCTTTGGACATTTGCCCCTTTATCCCATTACAACACTTACAACCAGATAGACAACCAAACAGAGTACAATGCTCTTTATGTACATGCCTGCTGCTTGTTTAGCTGACTCTACCTCTTCTTGTTTACTCATTTTGATTGATTGGATGGACCCATAAAAGATCCCGGTCATAATGGCAATGATCATAGGAATCGTATTCATGCATGCAGCCTCCTCTAAACTATCCTACCATATCTATGGGGAAAGTTTTACTGAAGCGGCTCCTCCTATTTCTTGACGGCTAACCGGTATTTTTCTCCCTTTTCGATTTGGGTAATTTGTGAATCATGGATTTTTATTTCAACCTTTCCGTAATCTATCTCTATGAGGAAACGAATAATCTGCTCAATGGCTGCTTTATTGGCCTGTTCTTTACGAGACATTTATCCCCGCCCCTTTCCAATTGTTTAGATTCACCATCAACTCCTTCATTCTCGTCATCAATCTGGCTTCAGCCTCATCGCTGATGGTGAATTGATGATTGCCTATCCTCTCAATTTGCTGGTCGACTACATAAACACCCGATATAAACTGGTTTGCACCAAGTACTGATAAGACAGGCTTTAAGGCATATTCAATAGCTAACAAATGGGCAGCCGACCCTCCTATCACAAGCGGAAGTATGATTTTATTCTCCAACCCTTTCTGCGGAATAAGATCTAAATAAGTTTTCAAAATGCCGGAATAGGAAGCCTTATAGACTGGCGTCAGCACAATGACTCCTGCAGCCTCCTGCAAACGTGCATTGGCTTCCTTGATCACTGGACTGGCATAATTGGCTGAGAGAAGATCCTCAGACGGAAGTTTATGAACATCAATTATCCCGTGGCTGATTTTTTCCTTTTCCAAGAAAGATACGGCAAATTGAAGAAGTCCATTCAATCTTGATGATGAATTGGGTGCTCCATTAATGAAGACAATTGTTGCCATTCAATCCCTCCTAAATAGATGTACTCTTCAAGGAATACTCCCTTGATTTCTCTTTGTCCTTACCAAGAATATGGCTGCGTATTTTATTAACAGTTTCCACGAATATAGGATGATCACGTTCTCTTGGATAAGGAAGATGAATGGATTGCACGAGTCCGATACGCCCATCCTCAATGATGATGACACGATTGGAGAGCGCAACAGCCTCTTCCACATCATGTGTGACCAAGATCGCCGTAAATCGCTTTTCCTGCCATAATGCCTCCACCAGCTGATTCATCTCGATACGCGTCAGCGCATCCAATGCACCAAGGGGTTCATCGAGCAGCAGCAATTCAGGCTCATGCACGAGAGCTCGAGCAAGTGCGACACGCTGTTTCTGCCCTCCTGAGAGTACCGAGGGAAAGGCTTCAGCCCGCTCGGCCAGTCCAACATGAGCGAGAAGCTCTTTCCCTTTATGGCGCTCATTCTTCTTAAGACCTAAGGTGACATTATTAAGTACGGTCTTCCAAGGCAGCAGACGACCATCCTGAAACATGATTTTAATTTGGTCGCTCCGTCTGCTAACAGGCTCCCCGTCTATATGTACATCGCCCTCTGTTGGTGATTCCAATCCGCCAATCATACGAAGCAGCGTGCTTTTACCGCAGCCGCTCTTCCCGACAATGGCAACGAATTCACCTCTTTGTACCTTAAAGTTCAATCCGTCCAATACTTCATGATTCCCATAGGCTTTCTTAGTATTTAATAATTCCAGCAGCGCCGCCATATTCATCCTCCTATCTTTGTAGATTGGGATTCCATTTCAAGAAACGCCTTTCCGCCAATTTCGCCGCATAATCCGATAGCTTTCCAAGAATGGCATATAGCAGAATGCTTAGGACAACAACATCCAGCTGCATGAATTCCCTTGCATTCATTGCCATGTAGCCGATACCGGAATTAGAGGCAATCGTCTCAGCAACAATGAGCGTGACCCAGGTAATGCCGAGTGCATAACGGACCCCGACCAGGATAGAGGCAAGCGCACCCGGAAAGATGACCTGGCTGAACAGGGCAAATCCCTTCAATCCGTATACCTTCCCCATTTCAATCAATCCTTTATCAACCGATTGAATGCCATGAAATGTATTTAAATAGATGGGAAAGAATGTCCCAAGAGCTACTAAGAAGATTTTTGCCCCCTCCTCTATCCCAAACCATAAAATCACAATTGGAATCAGAGCAAGATGCGGGATATTTCGAATCATTTGAATGGACGTATCAAATAGCGTTTCAGCCGTCTTGGATAAACCATTCCAAAGCCCGAGTAAAAATCCTATTCCTCCGCCGACTAGAAAGCCGATAGCCGCTCTCTTCGTACTAATTCCAATATGATGGGCAAGCTGCCCCGAATCCCACATGTCCTTTGCGGCCTTTCCAATATCGACAGGATTGGGCAGGACCCTTGACGAGATCAGCCCGGCAGATGAACATATTTGCCAGGCGGCAACTAGCCCTATGGGAAAAAGCCAAGGGGTGATATGATTGATTGCCTTTTTCATTCCATTCACCCATTCACCTTAATGGATTTCGGCGGCAGAGTATTGGCGACCATTTCCCCAAATGGAGAGACCATGGCCGGATTATTTCGGGTGCTCTTTTGCTCTAAATCAAGATGAGGGAACACAAGCTCTGCTACTCGGTAGCATTCCTCTAAATGAGGATATCCAGAGAGGATGAATGTTTCTATTCCTATTTCCTCGTATTCCTTCATTCTTGCAGCAACTGTCTTAGGATCACCGACCAAGGCGGTTCCAGCTCCCCCTCTCACCAATCCAACCCCTGCCCAAAGATTCGGGCTAATCTCAAGATTATCCCGCTTGCCATTATGCAATTCTGCCATCCGACTTTGCCCGACTGAATCGAATCGTGAGAAGACCTTTTGCGAAGCGGTAATTAAATCATCATCTACATATTTGATTAAATCCTCTGCTGCCTTCCATGCCTCTTCTTCTGTTTCGCGGACAATAGCATGGAGGCGGATGCCGAATTTAACGGTTCTTCCTTCCCGTTCTGCAAGTGAGCGTACCTCCTTGACCTTTTCTGCCACTTTCTCAGGCGGCTCCCCCCATGTCAAATACACATCAATATGCTTGGCGGCAACCTCCTTTCCAATTTGAGATGAGCCTCCAAAGAAAAGAGGAGGATATGGCGTCTGCACGGAAGGGTATAATAATTTCCCTCCATTGATATGGATGAATTCACCATCAAAGTCGGCGCTGCCATGCGCGAGCAGGTCTCTCCATACAGTCAAGAATTCATCTGTCAGACGATATCTGTCCGGATGCGATAGATGTAAGCCATCCCCAGCGAGCTCCACGGGATCTCCCCCTGTTACGACATTGATTAATAGACGCCCATCTGAAAGCCGATCAAAGGTCGAAGTCATCCTAGCCGCAACTGACGGTGAGGTTAGGCCGGGCCGTACGGCTACAAGAAATTTCAATTGGTTTGTAACGGGGATAAGTGCGGAGGCAGCGACCCAGGCGTCCTCACATGATGTCCCTGTCGGCAATAAGGCTCCTTCATATCCTAAAGTATCCGCCGCTTGGGCTATTTGCTTCAAATAGGCAAAGTTGACCTCTCTGCCGCCTGCCGTTACACCTAAATACCTTGAATCGCCATGTGTCGGAATAAACCAAAATACGTTCATTTCAAGCTCCCCTTTACGATTTATTGCGCAGCATCCTTCACATTAATTACTTTTGGAACCAGCTTCAGATTATAGAATTGGTCAGCGATTTTCTGCTGGTCATGGATTACCTCATCCGATACCTTCTGAATGCCAAATGGCCGCCTTTCTAACGTTCTGTTCAAAACCGCTAAATTCATCCCAATCTCGGGAGCCAAAAACTCAGCTGCTTCTTCTTTATTCTCCTGCACCCATTCCTCAGTCTCTTTAATCTCCTCATAAATAATGTCTAATACCTCCGGATGCTCATCAGCCAATTGCTTGGAAGAAAGGAAAAACTCCCTATTGGCGGCAAGGTCGGCCGCATCAGCAATGATACGAGCTTTTGCCGAGATTTCAGCATCCGCTAAGAATGGATCCCAAATGACCCAAGCGTCAATATCCCCTCTCTCAAACGCGGCGCGTGCATCAGCAGGAGGCAGGAAAGCCGTCTCGACATCGCTGTATTCCAGTCCGGCATCCTCCAATGCTTTTACAAGTAGATAGTGAACATTCGAGCCTTTATTCAACCCAATCTTCTTCCCTTTTAAATCTTGAGTACTCTTAATGGTTGAACCCTCCGGCACAATAATGGCCTCACCCTTGGCATTTGGCGGCTCATGGGCAAAGTAAATAAGCGGTGCTCCTGCAGCCTGGGCAAAAATCGGCGGTGCCTCTCCCGTATGACCAAAATCCACACTCCCGACATTTAACGACTCCAATAATTGGGGTCCTGCAGGAAATTCTGTCCACTTAACGGTGTACCCCTTCTCCAGAAGCGCCACATCCAAGCTTTCGTTCGCCTTCAAAATGTTTAAGGTGCCGAACTTCTGATATCCGATATGAATCACTTCCTCGGAATCCGCTTCCTCTCTATCAGTGTCAGTGCTACAGCCGGCCAGCAAAAGGATCAAGCTGATGCCAGCTAATGCTTGCGCAAATCCCCTCTTCATAACTCACCCCCTCCCCTATCATGGACATGGCCGCTCTCTCCAATAAAAATAAAAAGGCATAACCCTCTACAAATAAAGGATTATGCCTTCGGTGGTCCGATCGGCCAGTCATTCAATTTTCTGATTAATCAGAGTATAAAATATATTATTCCTATCTGTCAACTACAATTTAAATTTTCCCGTCGATCATAAAAAAGCATCCAGATGATTCTCATTCTGAATGCATTTGCTCACATGCCGCTAGAACCCTTTCACATTCCTTTACGGTCTGAATGATTTCTCTGAAGGAACTCCCGCCTGTCAGCTCCTGTGAATGGGCAAGATTATTTCGAAGCAGCTCAAGCTTATTGAAAAACCGCTCTGCAGCTGCCCGTGATGTAAAACCGAGATTTAAAAGCAGCTCCTTTTTCTTCACAATTAATGTTTTCTTGTCACTGAGCTGCAGACAGTCAAGAAGCGTTATCTCTTCATTTCGTTCCTTTCTCATTTCATATAAATGCTCAGCGCTTCTCAGCCGCTCCGTACTCACTTTCTCCTTCCAGGACAGATCCCGATAAACTTGTTTGACAACATAGAGAAGATGCATCTCCATTAAAGAAATGATTCCAAATAAAAGCATCCGAACCGGCGGCTTTTGCAGGTCTGCCAACGTAACAAGCCTAGTAACCTCATTTCTCTCAAGAATAAAGATTCGGTCAATATGCTCAAATAAATAGAGCAGATGAATTAATGGTGTAGATTCCGAAACAAGATCAGAGGGCTGAAAACGAATCATCGCGCTGCTCCCTCTCTCTAAATAGCCAATTACCCTGCCATTATCCTTTATACCAACGACATCAAAGCCGGTCTGCTCCATATAATTCAGAATATCATCCATCTTGCTGCCTGCTTCAAAGCTGACCAATTCCTCAGAAATATGGTTGACATGAATATTCTCTTCAAATAACTTCCGCAAGCTCTTATACGGGCTTGGAATAGAGGATTGTTTCTGATTCATCCCTCAATGCTCCTTTTATGTATGATTTTTCCTTATTCCCCTATCGTACTCCTTGGCCTGAATATTCGTAAACCTATATGCTGGATATTAAAAGGGAGATGCATGAAAGGCATCCCCCATCATTTACCCTTCTATCCCCTTCGACTCCTCTTTTCTGAGTTCTGTACCGGATGGCAAATGCTCTTCGTAGGATTGCCAGTAAACAGCCGCTACTAGGACTGCTCCCCCTATGGCATTGCCAAGGAATACTGGGATAAAGTTGCCGAAATACTCGCCCCAAGAAAAATATCCTTCAAAGATTGCAGCTGGTATGATGAACATATTTGCGACAACGTGCTGAAAACCGATAGCGACAAAAGCCATGATAGGGAACCAAATAGCAGCAATCTTCCCTCCAATATCTTCAGCCCCATAGGATAGCCAGACAGCAAGCCCGACAAGCCAGTTACATCCAACAGCCGAGATTAATGCCGGCCAGAAATCGGCCTCAAGCTTATGGCCAGCCGTATCAACAACCTTTTCAAGGAATGCTCCGCTTGATGTTAATTCCGCCAAATGCCCGAAGAAATAAGCAACGAAAAGGGCTCCGGCAAAGTTACTGAGAGTTATCCAAAACCAGTTATGAACAAGCCTTGACCAGCGTACCCTTCCTGTGAGGCAGGCCATTGGCACCGCCATCATATTGCCGGTCAATAGCTCACCGCCAGCAATCAAGATTAAGATAAGCCCCAAAGGGAAAACAGCCGCTCCTAAAAACGAACCAAAGGTCCCCCAATCCGACGGTAAACTTGCCGTCACACGGACAGATAATAAATACCCCGCTGATATGTATGCTCCGCCTAAAAATCCTAATAGCAGCATGCTTTTTAAATTCAAGCTCGTTTTCTTTACACCGGCTTCAACCGCATATGCAGCAATATCCTGCGGACTCTTATATGCCATGCTTCTTCCTCCCAAATCTAGTATCGTTCCTCTTTACCACTATTTGGTTAACCTTATCCCTCTAACCCCCATTTAATTATAACTATATTCCAATACAGTAAAAAAGGACTATTTTGTGAAATATTATCCTATTAAACACAAAAAAAGAGAGAACCCCATGACACGGTTCTCTCCTCATTCATTATACCGATTTCTTATTCTCAAATCCTTGAGCTGCATCAATAATCTTATCAAGCTTAATGATGCTTTTTCTTGCCTTTTCATGGTCAACTTTGCGGTAGTGGTGCAATCCGCCTTCTTCCTCATCCATCTCATCAGCCCATTTAACAATTTGCTGAAGGGGGGTGCGTACGATATCATTTGTGGGAAGAAAAGAGTCCGTATGGAATAGGATCGCTAGCGATACAGTCTTCGCCTTCACTGGATTCTCTCCAAGTCTGATTAATAATTTATGCGCCCTCTCAGCCCCTTTTATCGCATGAATATCGTTTTTGCGATAGAGATCATAATCCCACTTCCCGTTCCGGTACCAGGTGAAATGCCCCATATCGTGAAGTAAGCCCGCCTTAGCGGCCGCATCAACATCCTCCCCCTGCTCCTTCGCCAGGTTAAAAGCATGATAAGCTACCGCGATCGCATGAGCTAATCCAGAACGATTCAAGTACTTTTGTGCAATTCGATGTTCAAAAATATCTAGTAAAGTGACATCCCTCATTTCTCTCTCCTCCTTCAAAAAACCGAATATTTATGTGCGCTCATTTATATTAATGTGCATTATAGCACGCATGAGGTGTAAATTTAAAATAAAAACGTCGAAATGTGAATAATTCCCTGTATATAAATAAATTTAATATTTTATTAATATGAAACTCTCTTTATTTCCGTTAAATTATGTTGATATAATATTAATTTTGTAAGGAGGTATACATATGACTGGAACAGCTATAGTACTAATACCACCTCTTGTCATCATTATGCTTGTCCTTTTGACAAGGAGGGTCATTCCATCACTCGGCGTTGGAATTATTCTTTCATCCCTTATCTTCGAAAACTTTCACTTCGGCGATACAATCAAGCGGATTGGAAAAACGATTCTCCATCTTTTCTACGAGGATGGCGAAGTCGCAACCGGAAATCTAAATGTTCTTGGATTCCTTCTTTTGCTCGGAGTCATGACCGGCATGATTCATCTATTAGGCGGAGGAAGGGCATTCGGGGAGTTCGCTTCCAAAAAGCTTCATTCCAAAAGACAGGTAACAATGGGAACGGCTCTTTTCGGAATGACCATGTTTCCGGATGACGTATTCAATATGTTTACGAATGGACAAGTCTCTCGGCCATTATTTGACCGTTTCGGCATATCGCGCGAAAAACTGGCCTATATGATTCATTCCACCTCAGATCCCCTCTGTGTTCTGACACCCATCTCAAGCTGGGGAGCTTATATTACATCGATTTTCGCAGCCATCTTTGTGATGCATGATATGGATGCAAATCCGATTGTGACATTTGTTGAGGTAGGATTCCTGAATTTCTATGCATTAACCACTATTGCCCTTGTCTTCCTTGTTGCCTATTTTGATCTCCGTTTCTGGAAAATGCGAAAGGCTGAATCACATGTAAAGCCATACGATTCAAATGATTCACATCGTAAAGGCTCTATTTGGTCATTGTTCATCCCAATCATCGTATTAATGATCAGCTCTATTGGTTTATTAATATGGACTAGCTATCGAAATAGTGACACGAAAAGCATCGTTGATTGGTTCGCGAATGGCGAGGTCAGCTATTCCTTGCTTATGGGCGCTCTGGCGGCCTGCCTTGTAACATTCGTTTTCACAATCCGTACAAAACAGGTGAAATTGGTGCCACAGGCTCTCATCAATGGGATGAAGACAACCTTGCCTGCAGTCTGGATTCTCTTATTTGCCTGGATGCAGTCCGAATTAACCGGGTTATTGAAGACCGGGGAATACTTAGGCGGTATTATTGAGCAAACTAGCCTTTCCAGCTCATGGCTGCCGTTTCTCTTATTTATCCTGACGGGAATCATGGCATTCTCCACTGGAACAAGCTGGGGAACATTCGCAATCATGCTTCCAATTTCCGCTCAGATCGGTCTTGTCACAGGAGTAGATATCACCCCATTATTTGCTGCCGTACTCTCCGGGTCACTCTTTGGAGATCATTGCTCGCCTATTTCTGATACGACGACTGTTGCCGCATCAGCAGCCGGGTGCAATCATATGAACCATGTACTGACGCAAATTCCTTATGCGCTCACAGCTGCTTCGATTACGGCTGGAGCTTTCCTCTTCTATGGCCTGACAGGAATTTCATGGATTTCCTATTTATTCATCCTTCTTATGCTGACTGGCATTACCGTTATCTATCGAAGAAAAGAAGCAAAACAAACCGTTTAAGATACCTTCGCAAAGGTTCATCGAATGAGCTTTTTGCGAAGGTATTTTTTATATCATTATTTATCTGAAAATTGTACACAAATCACTATCACAACAGTTATACTTTAAGAAACATAATACTGTATCATGCATAGTATGTATCATAGGGGGTGCACAGATGAATACGTTGTTGAACTCATTAATGACAGAATTAAGGAGAGGGACATTAACATTGGCTGTTCTCAATCAGCTTCAAGAACCTCAATACGGCTATTCCCTTGTCCGTTCATTGGAACTAGCCGGAATCACGATTGAACAGAGCACCTTATATCCTTTACTAAGGAGACTCGAAAAGCAGAAGCTGGTAACAAGCTATTGGGACACATCGGAAAGCAGGCCGCGCAAGTATTATGCACTCAGCAAAGAAGGCAGTGAGTTGTATGAGCAATTGAAAGAGGAATGGCTTATCCATTCTAAACGATTGTATGACATGTTAAATGGAGGGGGAAAAAATGAATCTGATTGAGACGTATATACAAGAAGTCATTCGCCGGCTGCCTGAGAGAAATCGGGAGGATATTGCACTGGAACTCCGTTCAACCATTGAGGATATGCTGCCTGAGGATTATACGGAACCAGATGTAAAGGACGTGCTCACACAGATGGGAGACCCGGCCAAATTAGCAAGAGAATATCGTGATTGGCCGCAGTATTTAATCGGCCCTCGTTATTTTGAAAGCTATATGGCCCTTTTAAAAATCGGTTTGTCCATCGGGTCAGCCATAGCGCTGATTGCTTACCTTGCTCAGCTAGTTAACGGTTTTACAGGCGAGGAGTCTTTCTTAAGTCTCTTGTCAGCTATAATCATAGGTGCAGCAGGCTCAGTGATTGAGACGGCCATGCATGTGTTCTTCTGGACAACAGTAAGCTTTGCTGTTGTCGAAAGAATAGATTCTTCAAAAGGCGGACAGCCATTTATATATAAGAAATGGACTCCTGATGATTTAAAGGAAGTATTGGACCGGACAAAGGAACGAAAGATTTCCAATGTCGAAGTATTCGGCGGATTGTTTTGGACAGCTGTTTGGGCAACCGTTTATTATTATGCGGACCAATTAGTTGGAATCTATCACAGCGGCACAAATGGCCTGGAATTTATTACACCGATCTTTAATCAAGAGGTGCTTCAAATGTACTGGCCGGCCATCATCGCTCTCATCGCCCTGGAGATTGTCCTCTCCCTTTTCAAATGGATGAGCGGGAAATGGACAATAAAGCTAGCCGCATTTAATACGGTCCTTCAAATCATCACCACAGTTGTCTTCATTCTAATCGCCAATCAGCCTCATTTATTCGATGCTCAATTCATTGCCTATCTAGGTCAATCCTTCAATGAAGAGGTACGCACTTGGACGATCAATCTAGCCATGGCCCTTTTCTTCATGGGCGCAGCCTTTAATGTCTATGACGGCTTTCGGAAAGCCAAACGATAGAAGCTTTAAGAGTATTTAGCATGATTACCGCTATTCAGAATGGAATCACGAATAAGGAGACCAGTGCCAAAAGCCCGTTCAGCACAGGTCTTTTTGTCTTTGTTTAATAGCTCCAGCAAGCGGGAAAAGCGCATAAAAAGGAGGAAAAACGATGACAGACATTCAATACCTATTCTTTCAAGATGATGGATTCATACCAAATAATCCTGAGCTTCCTGCAGCTGTCTATAAAAAGGCATTGGAACCAGGTATGATGGAGGACATTTTCCGCCGGCATCAGTGGTCAAACAGCTGGACAAACGGCGTCCTTCAAGAACACCATTATCACAGCAATACCCACGAAGTACTCGGAGTGGCGAAAGGACATGCCCGATTAATGCTTGGCGGTGCTGAGGGACAGATGATTGACGTTGAATGCGGCGATGTCCTTGTTCTTCCTGCTGGGACAGGTCATAAATGCATAGAGGCCCATGAAGGCTTTACGGTTATTGGTGCCTATCCTAATGGCATGGACTATAACATGAAATACGGTAAACCTGATGAAAGACCAGCAATTCTTGAAGAAATCAAGCAGGTGCCATTCCCTGAGGCTGATCCAGTTTTTGGCGAAGACGGTCCATTGCTCAAAAAATGGATGAACACAGGTTTCCGCATATAAACTCCTGTTCCATTCGTTTATAATAGGGATAGACTTTGTCAATCAAGGTCTGACTATATTTTATGGCAGCGGGAGGCCACATGAGTAAAGAAATCATTACCGGAAGCTTTCAAAGAATGAAATCCACCAACCTCTCCATCGTTTTAAATCTAATTCGTGAGAAAGGCCCTATTTCACGGGCAGATATCGCCAAACTCACAAAGCTGACCCCTCCTACCATCAGCAACCTGACAAAGGAGCTTCTATTGGAGGAACGAATCGTGGAACAATCCCTAGGCGAGTCCAGCGGTGGCCGTAAGCCGACCTTACTCACACTTAATAGTGAACGACATCACATCATCGGGGTTGATATTGGCTCTCATGAAATGAATTTAATCTTAACGAACCTTACAGGCGAGGTTAAACATAGCATCATTCAAGCAATGCCATCCTCTGTGAAGAAGGAATCACTCCTTTCCTTATTGACCAAAAGCATCCGTACGATGATAATCAGTGCTCCAGAGCCAGAGAAATTAATTGGAATCGGCGTGGCTATGCATGGAATCGTCGATGTGGCCAAAGGGGAGTCCGTATTCGCTCCAAACCTCAACCTGCATCATATACCCATTAAAGACATACTTGAGAAGGAATTCGGTCTAATGGTGATTGTTGAGAATGATGCACGCGCTATCGCCCATGGTCACCAATGGTTCGGTCATGAGAAAGGTGCCCAAGACCTTGCCTGTATCAATGTTGGGCGGGGAATAGGCGCCGGGCTAATTATAGACGGAGAGCTTTATCTGGGCCATGATTTCATCAGCGGAGAAATTGGCCATATGGCGATTGACCTGCATGGACCAACTTGCTCCTGCGGCAATAATGGATGCCTCCAAACCTTTGCAACAGGCCCGGCGATTGCTAAGAGAATGCGAGCCAAACTCGAAGAAGGGGAATCAAGTTCTCTTTCCGTTATGCTTGGAGACGGCTCATGCAGTGAAATCACAGGCGAGGAGGTCTTTGAAGCGGCAAAGGCTGGGGATTCGCTTGCCCAGCAAGTCTTACAGGAGGCAGGAGAATACCTTGGCATTGGATTAACGAACCTGATACATATCATTAATCCCGAGAAGATTGTCTTAAGCGGCGGAGTCATTAATGCACGGGAGTTTCTGCTCGATACCGTCCAGGAAACGATTCAAAAACGCGCACTGACGGAGAAGGCAAAAAAAACAGTGATTACTGTTTCCTCCTTTGGAAGCTATGCAACTGTCATAGGAGCCATATCCTTGGTTTTGCGTGAACTATTCTCGGAATCTCGGAGTTTCAGATAAAAAAAGAATGATGCAGAATAAGCCAAAACGGCCTTCCTGCATCATTCTTTCTTTTTAGATTTCCTTTGCACCATCCCCGATATCGCAAAGATAGAACTCAGGTACTAACCCTGTTCTTTCTTCATAATGCTTCGCAACTTCCTCCTGGAATCGAGCCACCGCTTCATTCTTGACGACGCTGACATTGCATCCTCCGAAGCCGGCCCCTGTCATCCTAGTACCAATACAGCCATCTACCTTGCATGCTTCCTCATACATTACATCCAGCTCCGTACCTGTAACCTCGAACAAATCACGCAATGATTCATGAGACTGCTTCATCAGCTTGCCAAACAAAGCTACATCATGGTTTTTTAATGCTTCTGCTGCTCTTAGCACACGGGTATTCTCGCAGATAACATGATCAACACGTTTTTGTACAACCTCCTCCTTGATTGTATCCTTATACAACTGCCAATTATCGTAGCTGACATCGCCCAATGTTTTGATCTCAGGCATGGATTGCTGCAAAACAGCCAATCCACTCTCACATTCAGCCCTTCTCTCGTTATATTTCGAATCAGCGAGACCACGGCGTTTATTGGTGTTTGTGATGACGATGGTATATCCATCAAGCTCTACTGGCGCATATTGATACTCAAGCGTGTCACATTTCAGCATGATGGCATGGCCTGCTTTTCCCATAGCGACAGCGAATTGATCCATAATGCCGCAATTGACACCAACGAACTTGTTCTCAGCTCTTTGAGACAGCTTCGCCAATTCTACTTTATCAACCTGACACCCAGCTAGTTCACTTAATGCTAGTCCGGTCAACACTTCAATAGAAGCAGATGAGGAAAGGCCAGCCCCATTTGGAATATTGCCGTGGAACATGATGTCAGCACCCGTATAACGTGCTTCTTCATCTCCGGCAAGCTCGAGCAATTCTACTAGTACTCCCTTCGGATAATTAGCCCAGTCATCCTCCTTCTTGTACACAATGGAATCAACTGCTGTCTGCGCTGTAGTATCAAAATTCGTGGATTGGAAATGGTAGACACCATCCTTCCGCAGGCGAGCGACTGCCCATGTTCCAACAGAAAGAGATGCCGGGAAAACATGCCCCCCATTAAAGTCTGTATATTCACCGATCAAGTTCACGCGTCCTGGTGTGAAGAATACGCGAGCCCCTTCTCCAATGCGACCGAATCTCTTATAAAATTCTTGAAGTAAATGTTGTTTTTCCATCATCTCTTCCTCCCTTTTATCAGCTATGAATTTGGTCAATAAAGCGAATGAAGGCTTGCTGACCCTCTGCTGTTTGCTTAAATACTCCTGAGTGCTCAAGTACGGTTAAGAACCGGGCTCCAATTTCCTCTTGCATGATTTCACTAACCGTATCGCTTGTCAGCTGCCCCCGTCTTGTCCTGATTTCCTCATACCAGTCATAATGCTTTAACATATCAGTCTGCCATTCTTCCTTTTCCGTGCTCTCTACTAAATAATGAGATAGCCTATTCACTTCTTCTACAAGCCGACCAGGAAGCACAGCAAGTCCCATCACCTCAATTAGTCCGATATTCTCTTTCTTAAGATGATGCAGCTCCTGATGCGGATGGAAGATTCCATCTGGATGCTCAGGTGACGTCCGATTATTCCGCAGGACAATATCCATCTCAAATAAACCGTCTCTCCTT
Organism: Gracilibacillus sp. Marseille-QA3620; assembly: GCF_054950035.1. Taxonomy (NCBI): domain Bacteria; kingdom Bacillati; phylum Bacillota; class Bacilli; order Caryophanales; family Bacillaceae; genus Gracilibacillus; species Gracilibacillus sp. Marseille-QA3620. The sequence goes on from NZ_CM143102.1 coordinate 3,534,919, forward strand.
CTAGCAATTGGTGTTACCGTGTTATGAGGCGTGCTGCCGCTATAGGCATGAATATCGGCCCCTTCATCGCTATAGGTCTGCCACACTTTCCAAATACGCTCTGTTACCTTAGCTACTTCTTCCTTTTCACCACGGAGGCGAATGACTGACATCGGCCATTTCACAATGCCTGCCGATACATTCGGGTAACCAGCAAGCGTAAAGGTTTGGGTGATTGGAGCTTCTTCAATCGCAAATGTATAACGCCCCCCTTGGAAATGGTCATGATTTAAGATCGATCCCCCAACAATCGGCAGGTCTGCATTCGAGCCAATGAAATAATGCGGGAATTGGTCAACGAAATCGAGCAGCCGGTCAAATGTTTCTCTTGAAATCTTCATGGGCATATGTTCTTTCCTAAGCACGATGCAATGCTCTGGATAGTAAACATATGGCGAGTACTGTAAATACCAGTCTTCATGATTAATAGAGAGCGGAATAATGCGGTGATTTCCCCTCGCCGGATGGGTAAGTGTTCCCTTGTATCCTTCATTCTCCGGACAAAGCAGGCATTTGGGATAAGAAGAGGAAGGTGTATTCTTCAGCATCGCAATTTCCCGAGGGTTTTTCTCCGGCTTGGATAAATTAATCGTAATGTCCAGTTCGCCGTATTCTGTCTTGGTCTTCCATATTTGATTTTTTTGAATACGGTCCATACGAATATAGTTGGACAGGATAGAGAATTGATAGAATTGGTCTGTTGCTTTGACGGGACTCGACACATAATTCTCTCTGAACTGACGAATAACCTCAGACGGCCTTGGCAGCAAGCAGGTCATTAGCTCCGCATTTAGGAGATCTCGCTCGGTCATTGTATTAGAGATACTCCCCTTTTCCTCCGCAATATTAAGAATAGTATCCAGGATTTCGTGAATAGTAGACCTTCCCTCGAGCGGTTCACTTTCAACCCATTCTGAAAGGTCTAACACAGACATAAGCCTGTTCCGTGTATAAATTTCATCTTCTTTTGGCAGGAGACTATTTTCGATGCCATATTGGAGCAGACTTTGAATTGTTTGATAGATGGATGGCATATTAATTCACCTCAATCGCATTCTCTCGAAACCCTTTTCATTTTACTTTATTAAATTAATTAATAAACTTTCTACCCTCACTATACTGTTTTTTCATAAAATAAACAATTCAAAATACAGCGGATTCATAAATTGTTTGAAACTTCTTTTTTAGGGAATAATTCACTATCTAAATGAACAGGAGAATCGTTTTATGTCATTAATCAATCAGGTAAATCGTGAATTGCTTCAAAAAGAGGATATGGAAAATGCTTCGATAGTACCGGCATGGGTCACAGAGGAATACAGAACCTTAAAAAAAATCGTAACCGACCCCACGTTCCCATGCTATTTCGGAATGAAGGCCGAGAATAAGGGCGAGCTTCGTTATGCCTATATTACTCATGAGGATTGGTCCAATCTGCCGAAGGCGCTTGAAGGCTTTCTTGATTTATTCAAGCAGCCGACAAAAGTTCGTCATGGCTTCTTCCTTTTTGTAGAGCCCGAAAAAGAGCCGAGAGACATCCCTTATTATCGTGATTATTTCTGGAGGGTTCTGCAATACTTGCATGAACAAGATCCTGCTTCATGGCCGCAAATGGCACCTAAGGATCCAGACCACTATTTATGGGACTTCCATTTTGGCGGTGAGCCGATATTTGCTTTCGGCAATTGTCCGGCCTATAAGCAGCGGAAAACACGTGATCTCGGCAGCAGCCTCGTGATTGGCTTTCAGCCCAGGAAAATCTTCGAAGGCTTAAAGGGGACAGAAAAAGGTGGAATCATGTCACGTGAAAAGGTGCGTGAACGCGTTGAAGCATGGGACCAGCTTCCGAAGCACCCGGATATCAGCCATTATGGCGACCGGGCGCATAATGAATGGAAGCAATTCTTCATCGGTGATGATAGTGAGCCGATAACTGGAAAATGTCCATTTCACCATAAGGAAATGGATTGAATTATACAAAGCGGCTTCCTGAACTAGTCTTTGGGAGGCGGCTTTTTTTATTTCAGAGGAAAGGCTTTTGCCTTTCTCCAGCTGGACGGACTGAGATAACATGTGACCAAAGATGGTTAGCCCTTAGCCTCTGTCTTTTTCCCTTAAAGATGGCTGTTCGCCCATATATGATAAGCTTTCGCCCTTAAACCATGAAATTCTGAAGAAACGCATTCAAAATGGTAGTTCAAATAAGCTGGATGAGTTTTTCGTTAAATATCCCGTCATTTTCATTATTAAACTCCAGAAACAATCTGCATGAAGCTTTTATCTCTTGTAAGTTCGAGACAAACAAAACAGGCGGAAAGACATCCGCCTGTTTTGTTATCAAGAAATAGGTCATTTACTGTACGATATGCTTTACCCTTCCCACTTGTCCATCAGTCAGCCTAACCTTGATGCCATGGGGATGTGTCGGTGAATTCGTCAAGATATCTTTAACGATTCCTCTTGTTAATGTCCCGCTTCGCTGATCCTTTTTTAAGACGATATCGACCTCGAGCCCTGGCTTGATTTGGCTGCGATTCTGTCCGTTTGTCATATACTCACCGCCTCCTTCAATGATTTAACACTCTGAACATGATGGTTTTTAATAACTAATGATATAATGGACGAATAGAAAAATCCACTTATTTGGAGGAAGTATGTTAACGTTTGAAGAAAAACTCGCTATAGCGGCAAGCTTTCCAGAGCTTGAACAAAAAAACGTGTCACTGGGGCGCGTGAATTTCCAATTCCCAGAGAGCAAGACTGACAAAAAGAATGTCATTTATCATCTGCACCCGAACGGGAATGGCTTTGTGTATGCAGAAGGGATTCCAGGATACCCTGTTGACCAAAAAGGCATGGTTAATATTCGTGACTACTCAGAAGAGGACCTGCGCACATTGATTCAGAAATCCATTGATCTTCTATCAATCAACCCGAACGAAGCCATCACCATTGAAGGAGAGGCAGTCGAAGAGGTATGGAGAAATGAAGAGGGTCATACCCTCACCATCATCCTTGAGGAGGATATGTGGAATGTGTATGCCGGCATCTATTTAGACGGTACATTCCCATCCTACAATGAAGCAAAATCCTACTTGATGGAAGAGGGCTTCGCAAAGCAGAATTAATGAATGAGAAAAAGGGCTTACCTTTACAGGAAGCCCTTTTCTTTTTTATTTCCCTTTAAATTCAGCCTTTCTTTTCATAAAGAAGGCACTAATTCCTTCAATCGCATCCTCAGAGCGTACTATGCTTACATTATGCTCAAGCTCAATTTGCAAGCCTTCATCAAGCGTTGTTTCCATTCCTCTGCTCACCGCATCTAATATCCCTCGAATGGCCAGCGGCGGCCCTTCTGCTAATTGATCCGCATAAGCAAGCGCCGTTTCAAGAAATCCATTTGCTGGAACTAGCTGATTGACCAATCCATATTCAAGCGCCGTTTTTGCTGAAATGGTTTCACCACTCAGCATAAGCCCTAGTGCCCGCCTGCTTCCAATTAACCGAGGAAGACGCTGCGTTCCTCCATATCCCGGAATAATCCCCAGCTTGATTTCCGGAAGACCGAAATCAGCCGCTTCACTTGCAATGGCTAGATGACACGCCATTTGAAGTTCATTCCCTCCTCCGAGAGCCCGGCCATATACAGCCGCGATAATCGGCTTTGGAAAGCTTTCGATTCGGTTAAACAAATGATGCATTCGCTGAATCATTGACCTTGCCTTGCCCGGGTCTGCCAGTTCAGCAAATTCATTTACATCTGCTCCCGCCGAGAAGAACTTATCACCAACACCAGTTATAATAATGGCACGGATTCCATCATTGCTCTCAAAGTCATCCAAATACCCTTCAATCTCATATAGAGTATCTCTGCTGAGCGTATTGAGCGGCGGGCGATTAATCGTCAGCATAGCTGTCTTCCCTCCGACTTCCAACGTACAGTTCACACCCATAGTTAAACCTCCCGTTCAATAATGACAGCAATAGCCTGGCCAAATCCAATACACATCGTCGCAAGGCCATATCTTCCATTTACACGATCGAGTTCATTGATCATCGTGGCAATGATTCGGGCACCGCTGGCTCCAAGAGGATGGCCGAGCGCAATGGCCCCTCCGTTCCTATTCACTTTATCCATGTCGGCATTAAGCTCTTTTGCCCATGCGAGCACAACGGAGGCAAAGGCTTCATTGACCTCAAATAAATCGATATCCTCCATTGTCAATCCGGCCTTCTCCAATACCTTCTTCGTTGCAGGAATGATTCCGGTCAGCATAATTTCCGGGTCGACGCCTGCGATTGCGGTCGCAACGACCCTTGCTCGTGGATGCAAACCAAGCTCCTTTGTCTTTTTTCGTGATGTGAGCAAGACCGCTGCTGCCCCGTCACTAATTTGGCTTGCGTTTCCTGCTGTCACATGACCATCTGGAAGAAACGAGGGTTTTAGCTCGGATAAGCGGTCCAAGGAGGTATTGGGGCGCGGGGTTTCATCAGCCTCGAACATCACTTTATCTCCCGTTTCATTTTTGACCTCAATCGGCACGATTTCCCGTTCAAACCTTCCTTCTTCAATAGCATCAAGTGCTTTCTGATGACTCGAAAGGGAGAAGTGGTCCATCTCCTCCCGGGAAATCTGCCACCTCTGTGCAATCAGCTCTGCCGAGAATCCTTGCGGGATGATTGTGTACTGGCTCATAAGCATATCAGGGAAATCACCGCCATCACTTCCCATAGGTACCCGATTCATATTTTCTACACCAGCAGCAATCGTACAATCACTCATCCCCGCCATGATGGCATGAGCCGATTGGGCCAATGTATCGAGACTTGATCCGCACATCCTATTCGTGCTGGACCCGCATACCTCAACAGGAAATCCAGCAATCAAGCTGGCAATTCGACCAATATTCATACCTTGTTCACCAATTTGGGTAACACAGCCCATTTTGATATCCTCAACTTCCATTGGGTCTATTCCAATTCGCTCAGTCAATTTCCTTAACACATGTGCGGCCATTTCATCTGGACGATAGCTGGTGAGGATTCCACCCTTTCGTCCAATCGGCGTCCTGACAGCCTCTATGATTATGGCATCTCGATCATTCATCTCGGCGATCTCCCTCTTCTCTTAAAATGTAAATAGATCAATGCCGCCTGCTACCGGCAGAGCAACTCCTGTTATATAAGAGGCTTCCTTACTTGAGAGAAAGGTTATCGCATTAGCAATGTCCTCCGGTTCACCCGGCCGTTTAAAAGCAGTTCGCGCAATCATTCTGTCTCTCATCGACGGATTCGTATATTGGAAGGCTTCCGTATTGATAATTCCCGGCACAATCGCATTAACGGTAATTTGATATTTCGCTCCTTCAAGCGCTAAGGATTTCGTCAATCCCAGAATACCGGCTTTTGTGGTCGCATAACTGGCTTGCCCATATCCGCCATGTGTCCCGGCCACTGATGCCATATTAATAATGCGCCCTTCCTTTTGATCCTTCATATACTTCCAAACGGATTTGCAGCAGTTATAGGCACCTGTCAAATTGACGTTCAAGTCCCTGCTCCAATAATCATCATTTTGATCTTCTAGTCTGGCAGTATGATCCAAGGTTCCTGCATTGTTGACGAGTATATCAATACGGCCAAACTGGCTGATGACCTCAGCCATCACTCGTTCGACTTCCTCTCGATTTGTCACATCCATCTTAAAAGCTGCTGATTTTCTTCCCAACTCCGTTATTTCCTGTGTGGTCGACTTCGTATAAACGGCCTTTGAATGGACCATAATTTGAGCCACCGGACCCAGTTTTTCTGAAGTTGCATCGATTTGTTCATCGTCTTCGATTAATATGTCTGTTACGATGACATCCGCACCTGCCCGAGCCAAGCATAAGGCATCCGCTCTGCCAAGTCCTCTGGATGCACCTGTTACAAGCGCTACCTTGCCTTCTAATGAAAATGGCATCATTCATTGCTCCCCTTTCACTCTAGGTAATGAGATTCCCACCGCTGCTTCATCGGCAGCGATGTCTATTTCTCCATTGGCAGTCTCCGCATATAAATGATCAATGGCAGCCTTATATTTCTTTTCCACCTCTGCATACCGTACCTTTAAGGAAGGGGTCAGCTCTCCTGTCTCAACTGTCCATTCCTTATTGACGAATAAAAGCTTTTTCGGCTGTTCATATTGAGCAAATTTCTTTGTGTATTTCGTGACTTCTCTTGTTAATAAAGCTTGTATTTGCTTATTGGATAATAACTCCTGAGGAGAACCATGAATCCCCTTATGCCTGCACCATTCCTTCAAATTGGTGAAATCCGGTGCCAGCAGCGCGATGACGTATTTTTTGTTCTGCCCGACCAGGACGGCATTTTCAATATAGGGACTTTGATGCAGCGCATTCTCTACCGGCTGTGGAGCAATATTCTTTCCTGTAGACAGAACAAGAATCCGTTTCTTACGGTCAATAATCCGTAAATATCCATCCTCATCCAGCTGGCCGATATCACCGGTCTTAAACCATTCCCCTTCGAAGGCTTCTGCTGTTGCCTCCGGGTCGCGGTAATACCCACTCATCACACTTGGACCTTTCACCAGCACTTCTCCATCTGCCGCTAAACGAATTTCCAGATTGGGCAGCGGCTTTCCAACCGTTCCTACCTTTGAGCGTGAGAAAGGATTCACGCAAATGACCGGAGCTGTTTCCGTCAGCCCATACCCTTCAAGAACAGGCAGGTCAACTGACCAAAAAAATTGGCCAATCTCCGGATTTAACGCTCCTCCTCCTGAGATAAACCCTCTGATGCGGCCCCCTAATTTTTGTTTAACCTTCTGATAGACAAGTCTTTCAGAGATTTTCCATCTTCGTCTAAATTCCTTGGGCAGTTCAGCCTTGCGCATTAACTCATCAGCCGGACATGACAAATAATAGCGGTAGCGCTCTTCCCCTACCCCCAGAGCCCAATGAAAGACCTTTTTGCGGATGGGCGTTCCAGATTCGACCATCTTCATGGCTTGTGCATAGACTCTCTCAAATAATAGAGGAACGCTGACCAATACAGTCGGCCTGACTTCGAGAAGATTATCTTGAACGGTATCAATACTTTCTGCATACGCAATCGTAGCTCCTACATAGAAGGGGAAAAACTGGCCAGCCATTCGCTCAAATATATGCGATAAGGGGAGATGGGAAAGCATAATGTCGTCGGGCCGTGCTTCCAGCACCCAAAACTGAACTCCTTCCACATTGGCTAAAATATTGCCATGGGTAAGCATGGCGCCCTTTGGATGTCCAGTTGTTCCGGAAGTATAAATAATAGTCGCTAAATCCTCTCTCGTAATCTGCATAAAGCCGTCTTGCCAATCTTCTGTGGAATTCCTTTTGCCTCTTGATAGGAATTCCTGCATGGAAGCAGAAAAATTCTCTGCGGGAGGTTTTTCTGCAGGTTCATAAATGACGACTCTCTCATGCTGAAATTCCTCTAATTCCAGCTTTTGCAGCTGCCTCTCATTTCCAACAAAAATGAATTCGCAGGCTGAATTATGAAGGATATAGCTTACTTGATTACGCGGCAAAGTGGAATGAATAGGAACGCTGACTGCACCAATGCTCATAATCGCAAGGTCACTGATTGCCCAGTATGGATGATTATCCGACAGAATGGCAACCTTATCTCCCTTCCCTACTCCTCTCTCCAAAAGGGCATGGGCCGTATGAGCAACCTGTTCCCAAAAATCTGCATAGGTGATTGCTTTGTAAACACCTTTGACCTTTGCCATCAATGCATCTTTCTGGCCGTATCTTTGAACTGTTCTATAAACCATATCGACCAGATTCAAAGGTTTCATAGGACACCTCCCTTATATAGGATAATCAGGTATGGATACCACACCTGATTATCTCTCCCTACCAATTCGTTCATCAGCACTCCTAACCAGTCTCACAAACTTATAGATGGTCTTGGACATTGTATTGCTTCAAGATGCCTTCAAGCTTAATCGCTTTACCAATATCTCCTTTAATCTTGAGTTTGCCGGACATGAACGCAACAGTTCCATTTAACTTGCCTAGCAAGAATTGGCGGAAGTTATCTAGAGACATAATCAAGGTGCAGTCAGCTGGGGCAGCTTCTCCTTCCGCTACCTCTGCCTTGCCGTCTTGCAGATTCAGCTGATAGACACCTTCTTCTGCTCCCGTTATCGTAAACTGATACCTTGTCGTAATTCCCTCAATTGGACCAGGATTGGCATTTAACGCCTCCTCAATTTTTGTAAAAGACTCCGGTAATGTATAATCTTCAATTGCTTTACCCATTTTTCTTTTCCTCCTTCATTTATTGGCCTTCCGGCATTTGAATCTTATCTCATTCTTTTTAATAGCAAACTCACATTCTATTAAGGTCAGGGCATCACCTCCTGCAAATGACTGCTTCTTTATACACGAATCCCATATGGTTCATATAAATGACGCGCTATAATCAGCTGCTGAATTTGATTTGTGCCCTCAAAAATGTCATAGATTTTCGCATCACGGTACAGCTTCTCTACTAAATTCCCCTCCAAGCCATAAGGTCCCATGATTTCCAGGCTTGCCGATGTTACCTCAAGTGCAATCTTCCCGGCAAAGGCCTTGCACATTGCAGCCTCTTTCGCATTAGGCTTTCCTAGGTCTCCTTTCCAGGCTGACTCCCAAGTTAACAGGCGGGCCGCTAGTATCTTCTGCTGCATCTCGGCCAATAGCCCCAACGCTTGTCTGTAATGCACACCATGGCGCGGGAATTCTGATTGGACGAATTCGAGCGTATACTCATACGCTGCTCTTGCAATACCGGTAGCCATGGCCGCAATGATCGGTCTTGTACTATCAAAGGTCTTCATCGCAACTCTGAAGCCGCCTGAGCGCGCGCCCGTGCTCTGATAGGCTTCCTCTCCTCCGAGCAGATTTTCATCCGGAACAAAGCAATCTTCAAAGACCAGTTCTGCTGTCTCAGAAGCCCGCAGCCCCATCTTATCCGCAAGCCTCGTACAAGAGAATCCCGGCGTTCCCTTCTCTACAACGAATGCCCGGTGACCGGCTCTTCCAAGTGTCTTATCCACAGTCGCAAAGGCCACTACCCATGAGGCTCTCTTACCATTCGTAATGAAGATTTTTTGACCATTCAGGACATAGCCTCCATTTACCTTCACGGCGGTTGTCTGCAATCCAGATACATCCGAGCCTGCCTCCGGCTCCGTTAAAGCATATGCTCCCCATTTAGGCTCTTCATCTCTTGAGAAGATTGAAAGAAAACGCTCCTTCTGCTCCTTTGTACCGCTATGCTGAATCGGCGGGCCTCCAAGACCTGGTCCAGGCAATGTAAGAGCAATGGCGCAATCTCCCCATCCAAGCTCCTCTGAAGCAATCACGCCAAGCCGGTTTCCCTGCTTTTCCCGTTTCTTCTCCTCTTTTTCTTTCCTCTCAACATCTCCATCCTTCTCTCCAAAGGAAGACATACTGAGCGAGATTCCTAATTGATTGACTTTCTTCAGCCAATCATCCGGCACCCTCTTTTGTTCATCAGACAGCATAGAAATGGGACGGACTTCATTTTCGGCAAACCAATGGACAACATCCTTAACTTGGGCTTGATGTGGAGACAGTTCGTATGAAATCAACCGCTTCACTCCTTTCATCTTCATTCAGGAGCCAATCTCCTGCATACGCGTTTAAGTCATGCTCCTGCGCAAGCCATACCACTTGGGCCTGACCGTCTCTCATCCATTTCTCAACAGGGTGGTCTTGGACATATCCATGTCCCCCAAGAAGCTGTACAGCCGAATCTGTCACAAACCGGACAGCTCGATGAGCATTCTGCAGAGCTTGAATACTGTGGAATCCAGCATCATTGGCTCCAATGTCTATTTGCTTAGCCGCATATAGAACAAGATGGCGGGCAGCTTTGACATGAATCGCCATCTGAGCGACATTAAAGGATACCCCTTGAAACTTAGCGATTTCTGAGCCGAATGCCTTCCGGCTTGCGGTGTATTCCACCGTATAATCAAGCGCAGCAGAGATAACCCCTACCTCCTTCGCTGCCTCCATGACCCGAATTCGCCTCATAGCAGACTGAGCAAGCTTTCTCGCTTCTACCCCTCTAGCAATGACCGACTCCTTGGAAACGGTTACTTTTTTGAATGACAGGCTGGCAAACCCAGCGCTTAATAGACCTAATCGATAATCACCCTCTAAAGCCTTGAATGAATGATCGAGGCTGTTCTCAAGCAAGAGAATGACCTCTTCTCCATCCTGTGCTTTCCCGTGGATCAGCACATAGTCCGCATACTTCCCATTTCTAAGCGGAACAGTCTCGCCATCAATCAGATAGCCCTCTTCATGACGGCTGATGGACAGCTTTGGCTGGTTCGGATGGCAAAAGGCGATTGTTGGTACATTCCCAGCCTGACAAGCTTTCTTATAGGCAGCAAAAGCAGGATGTTTCTCCGCTTCTCTTATAAAGGCCCCTGACTCCCCTGCTCCTGGAAGTCCCTGTACGATGTCTAAATCCCCATAAGCTAATGCCTCCAAAATCTGTACCTGCGAGAGGACAGGAAGCTCTAATCCACCAAAGCTTTCCGGCAATTCAAGGGTATCCAGGCCAATTTCTTGCAGCTTCTTGATGATTTCCTCACTGACCTTACGATTCTTTTCCATTTCTCTTGCGGCCGGCCGAATCATTTTCAGGGCAAAATCTCGCGCCACTTGAATAAATGCGGCTTCCTCCTCACTCGGTTTGAATGAAACCAAGCCAAATCCCTCCTCACATATTAGTGATCGTTCGATAGATTGACGAACGCGCCTATGACAAGCCTGTTCAACAATCTGGCCATTTCCTCTATATGAAGGTCACTAGTTGTCTCCTTCACATGGCGAATCACCACCTCATTAATGGCGCCTACCATTGCCTGCGAGATAATGCGGATTTCTTCCTCTCTCACCTGTTCTGAAAACTCTTGATAGGCAAAGACAAAAATCAGGTCAGCAAAGCTTTGCATCGCTTCACGCCTGACTACCTCCACCTCCTCAGAAATACCAACTGATTCAAGCAGGATAAAATGAGCCACAGCAGGATTGGTAAAGCAGATTTGCAAATAGCGATAAATACCGGCATACGCTTTATAGCCAACTCTCGGCTCTTGCACAGCTGCCTTTTTGATTTCCAAGGCGATTTCATCAATTAAATCCTGGCAAAGAGCCACAACTAATGCTTCCTTGCTCGAAAATTGCTGATAGAAGGTCGTTTTGGATACATGGGCAGCTTCAACAATCTCGAGAACAGAGGTATTCTTAAAACCCTTTAAAGCAAAGAGCTTTAAGGCAGAATACAGCATCTTATCCTTCGCTTCTTTCGGAAGTTCCTTCATTAGCAGCATCTTGATCATTCCATTCTGTTATGAGAGTACGAGTACGTATTGGTACTATCTTAACCCAGTAATTGGGACTTTTCAATAAAATTAACAGAAAATTTAAATAATAGTTTTCGACAAAAAAAGAGCTGGACAGCTTTCTTAATGAAAGCCTTCCAACTCTTTTATCTTATTTATACACATCCGGGTAGACTGCCTTCGCAATCTCCTTTAATCCATCAATTAAGCGAGGACCTGGTCTCGTGACCGTATCGCTGTTCACATCATAAACTTCCTTCTTCTTCACAGCATTTACTTCAGACCAGCCGCTTCTAGCGTAAACCTGCTCTTGTGGATTATCGATATAATAACCATATGTAGTGATGATAACATCAGGATCCCTTTCAATGACCGTTTCCTCACTCATCGTTACCCAGCCTTCTTGGTCGGCTGCAATATTTTCTGCCCCAATGATCTCGAGCATTTCGTTCATAAATGTGCCGCTTCCCGTTGTATATAAATCCGGTGAGGCCGATACTTCAATCCATACCTTCTTCGTTTCCTTCACCTCAGCCGCTTTCTCTTTAATGGCTGCTATCTCTTCTTTCATTTCAGCGATGATTTCTTCGCCTTCCGCCTCTTTACCAGTTGCCTTTGCAATCAGCTCCATTGTCTCATAGGCACCTTCAATAGAATTTGCATCTGGGACAACAACGACATCTATCCCAGCTGATTGAAGCTGTTGTATGATATCTTTATCATTTGTCCCTTGAGAGGCTGAAAATAAAGCAAGATCAGGATTAAGCTCCAATAATTTCTCCACATTCACCTCAATGCCGCCTAGCTTTGTTTTCTCAGAAACAGACTCAGGATAATTATCATAATCAGATACCCCGACAATTTCATCCTCAAGCCCTAATGCATACGCTGTTTCAGTATTGCTCGGAAGCAAGGAGACAATACGCTCAGGCTTATCTTTGATCGTAATCTCTTCTCCTGTTCCATCCTTCACCGTTACTGGAAATGCGCTTTCTGTACTTTCACTGGAGTTCTTGCTCTCGTTTTCATTCTCTGATGTACCGCCGCAAGCAGTAAGAACAATGGATAAGGCCATCAAGAAGGCCAATATACCGGCAAATCTCTTCTTCATTAACACGAATAATTCCCCTCCTCTAAAGTGAAACTTCCATCATCGAGGATTTCTAAACCTCAATGACAGTTAGTTTAAGCAATCCGGCATTTACGGACAATGGTTCTTATGCTCCTCGATTTTCCTTTGCGCTTTTAGCCGTGGAGCCCTTTCTGTCTGTTAATGCGGAATCAAATCTTCAGCCACATAAAAAGCCTTAGCTTCAATACGAAGCTAAGGCGGCATTCCAGTAATAGAAGCATAGAATCAGTCGCCCTATTCTTCCCACCGAAAAATAGAATTCAAGTACATAGAGCAGGTTTCCTGGCTTACGCTTATCTTGTTTAACCTGATTCCGCCTTCCCGTATTCAATAATGAACCAGTGGCATGAGTGAATCAGTTTATATGCGTTTACAGTAGCGGGGGCTGCACCGGACTTGCACCGGTTTCCCTATTATCCTTGTTTTCATCAAGGCACTCTATTACGGATTATATGGTTGTATCTCTAATCATATCCTCAATTGGATAAATTCTCAATAGCCGAATCATCCTCTTCTGCATCATAATGCTCTCGGCAAAAAGTAAGGACAGCTGTCTCTTCGTCTTCTTCTAATTCAAAGTCGAGCACATTTTTCGTTTCATTTTCAATGAATTCATATTTGCTGATTCGTTCCTTCTCTTCATCCTTTAAGAAAATAACGCGCAGCATAACACCGTTCTCGCTATATAATTCATCATCCTCCGGAACATCGAGCTCAAGAAAGAATTCATACCGTTCGCCGGTTAAAATTCCAAATGGATCGTCCAATCTTTCCACTGTATAGCCTTCAATCTTTAACATTCAATCAAACCTTTCATCCATAACTATTTCATATTATACATATTTGTTCGACATTTTAACCACTTTTTGTTTCTATGCATTAATCATTTCTGCATATTCTTCATGCATTTTCCCTAAACTATTCGAGAAACCCTGATGACTTAGGAGAACAAAATGCGAAAATTAATTGTACTTTCCTTATTAGCTCTTCTTCTGCTTCCAAATGAAGCTCTTGCCAAAACAGCCTATTTAAGCTTTGATGACGGCCCATCCAATATCACTGAACCAATCATGGATATCCTTGATCTCCATGATGTGAAGGCAACTTTCTTCGTTACCGGTACGAAAGAAAAATCACACCATTATTTATACAAGGAAATGGTGAAACGTGGTCATGCTCTTGGACTTCATTCCTATTCGCACAAGTATTCATCTATTTACCGGTCAAAGGCATCTTTCTATGCGGATATTGAACGGCTGGAGGAATTCTTGAAGAAAGAAGTCGGTTCCTCTCCAAATATATTACGCTTTCCCGGCGGTTCAAATAATTACATCAACCGGCAATATGCCGGTACTAATTTGATGCCAATCCTTAAGGAGGAAGGCAAGAAACGCGGTTATGTATTTTTTGATTGGAATTGTGATGCAAATGATGCGATTAACCCTCCGGTTCCCGAAAAGAAAATTACAGCTGGGATTATGAATTCAATCAATGGACAAGAAAATTTATATATCCTGCTCCATGATTTCAATGGGAATACAACCGTTGTAGATGGACTGCCTGAAATTATCCGCCGTTTGAAGCATAAAGGCTACACATTTAAGGTGATGGATGAGACAACACCTCCTCTTGAGTTTTAAAGACGAACAAAAAGCCCATCTCACATTTTATTAGGGATGGGCTTTTTGTTCACTCGTCTTATTCAACGACCAGGTATTTTCCGTGCTCCATATTGATAACATAATCAGGCTTTGGCGGCTTTCCGCCATGCTCCTTGATTTTCGCCTTATGGCCTGCGATATGCTCAGGGCTCTTCTCCCAGGCCTTCCATGCTTCCTCTGATTCCCATCGAACCAGCATAACCACTTCCTCTTCCCCGCGTGCTGCTTTCTTCACTAACAGCTCACGCCCGATGAATCCTTCACGCTGTTCCACTAAGGATGGTCCTTGTCCAGGCTTTTTCTTAAAGCGCTCAAGTATCTTGTCTGCATTTCCTTCTGTCACTGTCCACTTACGGATTTGTACAAACATGATTCTCACTCCTGTCCCATTTAGTTAAAAAGAGCATGTCCCTTTGAGACATGCTCCATATTAATGAAATTATTTAAGCTCATTTAAGATTTCATCAAGTTTATCTGCTTCTGTTGTTACACCATTGCTTGAGAAGTACCAGTTAACACCGTCAAGATAGACGATTTTTCCTTCTTTATAAGCACGTGTTTTTTTGATGATATCATTTTCAATATCTTTTTTGATTGTCTCTACATCAGAAGCTGTACGGTCAATGATGAGCAACACCTCTGGGTCAACGGAAAGGACAGATTCATAAGAGAAATCGGAACCATGTGATGAAGCATCGATTTCAGTTGTTGCCGGCTTAAATCCAAAGTCATTATAAACATAAGCGAAGCGAGAATCTTTACCGTTGTCGAATCCGGAGATTTTCTTGTCATTGTACATAGCCACTAGTGCATTTTCATAGCCTGCTGCTTTTTCTTTCACAGCATCCACTTTTTCTTGCAGATTTGCTTTTAATTCCTCTGCTTTATCTTTCTTATCAAAGATTTTAGCTGCTAGATCAACTGTTTCGTATACAGCCTCTATGTAATTCTCATTGTCAGAGCCAATGAAAACAACATTTGGCGTAATTTCTTTAAGCTCTTCATAGTACGGTGTTTGACGGCCTGAGATGAAAATAACATCCGGCTCTGCTGCTGCTACTGCTTCAAATTCGATTTGTTTCAATGTACCAACATCAGCTACATCATCATTTACATACTTTTCTTTCAAGTGATCCGGCATATTTCCTTTACCACCGCCGGCAGCAACCCCTACGATTCCTTCAACCCCTAAAGCATCAAGTGTATCTAAGAAACCATAGTCAAGCGCTACAATACGCTCAGGCATTTTATCTAAAGTGACATCTTCAAATGTCGTCGTTTTTCCGCTTTCTTCATCTTCACGTGAATCTGATAATGAAGGCACAGTCATCGGGAATGCTGAGTTAGACTCATTTCCTTCTGTTTGTGAAGCTTTCTCAGAGGAATCTCCTCCTGTTGACTCTTCACTTGTGTTACATGCAGACAACATTAATGTTAGTGTTGCAAGAGCTGCTAAAAACTTCCACTTCTTCATCCTGTATTTCCCCCTAAACAGAATCTTTAATTGAAAATGATTATCATTTTCATTTACATTTATCATTCTAAACTGAACTTTCAAAATCTGTCAACTCTTTTTACCAGCATTTCTAGATTTTTTCGTTTAGATGATAAAAGAGGGAAAGCCTTAATGCGAATTAAAGTAGACACAAATGCGGCAACCGTTTTGCTCCTGCACTGGGATATGCATATCATAGACATCCCGCAAAGCATCTGGATTAATGATTTCATGTGCAGGGCCATCCTTGATCAGACGGCCATCCTTCAATGCAACAATACGATCAGAGTAGACAGAAGCAAAGTTAATGTCATGCAAGACGATGACAACGGTCTTTCCAAGTTCATCAACCAGCTTGCGAAGGATTTTCATAATCTGGACAGAGTGCTTCATATCAAGGTTATTTAAAGGTTCATCAAGCAGGATATATTCTGTATCCTGTGCAATGACCATGGAAATAAAGGCCCGCTGTTTTTGACCGCCGGATAATTCATCAAGGAATTTATCTTGCATGTCTACTAAATTCATATACTCCAATGCTTGGTCAACTAATCTTTCATCCTCTTTTGTCAGTCGCCCCTTTGAATATGGGTAGCGGCCGAAGGATACAAGCTCCCGCACAGTCAAGCGGATGTTCAAATGGTTCGATTGCTTTAGAATAGCCACACGTTTAGCAAAGGCATCAGACTTCATTTTTTTCACATCTGCCTGATCTAGAAATACTTCACCTGTATCCGCATCTAAGAGCCGGCTGACCATGGACAATAAAGTTGATTTCCCTGCTCCATTTGGTCCGATGAACGAAGTAATCTTCCTAGGATGTATTTTTAATGTCACATTTTCAACAACCGGTTTCTTTCCAAAACTCTTAGAAAGCTCTTTAATTTCGATCATTATGCTTTCCTACTTTCCTTCAGTAATAAGTAAATAAAGTAAATACCACCGACAAAGTTAATGACGACACTAATGGTTGTACTGAGTTCAAATACATGCTGTACGAGAAACTGCCCGCCGACAAGCGCGATAATACTGATTAAGCTCGCACCAGCAATTAAAACGGAATGCTTGTAGGTGGCTAAGTATTGATACGCTAAATTAGCTACAATTAATCCTAAAAATGTAACAGGTCCAACTAAAGCCGTAGATGTGGCAATAAGGATAGACGATAAGACCAATACCTTCAAAACGATTCTATCGTAGTTAACGCCAAGATTGATGGCATTATCTCGGCCTAAGGATACGACATCGAGATCTTTGAGCAGACGATAACCGTAGAGGAAGGCTGCACCTAAGATAACGATAGCCATGAGCAGCAGCTCAGTCTTCACATTCATGAAGCTGGCAAACAAGCGGGCTTGCAGGCTTTCATACTCAACAGGGTCGATAATGACCTGCATGAATGTCACAAGACTGCCAAGGAGTGTCCCTATAATCATCCCGGCCAATAATAAAAGATAAATAGGATATTTATCCGCCCGGAACAGAAAACGATAGAGAATCAGGGCAAAAATCACCATAGCGGCAATGGATAACCCAAAATTCAAGTAACGGCTTACAACAAAAATCGATGCTGAGCCTGCCGTGAAGTAAATGATTGTCTGGACGACCTCATACATCGAATCTACACCCATGACAGATGGAGTCAATAACCGATTATGGGTAACAGTTTGGAAAATTACCGTTGCGTAAGCGATTGCCGTTCCGGTAATCACCATCGCAATGAGGCGCTCCACACGTCTAGGAAAGGCATAGCTGAAGCTTCCTTGAATATTATAAAAGGCAAAGAGTCCCATACATATTAGGGCAATAACAGCCAGCAGCAATAATTTTGTGCTATTTTTTCGCATATGCTTTCCCCCTAAACAACATAATCAAGAAGATCGCACTGCCAATGACTGCAACTGTTGTATTGACCGGTATTTCATATGGATGAACAATCAGCCGGCTGATAATGTCGCAGGCCAGCAAGAATGCTGCCCCCATGAAGATCGTATGGGGAATAGTCTTGCGTAAATTATCCCCCAGGTATAAAGAAACAAGGTTCGGCACGATTAAACCTAAGAAAGGAATCATACCGACAGTTAACACAACGGTCGTTGAAATAACTGCCACGATAACCAGTCCGATATTCAGGACTGTGCGATAGCTTAATCCTAAATTCCTCGCAAAATCCTCTCCCATGCCGGCAACCGTAAATTTATTCGCAAAAATATAAGCAATTATTATCGCCGGTACTGCTACATATAGCAATTCATAGCGTCCCGACACAATCAATGTGAAGCTTCCTAAGAAAAACGTATCAACATTCTGGAGCACATCTGCTTCATAGCCCAAAAATGTTGAGATGGCACCAATGATGTTTCCATACATGATCCCAATAAGCGGAACGAAAATGACATCCTTGAATTTAATCCGTTCAAGTAATTGCATGAAAATAAACGTCCCGATTAGAGCAAACGCAAAACTAAAGAGAATTTGTCCCATATAAGACATACTTGGGATAAAAATCATGGAAACAATGACTCCCAGTTTTGCTGCGTCAAGCGTTCCCGCTGTTGTAGGGGAAACAAACTTATTTCGGCTTAAGCTTTGCATGATTAAGCCGGCAATCCCCATTCCTGCACCTGCTAAAAGTATGGCCATCAACCGTGGCAATCGGCTCATGAGGAAGATTTGTGTCTCATCAGACTCCCAATCAAGCAGATCAGTTGGTTTAATATCAATGGCCCCTATAAATAGCGAAATAAAGGTGAGGATAACAGTAGCTGTTATTAACATCCATAATCTCATTTGGCATCCCCACAAAAATAATTTCTCAATTACCGATTGAAAACGATTATCATTATTGAGTTCGCTTTCATTATAAACAACGAATTTAGCAAAATCAACCACTTGGTGATTATCATTATCAATGAAATTGGCAAGCAGCCAAAAAAGAAATCCTAGAATAGGAGAACGATAGGTACCATTATATGAGCTTAGGCTATGGTACACCTTAATTTCCATCCCCACTTTTCTTCTTTATCTATAAATAAGAAAATAGTATTTAGAAATTAATGGGGCTTTAGATTCATTTTGAGTTTAATTCATAGTAATCTTATAAGTTTTATAATACTATAACTACAAATTACTATTACATTTTGGAGGGACATCATGATACAAATAATTAGTTTTGGCCTTATTGTTGGTTTACTGCTTGGCTTTGTATTGCAAAGAGGCCGCTTTTGCGTCGTTGGTGCATACCGGGATTTACTTCTCGCTCGAGACGGTCATATGTTTCTCGCAACCATGATTGTCATCGCCATTCAAGCTGTTGGCGTGTATGCTCTTGCCGCGGCCGGTGTTATTACGATACAAGCGGATGCATTCCCATGGCTCGGTACAATTGTCGGCGGTTTTATCTTCGGCATTGGTATGGTCCTTGCCGGCGGATGCGCCACTGGAACATGGTACAGAGCAGGGGAAGGCTTGATTGGAAGCTGGGTTGCCCTATTCATGTATGCTCTTAGTGCAGCCATGACCAAATACGGTATTTTAGCTGCCGTCGGAGGTGATGTTTTATCCTACAGAACAAGCGACACCTATATACATGAAACATTCGGTCTTTCTCCATGGGTTCTCGTTATAGCCTTTGGCCTTCTGATCACAGCTCTTGTCATACGCAGCCTGAGAAAACCAAAGCTTCCGACCTTTAGCATGAAGCCGAAAAAGACTGGTCTGGCGCATATCTTATTTGAGAAACGCTGGCATCCATTCGTCACTGCAGGCCTTGTAGGCTTAATTGCCATTCTTGCATGGCCCTTAAGTGAAGCAACTGGCCGTATGGCGGGTCTTGGCATCACTACACCTACTGCACAGCTGCTCACTTTCTTCGTCAACGGAGACACTTCTCTCTTAAACTGGGGTGTATTCCTCGTTCTAGGTATCGGGATTGGCTCCTATATCGCTGCTCGCGGCAGCGGAGAATTCAAATGGAGATTGCCTGATAAGAAGACTCTTGGCTTTAACACTTCAGGCGGTCTGATGATGGGATTCGGTGCTTCACTTGCAGGTGGATGCACAATCGGAAATGGCTTAGTTAACACAGCCCTTTTCACATGGCAAGGCTGGGTTGCAGTTGTCTTTTTCCTTCTTGGAACATGGACAGCAACCTACTTCACGATTATTCGCAAACAAAAGAAACAACAGGCTAGCTCTGGAGCAATTTCAGCAGCCTAATTAAAAGGAGGAAACACAAATGGCAAAAGTACTTGAAACAAACGGAATGGTGTGCCCCTTTCCTTTAGAAGAAGCAAAAGCAGCGATGACCGAATTAACGGCTGGTGAAGAATTAATTATTAATTTTGACTGCACGCAGGCAACCGAAAGCATTCCCCGCTGGGCAGCGAAAGAAGGTCATACGGTTACGAACTTCGAACAAACCGGCAATGCCGAATGGCAAATCGTATTGAAAAAAGGAAATTAAGATCAAAAGGCTGCCTGAACATATTCAGGCAGCCTTTTTCAATCTCTCAATTTAATCCTAAAGAAATATATTTCACCTCAAGGAATTCATCAATTCCATGATGGCTTCCTTCCCGTCCAAGTCCGCTTTGCTTAAATCCGCCAAACGGAGCCTGTGCAACAGAAGGCAGGCCATCATTTACACCGACAATCCCATATTCTAAATTCTCAGCAATATAGATGGCTTCACTGATCTTATCTGAATATACATAGGCTGCAAGACCAAACGGGGTATTATTGGCTCTTTCTACGGCTTCCTCCACATTCTCAAATGGAGCAATTGGCGCAATGGGACCAAATGTCTCCTCCTGCATACATTGCATATCATCAGTCGCCCCTGAGATGACTGCCGGTGTAAGATAGTACCCGTTAGAATCGGAAAGAACCTGTCCCCCTGTCAAGACTTCGCCGCCTTTTTCCTGGGCATCCCGCAAATGTGCCATAGCTTTATCAATGGCCTCTTGATTAATGAGCGGTCCGATTTCCACGCCTGTCTCTAGTCCGTTTCCTATCTTAAGGCTGCTCACCTTCTCGGTATATCGCTTCACAAATTCCTCGTACACACCTTTTTGAACCAAAATTCGATTCGCACACACACAGGTTTGGCCTGCATTCCGAAACTTTGATGCAATTGCCCCCTCTACCGCTTTATCTATGTCGGCGTGATTAGTGATAATAAACGGTGCATGTCCGCCAAGCTCAAGCGAAATTTTCTTCACCGTATCAGCGGCTCCTCTCATTAAGAGCTTCCCAACCTCGGTTGAACCGGTGAATGTGAGCTTTCGTACACGCTCATCCTTTTGCCAAGCCTCTGTGATTCGTTTGGCGTCGCCTGTCACAATATTCAATACACCTGCAGGAACTCCTGCCCGGCAAGCGAGCTCTGCCAGCTTCAATGCCGTGAATGGCGTTTCCTCAGAAGGTTTCAGGACAACCGTACACCCGGCTGCTAGAGCAGGTCCCACCTTCCTCGTAATCATCGCTGCTGGGAAATTCCATGGGGTAATCGCAGCGACCACCCCAACCGGCTGCTTATGCACAAAGAGTCTTTTATTCGGGTGGGAGGCCGGAATGGTTTCGCCGTAAATCCGTTTTCCTTCCTCCGCAAACCAGGTAATAAAGCTGTTTGCATAGGCAATCTCCCCCTTTGCCTCTGCCAGCGGCTTGCCCTGTTCAATGGTCATCGTTTCAGCCAAATCATCTGTATGCTCCTCAACCAGGCGTGCCCATTCAAGCAAAATGCTCGAGCGCTCATGCGCTGTTCGTTTTGACCATTCCTTACCGGCTTCAAATGCCGCATTCACAGCCTTTTTTGCCTCATTTTCATTTCCATTGGGGACCTTACCAATTACCTCTCGTGTTGCTGGGTTAAATACGTCGATTTTCTCCTCTTTATCAACCCATTCACCTGCAATATACATCTTATCTGGAAATAGGTTTGCCATGTCATCCGCTCCATTCTTATATGATTTCTTCTATAAGAGCTATTTTACTTTCTAAATGTTCTTTTTGTGGTATTATCACTCATTATCCCTTAAACTGGAATTGATGACAATTTTTAAAATCTTTAGGGGGCGTTGACTTGAATAATCCTAGGAAGAGGAAGAAGAAAAAGAGAAAGCCTTCTCTCGCATTCAGAACAAATATTCTTCTCTTCACGGTATTTCTCTTATTTACTGCTTTAATTTTACGATTAGGCATTTTGCAAATTGTCCACGGCGATACGTATAAAAAAGAAGTCGAAAAGACAGAGGACATTACCGTTAATAAACCGGTGCCACGCGGACTTATTTATGACCGTAATTATCATCTGATTGTCGATAATAAAGGCATTAATGCCATCACCTATACACGAAGTAAGACAGTCAAGACAACTGAAATGATTGAGGTGGCTGAAAAGCTGTCCAAGTTCATTTCCATTAATGACGAAGATATGAAAGCCGTCAAGGAACGAGATATGAAGGATTTCTGGATCTTGCTTCATCCAGAGGAAGCAAAGAAAAAGATTACGAAAGCAGAATATCAAAAGGAAAGTGATGGAGAATTAGAAAGTAAGGACCTCTATAAATTACAGCTCGACCGCATCACTGAGAAAGAGCTTGCCTCCTTCTCTAAACAGGACTTAAAGACTTTAGCCATCTTCCGTAAGTTTAACAGCGGCACCTACTTGACCCCTGAGATTGTGAAGAATAAAGGGGTTACAGATAAAGAAATGGCACTTGTCAGCGAAAACCTGGATGAGCTGCCCGGAGTAGACACCTATGTTGACTGGAACCGGAAATATCCATTCGATTCAACCCTTAAATCCATCTTAGGTCGGACATCCTCCGCTAATACCGGACTGCCGAAGGAAAAGGTCGAATACTACACATCCAGAGGCTATAGCCTGAACGAACGAATCGGTTTATCTAATCTTGAGCTCTATTATGAAGACATCCTCCATGGTCAGAAGGGAAAATTTAAAACAACCCTAGACAAGGCTGGGAATATCATTGGAACGGAAAGCTTAACTGAAGGACAACGCGGGAAAGACCTTGCACTGACCATTGATATCAACTTCCAGAAAAAAGTTGAAACCATCATTGAAAATGAGCTGAAAGCCAATAAAGGCTCAGGCAACACCAAGTTCTTGGACCGAGCCTTTGTCGTTGCCATGGATCCAAATACCGGTGAAATACTCGCCTTAGCTGGCAAGCGCTATTCATATGATGAAGAGCAGCGGAAGTACGTGATGAACGATTTTGCCCAAGGGACTTACACAACTGCCTATGCGATGGGCTCATCTGTCAAGGGGGCAACCATCTTGACTGGCTATCAGGAAGGCGTTATCTCTCCTGGAACCGTTCAGTACGATGCACCCATTAAGCTGAAAGATACCAATGCCAAAAAATCGTATACCAATATGGGGCCTATCAATGATTTGACAGCCTTGAAACGCTCATCAAACGTCTATATGTTCAAAACAGCGATAGCCATCGGCGGTACTCAGTATACACGTCCCGAGCAAACGATGAATGTGACAGACGAATCCTTTGATATCATGCGTAATCGCTATGCCGAATTTGGCCTTGGGAAGCAAACTGGCATAGATCTTCCCGGAGAGCAAATTGGCTATAAAGGAAGCATCAGGCATGCAGGGTTACTCATGGACTTTTCCATCGGCCAATATGACACATACACACCCTTACAGCTCGCTCAATATGTCTCCACCATCGCCAATGGCGGTTATCGAATGGAGCCGCATATCGTGAAGAAAATGCATGAACCAGTCATGAAGAAAGGAGAAATTGGACCTGTCTTTAAAGAAATTGCACCAAAATCACTGAATAAGCTGTCCATGAAGGATGAATGGATTAAACGGGTTCAGGAGGGGTTCCGTCAGGTGACGCAAGACACTGGAGGGACAGCCGCTAGTTTCTTTGCAAACAGGCCATATAAACCTGCTGGAAAGACCGGTACTGCCCAAGCATTCTATGACGGCCCTAATTGGGTTCCGGGGACAGTACAGCCGGACACCTGGAACTTAACCTTTGTCTCTTACGCTCCATACGATAATCCTGAGATTGCCATCAGCGTAGTTGTTCCATGGGCTTATCAGTCCAGTGATAACCAAATGAACAAGAAGATTGCCCAAAAGGTATATGACGCATATTTCAATTTCAAGGGTGGACAATAATAATTGGCCGACTGCCGTACAATCGGAGTCGGCCTCTTTTTTATGATGAAGGCACAAGACTAGCATTTTATCTTCAATAGCGCCTATCTTCCTTAGGCTAAGCTCCTTCTTCCTGCAGTCTGCATATACTGCATTTGACTGAGATAGTTAAGGAGTGAAACACACGAATGCCAAATGGAATGCAAGCACAACCACAATTATATGGAAATCTCCCATCTGGATTTGGACAGCAGCATGGCTCTTACGGATATGGACACCATCCACACTATGGAGGATATGGGGGTTATGGAGGCTTCGGCGGAGGCTATCCTGGAATGTTCCCACCCCCTCCTCCACGTCCGCCGTTACAGCCTGGTACCCCATACGGCGGAGGATACGGTAATTTTTATGGGTTACCGCTGGGAGGCTGGAGCGGTCAATATGCTGGTCAATTCGGCGGTCCATTCGCCTCGCCTGGCTATGGGTTTGGTACACCGTTAACCCCAACTCCGCGCGATTCATATACAACGTATTGACGACAAAAGCTGCCGGACTACCGGCAGCTTTTTAGTTCTCTAAAGCAGCGAAATATTACATTTATTTGTAATGTTTGATTCTTTTGGTTAACCCTCTTTCTTTTTCGGGTAGTTAATAAGGATTATTCCTTTAAAGGGGTTCGATGTTCACATGGAAGAAATTGAATTAACGGAAAAGAACGTGAACCATGCCATTTTTCAGTTTTTGTTCCCATTCTCGATTTTGGAAGGAAAAGAGGATGATACGGCCAACAAACTAAAAGAGAATGGTTATGAATGGTTCAGACTTGATAAGCTGGAGAAAGAAGATGATTATTATGGTCAATATGAAATTGATCATGAGGATTTAGAGAATTATTATTTACCTTTTACAAATCGCATTTTATTTCCGAAAGAGGAAAACGGGAAAGGTTTTCAGCGTTACACAAAGGCTCTTGGATTAAAAAGCCATTTTAAAGCCCCCTCCTATACAGCAGATTTTGTCATCCACTCCGTTGACGTGTTTGTTTGTCCTTACCAAATTGGTATTTTGAACGTACGAGTAGACCTGCTAAATAAGAATGAACTTACTTATTCACAAATCCTTGATTTCGGAGCAAAGTTCAGGGTGATGGAAGAGAAAAATTCCTTCACCAGCGTTGTATGTGAGGGGCAGTCGTTTGATCATGTTCAAGATTATATATTTGAATGTGTTATCCCTGATATTAAAGAATATATGAGCTATAAATCCGAGAAGAGTGCCTATTTTGAATCATTTCCTTTCTTCGAGGATAATCGTCTATATGTACAGGCATTGATTAGTCTAGAAGGCGACATTACGGAAGAAGATGTATACCGACTTGGCAATTTAGATGGCTTCTTTCAGGAGAAGCCTTATATCAGTGCACATAACAAAGAATTTATTCATTCTTTTATCGAGGAAAAGGCCTATATGAGATGGGCGCCATATACGTTTATTCTGCCTGAGTCGAGCGGCTTCTTTACTTTGACAAAGCAAACGGGAAGGGAATTTTCAAGGATTGCCAACAGCTTTTACGGTCAGTTTTACTACGGATTGATCTTGACCCTCTTCCATAAGATTGTCTTGCTGAAGCTTGAAAATAATTACTCAGAAATCCGCATTGAGCAGGACACGAAGAAGGTGGAGAAGCTGATTCATGCCATCAATGCCTTCTCCTCCAATTATTTTTTCTTTGAATTGGCGACACACTCAGAGGGACGGGATATATTCGTCAAGCTGCGAGAGCGGTTTCGGGTAGAACTCCTGTACGAGGATACCCGCAATACATTGGAGAGCTTATACCAATACCAAGATAATTTCACTTCGAAGCAAAGCAGCTCCTTGCTGCAAATTCTCACCCTATATTCCGTCATTACCGGTATATTCGGAATGAATCTAATGGTTGATAGCCTTAACAAGGATGTTAATTGGACCAAGACCATTGGTACCCTGAGCTTCTATGAATACATCGCACTTTTTGTCATCGTATCAGGGGTTGGCATATCTGTATTTCTTTCTCTCCGTTATATTGCCATCTGGTATTTAGACAAACAGGAGCGGAAAAAGTGGCGGAAGCAAATTGAATATCCGAATACGAAATAATTGTCTAAACGGGGCAGCCGCATGATAAATGGCTGGCTCGTTTCTTCTTGTATATTTTTCTTTATGCGGCAAATACTAATCTCCATTAATGGCGATAAGTGGTGATTTAAATGAATTTCAGGAAAAAGACGGACTCTAAAGATTCCAACCAGAAACACGAAGAACAGATCTCAGGACAGATTTCTGGCCATATTGAAGACAATGAGAATTACTTGAAGGAATTCTTCTCTAATACGGGTGACCTTATATTCCGCAACTTTTCGGCATTTGACGTCTCCTATTGTGCTGTGTACTTAAAAACCATTAGCGATAAGTCGCTGCTTGAGGAATTTATCATCAAGCCCTTGCTTGCTGACAAGGGATTATCTCCTCTTGATTTACCTGTTCCTGCCTTGAACTCCTATTATACATGGGAAGACGTCAAGAACAATTTAATAAATGGAAATATGATTTTGTTTAAAGAAGGCAGCCAAACGGCTTATACAATAGACGCTGCAAAGTTTGCCACAAGAAGTGTGGCAGAACCATCTTCTGAACAATCCATTATCGGAACACATGAGGGATTTGTCGAAAGCTACGAGGTCAATATTGGTCTCATTCGAAAGTATTTGCGAACCGATCAATTTGTGATGAAGGACCTCGTAATCGGAGATAAGATAAAAAAAAGGGTCGGCATTGGCTACTTAGGAAATCAAGTAGACCCAGAAGTAGTGAAAAAGGCTGAAGAACGGATTAAGAATCTAAAGTTTGAGGGAGCTATAATAACCGGACAACTGAAGGAGCAACTCCAAGATCAGAAACGCTCACCGTTTCCTCAAGTTCTAAATACAGAGCGTCCTGTTACCGTTGCGGAGCATCTTTCAACAGGTGCAATCCTAGTCCTCATAGATGGAGTAAGCACAATCTACCTCATGCCGGCAAGCTTTTTTGCCTTTTATCACGCGCCTGATGATGCTCAAAGCAGCTTTTATATTGCGTCTTTTCATCAATGCTTACGTTTGTTTAGCTTGTTATTGACGATAACGCTGGCACCTTTTTATATTTGCGTCGTTGCATTTGATGCCGAAATCATTCCTGTAACACTTATTGCGAATGTAAAAGGGTCTCTGCAAATTATTCCCTTTAGTCCGCTAATTGAAGCGTTAATTATGCAAATAACACTTGAACTACTTAATGAAGCCACCATCAGACTTCCTAAATCTGTGTCACCTACAATCGGTGTAGTCGGCGCATTGGTGATTGGTACAGCCATTGTGCAGGCGAATCTTGTATCCAATACCATGCTAATTGTCTTGGCCTTGACCGGTATTTCCTCTTTTGTTACGCCTAATCAGGAGATGGCAGTTGTCATAAGGTTATTCATCTATCCTTTATTGTTTCTTTCAAACATGTTTGGTCTTGTCGGATTAGCATTCGGATTAACCTTTATCGTCTTCCATCTCTGTTCACTGAGTTCA
This sequence comes from Gracilibacillus sp. Marseille-QA3620, assembly GCF_054950035.1. Taxonomy (NCBI): domain Bacteria; kingdom Bacillati; phylum Bacillota; class Bacilli; order Caryophanales; family Bacillaceae; genus Gracilibacillus; species Gracilibacillus sp. Marseille-QA3620. The sequence goes on from NZ_CM143102.1 coordinate 3,562,422, forward strand.
TTCGGTCAGCCTTATCTGGCTCCGCTGGTTCCATTTAAGTTTTCTAAGAAAATCAAAAAGATCGGCGCAAAAGTATTTAAAACAAAGGAGGGATAATAGATTCCTATGTCTACTACGACTAAGCCGCTTTCTTTGACTCAGCTATACTTCGTCATTATCCAAATCCTAATTGGCATCATCATATTCACGATTCCATTTTATGTCAGTTACGAGGCCGCACATAACGGATGGATATCTGGGGTCATTCTGCTGGTAGCCTTCCAGCTCCTAGCTCTTATCATCATTGCGCTTCACAGAAACTTCCCTGACAAAAACTTGTACCAAATTGCAGAAATTGTCTTAGGGAAAACGGCCGGAAAAATTCTATCCATCCTTTTATCCATTTATTCATTTATATCTGCGGGATATATTTGTATCTATTTTGGCTATTTGTCTAAAGAGTGGACATTAGCCATAACACCCTATCCCGTCACTTATCTACTATTATTGTTGCCTGCTTATTATATAGCAGCAGGTAAATTGGTTGCCTTCGCCAGATTTTGCTGTATTGCTTTTCTTTTAATATTTATATTGGTTTTTGTCATTTGCTTTGGCATCGAAAATATGGATTTTACTTATTTATTGCCGATTGGAGATGTACCTTTCCACAAAATAATGAAGGGGGCCCTTCATATCGGCCCTATATACAGTGCAATCAACTGTATTTTACTTTACCTTCCTAAGGTAGATGGTAGCCTTAAGGCTAAGGGAAGAGTTGTCTTTTATTCCATACTGACTGTATCCCTTATATACGTTTTTATCATTATAACGAGCCTTGCCTTGTTTGGAAGCCGTCCCTTAGATATTGTTGTAATGCCAGTCTTGCATCTTTTAAAGTCGATAACCTTGTTCGGCGTGCTTGAAAGATTAGATTTATTGATTATGTGCTTTTGGCTTATCCCAACGGCAACATCATTCGTCGTTCATATGCATATGTGTTTGACAGGGTTTATACAAGCATTTCATCCTAAAAAGGAGTCGAGGCTTCTCCTGATCTTTTTCATCTTGAATTTTATCGCATGCCTCTGCTTCCCTTTATCCCAATTCAATGTACATCGAGCAGGGTCATTGATGCTTCCTGTCACGTACCTGTTCATGTTCGGCACGACCCCCCTGCTCTTAATCGTTGCTAAAATACGGAAAATCAAACAATAGTAGGTGATGTCCTTGAAGCTAGTAAAAGTATTATGCATTTGCTCCCTTTTGAGTTTAACAGCAGGCTGCTGGGATCAAAACTTCCTAAAGAAGCAAAGCATAGCCTTCGGCGTTGGATACGATATAGCGGAAAAACCTCAGGAAGGTATTCATTCCATCTCAATCATCCGAACAATGAAGCCAGTTGGCGGCGGCGGTCAGACCGAGCCATACAATAATGCCTATCAAGTTACCGGTGAAACACCGCTTCAAATACGCGATGAGATGAATAGAATTACTCCTGGCACCTATTCAACTAATAAACTTCGGGTCTTGGCCATTGGTGAGGAATTGGCTAAGAAGGATCTTTATCCACTCCTTGATATATACTTTCGTGAAGCACGTAGTAATATAAATACGAAGATTATCGTAACGGAAGGTAAAGCAGTCGATTTTCTGGATGGAGAATATATTCAAGGGAATCTAATAACTGAAGTTTTGAATGATTTAATTATCAGCGGAGAGAAGGAATCCCATATTCCCAAGTTAACAATAGGCACCTTAATGCCAATTATGTTCTGCCCGGGTCAGGATATGATTCTTCCATATCTCAGTATAGATAAAGGAAAGGATAAGAATTTAAAATTAAAGGGTGTAGTTCTTTTCAACAAACGGAAGTATACGGGAAAATATTTAACGAATGCGCCTGCCTCCTTATTGCTTTTAATGAAGAATAAAGGAGGTAAAACAGCACAATTCACCATAAATGACAGCAAGTCTGCAAAAGCAATCAACAAAAAAATTACGATTGCGGTCAGAAGATCAAAAGCAAAAACCACATTAAAATGGGAGTCTGGAAAACCCATTTATCATGTTGACTTAAAACTAAAGGTGTCCGTTTCTGAATATACAAAAGGTCTGCTTACTGATAAAGAACGAAAAAAACTTACCAAGCTCATTTCAAAAAGCATGACCAAAAAGGCCGAAGAGATAACCAAAACGTTACAAGAGGCAAATTGCGATGCATTGGGCCTGGGTCATAAAATGATGATTCAAGATCCCGAAAAATTTAAAGGCTATAATTGGGATGAAGATTTCAAGGATATTACGATTATTCCTAAAGTGAAAATTGACATCATCAGTAAAGGCATTCTGTATTGAGGGGTAAAAGGAGCTAAATGAAATGAATTCTGTCCAAAATATTTTCGGCAAACTGCATTTAGTCATACGGTTGCTCATTACCGTCCTCGCCTTAACCATTGTATTTGGATGGGTCATGCACATCATTGAACCAGAAACCTTCCATACCATTAAAAGCGGTATATGGTGGGCGGTACAGACGATGTCAACAGTCGGCTACGGTGATATCGTCCCGGCCACCATCCCCGGCAAATTCATCGCTCTCTTTGTGATTCTTGCCGGTGGAGGATTTGTTGCTTACTTTTTCGCTTCGATGTCATCTCATATCATTAAACGGCAAACAGCCTTTCATCTTGGAACCGGTGTATATAAAGGCGACAGCCATATCATTTTTGTCGGGTGGAATGAACGGACAAAGAAAATGATACAAACACTTGAAGCCCAAACTCTCACACCTTTAGTTGTAGTTGATGAGTCAGCCGTCGAGCACCCTCTTCCTCATAGCAATGTATTCTTTATTCGCGGGGATAGCACGACCGAGCAGGTTTGGCTGAACACCAATAGCCGGAAGGCGATGATGGTCATCATCACTGCCGATCCATCAAAAAATGAACAGGATTCTGACTTGCGTGTCATTTCCTCCCTGTTAGCCTTAAAGGGACAAACCCCTGCGCCCCATTGCATTTGTGAGATTCTTACACCCTTTCAGATTCAAAATGCAAAACGTGCCGGGGCTGATGAGATAATTGCAACGAACGACCTGATTGGGGATGCCTTTCTCCAGCTTATCACGAAACAAACAGACGATGATTAAGATCCAAGCAATGCCTCTTCTGCCTGCTCAATCACCTCTAAACCCCAATTCACACAATGCGCCGGGATACCAGCTCTCCGGCCTTTTTCATCTTTATGTATCCCTATGCGGTCCTCCAGTGTTAACAAATAGGGATTTCCAATCCGAATGATGCCATTCTTATCCTCGATGGACCCTCTGCAAGTATAGAATGGAATCCGTAAATAGCTCGCTTTATAAGAACCCTCCAACAGATAATCAAAATACCCCTGCTCATAATCCCAATTCCCTCCAACTAAGAAGCCTTGTGAGGCAAGCTTTCTTCGTGCGTGCAAATAGGTAACAACCGTATTCTTTAAGCGTGACGGAAGAACAATCATCATTATTTCCCTCCATAGCAGAGTATGTTTGTATTCATATCCTCTTCTATATGGAGAAAGGTATGTATGGTAATAATATGGCCTTTTATTTAATTAAAAGCAAAAAAGCCTGCATCCTCCTTGTACGGGGAATGCAGGCTTTTTGTTCATTAAGATTGGAGTCGTTTTTCGAGTTCAGCTTTCTTCTCTTCAAAGCCTTTTTTGCCTAATAAAGCAAACATGTTCACTTTATAAGCTTCTACACCAGGCTGGTCGAATGGATTTACACCCATTAAGTAACAGCTCATGGCACATGCTTTCTCGAAGAAATACACTAAATAGCCGAATGTGTATTCATCCAAAGCTGGAATGCTGACAACAAGGTTCGGCACCCCGCCGTCCGTGTGAGCAAGCAATGTTCCTTCAAATGCTTTATTATTGACGAAATCAACTGTTTGACCTGCCAAATAATTTAGATTATCTAAGTCATTCTCCGCTTCTTCAAGAACTAATTCATGGCGAGGAGATTCAACTTTAATAACAGTCTCAAAGATATCACGGCGTCCTTCTTGCACGTATTGACCTAATGAGTGAAGGTCAGTAGAGAAATTCGCTGAAGATGGATAGACACCTTTTTGGTCTTTCCCTTCACTTTCGCCGAATAATTGCTTCCACCATTCAGAGAAATATTGTAAGGATGGCTCATAGTTAATAAGCATTTCAATCGTTTTCCCTTTGCGATAGAGAAGATTGCGGACCGCTGCATATTGGTAAGCCTCATTGTTTTCAAGCTCAGATTCAGAGTAATCCTTTTCTGCTTGCTGTGCGCCCTTCATGATTGTGTCAATATCTGCACCGCTTGCTGCGATTGGAAGCAATCCTACAGCTGTAAGAACAGAATATCTGCCGCCGACATCATCAGGAATAACGAATGTCTCGAAGCCTTCCTCGTCTGCTACCGTTTTTAATGCACCGCGTGCTTTGTCTGTTGTTGCATAAATACGTTTCTTCGCTTCTTCTTTCCCGTATTTTTCCTCCAATACTTTACGGAAGATGCGGAAAGCGATAGCTGGTTCAGTTGTTGTACCAGATTTAGAAATGACATTGATGGAGAAATCTTTGCCCTCGAGCAAATCCATAATATCTCTCATGTATGTAGAGCTAATGTTGTTTCCTGCAAAAATAATTTGAGGAGCGTTGCGTTTTTCTTTCGGAAGCAGGTTATAGAAGCTGTGTTGAAGCATTTCAATCGCTGCTCTTGCCCCGAGATAGGACCCGCCGATTCCGATGACTAAAAGAATGTCAGAATCATTTTTGATTTTCTCAGCCGCTTTTTTGATGCGTGAGAACTCTTCTTTATCATAATCAGAAGGAAGGGAAAGCCAACCAATATAATCGTTGCCGGCACCGGTCTTCTCATGGATGGTATGATGTAATTGTTTCACCGTATCTTTCAAGTAAGATACTTCATGTTCTTGAAAAAAAGATAATGCCTTGGAATAATCAAATTTGATATGAGTCATTGCTAGGCCTCCATTTAATTTACTCATAAAATACTTTACAGAATCCATTTCTGATAATCAAGTTAGGGAGATACCAAAAAAGGAAGATAACGTTTTCACAGGGATGTATAGAAGAAAACGGTTTGAGAGAACCGTTTTCTCCTTTCTCCATACTATCTGAATTGCTGCCTCCCTCTTATAGAGATGCACGCAGAATAGCTAAGACGTCTTCTTTCTTCAATTTCTTAAAGTTCCCAAATTCGCCATTCGCCATCGCTTTATCTGCCATTAAGTCCAGATTGCGATCATCTATTTCATAATCAGCCAGGCGTGTTGGTGCCCCAAGGCTTGTCCAGAAATATCGGATGTTACGGATGCAATCCTTGGCTATTTCTTCATCCGTCTTGCCAGCTGGGTCGACGTCAAATACCTCCACCCCTAAGCGTACGAACTTTTGCAGGTTTTCATGCATGCAATGCTCCATCCAATTAGGGAAGAGAATGGCCAGCCCGCCGGCATGCGGAATATCGTATACTGCCGAAACGGCATGTTCAATATTATGTGTAGCCCAATCCCCGCGGATTCCAACACTTAAGGTACCATTTAGCGCAACTGTTCCACAATAGAGAATTGTTTCCCGAAATTCATAGTTTTCCAAATCCTGTAGTAATTTGGGAGCGGTTTCTTTAACCGTTTTCAAAACGGATTCACACATCTTATCCTGCAGCGGGGTGTTCTCGCTATGATTGAAATACGTTTCAAGCACATGGGACATCATATCGACAATCCCGTAAATGGTCTGGTTCTTCGGTACTGTAAATGTGTTAACGGGATCTAATATGGAAAATTGAGGATATGTATGCACAGAGCCCCAGCCATATTTCTCTTTTGTTTCCCAATTGGTAATAACGCTTCCCGAGTTCATCTCTGAACCGGTCGCCGCAATTGTAAGGATGGTCCCAAATGGAAGGGCACTCTCCACAGGAGCCTTCTTCGTAATTAAATCCCATGCATCCCCTTCATATCGGGCTCCAGCCGCAATGGCCTTTGTACAGTCAATGACGCTTCCTCCGCCAATGGCAAGCAGGAAATCAATCCCCTCCTCTTTACAGATTTCAACTCCTTTATGAACTGTGCTTAACCTCGGGTTCGGTTCAACCCCCTGCAATTCATGATAAACGAGTCCCCTTTTCTCCACCTGTGAGATGACGCGGTCATATAAACCATTCCGCTTAATACTGCCTCCCCCATATACCAAAAGAACCCGCTCGACATCAGCTGGAATCCATTCATTTAACTGCTCTACAGTATCTTTCCCAAAAACAAGTTTTGTTGGATTAAAATAAGCAAAATTTTGCATAACGACACTCCTTTTTTTGCTGCCATGATGGATAGATCCGCAGCTATCTATTTTATTGTATCAATTCTTCATTCCCGTCAGAAAGAAGCATAAAACATGAATAAGATTCAGCTGAATAATCCATTCTATGAGTGTAAGATTCACCTTCAAGGAGGAAATGAAATGAGTTGGATTCAACGTACAGCACTATTATTAACCATTATCGGTGCCATTAACTGGGGACTGATTGGATTTTTCCAATTTGATTTAGTAGCCACTGTGTTTGGCGGCGGAAGCCAAGCCGGCGGTTTTGCCCGCGTTATATACGCTCTTGTCGGCATTGCCGGACTGATTAATCTAGGCCTCCTCTTTCGACCAAGTGAAGAAATCAGCACACAGCGGGTATAACAACAGCCCTTTAGCAGTAAATTAAAGCCCATTCACCTTATTGGTGAATGGGCTTCTCTCTTTTCTTAAACAGAAAAGACGTGTTTTATCTTGTCAATGGCCCAATCCAGATCTTCTTTCGAAATGATTAACGGCGGTGCAAAGCGAATGACGGTATCATGCGTTTCCTTGCATAATAGACCTTCCTCCTTCAATCTTTCACAATAAGGCCGTGCTTCACCGTGTAATTCCATCCCGATGAACAAACCTCTGCCGCGTATTTCCTTAATGATTGGATGATCAATTTTCTCCAGCTCTTCTCGGAAGTATTGACCAAGTTCAAGTGAACGCTCAGCAAGCTTTTCATCTAAAATAACATCGAGTGCTTCGGTTGATACAGCACAAGCAAGCGGGTTCCCGCCAAAGGTTGATCCGTGGGACCCTGGATTAAAAACATCCAGAATATCATGGTCAGCTACGATACAGGAGATTGGGAACACACCTCCTCCAAGAGCTTTCCCTAAGATGTAAATATCGGGAACGACATCTTCCCAGTCACAGGCAAACATCCTGCCAGTCCGGCCTAAACCAACTTGAATCTCATCGGCGATAAATAAGACATTTTCCTTTTTACATAGCTCATAAGCTTCCTTCAAAAAACCAACAGGCGGAATATTGATACCTGCCTCCCCTTGAATAGGCTCAAACAAGAAAGCAGCCGTATTAGGTGTTATCGCTTCTTTCAGCGCTTGTACATCCCCAAATGGGATAAGCTTGATTCCCGGGAGCATGGGTCCAAACCCGCGTTTATATTCTTCCTCAGAGGACAAGGATACAGCAAGCATCGTTCTTCCATGGAAGTTGCCGATACAAGCGATTACTTCTGCCTTTCCATCCTCCACACCCTTCACATCGTATGCCCATCTCCTAGCAGCCTTGAAGGCTGTTTCCACGGCCTCTGCTCCTGTGTTCATCGGCAGAGCCTTTTCTTTTCCGGTGATTTGACAGATCTTTTCATACCATGGTCCAAGCTGATCATTATGAAATGCACGTGATGTCAAGGTGACACGGTCCGCTTGGTCTTTAAGCGCTTGAATAATCCTTGGGTGTCTATGGCCTTGATTGACAGCCGAATAGGCACTCAGCATATCCATAAATCGGTTTCCCTCAGGATCTTTCACCCAAACGCCCTCCGCTTCTGAAATGACGATTGGCAATGGATTGTAATTACGGGCACCAAACTTTTCTGTTTGTTCAATCATCTTGCTTGATACAGATGTTTTCATTACAGAATACCTCCAATCATAACAGTCATCTACTTCATCATACACTTACATGTTCAATCTTTCACGTATAATAATACTGCCAATTCTTAATAAAAAGAATATTCACCCTACACTTATATTATCTACTAATAGGAAGGGTATTCCTATTGTTTTTTTCAAAAGCATCTACTTATTTCAGAGGGGCTGTAAAAAAAAAGCAGCCAGGGTACGTTCCCCTGAACTGCTTTAGTCATTACTTCTTGATAAGATCTTCACGCTTGGATTGTTCAATCCACTCTTCAAGTTTATCCTTCAATGTATTGAAGCCTTGTGGAGTTTCTGCTGGAGCAGTCTTAACTTGCTGTACTGCTTTCTTTCTTGGCTTGCGTGCTTCAGCTTTTTCTGCCGGTGCTTCTTCAGTTGCACGAATAGACAAGGCAATTTTGCCTGCTTCTTCGTCTACGGATAATACCTTCACGTTCACTTCATCGCCGACTTTAAGGATGTCATTGATATCCTTAACAAAGCCATGTGTAATTTCAGATATATGAACAAGGCCTTGTGTGGATTCATCCAACGCTACGAATGCGCCGTATGGTTGAATGCCCGTTACTTTACCTGTCAAAACTTGTCCTGCTTCATATTTTGCAGTCATAAAAACACTCCCAATAATGTATTTAAATCTCGTTATAATACGCAATATAAAATTATATCATAAAATTTACCCATTATCAAAAATCACCCTAGCAATAATGTCAATTCCCGAATTTTCTTTTTATAAACCTCGCAGGCCAATAACTATCTTTCGCAAACCTTGTCACTTCATGCTAGTATTAAACGATTAACGTCTAATCCTACTTACCTGAGGTGTATTTCTCTATGCAAAAACATGAACAATGGTCATCCAAGATAGGATTCATATTGGCAGCAGCCGGTTCGGCAATCGGGCTCGGTGCCATTTGGAAATTCCCCTATATGGCTGGCGAAAATGGCGGAGGCGCTTTTTTAATCCTTTTCATTGCTTTTACTCTCTTGATTGGCGCCCCTATCCTGATTTCTGAGTTTGTCATCGGCCGACACGCCAAAACGGATGCTATTCGTGCCTATAAGTCGATAGCATCGAATCGCACGTGGCAGCTTCTTGGCATAGGAGGTGTTGCTGCCTCTTTATTGCTTTTATCCTTTTATAGTGTTGTCGGAGGGTGGATTCTCTCCTATTTGGGAAGAGCTCTATTTGGCATGGTAACAGCAAATGGGCAGTATGAGCAGCTTTTTGCCCAAATTATTGAAAATCCAGTGGAATCCTTGACCGCACAAATCATCTTCATGATTATGACGATCCTTGTCGTCCAAGGCGGGATTCATAAAGGAATTGAACGTGCGAGCAAGATTATGATGCCCGCCTTGTTTCTTCTATTTCTCATCCTTGCCATCCGCTCCCTTACATTGGATGGAGCAATGGAGGGAGTTAAATTCCTCCTCCAGCCAGATTTCGGGAAGCTATCTGCTGAATCCTTGCTTGAGGCACTCGGACAGGCTTTCTTTGCTCTAAGCGTCGGCATTTCAGTCATGGTCACCTATGCTTCCTACTTAAATGACTCGGAGGACTTGAGCAAGTCTGCCTTATCTGTCGTAGGACTGAATATCATGATTTCAATCTTGGCCGGGCTCGTGATTTTTCCTGCTGTATTCGCGCTTGGCTTTGACCCGACTTCCGGTCCCGGGCTCGTTTTTGTTGTCCTGCCAGCCGTCTTTAATGAACTGGCTTATGGAGGTTTGTTCTTTTTCGTGTTCATGGTCCTGCTTTTATTCGCTACCTTAACCTCTGCATTCTCTATTTTAGAGATTACGGTAGCTGTTATTTCGCGCGAGAATCCATCTAAACGGAAGCGTTCAACCTGGATTGCTGGATTTGTGACCTTCCTTGTCGGAATTCCAAGTGCTCTCTCATTCGGGGTCTTAAATGATTTCACCCTTTTCGGAAAGACGATTTTTGACTTAGCTGACTATATCACTTCAAATCTTGCTCTTCCGCTCGGTTCATTATTCATCTCTCTCTTTGTCGGATATGCAATGAACCGGAAAACCCTGTATGAAGAACTCCAGAAAGGATCGGCGATAACAGCTGGTTTATTTAACGCCTGGTATTTCACTATCCGTTATCTTTGCCCCGTTGCCATTTTAGCCGTTCTCTTCTATTCCGTCGGGATATTGTAACATTTCAAACTTCCCTCCATGCTCAATAATGATAGAATAAAAGAAAAGAGCATTAGGAGGGATTTTGATGTCAATTGGTGAAAACATACGAAAACATCGACTGGAAAAGGGTCTCAGCCAAGAGGAGTTAGCTATGCGCTCTCGAATCGGCACCCAGAAACTAGAAAAGTTTGAAGCAAATGAATTAATTCCCAACCTGCAAGTAATCTTAAATCTATCATCCGCACTTGAATGCCCTGCTTCTGAATTGATTGAACAAATAACACCAACAGGGCCTTGTGACATCGATGATGAATTACAATCTCTTATTCAAGAGATGGGACAGAAAAAGGCAAAACTGATTTTACGAAAAACGAAGGATATAGAAGAGAAGGATTTCCTGCACGTCATGCAAATGCTCTTTGATGTTAAATACGAACAAACCAAGTAAATGAGAAAAGGCCGAGCAGTATATCTACCTGCCCGGCCTATATTTATGCTATGCCCTTTTCTGAATAAAGCGGTCGATGCGTGTCACAGCCTCACGCAGCTGATCCATAGACGTTGCATAGGAACAACGGATATGACCCTCGCCGCCAATTCCAAATACATCTCCTGGAACAACAGCCACCTTCTCCTCAAGCAGCAGCTTCTCGGCAAATTCTGCTGAGGTCATTCCTGTACTTTCAATGGATGGGAAGGCATAGAAGGCACCGCCTGGCTTATGGCAGGTCAGCCCCAACTCGTTAAATGATTCCACAAGATAATTCCTTCTGTGCAAATAACTTCTCCGCATTTCTTCCACATAGTCAAATCCATAGCGGAGCGCCTCAAGAGCTGCATGCTGAGCCGAAGTCGGAGCACACATAATGGCATATTGATGAATCTTCAGCATCGCTGCGGTAATTTCCTCATTCGCACAGACAAATCCAAGACGCCAGCCTGTCATCGCAAATCCTTTTGAAAATCCCGAGATAAGGATCGTACGGTCCATCATTCCCTCAATTGAAGCAAAGCTTGTATAAGCCTCATCATAAACAAGCTCAGCATAAATCTCATCAGAGAGGACAACCAAATCATGCTTGATGACAATCTTAGCCAAGGCCTCTAGATCATCCTTCGAAAGCTGGCTTCCAGTCGGATTATTAGGCGAACAAATCATGATTGCCTTCGTCTTTGGCGTGATGGCCTCCTCCAGTTGCTGAGGCAGCAGCCTAAAGTCAGATTCCTTCGTCGTCCCAACCGAAACGGCTTTTCCGCCTGCCATTGTCACAAGCGGTGCATAGGAGACAAAGCAAGGCTCAACCACAATAACTTCCTCGCCAGGGTTCAAAATGGCTCTAAGAGCAATATCGATTGCCTGGCTCGCGCCCACCGTCACAATTATCTGACTTTCTGGTGAATAATTGACATGGAAGCGTCTGCTCATATAAGCAGCGATTTCTTCCCGCAATTGTATCAGTCCTGCATTAGCCGTGTAGGATGTATAGCCCTCTTCAAGGGAATTGATGGCCGCTTCACGATAGCGCCAAGGAGTAACAAAGTCAGGCTCCCCTACACCGAGGGAAACTACTCCTTCAACACCTGCCGCCAAGTCAAAAAACTTTCTAATTCCTGAAGGCTTCATGTTGCGTGCAGTGTCTGATAAATAATTGGTTTTAATCATGGTGAGACCACTATCCTTTTATCTTCTTCTTGTGGTGAAAAGACCGTTCCATCATGCTTGTATTTCTTCAAAATGAAATGGGTAGTTGTTGAAATGACTGAGTCAAGCGTTGATAGCTTATCTGAAACAAAGCGAGCAACCTCATTCATTGATTTTCCTTCTATTACGACAGATAAATCATAAGCCCCTGACATTAAGTAGACAGAGGTTACTTCCTCATACCGGTAGATCCGTTTGGCTGTCTCGTCAAAGCCTACCCCTCTTTTCGGAGTAACCTTCACATCGATCATGGCTGTCACGCCCTCATGCTCCTCCACCTTTGACCAATCCACTAATGCTGCATAACGAACAATTATATTTGAATCCTCTAATTTCTTCAGTGTCGTTTCCACATCAGAAACAGGGAGACTCGTCATCTTCGAAATATCTTCTACAGAAATTCTGGCATTTTCCTCCACAATCTGCATGATTTCGATTTCTTTATCAGTAAGGTGCATAGACCTAACCTCCATTTATAAATTGACTGAAAATTTAGTCTAAACTTTTTATATTATATCATTCTTATCACTAATTAGGTATGTAATTCAAGAAATATACTTCATCTGTACCTTGCTAATTTCAGGTAACATTTCTTAAAGTCTTTATTTCAGTGTGCTAAAATAGACAGATATTAGATGGATGGAGGGAATAATATGGTCAATTCAAATATACAATTCATTGAACGAAAAGGAACCGGTTCATTGAAATGGGATCACGCAGATGCCTTGTTCAATGGGGAAGGACTCTTGCCAATGTGGGTAGCCGATATGGACCTCGGTGTACCTCGTCAAGTCCAGGAGGCCTTAATAGAACGTGTAAATCATCCCATATTTGGCTATGCACGTCCACAGGATTCTTTTTATGAATCTGTGATTAACTGGTTGAAAAATAAGCATCATTGGACCATTCAAAAAGAGCAAATCTTCTTCAGCTCTGGAGTTGTGCCTTCCATCGCGGCTTCTATCCTTGCATTCACGGAACCAGGCGATAAAGTCATGATACAGTCACCAGTCTATGCCCCATTCTACAGCTGCATTAACGAAAACAGCCGGACCCTTGTGGAAAATCCACTCCGCATTCAGGATAATCGCCTTGAGATTGACTTTGAAGACTTTGAGAATAAGCTGAAGGAGGGCGTCAAGCTCTTTATCCTATGCAGCCCTCATAATCCTGGGGGAATGGTTTGGAGCAAAAAGGAACTTGCCCGTATGGCTGAATTATGCGCAGACTATGATGTTCTCATCATCTCAGATGAAATCCATGCTGATTTAAGCTTATCCGGATATGAGCACACACCAATCGCCACCATCAATCCAAACACAATCACCCTTATGGCACCAAGCAAGACCTTCAATATCGCCGGCCTGCAAGCCTCTCTTGTCATTACTGAAAAGCCGGAGATTATGAAGAAGCTTACCGGGCAATTCTTAAAGCAAGGATTCTACGGTCTCAATGTCCTAGCTTATCCTGCCATGGAAGCCGCTTATACATATGGTGCCGACTGGCTGAAGGAAACAACCTCTGTGATTGAGGGCAACGTTGAGCTTGTCACAACCTTCATAAATGACAAACTCCCGAACGTAAACGTCATCAAACCAGAAGCATCCTTCCTGATTTGGATTGACCTGAACGGACTAGGACTCACAGATGCCGAGATCACCAAGCGCCTGATTCAAAAAGGAAGGCTTGCCCTCGAACCTGGAACCAAATTCGGCAAAGCCGGCAGCGGCTTCGTCCGCATGAATATCGGCAGCAGCCCGGAAACGGTTAAAGAGGGACTGAACAGGTTATACACAGCATTTAGTGATTTAGTATAATGATAGTATTTAATCGTATAGCAGGCAGGAAAAGGGCAATGCAGCTTTTCTCGCCTGCTTTTTTCATGATGATATCTCCGTTGAAAGAGGATTCTCTTGGAGCTGCCCCGCAAATTAAAATGGCGTAATCAATATTGTATTAAGCAAACTTAACGCAAATAATAAGATTTCTTTGAAAGAATCTCTTCAGCTTGTCATTTTTTCATGATGAGGCCATGGATAGGCCTTCCTTTTGAAGAGATTTATTTGAATTTCATGATTTAAGGGCGAAAAGTAAGCTATATGGGCGAACCTTTATGAGTATGAGCGCTTTACCGAATGTATGGGAGAAGAAATGGTCCTAAGGGCGAATTCACAGGCTCCTTCCTTTTTCCACATCAAAAAGGCTGACCCGAAACTAGGCCAGCCTCCTTCTATCAAAAAAACTGCACAACTCTGTGCAGCTCACATTCTTAATCTATAATCTTTTTCTTTCTCAATTGTTCTTCCAATTCCTTCGCCTTCTGCACTTCCTTACGGTTATACAAAATGATGAACCTCATTGCCAAAATAGCAAATATAAGAAAGATTGCCATCGTTAAGCCGGCCGGAATATATTCACGCTTATCTTCAGGAAAATACAAAAACAAGCCCATAATAAATAAAACGGATTGCGGCATATTAGTGAATACCTCCTTATCCAAGGAAACATTTGTATAGTACACCACATTATAACATTTATTCTTATTGTTTTAACCATTTTCCTAAAGAAAAGGAGCCTGAAGGGGCAGGCTCCTTGTTATGCTCAACTGATGACGGTTTAAACCTATATTACTAGTTTTCTTCATATTCTTTGACTTCGCCGTCTTCTATAATAGTCAGCCTCCGATCGATTTCAAAAGAGCCTTCTTTCGTAATGCTTGGGATATTGTATACCTTCTCTTCATCTGTAACACTTTCTAATCCCTCCTGCATGGAGCTCCTGATTTTTTCTACATCATCCACTGTTCCCGCCGACTCCATCGCTCCGACAAAGGCATGTAAGGCGATATAATCAAGACCAGATTCCGAGCTTGGATCTACACCATCATATTTGTCATGGTATTTTTCCACAAATCCATCAGTCCCCGGGAAGTCTGAATAGATTAATGGCGTAACTCCAATAGAGTTGTTAAACGTATCATAGCTTCCCGTAATAGCCTTCATTTGATCAAATTTCGCTTGGTCCATAACAATGAACCCGCCTTTGAATCCTAGTTCTCTTGCCTGTTTAGCCACTTTAGCGGTTGCTTCAGATGCTCCCCCTATAAATAGGACATCCGGCTTTTTCTTAAGAGCATTTGTGATAATAGTGAAGAAATCTGTATCCTTCGCAAAGTCAATAGCCGATTCATAAACAATCTTACCGCCTTGTTTTTCCCATTCAGGCTGAAGGCTTTTCGCCCAATCCTTCCCATATTCAGTCGCTGGCGGAAGCATAGCCAGCTTCTTGCCCGATGTCTTCATCGCATAGGTTGTGAACGGCTCAATATAACCACTGTATTGCGGAGCAACCTGGACAGTCAGCTCGTTTCCTGATTCAACGACCCCCGGCTCACTTGTATAGGCGCCAATAATGAATTTATCCCGTTCATTAAATACTTGCAGTGCCTGAACTCCGCCGCTGTGAGGAGTGAAGATAATCGGTGCTTTATCCTCCTGCACAAGCCTCTTTGCATTGGCTGCTGCCTCATTTGGTAAATACTTATCATCTAGTGCCTTAATTTCGAGTTTATAGGTTTTTCCATCCACCTCAAAGCCGCCGGCATCATTGATTTCCTCTGCTGCCATCTCAAGCCCCTGCAGAGTACGTTCCCCGTAATAGGCTGCCGCACCGCTCAATGGACCCGTGAATCCGATTGTCACCGTATCCCCTTTACTCCCTCCAGCCGTATTATTAGATGAACAGCCGATTAATCCGAATAGCATCGCTCCCATTAAAGCAACCAACCCGACTTTTCTCATACACTTACCCCTCTCAATTTAGGATTCACTCAAGCACCTATATAGGCTTTCTTAACCTTCTCATTGGTGAACAGCTCTTCTGAAGTGCCGGATAATACAATCGATCCGCTCTCAAATACATAGCCTTTATCGGCAATTTTCAAGGCGGCATTTGCATTTTGTTCAGCAAGGAGAATGGTTGTTCCTTCCTTGTTAATCGTTTGGATAATATCAAACATCTGCTCCACAATGAGGGGAGCCAAACCGACAGATGGCTCATCAAGCATCATTAGTTTCGGTTTCGCCATAAGTGCTCGGCCAATGGCGAGCATTTGCTGTTGACCGCCGCTCAGGCTGCCTGCAGAATGCCCCTCTTTTTCCTTAAGGATGGGGAATAATTCAAATACATGTGCTAAAGTTTCTTTGATTTGCTCTTTCTTTCGTTTATGGACAAAGGCGCCAAGAATGAGGTTCTCGTGTACAGTCATTTGCGGAAACAGCTTGCGCCCTTCTGCGCATTGGACAATTCCCTTTCTGACAATTCGGTCTGCACTTAATGAATGGATAGGCTCATCAACGAAGTTGATAGAGCCCGAGGCAACCTTTTGAAGACCGCTGATTGCTCTAAACAGGGTGCTTTTCCCGGCGCCATTTGCTCCAAGCAACACGATGATTTCACCGCTTCCAACCTCAATTGTTGCCTCCTTGACAGCTGTATAATGACCATACTTCACATGTACCTGATTTAGTTTAAGCAATAGCCTCGCCTCCTAGATACGCCCTGATCACTTCCTCATTATTTTGAATTTGCTCAGGTGTTCCTTCCGCAATTTTCTCTCCATGATTCAGTACCATAATCTTATCCGCAAGCTTCATAATCATTTGCATTTTATGTTCAATCAAGCATACCGTAATGCCAGTTGAAGAGATCCGTTTAATCAAATCGGTCAAGCCCTCTGTCTCATCTGGATTAATTCCCGCAGCCGGCTCATCAAGAAAGAGAATGTCTGGGTCAGTAGCCAAGGAAAGCGCGAAGGCTGTTCGTTTTTTCTCTTCTTGAGAGATATTAGCTGTAATTCGGTCCGCTAAATGGGAAAGCCCCGTGAATTCCAATACCTCTAATGCCTTCTCCTTGCACTTCTCCTCCTCCCGCTTCAACCGGCGTGTTCGAAATATGGCATCTACAAGTGTAGATTTCGTCCGAAGACGATGGCCGACCATGACATTGTCAAAAACCGTCGATTGTTCAAATAAATGTGTCGTTTGGAAGGTTCTAGCGAAGCCTAAATTCGCAATCCTATGAGACGGCATACCTGTAATGTCTTCCCCCTTATACAGAATCTGTCCTTCAGACGGCGGATGAAAACCGCTGATTAAGTTGAAAAACGTTGATTTTCCCGCGCCGTTTGGCCCGATAATGGCATTAATCTTATTCTCTTCGACAGAGAAGTCTACCTGATTCACAGCAGTCAAGCCGCCAAACCGCTTCGTTAATCCTTCGATTTCCAAGAACATCTCCTCATCCCTCCTATACTTTGTTTTCCGCTTCCTGTCCTTGAACCCGTGCATGTTCCTTCTGGAGGGCTTTCTCTTTCTGCTTCTGTCTCCACTGAATGAAGGAGCCCGCAATTCCTTTCGGATAAAAAATAATCAAGAAGGTCAGGAGAGGCCCAAAGATCAGCATCCGGTAATCCTGCAGAAACTGCAGATTCTGAGATACCCAAACAACAAGAATCGTCCCGATAACTGGACCTGATAGCGTACCAATGCCACCGACGAGCAGGTAGATCAACATATCAAAAATAATATTTGTATAGCCAATGTCTGGTCCGATAAACCGAATCAACGAAGCGTATAAAGCGCCAGCCACCCCGGCATAAGCTGTGGATAAAACGAAAGCAGCAAGCTTATTCCTCATCGTTGAAATACCAATAGAAGCAGCTAATTCTTCACTGTTCCTGATGGCCTTATAGGTCCGTCCTGACAAGGAATGGACAATTCTGTACATGGCAATCATCCCAAGAATCAGAAAAACCAGGACTAAATAATACATGGGAATTGCCTCATCGAAATAGATAGAACCGATTGGGGGCGGCGAAGGAATACCAATGAATCCGCGTACACCTCCTGTCAGTTCCTCCCATTTGTAAATCACCAGGTAAATAATGTAGCCGACACATAAGGTATAGATGGCGAAATAATGTTCCTTTGTACGCAAGGCAATCAAGCCGATAAAGAAACCAATGATTGAGGTGATTAAGACCGAAAGAAGAAAAGCAAGCCAATAGTTCATTTCTGCCTTAACGGTCAAGAGGCTGATCGCATATGCGCCTATGGCAAAAAATCCAGCATGCGCAAGCGATAAATATCCAGTATAGCCAGCGATTAGATTTAGACCGTACACAGCAATAATCCAAATAAAGGCAAGCGTCATAATATGCAGATAGTATTCATTTTGTATAACGAGAGGAAAGAGCAGGGAAAGCAACAGTATGGCCGGCAGGAGGAATTTCTTTAAATAGGCTCCCTTCACTAGCTATGTCCCTCCTTCACAAATAATCCTTGGGGCTTAATGGATAAAATCAACACAAGCAGGACGAAGGCAATCAAATCTTTATAATCGTTAGAAATATAGGCAGCCCCAAGACTTTCACTGAAACCGAGGATGTATCCTCCGAGAATGGCTCCTGGAATGCTGCCCATCCCGCCTAAAATAATAATGACAAATGCTTTTAGAATAACGAGATGTCCCATGCCTGGAGAGACGAGATTGATAGGTGCCGCTAAGGATGCCGCAATCGCTGCAAGGGCTCCGGAAATTAAGAAGGTGAGCATTGCCACCTTATTGGCATTAATTCCAACCAGAAATGCTCCGTCCCGATTTTGGGCCATTGCGATAATTGATGAGCCCGTCATTGTTTTGCGCAGGAAGAAATGCAGGCCAATCATGATGACGATGGCTGCCCCAACAATCAAAATTCGTTGGAGCGTGATGGTCAGACCACCTATTTCTACCACCTGTCCATAAGGAGTCGGCATCATCCGATATTCTGCTCCCCATATGAACTGAGCTAGAGCCTCCAAAAACAAGAGTATTCCAATGGCGGCAATCTTATCTTGCAATGGCGGGGCATCCTTAAGCGGGTGGAAAATCAGCCGCTCCATCAAAACAGCTATCAAACCTACCGCTAACATAGATAGAAGAATGGCTAGCCAATAGTGCAGGCCCAAGCTTGTCATCATCGTCAACGTTACATATCCCCCTAGCATATAAAGGGCTCCGTGTGCGAAATTAGGGATATGCAGGATTCCAAATACAAGGGTAAGTCCCAGTGCCACAAGACTGTAAACACTCCCGACTGTTAATCCATTAAAAAGCTGCTGCAAAAGAGTCTCCATTTAATCCCTCCTTATATACGGAGGAAAGAGGCTTCAGAGAATGAATCTCTCGCACTCTTCTCTCCTAATCTTGCAGTCTCTCCAGATGATTCCTTAGACCGCCTGGAATCAAGACCGTTATCTGTTCGTCAAAATTAAAGCAGACAATCACTGCATTCCCTCTTGCTATGACAATGCCTGATTGGCTATTTGATATAACATGGGACAGATGAAAGCTTTTCTTCCCAACATGAGTAACCATGGTGGATACGGACAGATATTCTTTGACGCGCTCGTACCCTTCGTACTGACATTGGGCTGACGCTACGATGAAATTCACCTTCTCATCCTCGATATATCTTTGAAGGCTGTCAAAAAACTTTGTGCGCGCCTCCTCCATATAAGAGAAATAACTGATACTGCTTATATAGCCTGATGCATCTGAATCATTGAAGCGCGCATAGACGATTGTCTCTAGTAATTCCATGGCCATGTGCTTCACCTATCTTTCTATAGAATCATGATGGCCGTTCAATAATGACAGCAATTCCTTGGCCTCCGCCAATACAGGCCGTGACTAACGCATACTTGGCCTTAATTCTCCTTAATTCATACACAGCCTTTGTCAGTAAGATGGCCCCGGTGGCGCCGAGCGGATGTCCATGAGCAATTGCTCCGCCATTCACGTTGACCTTATCCGGATTCAGCTCAAGCTCCCGCTCACATGCGATAACCTGAGCGGCAAAGGCTTCATTGATTTCAACCAAGTCCATGTCATCCAACGTCAAACCAGCCTTCTGTAAGACCTTTTTCACAGCCGGGACTGGTCCAATTCCCATTAAATTAGGATCCACACCGGCAATGGCTTGTTCTCTGATGATGGCCAATGGTTCAAGATTCAGCTCGGATGCCTTGCTGCCGGACATAATCACAAGTGCTGCGGCGGCATCATTTAACCCAGAGCTGTTTCCTGCTGTTACTGACCCGTCTTCCTTGAAGGCTGGGGAAAGATTGCCCAATGCTTCCATAGTCGTTTGGGGCCGGGGATGCTCATCTGCTTTAAAAATGACTGGATTCCCTTTTCTCACCGGAATGGAGATTGGGACAATCTGCTCATCAAACCGGCCCTCTTCCATCGCAAATCTCATCTTTCTTTGACTGTTTGCTGCGAATTCATCCTGTTCCTCTCGACTGATGCGATACTTCTCAGCCAAATTCTCAGCAGTGATTCCCATTGGCGGGTCCCCTATTTCTTCCGGTGACAGCCTGGATTTTCTGAACCTTGGAAGTGCTGGGCTATACGGTTTATCAGCACGGTCGAGTAAATATGGCGCACGGCTCATGCTCTCTACCCCACCGGCAATATAAACATCCCCCTCCCCTGCTTTAATGGCTTGTGCAGCTAATGTGACTGCATTAATCCCAGACCCGCACTGCCGGTCTACCGTTAAACCCGGTAGCTCCAAGGCTAGATGAGTCTGCAAAGCTGTTAATCTAGCAATATTTCCACCGCCGCTTAATACATTGCCCATTAGGCAATCCTCAAGCACATCCGGTGTAATACCAGCCCTCTTCACGGCTTCCTTTATCACTTCTGCACCAAATACATGAGGAGGAACAGATGCTAATGCTCCTCCCTGCCTGCCGATTGCTGTTCTGACAGCAGACACAATGACCGCTTCCTTCCCCATAGCTTCATGCTCCTTTCCCATAAGAGGGATATTCATTAATTCCTAGGTCCCCCAGCCACATACAGCACCTGTCCGCTCACAAAGGAGGATTTCTCATCCGCAAAGAAAGCAACGGCATTGGCAATATCCTCTGGCTTTCCCGAACGGCCAACAGGGATTTTGCTGACGCTCGCTTCAATCAGTTCATCAAAGGAAATGCCAATCCGTTCAGCTGTCGCCTTCGTCATATCTGTCTCAATAAAGCCTGGGGCAACAGAATTTGCCGTAATGCCATATTTCCCAAGCTCAATGGCAAGGGTTTTCGTAAATCCTTGCAGTCCTGCCTTGGCGGCTGAGTAATTCACCTGTCCTCGATTCCCTAAGGCAGATGTGGATGAAATGTTGATAATACGGCCATATTGGTTTTGCACCATATATTTCTGAGCTGCTCTTGTCACGAAGAATGTTCCCTTCAAATGGACATCCATGACCATTTGCCAATCCTCGTCCGTCATCTTAAAGAGCAGATTATCACGGATTACTCCGGCATTATTGACCAGAATATCAATGCTCCCGAATTGCTCAACCACCTCCGCCATCGCGCCCTCAACCTGCTCACGGTCAGTCACGCTTGCCACCTTTGCATAGACAGGGCATCCAGCCTCCTCAAAGGCTTGCTTTGTCTCCTCAATGGCTTCCTCATTTAAATCGATAATCGCGATATTAGCCCCTTCTTCTCCAAACCTCTCAGCTATCTTTCGGCCAATTCCGCGTGATCCGCCTGTAATGAAGGCTGTTCTGTTTTGAAAATGATTTGCCATCACCTATTCCTCCTTAAATGAAATCCCCAACTTTGACATGGCCTTTTAATAGATTACGAGAAATAATCATGCGCTGAATCTCATCTGTCCCATCATAAATCCTCCATAATCTCGCCTCACGGTACCAGCGTTCAATCGGCAGCTCACGTGTATAGCCCATTCCGCCATGAATCTGGAGGACACGGTCCACGACTTTGTTCCCCATATTGGCCCCGTAGAGTTTGGCCATGGCAGCCAGGTGACGGTTATCCTCTCCTTGATCGAGGGTAAAGGCTGCATTGAGTGTCAGCCAGCGTGCCGCCTCAATTTCAACCGCTGAATCAGCGATTTGCCATTGAATCGCCTGACGGTCAGCGATCGGTTTCCCGAATGTAAAACGCTCCTTAGAATAATCAATCGCCATTTGAAGGAGACGCTCTGCTGTTCCGACCGCTCTTGCCCCGACGACCCAGCGCGCAAAGCCAATCCACTCAAGCCCCAGCTTATAACCGCCATGAAGCTCGCCTAATATATTTTCCTCTGGAACACGCACATTATCGAAGACCAAACCGGCCGGTCCCCACTCACCCATCGTGTGGATATATTCTGATTTCCAGCCCATATCGCGGTCCACGATAAAGCAGGTGACACCCTCTCTGCCCGTTCTGGTATGGGTTTCTTTATCCGTTATGGCTATGACCATGACAAAGTCGGCTTCATTTCCACCGGTGATGAAGGTTTTCTCCCCATTAATGACCCAGTCATTTCCATCCTTTACGGCGGTTGTTTTAATATTGCGTGTATCCGACCCGGCATCCGGTTCTGTCATCGCGAAGCAGGATTTCTTCTCTCCATTGATGGTTGGAATTAAATATTTCTCTTTCTGCTCCTCATTGCCGTAGTAGAGGATATTATCGGCTGAACCGCCAAATTTAAAGGGGACGAATGTTTTGGATACTTCCATCAGGACAATTGCCATCATCATCTGACCTAAATCTGCCCCTCCGTATTCCTCCGGAGTGTTAATTCCCCAGAAACCGAACTCCTTCGCTTTCAGTTGGAGTTCCTCAAGCTTTTCATCTGAGAGGCTTGGCCTGCCCTCCCGTTCATTTTTGAGCACTTCATTCTCTAGGGGAATCAATTCATTCTCCACAAACTTCCTGATTGTATTGCGCACCATTTTTTGTTCATCTGTTAACCGTAAATACATCTTTCTCCCACCCATTCCTTCTATTTTTTTGAAATCGCTTACAATTATTTTTGTTCAAACTTATTTAATGCAAGTATCATGCCAACCTAAAAGACGGATAAATACGCAAAAATCACAATTGAATCGATTCATCTTTGACGACTCATTCAAGAATGAATCATCCCCTTATAAGGAGCTTCCTCCATCAACCGCAATGATTTGCCCAGTAATATGATCACTTGCCCGGCTCGCCAGAAGCATGACCGCTCCCTTCAAGGAATCCGGGTCTCCAAGCCGTTTCATCGGATTCTTATGAATGATTTTCTCTTGGTTTTCACTCAGGATATGTCTTGTCATTTTTGACTCAAAGAATCCTGGGGCAATAGCGTTAACGTTGATACCGTATTCGCCCCACTTCCTTGCCAGATCCTTCGTGAAATGGTGGATGCCTGCCTTGCTTGCGCTGTATCCAATGGCATTCAGCACATCAGGCGCTTCTGCTTTAATGCCGGCAACCGATCCAATATTAATGATCTTACCCTGTCGATTCTGAATCATCTGTCTCCCAACATATTTAGACATGAGGAACGTCCCGCCAAGATTGACATCCATGACCTTTTTCCAGGCTTCATAAGGCATTTCCTCCACTTTTTCTCCCCATGTCGTGCCGCTGTTGTTAATCAAGATATGAATGGGACCGAAATCCTCCGTAACACGCTGGACCACCTCAATGACCTCTTCTTCTACAGCCACATTGCATGAATAAGCCTTTGCCTTTCTGCCATATCGGGCAGTGATTAATTCGGCCGTTTCAAGTCCATGCGCGATATTTCGTGAGCAAACTGCCACCTCTGCCCCATACTCAGCCAACGTCTCTGCCATGATGCGCCCTAGTCCTGTTCCCCCTCCTGTTATTAATGCCGTACATCTGCTTAAATCAAATAGGGAAGACTTCATCCATCATTCCTCCTGCTCTTTTCAACTTGTTTATCCAATTCTTCCTTGATTAAGGTCCTCTTCAACAGCTTGCCGACAGTATTGCGCGGAAGCTCGCTTCGAATCTCAAATAAGGTTGGCACTTTATACGGTGTCAGCCTTGCATAGCAATAGCCTTTCACTTCCTCTAAATCAATGGTCGTCCCCTCCTTCGGAACAATGAAGGCTTTCACAATTTCCTCTGCCTCAGCCGTAGGAATACCCGCGACTGCAGCTTCCTTAATATCTGGATGTCCATAAAGTACATCCTCCACCTCCTGGGGGTAAATATTGAACCCCCCCACAATCACCATCTCTTTCTTCCGGCCGACAATATAGAAGTAGCCATCGCGGTCCTGCATAGCTAAGTCCCCTGTATAAAGCCACCCGCCTTTTAATGCGCGTGCGGTTTCTTGCTCATTATTCCAATATCCCTTCATAACCTGCGGTCCGCGGATAAGCAATTCGCCCACTTGGTTCTCTGACAGCGGCTGGTTATTCTCATCAATAATCAAGCAGTCGGTACCTGGAAGTGGAATACCGACACTGCCGACCTTCCGGATGCCATTCGGCGGATTCCGATGTGTGGTAGGGGAAGCTTCCGATAATCCGAACCCCTCTCCAATAGAAGCACCCGTCAAACGCTCAAACTGGTTAAGAATCTCGATTGGAATTGGTGCTGAACCGGATGTGCACATTTTCAAGGAAGTCAGATCATAGCGGTCAATCTCCGAATATTGCGTGAGGGCCATATACATCTTTGGCACTCCCGGAAAGAAAGTTGGCTTGTATCGTTCAATGCCCTCTAGGATAGCTTTGGTGTCAAAGCGTTTATACAGCAAGATTGCTGCTCCGAGATAAATGCTTAAATTCATGCCGCTTGTCATCGCATACACATGATACAAAGGAGTTGCCGTCAAGACGATTTCCCGTCCTTCTGTCATGATTTCCCCATACATCGCACGGCTTTGGACCACATTAGCCACTACATTGCAGTGTGTGAGCATCGCTCCCTTCATCTTGCCTGTCGTCCCGCCAGTATATTGAATAACAGCAATATCCTCCAGCGGATTGATCTTCTCACCTTTCTCCAGCAGATCGTTATTCATCAGCTCTTGAACTGTTTTTTCTCGATTTTGTTTTGGACCTGCATAAATGGTCTGCTCAAATGGATAGATTAGTTGTGCTTCTTTCACTGCTCGTTCAGCTGTTCCGTCATAAATGATTGCCCGACAGCCACTGTCTGAGGCAATCTGCAGCAACTCTCTCGTTGTGTAGCGAGGATTAATCTGGACAACAATTAGTCCTAAACGGTGTGCAGCATAATAGCTGATTACATAAATGGGATTATTCTCAAGCATAAGCCCAATACGGTCACCTTTCTTTAATCCAAGCGTCTTCAAACCACCCGCAAGTTGATCTGTCTGCCGCTTTACAGATTCATAGCTCCATACTTCCCCTTCAAAAATGATGCACGGTTGCTCAGAATATCGTTTTGCCGACCGCTCCAGCAAATCATATAAACCCAGATTCGGAATATCCTGAAATGCGTCCTTTACGTACCATTGCTGCCAGGCCCGCCCAGTTATGTTTTCCATCTTGCACCTCCGAAACGTTTATCTCCTTATGTAGAAAGGACTCACCTTTTGTGATGCAAGATTTATGCCAATATGCCAGCACCAAAAAAAATTCGGCAGTGGTAATCTGCTAGATTCCACTGCCGAATTCTCTACATCTATCCAGGTACGATGTGATCATGCTAACCTAATTCAATTTTATATTTCTTTAGCTTTCTGACGATTGTCGGCTGGCTTGTCTGCAAGGCTTCGGCCATTTCATAGGTGGAATGGTATTTCTCTGCCGCAAGGCTTAAAGCCTTCCTTTCAGCGAGCTCTGCTGCTTCCTTTAAGGAATGAACAGCTGTTTCCTTATGCAGCTCAATCGGTGCAGCAGGCTGATATTCAGCAGGCAGATGCTCTAGGCCAAGAACATCATCCATATGCAGAAGTGTTATCCGTTCAATTAGATTAGCCAGCTCACGAATATTGCCCGGCCATGAATATTGGTACAAAAAGGCCTTTAAATCTTTATTCAGCTGCTTATAGGTACCGTATTTCTCATTGCATTGCCGTAGACTCAGGTCTGCAAGCGGCAGAATCTCTTCTCTTCTTTCCCGAAGCGGAGGAATCGTAATTGGAACCACATTCAGCCTGTAGAATAAATCCTCCCGGAATTCCCCCTTGTCGACCATTTTCCGTAAATCCCGATTGGTCGCAGCGATTATACGAACATCTACCTTCTTCGCTACCGTCCCGCCTACCCGCTGAATTTCTTTATCTTGAAGGACACGGAGCAGTTTTACTTGAAGGGCCATTGACATTTCCCCTACCTCATCGAGGAACAGCACCCCTTTATCCGCCATCTCAAACAGGCCCTGCTTCCCGCTTTTGTTAGCTCCTGTGAAGGCACCGCTCGCATAGCCAAACAGCTCGGATTCAAGTAATTCTGAAGGAAGGGCACCACAATTGATTTTAATATATTTTCCTGATTTGCTTCGTTCACTCCGCTGGTATAAATATTTAGCGAGGACATCCTTTCCGACTCCTGTTTCCCCATAAAGAATGACAGTTGCATCTGCATTCGCAATTCTCGCAGCCATCTCATAGATCTTTATCATTCTATCTGCTTTGATAATTGTCCAATCTCCTAGCTGAGCCAAATGATCCCTTAAACGCTCAATCTCTTTACGATAATCCTGATTTAACTCATTGGCTTCCTGCAGTGCTTTATGCAATTGATTTAAATCAGATAAATCGCGGATATTTGTGACAACGCTTTCAATTTCACCTTCATCATTAAAGACGGGGTTCCCTGTCAGCAAGGTTTCACGGCCGAGGTAGTTCAGCTGCATCACCGAAACTGTCCGCTTTTTCTCCAGCACTTTTTTCGTGACTGAATCCTCCAAAATGCCCCTTTTCACTAAATCTTCCGTCCTCTTATTTATGTAATATTCCTTCGGGATATTGGTAATACGTTCAATCGCTGAATTTGTCCTCAAGGTAATTCCATTCTTATCTGTTATATAAATTCCGTCATACGAATTCTCAATAACAGCATCAAGATGGCGATTAAGCCGTTCCATCTCCCTCACCTTCATGGTGAGGCTATCCAGTTCCCCAGAGACAATTCCAGCGTAAGCATGGGTTCCATCTGTTTTCTTGGCCATCAAGAAAATCATTTCTATTCCATCGACAGCGGCAGAAATCATTGATTCTTCACAGACATTCCAGTGATCAAAGTAATCTTGAATCTTCAAGGACTTCTTCTTATCCCCCAACATTCTTCTCGCTTCCTCATTCATCGTGAGAATCTGCTGATTATCGAAAGTTTCTATATACATAAATGAACCTTCCTTCAATTCATCTCACCCCTTCGTCTATATGTTAAACTTTACCATAAAAATCAATTAGGGGATATTAGCCTGAAAGGATTTGGGTGAAATCACCCGCCCCCTTAGCACAAAGGCTCTAAGTTGTTTTCTACTAGATCATTTTGGAACGAACTCCCCGCTGCTCTAAATAAAAAATGGAGCTGAATGGGATTTACTCCACTCAGCTCCATCTCAATTATTAGTTTAAGATATTAATTTTCTCAATAACAACATCATATACCGGCTTGTCGTTCGGGCCAACCTTTGTTCCGGCAATGTCATCGACAACATTCATGCCTTCGACAACTTGACCGAATACAGTGTGTCTGTGGTCAAGCCAAGGTGTTCCGCCGACTTCCATATATTTTTCGACTGCTTCAGCAGGATAGCCTGCTTGTTCCATTTGACCGCGCAAGTTGGATTCCACTTCATTCTTTTGAACGATGAAGAATTGGCTTCCGTTTGTGCCAGGACCAGCATTAGCCATGGACAATGCACCGCGGAAGTTGAAGAGATCCATTGTGAACTCATCTTCGAACGGCTGTCCCCAGATACTTTCTCCACCAGTTCCTGTTCCATTCGGGTCTCCGCCTTGGATCATGAAATCATTGATAACACGGTGGAAAATGAGGCCATCATAATAGCCGTTCTCCGCATGTGTCAGGAAGTTTTCTACCGCTTTTGGCGCTTGTTCCGGGAATAATTTAATTTTGATATTCCCTTTATTCGTTACCATTTCCACGAGTCTTTCATTGCCTTGTACGTCTGTGAATTGAGGTAATACTGTCATTGTATCGTCGCCTTCTTTCTCTAAAATAGTCTGGTCAAGCTCCATCATGCTTTCCGCATGCTGTTGGTTTTCCACATTTTTGCTGAAATAATACCAAGCAGCTCCACCAAGGAGGATCATTGCAAGCATTATTAGTCGTATTTTCATCTTTACCTGCCTCCAAGTTCTCACTTTACACGATTTTCTATGAAAAAGCACCTCTCACGTTGAGACTTTTTCATGTATGTGAACCAGGTAAAAAGGTATGATGAGGAGAGTACATAATTTTGGAGGGATGGATATGAGTGAATTACAAATCGGGGATTATGTAACGGCCTTTTATAAGACAGGGAAATATGCCGGGGAGATTACCCAAATACGCCCTAATGGCTATATCGTCGTCAAGACACTCGCTGTTCTAAAGCACCCAATGCAGGGTGACCTTCATAATCCTAAGCAGGCGGATGTGGAATTCTTTCATGAAAGAAAGGCACTCGCTCATCTGGAGCAGACAAATGTGCCGGCAAATATGGTAAAGCCATTTGAAGGTGAGCTTCCGCCCTATAAGGACTCCTTAGCTGAAGCCCTTTCCATCTTAAGGAGGGATTTGCGTGAAGATCCTTCTGATTGGGCAGCACGCAGTCTCGAATGCCTTGAGAGGCTTGAATCAGAATACAATCTATAAAACAAAAAACCAAATCTTCATAAAAGGAGATTTGGTTTTTATTTCAGTTCATTAAGCAGTGTGGAAAAATCAATGATATCCCCAATTGTCGTTGATTCATGGTTATCCAGATAACGCTTATCTTGTTCAACAAGCCGGAAAATATGATAAGTATTAATGGCATCATCCAAGGCGCGGTGCTGCTTGCCATTTCCCGAATTTCCATATTGCTGCACAGCCTTCCATAAGCCTGTCTGATTTTTGTCGCCAAAGAAGCGTTTGTACTCATTGGATAGGTCAATCTGCTTACCCGTTAACGGCATCTTAAAACCGCGGTTTCGGCAATTTTGCGAGAGCACCTTCATATCATTATTTCCCCATGTGACAATGGCAGGCTTCTCGCTGTTCACTTTCTTCAATAAGACAACCAGCTCCTCAAATGAGATTCCCCGGCTTACATGTTCATCCGTAATATTAAGGAATTTCTTACATCTTGAAGTTAACCTCGGAAATGCTTCTGGCTTCACATAGGACGTGTATTGATCAATGATTTCATCCTCCTTAACGAGGATCCAGCCGACTTCGATAATTTCCGGATAGAAGCCAAAGGGATTATTCTTTCCTTCAGGCATCGTAAACTCAAAGTCTATGAATAAATGAGCACCTCTCTCATACATGTGCATCCCCCTCTCCCTTCACATTTCTGCCCCTCCCGCTCATGTTCCCTCTTTATCCAAAGGGAGCTGAGCTAATGAGGATCAAGAAATAACTGATTGGCTTTTTAACTATTTTACTATTCATCCCAATAATATACATCCCATTTTCCTTAACTTTCGAAGAATTCCTTCCTACAAATGAACCCGCCTATTTGTAATTCGGCACTGGGCTGGTAAGAAGAAAGCCATGAATCCTCAGGACCAGTGCTGTTATTAATCATACTACTCATGAGCTTGTCTTTTGATTGGGGTAAAATCATATACGGATTCATCATTTCCATCTATGAGACAAAAATAAGATAGCCTCACTCATATGCTGCCGGGAGAATGCTCTTTTCCACGAAGAGTTGAAAACATAAAAATAAGGAGAAAGACTAATAATAATCACACTAATCATTTTCTCCTGAATTGAAATGATGGATGACAAATTGTCGTGTAAAATCCGCTTAAATGTATGGGTGTTTTCGAACCTCAGGAAAATATTTTTTCATTTTCCCTACATATATTAACCACTTTACAAACGAGGTATGGCAGTCTTTTCAAGTACAGGATAATATAATTTTACGGTATAATTTGCTATGCTAAGATTAGCTAAAAGTACATTTTGATGTATATTTTCATTAACCGGCCATTCCGCTCTCCATCAAAATCTGAGAAGCGGTGCGGGAGATTGCCTACAGGCGCCCGATTGGTTTAACGTACAATCAGTGGATAAAGACACCCCACTGATTGAAGTTTCACCTTATGTTGGAACTTTGCAGTCCTTTGCATAATAGGTGCAGTAAGGATGTTTAACAGAGTTATATAAAAATACTTGATTGGGAGGTATCCTATGTCTATGCTTCATTGGAGTATATTACTGCCCTTTATAGCGGCATTTTGTATTCCGCTTACAGGCAAGATTACTCGAAAAATACATACAGGCTGGTTTGTGCTGATAATTCCGGTTATCATTTTCACCTATCTTTGCACATTGCTGCCGACAATCAAGGAGCACGCAACCATCATGGAGAGCGTATCCTGGATTCCATCGCTTGATATATCCTTTGATGCGTATGTCGATGGATTGGGCCTGCTCTTTGCTATGCTCATCACAGGGATTGGTGCCCTGGTCATTCTTTATTCCGTCTTCTATATGAATAAAGAGAAAGAGAATCTTGTTAATTTCTATGTGTTTTTGCTCCTGTTCATGGGTGCAATGCTTGGGGTTGTCCTATCTGACAACTTGATTGTTCTTTATACCTTCTGGGAGTTCACGAGCCTTTCCTCCTTCTTGCTGATTGGCTACTGGAATGACCGAAAAGCATCAAGGTATGGAGCACAGAAATCGTTATTGATCACCTTCTTAGGCGGTCTGTCCATGCTTGGAGGTTTCATCGCTTTATATGTAATGGGAGATACCTTCAGCATACGTGAGTTGATTTCAATGGCTCCGGAGTTAATCCAACATCCGCTGTTTTATTTCTCCATGGTTCTAGTCCTTCTTGGTGCATTTACAAAATCTGCCCAATTCCCATTCCATATTTGGTTACCAGATGCCATGGAAGCGCCGACACCTGTCAGTGCTTATCTACACTCGGCTACAATGGTCAAAGCCGGCATTTATTTGGTTGCTCGATTAAGCCCAATCTTTGCCCTGTCTGCTGAATGGGTTTGGATTGTTGGGCTCATTGGTATTATCACCTTATTTTGGGGCTCCTTCAATGCTATCCGACAGCATGACCTGAAAGGAATTCTCGCCTTCTCCACTGTCAGCCAGCTCGGGATGATTATGTCCATGCTGGGGATGGGTGCTGCGGCACTCCATTACACTGGGAATGGCTCCAATGTATACATGGCCGCAACAGCAGCTGCCATCTTCCATTTAATTAACCATGCGACCTTCAAGGGATCGCTCTTCATGGTTGTCGGAATCATTGACCATGAAACAGGGACAAGAGACATTCGTAAGCTTGGCGGTCTGATGACATTCATGCCAATTACGTTTACCATTGCCGCGATTGGGTCATTCTCTATGGCTGGCCTGCCGCCGTTCAATGGATTCTTGAGTAAGGAAATGTTCTTCAAAAGCACCCTGACGATTGCGAATGCTGATTTCCTTTCATTAGAAACATGGGGAATTCTCTTCCCGGTTATTGCCTGGGTTGCAAGTGTCTTTACATTCGTATACTGTATGATTTTGTTCTTTAAGACCTTTACTGGTAAAGCGAAGCTTGACCAGCTGCCGAAGAAGCCTCATGAGGCACCGATTGGTATGCTTATCTCGCCGATTGTTTTAGTATCATTGGTCATTATTTGGGGACTTTTCCCGAATATGCTTGCTGAAACCATCATTGAACCTGCTGTAGCGGCGATTCAGCCAGTCCTCTATGCAGCGGACCCGTACCATGTGCATATTTCCATGTGGCACGGCTTAAGCGGTGAGCTATGGATGACCATCGGTGTTATAGCCCTTGGTATCATTCTTTATAAAACCTATCCTGCCTGGACAGGCATTTACAAATGGATGCCAAAACGCTACACCTTAAACTCTGCCTATAATAAAGGCTTATCTTGGGCTGACTTCGGCTCCAACCGATTAACACGAGGGTACATGAATGGCAATATCCATGATTATTTAGTCTATATCTTTGGATTTACCTTTATCATCCTGCTTTACATGATGTGGAGACTTGATGCTTTCACTATTAATACGACCTCCGTTACACCAATCGGGGTCTATGAGGTAATTCTCGCTGTCATTCTTGTAACAGCATCCATCATGATTCTGTTTGCCAAGTCAAGACTTACATCAATCATCTTGCTTGGTACAGTTGGCTATACCGTTTCCTTGCTCTTTGTGTTATTCAGAGCACCAGACCTTGCGTTAACGCAATTTGTCATCGAAACAGTATCCACTTCATTATTCTTGCTCTGCTTCTATCATTTGCCGAAATATAAACCAAAAGAGAAAAGAATGAGATTCAAGGTAACCAATATGGTAATTGCTCTTGGTGTCGGTCTGACGATGACTCTTCTGGCACTTACTTCACATAGTACAAAATTATTTGAATCCATCTCTGAGTATTATAAGAAAGTTACGTATACAGAAGCAGGCGGGGAAAACATGGTCAACGTCATCCTCGTCGATTTCCGCGGCTTGGATACGATGTTTGAGATTACCGTATTGGCGATTGCAGCCATTGGTATCTATACGATGATCAAGCTTCGTCTTGAAAGAAGAGGAGGGACAGAATGAAGACGAATGATTTAATCCTGCAAACCGTCACAAAGGTAGCCACATTTGTGATTGTCCTATTCTCGATTCATATCTTCTTTGCCGGTCACTATACTCCTGGCGGAGGGTTTATCGGGGGATTGATGACATCATCGGCCATCATTTTGCTGCTCTTGGCCTTTGATTTAAAAACCGTTAAAGCCATTCTGCCTGTAAACTATTTATTGCTTGTGGCAGTGGGACTTGTATTTGCCGTCGGTACAGGAACAGGGGCATTATTCTTTGATGCTCCATTCCTGACACACGCCTATCACTATTTCGATTTGCCGCTGTTTGGCCACACATCCCTTCACACAGCTGTCCTGTTTGATACAGGGGTTTACTTAGTCGTAATCGGCGTAACAATGACCATTATCCAGACAATTGGGGAGAGTGAATAATGGAAATTTTAATGTCTATCGTTGTCGGAATTCTTTTCACCATTGCTACTTACTTGGTGTTATCGAAAAGCTTATTGCGCATCATTGTCGGAACTGGGCTTTTAAGTCATGCCGCACATTTGCTTATCTTAACCATGGGCGGATTAAAGCAAGGTGCTGTCCCAATCTTAAGTGAGAATGCCAAGTCATATGTCGACCCGCTTCCACAGGCATTGATCCTTACAGCTATTGTTATCAGCTTCGGGGTCACTTCCTTCTTCCTTGTATTGGCCTATCGTTCGTACCAGGAGCTTGGAACCGATAATATGGATCAGTTGAGAGGAAATAAGTCTTATGAATAATTTTGTCATATTACCAATATTGCTTCCCTTGCTGACGGGAATCTTCTTGATTTTCCTCGCACGCAAGGTCAATGCACAAAGGGTTGTCTCCCTGGTATCGGCCATCATTTCTATCGTGATTGCCATCTCCCTTGTCATTGAAGTAAAAACAAACGGAATACAAGTAATGCAAGCAAGCAGCTGGGATGCACCATTCGGCATCAGCATTGTCGCTGATATGCTGTCTTCCTTGCTCGTACTCGTTACATCGATCATTGTCTTTTCCGTTTTAATATATTCGTTTAAACACATCGATGAAGGGCGGGAGAGATTTTTCTACTACCCTCTCGTTCAATTCCTGATTGTCGGAGTTAATGGAGCCTTCTTAACAGGAGATATCTTCAACTTATTCGTCTTCTTCGAAGTTATGCTGATGTCTTCTTATGTGCTCCTTGTTATAGGCGGAACGAAGATTCAATTAAGGGAAACCATTAAATATTTGCTCGTAAATGTTATTGCATCTGCCTTGTTCGTTGTTGCGGTCGCCTTACTATATTCTGTTGTCGGCACATTGAATATTGCAGATATATCACAAAGAATTGCAGAGATTGACCAGCCAGCAATTATTACGGTCATCGCTATCCTATTCTTGGTCGTATTCGGCTTAAAAGGGGCCATCTTCCCGCTTTATGTATGGATGCCGGGCTCCTACTATGCACCGCCTATTCCAATACTGGCATTATTCGGTGCCTTATTGACGAAGGTCGGGATTTACTCCATTCTTCGTACATTCACAACTCTTTTCTACCATCATCCTGAATACACCCATTCCATCATGCTGTACTTGGCCATTTTGACCATTATCTTCGGCTGCATCGGTGTCTTGGCTTATATGGATGTTAAGAAAATCATTATCTACAATATTGTCGTTGCAATTGGGGTTATCCTTTTCGGTATCTCTATTATGAATACAGAGTCCCTCGCTGGTTCAGTGATGTACACCTTACATGACATGCTGATCAAATCAGCCCTCTTCCTGCTCATTGGCATGATGATTGCCAAAACGGGAACAAGCAATATGAAACGAATGGGCGGTCTTATGCATCAACATCCATTCCTTGGCTGGCTATTCTTCATTGCAGCCATCTCTCTAGCCGGTGTTCCGCCTTTCAGCGGCTTTGCCGGGAAACTGATGATCATACAAGGAGCCTTTAAAGCCGGTCATTATGCAGGAGGACTTATCGTTCTCTTCTCAAGCTTAATTGTCCTATACTCCGTCATGAGAATCTTCATCTATGCCTTTTGGGGAGAGAAAAAAGAATATGAGCTCGCCCCGGAACAGAAAAAGGACACTCGCTTCTTATTGCTGCCAATCAGTATTCTGATTGCTGTCTCCATTGCATATGGCATTGGTTCTGAGGCTGTCTACACATATGTTTCAGATGCTGTTCAAGTGTTAACGAACCCTTCAGACTATATTCAAGCCGTGCTTAAGGAGTGATGACGATATGTCCTATCAAATTATATTAAACATGATTCTAGCATTAACCTGGATGTTCCTTACCACGTCTGCGACGGGTTCATCCTTTATTATCGGATACTTATTAGGGGCCATCATTCTTTACTTGTTCAGGAGATTCTTTGATACCCCCTTTTACTTGCGGAAGGTTGTCGCTGTTATACAGCTCCTATTGATTTTTATTAAAGAGCTGTTCATTGCGAACTTTGATGTCTTTAAGACCATTCTTCGTCCTAAGCTCGAATTGACACCTGGAATCTTCACCTATGAAACAAGTTTAAAGAAGGATTGGCAAATCACCCTTCTGGCGAACATGATTACCTTAACACCAGGAACATTGGTCATGGATATTTCACCAGATAATAAGACCCTATACATTCATGCACTGAATGTCGGGGAAATCGATGAAATGACGGATGGAATTCGTAACTCCTTCGAACGAGTCATCAAGGAGGTGAGTGAATAATGCTAAATTTCATGCTGCAATTAGCATTATTATGCATTACCATCTCGATGGGCATGCTCGTCTACCGGGTGATTAAAGGGCCAAGCATTCCTGACCGTGTCATCGCACTTGATGCCATCGGAACCAATTTAATCTGTATGATTGCTGTCCTGTCCATTCTTCTGGACACATCCATGTTCCTTGAGGTTATCTTACTGATTGGTATTCTCTCCTTCACTGGAACGGTCGCTTTTTCTAAATTCCTGGAGAAGGGAGAAATCATCGAAAATGAACGAGATCTATAGTTATTTGTTTATCGGCATCGTCGTAATCGGTTCCTTGCTTGCGGTTATTTCCGCTTTAGGAATTTTGCGCTTGCCTGATGTGTACACAAGAAGCCATGCTGCTTCCAAGACTTCCACATTGGCTGTTTCCTTTGTCTTGATTGGAACTTTTCTGTACTTCTGGGTGGTTAAAGGACATTTTAACTCCCGAATTCTCTTAGCTGTTATCTTTATTTTCATGACAGCACCTGTTGCCGGACACTTAATTAGCCGGGCAGCGTATAACACTGGCGTCAAGCTTTCCAAGATGACCGTTCGTGATGATTATAAAAAAACTAGACAAGTATCTGAGAATAAGAAATAAGAAAAGAACCTGGGATTGCCCCGGTTCTTTTCTTTGTATGAAGAAATGCTATTTTTTCATTGATATTCTTCCAGGATAAAGAAATGCAATTTCACTCTCATTTCTTTACCTGTATCACAGCAAGCGTACAGCGGCTGATGCAGATTAATTCATCCTCTTCATCCGTGATGCGTATTTCCCAAATTTGCGTTTTTCTTCCTTTGTGCTGAATCGTGCCCGTGGCAGTGACGATTCCTTCACGCTTGCTCTTAATATGATTGGCGTTTATTTCGAGTCCGACTACTGCCTCATGATCAGGATCAACGAGTAAGAATCCTCCCATGCTTGCAACAGTTTCAGCTAAGGCCACTGATGCGCCGCCGTGGAGCAGGCCCATTGGCTGATGGGTCCGTTCATCCACCGGCATCGTCGCAACCACTTTCCCTTCTCCTGCCTCAATAATGTCAATTCCGAGAGTGCCCATTAATGTATTTTCATAATCCTTCATGCAACCATACCCTTCTATCCATAATCCTTGCTATTCTACTATTTCTTCATGTATTCACTTTGTTCCTGCCATCCATATGTATGAATTGAAAAAACCAGCAGGGACACTGCTGGCTTTTATTTATTCTACCAGAAGAAACCGCCTGCGAATGGACCGTAGAAGAGTGGAGCAGCCAGTGCTCCTCCTAGCAATCCACCTGCCAATCCCGCACCAAAGCCCCCAAATGGACCTCCGAAATAAGGGCCTCCCCATGGTCTCCCCCACGGTCTTCCCCATGGTCTTCCCCATTGTCTGCTCATCATCATCATGTCTGGATTCATCTTAAGAATACCTCCTGTATGTTTAATGCCTACACTATTATGTATGCATAAACGCATGAGCTTGTAAGGGCGTATAACCATTTCGGGCGGTAAGTTTTACGGTCCAAAGGAAAGAAGGCACCGCTCTTAGCGGAGCCCTCCTCCCAATCAACATACGATTAATCCGTTTCCTCAAGGCCGAAGCGCTCAACAAGTGTCGCAAGCGTTCTTGCCATCACGCCAGTCGCTCCTGCTGGTCCAAGCTCATAGGAACGATTTCTTGTAGAGGTGCCGGCAATATCTAGATGCACCCATGGGGTTTCTTCCGCAAACTCTCCAACGAACGCTCCACCCATAATGGCATGTCCCTCAGAGCCTGGAGAGTTATTAAGGTCGGCAATTTGGCTGCCGCGGACACGCGCCTTGTCCTTCTCTGTTATTGGAAGTCTCCACATTGGTTCACCCGCTTCTTCGGATGCTAAAAGGACTTCCTCAAACCAGTGTTCATCATTCGTCATGGCCCCAGTCATTTCCACGCCGAGCGCTGTAATGACACCGCCTGTCAAAGTAGCTACATCGACAAGATAATTCGCACCATGATGCTTCGCATAGGTCACTGCGTCAGCCAAGACGAGTCTTCCTTCCGCATCTGTATTCAATACCTCAATGGTTTTGCCGCTCATGGAGACAATCACATCATCCGGCTTAAAGGCATTGCCGGAGATCATATTATCAGTTGATGGAATGACAGCAACGACATTCTGCTCAGGCTTTAATTCACCGATGATTTCCATTGCGCCCAGCACGGCTGCTGCTCCGCCCATATCTGTCTTCATGCCGACAATACCGGCCTTCGTTTTGATGGAGTAGCCGCCCGTATCAAAGGTAATTCCCTTGCCGACAAGGCCTATTACATCTGTCCACTCATCTTTTCCTTGGTATTTAAGGACAATCATCTTCGGCGGTTCCTCAGACCCTTGGTTGACCGCCAGCAAGGCACCCATTCCGAGCTCTTCCATTTCGCTCTTCTCTAGGATTTCACATTCAAAATGATATTTTTCAGCAAGTCCCTGAGCGTAATTAGCCATATCAGTCGCTGTTAGCATATTGCCTGGCAAATTAACCAGATTGCGGGCAGAGTTTGTCCCCTTCCCATACGTATGGCCGACAAAGAGGGCAGATTCAATCACCGCATGATCACGCTCAGTGTATACGGTGATTTCCTCAATTTGACGAGGCTGTTCATTCTTCTTCTTCTTCTTATAGCCTTCAAATTGATAGGTTGATAAAGCAAATGCCTCACTTAAGGCAAATGCGGCTTCCTCCGGCGTAATGGTTTCAGTGACAAAAGACTCTAGGTCCACCGCAATACGGGTCCAGCCTCTCTTCTCCATGTCTTGGAAAAGGGCGCCGAATGCCTCCTTCAGGCTTTCAAATGAAAGCTCCTTCTGTTTGCCTAGGCCGACAAACACAAGACGCTCGGGCTTCATCAAGCCTAATGTATGTAAATAGGAAATCTGCTTCATCTTCGCGGAAACATCACCTGATTTGGCTAGTTCTTGCAGCTTGCCATTCAAGAGCTTATCTCCGTCAGAGAGGTTCGCAGACAATGTGACAGGATGGCCAAACACTCCTGTCACCAGTACAGGAATCGAGACTACAGATGGATCTTCATTTTTGACGATAAACATTTGCATTCCTCCTCTTCCTATATTATAGGCTAAGTTTCAAAAAATGTTGATATAGAACTCCTCCCCTAAACAACTCAAAAAAATAAGCAAGTGAACCTTTTGGTAAAGGTTCACTTGCATAGAGAACAAATTTATTTTTTCCTGTTGATTTGGTTTCTGAACACTTGCAAGCTTTCCGTATCATTTAAGGCGGTCAGCTCTGCTTCTGTTAGATTGCCCTTGCCCATACTGATAACATAAACCTCCAGCTTCTTTTTGCCCCATTCCTGATAGACATCCTGCACCGTATCATAATAAAGGTCAATCTTATTTCCTTTAATGGCTGAACCAGTATCTGCTACAACTCCATATCCATAATGCGGGATAAAAAGAATTGTTCCAATTGGAAAGACCGTCGTATCAGCAGCAATGGTTGAGTAAAGATCCCGTTTAACTTTTACACCGGAATACGTGATTCCATAACCCGGATGACCGGGTTTTTTCCCAGTTGATTCATAGCCTGCCGTATAGCCTGTTGCAATCACTTCATAGGAACGGTACTGGCTCCAGTCCTTTGATTCCTCCAAGGTCGCGGCAGAGACGCGATCAATATGAACCGGTTCCATGTATCCGAATAGATTTGTCAGGAAGGACTGGTTTATATAATCACGAATAGGCAGACCAGTGAAATGTGACCAGGTCACCCATACCGCGCTGATGAACAAAAGACATATCCCCGCTTTCTTGCATAGGGATAGAAATAGATTCATGTTCGATACACTCCTCTCACATAAACCAGTCTTCCCAAGTTAACTATTCCTATCCCTACTTCGAAATCAATCAATAATGAAAAAAAAGCCATTAATGCGAGGCAATCGCACGAATGACTTCCTTAAAACATCCTATACCCTCTAACTCTCAGTATTCGAATGACCCATCCTGACACAATTGAACCGGCAAAACCGCTAAGCAGAATGACAGCATCAGCTACAGCAAGACTTTGCACTCTCTCCCAGAGAAAACTCATGCTCGATGAGAAGTTTGTGACATATTCGCTTACTCTCAAGTCCCCGGTAATATATAAAGCAATGATTGGATAAACCACTGCCATAATCCACGTTTTTCTAAAGAGCATATTGAGGATAAACCCCAATCCAAAAAACAAAATAAAGAAAAGCACAATCGAAATCACCATTAACGGAATCGACATCCCCATTCATTCCCCTCTCTTATCTCATACATGAGTAAGTGTATAAGAAGGAAGAATTTTCGTCAATTAGGATATCATTCCAAATGAATATCTTTCATTATTTCCGTTCCGACATTTTACCGCTCCCGCTGCAGCAGGAGCATGTCTCTGATCCGCCCAGCAACAATTGAAAATAACCGGCACCTGCACAATACGGGCATGGATGATTGGCTTTTTTCATCGGTTAAAACCCCCTGTTAAAATATTTGAATTTTCT
This sequence comes from Gracilibacillus sp. Marseille-QA3620, assembly GCF_054950035.1. Classification (NCBI taxonomy): domain Bacteria; kingdom Bacillati; phylum Bacillota; class Bacilli; order Caryophanales; family Bacillaceae; genus Gracilibacillus; species Gracilibacillus sp. Marseille-QA3620. The sequence continues at coordinate 3,602,162 of NZ_CM143102.1, forward strand.
GATAATATAACAGGTAAAGAGGGAATTGAAAAGGTTTCCAATCCTCCATTCTGTCCCATGTAAACGCATACATCATACTCTTACATTTAAATGCTTCGGATTTCTCACTAAATGAACAATTTATAGGATGTATATTGAAAGATGTCCCCGGGATTCTTCCCTTGCAGCGGTTTCTTATGTAAAGATGTATGTTTCTCATTTAATTCCGTAAGAAGAACGGAACTGTCAGGATCTCTCTTGATCTCCATCTCATCCATAAAGACAGCCTCTGACAGCTCTGAAAGCTGGACATTTATAGAATGAGAGGTCGGCTTCAACAAAAACATCAGCATATTATCGCTAATTTGATCCTTGATTACCCCAGTGCGCAGTCCAAATAGGCCAATTACTTCCGTATCAATGCCCGTTTCCTCCTTCACTTCACGGACAACCGCTTCATCAGCAGTCTCTCCGGGCTGAACAAATCCAGCTGGCAATGACCATTTCCCCTTCAGCCCGCCATATGTCTTCTTCACGACAAGCCATTTCCCATCTTCCGCAATTACAACCCCGCATACACCAAGCCATACATGCTTGCTTCTCTCTCCCATAGTTCCTCCCTTATTTCTTGTTTTGTCTCCATTATATAAAAAAAACTGTCCTCCACATAGAAGGACAGTTTCTGTTCTTTTCATTACAAGAATTTAAATTTCCCTTTTTTCAGCATCAAGGATAGGCCGCCAGCCATGAAGAGCGCACGGTTATCAATGACTTTCTTCATAATGGATGCGCTTGTGCCTTTGAGCTTCTTACCGAATACAACACCAATTGCATCGTCATCTCCAAGGGAGCATACCGTACCTTTTGGTTTATATTCGAAGTTCTCCAATTGGCCGCCGCGAACAAGGGCAACGATATTCTTCGCACAAACCTCCGCTTGCTGCATAGAAATTTGGGCAGTTGGAGGGTATGGACGGTTGATTTCTTCATTGATGACCAATGAGCAATCTCCGATCACAAATACATCCTCATGTCCTGGAGCTAGCAATGTAGGCTCAACTTTGACACGGCCGCGCATGTTTTCGAATCCGGATTTATCAATGATACTGCTTCCTCTTACCCCTGCAGCCCATACGACAGTACCTGCCGGAATCATTTCTGTTTCTTCCTCGCCTTTGCCGACAATGATGCCTTCTTCTGTACAGCCCTTGATTGGTGTACCAATCATGAACTCGACACCTTTCTTCTCAAGTCTTGCGACCGCATAAGAAACAAGTTCCGGGTCAAATCCTGGAAGAGCAGACGGTGCCGCTTCTACACAGATAATACGAACTTTTTTCTGGTCAATATCATATTCCTTGCAAAGACCAGGAACACGGTTTGCCAATTCGCCAATGAATTCGATGCCTGTGAAGCCGGCTCCGCCTACGACGATTGTCAATCGTTCTTCTTTCTTATCTTGAGCATACAAAGCAAATTGATGTTCAATATGCTTGCGGATGTGACGTGCTTTATTCACACTTGAAATGCTGAAGGCATGCTCTTTCAATCCTTCAATGCCAAATGTTTCGGACTCAGCACCAAGGGCGATGACAAGATAGTCATATGGAATTTCCTTATTGTTCTCGCAAACAACGGTTTTAGCTTCCTTATTCACTTCAATAACGGTATCTTCAACAAGCTTCACTTTACTCTTATCTATTACACTAGGAATCTCATAGCGTACTCGATTATGATGAAGAGTTCCTGCGGATGCTTCATGCAGCCAAGTTGTTTCATAATGATAATTATGCTTGTTGATGAGTGTAATCTCCGCTTCATTCACATTTAATTTCTTTTGTAGACGAACCGCTGTTACTAGCCCGCCGTATCCAGCACCTAAAATGACGATTTGAGGCTTTTTCAATTCAATCACTTCCACCTTTTCGTTTTCATTTATGATATATCACTAATTAAGGCATTGTGATATTGTTCACTAACATTTACATGAATGTCACAAAACCTTAACATTTTTCTATAAACTTACTATATTCCCTTTTGGCTTATTTTTCAAGCAACATGTCTGATGACTTACTATTTCAGCCTATTGATTTATTGTCTGAATTTTATTAATATTAAATTTTATCATAGTCATATAGGTACTTGCTTCCTTTAAAGAAGCGTAGAATGTTCCATTTGTGTTACTATTAGTAAAGATTCATTCTTAATCAATGGGAGGTTTTCATGTGAAAGAAGATCAAAATATCTATGATGTGACCATAATAGGAGGGGGACCTGTTGGGTTATTCACGGCTTTCTACGGCGGAATGCGCCAAGCATCCGTGAAAATTATTGAGAGCCTGCCGCAGCTAGGCGGTCAGCTGTCAGCCCTTTATCCTGAAAAATATATTTATGATGTTGCAGGATTCCCTAAAGTTCTCGCACAGGACTTAGTGGATAATTTGAAAGAACAAACCGCTAAGTTTGATCCGACCATTTGCTTAGAGCAAGCAGTCGAAAAAGTGGAAAAACAAGCTGACGGGGTCTTTAAGCTGACAACCGATAAAGAAATCCATTATTCCAAAACAATTATCATCACAGCAGGAAATGGTGCTTTCCAACCTCGCCGTCTTGAGCTTGAACAGGCATCACAATATGAAGGCAAAAACCTCCATTATTTCGTTGATGATTTAAATAAATTCGCCGGCAAGAAAGTAATTGTCTGCGGCGGCGGAGATTCAGCCGTTGACTGGGCATTAATGCTTGAGCCAATCGCAAAAGAAGTAACCCTTGTACACAGACGTGATAAATTCCGCGCACACGAGCACAGCGTTGAAAATCTCAAGAAATCCAATGTGACCATTAAAACGCCGTACATACCTTGCGACATGGTTGGTGATGAGGAAGCAATTAGACAAATCATCCTGCAGGAAGCCAATGGCGAGAATAAAGAAATTATTGATGTCGACGATGTACTTGTCACTTATGGATTTGTCTCTTCCTTGGGACCAATTAAGGAATGGGGTCTTGAAATCGAGAAGAATTCCATCGTTGTAAATAGCCGAATGGAAACAAATATACCAGGCATCTATGCTGCGGGTGATATTTGTACCTATGATGGGAAAGTTAAACTGATTGCCAGCGGATTTGGCGAAGCTCCAACGGCTATCAATAATGCAAAAGCCTATATGGATCCAAAAGCACGCGTGCAGCCGCTGCACAGCACTAGCATGTTTAAGGATTGATTAGAATAAAACAGGTCATGAATTGATTTCATGGCCTGTTTCTTTTTGCGTTCATTCAATCGATCAAAATGATAGTCTGTTTTCGTTAGGAAAGCTGCTAGTGATCAATTAATGCTTCCCTCTACCTCTTAGAATCAAAGACATTCTCCGGTAAACAGCTGCCGGCACCTACAATAAGAAAAAAAACCTCTTCAGATTTGCTCTGCTTCTATTGCACAGCTGCCTGAAGAGGTCTTCTTTTGTCTTTTTCTTGATGAAGAAAATCTTTAGCATTCCTCCGGTGTACCGGCGTTTGTCTTCGTTCTGAAGGAGGAGCCGCAGCCACATGAGGCAATCGCATTAGGATTATCAATTGTGAATCCGCCGCCTAGCATCGATTGCTTATAGTCAATTCGCGTTCCATTCAGAATAGCCGCATCGTTCTTGGCAACGATAAAGCTAATGCCATGCTGAATCGTTTCGATATCGTCTTCCTTCTTCTCTTGTTCGAAATTCATGCCATAGGAGAGACCGCTGCATCCGCCGCCATGTACGGCGACACGCAAATGGGGCTGCTCTTCCCCGCTCTCCTTGATCATTTCATTTATTTGAATAGCTGCTGCTTCTGTTACGATAATCACTTCTGCTGACATTTATTCTTCCCCCTTTTGTCAAAGTATAGAAGGAAATCAAAAATCCTCTAGATTTAGTATATACATAAACCTCGGTACTCTCAACCGAAAGACACATCTGCCTAAACCCATAATATGGAGACACATAAAGCGCTCGGGAATGACGGACAATAAAGAGACAGAATACCTAAAAAGGAGTGTCCGCATTTGCTTTCATCTGAACAGCTTTCCGCCTTAAAGAACAAACTAACGGAACGGAAAAAGGAAGTCGAAGAGCATATATCCTTAAATGACCATTTTGGCTTGCATAAGGATGAGAACTTTTATAATTATGTCGGAGAGATCTCCGTGTATGATAACCATCCCGCCGATACTGGGACAGAATTATATGAACGCGAGAAGGATATTGCCCTGAATGAACTCTTTGAAGAGGAACATAAGAATATTACAGAAGCCCTTAAAGCCATCGAGAAAGGGGAATATGGAAAATGCATAGTCTGCGGCAAGGATATTCCCTTTGAACGGCTTGAGGCGGTTCCGTTCACCGAGTATTGTGTCGAGCATACCCCTGATCAGGTCGTCTCACATACCCGTCCTGTCGAAGAGGAGGTTTTGCATCCTCTCTATAGTAAAAAACATCCAACAGAAACAATCGGATTCGATGAAGAGGATTCCTGGCAGGCCGTATCAGAATGGGGAACCTCTGACTCCCCTTCAGATTATTACGACCCGAAGGAGCACTATGACCAAGTGTATTTAAATTCTGATGAGCATATCGGCTATGTGGAGGATATCGAGAATTTTGCTGGAAATGATATGGACGGAAAGAATGTCCAAATCTATCCGACAGCAGAGCTCGAACAGCTGAAGGATATCCTTGATGAGGAAGGAATTATGACGACATTCGGTGATTTGAAGCCGTATGAAGAGGATCCTTACACAGAGGAATATGCAAAAGCTCATAAGGATGAAGAAGATTTCGATGTTTATTAAGAAAGGGAGGCAGCGCTTAGCAAGCACTGCCTCCCTTTATTTTATGTCTTAAAACATTGGATTTTCTTCAATATACTGATAAATATTATCTACTAGCTCTTCCGGTGTATCCCCGGTCACCACATCACCGTTCACCAGGGCATACATGCTCGCTGAACAAATGCCGCAATAACTGAGACAGCCATATTCAATGACATCCAAGTTCGGATCACGGTCGAGAATTTCCATCGCAGGCTGTGCCCCGCTGGCAAGATTACTTATACAAAACTCGATGATTGGCTTCATGAACTCTCACCCCTTATTTCAACTCTACATCCTACTCTCTTTTGCATGAATAGTCAATTAGTTGAGACCTGATCAACTGACTGGATACTGAGATACTTTTCAATAATTGGACACTTTTGGTTGTTATTTTCGCGGTAATTCGATATACTTTTGGAGGGAATTTTAGAATATTATTAATTAATTTAAAAAACTAAATATTATTTTGACAGCGCTTAACCTTCTCGTTGATGTTTCGTCTGAATATTTTGGTAAGATAGAGAAGGAAGAACCTAAAACCACAAACAAGACAATAATCGCAGCATGAAAACGAACCTGTATAACCCAGCAAAGGAGTCATAGCCATGAAAAACTTAGTCATCCTCGGTGGTGGATATGGTGGGATGAGACTGCTCAACAAATTGACCGATAATCAATTTCCAGATGATATACATGTCACACTTGTTGACCGCGTCCCTTACCATTGCTTAAAAACGGAATTCTACGCCCTTGCCGCCGGCTCCATATCTGACCATGCCATCCGTGTTTCATTCCCGAAGCATGAACGCATTTCATACAAATACGGCGAAGTCGGCTCAATCGATTTAGAAAAAAAGAGAATCCTCTTCACACAGGATGAACCCCTTGCCTATGATGAATTAATCATCGGTCTCGGCTGCGAGGATAATCATCATAATATCCCTGGAGCAGCTGATTACACGTACAGCATCCAATCGATTGACAAATCAAGAAGCACCTATCAGGCATTGAATAATTTAGGGCATGGAAAAGTGGTTGCGATTATTGGAGGTGGACTGAGCGGTATCGAGCTGGCAAGCGAATTGATTGAAGGCCGGCCAGATTTGGATATCCGCCTTTATGACCGGAACGACAAGATTCTCTCCACCTTCCCGGCGAAGCTAAGTAACTATGTCGAAAGCTGGTTTGTTGAACATAATGTCACCTTGGTCCATAACAGCAACATCACAAGGATTGAACCGAATATTCTTTATAACCATGATGAGGTTGTCCACTGTGATGCCATCGTCTGGACTGCCGGAATCCAGCCTGTTGAACCAGTTCGGAATATGCCGGTCGAGAAGGACAAAGGAAACAAAATCATCCTGACGCCGCAGCACACCATTCCTGGATACCCGGACGTATTTGTGGTCGGTGACTGCGCATCCCTCGGACATGCGCCAAGCGCCCAGCTTGCTGAAGGCCAAGCCGAGCAAATCTATCAAGTTCTCTTGAAGAAATGGGCCAATGAGCCGCTTCCAGAATCGTTTCCGCCAATCAAGCTTAAGGGTATTCTTGGGTCCTTAGGAAAGAAGCACGGCTTCGGGCTCATGGCGGAGCGCCCAATTACTGGCAGAATGGCCAGAGTGCTAAAATCCGGTGTTCTGTGGATGTACAAATATCACAATGGATGAGAAGAAGGCAGGTTATTGCAACCTGCCTTTCCTGTTATCCTATTTCTTGACCGCATGAATGAAATGAATCGTTTCAAACGCGGATAAATAATCATCCCGCTCACCGAAGAACTGCTCGTCAATCATCTCCGGAGTCAAGTGCTCATAAACAAGCAGACCTGCCTCTTCTACTAGCCTCTCGATTGTTCTATACGTATAGCAGGATTTAATTGGCTCACCGCTCGCTTGTGCCAGCTGCACGAATTTCTCTACACGATTTGCAACGCCATGTCCATCCCATGTATTCGCATCAGCATAATCAAACACAATTGAGCTTCCCTCAGGTACGAGTGAAAACAGTTCAATGAGCAGCTCTTTTAAGGCATCTTCAGTTAAATAATAAGAGACACCTAACAGGCTGAAGAAGGTCTTCACCTTTTTAAAGCCCTCTTGAATAAGACCCTCAGGGGAGAATTCATTTTCAAAATCCATCGGGATAAAATGAAGATGAGACGGAATTGGCAAATTCGCCTTATTCAGCCTGTCCCTTTTCAGCTCCTGAACTGCCGGCCGATCAACCTCAAAGATATCAATGGACTGTGCTTCCCTTTCACGAATGCTGAATGTATCAAACCCTGCCCCAAGAATGACATATTGAGAGGCCCCGAGCATACACTCATGCTTTAATACCTTCTCACAATAAGCTGAACGAGACAGGGTCGTTGGAGCCAGCTGAACCTGTGTAATATACTTCAGCAATTCATCCGGCTGTCCATTATATTTAGCAGCAATCTCAGGGTTAAAATAGCGGATGCCCTGCACCATTTGCTCGCTTATTGCCTCATATTCCTCATCCGTTATAAGTTTCCCGGCCAAGCTATCATTAAAGATAACTGGCGTATCATACTTACTGTGGTAAGCACGGGCAAAGGCGGAAATCAACAAGGGTAAATTTGCTTTCGTTTGGCTCATGATTGATATCCCTCCACAAAAAAAAATGAGATTCCCCTCTATGGGGAATCTCATTATAACACAATTTTAATAATATTAAATTTTAGCACAATTAACCTTATTTGTCAAGTGTTTTAAATTCTCTAAAAGGAGTGAAGAGCATGAAAATAAGACCATTGCTTAATAAGGACGTCAACCAATTCCGCAAGCTTCGGCTAGAGGCTCTCCAGAACAGCCCTGAATCATTCAGTTCCAGCTATGAGGAAGAAAGCAGCTACCCATTGCAAAAATTCGAAACCCGCCTTCGTAGAAAGGCGGGTTTTTGACATTAATAATGACGTTGCTAATCCCGGCTAAAGTTCACCTGCACTTTCGGCTGTTTTGATGGAAAGAAAGATGCTTAGGGCACCTAGCAGGCACAGCACGAGAAGAATAAGGTCCTGGTTAAGATGTAAGAATGTCGAGAAATTAGGTAAATTCATACATACTATAGAGCATATTACGGTTGGGATTGTTCCTCTTGTCAAAATACCAAAGATAAAGAGAGGGATGAAACTAATCAGGGGAATCATGAGTGATCCAGCTATCATACTTTTAGAAAAAGCAAATATATCCGTATTTGTTGGCTGGCCGTTAATAATAGGAGTTATCAGATCAAGCAAATAAGTTGTTAATCCTGTAAAAACATACGATCCAACGGCAGCAAGAAAGACGAAGATGTAGATAAACAATACTTTTGCCGTAAACAACTTTTTCCGACTAATCGGATACCCGAAGGAGAGCGAGATTGTTTTATTTTTATATTCTTCAATAAAAACCTGGCTGATCAAGGAGCCCCCAAGCAATATGAGTCCCATTTGTATAAACGAATTCAGTTCAATGGCTGCCGCATAGCTTTCACCCATGAAGGGCATCACAATCTTAATGAAAAATACGGGCATAAACATAAGAATGAGCCAGTAGATCATCACTTCAGAAATGACAGAAAGGCGTTTTAGCTTTTTCCATTCTAATCGCATTAGATTAAACAACTTTATCTCCCCCATTAATTTGATCATAGAAATAATCTTCCAAGTTACTCGTATGTTTTTGGATTTCTTCAATGCCAATATCATGGTGAACCAATAATTTGGCAATATCACTTTGAGAATGCGTCAAATCATAAATCCGGATTTTATTCCCTTGAAGCAATTTCATATTTGAAATATGAAGTTCCTGTTCAAGCAGATAAAGTGCTTTTTGTACATTTGTCGGCATTAGCTCAATGTAATCCGTTCGTTGCTTTCTTATCTCTTCTAAAGATACCTCATTTAACAGTCTCCCATTATCGATGACGCAAATTCTGTCTACAACCTGCTCCATTTCGCCTAGAATATGACTCGACAGGATGAAGGTTATACCGTATTCCCTGTTAAGCATTAAAATCAAGTCCCTCGTATCCTTTATCCCAATGGGATCAAGACCATTTGTCGGCTCATCAAGAATAATCAGTTCAGGCTTAGTAATAATCGCTCTAGCAATTCCAAGCCTTTGCTTCATCCCTAAAGAGAATTCCTTTACCCGCTTATCCTCAATCCCCTTTAGTTGCACCATATTCAATGCTTGCTTGATTCCTTGCTCATCATAATAGCCTAGATATTCGCAATGGAGCTTCAAATTCTCAATCGCCGTTAAGTGCTCAAAAAAAACTGGATACTCAATAATACTTCCGACGCGCTTCAACATAAACTTGGAACGTTCATTAAGTCTCTGTCCGAATAATTCAATCTCTCCGCCTGTTGGGCTTGTTATTCCTGTAAGCATTTTCAGAATTGTTGTTTTACCAGCTCCATTTTGGCCAAGGAGCCCGTATATTTCCCCTTTATGAATATGAAGGTCAATATTGCTTACCAAGTCTTTTCCTTTTTTCTTTTTCGTTAATCCTGCCGTTCTCACCACACTGTTCATTTTGTTCTCTCCTTCCCTTTATCTACTTACATCATAAGCAGTAAACATATCTTTTTTCTTTCTCAATCCTTACAAGTTCCTTAAGTTTCTTATGGATAGAAAAAAGAGGCTGTTCTGCTTGAACACCTCTCCTTTAATACGTGATTCGATGGAACTTACATGTGAAGATTGTCTTCTCATATGGTTGGCTGCTTAAGTGAATGTCACCCTTCATGGCTTCTACTAGGTGTTTCGTTATGCTTAATCCAAGTCCGCTTCCTTGAAATTCCGGATTTCTCGCATCATCGAGCGTGAATAATCGTTCAAACACCTGCTCTTGATGAACTTTAGCAATTCCTTTTCCTTTATCCCATACATCAATCGCAATATACTCACCCTCTTCTCTAACAGCCAGCCCAAAAAAACCTCCATCACTTCCATACCGAATGGCATTGTGAATGAGATTGCTCAAGATCCGATTTAAGGCCTCCTCATTCCCAAGAATATAATAATGATGTTCCGGAATATCAACTTCCACCTGAAAATGATTCGATTGCATCAAATCATAAAAATCAAGTATATTCCTCCGGCAAACCTCATTAATTGAAATCCGATTAAGCGGAATGGAATAGTCCCCCGAATCAAGTTTAACAAGATCAAAAAATTGATTGAGCATGGCTGCCATATTTAGTGTTTTCTGATGAAGTCGGCCTAGTGTCTTGTTCCGTTCTTCTACACTTATATTCTTCTCGTCAGCTAACTTTTCCACATAGCCTAAAATGACCGTTAATGGGGTCTTTAAATCATGAGACATATTCGCTAATAACTTTCTTAAACTTTCTTTCGTTTTAACATAGTCCGCAATGACTTGCTGATTGTAATCCAGGAGCCGATTAATTTGGATGAGAAATTGTTTAACGGTTTTCTGATCGGTCTGGATTAATACCTTTTCAGCCGTCCTATGTTCAATCACATCAGAAAGCTGCCTTCGTATATTGGTCAGGTCCCTGGCCATTTTCCACGAAAGGTAAGACTGAAGGCTAATGATGACAAGCAAGACGACGATAAATATTCCTGTTACAATGGTTGTCATTCACTCACCTAATCTGTATCCAATCCCCCAAATCGTCCGGATATATTGAGGGTTTGACGGATTGGCTTCTATTTTTTCTCGAAGTCTTCTAATATGGACATTGATTACATTCTCATTTCCATAATAGTCATCCTCCCAAATGAGGCTATAAATTTGCTCCTTTGTAAAAACTCTGTTCTGATTCGTCATAAATAGCTTTAAAAGATGAAATTCCTTTGAGGTTAGCTGTATGCTCTTTCCCTTAACGATGACTGAAAAAGTTGTCAGGTCAAGGGATAGCTCTTTAAAATGAAGGATTGTTTGGGCAGGTAATTTTATTGGAGTATGGTACTGTGTTGACCGGCGAATGGCGGCATGTACCCGGGCAGTTAGCTCTACCATTGAAAAAGGCTTGCTGATATAGTCATCAGCACCGAAACCTAGTCCTAACGCTTTATCTAAATCACTCCCTTTAGCCGAGATAATCAAGACTGGAACAACATTTATTGTCCTAACTTCCTTCAGAAAGTCCATCCCGCCGAGCTTTGGTAGCATTAAATCAAGTAAGATTAAATCTACTTCATACTTCTGAAAAAGGGCTAAACCCTCCTCTCCATCAAAGGCAGTATATACCGTGAAATTTTCCTGTTCCAAGTGGCTTTTGACTAAACGATTAATATCTCGGTCATCCTCTACAAGCAAAATACTTCTTTGCATAGGCTCACTTCCATTCTTTCTGCGTCTTAGCCAAATTCTAAACACTCTGACCTAAATCTTTAACCCTTAAAAGACATGTTCGAGGCCATTTCAGAAATTCCTTCTATTAAGCAAAAAGCTGTCTGAAATCTGTAACGGCTATTGGCCAAATATATTCTTCATAGCTTTCGTCCTTGAAAATCCACTCTATAATTTATGATTCTCTCCCACAAAAAAATACGCCAAAGCATATGCCTTAGCGTCTTTCCTTATTTCCCCTTATAACCATAAGCCTCTAATGCTTCATAAATTGATTTTAAGCGGGGATTTCCTTCCCCAAGAACATTACCGTCCATGACAACCAACGGGTAAAAATACTCATCATTTTGAACCTTTTCAGCAATCTCGCGCACGGTCGGATCATCAGGCGGACTTTCGATATCAATATACGTAAACTTGATTGGCTGCTCAGGAAACTTCCTAGAAAGCGCTGCCTCCAGCCATTCATATGTCTCTTTCGATGACGGCATTCCTACACAGCTGGCACAAATCTGCTCTGCCCCATAAACAAAGATCTCAGCCATTTTCATGGGTACTCCCCCTCTTCATTCCTTCTCTCTCCTCATCTTACCTAATTTAGGATTCGGTAACAAATTTTAATGAATCTGCAAGGAATGTGGATAGCTTTTTCATGGCAAAATCATTATAATATGATTAGGAAAGGAGTCGATAGCCTTGGCAGAACAAGAGTTATTTGATCAAGTACAAGACGTTCTTGATAAGTTGCGTCCATTTCTTCTTCGCGATGGCGGCGACTGTGAACTGGTTGATGTGGATGAAGGTATCGTGAAGCTGCGTCTTTTAGGAGCATGCGGAAGCTGCCCTAGTTCCACTATCACGCTGAAAGCAGGCATCGAGCGTGCCCTACTTGAAGAAGTTCCTGGCGTTGTAGAAGTAGAACAAGTATTCTAATGACCAAAACGATAAACAGCGGTCCCTCAATGGGAACCGCTGTTTTTTTATGGTTCTATACTAAATGTTGGGGTGTCCACAAAAAACGGACATAAAAAAAGAGCACACATGCTCCACTTTTCTTATACTTGAATTGTCGAGAAACAAGTCGAAAAGGAGATGTGTGCTCTTGAATTTTAACATAACATTGCCAGGTTTAGAAGACGTTAAGGTGATAAAGTCCAAGGTAAATGATCATGGTGTTTTTGAAATGACCGTGGAGATGCCCCTGACCCCGCATATTTGTCCAAGATGCGGCGAGAAAACAGGGAAGGTTCATGATTATCGCATCCAGTCCGTTCGACATCTGAAAATGGCGGAACGACCAACGATTCTCCAGTATCGTAAACGCCGGTATGCCTGTCAATGCGGGAAAAGGTTTGCCGAACAGAATCCGTTTGTCGATCGGTATCAACGCTTCTCAAAAGAATGGAACCAACAAGTACAAATACGAGCCATCAAAGCGAAGACATTCAAGGAAATCGCCGCTCAATACCACACATCCGTCAGTACCATCATCCGGCGGTTTGATGCCATTGTCCCGTCCTCCATGAAGGGGAAGTCAGCCTTACCAGAAGTGATTGCCATTGATGAATTCAAGGGGAATACAGGCAAGGAAAAGTACCAGCTCATCATCGCAAATGCCGAGACTCGCGAGCCAATTGACATCCTACCAAACCGGCGAAAGGACACCATCAAGGACTATTTGCGCCAATACGGCGCGAAGGTGAAAGTGGTGGTCATGGACATGAGCCAGGCCTTTAAAGCGGCGGTTCAACAGGCGTTGGATCGTCCCATCATTGTGGCGGATAGCTTTCACTTTGTGCGATATATGAATTGGGCGCTGGATCGGGTTCGAGTGAGGGAACAGGCCAGGTGGCATGAATATGACCGAAAGAAATGCAAGAAAGCCCGCTATATCTTTCATAAAGCTGCTCATAAATTAACGGAGAAAGACCAATGGCTTCTTCAGCGATACTTCAGCTTTTCCCCTGAGCTCCAGAAAGCGTATGAGCTCAAGGAAGCCTTTTATACTTGGTTTTATAAGGCAAAAGAAAATGGAGAAAATGGGATTGTGGAGACGCAGAAAGAACTTCGCAAGTTCTATCAGAAGGTAGAAGAGAGTGGCATTCCTGAATTGAGCAAGACAGTCCAAACGTATCGAAACTGGGAAAGAGAAATCTTAAATCGCTTCGAGTTCAATTACTCGAATGGGTTTGTGGAAGGCTTAAACAATTTGACAAAGGTCATGAAACGGAATGGATTTGGCTATCGGAATTTCACCCGATTCCGCGCGAGAATCCTTCTCCATCATCAATATAAAAACATCGGCGATTCATTAGGATAAGGGATAGAGCAAAAAGACTCTACCCCAACACTTGAAAAAGAACCTTTTTTATTTAATGGTCCTTACGACAGGACCATGATTCACCAACTGCACCTGATGAACGGACATATCCGGGAAAGAGGCTTGAAGCGCATCATAGATAGCAGGAACCTTTTCTAAGTTGGCAATGGACAAAATGGTTGGTCCCGCTCCACTGACAGCGGTCCCATATGCCCCATATTTTTTGGCGATTCTCCGGACATCAGCGAAATATGGCATTAGTTTAGCGCGGTAAGGCTCATGAAACTGATCCATCTCCATCATCTGGCCAGCAAGCGCCCAGTTGCCTGCACAGACAGCAGCAACAAATGTATTCGACGCAGCACTCGCTGAAACAGCTTGTCCAAAGGCAAGCTCTGATGGGAGGACGGACCTCGACTGCTCTGTCTTTAACTCAAATGCTGGAATCACCACAACAGCCGCAACCCCGACAACTGGCAAGGAGACAACTTCAGCACCATTCTCTCCCTGAATACCAACTGCCAATCCGCCATAAATGGCCGCTCCGACATTATCCGGATGACCCTCCTCTATGGCGGCAAAACGCATCTTTTCCTCCTCATCCAATTTAAGAGAGCAAAAGGCGTTAGCGAGCTCAATCCCAGCCACAATGGCGGAAGCACTGCTGCCGAGTCCCCTTGCCAACGGGATGTCACTTTTAACCTTTAATCGGCACGGAGGCATCTCTGCTCCATAGAATGCTGCCGCTTTTTGCGCCATCCGAACGAGATAATTCGATTCATCTGCCGGCAGCCCTTGAAGCTCTTTGCAGTCTATGATAACCTCCCATCTGTCTGATTGAGAGGCCTCAATCGTCAAGTAAAGGCCAAGCGCCATTCCAAGCGAGTCAAACCCAGGTCCAAGATTAGCCGTACTGGCTGGAATTTGAATGCGCAGCATGGGAGGCTGGTTCATGATGAAACCACACTCCCGAAATGCCGTACCAGCTCCTCCTCATCATTTTCAATGACGACAGGAGTGATATGCCCGTATTCGACTGCTGTATTCGGATCCTTCAGCCCATTGCCTGTCAAAACAGCCACTACTGTCTGCCCTTTCTTCATCTGACCATTCTGTAATTGTTTAATTACACCGGCGATAGAAGCACAGGAGGCCGGTTCTGCGAACACACCTTCCTTGCGTGCCAACAGCTTATAGGCATGAATGATTTCCTCATCAGATACTTCATCTATCTGCCCGTTCGATTCCTCTGCAGCGGCAACAGCAAATTCCCAGCTTGCTGGGTTACCGATACGAATAGCCGTGGCCAGCGTCTCCGGTTCCTCGAATACACGATTATGAACAATGGCCGCTGCCCCTTCTGCTTCAAACCCTCTCATTTCAGGAAGTCCTGATTGATGGTATTCATCATATTCCTTGAAGCCTTTCCAATAAGCCGTAATATTACCGGCATTCCCTACTGGAATCGCAAGAATATCAGGAGCCTTTCCTATATCGCGGCAAACCTCGAAAGCTGCTGTTTTCTGCCCTTCAATACGATAAGGATTTACTGAATTCACCAGGGTGATAGGATATTTTGTGCTAATGGAACGGACCATCGCAAGCGCTTGGTCAAAGTTGCCCTTGATGGCATAAATCTCAGCCCCGTACATGACAGCCTGTGCGAGTTTTCCCATCGCGATTTTGCCGTCAGGAATAACGACGATACAGCGCAAGCCTGCTCGGGCAGCATAGGCTGCAGCCGCCGCAGATGTATTGCCAGTAGAGGCGCAAATGATTGTATCACTGCCCTCTTCCATTGCTTTGGCGACTGCCATAACCATACCCCTGTCCTTAAAGGAGCCCGTTGGATTCGCTCCCTCATATTTGACATACAGCTCGATTCCTAATTCCTCTGATAGATTCCGGCAATGAATTAACGGTGTATTCCCCTCATGCAAACTTAGAGCAGGAGTGCCTTCGCTCACTGGCAAGAACTCCGAGAATTCCTGGATTAACCCTTTCCATCCCATTAGACAATACCTCCTTCAACCTTATACGTACTTTTAATTTCTTCAACCTTCTCATACGTTTCAAGCTTCTCAAGAACTCGCTCAAAATTAGCAAGCGGAGCATCATGAGAGATCAAGACAATCTCTGATGCCTGCTCCTCCTTGATTGGCAGCTGCATGATTTTCTCAAAGCTTATTCCGTCTTCTGCGAAGATCGATGTGATTTGGGCAAAGACACCAATCTCATCCTTCACGCGCAAGCGGAGAAAATGCTTGCCCCGAATCTCTTCATCTGTTTTCAGCTTCTTCGGAAATTGCGGAAGTACAGCACTGCTTCCATTGACACCGAGACGCATATTCTTCATGACAGCGACTAAATCGCTGACAACAGCTGTTGCGGTCGGAAGGCTCCCAGCCCCAGGCCCATAAAACATCGTTTCTCCTACCGCTTCACCATACACATAGACAGCATTATATTCATCATTCACCATCGCCAGCGGATGATCGACCGGAAGCAGGGTCGGCTCAACGCTGACCTCCACTTTATCCTCCTCGCATCTCTGAGCAAGACCAATCAGCTTCATTGTATATCCAAGCTTTTGGCTGAAGGTCAGATCCTCATCTGATACACCCGTAATCCCCTGCACCTTTACGTCATCTAAATCGATGGTCATGGAGAACCCAAGAGTCGCTAGAATCGCCATCTTCCGTGCAGCATCCAGTCCGCCGACATCTGCAGTTGGATCAGTTTCCGCAAAGCCAAGCTCCTGTGCTTTCTTCAGCGCATCTTCATAGGAGAGCTTCTCCTTGCACATCTTTGTCAAGATGTAATTCGTTGTTCCATTCACTATACCCATCATCTTCGTAATCCGGTCAGAGGCGAGCCCGTCCACCAGCCCGCGCAGGATAGGAATGCCGCCGGCTACACTAGCCTCGTAAAAGAGGTCACAGCCATTATTGGATGCTACATTTAAAAGCTCTGGTCCATAAACAGCCATCAAGTCCTTATTTGCTGTAACAACATGTTTTTTGTTCTCCAAAGCTTGAAGAAGCAGATCCCGTGTCTCCTCCACACCGCCAATCACTTCAATGATGACATCTATTTCTGGATCATGGATAATCTCATCGCTCGAAGTCGTCAGCATTCCGCTTGGAAGCATGATCTCTCGCTCTTTTACAAGATCTTTTACAAGGATTTTTTTGATTTCCACAGGGCATCCAACCTGATGCATCAGTTTATCCTGATGATTGGTAATGATTTTCACAACCCCTGTTCCTACTGTACCAAGCCCTAATAATCCTATTGAAATCGGCTTCACCCATACTCCCCCTCACGATGTCCACATATTACGGACATTTGTTTACCTATAATGGACATTATAGATGATTTCTACCAATGTGCCAACCTAAATCTTTATTGGAATAAAATCAATCTTACCTCTTTATTCTAATTTGTTCAAATATTCAAATATTATTTTTGTTTACTCTGAATCCATTCTGGTACAGACATCCTGCTGTTTCCTTTAGGAATCCCCGCCATTTCATACCACTCATGAAGCATCCGTTCATATAGGCTTGATTGCTTTGTGTACTGACCCAGCCGCTCCTCAAGCTTTGCTTTCTCTCCTTCCGAACGGATGAAATAATATGTTTCAATCGTCTCGAAATAATGAATCGGGAGAAGCAATCTTGCATAGGTCATTTTAGCTGTAAAGGTTGAGAATGGAGCGATTGATTGGTATTGCCGCAAAAAACGAATGACTCCTTGATGATACGTATTTGGCTGATCGAGGAAACACATACGGACATACTCAGCTATATCTCTCGCCCCATGGTCAAAAACCCAATCCTTCGGCACCTTTCCAACCGTGTTCTTCCCCCATGTTTCCGGTGTGTAACGCGTGTGGCAAATCGTCCCGCCGTCCATCAATTCAGGGTCATCATCAAGCTCGGTGTCGACTAAATATTGAATAGCATTTTCTGTAAGACCTGCATAATATGGATAGGAATCTATAAATAATTTCTCGAAATCATTCTGGGGCTTGCTCAAGAGCTTATCTCTCCACACCTTTTCCAATTGGTCAATTCGGGTCTCCCACATTTGCTTCCATTTGCCCATGCGGCTGGACTGGTCCATGCGCGTCTGAATAGTACGGCCTCTATAATGGAAAATGGCGAGAGCTTTACCTGGTTCGTAAATATCAGGAAGGACAGAGCCCAGCATACAAACAATATACGGTTGCTGATCAGGGCCAGCTGTTAATATACTTTGCTCGCGATTCATGATTGGCAGCCAAACCCCTGGCTCACCCTGTTCATTTAAATGGTGTGCCATATAATATTGTTCATCCATTTCTCGTTCATCGCCTGTTGCCGCATAATACAAGAACGACTGCATTCCACTCTTAAATAAATGAACGGAACCGGCTTTGACCTCATTTTCTACCGACAAGCCGTAATGAGTATAAATCGAATCATGATCCATCTTCTTATCTCCTTTCCAATACTAACGGTGCATCTCTAATTCACTATATGATTCGACAAAGAGATATATGGTAAATGACGGTCTTTCGGGCAGAATAGATTGTATACGTACAGCTATTAGGTAAAGGATTGCATAAAAACAATTCATAATATGATGGAAGACGGTGGAAAGATGAAAGGAAAGCCTATCGAAATGACGGAAAAAACAGCTCGGCAGTGGCTAAGCGATCGCGGTGTCAGCGTGAAGGAAATCGGCGAATTAGTCATGTATCTGCAGCATAAATATCATTCTAACTTACAGCTGGATGAGTGCATTGCTAATGTGGAACGGGTATTGTCAAAACGAGAGGTCCAAAATGCCATTTTGACAGGAATTCAGCTGGATTTACTCTCTGAAAAGGGATTGCTTGAAGAACCGCTGCAATCCATCATTAAGACAGATGAAGGGCTATATGGGGTTGATGAAATCCTCGCCTTCTCAATCGTCAATGTATATGGGTCTATTGGATTTACTAATTACGGATTTATCGATAAACAAAAGCCCGGCATTCTACAGCGACTGAATGATAAGACAAGCGGGGAGTGCCACACCTTCCTTGATGATATTGTTGGAGCGATTGCCGCAGCAGCTTCAAGCAGACTCGCACACCGGGCGGAAAACCTGGACTAAGCGGATCTATAAAGAAAACGCACGAAAGCTTAGGCTCTCGTGCGTTTTTATTACCTTAAATCTTCCACTCATCAAGTGAATCAATCGCATAGGTCGGCTTCTTCTCATGAATCTCCATATGCTGTCTTGTCGTAACGCCTGTGTGGACAAGTAATGTATCAACACCGGCATTGATTCCAGCCATGATGTCCGTGTCATAATTATCCCCGACCATCAAGGTTTCTTCTTTAGAAACACCAAGCACCTTCATCGCCTGCTCCATAATAATGGATTCCGGCTTACCGATGAAGATTGGCTCCGTTTTCGTTGATACGGTTACAACAGATGTGATGGATCCATTTCCTGGCAGCAGTCCGCGTTCAGTTGGAATGGCGATATCTCCATTCGTGGAAATAAAGGTTGCTCCATTTCTGACTGCCAGGCAAGCTACAGAAAGCTTCTCATAGTTTACGCTGCGGTCAAGCCCGACAATAACAAAGTCAGCATCTTCCTTTTTGAACGCAAAGCCTTTATTCCTGCAAGCCTCAATGATGCCGTCTTCCCCAATGATATAGACTGATGCATCTGGCTTCTTCTCTTCAATATAATTGGCTGTCGCCATGCTCGTCGTGAACACTTGCTCAGCTGTTGCCGGGATTTCAAATTCACGCAGTTTTTCCGCTACCTGCTCCGGTGTGCGTGAAGAGTTATTCGTAACAAATAAATAAGGGATACCCTTCTTTTGAAGGTTTTGCACAAAATGAACCGCTTCTAGAATCCGTTCAGTCCCTTTATACATCGTTCCATCTAAATCAATTAAGTAGCCTTTGTATTCTTTCATACGCAGATTTCTCTCCAGACGTAATAGTTTCTCCATTACTTTATCACAATGCTCTCCAAAGTGTAAGCCTCCCTCTATTTGGAGACTATGATTCCAGACTAAAAAGAGCCACTTCCTAAGAAATGACTCTCCACCCAGTATTCATAAAAGCTTATGATTCCCGCGGGATAAAAGCGGTTACAACTCCGAGCTCTTTCTCTAAATAAGCACTAATCTTTTCCGGATAGGCCTTAAAGGCTGAAAGATTCTCTCTGACAGCAGCCAGCAATTCGCCATGTTCGGTATGTGTATAATCCTGTACAAGGATCTTTCTGAACGGCAGCATGGCCTTAAATGGCGTCTCCATATCTGTATCAATCACTTGCTCATCAACTAAAATATCAATAATGTCCTCATAGCTGCCCGGGTCTCTCATGATAAACCCATCAATCATGGCATTGCCTATATCTAAGACTGCATCAATCATTGTATGTGCGAGGCGCTCTAAAATCAATTGATCGTATGCTGATTGATCAAAGCTTCCCTTTTCCTCAAATAAGTCTATTTGTCTCACCAAGTAATGCAATTTATCCTCAATCGCTTCCCGATCGACGAAATACATGTTGATACTCCTCCTTTGGCTGCGCTGTCTTGTCTTAAGCTTAATGAATTCAATACAAAAGTTCAAGAAGTTGGGGCTGCCATGTCCAAACGATTACTGCTCCTAAAGCCTGCATCCTCCCGTTTCATTATACCTTGTTCCTAAAATTATTGGCAGAAAAATGATAAAAACTAGAATTATCTAAACAAATCACTCGATTATTTTGGTATGATTCAATCAATCACATCATTTGGGAGAGGAGGAACAAACATTCATGCAAGAACGTTTCTTTCTATATGATGATACTTATGATACGAAAACACGTTTTGTCAGCTTCATGGGGGAAAGCGCCCGCATTGACCTGGCGCTGCTTAGAACAGATCGTTTCTACGGAAAGACGCTTGTCCTTGATATGCAGGGAAATCGCTTCGCTATCATTGGAACTGATGATCTTGAAGAACCCGGCTATTTAGAGCATGCATTCAGACTTTCTGAAGAGGAAGCGGCAGAATGGAAGGATTTCTTATATGAAGTCATTTAGCGGGATAAGCATTAACTACCAACACATGAATACATAAAAAAAACTGCAGACAAAAACCATCCGGTTAAGCCTGCAGTCTGTAAGCTGCCTCTTTTCGGCAGCTTTTACTTTTTCGTTTTGCGAAGGATGAAGTAGGAGCATCCGAAGTTACAGTATTCATATAAATATTCCTTGATGGTGCTGATTTTGTTGTCATAAGAGGCTTTTTGATTTTGGTCATCAAAAAATCCTTTTAGGCGGAGCTGTCCATAGCCCCAATCCCCTAAGATATAATCATAACGGTTCAATATTTCACTGAAACGGCTTTTGAAGGCTTCCTCATTAAATCCCTCACCGCGCTCCTCTAGAATTTCATATTGAGAATTATTAATGCTGATCATTTGTTCACCTCTTACTCTTAGCATACCTGTTCCTTTATTATAACATTCTCCACATATAACCATGAAGTATTTTTAACATCTGGGTCAAACTACGATAAAAGGAGGTGCATTTATCCATGAATTGGCCGATTGTTAGCTGCTTATTTACTTTCTTCCTTCTTTCCGCCTGCGAAAGTTCAGATATCGGGCAACATCACCCAATAAATCATACCGAACAAATTAATACAGATTATGTGTCCTATGACCAAGACATGTTCAGTGATTCCGGGATTGATTCAAGTGCAAATGACAACAAATACGGCTATGAACGCCAGCAGCGTTCCGCTTATTATGCCAACCGGGAGGATAAACCTGTTCCTTCCATTAAACGGGATGATTTAGCTACCATCGTGACGACACTATGCGTGCAAATCCCCGGGGTCAAGGATGCCAGCACACTTGTCACGGATGAAGAAATATTGCTTGCTTACCATCCCGAAGGAACTCGTCCTGATTTGATAAGGCGAAATATCCGGGAAAACATCAGCCATATCGCACCTGATTATTATCAAATATATATCACAGATGACCCTAGCTTCATTGATGTACTTCAGAATATGTCCAGCTACTCTTCTGCCAACGGGTCTGATGCGGAAAATAAAGAAAAAATCATTAAGAAGATGGAGCATATTACGGCATTTGATTAAGAATAACATCCATCAAGAACAATCAGCGAAAGGAGTGACACAGGTGATCTATCGCTTACTGTCCCTTCTCCTCTTATCTATATGTGCAGCTGCAGCCTGCCCGGATTCCATGCTGGCTGCCCAAGCAAATAATGAGGAGCAGGAATTGATTAAGCAGCGGATGGACTTATATAAACGAGTTGAAGCATCCACCCAGCTGCCCTGGTACTACATAGCCGCCTTTGACCAATATGAGCGCAGTGTACGCCTTGCAAGGAACGATTTGCTCGACCCAACCGGAACACTCAGCATCATGATTCCCCCAAATAAATGGAGCGGTCTTGCCAATCCCAATCAAGAAGATACAGACCCCCTATCCATCACCTTCTTCGAGGGTATGGGCAAGGATGGAGACCAGGATGGGAAAGCGGACATTAAGAATGAATATGACCAACTGGCCGCGATTACCCACTATATCATGTCCTACGGCGCTGATAAGGATAACTTCAGAATCGGGGTATGGGAATATTATAAACGGGACCGGGCTGTCAGCATCATCATGAGCAATGCTGAACTATTCAAGAAACACCAAACCATTGATCTGCAGAGGAAGATATTCCCCCTCCCTATGGGAAGCCATTACACCTATAACAGCACTTGGGGTGTCGCAAGAGGCTGGGGCGGACGACGGACACATGAAGGAACAGATATCTTCGCTGGATATGGCGTGCCTGTTCGCTCGACCTGTTACGGCATCATCGAGTTAAAGGGCTGGAATAAATTCGGAGGCTGGCGAATCGGCATCCGAGACATTAATAATACGTACCATTATTTCGCACACCTGAACGGATTCGCAAAGGATGTGAAGGTTGGCCAGCTGGTCGAACCAGGAACCATGCTAGGCGGTGTTGGCAGTTCTGGATACGGTCCACCAGGAACAGCCGGCAAATTTCCTCCACACCTCCATTATGGTATGTACAAGGAAAATGGACGAACGGAATGGTCCTTTGACCCTTATCCATATCTCCGTGTATGGGAACGGAAAGAAAAAGCCGCATTACGCCATTAAATAAAAGGAGCCGATGATCGTATCGGCTCCTTATTTCTTACGCTTTTTTTCGCGATTTGATAACAGCATTCGTAATAGAGGCAACAAGACCTCCCCAAATGATCACAATTCCGATAACCATCATGGTAATGGCGCTCCCTGTCATTTCGCCACCCCCTTAGATGATTTCTCATACGTTGTATTTGTATCTATTCCCTTCCATTTGTACCTTGTGAAGAGAATACCAATCAAGATAGCAGCAACAGATACACCCCAGCCAGCTGTCATAATCAGACTTGTCGGATACCCTTCATAATTATTCTGAATATCCGCTGTAAATGTTTGAATCATCATAAATCCAAGGACAATAGGAGTAATCAAGCCAAGACATACCTTCCACCATACTCCAAGGCGAATGTCTGACATGCTGTTCGCATGATTCTGAAGATTAGACAATTCTCTCGCAATCCAGGCAATGAATACAATCTCAACGAGACCGGCAAGTGCCACACCATATTGGTTAATAAAGTGGTCAACTGTATCAAAGATATACAGTCCGCCCTGAGTCGCGTATAGAACCGAAATGACTGCTGCCCCTCCAGCACCGAAGGCAACCGCCTTATTACGCGTAATGCCAAACTTCTCCTGAACGGCTGAGATAAATACTTCTGCAATCGATATCAAGGATGTCATCCCTGCCAAGAATAGGCTCGCAAAGAATAAGAAGCCAAAAAGATTCGGCCATGTCGGGATCTCATTAATAATTTGCGGGAAGACAACAAAGGCCAGACCAATACCGCCGCTTACAACCTCATTAACCGGTACGCCAATCTGCCCGGCCATAAAGCCTAGAGTCGCAAATACCCCGATTCCAGCCAGGAGCTCAAAGCTGGAATTCGCAAAGCCGGTGATGAAGGCATTATTCGTAATATCTGTTTTCTTTGGCAAATAACTCGCATACGTGATCATGATTCCAAAGGCAATCGATAAGGAAAAGAAGATTTGTGAATAGGCAGCGACCCATACCTTCCCGTTTGTCAGCTGGGACCAATTGGGTTCAAAGAAAGCCTGTAAACCGGCAGTTGCATTATCAAGTGTGACAGCACGAACAACGATAATCCCGAACATGAGAACCAATAAAGGGATAAAGATACGATTTGCCCGTTCAATCCCCTTCTTAACGCCAGCAAACAAAATGATAAGGGCAAGTACCCAGATGATCAGAAGCGGGAAGAATACATTTGGAACAATTGAACCAAACGCTCCAGCATTCTCTCCAGGCAGAACCTTTAGGAATGAATTGAATAAATAGCCTTCCGTATCATCCCCCCATGTGCTCTTAAGGGAGAAATACGCATAAGATAGTGACCATGCGAGGATAACCGCATAATAGGTCGCAATAATAAAAGCAACAATAACTTGCCACCAACCCAGCCATTCTGCACCTTTACGAATCTTAAAGAAGCTGAGCGGTGCCGAACTTTTCAGTTTCTGCCCAATTGTAAACTCCATGATCAGCAGCGGTATACCCGCCGTCAATAATGCAAATAAGTATGGAAGAAAGAAGGCTCCTCCTCCATTTTCATAAGCAACAGACGGAAAACGCCAAATATTCCCAAGGCCGATAGCAGACCCTACAGCCGCAAAAATAAAACCTGCCCTAGTTCCCCATTGCGCTCTCTGTTTATCCATTAAGATAATCCCCCCACGATATGTGTAAATTTTCTGATAATTCTGCAATAGGTAAATAATATACTATATATGGGGGGAATGTCAATTTATCACACAATGTTCAAGACCTTTGGCCTATTTTGTCGGAAGCTGTATCGCCGGTCCTGCACCATTTCCGCTTCCATTATAATAGGATGGAACTTGACCTGACGTCGTTCTCATGGCAATCGGTACATCTGTCGTAATCTTAGTCGGCTTAGAAGCAAAAGGAACGACAACCTGCGCATTGACCTCCACGAAAAGAACGACCTTAATGAGTGCGTTATTAATACCATATGGCTCAAGTGTTGTCTTCACATCGCTTTGCACATCACTGACCGCATGAATCTCCACAGGAATATCCGGTCCCATATTACCAAGCAAGGCATTATTCGTCACTTTACCAAGAGGCACCTCATGGATTATCCCATCTCCGTTCTTTCCATCCTTACTCGTACTCAAATAATCGACAGAGGATAAATCACCAGCCTCAATCTCTCTTAACGCCTCTTGGATCCGCATCGTCGTATCCGCACGGAAACGATTGATAATTTCCGTATTAAAACGAATCCCTTCCACTGAAATTTCCTCACCTTCCTTTGGAATTTCAGTAATCACATCATTCAAATCTTTATTTTTCGCTATAGATTCCTCAATTGCCTTATTAATGACAATACTGGCCATCTTCTTCGTTTCCGATTCCGCATATTTCATCAATGTAGGCTCAATCGCCTTATTCACAATCCAAATCGCCAAAATGGTCGATACGATAAAAAAGCCGAGAGAAATAAGCAGGACATATTTCGTTGGTAAGGGGCCGCTCGGCAATAAGCTCTGTCGTTTAAATGCCCTTTTTTTGAACAAAAAAATCCCTCCTATACAAGTAATACCTA
Source organism: Gracilibacillus sp. Marseille-QA3620 (assembly GCF_054950035.1). NCBI lineage: Bacteria > Bacillati > Bacillota > Bacilli > Caryophanales > Bacillaceae > Gracilibacillus > Gracilibacillus sp. Marseille-QA3620. The sequence goes on from NZ_CM143102.1 coordinate 3,627,428, forward strand.
TGCTTGTATAGAAGGGTTTAGTCGCTTAATTTTGGATCAAGCCTGAAATAAGATAAGGGCATCCTTCCCCGTCATACCGGGAATGATTCCTCTTTTTCTCGCTTCATCGGTAACAGACTCAAGGGGAGCATTCAACAGCTCCTCCAAGGTCTTTACTCCCACTGCTCTTCCAGCAATGATTTGCCGGTCAGAAAGACGTTCATTCAATAATCCAACATCCAGCGCCCCGCACATAATATAGCCTATATCATTGGAGATGACCAAAAGGGTTGTCTTCGGAAGCTGAACCGAAATACCGGTATACAGCTTTCCCCCAATCTCATAAGGGATGACTTCAATCATGGCATTTCCCTCCATCACTTTAAAACTACTGCTCTTAAAGTATATGGATGACAGCCTGGCAGATTGCTGCCTACCGATCAGATTGGGCTAATTTCCATGCCAATAAATCGCGCAGGAACTCCGGCATCAAATATCGTTTCTGTTCCACATCACGCACCTCAGGGAATAAATAGCCGAATGTAAACATATCTGGAACAGCCATTGTATATTCGGCCTTTTGATGGATTTGCTCCCCATTAATCAGCCACTCGCCATTTATCTTCTCCAATCCGGCATAAACAAACATTCCCATGACAGAACCGCGGAACCCAAGCCCCTTCACCTGGAAATGAGGCCATTTCGGATTCTCCGTCTTCCTTAATATACCGGTCAGCTCACTTCCAGAAAGGGTGAGCACACATGGATTAATCGGGTGTGGACAAATCTTATGAAGATCATATCTCGTCACTGGACCTTCTTTTAATCCATCAAGGAGCAATCCCGCATTGATAAAAGCACAATCTGTTTTGCACCAATCTCTTAATGCCTCGCATAAAACATCCGGCATTTCTGAAGGGACAAACCAATCCGTTGACATCGGCTTCTCAAGCTCAAGCAAAACCTCCCCAAGACTTGTCTTTCCTTTTTCAACTAAACGGTCAGCTACTTCCTTCTCCTGCTTCGTATACCCTTCATCAGTCATATTCTCTAATCTGGATACAGCCTTAATTCCTTTGTCATCCAGCGTAATCTCTACATGACCGACATACATTCCATACTTCCCTGCACCGCAGATAAGTGTATGGCCATATACCTTTCCATGGTGAAGTATATGATGCGTATGACCGCCAAGAATCACATGGATTTCAGGAAAGTTCGCCGCAACCAATTCATCTGCCGGAAGCCCTAAGTGAGATAGAAGTACAATTAAATCTGCTTTCCCCTCCAGCTCCTTAAGCACTGATGCAATTTCCTCATAAGGGTCGGTCAGCTTCCAGCCCAATAGATGATACAGCTCCGTAAATGGCGCAGTCACACCAAAGAAGGCAATTCTTCTGCCTAATGGTGTTGTGCGTATGAAGTAAGGAAGCGCCCACTTCGGCCGATTGCCATTCTCATCATATAGATTAGCGACTGTTACCGGGAAACGGGCTTCATCGTACAAATGATTAAGCCCCTCATGAGGCAAGGTAATTCCTTCATTATTCCCGATGGTCACCCCGTCCATCCCAGCAGCATTCAGCAGCTCTATATTTCCTTTCCCCATCGTCCCTTCGGTAAAGGGGTGGAAACGATCGACATGATCTCCGATGTCGAGCCTATACACAACATCGCCAGCACTTTCATATAATTCCTGCTGCTCATCCATATAGCGGACAATTCTTTCCCAATGCTCAAAATGGCTATGCAGATCATTAATATGTAATAAATGAATCGTTTCCTTCATGATACTCACCTCTATAATAAGGCTTGCGCCCCATCCCAAATCAATTTAACACCTACAACAATTAACATAATACGCAGCGCCATGACAAGCGTAGCGCTCTTCATCCGCGTATTCACATACGCTCCAAACTTAGCACCAAACCAACCGCCCGGAATAAGCGCCAGTGCATAAATCCAAACGACATGTCCTGCCGCAATATGGGTCACCGAACCAATGATGGCGGAAAGACAAATCAGCAGCATCGATGTACCAACGGCCAGATGCGGCGGAAAATGAAAGATAAGAAGCATAACCGGAACCATCAAGGAACCTCCGCCAATACCGAATAAGGAAGAAAGGAATCCGACAATAAAGGAAATAAAAATGGCAAACGCAACGCTATAACCGTATGTATGCTCTTTCCCCTCCTGATCGATATAAGTCCGTTCTATCCCTTTCGACTTCCTCTTCTTCGGCTTCAAGTTCCCTCTGATCATCAATAAAAAGGAGAGAAATACCATCAAAATCCCAAACAGGATATTAAATGCCTCCACATCCATGAACTTATTGGCCCAGCCTCCAACCAAGCTTCCTGGAGCAATCCCGATTAAAAATAAAAAAGCGCTCCGATAATCAACTGTCCGCTGCTTCAAATAAGCAAGAGCAGAAGAAAGCCCAGTAAACACTAATGTGAATAAAGACGTCCCGACAGCCATTTGCGGAGAAATTACCCCGAGCAGCCCTCCAGACAGAAACAGCAGCATTGGCACAATGATAATTCCCCCGCCTAAGCCAACCAAAGCTCCTAAAAATCCGGCTGCCAGCCCAACAAGTACAAGCAACAAAAATTCCATATAAATAAGTCCCGCCTTTCCAATCAATCACAATAAAGAACACTCAAAATAGACCCAGCTGTTTCGAACCCAAGCCTTCATAATCAATTCCAAGCAAGGCCTGGAAATCCTTCGCATTACCGGCCGCATCCCCTCCGGAATTATTATTGAATAAAACAATAATATCCTTCGTATGCTTTGCCAATTCCTGAATTCTCATTCTCCATTCCAACAGCTCTTCCTTATTGTACTTATATAAATAGCGGACTTCACGCCAATTCGCATCATTCGGTTTATTCCATCCATGCACATTTCTTCCATGCAATCGAACCAAGGTCAAATTCTCATCTGTCACAACCGGCACCGTCGGAATTGAACCCTCACCAGCCTGCGGCTCATCAACGATGGAATGAATCCATCCCTCCTTCTTCATAAACCCGAGCGTCCCTTCCCTGAAGGAATCACTGAACCAAGACTGATGCCGAAATTCAAGTGCTGACTGAATATCTCCCATCTGCTCCCGGCAATAGCGAAGATACTCCACATTCTCCTTCTTGCAATCAAACCATGGCGGAAACTGAAAAAGAGCCATCGAAAACTTGCCCGCCCCCATATAAGGCTTCAAAGACTCCCGAAAGGCCGCAAACATCTCACCCCTTGAAGCAAACGGAATATCCCCTCGCTGATGTCCCGTCATCCCCTGATAAGCCTTCACAACAAACTTGAAGCTCTCCGGCGTTTCACGCACCCACTTTTCAGCATTACGGGCTGGCTGAATCGCATAAAAGGACGCATCCACCTCGACCACCGGAAAATGCGCACTATACTCGGCAAGCTTATCCTTAGGTTTGATAGCTGGCGGATAAAGAGAATCATGATCTCCCCATCCGGTTACACCGATATAAATCATCCGAATAACCTCCTCTAAACCTATCATAGCACACCACCCGCTCCCTAATTATCCAGCAAGCTCCAGTAATCAGACGATAATCTGACATCAACGGCACTAATTGTCTTTTACACAAAAATCACCATTCAGTAAACTCAAAAGGAGGGGAACATAACACCACAAACAACTTCAGGAAGGAATGATATCATCATGAATACATTAGTCATCCTAGCACACCCAAACATGGCACAATCCAGCCTAAACAAACAAGTTATTGATGAATTAAACAAACAGCCGGAACAATTCACCATCCACAATCTCTATGAAACCTATCCCGACGAACAAATCAATATCGAAGCCGAACAAAGGTTAATCGAAGAACACGATTCAATCATTCTCCAATTCCCTATCTATTGGTACAGCTGCCCATCCCTCTTAAAGAAATGGATTGACGAAACCTTCGCCTTCAACTGGGCATACGGACCGGAAGGCCATGCCTTAGAAAATAAGCCCTTCGCCCTCCTCGTCACAACAGGAGCTGACGCAACTCAATACGAAGCACCAGGCGAAACAATAGAAGACATTCTACTGCCCTTTAAAATGACCTTCCACTATACGAACGCTGACTACAAAGGCTTCTACACCATTTATGGCCCAACCACCACAAAGGAAGCGGTCGAATCAGCCGCTCGGTTTGCGGGCAGGATTTGATTGTTATACTTTCTGGCTTGGTCACCTTTTGCCCACCCTTTATACTCTTTGGGTGGGCTTTGGGTGGGTCTTCTCTGACGATGACCACCCTTTGACCACCCTTCCTACCCTTTGCATGGGCTTTGGGTGGGCTTTCTCTGACGATGACCACCCTTTGACCATCCTTCCTACCCTTTGCACGGGCTTTGGGTGGGCTTTCTCTGACGATGATCACCCTTTGACCACCCTTCCTACCCTTTGCATGGGCTTTGGGTGGGCTTTCTCTGACGATGACCACCCTTTGACCACCCTTCCTACCCTTTGCACGGGCTTTGGGTGGGTCTTCTCTAATGATGCCCTTCACATAGGGTTTAACCATATAAATCCCACAAAAAATCGAGAAGATATTTCTCCAAATTATATAGAAGAATGAGATTAGGAGCCAGTGCTTTATATGCCATCAAAATAGGAATGAATCTACTATATTGAACGAAAAAATGCTGGTAATAGGTGAACAGACATTCTTTTCCCTTATATCAGCTTTTTTGATCGTAATTGATCAAATCTTCCTTGATAAACAGTCTGCATGCTTTCTCCTACCTTTCCACCCTCTGGCCTGAGAAAGCATGGGCATTTCCTGGCTTTCCCAATGCCTCTCCCATCTTTCCATCACCCCTTCCCCAATCGAGTAGGAGGGGGCGACTAACCCCCGACCTCTCAGACCACCGTACGTACGGTCCCGTATACGGCGGTTCAATCAAGTTGATGACGCAAGGTTTCATACCGACCTTGTAGACTTTTGAGCCCTTGGGAATACCAATAGGTATTGCCGAGGGCTTTGTGTAATATTGGACTTTTCGAGATACGCCAATAGCCTTTCCGACTGTTCCCCCATTCATAAGCTTTTCCTTTCGGAACACCTAGGTTCATGAGGTACCTTATCTTCGCCTTTGGGTTCTTCCAGTTCTTCCACAAGCACATTCGCAACCTTCTGCGTATCCATTTATCCAACAATCCAAAAATAGCCTTCGTATCGGCTAACGCGAAGTATCCACACCATCCGGTTAGATACTGGTTCAGTTTCTGAATCCGGTATTCCATTGGGTAAGGCATCTTCCTGGAAGTGATTTTCCGGACCTTCTCCTTCATTCGCTGGATGCTCGCTTTTGCGATGCGAATTTTTGGCTCTTTCGTCGATGCGAAAGTAAACCCCAGAAACTTACGTTTCCAAGGTCGGCCTACCGCTGACTTCTTCTCATTCACTTTCAATCGGAGCTTCCCCTCAATGAGTCGTTGAATGCTGGCCAAGGTTCGTTCACCTGCACGCTTGGATTTCACGTAGATATTGCAATCATCCGCATAGCGTACGAATCGATGTTCCCGGCTTTCTAATTCTTTATCCAATTCATCTAGGACAATATTTGAAAGTAAGGGGCTTAGGGGACCTCCCTGAGGAGTTCCTTTCTCCATACTGGTAACCACTCCATTGATCATCACTCCAGCTTGTAAATACCGGCGAATTAGTTTCAATAGAGGTTTCTCATCGATTCTCTTTGCCAACGTGCTCATTAGTCGGTCATGATTGACCTTGTCAAAGAACTTCTCCAAGTCCATGTCTACTACCCATCTGTATCCTTCTTGGATGTAGCCCTTCGCCTTCCGTACAGCGTCATGGGCACTCCGGTTTGGTCGGAAGCCATAACTATGTTCGGAGAACATGGGGTCGTATATCTTCGATACCACTTGGGCTATCGCCTGTTGAATCAAACGGTCTGTCACGGTAGGGATTCCCAGTAGCCGGAAGCCGCCATCAGGTTTCGGGATTTCGACTCTTCGGACTGGCATCGGTTCGTAGGTTCCCTCCAGAATAGCTTCTCTGATGGAAGACCAATTTTCGACTAAGTGCTGACGTAGGTTTTGTACGGGCATCTTATCTACTCCATGACTTCCTTTATTCTTTTCGACTCGCTTTAATGCGAGAAGCATATTCTCCCGTGACAGGATTTGATTCAAAAGCATCTCGTTTCTTCCTTCCGTGAATAGCTTATCTTCTTATGCCAGCCGTCACTCCATCCTCCGGGAAGTCCCCTGCGGGATTCACCGCATCCTTCTTCTCGTGAGGTCTCTTACGTTTTCTATGGTCATCATGACAGACTGAATGCCAAGGGCTATTCTCTCTTGATTGTTCGGTCCTTCCGAATCGTTCTAGACCGATTCGTACTATGACCTCAGCTGACTTCTGATGGTTCAGCTGCCTATCACTAGACAGGTTATGAAGGGTACTTCACATCTCCATCAGACCTCCCCGGGTAAGGGCGCACGCTTTCTCTCCATGTCCCCACTGCATTTACTCTCTATCACCTTCGGCAGTAAGAGCTTTGTTTTGTTTAGCAAACTCACTCAATGACAGCTAGCCTTGTATGCAGTTCGTGTTCCTTGGGGCGGAGATTTGCCTCCAACTTCCTTCAGATTCCGCGTCACCACGGACACCCTTGTCTTTGGCTAACCCCTACTACTGCCTTCGAGGCTCGGGACTTTCACCCTAAAGCTTACACCCATGCCGGGCACACTAAAAAAGAAGACAGCCATCCGGCTGTCTTCTTCCATATTTCAACTCTTTAATTAAACACCTTTATATGCTGCTTTCAAAATGTCTTCTAGCTCTGAGATAAGCGGCAATTTAGGGTTGGCTGTTGTACATTGGTCTTCAAATGCACGTTCTGCCAAGCGGTTTAGTTTGCTGTCTAGTTCATCTTTTTGTACGCCTTGGCCTTTCATGCTCATGTCAATGTCGAGTGATTTACCGAGTTCGATGACAGCATTCACTAGAGAATTGACGCCTTCTTCTGTTGTAGAAGCAGGGAGTCCGAGCATTCTGGCGATTTGTGCATAGCGTTCATCTGCGCAGTAGCTTTCGTATTTAGGGAAGAGGGCGTGCTTCCTTGGACGAATAGCGTTGTAGCGGATGACGTGCGGCATTAGGATGGCGTTGGCACGGCCGTGCGGAATGTGGAATTCTGCTCCGATTTTGTGCGCAAGGCTGTGGTTAATGCCGAGGAATGCGTTAGAGAATGCCATTCCGGCCATGCAGGATGCGTTATGCATTTTTTCACGTGCTTCTTCATCCTTGTTGTTATCATAGGATGCTTTCAAGTATTTGAACACGAGGTCGATTGCTTTTAGGGCAAGACCGTCTGTGTAGTCACTCGCCATTACGGATACATAGGCTTCAATCGCATGAGTTAGTACGTCCATACCTGTGTCAGCCGTGATGCTTTTTGGTACGGTCATGACGAATTGAGAGTCGATGATGGCCACATCAGGTGTTAAAGCGTAATCCGCTAATGGGTATTTGACGTTTGTTTCTTTGTCTGTGATAACCGCAAATGGTGTTACCTCTGATCCTGTACCGGATGTAGTTGGGATGGCAACGAATTGCGCTTTTCCACCTAGTTCTGGATATTTGAAGGTACGTTTACGGATATCCAAGAATTTTTGTTTGATGCCGAAGAAGGTTGTTTCAGGCTGTTCATAGAAGAGCCACATTCCTTTTGCAGCATCCATTGCGGAGCCTCCGCCGATGGCGATGATGACATCCGGCTGGAAGGCATGCATTAATTTAGCGCCTTTGAATACTGTTTCATCACTTGGGTCTGGTTCTACATCTGAGAACATTTCTACCGCTTCAATGCCTTTGTTTTTACGTAAATATTCTTTAACAATGTCTATATATCCGAGGCGGACCATCCCTTCATCGGTTACGATGAAGGCACGTTTGATACGTGGCATTTTGGCCAAGTATTGTGTAGAATATTTTTCGAAATAAACTTTAGGCGGCAATTTGATCCATTGCATGTTATTGCGGCGTTGAGTCATTTTCTTCACATTGATTAAGTGAGTTGCAGATACGTTCTCTGATACAGAGTTATTTCCGTAAGATCCGCAGCCTAGTGTCAGGGAAGGAATGAAGCCGTTGTAGATGTCACCGATACCGCCTTGTGCAGATGGAGCATTGACGATAATACGGCAAGCTTTCATTCGTTTTCCGTATTCCATTTGTACATCTTTATCTGTGCTGTGAATAACAGCAGAGTGTCCAAGACCGCCAAGGTTCAGCATGTTCATGCATGTTTGGTAGCCTTCCTCAGTAGAATTTACGCGGATGCAGGCAAGCACTGGGCTAAGCTTTTCTCTTGATAGCGGGTAATCAGCACCTGCTCCTTCAAGTTCAGCAATCAATATTTTTGTATCAGCTGGTACTTTAAAGCCTGCCATAGCTGCGATTTCAGCTGCAGGTTTACCAACGATGCCAGGGTTTACGGCACATGTATCTTTATTAATAACTAGTCGTTCTAGTTTTTTCAATTCAGTTGCATTGACGAAGTGGCAGTTATTGAGGATGAATTCATTTCTCACTTCATCATAGATTTCCGTGTCAACGATGATGGCTTGCTCTGAGGCACAAATCATTCCGTTATCAAATGTTTTAGAGAGGATGACATCATTAACGGCACGTTTGACCTTAGCTGATTTTTCAATATAACAAGGGACATTTCCTGGGCCAACGCCAAGTGCTGGTTTACCAGTAGAGTATGCAGATTTGACCATGCCAGCTCCGCCTGTTGCTAATACTAGTGCAACATCCTTATGGTTCATAAGCTGTTTTGTTGCTTCAATGGAAGGCTTCTCAATCCATTGAATACATCCTTCAGGAGCTCCTGCTTTGACTGCTGCATCGTGTAAGATTTCTGCTGCTCGCTTAGAAGACTCTTGCGCAGATGGATGGAAGGCGAAAATAATTGGGTTACGCGTTTTGATAGAGATTAATGCTTTGAACATCGTGGTAGAAGTAGGGTTTGTAACTGGTGTTACACCTGCAACGATTCCCACAGGCTCAGCGATTTCAACAACGCCTGTTTGCTCATCTTCATTGATGACTCCGGCTGTTTTGTTGTATTTAATGCTGTGCCAGATGTATTCAGTTGCAAATATGTTTTTGATGCATTTATCTTCGTAGATTCCGCGGCCTGTTTCTTCCACTGCCATTTTTGCTAGCGGCATATGCTGGTCAAGACCTGCGATGGACATTTGATGAACGATTTCGTCAATTTTCTCTTGATCAAAGGTTTCGAGCACATGTAGAGCTTCTTTCCCTTTCACAACCAATTCATCAATCATTTCCGTTACAGATAGGACTTCTTCAATTTCTCTTTCTTTAATAGCCATGGATAGTTCCTCCCTATGGAATACTCTTTCGGGGCAATTATTGTCCCTCATGGTCAATTACTGTCCCTTTCAGACTAAAAAATATAACCTCATCTGATACTTTTATTTTATCTGAAAAATCATCATTTGTCTTTGGCAATTTTGTGAAACATTTCACAAAGATAGGAGCTCAATCACTTTCTTTCCGTAATATCAGGAAGAAATGTTAAAATTAGTGTGGAATACCACAATCACAAGCAATATATGTACAGAAAGGAGATTTCTATGTATAAGAAAGCATTGCTCTCCATTCCGCTCCTCTTCTTATTAGGGGCATGCTCCTCTGATGAAGAAACGAACACTGCAAATGTGACCGAAGAAGAACGGATTTACCAAAATAACTGCGCCTCCTGCCACGGCAAGACGCTGGAAGGCTATGCAGGACCTGAACTTGTGAACATTGGCACCAAAATGGACAAGGATGAAATACTTGAGATGATCAATAAGGGCGGACGGGGCATGCCTGCAGGAATCATTAAGGGTGAAGAGGCTGAGAATGTCGCAGCATGGCTGGCCGAGAAAAAATAAATACTTTGCATGAAGTGCAAACTCTGCTGATTAAACGGGGCATATCAATGTCCCGTTTTGTTGTTCCTGTTTACATTTCTTTCGTTATTATCTTTACTTTCTTTAGTTACAAATGGTTTTCTCCAAGCTTTGCGCCTCCTATAATTAGCCTTGTTCCGGAAACAAGCTGTTCAGCCACAAACAAGAATGTGAAATTATTCACATTAACTGGAGGTATTCATCAATGAATCTATTTGATATTTTTAAAACCACCTTATCAGATTCAGCGTTCATCGGTGCGATTGCATCTACTGTTCTAATCATTCTGTTAGGTTTCTTCTTAAGAAAAAAAGAAATTTTCTCCTCTCAGGTTAGCAAGCTCCTCAGTAATGTTGTATTAACGGTAGCTTTACCTGCTCTTGCCTTCAATGCCTTTATGCAGGATATCAATCCTGAAACCTTAAAGCAGGGCATGAATGTACTCATTTGGGGAATTGCCATTTACATTATTTTAATCTTTATCTCTAAGCCTTTCTTCCTACGCTATCATGCAGACAAGCAAGACACATTGCGTGTATTGACGATTTTCGGCTCCACTACCTTTTTTGGTATTCCAATTGTCAGTGCCATTTATGGTCCTGTCGGAGTTATGTTCAGTTCCATTTTCAATATCGGGTATCGTATCTTCCTTTATTCCTATGGCTATATCAAAATGAGCGGCTTGAAAATGGAACTGAAAAATATTAAAACGATGTTCCTTAATCCGATTGTCATTGCGACATTCGCTGGTCTTTTCATCTGGATCTTCCAAGGCTATATGCCACAGGTGACTGTTACAACAGCTGAAGGAACTGCCGCTTCAGTGGCGTTCTTGCGAATTGACCAAACAGCTATCTGGCTACATAAGCCAATGACCTACTTAGCTAATATCGCTTCTCCGCTTGCATGGCTTTCCATCGGGGCAACTTTAGGGGAAATCAGCTTTAAATCAGCCGCATCTTGCAAAACTTCTTGGTACTACAGCTCCATTAAAGTATTGCTCGTACCGGCGATCAATATTGCTTTCCTTGCTGTTTTGACAGTAACGAACATTCTGCCTGTCAGCTTTGAAGCTCTTGCAACGATTGTTATCATGATGGCTACACCTACGGCAACAGTTGCAGCTGCTTATGCCATCAGCTTTGATAAAGAGGCCATTATGGCATCAAATGCCTCGCTTCTTTCTACCATCACAGCTGTTCTGCTTACGCCATTTTGGATTATTATTCTTGAAATCATCAATAAGGTCGGTCTTTTCTAATAAATTCCGACCATAAAAGGAGATAAAACCATGATTAAAATTGCCTGTTATGGAGTTCGTCCTAACGAAGTCCCATTCTTCCATAAGCTGAATAAACATAACTATGAGCTTACCTTAATTGAAGATCTATTAACTCATCAAAATGTGGATACAGCAAAGGGACATGCTGCTGTCCTTTTACGAGGAAATTGTATTGCTGATGAGATCAATCTAAAGAGATTGTCCCACTATGGAGTTAAATACGTATTTACCAGAACGGTTGGCTACAATCACATTGATTTGAAGGCAGCAAAAAAATACAACATGCCAGTGGCACACGTTCCATCCTATTCTCCAAATGCGATTGCTGAATTAACATTAACGCTCGCTATGATGCTTCTGCGTCGTACTGCTTATACAACAGTTAGAACTGCTCACAAAAACTTCCTTGTAGATAGCACGATGTTCAGCAAAGAGATTCGCAATTGCACAGTCGGTATCATTGGTACAGGCCGCATCGGCTTAACTGAAGCGAAATTATTTAAAGGCCTCGGGGCAAATGTAGTAGGCTACGATATTTTTGAAAATGAAGCTGCTAAAGAAGTGTTAACCTACATGGATTTAGACTCCTTATTGCAAGCCAGCGATATCGTAACAATCCACGTCCCTTACATCCCTGGCCAAAACGAGAACATGATCAACGAAGAATTCCTTTCAAAAATGAAGCGCGGCTCCATTCTAATCAATACGGCTCGCGGTGAATTACAAGATAACAAGGCAATCTTAAAAGCACTAGAAAGCAATCATCTAGACGGTTTCGGCACAGATGTCTTTGCTAACGAGACGGATATCTTCTTCAAACAGTTTGAGCCTTGGCACTCATTCCCGGACCCAACTGTTCAAAAACTGGTGGAAATGTATCCGCGTGTCCTTGTTACGCCTCATGTCGGTTCCAATACGGATGAAGCTCTTTCTAACATGATTGAAACAAGCTTCAATAATTTCTACGCCGTATTAACGGACGGCCAAGCAAAGCATGAAGTACCTATGACCGCATTTGCTTAATTGAACTTCGACCATACCAAAAAAAGGGCTGCCCCAACAGTCAGTGAAGATTGATTGTTGGAGCAGCCCTTTCTCATTAACAAAAATTCAATATAATTCCATTTATTCATTCTGCTAAAGAGTCATTTATGCTAAAATAATACCCAGTTTAACACCCACTTTCATAAATAGGAGTTGACCAATTAGATGAAAAAAGGGCTGCTGACAGCACTTAGCTTATTGCTCGTCCTGCTAGTCTCTGCTTGTGGAGAGCATGAAGCAATTGATCGGGAAACACAGAATATCAAGAAAATGGTCCATGATTACAGTGTTGGAAATTCGGATGATGAATCTGCTTCCATCACATCGAAGGAACTTCTTGTAAAGGGTGAGGATAAAGAAACAGTGTATGACCTTCCAGAGGATGAGTTTTTTGTATCAATCGCACCATTTATCACCAATACCCACCCTTGCACCAATCACAGCTTAACCGGCTGCCAAGGAGAATTAGCTGAAAAGGAATTCAATTTATACATACAAGATGAGGAAGGTCATGTAGTTATGAATGAAACCAAGAAGTCATACAAAAATGGTTTCATCGATTTATGGTTGCCCCGTGATCAAACCTATACAGTGAAGATTGAATTTGATGGGAAAACAGCCATATCTGAGCTCTCCACTTTTGAAGGCGACAATACTTGTATTACAACCATGCAGTTATCGTAAAATTTACTCTTCCTGTCATTTGCCAAAAACGATAGCCTCGCTCAAGAACTTGGCTCGTTTTTCACCGTCCCTCTTCTGACAGGCCTTTCTATTGTCTTCACAAAGATAGCTCCACTTGATAAAAGGACACGGCTTATCCATTTATCAAGTGGAGCTATTTCTATTAGGAAAACTTCTCTTCGTTCCTCTGATTGCTATGCTTCTTCGTCTCTCGTCATTTCCTTGAGGGTAGTCTTATAAATAGACTGACCTATAATGTGAAATAGAAAAAGCCTTGGTAAACAAGTGTCTACCAAGGCTTTTTATACGATATTAACCGATGGAACCTTCCATTTCAAAGCTGATTAGGCGGTTCATTTCAACAGCATATTCCATTGGCAATTCTTTAGTGAATGGCTCAATGAAGCCCATAACGATCATTTCTGTCGCTTCTTGCTCAGAGATTCCGCGGCTCATCAAATAGAATAATTGTTCTTCAGAAACCTTGGAAACCTTTGCTTCGTGCTCAAGGGAGATATTATCATTATGAATCTCATTGTATGGAATTGTATCTGAAGTAGATTCATTATCCATAATGAGTGTGTCACACTCGATGTTAGAGCGTGCGCCGTCCGCTTTCTTGCCGAAGTGGACAATACCGCGGTAGGTTACTTTTCCGCCTTGTTTAGAAATAGATTTCGAAACAATTGTGGAAGAAGTGTTTGGTGCTAAGTGCATCATTTTCGCACCTGCATCCTGATGCTGACCTTTACCAGCGATTGCGATGGACAAGGTCATGCCGCGCGCGCCTTCGCCTTTAAGGATACATGCAGGGTATTTCATTGTAAGCTTAGAACCGATGTTTCCGTCAACCCATTCCATTGTTCCGTTCGCTTCAACAACGGTACGTTTTGTAACCAAGTTGTATACGTTGTTTGCCCAGTTTTGGATGGTTGTATAACGGCAGTACGCATTTTCTTTCACGATGATTTCAACGACCGCACTGTGAAGGGAGTTTGTTGTGTAAACTGGTGCTGTACATCCTTCAACATAGTGCACAGATGCATCTTTATCAACAATGATCAATGTACGCTCGAATTGACCCATGTTTTCAGAGTTGATGCGGAAGTAAGCCTGTAATGGCGTATCCACTTTCACGCCAGGCGGTACATAGATGAATGATCCGCCTGACCATACTGCTGAGTTCAGTGCTGCGAACTTATTGTCAGATGGCGGGATAACCTTTGCCCAGTGTTCACGGAAGATATCTTCATTCTCACGGAGAGCCGAATCTGTATCCTTGAAGATAATACCCATTTCTTCGAGGTCTTCCTTCATGTTGTGGTAAACAACTTCTGATTCATATTGGGCAGAGACACCAGCCAAGTATTTTTGTTCCGCTTCAGGAATCCCTAATTTATCAAATGTACGTTTGATTTCTTCAGGTACTTCATCCCAAGATTTCTCTGATTTCTCAGATGGCTTAACATAGTACGTGATTTCGTCAAAGTTAAGCCCGTTAAGGTTACCGCCCCATTGCGGCATAGGCATTTTGTAGAAATGTTCAAGTGACTTCAAGCGGAAGTCAAGCATCCATTGCGGTTCGTTCTTCATGCGGGAGATCTCTTCAACGATCTCTTTTGTTAGGCCGCGTTTAGAACGGAAGATGGAAACGTCCTTATCATGAAAGCCGTATTTATAATCACCGATTTCAGGCATTTTTTTTGCCATTGATCGCTTCCTCCATTCTTTCTGGTTAAAGGAAATCCTCTAACCCGTGTTTTATTTATTCCTTCAGACCTTTTTCCATTGCCTTCCAAGCAAGTGTGGCACATTTGATTCGTGCCGGGAACTTATTTACGCCTTGGAGGGCTTCTATATCACCGAGGTCTAGATTATCTTCATCATAATCCTTGCCTTGCATCATATCAGAGAAAATGGAAGCAAGCTTCATTGCCTCATCCACACTCTTGCCTTTGATGGTTTGCGTCATCATAGAAGCAGAGGACATGGAGATGGAACATCCTTCACCATCAAACTTTGCATCCTTGACAATGCCATCCTCCACCTGAAGAGTTAAGTGGATTCGATCTCCGCAAGTTGGGTTATTCATGTCAATCACTAGGCTATCCCCTTCAAGAGACCCTTTATTGCGGGGATTCTTATAGTGATCCATGATTACTTGTCTGTAAAGGTTATCTAAATTATTAGAAGCCATTACTGAAATACTCCTTTGTTTTAACGAGTCCTTCGGCCAAGCGGTCGACGTCTTGTTCTGTGTTGTATAGATAGAAGCTTGCCCGTGCCGTTGACGAAACATGTAACCATTTCATTAATGGCTGTGCACAGTGATGTCCTGCTCTGATAGCAATACCCTCTGAATCCAGAACGGTAGCAACATCATGCGGATGGACATCATCAAGATTAAATGTAATAACGCCAGCTCTTGCTTCGGGGTTTTTCGGACCATAGATGGTGAGTCCTTCGATAGCCCCTAATTTCCGAAGAGCATAGGCAGCAAGCTTATGTTCATGCGCTTCGATATTTTCGAGTCCGATTTCATTCACAAAATCAATTGCAGCTCCAAGTCCGATTGCCCCAGCGATTATCGGCGTTCCCGCCTCAAACTTCCACGGAAGCTCTTTCCAAGTGGAGTCTTGCAATCCTACGAAGTCAATCATTTCTCCGCCGAATTCAACTGGCTCCATCTCTTCTAGATATTTTTTCTTTCCGTATAGGACACCGACACCAGTCGGCCCGCACATCTTATGAGCTGAAAAAGCGAAAAAGTCACAATCAAGATCTTGGACATCCACTTTAATATGCGGGGCACTTTGTGCTCCATCCACGACCATGACCGCCCCGTTTTCATGGGCAATCTCCGCTAGTTCCTTCACTGGGTTGATAACGCCTAGAACATTGCTCACATGCATAACAGAGACGATTTTCGTGTTAGGTGTAATTACCTTTCTTGCTTCCTCAAGTGAAATCGTGCCGTCTTCCTGCAGGGGAATGTACTTTAAGGTTGCCCCTGTGGCCTTAGCTGTTTGCTGCCATGGAATGATATTGCTATGATGCTCCATCATGCTGATGACAATTTCATCTCCAGGCTTCAGGTTAGCTCGTCCATAGCTGACGGCAACCGTATTGATGGAGGTTGTTGTCCCTCTTGTGAAAACAACCTCCTCAATAGAATGGGCATTAATGAACTTTCTTACCTTCTCGCGCGCATTTTCATAAGCATCCGTCGCGATGGTTCCTAATGTATGAACACCGCGATGGACATTGGAATTATAGCGTTTATAGTAGTCTTCGATGGTCTGAATGACAGATAGCGGCTTCTGTGATGTCGCTGCACTATCTAGATAAACAAGTTCATGACCATTGACTTCTTGCTTAAGGATGGGAAAAAGCTCTTTAATATCAGGTCTGATCATTACTTAACTTTCCTTTCAATTACCTCAGTCAATTGTTTCTTAACTGCTTCTACAGGTAATTGATTAACAACAGGAGCTAAGAAGCCGTGAATGATCAAGCGCTCTGCTTCTGTTTTTGCGATTCCTCTGCTCATCAAGTAGTAAAGCTGAGTTGGATCGACGCGTCCAACGGAAGCTGCGTGACCTGCTGTTACATCATCTTCATCAATAAGAAGAATCGGGTTTGCATCCCCGCGCGCCTCTGGGCTAAGCATCAATACGCGTGATTCTTGAACCGCATCTGCTTTCGTTGCACCATGTTCAATTTTGCCGATGCCGTTGAAGATAGATGAAGCAGCATCTTTCATAACCCCATGCTTCAAGATATAGCCGTTAGAATGTTTACCGAAATGAATAACCTTCGTTGTGAAGTTCTGGATTTGGTTCCCTGTTCCGACAACGACTGTTTTTGTATCACCATACGCTCCATTTCCATGAAGGTTTGTGATGTTTTCAGAAATTGTATTACCGTCATTCATCAAGCCAAGCGCCCACTCAACGCGGCCGTCATTCTCAACATATGCATTACGGTTGACATATGTTTGCATATCCTTAGATAGGGTATCCACTGCACCGTATTTTACTTGTGCATTGTTTCCGACAATGACCTCAGAAATTAAGTTTCCAAGAACCGGCTTGCCGTCTGCTAAGGATATATAGTTTTCCACATACGTAACAGAGCTGTTATCCTCTGCAACGATCAATACGTGGTTATATAGGTCTGCTTCTTTATTATCAATAACAAAGACTGCTTGAATAGGCTCTTCAATCACGACATTCTTAGGTACATACAAGAAGACGCCGCCATTGAATAACGCTGCATGAAGAGCAGTCAATTTATTTGTTGTAACTGGAACACTCTTCGTCATGAAGTATTTTTGAACAAGCTCAGGATGTTCCTTTGCTGCAGCTTGAAGATTCATGAAGATAACGCCTTTTTCCTGAAGTTCTTTCGAAAGTGTCAGGTGTGCAGCTGTATGGTTTCTTTGGATATAGAGGCTTCTGTCCTCCGCTGGATTAAGCAAGCTTTTCACTTCATCAGCGAGCCCATCAAGATCAGCATACGGCTCACTGTCAATCGCGCTCACTTTCATATCCTCTAAATTCCATTTATCGATTTTTGTTTTATCTGGTTTTGGCATAGGAGTCACACTGGCTTCAGAAAGGGCTTCAAGACGAAGGCTTTCTAGCCAAGCAGGCTCACTATGTGCTTTTGAAAAAGAAGTGATTGCATCTTTTTCAATTGGTAACGTAGTTTCTGTTGTCATAATGATCCTCCTATTGCTTAAGCTTCGATTTCTACTGTTTCGTCTTCAATGCCTAGCTCTTCCTTAATCCACTCATAGCCTTCAGCCTCTAGACGCTGTGCCAGCTCTGCACCACCGGATTTCACAATCTTACCTTGCATCATAACGTGAACATAATCAGGTGTGATGTAGTTCAATAAGCGTTGGTAGTGAGTGATCATTAAGCATCCGAAGTCTTCGCCTCTCATTTGGTTGATTCCTTTAGAAACAACTTTAAGGGCATCGATATCAAGACCGGAGTCAATTTCATCAAGAATGGCAATAGCCGGCTCAAGCATCATTAATTGAAGAATTTCATTACGCTTTTTCTCACCGCCGGAGAAACCTTCATTGAGGTAACGCTGTGCCATATCTTGGTCCATTTCTAGAAGGTCCATTTTCTTATCCATTTCTTTGATGAATTTCATCAAGGAAATTTCGTTCCCTTCACCGCGTTTGCTGTTGATGGCAGAACGCATGAAATCAGCGTTTGTTACGCCGGAGATTTCGCTTGGATATTGCATTGCTAGGAATAGACCTGCTTTAGCGCGCTCATCAACTTCCATTTCAAGCACATCTTCGCCGTCCATTGTGATTGATCCGCTTGTTACCTCGTATTTAGGGTGGCCCATGATTGCAGAGGACAATGTAGATTTCCCTGTACCGTTAGGACCCATGATTGCATGGATTTCTCCACCTTTAACTTCAAGGTTAACACCTTTCAGAATTTCTTTGCCATCAATTGCAACATGTAAATCTTTAATTGTAAGTACTGAACCAGCCATACTTATACCTCCAATAATATAGTTATCTAAAGTTAGATTGTTTCTATTCTCAATTTATTCTCATTCCAATATTATAACAAATAGAATCTGGATTCAACTTTTTGAGCCCTTAAAAATCCTTGAAAAAACTACATTCTCCTGCCATAACAATTACTGCGTAAGGCTATTATAAAGTTAAATTATGAGAAAGAAAAGAACCAGCAATTGTATGCTGGTTCTTTCCCATTTTTCTATAATATCTTCTAAAATTAGAAGACTCGTCGATTCAGATCATTTACAATCTCATTACTTTTCAAATAACTGTCTTCTCGTCGTTCCTCTACTCGCATGCGCACATCTAACTTCTGGTTGTACACCTCATATCCAACTCCGTGCGCCTGCCTCATAGCCTTTTCCATTTCGTTCGTCACTCTGAGATGCAGCTGATTGTCAAAAATAATGAATCATCCCTTTCGAATTATTAAGTTAAGGTTATCACTTTATTAGAGAGCTCTCAATGTCTATATACCACGCTGAGCGATTGTTAAAAGTGATTTCGTCGATTTCTCAATGGAATTGCTTCATCATTCTGAGAAATGCCGGACGATATGTCTTATCAAGCAGGTATATATAATAGAAGAAAAAAGGTGCATTCCGAAATGAATGAACTGAACCCTATAAAGTAGACAGTTTAATAAAAAGGGATGTGCCGTGTTTAGGCGGCGATGAGATGACTTCGGTAAGCTGCCGGAGTCATCTTCTTTAATGTCCATTGCTTTCTCGTGTTGTTATAGTGATCCATGTAATCATCAATCAAGTATTTAAGTTCTGCTATACTGTTTGCTTGCTTATAAGGAACTTCGTCTTTCATATGTCCAAAGAAGGATTCCATCGGAGCGTTGTCAAGGCAGTTTCCCCTTCGTGACATGGATTGTAAGAGCCCCATTTCTTTCACGCGAGATTGATATTCAGGATGAGTGTAATGGAAACCTTGATCGGAATGGATCATCGCTTCTGGATGTAATCGATTCTCATAAAAGCTTTCTAACTTCGTTAATGTTCGGTAGACAATCTCCATCTGCAGGCTTGTCGAGAGTTCGTAGGCGACGATTTCTCGTGTCGCCACATCCTTCACGCAAGACAAATAAGCCGTCTTCCCACCCCGGATTTGCAGGTAGGTGATGTCGGTCAAGAAGACCTTCCCTGGTTCCTGCTGGTCAAACTGGCGGTTCAAGTGGTTGGGTACCTGACGGTGAACCTCTGTTGCCTTAGCCATCGTGCGGTAAGGATTCGCTCTCCGTACCTTGGCAAAAAAGTGAAACTTGCGCATCAAACGCAGGATTTTCTTGTGGTTCATCGGCTGACCGGCTTTCTCAGCGGCTTCCATATATAAGCCTCGATAGCCGATTTTCCCTTGAGCCTCATCATAAATCTCTTTCAGAAAGACATAATCCTGATAATCGGATTCCTCTCGAACAGCTTGTTTTTCTGCATTCTGAAGCCACTTGTAATAGCCGCTTGGACTCACTTTGGCCACTTCACATAAGTAACGGACCATGTTCTTCAATTGATAGAGCCGAATCGTCTCATTGATGACTTGGTATTTCTCTCGGGCTTTTAACGACGATTCTTCTTCGCCTGCCTTTCCAACTCGTCTAGCTTTTTTAGTAAGGTCAATTCCGCCTCTAACAGGCGAATACGGGCTTCCGCCTGGGCTAGCTTTTTCTCGGCAGAGGCATTCTCTCTCTTGGGGCGACCTTTACTCGCTTTTCCTCGACGTTCCTCTAAAAAGCCATTTTCTCCGTATACTTGGTAGGTTCTGCGCCAACGAGCCAAGGCACTTTGGGCTTTTTTTATGCCAATCACCTCTAAATTAAAACCTGCTTCTCGAAATATTTCCGCGGGGCCTTTCCCAGAATGGTTTTGTTTAACCGCCTGCAGTTTAAAGTCAGGGGTATACTGAATGGTGCGGTCGGTCACGGCTTTAACGTTTGGGTTAGCTTCTAGTAGTCTCTGTTGGTGTTCATTAAAGATAATCTTACTCATGAAAAATACTCCGTTCTAAAAATCGTAATGTTAGTATAACGGGAGTTTTCCGGAAAGAGAATAGGAAAACCCCGAATAGGGTCCACTTTTTTTAAAGTGTCCACTATTCAGGGTTCAGTTCAGAATCGGACATGCACCTTTTGTATTTTTTTATTCTGCCGGAATGACAGAACCTTTATATTCTTCATTGATGAAGTCTTTAATCTCATCGGATTTAAGGACTTCAACCAATGTCTTGATTGCTTCATTATCCTTATCTTCCGTACGAACCGCAATAATGTTTACGTACGGGTTATCTTCAGGACTTTCAAGTGCGATTGCATCCTCAGCTGGGACAAGATCTGCGTCAATCGCATAGTTGGAGTTGATTAAGACTGCATCGCCTTCATCATTATTGTAGACTTGAGTAAGCATTGGTGCTTCAATGTCTGTTTTAAATTTCAATTTCTTAGGGTTTTTCTCAATATCATCTACAGTGGCTTTCACTTTATTCACATCTTCCTTCAATGTGATTAAACCTTCTGTCTCAAGCATAGATAGGATACGGCCGTGGTCAGCAACGGAGCTGCTCATAATAATTTCAGCCCCTTCTGGCAGGTCATCTAAGCTGTCATATTTCTTGGAGTAAACGCCGATTGGCTCAATATGAATTCCGCCAGCATTAGCGAAATCATACTCATTCTCCTCAACCTGCTGCTCGAAATACGGGATGTGCTGGAAGTAGTTTGCATCAATGGATCCATCCGCTAACGCTTTATTCGGCATTACATAATCAGTGAATACTTCAATCTCCAAGTCAATGCCCTTTTCTTCAAGTAATGGCTTTGCCTTTTCCAAAATTTCTGCATGAGGAACATTAGATGCGCCTACAGTCAATTTCTTTGTATCCCCATCACCTGAACCTGAATCCTCTGAACTGCCGCAAGCCGCCAATATTAAAGTGAAGCAAAGTACTAAAATGAATGATAATTTCTTTTTCAACTCCATCTTCCTCCCTTAACGTTTATCCAGTTTCCTGGTTATGATATCTCCAATAAATTGGAGGATAAACACGATGATCAATACTAAGATGGTAGCCACTATTGTTACATCGGATTGTCCTCGGCTGAACCCTTCCAGGTAAGCTAAATTACCAAGTCCGCCTGCTCCAATCAACCCTGCCATCGCTGTATAGCCAACTAATGCGATTGCCGTTACCGTTATCCCAGACACAAGTGCTGGTAATGACTCAGGAATCAACACCTTCCAAATGATGGTGAACGAGGTTGCCCCCATCGACTTGGCAGCTTCAATAACCCCTTTGTCAATTTCTCTAAGTCCAATCTCAACCATTCTCGCATAAAATGGCGCCGCACCGATGATTAAAGCCGGCAGTGCCGCATTTGCCCCAATAATGCTTCCCACGAGGGCTTTTGTGAAGGGAATGAGCAAAACGATTAAGATAATAAATGGAATAGAGCGGAAAATATTCACAAAGGCGCCCACAATTCCATAAATGATTTTGTTTTCCCACAGATTTCCTTTTGATGTCAAGAACAACAGAAGGCCTAGGATAATGCCTAGGAAAAATGTTGCTACTAAAGCGATTCCTGTCATGTATAGCGTCTCCATCGTTGCCTCTGAAATACGCTCCCACACGACATTTGGAAAATAGGTCTCCATCATTCTGAAATCACCTCCACACCGATGTCTTGATTATGGAGATACTCGATGGCTTTCGCTACTTCTGATTGTTCTCCATCCAGATGAATGAATAAGGTTCCATAGGAACCGTTTTGAGTTTGAGAGATTTTCCCTTGCAGAATATTTACGTTAATTTGGTAAGAACGAATGACCTCAGAGAGCACTGGGGTTTCCGCTGACTCACCAATAAAGGATAGCTGAACAACCTTCCCTGTCGGATATGCTTCAAGCATATGCTCAATCGTTTCCTTCGTTTCCTCTGGCTCTGTGACCTGCTGAACAAATCGCTTCGTAATAGGTGCTTCCGGTTTCTTGAACACATCTAGCACCTGCCCGCTTTCCACAACCTTGCCCAGCTCCATTACTGCTACACGATGACAAATCTTGCGAATGACATGCATTTCATGGGTGATAAGGACAATGGTTAAGCCTAAACGTTTATTGATATCAACCAATAAATCGAGAATATCATCTGTTGTTTGTGGATCGAGTGCTGATGTTGCCTCATCACATAAAAGGACCTTTGGATTATTGGCAAGTGCACGCGCAATGCCGACACGCTGCTTTTGTCCGCCGCTCAATTGGGAAGGATAGGCATCTCCGCGCCCTTCAAGGCCGACAAGCTTGATAAGCTCCTTCACTCTAGCTTTCCTCTTATGCTTTGGCACTCTCGCTATTTCCAGCGGAAATTCTATATTTTCACTAACCGTCCGTGACCATAGAAGATTGAAGTGCTGGAATATCATGCTCACTTCCTTACGAGCATTCCGTAATTCCTTACCTTTAATGGCGCCCATATCTCGTCCGGCAACCTTTACTGTTCCTTTTGTCGGTTTCTCCAACCCGTTTAGCATGCGGATAAGCGTACTTTTTCCAGCTCCGCTGTATCCAATAATCCCAAATATCTCACCTTGCTCAATTGATAGGGACACATGATCAACGGCTTTAATGGATGTACCTTTTTTAAATGTTTTTGTATATGTCTTGGATACATCATTTAACGTGATCACTTAAACCTTCACCTGCTCTTTCTCTTATGCTCCATAGATTCCAATTCAATAAAAAATGCCTTCCTGCTATGAGCAGAAAGGCATGAATAATTAACTTATGCATGTTCCTTTCTCTCATCTTCCAGGACTTAATAATCCTGTGTGAATTGGCACCTTTTCAATCATGGCTGTCATGATTGCCGGTTGCCGGGCTTCATAGGGCACATCCCTCCACCTCTCTGGATAAGAGTCGTTCGATTCATTCACTTGTTACTGAATGTTATCCTACCATGGAGAAGAACGAGGTGTCAATAAGGACTTTTTATTTTACCACAAAATTCTATCATTTCGTTGTAACGGATTGGGAGCTGATGCCTGTTGCCTTCTCGATAGCAAGCTCAAGCTCTTCGATTAAATCCTCCACATTCTCAATCCCGATGGAAAGACGAACGAGATCATCAGTCACCCCGGATGCCTTCAAATCTTCTCCCCTTAATTGCTGGTGAGTCGTGCTTGCGGGATGAATAATCAAGCTCTTCGCATCTCCGACATTCGCGACATGTGACCACAGGCCGATTGTATCAATCAATGTCTTTCCGGCAGCCCTTCCGCCCTTGATGCCGAAAACAGCTACAGCACCCGCTCCTTTTGGCAAATATTTATTGGCGAGCTCATAATCAGGATGGTCTGGATCACCTGGATACAGAACCCAGCTTACAGCTGGATGCTGCTTTAAGTATTCAATGATCTCCTCAGTATTGGCAATATGCTCCTTCATCCTGACATGCAGGGTTTCAAGACCAAGAATAAATTGAAATGCATTGTATGGACTTAAGGCTGGACCCAAATCCCTTAATAGCTGGACTCTCGCTTTAATAATATAGGCAGCTGCCCCAATGGCCTCGCTGTAAATGATGTCATGATAGCTTGAATCAGGCTCCGTAAACCCTGGGAATTTCGGAGAATTCCAGTCAAACTTTCCTGCATCCACAATAATGCCCCCTAAGGTTGTTCCATTCCCAAGCAGCCATTTCGTTGCAGAGTGAACAACAATATCTGCTCCATGCTCAATGGGCCGGCATAAATACGGGGTCGCAAATGTATTGTCAACAATAAGCGGAATACCAGCCTCATGGGCAATCTCTGCCACCTTTTCAATATCCAGTACACTCAAGCTTGGATTACCGATTGTTTCTCCAAAGACAGCCTTCGTCTTCGGCGTGATAGCCTGTCTGAAATTCTCCGGATCACTTGGGTCGACAAACTTCACCTCTATTCCATATTTAGGGAGTGTTGTCGCAAATAAATTATATGTACCCCCGTAGAGTGTAGAAGCTGCCACAATTTCATCGCCTGCACCCGCAATATTCAAAATGGACAATGTGACGGCTGCTTGACCGCTCGCAACAGCAAGCGCACCAATTCCACCCTCAAGCTCTGCAACCCTTTCCTCAAGGACACTCGATGTCGGATTGTGAATCCGGGTATAAATATAGCCAGGCTCTGATAACCCGAATAAATTGGCCGCATGGTCTGTATCCTTAAATAAATAAGCATTGGATTGATAGATAGGCACGGCCCTTGCTCCAGATAATGCATCCTCCTGCAGCCCTCCATGAATTCCTACTGTTTCAAAGCGATACTTCTTCTTTTCTCCCATCCTTCGACACTCCTTTTCATCTTTTGTGATTTCCCGGAAAATAAAAAACCTCTTCACTTAGGAGAAGAGGGTAGATTCGATTCATCTCGCCTTATCTCCCGGAATATGATTCCGCAGGATTTAGCACCGTGCATCACATTTAGTGATACCGGTTGCCGGGCTTCAACGGGCCAGTCCCTCCGCCACTCTCGATAAGTTATTCAGTTTAGTTGATTAAAACTATAGCATAGGAAAAAAAAGGAGTCAATTGATAATTCTGAATTTTTAATTATTAATATCTACAAAAAAAAAACAGACTGTTTACTCGAAATAACAGACTGTTTTCTTACACTCTATAAATCACGCAATCGTGCAATAAGATACGGAACCGACTGGAAGGCATATATTTTATCAACCACCAGCTCTCCTTCCAGGAGAATTAAGCATGGCACACTCTCAATTTGATATTGTTCCGCAAGCTCCTTAGCATAATTTAAGTTCACTCTTTCGATTTCGACATTGCACACTAGCTCTTTAGCCACATCAAGCATCTTTCCTGCGACTTGGCATGTACCGCATAAGGGGGTATACGCATAGATAGCTTTCTTCATGAATCTTCTTCGATCCTCTCTCTATCTTTTATTGATTGAACGATTTCACAAGAATATCGGCTTCTGTTAGAACCTCTGCAACATGATGGGCAGGGGCATCCTCGACCTCTCGATACACTCGATCTATATATAAATGCTCCGCATTCGGGAGCTCTCTTCTTAATTGACGTCTTAATTTCTCTCCAGATTCATCGGCATCCACCAGTATATATACATCCTTATCTTCAAGAGATTCCACTAATTCATCCAGCTTCTCAAGCCCTATTGTTCCATTCGTGCAAATGATTTCTATATCCTCAGCCAAAACGGCCAATACCTTCTTTCGGTCGCGATTGCCTTCTACAATGATGACCTTGTCCGTCATTTCATCACCTTTTCCGAGCTATTATAAGCCTTCCTTCTATTATAGGTATCATACCCCATGCAAGGTAAATGTAACAAACCAGCTCTTTGCATAAAGCTTTTCTCGGTTCTCTAACAATCAAAAGCATGTTATTAGTATGCAGATTATGTAGTTCTAAGAAGGCAGGCCGCATTCAACGGACAAATAGATAGGCATTAAAAAAAGGAAGGACATCTCCTTCCCTTTCTCATATCCTTTAAGAATTAGTCTTCATTAATGGCTTCTTCATATTGTTCAGCGCTGAGTAAATCCTCTAATTCACTGCTGTTAGATGGTTCAACAATAATCATCCATGCTTTTTCATATGGAGATTCGTTGACATATTCAGGGCTGTCACTCAGCTCCTCATTAATGGCAACAACCTTTCCGCTGATTGGCGCATAGAGCTCAGAGACCGTTTTAACAGATTCTACGCTTCCGAATGGTTCGTCTTTTGTGATTTCATCATCCACTTCAGGAAGTTCAACAAAGACGATGTCACCAAGCTCCGCTTGGGCGAAATCAGTGATTCCAATACGCACTGTTCCATCTTCCTGCTTAACCCACTCATGCTCTTTTGTGTATTTCAAATCCTTCAGTATGCTCATTTTGCTCTACCCCCATATTATGTAGTCTTTCATCATCTCTATCATGACATCAAACGATTTTTTTGACAATTAATTCATGCCCATACAGACTCAAAATTTTCTTCCTTAAAGCCGATGGTTGCCTTTTCCCCGTCATACGCAATCGGACGCTTGATTAACATTCCGTCAGAGGCCAATAAGGAGAGCATCTCATCCTCAGACATTCCCTTCAGTTTGTCCTTTAACCCTAATTCACGATATTTCATTCCACTTGTATTGAAGAGCTTCGTCAAAGGTAAACCGCTTTTTTCATATATCGCTTTAAGCTCTTCTTTTGTCGGCGGGGTTTCAGCGATATGGATGGCTTCATAGGCTGCGCCATGATCATCCAGCCATTTTTTCGCTTTCCTGCATGTCCCGCATTTTGGGTACCAATAAAACGTCATCATATTTATCTTCACCTCATTTGAAGCATATCATATCCGCAAGAAAAAAGCCCAGCACATGCCGGGCTTCATAACATCTACTTTTCATTAAAGAACAAAGCGCTCTGCTTCAACGATTTTTTCTGCTGCTTCGCGTTTAAGCGCAATCACGTTTACTGGAGTAAAACGAGTGAATTTGCGAAGGGCAGATGTCATCATGCGAAGAGTATCACCTGTTTCTGTGGCAACAAGGGTTTCCTTCGCATGCTTCTCAATTTCGCCAAATGCTTCCTGGCAGAAGATTTGTGTGTAAAGAAGCTTCTGTTTGTTCTTCTCTAGACCAGTTGCACGAATGGCCTTTTCGGTACGAAGGACAACAGATTCCATAGCATAGATGTAAGAAGCAATATCTGCAATATTCACAAGGATTTCTTGCTCCTTCTCAAGCTCTGTACCGAATTTTTGAGCAGCCAGGCCGGCAATCATGATTCCGATTTTCTTCGCGTTTTTCACTAGCAGCTTTTCTTGATCAAGCGGCTCTTCTCCTGCTTCTTCCGGCATCATCATCATAAGGCCTTCAGAAATCTCTTGGGCTTTTTGAAGCAATGGCAGTTCGCCTTTAAGCGCTTTTTTCAAGAAGGTACCTGGTACAAGCAAACGGTTGATTTCGTTTGTTCCTTCGAAAATACGGTTAATACGAGAGTCACGATAAATTCTTTCGATCTCATATTCAGCCATAAAGCCATATCCGCCGTGAATTTGTACGCCTTCATCGACAACATAATCTAATACTTCAGAGGCAAAGAATTTATTGAGAGAGCACTCGATGGCATACTCGGCAATGGATTGTGCAACTGCTTTGCCATCTTTTACTTCTTCATCGCTCAAGCGGCTCATTCTTTCTTCAAATAAACCAACTGTTCTATAAACAGAGCTTTCAGAAGCATAGATTTTGGATGCCATTGTCGCAAGCTTCTCTCTAGTCAGATTGAAGGAGGAAATTGGTGTTTTGAACTGCTGACGCTGATTTGCATAGCTTGATGCAAGCTCAAGAGCGCGTTTGGAGGCACCTACTGCACCTACACCCAACTTGTAACGTCCGATATTTAAGATATTAAAGGCGATGACATGTCCTCGTCCAACTTCGCCTAGAAGATTTTCAACTGGAACCTCAGCATCTTCCAAGATCAATGTACGTGTTGAAGAGCTCTTGATTCCCATTTTCTTTTCTTCTGCTCCTGTAGAAACGCCTGGATATTCTCTTTCGACGATGAAAGCAGAGAATTTGTCGCCGTCGATTTTCGCATAAACAACGAATACATCTGCGAATCCAGCATTCGTGATCCACTGTTTTTCTCCGTTAAGGATGTAATGAGTACCCGCTTCATTCAATTTAGCTGTTGTTTTCGCACCAAGTGCGTCAGATCCTGAGCTCGGCTCAGTTAGTGCATAGGCAGCCAATTTTTCACCTGTCGCAAGAAGCGGCAAGTATTTTTGTTTTTGTTCTTCATTACCGAACAAGACAATTGGAAGGGACCCAATTCCAACGTGAGCGCCATGAGTAATGGAGAACCCTCCTGCAGGAGCCATTTTCTCTGTAATTAGCGCAGAACTAATCTTATCTAGACCAAGTCCGCCGTACTCTTCTGGTACGTCAGCTCCTAGTAATCCAAGCTCTCCAGCTTGCTTCAATAGCTTGACAGAACGGTCAAATTCATGCTCCTCCAAGTATTCGACTTGTGGAATGACTTCATTGACCAAATAGTCTTGAGTTGTTTTCGCAATCATTTTATGCTCATCTGAGTAATCTTCCGGTGTGAACATTTTCTCTGCATCGATATCTTCAATTAAGAATGCTCCGCCTTTTAACACTTCTTCTGTTTGGTTAGCCATTTTCTTCGTTCCTCCTTAATGTTTGGCTCCGGCAAAAAGGTACTGACCTCTTCTGCCGGAGTGAATTCTATTCATCTATTAAGCCAGTAATTCGAATACGCCTGCAGCACCCATTCCGCCGCCGATACACATGGTCACGACACCGAATTGCTCATTGCGGCGCTTCATTTCATGCAGAAGGCTGAGTGTCAATTTCGTTCCAGAGCAGCCCAACGGATGCCCAAGCGCAATGGCTCCGCCGTTAACATTGACCTTTTCTTCATCCAAGCCTAGATGACGGATAACCTGAATGGATTGAGAAGCAAACGCCTCATTTAATTCAAACAAACCGATATCAGACAGGCTTAATCCAGCGAGTTTAAGTGCCTTTGGAATAGCCTCAACTGGACCAATTCCCATAATCTCTGGCGGTACACCTGCAACCGCGAAGGAATGGAATTTCAAAAGCGGTTTTAATCCTTCAGCAATAGCCTTTTCCTTATCCATTAACAAAACAGCAGCAGCACCGTCACTCGTTTGAGAAGCATTCCCTGCAGTGACCGTACCGGTGACGGAGAAAGCTGGGCGCAGTTTGCCAAGTACTTCTGCCGTTGTTCCTGGTCGAACACCTTCATCAGTATCGAATTGGATTTGCTTTTCAATCAATTTATTATCTGCCCCAACCTGACGAAGGGTTACGTCAACCGGAACGATTTCATCCTTGAATTTTCCTTCAGCGATTGCTTTAGCCGCTCTCTCATGGCTTCGTACAGCAAACGCATCCTGATCCTCACGGGAGATATTGAATTTCTTTGCTACTTCCTCAGCTGTGTGGCCCATACCCATATAATATTCAGGAGCCGTTTCAGCCAATGTGGCATTAGGGCGGACGACATGACCCATCATCGGGACCATGCTCATCGATTCCACCCCGCCGGCCAGCACCGTATCAGAATGGCCGAGCATAATGCGCTCTGCTCCGTAGGCAATCGATTGAAGGCCAGAGGAACAATAGCGGTTGATGGTGATAGCTGGCACATTGTATGGAAGCCCAGCCAATGCTCCAATGTTTCTTGCAACATTCAAGCCTTGTTCTGCTTCAGGCATCGCACAGCCAAACACCATATCATCAATTGGACCGTCATAATTATTTGCACGTTTTAATGTTTCTTTAACAACCAAAGCACCTAAATCATCCGGTCTTACACTTGCAAGAGTTCCTTTTTTCGCTCTTCCGACCGGCGTTCTTGCTCCAGCTACTATTACTGCTTCTCTCATGCCAATCCCCCTCATTAATCGATTTATTCTTAGTTACGTAATGGCTTGCCTTTAACGAGCATGTGCTGCATACGAGCTTGTGATTTAGCTTCTTGAACAAGACTGATGAAAGCCTCGCGCTCAAGGTCAAGCAAATACTGCTCATCGACCTCAGTGCCATATGGAACCTTGCCTCCTGCAAGTACATAGGCAATCTTCTGCGCAATCTTCAAATCATGCTCAGATATATAGCCGGAATAAAGCATCGTTTGTGCCCCTAGCAGCAGGGCTGCATATCCAGGCTCACCGGATACAGGTATTTTCTTGCGAACCGGCGGCTTATAGCCTGTATTGGCTAATCCTAAAACGACCTGCTTCGCATCATATAATTGATGATCAGGATTGGCACTTACGCCGTCTGCCGCATTCAAGAAGTTATTATCACGGGCTTCTTCACCGGATGTGGATACCTTCGCTGTGGCAATGGTTTCAAATACCTTGATGGCTATTTGGGTAAGGTCAAAGTCTACCCCATTTGGCAGGCTGCTCAAATGTTTGATATACAATTCCTTATTTCCGCCTCCGCCAGGAAGCAAGCCGACTCCTGTTTCAACAAGACCCATATAGGTCTCAGATGAGGCCTGAATGCGGGCTGCCGGCAAGCAAATTTCTGCTCCTCCGCCCAGTGTCATATTGTGCGGTGCAGCTACTACTGGTTTCTTGCTATATTTAATCTTCATCATCGCTTGCTGGAATTGACGAATAATCATATCAACATCAAATATATTGTCATCCTGAACTTCCATGAGAATCATGGCCAAGTTGGCACCGACACAGTAATTCTTACCCTGGTTGCCAATTACCAAGCCTTTGTAATTCTTCTCGACTTCATCAATCGCATAATTAATCATTTGGATAATGTCAAAACCAATCGCGTTATTTGGTGAATGGAATTCAAGCAAGGCAACACCATCGCCGAGATCAATCAGGCTGGCGCCGCTGTTTTTCTTAATAACTCCTTTTTGCTTTTTGAGCTGCTTCAAGTTAATCGCTTTCTCATTAACAGCGACTTCCTTGTAGTCTCCATTTATATAGAAGAGCGTGCCATTCTCCCCTTCTTTATAGAAGGAGGTGTGGCCAGCTTCAAGCATTTCTTTCACCCACGCAGGAACCGTCATACCCTCTTCTTCCATCTTAGCTACAGATTTCTCAACCCCAATGGCATCCCAGATTTCAAACGGCCCAAGCTGCCAGCCGAAGCCCCACTTCATCGCTTGGTCAATTGCGACGATATCATCTGCAATCTCACCTAATAATTGTGCTGAGTACACAAGTGTTGGGCTAGTGATATTCCACAATAATTCCCCCACGCGGTCTTTCGCATAGACAAGTGATTTCAATTTACGAGCTGCGCCTTTTGCCTGCTTCGCCATCTCTAGTGATGGCGCTTTCAGTTTCTTACGCTCTGTATATTCAAGTGTAGATGGGTCCAGCTCAAGAATCTCTTTCCCCTTCTTTAGGTAGAATCCTTGGCCTGATTTGCTTCCGAGCCATCCATTTTCAAGCATTTTTGTCATGAACTCTGGTATTTCAAATACTTTCTTTTCTTTTTCATTGCTGACATTGTCATAGACATTCCTCGCAACATGCGCAAATGTATCAAGACCGACTACATCAAGCGTTCTAAATGTCGCACTCTTCGGACGTCCAATCAGCGGGCCTGTTACAGAATCAACCTCGCCAACACTGTAACCCCTTTCAATCATTTCCTGGACAGTGACGAGCAAGCCATAGGTTCCAATTCGGTTCCCGATGAAGTTCGGTGTATCCTTCGCCTCTACGACTCCTTTGCCAAGTACATCCTCACCAAACAATTTCATCGCCTTTAAGACCTGCGGGTCGGTATCCTTTGTCGGGATAATCTCCAATAGCTTTAAGTACCGCGGCGGATTAAAGAAGTGAGTTCCAAGGAAATGCTTCCGGAAGTCCTCTGAGCGTCCTTCTGCCATCGCTTCGATTGAAATGCCGGATGTATTGGAACTGATAATCGACCCAGGCTTTCTATATTCATCTATTTGAGCAAATACACTTTGTTTAATATCCAATCTTTCAACAACTACCTCAATGATCCAATCACAGTCACCGATATTCGGTAGGTCGTCCTCGAAATTTCCTGCTTCGATTAATGATAGGTTTTTCTTTGAAGTCAGTGGTGCAGGCTTTTGTTTGACTAATTTTTGAATTGCTGTTTGGGCTAGTCGGTTACGAACTTGCTTATCTTCGAGTGTAAGCCCCTTCTTTTGTTCGTCTCCAGAAAGCTCTCTCGGAACGATATCTAGTAGCTTAACTGGAATCCCCAGATTGGCTAAATGTGCGGCAATCCCAGATCCCATTACTCCGGAGCCTAATACGGCTGCTTTTTTAATTTGAAGGTTCAACATTAATCCCCCTTTAATTTGAATGAATGCTCATTCATTTTTAACTCAAAAAAATTTGAAAATTAATATCCTATATTTATAAATATAAGAGATATTTGTAAATTCTGCAATGAAAAAGCCATAAAAATGGTATTTTTGTTTTGCAACATTTAGTAAAAGCTATATGTGGAGGTGATTCACTAATGGCTCGATTAAAGAAAAATCCATCTAAAGCAGGTGTCAGTGCGGCAAGCGTGAAAGGAGACGCTGGACCGCATGTAGAAAAGCGTTATGGAAAGTCCAACAGCCAGAACAGTCAATTCAAAAAATAATGGACCCCATACCATTATATGAATGGTACAGGGCCCATAAACCTTGTTTGCCTAATTAAACGGTGTACATTTTATTATATTCCATGGAGACCCTTGTTCCTGCTTTTCCTTCAAGGGCTTCCACAACTTGATCAAGGGAGGTAATGATTGTTGCTCTGCCTTCCCTTGATTCTGCGAATTGAATGGCGGCCTCAACCTTTGGAAGCATGCTTCCTGGTGCGAATTGCCCTTCCTCCGCGTATTCTTTTAACTGTTCCGTACCAACTTCTTCAAGCATCAGCTGATTCGGTTTATTGAAATTGATATAAATATTGTCTACAGCTGTAAGAATAAGGAAAACATCCGCATCAACAAGCTCAGCTAGCTTCTCTGAAGCAAAGTCCTTATCAATTACAGCCTCGACTCCGATTAATTCTCCATTCTTTTCTACGACCGGTATTCCGCCGCCGCCTGTTGAGATGACAATTTTGCCGTCTTCAACAAGTGTATTGATGCTTTTATGCTCTTGAATGCTGATCGGCTTTGGTGAAGGAACTACCTTTCTCCAGCCGCGTCCTGCGTCCTCTTTTACAGAAGCCCCTGTTTCGGACATCATTTTTTCTGCTTCTTCTTTTGTATAGAAAGGACCAATCGGCTTTGTCGGATGAATGAAGGCAGGATCATTCTCGTCAACAACTACTCGTGTAACAATGCCGACAACCTCTTTATCCAGCCCCTTTTTGGCTAATGCTTTATCCATTGCATTTTCTAGCCAATACCCGATCATCCCTTGGGACATTGCACCGCATGTATCGAGAGGCATTGCTGGATTCTTTTCACTGTCCGCTGCTTTTTGCTGCAAAAGAATATTGCCGACCTGCGGACCGTTCCCATGAGAGATTAAAATATCATTTCCTTTCTCGACAAGGCCGACAAGCTGTTCGGCTGTCTTCTCAAGCGCCTTTTGCTGTGCTTTAGCACTCGCATCTCCAGACTGTATAGCATTGCCTCCGAGAGCAATGACAATCTTTTGCCTTTTCATAAAAGAATTCCTCCTACCGTATCAAATGAATGGATTAAATCGTAATGCCTCCAGTGATTAATTCATAAATGGCCATGACCGCAAAGATAATAAGTGCGGCAGAAATCGCCAAGTCTGATTTGGTGAATACTTGTTTCACATTGGCTTCTTTTTGAACGAGATAATAAATAATGATACCTGGTGCATAGAGCAGCATAGTTAATAGTAGGTAACCGACACCTGCTGCATAGACCATCCAGATAGCATAGACGCTCGCAACAATCCCAACAACGAGATTCTTCGTACGATCGGCTGCTTTATCTTGAATGGAATATTTCAATTGATAGAATGCTGTGAAAGCATATGGAATCAAAATAGCTGATGATGCTAATGAGAATGCAAAGTTATACGCTTCCTCAGATACTAGGAATGTAAGTAAGAATACTTGGATTAATCCGTTTGTCAGCCATAGAGAATTGGATGGCGCACCATTCTTGTTCACTTTTGCAAACCAAGATGGGAATAATTTTTCTTTACCTGCCAAATATGGAATTTCAGCTGCAAGCATTGTCCAGCCTAACCAAGCTCCCAATACGGAAATGATCAAGCCAAGGTTGATGACAATAGCACCCCAAGGACCAACAATACTTTCAAGTACATAGGCCATGGAAGGGTTGCTTAACCCAGCTACATCTGCTCGAGCCATAACACCCATAGACAAGAAGGAAATTAAAATATAAATAATGAGCGTACTTACCAAACCGATAACAGTTGCTTTACCGATATCTTTTTTGTCTTTGGCACGAGTTGAAAGAACAACCGCTCCCTCAATACCAATGAATACCCATAATGTAACTAGCATTGTGCTTTTTGATTGAGCCATGACATCAGCGAATTGGAATCCGCCGCCTGTTCCCCAGAAATCATCGATGAAAATATCTGCATGAAAAGCAAAAATACCGATAATAATGAATAGGAAAATAGGAACAAGCTTAGCGATTGTTGTCACGACGTTAACAAGCGCTGCAGAGTGTACACCGCTTAATACAAGACCATGAACGAACCATAAAAGTATACTTGCCCCGATAATGGCAGCAATCGTTTGGCCGCCTTCAAAGATTGGGAAGAAATAACCGATGGATGAGAATACGAGTGTCGCATAGGCTACGTTTCCGAGCCAAGCAGAAATCCAGTACCCCCAAGCACTGTTAAACCCTAGGAATTTACCAAAACCTGCTGTAGCATAGCTAAATACCCCGCCATCCAGGTCAGGGCGTTTTTCATTCAAGTTTTCAAAAGAGAATGCTAGAGCAATCATCCCGATACCTGTGATGACCCAACCAATGATTGTGGCACCCGGTGATGCGGCTCCTGCCATGTCGGAGGCTAAGTTAAATGCTCCGCCGCCAATCATGGAACCGACAACAATCGCGATTAACGAAACCAAACCTAACTTCTTGTTACCATCCATTGTTTCTCACCTCTTTGATAAATTGTGAAGGCAGGGAAGCAAATCCCCGCCTCCTGATCTATGTGATTAATCAATATCACCCAATGTTAGGGCCATTACAGCCTTGATTGTGTGCATACGGTTTTCCGCTTGATCAAATACTTTAGAGTGTTTGCTGCGGAATACCTCATCTGTCACTTCCATTTCACTTAATCCGTGTTTTTCATGCACTGCACGGCCATAGGAAGTTTCTAGATCATGGAATGCTGGCAAGCAGTGAAGGAAAATAACATTATCATTGCCTGTTTTTCTAATCATCTCCATGTTCACTTGATATGGAGAAAGCAAGGCGATGCGTTCTGCGAATTTATCCTCTTCACCCATGGATACCCAAACATCTGTATAAATGACATCTGCTCCATTTACCGCTTCATCAACATCTGCTGTAATGGTTACACGTCCACCAGATTTCTCTGCCAATTCTCTTGCTGTCTCAACGATAGAGCTTTCAGGGAATAAAGATTCAGGAGAGCAAATTCTCACATCCATACCGACGATTGCTCCGCCAATCAGCAAGCTGTTTGCAACATTATTGCGGCCGTCTCCGACATAGACAAATTTCACACCTTTTAAGTGGCCGATATTTTCTTTAACAGTTAAGAAATCTGCTAATGTTTGAGTCGGATGCCACATATCTGTCAAGCCATTCCATACTGGAACACCAGAGTGTTCAGCCAATAACTCTACTTTAGAATGCTCGAATCCGCGGAACTCAATTCCGTCAAACATTCTGCCAAGAACCTTTGCTGTATCTTCAATAGATTCTTTCTTTCCAAGCTGAATATCATCTTTACCCAAGTATTCAGGGTGTGCTCCTAGATCGATACAAGCAACTGTGAAAGAGCAGCGAGTTCTTGTTGATGGTTTTTCAAAAAGAAGGGCAATGTTCTTGCCAGCCATATAATGATGCGGAATGCCTTGTTTCTTCATTTCTTTCAAATTAGCCGCAAAATCAATCATGTATAATAATTCTTCTTCAGAAAAATCCTTTTCACATAAGAAACTTCTTCCTTTGAAATCTGGTTTTGTTACTAGCATTTAGACGATTCCCCTTCCATAAATGGTGAATGATTTATCTTTTAGTCGTAATTAAATATCCTCGCGTACAATCGGCATGCTCATGCAGCGTGGGCCCCCACGACCGCGGGATAATTCCGAGCTTTTGACTTCAATAACCTTAATGCCGTGTTCACGTAAGCATTGGTTAGAAATATAGTTTCGATCATATGTAACAACCACACCTGGTGCAATCGCAAGCGTGTTGGATCCATCATTCCATTGTTCACGCGCAGCTGCGATTTCATCACCGTTACCGCAAAGAATCAGGTCAAGCTCAGAAAGATTCAAGACTTCTTTCAACGCCTCTTGAAGGTTTGTGCGGTGAGTGACATTTACATGGTTTTCATCTTCACCTTTTTCAAGGATATAGATATTCATTTTACCGCCTGGGCCTTGAATCATTGGATGCATGGTGAAGCTATTATGGTCGACCATCGTGAAGACAGTGTCCAAATGCATGAATGCACGGCTTTTTGGAATTTCAATGGCTACGACTTTCTTAACTTTGTCTTGTTTAGGATGTTTGAATAGGTTCAAAGCCAAGCGCTCAATGGCTTTAGCAGATGTACGTGCTGATACGCCAATCGCAATGACTTCTTCACTCAAGACAAGCTCATCGCCGCCCTCAATTGGATTATGATAATTGCGATCAAGCCAAACTGGAATATCATGACCCGCAAATCTTGGGTGATGCTTAATGATATATTCCATGAACATAGATTCACGGCGACGAGCAGGCTCTCTCATATTATTAATAGTTAAGCCATTGCCGATTGAAGCAGCAGGGTCGCGTGTGAAATAAAGGTTTGGCATTGGATCGGTGTAGAATGGATAATGATCCTCCATCATTTCATACAAATGTTTTCTCTTCTCAATCTCAAGCTCATTCTTGCGAATACCGGCCATAATTTTATTGACCATATCGAGATTAGAGAATGATAATAAATACTCTTGAAGATTCTCAAAAGTTTGAGGACTTGTCGCATTGCTTTCTTTTAGCATACGGCCGACAAATTCCTTTTTAATTTCCGGGTTGGTTAATGATTCGGCCACCAAGTTTTCAAGGTACAAAACTTCAATGCCCTGGTCTTGCAAGGTCTTAGCAAAATAATCATGTTCTTCTTGGATTTTAGGTAAATAAGGGATATCATCGAAAAGCAATCTCTCTAGATATTCCGGGGTTAAGTTTTCTACTTCTTGACCTGGACGTTTTAACATCACAGTTTTTAATTTCCCAATTTCTGAAGTTACATGAATAGGGGTGCTCAATCTCCTTACCTCCCGCGTTTGATTTAACTTACAAGTTAATTATAAGAAACACTCCATTTTAAAATTGTGATAATTTTCACATAAAAAGTGTGTAAAATCTCACAAAATTCTTTATAATTAGCGAAATAACCGTATGATTATTTAAACACCATCCAAGAAAGCGCTTACCGAAAACGAAAAACTGAATAAAAAGCTGTATAATACACATCTTCTATTCAAAAAAATTTTTTTAATGACTTAGCGTAACCATCCGATTTTCTACTACTTTTGCCTGTTCCTTCGTTTTGCAAATAATGAGGCATGTATCATTCCCGCAGATTGTGCCAGCTTTTTCTGTCCAATCCAGCTCATCCAATACTGCTCCTATTGTTTGAGCATGGCCAGGCAGCGTCTTTAAAATGATAAAATACTCAATTCGCTCCATTCCAATTAGCGCATCTTCTAGCTTTTTACGTAATTTCATCGTATCTAAATATTTATACTCAGCTATGAAACCATATCGGGTACCGCCCGATTTCGCAGGATATTTTGCTAGGTTCAGTTCGCGAATATCCCTTGAGATCGTTGCCTGTGTTACCTCAAGCCCATTCTTCGCCAATTCCTCCACAAGCTGTTCCTGTGTCTTAATTTCATTTTGAGTAATCACTTTCTTAATTAAGGCATGTCTTTCTTTCTTGTTCATCATCATCATCCTTTCTCATGTTGAACTGCATAAGAGGCCTATCCCCATTTGACTGGACATAGACCTCCCCCTTTAGCCTTCTATATAAAATGTCGGTATCTCACCCTTATCCGCTATATCTTCAGGAGAGAAGGTTACCTTTACAGCTTTCTTCTCACGCTGCTGCAAATAAGCCGTCTCAACCTTTTTTGTCTTCAAACCTGCTTCCTTTGGAAATACGAGACTGATTTGCTGGGAATGATGCTGGAAATTACGAAGGACAATCGAGCATTCCACCATTCCGTTATCCGTCAATTCTGTGCATGAGCTTTCATCCTGAATATAGACGACGGCCTCCGCACCTGATTGGCCGGAATGCGCATATACCTCTTCCCCTATTTCGAAAAGGTTGTTAAAGGCAATAGACGGTACGAGGACAGCCAATGTCAAGACAGCCGGCTCCATAAAACGATATTTCCTTCGATGGGCAGGATATTCCTCGGCAAACCATTTCACGAGCAGCAATACGCCAATAAATTGGATAAAGGCAGCCAGCAGCCATATATTAGAGAGACCCAGAAATCCCTCCGTTGGCAATGAGAACTCTTCAAACAACTGGCTTCCGACCATTGACTTCTGACCTGGAAACTGTAGTACAAGAGCCAGACCAGTTACATAGACAACGGCTCCCAATACATTATAGGACACTTTAATCATTGTAGCACTTCCATTCTAGCCAATGTTATTAGTCCTATAATACTGGTTATATATGTGTGTTTTCAAATAATATGTATCTTAAGACCTATATAACTAGTTTTTCAAAATATTGGGGCTCGTGTATGTAAATCATTTTCTCCTTGATGGTTAGTTTTTTTTCCCGTTTCAATTTATTAATGACAAGGCTGGCCGTTTCTCTTGATGTACCTGACAGCACCGATAACTTAGAAGTTGTAAAAGGAAAATCAATTCGTATATAATCTGGATACTCTACTCCAAGGTCCATCATTAAATAAGAAATTGAATTTAACACCCTCTCCTGTGCATTTGGAATAATGCCATGCTGTATTCGCTTCTCCTGCCCTTCGAGAATTTTTCCATATTCCTTAATTACTTTTTGCAGCAGCCGATTATGCTTGGACAAAAAGCTTTCAAACACATCTGTAGACAGGTAGACAACATGGATATCTGTTTCGGCAATAGCAGAATGACAATATTCCTTGCTTCCCGTAAATAAGCCATTATAAGGAAACAACGTATCCTTCTTTATGTATTGATTATATTGCATACTGCCCTGCTTGTTTGACTTTTCCAGCGTGACATAACCATCAAGCAAATAATAGATTCTTTGCCTCGGATCTCCCTGCCAAAAAAGATACTGTCCCTTCTTGAGTGTTCTTTCGTATAAAAATGGTTCTAATACACTTAAATCTTGCTTACTTAAGGACGAGAACAATTCCTTACCCTTAATAAGATCAATGATTTCACCGCTCATAATGTACACCCGCTTCACCCTATTTTTGTGCTTGCTTCATTGTCTTGATCTTTGTTTCAAACATTTCTGCAATACCCATCAATTGTTGACAGACGGAACTGTACTTCCTTGCTACCTTTATTGTATCACGAGTAATTAGTACTAAATGATCTCTGAATTTATTATATCAAAATAATAAAATGGTATGTAGAGAGTTTCCTACATACCATTCATGTTTTAGATGATTCATTTATACAAATCGAGCTTGATTAAGCTGGCTCAAAGCATCATTCAGCAAGCTCTCCCACCCTGCCTGACTAACAGCAACCATTGAGGATGTACCGATATTTACATTAAATTCACCTAGATCTCCAGTCAATTTGTAGTAGTCGCCTAATTTAAGAAGTTCCTTATGCAGGGTCCTTTCAAGATCAATAGCTTCATTGCCAAATAGTCCGGATAAGATCACACCAAATAGATTGCCGTCAAGCTTCACAGCTTTTCCTCCATATCGCTCAATCACTCTCAACACTTCTGCTGCATCCTTCAAGAGATTCTTTCCTACGGAAAAATCTATCATCCGTCTTGCCTCAAAGGAAAAATCCAAGGTAATAATCATCAATGTTATAGGTGTGCCTGATTTCCTTGAATATTCCCATAATTCCGTCAAATGAGAGCGAAAATACCTGGCATTGGGCATATTTAATGAACAGTCTGTCAGAGCTAATACCTGAAGCTCTTCATTTTTCTTCAAAAGACGAAAAACATTTTCTTTCTGTTCAGTTATTTCAAGAAAACCTACCAAAACCTTCTCCATCTCTCCTGTCCCATTCAGCACAGGAGTAGCAGAAGCTTCAATCCAGACACTCTTGTTCAATGATGGATGTGATAGTCTCATCGTTCTTTTTTTACTATGGTTTCTTGTATTAAACGTCACAGTGAGCGGCATATCCTCTATGAGAATACCTTTACCTTGATCATCTGTGATTTCCCACTCCGTGTTCAACAGTGGAAAAGGCGATGCTAGTTGCTCCTTAGAGAACATGTTCAAAATATCCAGAGCTACTTCATTCATTTCACACACATTTCCATTCCGGTCATAGATAATCACACCATAGTCAATCTCGTTCATACCAATAGCCCAATCCTCTTTTTCCACTGAGCTTTTCCATCCTCCTGAGAAAATGGCGGTACAGAGCAGAGCAATAAGAAGTAATACAAGTATAAGTGTCGGCAGCCAATGCACATAAAGGACAGACTCTGTCCAGTGGTAAAGCGCTGCCATTTGAAGAATGCTGAAAAAGAATAATAGCATAATTATGTACAGAAAAATCTTCCTCCATTGCTCTTCCATCATCTCTACTATCTTTCGCTTCATATTTGGCCACCAAAACTTTCCCTCGTATTTATCATTTTCTACATTAGGCCTGTATTCTTTTTATCTTTCTATTTATCATAGGTTAGTTCACAGTATATTTCTACCATTTTTTCATATTGTCCTACAAAGAAAAAAGAAGGGATGAATCCCTCCTTTTCTTCATGAAGTTGAAAACATATATTTCTTATGGTGATATCGGATGCTGAAAATCAGTCCTAGTGCCATCATATTACCAAGGAGTGAACTCCCCCCATAGCTTAAGAATGGCAATGGAATACCAGTGATTGGCAATAAGCCGATCGTCATTCCAATATTCTCGAATACGTGGAAGGTCAGCATGCAAATGACACCGACGCAAATATACGTATTATATTCATTCTTCGTTTCAAGTCCGATTTTAGTCATATTATAGACAAGCATAAAGTAAAGAATAATCACAATGCTTGCACCAAGGAAGCCATATTCCTCGCCAATGACAGCAAAGATAAAGTCTGTATGCCCCTCCGGCAGGTACACTTCACGGTTCCCAAATCCTTTGCCCGAGGTCGTTCCTGACCCAATGGCCAGTAAGGATTTAATTAATTGATACCCCTCTGAGGAGGTATAATTGTACGGATCCAGCCACGCATAAATCCGGCCAAATTGGTATTGTTTCACGTGGAAGTATTTCTCCATAATATCTGGATGCCAGACAACGAGATAAAAAATCACGCCAACCAGCAGGAAGCCTCCCCCGAACATCGGCACGAGCATCTTCCATGTTATCCCTGATACGAATATCATTCCAATCATGATGGCAATCATAACGAGTGAGGTTCCCAGGTCAGGCTGCTGCATGACGAGCAATAATGGTGCTCCTGTCGTTAATCCTATCTTCATCAGCAGTATAAAATCCGTCTGCAAAGTCCTGATACGGTGCTTTGCATGATGGTTTTGTATAAGGGCTGACAAGGCCATAATCAAAAATACCTTCATCATCTCCGAAGGCTGGATAGAGCCCACCCCTGGGAATTGATACCAGCTCTTTGCCCCATTTCGAATCGGTGCCAAGGTTTCTGGAGCTACAATAAGTCCGAGTAAGAGAAGGAGA
The DNA here is from genome assembly GCF_054950035.1 of Gracilibacillus sp. Marseille-QA3620. Classification (NCBI taxonomy): domain Bacteria; kingdom Bacillati; phylum Bacillota; class Bacilli; order Caryophanales; family Bacillaceae; genus Gracilibacillus; species Gracilibacillus sp. Marseille-QA3620. Next base: position 3,669,591 of record NZ_CM143102.1, read on the forward strand.
CCAAAGCCATATAAATACCATGACATCTTCTTCAGCTGATCCGCATCCAATGTCATAATTAAAAAGGCAATTGTCAATCCGACCACGTACCACATGATTTGTTTTACGACAAAGTTTTCCCCATACTGACCGGTTGTCTGGGCACTATATATGGCCAGACAGCTCGTGACAAATAGAAGGAAAATGATGAACAAAAGACCGTAATCGATCTTAGACGTGAAATTTCGATTATTATTGTTAGACATGTAAACCCACCATATTCATCCTAAAGTTAAGGTAAAGCCATACCCCTTATTATACTTGAACAGGCTAAAATCACAACTTAAAGGATATCAGCCAATTTTATAACCTAAAGTTAATATTATACACTTTTTGATACCAATGAGCATCCATTTCTTTTTTGTACACCATTTTGTACCAGTTTCAGATTTCCCGTTATTAAGAAAAATAAAGAGGGTAAAGAGAAAAAAGCGAAGAAAGAAGGAGGAGTATGTCATGGAACGAAAATCGAAACAAACATTCCAGCATACATATATTCCTTTAACCTCCATGACCAGCGGAATGGGGATTGAAGTCAAGGAAGATATTTATGTACTGAACACCCAGATTGTGAATGTTATATTAGTCGGCCAGCCGAACCAAGAGGACTTCGTGTTAGTGGACGCAGGAATGCCCAAGGCCGATGATGAGATTATCGAAGCTGTCGAAAAACGCTTCGGCGAAGGCAGCAAGCCGAAGGCCATTATTCTGACACACGGGCACTTCGATCATGTCGGGGCACTCGAGGCCTTGCTTGAGAAATGGGATATCCCCGTTTATGCACACAAACTGGAGCTTCCCTACTTAACCGGACAGCGCAATTACCCTGAACCGAATACAAAGGCTGCCGGCGGACTTGTACCAGACATCGCCCGTTTCTTCCCGAATCATGGTATTGACATAGGCAATAAGGTACAGCCATTGCCAGACGACGGAACCGTTCCTTATATGCCCGGCTGGCAATGGCTACACACACCCGGTCATACACCTGGCCACGTCTCTCTCTTCCGTGAAGAAGATTGCTTCCTGATTGCCGGGGATGCTTTCGTTGGAGTTAAACAAGAATCCTTATATAAGGTTCTTACACAGAAGCAGGAGATCAGCGGGCCGCCAGCCTACTTCACTACTGACTGGGAAGCTGCTCGTGAATCCGTCCGAAGACTGAATGACTTGAAACCTAAATATGCTGTCACTGGCCATGGGCTGCCGTTGTTAGAAGAATATTTATCACATAAGCTGGATGAACTTGCTGTACATTTTGATGAAATAGCCAAGCCCCAGAAGCGTATATATGAAGAAACATGAATAAAGAAAAGGAACCACTCCCGAATGCTTCACCAGGATGGTTCCTTTCTTGTTGAACCCTGCTTGCTGCAGGAATTATTAGCGTTCCCAAGGACGATTAGTATTAAAGAATTCTGCGAGTTCTTTACTTTGCTTACGGTGTTCCTTCCGTTTAGCTGCTCTAAAGGCTGCAGTTTCGTTCAATTTCTTTTCTTCTTCCGTTTCCGGAATGACTTTTGGCACCCGTGTCGGCTTTCCGCTCTCATCCATCGCAACAAATGTCAAGAAGGCTGTGGCAGCTATTTTGCGTTCACCTGTCATTAAATGCTCGGCAGTGACCTTAACGAACACTTCCATGGAACTATTCCCTGTCCAGCTCACATAGGACTCCAAGCAGACAGAATCCTCCGGAGAGATAGGAGCTAAGAAATCGACAGAGTCGGTAGAAGCCGTTACAACAGCGTTCCGACAATGCCGCGTCGCCGAGATAGAAGCTGTCATATCAATATCACTCATAAGTTTTCCGCCAAATAATGTGTTATGATCATTTACATCACTCGGAAAGATTCGGCTTGTTTTTACTACTCTGGATTCATTACACGTTTTTGTTTCCATTATCCTCTTACCTTCTTTCTAGAAAACCAAATGCCAGTCATTGGCAGGATTTGAATAACAATATTTAATTTTAACAAACTATAAAATACGAATCAAATAACGGTGATTACTGTGAAATATGGTTTCATGTTTATTTTATATTTCTGGAGGGGTCCCATATGAACAAAGCTGATTTAAACGAAGCGCTGCAGGCCGAAAAAGCCAGATTAGCAGATATCGTTTCCTTAATAGAGAAAAGAGCTGAGTCTGTGAGAAATTCACAGGGGGGAATCAGACAGGATGTAACAGAGATCCGCCAAACCTTCTGGGACGACGTAACCGTTAATATTGACGACCCGGAGGACGCTGTGGAAACACTGGCGAGTATCCGCCAGCAGGCAGAGCTCTTGTCCGAACGTGAACGGGCACACGGCCATATGAGCAGACAGCTGAAGACATTAAATCTCCTCAAGGATTCTCCTTATTTTGGACGTGTTGATTTTCACGAAGAAGGAGAAGCAATCACTGATATTGTCTATCTCGGCATTTCATCATTGATGGATGATGCGAAGGAGAATTTCCTTATTTATGACTGGCGGGCACCAATCTCAAGCATTTATTATGACTATTCGCCCGGACCTGCTCAGTATGAAACACCTGGCGGCATCATCAAAGGAGAAATGGAGCAGAAAAGGCAATACATTATTAAGGGTGGACAGCTGAAAAGCATGTTCGATACAGGCATTACAATTGGGGATGAAATTCTGAAGGAAGTGCTTGGCAAAAATGCAGATAGCCAGATGAAGAATATCGTTGCCACCATCCAAAAGGAACAAAATACGTTGATTCGAAATGACAAAAAGCGCTACCTTGTCGTTCAAGGGGCAGCCGGCAGCGGCAAGACGTCCGCCGCCCTGCAAAGGGTTGCCTTCCTTCTATACCGGCATGTTCATGAGATTAAGGCTGATAATATCCTGCTCTTTTCCCCCAACCCGCTATTTAGCAGCTACACAGCCACTGTTCTTCCATCACTCGGAGAAGACAATATGCAGCAGGTTACCTTCTTTGATTACATGGCGAAAATGATTGGGGACGACTATGAAGTCAGCGACCCGTTTGAGCAAATGGAATACGTCCTGCATGAGGAAGATGATGATTTCTACGAGGCTAGACTTGAAGCCATCCGCTACAAAAACACACTGGAATTTAAGGCACTGCTTGACCAATATATCCAATCTCTCAGCCATGCCGGGCTTCAGTTCAGAAATATCAATTTGCGTAAGAAGACACTGATAACGTCTTCTGCTATAGCTGACTATTTTTATTCCCTTGATTCATCGCTCTCCATCCAGAACCGCCTAGAGTTTGTAAAGGACTGGCTTCTAAAGGAACTGTACAAAATCGAAAAATTGGAGCGCCGTTCCGAATGGGTAGAGGAGGAGATTGAGCTTCTGGATACAGCAGACTACACCAAAACCTTCCAGCTTTTGCGCAAAAGGAAATCCTATACAGAGGAGACATTTGATGATTTTGACAGGGAACAGCAAGAGCTGGCCAAAAAGGTTACCCATAAATACTTCAAGCCGATTCGAATAGCCGTTAAGCAATTCCGTTTCTTGAATGTCAAGAAGATGTACAAAGACTTGTTTCAGGAAAATATTGCCGAACAGCTGAAAATGGAAGCTTCTATTCCAGCCAGCTGGGGAGAGATTGGCGGAATTACCCTTAAGGAAACAGGTCAAAATCGCCTTCCATATGAAGATGCTGCTCCGTATTTATACTTTAAAGAAGAGCTTGAAGGGGTTAGAACAAACAGACTGATTCGCTACCTTTTCATTGATGAAGCACAAGATTACTCTGCCTTCCAGCTCGAAGTCATTCACCGGCTCTTTCCAAATGGGCGCATGACGATATTAGGAGATATGAATCAAGCCATTTACGCCCATTCCTACGGAGCACCGACACTGCTGTCAGAGGAACTTTACCCAGCCGACGAAACGGAAAGAATTATCTTATTGAAGAGCTATCGTTCCACACGCCAAATCATTGACTTCACCAGTGCCATTCTAGGTGATATTCAGATTCAGCCCTTCAATCGAAATGGAATGCTCCCTGTCCTCTATCAACGAACAGACATTGATGCATCCTATAAGCTGATCACTCAGCTGCTAAAGAGCCTGCAGGAGGCTGGACACCAAACCATCGCTATTATATGCAAAACACAATACGAGGCGGATATGGCCTTTGAAAGGTTAAAAGGGATTGAATTCGTTCAACTGATGGACAAATCCATTTACAGCTTCACAAAGGGCATTCTCATTCTTCCAGCCTATTTGGCAAAAGGGATTGAATTCGATGCAGTTATTATCTTTAATGCATCGAAGGATCAATACTATCGTGAACAAGAACGAAACTTATTCTATACAGCCTGTACGCGTGCGATGCACGAGCTCCACCTTCTCTCATGCGGAGAGCCAAGTCCATTTATCAAAGATGTTCCTAATAACTTATATGAATTAAGATGACCAAATGACATACAAAATCCCCTCGCACATTGGCTGCGAGGGGATTTATTCTTACCTTCTTATGGATGACCAGGCAAGTAGATGGTGAATGTTGTGCCTTCCTTCGGCTTGCTCTTGACCCGTATCGAGCCATGCATGGACTTCACAATCCGATAGACAGCTACCATCCCTAAGCCCGTACCCTTGACACCTTTAGTAGAAAAATAAGGCTCACCAAGCCGGCTGATCTGTTCATCACTCATCCCGATTCCTGTATCAGATATGGTAATATTAATCCCTTTCTTGATTGGCTGTGCCTTCAAAATCAGGACACCGCCCTCCTGCATGGATTCAATTGCATTCTTTACGAGATTAACGAAGCATTGCTGGAATAAATGCTTTTCTCCATTCACGTAAAACACAGGTACATGACATTGAATAAAGACCGCATTCATATTCGCAAGCGGCTTCACAATTTCAATCACCTTGAGAATCTCAGATTGGATTTCAATGGTTTCCTGCAGTTCCATAGAAGGCTTTGCAAAGGCAAGGTAATCATTGATGATATTCTCTGCCCGATTCAATTCAGATATGGCTATATCAATAAATTGCTGCTTCTTCTCTGCCGGCAGGTTATCATCACTCTTTAATAATTGCAAAAACCCCTTTGTTGCTGTTAAAGGGTTGCGAACTTCATGAGAGATTGATGCGGCCAAATGACTGACAGCCTGAAGTTTCTCCGTGTTGATGATCTCCCGCTTCAGCATTCTGCTCCTCTTTAAATTCTCCATATAATACACTAAGCCGAGAAGTCCTCCTATATAGACAAGCATATAGAGAATGCTGTCGAGCCATGTCCACCTATTGGAGAAAAGGCCGTTCGCCAAGGACATACTGATAATGGAGGAAATCAGCGCAATTAAAAAGGCTTGCGTATATTTCTTTTTTATTGGAATCTTAATATAGATTTTTCGTAAATAGAGTGAGATTAACAAAGGCGGCAAACTCGTCATGATGGTATAAAGTCCTTGCAAAGGATGGATCAATGTCGACATGACAGTTAAAAGAATAAACAGCATGGTTCCTATCCAGGCACGACCATACAGTACTCCGATAATCACAACCAGATCCCCGATATGCAGGGAGAGGGATGAATTTATTTCAGAAACAAAAAATAGCCTATTGATGAGGAGGCTGCCAGCAAGCGCGATAAATAAGGCCAAATAGTTGTTATTTTCGTCCGTTTCCCTTTTTACCTGCCAAAAATAATTAATTTGTACGCAGATCAAGATGATAAACAAGTTGATGATGAAACTTTCAACAAGGTCATTGATCATATTTTTCTCCCTTTTGAATAGGTTGGCTTATAATGAAGTTTAGTGGAAAATAAATGCAATGTAAATGTAAAATGACATTTTTTTCTAAATATTCTTACAGTAATATATTTTGTAACTCCAAATATTCGAGTCTATCCGTCTTTTTTCCCCTTTTTATCATTTATTCCCCTATATTTCTTCACCATAAAACCGTTGTTACTTTTTTCTATTAATTATCATGATCATCAGTAAATATGAATGTCCTATCTCCTGTCGAACCCCATCTTAACTTCGGAGATATTCCTTATCATTTTGGATAATGCTAAGGGATCACGAAATGAACTGTCCATGCACCTATCCAACTTTAACTATATTTAAATAATCTATACTTTCTAGCTCATCTTAAGGAAATACAGGCATAAAGAAAGACAGATTCTGACGAATCTGTCTGAATAGCCTAAAGAAACTTGAGTCTATCAAGCTTCTTTAGCGAAATCTTCTCTATTCAAATAACGTTTACTATCCTAGGGGGAAAGATAGCAACAATTATTCACAAAGGGTTATGTTATTGCTCTGTTACCGTTACGGATACGGTTTTTTCCGCTCCATCACGGTATAGTTTGATTTTTACGGTATCCCCGCTCTTTGTATGGCTGTATAGGTATTTTCTGAACTCACTGAGAGTCGAAACCTCTGTATCATCGACTGAGACGATCACATCATATGTTGCGATGCCAGCTTTATCAGCAGGTGATCCAGCTTCAACTTGCGTAACCACCAGCCCTTCTGACACGTCAGCTGGAAGGTTAAGCTGACGCTCCAGTACGTATTGCGGAATCTCTGCAATAGACTGCAAGCCTACGCCCACATAAGCGCGTTGGACGGATCCGTCAGCAAGCAGATCATTCACAATTGTTTTGACCTCTTGAGTTGGGATGGCAAATCCAATCCCTTCTACATCTTCCGAGGAGATTTTCATACTGTTGATTCCAATGACCTGACCACTTGAGTTCACAAGTGCTCCTCCGCTGTTCCCTGGGTTGATGGCAGCATCCGTCTGGATAACATCCATATCCCATTCACCAGCTGATGTAGAAACAGTCACTGTACGCTGCAGGCCACTGATAATTCCTTGTGTCACTGAACCAGAGAAATCTAAGCCAAGCGGATTTCCGATAGCAAGCACTTCCTGTCCGACACTCAATTTATCGGAATCCCCGAATTCTGCTACCTTCGTGACATTCTTACTGCTGATTTGCAAGACGGCAAGGTCTGTCAGCGCATCTGTACCAACAAGCTTAGCTTCCACTTTTGTTTCATTAGCTAAATATACTTCAATGGTATCAGCATCTTCAATTACGTGATTATTCGTAACAATATAGGCATAATCGCCTTCCTTCTTAAAGATGACACCTGAACCAGTTCCGCTTTCTTCCTTGTCTGAGCTCTCCCCTTCAGTGGTCGGTAATCCATAGTTATAGTAGTTTTCTGTGCTCATTTTCTGGATATTGACGACCCCCACAACAGCAGGGGATACTTCTTCGATCATCTTAATTGTGTCACTTGTGGAAATGGCTGTCTCATCAATTTGCAGCCCATCCTTATCATCAACTTGGGCAACGGCAGTTTCAACTGATTCTACAGTTCCATCTCCGCTGCCAGGCAGGAATCCGGTTAAATCAACAAATCCAAAATAAGAACCAGAGCCAAGGACAATCGCTCCTCCAAGAATGGCTGTAATCACAGGTGTAAGCCATCTTTTTCTGCTTTTCGATGACTGGCTTTCATGAGGCTCTTGTTTGTCCGGTTGTTCGTTGCTAATAACAGGCTCAATTGATTCCTCAGCTGCATGATCGTATGGCCCTTTGCCAATTTGGCTGGAATCAAGCTCATGATATCCCTGATAGGATACATAGGTCGGATCAATAGAACGGCTCGTTGGCTCAGCTTCTGTTGTTTCATTTATCGTTTCTTCATCATTTCGCTTTGTTTCTTCCCATTCATCACGTTCATTTCGGTTAGTGAAATCCATCTAATTCCTCTCCTTACCTATTATGCTGAAAGTATATGAATTAATGATTACGTTAAAATAATAGTTTCCTGACTACATTACCTACTATACCCACACTTTGTGTCAGAGGTATGTCAGCGTGTAATATTTTTATAAAATGATACCTTTATTATAAATGGAAGTCTATTCTTGTGTTTCCTTTAATAAATGGAAAAGCTGGCGATGGTCTCCGCCAGCTTCCGCCTCTTTATTCATCCCTGTAAGGAAGATTGATGGTAAAGGTCGTCCCTTCCCCGTTGCTTTTTAAAAGCTTTAGGTCGCCTCCCATGGCTCTTGCCAGCATCTTGCTGAAAGGCAGGCCGAGCCCCAAGCCTCTTACCTTATATTTCTTTTCTTCACCGCGGTAGAAACGCTCAAAAATCAAATCCTGCTCAGCAGCAGGGATTCCTGTGCCATTATCCTGAACATCAATTGCGAGCCATTCACCATCCGTCGGGTGAATGGTGATCGTGATTTTTCCATCCCCCTGAATAGCCTGCTTTGCATTATTAAGCAGGTTAATGAGAATTTGCTGGAGACGAAGCGTATCAGTATACACTTCGAAGTCTTCCTCAGGCTTATCGATGGCAACCTCTATATCGGAATTATCTTGAATAATGCTCCATTGATAGACCATCTCTTTCACGCTTTCTCCAATGAAGCATGGTTTTTTATTCACTGGAATGGCGTTTGCCGCAAAAGAATTGAAATCAAGCAAATCCCCGACCATCTTCTGCAGACGATTCGTCTCCTGCAAGGAAATAGCAAGAAACTCCTTTGCTTCTTCTCCTGTAACAACCTTATCGTTCACTGCCTGCAGGAGGCCGCTGATAGAGGTGACAGGGGTTTTCAATTCATGCGTCACCCCGGCAAGCAGCTCAGCCCTAATGGATTCCAGCTGTTCAAGCTTAAGGGCCATTTCTTTAAATGAATGAACTAGATCATACACCTCTTGTTCTCGTACCCTTTCATTCAGCTCAACATCGTAATTACCTGCTTCGACTTCCTTTGCTGCCTTTGCTACATTCTCAATCGGCTTAAGCAGACGTTTAGACAGGAAGTATATCGCTGCCCAGCCAAGCATGGCTGCACTGAGAATCATCAGAAAGAGCAACTTGTATTCCTGGTCGACAGCAGTCAGCTCTGCCTCCGACTGGATGACTACGACCCAGCCAAGAACAGAATTATTCAAGGTAATCGGTCGTTTGATGAGATAATAATCTCTCCCGCCAATATTGTTTAATTTTCTTACCTCATCCTCGCTCGAAATTAACTTCTCCGAAAAGGATGAAATCCTTAAATGATTCTCTGAGCGGTTCTCCATAAGAATCGTACCGGACGGGTCGACGATATAAATGGATGGACTACCGCTTGTTTCAAGTAATTTTTTCCGATTATAAAATAATTCATCATTTCCATCGGTCGGTATATCGGTCCCAACTATTTGATCAAGCATTCGCGCAGCCACTTCCTCCGCCAAATATTGATCAATCTCAAGGTTTTTATTTAAAGTCGATTGCCGGATGATAATTCCCGTGACGAAGCCAATCACCGCCAAGCCAATCACAAGCGTAACGAGATAGCGTATTGTCCAATAGCGCAGGAGGCTGATCCTTTTTTGTTCCTCCTGCTCCTTAGCCCACTTATTTTTCCATGCATAGGTGAGATGGGTGATTTTAGTCTGAAGTTTATTTTTTATCGAAGACACTTAACTGATACCCCAATCCCCGCAAAGTTTTGATTTCTCCTTCTGTACTAGGCCAATTTTTCAAGGCTTTTCTCAATCTCTTAATGGATAAATCAACTGCCCGGTCACTGCCATCATAATCCAGACCCCATACATGTTCAATCAACTGGTCCCGTGTGAATAATTGATTGGGATGCTGACTCAAAAAAATGAGCAGTGCGAGATCACGTGGAGTCAAATCCAATTCAATACCATGCAAAGTGACCGAATGAGCCTTCATATTGATGGTTAATGAACCAAATTGCTTCCGTTCTTTATCATCAATGACCTGCACTGACCTTCTAAGTACTGCCTGTACCCTTGCGACAACCTCATCACCGACAAACGGCTTCGTAATATAATCATCTGCTCCATCATTCAAGCCTGTGAGCCGGTAGTTCACATCACCAAGGGCTGTCAGCATAATAACCGGGCATGTGCTTTCTATGCGGATCTCCTTCAAGATATCCCATCCGCTTTTACCAGGAAGCATCACATCGAGCAGCACCAAATCCGGCTTATACTCGTGGAATTCATCGATTGCCTCTTCACCTGTATAAACTTGTTTCGTCTCATAGCCCGCTTTTTTCAAATATGCCTTTAACACTTGGCTGATTGCGATTTCATCTTCAACAATCAAGATTTTATGCATGCTGCAACACTCTCCCGCTAAAAACGAATAGGACAAAAATCCCCGAAATGTCCGGAGATTTTTGTTTTACTCTTATTTTACACCATTACTGGTTCTTCCTTATTTGAAATCGTGATTTCACCTTTTGATAAGCGAATATTCACATCCGAAATCTTGGCCAGATTAGTATCATGCGTTACAACAATGACACATTTTCCTTCTTTATGAGCCAGATCAAGGAATAAGTCGATGATTTCCTTCGCTGTGTCCTCATCCAGGTTTCCTGTTGGCTCATCGGCCACAATCAATTCCGATTGGCAGCACAGAGCCCGCGCAATTGATACACGCTGCTGCTGGCCGCCGCTCAAGGTAAGCACACGCTGATGAGCCTGCTTCTCATCGATCCCGACCTTCTGAAGCATTTCCAGTGCATAGGCCTTGCGGTTATCCACCTTAGTTCCCGTTATTTCCATAGCGGTCGTGATATTTTGCAGGGCCGTCATATAAGGGAGCAGATTGTATGCCTGGAAGACAATAGAAACATATTTATTTCGAAATTTGGAATAACCGATTTTTTTGATATTCTTTCCTTCATACAGCACTTCCCCATCCTTCGGCATATCCAGCGCACTCGCTAATGCCAGGAAGGTTGTCTTCCCAGACCCGGAAGGACCGACAATGGTATAGAACAGACCTTTATTAAAGGATACATTAATTTTCTTTAGTATGTCTTGCCTCTTATTCTCAAACTTATACCAATAACTTACATCCTTAAATTCCAGTAAATTCGTCATTCATTTCTCCTCCTTAATCCTGTCTTGAAAGAATTGCTTTCGGCTGCAGTCTAAATACGGATAATGAAGGAATTAATGTCGCGATAACCGCAATCAGCAAACCAATTCCCGTCAGCTTTCCTAGATCAGATGGAGTTACTTGAACATCCAGGTCAACCGTTGCCACTTCTGCGTCAGCTGCACCAGCTTGTCCGCCAGGACCTCTGAAACCGCCTGGAGCACCCATACCCCCACCGCCCATTTGCATTCCTCTGCCGCCAAACTGAGTCGCATCTGCACTAGAACTTGCTGAAGCTTCCTCTTGTTGTGATAGAAGCTGGTCACCAATCTTATCAGCCACTAAATTACCTGTCAGGGAGGCTATCCCAATCGCAAAGACCGCAACAATAAGAATCTCGACGATAAATTGTCCAATTAACTTGCTCTTTTTCTCACCAATGGCAAGAAGGACACCCATTTCATATTTTCGTTCCCGAATGCCAAGCATCACAATTAATCCAAGAATAATTGCACCTGCAATGGTCACTAAATATACAATGTTTTTTGAAAATGAGGCGACATTATTGATTGGCTCTACCATTTGCTGATAAAGGTCATCATTTGCATCCAGCTTAAATGTATCTAAATCAATGACATCCATTGCCTTTGCATCCTCAATGAAGGAATCTGCATCAGCAGGATCTGCCATGTAATATGTAGCGCTATCAATTGTGCCCTCATAATCTTCGCCTTTCATTTCATTGGCTACTGTATAAGGAACATAGATTTTATTGTATGGGTTCATGGAAGTAAAACTCATCCCCATCGAATCAGTCGATGTGGAAGTCGTTTTGTAGATTCCGATAATCTCGACTTTTACTGTTGTATCTTCATCGCTTGTTGAGGCAACTTCAATGGTATCACCGACAGATAAATCATTTTCCTCTGCTAATGTTTCCTCAATGATGGCGACATTTTTACCAATATGCTCATCAGAAATATGCGTTCCCTCTGTCATTTCTGCATTCCCATCCATGAAATCACTCGTTGCATCTGTGAAAACCACCCCTTGCAGGGCCACATCTGCATCGCTCATGCCGTTATCAGGCATTTTCCCGCCCATTGGATTCGAATTGCTCGAAGTATCACTTGATGAAGCTTCAATAGGATCAAAGCTGCTGGCTGCTGCCTGTGTGCTTGAAGTGAAGTTATAGCCGCTTAATTGGGCTAAGGTCGTTAATTTCTCCGCATCCTCTACCTCAACAGGTGTTTGAGCAAAACGAAATGGCTCCCGGGCATCCTCTGAACCAGCACTTTCTCTTGCTTCACGCTGCTCCTGCATCATCTTCTCTTGGTCATAGCTCAGTGTGACGGTTCCTCCAAGCTGCTGTTTCGCAAGCTCTGCTGAAGTCGAAGCTGCACTCTGAATAGATAACCCGCTCAATACCAACACGCAAATAACCGTGAAGACAAATAACTGTAATATGCTTTTGCCCTTCTTGGCCTTTACGCTCAAGAATGCTCGTTTGATAAAGTTCATCCTTCTTCTCCATCCTCTCTCTATCTAACGTCAGTTATGTAACTAACTTGTCTATCACTTTAAAACGGAATTGTGTCAATTAAATGTCGGACGCGAAATTTTTTCTATTTAGTCGCCCTTGAAAGGATGCACAGACCTATCATTTGAACGAAAGGCTCTGTTAATCTTAAGTGTTGATTTTCGTTGCAGGCAGCAGCGAAACCGTGGTGAGGCGGTCGTGGAGCCTCCTCGAGTGCTTTGGCGCATTTGCGGGGTCTCTCCTGTCCGCTAATCTAAGCAAGGAGTCAACCACATGAAACGTTAACGGGCGGTATTCTAATATCAACTATCAAGCCAAACGAAAAAAAATAGCGGCAATGAATAGATTGCTCCATTCATTGCCGCTATTTAAAGCAAACACTTATTGAAGTTTGCTTTCCACTTCTGAGCACACTTGATCTGCCGTTAAACCATCCGCATTAATAACAGGGCCTTCAATCGTGACGTCCTGCATGCCCATCACATTCTTATCCATTCCTGTGATGACACAACAGTCACAGTTCGCAGCGCCACTCTCATGATTTAACTGCACCACTTCATGTCCCTTGTCACGAAGCGCTTGCTGCACATCTGATAAGGATTCTTCCACTCCTATTTTAGCCATTGCTTACACCTCCTCCAATGGTAGGATGTTCTGCCATAAAGGAAATTATTCATTTATCAAACAGTTTGATTTCAAAATGTTACATTATTGTTAATATCAAGCTTTTCTATTTACTATTTGTCAAATTAATACTATTATTCTATAAAAAGGGAAAGAATGTGATAGATATGAAATCTACCGGTATAGTCAGAAAGGTCGACGAACTAGGCCGCATTGTTCTTCCGATTGAATTAAGACGTACCTTGGATATTAACATAAAAGATTCAATTGAAATCTTTACGGACGAAAATCAAATCATCCTTCAGAAATACATGCCAGGCAAGGCTTGTATCATTACAGGTGAGGTGAGCAACAACAATATCACACTCGCCAACGGCAAAATCATCTTAAGTCCAGAAGGCATTCAGCGGCTCACTGCAGAACTGCATCATGTCATTAAACAATAAGGCATACTCTTCGTACAGGCGGAAAGATCCGCCTGTTTTTTTGTCATGTTCAATAGACTATGTATAATCAAGAAATCCAAACCATAAATGATTGGAAGAATATAAAAAAACTGGCTTCCAAAAAATCACAAGGATTTTTCGTGGAGGCCAGCTTTTCATTTAGGCATCAATCGAGATATGTTTGAACTCCGTGACATCGAAGAGTCCATCAATCGTAATCTTACATGCCGGAATAACCGGAAGTGCCAGGAAGGATAGGGTCAGGAATGGATTGAAATCCTGTGAAACCCCTAAATCAGCTAATACTTGATTCATTTCGCGCAATTGTCCATAGACAGCATCCGCGCTCTCCATCGACATCAAGCCCGCAATCGGCAACGCAAGCTTGGCCCGCACTCTTCCTTCGCTGACGATGACTAGTCCACCTTGGCTTTTTTCAAGCTCATGAACGGCGGCCAGCATGTCTTCATCATTCGTACCAGCGACAATTAAATTATGAGAATCATGTGCAACCGTCGTGGCCAAAGCCCCTGATCTCAGCCCTAGCCCTTTAACAATGCCGCGGCCAATCTTGCCTGTCTCGTTATGCCGTTCAATGAGCGCAATCTTTAGATGATCAAGATTGGTATCCGATTCGAAGAAGCCCTCCTTCGTCCGATTCGTCTTCTCGATGAGACGTTTGGTGATTAGGCTGTTCGGAATGATGCCAATAATATTTGCTTCTTCCCCCTTCAGCTTGATTGCCAAATCGTTCGAATCAATCTTACCGAGGGAAACGGTATTCGCCAGATTTTCCGCTATAGCATATGGATAGTTCTCTGGGAATCCCTGGACAGAACCTTCGCTTACGATACATTTCCCGTTCTTATAGACTGAATGGATGGCAACCTCTTCAAGACTATCAAGCATCAAAAAGTCGGCTTTATAGCCTGGAGCAATCGCTCCTTGATTTTTCAGACGGAAGCATTCAGCCGCATTCAAGGTTGCCATTTGATAAGCCGTCATGACAGGAATACCTTCTGCAATGGCTAATTTGATACAATTATTAATGCTGCCCTCCATCATGACGTCATCCAAATGACGGTCATCTGTTACAAACAGGCATCTTCTCGCGTTCCGCTCATTAACGGCCCCAATGATCTGCTTCAAATCCTTTGCGACTGTCCCTTCCCGAATCATGAGATACATCCCCTTCTCAAGACGGGCCTTTGCCTCTTCCGCAGTCGTACACTCATGATCCGTATGAATACCGGCAGCCATATATACATCAATGGCCTTCCCAGACAAACCAGCAGCATGACCATCAATCAATTTATGCTGTTTCCTTGCATCCAGCAGTTTCTCAACCATGGAAGGCTCGCTCTCAAGCACGGCTTGATAATTCATGACCTCTGCTAGTCCAAGTACACGGGGCTGTTCATAAAATGGTGCTAGATCCTCACTGTTCAAAATTGCTCCCGCTTCTTCAAATTCCGTAGCAGGGACACAGGATGGAAGCATGAAATACGCATCAAAAGGCAGGCCCTCCGTATGCTCAATCATGTATTGAATTCCTTGTGCCCCGCTGACATTGGCAATTTCATGAGGATCTGCAATGACGGCAGTCACACCGTTCTTTACCTGAACCTTTGCAAATTCCAGCGGGCTAACCATTGTGGATTCAATGTGCACATGGCCGTCGATAAAGGATGGACTGATGTATCGCCCTGCGGCATTTACTTCTCTTTTGCCTTCGTATTGGCCAATACCAGCAATAACCCCATCGACAATCGCGATATCTCCAAGCTGAATCTCACCGGTAAATACATTCAAAATTTTGCCGCCTTTAACAACAAGATCTGCCGGCTCCTTCCCTGAAGCCACATTGATACGTCTTTGCATTAAGCTGTAATCCATCCTAATCACCCTTTTTCTATGTTAGTAATCTCTTAAGATGTAATAATGAAATAAATTTAACCTACTATAACACATAATAAGGAGTAATGAGAATAGCCTATTTCTTATATTTTTTATCCATTAAGACACTCTAATAACCGGGCAATGGCTCTTTCAAGCTCAGCCTCTGGTATCCCCGCAAAACCAAGCACGATGGTTGGGGGATAATCCTCCTTCACGATAGAATAATCTGAAAGAGTGTGCAGGAGAATCCCTTTCTCCCTTGCCCGTTCCTTAATTTGCTCCTCATTCATCCCATTATGGACAACAAGGGCAATATGAAGGCCTGATTTCTCCCCGATTACGGAAAGAATTTCCCTATGAGGCTTCAAATGTTCTAGTACTATTTCTAATTTCCTGCGATACACCTTCCGCATTCTGTTCAGATGACGCTCAAATTCCCCATCACGCATAAAACGAGCTAGAAGATGCTGGTCCAACCTCGATACGGAGGAATGCCCGAATCCTGCTTCTTGATAGCGGGAAAGCAATTCCTCTGGCAGAACCATGAAGCTAATACGAATGGACGGCATTAAGGATTTGGAGAAGGAACCGAAATAAATCACCTTCCCAAAGCTGTCCATGCTTGCAAGCGAGGGAATAGATTTGCCGCTATAGCGGAATTCACTGTCATAATCGTCCTCGATAATGAACCTCTCATTCGATTCAGCTGCCCATGAAAGCAATTGAACACGCCGGTTATAGGACAGGACGGTCCCAAACGGGAAATGATGGGATGGTGTTGTATAGAGAATATCCATATTCCCTTGCAGGACCTCATCAATCTTTAACCCATCCTCATCCACTCCTACAGCCTGAACCTTATTCGGGAAATGGCGCATGATACGGTTCATGACCTGATAACCAGGGTTTTCAACGCCATATTTTGCCTGGCTGCCAAATAAGAGGACCAATTGCTGCAGCAGGATTTCAAGGCCTGCTCCAATGATAATTTGCCGCGGCTCACAAATGACACCTCTTGCATGGTACAAATAGGTCGCAATCTCTCTTCTTAGTTCCATTTCACCAAAGGGGTCGCCAAGCAATAATAAATCTTGGTTATTGAAATCAATCAAATCCTTTGCCAATCTCCTCCACGTCTTGAAGGGGAACACGCTGACATCAATATGACTCGGATGAAAAGATTGAATAATCTGCTCACCCGGCTCATCCCTCTTTTCTGAGCAGCTTTCCCCAGGCTGTATGTATTCCAAATCCTTTGAGGCCAAACAATAGTATCCTTTCCGAGGGAGCACCTCAATATATCCCTCTGCAACCAATTGCTGATAAGCTGCATCTACTGTATTTTGACTGATTTGCAGGTAATCAGAGAGATTCCGTTTTGAAGGCAGCTTCGTTTGATACGGCAATCTGCCGGACATGATTTCATTTTTGATAAAAACATATAGCTGCTCATAGATTGGAATACGGCTTTCACGGTTTAGTTCACACGCTAATCTATTCATCTTTTCTCCCTCACTGACACCATCAAAATGCTTGAAACTGAATCTTTTAATGGGGTCTGTTTCCTCTATACTTATACCATACAACAAATCACACTATTTTTAAAAATAAAAAAGGATGGTGCTAATTTTATGAGAAAAGCCTTAGGCACTGATGCTGTCAAACGAGGAATGGCCCAAATGCAAAAGGGCGGGGTTATCATGGATGTTGTCAATGCGGAGCAAGCCAAAATCGCCGAGGCAGCGGGAGCTGTTGCCGTCATGGCTCTTGAACGTGTTCCTTCTGACATTCGCAAGGCTGGCGGGGTTGCAAGAATGGCAGACCCGCGTATCGTAGAAGAGGTCATGAAGGCCGTGTCTATCCCTGTGATGGCGAAAGCACGGATTGGCCATATCGTGGAAGCACGCGTACTCGAGGCAATGGGTGTCGATTACATTGATGAAAGTGAAGTTTTAACGCCTGCAGATGAAGAGTATCACCTTCAAAAGAGGGCTTTTACTGTCCCATTCGTCTGCGGATGCCGCGACCTCGGAGAAGCAGCAAGAAGGATCGGGGAAGGTGCCTCCATGCTGCGCACGAAGGGAGAACCAGGTACAGGTAATATTGTTGAAGCTGTCCGCCATATGCGAAAGGTTCAGGCGCAGGTTCGAAAGGTCATCCATATGAATGAGGATGAGCTCATGACTGAGGCGAAAATCTTAGGAGCTCCGTACGATATTCTGCTTCAAATCAAGGAAGAGGGCAGCTTGCCTGTTGTCAACTTCGCGGCAGGCGGAATTGCGACACCGGCAGATGCTGCCCTGATGATGGAGCTTGGGGCTGATGGCGTCTTCGTCGGATCAGGAATCTTTAAATCCGAGTCTCCTGAGAAATTCGCCAAAGCAATCGTCCAGGCAACCACTCATTACAAGGATTATGAGCTGATTGGCAAACTTTCAACTGAACTAGGCAGCCCCATGAAGGGAATTGAGATTGCCACGATTCCAGCGGAAAGCCGTATGCAGGATCGGGGTTGGTAACAATGCCTCATATTGGCGTATTGGCCCTGCAAGGAGCTGTCTCAGAACATATCAAACAAGTAGAAGCAGCAGGCTGTACAGCCTCAAGGATTAAATTCCCCTCAGAGCTTGCATCACTTGACGGACTCATCATTCCTGGAGGAGAAAGCACCGCCATCAAGAAGCTGATGGATACGTATGGGTTCACAGAAACCATCCAATCATTCCAAAAACCTATCTTCGGCACATGTGCCGGAATGGTATTGCTCGCAAGTAAGATTGCCGATGATTCCGATCCCGAGCCACTCGGACTAATCGATCTCGTTGTTCAGCGCAATGCCTCAGGTCGTCAGCGGGCAAGCTTTGAAACATCACTTGCTATCAAGGGGTTGGATGAACCATTCAAGGCCATTTTTATCCGTGCCCCGTATTGCCTTCATGCCGGAGAAAGTGTCGTGACGCTTGCAGACTATGATGGACATATTGTGGCAGCCAAGCAAGGCCGCATTCTCGTCAGTTCCTTTCATCCCGAGCTGACTGATGATTCGCGTTTTCTTGAGTTATTCATCCAAATGGTGAAGGAGCACTGTAAGGACTCTGCTATCGCTTAAATCTAATACAAACAGGAGATAAACCAGATTTGGTCTTCTCCTGTTTTTTTTCGGTTCTCTGGGGATAAAAAAGCAGATTTTTTCATAAAAACAAAGAAAATTTTTGGCCTTTTTTGGGTCAGGTAAGATGAAGATATTTAAAGGAGTGAAGCTTGATTTCTTTGTTTATGGGCGAATCTCAGGCGTTTAAGGGCGGAAAATATGAATTTAAGGGCGAAAACACCCTCATTATGGGCGAACGGCATAATTTAAGGGCGATATCTGGTAGGTATGGGCGAAACCCAAAATAGCAGCCAAGAACTCCGCTTACCCGTCCGCCAGACAACAGCCTCTAAACAAATCAAACTAAAAGGCTGACCCAAAAGCCCGTAAGCTTTCAGGTCAGCCTTTCTTCAATGAATTGATCTATTCTACACGTAAATCTTCTATTGAATCAATCTCCACATAGGCCGGGACGACAAGACCGAGTTTTGTCCCCTTCAAGTTAGGTCCTAAGTCGACAAAGTCTTCCTTATATTTATCGTAATACGCCTTCGAGGTCGTCGGAAGCCATGCGGCAACCATGGCATCTGCCTTCCCGCTCGCAATAGCCGCATACATCGGACCAATCTCCACCTGTCTTAATACGGGCTCATAGCCTTGCATTCTCAGCACCTCAGCAATAACATTCGTTGAGGCAACCTCTGATTCCCAGGCTACATATACGAGAGTAATATTCTCGCCATTGCCTTTTTCAGCATCATTCACCCACTGGTCGACCTTGCTCTTATTAGCCTCAATCCACTTGATGGCAGCCTCCTTGGAGCCCATTCCTTCTTCAATATCCTTCATGACAGACTCCATATCAGAGGTTTCCCAATAGAATTGATTGAGCACCTTTTCCGCACCAGGCAAATCTTCCTTTAAGCCCTTACGAACCAATGTATGAATGTCCTCACTTTCGCCATAGACACCCTTTGGATCATCCAGATACTTCAAGTCAAACTTACCGAACATCCAATGCGGTGTCCATCCTGTGATAATGATTGGCTCCTTCCGATCATAAGCCTTCTTCAGCTCAGCCCCCATCGCCGCCGATGAGCCTTCCTGCAATGTCCAATCATCACTTAGTCCATACTGATCCATTGCTTCCTGTGTCCTCGACATAACCCCTGAGCCCGGATCAATGCCCACGATTTTATAATCAACCTGGGCGCCAATTGAAGCATTCTCTGAGCCTTTCAGCTCGGCATTCAATAAGGACGTTACCGTATAGCCGCCCAAAAAGAGAACAATAACTAAACTATAAATCCACTTGCCTTTAACGATTGATTCAAAAGCCGGCGTTCTAAGCTTCTGAGAAATCCGGTCAAGAATGATGGCAATGATAACAATAGCTAATCCCGCTTCAAACCCTTCTCCAACTTTTATCTGGGAAACAGCGCGATAGACCTCTGCCCCTAAGCCGGGCGCTCCTACCAAAGAAGCCATGACGACCATTGATAATGACAGCATAATACTTTGGTTGATTCCTGCCATGATTGTTGGCATTGCGAGCGGCAGCTGCACCTTCATAATCTTTTGGCCTCTTGT
The DNA here is from genome assembly GCF_054950035.1 of Gracilibacillus sp. Marseille-QA3620. NCBI lineage: Bacteria > Bacillati > Bacillota > Bacilli > Caryophanales > Bacillaceae > Gracilibacillus > Gracilibacillus sp. Marseille-QA3620. Next base: position 3,689,717 of record NZ_CM143102.1, read on the forward strand.
GGAACCAAAAGCATCTGAAGCCTCAATTAAATCCTTTGGAACCTCCTGAATCCCAAGGCTGGTCATGCGAATCGCCGGGGCAATTGCAAAGATAACAGAGGCTACAATCCCCGGTACGACACCAATCCCAAAGAACAAGATGGCCGGAATTAAGTAGACAAAGCCAGGCATCGTTTGCATGAAATCTAGAATCGGCATTAAGATATTTCTCAGCCACTTGCTTTGGGAAGCCAAAATTCCAAGTGGAATTCCAAGTATGACCGTAATCAGAACAGAGGCCAGAACAAGGGCCAATGTCTGAATCATGGCATCCCAATATCCTAGATTATCAATCAGCAGCAGTCCTATGAACGTGAATAAAGCCAGAGGCCATTTATTCGTGTAAAAAGCAAGCAGTGTCAATAATAGAATGAGCACGATCGGCGGTCCAAATCCGAGTACATCTACACTCGTGTCAATGATGCTCTGCACAAACGTGGAAATAAAATTAAAAAACGGGCCAAGAGCGTCTGTCAGCCAATCGACAACACGGTCGACACCTTGCGCCAACGGTATTTTTCCGATGTTCATTCTACTCCCTCCTTCTCAAGAAGGTTGTCCCGGTTTCCTGCGAGAGCACCGATGATGACTCCGCGGATAAGCACACCTCGAAGTTTTCTATCTTCATTGATTACCGCAAGCGGCATGGATGCATTGGCCATCTCATCAAGAAGATCAGCGATGACGGTGTCCTCATAAACCGCTGGAACATCCTTTGTCATCACATCCTCAATACTAAGCTGTTCTGCTGCAGCCCTGCTCGCTTGATCCGCTGACAGCGCACCTACCAGCTTAAAGCTGCGATCGACGACAAATATATGGGAATACCCGTTATCCTTCATCGTTTGCAGCGCAACCCTTGGTCCGCGATCCACAAAGATTCGTTCTGCCCGCTTCATCACCGATGCTGCCGTGAGTACACGGGATAAATTCACGTCTTCTACAAATCGTTCGACATAATCATTGGCCGGATTCATCATAATTTCCTCAGGAGTTCCAACCTGAATGATTCTGCCATCCCTCATTAAAGCAATCCTGTCTCCGATTCGCAGCGCTTCATCTAAATCATGGGTAATAAAGATAATCGTTTTCTTATAGTTTTCTTGAATTTCTAGCAGCTCATCCTGCATGTTTTTTCGAATCATGGGATCCAGCGCACTGAAGGCTTCATCCATGAGAAGAATATCTGTATCACTTGCAAGCGCCCTTGCAAGACCCACCCGCTGCTGCATGCCACCACTCAATTGATTAGGGAATTGTTCTTCATAGCCTTGGAGACCGACAGCCTTAAGCGCCTGCATCGCCTTTTCGGTCTGTTCCTCCTCAGCGATTCCTTTAATTTCAAGGCCGAACTTAGTATTTTCAAGAATCGTTTTGTGGGGGAATAAGGCGAAGTTTTGAAACACCATACTGATTTTATTCCTCCTAATTTCACGAAGCTCTTTCGGTGACATCGTCACGATATTTTGGCCATCAATCAAGATCTCTCCATCAGTCGGGGAAATCAGCCGATTAATCATTCGAATAAGCGTAGACTTGCCGCTCCCAGATAAACCCATAACGACAAAGACTTCACCCTCATAAATATCTAAATCTGCCTTATGTACGCCAATCGTACTTCCTGTTTCCTTTAAGATTTCTTTTTTCGTCCTTCCCTGCAGCGATAATTTTATTGCCTGCTGCGGGGACTTTCCAAACACTTTCCAAACACCTTTTATGCTAACCTTTGCGTCCAACATACCACTCCTAAATATCAATCTAACAAATAACTCGCCAAAGACATAGTTATCCTCCTATACTAATAAACTATTTAGAGTAAACTTAAACATTTTTCTAAAAAAATAGGTCAAATTACACAAAAAAAGACTATGCACATGAATAGTATTCATGTGCACAGTCTAACTAGTTATTACTCTTCACCAATAATCTTCACTTCTGTTTCTAAATCAACGCCAAAATTCTCTTTGACCGTCTTTTGAACATGCTTGATCAAGTTCAAATAATCAGTTGCGGTTGCATTACCCGTATTAATAATAAACCCAGCATGCTTCGTTGATACCTGTGCTCCGCCAATCGATACTCCCTGCAGATTGCTATCTTGAATGAGCTTCCCGGCGAAAAACCCAGGCGGACGCTTGAATACACTTCCACAGGATGGATATTCAAGAGGCTGCTTAGACTCCCGCAGGAAGGTCAATTCATCCATTCGTGCCTTAATGGCTGCAGGATCGCCTTTCTTAGCAGCAAATCTTGCTTCTAAAACGATGTACCCCCTCTTGGCAATCAAGCTGCTGCGATACGTTAATTCCATTTCTTCATTCGTTAATGTCAATAATTCTCCTTCATCAGTCAGAACAACAGCAGAGTCAATTACTTGAGAAATATCCCCGTCGTAGGCACCTGCATTCATATAAACTGCTCCTCCTACAGAGCCTGGGATGCCGCATGCGAACTCAAGCCCGGTCACACTTTGCTCTAACGCAAAGCGGGACACATTGATAATTGTCGCACCGCTTTGAGCCACAATAAGACCGTCCCTCATTTCAATCCGTTCCATATGACTCAAGATAAGGACGATTCCTCTAATACCGCCATCACGGATAATGAGATTCGAACCATTTCCAAGAATCGTCAATGGGATAGAATTCTCACGGGAGAACAAAATACAACTCTGTACTTCTTCATACGTAGAAGGAAGGACGAGGAAATCGGCTTTTCCTCCCGTTTTCGTGAACGTATATTGGTTTAATGGTTCATCTTGCTTAATATGCTCTTTTGGGATCAGGCGTTGCAATTTTTCGTATATTGTTTGCTTTTCCATACTCTCAACCTTCTAATTATATTTGTCTATTTATTATATACATGAACTAAGCCATAAAATCACTGCAAATGGCTGGAAACTCTTTGTTTATTTTAGCATTCAAGCCCAGCTCATGCAATTTGACTAAAGAAAACAAAAAAAACATCCCGGCTCCAAAGAGCGGGGATGTTATGATTTTCTGACCTCAAGCCTTCTCGCAACAAGGGATAACCCGTAATTGACGATAAAATACATAAGAGCAATCAAGATCAGAACCGGCCAAACATAATTGATGTTCTGCGCATAAATGACCTGACCATGATGTGTCAATTCCGGTAAAGCGATAATAACCGCCAAGGATGTATCCTTTAAAAGCGAGATAAACTGACTCACGATTGGCGGAACCATATTTCGCAGAGCTTGAGGCAGGATGATATGCCAAAGTGTTTGAATATAACTCATGCCAGATGAGCGCGCCGCTTCCACCTGGCCCTTTGGAATGGAGTTCAGCCCGCTGCGAATGACCTCTGAAAGCATCGCGGATTCAAAGATTGTCAGTGCCAGAATTGCAGCTGTTGAAATGCTCATCTCGAGCCCGACTTTCGGGTCTTGCAGTCCAAAGTATACAAAGAAGATGATCAAAATTAGCGGTAAATTCCGGATTGTTTCGACAAGTACAGCAAGTACAGGGGATACAACCGGTATCTTTGCAAACCGCAGAATACCAATTATGCCTCCAATAAGGAAGCTCAAAACAATGGATATCGCGGCAATCTTCAAGGTTACGAGAAAACCGTCTACTAAAAAGGCAAGGTTATCAGGCGAATAGGCACCTGCAAAATCCATTGATCATGCCCTCCTTAATAACTCTTTGCCAGGCGTTTTTCCAAATAACCAACACCAAGGCTGAGCGGGATTGTAAGTATCAAATAAAAAACTGCAACAAAGATATAAACATCAAAGACCACATAGGTCGCAAGCGAAATCAAATCCGCTTGATACATCAGTTCTCCACCGGCAATAACAGCCAGGATAGAGGTATTCTTCACAAGATTAATAAATTGGTTGCCTAAAGGCGGAATCACGATTTTGATGGCCTGAGGAAGAATGATGAGACGCATCGCCTGACCATAGGTCAATCCTGACGAACGCGCCGCCTCCATTTGTCCTTTATCAATCGATAAGATGCCCGCCCGGATAGCCTCAGCAATAAAGGCCGCCGTATAAACAGTCAAAGCTAGAGAACCCGCAAGGAAACCTGGCAGGCCAGCTCCAAAATAAAACATAAAAGCGATAATTAATAATGGAATATTACGGACAAACTCCACATACGCTGTCCCCAACCAATTCAATGGTTTTAGAGGCGCAATTCTCATTACAGCAATGAACGTTCCGAGAAGGAAGCTCCCTACGAGAGTAAGCAAGCTGATGCGAATCGTTCCTATAAACCCTTCAAGATACATATCCAGATGATCGACAAGAATAGAAAAATCAAGTGCTAGCATTCAATCACTCCTATGTACAATCAGGATGGGTCGAGCGCCCATCCCGATGAAAGAAACTCCTTATTTCTTGATCCATTTGTTATAGATTTCATCATATGTTCCGTTGTCCTTCAAAGCTTTAAGAGCTTCATTTAATTCTTTGACTAATTCAGGGCTGTCTTTCTTCACAGCGATACCATACGGCTCTTCTGTAAATTGGCCGCCTGTCAATTCATAATCAGGATCTTCATCAGCCATTCCGTAAAGGATAGAGTCATCTGTTGTCAATGCATCCCCTTGACCTGATTTCAAGGCAGTAAAGGCTTCTGAGTAGTTCTCATATTGAAGCACTTCTGCATCCGGAGCCTTCTCAGCGATATTGACAGCAGAGGTTGAACCTTTAACGGCAATTACTTTTGTCCCCTTCTTCAAATCATCAACGCTCTTGATTTTGCTTCCTTTTTTGACAAGCAAGGATTGGCCGGCTTCAAAGTAGACATCTGTGAAATCAACTTCTTTCTTCCGCTCCTCTGTAATTGTCATCGTTGCAACAACAGCATCAATTTTGCCGTTTTGAAGCAGCTGAACGCGGGTTTTGGATGTAACCTCGACAAACTCTGCCTTGCTTTCATCACCAAGAATTTCCTTCGTCAAAGCCTTCGCAATATCAATGTCAAATCCTTCAACCTTGCCTGAACTAGGGTTCTTAAGACCAAACAAGCGAGTATCATTTTTCACACCAAATACAATCTTGTCTTTATCCTTGATTGCTTCTAATGAGTTTTTCGCTGAACCTTCACCGTTTTTTTCGGCATCATCATTGCTTCCGCAAGCAGCCAGCATAAATACAGCAATCAAACACAAGACAGAAAATTTAAAAAACTTTTTCGACAACATACTATTTCCCCCTTTTATTTCTTAATGATTTAATATACGGCTTAAGAATGTACGCGCCCGTTCTTCACGCGGGTTCGTAAAAAATTCAGCCGGTGTCGACTGTTCCAAAACTCTCCCCTCATCCATAAAGACAATCCTGTTAGCTACTTCCTTAGCAAACCCCATCTCATGGGTCACAACCACCATGGTCATCCCTTCCTTGGCGAGCGTCTTCATGACATCCAGCACTTCGCCAATCATTTCCGGGTCAAGAGCAGATGTAGGCTCATCAAACAGCATAATCTGCGGATTCATGGCAAGTCCTCTAGCGATTGCTACACGCTGCTGCTGACCGCCGGACAGCTGTGACGGATAGGCATTTGCCTTATCTGGAATACCAACCTTCTCAAGATAAAAGCGTGCCGTCTTTTCCGCTTCCTCTTTCGATTTCCCAAGCACCTTCATTGGAGCAAGCGTAATATTCTGCAGCACGGTCTTATGCGGATATAAATAAAAATGTTGAAAAACCATTCCTATATCCCGTCTTAAATGATTGATATTCGTCTTCTTATCGTTGACCGGTGTCTGATTGACCTTCAGCACGCCTTTATCAATTGTCTCAAGATGATTAATGCAGCGAAGCATTGTGCTTTTTCCAGATCCAGAAGGACCGATGACGACCACAACCTCGCCTTTTTCAATCTCAAGATTAATATCCTTTAAAACATGGAAATCCCCATAATATTTATCAACATGATCAAAAACAATCAACCTTCTTCCCCCTTGACTAATCATTTTCTCTTTATCTTTCAATGAAAAGGCAGCCATATGTTTTTCATGAATGCCTAACCGTATGAAACGGTGATAAACAGCCTAGTAAGTAATATGTATGTCCTTTGAGACACCTGTATGTCTCTCCCGTGGCAGCCGTTCGTAGGCCAATATACGGAGGCTATGCCCTTCAGACTATTGACGAAATATTACAATTATTATCTTATCTTAACAGATAAGTATGTATTTTGTAAAATTGTGATTTTACTTAATTATTGGAAAATATTAATTGCATTATTTCCTTTCTCGCCATATACTTAGTACTATTAAAGAACAAGGGAGGAATGTCTTATGAAAATGATGTATGCAGAGAATGTCGTAAATTTCATAAAGCAGTCCTTCAAGCATAACGCTGATTAATGATTCCGATCCATTTGAATGAATATCTGCCATGCCAAGGACTGCCATTGGTCCTTGGCTTTTATATGCCTTTTTTCGAATGAAGGCAAAGAAAAGAGACCTATTCATGGTCTCTTTTCTCATGTGCAAACATTCATACAAATGGAGGAGAATACATTGAACATAAACCAATTAGGCTGGAATTCCTTTTTTGAAGAAGCCTTCAAGCTTCATGATAACTACTCAGCATTGATCCCTGGACGAATCATCAGCGAGCATAAAGGTATGTACCGCATCCTTTGTGAGGAAAGAGAGGTTCTTGCATCCATCAGCGGGAAACTGCGTTATCAGGCGCATAATAGCGCTGGGCTGCCAGCGACGGGCGACTGGGTTGCCTTAAAAATGAGACATGGAGAAAATAAAGCAATCATCCATGCTGTCCTGCCGAGAAAAAGTAAGTTCTCACGAAAGAAAGCTGGTTTGACAACTGAGGAGCAGATTATTGCCTGCAATATCGATACTGTCTTTCTCGTAAACGCCGTAAATGCGGATTTCAATATACGAAGGCTCGAACGATATCTTCTACTGGCATGGGATAGCGGTGCTAACCCTGTCATTCTCTTAAGCAAGTCTGATTTATGCAGCAATATTGATGACTATATTCATCAAGTAGAAAACATTGCAGCAGGCGTTCCCGTCCATGGCGTCAGCGCCGAACAAAGACTCGGACTCGAAGCATTAACACCGTATATCCAAGAAGGAAAGACAATTGCCCTCCTTGGTTCCTCTGGAGCAGGCAAATCCACACTGGCCAATGTCCTGTACGGAGAAGATAGGCAGCAGGTTCACACGACACGTGATGATGACAAAGGCCGGCATACAACGACCCACCGGGAGCTGATCCTTCTCAAAAAAGGCGGTATGATTATTGACACCCCGGGAATGAGAGAGCTCCAGCTATGGGAGGGTGAAGAAGGGATCCATACAAGCTTCAATGACATTGAAGAACTAGCCCTGAATTGCAAATTCAACGACTGCCGGCACGAAACTGAACCAGGGTGTCAAATCCAAGCCGCCATCCAGGATGGAACCTTAGATAAGAAACGCTTCAAAAGCTACCAAAAGCTCCAAAGAGAACTCGCATACCTAGCAAAAAAACAAAGGAAACATCAAAAGCGGAGGTGACCGTTTAGGCGCTGGAGGCTAAGACAGAGGCGCGCAGGAATGGGCGGCTAGCAGATCAAAGACTATAAGCGCCGCGTCCTGCGGCAACGTCTTTGTGACCGACATCGTGTCGGCCTCACGCAGCGGCTATGCTTAGACTCCGGGCGCCTGGGAACCGCAGCTGGACGATCAAAAGCGGAGGTGACCGATTAGGTGCCGGAGGCTAAGACAGAGGCGCGCAGGAATGGGCGGCTAGCAGATCAAAGACTATAAGCGCCGCGTCCTGCGGCAACATCTTTGTGACCGACATCGTGTCGGCCTCACGCAGCGGCTATGCTTAGACTCCAGGCGCCTGGGAACCGCAGCTGGACGATCAAAAGCGGAGGTGACCGATTAGGTGCCGGAGGCTTAAAAAAGTAGCTTAGAAGAGGCAAAAAAGCGGGGATTCCGGCATACAGCCAGTCCCCGCTTTTTCACTTTTTATTTCACGATATGAATCGGATGCCCGATGGCGACCTCCGCTGTTTCCATAATCATTTCTCCGAGAGTTGGATGTGCATGAATCGTTAAAGCTAGATCCTCTGCAGTGAGAGAAGATTCAATTGCAACGGTGAGCTCTCCAATCAAATCAGAGGCGCTTGGCCCGATGATTTGCGCGCCGATGATGACGCCGCTCTCTTTATCAGTTACTAATTGAACAAATCCATCTGTCTCATTTAAGGCAATGGCTCTGCCATTTGCCGCAAATGGGAACTTCGTTTCAGCTGCCTTTATTCCAGCTTCCTTCGCTGTTGCTCCCGTATGGCCGACAACGGCGATTTCTGGTTCTGAGAACACAACTGCCGGTATGCAAGCGTGATCAATGACAGATGGCTGGCCAGCAATTGCCTCTGCCGCTACCTTTGCTTCATAAGAGGCTTTGTGGGCAAGCTGCGGACCGGCAATAATATCGCCAATGGCATAAAGATTACTCTCATTTGTACGGCATTGGGAATCTACCTCGACAAATCCTCTTTCTGTTAAGCGGATACCGGTATTTTCTAAGCCAAGCTTGTCTGTATTCGGCTTGCGCCCAACTGACACAAGAACATAATCAGCCACCGCTGTTTTTTCTTCCCCTTTTTCCTCATAGATGACCTCGACATGACCATCCTTTTCCTCTGCCGATTTCACGAATACGCCTGTTGTGACGGTTGCTCCTTTTTTCTTAAGGCCTCGTTTAACGATTGAGGTCATCTTCGCATCCATTCCGCCAAGAATATCCTTTCCGCCTTCAAGGATGGTTACCTTCGTTCCAAAATTCGCATACACGCCGGCTAGTTCAATGCCAATGACACCCCCGCCAACGACAACCATGCTTTCTGGAATCTCTTTAAGATTCAATGCGCCTGTTGAATCCAGGATTCTTGGACCGAACTTCATGGTTGGCAGCTCAACCGGGCGGGAGCCTGTTGCGATAATGGCATCCTTGTACTGGATTACTTGCTCTCCTTCTGTTGACTCAACCTTAATCGTATGGGCATCCTGAAAAGCCGCTGTTCCTTTAACGACTTCTACCTTATTGCCCTTCAGCAATGTTCCGACACCTGATGTCAGCCGGTTGACGACCCCTTCCTTATATGCCTGTACCTTGGAGAAATCTACATCAATCTGCGGAACATTCAGGCCGAAAACATCAAAATGCTTTGCCTCATGATAATGATGAGCTGCCGTAATCAAGGCTTTTGATGGGATACAGCCAACATTCAGGCACACACCGCCTATATACTCTTTCTCGATTATAATGACTTTTTGTCCTAATTGAGATGCACGGATTGCCGCAACATATCCTCCGGGTCCAGCACCAATCACCACTGTATCTGTTTGCTTTGTTTCCATGTCCAACCCCTCCAGTATGAAAAGTTTCCTGCGGATGACAGCGTTTACAATAATGTCAGCAGAAAAGAAGAATAATTCTCCTATACTATTACTGTATAAATATAACTGAACAATATCAATTTTTCGAAACTAATGTAAGCAATTATTTCCACACTAGAGCTAGTTTACAAGATAGGGCTCTACATTCCGGTCACAGGCATCCTTGCACTGAAAAAGGGTCAAAGGTCTGCCAATTTGACCATAGCTGCAAGAGGAAGTAAGAACATCAATTTGTTCAAGAAAGGTTAAATATTTTCTAATTGAAATCCTTGAGATTCCGACCGCTTCAACGAGATCCTCTGTCGTGAACTCATCGCCATTTTTGCTGTTGATAAAATTCCAGATTTCCTTCAAGGTATTCTTGGCCAAGCCTTTTGGCAGGATGACATCTCCGGTCATCCCTCTTTTCTCGAGGAGCAAGTGATCCAGTTCCTCCTGGCTCAGCTCATTCTCCTCTTTCATCACCCTTGATTGCTCCTTATATTTGAGCATAGCCTGCTTAAAGCGGTCGAAGCGGAAAGGCTTGATGATATAGTCGAATGCTCCGTTCTGAATGGCCTTATGGATGCTCTCAATATCCGTTGCCGCTGTAATCAAGATGACGTCAATATCGAGTTGCTGCTGTCTAATAGCGGTAAGAAGAGCCAAGCCATTTTGCTCAGGCATGAAAATATCCAATAAAATCAAATCAGGCAGATCGGTCTTCAGAAATTGAAGGGCCTCCTGAACGGAAGATACAGCGCCCATTACATGGTAGCCTGGTATATCTCTTAGGTAGTTCTTGTTAATCTCCGAAACCATTGGATCATCTTCAACAATCAGAACTTCTATCATCTATAATCGTTCCCTTCAGCTTTCTTGAAGTGGCAGGAAAACCGTGAAAGTTGTACCCGCTCCAGCCTTTGTTTTCAGTTCAATCATCCCATTTAATTTCTCCACCGATTGCTTAGTCAAATACAGCCCATAGCCCCGGTCAGTTCCCTTCGTTGAATAGCCCTTTTCAAATATCGCCGTCACCAATTCTTCCGGTATGCCGCTGCCGCTGTCGCGGACTTCCATCACCAATTCTCCGTCAAGCACACCGATTGAAAAGATCACCACTTTTTCTTTAACACCCTCCAAAGCATCAAATGCATTCTCAATCAAGTTTCCGGCAATGCGGATGAGGTCATGGATGTATTCCTCCTTGATGTCTCCCGGCATATAACTGTCCTCATTGATGATGAGCTGGATGCCGAGCTCCCTTGCCTTGCTGAGCTTCCCTAGTAAAAAGCCTGCAAAGATGGCATTCTTAATTCGCTTGACGATAAATCCTTTCTCTGTTTCATAATCATCCACCAGGTTCTCAATATAGCGGCTCATCTCATCATATTTTTTCAAATGGACAAGGCCTAGGATGACATGGAATTTATTCATAAACTCATGAGACTGTGCCCGCAATGATTCCGTATACAGCTTAATTCCTGTTAACTGGTCTGCCATCTCCTGCAGCTCTGTCTTATCTTTAAAGACAGATAATCCGCCTATTACTCTGCCTTTATGCATGATGGGGACATTGTTCGCAAGGACGGTTCGATGATCAAAGGCTTGCTCCACGTTTTCTTCAGGCTGTCCGTTTCTCATTGCTCGAGCCAGACTTGGCATACAATCCTCCACCGATTGGCCTAAGATTTCCTCTTTCTGTTTAAATCCCATAAGCCTCAATGCCTCTCGGCTGATAACGGTTATCTTCCCATCATCATTGACACCGATGATTCCCTCCTTCGCAGCTTCAATCATCGCATTGCGTTCTTGCAAAATCTTCGCAATCTCCACGGGCTCAAGACCATAGAGCTTTCTTTTCATATAGCGGCTTAAATAATAGGCTCCTATTGCACCAAGACATAATTGAAGGATGGCTCCAATATACACATAGCGTCTGCTGTTATAGGCAAGGGACTCCACCGTGTCCAGCGAAACACCGACGACAACGACACCGATTTGTTCTCCTCCGTCATAAACAGGAGTAAATACTCGCATTCCCATTCCGAGCGGTCCTTCCTCAACGGAGAAGTATTCCTTTCCTTCCAAGGATTTCTCCGCATCTTTCCGATTAAAGAAGGTTTGCCCCACTTCTTCATCAAGTGGATGCGATTTGCGAATCAAGTCCATATCCATAATAACGACGAAACCGACATCAGATAATGTACGAATTTCATTCGCGTATTCCTGGATATCAACTTCCGTCTCCTCCTGTAAAGATTGAATCACCGTGTTGGAATGGGCGGTCACTCTGGCTATCGCTTGAATCTTTTCAGAAAGATGCTTCTCTTCATTCTTGGTCACATAATAGCTGATAAATAGAGCTGTTGCCAAAGCAGAAAGGAGAACAACCATAAAGACGAGAATCATAACAAGTGTTTGCAGCTTTACTGTTCTTGGTTCTCTTCGACATAATTTCATCTTTAAACAGCCCTTTTTTTAGCTTATTTCGACACTTTTTGACACTATTCTATACATTAAGTATAAATGCTCCAGGCATTTTCTCCTAGTAAATGAGCTTTTTGTCGATTTTTCTTAACATTTTCCAAAAAACGCATAAAAAAGCACTGCCAGCAAGAATAACATTCTTACTAGCAGCGCAGAATACTGTTCTATTCTATTATCCTTCTAAAAGAAGCTTCTCAGGGTCCTCGAGCAATTCCTTCACCTTAACGAGGAAGCCAACTGCCTCCCGCCCATCAACGATTCGATGGTCATAGGAAAGGGCAATATACATCATCGGCCTGATTTCTATACGCTCTTGATCGACTGCTACCGGGCGGTATTGAATGGAATGCATCCCAAGAATCCCAACCTGCGGTGCATTTAAGATTGGAGTGGATAGAAGCGATCCAAATGTCCCGCCATTTGTAATCGTAAACGTGCCTCCCTGAAGATCGGCAAGACCAAGCTTGGCATTGCGCGCCTTCACGGCAAGGTCCATAATCTCCTTCTCAATCTCGGCGAAGTTCATTCTGTCCGCATTCTTCACAACAGGCACGACCAGCCCCTCTTGTGCTGAGACCGCAATCCCAATATCATAATGCTTCTTGATCAGAAGCTCATCTCCTTGTACCTCTGCATTTAACAGCGGGTACTTCTTCAATCCGCCAATGACGGCCTTTGTGAAAAAGGACATAAACCCTAACTTAACATCATGCTCCTGCTGGAATGCATCCTTCCTTTTCTTCCTTACCTTCATGACAGCACTCATATCCACTTCATTAAAGGTCGTCAAGATGGCTGCTGTATGCTGGACATCTACAAGGCGTTTGGCAATAGTCTGGCGTCTGCGGGACATCTTTACAATTTCTACAGGCTTATCGCTGCTGACTTGGATTGACTGCTTAGGTACAGGATTTCCCTTCGGCTTCCCGGATGTTCTCTCAACATCCTGCTTATTGACTCGTCCAATCGGATCCACTGCTTCTACCTTGCTGAGGTCGATACCCTTTTCACGTGCGAGCTTTCGTGCTGCAGGGGTAGCCAAAACTGCCTCCTGTTTATGCACTGCTGGCGGTGCCGCCTCCTCCTTTACTGGTGAGGCTTGTTCTTTAAGGACTGGAGCGGCCTCTTTGCCTTCTGCAATCACTGCGACTGTTTCACCGACTTGTACGGTATCTCCAGCATCCTTCATGATGCTTTCTAATACACCGCTATGCTCAGAAATAATTTCCACATTCACTTTGTCCGTTTCCAACTCAAGCAGGTAATCACCTTTTTCTACTGCATCCCCTGGTTGTTTCAACCATTCACTGATCGTACCTTCTGTAATGGATTCTGCTAATTCTGGAACTTTTACCTCTGCCATCTTATGAATCAATCCTTCCTTATCAAGTCTTATCCGGTTTATTTAACCGCAAAGCCCTCTTTCGTTTTTGTGAATACTTCATGAATGATCCGCTCCTGCTCTTTCTTGTGGACAAGCGGATCTCCCTCTGCAGGACTTGCCATTTCCGGTCTTCCAATATAGGAAATGGATAGATGGGATGGGATGATTTCCGTCAGTTTAGGCTCCATATAACGGAATGCTCCCATATTCTTTGGCTCCTCCTGTACCCAAATGACCTCTTTTAGGTTCTTGTAGCGATTCACAATCCTCTTGATTTCTTCTTTAGGGAATGGATATAACTCTTCCACCCGGATGATATCCAGCCACTCGGGTTCCATCTGCCTGCTCACATTTTCGCCCAGCTCAACTGCGAGACGTCCTGAACAGAATACAATGCGCTCAACCTTTTCGGCTGCTGCCCCGAGACCAGGCTGTTCAATGATCGGCTGGAATTCTCCATTTGTGAACTCCTCTATATAGCAGGCTGCTGCCTGATTACGCAATAAGCTCTTAGGTGTCATAAGAATGAGCGGTCTCGCCTCATCCCTCTCGAGCAGTGCAGCCTGTCTTCTTAGAAGATGGAAGTATTGTGCGGCAGATGAGAGATTGGCTACAGTCATATTGTTTTCCGCACATAGCTGCAGGAATCTTTCTATTCTCGCACTGGAATGCTCTGGTCCCTGCCCTTCAAAACCATGCGGCAGCAGAACAACAAGACCAGACGTTTGCCCCCACTTCGCTTTCCCGGAGGAGATAAATTGGTCGAATAGCACTTGGGCACCATTAGCGAAATCACCAAACTGTGCTTCCCACAATACGAGTGTCTCTTTTGAGAACACGCTATATCCATACTCAAAACCGAGCACCGCTTCTTCCGATAACACACTATTATGGATGGCGAAGGAGGCATTGGCTGATTCCATCTCATGCAGCGGGTTATATTTCACACCCGTGCGCTCATCCGACAGAACGAGATTGCGGTGCGAGAATGTTCCGCGCTCTGTGTCCTCACCCGTAATCCTGATAGGAGTTCCATCCTTCAAGATAGAAGCAAAGGCCAGCGCTTCCGCATGTCCCCAATCAACCTTCCCTTGGTTCCCAAAGACCTCTCTTCTTCGTTCAAGAATCTTATGCACCTTCTTGAATGCCTCGAACTCTTCCGGCCAATCGAGCAGCTCAGTATTGAGCTTTGATAAGGTCGGATGATCCACTGTTGTATCCGTTTTCACATTAGCCGTTGGAACACCATTCATCATTTCCTCAATGGAAGGGATTGCTTCCTGTTCCTTCGAAATACGGCCATGGGCTTCCTTCAGCTTGGCAACTGCCAGCTCTTCTATCTTGGCAGTCTCTGAATCTGTAAGAGCATTTGCGGCGGCTGCCTGCTGTCGATACACTGCCGTAATAGTTGGATGATTTCTTACCTTCTTATACATCACTGGGTTCGTTGCCATCGGTTCATCCATCTCATTATGGCCGAGGCGGCGGTATCCAATAAGGTCGATTACAATATCACGGTTAAATGCCTGACGGTACTGAAAAGCCAAATCCATGACAGCCAGGCATGCCTCAGGATCATCCGCATTCACATGAATGATTGGAACATCAAAGCCTTTTGCCAAATCACTTGAATATTCAGTTGAGCGTGATTCATGTGTTTCAGCTGTAAAGCCAATATTGTTATTAGCAATGATGTGGATCGTACCACCCGTATGATAAGCAGCTGTTCTTGAGAAATTCAGCGTTTCGGCTACACATCCCTGACCAGGGAAGGCCGCATCACCATGCACTAATACACATAATGCTTTGTTAAAATCTTGGCCTGGATTTCCCTTGCTCGTCCGGACTTCCTGCGCCGCCCGTGCATATCCTTCAACAACAGAGTTAGCAATCTCAAGATGGCTCGGATTATTGCCCATCGTTACGGTTATCCTCTTCCCGTCATAGACTTTTTCCGCGGTTGCTCCCATATGATATTTCACATCGCCTGTTGTACTTAATGCTGGCTTATTGCCTGGATAAGCAGAATGCTGGAATTGAGAAAGAATCGCTTCATATGGCTTATCCATCACATGGGCCAGTACATTCAGCCGGCCGCGGTGAGCCATCGCAATCGCTACATCATCAAATCCTGCCTCTGCCGAAATCTTCACCAGCTCCTCAACAGCCGGCACCAATGTTTCGAGTCCTTCAACCGAGAAGCGCTTTTGTCCAACATAGGTTCTATGGATAAATTGTTCGAACCCTTCTGCTGCCATAAGCTGTTCCATCAAATTCTTCTTATCAATCTTTTGGATGGCGCGGTCCACATATCCTTGTTCAATTTGCTCAGCAAACCATTTTCGTTCTTCTTCAACTAGATGCTCAATCTCATAGCCAATCTTATTCATATACAGCTCTTTGAGCCGGTTGATGGCCGCTAATCCATCTATATAAGATCCTTGCAGCATAGGTGAAATAAATTCAGCTGGGATCTCTCTTATTTGCTCCTCTGTGAGATTGTATGATTGTGGATTCCCAATCCCGATTGGTTTTCTTCTTTCTATTGGATTGATATCCGCTTCAAGGTGCCCCCTCTTTCGAATATTCCCTGCCAGCTCCATTACAGCAATCAGCTTTCGCATCCTCTGCATCCATTTATTTGGAGAAAGCCCTGGTTGATTCATTTCTGCTTCTGCCTCATGCGGGGCTCCCCATTGATCAAACAAATGTTGAAAGCTTTCATCCACTGAGCTTTTATCTGCTAGATACTGTTCATATTGCTCCAATAAATACCCGAAGTTCGGACCGTGGAATGCATTCCACGGCTTGTTCGTACTTGATTGCATAGTTGTTTCTCCTCCCCAAATTGTTTCTCTATGAACAACCTCTTTGATGACGCTTACAACAGACCGACCCATTGCCAATACGTCATACTAAACAGGACAATCAGAAGATAACCGATCAATGTAATTGGAATCCCTGATTTCAATAAATCCTTAGAACTGAACGCTCCTGTTCCATAAGCAAGCATGTTCTGCGGTGCACTTACTGGCAAGAGGAATCCGAAGCTGATGACGAACTGCTGAATCAGCACAAGTCCAGGGCCATTGAAATCGGTTGTTCCCATACCAGCCACGAGCGCAATAACAATTGGAATAAACGCGGATGATAAGCTTGTGGCACTCGCAAACCCTAAGTGAATCAAGATGTTGAAAAGGGACAGAACCATCACGATTCCAATGATTGGCATATCGGTTAAGCCCATTGCTTCTAACGTATTCGTAGATAACCATTCAGCCCCTTTTGTGCTTAGAAGGACCGAACCCATAGAGACTCCGACTGCAAACACAATCAACGTGCCCCAAGGAATTTTTCTTTCAACCTCTTTCCACGTATAAACCCCAATTCCAGGAAGAAGCATGATGGCTACCGCGATAAAGGTAACACTTGTTGAATCAAACGGATGGAGCATTCCCTCTGTCGCCCAGGCGAACAATAATAATAAAGAAATGACAATCAATTTGAGTTCTTTTTTCGACATTTTACCTAGGTCCTTAAGCTGGGATTTAATTAAAGCTTTACTGTCCTTTAAGTCATCCATTTCAGGCTTGATCAGCCGTGTCATGACAAAGTAGAGAACAACAGACATGAGGATTGACCATGGAGCTGCGTAGATAAACCATTTCCCCCATGTAATATCAAAGCCAAAGGCCTCTCCCATGAATCCTAAGGCCACCATGTTTTGTGCGGCTGCTGTCTTGATTCCAACATTCCAGATGGAAATGGACTGTACGGCCGTAATCATCAGCAAGGCTGATAGCTTACTATTTTTCGCCATCGACAAGGCTGCCACAATTCCTAACAGAATCGGCACCAATGTTCCAGCACGAGCTGTGGAACTTGGGACGAAGAAGGCAAGCACGATACTGACGGCAATTGTCCCAATGACAAGACTGCTCGCCTTCGTCCCAACCTTTGACATGATGAATAAGGCAATTCGTTTATGAAGTCCTGTAATCTCCATCGCGACTGCGAGGAAGGAGGCACCGGCAACTAGACCAACAGCTGTGTTGCTGAAGCCTCCTAATGCGAGCTGCAGGGCTCCTTTGGTCGTATAGGTAGCAGATGGGTCCTCCACTGTCGGAGCTAGACCGATGAAGATGGTAATAAGTCCAATAATGGCGGCTGCACTGACTGGATAGGTAACGGCTTCTGTAATCCAAAGAATAACTGCGAAAGCTAGAATGGCTAATGCTCTTTGTCCTGCCACCGGAAGACCTTCCGGAGTAGGTAAAAGAATAATGATAAGAAAGACCACAATTGCTGCAATAATCGAGATTATTTTTTTCTTTTGCATGTTCTAATCCCTCCCTTTCATATCTTTATCTTAGTATAAAAACCAGTAATGTAAGCGCTTTACTAAATTACTTATCACTTACATTACTTACAAAATTGAGATAGCCTCCCACTATCCGCCAGGACATATCTCTTGATTTTCAAAGAGGAGATAGATTATAAATTGTGAAGGACATTAGGCCTATAATAAGAAAAAATCAGTGATTCAAAGAATAGAAAGGAAGAATCATTCAAAAAGGCCGACAAGTTTTGCAGGAAAGTGTTAGTTGATATCATAGAATATTAAATTAGCCTATATTACTTTTCACTCTGCATGGCTGTGAGGCAACTTCAGCCGTTAGAGTAAAGGTAGATAAATGCATTGAAATTACCTCTTATGTTAAAATCAGGATATTAGCAGCATATCCTTTTGAAATATGACGATGGGAGAGTTTTATACACAAAGGGGGGACAAAAGATGAACAGTCCAGTAGGCAGGAAAATACGAACGGAGAAAGTCGTAAGGGCATTGGGTATACCCGTCAATAAGAATTTACCGCCATTACATAGAGATGAAGAACACGAGATTAGGACGATTGAAGCCATTATCGACCGGGCTATTGCCAACACGGTCGTTTCCGCCAAAGGCAGCGGGGCGCCTGATGAAGTTGTGGATGAATTAATTGACCGTTTCTATAAAGAGGGGCTCTTCACTCCTTATGAGTTGGAATTTCTCGAAAATGAAGATCCTGACCAGGATGAACTAAATGCCTACTCATGGAGAATTGAATGCAATTCGGCTCTTTTATGGGCTGTCAGCTTAGTCCGCGATTTGCCATTTCCAAATGACTTATCAGATGTACAGACACTCTACGATCTCATGCTCCAATCTGAGCGAGAAGACCTGCTCAAGCAAGCACATTTACGGAATCATAATGAATTAATGGATGAATTGGACTTATATTATCGGCTTCATTGGGCACTAGTAGAAACACGTCTTCTTAACCAAGAGCTTGCCGTCAGCATCAATCCGGGAGTTGTGTATGAACGAAGATATGGCCTGACCTGGCTATTGAACCTCGATGGAGAGGAATGGGAAGAGATTTCCATGGATACGTAAAGAAAGAAGAGGCATCGCTGAGTGAGCGATGCCTCTTCTTTCTTTATGAATGTCCTTGTCCAGTAACTTGATTCTTCTCTTTTGGTTTCAGGCTGAGCACCTTCATCCGAAAACCGCTTTCTGGGTACGTTGGAATCCTTGCCATGCTGTAGGTAAGATCCTGCTCGCAAACCTCGTAATCGAGCTCTTTAGCGAATAATTCCATGAAGACCATCATCACCTTCACGGTTGCCCATTCTCCCGCACAGCGATGCCCTTTATCATAGTCCCCGCCGCCTTGGGGGATAAAATCAAATGGACTCTTCCTCCAATTCCCAAACCTTTCCGGATTGAACTCATCCGGTTTCTCCCAAAGATCCGGATGATGATTTGTGCCATATAAATCAAGGAGTACTAAGGTTCCTTTCTTGAAAGCATAGCCCTCCCAGAGAAAATCATTCCGCACCCTTGCACCGAGCATAGGAGCAAAAGGATAATAACGTCTTACTTCCTGAACGACCATCTTGCTGTACATCCCGTCATCCTCCTTCATCCTCTTTCTCACAAGGGGGTGTTCATGCAAGGCTAATGCACCAAATACGACGAAATAAGCAATAGCGACCATCGGGCGGATAATATTAATGACCTCAACCGCCGCTGTCTTTGGCTTCATTTGCTCCCCGTTCAATTCCGTATGGTGAGCCATGATGTACAGAGCCGTATTTTCTGATGGATGAAGAGTCCCATCCCGGACTTGGCCAATCAATTCAGCAATCCAACCCTCTGCCTGCTTTCGCGCTTTTCTTCCTCTTTGATAGCGTGAACCGACTCCACCGATGGAATCAACTAAATCAAACAGCTGCTGAGCCCGGTTCTTAACTTCATCCTCATAGAGGGGAACACCGGCCCATTCGCAGGCAATCCGGCAAAGTGTGCGCTTCGCCTCTTCCATCAAGACAATCTCCTGCTCCTTTGTCCAGCCTCTTGCAGCAGCTCGCCATTCTCTTCTTGAAATCTCCTCAAGCCGCCCAAGATTCTCATGGGTCATGACAGACATGAACATCGCCTTTCGATGCTTATGTTCCTCATCATCAAGCACCTGCACGCCATGCTCACCAAACAGCGCCTTTTGAATCCGCTTTGGAACGGCCGGCTTTCGAATGAAACGTTCTTCATCATAAAACGCCCGTGCCGCTTCTTCTCCGCTGATACAAATTACCTTCTGACCAAGCAATCTAGTCTGAAAAACATTCACGTTCTCCCGTATCGTCCGGTTAGGAAGATAATCATACCCTTCTGCAAGCAGGGTTAATGTTTGATCAATCGTTCTTTCCTTTGGCATTTTCCTAGCTTTGATCATCCATACCATCTCCATTCTATCCGTACCAATTATTTACGATTAGCATACCCATCCAAAGGCGTACTAAACATACGGTTAGAATGGTCCTATCACAAAAAAAGCAGCTCATTAAGAGCCGCTCACACTCCTTCCGTCATTACGATGGAGTTTCTTCATTTCGTCTGCGACAAATTGGACATTCGGGCCAACAATGACTTGAATGCTTTCTCCGCCAGTGACGTGAACACCAGGAACACCTGTCGACTTAATTTTCTGCTGGTCGACTACATCCATATTCTTCACCTCAAGCCGGAGCCTTGTCGCACAGTTATCAATCGATGTCACATTTGCAGAGCCTCCAAGCGCTGCGTAAATCTTCTCTGCCTGAGCGGTGTATTTCGAGTCTATAGAGGAACGATCCCGAGAGACAGTCGCCGTTTCCTCTAATTCCTCTCCCCGTCCAGGCGTTTTCAAGTCAAATTTCACAATGATGAAGCGGAAAAGGAAATAATAGATGACCGCGAACACAAGCCCCTGGACTAGTAGCATGTATGGCTGGTTGGCAAGCGTAAGATTATAGCTTAGGATGAAATCTATCAACCCGGCACTGAAGCCGAATCCAGCTGTCCATTGAAAGGCTGCTGCAATCGCCAGGGATAAGCCCGTCAACACAGCATGAACTAAATAGAGCATAGGTGCGAGAAACATAAAGGCAAACTCAATCGGCTCTGTCACCCCTGTCAGGATGGCTGCGAAACCGGCCGCAAGCATGAGTGAGCCAACCTGCTTCCTATGTTTCGTTTTCGCTGTATGATACATGGCCAGGCCAGCTGCTGGGAGACCAAACATCATAATGGGAAAGAAGCCTGCCTGGTACATACCCGTAACCCCTTTTTCCCCATTTCCAGTCCAAAAATTCGAGATATCGTTTATCCCTGCCACATCAAACCAGAACACCGCGTTTAAGGCATGATGCAGCCCAGTTGGAATCAATAAACGGTTAAAGAAGCCATAAAGTCCTGCTCCAATCGCGCCAAGCCCGCTGATCCATTCTCCAAATTGTACTAACAAGGAATAGACAGGCGGCCAGACAAGCAAGAGGGCAAGCGAGAGAACCAGCATCGCCAGGGAGGTCATGATAGGGACAAGACGCTTCCCGCTAAAGAATGCAAGCGCATCCGGCAGCCTAACATGACTGAATCTGTTATACATTGAGGCAGCTACAAGTCCGCATATAATCCCGACAAAGGCATTCCCAATCTTGATAAAGGATGGATCAACATTCTCTGGATCTATCCCTTGCAGCATGGCAACAGAATCACTGCCAAGTAAAGTCGTCACAACTAGATAGGCCACTAAACCGCTGAGTGCGGCTGACCCATCCCGATCCTTTGACATCCCAAGGGCAACTCCAAGAGCAAACAGCATGGCAATATTATCAATAATGGACTTCCCAGCCATAATCAGAAAAGCTGCGACAGCGTTGCCTGTTCCCCAGCCATCATGATCAATCCAATACCCTATGCCAAGCAGAACTGCCGCGGCAGGCAGCACTGCAACCGGAAGCATTAACGAGCTGCCGAGCCTTTGAAAAAACTTTCGCATCATTACTCCCCCTATTTCTTAATTTGAATGAACAAGCTTGCTCAATTCCCGTTGAACGAACATTATGATTAAATAAATAAGCTCAATAAATGCTGATAAAAGCAGGGTGACTTGGCTGCGACCGGTCCTTTCATGAAGCAAATGACCTATTATCGACAGCTGTTTGTCTTCACGGGATTGAGCAAATGACTCTCTATCCATCACCTCCTTTAAGAGTTTCTTTTCCCCTTCACTGTAATGCTATGCGATTATGGACACTTCATTCTTCCGACCTATGAATAAGCCTATGAACAAAAAAAGACAAGGCATGCCAAAATTCTGCCTTGTCTTTGGTGGAAATCCCTGTTAGCGTGATTCCTCGTGTATCGTTTCCTGTCTTATTGGATTCCTCTTAGCTGAGCGGCGGCAAAAACGTTCATAAAATGCCTTTGCTTCCTCCTTGGATACATCCATTAATATGGTTAACTGAAAGGGCTTCGCCCGATTATAAAACTGTATGGTTGCTGCACCGAACTTTCTCTGCAGCCAGGAATGAGAGACTTCAATCTGCTGCAGATTCCGCCATTTGGTGTGTATGGTCCTCGTGTATATTCCGCCTTCCCGTACTTGGATATACTCCTCTTCCTTCAAATAGCTCGTAAATTGATAGTCGAGCAAACGGAAGATTATCTCTGCCAGCAAAACAACAGCTGCTGCCAATAGCCATTCCCTCTTCACAAATGCCAGAATAATGATGGCACCTAAAGTAAAATAGTATGGCCTGATCAGCTTTAGCCATAGGGCCTTCTTTGGAAGCCGATGCATATCCTCCACGATATGGTAGTCAGGCAGCAGCTGATTTGTTAATTGATAAGCTTTTTTCTTCTCCATAAATGGGTACAGAGAATTGATTTCCATCTCTGTTCCGATGGTTTCCTGACCGGCACTGACAAGCGTTATTTCCGCCATGCCAAAAACCCGTTTCAGCAAGGATTGCTGGATTTTGATTGCCTGCACCCTTGACTTTTGAATCGAATACGTATTAGTCGTAAGTACGCCTCTTGAAATATAAATTCGGTCGTCATCTGCCGAGATGATAAAATTACCGTATCTAAACAAGGTTTGTAAATATCCGACCGTAAACGCCGCAAGCAGCATAACCAGCCCTAACGGAATCCATATCCACATATTCCGCTCGAAATAAAGCAATACCTGCTTGGATGTTTCCTCGATGTTCAGCCATTCATCCAGTTGGAAGTAGGCTGTCATCAAAAGGGGAAACAGGGCAAGAAAGCTAAATGAAGTAAAGGCAGCCTTAATCGTATCCTTTTGGGTCGATTCAAAGAATACGATTCGCTCCTTCTCCACCTTTACCTCGTCTGGTAACACTTCATCATTCTTAAGCAATACCCCAAGAATTCGCGTCTCTTCTGCTAACGAAATGGCCGGGAATGATATATTCGCATCCTTATCGCTTGTGCCGGTTTCGAGCTTCAGGGAGGTAATCCCGAGCAGCTGATGGATGAAATTCGCCTTTGAATGATGGTCCTGAATTCGCTTAAAGGGGATATTCCGCTGATTCTTTACGAACACTCCATCCCGAAATACAATCGCCTCATTCGTTATCTCATAGGTCTCAATCGACCATTTCAAGATACTGTAGAGGATGTATCCGAAGAACAATCCAATCATTGCGTATCTTCCCCAAATGATCAGCTTCGACGCTGAGCCAATATTGATAACGAACAGAATAATAATCAAAAAGAACATATCTTTAATAAAGGAGGTCATATTAAAAAGAATGACGGCTGGATGATACCTTCTCTTCTCGTTCCTCAAGCCTCCTCAACCCCATTCTCCCCATCAAGCTTCACCTTTGCATAGATCGCAATCTGCTCCCTTAAAGCATAAGCCTCATCATGATGGATAGCCGGAATCGTATGATCTGAAGTCGTTGTGCCAATTTCGACATTGTAAAGTCCATATTTCCGCAAAAAAGGGCCTTGATTGGTTGACACATACTCAACCTTTTCCATTGGAATGACAATATGCTTCACCGTGAAACGCCCATATTTCAGCTGGGCAAACTGTTCATCTATTTCATACCGCCATGTTTTCTGGAGGTATATAGGCTCAATCCCGACAGACCAAACCGCCAATGCCAAAAGCAAAACAGTAATGATTGTCAGAATCGTGAAAATCCATGTCTTCCAATCATAATAATTCGCTGCAAAAAGGAATACTCCTGCTATACACAAGGCAATCCCATAGCCTAATAAATTGCTTAATCGCCACACCCGCACACTATCTGCCGATATTTGCTTCGTTGGCTCTTTTATCTTTAAATACATACTCCTCCCCCTAACCATTCCTGCTTACATGAATATTCTCTCATAAGGAGCCATGACATAGAATAGATTTTGTCAATTTTTAAAATAGTTGGCTGACTTTTCTTATTTCCCGAGAAATAAGTCGAAAAGCCTTACAAATGCTTTTCCAAAACAGGAAAGATTCATCTATTTACAGCCTAAAATATGTCCCGAATAATTAAAGTGATGAGGAAAGTCGCCATTTATTTCAAGGAGGGATTAAAGATGAGTACAACTACCAAGAAATCAACAAATTGCACCGAGAAGGCATGTACCGAAAAATGCACATGTGATTGCAAGAATTTTCTGATTGGTGGATTAGTCGGCGGGATGATTGGCGCAGCTGCCGCACTCCTTTTGGCACCAAAGAGCGGGAAAGAACTACGCAGTGACCTTGCAGCTACAGACGGCGGTAAATACATATGTCATAAAGCCGATGAGCTGAAGCAAAGTGCTGTTCATAAAGGGGAAGAATTCACTGAACAGTGCAAGGCGAAAAAAGCGGATATAGCAGAAAAACTCTCTAAACAATCCTCTTCCATCCGTGAGACCATCAGCACTCTTAAGCTGAAGCTGACTGAGGCCAAACTGCACGCACAGGCAGAAGCCCTCGAGGAGCTTGAGGAAGAGCTTGAGGAAGAGCTTGAAGAAATCCAGGAAAAAGAAAAGGAAGACAAGGAATAATGAGTGAGGGCAGGAGAATTCTCCCGCCCTCTTCCTATGTCCAAAATAAAAACAGCAGGCTCCAGCCTGCTGTCTGCTTCTTATTGTTCTACTGTTCTTGTAGGAACAAATGATTCTTTATATGTTTCTTCCCATAAATCAATACGGCTTTGAACATGAATTTCATCGCGCATGCTTGTATGTGGTTTTTCAATTTTCTTCGTAATTCTTTCACGCCAGAAATCCTTAAATCCTGGTTGAATCATCATAGAATGTGCAATATTAAGACCATCTTTATCTTCACTGAAGACAACTAAAACCTGGCAATCTTTATAGGAATGTGTATCTTTTGTTAATGATTCATCCAGCATTTCAACTGTTACGACCTTGTTAAGGCGTTCTTGTTCAGCCGGATCTGGGTGATGAAGCGTATTCGGGCAAATGTGCGCTACCTTTCCGTCTTCTCCTATTACTACACGAACATAACCTAATGTTTCTTCCTTGTTTAACATTACAGATCCCTGCTTTCTTGATGGTTGTATACCTATTATATTTTTCGTGTATAAGCATTATCAATCCATAAAAAATGGCAATTAAACCATACTCCTTAACGAAAAAAGGAGAAAATTGATACTAGAGCGAAGAGTAATAGGGTAAAGAGGATTTAAGCAAGGAAACGAGCAATTTGGAGGGGATACTATTGTCAGGAAAACTGGAACTGCTAGTTGATGAAAACGCCATTTTAGGGGAGGGACCGACTTGGGATGAAAAATCCCAATCCCTATACTGGCTGGACATTATGGGAAAGCAGCTACATATATTCGAATATGCCAAAGGATCAAACCGAACGATTGAGCTGGAGCAAATGCCCGGCACCATCGTTCCGAGAAAATCAGGCGGCGCAGTCATCGCCCTGCAGAATGGCTTTTACTTCATGAACCTCGAGACCGGTCAATTAGAACCAATCACAGACCCTGAAAGCCATCTGCCGGACAATCGCTTCAATGACGGCAAATGCGACCCAAAAGGGCGCTTTTGGGCGGGCACTATCCATTTAGAGGGAAAAGAACACACTTGTGCACTATACTGCCTTGATACAAATCTCGAGGTGGATAGAAAAATCAGCGAGGTCACTAATTCCAACGGGCTCGCCTGGTCACCCGATGAATCAACCTTTTACTTTATTGACACCCCAACCTTAAAGGTTGTCGCCTACGACTATGATGCTAAAACAGGCAGCATCACAAACCCACGTAATATCATTGCCTTTCCGGAGGATGAAGGATTCCCGGATGGAATGACCATTGACGAGGAGGGCATGCTCTGGATAGCCCATTACAGCGGGTCTAAGGTATCTCGCTGGGACCCAAACAACGGGCAGCAGCTAACCACTATTTCCGTACCAGCCAAGCATGTCACCTCATGCACATTCGGCGGTCCGGACTTAGATGAACTTTATATCACAACAGCCAAACAGGATGATACCGACATGAACGAATTCCCCCATGCAGGCGGACTATTCCGTATTAAGCCAGGGGTAAAAGGAATGCCAGCTGTTCCGTTTAATGGGTAAGCCGGCGGTGACAAGGAACAGGAGCTGTCTGCTCCTGTTTTTTTATTTTCCAGCGGGACGAAGGGGAGGGATAGGCGCGGCTCCTCCCATATCTATCCCACTCTTTCACCACCCCTCCCGATAACCATAAAAGCCAGATTTTATGTAGCACAATAAAGAATGATATTAGTCCATCATGAAAAAAAGAGACCGTTATCCGGTCTCCCTGTGCTGTTTAATAAATAATTTTTTTGATGCCAAAATGGCTGATATTCTCGATTAACTCGGCTATCTCCCGCGGCGTTTCCTTGAAATCGTTTATCATCCATTCATTCAGGATACCAATCGTACCGGCTGTTATGAAGGTGCATAGGTAGTCAATCTTATTCTTGGGGATATCCTTGCCGGAGCGTTTCCACTCCTCCATGCATTTATTATGGGCAATCTCCAGTATATCCCGCAGGAAGTCCTTGCCGCTCCGTTCATTGAACAGCATGCGGCTCAGCTCTTTATTCCTTAGGATGACCTCCAGTATTTCCTCTGTAAACCCTGATATGGTGTAGTCATTCCGTGCGAGATGGAGGCCGTTCTTTAATTCTAGGACTAGCTGCTTTTCCAGCTGATCCAGCAGATCATAGACATCCTCATAATAGCGATAGAAGGTTGCTCGATTTATTTCACATTCCGCACAAAGCTCCGTCACGGTAATTTTGTTGATCGGCTTTTTCTCCAGCAGCCTGATAAGAGATTCTCTGATGAGTTTCTTTGTTGTTCGAATCCGATAATCTTCCATGTTTCCTCCTTTTATTAAACACTTCTATCTTAATTGTTGCACAACTAACATTTTCAGTTGGATTGATGATTGATAGATATCGTTATCCAACCTTATAATAGGCTCATATTTTATAAAACACAATGTTTAATATCTTACGGAGGGTATCATGAGAAATATATCAATCATAACGGATAGCAGTTCTGACTTACCCGTCGATTTTATAAATAGAGAAGAGATTAAGGTTATATCACAAAACTATTCTTTTGATGATGGGGTAGAATACGGGGAAGAGCACCCTATGCCTATGGCGGATTTCTATGAGCGTATGAGGAGAGGCGAAGCAGCCAAAACAAGCGCCTCTTCACCTGATGCAGCCATGCAAATCATACAGAAGGAATTGAGTAAAGGGAATGACGTGATTTGCATTACCTTATCAAGTAAATTGAGCTGCACCTATAATAATATACGTTTAGCCAGCCTCGAAGTCTGTGAGGCGTATCCAGACCAGAAAATCGCCGTCATTGATTCCTTATCTGCATCTGTCGGAGAAGGTCTGCTGATTTATCAAGCCTGCGCTATGAGAAAAAACGGCAAATCATTCTCAGACATTGTCATGTATTTGGAAAAATATCGGCAGACATACCAGATGGAATTCTATGTGAATGAATTAAAATACCTTGTTAGAGGCGGTCGCTTAAGTGCAGCCGCTGGGGCCATCGGAGGTATTATGGGAATCAAGCCGATTCTCCGCCTGACCGATGAGGGGACCATTGAAGTTGCTTGCAAGGCACGTAAAGCATCAGGGGCCTACACAGAGCTGAAGAAAAGATTCCTTGAATGCAAGGTAGATCCAAGAATGATTACAATTGTCCACTCTGATAATTTGGAGCAGGCGATTGCCTTAAAAAATGAGCTTCAGCTTGAGGAAAAGTTTGACCAAGTCCTTATTACCGAATTAGGGCCGACTATCGGAAGTCACACAGGTCCGAAATGCTTAGGAATCGCTTACCAAAAACAGCACTAATAAATAAAGCTAGAGCCGCTCCATTGCAGCTCTAGCTTTTTAGCTTCAGACCTTTTTCTTCGCCCTTTTCGGCAACTCAGGAGCTTCTCGGAAGGTATCGACGATATGCATAATCGCTAAGTACGGATGCTTCCAAATCATCTTCGGCCCGCTCTTACGCATCACACCCTTGACCTGTTTCTTCATATCGGGCTTATAGCAATGGATTTTGCAATTCTGACAGGCAGGTTTCTTCTCCTGGAAGGGACATTTGCTCAGACGGAATAAAGCATACTCCTTCAATTCCGCACAGCTTTCACATAGCTCCTCCTGTTTATGTTCAGACTTACAATACATCTCAATCATATGGACGATTGTTTCTCTTTCTCTCTGCATTCTTTCCACACGACATCAACCTCCATTACTATCATAAAATATCTAATAAATGTGAACATCCGCTAAATGTAACCAGCAAGGGAAATCACAATCCAGGCTCAAATGCAGAGACTGTACAGAACAACTGAGGTACCGAGCAAAGATTAAAAGGATAAGCCTTTTTTACATAGGCTGACATAGCTCTGTGATTAGACTTATCTAATCAAGAGGTCTGCAATTGTGGCCATGCAAGCGGCACAATGGCTTAACACGAAGCTAAAATCATAATTTGTCCAGAGATGCCCAGATAACTGGGCATTTTTTATGATGACTAAGAATCTCGTTCTTTTCTCCTAAAAAAGGTTCCCTTTTATGCCGAATAAGATTACTATATTAATATGGAAATTATTGGTTTGGTTATTTGTCAGGAAGATAGTAAGGAGATTAGAAATGAAACGAAATAATAGTCAGTACGATTATGGTTTATTAGGAATTATCATCTTATTCATGGTCATTAGCTGCATAAGCATCTATAGCGCGCAAACCTCTTTGCCTTACTCTTCAAACTTCGCCCTGCGGCAATTCATTTGGTATATTATCGCCTTCTCACTAACTGCTGTCATCTATTACTTCGATACGGAGCAGATCAAGAGATTATCCTTCCCTGCTTATGTGTTCGGTATTTTATTATTGGTGATTCTCTTTCTTTCCCCTTCAACCATTGCACCTGAGATAAAAGGAATTAAGGCCTGGTTTTCAACACCGCTCGGGTCTTTGCAGCCCTCTGAATTTATGAAGGTCTTCTTGATTATGTTTCTAGCAAAGCTTTCGGTCGACCATAACCGGAAGTTTATTCATAGAACCCTTTATACTGATTCCTTACTTATCGGCAAAATCGTGCTTGCGACAATGATTCCGCTTGTCCTTATACTCTTACAGCCAGATGCGGGTACTGGGATGGTTATTTTGACCATTATGATTGGCATCATCTTTTGCTCAGGGGTAAGCTGGAAAATCCTCAGTCTCCTATCTGGTTTGGCTGTACTGTCCCTTGGCATCTTAACGTATATCTATCTATATCAACCGGATTTATTATTGGTCTTTCTTGACCAATACCAAGTAAACCGAATTCATTCCTGGCTGAATCCCTTCATGTACAGCAGCAATATAGGCTATCAGCTCACTCAGTCCATTTTTGCAATCGGTTCTGGCATGACAGAAGGAAAGGGATTTCTAAACGGGGTTGTCGATGTCCCTGAAGCCCATTCAGACTTTATTTTCACTACAATTGGCGAGGAATATGGCTTTATTGGAGCAAGTATTGTCGTTGTGCTCTATTTTCTTCTTTTAATGCAAGTCAAGACCATCACCCTGAAGAATAAGAATGAGTACGAAGCCCTGATTGGCGTTGGGGTTATTGCGATGTTCACATTCCATATATTCGAGAATATCGGCATGGTGATTGGGCTTGTTCCCATTACGGGCATTCCGCTGCCTTTGCTAAGCTACGGCGGAAGCTCGCTGCTCTCAAGTCTATTTGCATTAACCATCATCCTGAATATCTCAGCAAAATCAAAGTCTTACATGTTTCATAAAGGGTAAAAGCTCATCATCGACTTCATGCACAATCGACATTATGCAAGATTAGGTTAATAGAGCCATGCCCGGCTTCTTACGAACGATACCTGGAGATTTGGCGAGCGGAATCATGTGAAATGAGCGAATCAAGAATGATTTTTTTCAGCCTTCCAAAAAGCATCCTATCAGAGCAAGAAGCTCAAATTTTCGAACAATTTTGTTAAACTAATAGTGACAATACATGTAAAAAAAAGAGGTATGAGGATGAGCAGACCAACTGAAATCACATATGATTATATTAAACAACGAATTATGGAGGGTGATTATAAGCCTTCACAGAAATTGAATGAGAGCGAATTATCTGAAGTGATTGGGGTCAGCAGAAACACGGTGAAGAAGGCATTGCTTAAGCTGGAACAGGAGAATCTCGTTTTGATCGAAACCAATAAGGG
This sequence comes from Gracilibacillus sp. Marseille-QA3620, assembly GCF_054950035.1. Classification (NCBI taxonomy): domain Bacteria; kingdom Bacillati; phylum Bacillota; class Bacilli; order Caryophanales; family Bacillaceae; genus Gracilibacillus; species Gracilibacillus sp. Marseille-QA3620. The sequence continues at coordinate 3,720,126 of NZ_CM143102.1, forward strand.
GGCAAGGATTAAATCCTTTTCCCTGGAGGAGATCATCAATTACCTGGAAATCCGCGAAACATTAGAAGGATTAATTGCTAAAACAGCCGCCCCTCATATGACAGAGGAGAGATTGCTGCTGCTCGAGGAAACCTTCGAGCAGATGAAAGGCCATTTGGAGAACAATCGATTCGATGAGTATTCCAAATGCAATCAAACCTTTCATGCCATCATTTACGAGGCATCCACTAATCAGCAGGCTGTCGAGATGGTTAATAAGATCAAAAATCAGCTTAAAAGGCTGCAAATCAAGACGATTCTTATTCCTGGCCGGACTCAGGACTCGCTTAAGGAGCACCAGAAAGTCCTTAATGCCATGAAGTCACATGACGGAAACTGGGCCGAGGATGCCATCAAGCATCACATCGCACAGGTGCGCAAAGCCCTGGCAGAAAACTATACTTTCTTAGTCTAAAGAATCTCAAGCAGGAGGAGAAACCAAAATGGTCATCCTCCTGTTTTTTGTTTTTCCAGGCAGGGTCAAAATGAAAGAAAAATTCCGGAATACCTGGTCTTTGACAGCTGGATTCTATTTTTTTGACTGTCATCACTTGATTAGGCATCATTTCAGGATGAAATAATCCTCACTTCTTGATTTATGGGCGAAATCCGCGCTTTCAAGGAACCTATTCCCCCATGAAAATCAGCATACCCAAAGGCTTTCTTCATCCGCACGAGCACTTCATTAGACATATTTTACCACCAGGTATAAACTAGAGCTAAATTGTTAAACAATATTGTCTAATTCAAGAAAAGAGATGAAGGTTCATGCACTTTTACACCGTCATCCTTTTGTCCTTGTTGTTTCAAACGAGTATTAGAGGAGATACGGTTCTTGTTACGCTTTATGCAATGGATTTAGAGGCTACTTCCTTGTCCTTAGGGCTTGTCGTCGCTTCAACCGCTCTTTTTCCAATGTTCTTTGCCTCCTATGCTGGCAGGTTGTCGGACAGAACGGGCTATCGAATGCCGATTGCGATTGGGATGCTGGGAACGGGTGCGGCTCTTTTGATTCCCTTTCTATTCCACGGAAGCTTAATCTCCTTAATTGCGGCACAATTATTATTTGGACTGTTCCAGATATTCACGATTGTTTCGATACAAAATTTAGTAGGAGCTTATAGTACAGAGGATTCCCGTTCTAAGAGCTTCGCTGCTTATACACTAGCCATTTCAGTTGCCAATTTAATCGGTCCGTTATTAACCGGATTTGCTATAGACCATCTTGATTATTCCATGACTTTCTTGATTCTGGCGGCCTTCTCCGTCATTCCTGCGGTGTTCTTCCTAAAGCTCACCATGCCGGTTCTAGCAGAGAAAAAGTCAGGTACGAGTACAGAACAGAAGGGCGGCTTTACCGAGCTGCTGATGAAACCAACCTTACGGAAAACATTCATTACAAGCGGCATCATTCTAACAGGAGTCGGCATATATGAGTTTTACTTCCCAATCTACGGGAAAACACTCGGCCTTTCTGCTTCCGTTATCGGAATCATTATTGGCTGTAATGCGACAGCCTTCATTGTGTCACGTCTCTTCATGCCATTTTTAACGGCCAAGATGAAGGAGGAGAGAGTGCTAGGCATTTGTCTAACCATATCAGCTGTTGCCTTCTTCCTCATCCCGCTCAATGGAGATCCATTCTATTTGATGGCCGTCTCCTTCCTTATGGGACTTGGCTTGGGATTATGTCAGCCGCTTTCCATGACAATGGCCTATAATCATTCTCCTATTGGAAGAACAGGCGAGGTGCTTGGTATCCGTCTAACGGTGAATAAGACTGTGCAATTCCTTGTACCGATTGTCTTCGGATCTGTCGGTTCCTTGCTCGGCTTTTTCCCAATCTTCTGGTCAAACGCCGTGCTTCTGGGCTGCAGCGGCGTGACTTTGTTCGAGCAAAAACTGAATAAGCATTCTGCCTAAAAAAAGAGGAGCCTCCCATCTAATTGAATGGGAGGCTTTCCTTGATTATTCAACTGATTTCAATGCTTCAAGCATATCCACCTTTTTCAGCTTCACATGCATAATGACCATAACAATCAGGGAGAAGCCAATTGTCATGAGCCCTGAGATAACAAAATTGCTGATCCATAAATCTGGACTGAACATCGCATTATCTGGAGGCAATGTTTCATTGATATACGCATGAAGCAAGTAACCGCCCAAATAGCCAGCAAGAATCCCCATGATGGTCAGGGCGAAGATTTCCTTGAACACATATAAGGTGATTTCCACCGGATAGAAGCCAAGTACCTTAATCGTGCTCAACTCGCGAATGCGTTCAGAGACATTGATATTCGTCAGATTGTATATGACGACAATTGCAAGCATGGAGGCACAGACGATGATGACAAGTACGACATTATTTAATCCGTCCAATATTTCGTTAATGGTTTTGCTCGATTGATTGGATTTGATAACGGCTGTTGTCGCCTCTTGCTTCATCACATCTGCTGCCACTTGGTCCACATTCTCTGCTGTAGCGTCCTTTACCTTGATTAAGCTGGCATTATTCACTGCTTTTTCACCAAGGACCTTCTCGTAGTACTCAACTGAGAGGAAGGCATAATGACCAACATACATCTCCATAATGCCGGAAACCTTAAAGGAATATTCCTGATCATCCTCATCACGGAGGGTGACCTTGTCCCCAACCTCTGCTTCCATCACCTTTGCGAGTTTTTCACTCAGAATGATGCCATCACCTTCAATGGACAGCTTTTTGCCTGATTCCCGGTTTTGGAGCGTCATATAGTCCTCCAGCATCTCATGATCATCAGAGACAAGCATCGTAATATCCTGCTCATTGTCATCGGCAGCCATGCCTGTCATCGCTTCATAATGAATCTCTCCATAGGAGCTGATTTGTTCCTCATCAGCCAAGGCTTTGTGATAATCATCAGCCCTCTTATTATCCTCGTCATACACAGAAAGGATATCATAGCGGATGAGGGTATTAAACTGCTTATCAGCAAGACCTGATAAGGAATTCTTGATGCCAAAGCCTGTGATAAGCAAGGCAGTGCATCCAGCCACACCAAAGATGGTCATAAGCATCCGCTTTTTGTAACGAAATAGATTCCTTGCCGTCACCTTATTATTAAAGCTCAACCGGCTCCATAGCGGCGTGATGCGCTCGAGCAGGATGCGCGTACCGATTTTTGGCGGTTTTGGTGTCATCAAATACATTGGCGTATGGCCCATTTCCTTTCGCGCCGCCAAAAAGACCGTTACAGTCGTGCAGGCAATGGAGACAAAAAGCGCGATAACGGAGTACACGGGAAAGAAGTTCAGATCGACCGTTTGGAAGGTGTATTCAGCCGCATACGCATTGAAAATGACGGTCGGCAGGATGTAATGGGCAAGCGTGATGCCGACTGCTGCTCCTAGTATGCTTGCCAATGATCCGTACACGACATATTTGCTCAAAATGGTATTGTTCTCATACCCTAATGCTTTGAGTGTACCGATTTGCTGGCGTTCCTCACTCACCATTCTTGTCATCGTTGTCAATGACACTAAGGCCGCGATGCCAAAGAGGATGACCGGGAATACCTTTGCCAATGAATCAACTCGCTGGGAGTTTTCCCAATACTGTTTATAGGAAGGATTGTCAGTACGGTCACGTACATCATAGACCGGCAGTTCAAGGGCATTCAGCTCATCCTTCGCATCCGCCATTTTCTCCTCCGCATCGGCAATCTCCTTTTCAGCCTCCAGCTTTGCCTCAAGGAATTTTGTCTCATTTTCCTCATACGTCTCAAACCCGGCTTCGATTTGCTCCTTGGCGTCTGCCAATTGTTTCGCACCATCGGCTTTCTCGGCATCCAATTGATGGATTGCTTGCTGCAATTGGTCTGCCTTTTGTTCATATTCGGATTGGCCGAATTGCAGCTGAGCCTTGCTTTCCTCGAGCTGCTGCTCTTTTTCCGCTAAAAGAGCACCGCTACCCGCCAATTTCGAAGCGGCCTGCTCATACGTCTCTTGACCGGATGTAAGCTGCTGTTTTGCTTTCTCAAGCTCAGCTAATCCCTCTTCATAAACAGCCATTTGGGTTGATAATGCCTCTTCCTTCTCTTTCAGCTTAGACTGCCCCGCGACAATCTTAGCTTGCGCGTTATCCAATTCAGCTATTTTACTGTTCACCGTCTCCTGCTTCGCATCAAGTTCTCCTTGAGCAGCTGCCAGCTCACTCTCGCCTTGTTCAGAAGCTTCCTGAAGCTTCATGAGACTGACATCAAGTTCAGCCGTACCTGTGGCCAATTCCTCCCTTTTGGCTGCCAAGGTTTGTTCCCCTTGCTCAGCCTCTACTAGCCCGGCTTTTAGCCCAGCCAATTGCACCTCAAGCGTGGTTGTATCCTCCCCTGCCGCTTGCAGCTTTTCAATCTGTGTGCTGAGGGCAGTAATTTGCTCATTTAGATACGCCATTGTTTCATCCAGCTTTTCTTGCTCTGCCTCCATGGAAGCCGAATCCTTTAAGAGCTCTTCTTTCTTTGCCTTTAAGAGGGTAAGCTGATCTGCCGCTTCCTCAAGCTCGACTGATTTCGCATCAAGCTGGGCCTGTGCATCAGTGATTTTAGCTTGAGCACCGGCAGCTTCTTCTTTACCTGCTGAAACGGTTTTCTGTTTACTTGCTATCTCTGCCTTTGCTTCCTGTAATGCAGTCTTCGCATCTTCCATTTCAGCACCCGCTGCCGCCAGCTTTGCTTCATTCGCCAGAATAACGGCTCTTGCCTGGTCAAGCCTGTTCTTGGAATCGGCCAATTGCTCTTTCTTCTCCGCATAGGTTTCCTCGGCATCCACAAGCTTGGCCGCTCCATTCTCTATCGCCCTTTCTGCGTCGATTAGTTGCTGTTTGGCTGCTGCGAGCTCCTGTTCCCCGCTCTCAATCTGTGACTGGGCAGAGCTGATCTTCTGCTGATAAAGAGCTTGATGCTCATTGTAATCTTCTTCAGCGTTTACAAGCTTCCGCCTCGCATCGCTCAATTCCTGCTCTTTATCGACCAATTCCTGCTTAGCGTCATTAACTTTCGCTTGGGCCTGATCAATATCCTCTTGTCCATCCTCTTTGATGGCGGTAAGACGAAGTTCAGGCTGGTCCTCTAAGCTCGAGGTAATTTGTGCAGTGCTTTTCTTGATTAAACGTGTATAGGCATCCTCATAATAGGCATACTTACTCGCACCCTTCACCTTAATGCGAGCCATCGTGTACACGTCTGAATCGAAATGATCTTCTGTCACCACACCATATGTATCCAGGCTTCCTGTCCCAACAGTTGAGCTCCCCAAATTTGTCTTGCTCACAAATTCACTTGATTCCACATACCCAACAACCGTGAAAGCAGACCGGTTCAGCATCGAATGAATGGCTTTTCCATCTTGATTGACCAATTCAATCTTAGAACCTAGATCATAGACAGATTTAAGACTCTTATCAAGGGCAATTTCCCCCGCTTTCTCTGGCAATTTTCCTGCCAATAAATTATATTTAGATAGTTTATCGGTCAATGAAAAGACCCGAATCGATTCATTCATGCGTTTTTCCATTGCATCATAAAAATAGCCATATTCAATCGTGTCAATGTTTTCATTCGCTTCAATAGCCTTTGCGTCCGTTTCGTCTAGTCCATAGGTTGAAACAATCGAAACGTCTGCTAATTGGTAGGTGTCGTATATCTTTTCCGCCGTTGAACGCATATCAGGCCCAGTCACCTTTAAGCCAACAAAGGCAAAGCAGCCTAGCGCAATCATAGCCGCAATGGATAGGAATCTTCCGAAGGTCTTCTTGATTGTTCGGAATGTCTCTCTGTGCAGCATATTATTCATCATCACCATTCACCTACCATTCAATCGAATCGATGGAAACAGGATTGGGATTGACCGTAATCTTCCGTACTTTCGCATCATTGATATGAATGACACGATCAGCGATTGGTGCAATTGCTGCATTATGGGTGACAATAACAACTGTTGTTCCAGATTCTCGGCTCATGTTTTGCAGAACTTTCAGAATTGATTTGCCAGTATTATAGTCTAAGGCACCAGTTGGTTCATCACATAGGAGAATCTTTGGATTTTTCGCAACGGCACGGGCAATCGCTACTCGCTGCTGCTCACCTCCAGAAAGCTGGGCAGGGAAGTTATCAAGTCTGTCTGCCAGCCCTACGTCCCGCAGCACCTTCCTCGCATCAAGCGCATCTCGGACAATACTTGCTGCAAGCTCCACATTTTCAGTGGCCGTCAGGTTGGGCAACAAATTATAGAACTGAAACACAAATCCAACATCATTTCTGCGGTAGGCCGTTAATTGCCGGGTATTATACTTAGCAATATTGTTGCCATCAACCATGACATCCCCCTCATCATTCGTATCCATACCGCCTAATATATTGAGGACTGTCGATTTACCGGCTCCAGAGGCTCCAAGAATGATGGCAAGCTCGCCCTTTTCTATGGTGAAGTTTATTCCGTTATTGGCGACGATTGTGGTCTCCCCTGACTGATAGCGTTTATAGCTGTCAATCATCTCAATGTACGCCACATACATCCTCTCCTTTCCGTCAGCAATTTTATTAGGTATAGTAAAACTATAATACCTTTTTGAAGCCCAGTTCAATGTGCAGATTTTAAAAAGTGTCTATTTTAGAATAATAAAATAGAGGGGCTGTTTTTATAATAGGAAAGAGTGATTCACATTCATGGAAAATAAAAAACGGCGAACGATTACGCATATCGAGGAAACCCTTCTACAATTAATGGAGACGAAAAGCATCGATGAAATCAAGGTCACCGATATTACTCGCCTGGCTAACATAAGCCGTGGAACCTTCTACCTTTACTTCATCGACCGATATGATCTGCTTGAGAAAATAGAAAACAACATAATGGACTCTCTCATGGAAATCCTTGATACTTCTCAATCCATTATCACCCCGCCCTCCGAAACGGAAAACCCAGCGATTGATCGTACCATCTCCTTTATTTATGAGCATGCTGACACGATTAAAATTCTGCTCAGTCCCAATGGCCATCCAAAGTTCTATATACGAATCAAATCCTTTATCCGAAAACTCATCGAGAAAGAACAAAAGAAACAAAAAGGAGAAGCTCGATACATAGAAGGTATTCCGCAAGACTATGCAGAGGAAATCCTTATCGGAAGCATTTTAAGCATCCTTGAACATTGGATTAAGAAGGAGGAAATGGAAACCCCTGAAGAGATTAGCCAGCTGATTATCCGTACGCGGTTCATCTCTCCATTCGATATGCTCGATCATTAAAGAAGGCTGTTATCGGAGTGATTATTGCTCTTGTTTAATAGTTCGTTGAGATTTGATCCACAGATTCTTGGTATTTAGGGCAGTAGTATACCAGACCATCGTACAGCAGTAGTGTCATAAGGGACGCAATTTATATATAAAATCTGGGCTCTTATTTAAGAAAACTCTATACCATTGTTCGCCTTCTTTAATATCTGATACTCGAACTTGATAAGTCATTTCAAAGATCATAGAAAAAACCTCCAAATAAACAATATATTCTAACTATTCAATTCGACAGAGGGCTTTCCCTCTTCTACAAGCTGCCGCGTTTCTCCATTTACGTATCTACATAAAAGGGCATTAACCCTTCTTGGATTAATGCCACCATTTGATTAAGTACATTTCAAATCAATAGATATTTTATTCAATCCCACTTAGAGTTCTTTTCTATAACCAATCAAAACATATGCACTTAGACATATCTGAATAACACTTAAAATCAAAAACGGCGTTGTTACGATATATGTTTCTTGCACTAGCATATACTGGAGAATCAAGCCGAAAAAGAAAAGGGCACCCATTATCATCGAAATATACCACGAACTATTCCCCCTGCTTACAAAGCTAAATAAAGAAGCTATGATATTACCTAGTCCGAATATGAAAATGGCAAGAATACCAGGCATAACCCAACTATCGAAAGGAAGATTATTTGCCCAGCTTTCGGGGTACTGCTCGGCAAAGATTCCGTCGTTTGAACGGACCATTTGAATGCCGCAATAAATGGCGCCTAATGCCAAAAGTAAATCATAAATGCTCAACATTCTTGCTCTTGTTGTTTGCATCATTTCCCCCCCATCGTTCATAATATTTGTTCAAATACCTTCATATTAGTTATTAATTCTTTCTACGAGTCTTTTATTCCTTCTTTTGATTAACTCCCCTTAGTTGAAGAAGCCATACTCCATTCAATGCACCGCTAAATAGATGCATAAGCAACAATCCGTGCGAAAACAATACAAAACTGAACCTGCTTTATTCCAGGTTCAGTTTTGTATACTCTATTCTGCTTCTATCGCTAAAGCTGTAACAGGCGCAAAGCCTTTTGTCTTCCGAAAATGCATGCGGTGAGGGAAATTTACCATGGCATCTGAACAATCAATTAAATCTAAATTCAACTTCTCAATCGTCTCGCAATCAATGATGACAGATAGGATGCATTCACGCTTCATATGGCCTATTTCCGTATACAGCATCTCGTCATAAGCATGAATAACCACCTTCTCAAGAGGCAAGAGCGCAAACAAATCACGTGCGATACGGATGACACTGCTGCACACATAATCCTGCTGAAGCTCATAATAGCGCGTCTTTGTCAAAGCCTTCTCAGACACCTTCCCTGTCTTCGTCAGCTTTTTCTCCTTCAGCGGTACCATCTCCTCAAAATGTACATCGAACTGGACTTCCATATAGGATGGGTCATCGGTCGAGAATTCAAATCCGCTCCCGAATTCAGTCAAGTCTCCGAGCGGGTCCATCTCCTGAATAGCACGGAAATAGGCATCAATGTCCCCGGCTAAAATATCGTTCGAAAGAGTCGTTAGCTCTGCCCAATTCTGATAGGCAGAATCATCCTCTTCCTTTCCCTTTGTTACAGCAAGCTCGAGCTTCTGGCGCTTCAATAATTGGCGCCCCTTAAAGATTCGCTCCAACCATGTCGGCTGATATGCCTCAAGCGCTTGCCTTGCCTCTTTCTCCTTCGGGCCTGCCTGTCCAGCTTGGAATGGCGGTTCCGCTTTCGCTAAATACGCCCAATCCACTGGTTCATCAGCCTCTTTATGGATGCTCTTCAATAGCTCCACTTGGTTTTCATACATGTCCACTTCTAATTGGGCAAGCTCAAGCTGTTCCATTCTCTCTTTCGCGTTCTGCCCGCTGCAGTGCTTGACGCTGCTGATAAGCACTTGACTTAGCCCGGCTGCCTCCGCTCTTTGTGCTTGTATAGTAAAGACCTGACCCTGGAATACCAGCACTTGCTGTCCTCCGCCCGCTCGTATTGACAGAATAGCGGACCCCCTTGCCGCCAATACTGAGCCCTGCGCTCTTCTTACCGACATTGATGCGTACTCCTGGAGCAATCTTGAAGCTTTTTCTGAAACGTAACCCCATGTCTGCTTCTCCCCCTTCCCTTCGTTCACCTTTTTTCTTTATCTTGGCGATCATATGTCGTATTTTGTCGACTATAAAAAGACCTGGTCTTTTCGATTAATGAATGAACCCATTCAAATATTGATACAGATCGGAAAGCTCTTCCTCTTTCGCCACAATACAGTTTGGATATTGCTTAATTTCTGCCACATTGGAGATTTTGAAATCATTCGGAGTCGGAAGTCCTGAGGCACAAATGATTAAATAATCCGCGTAATGGATCAGCCCTGTCACAGCAGACATTTTGATGGTCATCTGACCCATCGCTCTCCCTGCAAATAATCCCTTCATAGCACTCTTTCCGCTCGTTCTTTCAATAATAATCTTGCTTTCATCCACCATCACTCTTGTTCCCGATTTCAAATCAAATTGCTTCATGTCTTCTGTCTCCCTTCATGTTCATTCTCGATGGAATAATAGGGCGCTTTCTTTATTTAATAAATATGGACGACAATAGCCAACTGTATCGGAAAGGGGAAGCACCTCCGGATGTAGCCGGATATGAAGCTCCTTTTCGATATAGTCTCTTCTTTTCAAGATTCTCTCCCATAATTCCGGACTGTTCTCCTGAATTTCTTCACGCAGCTGCTCGTCTGCCAGAGCAATCCCGGTTTCAGCGCTCGCTCCTGCGTATCCTTGTACAGATGGTATAATGTCAATTTGCAGAAGCATTCCGCTCTTCAGCTCTGTGCTCGATTGTGGATAAACTGGGGATGACAGCCACTCTTCATCAGCCGTTAGATGGCCTGGATTCAAATGCCAATGGTAATCCTCCTTCGGCAGTACCTCTTCAATGATTTCATAAAGCTCGCCGCCATTCATACCAATCTTGATTTGTTCAAGCCAGGCAACAACAGCCGCATAGTATGGAATCGCCGCTCGCTCAAGATAATCTTGAACATCCGCCGGAAGCTCCTCCGTGTTATTCACAACATATCCCGACCTGCTGGCCAATCCACCCTTAAAGCCCGTTGTCGCAGAAAACTTATCCCCAAGCTGGACCGCCTTATTTCTCGGATAAATGACTGCGTTCGTGAACCGGTCTCCCGTTGCACAGATAGCCGTCACATTATGCGGCTGACCGAATGCCGACAAAGAGGAGGCGAGTTCCATTTCCGTCTTTCCAATCTCCACTTGATTCAATACATCTAGTACACAATCAGAAGCAAGACTTGAGCCATATTCATAATGCTCGATTTCGTTGGCATTATTGGTTGTTCTAATTCCGCCATTCTCCCCCATGAACAGGGCGCTTGCATTCATGGCCTCACCGCCATGCTCTTTCGCAAGTCTTTGGAGGATATCTACGATGAAATAGGGAACATCAAATAATTGGCGATTGTCCTCAAAATGGCTCGTAAATACCTTCCAGCCAATAATCCCGATTGTTTTCCCGCGAAAATCAATTGCATCACTTATGATGTCTCTCAAACTGCGGTCATTCTCCATCGGCTGATTTGGCAATGAAAAATACGGAACATGAACAAGCTGAGCCTTCATGCGAGAATGAGGAGCCATCTTTACGTTTTCATTCCCAAGGAATAGGATTTCCTCTCCAGTAGAGGCAATCGCAAGCATAGCCTCCTCAAAACGGGGAATAAATCCCGTCAAATACTCAAAGTTTGCCCCATGCTCCCGGTCTGCATAGACAAATACAAGATCAACCCCATTATCCTTCATTGCTTGTAGCAGCTTGTTCTTTCTTTCACGAAAAGTTTCATCCGAAAGAATCGCCGGACGGTTATTGAAAACAGGTTCTAGATATCGAACCTTCCTTAATGAAAAATTCTTATGATGATAGATTTCTTTTAGACTCTTCATGAACAGCTTCCTCTCTAGTAACACTATTCTATAAATCATTTTAATATAGTTATCACACATACAAAAGGAAGATTAATTCTAAAAGTGTGCGCTAGGTCACATGATTTCATCGTGAACTAGCTTATAGTAATCAAAGGAAAACTATCCTATTCTACATTCAATTTATTCTCATAGATAAACCTATACGAAAGGAGCGTAAGAGGATGGAGACCTTAACGAAGGAACAAATTCTTGAAGAACTAGAAGATGTCATGGACCCAGAGCTTGGAGTTGATATTGTCAATCTCGGCCTCGTCTATGACGTGGAACTCATCCAGCCGCACAGCGTCAAAATCACCATGACCATGACCTCCATGGGCTGCCCAATGGCCGGACGGATTGTCGCCGATGTCAAAGAAGTATTGCTGCTTAATCTGCCGATGATCAAAGACGTTCAAGTGGATATTGTGTGGAGCCCTCCTTGGTCTAAGGAACGCATGTCTCGATTGGCGAAGCTTGCCTTAGGGGTTCATGGGTGAGGTAAGTCTTTACGTGTGAAAAAGCCCTGAATAATAACGATTCAGGGCTTCTCTTTTTGGGTGGAAAATGAGGTTTATGTAATTTAGTAACCTTTTCTTTATTCCAGCTAATTTTTATAGCCTAAAAACGTCCGCAGTTTCTCACTTTGAGGATGGGTTAATACCTCCTTTGCCATACCTTGCTCCTCAATTCGCCCATTGGCCATAAAAATAGCCCTGTCTGCCGCTTCCTTTGCAAAGTTCATCTCATGTGTGACAACAACCATTGTCATCCCTTCCTCTGCAACCTTTCTAATTACCTGAAGCACCTCCCCGACTAATTCTGGATCTAAAGCAGATGTCGGCTCATCAAATAACATTACTTTAGGACGCATCGCCAATGCCCTTGCAATAGCGACTCTTTGTTGCTGTCCTCCAGATAATTTCTTTGGATAGTCATTTTTCTTTTCCTCTAAACCCACCTTTTTCAGCAGCCTAATGGCATCTTCTTCAACCTCTTTTCTTGGTCGTTTTAAAACATGGATAGGCGCTACGATAATATTCTCTAGTGCTGTCATATGCGGAAATAGATTGAATTGCTGAAACACCATTCCCACTTCTCTTTTGATATGAGCAATATTCGCTTTATTGTTATTCAAAAGAACGTTATCAACAATAATTTTCCCACTCGTCACTTTTTCTAGATGATTGAGGCATCTCAACAAGGTGCTTTTCCCTGAACCACTAGATCCTATTAGAGATACAACTTCCCCTGTTTGAATGGTCAAATCAATTCCTTTTAAAACCTCGAGAGTTCCAAAGTGCTTATGTACATCAATCATTTCAATCATTACATTAGAAAATTGATTATCCATCCCCACTATCCTCCAATGCACATCTTCTAGACTTCCCCGATTGACATCCGCTTCTCTACTCTAGTTAAGATAAACGTGAAAATCGTAGTCATAAATAGATAAAAAGCAGCAGCTACTATATAAAACTCAATAAACGCATAATTGGATGCTGCATATCGCTGCGATACCATCAATAGCTCTGATACGGTTACAAGTGAGGCTAATGAGGAATCCTTTAACATCATGATTGCCTGGTTTCCTAATGAAGGCAGAGATACACGCAATGCCTGTGGCAATACAATTTTTCTCATTCTCAAGAAATACCCCATTCCCAATGATTCTGCCGCTTCCATTTGCCCCTGGGAGATGGACATGATTCCTCCCCGATAAATCTCGGCAATATAAGCCGCGGCATTGATTCCTAAAGCCACAACAGCAGCTGTCATTGGTGTTAATTCAATGCCGACCTGAGGTAACCCATAATAAATTAAAAATAACTGCACAAGCATAGGGGTTCCTCTGATGATCCATAAATAAAGATTAGCGAAGTGAACGAGGACCTTGATCGTTGAGATCTTAAGTAAAGCGACAACTAGTCCTAAAACGAGCCCAAAGGCCGTTGATAGGATGGAAATCTTCAAAGTGACCCATGCAGCTTCTATCATGAAGGGTAGATAATCAACCACTAAGCCAAAGTCCAGCATATCTATCTCTCCCTCTATTCATAAATACTTGTTCCGAACCATTTCTCACTAATATCTTTATATGTTCCATCCTTCACCATATCTTTAATATGTTGATCAATCTCTTTAACTAGCTCCTTTTCTCCCTTGTTCACCGTAATTCCAGCAACTTCATCATAGAGAATATTGCCTACCGGTGAAAGATCGTAATCATTCTCGACAATGATATTTCCTCCAACAGCCTTATCAGTAATGGCACCATCAATCCTGCCATTAGACAAATCTAGAAATGACAATAAATCAGACTTATAGAGCACTGGCTCGCCACCAAGCCTTTCCACCTCTTTCGTGAAAGTAGTCCCCGTTACAACACCTATTTTCTTACCCTTTAAATCTGTATTGACATCTTTTATATCTGTATTCGATGGAGCAAATAACTGAGCGCCCGTTCGATAATATGGTTCAGTGAAATCTACCTTCTGCTTTCTCTCCTCTGTAATGGCCATACTTGAGATAATGATTTCATATTTATTAGATAACAAGCCTCCAATAATGGAATCCCAAGGAGTTGCCACAAAATTCACCTTCACTCCCATACGCTTGGCTATTTCATTCGTAATATCTACATCAAAACCCTCCAGTTCATTCGAGCTATTATAGAAATTAAATGGCGGATATGCCCCTTCAATACCCACATTAATTTCTTCCTTCTCCTTAATTTGCTCAAGCACATTCCTTTCATCATTATCCTTATTAAAATCACATGCCGCCATTACATTCATAAAGATGAGAATCATAATAAATAGAAAACCTTTTTTCATTTCTTCCCCTCCTTATCTTCCCAATGTTTTTCAATCCAGTTTAAAAGTACCTTTCTCATAAACTTGTCTTTTTCTAGTCTATAAACCTCAAGAATAAGAAATGACTAAAATATATCCTCATGAACTTCCTTTTTAGATCGAACAGTAAGAGTGACTAACCTACAACCGCTTGCAACACCGTATATACCTAAGTTTCATTAATATCTCTTCAACAATAAAAAAAGTATAGACCGTCTTATCCGACAATCTATACTTCAACAAAAACCTCTATTTACTTACTCCGGAACACTCACCCATTCCAAACCTATTTACATTTCATCATCAAGCGAAATATTATCCAATGAAACCCCAATGGTTTCTGTTTCCTCTGGTGCAAGGATTAATTTCACCTTTTGTTTTGTACCAGGATTAAAATTTTCTAAAAGAATATTGTCGTTTCCAACAACGATTCCATCTTTATCTTTATATTGAACATTATAAAAGATCGATTCAAATTCAATTTCTGAAGTATTTTCAACGATAGCTGTATATGTGATATCGCCATATTCATCCTCTGACTTTTCAAAGGTGATTTCTTGTGCTAGCTTTTCAGCATATTTATTGGCTTCATTCTCTTTATTAATGACAGTTGCTTGCTCTTTGAAATCCTTATAGGTTTGCTGGTGTTCTTCATCAATTTCTACACCATACTCATCCACCAATTTAATCAATGCAGGCTTTCTTAGCTTCTCTGATTCTTCACTATACTGGTATTGCAGCTCGTAATCTGTCGTTTTAAACATTTCAATTTGGATTTTGGCTCCTTCAACGTACTGGCTGGCAGTATCTTTTAAGTCTTTATCCTCTACATTTTCTAAGCTTTCTTCAATGGTCTTTAGTTCTGCCTCAAGAATCTCGACATTTTTCTTGTTATACTCTTCTTCATCAATGTCTTCATTGAGTTTATCTTGTGCCGTCCATCTTCGATTGATTGCTTTGCTGAAATCCTCGATGAATATCTCATCCGGGGACTTACTTTTCTTTGCTGATTGGTCTGAACATCCCCATAAACTGATAGATAATAGCAGCGCCATTATAAGATAGATTCCTTTTTTCATGTTTAACACTCCCCATTCTTCAAGTCTCTATATTATTATTTTAGTATAAAAATATATTTGTCATATATCTTTTTAAGGCTTTTTTCTTTATCATTTTTACGTGACATCTTTATCACTTTTTTCTTCTCCTCATTAAATGCAGTAGATGCCTTTTTATAGATTTAAGCAGCCTATTATTCCGTTACGAAATAAATGAAGTCAAAAAAATCCCGCATTTCCCAGCAGGATTTTTTTGACCTATCTATTATTTAAAAAGTAGAATTCTATACTTGATGTAAACATCTCGAGTTCATCATCGCAACTTACGTATAGAAATCTTCCAGTCACTGCCTGTGCCAATTCCATACGTATGAGCAAATGATTTCTGATTGAGAGCCAATCCGAGGTTATCAAGGGAATTGACATACAGAATCGCATCCTCTAGCTCACTGTCCGCGAAGGAGCGCCCATAAATGACCTCCTCCTCATACCGGACAGTTTTATCCTTTTCAATCTTGATTAATACTTTATCACCCAATGGGATATTCAATTGCTTAAATAGTTCTCTTGGGACATTGGTCCATAGGTTTCCAAATCTTATATCTAATATTTCAATAATACCTTTGATTTCATCTTCCTTTTTATATAATTCAGAGAGAGGGAATTCCACAAGTGACTTTACGTCAATCTTTGGTCCGACTTCCTTAAAGCTGATCACACCAGCGGCGATTCTTGCTCCTGTATAAGCATATACATCACGTCCATGGAAGGTATAAGATTCTCCCGAGCGGGGAAGGCGGTTCACCTTCTCATCAATCAGCCTTGCCTCTGTGATGCCAATCTTATTCTTAATATGGGATAATGTACCGTTATCGGGTGTGACTACATAATGCCCGGCAGATGTCTTCGCCACAATACTGCGGCGGTCGCAGCCAACTCCTGGGTCAACCACTGATACAAATACCGTGCCCTCTGGCCAATACGGAATGGCCTGCAAGAGACGATAGGAGCCTTCCCAAATATTGAACGTCGGAATGTCATGCGTATTATTGCTAATCTTCAGCGAGGGATCGACTGATAAGGCCACCCCGTACATGGCACTGACCGCCCCATCGCTTAATCCGAAATCAGATTGAAATACTAATAATCGTTTCATCACAATCCCACCTATCTGTATGCATATAAATAAAAAACACCACGTCCTCCTATTCGTTAAGGACGTGGTGTGATTGCACGCGGTACCACCTTAATTCACTATTTATTCACATAAACAGCCTCAGTAAGTGCATAAACGAATCAATCGTTTTTTACACTCTGGTATGGATAACGAGTACCAAATCTCGCCGAATCCTACTCGCAATAGAATACTCGATCCTTTCAGCACGAGGCTCAGAGGCCATGTTCAATCAAGTTCCTTCCCGCTTCTTTTCAGCTGCCGAAGCTCTCTTTAGAGAAATCATCTTAATCTACTCTTCTCTTCAATGCCTTTTAAATATTTTGAATTATTTATATATTATCTAGGTTCATGATCATATGTCAATAACAATAATAGACAAAAGTGTCCTACTTGATGAAACTATCACCAGAGCTTCCATAGAAGTAACGGTCGAGCCCAATCGCCGCCAACGGACCCTTTAAAATAATATCAAGCAGCATATTCGCAATCATTTCCGGTGGCTCCTTCGAATCCGTCTGCAGCCAGTAAGTTAACACCCCTAAATGGGCAGAGGAAATATAGGCATAGTATAATTCCAATGGATAATGCATTTGATTCTCTTCCGATGCTTTAGAGAAAACATCCTCGATATTGTAAACGAAGACTTCCCGTATCTTCTCCTTAAAATGAGCATCCCCATTCGCACTCAGGATGACCTTCATGAAATCAGCCTCTTCACGAAAGCATTCAAGCAAACGAATAATGAAAACAAGGCGGTCCTTTGCGAACCCCTCCATATCGGGATGGTTCGTAAACGGCAGTTCATCAATAATCGCTTGAATCTTCGCAAATAGTTCCCCCTCAAGCTTGTCCAAAAGGTCGTATTTATCTAAGTAATGCAGATAAAAGGTGCCTCTATTGATTCCCGCACGTTCCGTTAAATCTCGCACGGAAATCTTCTCAAAGTTCTTTTCCTCCAATAAGGAAATAAAGGTTTCCTTAATCTCTTTTTTCGTCCTGATGACACGGCGGTCATAGTTATTGGTCATGGATTATCCTCTTTCCCAAAAAGTTAATGAACACATTTTTGAATCTGTCGTTTAATGAACATCTCCATCAAAATTGATGATGGTGTATTGGTTATATCTAGGATAAGATAAACACGTAATTTAATCAACACAGTGTTCATAAATAGATGAGGAGGAATACAAGTGAAAGACAATAAATTTTTCTTCGCTGCATTTGGTGCCGTTCTCGTATTATTATTCGTCTTTGTTTCCACTGCCATTCCAAGTGCACGCTCCAACCCGAAAGACCTGCCGATTGCCCTTGTATCAGAAGACCAAGGCGTGATGGGAGAAACAATGGTCAACATGATTCAGACGAATGTTAAAACTTCAAAAAACGAGACATTCAAATTCACGGTGGTTAAAAACACGGACGAAATGAATGAGCTGTTGGATAAGAAAGAAATCTACGGTGCTCTCGTGATTCCTAATGATTTCTCCGAGAAATACGCTTCGCTTCAAACAGCAGCGCCAGAATCACCAGCCTTACAGGTCTATGTGAACCAAGGAATGAATACAAACGTAGCAACTGTAGTGAATCAGGCGCTAACCGCCATGGTCACACAGCTGAACACCAATATGAGTCAGCAATTATTTGCGGCCATGAAAGAAAAAAATGTGACTTTATCAACTGAACAAGCACAAATTTTCGCTTCCCCAATCCAAAGCGAGGTCATCATGGTCAACCAAACAGGAGACTTAGCCATGGCTCCAACCTCTCTATTCCAGCCGATTTGGCTAGGAAGCATTATCAGTGCCGTATTAATGTGGTTTGCAGGACGTAAGCGTGTATTCAATTCCATTGGCGAACAGCTCAAATTTCGCTTATTGCAGATCGGTGTCGGAGCTGCGCTTGGGTTCTTCACTGGCTATCTCGCCACATGGCTGTCCACCTGGATGCTCGGCTTTGAATACGCAAGCTTCAATGATGTAGCCTTATTCGCCTCCATCGCAAGCTGCGGTTTCATCCTGCTGGTCTTGGCCGCATTAAGCTGGATTGGCTATGCCGCCCTGCCGATTTTCGTACTCTTGATGTTCTTCGGTCTCCCATTAGTCCAGCTTGCACCAGAGATGATGCCAGCGTTCTATGCTGACTGGATCTACCCATGGATGCCTATGCGTTTCCTCTTTGACGGGCTGAAGGAAATTCTTTTCTTTAACGGATCCGCATGGAATGACAGCGCCCAAATCCTCTGTTGGATTGCCGCTGTTTCTGCCATTGCCATTACAGCGAAAGCTTCCGCTAAGACAGCTAAAACAGAATAGGTGCAGATACAAAGAAATCTTGTCAGCTTTTTTAGAGCCGGCAAGATTTCTTTTTTATTGATTCAATTGATGTATTTTCCGTCCCATGGATTCGAGGATATAGACGACTGGCACTTGTGTCGTAATATTAGAACCCTCGCAAAATTCCTCAGTCACAAAATAAGAGATATTCATATCTGATATCTTTGCCACCGTTGAATTATTATGGTTTGTTATACTGATAATTTTGCTTCCCTTATGCTTAAACTGATTAAGATGAGTCACCGTAAAATGATTTTCTCCTGAGACCGACAAGACAATCGTCACACTATCCTGCATGAGACTGGAATTTACCGGGAAGAGGGGATCCTTAATATGCACGGAAAATTTCCCAATGCTTGAGAAATACCTGGCCCCATACTCAGCCAGAATCCCCGAGCTGCCAATTCCTAAGAAAATGACATTCTCCGCTTTACCGACCATAGCTGCAGCTTCCTTCACCTTTTGATCTAAATCACCCTTCAAGGTTCGCTCATAAAATTCCACAAAGGAATGCTCGGCATTTTTGATTGGCTGCTTCTTCTCCTGTGTTAAGTACATCTTTAATTTAATCTTAAATTCAGAAAAACCGTCACAGTTTATTTTTTTACAAAAGCGTTGAATGGTCGCTGTAGAAACATGCGTTTCATCCGCCAATTCGCGGATTCTCATATAAACAACCTTCTCGCCATTCTGGCATATGTATTGATAAATAGCTGTTTCCAGCTCATTGAACGAACGAATGACTTCACTTGAGAACATAGAATAAATACGCTCCTTCTCCTAAGAAGATTGACAACATTAGTTTAACATAGTTCAAGAAAAGTCACATGGTGTGACAGTTATGAAACAAATGATTTTTTGTGTCATCCCGGACATAATGCAGCCAATGGATGTTTCACAAAGCCTCCCCCCGTTATCATAAAGAGGTAGAGAAATGATTCAACAACGGAGGGGTTCAAATGATTAAATTAGTGCTAACTGATATGGACGGAACTTTCTTAAAAAACAACGGGGATTATAACAGGGAGCTGTACAAGGAAGTTAAGCAGCTGATGGAGGAGAAAAATGTCTACTTCGCCCCTGTCACCGGGAAACAATGTGAACGGGTTGAGGAGCTATTCGGAGAAGATGCTAAAGATTTATGGATATTAGGAGACAGCGCAACAAGAATCAAGCATAACGGGGAATTTGTCTATGAATCCCTGCTAAGCAATGAACTCGGCCAGAAAATCATCCAGCTTCTCGAGGAATTAAGTCCAGACCATACCATTATTGCGTGCACACAAAGCGGTGCGGTCATTAAGGACTCCACATCCCAAGAGGAAGCAGCGATTGTCCGCCGATCCTATGCACAAGTCAGACAAGCAGCTGATTTCAGCGAAATAAAGGAAGACTTCATCAAAATCACAATTCATGATTCGTTGAATAGATGCATAGAAACGCGGGAGAAACTATCCCCATTCTTTGATTCCGCCTATATCGTCGCATCGGAGGCGGCTTGGATTGATATCACAAATGCAAATGTGCATAAAGGCACCACTGTCCAGCATTTACAGGAGCTATTGAATGTCACACCAGCAGAAACAATGGTATTCGGTGATACATACAATGACATCGAGCTGATGGCATGTGCTGAATACAGCTTTGCCGTCCGCAACGCCGTGCAAGAAGTAAAAGATGCGGCTAATTATATCACTCGCTCCAACGAGGAAGACGGGGTATTAAGGACGATTAAGCATTTCTTGTCGCTGCAAGGATAAAAAGTTCGCAAGCGCTAATCTGATGTGGATTAGCGCTTTTTTTATTTATTTCAAAAGACTGCCCTGAAACGGCACAACCAGAAAGTCCTGCTGACCCAATGTTTCAGCAAATAAGTTCATCTATTTGACAGAATAATTTGCAGGCGTTAACATACCCTTAGGGGTATAAAAACCAAAGGAGGCATACAGAATGAACAACATTACTGTTTACTCAACAAATACTTGTCCTTACTGCACAATGATGAAGCAATTCCTTGATTCTCAAGGATTAAACTACAAAGAGGTGAACGTGCAAGCAGATCCGATTGCCGCACAACGATTAGTCCAAGAAACTGGACAGATGGGTGTACCGCAAACAAATGTAAATGGTCACTGGGTTCTTGGGTTTGACCCTGAGAGCTTAATGCAGTATGTTCAAAAATAATAGACGCAAGCGAGGCTTGAAGACTTCATAGACAAGTCTTCAAGCTTTTTTCATATTATCCGCATCCCTTTCTTAATCAATCCTTAACAAAAGGTCTTCATCATGGGAATAAAGGAGTCGTTGTTCATGAATGATGTTGGAATAGTATTTGCTCTCGCAGCTGGATTGCTGTCCTTCTTTTCCCCATGCGTATTTCCGCTTTTGCCCGCCTATATTACCCACCTGACCGGGGGAGGAATTGAAAACGCCAAACTGCAGGTAGACCGAAGAAAGCTATACTTCCGTTCTTTTGGATTTATTATTGGATTCAGCATGGTCTTTATTGCTCTTGGTGCCTCCGCCAGCTTTATCGGAATGGTCTTGATGAATTACCGCGTAATCATCATGCAGATAGCAGGACTGTTGATCATTATCTTTGGCTTGCAGATGGCTGGCTTGCTCAACTTTAAATTCCTGCTGATGGAGAAAAAATTCCATACAAAATCTGATTCAAAGGGCATGTTTGGCTCTGTTTTGCTCGGGATGGCATTTGCCAGCGGCTGGTCCCCTTGTGTGGGGCTTGCCCTTTCTTCCATTCTCTTATTAGCAAGTTCATCCGATACGTTGAGCCAGGGGATTCTCTTATTAACGGCCTATTCACTCGGAATGGCCATCCCGTTTTTCATCATCTCAGTCGTGATTTCATATTCATTAAAGACAATCCGCAAGATTAATAAGTACTTATCGAAACTTGCATTTGTCAATGGAATGATTATGGTTGCCCTAGGTTTTCTTGTCTTAAGCGGTCAGATGCAAAAAATCAGCGCCTGGCTTTCCGCTTACAGCCTGTTTCCATTCTAAGTAGGCTGGTTCATATTATTTTGTAAAGGATGATTACTTTGCTCAATAAGAATCTAATCGGAAAAACAGTTCTTGTGGTAGAGGATGACCCCAAGATTCGAAAACTCGTGAAAATTTACTTACAAAAAGATGGTTATGAGGTAATGGAAGCAGCAGATGGTCAAGAGGCCATGAAGAAAATTGAGCAGTTTGATCCATGTATCTTAATTCTTGACCTGATGCTCCCAAAAATCAGCGGTGAAGAGCTTTGCCGATGGGTGCGAGAAGATTTAAAAAGTATGATGCCCATTATTATGCTTACCGCTAAGATATCAGAAAAAAATCGCATACAGGGCTTCAAGCTCGGGGCAGATGATTATGTCGTCAAACCCTTTAGTCCTGTGGAGCTGATGGTGCGCATCGAAGCCGTCCTTCGAAGAACCTCAAGCCGATGCGGAAAACTAAGTTTTACCGGCTTTACGCTTAAGCCAGCCAAAGGGGAAGCACTCATTAATGGAGAGGCACTTGAACTGACACAATTTGAATTTAAACTGCTTCATTTATTCATGAAGCATCCTAATCAAGTTTTATCGCGAGAACAGATACTAAACGATATTTATGAAAATAATCAAAAGGCCGTTCTAGAGCGGACAATTGATGTGCATATCAAGCATTTGCGGGAAAAAATCAAGGAAAAGACACCGAAGGATTATATCCAGACGGTAAGAGGAATGGGGTATAAATTTGTCGGCGTTTAGGAAATTGCCTCATTTATTATCTCGTCTCGTTGTGCTGAATAGCCTTGTCGTGCTGCTCGTAATTCTCCTTGCCGCTTTTTCAATCAAAGAATACGCTTGTTTTCTCGTAAACTCCGAACAGATTACTGGCCAGGACCTAGTCGATACCTTAAACAGA
The DNA here is from genome assembly GCF_054950035.1 of Gracilibacillus sp. Marseille-QA3620. Classification (NCBI taxonomy): domain Bacteria; kingdom Bacillati; phylum Bacillota; class Bacilli; order Caryophanales; family Bacillaceae; genus Gracilibacillus; species Gracilibacillus sp. Marseille-QA3620. The sequence continues at coordinate 3,742,815 of NZ_CM143102.1, forward strand.
TATCTATGGAAGATTAGTATGGCCACATTTGTCATTGCCGGCTTGTTCCATTATTTCACTGTCCGAAAAATGATGGATCCTATTAGAAATTTATCCGTGGCCGCTAAAGAGGTTAGGAATGGACAGATTCCTAAGGAGGTAATCGTGCCTTCTTCAGGAGAATTGAAGGAACTAACGGAGAACTTTAATTCAATGACAGCTGCGCTTGGGTCTTTTCAGGAAAAACGAGAAGAAATGCTTCGTGACATTGCACACGAGCTGCGTACGCCATTAACCAACATCAACGGCTATCTTGAGGCTTTGCAATCTGGTGTCATTGACGGCGACCCGGAGTTATTCGGCTCGCTGCTTGAGGAATCACGCCGAATGACAAGCATTGTGGAACGGATTACAGAGCTTAACACATGGAGCAATGGCATGTATTTCTCGGAAAAACCATTCGAACCATTACCTGTCCACACCATTCTAAGAGAATCATTAAATGTCTTCCGTTTAAAGCTGGATGAAACATTTAATCAACAGGAAATCCATATAGAGCCTGCAATCATCATGGGCAATAAAAACGGACTTAAGCAAATATTCACCAATATCCTGCAAAATACGCTCGATTACAATACAGGAAGCGATTTAACGATAACAGCTTCTCACTCTGGAAATCTCTTCACCATATCGATCTCTCATACAGGACAGTTCATTGCTCCAGAAAAAAAGCACTTACTATTTGAACGGTTCTATCGTTTAGAGGAATCCAGAAGTACAAAATCGAACGGAGCTGGCTTAGGATTAGCTATTGCTAAGAGTATCGCAGCTGCCCATAGGGGAGAAATCGCTTTACAAACAGATGGCATTCACCATACGTTTAACATTATCCTCCCAATAGATAGGGATCGATAAATATGCGCATGTTTTCTTAATCAAACCTTAATAAAAGCCTTCCATACTAATGACAGAAGAGAGGGGAACACATGAAATTTACCATTAATAATGAAATCATGTCAGCCGATTTGGGCTATGGAGAGCTGCTAATATCTCCAAATAATCAGAAAGGATATCGTCCAATAGAACTCTTCGTGTCTTCCTTAGCTGGATGCAGCGGTACTGTGCTTAGGGACATACTTCAGAAGAAGCGGCTTGGAGTCAGACAAGTGGATATAGAGGTTTCCGTTTCAAGGATTCCTGAAGAAGCCAATCGAATTAACCAATTATGCTTCTTCGCGACCGTTCATGCAGATAAGACACTGTCGCCGGAATCCACCGAAAAGGTAACAAAGCTAATGATGAAAAATTGCGGCATGATCCAATCTGTGATCAGTTCTATTGATATTAACTATGAAGTAATATTTGCAGGTGATAAATAATGAGCTATTTCACTATTGGGAGCCTGACGATTCCCGCTATTTGGCTGGCCGTCCTTCTCACCCTTTTAATCACATCACTCTTATATAGATTCGCTTTTGGAAGGAAGCTCGATGACTGGTACTGGAACGGCTTCTTTCTTTATTTCCTCGTATGGAAGCTCAGCTATATCCTGTTTCATTTTGATATGTTCCTAGACATACCTCTGTCTATCGCTTACTTCAATGGCGGCATAAAAGGGCATTTCCTTGCTCTTGTCTCGCTCTCCATTTATCTGTTTTATATTTCGGAGAAAAAACGACAGCCGATTCATCGCCAGGCTACTATGCTAGTCCTATTATTTTTTATCGGCTTTGAAACAATCCATTATGCGCTGGAAACAAATGTACCGGCTGTCCTACTTAATCTGCTATTACTGATTGGTTATGTAGTGCTTCTTAAAGGGAATAAACAAAGCTTTTCTACGCAGCTATTTTTCTTTATTTTTCTTTTAGAGCTATTCATAATCAGCTTCTTCCAGTCCATTCTGTCCATTGAAATTCTGACCTTCAGCTGGCTGGCAGTCATAGCCTATACCCTTTCTATCCGGGGTCGCTCCAACTATAATTCTTTAGGCGGTGAAGAACGTGAATAAAAATTTCTTATCCATAGCCATACTCTTATTGGCTCTCGCAATCGTATTCGTCAATCTATGGAACCCAGCCGATAATCAAAAAAGTGAAAGTAATGGAGACTCTGAAGGCACCGTAGAAGGCATTAAAACGGCTGATTCAACTACTGCTCAAGTCAAGGAAGGACAGCCTGCTCCTGACTTTGAACTCACCACAATAGATGGGGAAACGATGAAGCTATCAGATTACAAAGGTAAAAAGGTCATCCTCAACTTCTGGGCGACATGGTGCCCGCCTTGCAAAGCTGAGATGCCTCATATGCAAAATTTCTATGAAAAGCACCAAGAAGAGGGTGTTGAAATTATTGCTGTCAATCTTACAAATATTGACCATGGCAAAGAAGGCATCAAGACATTCATTCAGGATTACGAGCTTACCTTTGCCATCCCGCTCGATGAAGAAGGTCTAATTGGCGAGCAATACCAAGCCTTCACCATTCCAACAAGCTATATCATTGATACAAAAGGTGTCATTGCTAAGAAAATTGTCGGCCCGATGGATGAGGGGATGATGAAAGGATTGATTGGGGATATTCAGTAGCTTCGAAAATTGTGCAATTCCTTGGATACATCGACATTAAACAGAAGGCAATGATGAGCCTTGACCTTTCACAGCACCTACAGTTCCTTATGCTCAATCAAGATAGACGCCCTCAGGAAACGCCACAGATGTTTTCGAGGGCTCTTTGTACTATTGGATTAGATGCAGGAATAGGTGAAATCGAACAGTCCCGTTTCATTCATGTACGTTCACCATCTTCCTGCCCCTCCCTTATGATCGAATAATGCTTTCTTTACTAAGGCAGGCTCATCGGCATACACGCCAATATACGTCACTTGTTTTGTCAGGCCTCCAACAAGGTGAATGGATTGAGGTCCTTTCAATTCGAGAATAAAACTCGGTTTTTCCTCTGTCGTCCCTAAAGCTTTAAAATGATAGACCTTCTTTTCCTCCAGATGATCATGAATTTGTTTTATGTCTTCTAAATCAATGCATATATTTCTCATCAAGCCATTTGATAGATAGAGGTGATTATGTTGTATGAAGAGAGGATTTTTACGCAATGCCTGAAAATCTGCCACAAGAAAAATCAATCCATAAACAGAAAAAATCGTGTGAATCCAAGCCAGGAGAGGAAGCTTCTCCGCAAAGAAGAAATGAAAACCGATGCCCTCAATTATAATCGCATGAATAAGCATAATGAACATCGGTACATAAAAAGTTTTTTGATAGACTGTCCAGCCTGCTTCTTTGGCAGGCTTTCGCCAGCTTAAGAAAGCATAATAAAATACAAGGATCTCTGAAATGAGGACTCTAACAATGGGGTTCCCTTTTCCCTTTGCTTTCGCTTCCTTTTGCAAAGTAAATAACATGGAGGTTTGACCGCGTTTCACCTGATGAAATATACCTGGTAAATAACGAGCGAACAGAAGCAATAAAATAATTTCAATACTAACAAAGGCTGCCTCAATGCCAATAGCTGTCCACGTTAACACCTCGAAAGGCTCCATTAAGGCACTTGGTATGATAAATCTGATGAACAGCATCCCAGCAGCCATGACAGTCAGCACGGTTTTTACATTCCATTTCTTTATATGAAGGAGGATAAACACCGGAACCAAAACAACACAATCTAGGATGGAGCCAATCACAACCCCTCTCTGCTGTGCATGTGTCAATTGCTCTAAAGCAATGATCTGATAGGCTGCCACATTTCCCAGCATTATGATACCAGCAGCAATTAACCACCTTTGTTTTTGAGCAAGCTGCCAAACCAATTCAATCGCCTCCCATGTATGAATCATTCTCTTATCAACTAGTTTATCAAAACGAACACCGTGAAAGTCCTGAAATCATGTTTATTTATGGTAGTTTTCATAACGTAAAACGAAGAAATTTGCCGATTGGTTGTGTTTCTTCTACAGAACTAACCTGCCTTTTAGCCTATGAAATCCCGTTTTATAGTTCTTTAGAAAGAACATAAAACTAGTAGTTTCTTAACTTGTCCTCTTTCAACTTTGTAAAATATGATAAAAATGTATAAATATGTATGAATAATAGGAGGGAAATCATGGTTTGGCGAAAAGTGGTTTTAAAGTAGCAGCTTCACTGTTAGCAATATCGATGGCATTCAGCACGGTTGGCTCAGCGAATGAGGGCAGCAACAATGGCAAATCTGGCTATTCACAGGATCAGAAAATCATAGCGAGAGTTGATGCTGAACGGGCAATTGAGCATGTCCGCTTTTTATCTGAGGAAATTGGCCCCCGACCAAGCGGGCTGCAAGCAGAAAAGGATTCAGCTGAATACATTGCTAATGTACTTAAGGGCTATGGCTACAAAGTAGAATTTCAGCATTTCCCTGTAGCTGATCAATACATCGCTGATGTGGCCTTTGCGGACGGAACCTCTTGGCAGATGGGGGCGGCTCCAAATGGAAAGGTCAGCAGGCAAACGGTTAACGGCGAACTTATTTTTGTAGATGGAGGGACCAATCTTGCCGACTTCCCAGCTGATACAGCCGGGAAAATCGTGGTCATGCCTAGAGCTTCTACAACCGCCTCCTACCGTACACAAGTAAATAATGCTGTTGAAGCCGGAGCTGTAGGTGTTATTCTGCAAAGTCTCACAGGAAGCCGCGGAAATTACGGCTCGACCTTTAATCCTAGCTTAGCTCAACCAGTTGATATTCCTGTTTATGGAGCAGCTTTCATCCAAGGTGAATGGCTGAAAGAACAATTGGCAGGAGGCCCTGTTGAATTAAGCCTGTCAGCAGAGCAATTCACGAATCTTGAATCCGTGAATGTCATCGCCACGAAAGCTCCAAAAGGAAAGAAAAAAGATACAAAAGAAGTCATTCTCGGTGCACACCATGACAGTGTAGTAGGGGCGCCTGGCGGAAATGACAACGCATCAGGTGTTGGCTTAATGCTCGAACTTGCGCGTGTTTACAAGGGCTACAATACGGATAAAACACTTAAATTCATTGCCTTTGGTTCAGAGGAACGCGGCCTTCTCGGTGCAAGACATTATGTGGACCAATTAACCCAGGAACAACGAGAAAATATCGATGCTGTCTTCGTTCCGGACATGGTAGCCACAAGCTACGGACCAGCGAAAAACCTTTACGCCATGACGCCAAACGGCTCCACAAATATGGTCACTGATTCAACGATGGAAGCAGGTGCACGCCTAGGAAACTCTGATATTCTGCCAGGTACATTCGGTTCAAGCGATCACGTTCCATTCCATAATGCTGGTATACCTGCTGCCCTCTTCATCTGGATGGGCATTGATAGCTGGGATCCGCTCATCTACCATATCGAGAAAGTCTACCATACACCACAGGATACAATTGAAGATAATATCTCGGTTGAAAGGATGCAATCTGCTCTTGATATAATTGGTTCCGGGTTATTTGATGTCGTCCGGAAACAAGTCCCTCCACTTGATAAATAATTGGTTCAAAATGAAGAGGCTGGGACAAAACCCTCCTCTTAAATGAAAAAGCCGGAGAATTTTACAACAAGTAAAATTTCTCCGGCTTTTGATTCTTCATAATTCTGCTGGTTTTAAGTCACCACAACTAAATCCATGGAAAACAACAGCCGGACACTAATGGTGAATGAGAAATGGGAAGAACTAAAAGAATATGTAAGAGAGAGGTAATCAGAAGAGAAAACTAGCTTGATCTAATGTCAAAGAAAAATAAATGCGGAACCCGTTTTTGAATTTTTGAAGGCTAATTTGCGTTTCACCCAATCTTTTGTACTGGGTGAAACAAAGATTGAAAATGAAATGGGTCTTGCGTTAAGGGCTGTGAATTTACGGAAATCCGCGGCAAGTAGATAAAGAAAAACATAGCTTAAAAATATATTAATATCTTTCCTCATTAATGAAGAACTATATCCATCGTAATAATAGGTTCTCATTTTTCTTTATAATCAGCGAGTTTTTGATTGGTTGACTTTGTCATCTCACAATAATACTCATTCGGATTATCGGTGTCCGAAACCTTCCATTTGCTATCGCTGATTTTTGTTAAAATGATTTTATCATCCAAAATAATTGTTTTCTCTGTACTATCCGTTATTTTAAATGTATCGTCATCTTCTTCATTATCCATATAAGAAGTGATATCAATATGATCATCATAATAATCATTATCGACAAACTCCATATAACCACTTAAAGAATCGGCTTTGATTTCCCAAACTCCTAAATATCTTCAGCAGATAATATCGAATTATAGACAAGTTGATTTCCATAATATATCGAACTATAGGAATTTGGATTTTTAAATTCGCCTTTTTTGTCGAGTTTATTTATAGATACCGAATGTAAAGCATTATCGTCAGTTCGATAAATAATTTTGTCTACATAAGCAACGAATAATTCAACGTCACTACTTATCTTTTCTGCATTAAAGTAAAGTTCATTATCCTTTGTTAAGAATACGATGTTTTCACCTAGAGTAGAAACCTGATAATTGTATTCACCCTGAGAAATATCTACTCCAATTTTTTCTTTCTTGCCATTCTTAATGGAAAATAAATTATCATCGCCATCTATATAATATACTTGTTCACCAACAACATAGAATTTATGTACTTCCTCAGCCAACTTCCTCTTTGATTTTTTTGAACCGATATCTTTCACACATAGATTCCCATCAACATCTAATACGTAGAAGGAATCATCTTGTTTATGGAAATAAGATACATCAGAGGCAATTCTGTGACTGATTCCATTTCTATATTTAAAATACAATTCCCCTTTTTTGTCATCATCATCATAGTCCGTCAAATAGGCTAAATCACCATTATTATCTATAATCATATTATAATAATAGATTTCCTCATCACTAATAATCTTCTTTTTATCCTCTTCTTCTATATCACGTATGTATAAATCATTCCCACCTGTATAAATGACAATTTTATTGCCATCATCAGAAATATCATAGTAAATTACTTCTGAAGCGATTTTATCCTTTTGTTTGTCGCTCGAGAAACAATACAAATCATCTTTCTCATTCGTATAATAGATATGTTCACCATCTGAGGAAATTTTATAATAGGAAATACCTGACGCTACTTTTATTTTATCTTTCCCATTAAAAATGGCATAGAGATCATCTTCATCAGAAAGATAAGCTATTGTATCAGAGTTATCAGACAACCCATATGTAATAGATTTATCAGATACATTATTAGCTATTTTTTGTTTTTCTCCATCTTCATACAAATACAAACTATAATCATCATCTACAAACATGAGTCCCTTTCCATCTATATAACTAGCAGATTCCTCTAAAACATTAGATGCTACTTTTTCAGAATCTTTTTCAGGATACTTAATATATAAATCATTGCCCTTCATCATGACATATACGTCATCATTTTGTTGAGAACTAGAAGATATATTACTACACCCAGCAACAAGGAGTGTGCATACTATCGCGGCTAGTGTCCATTTCATTTCCCTTAACATTCAATCACTCTTCCATATTAAAGTATAAAAACATTTTAAATTATACTATAATAATAATATCCTTTTATATATTCTAAATTTTCCATCTGTTGGTTTTGATAAAACTCCCATAATGCGCCCATTCCTAATGAAATAGTAGATAAACCCACTGGCAATTTAATCCAAAAAAAATGATACAACCTAATCGATATTGTCCTAAAAAACATAGCACCTAAAATCGTAAAACGATTATTACCAAGTGCCATAAACCTCCATAGGTAGATGAAGCTGTTCCTTTTCCACTTTCAGGTGCTCAGTCTAACCAAAGCATTCATTGGTGTGAGGATAAAGTTCAATGCAATTTGGCCATCTATTTATATTGAAATAATAAATCCAACAAAAAAGATACCTAAGAAGAGAGAATCATCTTTCTTTTTAGGTATCTGATCACTTTACTTTATTCATTTTTCAGCATTGACAGTCTGGTTAGCGTCAAAAAAATAAAAAACCACCAAAACTATGTATTGGTGGAGACGGTGGGAGTCGAACCCACGTCCAAAGATAACGGCACTTATGCTTCTACGAGTGTAGTCGATATATTGGCGATTCGCTGGTCCTTCGGCCTATCGACAGGCTTCCGGGCAGCTAGTCTGATTGTTCTCTTCCTTCTCCCTCAGACGGCGAGATCCGGCGTAGTCCACTTAGAGTGAGTCCCTTACCCTACCACATGGACGATGGAGGGAGGAACAGCTATCGACTGTTATTAGGCAGCGAAAGCTAGGTTGTTGTTTTGTTTGCCAGTTATAGGCTATGACGTTTTAACGAGGCCGATCCCCTCGACTCGCAACATAAGCTCGAACTACCCCTGTCGAATCCGTAACGTCCCCTCATTAAGAATGTGGAGCGTACGAAATGAAGAAGCTCAAAGCTTGTTTGCTTTGCTTCTATTCAATTACGGTACATGAATTATTATATCACAACGGATGTGAAATTCAATTGTAAGAACTTGGGCTTTAAACCAGATTAGCGCTGCCGTTCCTTGAAGGCACGCTCAATTTCGCGTTTGGCTTCCTTCTTCTTCAGATCTTCACGCTTGTCATAATTCTTCTTACCCTTACCAAGGCCGATTAACACTTTCGCGAAGCCGTTTTTCAAATAAAGCTTCAATGGGACGAGTGCATAGCCTTGTTCCTTCGTTTGGCCGATCAGCTTGGAGATTTCTTTATTGTGTAGAAGAAGCTTGCGCACGCGCAGCGGATCGTGGTTATAGCGGTTCCCCTGCTCATATGGGCTGATATGCATTCCCATCAGGAAGACCTCGCCATTAATGATCCTCGCATAGGAATCCTTCAGATTCACGCGGCCATTACGAATCGATTTGATTTCCGTTCCTTGGAGAACAATTCCTGCCTCATAGGTTTCTTCAATAAAGTAATCATGGTATGCCTTTTTGTTCTGTCCAATGACTTTTCCTGCTCCTTTTGGCATGTCCATACCCCCTCTCTCTTTATACGGGTCATTTTGAAAAAAAGAGCCGTTACTTGGCTCTTTCTATTATCATACTACAGCAATTGCCTCTATTTCTACAAGCCCGTTCTTTGGCAGGCGTGCGACCTCAATGGCACTTCTTGCCGGAAGGGAGCTGTTAAAGTAAATCGCATAGATTTCATTAACCGTTGCAAAGTCATTCATATCCTGCAGGAACACCGTTGTTTTAACCACATTATCTAGACTCAGCCCTGCCTCATTCAAGATAGCCTGGACATTCTTTAACGCCTGCTGTGTTTGTTCGCGAATACCGCTTCTTAATTCCCCTGTTTCCGGGTCAAGTCCCAGTTGGCCGGATGTATACACGAATCCATTGGCCTCGATAGCTTGAGAATAAGGGCCGATTGCGCTAGGAGCCTTTGATGTTTGGATGATTTTCTTTCCCATAGTAGTATTCCTCCATTTCACTCTATTCCATACCCTTATATTATTCGACTTGAACCGGCTTTTTCCTGCTGTCTAAAAGGAAGAAAGGATGTGCGGGTGCACATCCTTACAATTCAACAGATTCCATCTCTGTTTTTTCACTGTTATAAACTTTTTTATCAAGCTGTCCTGTCGCTCTTCCTGTCACTAGACCAGCTGTCACAGAGCCGCTCACATTAAGAGCAGTACGGCCCATATCAATAAGTGGTTCAACAGAAATCAAAAGAGCCGCGATGCCGATTGGCAGATTCATGCTTGATAGGACAATCAAGGCAGCAAATGTTGCACCGCCGCCAACACCAGCGACACCAAATGAACTGATGGCTACGATGATGACTAGTTGAATCAAGAAAGCCGGATCAAGCGGGTCTGGCGCAATCATGACGGCCAGCATAGCCGGATAAATTCCCGCACAGCCGTTCTGACCGATGGATGCACCTAAAGATGCCGCAAAATTCGCAATGCCTCTTGAGTTCCCGAATTGAGTGGTCTGGGTTTCCACATTGATTGGAATCGCAGCTGCACTAGATCGGGATGTAAAGGCAAATGTCATCAATGGTCCAATTTTCTTTACATATTGTACCGGGCTAAGTCCAGAGAAGCTTAAAATGACTAGATGAACAAGGAACATGACAATCAGCGCCACATAGGAGGCGATGACGAATCGGGAAAGCTCGATAACCCCATCCATATTCGTATTCGCAATCGTATTGGCCATAAGAGCCACAATGCCGTATGGAGTAAGTCGGAGAATCAATGTCACAATCCGCATCACAATCTTATACAGCGCATCAATAATTTTCTCAAATGTCGCGAACTCTTCCGGAGCCTTTCTGCGCACCCCAATTGCTGCTATCCCTATAAAGGCGGCAAAAATGACGGTTGCAATAGTGGAAGTAGGACGCTGTCCAGTTAAATCAAGAAATGGGTTCGTTGGGATGACCTGCAGAATCCGCTCAGGGAAGCTTAAGTCGTCTACTTGAACCATCGTTTCTTCTAATTGGGCAGAGCGAGCCTGCTCTGCTTCACCATTTTCAAGATTATCAGCGGAAAGGTCAAACCCTAGTGCACTCACAATCCCAATAACTGCCGCAATCGCTGTTGTGGCAACGAGCACACCGATAATGGAAAAGCTGATTTTCCCAACACCGCTATCCCCTTTAATTTTGATAATCGCAGAGATGATGGAAACAACAATCAATGGCATGACAATCATCTTCAAGAAGCTGACATAGCCGGTTCCAACGATACTGTACCAATTCTTCGTACCCTCAAGCACCTCTGATCCGCTATCATAGCCGAACTGCAGGTAGAAGCCAAGGATGAGCCCAAGGCCAAGAGCTGTAAATACCCGCTTAGAAAACGAGACATGTTTCTTCTGCATGAAATATAAAAGACCGATTAGAGCTAGTAACAAAATAATATTGACAAGCAATAACAAAGTATCCACTTTGGTATATCCCCCTCTTCGCTAATTCATAGTATTACTATAAGGATTATAAACATTCTTGAACGATTTGTAAATTATATGCTCTTATCATTTGGATTTTCCTCTAAAATCGTACACTGATGGATAAAAACCTTGTCTTTCTGCTACCCGAGGGGATGGCCATTGAATCAGAATATCGTAAATAGGGGTCATTGGTCATAGGAAACGATATTTCGATTTGGCTGTCCTAGTAAAAAGTAATATCTTTTATAGAAATTCAACTAAGAAATACAGTAATCTCTGCAAAAAGACCGTCAGCTTGTCCATTTTCATTTATCCAGCCTTGATCGGTCTTCTTTTTTTAATGGGCGATTCAGGATTTCATCTTTTAAGGGCGAGCTTTCACTGGTTAAGGGCGAAAACAACAATTTTATGGGCGAACACCAAGATTTAAGGGCGAAACATTCTTTGTATGGGCGAAAATACTAGGGTAAGGGCGATAAATCTGGCTTATGTGTGCTGACCGCTCGCCCGCTCCTGAGTAATTCCTCCATAGAAGCACAACCTCTATAAAAAAAGAGCACCCCATCCCAATGGGGTACTCTCCTCCGTTTATCGTTTCTTTTTGCGCCCGGATTTGCGCTTAGCATTAGGGGCGTTTTCATAGAACTTTCTTTTCTTTCTAGGTCCTTTTTTCTCGGAGCCTTGGCTGGAGCCTGAACCAGAGCCAGGGCCTTTGCTTCCACCTCCGCGCTCATTGCGCTTGCCTCCGCCTTTTTGCGGGCGTCCTGAATCCTTGCGCCGATTCTTGCCTGGCTCAGCTTTAAAGATACGTTTCTCGCCGCGCTCGCGCTGGCGGTTGTCCTTCATGCCGACGATTTCAAAGTCGATCGCACGCTCGTCTTTGTTGACATTAATGACACGGACCGTAATCTCATCACCGATGCGGAAGACTTTTGCTGTCCGCTCGCCAATCATCGCGTACTGACGGTCATCGAAATGATAATAGTCATCTGTCATATAGCTGACATGGACAAGACCTTCAATCGTGTTGGACAATTCAACGAACATCCCGAAATTCGTGACAGAGCTGATGATGCCGTCGAATTCCTCGCCAATCTTGTCTTCCATGAATTCCGCTTTCTTCAGGTCATCTGTTTCACGTTCAGCATCAACTGCCCGGCGTTCCATGGCAGAACTGTGCTGAGCAATCTCGCCAAGCTTTTCATTCCATTTCTCCTGCGTCTGGCTGCTTAAATCTCCATTAATTAAATAAGTTCTGATTAATCTGTGGACAATTAAGTCAGGGTAACGACGAATCGGCGATGTGAAATGTGTGTAAAAGTCTGTTGATAACCCAAAGTGACCAAGACTCTCTGGGTCATACTTTGCCTGTTGCATAGAACGAAGCATGACGGTTGAGACAACCATTTCCTCCGGCTTTCCTTCCACCGCTTCAATGATTTCCTGAAGGGCACGCGGATGTACCGAATTAGCTGTTCCTCTTACGATATAGCCAAAGTTAACGATAAACTCGAAGAACTTTTGCAGCTTCGCCTCATTCGGCTCTTCATGAATCCGGTATAGGAACGGAACATCCATCCAGTGGAAATGCTCTGCCACCGTTTCATTGGCTGCAAGCATGAATTCTTCAATCAATTTCTCAGCAACCGAACGCGTGCGAATGACAACATCCGTCGGTTCTCCGTTTTCATCCACAAGGATCTTCGCTTCCTTGAAATCGAAATCGATTGCTCCGCGTCTCATCCGTTTTTGACGCAGAATGGCTGCAAGCTTTTCCATTTCCTCAAACATCGGCACTAATGGTTCGTACTGCTTAATTAATTCCTCATTCTTATCCACAAGGATTTCATTCACATCTGAATAAGTCATCCGTTCTGTTGTCTTGATCACACTTTGGAAAATTTCATGGGAAACAACCGTTCCTTCTGAATCAATCTCCATTTCGCATGATAACGTCAAACGGTCAACCTTTGGATTCAAGGAACAAATTCCGTTGGATAAACGATGTGGAATCATCGGAATAACCCGGTCGACGAGGTACACACTTGTCGCTCTGTCCAAAGCTTCCTTATCAATCGGGGAGCCTTCTGTTACATAGTGAGAAACATCCGCAATATGGACACCAAGCTTATAATTGCCGTTATCAAGACGTGTAACTGTAACCGCATCGTCCAAGTCCTTCGCATCCGCGCCATCAATCGTAACGATTGTTTGGCCGCGCAAATCACGGCGGTCCTTCAAATCCTTCTCATCAATCACATCCGGCGTACGGTTTGCTTGTTCAAGCACATCCTCAGGGAATTCCTGCGGCAGCTCAAATTTGTGGATAATAGAAAGGATATCCACACCTGGGTCATTTTTATGTCCTAAGATTTCCACAACTTCTCCCTCAGCAGACATTCTGCCTTCTGGATAAGTAGTGATTTTCACAACAACCTTATGGCCTTCAATGGCGCCATGCTTCGCCTCATTCGGGATGAAGATATCATTTGCCATTTTCTTGTCATCCGGAATGACGAAACCAATTCCTCTTGTTTCGGTATACGTACCGACGACATTCTTGACACCGCGCTCTACGATTTTGACAATGGATCCTTCACGGCGGGCACCTGAGGATTCTCCCGACACCCGTACCATAACGGTATCGCCATGCATCGCATTATTAAGCTCATGCGGCGGGATGAAGATATCATCCATCATGTCTCTCTCTTCAGGAATAACGAAGGCAAAGCCTTTCGCATGGCCGGAAACCTTCCCCTTAACGAGATTCATGCGCTGCGGCAAACCGTAACGATTGGAACGCGTCCTTACGACCTTTCCTCGCTCTTCCATATAAACGAGCGCCTTGACGAAATCCTTAAAATCCTCGGAATCATCAATGCCCATCGCTTCCTCTAATTCTTGTACTGTCATGGGTTTGTAAGCTTCTTCTTTCATATAAGAATATAGCTTGTCTACGAGTTGACGTATATTGTCATCCATTCAAACCCCTCCTTCCTTCACTTCTCTAGATTGAAGGATTAATCAGTCCAATCTAATCCTTCTAAAAATTCGAGTATATCTTTATGAAGTTGATCACGCTCGATATCCGTTGTAATAACATGTCCAGATTCCTCATACCATTTCAAGCTCTTCTGCTCGCTCTTGGCTGAATCATGGATGATGTTCGCGGAATCAACATTAATCATGTGGTCATGACGCCCTTGTACGACAAAGAGAGGGACATCCACTTGGCTTACATGGTCCCTGACATCTCCAATTAATTCTTGGAGAGCCTTCAGCGTTTCCATCGGACTCTTCTGGAATTCCTTCATCTCAGCCTCTATCTCACTCTCGCTTTTGCCTTCTCGTTTCTTGTATTCACGGGCATACTCAAGTACCCCTTTATACATCGTTTCTTCACTTTTTATATACATGGGTGCACACATGGGTACGATACCCTTCACAGGTACAGTGTAACCTAATTTCAAGGAAAATACCCCACCTAATGAAAGACCAGCGACGGCAATTTCTTTATGCCCCATCGCACGCAGTTTATCATAGGCTCTCATGACATCCTTCCACCAGTCCATCGGTCCGTAATTCACCAATTCCTCAGGCGGAACTCCGTGACCTCTGTATTGCGGCGCATGACTTGTGTACCCATTCTTCTCAAGGAAACGGCCAAGCATACGAACATCAGCGCTGCTGCCTGTGAATCCGTGCAAGAGCAGGACAGCTCGGCTTCCTCCCTCAAAAGTAAATGGCTTTGGCTGTGTCAATTTCATGTAACTATCCCCTTTTTGCAATGTATGTATCCTAAGTTTACGATGTACATTCAGCAAAGGCTATTATTTCGCCCCCTCAAACATCAAAAAAGCCCGGCAATTCGCCAGGCTATGTTTGCTTGCTCATATGAAATTACTTGCCGAATAAGGATACAAGTACCGTAAGAACAAAGAATAAAATAGAAAGAACGATTGTGACACGGTGTAAAATCAAATCCAAGCCGCGAGCCTTTTGCTTACCGAAAAGCTGTTCAGCACCGCCGGAAATAGCACCTGATAATCCAGCACTTTTGCCGGATTGAAGCAAGACAACGGCAATTAAACTAATGCACGTAATAACCAATAAAATAATCAGTACAGTATGCAGCACGAACAAATACCTCCTAATTACGGTCTACTCAATATTATCACTTTACCATACCCGCCTTTTTTTCACAATAACAAACCCGACTGGTACAGGAGTTATTTTCCTCATTGTCGGGTATAAAATAAATAATGACTTCTACTACCCTTCAGAAAGGGGCAATCGGCATGTTTAATTACATCATGAAACGAATTGATTATGTGAACATGGCTGGGTTCTTAGTTGGCGGCTTTATTTTGCTCATCATGCGAGCTGATTATCTCCTAGGTATTCTCCTGCTCATAGCAGGCATTCTATTGCTCTTATCAAAAATGAATGGCTCTATGCCGTTGTACATCCTGACGTACTTTGTCCATTTTTTCTTAATAGGTCTGTTCATTTACAGCCTTTTCATGAACAATGCCTACACCTTAGGCGAGTACGCCCTTATAGGGGCGGCTGCATTAGCTGTGGCGGTCATGGCACTCATCGTTCGAACAAGTACGGGGACGCTGACCTTATTCTGGCTGGCTTTACATAGTTTGATTATCATTCAGGCGTTCATCAGCCCAGGCAGCTTCATGACCGAACTCTGGAGCACCCAATCTGTCCAGCAGGTCTTCCACACCTTCTATCCGCTGCTGATTGCCTTCTTCTTGATTGGCGTATTCTTTGACCGCTTCCAAACGGAACTTAAACGGGAATACCGCAATAAATAGATACAGAAGAGCTGCCTCAAGGCTGGGAGGCAGCTCTTCTTTTAAGAGAGATGAATTTTCATACCGAACGGGTCAATCACTTCATAAATATCGTTAATCTTGGTAACCTCTGCTCCTAGAGCTTTTATTCTCAAGACTGCTTCTTCCCTGTCCTTATCATCTGGATAAACAATCGTGTAATGCTCTAGCCCCGTGCTGTTCGGCGATGCCGCAGGAATATGCTGTCCGTTCCACACATTCAGTCCAATATGGTGATGATACCCGCCGGAGGAAATGAATAAAGCCTGACCGCCATAACGAGTGACCACCTCAAATCCAAGGCCGTCACAATAAAACTTCTCAGCCTCCGCTAAGTCACCGACATGAAGATGAATATGCCCCATAATGGTTCCTTCCGGCAGCCCTTTCCACCCCTCTTTCGTTCCAGCCTGGAGCAAATCACGCGCATTCAGCGGCTCGGTCGTCATATGAACCTCTTTCTCATTCCAAATCCAATTGGAATCATCACGGTCTACATAAACTTCAATGCCATTATCATCAGGATCCTGTAAATAAATCGCTTCACTGACATGATGATCGGATGCCCCAATTCGCACATTCAATTTCACCAAGGATTGAAGAAAATCAGCCAAGTCAGAACGATTAGGCAAAAGAAGCGCAAAATGATATAAGCCTGTTCGATGCGGCTCTTTTGCTGAAACACCTTCCGGCTCAATCAATGTCAGAAGCGGTGTCTTCCCATCTGCCGTCAAGACAGCTCTCTTCTTCTCTCGTTCTAACACACGGAAGCCAATGATTGTTTCATAATATCGAATCGACCTCTCAATATCCATTATCTTTAATTCAAGATTTTCTACATACTTACAAGGCTTTTGATGATAGTTTTTCCCCATTCTCCTCACCCATTTCTTCTTATTTTAGTGTAATTATACAAGCATTGTGCAAGGATTGCGAATGATAAGTTGCTAGCGTTATGATAAAAGACCTAGTTAATTAGGTGCATTTTTCAGAATTTTCTAACACAATTATAGCAATATATTCTCTCGCCGATTAATATAATCAGTAGAGATAAGAAAGAGGGGGTTGATTGGGTGGATTATGCCTTAATAAGTTCAGTTGTTCTGTACATGGTTTTAATGCTTGGGATTGGGTACTTTGCCTTTCGACGTACATCAAACTTAACCGATTATATGCTTGGAGGGAGAAATCTTGGCCCAGCCGTAACGGCTCTCAGTGCCGGTGCTTCTGATATGAGCGGCTGGCTCTTAATGGGACTTCCGGGAGCTATGTATGTTTCAGGGTTGAGCGCTTCATGGATTGCCATCGGTTTGACCATTGGCGCATGGGCAAACTGGCTGTACGTTGCACCTAGACTGCGTGTTTATACACAGCTAGCGAATGATTCTATCACGATTCCAGGTTATTTAGAGAACCGCTTCAGCGATACCTCTAAAATGCTCCGCCTTATTTCAGGATTGGTCATCATGATTTTCTTCACCTTTTATGTCTCCTCAGGAATGGTCTCAGGTGGTGTCCTTTTTCAAAGTACCTTTGGCCTGAGCTATCATACAGGCCTGATCATTGTCAGCCTCGTCGTTATTGCCTACACTTTATTTGGCGGATTTCTAGCCGTAAGCTGGACAGATTTTGTTCAGGGTCTCATTATGTTCATCGCTCTTATTCTCGTTCCTATCGTTACCCTTATTGAGGTTGGCGGCATGGGGGAAACCATCGAAACGGTTGAATCCATTAATCCGGCACTAATGGATATATTTAAAGGAACTACCATGCTTGGTTTACTATCCTCTGTCGCATGGGGTCTTGGCTATTTCGGCCAGCCGCATATTATTGTCCGCTTCATGGCTATTCAATCGGTGAAAGAAATCAAGAAGGCACGCCGGATTGGAATGGGCTGGATGATTTTCTCCATTGTCGGTGCCATGCTGACAGGGCTAATCGGAATCGCCTATTTCGCGAAGAATGGACCTAAACTCAGCAATCCTGAGACAGTCTTCATTATGTTAGGCGAAATTTTATTCCATCCGATTATCACCGGCTTTTTAATCTCTGCCATCTTGGCTGCCATCATGAGCACCATTTCTTCACAGCTTCTTGTCACTTCCAGCTCCTTAACAGAAGACATTTATAAAACATTCGTCAGACGCTCAGCGACAGATAAAGAACTCGTTTTCTTCGGCAGACTATCCGTATTGCTCGTTGCCGTTGTCGCTTTATTTCTATCCTGGGAGAAAAACGCCACCATCCTTAATCTCGTTGGGTATGCATGGGCTGGCTTCGGCTCTTCATTCGGCCCGCTCATTTTGCTAAGCCTATTCTGGAAACGGATGACCAAATGGGGAGCATTAGCAGGGATTCTCGGCGGAGCAATTACCGTAATCGCCTGGTCGAGCTTCGGGTTATCAGATACCCTCTATGAAATGATCCCTGGATTTGGTGTCAGTCTCTTGGCCATTGTCGTTGTCAGCCTGCTGACAGCTAAACCAAAGAAAGAGATTGAAGAACAATTTGATGAGTTCAAACAATTAATCAAGCCATAATCATCTAGCTGCCCGGAGTACTGGGCAGCTATTTTTCATCCTTTAGCAGGGGCTATTTTGCTCCAAGAACTGTTGCACGACCTGAATAAATCGTTCCGGCTCGTCCAGGTCAGGAAAATGCGCACTATGGTAAAAAGGGTGAAAACAGCTGTTTGGGAGGTGATGATGAATGAGCTTAGAAAGGGGTATTCCTGTATTATAATCATGAATCCCCGCAATAATCAGCGTTTCCTGCCCTATTCGGCCTAACCGATTCACTAATGGCTCATCCCTTGTTTCATTTTGTAGTATGCCCATCATGTGTCCCGTGTTGACAAGCCCGCTTTTCTCCCATAAGGAGCGATTCAAACGGGCCTTTTCTTGATTCTGAAATAAGAGAAGGTCCACCTCTTTTGAATCAGCCAGATTCCAGACTAGCTCATATAAATCCGCCACCGGTAGCTCCTGGCGAATCAGTTCATTTATTTCCTTCAATATAGGAACATCAACGACTGACAGGAACCCGGCAATTTGCAGAACCTTCCCGATATTCAGCTCCAACAGACTCGGCCCAGACAATACGAGCCTCCCAATCTCTTCAGGCATCATATAGGCAATCTCCAGCGCAAGCTCACCGCCAAAGGAATATCCTAAGAGGTCAACCTTTTCATGACCGATCCATTTCTTGATTAAATGAAAATCTGAAACAAGCTGCTCCATTCGATAATCGGTATCAAAGGCTGGCTTTGCACTCCTGCCGCAGCCTCGTTGTTCATAGTAAATGACCGTTCGATTCTTTGAAAGAAGAGGTCATGTCGTATGCTCAAAGGTGTAATGATTACCTCCCGGCCCGCCATGCAGAATAACAAGGGGTGTTGTCTCATGTTCCGCCCCTTCAATCTTGACCCAATGCTTGATGGAATGAACATCCACCTCATATATCCCATTCTCCATCATTCATCCCTCCCACATAAATCATTCGTTGATTCTAGCCATAACTCCTCTAAATTAGACGAAAACAGCCGAGAGCAATTGCTGCTCTCGGCTATTGATCTATTATTTATTTAACGGTGACCTTGGTCGCCTTGCTCTTATTCTTCGCTTTGTCGTAAGCATATACACTCAAGGCAGTTCCTTTTTTCTGTGCCTTAATGGCTAACGTATAGCTTCCCTTCGAATTGACCGTTGCTGTCTTCAATAGCGTACTGCCGCGATAGATCTTCACCGTTGCATTCTTTTCTGCTGTCCCGGTCACCTTTGTCGTCTTGCTTGTCACTTTATTGACCTTTGGCGCGGCAGGAGGTGTCTTATCGATGACGGTCATTGTCTTGCCTGAGCTGTAATTACCTGCTGCATCCCTGGCTTTCAAGACAATCTTTGTACCAGCTTTCTTCTTGGAGATGGCAATGGAATACTTGCCCGTACTACTGTTGGCCTTAGCATTTCCGATTGATTTTCCGCTCACATACGCATAAACCCTTGAGCCTTTTTCAGCCGTTCCCGTGATGACCGTGTCGTTGTCATCGATTGTGTTGGCTTTTGGGGTATTTGGCGGAGTTTTATCGATGACGGTCATTGTCTTGCCTGCGCTGTAATTACCTGCTGCATCCCTGGCTTTCAAGACAACCTTTGTACCAGCCTTCTTCTTGGAGATAGCAATGGAATACTTGCCCGTACTGCTGTTGGCCTTGGCATTTCCGATTGATTTTCCGCTCACATACGCATAAACCCTTGAGCCTTTTTCAGCCGTTCCCGTGATGACCGTGTCATTGTCATCAATCGTGTTAACCTTTGGAACAGCCGGCTTCGTTCCATCTGTTACCGTAATGGTCCTCTTTTCATGAATAAGACCCTGCCCATCCTTTAATAGGAAGGTCAGCTTCGTCCCTTGTTTAAGCTTGCTGCTGATTTTGAGAGAATAGTTCTCGTTGGCAGCGGAAATTCCTCTGCTCTTCACTTTATCCGAACCAGTCACTGTAATGGAATATCCTTTTGCTACATTCCCTGTCACAGCAGTTGACTGGTCAGTCACTTTATTAACCGTAAAGATGGATTTCGCTAAATAACCAGAAGAGACGTATCCTTTCTCACCGCTATTTGTCTTCACTGGATACCATACAAATTGATTCTTACTTGTTTTGGTCTCATCATAGACGAAATTTCCGGTGATGGTCAAAACGGTACCTTTCGAAAGGGTTTTAAGTTCCTTGACTGATGTTCCCGGCGTTTTCCTTAGCTTCACACTATCTGTTGTTACCGCCTTGCTGTTCACAGAAAACCCAGCATGTGATGTTGTAATGACAGTTGATAATGTATATAGTTTCTTTTTGAAGACAATATTCTTTGTAGTAGTTGAATCATATTCAAAGTCATTCACTGTAAACGGGTATCTTCCCAAAGTTCTCCCCGCAAGTAAGTGATCACGTAAGTCTTGAAAGACTTTTTCCTGATAGGCCTCGCTGTTTACTGCACCTGTAGCCTTATACAACGGACTATTCGCAGGCTTTGTCCCGTTATAGGCCATCACTGGAAAGTACCAGTTCTCGATAACTGAACTGGATGCTCCTTTAATCTTCGGGAGATCTCCTCTTTTATACATGCTGGCTAATGTCTTTGCCCCAGCTTGAATATTATACGCGATATCATTCTTCAAACTTGTCTGATTATATTCTGGCTTATTCGTGATTTGCATAATACCAATTCCGCCGTCACTTGAAACATAAGGCTTTCCGTTAACAAACTGTCTCCAACCTGATTCTTCCCACGCAACCGCCTTAAGTACCTCAGGCGGAATCCCATTCTCGATTGCCGCGGCAGTCAGCAGACGATTTATTTCCTGAAAGTTTGGATTCGTATTCTCCGCAGCTGACGCATTATTCCATCCTATTCCGATAACCAACATAACCAATAAGAACGTTCGCAATAGAAATGACTTCACTTTTTCCTAATCTCCTCGCTAAGTAAACTACGAATATTCTAACACAGGAGAATAGGATAAATATTACATTGATATTAAATTTTATATTTTCAGAGATTCTAGAAAATGGGCTAGTGCGGCACCAGGCTCTTCACCCGATACAATTGGGATAATGCCCCGCTCGCGCAGAATTCTTTCTTTAATGGGATTCTCACCTGCCATAAATATATAGCTTTTCGGTCGAATATGACCGAAGCTTGATTCATCCCATTGTTTCTGCAGCTTATACAGCATGTAGCGAATATTGATATCTGATAAGCTGTATCCGATGAACAGGAGCGATTTCTGCAAGGAATCCAAGCGGAGCTTAATGTCGATGGGGGTTTCGAAATCCAGCCGGTTAAAGTAATTGGATTCTGTTAGGACAAGAGAGGCGTCGTCATCAAAGTCACCATGGAATTTAATGATTTGCGTCACATCCGGTTTAATACTCGGGATATCGGCTACATTGGTGATTTTCACGTATTCCTCCCCATAATGGTCGAACGCATTCTCCAGCCATCGATCGAAATTGGTTGTATAAATAATCGGAAATCCAAGCTCGATGATAAGCTTATAAATAGTCGATTGGCTAATATCAATATGGGGGTTATGCCATTGTCGATCCATCCAGCTGCGCAATCCGCCTAGTGATCCCTTCTGCAAATAATAGTACTCCGCCAGCAGCAGGAAATCACTGTTTCCCAATGCCTTAAAGGCTTCACGGTCGAAATCGAGCAAATGGGCCATCTGGGCAATCATCTCTGAATAAGTAGGCAGGCCAAGATTTTTCGGCACACCAGAACCGATGAACAGAATGACTTCCTTATTCTTGATTGCTTTTGCCAGCTCCATGATCAACTTTCTCAATCCCTCCTTCATTCTCTACAACATATGTATGACCCTATAAAGAAAACTAGACTGCCTAAATAGGCAGTCTAATTAAGCCCTTCACCCGCTGCTATTGCAGGTATTTGGCTTTACACTTAGATTTTCTTGATAGAGACAGCTGAACCAGTGCCTGCATACGTGAACGTAATGTTCCCATTGCCATTAGCCCAAGTAAGCACACTATCTGATAGACTCACAAAGCTTCCAGTACCAATCGTGTCATCACCGGCGTACACCTTGATTTTGTCTCCCAATGTTAAATTATCCTCTGGTCTCATTTACATTTCCTCCTTAGTTCTTATTCTAGATATATATATTTACCGCAAGTCCTTTTTGACAAGGCACTCTCCCATTTTCAAAGGAAAACTTCAGATATTTATCAGAACTTTATTTTCGATTTACCTAGAGCACGCGGGGAGTTCTAGGGATGCGCCTATCTCCGCCGACAATCAAATAAAAAAGGCAGCTGCTCATGATACATAAGCTGCTGCCTAATCCATTACTTCTGCTCCTTAGATAGCGTTTCTTCTACTGCTGCTAATTTCTTTTTGACTTCTTCTATTAATTCCTCGCTGCTCTCCTCGCTTGATTCCAAAGTAAAATAAGCAACAGAGCTGCTTTCCTCAGATTCCGTTTCGATATCCTCTGCTGGTTTCTCCATCTCAATTAATTGAGGAATGGCTTCTTCCATATGGCTTATCTCTTGTGGCTCAGTGAATAGAGGAGAAAAATTGTCTATAGTGCCCGCTTCCTCCGGTTTGTTCAGCGGCGGCACACTCGCCTCGATGCCCATATCCTCCACTCTGGCAAGCTGCGGATTGTTCTCTTTTGACGGAGCTTCATTTTCTGCCTTTGTGACCTTTTCAGCTGATTGGTTTGTATTTTTCTTATCAGATGCGGTTTTCATTTTGTTTTCTGAGGTACTAGTGTCGCTGCCGATCTTTCTTATCCCAAGGTTTCCTCCAATATATTGAAAGGACACATGATTCTTCGCGTCTATCCAGATGAGTACATCATCAGTTGTTGCTAGAAAGGAGCCTGTTTCTTTATAAGGTTCAGCACCAGCATATAGCTGAAGTCGGTCACCAGGCTTAAACATCATGTTCAAAATGTCTGAGATTGAACCGAGCGGCAAGGATGATTTTGAAGAGGTTAGCCCTTCATTTGGCTGTGTATGTTCTTGATCCACTCTTAGCTCCTCCTTTCCCAAAGACTTTTTATATAGTATGCGCCCTGAGTAGAACCGTCTGAATCATATGCCTATACACATGAAATAGTTACGGGGATAAGATACATTTTCACTAGCATAGCTGCCTATTTTACTAGATGAACGTCACTATGCAAGAGATTTCCCCATACCTTATAACAACAGAAAGGAGGTCATGTAATGGCAACCTGTATCCTTTATATCAATTCTTCCATTAAACCTGTTGTTTTTTCCCCGTCAGCTATCTATATGAATGATCCCAGCTACCGGATAACTGATTGCTCCGGGCAGCCCTTATTTCAATCGAGAATATGGCAGCAGCTGATGAACCCCAATCGATTAAAGGCTAAGAAGAACTCATCACCTTCCATAGAGACAGTCCAGATAGCAGCCGCTCCAGTCAAGGGCAGCAGCCTGGCAAAAAAGCGTGTTAGACGGTTCCCCCGTTCACTAGCCCGCTTGTTTGAGCAGACGGCAAGGCAGGATTTCCTCTACCAGCAGCAGCTTTCCTTCAATCGTTTACGTGCATTGAAAATCCAACAGCAAAGCACCAGCCCATATCAGGTTAAAAAAGAACCCGATCATCCAGCTCTGCCGGAAGCTGCTTCCTTACAAACACCTTTACCAATAAAGAACCATGCCATTTCTCCGCCGCAGCAGTCATCATCTCCTGAGGTGACAGTCCCGCTTGAACAATCGGAGCTCTCATTAGAAGCAGATAGGCAGACAGCTCCAATAACAGAGGAGCAAGAAATAACTGCCGCTCGAGTCGTTGAGGAAAAAGTGACTGAGCATACGGTAGCCAGCGGTTTCAAAACAGGTGACAGGATTTCTCTTTCTTATGGTTCAGCCAAAATTGGGGAAGGGCATTTCATTCTGGCGGGTTCAAACTACCTAGTGTGGGAATATGACGGGGATATGCGTCTCCAATACATTGGAGATGGAATCCACATCGAGAAGCTGTAAGGAGAATTCCACTATTAACCTTTCACACATGCATAAAGGCTTGTATATACTGTTGACAAGTAACTGATTAGAAGCACGGCTCATCCGGCAAGAAAGCTTATGCGCATAACGGCGCTATTTTCTCGCCTTCCTTTTAACCAATTCTCGGACAACCATGCCTACTACATAACAAAGGAAGGAGGAATGAACCATGCCTGCCAGTGCTTTCGTTCTCGACTTAAGCCCATGCGGCATCGGCATCATCAGGAGCCTTGCTTCCATGGGGGTTCAAGTGCATGGCTATGATTGCCCCGAGAAATACAAAAAAGGACGTACACGGTTTGCAGACTGCAAGCCATGTCCTGACCCTCTAACACAGGATGAGTTCCTTCTGCAATTCCTTCTGAAGGAACGAGAACTCTTTCATGAAAACCCTATATTGCTCGCCGGTTCAGATGAATTCCTTCAATTCATATCGAAATATCGGGCAAGACTGTCCAAGCACTTCCTCTTTCTATTGCCTGACTCCTTATTAGTCGATTCCATCATTGATAAACGGCAGCTCATTCCCCTAATCAAGGAAAAACAAATAGATGCTCCAAAGACATTCATTGTTCATAATCCCTTGCGCTATCGAACCATCTTACGCGACATCAAGTTCCCCTGTGTCTTAAAGCCTGTATTCGGGTATGAATTTCGCAAGCATCTCAATCGAAAAGTGATTGTCATCGAGAATCTCCATCAACTCCGCAGAAATCTATTTCAATACAGCACGTTTGGCGAATTGCTGATTCAGGAAATTGTCGCTGGACCCGATGAAGCTATTTATCAGGTTGGCGCACTTTATGACGGGGAAAAACGGCTTAAGGCAGCCTTTATGGGGCGGAAACTGGATCAGTATCCTGCGCAATATGGATCAGGCACATTAGTTGAAAGCATCATAGAGGAGGAGGTGCTGGCAGAGGGGCTCCGCATCCTCGAGTTATTCAACGTGGTGGGGATTGCAGCAGTGGAACTCAAGAGGGACGTCACTGATGGCAAATTGAAATTCCTTGGCATCAACACAAGGCCTTGGCTCTGGCACAGCCTTGCGACAAGATGTGAGGTTAACCTTCCCTATCTTTATTATTTAACCTTGATAGACAAGCCATTTAAATCTGCCTTAGATCAGCAAGAGGGGATTCAATGGATTCATCTTGTCCCCTATTTTCTCTCAGCTAGAGAAAAACGGAAAACCAAAAAAATCACCTGGTTTAAATGGGTTCGAACCTTGTTCAAACCGAAGGAATTTGCCCTCTTCAGATGGACAGATCCAATGCCGGCCATTCGTTATGGTCTTTCTAATCTGCTGACGGAATGGAGGACCAAGAGAACACTGCGAAGAATGAATCCAAAATGAAAGCCCCTAACTCCAATGGATTTAGGGGCCTCTCTATGAATTTCATCAGAACAGGTGCAGGATTAAAAAGAAAATGGGCGGAACCGCCAATGCGGGCAGTAAATTTAGTGTCTTGAATTTCTTAATATCAAGAATGCTCAATCCGGATGCGAGAATCAGCAGCCCTCCTACAATAGACACTTCATTCAAAAGGTCTGTACTTAACGAGGCCTCCATGAAACCTGCCAATACATAAATAGACCCTTGCCAAAGAAACAAAACGACAGCCGCTATCGCGATGCCAATACCAAATGCAGAGGCTAGTACAATGGAGGTAATCCCATCAAGCATCCCATTTGCCATTAAATACGTGTAATTCTTATTCAAGGCTGCCTCGATTGGACCGAGAATTGATAATGTTCCAATACAAAATAACAAAATTGCTGTCGACAGCCCCTCTGCCAAACGACCGCTTGAATACCTGTTCACGAGTTTCGTAAATCTCGCATCCAAACCCAGTCTTTGTCCGAGCAGTCCTCCGGCAGCCAAGCTCACAATGAACAGGACAGGATATTGGCTGATAGGCATATACTGAACAACGGCATTGATTCCAAGCCCCATTGCAGCTAATCCCATTGCATTCATGAGAATGGCATGATACTCATCCTTAATCCCCTTCTTAAAGATACTCCCGATTATGCTCCCCGCTATAATCATGGCTACATTGAATAGTGTGCCGTACATATAATCTGCTTCTCCTTCTGTCTCTCCTGAAAAATCAAATCCGAACGAATGTCGTCATAGCAAAAGAGTCCCCTATTTTAAAAGTCTTCTTCCATAATCTTACCGTATCTTCCTAACAATTAGCATCCAGAAAAGACAGCGTGAATATCTTTTTTGATAAGAAGAGGTTTGGTACCACCTGAATATTCAAGCAGGATTGCTACCAAGTTAACGGATATGGTGATATTCAGCCTTCTGATGATACAGTGAATAATTGGTGTTCTATCGCTGTCTAGAGACTCTGCTCATTGTAGGAATTGAGACGTAGACAAACGCTAAATACCAGATGCTTTCATGCCTATTTACTTTCCAACTAAAAACGCCGAACTATTTTATGCGCAGTTTAAGATGGTTCGGCGTTTTTTATTTAGTTTAGTTCTGTGAAGATGAATGTTGATATTAAGACACCGTTGATTGTAGTGGAAGGCGGTTGACTCCTGTGGGATTAGCGGACAGGGGAGACCCCGCAGATGCGAACAAGCACTCGAGGAGGCTCCCCGACCGCCCCGCGGAAAGCAACCGCCTGCAACGGAAATCAACGATTTAGATTAACTTTGCCTAAATTTCAGTGCAACATTCGGTTTTGGACACTGCAAATTCAGTTATGTCCCAACCTCTTTATTTTTGTACAAAAAAACCCCTGAAACCAGCGCGTCCGCCTGTTCAGGGGTTCTCAGCAATAGCTGTTCAGCTATTATTTTTTAAGGTTGTAGAAAGATGCAAGACCTTTGTATTCAGCTAAATCGCCAAGCTCGTCTTCGATGCGAAGAAGTTGGTTGTATTTCGCGATACGGTCTGTACGGCTCATAGAACCAGTTTTGATTTGGCCAGCGTTTGTTGCAACAGCGATGTCCGCGATTGTGGAATCTTCTGTTTCACCAGAACGGTGAGATACAACAGCTGTGTAGCCAGCGCGTTTAGCCATTTCGATTGCATCGAATGTTTCAGTCAATGTACCGATTTGGTTAACTTTGATAAGGATAGAGTTAGCAATGCCTTTCTCGATACCTTCAGCAAGCTTTTTAGTGTTAGTTACGAACAAGTCGTCACCTACTAATTGTACGCGATCGCCGATGCGCTCAGTTAGCAATTTGTGACCTTCCCAGTCGTTTTCGTCTAAACCATCTTCGATAGAGATGATTGGGAATTCGTTGATTAATTCTTCATAGAAGTTAACCATGTCTTCAGAAGAAAGACCAGTGCGGCCTTCGCCTGCTAGATCGTATTTCTTCGTTTCTTTGTTGAAGAACTCAGAAGATGCAACGTCCATTGCAAGGTATACGTCTTTACCAGCTTCGTAGCCAGCTTTAGTGATTGCTTCGATGATTACTTCAAGAGCTTCACGGTTAGAACCAAGGTTTGGAGCAAATCCGCCTTCGTCACCTACAGCAGTGTTCAAGCCTTTACCGTGAAGAACGTTTTTCAAGCTGTGGAATACTTCAGCACCCATGCGGATAGCTTCTTTGAAAGTAGGAGCTCCAACAGGCATGATCATGAATTCTTGGAAGTCAACGTTGTTATCAGCGTGAGAACCACCGTTGATGATGTTCATCATTGGAGTTGGAAGCTGTTTCGTGTTGAATCCGCCAAGGTAACGGTATAAAGGAATGTTTAGGAAGTCAGCAGCAGCGATTGCAGCAGCCATGGAAACGCCTAGGATTGCGTTTGCACCTAATTTACCTTTGTTTTCAGTTCCGTCAAGCTCGATCATTGCTTTGTCGATGCCAGCTTGGTCAAGAACGTGCATGCCGATGATTTCTTCAGCGATGATGTTGTTTACATTGTCAACTGCTTTTTGAACACCTTTTCCAAGGTAGCGGCTCTTGTCGCCATCGCGAAGCTCAACTGCTTCGTATTCACCAGTAGAAGCACCAGATGGTACTAACGCGCGTCCGAATGCGCCAGATTCTGTTTCGATTTCTACTTCAACTGTTGGGTTACCGCGGGAGTCAAGGACTTCGCGTGCATATACGTCAATAATGATTGGCATTGTATAATTCTCTCCTTTTAAATCAAAGAATATTTTATTCATCATTAGTTTGCACAAATGATTATTTCTTAATTAATGATTTTCCAGTCATTTCTTTCGGTTGTTCTACGTGAAGAAGATCAAGCATAGTTGGAGCTAAGTCTCCAAGAATACCGCCCTCACGAAGTTCAACGTCTTTGTCTGTTACGATAACAGGAACTGGGTTTGTTGTATGAGCAGTCATTGGGTGGCCATCAGGAGTGATGACTTCATCCGCATTACCGTGGTCAGCTGTAATGATTGCTTTTCCGCCCATAGACAAGATTTTATCCACGATTTTGCCTAGGCACTCATCAACGGTTTCAACTGCTTTGATTGTCGGCTCAAGCATACCAGAGTGACCTACCATGTCTGGGTTAGCAAAGTTCAGGATGATGGCATGATGATTGTCTTCTTCCAATTCCTTCATAAGTGCGTCTGTTACTTCATACGCGCTCATTTCCGGTTTAAGGTCATAAGTAGCAACCTTTGGAGAATTGATCAAGATGCGTTTTTCACCAGGGAATTCCGCTTCACGGCCGCCGCTCATAAAGAACGTTACGTGAGGGTATTTCTCTGTTTCAGCAATACGCAATTGCTTCAAGTTGTTTTGAGACAACACTTCACCAAGTGTGTTATCAAGGTTTGTCGGCTTGAATGCCACATATCCTTGAACCGTTTCACTGAAGTGCGTCAAGCAAACGAAGTACAAGCTTTTCGGGAATCCTGGTCCACGGTCAAATGAACGGAAGTCCTCGTTTGTAAATACGTTTGAGATTTGGATAGCACGGTCTGGACGGAAATTGAAGAAGATAACGGAATCATTATCTTGAATCTTCGCCACAGGCTGTCCATCTTCCTTTGTAATAACAGAAGGAAGAACGAACTCGTCAAAGATTCCATTGTTATAGGAGTCTTCTACGACTTCCATTGCTGAAGAGTAAACAGGTCCATCTCCGTAAGTCATGGAACGGTAAGATTTCTCTACACGATCCCAGCGTTTGTCACGGTCCATGGAATAGTAACGTCCAGAGATTGTCGCAAACTGACCAACACCTGTTTCCTTGAATACTTCTTCAGTTTGTCTAATGTATTTTTCAGCAGTCTTAGGACCGACATCGCGGCCATCTAAAATGCCGTGTACATAAACGTTTTTGAAGTTTTCTTTTGCACAAAGACGAAGCAATGCGAAAAGATGGTCGATGTGGCTATGTACGCCGCCATCGGATAGTAAGCCCATAAGGTGAAGGGCTGTGTTATGCTCTTTCGCGTGGTTAATCGCACCAAGGAAGGTATCGTTCTTTTCGAATTCGCCTTCACGGATTGCTAAGTTCACACGTGTTAAGCTTTGGTACACAATACGGCCGGCACCAATGTTTAAGTGGCCAACCTCAGAGTTACCCATTTGGCCTTCAGGAAGACCAACAGCTTCTCCGCTTGCCGTTAAATAATTGTGTGGGAATTCTGCCCAAAAGCGGTCAAAGTTCGGTTTCTTCGCTTGTGCAACAGCATTACCTTGTTCTGTGTCACGTGCTCCGAAACCATCTAGGATGATTAACGCAACTGGTTTTTTGCTCATTTAGAAACAGCCTCCAATAAACCTAAGAAAGAAGCTGGTTGAAGGCTTGCGCCGCCAACTAATGCACCATCAATGTTCTCTTCTGCAAGATATTCTTTGATGTTCTCAGGTTTTACGCTTCCGCCGTATTGGATGCGAACCGCAGCCGCAACGTCAGCGTTGAAGCTTTCTGCAACTGTTTGACGGATATGGCCGCAAACTTCATCTGCATCTTGTGCTGTAGAAGATTTGCCTGTGCCGATAGCCCAGATTGGCTCATAAGCGATAACAGCTTGTTTAGCTTGCTCGTCTGTAAGACCAGCGAACGCCTTTTTGATTTGGTCTGCAACCAAGTCTTTTGTTTTGCCTGCTTCACGCTCTTCAAGCGTTTCACCGCAGCAAACGATTGGCG
Organism: Gracilibacillus sp. Marseille-QA3620; assembly: GCF_054950035.1. NCBI lineage: Bacteria > Bacillati > Bacillota > Bacilli > Caryophanales > Bacillaceae > Gracilibacillus > Gracilibacillus sp. Marseille-QA3620. The sequence continues at coordinate 3,773,245 of NZ_CM143102.1, forward strand.
TTAGGTTATGTTTGAACGCAGCCAATGTTTTCTTGTTAACAGATTCGTCTGTTTCATTGAACATTTCTCTGCGCTCAGAGTGACCTAGGATTACGTATTGTACGCCTAAGTCTGCAAGTGCAACAGGGCTTACTTCGCCTGTGAAAGCACCGTTCTCTTCAAAGTGCATGTTTTGTGCACCTACAGCAACGTTTGTCCCTTTAGTCGCTTCAACAAGCTGACCAAGGAATGGAGCCGGGCTGCAGACAACAGTATCAACTGCATCATTTGAAGGAACAACATTTTTAACTTCTTCCACGAAGCTGATCGCTTCAGAAAGAGTTTTATTCATTTTCCAGTTACCAGCGATAATTGGTTTACGCAATTTAAAACATCCTTCCTCTTTTTCAGAAATGCCTATTCGTCTGTATTTTACCAGGGCCCTTGGCAAAATACACCCTGTATAGGAAATTTCCTGAGAGTATTCTTATTTATCGTTTAAAGCAACTACGCCAGGAAGCTCTTTGCCTTCGATGAACTCAAGGGAAGCTCCGCCGCCTGTAGAGATGTGGGACATCTTATCAGCAAGGTGGAATTTCTCAGCAGCCGCTGCAGAGTCTCCTCCGCCAACTACGCTGAACGCATCGGAATTAGCTAGCGCTTCTGCTACACCTTTTGTACCGTTAGCGAATTTATCAAATTCAAATACGCCCATAGGTCCGTTCCAGATGACTAATTTAGAGTTTTTGATGACATCTGCATACAATTCAACTGTTTTCGGTCCAATATCAAGGGACATCCAGTCAGCTGGGATTGCATCGATATCAACGATTTTAGATTCTACGTTTTCGCCGAATTCAGGAGCGATAACCGCATCGATTGGCATGTAGAATTTAACACCTTTTTCTTCAGCTTTTTGCATGAAGGATTTAGCTAAGTCGATTTTGTCTTCTTCTAAGAGGGAAGTACCGATTTCGTAGCCTTTAGCTTTGATGAATGTGTAAGCTAAACCACCGCCGATGATCAAGTTATCCACTTTATCAAGAAGGTTTTCGATTACGCCGATTTTATCTTTAACTTTCGCTCCGCCGATGATAGCTGTGAATGGACGTTCTGGGTTAGACATTGCTTTGCCAAGTACATCCAATTCTTTTTGCATAAGGAAACCGGAAACAGCAGGAATGTGTTTTGCGATTCCTTCAGTAGAAGCGTGTGCACGGTGAGCGGCACCGAATGCATCGTTAACGAAGATATCTGCTAAGGAAGCAAATTCTTTTGCTAGTTCAGGATCGTTTTTCTCTTCACCTGGGTAGAAACGAACGTTTTCAAGCAATAGAACATCGCCATCGTTCATTTTTTCGATTTGAGCTTTTACAGCGTCGCCATAAGCTTCGTCTGCTTTTCCTACTTCTTTGCCAAGAAGCTCGCTCAATTTAATCGCTACAGGAGTTAAGCGAAGCTCTTCCTTCACTTCACCCTTTGGACGGCCCATGTGGCTTGCAAGGATAACTTTCGCACCTTGTTCCATTAGGTATTGGATTGTTGGAAGTGCTGCACGGATACGCGTATCATCCGTGATTGTACCGTTTTGCATCGGAACGTTAAAATCTACACGGCAAAATACTTTTTTGCCTTTTACATCAATGTCTTTAATTGATTTTTTGTTCACTGTAGGAACCTCCTTAAAATCAAAACAATGTGCTTAGAAACAGTTTCTGCCCTGAACTGTCCAAGCTTCATTCACCTTAAACCTCTGCCCAAAGCTTAATCCTGAATGAAAACAAAAAAACAAGGGAAAGGGGAATCTTCCCCTTCCCCCTCAAGTTGACAATTATATTAATTGCTCAGACATCCAAAAGGATTCGAATTAAAGACCTTTTTTAGCGATGTAAGCTGCAAGGTCTACTACACGGTTAGAGTAGCCAGTTTCGTTATCGTACCAAGAAAGTACTTTAACCATGTTGCCATCCATAACCATAGTAGAAAGTGCATCGATAGTAGAAGATTGAGTAGTTCCGTTGTAGTCACGAGATACTAATGGAAGCTCGCTGTACTCAAGAATACCTTTCAATTCGCCTTCAGCAGCAGCTTTCAAAGCAGCGTTTACTTCTTCAGCTGTAACTTCTTTTTCAAGTTCTGCAACAAGGTCAACTACAGAAACGTTTGGAGTTGGTACACGCATAGCCATACCGTTCAATTTACCTTTAAGTTCAGGCAATACAAGCGCAACAGCTTTAGCAGCACCAGTAGTTGTTGGGATCATGCTTTCAGCAGCAGCACGCGCACGACGGTAGTCTTTGTGCGGCAAGTCAAGGATTTGTTGGTCATTTGTGTAAGAGTGAACTGTTGTCATCATACCGCGTTTGATACCGAATTTGTCATTCAATACTTTAGCGAATGGAGCCAAGCAGTTAGTTGTGCAAGATGCGTTAGAGATTACATCGTGGTTAGCCGCATCGTATTTATCTTCGTTAACACCCATAACGATTGTGATATCTTCGTCAGATGCAGGTGCAGAGATGATAACTTTTTTAGCGCCAGCTTCGATGTGTTTCGCAGCGTCAGCACGTTTTGTGAAACGGCCAGTAGATTCAACAACGATATCTACGCCAAGATCTCCCCAACCAAGTTGAGCTGGATCTCTTTCAGCAAGAACTTTAACGCGGTGTCCGCCAACTACTAGGTAGTCGCCGTCAACTGTTACTTTTTCTTCTAAAGTTCCGTGTACGGAATCATATTGTAAAAGGTGTGCAAGCATTTTTGCATCAGTTAAATCGTTTACTGCTACGATTTCAACCTCAGGGTTTTTCAACGCTGCACGGAATACGTTACGTCCAATTCTACCAAAACCATTAATACCTAATTTTACTGCCATTAGAAGGTTCCTCCTTTTGGAATCTTAGTAAATAATTTTTATTCAAAAGGGTGTTAGCCCTTAAGTAACTGAATTGCTGCACCTTCATCCGTAATTAAAATCGGTTTCTTCGGTGCCATTTTGATGTAGGCTTTGATGGCCTTTGCCTTTGAAGCTCCCCCGGCAACCGCGATGACATGCTCGATATTCGGCAGATCATCTAATTGCAGTCCAATGGTACGGACTTTCTGAATTATGTTTCCATCTTCATCGTAATAATATCCAAACGCTTCGCCAATTGCCTGATTTTTTTCAAGCTCATTGAGCTCACCAGCGGATACTTTCCTTCGTTCAGCCATGGTTTTCGCTTCGCCAATCCCATGGAGGACAATATTAGAGGATTTCAACAAATCCAGCACTTCCCCAATTGCAGGTTCACTCGTTAATGTGTTGTAGGCTGCTTCGCTTAGATTATCTGGAACATACAAAACACGATAACGGGCATTCATCTTCTCAGCCATTTGTTCACAGACTGTATTAGCCTGATAGCTGGCCCCCTTACCGAGTCCTCCTCTTGCAGGAACAAAGAGTATATCCTCGACATTTGGGAGTTCCGAAACATTCGGCAGCATCTTACCGATAGCGGCCATCGTTGTTCCACCTGTTACGGCAATGATATTTTTACCCGTAAGCAGACTTTTCATACGCGCAGCTCCTGCACGTCCCAATTCATCAATAACCCATGGAGAAGTATCGCTGTCTCCATTGACAATGATGACTTTGTCGATATCCAATTTTTCCTGTAGAAGGTGCTCCATTTCGTCTATACCCGAAAGTTGCCGTATTACACCACCAAGGTTATCCAATACTTCCTGCCCTTCATTCGTTACTGTCATTCCGGAGCTTGCGATATCAATCAATTTCTGCTCCTTCAAGAACTCCACTTCACTCCGCAAAGTTCTTTCCGTAATGTTCAGTGTTAAGGAAAGGCTTCTTCTGCCGACTGGCTGCATTGTGCGAATCGACCGCAGAATATTGTATCGTTTTTGCATGACCTCGAATATATCGGGAATTAACTTTTTTTGTAAATGGAGAGATCCATCCATATAAATTCAAACTCCTTTAATATAATCCTTGGTCATTTTATGTCCAGGTGAGACATTTTGTGTCCCTGTTTATGTAAAAAAAATAACTCCTGATGTACCTATATATTATCAGGAGTTTTCTTGAAATACAATAGATTAAATTGTGAACTTATGAAATCATGCCAATACATGGCGAACATCATCGATATCGATTTTTCCATATTGTATGATTTCCCCGTCAACTTCTACGACTGGAATCATCAAACCATATTGCTCGAGCAACCGATCATTCGCATAAATGTCCACTTCCAGCAGGGTAAACGTCTTCTCGCGCTGCAGTAATTTCAATAAGTCTTTTGCCTCCTCACAAAGAGGACAATCCTTCTTCGTATAAAAATGAACGATAGGAACTCTCACAATACTAACCACCTGTCTCTTAATAAATGTAGTTTTCTATATACCCCGAATATTCCTATTAATAACGTCTTCTTTTCGAAGAGGAAGGAATTCTCATTTGTTCCCTATATTTAGCAACCGTTCTTCTTGAAATGACAATGCCCCGGTTTTGTTTCAGCTCGTCGGCAATAGCCTGATCAGACAACGGTGCCTCCTTCTCCTCTAAAGCGATTAAATTCTCGATTTCCTTCTTTACCTTTAAAGCGGATGCATCAGCACTCTGTTCTGTTTGCAGCCCAGCTGAGAAAAACATCCTCATCGGGATGATCCCAAATGGCGTTTCCATCATCTTATCACGAACGGCTCTGCTCACGGTTGACTCATGCATCCCAATAAGCTCAGCAATATCCTTCATCACAAGTGGTTTTATGAAATCCGTTTTGCCTGTGACAAAATACTCAATCTGCTTTTCAATTATGGCATTTGTCACATGAAGAAGTGTTTCATTTCTTTGTTGAATCGCCTTTTGCAGCCACTTATACTCCATCCGTTTCTGATGGATATAACGCATGGCCGCCTCATCCTGCTGCCCCTCAATCCCAATGGCAAATTCCCTTATCCTCACTCGACAAGACTCGACAATCTCTGCTATGAGCTTGCCCTTTGATGGAAAGACCCTTACATCCGGCAGCGTATACTGGGAGCGCTCAGAGCCAAATGCTGCTCCAGGACGCGGATTATAAGCCTGTATTTGATCAAAGATACGCTGAATCTCCACGACTGGCACATCAAGTGTTCTTGATAGCTCCTTCCATCTCTTCTCTACAAATGATGTGAAATAATCTGTCAGCAAAACCTTTAATAAAGCGCTTTCATTTTTATTCCTTCGTGCTTGGATAAGCAGGCATTCACTAAGGCTCTCTGCTCCTACTCCTGCAGGATCTAACGTCTGAAGAATGGTCTTGGCTACTTCCCATTCAGCCTTCTGAACAGGGAAAACCGCATTGACCTCCTCGTAGGTAAGCCTTAAATATCCATTATCATCAATATTATCAATCATATAATTCAGTACTTTTTGCTCTTTGGCATCCATTACCTTAAAAGGAATCTGCCCCTTTAAATAGGCATGTAAGCCAGGACGGTCATCACTGATTTGATTGATCCATGACATATCCCCATGCTTGCGGCCGCTGGGCGGCTCATATCCGCTCTCCACTTCAATCAATGGATTATCGAGTGCCTTGCTCTCCATAAAAGCGGTTAGTTCAATGGCTGGATACTGCAGAAGCATAATTGCCTGGCTCAACTCCGGCGTCATCGCCAGCTTCAAGCTCTGCTGTTGAAACAATCCCATCTCCATCTTCAACAACCTCGCCTCCTGCCTCATAGTACTTACTTTAATAGTAGTGAATGGTATCTATTTGAGCAAGGGAAAGATTGGGGATTTTGGGATAATAAGTTACAAAAGAAATTACCTCTCCACCGGTTGTGTCAATAAAAATTATGGCAGCCTCCATTTAAGACCAGTCCCGAAAATTAGACTGCACTGCATACTCTGGCATCTACCTGAGAAGTTATAAGCGCAGAACACCTCGGTTCCATTATCGTCGACGCGCCCGGATCACCCCATATATTTGTACCTGTCCTACTATCAATATGAGAGAGAAAACAAAAAAGCTCTTCAAGCAATTGCTTGAAGAGCCTCTCTTGCATAACCGGTACGCCCTTGGAGGGAATCGAACCCCCAGCTCAAGAACCGGAATCTTGTGTTTTATCCGTTAAACTACAAGGGCAAAATGTTAGCCTACAAAAATATATTATAATGAACATCAATCGATTTGGCAAGAACAATCATGTGAAGGTTTACAATACTAAAACTTGGGTAAGATGGTTAGCAGGAAACTTTCATGAAATGTTGGCGTGTAGTCTCTTCTCTATTTGAAACTTTCCCATACATAACCCGAGGAAAGACCTAACCCTGCCATGAATTTTTCCGAAAATATCTTCATCATGCGTCTTTTGTTTGACCTTTATTGACCAAAAGGTGTATGATAAAAACACGAAGTGAATATGTTTTAATACATAAAGGAGGAGAAACTAATGAATTTAATCCCTACAGTCATTGAACAAACAAACCGCGGGGAACGTGCTTACGATATTTATTCCCGCTTGCTTAAAGACCGTATTATCATGCTTGGAAGCGCCATCGATGACAATGTGGCTAACTCCATCGTTGCACAGCTTCTATTCCTGGAAACAGAAAACCCGGAAAAAGACATTTACCTATACATTAACAGCCCTGGCGGAAGCATTACAGCTGGTATGGCGATCTATGATACAATGCAGTACATCAAACCGCAAGTCTCCACTATCTGTATCGGTATGGCAGCATCCATGGGTGCTTTCCTTCTTGCAGCTGGTGAGAAAGGCAAACGTTTTGCCCTTCCTAATAGTGAAGTCATGATTCACCAACCGCTTGGAGGAGCGCAAGGCCAAGCGACTGAAATCGAAATCGCCGCTAAACGCATTCTCTTCATGCGTGAGCGCTTAAACCAAATTCTAGCTGAACGTACAGGTCAATCACTTGAAACGATTCAGCGTGATACAGAGCGTGACAACTTCATGACAGCTGACCGCGCCCTTGAATATGGTCTTGTAGACCGCATCATCACTCGCAACGTAACAGACGCTGCCAAGAAAAACGACTAATCAATTATGATTCTAAGAAGCAGACAGGAAATCTAACCGGATTTCCTGCCTGCTTTTTTTAATGCCTCCTCTCTACATTTTACCTCTCTAATAGTTTATCACTTTACCAAAATAAAGATACATGTTAGTATAAACCATACTTACAATCTACCTTTTAAGGAGTGCTGATTATGTTCAAGCAAATAGGCCGACATCGACATCATCATAACAGCTGACCCTTATGCTCATATAAATCATGGGCACGGGTCATTTACCCGCGCCCGCATTGGATGATTACCCGTGCGGAAAGATGTCTGCATGGGTTTTTACGTTTACTTTTATACACAGAGGAGAAATACAGCATGAATCAAAAAAATTGGGGTTTTTGGATCTTAACAATGTTCGTCGTTGGAAATATGGTCGGAGGCGGCATCTTCATGCTCCCAGCCAATCTAGCAAAAGTAGCAAGTCCAACAGGAGCCACACTAGCCTGGCTGTTGACAGGGTTCGGAGTGCTGATGATTGCGCTCGTATTCGGTAATCTCGCCATCCGCAAACCGGAATTGAAGACAGGTCCGCAAAGCTATGCGCAGGCATTCTTCAAATCACCGAAGGCAGGCAAAATTGCAGGCTATGCGGTTGCTTGGGGATATTGGGCAGCTAACTGGGCAGCGACTGCGTCTGTCATCATATCATTTGCCGGCTATATGTCTACCTTCTTTCCAATCATGGTCAGTGAAAAAATCATCTGGTCAGCAGGTGCATTCACGCTTGAGTTAGGGAAGCTCTTAACATTCGCCGTCTGCTCAATCATGCTTTGGGGTATTCAATACATTCTTGTCCAAAGCTTCAATAGTGCCGGCAGATTGAATTTACTCGCCACCATCACTAAGGTGATTGGTTTCACCTTATTCATTGTCGCAACTATCTTTATCTTTGACTCAGCCAATCTGCTGAACGGCAAAGATTTCATCACGGCTGATGGAACAAGCAGCAACCTGCTCGGACAATTAAACGGAGCTGCGATTGCGACCCTGTGGGCCTTCATTGGCGTTGAAGCAGCCGTTATGCTCTCCAACAGGGCTAAATCACAATCAGATGTTAAAAAAGCCACTATCACAGGCTTGATTATCGCTATTGCCATCTATGTTGGCATCACCTTATTGACAATGGGTGCCCTTTCTCAAGAGGAGCTTCAGCAATCACAAAAGCCGCTTGTTGATGCCCTTCAGGTTGCCATCGGCACGAAGGGAGCCTATATCCTGGCAGGACTTGCCCTCGTTTCCCTTTTCGGTTCAACTGTCGGTTGGATCGTGGTCAGTTCAGAGGTGCCTTATCAAGCAGCAAGGGCTAATCTGTTCCCAACTGCATTTGCCAAAACAAATAAAAAAGGAAGTCCAGTATTCTCTTTAACGGTGACCAATCTATTAACGCAATTTTTCTTGTTCGCAACCATCTCAGGCACAATCATGGAAGCCTACCAATTTGCGATGGTGGTCGCGACACTAGCATACTTGATTCCCTATTTGGTCTCTGTCATTTATCAGTTGAAACTGGTCATCACAGGTGAAACGTATGAGAATCGGCAGCGTTCACGCAGAATCGACACCATCATCACGGTACTAGCCTTGATTTACTCTCTTTGGGTTATTAAAACAGGCACAGCTGACTTAAAGACCTTCTTCCTAGGCATTGGACTTTTCGGATTAGGGCTTGTCTTATATCCGTTCCTAATGAAAAAGAAACCAACTCGATAAATCTTTATGAAAGGAGCCATCCCCAGATTGGATGGCTCCTTTTTTTATTTTCATTAGGTATTTAATCACGATATCTATACTCTTACCCAGAACTATTTCACCGTTTTTTGGAAAATTAGAGGAATTGTGACAATTAACTTCGAATATTAACATTCTGAATTCAACAAAAAAAATTAGGGGGAATTGATTTGCGTGCAAAACCATTATTAACTGCCGCCTTTGCTGCCGCCTTGACACTCACTACCTGGGCACCTGGAGCAATGACAAAGCAAGCATTTGCTGATACAGCTGCCTCCAGTGAAAAAACGCACGAGCATGTATCCGGACCATTCGACCGTAGCATCGCCAATGAGGAACGCTTAATTAAGATGCTTAAAAAGGAAGGGTATATCAAGAAAAACGCCTCTAAGAAAGAGGAGCAAGCCCAGCTGGATAAGTACTTGAAAAACAAGGAGAAAAGCCTAAAAAAGGATAACTCCAAAGAATTCGATAAAGAAAGAAAAGCCCTTCAAAAGAAACTGGATAAGAAAAAAGGCAAAGGCTCCAAAGGAAAAGGGAAAGACCCTGACAACAAACCAATCCAGTCTGTAAAAGAGGAAAAATACCGCGGGGATGTACAAGAAGATAAAGTACTAGTCCTAGCCATTGAGTTCCCTGATTATGCCCGTAATAATGTACGTCCAGAGGACTCTGATATGTATTATAAAGATTATCCAAACGAACATTACGAGGATATGGTTTTCGGCAAAAAAGGCTATAAGGGACCAAACGGAGAAAAACTTATCTCTATGAAACAATACTATGAACAGCAATCGGGCGGAAGCTATACCGTTGACGGCGAAGTTGCCGGCTGGTATCAAGCCAAGTATCCTGCTGCTTACTACGGAGGCAACGTTCCAACTCCTGACGGCAGTGACCAAAATCCGCGTGACCTTGTCAAAGAAGCACTTGAAGCAGCAGCGCTGGACCCGAACATTGATTTATCCGAATATGACCAAGAGGACCGCTATGACCTTGATGGCGACGGAAACACACGCGAGCCGGACGGCATGGTTGACCACTTAATGATCATCCACTCTGGTGTCGGTGAAGAAGCTGGCGGCGGAACACTTGGCGGAGATGCTATTTGGTCTCACCGCTGGAACCTAGGAAAAGTATTCCCAATTGAAAACACGGAAACAGACGTAGAATACTGGAATGGCAAAATGGCCGCTTATGATTACACCATCATGCCAATCGACGGAGCAGCCGGCGTATTCGCCCATGAATATGGACATGATCTTGGCCTGCCGGATGAATATGACACGCAATACAGCGGACAAGGCGAGGCTGTTGCTTACTGGTCCATCATGGCAAGCGGTTCTTGGGCAGGTAAGATTCCAGGTACAGAGCCAACCGGATTCAGCCCATATGCTAAAGAATACCTGCAAAGCAAACAAAACAGCAACTGGCTAAAATATGAAGAAATAGACATTGCGGACCTAAACAAAAAGGGCACACAATATTTGCTTGACCAAGCCAATTCAAAGGGCACGAATTTGGATGCCTTGAAAATCAATTTGCCGGATAAACTGACAAAGGTAAATACGCCATACAGCGGACAATATGAGTACTATAGCGGCAAAGGCAATAACCTGGATAATTCCATGTCAACAGCCCTTGATTTGACAGGTAAATCATCCGCTCAATTATCCTTTAAAATCTGGTATCAAATTGAACAAGACTGGGATTACGGCTCCATTCAAGTAAAAGAAAGCGGCAGCAGCACTTGGGAGACCATTCCTGGCAACATCACCACTACAGCAAATCCGTATAACCAAAACCCAGGGAACGGAATCACTGGCACATCAAATGGATGGGTTGACGGAATTTTCGACCTCTCTGCCTATGCCGGTAAGAAAATTGACCTTCGTTTCAACTACTGGACAGATGTCGCAGCCATTGACGTCGGCTACTACGTAGACGATATCGTAATCACAGCTGATGGCACACAAATTTTAGCTGATAATGCAGATGGAGCGAATTCTTCCTTTACCTTTGCAGGATTCAAGAAAGATGAAGGTAAATTCGCAAGCGATCACTACTACCTAGTAGAATGGAGAAACCATAAAGGTGTCGACACTGGACTTGCGAACATTAAACGCGGCAAATCCCTTATGAAATATGACGGCGGCATGGTCGTATGGTATGTCGATGACAGCTATTCTGACAACTGGACAGGTAAACATCCAGGAGAAGGCTATCTAGGAGTCGTGGACGCTGACCAAGGAGCCATCAAATGGAGTGATAACTCAATCGCAGCAACACGCTACCAAATTCACGATGCTGCGTTCCGCTTAACCAAACCAGACAAAATGTTCATCGATTACACAAGCCTTACTGGCTTAACCATGACAGACAATGACACAAAAGCCTACCCTATCTTCGACGACAGCAAAAACTACCTTAATCCGCATCTTCCTGATGCTGGACGAAACGTCCCGACATACGGTCTCAAGATCGAGGTCGTCAACCAAAGCAAAGACCACTCCGTTGGTAAGATTGTCGTAAAGAAAAATTAATGAAAAAACACCCGGTGCTGATGATGGCACCGGGTGTTTTTCTGCTAGAATGGCTTTCTATATCATCTCAGCAGGCAATAGGTAAAATCAAAATGGCGTAATTCGAGAGGTTTTTGCAGGCAATCTTCAGGGTCAACTCCTGTTCTTAGGGTGCTGGATATCCCAAGGGCTAAGGCTTTGGCCACTCGAAATCCAACCATTCCCCAAGTGATTGCGCCCATAAAAAAACCGCCCCGCAAATCCTTTCATTAGGATTTACAGAGACGGTCTTAGCCAGCCATTAATCTTTTTTCAAGAACTCCTCAAGCGATTGTAAGGCTTGTTCTTCATCACTGCCATCTGCCGCCAGGGTAATGGTGCTGCCGCTGCTGATGGCCAGGCTCATTAAGCCCATAATACTCTTTACGTTAACTTTCTTATCTCCTTCTATGATGTAAATCTCGGAAGAAAAGCTGCTTGCCTTCTGTACAAACTGTGCTGCAGGTCGGGCTTGAAGGCCCGTTTTTAAATGGACTGTTACTTGTTTTTCAACCATGACATAATCCTCCCTATCGACAGTTATCTGTTTATTAGTGAAGCCTAATTACTTATTTTGAATCACCGGCTCTTAACTTTTCTGCGATTTCATCAATTTTGCGAAGTCGATGATTAATGCCTGATTTACTGATTTTAGCGCCTGAGACCATATCTCCGAGCTCTTTCAGGGTAACATCCTGATATTCGACACGAAGTCTGGCAATCTCACGTAATTTATCCGGAAGGACATCAAGTCCGACCGTGCTCTCTATATATCTTATATTCTCAACTTGGCGCAGCGACGCACCAATTGTTTTATTCAAGTTCGCGGTCTCGCAATTCACTAAGCGATTGACCGAATTTCTCATATCACGCACAATACGGATATCTTCAAATTTCAATAGGGCATTATGCCCGCCGATAATATTGAGGAACTCAGAGATTTTCTCTGCTTCCTTCAAATACGTAATGAACCCCTTTTTCCTCTCCAGCGTCTTGCTTTTCAATCCAAATGAATTCATTAATTCACATAGAGCGTCATTATGCTCTTTATATAAAGATGAGATTTCAAGGTGATAAGAAGATGTTTCCGGATTATTCACCGAACCTCCAGCAAGGAATGCTCCACGCAAGTACGAACGCTTGCAGCATTTCTTCTCAATGAGGCTTTCCGAAATATTGTGCACCATGGAAAATCCATCTTCAATGATATTTAAGTCCGTTAATACTTCCTTTGCTTTCTCGGCGAAACGGACAATATATACGTTATTTTTCTTTAGTTTCATCTTTTTCCGTACGAGCAGTTCAACCTGAAGATCATACATCTTCTTCAGCAATGTATAAATCCTTCTGGCTATCGCTGCATTTTCGGTTTGGACATCTACAACAAGATGGCGGTTTGAAAAGGATAAGGATCCGTTCATGCGAATCAGCGCGGATAGTTCTGCCCGAGCACAACACTCTTTAACCTCTAAGTTCGTCAGCTCTTTCTTCGTTTCCGACGCAAACGACATCCTTTTTCCACCTCTATCTTTTTACGACATGCTTATTAGCTATTGATACTACTGACTTTCAAATCTCTTTCATTTATTAAATCATATATAATCGATGCGACTGCGACTGTATCATGGCGTACTCGATTATGATGAATGGAAACAATATTTTCTTTTATGACACGAACACCCATCTTCTCCAGCCGATTGATGTCAAAAATAACAGGCTGTGCATACTCCTCTTTATACTTCAATTTCAAGTGAGGAGGAATCTCTTCCTTGTTAACAAGGATTGTATCTACGCACTGGGAACCGAGATGCTCATTGATTACCTTCAAATGGTCACTTGCCGTATAGTTCAGCGTCTCTCCGGCCTGAGTCATCAAATTGCAAATGTACACCTTTGCTGCATTTGAGTTTGCAATCTCCTCTGCAATTGAAGGGACGACAAGATTAGGGAGTATGCTTGTATACAAACTGCCTGGCCCCATCAAGATCATATCTGCATTGCGGATGGCCTGCAGCGTTTCCGCCGGCGGCTCAATCTCTTCCGGGCTGAGAAATACTCGCTTGATCCGCTTGCCTGAATACGGAATTTTGGACTCACCGGTCACAACCTCCCCATCATCAAGCTCTGCATGCAAAATGACACTTTGATTCGCAGAAGGCAATACCTGCCCTTTCACATTTAATACCTTGCTCATCTCTTGGATTGCATGAACAAAATCACCCGTAATGGAGGTCATCGCAGCAAGGATGAGATTGCCAAGGGCGTGCCCGCTCAAATGGTCCGCATTATCGAAGCGGTGCTGGAACATTTGCTCAATGAGCGGCTCGACTTCAGACATCGCAGCGAGAACATTCCGAATGTCCCCTGGAGCCGGGATATCAAGTTCATCGCGAAGACGGCCTGAACTGCCTCCATCATCCGCTACCGTAACAATTGCTGTAATATCAACCGGATAGGTCTTCAATCCGCGAAGCAGTACAGGTAATCCTGTACCGCCCCCGATGATTGCTATCCTAGGTTGTCTTAACTTGGACGTCATCTGTGTGTACCTTCCTTTTATTGATATCCCGATGCGTAACTCTCGTATCATATTCATTCTTGTAGCGGTTGCCAAGGAATTCAGCAAGGGTAACAGAGCGATGCTGGCCCCCTGTACATCCAACAGCAATGACGAGCTGCGCCTTGCCCTCGCGCTTATACTGCGGAATCATGAAATCAAGCAAATCTACCCACTTCTCAATAAACTTCTGTGTTTCATTCCATTTCAGGACATAGGAGGATACCTCATTGTCCAATCCTGTCATCGGGCGCATATGCTCAATGTAGAATGGATTTGGCAGGAAGCGAACATCAAACACAAGATCGGCATCAATCGGCAGCCCATGCTTAAACCCGAAGGACATCACATTGATTGTGAAGGATACCTGATGGTTGACCGCGAATTCCTTTGAAATCTTCTCCCGTAATTCGCGCGGCTTCAATTCAGAGGTGTTGTAAATACTTTGAGAACGTCCTTTTAACTCCTCAAGCAAATCCCGCTCAAGACGAATACCCTCAAGCGGCAGTCCTGATGGAGCAAGCGGATGTGTCCTTCTTGTTTCCTTGTATCTTCTGACAAGCACATCATCATCTGCATCGAGGAATAAAATCTCTGGAACAAAAGTCTTGGAGTCATTCAAATCATCAAGAGCCTTAAATAGGTGGTCAAAAAAGTCCCGGCCTCTCAAGTCCATGACGACAGCCACTTTGTTCATCTTCTTCCCTGAGTCCTCCATTAATTCCAGGAATTTCGGAAGCAGTGTCGGCGGCAGATTATCCACACAGAAGAAGCCAAGATCTTCAAAGCTCTGGATGGCAACTGTCTTACCTGCTCCGGACATTCCCGTTATAATGACTAATCGGTGGTCCACTATTTCATTCTCCACTTTCTTATCTTCCATTTCTACTCCCCGTTTCTCTCTAGCTTATAATCGATGAGCTCCGAATCCTCCGTATAACGGAAGGTCCCCATCAACACGCCCGTTCCCTCTATCAGGTGATTCATGATATGACGGTCTCCTTCAGCCATTGGCAAAGACGGAATATCAGAAAGGGCGTGCCACTCGAGCCTGCCTTCCTCTGTCTCCACCAATGCCTGTCCTTCAGCTTCTCTCGCACAGAAAGAGAAAAGCATCCATTCATTCACGATTTCTTCTCCTCGAACGATCACCATTGTAAAAATCCCCTTCAATACGGGATTGCTGATTCGTAAATTCGTTTCTTCATAATACTCCCGAACGACAGAGTCTCGAATGGATTCACCGGTCTCCATCTTACCGCCGGGGGCAACCCACCAATTTCTTCGCGGCTTCTGAAGCATTAAAGCCATGTCATCCTTTATATATAAACAATTGGTTACTCTTTGCATTCCATTCACCTCATGATTACCAACAGAAGCATATAATTATTTGGTCTATCCCCATTATACTATTTTCCCTACGCCTGAACAATGTGAGTAAAACGTACATAAACGCTCACCAAATTGAAATATTTTTCGACAAAAACAAAAAAGGGGCACAGGTCTAAAACCTGTGCCAAAAGTATATAAAAGGGGGTCAATTTCTATTTTAATTCTACCCCAATTTTGTTGCGCTTATATTACAGCAGCGTTAAGTAAAGATGACGATTTGTAAATTATTTCTTATTTTGCTTTTTCCTTCAATTTATCCATCAGCTCTTCCACATAATGCTGTGCAGACTGTGCAGCAATACTGCCATCGCCTGTAGCTGTTACGATTTGGCGCAATTGTTTTTCGCGAACATCGCCCGCTGCGAAAATTCCTGGAATCTTCGTTTCCATGCGGTCATTCGTTTCAATATAGCCATTTGCATTTGTAATGCCAAGGCTTTGGAATGGTTTTGTAAGTGGAAGCATACCAATATAGATAAACACACCATCAGCTGGAAGCTCTGTTTCAGCTCCATCAACTGTGGAAATCAATGTTACACTGCCTACCTTTCCATCCTTTTCATTGATGGATTTAAGGGTAGAATTCCAAATAAAATCTACCTTTTCATTCGCAAATGCACGATCTTGCAAAATCTTCTGGGCACGAAGCTCATCACGACGATGAACAATCGTTACTTTAGAGGCGAAGCGAGTCAGGTAAACACCCTCTTCAACTGCGGAATCCCCGCCTCCGATAACGAACAGCTCTTTGTTCTTAAAGAAAGCACCGTCACAAACTGCGCAATAAGACACACCGCGTCCGCCAAGCTCCTTCTCGCCTGGAACACCGATTTTCTTATACTCAGCACCTGTAGAGATAATGATGGTACGTGTTTTATATTGCTTAGATCCGGCATCAATGGTTTTGTATTCTTCCCCATCAATGATTTCCTTCACTTCACCGTATGCATATTCTGCACCAAATTTCTTCGCATGCTCAAACATTTTATTGGATAAATCCGGCCCAAGAATGGACTCATATCCAGGATAGTTCTCGACATCCTCTGTATTCGCCATCTGCCCGCCCGGAATTCCCCGTTCAAGCATTAACGTTGATAAATTGGCCCGTGAAGCATAGACAGCTGCTGTCATTCCAGCAGGCCCTGCACCAATGATGACCACATCATAAATTTTATCTTCAGCCATTATGACACACTCCTCACATCATTCTGTATCCCGTTTATATACGAAAGCTACGCTGTTTATTTTATCATGTATTAGCTTATATTAATCGTATAAAACTATACCAGTAGAGTCCATCGATATGCTTATTGCAGCAAACTGGCTACCTGATTCACATATTTCGACAAAGTCGAAACAGATATTCCATGAAGATTAGCGATTTCCTTCTGCGGAATCTTCTCCCCGCGAAGCTTATGCCACTCATACTCAATAGCCGCAGCCCAAGCCTTTGCATTCCTGAACTTCATGCCGTTTTCTTTCCCCTCCACAAAGACGGAAAACCACAGCAAATAAAGCCCTGACTCAATCAAACGCACCGGACGATGGCGCTCATATAACAGCTCAGCCACCTCGCCTCCAAAGAAGACCGTCGGATCAGCAAACTCAATGCTCTTCTTATAAAGCAGCTCCTCCTGCTGGAACTTCTCATTCTCCAAATACATCGGGTGGTGCTTAATCATCGGCAGCGCCTTCGAGCGGCTCGATAAAAACAAACCAAATAGACGCTCCTCCGGATAATCACTATCAAGCTTCTTCAAAATCGTCGGCGCATGCTCCTCAAAGCTCGTCTCGAACTCCTCTGCCAGCTCGCCCCACGGCTCAAGCCCCTCCTTATCAGGACTTAAAACCTCAACCTTCTTCCAAGCCTTGCGAGCAGTCTCGACCTTCCCAATCTGATAAGCAGACTTACTCAGCCAATAATAAAAGGTTCCATCACCCTCATAGCCCTTCTTCTGCAGCACACGAAGCCACTGATAAGCCTCCTCATAAAAGCCCGTCAACGCAAACGTCGCCCCAAGCTTCAACAAATGCTCATCCAAAAACGGCCTCACCTTCCGAAGCAGCTCATACACCTCACGCACTTTCTCATCCCGCATCTGATAATGGTAAAAAACCATCCCATTGCAAAGCGCGTGCAAATTCCCCGGATTCTTCTCAAGCACCCGGTCCAGCGTATCAAACGCCTCATCAGCCTTTCCAACATAAAAATACGCCAGAGCCAGATTATTATACGCTGACCAAAACTCCGGATACGTATCAATCATATCCTCAAGCCTCTCGACTGCCTTCACAAAATTACCCGCCTCCAGCAATTTCCGAGCCTCATCCTGGCGCATCATCAAATCATCCTGATACTCAAGCGTCTCCTCAGTTTCATCTGTCTCAAACGTAATCAAATCAAGCAAATCCTCAGCATCCTCGCTGAACTCGCCAAACTCATCCCGCTCCAAATACTCATTCGCATGCTTATAAGCCTCCTTAAACAAGCCCATATGCGCGAAATTATTAGCCAGCAAGTAATGGCACTCTGTCATAAACGGATCAAGATCCTGTAATATATTCAAAAGCAGCTGGTTCGAAAACTGATACTCACCCAGCTCCGTACAAATCACCGCAAGCTGACAAGCAATCATCGGCTCATCCGGCTCCAGCTGAAACGCACGATTCATGTATTTTTTCGCTTTATATAAATCCCTGCGCTGAAAAGCCTTAATTCCTTTCGTAAAATAAAACTCTCCAGTCGGGTTAAATGACACAACTTTAGCATTGTTTACCCAATTAGAATTTTTCCCCATCTAGTCCTCCAAAAGACTTATTGTTTAACCCATAAATTATACCATATTCGGAGAGTTATAGAAAGAGAGGCGGGCTGGGGAAGGGATTGAATAGTGATGGGCGGCGGGGGAGATGGGGCATGTTATTTTGGTGGTTTTTGGCTGTTATTTGTCCACCCTTTGCCCATCCTTCCTATGCCTTGCCTGGGACTAGGGTGGGCGGTGCCTGGCTTCTCCCATGCTTTGTCCACCTTTTGTCCACACTTCCTATACCTTGCATGGGGATAGGGTGGGTTTTCTCTGACGATTCCCACCTTTTGTCCACCTTTTCCCCACCCTTCCTATGCCTTGCATGGGAATAGGGTGGGGATTGCCTGGCTTCTCCCATGCTTTGTCCACCCTTTCCCCACCCTTCCTATGCCTTGCCTGGGACTAGGGTGGGCGGTGCCTGGCTTCTCCCATGCTTTGTCCACCCTTTCCCCACCCTTCCTATGTCTTGCATGGGATTAGGGTGGGGATTGCCTGGCTTCTCCCATGCTTTGTCCACCCTTTCCCCACCCTTCCTATGCCTTGCATGGGATTAGGGTGGGGATTGCCTGGCTTCTCCCATGCTTTGTCCACACTTTCCCCACCCTTTCTATGTCTTGCATGGGATTAGGGTGGGGATTGCCTGGCTTCTCCCATGCTTTGTCCACCCTTTCCCCACCCTTCCTGTGCCTTGCATGGGATTAGGGTGGGCTTTCTCTGACGATTCCCACCTTTTGTCCACCCTTTCCCCACCCTTCCTATGCCTTGCATGGGATTAGGATGGGCTTTCTCTGACGATTCCCACCCTTTGTCCACCCTTTCCCCACCCTTTCTATGCCTTGCATGGGAATAGGGTGGGCGGTGCCTGGCTTCTCCCACACTTTGTCCACACTTTCCCCACCCTTCCTGTGCCTTGCATGGGATTAGGGTGGGGATTGCCTGGCTTCTCCCATGCTTTGTCCACCCTTTCCCCACCCTTCCTGTGCCTTGCCTGGGAATAGAGTGGGCGGTGCCTGGCTTCTCCCATGCTTTGTCCACCCTTTGCCCACCCTTCCTATGTCTTACATGGGATTAGGGTGGGGATTGCCTGGCTTCTCCCACACTTTGTCCACACTTTCCCCACCCTTCCTATGCCTTGCCTGGGACTAGGGTGGGCGGTGCCTGGCTTCTCCCACACTTTGTCCACACTTTCCCCACCCTTCCCTATACCTTGCATGGGACATAGGTGGGAATCACCCGGTTCTCCACACATCTGCTCATAAAAAAGCAGGCAAAGCCTGCCCTCCTCCATCCAAAAAAAAGACTCCAAAGGCAATCAGCCTTTAAAGTCTTTGTTCTGGCTTTTATCTGCATGTCGTTCGCGCAGGTTTTTCTCAATTTCGGAGTATGGCAAACCTTGTTCACGCAGCAGGACGAGGACATGGAAGAAGAGATCAGATACTTCCCATTTCAGTTCATTAAGGTCGCGGTTTTTGGCGGCGATGATGACTTCCGCTGCTTCTTCACCGACTTTTTTCAGGATTTTGTCGACGCCTTCCTCGAATAGATAGGTTGTGTAGGAGCCTTCGGGACGCTCCATTTCTCGTGTGGCGATGATACATTCGAGTTCCTTCAAAAAGCTGGCTTCGGTTTCCGGCTCCGCAGATGCTTCTGTCTCTGTTGCTTCGAGCAGCTTTTCTGTGAAGCAGCTGACTGTACCGGTATGGCAGGCGGGACCATTCGGAATGACTTTGACAACGAGGGCATCCTTGTCACAGTCATAGAGAATCTCCTGTACCTTTTGAGTATTTCCGCTTGTTTCCCCTTTATGCCAGAGCTCTTGGCGGGAGCGGCTGTAGAACCAGGTTTCCTTTGTTTCGAGTGTTTTCGCCAAAGAATCCTCATTCATGTAGGCGAGTGTCAGTACTTCCTTTGTATTTGCATCTTGGACGATGGCTGGTACGAGTCCGTTTTCGTCAAATTTCACTTCGTTCATCTCACATGCACTCCTTGTTCTCGCAGTCTGCGTTTCACTTCTTGAACACTCGTTTCTTTGTAATGAAAAATCGATGCAGCAAGCGCGGCATCGGCTTTGCCTTCTGTGAAGACTGGGGCAAAGTCCTCCTTGCCTCCCGCTCCTCCTGAGGCGATGACAGGTACGGTGACCGCTTCACTGACAGTGCGTGTCAACTCGAGGTGGAACCCGCTTTTTTCTCCATCCTTATCCATGCTTGTGAGAAGGATTTCCCCAGCTCCCAGAGCAACAGCATGCTTGGCCCATTCGACCGCATCTAGTTCTGTCGGCTTACGTCCGCCATGCGTATAGACGCGGAAGCCTCCAAATTCAGGGTCGTATTTAGCATCAATCGCAAGAACGATGCATTGATTGCCAAAGTAAGCAGCCCCTTCTGCGATTAGCTGAGGACGCAGAACAGCTGCCGTGTTAACGGATACTTTATCTGCTCCGGAGCGGAGAATAATCCTCATATCATCAACCGTATTAATCCCGCCGCCAACTGTAAATGGAATGCTTAGGACAGAGGCTGCCTTTTCCACAACCTCCACCATCGTTTTCCGTCCCTCATGAGAGGCGGAGATGTCGAGGAATACGAGCTCGTCCGCTCCCTGGTCATCATACATTTGCGCTAGTTCAACCGGGTCGCCGGCATCCTGCAATCCGAGGAACTGGATTCCTTTGACGACACGGCCTTCTTTTACATCCAGGCAGGGAATGATACGCTTCGTTATCATGCTTTTCCCTCCGCTTCCAATAAGGCTTCCGAGAGTGTGAATCGATTTTCGTACAAGGCTTTGCCGATAATGACCCCTTCAATCCCGTCAGCTTGATGATCCTTCAATGATGCAATATCTTCAAGACGGCTCATTCCGCCTGAGGCAATCACCTTTTTACCGGTAATACGGGCCAATTCAGCCGTCGCACTCACATTTGGTCCACTCAGCATGCCATCATTGGCAATATCGGTAAAGATAAACCATTCTGCCCCCTTATCGGCAAAATACTTGCCTAAATCGAGCACGCTCCAATCACTCGTTTCAAGCCAACCATCTGTTGCGACCTTCCCGCTCTTGCCATCCAAGCCAATCGCGATTTGCCCGGGGTATTTACGAATCATTTCTTCTGCAAAAGCTGGTTCCCGGACAGCCACGCTTCCTAAAATCACGCGGGCGACACCATTCTCCAAATAATGCGCCACTTGCTTCTCACTGCGGATTCCGCCGCCGATTTGGATGGAGACTCCCGCTAATTCCTTCGCCGCCTTCAAAACAGATGCATCATTTACAAGCGAGCCTTCCTTTGCGCCATCAAGGTCGACCATATGAATCCATGAAGCACCCATTTTCGCAAAAGACTTTGCCATTTCAAACGGTGAATCCCCATATACAGTTTCTTGATCATAATCTCCCTGCAGCAGCCGAACACAACGGCCGCCCCTCATATCAATCGCAGGGTAGATGGTAAATGTCTTTATCATTGGACAAGCCTCTCCTTCTCTTCTACCAGCTTGATGTAATTTTGGAGCAGCGCTTTTCCCATCTGACCGCTTTTCTCTGGGTGAAATTGCATGCCCATCACATTCCCGAGACCAACAATGCCCGGCACCTCCACATCATAGGAGGCAGAGGCCAGCAGCTCGGAGGTTTTCTCGATCTCCGCATAATAGGAATGGACAAAATAGACATAGTCCTCTTCCAGCCTAGCAAGCAATGGGTGCTCCTGATGGAAATGGAGCTTATTCCAGCCCATATGAGGGACTTTATAGGAACGTCCTTCCCGGTCGATCCCAGCGAATTTCACAATATGCCCTTTCAAAAATCCGAGTCCTGTTGAATAGCCGTGCTCATCACTGCTCTCGAATAATAACTGCATGCCGAGACAGATTCCTAAAAGCGGCTTCCCGCTTGTCACGTATTCTTTCAAAAAGAGATCAAGCTTCTGCTCCCTCAGAGCAGCCATTGCATCAGGGAAGGCTCCGACTCCAGGCAGGACAAGCCCTTCACAGGAAGCGAGCACTTCCGGGTCTCCGCTGATGACCGTTTCGGCTCCAAGCCGCTTTAATGCGTTGTTCACGCTGAATAAATTCCCCATACCGTAATCAATAATGCCGATCAATGCACGCCTCCTCCTTTCCAGTTACAGCATTCCTTTTGTGGATGGAATTCCTTTCACCCTCGGATCAATCATTGTCGCTTCGTCCAATGCACGGCCGAGCGCCTTGAAAATGGCCTCCACAATATGATGGGAGTTGCGTCCATAATGTACGATAACGTGCAGATTCATTCTTGCCTCAATTGCAAGCTTCCAGAGGAATTCATGGACGAGCTCTGTGTCAAAATCGCCAATCATCGGTGCCGGAATATCTGCCCGGAATTCAAGATGCGGGCGATTACTTAAGTCAACGACGACTTGGGCCAACGCTTCATCCATCGGCACGAAGGCATTGCCGTATCGTTTGATTCCTTTTTTGTCCCCAAGCGCTTTCGTGAGAGCCTGCCCAAGACAAATACCGATATCCTCTGTCGTGTGGTGGCCATCGACCTCCACATCCCCGTCTGCATCAACCATTAAGTCAAAATGGCCGTGCTTGGCGAATAGGTCGAGCATATGGGATAAGAACGGAACTCCTGTTTCAAGCTGTGATTTTCCTTCCCCATCTATGCCAAATGCTAATTTTATATTCGTTTCATTTGTTCTTCTCTCGATAGTTGCTTCTCTTGTCATTGGTTCTTCCCTCCCAGCCTTGCTTCCACAGCTCGTGCATGAGCCTCTAATCCTTCTAATCTGGCAAAAGCCGCAATCTTGGCTGCATTCCGCTCCATATCTTCCTTGCTGTACATAATCAGGCTTGTTTTCTTTTGGAAATCATCCACATTCAGCGGGCTTGAGAACCTTGCTGTCCCATTGGTCGGAAGGACATGGTTCGGACCGGCAAAGTAATCACCGACAGGCTCTGAGCTGTATGAACCGATGAAGATAGCTCCGGCATGCTTAATGGCACTCGTCACATTCATCGCGTCCTCTGTCTGAATTTCCAAGTGCTCAGGCGATAATTCATTGATAGCCGCAACTGCCTCATCCATCGTATCAGCTACATAAATACCGCCGAACTCTTCCCAGGCGGCTGAGGCGATTTCTTTCCTTGGCAGGGTTTCCAGCTGGGCCTCCACCTCTGCCTTCACCTCTTCTGCCAATTCACGGCTCGTTGTTACAAGTACACTGCAGGCGCGCGTATCATGCTCTGCCTGGGATAGGAGATCGGCGGCCACATAACGGGCATCTGCCGTCCCGTCAGCCAGTACCGCAATCTCACTTGGGCCGGCAATCATATCGATATCGACATCGCCATATACCTCACGCTTGGCAAGAGCGACATAAATATTGCCCGGACCGGTAATCTTATCGACCCTTGCAATCGTTTCTGTCCCATAGGCGAGCGCCCCAATTGCTTGTGCTCCGCCAACCTTGAAGATGTCCGTCACACCAGCAATGGAGGCAGCTGCAAGAACGGAAGCAGGCAGCCTGCCGTCCTCACCTGGCGGGGATACCATCACGATTCGCTCCACCCCGGCGACTTGTGCAGGAATTGCATTCATAAGGACAGAGGATGGATAGGCCGCTGTACCGCCTGGGACATAAATCCCGACGGAATCAAGCGGCGTACGCTTTTGTCCAAGCATCGTGCCAGAAGCCGCAAAGTCAATCCAGGAATTTTGCTTTTGCTTTTCATGGTAGGCGCGGATATTAGCAGCCGCTTCCTCCATAATGGATAGCATCCCTTCTGGAAGCGCATCGAGTGCTTCCTCGATTTCTGCCTTTGTCACGGCTAGAGAGGAAACCGCGGCCTTATCAAATTTTTCCGTATAATAATAGAGGGCTTTGTCTCCTTCTGCTGCTACATCGCGGAGAATTTGGCGTACCGCCTCACGTTGTCCATCGGTTCCGCCGTCAACGCTTCTCTTGAGCGATAGTCCCTTTTGCAATGATTTGATTTCCATGTATGAGCCCTCCTTTTATGCTTTTACATTGAGTACGTTTCGAAGCCTTGCCACCATATCGGTAATCTCCCGTTCGCGCAGACGATAGCTGACAGGGTTGGCGATGAGACGTGATGTCACCTTCTTGATGGTCGCATATTCAACAAGCCCATTTTCTCGGAGCGTCTGGCCGGTTGAGACAATATCGACGATTCGGTCGGCAAGCCCAATCATTGGGGCAAGCTCGATGGACCCATTCAATTTAATGATCTCAACCTGCTCTCCCTGCTCGCGGAAATACTGAGAGGCGATATTTGGATACTTGCTTGCAATCTTTGGTGCGACCTTGCTCATCTCTGTATTCGGCAGGCCGGCAACAGCCAAATGGCAGGCGCTGATTTGCAAGTCAAGCAGCTCATACACATCGCGCTCCTCCTCCATCATGACATCCTTCCCGGCGATGCCGATGTCTGCGACGCCATATTCCACATAGGTTGGCACATCCATCGGCTTGGATAATATGAAGCGCAGAGGCTCATGCTCCAGCTCAATGATTAATTTGCGTGTATCCACGAATTCAGGCGGCAATTGATAATCCGCTCTACGCAGCAGTTCAACTGCCTCGTCAAAAATACGCCCTTTCGGCATTGCAACGGTTAATGGTTCTCTCATGACCCTGCCTCCCATCCATCGGAATCGAGCATATACACAATATTCGTGAAATTCTTCGTAAACGTATCGAGTTCAACAATCCCGGCAATGTTTTGCGTCACAACTGCATGGCCCTCTGCACGTAAGGCGGCAGCCTTTTCCATCGCTGCTGACTGCTGGGCTTCATGATAGATAATACATAAGGGCTGTTCCTCCGCATCAATTTCTCCGATCGCTTCAATAATCCGGTCGAGCCGCAGGCCAAATCCAGTGGCAGGTGCATCATGGCCGAAATTTCGGTAAAGCTCATTATATCGTCCGCCATTTCCAAGCGGGAAGCCAATATGGCTGCCGAGCACCTCGAATAGAATACCCGTATAATAATCCATATGACTGACAAGGGATAGATCATAGGAAAGGTGACCGTTTATTCCTGCCTTCTTCAGCATAGAAGCGAGCGTCTTCAACTCATCCAAGGCAGCAGTACCTACACCATGCTCCATCATCTCCAGTGCCTGATCAAGCACTTCTGCATTCCCCTTCAGTTCAGGAAGTTTTTTTAATATTTGGCGGCTGTTTTCCGGCAAATCGAGCTCCATCACATATTCCCGGTACCCGACATAATTCTTTTCAAATAGGAATCGGCGCATCATACTTGCCTGTTCCTCATTTCCCCCATAATGGAGAAGCATCTCCTGAACGAAAGCAATATGGCCGACTGTAATATGATAATGCGGGAGTCCCGCGGCCTGAAGGACCGATGTCAGAAGGGCGAGCACCTCCGCATCCGCTGATAAGGTTTTGTCCCCAATCATTTCAACACCGAATTGCTCAAACTCAGCAAGACGTCCCCCTTCTTTTTCCTGTGCACGGAATACATTCGCGCTATAGGCCATCCTTAATGGATTGCCCTCCTTCAATAAATGAGAGGACGCTACCCTGGCAATTGGGGAGGTCATATCCGGACGAAGCACAAGGCTGTGTCCCTCTTTATCAAGAAGCTTGAACAGCTGCTGGTCCTTGATGGCAGACACCTGTCCGACCGTTTCATAGAATTCAAGAGACGGGGTATCCAAGAAACGATATCCGTATAACTTCGTCTCCTTTGCCATCCGGCTTCGAACTGATTCTTTTAATCTAAATAAATCCGGCAATGTATCACGCATGCCGATTGGTTTCTCAAACATAAAAATATCTGGCATCCAAAACATTCCTTTATGATAATTTTATACTTTAGTTCGCTAATGTGATAACAAGATGAAGTTATCCAAAGTGTACCCTTCTTACCCCTTACCGTCAAGCAAAAGGGAACTCACTCTCTCTTTCATTCTAGTATGATTCGGCGAGCAGTTAAAATAAAAACCCTGCCCCAGAAGGACAAGGCTCCTTATGTATATCGGTTATCCCCACCACATGGCTAGAACCATAATAGACCAGAGATTGACTACGAGACCGATTGCCAGCAAAAGTATAATGATATAAACATGATTAGATGCCCGCAACTGGCCGCGTATTTTTTGAATGATCATAAACCCGGGCACAAATACATAGATGGCGAGGCTGATAACAGTGATAATAGTCAAATACATTGCTGGTCTATCCAACACCCCAAATAAATCCTCAAAAAAATAAGCCAAATCCTGCGCTGCCATTCCGAGCCAAAGATTCACGAGCATGAGAATGAGGAGAGAAATAAATACAGGCCTGCTCATCGCTCATGCCTCGCTGATTCAATCTGTCTAAAGTGATGCTTATCATGCTCGATTTGACCTTGAAAATAAACAGCCAAGGTGATGGGTGTATGCTTCAATAGGAATTCCCGCTCCCACCCTTCGTCATCTAGCAGTTGAATGGCAGCGATTAATTTTTGGCGGCCTTCTATAAATGCTGCAATCGTTTCTTCCTGGCTGCGTTGTCGGCTGATAGCCGCTGATTCCTGGTTCGTCTGATGGACATCCGGGCTCTCCGGGAATGGGCCGCCTTTTTGAAAAAAGGGAATTCGCTTTGTTCGCACGAAATCGTCCCAACGAATAAAATGCCCGGCCACTTCCCCAATCGTCCATTTCCTCTCCGCAATCGGTGTGCGCCATTTCTTGTCCGTTATATACTTCCATTGAGCGGCTTGATTAATGGAATCCCGATAGTGCTGGATGACTGTATCCTTACCTTCAATCAAATGTACTCACTCCTTCTTTTTATGTATTTCGACATTCTATTTGGAAACCCCTTTTCAGCCATTCGCCTGTTCCGCCCATACCCGATTGATTTCGCCCATAAAAAGATGCGTTCGCCCTTAAATGGGGGTGTTTCGCTCTTAAACCTTGGTAATTCGCCCTTAAAACGAAGATATACGGAAAATTCCATTCATAAAGAACCTCCGTCCATGCCCAGAAGACAAAAAACAGACAAGCTGACATGTTTTTTAGCATCGCATCTATTTATCTGAACCCACTTTGCCCAAAAACATACATACCTTAATTACGCCTTTTTGATTTTAGAGCCTATTCAGGAGGAATCCATTTTCCCCACCTAATTTGAATAGCAGCAAAAAAAGCGGAGAAACCCATCCGGGTTCCTCCGCCTGTCTCTGCAAAGCTTAGTCTTCTAAATCTTGTTCTACTTTAAGAATTTTTCCTGTATAGGCATCGACTTCTACATCATATTCGACGTTTCCGTCCTTGAATTCAAGCTCATATACTTGAGTTTGGTCATCATCATCATGGTCCAATTCCACTTTTGTAACTGTACCTTTTGCGACTGTTTTCGCACTCTTGATGGCTTCAGCTTTTGTGATGACCGCTTTCTTGGCTGCAGCTTCATTGGCTTTGTTTGTTTGGGCAGCATTCGCTTTTTCTTCCTTTACCGCTGCAGCTTGGACTGTTTCACGCTCAGTAATGGTTGCTTTTCCTGTCTTGGCATCAACCTCAACGTTTACTTCTTCTTTATTGCTTTGGATTTCAAATTCATAATGCGGGCGGTTGTCGTCATGATCATATTCCGCCTCTATGATTGTTCCGTTTACTTCCTTCAATGCGATGTCCTTTGCTTCCTGTTCGGTCATCAGCTTCGGGCTTGTCTTCTCCTGGTTGGCCGCAGAGCCTGTTGTCATAGATTGTGCAAGGGCAAATCCTCCAAATACCGCTGCTGAAATGGTTAGTCCGATGAATAATTTCTTCATGATTATCTCTCCTTCATTTCTTTAACTTACTTGTATTGTAGAACGTCCACATTAAGCGTAAATTAGAGAAAGATTAGAGTTTCATGAGAAAGGAGAAGAAAGATTAGAATGACATGAGGAGATCAGTCATCATACGTGATGGTGATGATTTCCCCAGTGAGCGCATGGATTTGCAGGGTTGCCTCATCCTCGTCATTTTCCATATCGACATTGTAATAACCGCCGTCATCCGTTGAGACAAATTCAATCTCATCTATCTCACCGTTAAACTTAGATTGCGCGATATCTCTGACTTGATTCTCTGTGAGCCGCTTGATCTCTGCTGGTTCAGCAGGCTTTTCCTCTGTCGGTACCTCCTCGTTTGTTTCCGATTGTTCCTCTTGCTTAGTTCCCTTTTTAACTACCTTCAAATCAGCGAAGGTACCGTTTATCTCATCGACGATGACCTGATAGACATCGTCATTTTTCGTGAAGATGACCTTGTATTGATCATTCTTTTTCGTCATCGATTGGACTTCTCCATTATAAAGAGAGGAGACTCGATTTTTGATTTCTGCTTCTCCAAAGGTCGTCTTCGTGATGATTTGATTATAAGCATACCCTGCAAAGAGGATAATGCAGATAAGGAGAAAAATAGGCAAGATCCAAAGGCGTTTCTTAGTCATGCTTTTCTACCTCCTTTGGCAGGGTAATGATAAAGGACGTTCCTTCCCCAAGCACACTTTCCACCGTTATCGTCCCGCCAAGAAGCCCGGCGAAATCCTTCGCAATAGCCAGTCCAAGCCCCGTTCCGCCTGTTTGGCGATTACGGTCTTTATTCACGCGGTAGAATCGGTCAAAAATATGGGGGATATCCTCTTCCTTAATCCCAGGCCCATAATCCCTGACTTGAATGGTGATGTCATTGCCCTTTTCAACGAAGACATCGATTTTCCCTTCGCTGTATTTACGGGCGTTATCAAGGAGGATGAACATCATCTGCCTTAGCTTGGATACATCTGTCGAGAAGGAGAATTCCTCGCCGTGAAGGGTAACCTCCCGCTTATAAGCCTTTTGAAAGCTGTCGATAATTTCCGTCAGGAGCGCAGTTGTAGTAACAGACTCCCATTTCAGCTGCAGCGTTTCATTGGCCTTTGCGAGTTCTAGCATCTGCTCTATCATCACCTTCATTTGCCCCGTTTGCGAGGTAATCGCCTCCAATGCCTCACGGTTAATATCTTCATTCTTAAATCCTCTGCGCTGCAGTAGCTTTGCGTAGGATTCAATGATTGTGAGCGGTGTTTTCAATTCATGAGAGGCATTTCCGACGAATTGCTGCTGCTTATTATAGCTGTCCTCTAGCTTATCCATAAGCGAATTATACGTATAGGTCATCTCAGCAATTTCTCCCTTCTTATTGTCCGGGAGCTCCAGCTTGTCATATCTGGAATCAGAGATATTCCGCCTCATCGTACTGGTCAGTCTTTGAATCGGGAGGACAATCAGCCGTACGAGCAGCTGACTTGCCAAATAGATGGGAATGATTGCAAGCAGGGTGATGAGGATTAAGATCCATTTCAAAATGGTCATATTCGCAGACACCTCTTGCAGGGGCTGGACGAGATGTACATTCACCACTGACTGATCTGGCCAGATCATCGGATAGCGAATGGCCATTACAAGCTCGCCCTCCCACTCTGAAACGGTATACTTCTCCCCTTCCTTTAGTGCATAATCCATCTTATCTGCAGTGGATGTTGCCTGAAGGCGCAAAAGGGCCTGGTTATCCTCATCCGTAATATAAATCATCCCGTTCTGCGGAATGTAGGAACGGAGGAGGGTATCAATATTCGCCGTACCGTCGAGCTCACTGATGGCTGCTAGTATTTCATCCCCCTCCATCTGCAGCCGGTGGTATTCCGTGTCATAGGCCAGGTATTTGTACAAATAGTAAATACCAGTGAAGCTGATTATGAAAATAAAGAGTGTGAGGACAGTGGATAATAGATTGATTCTTGTTTGTAATTTCATCCCTATTCCTCCTTCATCACATACCCGACGCTTCTGACCGTCCGAATGACCGAATTGCCTAATTTTTGACGAAGATAGCGGACATACACATCCACTACATTCGTATCTCCGTAATAATCAAATCCCCAAACGGCATCGAGAATCTGTTCTCGCGATTGAACGATATTCGTATTCCTCATAAAGTGGACGAGCAAATCAAATTCTCTCGGCGTCAGCTCAACCACCTTGCCATCCTGTGTGACCGTATGGCTGTCAATATTGACATGAATAGAGCCATAGCGGTACTCATTGATCACAGGCGCTACGGCAGCTGCTGCGGAATGATAGCGCAAGTTAACGCGAATCCGGGCGAGCAATTCTTCAAATTCAAATGGTTTTGTGACATAATCATTTGCACCGAGATTGAGTCCTTCCACCTTATCCTTCACATCACTCTTGGCTGTTAATAGAATAACAGGCACCAAGGATTTAGCCCGGATATATTTCAGCACCTCGAGGCCGTTCATTTCCGGCAGCATAATATCCAGCAGGACAAGGTCAAAGCTCCCTCTCTGAAAGGCTTCCAAGCCTTCCCTACCTGTATGAGCGATAGCCGTATCAAACTCCTCAAACTGGAGCTCAAGCTGTAAAAGCCTGGCGAGCTGGGGCTCGTCCTCTATAATCAATATATTGTTTTTCATTTGTCTGTTCACCTCTAGATAAAGGATGGATTCCTCCCTTTTAGTATAAAACAAAAAGAGACAAACCCCTAAAAAGGATCTGCCTCTCCCTGTCGTTTCTTCATTTCTTCAGCTGTATAAATCATCTTCATCGGGTTGCCGCCAACGAAGGCGCCGGCTGGAACATCACGATGGACGAGTGTTCCGGCTGAGACGATGGCGCCGTCACCAATCGTCACGCCGGGAAGAATCGTTGTGTTAGCGCCAATCATGACCTCATCACCAATCACAACCTCTCCAAGCCGGTATTCTTTAATCAAATATTCATGAGCGAGAATCGTTGAATTGTAGCCAATAATCGAGTTGCGTCCAATCTTAATCATTTCCGGATACATAATATCCGGCATCACCATGAAGGCAATGGATGTTTGATCGCCAATCTTCATACCCGTAAAGGAACGGTACAGCCAGTTCTTCAGGCGCATAAATGGCGTGTAGCGTGCAATCATAAGCACAAGGACATTACGGAATACCTTCCAGAAGGAAACCGTCTTATAAATATGCCATAACGAGTTGCCTTCACCCTTCAACGGATAGCGCCTTGTTCTTCTCATGCTTCCACAATCGCCAAGAGATCACGCATATTATCAAGAATATAGTCCGGGCCATATTGCTCGAGATAATCTCTTCCTTTAATCGTCCAAGCCACACCAGCCGTTTTCGTGCCGGCATTTTTGCCTGCAAGGATGTCATGGCTGTTGTCGCCAACCATAATCGTTTCCTCTGCAGATGAACCAATCAATTTCAAAGCGAGTTCAATCGGCTCTGGGTCCGGCTTCGTGTTCTTGACATCATCATAAGTAACAATCACATCAAAGAATTGGTCAAGCCTTCCCTTTACCAAGCCTGGCTCTACGGCTTTACGCATCTTCGTGGTGACGATGCCGACTTTATAATTACGTTCCTTTAGTTCTTGAATGGTATCAAATACACCCTCATACTCTCGGACAAGCGAATCATGATGGAGATGATTGTGCGCGCGGTAATGCTCAATCATTTCCTCAGCACGCTCAAGGTCTAATCTGCTAAATGTTTCGCGAAGAGAAGGACCGATGAATTCATACACGTCCTCACGAGTATATTGATTTGGATAATAATGCTCTAATGTATGAAGAAATGAAGCAATGATCAATTCGTTTGTATCAATTAATGTTCCATCTAAATCAAATAATAGGGTTGTGATTTTCTTGTCCACTAGGGTTTACCTTTCCTTTCTTTGCATCCACTCTTGCCCAAATTCGTGAAATGATCATGGCTAACAGGATCGCCGTTACAAGCCTGATGATGAGGAGCGGAATGACCGGAACTCCGAGCGGGATAAAAATCACCGTATCCTCTACAACGGCATGGCAGGCCACTAGGAAGATAAAGGCGATGGTGATATCTTTCCTGCTGACACCGTCTTCACGGACTGCCTCAAGCATGACACCTGCCCCGTACGCCAGGCCAATGACAAGACCTGCAACAAGTGTCATCGATGTATTTTCCTTCATGCCAAGCATTTTCGTCACCGGCTTCATCCAGGTCGAGAAGAGCTTCAGCCAATTCAAATCCTTCATAATTTGAATCACCAGCATGAGCGGGATAATGATTAACGCAAGCTTCAGCGTGCCTGTTGTTGCCGCTGCCAGCCCGTTCCATAGAATGGCCCCAATACCGGTGATGGTCTCTTCACCGCCGACCGCTCCGCCATATTGGATGACTTCGCTGCCCCCTTGCCAAACAAGGTTGATGACAACTGCAGAGATGAGGGCAAGACCAATCCTAGTCGCCAAGACTACCCACAGTTTAACACCAACCTTTAAGGCAACACTCGTTTCTATAAAGAGGTTATGACAAAAGGACAGCATCACTGCGATGATGAACACTTCCTTCACCGTCAATGAGTCAAGGGCCAGAATGCCGCCGATTCCGGCATACAGGTTCAAAAAGTTCCCAAGAACAAGCGGAATAGCCGCATCACCTGGCAGACCAATCAAGCCCATCGCCGGGCTGATTAAATCAATCAGCCACGGCAAGACAGGCGTATACTGCAAAATAGAGACAAATAACGTAATCGGGAAGATAACCTTCCCAAGCATCCAAGTTGTCTTTAGACCAGACTGCAGCCCTTTAACCCATGTACTTTTCGTCAAAAACACTCCTCCCCCTTTTCCCCTTATCGCTTACATATCGAGATATTTCTTCTGTGAATGGCCAAGCTTTCGTCTAACAATGATTAAAATGATGCCAGTGAAAATAAGCACCAGGGATAACAGCTGTGCCATGCGCAATGTATCAAACAGCATCAAACTATCCGTACGTAAGCCTTCAACGAAGAACCTTCCGATGGAATACCAAATGACATAGGTCAGGAAGAGCTCGCCTTGGCGGAGATTCACCCTGCGCAATCCAATCAGAATGGCAAACCCAACAATATTCCACACAGATTCATACAGGAAGGTTGGATGATGATAGGCTCCATTTATGTACATTTGATTAATGATAAAATCTGGAAGGAATAAATTCTCCAGGAAACTGCGGCTCACTTCATTACCATATGCCTCTTGGTTGATGAAATTACCCCAGCGCCCAATTGCCTGTCCAAGAATAATAGATGGAGCAGCAATATCAGCGAGCTTCCAGAAGGATAAATTCTTCATCTTAGCAAACACAATTGTCGTGATGACAGCTCCAATAAGAGCCCCATGAATGGCAATCCCGCCATTCCATATCTTCACGATATCGCCTAAGTGATCCTTATAATAAGACCATTCAAAAATAACATAATAAATCCTTGCACTGATAATGGATATTGGTACCGCATAAATCAGCAAATCAATAAAAACATCTTTATCAAGTCCTCGGCGTTCGGATTCCCGCATCGCAAGCCACAACCCGAGAAAGACACCAAGACCAATAATGACTCCATACCAGTAAATCGATACAGATCCAATCTGAATCGCTACCCGATCAATTGTCCCAATCGTCCCCATTTTGTTTGTCCACCTCTTTATTCATGTTTATCATGTTCAATGGCTTCGTTCAGCTTTTCTGTGAATTGCTGAGCCGTGTTCACACCCATTCGCTTCAGACGGAAATTCATAGCAGCCACCTCAATAATGACCGCGATATTCCGGCCTGGGCGGACTGGGATATTCATGCGCGTAATATTTGTATCGATTATGCGCACTTTTTCTTCCTCAAGACCTAGCCTATCATAATTCTTTTGCTGGTCCCAAAGCTCAAGATTGATAACAAGTGAAATCTTTTTATGGCTGCGAACGGCCCCTGCACCAAATAAGGTCATCACATTGATGATGCCCACTCCCCTGATTTCAAGCAAATGCTCAATTAATTCAGGTGATGTTCCGACTAAGGTATCATCGTCCTCCTGCCGGATTTCAACACAGTCATCGGCAACGAGACGATGCCCCCTCTTTACAAGCTCAAGGGCTGTTTCACTTTTACCTACACCGCTTTTTCCTGTTATCATAACGCCAACGCCATAAATATCAACAAGCACTCCATGGACAGCAGTTGTCGGTGCTAATTTACTTTCAAGGAAATTCGTTAAGCGGCTTGAGAAGCGTGTTGTTTTCGTCGTACTGCGAAGAACTGGGACGGATACCTTCTCTGATGCGAGAATTAGTTCTTCTGGAATATCAATGCCTCTCGTGACAATAATACATGGTGTAATATCACTGCATAGACTCTCCATCCGGCTTAAACGCTCTTCAGGAGTGAGTCTGGAGAAAAATGTCAATTCAGTCATACCGAGGATTTGAATACGGTCAGCCGGGTAATAATCAAAATATCCGGCGATTTCAAGTCCAGGCCTTGATAAATCACTTACTGTAATTGGTCTATTGATGCCTTCTTCGCCACTGATCAGTTCAAGATTAAACTCATCAATGAGATCTACTGTTTTTACTTTGGGCAAAAAAACTCCCTCCCTGAACATTATTCGGAAATCGTGTTTCCATTTTATCATTATTTCCTATTAAACCATACACTAACAGAGATTTAATTCTGTTTTTCTGGCGTAGGATACGGTAGGATAAGGATAGAAATATTCATAAAAGGAGAGCTGAGAGAATGACCATACTAATCAAGAATGCCACTATCTATCTTGAAGATTCCATCCTGCAAGACGGATATATACTAATTGATGGTGAAATCATAAAAGAGATAGGGCCAGCACACCAAGCTCCCGAACAAGCCGATGAGGTATTAACGATTGCGCAAAACGAAGTCGTGGTTCCCGGGTTTATTGATATGCATATTCATGGTGCTGGTGGAAGCGATGTCATGGATGGTACGACGGATGCCCTCAACTGCATGGCGAATACCCTCCCTAAAGAAGGTACGACATCCTTTTTAGCCACGACTATGACTCAATCTCCTGAAAATATCGAACAGGCTTTGCAAACAGTTCAACAATACAGCAAGTCTGAGAACATTTCTGGAAAAGCCGACGTCATCGGCGTTCATTTAGAAGGTCCCTTCGTCAATCCTTCAAAGGCTGGTGCCCAACCAGTTCAATATATCATTAACCCTGACCCCGAATTGTTCAAGAAATGGTCCGAGATCTCCGGACACACCATTAAACAAGTTACACTCGCCCCAGAGGAGCCAGGCGGCAAAGAATTGGTTGAACTATTGACTGCAGCAGATATCATCCCATCCATCGGCCACACAGGTGCAACCTATGAGCAGGCAATGGAGGCAGCGTCCGAGGGGCTAAGCCAAGCTACTCATCTATTCAATCAGATGACCGGCCTGCATCATCGCGATATCGGTGCAGCAGGAGCTTCTCTCATGAATGAAGATATTTATGCAGAAATAATCGTCGATGGAATCCATGTATCCCCTGAAATGGTGAACCTTGCACTTAAGCTGAAAGGAGTGGACCGAACCATCCTTATTACGGATGCGATGCGTGCCAAAGGACTTTCAGACGGCACTTATGATCTTGGCGGACAAGATGTGTTCGTTAAAGGCAAGGAAGCACGATTGGCTGACGGAGCCCTTGCAGGAAGCATCCTTAAAATGAATGATGCCTTAAAGAACATGATGGAATTCACCGGCTGCTCATTAAGAGATGCCGTTCAAATGGCCGCCGTCAATCCTGCCAAGCAATTGAATATATATGACAAGAAGGGCAGCATTGCTGCTGGGAAAGAAGCAGATATCGTCATTCTCGATGAAGACTGCCAGGTACGCGCAACCATTTGCCGAGGAAAAATTGCCTATAGAGGAGAATCAAAGTAATGTCACAAATCAACATGAAGATTATCGTAGTAGAAAATTATGATGAAATGAGCAAGAAAGCCGCTGAAATTCTCATTAAGAAGGTTCAAGAAAAACCGAATGCCGTTCTCGGGTTAGCTACGGGCAGTACACCGGTTGGGCTATACAAGGAATTAATCGAAGACCATCAGCAAAATGGGACAAGCTACAAGGATATCCATACAGTCAATCTGGATGAATACATCGGGCTTCCACAAGAGGATAAAAACAGTTATTTCACCTTTATGTATGAGCATCTTTTCAAATACCTTGAGATTCCGAAGGAGCATACACACATCCCAAGCGGAGATACGGAGGATCATGCAAAGGAATGTAAACGATACGAGGAAATTATTGAGTCACTTGGACAAGTTGACCTTCAAATACTCGGAATTGGATCTAACGGACATATCGGCTTCAATGAACCAGGGACTCCTTTCACAGGAGACACACATATCATTGATTTAAAGGAAAGCACGCGCCAAGCAAATGCCCGTTTCTTCGAATCCATTGATGAGGTGCCAACGCAAGCCATCACCATGGGAATCGGCACAATCATGAAGAGCAAGGAAATTCTGCTTCTAGCCTCCGGCAAAGCAAAAGCAGAAGCAATCCATGGCATGATTCATGGAGAGATGACAGAAGAGCTGCCTGCGACCATCCTTCAATCCCATCCGCATGTAACCCTTATCGTTGATAAAGACGCTTATTCCTTATGTAAATAAGACAACCCACTAGACAAACCTGCCAAGCTTTTCAGGTTTGTCTTTTTTCTTTTTTATGGTCCC
This sequence comes from Gracilibacillus sp. Marseille-QA3620, assembly GCF_054950035.1. Taxonomy (NCBI): domain Bacteria; kingdom Bacillati; phylum Bacillota; class Bacilli; order Caryophanales; family Bacillaceae; genus Gracilibacillus; species Gracilibacillus sp. Marseille-QA3620. Next base: position 3,809,926 of record NZ_CM143102.1, read on the forward strand.
GTTTGTAGGCTTGTCTCATATAGTAAGGATAAAAGAAAGAGGGGGTTATAAGCTTGAAGATTGTTCTTGATGCAGGACATGGTTATTCCACTCTAGGCAAGCGGACGCCGGATGGGATGAAGGAATATGAATTTAATCGGGCAGTTGCTCTCTATGTACGTGATTTTCTTTCAGGTTATACGAATCTAGAGGTGCTGTTCACGCATAATGATGAGCAGGATGTCCCGTTAGAAGTACGGACAGCAAAAGCCAATGAGCTTGGTGCTGATTGCTTCCTATCCATCCATGCTAATGCAGCAGGAAACGGCGGCTGGCACGAGGCTGAGGGAATAGAGACCTTTATACACTCATCCAAGCCAAGGGATGCCCAAATCCTAGCCGCAGAGATCCAAGAGAAGCTCATTACCGCTACCGGACGCAAAAATCGAGGAGTAAAGACAGCCAATTTCCACGTACTTCGGGAAACGCGAATGACAGCTGTTCTGGTCGAATGTGGTTTCATGACACATAAGATTGAAAGCAGGCTGCTCAAGAAGGAGGATTATCGAACGCAATGCGCCCAGTCAATCGCCCAGTCAATTGTGTCCCATTATGGTCTCACGAAGAATAGACAAGCTGCCACTCAGAAGCAGAAGCTGTACAAGGTGCAGGTCGGAGCCTTCTCCAGTAAGCATCGAGCAGAACAGCTTGCCTCAGAGCTCCAAAGGCTCGGATATGACACCTTTATCGTTCAATAAGAAAGGCCTGAAGCAGTTTGCCCGCTTCAGGCCTTTCTTTCTTAATCCGTCACGCTTTCCATGATGGTATTCACGAAGGATAAAATCACCGAAACAAGGAAGGTCAACCAAAATCCATCGATTTGAAAAGCACTGCCCATCATGGCATCGACAATGCTGAGCACAATCGTATTGATAAAGAGCAAGAAAATGCCCAATGTCACAATCGTAATCGGCAGCGTCAAGACGGTAACAATCGGTTTGACAATGACATTACAAATGGACAAGACGATTGCCGCGATAATCGCTGTTCCAAATCCGGAAACATGCACACCTTCAAATACTTGCATCAATAAAACGAAAACCGCTGCATTGACGAGTATTTTCAAAACCCATTTCATTTGCGATCCTCCTCCACGCGCTCCCTCGGCATAATGTAACTAAGTATTGTATAAGGGATGATTAACAGAAAACTGGTCGGAATTAAACCGATAACGAATAGTACACGCAGAATAATCGGCTTAATGCCGAAATACCGGCTAATCCCGCCTAATACTCCCAATAAAACCTTATCGGAGTAATTGGTTCTCATAAGCTTCTTCTTCATATAGTTGTTCTCACAACTCCTTTAAATCATACGCATAACTTTTTAAAGCGTATGCTTTACTTTAATGCTTCCTGCCTTGGATTCGGCAAACACATGCATGGAATGCTGTTCTTCCACCGTTGATTGGAAGCGAAGCATCTTTTGAACAATGTCATTCTTCTCTTCAATAACTTGAATACCCTTCAAGTCAAGATTGAAACTGCCAAGATTCGACTTTAACTCACCGTCACAGCTAATGCCTTGCGGGATTTGCAAATTAATGCTTCCTGCCTGCGCCTTAGCACGAAGGGTTTCTCCGTATTGGCCTGTTTGCTTGCACTGAATACTCCCATTAATGGTTTGAACATCGGCAGTGCGGAATGCGCCATCCACCTGAATAGATCCATTCATCGTATCGATTTCCAGCTCACCTGCATCAAAGGAATTCAGCTTAATAGAACCGTTAACCGTCTCAAATTCAGCCTCACGTGTATGGAAGTCACGGAAGGAGATGGTTCCGTTCGCTGTCTTCGTCTTAATCTCATCAACCTTAAGATTTTCTCCATTGATGCTTCCGTTGAACAAGCGGACCCGAAGCTCCTGATATTGACTGTTCGGCACCTTAATAACCGCTTTTAATTTAATGGCACGGTCTTGAAGCATGAACTTCAGCTTGCCATTCTCAATCTTATTCACGATTTGGTTTTGAAGCTTCTCCCTCGCTTCTGTTGTTGTTTCAGCTCGATATACCTTCGCCTTGCATTCAATATCCACCACATTCTGATCCCACGGAATGATAGACACCTCTCCATTAGCTACATCAATATCAATGATTTGGAAAGGCTTTGCTTCCTGGTGGTATAAGTGGTCAATCTCTATGCTGGATCCGAAATTCCAGTCAAAATCGATATCTTTAATTTTCTTCACGACATCATCTACAACGCCCAAGATACGGTCCATCGTTGAGACAGACTTCTTCGTTTGCTGCTCTTGTCTCTTCTCACCTTCAGGCTGCGCAGTCGTTGCAAGCTCTCTCGATTCTTGCTGGCTTTCTTCTTGGATGAGCTTTTCTTTCTTGTCTAATTGTTCGAGCAGAAGCAATGCCTCATCCGCATTTAAAAGGCCTTCCTTCACCATTTCCAGAATTCGTTTTTTTTCATCATTCATATCAGTCATCTCCCTTATAACATGGTTTAAACCTATGCAAAAATTTATGACGTTATGTGTATGCGTAAACTGTTCCTTCTAACATGTACGATTAACAACAAGAAAGGTTTCCACAAATGCCTATTTTCAAGGAAAAGAGAGGCACGGGCAGCAATCACCTGACGATTCGTCCCATAATTGATACCCGCGCCTTTCCTTTACGCAATCATCCGTATTCTTATCATGGTGCATGGTGACCATTAGCCGGCCAACAAAGTCTGGTTACTGACCTGCCTTCTGCGTCAGCCTTTCCTCCATCCGCTTGCGGTCGCGTTCAAGAATAGGCTTCAAATATTGACCCGTATAGGATTCTGGAGTCTCTGCAATATGCTCAGGCGTGCCGGATGCAAGAATGGTTCCGCCCTTTTCGCCGCCCTCAGGACCAAGGTCAATCAAGTAATCAGCTGCCTTGATGACATCCAAGTTATGCTCAATAACCAGCACAGTATCCCCATTATCAACGAGTCTCTGCAATACTTTCAGCAGATGGGAAATATCCTCCACATGCAGCCCTGTCGTCGGCTCATCCAGAATATAGAGCGAACGTCCGTTTGAGCGCCTATGAAGCTCACTTGCTAATTTCACCCGCTGGGCTTCTCCCCCAGATAAGGTTGTAGCCGGCTGCCCGAGCTTAATATATCCGAGTCCCACATCATGGATGGTTTGAATCTTCCGCTTGATCTTCGGAAGGTTTTCAAAGAATTGAAGGGCCTCATCGACCGTCATATCCAGGATATCAGAAATACTCTTCCCTTTATAGGTGACCTCTAATGTTTCACGGTTGTACCGTTTGCCATGACAAACCTCACAAGGTACATAAACATCCGGCAGGAAATGCATCTCTATTTTGATAATACCGTCCCCACGGCAGGCCTCACAACGTCCGCCCTTTACATTAAAGCTGAAGCGGCCCTTTTGATAGCCTCGCACCTTCGCCTCATTCGTGGAGGCAAATACATCACGAATATCATCAAACACCCCTGTATAGGTAGCCGGGTTAGAGCGCGGTGTCCGGCCGATTGGAGATTGGTCGATATCAATAACCTTCTCAAGCGCCTCAATCCCTCTTATCTCCTTATGAAGGCCTGGCTTCGCCTTGGCTCGGTGCAGCTTATGCGCCAATGCCTTATGAAGAATTCCATTCACAAGCGTACTTTTACCTGAGCCTGATACACCGGTTACCGCGACAAATGTTCCAAGCGGGAAGGAGACATTGATATTGCGAAGATTATTCTCGCGTGCTCCGCGTATCTCAATCTTCTGCCCATTTCCTTGCCTGCGTTCATGCGGAAGCGGAATGAACTTCTCTCCTGATAGATATTGCCCGGTTAAGGAATTCGGATTCTTCATGACCTCCTCCGGGGTACCTGCAGCAACAATTTGCCCACCATGTGAGCCGGCACCAGGACCAACATCAATTAAGTAATCAGCTGCAAGCATCGTATCCTCATCATGCTCGACAACGATAAGCGTGTTCCCGATATCCCGCATGCTGCGCAGCGCCTCAATCAATCGATCATTGTCACGCTGATGAAGCCCGATAGACGGTTCGTCCAGAATATAAAGAACACCCGTCAAGCGGGATCCGATCTGAGTAGCCAGGCGGATTCGCTGGGCTTCTCCGCCGGAAAGCGTGCCGGCTGCCCTGCTCAGTGTTAAATATTCAAGCCCCACATTATTGAGGAACCCAAGCCGCTCTTTGATTTCTCGGAAAATAGATCGGCCGATGCTCATATCCTTATCTGACAGCTTTAAGCCATCGAAGAATTTATAAGCATCCTGAATGGAAAGCTCAGTCACCTGGCCGATATGACGTCCGTCTACCAGAACAGCCATGCTTTCTTTCTTCAAGCGGTATCCTTTACACGTCGGGCATTTCTGCTCGGCCATATATTTCTCCATCTGGTCACGGATATAATCTGAAGTCGTTTCCCTATAGCGGCGCTCCACATTATTCAGCACCCCTTCAAACTCCACATCATTCTCACGAATTTGGCCGAAATCATTCTCATAGCGGAAATGAATTTTCTCTCCGTCTGAACCATACAGAATCTTATCTAATTGATCCTCTCTTAGCTGAGAAACCGGCACATCCATATCAATGCCATAATGGTCAGCAATACACTCAAGCAGCTTCGGATAATATTGTGAGCTCGTTGGCTGCCAAGGAGCAATCGCATGCTGGCGCAGCGTCAATTCCGGATCTGGAATGACCGCATCTCGGTCAACCTTCAGCTTATATCCAAGTCCATCGCAGGTCGGGCAAGCACCGAATGGACTATTAAAGGAGAAAATACGCGGCTCCAGCTCACCAATGGAGAAACCGCAATATGGACAGGAATGATGTTCGCTGAAGAGAAGCTCCTCTTGGCCGATGACATCAATCATGACTTTCCCATGTCCGATGGCAAGCGCTGACTCAAGGGAATCAGATAGTCGTGATGCTATGCCCTCCTTCACGACTATCCGGTCAATGACCACTTCGATAGAGTGGGTTTTATTCTTATTAAGCTCAATATTATCGTCCAAATCATACATTTCATTATCTATGCGGACCCTTACATACCCTTGCTTCTTAATATCCTCAAGAAGCTTGGCATGAGTCCCTTTTCTGCCTGTCACCGCAGGAGCAAGCACCTGAATTTTCGTCCGCTCCGGATACTCTAATATTCGGTCCACCATCTGCTCAATGGTTTGGGAGGTAATTTCAATTCCATGCTTCGGACAGATTGGTTTTCCGACCCGGGCATACAAAAGCCTCATATAATCATAAATTTCCGTTACAGTCGCCACCGTTGAACGAGGGTTGCGGCTCGTCGTTTTCTGGTCAATGGAGATAGAAGGGGACAGCCCTTCAATGCTGTCCACATCCGGTTTATCCATTTGACCAAGGAATTGCCGCGCATAAGCGGACAAAGACTCCACATAGCGCCGCTGACCTTCCGCATAAATCGTATCAAAGGCGAGCGATGATTTACCGGAGCCGGAGAGTCCTGTCAAAACAACCAATTGGTCACGCGGAATCGTCACATCGATATCCTTCAGATTATTCTCCCTTGCTCCTTTAACAATGATTTTATCTAATGCCATCCTTTGTTCATCCTTCCACTTTCAGCTCTAATATCAAGTCCCTAAGCTCAGCCGCACGCTCAAAGTCCAGGGCGCGGGCTGCATCCTTCATCTCTTTCTCCATACGGGCGATAACCTGCTGGCGATCTTTCTTAGACAGGTTCTCATATTGTTTTGCCGTACGCTCCTCTTCCCCTGCTTCTGCTGCCTGCGTGGCACGTATAACATCCCGAATATCCTTCTGGATTGTCTTCGGTGTAATGCCATGCTCAATATTATAGGCTTCCTGAATCGCCCTTCTCCGCTTCGTCTCTGAGATGGCAATCTCCATGGAATTCGTCATCCGGTCCGCATACATGATGACATGACCGTTTGCATTACGCGCCGCCCGCCCAATCGTTTGGATAAGCGAACGCTCAGAACGCAGGAATCCTTCCTTATCCGCATCCAATATCGCAACAAGGGAGACTTCCGGTATATCAAGTCCCTCCCTGAGCAGATTGATGCCGATAAGCACATCATATTTACCGAGGCGGAGATCGCGGATGATCTCAATCCGTTCGAGTGTTTTAATCTCCGAATGAAGGTACTGAACCTTCACGCCTAGCTCCTTCAAATAATCGGTCAAGTCCTCAGACATCTTCTTCGTCAATGTTGTCACAAGTACCCGCTCATTCTTCGCAATGCGGTCATTAATCTCACCAAGCAGATCATCAATCTGTCCTTCAATCGGACGGACATCAACATTCGGGTCCAGAAGACCAGTTGGACGGATTATCTGCTCGATCACACCTGGTGAATGCTCCTCCTCATATGGTCCAGGGGTAGCAGATACATAAACGATCTGATTGATATGCTCTTCAAATTCCTTGAAATGCAGAGGGCGGTTATCCATAGCAGAAGGCAGACGGAACCCATGGTTCACAAGTACTTCTTTTCTAGCCCGGTCCCCATTGAACATTCCTCTGATTTGCGGAATTGTCACATGGGATTCATCAATGACCATCAGGAAATCGTCCGGGAAGTAATCGAGCAAGGTATATGGTGTCGAGCCTGCAGGACGCAGGGTCAAATGACGCGAGTAGTTCTCAATACCGGAGCAAAAGCCCATTTCACGCATCATCTCCAGGTCATACCTTGTTCTCTGTTCCAGCCGCTGAGCCTCAAGAAGCTTCCCTTCCTCACGGAAATGGGCAAGCTGCTCCTCGAGTTCCTTCTCAATATTTTCAATAGCGATGCGCATCTTCTCCTCACGTGTAACGAAGTGGGATGCCGGGAATATAGCGACATGCTCACGTTCGCCAAGAATCTCTCCGGTAAGGGCATCCACCTCGCGAATCCGTTCGATTTCATCACCGAAGAATTCAATGCGTATGCAGTGTTCATCCTTGGAGGCTGGGAAAATTTCTACCACATCTCCCCTTACCCGGAATGTTCCACGGTGGAAGTTCAAATCATTTCGTTCATATTGGATATCAACCAGCCTGCGCAGCAGCTGATTCCGTTCAAGCTCCATGCCGCTTCTTATGGAGACGACCATCTCCCTGTATTCCTCCGGAGAACCGAGTCCATAGATGCAGGAAACACTGGCAATAATGATGACATCATTCCGTTCAAAAAGAGCCGAGGTCGCCGAGTGGCGCAGCTTATCAATCTCATCATTAATGCTCGCATCCTTCTCAATGAAGGTATCTGTCTGCGGGACATAGGCCTCTGGCTGATAATAATCATAGTAGCTGACAAAATATTCGACAGCATTATTCGGGAAAAACTCCTTAAACTCGCTGTATAACTGTCCAGCGAGTGTCTTATTATGGGCAATAATTAAGGTCGGTTTATTAACCTCTTTAATGACATTGGAGACCGTAAATGTCTTCCCGGTTCCCGTTGCACCAAGGAGGGTTTGATGCTTCACTCCGTCATTAATGCCCTTGACAAGTTTCTTGATTGCCTCCGGTTGATCTCCCTCTGGTGAATACTTGGAAACCAGCTCAAATTCTCTCTTCACTCCATATGCCCCCTTCATTGAACTTGGCGAGGCTGCGTCCGCCACAACAATCTATTAGTATGAATAGTTTACCACAATAGCCTAGTTAGAAACCACCGGAAAGCGAACAAGCATTCGTATTTATATAACAGCGTATCCATCATTCTTCATTTATGCCCAATAATGCAAGAAAAGAGTCTTCCAGAAGGAAAGACTCTTACGATTATTCACGCACTTTTAGCGGCACGATTCCGTTCAATCATCCGTTTTGAATACCAGAAACCAGCGGTAAGTGAGAACGCATCTACAATAATCAGAGGCCAGGAAGATGTAAACCCCCGATAAGCTGATGCGGCAATCAAGGCTACCGTCAACAGCAACCCAACAACATAGCTGTATGTAACCCTTGAAAACAGCACAACCAATAGACCGGGTGCCAGCAAGGCTGCTAATATCTTCATCAAAGCACTCCTTTCGTTCGTGCACAATCACTCCTTCTATTATACAATGTTTTCCCACACCTACAAATAAATTACATTTCTACTCAATCAATTTCGCATGCACAACCATTCTTGCATCATCAAACTCATAGCTGCAGGTTGATAGAGTTATTACTTTATCTGTCCGCTCCACCTGGCAGCCTGTATGATAGAGAGATTTCGCGGAAATCCTTTCGAGGAATTGTCCAAATTCACCCTCTGAACGGAAATCCGTTTCTATATAATTATCATCCGCACCTGTCACATAAGCCGAGAATACTTCCCATTTACTGATACCGTCCTTATTGCTGTACGTCACATACGGATTCTCCTTGCAAAAAGCTTCCTTCTTATAGGAAGTCAAATCACGGAACATGGTTCCATTCCTCATATTATGACCATAAAGCACCGTATGGCTCCCTAATGGCGCAGGACAATTCCGATAATCCATAAAGATGGTTCCAGCAGAGGATTCCTCCTTATAAACGGAATGTGTTAAGTAATATTCATTATCATCTGCCTGCGCAACAGGATAATGAATCGAGGTTCCTTCAATGGATATCCAGCCGACAATGTCCTCATTAACTTCTTGAAGGTGTTCGAGTGTAAATTCCTGTTCTCCAGCATCGCTCTCCTTTGCTACCGATTGATCATAAATATCGGCCATTGCGCCTTGTGTGTTTTTCAGCTGATACAGCTCAATCAGATAGTCACAAAGAATATATCCTGAGAATAAAAAAGCAGCTAGTAAAATACTCTTTATAATGAAAATAAGTAGAGTTCTCTTTGGCTTCTTCATGAATTTACACTCCTTTAAGTTATATTAATATAATAAAATTATCATACTTACTTACCACTTTGTCCAAAAGCTTATCAATGAATTTAAACGCAGCTTCTTCTTAAACGGCTCTGTTCATTTAAAAAATGTTGATTTTTGTTGCAGGGAGCATCCTCAAGTGCTCTATGCATCTGCGGGCTCACCCCTGTCGCTAGTCCTGAAGGAGTCAACCGCCTGAAACGTTAACTGGCGGTATTCTACTATTAACATGATCCTTAATAGTTCCTTTCAATATAGAAGCTCTCACCCTCTTTTTCTATCCATTTCTGTCCAGCACGTTTATCTGCCATCCAAACGGGTATTATAATCGGCAGCGCATTCTCGCATTTCACCTATCATCTTTATATGATTTTCATACTTAAAGAGGATTGGTAACTCATTAACTCACTTTTCTAATTAATCTGTTTATTAGTTGACATGGTAATCTTTGTAACGATAAACTGATGTACTGTGTGTTTCAACATAGAGGGGGATAAGTATGGAAAAGAAGCCGTATATTACGGAAGCGATTATCGGAAATTCAAGTATGCTCGTCTCATTAACAAAGGACGGGCAGGCTCAACGTATCACATGGCCGAATATTGACTTTCCTCAGCATTTAAATTTGTTTTACACAGGCATCCGTGGAATAGAAGGATCCATCAAGACGTTTTTCCTGCACGATAATGTATGGAAGCATCAGCAGGCCTACATTAGCGGCACTAATATATTAGAAACGGTTTCAACCCTCGGAGAAGTTGGCTTGAGTATCAGGCAGCTTGACTTTGTTGTCCCCGATCAGGATGTGTACATCCGCCACTTCACATTCCGAAATATCTCTGATTATCCGCAAAATCTTGACTTTGTTGTCTATAGCGATTTCATGATTGATGAGAAACGCCGTTATCAAACGGTTATGTTTGATGAGGCGACCGACAGCTTTGTCCACTACCACCGCGAATATGGATTCGCGATTGGTTCAGACACGCCTGTGAAGAAATATCAGTGCGGAGCTACCTTTAAGGAAACCAATGATGGTTATCTCCCTGGAAAACGCATTGCTAATCGCTCTTCTGCCGGAATTGAATACGGTCCCATTCATATCCCGGCTAACGGGGAGCATTCCATCACGCTTTACATCGCAGCCGGCATGGGAGGCAAAGAAGCCTTAAAGAATTTAAGACAAGCGAAGCACTCTACCTTTGATGAGCTGTACAATCAAACGGTCGAGTATTGGCATCAGTACTTGAAGGAAGCAAATCCAGTTGAGTTTAAAGATGAACGAGGCAAACATTTGTATGAGCGTTCCCTCTTAATGTTCCATCTCATGAATAATAGGAACGGGGGATTCATTGCGGCTCCAGAGGTGGATGAGGAGTATGCCTACTCTGGCGGCTATGCTTATTGCTGGGGAAGAGATGCTGCCTATACGGCAACAGCCTATGCCAGAGCCGGCTACCATGAGCGCGTGCGCCACTTTTTCCGCTTTGCCTGCTCCTTACAGGAGGACAACGGCTCTTGGGAGCACCGCCATTATTTAGATGGCTATTTGGCACCGTCCTGGGGGCTGCAAATTGATGAAACTGGCTCCATCCTTTGGGGGATGCACCAATTCTATTCTCTTACAAAGGATGATTCCTTTATCGAGGAAATGTGGCCGACCGTTGAAAAGGGAGCGGATTTCTTAACTAGATTCATTGATCCTGTCACTCACCTTCCGCTCCCAAGCATGGATATCTGGGAGAAACGGGAGGCTGAGCATTTCTATTCTGCGGCTGCAGTTTATGGCGGGCTGATGGGCGCAGCTGAATTTGCTGCTAAGCAAGGCTTTGCCGATAAAGCACAGCTTTATGTTAAGACAGCCGAGGCCATGAAGAAAACAATCCTGCAAATCGGCTATAATGCGACGAGCGGCTCCTTCTTTCGCGCCTTCCATCTGCGCCTAGATGAGCCAGCTTATCAGAATAAAAAAGCACAGGGCAAGGATGTTGCGATGGAATATGATCGCAAGGGATATCCAGTGTACCGGCAAATCCGTGATGATGTAATCGATATCTGCTTACTCGGCCTTCAGGTTCCCTTCAATATGATTGAGGCTGATGATCCGAAAATGAAGCAGACAGCCGCAACAATTGACAGGCTTTGCCGCTCCAAGATTATCGGAGGAATTGAACGATTCCCTGGAGACATTTATATAAGTGGTGACCCTTGGATTATCGCAACTCTATGGCTGGCCATTTATTATGCACGAATCAATCAGCAGCTTGAGGCGAAGAAGCTTTATAATTGGGTCGTGGACCATGCAACCGAACTTGGCTTGCTAGCTGAACAGATTGATAAGGTAACTGGACGTCCTGCCTGGGTTCTTCCGCTCACCTGGTCCCATGCCATGTTCATTCTTACTGTACTTGAGTTTAAGGAGAGAGGAATTGAAGTATAAAGCCGCATTCTCCGCTTGCCCCTTAAGAGACAGATTTACGCCTGCCTCTTAAGGGGCTTTTTTGTATATGGCTAAATTAATTGATCGCTCATGATAAACGATGTGCAAGGCCCAGCCCGCGACAAGCATGTAAATCCGAATCTCCTCACCTGAATAAAGCAGCTAAATTGATATATTAAAATTAAAAAAATATGACAAGTCACTATATTTGTAATGTTACTTAATTTTTGATAACATCACAATTAAGTAACATTATAGTTAGGAGGTACATCCTTGGAATACGTTGATCCCATAAAGGATATCCGCAAGATTGCTGCCATAAAAAGAATTCTTAAAAAACAGTCCTTGCGTGATTTGCTGTTATTTGTTTTTGGAATAAATACCGGTCTCCGTGTCAGCGAGCTGCTCTCGTTACGGGTGGGTGATATTTGGGAAGATGGGAAATTCAAGGAGTTCCTTTATATTAAGGACGCAAAGACTTCAGAGGAAAGGGCTTTTTACCTTAACCAAAATGTGAGGGATGCCGCAAAGCATTATTTAGATACCTTTGATTTCTCTCCAGATGATTACTTATTTAAATCGAAGAAAAATCAGCAGCCAATTTCCAGACAGCAGGCATACCGGATCATTAACTGTGCGGCGAAGGAAGCGGGTATACCCGGGAAGATTGGAACCCATACGCTGCGGAAGACATTTGGTTATCACGCCTATCGGAAAGGGATTGCCATATCGATTCTCATGAATATTTATCATCACCATAGTCCTGGTGAAACATTACGGTATTTAGGAATCGACAAAAATGAAAAGCTGCCGGTTAAAGTGGATGTAAATCTATAAGGCTAGAACAGACGCTTCATTCTTAAGAAAGAAAAAACCCCCACATAAATTTGTGGAGGTCTCCATCATAAGCGTTCTTTGACATAGTCATCAGTCACAGTCACTTGCAGCGTTTGGTTGTTTTTCATGAATTTAAAGATACCGGTGTTGAAATCAGTGCCGATTTCTTTGAAGAAAATCCCTTCAAATTCACTTTCTTTTGTATGCTCGAAGCTTATCCGATACTGATCGCCTTCTTTTTCGAGGTAGGCGCGCACACCTTTTTCATAAAGGCCGTCTGGGTCATCCTTTAATGCCCGGGCGACGGATACAATATGAAGGTCAACAAATGGAATGTCTCGCAGCAAAGTATTTATAATCGAACCTTTAGCAATCTGTTCCCAGCGGCTTTGCGCTGTTTGACCAAGGATGATCTGTGAAATTTGTTTTTCACGCGCAACATCCGCTATCACCTTTGCGAATGGCCGTTTCTCATTATCTTTCAAAATAAATTCCTCAGCTTCCAATTCCTCGGCGAGCTGACGCCATCTCTCGATACTTTCGGATTTCTCAGCGTCTAGTTCATCAAAAGGACTTGGGTCCACTGTCAAGATGTACAGAGGACAATCCAGCATATTGGCAATTTTACTGCCGCGCTGAATTAAGCGATCACCGTTGGGGCCGTAATAGACACATACAAGGATGCTTTCGTCCATTCGGCTTTTGCATTTTTTCATTAAAAGTTCACCTCTAAATAGATGGTAGGTCATTAGACTATAACGAATATAGCCCATGCAGGTTTTTCAGTCAATTATTATTACATAAAAGAGTTGCAATATTTCAAATATAACAAGGTTTAACGAAATAATTGCAGCTTTTGTATATCTGCACCATTACTCTATGATGAAGGGAGCGGGAGGACATGATTAATTGGATGATTTTATTACCGTTTATCTTTGCGGTTCTAATACCTTTCCTCCATCGTTTATTCAACAAAAAGCTTCATATCGGCTGGTTTGTTCTTTTTCTTCCAGCTATTATCCTCATCTTCTTATTACAGTATATCCCAATTACTACATCTGGCAACACATTAACCAGCGAAATCAAATGGCTGCCAGCGTTTGGGCTTAATTTCACGACCTATGTCGATGGATTATCCCTTCTATTCGGTTTACTGATCACAGGTATCGGCTCGCTCGTTATTCTGTATTCAATTTTCTACCTGTCCAGGCAGCGTGAGGAGCTTCATAACTTTTATGTCTATCTCATGTTGTTTATGGGAGCCATGCTAGGAGTCGTTTTCTCGGACAATGTTATCGTTTTGTACGTGTTCTGGGAGCTGACGAGCATTTCTTCTTTCCTGTTAATTGCCTATTGGTACCAGCGGCGAAAATCGAGAGACGGGGCACAAAAGTCCATGCTGATCACCATTTCCGGCGGTTTATCTATGCTGGCCGGGCTTTTGCTCCTTTCCCTCATCACGGATACATACAGCATCCGTGAAATGATTTCCAAAGCTGGCTCTTTACCTGAGCATACCCTGTTTTTGCCAGCGATGATCTTAATCTTATTGGGAGCTTTCACGAAATCAGCTCAGTTCCCATTTAGTTTCTGGCTGCCTGATGCGATGGAAGCACCGACACCCATCAGTGCTTATCTGCATTCAGCAACAATGGTTAAAGCTGGTATCTATTTAGTTGCGAGGTTGACACCCGTGTTCGGCGGTCAGGCCGTTTGGTTCTGGACCGTATCCTTAATTGGTATCGTGACCTTATTATACGGATCCTGGAATGCGGTGCGGCAGAGGGATTTGAAGGCTCTGCTCGCTTATTCGACCATCAGTCAGCTCGGCTTGATCATGAGTCTTCTCGGACTCGGGTCTGCTGCCATTTATTTTGGCTACGGCGATGAATCGAAGGTATATGCGATAGCCATTATGGCCGCTGTCTTCCATTTAGTTAATCATTCCACCTTCAAAGGAAGTCTGTTCATGGTGGTCGGAATTATTGACCATGAGACAGGTACCCGGAATCTGCAAAGATTGGGCGGGTTAATGAGCCTCATGCCGATTTCCTTTACGATTACGATGATTGGCAGTTTCTCAATGGCAGGTTTACCTCCATTCAATGGATTTTTGAGTAAAGAAATGTTCTTTACCGGTGTGGTGAATGCATCAGGGATGGATATTTTCGGGATGGGAACATTCGGCGTAATCTTCCCGGTTGTCGCTTGGGCAGCAAGTGTCCTGACGTTCGTCTACTGTATGATCATGGTCTTTAAGACGTTCGCGGGAGAACACAAACCGGAAATGCTGTCAAAAGCCACGCATGAACCGCCTATCGGCATGCTGATTCCGCCAGCTTTATTGGCGATGTTCGTCGTGCTAATCTTCTTTTTCCCTAACGTATTGGCCAAATACATTTTGGACCCTGCATTCATAGCCATCCTGCCGGACTATGCGGCAGCAGGTGGATTGGGTAAAGAGATTTCTGCATGGCATGGTTTTAACATTGAGTTATGGATGACGATTGGAGTCGTACTATTCGGCTTCTTGCTATACAAGCTGCTCCCGAAATGGATCAAGATATTCAGCTGGTACCCGCAAGGTCTAACATTTAACAGCCTATACAACGAGTCACTGCAGTTTATGGAATCACTATCCGCCAAGATAACGAAGAAGTATATGACTGGCTATACACGCGATTACCTCGCTTATATTTTTTCATTCTTCATCTTTATCGTTGGCGGTTCCCTATGGCTGTTCAATGGCTTTGCCTTTGATATGTCCAAAGATTCACCGGTGAGTATTTATGAGGCCGTGATGGTCATTGGCATGGTCATAGCCGCTTTGATTGCGCTCTTTTCCCAGCACAGGCTGACATCCATTATCGCTGTTGGAGCCCTGGGGTATCTTGTGTCCATTCTATTCGTTATTTTCCAGGCGCCGGATTTAGCGCTGACACAATTGGTTGTTGAAACGGTAACGGTCGCTTTATTCCTGCTATGCTTCTATCATTTGCCAGAGCTTCGCAAGGAAATCAGCAAAGTCCGCTTCAAAATAACGAATATGCTGATTTCAGTCGGAGTCGGTTTGACCGTCACCCTTCTGGCCCTTTCCGCCAATGGAACTCGTTTGTTCGACACCATCTCTGGATACTTTGAGGATTCCTATGCGCTTGCCGGGGCGAAAAACATTGTGAACGCGACGTTGGTCGACTTCAGGGGGCTTGATACGATGGTCGAAGTGGCCGTCCTCTGTATTGCTGGATTGGCTGTATTTACATTAATTAAGGTCAATGTTACAGGGAGGGATAGAAAATGAAGCCTAATGATATTTTATTATCGGCTGTCACAAAAGTCGCTGTTCTGATCATCCTCACCTTTTCCATTGATTTGTTCTTCTCTGGGCACCACAATCCTGGAGGAGGATTCATTGGGGGCTTAGGAATTTCCAGTGCTCTTGTACTTATGTATTTGACACTTGGAACGGAAACCGTCAATAAACTTATTCCTGTAGACTTTAAAACAGTGGCCGCAATTGGTGTACTGATTGCTGTTCTTACAGGTGCCGGTTCCTTTCTGTTCGACGCTCCCTTTCTTTCTCAAACATTCGGTTATTTTGAGCTTCCTATCCTGGGCAAAACCGAATTAGCCACCGCGCTCATCTTTGATACTGGTGTCGCTTTAGCAGTCATTGGTTCAGCCGTGACAATCATCCTGAGTATAAGCGAGGATCGATAACAATGGAAACAGTCATGTCTATACTTGTAGGAGTCTTCTTCGCAATCGGAACATACATGGTCTTATCTAAAAGCCTGCTAAGAATCATACTCGGCACGTCCGTAATCGGCCATGCCGTCAACCTTCTGATTCTGACAATGGGAGGGTTGAAGACTGGAGGTCCCCCGCTGCTGGGTCTGAATAATACCTCCTTTACGGATGGACTGCCGCAGGCACTTATCCTGACCGCAATTGTCATTAACTTTGCTATTACGGGTCTTTTCCTGGTGGTTGCCTATCGTAGTTACCGGGTCTTGGAAACGGATGATATGGATCAATTAAGGGGAAATGAAGATGAATAATCTAGTCGTTCTGCCAATCATTATTCCGCTTATCGCGGGATTGATCTTGGTCATATTCAGAAAAAAATTATATATGCAAAGATTCATTGCCCTATTCGCCATTCTAGCTACCTTCACCGTTGCTGTGATGATGGCTTTAAAAATAAAGGAAGACGGGATACAGGTTCTGCAGGCAGGGGGATGGACTGCTCCCTATGGAATCAGCCTTGTCGCCGATATGTTTGCGGTCATCCTGTTAATCATAACGGCATTCGTGTCCTTCTGTTGTCTATTTTATGCCTTCTACACAATCGGGAGATTACGAGAGGAAAACTTCTTCTATCCATTGTTCCTGTTCATGATCAGCGGAGTAAACGGATCCTTTTTGACCGGTGACATCTTCAATCTGTTCGTTTTCTTTGAATTGATGCTAATCTCCTCCTATGCGCTGATTACACTCGGCGGAGAGAAAAAGCAGCTCAGGGAATCGATTAAATATATTTTGATTAATGTCATGTCATCCTTCTTCTTCCTTGTGGCTGTTGCCTACCTATACGCTGTAACAGGCACGCTGAATATGGCACATCTATCTGTCCGTGTAGCAGAAGCAGGCCAAAGCGGACTGATGACGACCGTTGCCATTCTACTGCTCATGGTCTTCAGCTTGAAGGCCGGGCTCCTGTTGTTTTACTGGCTGCCTGGTTCCTATAGCGTTCCTCCTACAGCAGTGGCAGCAATCTTTGCAGCTTTACTCACCAAGGTCGGAATTTATGCCATTTTCCGTATATTTACATTGATCTTTTATCATCAACCGGAAATTACCCACCTGCTGATTGGCATTCTTGGGGCGGCGACGATGCTGCTCGGAGTCATCGGCGCGGTCTCCAGATGGGATATAGAAGGGATTCTGACTTACAATGTAATCATCTCGGTTGGCTTAATCATGGCCGGGCTGGCTGCTTTTACAACAGGCAGTATCACGGGATCGGTTTTTTATCTGGTGCATGACATTAATGTAAAAGCGTTGATTTTCCTAATTGGGGGGACCATTATTTATCTCACCGGCACCGCTAATTTAAAGGAAATCAGCGGTTTGATCCGGACACACCCCTTTCTTGGCTGGATGTTCTTTATCGCATCCTTGGCACTCGCCGGCATTCCGCCGTTCAGCGGTTTCCTCGGAAAGCTGCTGATCACAAAGGGCACCTTTGAGGCCGGAGAATATTGGCTTGGGGCAATTGGATTAATATCAAGCTTGTTGGTACTTTATTCTGTCATGAAAATCTTCATGAACGCCTTCTGGGGTGAAACAAACCTAAGTGAAGACATGGAGAAAGGGACAACAAGGGGAATTATTGTACCGATTACACTTTTAACGGCTGTAACGATCTTTCTCGGATTGGGAGGAGAATCAATCTCAGCCTATATCCAATTGGCCGCTGAAGGCTTAATGAACCCTGACTTATATATCGATGCCGTTTTAGGAGAATAATAGCCAACCGATAAAATAAAACTTTTAAAGTTAAATGTTGATAGTAAAGAATCGTTGATCAACGTTACAGGCGCTTGACTTCGGCAGGAGCAGCAGAAAGTAATCGACTGTAACGAAAATCAATATGTAAGATTAACCTAGCCATAAAAAAGGGGTGGTCCGTTGTGCCCGTTCAAGTTTTACTGAATATATTCATTGGTTTCTTATGGATGCTTTTGCAGGATAAATGGAGTTTCCCTTCGTTCTTTGCCGGGTATCTAGTGGGAATTGTCATTTTGTTTTTCATGCGTCGTTTCTTCAGTACATCCTTCTATTTAGGTACATTTTTCTCCATATTGAAGCTGCTGTATGTATTCCTAAGAGAGCTCGTATCTTCTACCGTGCTTGTCCTTAGACAGGTTACACGCAGAAAAATAGACGTTCAGCCAGGAGTGTTTGCCGTCAAAACAGATTTGAGCGGGGAATGGGAGATACCGCTATTGGCTCTATTATTATCGCTGACGCCAGGCTCGGTCGTGCTTGAGATTTCCCCAGACAATAAGACATTCTTCATTCACGCCATGGATATGGAGGAATCAAAAAAATCAATCATCCAGGCAAAAACGAGCTTTGAAAAGGCGATTAAGGAGGTTACACGATAATGTTTGAAATCGTTTTGACTTTAGCACTGTTCATTCTGACATTATCCATTCTGATTTCCATCTATCGCCTATTTAAAGGCCCATCCATGCCAGACCGGGTTATGGCACTGGATTCAATCGGGATTCACTTAATTTCAGGTGTGGCTATTTTGTCCGTACTATTCAGATCGCACGCTTTCTTGGACATCATATTACTGCTTGGTATCCTTTCTTTCATTGGGACCATTGCATTTGCTAGATTCATAGAAAGGGGTGTTGTCATTGAACGCGGAAATGATCAGTGAGTGGATTGCAGGCGGCTTTATCCTTTTAGGGACAGTCTTAACTCTTCTAAGCGGTGTCGGACTGATTAGGCTTCCAGATGTCTATACACGCTCCCATGCCGCTTCGAAAAGCACAACACTCGGAGTGCTGTTCATTCTTCTAGGAGCATTCATGTTTTTTTGGATCGACGAAGGTTACTTTAGTATCCGGCTGCTTCTTGGAATATTCTTTGTATTTTTGACCGCTCCAGTTGCAGGCCATATCATCTGCCGGGCAGCCTATCGCTCAAACGTAAAGCTTGCCGACCGGACTGTACGCGATGACTTAAAAAAATATATGAAGACTGAATAAGGACATAAAAATAGCCCCATAAAAGGCAAACACAATCTGCCTTTCATGGGGCGTTTTTTATCCGGCTGAATAAGAGCCGTCCGACTTATAAAGTGTACCCCTTGTAAAGGACATTTTGAAAAAGCCTAGGCAACTTGTTGAAGCTGCTGTCTGTATTTTGCAGGCGGCAGCTTTTTTAAATTCCATTGCCCTCGATAATGATTGTAGTAAATCATATAACGCTTAATTTCTTGTTTTACTTGTTCCAATGTTTCGCATTCCTTGATGTTTGATTCATCTTTCAAATGACCAAAAAAGGATTCCTGTGGGGCATTGTCCCAACAGTTTCCTCGCCGTGACATCGATTGGCCTAGTCCCATTTTCTTCACTAATGCCTGGAATGTTGGATTCGTATAATGAAACCCTTGATCTGAATGGATAAAGGCATCTTCTGCTAAATGATGATGGATTCGTTTCAACTTTCGTATGGTATTTAAGGCAATATCAAGGTGAAGGGAATCAGATACTTCATAGGCGAGAATTTCATTGGTCTCCGCGTCCTTGACCGTTGATAAATAGGCACGTTTTCCTTTCTTGTAAGATAGGTACGTGATATCGGTTAACAGGACCTTTCCTGCCACTCCTTGTTTAAAGTTGCGTTGTAAGGTATTCGGACATGTGCGATGTTCCTTTGTTGCCTTGACCATCCGTCGATAGGGATTCGCTTTTCGAATGGGACAAATGATCCCGAATTTCTTCATGATGCGGCGAATGCGTTTCAGGTTGTAAGTGATTTGATACTGGTTTTGAAGCGTCATTTTAATTTGACGTGCTCCCTTTTTACGTCTGCGGTAATGATAAGCCTTAAGAATCCATTCTTTTACTCTTTCATCCGCCTCATCTTTAGCCGTGCGCTTTTGGGCTGATTTTTCTAGAAAGTAGTTATAGTAACCTGAACGAGATACCCCCATGATGTCGCATAAATAGCTCACCATGCGCTTCAAGTTGTATTTCTCCATCGTATGCTTGATTAGTTCGAACTTCCATTTTGAGGTGATTTTTATTTCTTCTTCAACATCTGCCTTTCGAGTAGATCGAGCTTTTTTAATAGTTCATTCTCTGCCTCAAGTAAACGATTTTTCGCTTCTAACCGTCTAATCTTCTCCTCTAGCGTTAATTCTCGATTTGAAGGTCTTCCAGAATTGGTTATACGTGTATCCTGTAAACCGCCTACACCTGCTTTGCGATAGGCTGCCCGCCAACGTTTTCCGGCAGTTCTGACACGGTCAATACCGATTAAATCAACATTCAAACCAGCCTCTTCGAATATTTCTCGCGGGAATTTACCTTTCTCATTTTCCGCAATAAAATGACGTTTGAATTCATCTGTATAAGTAATGGCTTTATCACTCACTGCTTTCACATAGGTATTTTTCTTTAATAGTTCTTGTTCTTTTTGGGTCAATAATCTTTTAGTCATTTCAATCCGCTCCGACATCTTTTTTCTCATTATAAACAAAGTACCCCATCAGATGGACTTTTTTCAAAGTGTCTATCTGATAGGGTACATTTTATTATTTAAGCGGTTATCCTTTTTTTTGAATCGGTCTACTTCCCCTTATGGATGCTAACTGTCCTCTTTCCCCAGCTTACTGCAAAAATAAATATTATATACTTCCATAATGGTATGTTCATAGAAACGGAGAAAAGACCCAAATTAGCTGTCTTTTTCTCTCTCTTCTCTCACCATATTGATGCCCACGGGATATATGCCCTTTTTTCACGCCTATTCTAGTTCTAATGACTTGTTCCTTCTAACATATTTCACCTTTCTGGCACATTATGTAGTTCATTAGAATTGTTTCGGCCAATAACCTGTAATCAATGAAACGCAATTAACATGTAATATAGGATAAAAGGCTATAGGTATTTGAATATAAAGGATGTTATTATTATAATATGAATTAGAACTAATTACTTTCTAAATATACTGTTCAGGAAGGAATTTGCAAGATGATTGGTGATCGTGTCAAAAGATTAAGAACGGAAAAGAAATTATCCATGACTGAGCTTGCAGAGAAAGCAGGCGTCGCAAAATCTTATTTGAGTTCATTGGAAAGAAACATACAGACGAATCCTTCCATTCAATTCCTTGAAAAGATTGCATCCGTCCTTAATGTTCCATTGGATGTTCTCTTACACGATACTCCAAAAGACTATCCGCTGGACCAGGATTGGGCGAATCTCGTCAAAGAAGCAATGGAATCAGGTGTTTCTAAGGATCAATTCCGGGAATTCATTGAATTCAATAAATGGAAGCTAAGTAATACCGATAAATAAGACAATAATCGTCAGAAAAAAAACAGTCACTCGCCAATTCAATGGTGAGTGTTTTTTTATGTCGAAGCTTTGATAGTCTCAGGCATTTGATTCGTTTTTAGAAACTCTCTTATTTCCTCCTTACTTAATCCGAGTTCGCGGGCAGCTAACATCAAGTCTACCCATTCCCCATCTAACTCCAATTTATACATTAGTAACATCGCCTATCCCTTCCCTCCTAAAATACATTTGGTATCTCAGGCAGTTCAGCCATCGTGGCAGTTTACACTACTTTAGACCTGAAACTTTGCGTTCTCATTTTTCCATGAGTTTGCCCTTTCAATAATTAGGTACTAATCCAAGTATAAACGGGATGTACCATTTTATTTGCCGTTATTTGTAACTCTCAAACTTGTATCATCAGTCTTTTTTCCTTCAAATTTCTACAAAACATAAGCATTTCCCGTATAAATCTCCCTTAAGTTAAGTTTAAAATGTCAAACTTTCATTCTTATTAGCTAAACTTTTTGATTTATTTTTCGCAGTGGCACGAAAAATACTAAACAATTGTTTTCCCGCATCGAATTATTCACCTCCCTCTCTGTATATCTTTTTCAAATCTGTATGATCATCTCCTTTCATTTTTAATAATCAAAAAATACTTAAAATTATGTTAAGATAATTGTTAGACAGGAAGGAGGCAGCAAGATGGAATATGACCATATAGGACCTAAGGAAAGCTCTTTGCTAGAAATAACTCAGAAAGATCCAACCAAATGGGCTGAAAAAGGAGCTGACTATGTACTCATTTCCTTAAAAACAAGCTCTGCAGGTTTATCAAATTCAGAAGCTCAAGCAAGATTAAAAATATTTGGGGATAACAAAATGAAAACAAAAAGAACCTTCAATCCCCTTAAATGCTTTCTAGAGAAGCTTGTCGGATTATTAGCCATTATGCTTTGGGTGGCTAGTATTCTTGCGTTTATTTCCGGCACACCCTTGCTCAGCTATGTAATATGGGCCATCATTTTGATTAACGCCATCTTTTCATTCGTTCAAGAAAACCGGGCAGACAAAGCCTTACAGGCATTATCAGAAATGATGCCGAATCGGGTGAAGGTCTATCGGGATGGTGAAGTACGAACGATGGACGCCGACCAATTAGTGCCTGGTGATATCCTGAATCTCTCCGCTGGGGATAAAGTGCCAGCTGACTGCCGAATTATTTCATCTAATCGTTTGATGGTAAATAACTCCATGCTGACAGGTGAATCATTGCCGGTAAACCGGAGCGAGAACATAGAAACCCGTCATATTGACACCGTCAGCGAATGCAGAAATTTAGTATTCGCCGGAACTTCCATTACAGGCGGAGAAGCGAAGGCTGTCGTTTATGGGACAGGCAAACAAACCCAAATCGGGATGATTACCGAAACGACTACCCAAATCAAGCGTGAGAAAAGCACATTGGAGATTCAGATCCAGCGCATCACGAAAATCCTAGCGATATTTGCTGTTACCATCGGAATCTTAGCCTTTTGTGTATCCGTCTTCCTGACAGATATTGAAGTCAATGAGGCTTTAATCTTTGCGATTGGGATGATTGTGGCAAATGTGCCGGAAGGCTTGATGCCAACCGTCAGCCTCTCCTTGGCGTTGAGCGTCCAGCGGATGGCTAAGAAAAATGCATTGGTCAGAAAGCAATCGGCTGTTGAAACCCTTAGTACAACAACGGTCATTTGCACAGATAAGACCGGGACTCTTACACAGAATGCCATTGTCGCGAAGAAGATATGGACACCAGACGGATTAATTGAAATCAGTGGCAACGGGTATGAGAAGGCCGGCAAGCTAAGCGGAGTAAGCGATCGAAATCAGCCAGGACTTAAGCGCTTTTTCACCTCTGCAATTATTTGTTCAGAGACCGTCCTAAAAACAGCCGAGAAAGATTCGAATGAATGGGAATACATAGGCAATCCAACGGAGGCGGCCATTTTAATTGCGGCAGAGAAATATGGCGTAAACGTGGAAGATACGAAAAAACACTTCACCAGGGAAAGCCTTCAGCCCTTCAGCTCCGAAAATAAATATATGACCGTCTTAGCAAAAAATGACTCAGCTGAGACATTCCCTGCCGGTAAATTGATCAACTTTACAAAAGGCGACCCATTAAAGATTACAGGCAAATGCGCCTATATTTATCGAAATGGACAAGCTGTGAGGATGACAGATGCAGACCGCAAAGAGGTTCATGCTGTAAATGATAAAATGGCAAGCGAGGGTTACCGTATCTTGGCCGTTTCTTGTTCAGGACCTGAAGAAGATACACTTATGCTTCTTGGTCTAGCCATTATGTACGACCCGCCGAAAGAAGGCGTGCTTGAAGCGGTGCGTGATTGCTACCGTGCAGGTGTCAAAATCACAGTCGTTACCGGCGATTACAGCAAGACCGCTCTTTCCATTGCGAAGCAGACAGGCATTGTGAAGGATAAGCATGTCATCATTATGGGAGAGGAATTGCGGAGATTAAGCGAGGCAGAGCTGGCTAAGAAAATCGATACGGATGATCCCGTCATTTTTGCACGGACAACACCTCAGGATAAATTGAAAATTGTCACGGCTTATCAAAGTCTCGGACATGTTGTAGCAGCGACTGGCGATGGTATAAATGATGTATTAGCCTTAAAAAAAGCGGATATCGGTATTTCCATGGGCAAAAACGGCTCCGATGCAGCGATTGAATCTTCTGATGTCGTTTTATTAGATGACCACTTTGCAACAATTGTGGAGGCCATTAAAGAAGGCCGGGCTATATATGAGAATATCCGGAAATTCATTGGCTATATATTAGCCTCAAACGTACCGGAGATTATTCCATTCCTTGTAATGGGATTATTCAATGTCCCTCTTGCCCTGCCGGTTCTATTAGTTCTGGCCATTGACCTTGGAACAGATATCCTGCCAGCCATTTCACTTGGTAAAGAATTACCGGATGATGATATTCTCGACCAGCCGCCAAGGAAGAAAAACAGCAATATTCTCGACCGCCCATCATTACTCAGGGCTTATGGCTTCCTTGGAATGATTGAGGCAGCCTGCCTATTCATCGCCTTTTTCTTTGCTTGGGGGTATTTCGGCTATACATTCGAGGAGATTCGTTCCTTTACCAATATCATCACAACGAATACGGCACCGGCTGATGTTATGCATGCCTATAGCTATGCCATCACGCTCGGGTTCGGGGCAGTAATCGCCTGCCAGATTGGGAACCTCCTAGAATCAAGATCAATGAGGAAGCCATTCTATGAATCCTTCCATAAGCCGAATTCCTTGATGATTTGGGGAGTCGTCCTTGAGGTTATTTTATTTTTATTAATTTCATATACGCCATTCTTCCAATACGTCTTTGAAACAGCTGCATTGGAATGGCAACACATCATTCTTCTTCCCATCTTTACCGTTCTCTTCATTCTATGTGAGGAAATTCGTAAATGGCTGGTTAGAAGGACAGCCATTAGCTGATATAGACAGATTGCCTTATGATAAGGCAATCTGTTTTTTTATGCTTCTTTTCCAGAGCGAAGGGCAAATAACTCTTGCTCAGCCTGTATGCTTGAAAGCGGCAAGGTATGAGACTGCCTTATCTTCCTCGCCTCATGCGCTTGTTCACTCGCTTTCTTTAGTCCATTCAGCATTAGCTGAGCCGCAAGAATGGTCAGTGTGAAAAAGGCAATTGGGACGAGGGCAATCCAAGGATCGAAGGCAAGTGAGCGGAAATACGTCCCCACCAAACCTGACCATTCGTAATACATCGACTTTGGTGGACCACCTCCGCTAAAATCGATAAAGGTACCTCCAAAAAAGAGGTCAAGAACCCCTAAATGAGCAAGAACAATTAATACTTGAATGAATTGCTGAATCGATAGCTGCAGTAAATTTTCCTTTAAATGCGGCAGGATATGAACCCTCATCTTATGCCAACCGCCTCCGCCAAGCACTTGGGCGGCTTCCATAAAGTCCTCTCCATATAATCGCTTAATCTCATTCGCCTGAAAGATGGCCAATGTTGGGACAGCATATATCGTTAGAATGAACACCTCAAAAAGGGCCCGCTTCCAAAACGGATTAGCAAATCCATCCATCTGCATGACCAATACATTATGCAGCAAAAAGGCGGCCACAAGCGTGAGTGGAATTAAAGTGAAACTAGAGAATACCTTTTCAAAGAGGCCAATCCACCTTCTCGCATATACACCAAGAAGAGAGCCAATCAAAAGACCAACCACAATACGCAAAACAGCAATGAAAAGAGCAATTCCAATCGTTATCTTTGCCCCTTCAATCATCATATGGAGCAAATCATAGCCTTCTAGGTCTGACCCAAGCGGAAAAACCGTCAGCGGCGGATATGGCGGTGCATCTAGGATATTTCCATTCTCATCTGATATAAATGTTTCCTGGCGGATTTCTCCATCATTCAATAGGGTATTGCCAATGCTCAAAAGTATTAACACACTTAAGAATAAGAAGCCTGTCATAAAGGATTTATTTCTAACGACATATTTAAACACCCTCATCCCTCCTCTTCTCAGGGACAAGCAGCTGAGCCATATCATACACAATCAAAACCGGCACAGCGAGCAGAATCGTACCGATAGCAAAGAACTCCGGTGTAAGATAGCGATAGATAAACCCAATAATTCCATTGATGCTAAATAAATATTCAATGATAATCAAGTTCGAAATCATAAACCATAAAACGGTTTTAGAATAATTGATTAAGCTGAATAGGACATTGCGCAAGATGTGATGGTTGAATATATACAGCTCAGTGAATCCCTTTGACGAGGCATATTCAGCATACATCTTCTTCTTTTCCACCAAAAATTGCTGAAGCAGAAATCTCGTCAGCAGCAAGGTTAGCGGAAGCGATAAACATACAAGCGGCAGCATCATACTCTGCCAGGTTCCATAACTCGCTACATCCATAATGAGAATACCGGTACCTTTATATATGAGGACAATCATCCATTGAGAGAACGCAATATAGAATAAATCTGGAAGTGCTTGAAGAAGGGACAAAACCCATTCAATTTTAGACAGATGCCTTCTTCCGAGGAAGAGCGTTATATAGGTGAGCAGAAAAGAAATGAATAGAGAGCCCAAAAGACTGACAGCCATTAGGCTTAACGTAGTCCTATAGGGACCTAGTATTTCTGGAAAGACCATTCTGCCGGTGCCCCCATAGTCCATATCCTGCGGAGAAAGCAGGGCCATAAATACTAACTTGATGCTTTCGACATAATCTGTGAAATGAAAACCAATATCCCTAAATAAGGCAGGCAGGCCGCTTATCAAAATGACCCCCATGACCATTAACCCTATACCTGCAAATGAATGAAGCAGCTGTTTAGCCATTCTTACCCCAAATGAACCACCCCTTTATACACTAATCATAATTTTCAAATTATTTTTTGTCCATAAAGAAAATAGTCATAGAAAAAAAAACCTTAACATGCATATCATGCGATTGGGCAAAAAAAAGCAGGCAAATCCGAAAACGGATGTTGTCTGCAGTCTGAGAGCACACTAAGTACATTGCCTTAAAAGGATTGATTTTCTCTAATCTATTTTATTAATAATTCATGAACTTCGCTTGCTATTTCTTTAAAATCCTTAAAATCTCTAGGTGCGTCAGTCACTCCAGCACATTGTTTAGCGAATTCATCCCATTCCGCCTCATCAAGTCGATAATATTTCTCCATAATATCAATATAAACAAATAAAGCTTGTTCAACCATGGTTTCAGGTTTCTCATATTCACTTAGCGGTTCTGTTCCCAATCTTTCACAAATCAACCTTTGTAATCTTTCTACATATTTTAAATGTTCGGGATTTACATCAACTTTCTTATAGTTATCCATAATTCACTTCCATCCATTATTCCATATTGCTATTCAATAACAATTATATCTTGATAATATCCATAAGCAATATCCTAAATAAATTATGATTTTTTCAGATTATCCACCTATATTCTTCTTTTCTAAACAAAGAGGCATCTCCTCGTCGAGATGCCTCTTTGTTTAGATTATACTGGCTGTTTGATTCGATTCATTAGAATATCAGCGAACTTCTCACACTTTTCCCAATCGCCCTCCTGCGGGGAAAGTTCCACCTTGAGTGTTGCGGCAAGATTGGTGTGGACATAAAGCATGTCCCTGAATTCATCGACCGCTCCGCAGAAGTTCGGATAGAAGCTGTCGCCTGTTCCGAACACACCTGTCGTCAGATGGCTGGCCTCCTCCCGCTCTATCCATTGATATAACGACATCATCTCAAGGGGAATCTCTCCGTCTCCCCACGTATAGGTGCCAATGATAATCGCCTCATATTCATGCAGCTGGCTTAGTGGAAAACGATTAATCGTAAACAAATCTGTATGAATGCGCCGAGAAAAGTGAGTCCGCAATTCAAGTGCAAGCTCCTCTGTGTTCCCTGTTTTCGACGTATAGATAATAGCAGCCTTCATTAGAGCTCATCAAATCCATTTGACTGAGTAACCTTCGTATAGGTACGTGATTTCTGCTCAAAGAAATCAGACTTCGTTTCATTAATCATCTCATCGCTGAATACATGAATCCATGGCATTGGGTTATTGCGTTCCGGATAAAGATTTTTAAGTCCCAGCTGGCGGAAGCGCTTGTTAGCCAAGTACTCCACATAGTTCTCGAACTCATCCAGGTCAATGCCCTCAATATCCTTCAGAATGAAACGGGACCACTCCTTCTCAAGCTCAACCGCCTCTCCAATCGTGCGGTAAATATATTCAATATTCTCATCTGTATTCAACTCCGGATTTTCCGTCAGCAAAATACGGATGAATTGGGAGATGAAATAAGCATGCTGCATTTCATCACGCTGGATATAGCTGATCATCGTACTCGTCTTCAGCATTCTTTGGTGGCGTGCTAGATGATAGAAGAAAGCAAAACCAGCGTAGAAATAAACTCCCTCCAGATTAATTGAGTTGACCGCAAGCTTAAACAGATGCAGCGGTGTCGGCTCATTGCGGAACTGCTCATACGCATCCAAAATCAGCTTATTACGCTTTTGTACAATTGGGTCATCTTTCGCTTCATTGAAGCGTTTGTTTTGCTCCTGCAGCGGCACAAGCGAGCTGAGGATATAGGAGTACGATTCATTATGAACCGCCTCCTGCTGGGAAATGACCGCGAAGATAGCCTTGAAGCTCGAGTCTGTGACATAGTCCATGACCTGACTCATCGTCGGTGTCTGCAAGCTGTCAAGGGAAGCCAACTGGGTATTAATACGGAGAAACACATCCTTCTCCGTCTCACTCAAGGAATCCCATTGCTTAATATCATCCTGCATATTAATCTCCTGTGCCTTCCAGAAGTTAGAGAGCAGGGTTTGATACAGGTCATACATTTGCGGATAGGCAATATCATTCCAGTTCAATAGACCGGATGTTTTTCCATTAATGATGCCAGTTGATTTATTCGGATATTCCGGGTTTAATAGTTTAATTTTATTCAGCGTTTCGTTCACCATCAGTCTCTCTCCTTTTAGCTATGGCAGGATTCACATTCTTCTATTTCTGCCTGTGACGTGCTTCTTACATAATAAGTGGTTTTCAAGCCGTTCTTCCAAGCCTCCAGATGGAGGTTCAATAGCTCCTTCGCCTTAATATCATGCTTCACATACAGGTTAAAGCTGATGCCCTGGTCGATATGACGCCCGCGAGCGGCATTCTGCCTGATGCTCCACACCTGGCTTAATTGATGTCTGCTCTTCTTGTAATACTCATAGGTTCGGTGATTAATATCAGGAGCTGTCACCTTGAATTTAAAGTTCTTCTTCTCCTCTGCATACTCAACCGCATAGATTGGGTCGATTCCATCTGTTGACCCGCCGATTTTGGCTGTTGAGGAGTTTGGAGCTACCGCCATGAGCCAGCCATTGCGCATTCCTTTATCTCGGATGTCTGCCTGAAGCTCACTCCAGCGCTGTGTCGCATATCCTTTTCGTTCGAAATAACGGCCGGTCTCCCATTCCGAACCGCTGAACCTACTGTATGCTCCCTTCTCCTCCGCTAGTTCCATAGAGGATTGAATGGTGTAATACGCAATATCCTCATACAGACGGTCAGCAAAGTCGACAGCCTCCTCTGATTCCCAATAAATGCCCTCTAAGGCTAATAGATGATGCCACCCGAATGTACCAAGCCCTATCGCCCGGTACTTCTTATTCGTTTTCTCTGCCTGTCCGACACTGATAGTATTCAAGTCAATGACATTATCCAGCATCCGGACCTGAATACGAATCAAGCGCTCCAGTACATTGGCTGGAACCGCCTTTGCCAGGTTGATAGAGGATAGATTACAAACAACGAAATCACCAGGCTTACGGACGATGACCAAATTCCCTTCCTCATCCTCATATTCCTTCACAATCATTGTTGCCGACATATTTTGCGCAATTTCTGTACATAGATTGCTGCAATAAATAGATGTACGGCCTTTCCCGTTCACATGCTTGTTCGGATTCTGGCGATTAACTTCATCACGGTAGAAAATATACGGTGTGCCTGTCTCCAGCTGGGAGATCATCACGCGTGCCATAATATCCATTGCACGATACGTTCTGCGCGGAAGGAGCGGATGATTAACGGCTTCCATATACTTCTCCGTAAAGTATTTCTCATCGTTCTCATCATAGAAGTCCTCAAGGCCAAGCAGATTGCCGTTCTCGTCCTTCCAGCCCATGATGCTCTTTACCTCATGCGGGCAGAATGTGTGCCATTCCCCGATGCTGCGCCCGTTCTCGTCCACCTTTTCAAGCTGCTCCATGAATAAATCGGGAATACATACCCCTGTGAATATGTCATGAGCTTTGCGGCGCTCATCCCCATTATTCGTTTTCAAATCAAGGAACCCATTCATGATGTCTTTATGGAATACATCCAAGTAAACAGCAATTGCGCCCTGCCTTTGCCCGAGCTGGTCGACACTGACCGCCGTATCATTGATTAGGCGAATCCATGGCACGACCCCGGAGGAGTTGCCCTTGAATTTCTTAATATCAGAGCCTAGCGCCCGAAGCTTGCCGTAATAGATGCCGACACCGCCGCCATCCTTTGACAGACGGGCTGTATCCCAGTTGTTCAAATAAATGCCGTCTAAAGAATCCTCAACTGTGTCAATGAAGCAGGAGGACAGCTGGCCAAAGCTCTTGCCGGCATTCGCAAGCGTTGGTGTCGCAACGGTCATGTACAAATGACTGAGTGCCCAATAAGCTTCTTTGACAAGGCTCATTCGAACGTCAGGCTTTTCATTTTTCATCAATTGCAGGGCAATCACCAAGAAACGCTCCTGCGGCAATTCATAGAGACGGCGCTCATGATCTCTTGCTAAATAACGGTCCGCAAGCAAGAACAAGCCTATGTAGTTGAAGATATAATCCCTTTCAGGCATGATTTCCGCTGCTGCCTCGTCCAATTCACTTCTCGAATAGGCCTGAGTAAGCTCCGCTGAATAAATGCCCTTCTCGACAAGCGTCTGAACCAACTCAGAGAAGGAGCCGTATTTAAGGTCCTCCTTATACCCGCGGTTCTCCGCTGCCTCCGCATACAGCTTTTGCAAATAAAGCCGGGCTGCGAGGAACGTCCAGTCAGGTGCATCCATCGCAATCTTATTGAGCGCATAATGAAGAGCTGTCTCAATTGCCTCAGACTCCTTGCCGCGGGCCATCATCTCCATCAGCTCATCGATATTCAGCTTATACTCCTGGGCGGTCTCTTCAATCAATCTTTCCGTCTTCCTTAACCGTTCCATAATCAATGCATCCATCTCCCTTTATCTATGAAATTATCTCCGAAGGCAAAAAAATAACCCGCTCTATGAGTAGAGCGGGTGAAAAGATAACAAGGAACAGCACATATATCGAATATGAGCCCTCAAATGCCATCATTTCCTTCCTCACTCCCCGGAGAAAATTGAAATTCAAAAAATAAGACAGGTCTCCTGACTTGTGCGTCACCCTCACCAAACCCTTCCCGTATCATCACCTCCAAAAGGAGACAACCCGATACAGTGGACTATGTTTAGTTCGTCAGCACTTACAGTTGCGGGGGCAGTATCGAACTCTCATCGATTTCCCTATTAAGCGTCTATACGCATCTTATTCCCTAGCTAATACTATATATTGATTTCATCGTTAAATAATCGACCATATATGGTGTTTCTATCATATCGAATATCGGTCCCTATTACAAGGAATTAATTTTTCCTACCCAAGAAAAAAGACACCCACTGTACACGAAAAAGTACAGGGAGCGTCCTTATTATCGGTTAATATTGTCTCATCTTAATAAAGCTTCTCAATTGCTTGGCAGCACTGACCATATGGCGGAGCGAGGCAACCGTTTCCTCCTCCCTCCTTGTCTTCAGCCCGCAATCAGGATTAACCCAGAATTGACTTAGTTCAAGCACCTCGAGGCTATCCTGCATAATTTCAAGCATTTCCTCTGTAGATGGAATACGCGGGCTATGAATATCATACACCCCTAATCCGATTCCCTTTTCATAGGGCGTATGCTGTAAAGATTGAATGAATTCGCCATGGCTTCTTGATGTCTCAATGGAGATTACATCAACATCGAGCGCTTCAATCGGCTTCACAAAATCATGGAAATCACAGTAGCACATATGTGTATGGATTTGCGTTTCATCTTGGACACCTGATGTTGCAAGGCGGAAGGATGGGATTGCCCATGTCAGGTATTCCTGCCAATCCGCCCTTCGAAGGGGCAGTCCTTCTCTTAAAGCCGGTTCGTCCACCTGAATAATAGTAATTCCGGCTTGCTCAAGGCAGTCGATTTCCTTACGAAGGGCAAGGGCAAGCTGATTAGCAACATCCTTGCGCGGGATATCATCTCGGACAAAGGACCAGTTTAAGATAGTCACAGGACCAGTCAGCATTCCCTTCACCGGCTTCTCGGTCATCGCTTGCGCAGCAGCCGTCTCCTTCAAGGTCATCGGCTCAAGCCACTTCACGTCTCCATAAATGATAGGCGGCTTCACGCAGCGAGACCCATAAGAGACCACCCATGCCTTTTCACTCAAGGCAAAGCCATCAAGCTTCTCTCCGAAATATTCAATCATATCTGTCCGTTCAAACTCTCCGTGCACAAGCACATCAAGTTCTAAATCCTCTTGTATGCGAATCCACCGCTCGGTCTCACGTGCAATAAACGCTTCATAGGATTCATCGGAAATAATCTTATCTCGCCAAGCCTTACGCGTTTCCTTCACTTCCTTTGACTGCGGGAAGCTGCCAATGGTTGTCGTCGGGAAAATCGGCAGGTTAAGCTTCTGCGCTTGAATATCTCGGCGAACAGGATAGGGTGAAGATCGTTTAAAGTCCTCTGATTCAAGAGTCACCCCTGTGACAGCCGGCTGCACCGCTCTCCTATTTCCGCCAAGAACTATCCCTGGCTTCTCAAAGTACGTAACAAGCTGATCAATTTCCTTGATTTTCTCATCAGCAAATGCGAGCAGCCCTTTAATATTCCCGTCCATTTTCTGCTCCGTCGAAGCGGATACCGGTACATGCTGCAAACTGCAGGAAGGCTGGACCCATACTTCCGCAGCTTTGAATACTCCAAGGATGGACTGGATCAATTCGGCCTTCTCCACCAAATCAGCCTTCCATATATTGCGCCCATCCACAATACCGATGGCAAGCACCTTTTCAGCGGGGAACCCAAATTGCTTCATGGAGGTCATATTTTGCAGATAGCCGGAAACAAAATCAAGACCAATTCCATCTACAGGGAGATGAATCAACTCCTCATAGACTGATAAACCTTCAAAGTATGTTTGCAGCATAATGTTTCCCGCTGTTTTTTCAGCAGCCAGCTTCTCATAAATCGATTTCACGAAGGCTACTTCCTCTTCATCCAATGTCAGCACCAAGGCTGGCTCCTCAAGCTGCACCCATTCAGCACCCTCCTTAATCAGCTCTGCAATCACCTGGCTGTACAGCGGAATAAGCTGTTCTGCCAATGCCTCCCAATCATCATAGCCCTTTGCAAGTTTGATGAAGGTATACGGCCCAATCATCGTCGGTTTCGTCACAACGCCAAGCTCATCTCTCGCCTCCTTGAACCAATCAAGTAGACGATTGTTCGTTATGTAAAGTTCCTGGCCATCATATTCAGGAACAATATAGTGATAATTTGTGTTGAACCATTTCGTCATTTCACAAGCAACGGCCCCTTTTTCTCCCCTTGCCATGGCATAATAAAGGGAGAGATTCGATAATCTGCTTACATCAGAATAACGGGCTGGAATCATCCCAAACATAAACGCCGTATCGAGCATCCGGTCATACAGCGTGAAATCTCCAACAGTCATGACATCGATTCCAAGCTCCATCTGCCTCTTCAGCCTGGATAAGCGTATTTGCTTCAGCTGATCAAGAAACGTTTCCTCTGATACCTCTCCCCTCCAAAAAGCCTCTAAGCATCTCTTCCATTCCCGATCCTCACCAATATACGGATAACCGATGACTGTGCGTGTCCATTTCATCCTACGAGCTCCTCCCCTTGTATCGTTTTTCAGAAAACATCAAAAGCCCTCTCCCTCCTGGAAGATGGCTGTTAATTGTTCGCAGCATAAAGAAAGGCAAGCATGCCCTAATCCCTATGATTCGTACAGTGTCCGAAACAATCCGGCACGCTTCACCTCCTATTTCCACGTAGGTATTGGTGTGTACTGGAATTGGCAGGTCTCCTGGCTCATCATCAACGCACTTTAATCGCACCTTCCCGCTCAAGTGGCAGTGGTTTTTTGCGATATACTCCGATTTACAGTTGCGGGACAGCGACGGACTTTCACCGTACTTCCCTTTTAAGCCAAACTATTCGTTTGGCACCAATTCTTACACGCTATTCGATTGTGAAATAACAATATAAAGAGACTATACCATAAAAAGGAATTGATTGTTATCTATTTTTTGAATAATCAAAAATAAAGCGTGATACCAAACAGAAGGATTATTGCTCCTATGAAAGGATTCATTTATTATGACACCATATTTATTTTCAGAAAAAGTGCTTATACTAATGTACAAAGCACCTTCACCTGAGCTTAGAGGAGCGTAATCGATTGAATCAAACAATACCGAATCAACATATAAAGCCAGCCCTCATTATGGCCGCTCTGCTTTTATCGGCCTTTACAGGGTTATTGAACGAAACAGCCTTAAATATGGCTTACACAGAAATCATGGCTGATTTCCAAATCTCAACAGCCACCGCACAGTGGCTCACAACAGGATTCTTGCTCGTTATGGGGATTCTTGTCCCTCTATCAGCCTATTTAAATCAAACATATACGACAAGGCAGCTATACATAACCGCCCTCTCCTTGCTTTCACTCGGGACGTTTGTTGCCGCTCTGGCACCAGCCTTCAGTCTGCTTTTGCTTGCTCGTATCATTCAAGCAAGCGGACTCGGAATCTTAATGCCGCTCATGATTAATATTCTCCTATTGATTTTCCCCCCTAAAAGACGTGGGACTGTCATGGGCATTATGAGCCTGGTCATCCTTTGTGGTCCAGCATTCGGGCCGAGCTTTTCCGGGTTTATTACTGAATATTTCACCTGGCATTATATTTTCTGGACAACCTTGCCGATCTTTCTCCTCCTGCTCGCATTCGGCTGGAAGGTCGTGCAAAACGTCACAGTACCAAGGAAACTGAAATTTGATATCCCGTCCTTCCTGCTTTCAAGCCTAGGATTCGGCGGGATCGTCTTCGGCTTCAGCATAGCCGGCGAGGGCAGCGGAGAATTTGTCAGTACAGAGGTCATCCTGCCTATCTTGATTGGTTTCACTGCCCTTATCATCTTCTCCAAACGTCAATTCAAGATTGAGCAGCCTCTCTTGAACCTGCGCGTATTGAAATATCCTATGTATGTATTCGGCCTTTTCGCAGTCTTCGTCGGCCATATGATTATCATGTCTCAGGCCATCCTGCTGCCGATGTTTCTCAAAACAGGACTAGCAATAACGGGATTGATTGCCGGGCTCATCTTACTTCCAGCTGAAGCTTGTAATGGTATCATGTCTGTCGTCATCGGCCGTCTCATGGATAAATATGGACCAAAATGGCTCGTTATTCCGGGATTTGCGCTGCTCATTGTGACAACATTTTTATTTTCAGGTATTTCCCGTGATATCTCGATTGCCGCTTTCATCCTGCTCCATATTGGCTTAATCATCGGTGTCACCATGATCAGCAGTCCATCGCAGACGAACGGCCTAAATCAGCTGCCGCGCAAATATTATCCCGATGGAACCGCCATCGTAAATACCCTCATGCAAATAGCCGGCGCACTCGGCACCGCCGTTTCTGTCAGCCTGCTCACAAAAGGCCAGCACAACTACATGATAAGCGGTGAAGCCGCGGGTGAGAACATCGTCGCCGAAGCCTTGATTGCCGGTGTGCAATATGCCTTCAGTTTCCTTGTCGTCATCACCATTATAGGCTTCGTTGCCTCCCTCTTCATTAAAAGAGTGAACGTTTAGGCCAGGCGGATTGCCTGGCTTTTTGTTTGCTTTCTGACAGATTTCCAGCTGAAAGGAGATGATTTCCTGCAAAAACACCCCGAACTTGTCCATTTTGACTCTTTCTGCTGTAATTGGCCTTCTTTTTCTTTCGCGCGTTTTAAGGGCGAAATCATTTCATTTATGGGCGAAATCTAAGCTTTATGAGCGATAATCCGATAGTATGGGCGAAAATTATTCGGTATGGGCGATAATCATGCGGGATGAGCGATAAACCGAGTGCATAGGCGAAACCATACGCCCTTCGAACTACCCACGAACCAAAACAGCGTCATCAGGGCTGCCTCCTGACAAATCCCCCCTAGCAAAAAGCTCCCTGCTTAAGCAAGCAGAGAGCCTTCCTCATTCTTCAATGAAATCAAACCCGGCGATGACTGATGGTTTCAACCCCAAGTCTGTGCAGCCATTCTTCGATTTTGTACGCACTTGACCCCGCATGTTGTCCATCAATTGCGATACCCTTTAGCACGGTCGCCTCTGGACAGAGCTTCACAATATCCTGTTCACTATGGCCTAAGCCGCTGCCGCCATGAGTACAAAATGGAATGATCCGCTTACCGGAAAAGTCTGTTTCTTCAAGGAATGTGAACATGGCCATCGGCATGGTTCCCATCCAGATAGGGTACCCGATGAACACCACATTATATTGATCCATATTCTCAGGAACAGATGCTAAAAGCGGACGCGCATGGCGGTCATATTCTCTAGTCGCTTCCTCCACACACTCCTCGTAATCATAAGAATAAGAAAAGGCCGGCCGCAGATGAAAGGTATCCGCCCCTGTCTCCTTCGCAATAGTATGAGCAACGGTTTCCGTATTCCCGCTTCGAGTGAAATAAACAATCAATGCTTTCATCATATGTCCATCTCCATTCTCAAATATGTGGTTACGAATTACTGTTCATCAGGCAAAGCCTCATTCAAGCAGCGAATCGCATTCAATGTCCGCGGATAACCGAGATAAGGAAGCAGCTGCACAATGACATCAAATAGCATTTCTTTATCATTGCCGACATTGGCATTTCCTTGAATATGTCCCTTCACCTGCGGCTCACATCCGCCGAGTGAAAGGATCATCGAGAAAGTAAGCAATTCCCTCATTGGCAAATCCAAGCCTTGGCGGGTGTAATAATCTCCAAAGCAATTATCCGATAAAAAGCGCTGAATAGGCAGCTGATTATCCGGGCAATTCCGGTACATCGTTTCAATCGCTTCATCCCCGAAGATTTCCTTCTGCAAGGCAAACCCTTTCTCATAGCGCGTCTCCCTCGTGACCTTTGCCTGCCGCTTCAATGGCAGTTCAATGCCGCGCTTGATTAAGATTTCATTCGTAGAGTCGATGAAATCCACTACTTTAGCAAATCCGCAATAAGGTACCGACTGATAGACAAGCTCCTTTACCTCAATCGGCTTTACGCCGACATTCAAGGCTGCCTCCAGCATGGTCTTGTATTCACTTAAGGTTTGCTGAGCAATCAAGGAAGCAAGGATAACCAGCATTCTTGTCTTTTCATCCAGCTTCCCATGCTCCATCACCTCATCAAAGGCAAAGTTCTCAAAGATCTCTAGCAGCTCAGGGTCGGTGACCTTCCAGGTTGATTGACGTTCCGGAAAGAGCTTTTCATGATTCTTATGCGCAGTTTCACTTATACTCATTGCTTCAGCCTCCAATGACAATCCATGTTTTCATTTCTTCCTGTATAGCAGCATCGATGTCCCAGCTTGTTCAGGACTCCAATACATGCTCAAAATTGAACAAAACTTTATGTCCATAAGTTCATAACTTAACATTTAATCCAACTCAACGAGATTATACTATTATGTAAATAATAAATTTTCCCGAATGTTTCCCTTCAAATTCTTATACTTACCCTTTATCTATGCTTCAAAAACTGCCTCTCTCCACTTTTTTCTTTCCTATAAAAGCATCTATCATTTTACTGTACGGCGAATTCACCCATATGCTATACTTTTGCCAAAATAATAATTAAAGGGAGGTGGCCGCGTTGGGAACGTGTTTGTAATACCTCATGATTCATTCGGCCTTACCGGCCATCAAACCTTAGTTACAGCAAGGTTTTACGTACTTTGGCACCATACTGCCAAA
The DNA here is from genome assembly GCF_054950035.1 of Gracilibacillus sp. Marseille-QA3620. Classification (NCBI taxonomy): domain Bacteria; kingdom Bacillati; phylum Bacillota; class Bacilli; order Caryophanales; family Bacillaceae; genus Gracilibacillus; species Gracilibacillus sp. Marseille-QA3620. The sequence goes on from NZ_CM143102.1 coordinate 3,847,910, forward strand.
TATTTTCAAACTATTAAATAGATTCAGAATATAAACCTGGAGGTGAATCCCTCATTTGAGGGAAGTAATTGGATATAATTACGTTCACAAATTTGATACTTTTGATCATCTTACTCATTATGACCGCTTTTTTTGTCGGGGCTGAATTTGCCGTCGTCAAACTCCGCATGTCTAGGATCGACCAATTAATCGCTGAAGGAAATAAAAAAGCCCTTACAGCCAAGAAAGTGGCCAGCGACCTCGATTATTACCTGTCTGCCTGTCAGCTCGGCATCACCGTTACCGCCCTTGGGCTTGGTGCGCTTGGGAAGCCGGCTGTTGAAAGAATATTGTACCCATTATTTGATGTCTTAAATGTTTCAGAGGCTCTATCCTCTGCCCTCTCCTATGCAATTGCCTTTATACTCGTCACCTTCCTCCATGTTGTCATTGGGGAAATGGCGCCGAAGACATTGGCCATTCAATATGCTGAACGAATGAGCCTTCTTCTTTCCCCGCCTCTTTACTGGTTTGGGAAAATCATGAGCCCCTTCATATGGGCATTGAACGGAACATCTCGTCTTTTCCTGCGATTATTTGGGGTAAAGCCTGCCGGACATGATGAAGCCTATTCAGAGGAAGAGCTGAAGATAATCATGGCCCAGAGCTTCCAGGGCGGGGAAATTGATAAGACAGAACTCTCCTATATGGAGAATATCTTCTCCTTTGATGAACGTGTCGCAAAGGATATTATGGTTCCGCGTACAGAGATGGTTACACTTGATAAAGGCATGGACTATCCCACAATCATTTCTATTTTGGATGAGAATAATTACACCCGCTATCCTGTTGTTGAGGACGGGGATAAAGATAAAGTTGTTGGAATCCTGAACGTCAAGAAGATGCTCACTCAGATTGTTGCGAAACGGGATTCTAAGCCGGAGGATTTCGTCCGGGAATTACCATTCGTACTTGAGACAACACGGATTCAGGATGCTCTTTTGACGATGCAAAGGGAACAGGTTCATATGGTCCTTGTCATTGATGAATATGGCGGTACTTCAGGAATCCTTTCATTGGAGGATGTGCTCGAGGAAATCGTTGGAGAGATTCGGGATGAATTTGACGAAGAAGAGACAGCAGATATACAGGCCATTGGAGAGCATCGCTATCTCATGAACGGCCGCGTCCTATTAGACGAGATTGAAGATCGATTTGGACTGACATTTGAAGAAAGTGATGATGTGGATACAATCGCTGGCTGGATTCATCTTCAAAGCATCGAAGAAGTCCATGAAGGTGATGAAGTGAAACATGGGGAATACGTGTGGTCGGTTGAAAAAATGGACAACCACTCTATCAAACAAGTAACCCTGCGGAAGCTTTAATAGAATACGATCTTAATTCATTTGGAGGTGAATCCTTCTTAAACAGAAGGAACTAATTGGACGGATTAATTGCTTTAAACTTATTTTTGGTCGTTGTATTTATTGGATTGACGGCTTTCTTCGTCGGAGCAGAATTTGCTATTTTGAAGGTGCGGATGTCGAGAATTGACCAGCTGATTGCCGAGGGAAATAAAAAGGCGGTCTTGGCAAAGAAGGTGACCGGAAACCTAGATTACTATTTATCTGCCTGCCAGCTTGGGATTACGATTACAGCATTGGTACTCGGAGCATTAGGAGAACCGACCGTTGAGAAATTGCTCCACCCGGTCTTCGAGAGATTTGAGGTTGCAGATGCATTAGCAACTGTGCTTTCCTATGCGATTGCCCTGGCGATTGTCACATTCTTGCATGTTGTCTTTGGCGAATTGGCACCGAAGACACTCGCCATTCAATATTCTGAACGAGTCACCTTAATGCTCGTTGCTCCGCTTTATTGGTTTGGAAAAATCACCAATCCGATTATTCGGTTCTTAAACGGCTCATCACGTGTATTCCTCAGATGGTTTGGCGTGAAGCCTGCTGGTCATGAGACGGTCTATTCAGAGGAAGAGCTTCAGCTGATTGTCACCCAAAGCTATAAGGGCGGTGAGATCAACGAAACCGAGCTCTCGTACCTTCAAAATATCTTCTCATTCGAGGACCGTGTATTAAAGGATATCATGATACCAAAATCGGAAATGGTCTACCTGACGAAACAGATGACTGTGGATGATATCATCACTGTCCTTAATCAACAGGAATATACCCGGTACCCAGTGATGGAGGCTGCAGGTTCAGACCATATCATTGGCTTCATTAATACGAAGGAAATGCTCACCAATATCGCAGCCGGACGCAATCAAGCTGTCACACATTTCATTCATGAGATTCCGTCATTTCCAGAAACTGCATCAATCAAGAGCGTGCTATTGGAGATGCAAAAGAACCGGATGCATATGATTATCGTGACTAACGAGACAGGACAGATTACCGGTCTCGTGACAATGGAGGATATATTAGAAAACATCGTTGGCGAGATTCGCGAAGAGTCTTCCAGCAGTGATTAATGAACAAACGGAAGGTTCGAAGTCTTTGTGGACTTCGAACCTTTTTATTATATATCCTTCTTAACCGGTATCCAAATTTCACTATAATAATCATCCGAGGAAGGATCTCCATCGCACATATACACTTCCATCTCCGGCCCTCCTGCATGCTCATAGCCAGTAGACGGGAACCATTCAGAGAAAATGCGCTCCCATCCCTTTGGCATAGCACCCTTCACCGGAAAGATAGCCCAGACTGCCGCTGGAATCACCCGCTCCTCCCATCCCGCAGGAATAGGTGTATCCCGCTTCTCAGCAGCAATCATATAAGATAAATTCTCTTGCAGCTGATCGAAATCAAGGCAGATACCTAAAAGACCAAGCGGACCCGAATGCATCGCAAGCTCTGCGGCCAATCCATTCCTATTCGCCTCAATCCAAAAGGCTGCAATATCCTGATGGTTCTGACCTCCCTCTGCCGATGTCCGAATGCTCTTTCCTACGACCGTAAAGGCCGCTCTTTCCTCCATCCTGTACTCCATTTCCACATCACCCTTTATCTGAATTTGAAAGGAGAGTCTTGGATAAGCCTTTAAGAATCGGCTGTCTTTCCTGACTGCTGACGGCGTGATACCATGGATGCGCTGAAAGGCTTTTGTGAATGACTCTGGACTGTCATAGCCATACTTCATTGCCACATCAATGACCTTTGCCTTTGTATGAATAAGCTCCTGTGCAGCAACGGTGAGCCGCCGATTGCGGATATACTCACTGACTGTATAGCCTGTCAGCATGCTGAACAGCCGCTGGAAGTGGAATTTCGACATACAAGCAGCAGCCGCAATCTCCTCTATCCGCAGCTCATCTGTCAGATGATTCTCGATATAATGAATGCCATCAATCATTCGTTGCAGGCCCTCCATATGAGCTCCTCCTCTCATTGCTCAGTCTACCAACCTGGCAGCGGGTAATCCTGTTCATCTGTGCTCACTTCAGATAGATTCTATTTGTAAATATTCTTCACAGATGCTGACAATCCTTTTTGCCTATTGAAACATCCGCTTACAATCATCCTCTCAATCGTCGAAACTGCCGCATCAAAGCCTTTATTCCTGGATTTCATTTCAAGTCGAAAATGGCCGATATACCTAAATCCACAAATCTGATATGACCCAAAAATATATAAGAATAGTTTTATCAGGCTCCTTTCGGGGAATTGAGTATAAATCATAGTCTCTCTTATATAGAAAAACTTCTAAACTATTATCAGCAAGAATCCATACAAAGGGCTGAAGGATATGAGGAAAAAGGTCAAGTTTTTATTATATATCGATATAGTAATATTAGTACTTGTCCCTGGATACAAAGGGTATTTATATGCCTTTGAACCTGAGGCAAATACAGCTAATGTTACTAGCATTAAAGAGATAAGGAGAATGGAGGACACTGATTCATATACATTCGCTGTCCTCGGTAACATCAAGAATTCTATTGATATTTTTGATAAACGAATGGTCAATACCATCAACGAGGATTCGGATATTAACTTTGTTATCTCAACCGGTAATGCGGTTTTGGACGGTTCAGAGGATAAATACCGGATCTTGAATAAAAGCTTTGAGAAGATTCAAGTACCGACCATTACCGGATTCGGACAGACCGAAATGACAGACCGCGGGGCCCTCCGCTTTTACCGGCAATTCGGTCCCTTTTATTTCTCCTACCAGCTCGGTGAATCGTATTTTATTTTCCTGGATACAACCGGGCAAACATCAGAGGAACTGCAAAAGGAATGGCTTAAGACGGAACTGGAACAAGCCTCTGGCTGCCGCCATATATTCGTGTTTCTCAACAAAGCTCCGTATGTCATTCATGATTCATCAGATGATACGGACCAATACATACAAAGCGACAGCTTCCGGCATTTCTTAACGAGTATATTTGCCGAGTATAAGGTGGATGCCGTATTTGCCTCAGGGCCTTCCATCTATGACGAACGGGAAATAGACGGGGTGGGCTATTATGTCAGCGGCGGGGCTGGCGGGCCGCTCCTCTCCAAGGAGAAGAATAGCTTCTATCATTATATGAAAATCACCGTCAGCGGCGAGGAAGTTCAATACGGCATTGTTAAGCAAGGGGGCCAGAGCTCCCCAATCCTGAACACCATGGAGAATGTTTGGATCTTCATCCATTCACTTTTCTACACAAATCGGACAAACTTCACCATCATGGTCAGTATACTCGTACTTTTAGCCATCGTCCTTTACATCCAAGCAACGAAAGAGGTGAATTATTACCGGGATTTCACGCATCCCAATCAGCAGGGACCAAGGAACAAAAAGCTCACGATTGCCATGTTTACCAATACCTATTTGCCTTTCATCGGCGGCGTACCGAATTCCATCCACCGTCTGGCGAAGGGATTGAGAGAGCAAGGCCATGAGGTGTATATTTTTGCGCCAAAATACCCTGGACTAAATCAGCAGGAGGATGACCCATATACGATTCGCTGCGAGCTCATGTGGTACCGTAAAACAAAGGTGTTCAACTTCCCGATTGTCAATATCTATTCGACCAAGATCGAGGAAGCATTCGCGGCGCATCCATTTGATATCGTTCATGTGCATCACCCGTTCTGGATGGGGAAAAAGGGCATGCAATTGGCGAGGAAATATCAAATACCAGTTGTTTTCACTTATCATACACGGTTTGATAGCTACTACCGCTTCCTGCCGGTCCTAAAACTATATTTCAAAAATGTACTTTCGCATAAAATGGTGAAGCATTTCGCGCAAAACTGCAATGCCATCGTGGCGCCGACCACGACAGCAAAAGAATATTTGTCCAATATTGGTGTAAGCCGCCATATCGCCGTCTTGCCAACAGCCATTGATTTTGATGACTATCAGCACAGCACTGTTGACAGCGTGATGAGCCTGCGACAATCCTTCGTACAGGAAGGAGAGCTATTGCTCTGCTCCGTATCGAGGCTTGCCCAGGAGAAGAACATCTTCTTCCTAATTGATGCCATTCACTATATTAAACACCATACCGATGTACCTTTCAGCTGTATCATCGTTGGAGACGGCCCTGAAAAGGAGCATCTAAAGCAGCGAATTCAAGAGGATGGCCTAGAGGAAAACGTGGTGCTCATCGGCTCAGTGGCCCCTGAGGAAGTCAATCAGTACTATCAAGCCTCTGACCTCTTCCTCTTCAGCTCAAAATCAGAAACACAGGGGATGGTCATTCTGGAGGCTATGGCCGGTCATTGTCCAGTTGTCGCAGTCGCCTCAAGCGGCATTGATGATGTCGTGGTCAATGGGGAGAATGGCTACAAAACCATCGAGAGAATAGAGGAATGGGCAAAGAAAGTGATCTATCTAATGGAGCATCCAAAAGAGCGAGAGGAAATGTCCTCACGAGCCTATCATTTTGCCAAACGATATTCCATTCCCAATATGGCGAAGGAGGCCGTCTCTGCCTATCATGAGGCACAAAAGGATTATGAGATGAGGCATACTGCTGTCGTACAAGAAGAATCATCAAGGGACGTGATTTCAAATGATTGAGTTTAAGTGTTATGGAGATAAATTATTTCACTGGCTGGCCACCAACTATATTGACCTTGTATACCGAACAAGCCAGGTCCGCTATACAGGGAAGTCCATGATTACCTGCGAAGAAGAAAGGTTTGTTCTAGGATTTTGGCATGGGGACAGCTATTGCATCATTCCTGCGCTGAAAGGAACAAATATCTTTGTGATTACAACAAGCAATAGAAGAGGCGACTATATCGCCAATCTCTGTGAATATTTCGGATATACCCCGCTCCGAGTTCCCGATGAATCTGTTGGGGGAGGCTTTCTTTTTAAAATACGCAAAAAAATCAATGGAGCTGATGGAGGTCATCTCGCTTTGGCATTTGACGGCCCGCTTGGTCCCTATCATGTGCCAAAGGATTTTTCCTATATCCTTGCCCGTGTTTCCAAACGACGCATCGTCCCCGTCTCCATTGAGGTAAAGAGAAAAATCCGACTGACAAGGCGCTGGGATAAGTACATGGTTCCACTCCCATTCAATCAAATCAGCGTGCACTTTCACGAGCCGATTCCTGTATTGAGCAAGGAGCTTGATCCCATTAAGCAAAGGACAGTTGAAGTCATGGAGAGCCGTTCATAAAATTTCTTCATAAGAGGGCAGAACAATGGATAAGAATAAATGGGTTATGTACCTTGTTAATTCCGTCACTTTCATAGGCTTCCTGGCTATTGGCATCTTTATCGCTGTTTTATATCATCGGGGAATTTTTTCTTCTACAGTGAGCTTTCAGCACTACATTGATGGCTATGGTCCGTTTGCTCCGCTAGTTTTCATGCTCATTCAAATTGTTCAAGTTGTCTTTCCATTTTTGCCAGGCGGAATCAGCACGGTTGCCGGAGTCGTTATCTTCGGAGCTTGGAGGGGATTTCTGTACAATTATTTCAGTATCTGCCTTGGCTCCATTCTCGTCTTCATCCTTTCAAGGAAGTACGGCAGTGATTTTGTGAAAAATATCATTAAAGAGAAGAACTATAATAAGTACAGCCAATGGATCAATAAAGGCAGGCGTTTCGAGCGTTTCTTCGCAAGCGCCATCTTCTTTCCCGGCTTCCCGGATGATGTGCTCTGTTATATGGCTGGTTTGACGAAGATGAGGCTAGGGAGGTTCATCGCAATCATCCTTCTCGGGAAACCTCTTTCCATTGCGGTCTATAGCATGGGAATTGCTGCTATTATACAATTTCTACAAAGATTATTTTAAAAAAGGATGCAGCCATCATCTTGGCTGCATCCTTTTTATCATTATTGTACACCTTCCATTGGAAGGAGCTTTCGACTCTCCACGGCCAGAATTCCCAGCTCATGGTGATCACCCTCATACAGAGCATTTTGTACAAGTCGTATTTGGTCATTAATATCATAAATCTCAAGCTTGCAATGTGCACGATTCGATTGCAGGGCTTCATAAAGCTCTGTCCTCGAATAAACCATCCGTCCATTCACCTTCGTCAGAAGCTCCCCCGGACGAAGCCCCATCCGCTCAGCCGGTGATTCAGGCAATATTCCAAGAATCATCAGCCCATTTTTGGAAGAGGTAAAGAAGGAGGAACGATTCTCCTCCCTGCTCTTATAAACAGAGAAGATAATCGTATGTCCAATGATTGCAGCCGCCACCGCAGCGAGACTTACATAAGGAATCCAATAGCCAGCCGCACTTATGGCCAGAACAATCAGCCCAAGAACTGTCATGCTTCTTCCTAATGGCTGCACAATATTGGCGAGCAGCGTACTCTTTGCTTTAAAGGAAAAACCGATAAAGAACGGAACAACAAGCGGCGCCCACTCAGTCTCACCAAAGGAGAATACAGGCCAGAAATCACCTGGTACATCAAGTAAACCGTTCGGGATAAAAAGAAGCACTGGCACAAGCCAAATCCGTTTGGACTTCTGTGCCCCAACAAGCATCCCCCTTTTTCCCTTCTCATACAGAGGCGACGCATGCAGAGCCCCTCTCTTGCGAATCAGCCAGCCTTCTGCCAGCAGCAATAGGCCGACCAGAACAGCAATGGATGGGTAAATGGCTTGATCAAAGGCAAAATAGCCCTCATCCCAAATTCCATTAAACCCATATATGCCAAGCCCGAAAATAATCAAAAAGGACAAACCAACCGTATAAACCGGCGATAACAGACGGACAAATAAGAATATACTAAATATTACACTCAAAGAACCTGCCAGCAGCACAAACTCAAATGGTACATTCAATCCAAGCAATCCCGTCATGACAGACAACACAAATCCCGTTAACAGGCTTGGGACGATGTACTCCTTCATCTCAATCATGGGATCCTCTACCCGGATATGAAACAGCTTGCGCTCCTGCTTAACTCGCTTGGAGCCAAGCATATATGTAACTATCAACCCAATATACAGAACCGGATTCAGAAACAACAACCCAATTCCCTTAAGTAATTCAATCACCCAAGTTTCCCACAATTTGTATCACCAACCCTTACATACCTTATCTTCTATTCTATCAAATCACCCCCTCCTTTCCTATTCTTTCTTTTAGAACAGGCTCTCCTTTTGCTTCGACAGAAAGACAGCCGTGAGCAAGCTCGCAAAATCAAAACAGCGTAATTAGAGCTTGTTTTCGAAGAGAATCTATCTAAAAACGAAAGATTTCATTCCAAAAAGACCGTCAGCTTGTCTATTTTCAGCTTTCTAGGATAGATTGGCCTTCTGTTTTCCTGAGGTTTTTCATATTTTTGCCGTTTATGGGCGATTTCTTAAGCTTTATGGGCGAAACTAAACCGTTTAAGGGCGATATCCCATCGTTTATGGGCGAACGCAGATAGTTAAGGGCGAAATCTCGTGGGTATGGGCGAAACCTCGTGGGTATGGGCGCCCCCCTGCGTTAGGGCAATAATATGAGCGTATGGGCGCTAATCCCTGAGTTGAGCTCCTCCTCCCTACCTCCTTCCCAGCCCACACGAAAAGACAGCGCCCCCTATGCGCTGTCCTCCTCCTATTGCTGTTCAAGCCATCTCAACCCAGCCTGCAGCTGTAAATCATTTTTGTCTTCATTCATCAGCTGGATGATTTCCTCTTGCAGGCTGCTGACGGTTCCCTTATCGGCTATCCCGGTTGCACGCATTTGATGCATTCGCTGGAAGGCTTCAACTGCCTTCACGGTTTTCGCACTGTAATAGCCGTCCGTCCGCCCCGGTTCATATCCGGCGCCTTCAAGCATTTTTTGCAGGATTGTAACTTGTTTATTGTTCATGTCCTTCTCAAGAGGCTTTTCAATGGCCAATGGCTCTAAGCTGAAGTAATCCTTCTGACTGACCTCGATTGTAGGCTGGATGCCTTTTTTGTGAATCCATGTTCCGCTTGGCGTAAGCCATTTATAGAAGGTGAGCTTGATTGTACTTCCATCCCCTAAGTCAACAGGCTTTTGCACCGTGCCCTTTCCAAAGGTTTTCTCGCCAATCAGCGGGTATCCCTCTGATTCATTCATCGCTGCCGCAAAAATTTCTGCAGCAGAGGCGCTGCCCTCATCGATCAATACAGCAATCGGGTAAGACTTTCGCTTGTCTGTATAGGAGAAATATTGATTTTTCTTGCCATTTCGTTCTTCAATCTGGATATATGGCTTCTTTTCGGTAATGAACGGCTTCAGGATTTCCTCGACACTTGTCAGTAGACCTCCCGGATTTCCCCGTACATCAATGAGCAATCCATCCATCTGACTGTCTTCAAGTGAAGAGAGCTCTTTAATGAAGTCTGCAGCTGTATGCTCACTGAAGGAGGTAATCTGAAGATAGCCTATCGATTTACCATTTAGCTTCTTCATAGAGCGATGAACGGTCTCGAGCGGAATTTCTGCACGCTTGACCGAGAAGCGGATGGGATGACTATTGCCCTCACGCATGATTTCTACCTCTACTTCTGTCCCGACCTTGCCCCTGATTAAGGAAACAACATCATAAAGCTCAAGCCCCTCTGTTTTCTGCTCGTCCACACGAATGATCACATCTCCCGGCTTAATACCGGCCTTTTCTGCTGGAGAGTGCTTAAATGGCGAGACAATCACGAATTTGCCATCCAGAAAATGAATCTCAGCCCCGATTCCTTGAAAACTGGAATCCAATGTTTTCTGGAACTGAGAGGTTGTTTCTGCATCCATATAGACAGAATACGGGTCCTTCAACTCACCCAGCATGCCTTTGATTGCCCCTTCCGTCAGCTCCTTCTCGTCCACCTGCTCCACATAATTCTCGGCAATAATATCAAATGCTTGATGAACCTTTTCAAATTGACTCCAATCCTTCATTTCTTGTTCCTTTGCACGGCTTCCTTCGCTCTCCTGCCTATATTCATATCTCCACCAAGAGCCGGCAGTGGTGCAAATCAACAGAACCACTGCAGTCACAAAGGGCCAGAACCATTTATTCTCCAATCGCTGCCGCCTGCCTTTCAGCCAAAAACAAAATAAGCATGACACATGTAAATGTGCCATGCTTATTCCTATGCGGTGCCTGTCCTGCTTATGCTGAATAAATCAGCGGTCAATAGCTGAGCTGCCGCCTGGGGCGATTGGACCTGGGTCAAAGGCTAATAGGGTTCCGCCTGCCGTTGCTGTCACCAATGTTAGAACAACAATAAAAATGCCTGCTAATTTTTTCAATGCTTCATCCTCCTAATTTGTTTTTTATATTTGTGTAAATTCTCTGTGCTCAATAATTGAAGATAAAAGTAATTGGAATTAGAGGTGAATACATCCCGGGCTACATTCAGCATGCTGTCATCATTCATTGCCAGTCCGTAATAGAATAATTGATAGGATGTTAAGTATCCCCTCTTTTTCTTTAAGCCTTCAAGAATGTCAACGGCTTCATCGACTCGGCCTTGGACAATCAGCCGGTGGGCCCTTTCTGCCTCATCTGTTGGTTCCGTATGTATATCAATACCCCAAAAGGAATGCAGAAAATCAAGTGTGTTAACCGTATACTGGGTTCTATCCATAGCCCGATTGCCAGATAACTGCAATAAGGCGTTACGGGATTGCTCGACCCAATATTTCGCTACCTCGAAATTCTCAAACATATAGGTTTGACCGAGTATATGAAAGAAATTAGCATACACAATCGGGAAATAGAACTGCAGCTCGCTGCGCTTAATGACCTCTAAGCATTTTGAGCGGCATTGTTCAATTTCATTCATGTATAAGTAGGTGGTTGCTTCCATTTCCATGAGTCGAATTTTGTAAGCTTCCCGCAAATATTCATTATCCATCAGCTCCACCATCGGGGCTACGACTGTAAGAACCTTGTGAAACGGCTCGAATAGACCTATTTCCTGGATTCCGTATAAATGGACAATAAGCGAGAATATGAGCGACTCGCTATTTGTATTCTTGACCTTGAAGATTTCGTCAATCAAGTCCGTGCCAGACAATTCCCCCTTTTGGTTCTTGAGGAGGATTTGATAAATAGTAATCCATGTCTGCATGTCCTTGCTTCCCCGTTCCCTCTCAATTTCCATGAGAGTCTCGAGCTCTTCTATATCACCTTGCATTAAATAATATTCCATGAGAATGTTTGATTTTATGGAGTCTAAGTAATTGAAGTAGTAATCCTGCAGGAAATATTTTTGTTTCTCGTAATCATTGCGGTAGAGCTCATTCAATGAGGATAAAATTGAGTTAGAATTGATTCGGGACGCATCAAAGAGGTTCATTTTTCCTAAAAGAAATTGGTTGAATTGACGATCGTCCTTGATCATATAATCTTTAAAAACCACACTCTCCAAACGACATCCCACCCAGTAATAATAGACTATTTGATACAAATTTTAACAGTTTATTGAACGCTTGTGTACACAATTCGACCATCAAATTTACCCATCGTTCGACAACATTCGTAGTTTATCTGAAAATTTATACCATAACTCATAAAAGAAAAGGCACAGTCCTCTGTCGAACTGCGCCTTGTGTGTATTACATTCCGCTTAAATAACTTAGTGGGTTCACGGCGTTCGAATGGGATGCGGTCCAGCCGCCTACATACAATTCAAAGTGTAAATGCTGGCCAAAGGAATTACCTGTATTCCCCATTAATCCAATCTGCTGTCCCTTTTGGACAGATTGTCCGGCGGAAACATTCATCGAACGCAAGTGAGCGTATACAGTGGTATAGACTTGTCCATCTATATAGTGGGAGATATAGATGACATTACCGTAAGAGCTTGAGAAGTTTGCACGAGAGACAACTCCAGCTGCTGATGCGACAACCGGTACTGTACCCGACTTCGCAATATCAATCCCATTGTGGTTTCGTCCCCACCGAGCGCCATAATGGGAAGATACATACCCGGCTGCTGGACGCATGAACTTGCCTGATGTCACAGCAGGTGCAGCAGATACCGCACCGCCAGAAGAACTTGATGAACTGTTGCTTGCTTTAGAGGCTGCAGCAGCCGCTGCCTGGCGTTTTTCCTCAGCTGCGATGGCTTTCTTCACAGCTGACTCTTGATTAGCCAAGAGCTCCTTCTCTTCCTCAAGAGAAAGCTTCTCTTCTTCAAGCTGAGCCTGCTCTGATTTCAGCGCAGCCATCAGCTGATTCTTTTCAACCTTCTTCCCGTCAAGCTTTTCCTTCATCTTAACGAGCTCTTTCTTCATGTCATTTAAGCTGGCAAGCTTCTTTTCTACCTCTGCCTTCTGCTCCTCTAGACGAGCTTTATCAGCTTCCTGCTCAGCAATGATTTCTTTATCTGCATTCATGATTGTCGTTACTGCACCAATTCTCTCTACAAACTCCCCAAAACTGTTTGCACCTAGGAGAACCTCTAGATAGCTTGAGCTCAAACCATTTTGCTGATAAGAACGCGCACGCTCCTTCAAAATCTCATTCCGATTTGCGATTCTTTCCTCTGTTTCTTTAATGTCTCCTTTCAGACTATCAATCTTATTTTCAGTGGATTTGATTTCTTGATCCTTTTGAGCAATCTTTTCTTCTGTCTCAGCGATTGATTTTTCTACCTTTTTCAACTCTGCTTCTAATGAGGCACGTTGACCTTCGATATCAGAGATTTGCTTATCTGTTTCGGAAATATTCGATTCAACCGAGGACTTCTTCTTCTCAATTGTATTCTTTTTCTCCTGCAGTGAACCAATGGATTCAGCTTGTACACTACCCCCGGCAGTCGTTCCTGCCATACACAGCGCAAACGCGGTGATTGCGACTATGGTTTTCTTCACGTGACTTTCCCCTTTCCCTTCCAACAATAGCGATTTCTTTTTTATGTATGTATGGCCCCTTTTTAGAAAAGGGGCCCCTTGTTTGTTAAGCTTTCAAGAATTTACGGATGGACATTAAGCTTCCCCATATACCGATCAAGGCTCCAAACAGGACGAGCAGACCTGATACTTGAAGAATGAATGGGTTATAGGACAGCATCTGCATGAAATCAATCGTCATGGACGGACTGAGGTGATCATACAAATACTTGTATCCAAATGCGATGAGGGCAATCGGGATAATCGATCCGAGTACGCCCAGCCATAACCCTTCAAGGAAGAACGGCCAGCGGATAAACCCGTTAGTCGCACCGACGAGACGCATAATCTCAATTTCGCGGCGTCTAGCGAAAATAGTTACTTTAATCGTATTCGAGATAAGGAACATCGCTGTGAATAACAAAGCAACAATCAGGACAATTCCTACGTTTCTTGAAACGCTGACGATATTAAACAGCTTCTCTACATAATTCTGTCCATATACTACTTTTTCGACGACATTCATTTTTTCAGCCTCTTGTGCAACGACCACGACATCCTGAGGTGTTTTTGTCTTGACGACATAAACATCATTTAATGGATTATCTTGTTCAAACAGCTCGAAGGCTTTCCCATCATCACCCATGCTGTTAATGATACTTGTCAATTCTTCTTCTTTAGGAGATAAAGTGACACTATCAACCTGGTTCAGGCTTTCTAAGCTGGATTTCAGTGCAGTTGACTGTTCTTCTGTTGCTGTACGGTCAATATGCACGCGAACTTCTACATCACTCTCTACATTGGTAGCAAAGTTATTCAAGTTCATCATCAGAACGACAAACACTCCGACCAATGATAGGGTTACAGTAACGGCACTGACGGATGCGAATGTCATCCAGCCGTTACGGCCTAGACTTTTAAAGCTTTCCTTCACATGGCGGAAGAAGGTTCTATAATTCATAACCGTATTCTCCCTTCTGTTCATCCCGCACGATCAAGCCGCCTTCAATGGCAATGACTCGATGCTGAAGCGTATTAACAATCTCTTTGTTGTGAGTCGCCATGATAACCGTTGTACCGAGGCTGTTGATTTCTTCGAATATCTTCATGATTTCCCAAGAAGTTTCCGGGTCCAGGTTCCCTGTCGGTTCATCTGCGATCACAAGCTTCGGTGAACGCACGATGGAACGGGCAATGGCAACCCTTTGCTGCTCTCCGCCGGATAGCTCGGTCGGTAGCATTCTTACTTTATGTTTAAGGCCGACGAGCTCAAGCACGTCCATGACCTTCGTCTTGATGACTTGTGGTCTTTCCTCTGTTACTTCAAGCGCAAAGGCAATATTCTCAAAAACGGTCAAATTATTCAAGAGCTTGAAGTCTTGGAAGATTACGCCGATATCCCTGCGCAAAAGCGGTACTTTTCGATCCTTGATATTGGCAATATTCCGTCCGTTAATCGTGATGGTCCCGCTTGTCGGCTTTTCTTCTCTATACATCATCTTAATAAATGTCGATTTACCTGCGCCGCTTGGTCCTACTACATAGACAAACTCTCCCGATTGTATCTTTACATTCAGGCCTTTTACTGCTGAAACGCCATTCGGGTATGTCTTTTGAACATTAATCATTTCTATCATGTCGTTTTCACCTTTTTTCCACCTTCATGTTGTACTTAAATCTATATGTGTTTATCGACGTTTGTCGTTTTTTGATAAATTTATCCGTCTTTTGTCATGTTATATTATAACATCACAAAATGTCAGAAATACCACTGTTATATTACATTTATATTTCATCTACATTAACCTTTTTTGTCAAAAGAAGGTTAATTCCACTTCTACATCTCCTATGCCTTTTTGACCGCTCCGATAATAGTCCATAAGCTCCTTTTATTCCGGTTAAAACAGTAACAAAAAACCGGTTAGACTACTATCATCTCCCCGGTTTCTTCTTGTCACTCTCTATCTATACAAGCATATTGCCTGTCATTCTACTTGAATCCTTTGACCAGACCCTATCTTAACAACTATTCTCTCAAATAGCAAAGAAAAGATTCACTCAGTCTTTCTTGAAGCCTTCACCAAGCACCTCAGCCGCTTCCATAACGACGACAAACGCATGCCTGTCAATCGACTGCACCACCTGACGCAGCTTCGTGAATTCTGATTGATCAATCACGCACATGAGGACAGGACGATCACTTTCTGTATAGCCGCCTTGAGCTGTCAGCCTTGTAACACCACGATCCACTTCCTCCAAGATGGCCTTTCTAACCTCTGCCTCACAGCTCGTAATGATCATAACAGTTTTTGATCGCTGTATGCCGACTTGAACAAGATCGATTGTTTTGCTTGTGACGAACAAGCCAATCAAGGCATATAAGCCCTGCTCGATATCAAATACAAGCGCAGCCGCAAGTACAATTAAGCCGTCAATCATGGCTACACACATCCCAAGTGAGATCCCCGTGTATTTATGAATAATTTGCGCCGCCAAATCCGTACCGCCAGTTGAAGCCTTTCCTAGGAAGACAATTCCAAGACCAAGCCCGACGCCAATCCCTCCGAAAAGAGCGCCAAGCAGCGGATCTGTTGTTGCCGGCGACCACCCGTTTGTTAAGAAAACGACAAACGGGAAGAAGATGGTTCCAACAGCCGTTTTAATGCCGAAGTGCGTTCCAAGAAGCAGCACACCCGCGATAAAGAGCGGAATATTGAAGGCCCATTGCACAAAGGCTGGTTCCCATCCGAACAAATTATACGTAATCGTACTAATCCCGCTCACGCCGCCGGATGCCACTTTCGTCGGCAAGAGGAAGATATTAAAGGAAATAGCGACAATCGCAGACCCGATAAGTACATATACATAATCCATTATGGCATTTAAAAGAGGATGCTTGATCCTGCTGTTTCTTTTCTTTTTCACAATTCTTCTTGCCCTCCATACGTCCAATTCTTCAAAGCATATCCATTTTATATGAAAACAGGAATGGAAACAATGAAAGCCTAGAAAGATACAAAAGTCAGACAATAAAAAAAGCCCAGGGAGTTACCCTAGACCTCTTAAACATCAAATAGCGACATCTCTCTTCCGGAAGACAAAAAACGTGATTGCAATAAAAATGACATAATAGACGGCAAGCAAGCCGAGCGAAAAGCCAAGCGCTGCTCCTTCATAGCCGTAACCAAGCAAGAAGAGATTGCGCAGGTCTATATGCGGGAACAGAATAAACTTCATCCAGCTATAACGGTCAACTAGATTCAAGATAAGGAAGTTTAATGTAGATGAAGCAAACAGGATAAATACGGATACACCTACTGCGATGGATGTCGTCTTGAAAAGCGTGCTCAGCATAAACGCAATAGTGGTGATCATCAAGAAACCTGGCAGCCAGTAAAGGAGCATATCCACTAAATAGCTGCCTACCTCAATCATATCTCCAGAAAAGGATGGGTCTGGAATCTTCGCCGTGAAGGACCCATTCCCAAAGAATAACAAACCGACCAAATATCCTGATATAAGCAAGGTAACCAATAATACACCTGCAAAGATAAGTGAAGTGATATATTTTGACAGAAGAATCTTCCAGCGCTTATACGGCCGTATCAGCAGCTGCTTGATGGTTCCATCCGAGAATTCCGATGCTACCATCCCGCTGCAGACAATGACCGAACACAGCGTGATGAAGGAGACAAGCCCCAATGCCCAATCAGCCATGAAATCCCAGACGGCATTCGTCATATTCGAATCACTGTCAGCAAGTACAGTTGCCGCGTAGGCCCTATCATCCTCAGATGCATTTGGATCGGCGATCGTTTGTTTCGCTTCCTTCACATCCGCTTCGATCATTGAATTAAAGAAATTCGCGGCAAAGCCAGCACCGATAATCCCTACAACCATGATTCCGATGAAAATATAAGTCGATACTTTAGAGAATAGTTTCATCCATTCATTGCGTATAAGCTTGATCATACGCCCACCTCCTGCTTCGTAATCTCAAAGAAGCGGTCCTCCAAGGATTTTTTGACGACACTCATCTCATAAACATCGACATTCGCCTGTACGAAGGCACGGACAATTTCAGCTGACTGTTCCTTCGTTGTCCTAATCGTGATCATTTGTACGTCCTGCTTTAGGATGGCCGCCTCTGGATATGCCTCACGAACAACCTTGGCTGCAGCAAGAACATCCTTCACGGCAAAGACAATCTCCCTGAACTCCTCTTCCTCGCCCTGCATCTGATTATTCTCGATATGTATAAGCTTACCCTTCTCAATGACAGCGAACCGGTCACACATAAGCTGCATTTCAGCAAGTAAATGGGAGGAAACAAGAACCCCAATCCCTTCATCAGCCAGCTCGCGCAAATACATGCGGAACTCTTTAATCCCTTGTGGGTCAAGACCATTGGTCGGCTCATCAAGAATCAAGAGCGCCGGCTTATGCAGAATAGCCTGTGCCACCCCAAGACGCTGGCGCATCCCGAGTGAGTATGTCTTAACCTTCTTCTCAATCGCATGGTCCAGCTTCACGAGCTCCGCTACCTCATCCAGTCTCTCGGGAGGAATCGGATTTGCCGCCATACGCGCATAATGAATCAAATTCTTCCGCCCGCTCATGTACTTATAAAACTCTGGATTCTCCACAATCGCTCCAAGATTGCTCATGGCTCCCTCAAAGTCCTGATCGAGATCATGACCGTTAATGAGAACCCTGCCATCCGTACGGTTGATCAAGCTTGCAATCATTCGGATGATTGTTGTTTTCCCCGCCCCATTCGGGCCTAATAATCCGAAAATCTCCCCGCGTTTCACTTCAAAGCTCACATCATCTACAATCGCCGTCTGCCTGATCCTTTTTGTTAGTGATTTCACTTCCAATACGTTTTCTGCCACTTGCTCACTTCCTTTTCATAATCCTATATATCTACTATAGCGTAAAAATATGGTAATTTGTATGATTTTTGTTTATATTATTTTGATATATAAATATGGAAAGATATTCATCAATTCTTAAAGATTCGTTACAAATCTAGACAAATCCGTCAATTCCGGCATAAAACTGTTAGAATACATATGTTTAATTTTAGAAAAGGAGGCCTTAATAATTTCAAAAAATGATATTTTAAAAAATTAATAGAGGAGAAATCATGTTGACAGCAAAGAAATTCACAACCTTTATGATCATTGCCATGCTCCTCCTTTCAACCTTACCGGCAGTTTCATTCGCTTCGGACTCAGAGGTTATAGAGGAAGCAACTACAGCAGTACTGATTTCCAAAGACGGGGAAGCCATTGATTTATATGAGAGCACAGAAAGTGACAGCCCTGTGTTGACTCAGCTGGAGAATGAAGCAGATGTCACCCTTCTCGAGAAATTTGATGAGTATCTTCATGTCCAGACGATTTCAGCTGACGGAAGCGAAATCTGGGAAGGTTATGTGAAAGTAGAAGATCTATCAAGCGAGGAGGATACGGCGAATACTGAAGCAGCAAGTGATACGGAAACACCAGTAGAGGACGAGCAAGCTGAAGTAATCGTGGATGAAACGGAGGCAGCCGAGCAGGAACAAGCTACTCTGCCAAATGAAACGGAGGCAGCTGAACAGGAGCAAGCCGTTCTAACGGACGAACCAACAGCCCCCATAAGCGAGCCAGCCCCAAAGCTGACAGGAGAAGCATTAAGCGGTATTGCCATTCAATCCCCGACCAAAACCTATGCTTCGCCATCAACAAGCTCACAGGTCGTTAAAAGCTACTCTGCTGGCACCACGCTGAAATTCTATGACTATTCTACCTCCTGGTACGAGGCAAAGGTAAAAGTCAATGACATATGGCAAATCGTCTATATTCAAAAGAGTGCTGTCGAAACCATTACGACAAATCCTGTACAAGTCGAGGCTGTCGCCAAACTAAACCCGACAGTTATGTATGAAAAGCCTTCAACTAATGCAAAGACAGTCAAATCATACAAGGAAGGCTATATTTTAAAGCTTTATACGTACACAAGCAGCTGGTACAAAGCAACAGTAAAGATCGATGGAGACTATCAAACAGCCTATCTTCCAAAGACATCGGTTGAGCTGCCAAACCCAGCAAGCAAAGCTGAGCAAGGCATCGCCCTCAAAAGCCCGACAAATGTCTATGCTTATGCGGGTACTAGCGCTAAAGCCTTGAAGACTTATTCAGCCGGCTCCATCTTAAAGGTATACAGCTATACAAACTCTTGGTACCGTGTCACCATATATATTGACGGTGAAAAACAAACCGGCTACATACTGAAAAGCCACATTGAACAAGTATCGGAAGAAAACACTGAGCAAACAGGCCTTGCCCAAACAAGTCCTACTAAAGTGTATAAAGCACCGACAACAACAGCCAGCTCTTGGAGAACCTATGCGAAAAATACCATCCTTAAATATCGCGTATTCAGTGAGAACTGGTATATTGTCAAAGTGAAAGCTGATGGCAGTTATCAAACAGGCTATATTAAACGAAGTGATATAAGCAAGAAGATAACAACCAGCTATGGATTGACCTTAGACCAAGCGGTGAACTATCAGATGAAGATGCGGCCAATGACGGATTCACCCTTGTATTCTTCCTTCCTGCAAGGCGGCAACCCAAAGGCCTGGGTAAGCGCCACTGCTGAACAGGTAAAGAAATATTTAGATCCATCCAGCTTTTCTCCCGGCAGCACCGAATACTATCAGTTTTTGATCTTATCCGCACCAGCCGGAACAAATGCCACTGAATTAAATGCCAATATTCTTAGTGGGAAAGGCGCTCTAACTGGAAAGGCCTCAAGCTTCATTCAAGCAGCATCTACCTACAATATTAATGAAGTATACCTAATCAGCCACGCTCTCCTGGAAACTGGAAATGGGACAAGTACCCTTGCCAAAGGAATCAGCTATAATGGGACTACTGTCTATAATATGTATGGAATAGGAGCCTATGATTCTGATCCAATCAATGGCGGAGCTAAGTATGCCTATGAACAAGGATGGACAACAGTTGAGAAAGCCATAATTGGGGGAGCCGCTTTTGTCGCTAAGTCTTATATCAATGCTGGACAGGATACTCTGTATAAAATGCGTTGGAATCCTAATCATATGGCCTTATACGGATATGCCTCTCATCAATATGCTACTGATATTGGATGGGCTGTAAAGCAGACGGCTCGAATGTCACAAATCTATAGCCGATTGACTCAATATACATTATTATATGATGTCCCTGCCTACAAAGAGTCATGATTCTAAAAGCCCTAGCAAAACAGCTAGGGTTTTTAGTCTCTTTCTGACAGATCGCTACCATATAAATCCATTTATCTGTATCCATCATTAATCCATGCATAAACTTTTATGAATATTTAATAAGACACTGTTAACAATCTCCAGAAACCCTCTATTCTAAAGGTTTATTTAATCATTGGCTAGATTTTTTTCTTGCATATTCTATACTGCGTGATTCATACTAGTCGTATCATCATATCAGTCAGGTGGGTGAACATGATTAACGTTCGGAAATTATTTAAACGAAAGAAAAAGCGTCGAAACCAATACCTTAATATTAAACAATCAGGGGATACCCTATACATATCAGGACACTTAAATACCCAAACGGATACGGTTTCCGAGCTTTGGTTGAAATGCCGGGAAACAGAAGAATGGTTTTCCGCGGGGGAGATTAAACCTTCTGCTAAATTCCAATTTAAGATTTCTCTAGGAGAGTTGATTGCTAAACTTCCTAATGTCGAATCTTTTTATGATTGGTATTTAACCATTCTAGTACCGGCCAAATCCATTAGTGAGAAACGATTTGAAAAATTAAGCCAATCAGAATCAACTGAAATGGTTCAATGTAATGGAGAAGAAGCCTTTCAATACAAGATTAGGCTTGGCCGTTTTGAAACAACCGATATCCCAAGCCCCTTCTTGCCCTACCATTTTCAAGATCGGAAGGTCATTCCGTTTGTTACAGAGAAAGGTAATCTCTCTCTCAGTGTAGATAAAGAATTGAATCCGTCCGTTCGCCTACAGATTGACGGAGTTAGACGTACCGGCAAAGAATTGGAAGTGTACGGAAAAATCTTTACAAGACATTCAGTCATTCAGCACGGGGATTTGCTATTAAGCAACCGCGCGACTGATGAGGAATGTCAGACAGCCGCTACATTCGAATTAAATCAAGAGGAAACGCGACAAAAATACGGATTGAATCGCTATAGCTATCATGCTATTGTCCCGCTCGGAAAAGAAGGTCATCTCTTAGAGGAAGGCATTTATGATGTCTTTTTGAAGCTCCAACTGAATGATACACCAGAGCCCTACATGGTGAAATTGCATCGGCCGACCTTCCGAGCACGCTACTTTGCACAGGATATTTCCAAATATATTGGGGATAAGGGGATATCCGTCAATCCTTATTACACATTTAAAGCATCGAATCTTGCCCTAGAGATTCTCAGCTACTCTGCGGAAAACTTGAAATATCTTGAGCGTATGATGAAATGGGCATGGCTCCACCGTCTTGTAAACCGTTCAAAAAATGTATGGTTGGTCGGAGAGCGGCCATATAAAGCACAGGATACTGGATATCACTTTTTTAAATATGTACGTGAACAGCACCCTGAACTTCCTGTTTACTACGTAATTGACCAGGAATCACCCGAATTAAAGAACGTAGAGCCACTCGGGAATGTGGTCTATTTCAAGTCGAAAGAACATATCAAATTAAGCTTGATTGCTAAACGGATTATCTCCTCTCATCATGCTGACTATCTATATCCAATTCGGACACAGCGCTTTAAACGGAAGGTACATGCACTAAAAATCTTCCTGCAGCACGGTGTTATGGGAACCAAAAATATGATTGCTAACTATGGGAAGGATGCACCCGGCTTCTACACCGACATTTTTCTTGTAAGCTCAGATTTCGAGAAGGCAATGATTGTGAATGACTTCGGTTATAATCCTGACCAAGTCTATATCACCGGTTTATCCCGATTTGATGAATTATTAGCTGATAATGTCGAGAAGAAACGCCAATTGCTGATCATTCCGACATGGCGTGATTGGATTCTTACGGAGGAGCATTTCCTTGAAAGTGAATACTATCACCGATACAAGGATCTAATCCAAAGTGAAACATTGCGCAAGCTTAGTGAGACCTATAATTTTGAGGTTATTTTCTGTCTGCACCCTAATATGCAGCTTTATACAGACCATTTCCGCGATTCTCCTTATCAAGTCATTTCACAGGGAGAGGTTGATGTTCAGACATTAATCAAGGAAAGCGCCATGATGCTGACGGATTACTCTAGTGTGGGATTCGACTTCAGCTTCTTGCAAAAACCGATTGTTTACTATCAATTTGATCGCAGTCGTTTTATAGGAAAACGTCCATCTCATTTGGAATTAGATGAGGATTTGCCAGGCGACATTACCAATGATCTTGATGAACTTTTGGCATTGATTGAAGAGTATGCATCACATGACTTCGAAATGAAGGATGCTTACAAACAACGAGCCCGCAAGTTCTTAAAGTATTCGGACCGGTCATCCTCTGAGAGAATCTTTAAACTTGCGAGTGACAAATCACTTAAACCAAAGTTATCGTATCGATTACAGAAACAGCCGATAGCGAAAGGTATTGGGAAGAAATTCAGAAAGAGCAAATACTATTTCCCGACTATGAAAGCTGCTTACAAATTGATGCGAACCTTCCTGCCTGTCGATAAGAATTTAATTGTTTTCGAGAGCGGTGTAGGCAAGCAATATGCGGATAGTCCACGGAAAATATACGAAAAGATTCTAGAGGAAAAGCTTCCATACAAGAAAGTATGGATCGTAAACAAAGGCGTCCATTTTAGAGATCCGGATACACTTAAGGTGAAACGTTTAAGCCCTTCTTACTACTATTACTTAGCTAAAGCAGGGTATTGGGTAAACAACCAAAACTTCCCGTCCTATATTAATAAGAGAAAAGAAACAACGTATTTACAAACCTGGCATGGAACACCGCTCAAGAAAATGCTCTTTGATATTGAGCAGGTTCAGGGCCGCCAAGAAGGATATGTTGAACGTGTCAGCGGTGCAATTAAGAACTGGGACTATCTTATCTCCCCAAGTGCCTATGCAACCAAGGCCTTTAGAAGCGCCTTCCATTACGAGGGGGATGTCCTTGAAGTAGGCTACCCGCGCAACGACTTATTCTATCAAGATGGGTTAACCGAGATAGCAGGAAGAGTGAGAGAAAAACTGCAACTACCGACAGACAAAAAGGTCATTCTTTATGCTCCTACCTTCAGGGACAACCAAACAAACGGCGCCAATAAGTTTACATTTGAGATTCCGTTTGATTTGGAAGCGATGAAGGAAAAGCTAGGAGATGAATACATCTTATTGCTTAGACTTCATGTCGTAATTAGCAATAAATTTAAGGTACCTGAAGAGTTAAGCGATTTTGTTTATAATGTTTCCAGCTACTCTGATATCCAAGAGTTATTGACCATTTCAGATGTCCTTGTCACGGACTATTCCTCTGTTATGTTTGATTATGCAAACCTTAAACGGCCAATTCTTTTCTATGTATATGACTTTGAAGAATACCGCGATAATACCCGCGGCTTCTACATGGACTTCGAACAAGAAGCTCCAGGGCCATTGCTTCAGACAAGTGATGAGCTGATAAATGCATTGCATGACATTGATCAAGTTCAGCATGACTATGAAGGAAAATACCAACAGTTCTATGATCGCTATTGCTATCTAGAGGATGGACATGCTACAGATCGTGTTGTGGAAAAGGTTTTCCCTAAAAAACAATCATAAAGAAAAAGGGGCTGTCCCATAAGTCCCTAATAAACGAAACAGGTGGAGAAAACTGAATGGTTTTCTCCACCTGTTTTTGGTTGTGTGTAAGATTTTCCTGAAAGTAGCCCGGCTACTTTCAGAAAGTTATGGGCCATCGCCACGATTCCGAATTCCGTTTGGACCTTCGGGAGACTCCGGAGCGAAAAGCGCCGGAACGACCGATTGCCCTTGATATGACCGAACACACTTTCGACCTCTACTTTACGACGGCCATAAATTTGTGCGTTCGGTTCAGACCAAAGGCTTGTCTTTGCTTTTGCTTTCAGTTCTTCATAGACGGGATTGTAGTGAACTTGGCGGTTGCCTTCCGCCTTCGTGCATTGTGCCTTTAGCGGGCAACCCGTACAATCCTCGCATTCATAGATTTTCAGGTCACGCGTGAATCCATTCTTATCCGTCCGGGTGGAATAACGTTTGAAGAGCACCCTTCGATTGTTCGGGCAGATGTATTCGTCCTTGTGTTCATCATACTCCCAGTTTCGCACATTCCGGATGTCGTTTTTGTACGATCGTGTTTGCTCGGTCAGGTAGGTATTGTACGGAATTAACGCCTCGAATGGCTCTTCAAGGGTATACAGGTAGTTTTCCTCGCTTCCATATCCGGCATCCGCGATGACCTTCTTTGGCAACGGAATCGAGGAGTTCTTCAACGCTTCAAGGTGAGGCTTGAAACACCGGGTATCGGTTGGTCTTTGATGGATAGTGTAGAACAGGATGAATTGGTTTTCCGTCGCCATCTGGACATTGTAGCCAGGCTTGAGCTGGCCGTTCTTCATGTGATCCTCTTTCATGCGCATAAAGGTCGCATCCGTGTCTGTCTTGGAGTAACTGTTCCGGTCCCCAAACAAGGCATTTTGGTCTCGATACTTCTTCAAGCGAGGACGCAAGTCTTCCCGAACATCCTTCAAGAGCTTCTTGATGGGACGGAGGGCTCTTCTTTTCTCTTTTCGTGCTTGGCTGTTGTCTTCCCGTTCCAATTCCTCCATTTCACACGCGACCTTCTCCGCCAGTGTTTCTTCCAGAAGGTCAAGCTTTTCCTCAGGGGTTGGCTCCTCGGATCTTTCTTCATGGGTCAATTCTCTATTTTCCTCCAGGGTGATGGCTTGGATGTGCTGATAGGTTTCATCGATTTTTTCCTGGAGCTTGGCCTCGAACTTCGTTGTCGCCTTCTTCCAGACAAATGAATACTTGTTCGCGTTGGCTTCAATCTTGGTCCCATCAAGGAAGTAGGTATCCATTGAAATGAGCTTACGCTCCATCAACTGGTGAATCATGCTTTCAAACAGGGATGGAAGCAGTTTCCCCATCTGTTGGGTACGGAAGCGATTGACGGTTCGATAATCCGGTTTCTGTAGGGCAGCGAGCCACATGGCAGGGAGGTTTTCTTCCACCATACGCGCAATGTTTCGGCAGGAATAGACTTTCTGGGAGTACGCGTACAAGACCACTTTGGTCATCATTTTCGGGTGATAGGAGCTGCGGCCGCCTCCTTGATAGTGTTGGAGAAAGAGGGAATCATCCAATTCTTCGATCATCTCGTCAATGACGCGGGAGACGTGGTTTTCTGGAATCAAGTCTTGGATATCAAAAATCATGGTGGCTTGACGATTGTCATAAGGGATGAAACTTGGTTTGAGATTCTTATTCGATGAATGGGGAGTTTCTTCTTGAAGAGAGAGTGGAAGTTCAACTTGTTCAGTGGTATAATCAGTGTACATAAAAACCGCCCTTTCGATATGGTGTTTGTTGGTAACTTCATTTTATCGAAAAAGGCGGTTTTTTTGTATTCTTTTGCCATTTATTTTCAGAAAATGTCTAGTTAAGCGGAAGCTAGAATTGTTCGGACCGTTGATTGGAGTGGAAGGTGGCTGACTCCTGCGGGATTAGCGGACAGGGGAGACCCCGCAGACGCTGAAAGCGTTGAGGAGGCTCCCCGACCGCCCCGCGGAAAGTAGCCACCTGGAACGGAAATCAACCTCTACGTTTAACGGGGCCTGAAAAATGCGAAAGAAGGGGCTGCCCCTGAAAGTCAATCCTCATTGACTTATGGGACAGCCCCTTTTTCGTTTCATTCAGATTACGAAAGTTTAGAACGCAAGTATGCGTCGATAAACATATCAATGTCGCCATCCATAACCGCACCGATATTGCCTGTTTCAGCATTTGTACGGTGGTCTTTGACCATGGAGTATGGGTGGAAGACGTAGGAGCGGATTTGGCTGCCCCAGCCGATTTCTTTTTGCTCTCCGCGAATCTCAGCGAGCTCTGCTTCCTGCTGCTCGATTTCACGTTGATAGAGCTTAGATTTCAGCATTTTCATGGCTGCTTCACGGTTTTTGATTTGAGAACGCTCAGATTGGCAAGTGACCACAACATTCGTCGGGATATGCGTGATACGGACGGCAGAGTCAGTTGTGTTGATATGCTGACCGCCGGCGCCGCTTGCTCGGTATGTGTCAATCTTCAAATCTTCTGTGCGGATTTCGATGTTGATTTCATCATTGAATTCTGGCATAACCTCACATGATACGAAGGAGGTATGACGGCGGCCAGATGAATCGAATGGGGAGATACGAACCAAACGGTGTACCCCTTTCTCCGCCTTCAAATAACCGTAGGCATTATGACCGCGAATGCCGAGTGTTACACTCTTCACGCCAGCCTCATCGCCTGGAAGGTAATCAAGTGTTTCTACCTTGAAGCCTTTTTTCTCTGCCCATCTTGTGTACATACGAAGGAGCATGGATGCCCAGTCCTGAGACTCGGTTCCGCCGGCACCTGGATGCAATTCAAGGATGGCATTATTCTTATCATATTCTTCACTGAGCAGCAATTGAAGCTCGAAGGCATTCAAACGCTCAGATAGCTCGGTAAGTTCAGATTCAAGCTCACCCTGAAGATCTTCATCCGGCTCTTCTTTGATCAATTCAAAGGTTAGCTCGAGATTTTCGTAGGATTCATTTAAGGAGTTGAATTCACCAACCTGCTCTTTCAAGCCATTGGCTTCACTGATGATGCCTTGGGCCTTCTGCTGGTCGTTCCAGAATTCAGGCTCAGACATGATTTCATCAAGCTCCATAATGCGCGCTTCTTTCTCTTCTAAGTCAAAGAGACCCCCTAAAGTCCGCCAAGCGCTTGGCTGTTTTTTCTAACTCATTGCGAATTTCTGCGATTTCCATTCACATTCACCTCTATCATTATTTAACGCTAATCAGGAAAAAGAGAGGCGGCGTACACACCGTCCCTCTCATTCAAATGGTTATCCTTTATTATACGCTCTTGCGTCTTTTAAAGATACCTGAAAGCTTGATTTATTTGCCATGACAATTTTTATATTTTTTACCAGAACCGCATGGGCAAGGCGCATTACGTCCCACTGCTTTATCCTCATTGCGCTTCGGCTGTTTTTTCACTTCACCATCAGCCTTTGGATTAACGGCCTGTCCTTTGACAACTTCCTCACGCTCAAGATTATTGCGAATCTCGGCCTTCATGATGTATTTTGCTACATCATCCTCGATGGAAGCAATCATAGCCTCGAACATTCTGAAGCCTTCCTGCTGATATTCATTCAACGGATTGATTTGAGCATAGGCACGTAAATGGATTCCTTGACGCAATTGGTCCATCGTATCAATATGATCCATCCATTTGCTATCAACCGCACGAAGAACGATAACTTTCTCGAATTCACGCATTTGCTCGGTTGAAAGCTGTTCTTCCTTCTCATTGTATTTCTCGATAATCTTATCAAAGAGAAGGTTGACGATTTCTTCCCCGTCAAGCTCCTTCAATGCTGCCTCATCCAAGGAGTTCTCAGGCAATAGATTTGCATACACATAATCGAGAAGACCCTGGATATTCCACTCCTCACTCTCTCCATCCGGACCGAATGCATACACATTGCGTTCAAGGGAGGAGCGAATCATAGACTCAACAATGCCGCGTAAATTATCGTTATCAAGTACATCAAAGCGCTGCTTGTAGATGATTTCACGCTGCTGACGAAGAACATCATCATATTCAAGCAATTGTTTACGGGCATCATAGTTATTGCCCTCAACGCGTTTTTGCGCAGATTCCACAGCTCTTGATACCATCTTGCTTTGGATTGGCTGATCATCGCCCATGCCAAGGCGGGACATCATGCTCTTAATGTTCTCGGAGCCGAAACGGCGCATCAATTCATCCTCCAAAGAGAGGTAGAACTGAGTCACACCAGGGTCCCCTTGACGTCCAGAACGACCACGGAGCTGGTTATCGATACGGCGTGATTCATGGCGCTCCGTACCGATGACAGCTAAACCGCCAAGCTCTGCCACACCTTCACCAAGCTTGATATCTGTACCACGGCCGGCCATGTTGGTCGCGATGGTCACAGCGCCGGGCTGTCCGGCATCAAGAATGATATTTCCTTCCCGCTCATGCTGCTTCGCATTCAAGACACTATGCGGGACACCCTTTTTCTTTAAGAGCTCGGAGACATATTCACTTGTCTCAATCGCTACCGTACCAACGAGCACTGGCTGCCCTTTCGCATGGCGTTCTGCGATATCTTCAACAACCGCCTTGAACTTGCCTTCCATTGTGGCGAAAATCAAGTCAGAACGGTCATCACGAATGATGTCACGGTTCGTTGGAATCGCGATAACGTTCATATTATAAATATTGCGGAATTCCTCTTCTTCCGTTTTCGCTGTACCTGTCATACCGGCAAGCTTTTGATACATACGGAAGTAGTTTTGGAATGTAATTGTCGCAAGGGTCATGCTCTCGTTTTGGATTTCAAGCCCTTCTTTTGCCTCAATTGCCTGGTGAAGACCGTCGCTGTAACGGCGTCCTTTCATCAAACGGCCGGTGAATTGGTCAACAATGACAATCTCACCGTCTTGAACGACATAATCGACATCCAAATGCATGGACGCATGTGCCTTCAAGGCTTGTCCGATATGATGGTTTAAGGCAACATGGCTGATATCAAATAAGTTATCAATGCCAAAGGCACGCTCTGCCTTGCTCATCCCATCTTCCGTTAACTGAACACTCTTCGTCTTCTCATCGTACGTATAATCCTGCTCTTTCGTCAGCGTACGAACAAAGGCATTCGCCTGCATATATAATTGTGTGGATTTCTTCGCTGAACCAGAAATAATGAGCGGTGTCCGCGCTTCATCGATCAAGATGGAGTCAACCTCATCAATGACGGCAAAGTGAAGCGGACGCTGCACCATTTGCTCTTTGTAGAGCACCATATTATCACGCAAGTAATCGAACCCAAACTCATTATTCGTTCCATAAGTAATGTCCGCATTATAGGCTTCTTGCTTTTCCTCACGGGACATGCCAGCTAAATTCAAGCCGACAGACAGTCCTAAGAAATTATAAAGCTGTCCCATTTCATTAGCGTCACGACTAGCAAGGTATTCGTTGACCGTGATGACATGAACGCCTTTTCCTGTGATGGCATTCAAATAGACAGGCATGGTAGACGTTAACGTTTTACCTTCCCCGGTTTTCATCTCGGAAATATTCCCTTCGTGCAAGGCGATACCACCCATCAACTGCACATTAAATGGATACATGCCTAGCACACGGCGTGAAGCCTCACGAACGACCGCAAAAGCCTCAGGAAGCATATCGTCAAGCGATTCTCCATTCGCATAGCGTTCGCGGAATTCATCCGTTTTAGCTGTCAGTTGTTCATCTGAAAGACCCTCTGCCATGGAAGCCAATGCCTCCACCTTTGCAGCTGTTTTCGTCAGCCTTTTCAGTTCAGATTTATTAGGGTCAAACAATTTATTCAAGATCCCCATTAAGCAGTCTCTCCTCTTATTTAGAAGGGTTTCAATGCCCTAGATTGTTAGTCAATCATGAATCGTACTTTTTTTAAATTTCTTATTAATAGTAACACTTACAACAGGACAAAACAACAAATGCAAAGGTTTCGCCATGTATAATTCTGGGCATAATTTATCCTTTATTTACGAATTTAGCCACAGAAAAGTTTCATCCTTCTAATAGAAGCAGTTTTGCCAGAGAGGGAGCCTTTTAATCAAGGGGGGCAGAGCAGTGGAGGTTTAGCTTATTTCTTCTATTATTGTCTCATTTTGACATAGCTGTTTGTCTAGATACATGGATTTGCGCCCATACCACTGAACTATCGCCCTTACAGCATTCCATGCACCCATAAGAGCTGGATTTCGCCCTTACACCAAGTAATGCGCCCATACGAGCTGAGTTTCGCCCTTAACCAGCAGGAATTCGCCCATAAATCATATGAAACCAGGCTTATTCCAAGTAGAAGAAGAGGCCCATCATCCCGCCAAAGGTCAAAATAGACAAGCTGCGGGGTGTTTTTGAAGAAAATCCTGCTCTTTTCAGCGGATTCCGTTCAAATACAAGATAAAATTACCCTGTTTTGATTCTGAGGCTTTCCAGGATTGCTCCCATACAAACCAAAATTAAAAAGGCGGAAAACCCATCGGGTCCTCCGCCTTTCCTGTATCAACTTAGTTAACGGCTTCAATCAAACCGTATTTACCGTCTTTACGTTTGTAGACGATGTGTGTGCCGTCTGTTTCTGCATCTGTGTAGATGAAGAAGTTGTGGCCGAGCATGTCCATTTGAAGGATGGCTTCTTCGCTATCCATTGGTTTAAGATCGAAGCGTTTTACACGGACAACTTCAAGCTTGTCTTCATCTTCTTGCACTTCTGGTTCAAGGTCGCCTTCTGGAGTGACGAATACTTCTTTGCCTGTGTCACGGGAGCGACGATTGATTTTTGTTTTATATTTGCGAATTTGTCTTTCTAATTTATCGTTAATAATGTCAATGCACGCATACATATCTGTGTTGGTTTCTTCTGCTCGCAATACAAGGTTTGGAAGCGGAATGGTAATTTCAACTTTTGCGTTTTTATCAGCGTAAACTTTCAGATTAACATGTACATTGGCATTTGGCGTATCAGAAAAGAATCTTTCCAATTTTCCAACTTTTTTCTCTACGTAATCTCTGATTGCTGGAGTTACCTCAATGTTTTCACCACGAATGTTGTAATTCATAAGTGAGTCCTCCTTTTCTCTACCTTCTATAACTATTATATTCTATTAATCCCAAAGAACATCCTGCTAATATCGACAAATGTTTGTCTATTTTTGAACAATTCAGGATTTTGAGATTACACTATTAGTATACCCTATCTGACTAAGAAAAAGCACTAGATGTCACAATAAATTCGAAGTTGTAATCATTTCCTCTTATCATAATAAAATCCATCTGTCATAACCGATTCATAGGGATTGGCATATTTTTGATTATGCCGCTTTTGAACCTTGACCCGTTTGATTTCTGCCGCGATCTCTTGCTTTTTCATTCCCATTAGTTCAGACAGTCTCAAGTTCAAAGCGACACAGCGCTCACCCAATGCTCGTTCTGCATCCGAAAAAGGGGGCTTGATCTCCAGCTGGAGCTTCTCCCGCTTGAGGATGGAGCTGTCAAGCTGCACAATAGCCTTCTCCCGATTCTTCTCCCATTCCTCTCCCTCTAGCATCTCTATCATTTCCTTCGTGACTTGATAATAGTCTTCCAACGCTTTCACGAAGCCTCACCCCTTCTTTGTAAAAAGAGGCCGTGACAATTCGTCAGGGCCCTTGTTCGATCATGTATAAATATTGATAAGCATCCCTTGTATTTCCCCAATCATCCCGAGCAGGCTGAGACCCTTTTCCTCTTTATCCAAGACCGCATTCGTCAATTCGAGCAGCTTCTGATCGACCTCTTTCACCAGCTTGTAGACTTTCGCCGAACCACGCTGACTGAAGCCGCGCCGCTCCTCAAGCTGCAGGCCGCTCTTGACGGCATCATCCATGAAATCCTTGACGAGCTTTTTATATTTGCGCAGGTGGTCAATGGATTGCGTATCGGCAAGCACCTTGCCTTGCGCCTCAATCTCCTGCATTTTTCTGCTGAGTCTTTCATACGTTATATCCGCACGGCGCGTGCCAATGACCTCCTTAAAGGAAATGGTACCCTTGGCCGCTTCTCCCTTCCAATCTGCCTTATGTAAGGCAGTCTTTCCTATTCGCTGTACGTCCACAAACCCACCTCAAAATAAAGCTTATTGTAATAATTGCAGTACACCTTGTGGCATCTGGTTTGCTTGAGCAAGCATCGCTTGAGCAGATTGATTCAAGATATTGTTCTTTGTATACTCTGTCATCTCAAGTGCCATATCTACATCACGGATGCGTGATTCAGCAGCCGTAATGTTTTCATTCATGCTTGAAAGGTTTTCGACCGTGTATTCCAGACGGTTTTGCATGGCACCAAGGCTGGAGCGCTGGGCCGTGACCGTTTTCAAAGCAGCATCTAGAGTCGTAATGGCCGTGTTCGCACCCTGAGCTGTTGTTAAGTTTACATTCGTTAATCCGAGGGCCGCAGAATCCATTTTACTGATGGCCACATCAATGGTTTGCGCTGCATTTGCACCGACCATGAGGGAGAAAGTTGTATTTGCTCCCATTAGATTTTGTTTGTTAAATTCCGTCGTATCGCTTATCCGGTCAATCTCTAGCTTCAATTGGGTAATTTCCGTTTGAATGGCATCTCGGTCCTCGGTTGTATTCGTACCTGTTGAGCTTTGTACAGCGAGCTCTCTCATCCGCTGCAGGATTTCCGTCACAGACGATAGGGCGCCTTCCGCTGTTTGAATCAATGAAATACCGTCAAGCGCATTGCGCTCCGCTACATCAAGACCGCGGATTTGCGAGCGCATTTTCTCCGAAATAGATAAACCAGCCGCATCATCCGCTGCCTTATTGATGCGCATTCCGGAGGATAGTTTCTCCAGGTTTTTCGCAGAGTTCGCTTGGTTTGCGGCAAGCTGGCGATATGTATTCAGGGCAGCAATATTATGATTGATTTTCATCCGTATTAGCTCCTTCGTTCTCTATTATCGTTTTGTTCTCATGACGTGGTTTTCATAAGCAGATACCTTTTGCATGACCGATGATGACTGCTCTTTCCTGTGCATGGCTTCATTCCAGGCAGCGGCAAGTGTTTCAGCGAGTTCTTTTACATGCTTGATTTGATCCGTATCTTTACGGTAATTGGCCTCGATGGTCCGATCAGCCATATAGTTGTAAAGGCTGTCCAAGTTCTCCGCCAGCGGTCCTGCCTCATAGCGCAGACCGACGCCTAGCCGCTGAATGATGTCACTCGCCTTTTGCAGGCTCTGATTCGCCGCTATCATATTCTTTTGCTCGATGCAGCCAAGCGCCTCCTCCAAATGACCAATTAATCCTTCATACAGAAGGGCTGTTAACTCTTGGGACGATTTCTGGACAATCAACTCTTCTGTTAAATATTCCATCGTCAACCTCCACCTATTTTCTAGTTTTTATATCGGTTCACCCGTCGTATTCTTTATCCAGTTCCTCCAGTAATAGAAGAATCTCCGCGATGACCGCATAGAGCTGCGGAGGGATGGAATCACCTAAGTCCAAATCAAGAAGATGACTGACCAAGGTCTCATCCTCCTGCAGATGGATATCATTCTGACGGGCCATTTCAATGATTTTCTGGGCCACGCTGCCGGTTCCGTGCGCAACGAGCTGCGGTGCGCTTTCCTGACCTTCCTTATAACGCAGGACAGCGGCACTCAGCCCATTCACTTTCCTTCGATTCATCTGATTGACATACCTCATATCGTCCGGTCGTATCCTTTCCCCGCAAAGGGATTGATGATTGGCGTACGTGCTTGCTGCTCCATTTCTTCTGTTTCCCGCTTGAACGGTTTGACTTGAACCGTTCCAATCGAATAGCCAATCTCGCCAAGCCGCTCGAATGTCGTTTCTGCCAGAGGCTCTAATCTTTGTGATAAGTCCTTCTTATCACTCGTAAAAGTGATGAACAGATTGCGGTTATTGGCAGTAAGTGATATGCCGATCTCCCCAAGTCTTTTCGTTTCCAGCACAAAGTACAGACTGCAGTTCTCCCAGTCTAACGTTTCATTTTCGCTGTTTGCTTGGACAAATACCTTCACATCCTCCACCTGCTTTTGCAGCATGAGCGGCAGATGAAGGGCAAGCTGCTGCAGACCGGATGAATCAGGTTTTGCAAGCAATTGCTGGCCTGTGATTGTCTGTACGGCCTGCTCAGCCTGAGCTGCAAGCTTCGGATTAAGCCCCCCGTCATTCAGGGCATGCAGCAAGGCAGACTTTACGTTCGCCCGCGCCTCAGGCTGCTTTCCATCCAAGAGCGCCTTCACTGTATCTGCTTCATTCATCATTCCAAGCTTGCGGATAAGCTCAAGCATTTGACGGCCTGATGGCTGTTCAGGCTTATAAACCTGGACTTGCTGCTCCTCCATTCCGGCGACGAAATGCTTCACCTTCACGTCAGATGGCTTAAAGACAAGTCCTTCGACTGAAGCCTTTACTTCGCGGACAATCTGGCTTGCCTCGCCAAAATTCCCGTTCATTAATAAAGACCGTGCCTCCTGAAGCCGGCTGCTTGCCAGGAGGAGCTTTTTCTCTGTGCCCATATCAACGTAAAGCATGTAATCCCCTTTTAAGATCGCCGTATCGAGCTGTTTAATCGTTGACTCGAGAACCTGCTTCACTTGGGGCTGACTATTGGACAGCAGCTGCAGGGATTGATCAAGATTCTTCCCGATATCCCGTTTCGTCTGTTTGAAATCAATCGTGAGCTGAGCGAGTCGCTGACTAATTTCTGTGACGAGAATATTCTTTGAATCAAGCTTCAATGATTGAACAGCCTGGCTAATTGAGTTCAGTTCCTCTGCCGTCAATAGAGCCTCCTTAACCGGCTGCCTCAGCTCTGGATTTCTTTCCTCCAATTGCCCGAGTGCTTCCGTCAATACCTTTCGCGCTGAAAGCTCTCGTCCACTGGCTGATAAGCCCTCCGCCTTTGCGACAGCGGTGCTAAAATCCGTATAGTTCTCCATTCGCTGAACACGGTCATCTTGTGAGAAAGTCCTCACATGGTTGAGCACCTGCTCCATATCCGGCTGTCTTTGAATGGTTTTCAGCAGGCTCTTCAACATCTCTGCTTCTGCCGTTAACACGGCCTCTCCGCTCCCTTTTTGCCCAAGTGAATGAAGGGTGTGTAAAATGGCGGTTTTACCCTCTGGCAGGCTCTTTAAAAGAGCACTCTTCTCACCTGCATCCAGCTTTGCACCCTTGATGAATGCCAGTACCTGCTTGCGGATGAATGCATCGTCTTCACTCGATTCGATGGCAGCGATTAACCGTAGGATAGAGGACGTTTCTCTCCTGCTCTCAAGCAACGGCAGTTCCTTCCCCACTTCCTCCATCACCTTGCTGATGGATTCGCCATGCAGGGCGGAATGTATGGCCTTTAAATGGGAATCTGTCATCTCCAATCCACGGCCGGCCGCTGCCTTAATGGTCTCCAACTTCTGCGTAACCGATCCTGCTTCTGTTTTCATCCATTGCTGAAGCATTTTCGCAAGCTCGCTTGTCATCGAATAGCCTTTATCAAGCAGTATTCTTGCCGCCTGCTGAACCTCCTTCAAAGAAGCGCCCTCTAGGCCCGCCGTCCTTAATAATCCGTCCAAATCAAGCGATGTCCCGCTCTGCGCTGAATCAACATTTTTGGCAACTTGCTTCGCGATTACAGCATCGTTCTGTCTGCTCGTAATCTCTATTTGTATCCGCTGTTCACTCGGAACCCCGCCTTCAAAGGCCATCTTCATCTCTCTTCCGTTTAAGGATACGACAGCAGCCGATGAGGATAATCGTTCTTTGATCGAGATCGTATACACCTGCCCAATAGCTAATGGCCTCGTTCCAGCCGCAGCAGCTTGATTGGTATCCGTTAGTTGAATCTGCATATTTCTTCCCACCTCGATTATTCCCTTACATTCTTTATCGGTAGATAGAAAAAAAACGTAAGGATGGAGAGAGAAATAGAGAAATAGACCCAAACGGATTTACCAGCTGATAAAATGCATGTCTTTTTACCTATTCAACGATTAATTCACGTATAATAATTTCATTCTGTACTAAAAAACAGTTGATTCTACCATCCAAAATACTATACTATAATCAATTGGATTATTTTTACTTATTCAGCAAAAGGGGATACGCACCATGATTTTGATAAAATATATCAAATTGTTTAATAGCCTTCTTGCTTTTTTTATCCTACTCAATATCATTTCCTATGCTACGGGACGCGTGGAGCTCTTCCCAGTTCTGGCGGTTGGAACACTCCAGATTCTACTGGGAGCCCTAGTTAATGCAGCCGGGTACAAGCTGAAAGATTTAGACGGAAATGAATAACTATATAAAAAAAGAACTGGCCGATTGCCAGTTCTTTTTATCATTATGCCCGGTCTCCTCCGGCAAATTGTTTCTGCCGGTTTAATTGAATCGCCTGCTTCCAGGTGTCACGCAAGCCTACGACGAGCTCCTCCACCTCATCCAGGATGGCCGGATCATTCTTCATATTCGCTTCAATCAGCCGGCGCAAAATGTAATCATACATCGCCATCATATTCTTCGAGACCTCGATCTCCATATTCAAGGTCACTCGCAGCTCGTTAATGATATTTTGCGCCTTCAGGAGATTCTCATTCCGCTTCTCGATCTCCTTGTTGTCCATCGCCATTCTGCCTGCCTTGATAAACTTGAGGCAGCCATTATAAAGCATCAGCGTCAATTCACCAGGAGAAGCCGTTGTGACGGCATTGGATTGGTAAGCCTGATAGGGATTATGTAAAGCCATTTATTCGTGCACTTCCTCTCTTTAACTGGAGAAATAGGATGATAGATAGCTTGATTGGCTATTCGCATTCTGAATCGCCTTCTCCATCGCTGTAAATTGTGCATAATAGCGATCTTCAATATTCAAGAGCTTATCCTCAAACCGTGTAATGCGGGATTCTACATCACTCAAATCCCGGCCGATCGTAAAAGTCGCATTCGTACTGAACGCATTTCCTGCCTTTGCCTTCAGCTTATCAGTTGCTTCCGTAATATTCGCCTGAAGCTTGGAGGCAATTCCTTCTGCTGAGGCAAATAAGGCCTGTACGCTTTCCGGGTCATCCTCAAGCGCCTGCTTTAATTTCGTTTCATTGATTTCCAGCTTCCCGCCGTCTAAATAGTTCGCAGTTGTTGTAATGCCGATGCTGCTAAGCGTCTTAAACGTGCCCGTTGCCGTACTTACCGTATTTGACATGCTTTGGCGCATGGAGGTCAATACACTTCGAAGGGTTGCATCATTGCGAAGCCATCCTGCCTTTGCGATATTGTCCCACTTCTCAGCCTGAGCTTCTGTCAAACCCTCGCGCTCTTCATCAGATAGCGGCTGATAGTCACGTTTCCGTTCCTCGCCTGTTTTCTTCGTAATCTCGCTGATCAGTGTATTATAGGAATCTACAAAGCTCTTAATATTGTCATAAACAATGGTCGTGTCACTTGTAATGCCAATATTGACCGCACCTGAGAAGGTTTGCTTCAGGTTAAACGTTACCCCGTCTATCATGAAGTTATTGCTTGAGCGGGTAGTCGTAATCCCATTAAGGGTGAATTCCGCATCTGAGCCTGCCTGGTAACGTGCCGTATCGAGCTGCAAGGCTATGGACAAATCGGATTGGCCGAACTGGATATCATTTGCCCCAAAGCTGCCTGTCTCTGTTCTTGTTACGGATAGACTGTCAGAGTTGGCATCATAGAACATCGTAACCCCAAGCTTGGAGGAGTTGATTTTGCTGATGACATTACTCATCGACTGGTCAGCCGAAAAGAGGAAGGTCTCCTGCATCGCTCCTTTAGAGGTGGTGGTCTTCACATCCATTGCGGTGTACTTTTGCTTGTAGGCGACCGTAATCTCGGCAGCCGCATCCACCGCACTATTTAACGTTACCTGCCCAGTGGCAAAATCAATCTTTCCTGATAGAGAACCAGCGGTGAAGGCATTATTTGCATCAACGGTGACGACTTGGCCATTAATGGTGAGAGAATTCTCAGCAATCGCCTTTTTCGATAAGGTAAAACTTGTTGCTCCTTCTACAAGGGAGATCTTTTCTACCTTTTTATCTGTGACGTAATTCACTTCAATGGCGGCGTTGGCTTCTGGTGTGTTTGTGAATGTGATGATGCCATTGTTAATCGTGTATTCATCCGCTTTAAGGGCCTTTCCAGCCACCTTTACGCTGATTGGACGATCAAGCAAGATGGTTCCTTCCGCGAGAGGAAGTTCGACCGTCGAACCAGTGGCTGTGAATTTCGCCGTCTCGACGCTGCCTTCTGCCCAAGTGATGGCGTTCGCAAATTGACTATTCATAGAAAGCAGGGAGCTGCTTGTGCTGATTTTGCTGTCTGCACTGGCAGATAGTTTATTTACGGTTGTCAGGCTTGCTGATGTCGCCAGCTTCGTCACATTGGAGAGCTGATAGCTTGC
Organism: Gracilibacillus sp. Marseille-QA3620; assembly: GCF_054950035.1. Lineage (NCBI taxonomy): Bacteria > Bacillati > Bacillota > Bacilli > Caryophanales > Bacillaceae > Gracilibacillus > Gracilibacillus sp. Marseille-QA3620. The sequence continues at coordinate 3,886,508 of NZ_CM143102.1, forward strand.
CGTACTGGCAGATGAGGACGCTGTTGCGGTTACATAGGACTCGTTTGAGCTGCTCGTTTGCTTCGCCCCGTAGCTTGAGCTGAGTTTCATGTTCAGCACCTTTGAGCGAAAATCGGTCAGGAGCGTATTCATCGAGCGGTAATCATCCCGCTTCCACTCAAGAATCTGTTTCTTTTGCTTCAATTTATTGAGCGGAAGTCTTTCTGCATCCATCAATTGCTTGACGATGGAGTCAATGTCCATCCCGCTTGCTAACCCAGATACCCGGATTGCCATTTGCATTCACATCCTTATATTCTTCTGTCGACGAATAACGCCATATTCTCGGCCATTGAGGCATACATATCGAGCAGCTTTTTCGAAGGAATTTCCTTCAGCACATCGCCTGTTGCTGCATCAACGATGGAGACATACATTTTCTCGAGTCCCTCATGCATTTCAAATTTCAGGGAGGTTTTCATCGGTCCAAGAAAGTGATTCATCGCTTGCGTTGTTTCCATTAGTTTCTGCTGGATTTGTTCGTCGGTCATCGGAGTCCGTTCTTGAGATGGGAGCTTTTCCTGGACGGAAGCCTGCGTGGCATTGCTTCGTACGACAGCTGGAAGCCTCGCTGGCTGCTCGATTGCTTTGCTGACAGTATAGCCGGAAATGCCGTTTACCATATCCATGCACCTCGCTCTGCATTCATTGTTATTTCATATATCGGATGGGGAGGGGAGAATTTTAGGAAGGTGAGGGCGCTGCCATGAAAGATAGGTTATTTGTCCTAAGTATTTTTCGCAGAAGGGAGTCGCTTTCCGTGGGCAAGCATCGAGCCTCCTCGTGCTGCGCACTGCGGGGTCTCGATTAGCTTGTTCTTCCCACAGGAGTCTCCCCCCTTCTGCGAAAAATAGGAGAGCGCATATAATTGGTGATACTGTTTCTAACCACTCCTTCAAATCAGTAATACAATATAGAAAAAAAGACCTGCATGAGCAGGTCTCCGGTAAAAGATAGATTAACGCAATAATTGAAGTACATTTTGCGGTTGTTGGTTTGCTTGGGCGAGCATGGCTTGGGATGCTTGGGCAAGGATGGATTGTTTGGTTTGCTCGCTGATTTCTTTTGCCATGTCGACGTCACGGATGCGGGATTCGGCGGCTGTAAGGTTTTCGGAAATGGTCCCCAGGTTGTTAATTGTGTGCTCTAAACGATTTTGAACAGCACCAAGTCCAGAACGCAGTTTCGAAACAGTCGCGATTGCAACATCTACTGGCTCAATAGCTGCTTGAGAATTGGCTTTATCCTTTAAATCTCCAACTACAGTTCCAGATAAAGCAGCAAAATCTGCATTACTAAATGTGTAAGAGATTTTTTGGTTTTTGTTTGCACCAATTTGGAAATCGACAGCTTTAGAAGAGGCGTCCCAGAGTTTTTGTTGGTTAAACTCAGTTTCATCAGAGATACGATCCACTTCTATCGCAAGCGCTTGATATTCAGCATCTAATGCTTCACGATCTGCTGCGACGTTTGTGTCATTGGATGATTGTACAGCCAACTCACGCATACGCTGTAGAATAGAATGAGTTTCATTCAAAGCACCTTCAGCTGTCTGAATCAAAGAAATACCATCCTGTGCATTTCGGCTTGCTTGATTGAGCCCGCGAATTTGGCCACTCATTTTCTCTGAAATGGATAAACCCGCTGCATCGTCACCTGCCTTATTAATACGTAAACCGGAAGATAATTTTTCCATACTCTTTCCTTGAGCACTGTTTGCCTTTGTCAAAGCATTTAATGTGTTCAATGAGGCAATATTGTGGTTAATAATCATTCTTTTTTCCTCCTTGGAATCTTACGGTGGACTTCCTTTTCCACCAGTTGTTTTTTTATATTAATGAAAGCAAGCCCTGACCTAGGATGGGTGCTTTCAGAAATAACGCATAAGAAAAGACGAGCGGGCTTTGCAGGTGAGGCTTCATTGCCCCGGCTGCTTTAGCCCGCTCGTCCATGAGACTATTTATTTCGACCCTTTGTTTGCTTCGACTAATTCCCCGCGCGTGATTTTGATATGCTTCGGGGCATCGATGGCTAAACGAAGGTGTCCATCATCACTTTTGACAACTTTGACGGTGATATCATCACCAATTTGAATGTATTCCCCTGGTCTTCTGCCAAGTACTAGCATGTTGTGTGGTCCCTCCTCCTTGAGAAAAGTGGTCAATTTGTAAGAACCCCCTTGAAGAACATTACCCGCTCTGACTGGCTTCACACATAAAAAAAGAGCAAATAATGCATCCGGCCCGCTTCCTGCGGCACTTCAATAAGCATTATTTACTCGTCCTGAGTACACATTATGAGGTTTTATGTCTTACATAGATATTATCGGACTACGTTCATATATCTTTATACTCACTTTTACATTTTTTACAAAATTCATTGTATAGTATTTATTGGCTGATGGCTACTATCTTTTATGCATTCTATTGTTTCATAGACCAAACTACCGTGCCAGGCTGGCACGGTAGTTTCTAACCATATGATTAACGTAACAAAGAAAGGACGTTTTGTGGTTGTTGGTTCGCTTGAGCAAGCATCGCTTGAGAAGCTTGAGCAAGGATGGATTGTTTTGTTTGCTCGCTGATTTCTTTTGCCATGTCTACGTCACGGATACGGGATTCAGCGGCTGTTAGGTTTTCTGAAGATGTATTTAGGTTGTTGATTGTGTATTCTAAGCGGTTTTGGTTAGCGCCTAAATTTGCGCGTGCAGATGATACTGTTGCAATTGCTTCATCAATTGTTTCAATTGCAACGGTGGCATTTTGTGCAGCTGTGACTGTAGCTGTTCCCGTAGAAATATTAATCCCCTTAGTAACTATTGCTGCAGCTGCTGGAGTATCAGCAATATCTGTACCATTTTCTTCAACTGCAGCAGTTGCTTCTTTACCATTACCATCATCAACGCCTAATGTATGGGCATCAAACGCTCCAATTGCCAGCGACATAGTTTGACCATTATTCGCACCGATTTGGAATGTTAAAGACTTTGCACCCTGACCATCCAACAGTGTTGTTGTGTTGAATTCTGTCGTATTAGAAATACGGGTGATTTCTTTCGCTAACTCATCTACTTCTTTTTGAAGTTCTGCACGATCTGCGTCTGTGTTCGTATCATTGGAAGACTGAACAGCCAACTCACGCATACGTTGAAGAATAGAATGAGTTTCATTCAAAGCACCCTCAGCAGTCTGAATCAAAGAAATTCCATCTTGAGCGTTTCGGCTAGCTTGATCTAACCCACGAACCTGCGCACGCATTTTTTCGGAGATGGCTAGACCTGCCGCGTCATCCCCAGCACGGTTGATACGTAGACCAGAAGATAGTTTCTCCATGGATTTGCCTTGTGCTACGTTTGCCGCAGACATTTGGCGGTGTGTGTTAAGTGAAGCGATATTGTGGTTGATAATCATAAGTAAAAATCCTCCCTGATTTTAACGGTTCACGTCCTTGTGAACCTGATTGGTATGAGGAAAGAAAATCGGCCGACTCTTCTTTCCTGATACATCTTTTTTATCGGGGAGGATTGACGGTATTTGATAGGACTTTACACCTATAATTTTGTATTCTTCAGTAATTCGCTCATATTGATGGTGATTTCGGCGGCTTCGACGTTTTCGTTTTGGATTTCTTCGAATAGTTCTTTCCGGTACACATCCACTTTCTTTGGTGCTTTGATGCCGAGTTTGACTTGGTCTCCTTGAACGGCGATGACGGTGACTTCGATGTCAGAGCCGATGAGGATGGATTCATCTTTTTTGCGTGATAGGATCAGCATGCGTCATTCCCCCTGCTTTCGACTTTGGCGAATAGAGGAGTGCGGATTTCATAATTTGTATCATTCAGGATGACCTGCTTCCCGCGGCGGCTTTTCAGGTCAATGACGATGGGTGCCTGCAGATTGAGTGTGGATTCCTTGAACGGCTCTTTCACGGAGACGATGGAGAATACGGTGATATTCTCCTGTGTTGCCCCGATTGCCTGTACACTCTCCTCCTCAAGCTTGAATTCATAGTCTGGGTGAGTCAGGAATGGGCTTGTGAGGATGAAAGCTAGATTCGCTGTTTCAGCAGACTGAAGTACATAGAAGGTGTTCTCCTCTGTCAGCGGCAGGATGACCCATTTCTTCTCCCCGCCAAAGCCTGGCAGTCCCTCTTCAAATAAAAGAACTTCAGCTTCCGCCAGCTCCTGCATGCCATGATATTTGGTTGCTATTTTCATATGCCTTCCCCTCTCTATCTATCATTAGGTAAATTTTACACGAATAGCTAAAATAAAGCTTGGCCCAAAAGGGGACCAAGCTTTTTATCATCTTAAGAAATCGACGAGTGAGCGCTGAATCAGATTCGCCCCGACCGTTAAGGCTGCTTCATGAACGGCCTTTTGGTTGGTGTAGTCAGTGATGATTTTCTCCAAATCAATATCCTCGTTATCACTCATCGCCTTTGTGGCCAGCTCCTCTTGATAATTGATTCTTGATTGCAGAAGCTCAAGTCGGTTGTATCGTGCACCTAGGTCTGAGCGCTCCGCCGAAAAGCTGGAGATATGTCCGTCTAAATCCGCCAGCAAGGAATCAAGATCCGGGTCATCGGCTGTCATTTCAGCAGAGATCTGACTGATTGTATCGAACATGCTCTGGCCAAGAAGCGCATTCAAATTGGCATTTGCCTTCAGCTGCGAGCCTCGGGATACTTCCACCAAATACGCAGAATCAGCTGCGTTCACCGTTACATCGCCCGCATCATCCATTGCGACAGGTGCTTCTGTTACATTTGTTCCGTTAAAAATATATCGTCCTGCTACTTGAGTATTCGCGACTGAGACTAAATCAGCCTTCAACTGGTTGATTTCCTTTGCAATCGCCTCACGGTCCACATCAGTGTTCGTATCATTTGCTGCCTGTACGACAAGCTCGCGGATACGCTGGAGATTGCTGTTTGCCTGCTCCATCCCCGCCTCTGCATTATCCATCCATAAGTACACTTCAGAAAGGTTTCGTTTATACTGTGTCACTTCATTCAGGTTGGAGCGATAGTACATACCTTTTTGGGCGATGACTGGGTCATCGGATGGCTTGGCGATTTTTTTGCCGCTCGACATTTGTTCGAGCATGGTCGCCATTTTCCCGTAACTAGTATGAATGTTGCGTAATGAATTGGACGCAATCATGCTTTGTGTGACTCTCATCTTCTATCCACCTACCTGCCGCCTATTCCTAGGCCATTAATGATTCGATCTAAACATTCGTCAAGGAGCGTGATCATCCGTGCAGAGGCGTTATACGCCTGCTGGAATTGGATGAGATTCGTCATCTCCTCATCAAGCGATACCCCGCTCACGGATGAGCGCTTGTCGCTGACCGATTGCAGCAAGATTTCGCTATTGCCGGAGAGACGATCCGATGCTTGAGCCTTAACCCCCATCTCACCGATGACCTTTTGCAAATAACCGGTCAGGCTGGACTTCTCCGCTGCCTGTGCGTTATTCTCGCCCGCATCCTTATAATTGAATTCGGCATATATGACATTAGCAAGACGGAGGACATTCGCTGCGTCCCCATTGATTGGGTTCTCTGTTGTCGCCGTCGCAATATTATCTATGCTCTCCATAATCGGGTCAGCAAGCTGGATACGTCCTGCGAAGCCTTTGATGGCTCCAGGCTCTGAGCTTCCATCCTCATCGGCGAAGAAAATGGTTTCCGTATCCCCGTGGGCGAGTTCATTCACACTTAAGCCCGCTTTATGTACTTTATTGAATTCGGTCGCAAAGATAAAGGCCATATGGTCGAGCTCCTGGAGCATATCCGTCACTTCGCCCTTCACATTGCCAGCCGTATCGACAAAGCCATAGCCCTCCATCATGGCGAGGAGCTTGCCCTTTGAGGCAAAATCACTTGCCGCAAGCTTTGTATCGCCGATTGTTACCGTATCAACAGCTGAGTCCTCTCCGTTTTGCGTGAGGGAGATGGTATTGAAACCATCCTTGTCAACAAGTGTGACTGTCTGGTCCGTTCCGTTCAGGAAATGGATAACAGCTGTCCCTGCAGCCTGGGCACTGGATAGACCGCCATTGCTGACATATTCCACCTTGATCGAGAAAATCTCTGACAGTTCATCAATGAGGTTATCGCGGGCATCATATAGATCATTCGGTAAATAGCCATTCGGCTCAACGACGGCGATTTGCTGATTGAGATTGTCAATCCCTTCAAGAAGGCTATTCACATCTCTCACTGTCACCTGCAGCTCATTCTCCAAATCGCTCCGCACCCTCTGCAAAGATTCGCTCAAGTATTGGAAGGTTCCTGCCAAGGCTACCCCACGCTCGCGCACGACCGTCTTCGCGCCTGAGTCAACAGAATTCACGGCAAGGTCCTGCAACGATTGCCAGAAGGTATCAATGGAATTGGCGAGGCCTGTATCATCCAGCTCATTCATGACATCCTCAAGCTTTCCCATCACATCAGACGCTGTGCCATAATAGCCAAGCTTGGAGCTTTCATTGCGGTACTGCACATCTAAGTAGTTCTCGCGAATACGCTGAATGGACTCTGCCTTTACGCCGCTCCCGAGTTGACCGGGCATTTGCCCGTGGTTCAATCCGGGGCTTGGATAGGCGGTATCTGCAGCCTGATTCACACGCTGACGGCTGTAGCCGAGCGTATTCGCATTCGCAATATTATGTCCGACAACAGACAAAGCCGTTTGCTGGGCGACAAGACCGCGCTTGGCCGTTTCCAGCCCATGGAATGTAGATGTCATAATGGCTCCCTCATTTCTTTACTCATGCTCTTGAATCAAATAGTGACCGGCCCGCTCTCGACTCCCGAGTCTGCTCCGGCCGTTCATATGTATAGGTATCCTCTTCCGGCAAGAAGAGATCCATGTTCATGTTCACGAATTGTAGCGATTGCTGGACCAGCTGGCGATTCAGCTCATTTTGTGCCTTCAGCTCTGCGACAATCTCCATCAAATGGCTTCCTCCTTCAGCTAGAAGCTCAGCTTCCTGTATGGTTGCCTTCTTCAGACAATCGGCCAGCGTCCCTTCCTTTCCGCCAAGGTACGCTCGAACCAGTTCAGCCCGCTTCGCCTCAATTCTCTCTACCAGCTGAATGAGCTTTCTTTCCTTTGCAATGATGGCAGCGAAAGATTTTATGTCCGATTGCTTAACCACCTCTGTTTGCTCCTTTGACAGCTTGAGCAAATCCATATGCACCCTTGTCAATTCATCCAATTTGTCGATAATCTGCTGCACCGTCATCTCTTTCTTCTCCTCATTTCCAGTCTTCAGCAGGGATGAGGGGTAAAAAGAAAAGCCAGTATCAGCCTCATACTGGCGATCCCCTCTTGCTTATTTTCCTGTATAAAAGTTCAGCAGGCCTTCTGCTGTTGCCTTCGTATTCACACGGTAGGTTCCATTGTCAATCTGATTCTTAATCTCATCTATTTTCGCTTGGCGGTCACTCGCGACAGTGGGGCTGTTTTGCAGCTCCATCGCCTGCTTGGAGATTTCCACCTTATCCGTTTGTGCCGTTTTCATATCTGTTCCTGCTCTGTTGACGCTTTTTTGGTACGCCTGAATTCCATAGTGGCTAATTTGATTAATCTTCATCATTGTTTCCCTCACTTCCCTATCATTTTGGGGTCTAATGATAGATTCGTTTGCCAACTCCTGTTTATTATCGGCAAAGCAAAACTTTTTTTCACCTTCTGCCTGATAAATTATCGCATAGGGAAAAACCATTGCCAACCAAGGAAAATCAGCGCTCTTTCAAGAGCCTTTGGTCCCATTCATGCAGCTTCAAATCTGCCTCAAGCTCAACTATGCAGCCCGTGCATAAGCGGTCTTTCCGGATAAGCTCCTCACATCGTTCACATGGATAGCCGAGGTTCGGGTAAGCCATAATCCGCAGACGTCCATTTTTCATGAATTGATGGAGCTCTTTCAGCTCCACACCGGTTTCCGCCGCAACATCCTCATTCGTCGCCAGCTCGTTCTCCCGTTTCTTCAAGAATTGCTGTACCTGCTGAAAGCGCTGTTCTTCCTTCTTGTAACAGCTTTCGCAACTATTACTCAAATGATTTTTCAAAAATAAGTTCTGGCATACCGGACAATTCGCAAGCTCTGCCATCTTCCTCTCTCCCCTCCGCTCGTTTCTATTCCCTAATATCGGATTTGGGGAGAAAAATTGAAGCTAACGTGCGATGGTTATTGATTTCACATTGACGGCTCCAGCTTCTTTTAAGATAAGCGCAGCCTGCCGCACGGTCGTGCCGGTCGTATAAATATCATCAAGCAGGAGAACCGTCTTCCCCTCATAATCAGGAGCATCTGGATGGAGGGCAAAGACCTGCTGTCTCTCCATCCGCTCCCTCCGCGTTTTCTTTGCCTGCTTTTCACTGTGTAATCTGACCAGCCCCTCCACCAGCATAAAGCCGGCACATTCTCCAAGAGCCTTTGCCTGATTGAATCCGCGCTCGGCCAACCTTTCTGTGCTTAACGGGACAGGAATCATCAAATCAGCTTTCGGAATGGTCTTCTTCAGCTGACGCGCAAATAGACAGGCCAGCTCATAATCCCCCCGATATTTGAACCGTGCGATATACTCCTTCATGAAGGCATTGTATTGATAGAGTGAAACATTCGCCTCAAGAGCTACTCCGATTCCCGGAATCGCCTCCCACCGAATACAATCGTCACACTTTCCTTTCTCTGCCATAGGCCGGCTGCATACGGTACAGCGTGGTCCTTTCAGCGGCTCCAGCTGGACTTTACAGCTCTCACAAAGCAAATCGACCTCAGTCAGAAACAACAGTCCTGACCAGCCTGTTTGTTCCTCAAATGGGGTGTGGCAGTATAAACAAAGCTCTTTTTGAAAGAACATCAATCAAGCAGCCCCCTTCTTCCCGCTTCCTCATTCATGCGAATGATCTGCTGAATGGAAGCAAGCATCTCCTCTGTTTTCCCATAATGAAAGAAGACGACCTCCCCACTTGGATGCTCCCAAGAACGTCCGACCCTGCCGGCTATTTGAACAAGAGCCGCCTCTGTGAAGATCTCATTCTCCGCACCTATTACAGCGACATTCAGTCGCGGAATGGTGACGCCTCGCTCTAGAATCGTTGTCGTCAATAAACCCTGAAGCTCTCCGTTGCGGAGCTTTAACACCTTCTCGCGGCGTTCCGGGTCTTCGGCATGGACAGAATCAATCGAGGGAATCATCCGTTTGATTAAGGGAAGGGCTTGTTCCATGAGGGCAATATGAGGAAAGAAAATCAGAAATGGTTCATCCTTTTGGATAATGGCAGTCAGCCAGCTGGATAAGGGGGCTGGAATCCGTCCTTTGCGGAGGCTTCTTTGCCAATTACCACCCCAGCGAAGCTCTGGCACGGGGATCGGTTTCCGGTGGAAACGCGCAGGCAGGACGACTCCTGGCAGCATCCCCTTCTTATATGATTGCTGGAAGACCAAGGATGGGGTGGCGGTTAAATAGATGCGGGTACTATTTCTTTTCCCCGCCTTTTCAGCGGCAAATTGCAGACTGCGGTCAAAGGAGAACGGGAAGGCATCGACCTCATCAATAATCATGACATCAAAGGCATCCTGATAGCGGAGGAGCTGGTGGACAGTGGAGAGAACCAATGGGGCAAAGGCATGCTTTTCCGTGCTTTGACCATGGAGGGCGATGACAGGCATATTGGGGAATACCGCCTTCAGCCGCGGTTCAAGCTCAAGGATGACATCAGTGCGGGGTGCTGCAATACATACCCGCTTCCCGTCTTTAAGCGCTTCTTCTATCCCGGCGAAGACCATCTCCGTCTTGCCGGCACCGCAGACTGCCCAGACAAGCAGCTCAGAACTATTTTGAACAGCCTGAACGATTGCCTTTGATGCCTCAGCTTGCGAGGAAGACAGTGCGCCATTCCATTTCAGCCTTGCCGATGCAGCATTCCATTCAATCGGCTTGCCGCCCCATCCATAGAGCAGGCTGCAGGCAGAGACTCGTCCCATCATGATACATTTCCGGCAATACAGACACTCGGTTCCACACACCTGATGGGGAAAACGCGCAAGCAGCCGCTCATCATCATTGCCGCAGCGCCGGCATTGACCGTTCTCAATACCTTTTGTCGTATAAATAGCTGCTTCATAGAGTGAATCGTGATACTCAGAGGGGATTTCTTGAAGGAGAAGCTCTCTTCCGGAGAGGAGGGATTGTAAGGGGGATTGGACCAATTGATTTGGCCTCCTTTTTCGTTAGAATAAAAAGACCGGCTGAATAATCGGATCAGCCGGTCCCTTGGTGTTATCTGTTTGATTAGCGAATTGTCCAGCCGAGTCCCATGGCCCCTTCACCTAAATGGGTGCCAATCACCGCACCGAAATAACTGATGACAAATTCAGCATTAGGATATAATTGCTCTAGCTCTTGCTTCAATTCAATCGCTTCCTGCTCCGAATTGCCATGAATGATAGCTGCTTGGAGAGGTATGCCTTTTTGATAATCTTGGTCAAAAATTTCAATAACGCGCTTCAAGGCTTTCTTCTTCGTGCGAATCTTCTCATATGGCACGATTACCTTCTCCTCAAAGTGAAGAATCGGTTTCACCTGCAAGAGGCTGCCAATCAAAGCAGATGCCCCGTTCAGACGGCCGCCGCGCTGCAAATTCTGCAAATCATCGACGATGAAGTAGGCATCCGATTCCGAACGAAGCTCTTCAAGACGTGCCATGATCTCCTTAGGGTCTTTCCCTTCCTGCGCCATCTTGGCTGCCTCAATAACATAGAAGCCTTGTACCATACAGCTGATTTCAGAATCAAAGGCATGTACCTCAATTCCATCCACCATATTACCGGCCGTGATAGCCCCTTGGTAAGTGCCGCTGATTCCGCTTGATAAATGGATGCTGATTACGGCATCGTAATCTTTGGAAAGTTGCTCAAACAACTCAACGAATTGACCGATTGGGGGTTGGGAGGTAGTGGGAAGTTGGCCGTAGCGGCGAACCATTTCATAAAAGTCAGAAGCCGTCAGCTCGATCTCTTCTCGATAGGCTTCTTCACCGAACACAACATTTAGAGGTACGATATGTATATCAAAGCGATCACGTAAGTCTTCTGGAATATACGCTGTACTATCCGTTACTACTGCAGTCCTCATATTATAGTAAACCTTCCTTATTTTTGGTATTTACCTTATTTATATTCTCCATTTTATATGATAATCACTCCATTTGCATTAGATTGTTCAAAATGACAAAAATTTAACTCTTAGGTATCTCTCCCAAGCGTTTCCCTAATATAACCAAATCACGCTCCACCCCGTCAAGTTCAGCCACACGCGGCATATGGGCCCATGTATCAAATCCGTACCGTTTGAAAAGGCGAATACTTGGCTCATTATGGCCAAAAATAAACCCAAGCAGTGTGCGGATTCCATAATCCGGCGCCCGGCGGATTGCCTCCTCAAGAAACGCCGCTCCGATTCCGCGCTTGCGGTAGGCGGGGTCCATATAAATACTCACCTCTGCCGTTGCCTGATAGGCAGCCCGTCCATAGAAATCCTGAAAGCTAAGCCAGCCAATGATGACTTCATCCTCGGTCATCACCCAGAGTGGACGCTGACTTGGCTGATGATCATGAAACCAGCTTGTGCGGCTCTCTACTGAAACCGGTTCAAGGTCAGCTGTTACCATCCGGCCTGCAATTGTCGAATTATAGATTTCGACAATCCTTGGCAAGTCCTCGATATGAGCATCCCTGATGTTTCTTTTTGGTTCCATCTTCATCCCCGCCTTTTCGATTCTTTATTAGGGAATGTACCAAAAAACGACTTATTTGTATAGGAAAAAACGCCTGCCCAAAGGACAGACGTTCATATTATCGGACTTCAACCCAGCCATTTTTGATTGCATAGACGACGGCTTGAGTACGGTCATTCACATTCATTTTTTGTAGAATATTGCTGACATGGTTCTTGACTGTCTTCTCGCTAATGAAGAGCGTCTCCCCAATCCCCCGGTTGCTCTTTCCATCTGCAAGTAATTGCAGGACTTCGCATTCACGGCGCGTCAGCAAGTGCAATGGACGACGAATCTCCAGGTTTAAGATATTCTCTCCGCCAGCTGCCTCATCTGTCGCCAATCTCCGGTAATCTCTTACAAGATTATGCGTAACCTTCGGATGCAAGTAAGAGCCGCCCGATGCGACCACCTTAACCGCTTCAATCAATGCATCTGCATCCATCTCTTTAAGTAAATATCCAAGGGCACCCGTTTTGAGCGCATGGGTCACATAGTTCTCATCATCATGAATCGATAGGATGATTACGCGTGAATCAGGATGTCTTTCAAGCAGCTGTGCTGTTGCTTCAACCCCGTTCATTGTCGGCATATTGATGTCCATGATGACGACATCTGGATGATATGTATCTACAATGGAGAGTGCATCTGGTCCATCATCTCCTTCGGCTACGACTTTAAAAGACGATTCAAAATCAAGAATACGCTTTACACCTTCACGAAAAAGCTGATGGTCATCTACGATTGCGATTGTTGTTGTCATTATGTCTCCTCCATTTCTCGTACATTTGTCTATCACTATTATATTCTTGATTTTCCTAAAACTACAAACATTTGCCAAAAATATAACTAGATAACTATTTTCCTCATTTATTTACACTTTAGATGATGACTTTAGCGGAATTTGTATATAAACCAATGTTCCTCCGCCAACACTTGACTGGATTGTCAATTCTCCCTCAAGTGTGTCGACACGCTCATTCATACCCATAATGCCGAATGAACCCTCTGTATGCTTCTGCGGAACAAAGCCTTTTCCGTTGTCACGTACGGTCAGTGTTCCTTTATCATTCAAAAGCTCTAATTTCACAATAATAACGGACGCTTCCGCATGCTTAATCGCATTTTGAACAGCCTCCTGGGCCAATCGAAACAAGGCCACCTCATAATTTGGCTCAAGCCGTTTCTCCTGCCCATACACCTGAAACTTAAATTCAATCTGCGGATTATACTCTCCGATTGTCTGCAAATATTTTCGCAACGTCGGAATGAGCCCTAGATCATCTAGTGCCATTGGGCGAAGATCATAAATAATGCGGCGCACTTCTGAGAGAGCGCTTCTTACCATCTGCTTCAAGGAGCGGATTTCAAGGAGTGCTTCTTCTGGTCCTCTTTCTCTGAATATTCGCTCAGTTAAATCAGAACGAACCATGACATTTGCGAGCATTTGTGCAGGTCCATCATGAATATCACGCGAAAGCTTCTTCCTCTCCGCTTCCTGCGCTTCGATAATCTTGAATCCGAAGTCCTGCTTTTGTTTAAACATATCCAATACATCAGACATTTCACGTAAATCACTGTTTAAGTATTGCAGCACGACCGTAATCTGTGACACGAGATTATCGGCCCGATCGATTGTTTCCTGTAATCCGGTCAGACGCCTCTCCAAATCATCGCGGCGCTTTCGCAGCTGTTTCTCAAGCTCCCTATTCATCGTCAAATCCACCTGGAGCATATGTGCCTTCTCATAGGCATTCCGGACCTGTTCCTCCGTAAACTCCTTAAATCGGGAAGAAACAAAGCTCAGCCGCTTCCTTGACTCGCGAGCCTTTCGTTCGAGTTCATCACCATCAGTTATAACCTTTGACACCATCGCCTTCACTGTCTCAAGCTCTGATATAATTTGATCATAATCATGCTGGCACTGTTCGCCAATCTCATAGATTTCTGATTTGCTATAATTAACCGTCTCTATCATATTATCCAGAATACGGTCTAGTGCTTTGCTGTCTATTTTAGGTACCCTCACATGAAATACCTCCTATCCATCTCTCATGCGCTAAACCAAAAGACCCTCTTTTTATATCGAACGAAAGAACAAGCATTTATATCATTCGTTAGATGTTTTCCATTTTTTGCGGGTACAAGTTTGATAATTAGGATATATTATCTGTATTACCGTAAGGGAAAATTAACATCATAGTCAAATTATAACACTTATTTTGCCAGTTTTAGTCATATAGGCACTACATCCTGTATTCATACCTACAATAAATGCGAAATAAAAAGTATACTAGACTTGATACAAAGAGAAAGGCGGCAGTTCTCATGCTGAAATCATATAAAACCGTTAAAGGATACGGAGAAGCCGAACAAACCATTCAAAAATCACGCTTCATCACCTATGTGAACCGTGTCGAATCAGAGGAGGAAGCCCTCAACTTCATCCAAACCATTAAGAAAAAACACTGGGATGCCACCCATAATTGCTCTGCCTACATGATCGGCGAGCAGGACCTCATCCAAAAAGCCAATGATGACGGTGAACCAAGCGGAACAGCCGGTGTTCCCATTCTCGAAGTCATCAAGAAAAAAGGTCTGAAGGACACTGCTGTTGTCGTCACCCGCTACTTCGGCGGCATCAAGCTAGGTGCCGGCGGCCTTATCCGTGCATACGGCGGCTCAGCCTCCCACGGAATAGACGAGACCGGCATCGTTGAACGAAGACTCATGACCATCATGAAATCAACCTTCGACTACACCTTGCTCGGCAAAATCGAGAATGAGCACCGCAACTCTCACTACGCCATCAAGGAAATTCATTATCTCGACAAGGTCATGATTGAATCCTATGTCGAAGAAGACGACAAACAAGCCTTCACCAGCTGGATGACCGACCTCTCAAACGGCCAAGCCTCCATCGAAGAAGGCGAACAGCTCTACCTGGAACACGACCTATGAGGATACAGAGATAAGGCATTCAGATACGCAGCGTATCTGGATGCCTTTTTATTTGTCTTTCTATGGAAAGGCCACCGATAGCACAAATCAAGGGATTCTGCCATCTCCAGAGTATGCTTCCAAATCAAAACAGCGTAATAGAAGAGGTTTTTGAAGAGATTTAGTTGAAAAATGACCGTTTCCCTTCAGAAAAAAAGTCAAGTCCTCAATTTTGTGTAAATTACTAAAACAACTGTTTTCCGCTAACTTAGTTTGATTGGTTTGTTGTTTCCCCCTACATTTTTTTGAGCGAAACTTCCATGGTTCCCTAGCTCACAATCAGTGAAGGTTGTCAAAGACGCCCTTTCCTTTGACTACCTTCACTGATTGTGAAATCATCATGGATGGAAGTTTAAAATAGACCTATTTACCAAGAGATTTTTTCTTGTCATAGCTAGATTCTTGATAATGCATCAAAACAGCTCCCACTAACCGAAACGCAGATTGGGTGTTTGGAAAAATCCGTATGACCTTTTCTCTTCTGCGGACTTCCTGATTTAGTCGTTCCAGTGAGTTTGTACTACGGATATGAGGATGCATCTTCGCGGGATGACTCATGTATTGGATGGTATCTTCATATCCATCATCAAGTATTTCCAGGGCCTTTTCATACTTAGGTTCGTCACTAAATTGCTTCATTAATTCCTCCTTGAAACGCCGGCTATCCTCTATTTTTACAGCTCCGAATACTCGCTTGATCATGCTCCGTATTTCTTCCGAATTCTTTTTGGGAAGCTTCTCGATTATGTTGCGCTTAAAATGGACATTACATCTTTGCCAGCTAGTCCCAATGAACTCACGCTGGATGGCCTTCTGTAAACCCTGATGTGCATCGGAAATCACGAGTTTTGGGGATTGGAGACCACGAGATTTAAGCTGTTGGAAAAATCTCGACCAACTTTCGAAGCTTTCCACATGATCTATGCTCAAGCCGAGGATTTCCCTTTTGTTTTTCTCCGTTATAGCTGTCGCTATATAGACAGCTTTTGATACAACCCGATGGTTTTCCCGCACTTTAATGTACATGGCATCCACGAAAAGATAAGGATAAGTATCCATATTTAATGGTCTATTTGCCCACTCGTTCACAACGGGATCCAACTTTTGAGTAAGAGAAGAAACAAATGATTTAGAGACACTTTCACCGCAAAGCTGTTCGATGATATGTGTTACCTTACGGGTAGAGACTCCATTGATCACCATTTCCAGCATGGATAAGATGAAGGCTTGGTCACAACGAGCATATTTCTCGAAGACCGTAGGGGAGAAGTCACCACTTCGAGTTCTGGGAACCCTCAACTCAAGCTTGCCGATACTCATCGTCAACTCACGATCATAGTAGCCGTTTCGAAAATCACGTCGCTGGTTGGTGCGCTCATAAGCCGAGGCTTGGATGAACTCATCTCTCTCTTTCTCCATGTACTCGTTTAAGACCAATACAACCGCCGATTTAATGACAGTATCTAGATTAGAATTAATAACGGATTCTTTTAAAATGTCCATATCAAGGTTAAACTGTAACTGAGTCATTTATATTCCTCTTTTCCACTAATTTTTCGTAGCTGAAAACAGTGTTGCCAAGAGTGAATAAAATGACTCTCTTTTTTTACACAATTATATGGACTTAATCAGAAAAAACCGTCAGCTTGTTCGTTTTGACCTTTGGCGGGATGATGGGCCTCTTTTTCTGCTTGGAATAAGCCTGATTTCATGGTTTATGGGCGAAATTGGAGTGGTATGGGCGAAACTGCTCCTGAGTTTAAGCAAAAACTCCAACGTATAGGTCAATTCCCCCAAGATTGAGCCAAGTGTTACGACCAGTACGCGCCACAAAACACTCAAAAAGTCCATAAAATAAAAAGACAAACCCCAAATAGGTTTGCCTGAACCATATCTCTATCCTATTTCTCTACGGACACCTTCGCATCCCATTTATCTACGACCGTGACCCCCACGTTTTGGAATGTATTCATCTCTTCGAATATATTTGGTACTTCATCTAATGAAATGGTCTTTGTCACTAAAGCACCGGGCTTTAGTTTACCTGACTCAACCATTCCGAGCATGCTTGGATAGCGGGATGGCTGCATACCGAGCGAACCGATGAGCTGAATTTCCGCTTGGACGATGAAGTCAATCGGAAGAGGAATCATTCCTTGTTCTTCTCTTGTCGTCAAGCCAATTTGCAGATGGCGGCCGCGTTTACGTAGTCCACTGATCGCTGCTTGGCATGTCTGCTTAATGCCAAGTGCGTCTACAGACACATGGGCGCCGCCTCTCGTAATCTCCCTAACAGCCTGGGCCGGGTTAACCTCCTTCGCATTCACCGTTGCGACCGCTCCCAATTGCTTAGCAAGCTCCAGCTTATCCTCTCCGATATCTACGGCAATAACATTTGCTCCGAGTGCGCTTGCAATCTGGATTGCGGATAATCCGACACCTCCGCAGCCATGGACTGCGACCCACTCACCGCCCTTTACATCTGCTTGGTCAGTGACTCCATGGAAGGCCGTCATGAAGCGGCATCCCATCCCGGCAGCCTCCACGAAGCTGATGGACTCCGGCAAATGCACCAAATTCAAATCGGCATTTGGCACAGCGGTATAACGTCCATATCCGCCCCATGTCGAAAAGCCGAGCAGTTGGATATTGGAACAAATATTATGATGTCCGCTCTGACAGTACGGACATGTACCGTCACCGACCGTGAACGGAGCAATGACTCGGTCTCCTTTCTTAAAGTTCTTCACATTCCTTCCGACCTCTTCCACCACACCTGAGAACTCATGACCGAGAATATGCGGCAAAGGGAGGGCAATTCCTATCCAGTCCCAGTCTCCCTGCCATGCATGCCAATCGCTTCGGCATACGCCATTCGCCTCAACCTTAATGACGACTCCATCATCAGCACACTCTGGATCTGGCATTTCTCTCACGACCAACGGTTTCCGCAATTCCTCCATTACTAATGCCCGCATTTTCTTCCTCCTCCACCAGATTAGAAAGCGCTTACAATATGCAATTGACAAAGGATGCGATTGAACTATTTACATTGTACTAGCCTGCTAAACAGCGGGTCAATGCCAATCGCTCTACATATTCCGCCATAACATCGGTTCAGTTTACAGCACTCGACCTTGGACACAATTTCCAGATAACCAAGCTGTAAATGGAGGTAAATAAATAGAGAATAGGTCGATTTCACAGAAAGGAGGTGAGGGATTATGTGGCTCTTTCTCGGTATATTAGCAGCGGCAGCAGCCATTATTATTCTCCTTTTGGGATTCCGGAGAACCGACCGCTTACGAAAAAGGTATTTCATCATTAGCGGATGCTTATTTGCCGTCTCCGTTATCCTAATTCTAATCTATACATTCATTATTGTGCCGCTTCATGGAATCCGTATGGAGCTAGATAACAATCCACCTGAAGAAGTCGCTTTAGCACAAGAGTCTATAGAAGTGACTGGCAAGGTGGACCACGCGAGTTCTTTGATCGTAAACGGTGAAAAGGTAACTATTAAGGACAATGGTGAATTCTCGGCAAATATCCCAGTTGAGAAAGGAAAAAACACGATTGTGTTTACCGCCAGCAATTACGTAACCGATAAGGAATACAGCTATACAGTTAAACGGAAGAATCCTGATATTCCGCTTACCCTTAAATATGATAAAAACATTGAAGTCTTAACGTATACGATTAAGGGAACAACGGAGCCTGATGCCAAAGTCACCCTCATTCAGGATGGAGCGAAGCTGGACGAAGCAACCTCCGATCAAGATGGGCATTTTTCTTTTACCGTAGATACGACAGATGAAGGCACCTATCAATATACCATCGTATCCACTAAAGAGAACTTCACGACCATTACAAAGGATGTGTCCATTAAACGGACGTTGACCGACATTCCACTTGAGCTTTCTTATGATGAGGAGATTACAGTACCAAGCTATCAATTGAAAGGGGTTACAGAGGCTGGTGCGATGGTCACCATCACTGATAAGGATGGTAAAGTAATCGATAAAGTGAAGACCGGCAAGGATGGCAGCTTTTCTTTCAAACTTAATACCTTTAAAGAAGGAACTTACACTTATACCATTTCTTCATCATTACGCGGCTATAACACCAGCACAGAGGAAATCACGCTCGATAGAACCTGGACAGCTGTTAAGCTGGATGTAGATTACGAGAGCAGTATACAAACAAAGACAACGACCATCAAAGGAACAACCCAAGCCGGAGCATCGGTCACCATCCATAAAGGTGACTCAAAAGTCGGCGCAACCAAAGCTGGTAAAGACGGAAAATTCTCCATGAAGGTGGATACGGCTGAGGAAGGTACGTACGACTTTACAGTTGAAGCTAAGCTCAAAGGCTATAATGCCCATTCGGAAGATATCTCTATTGAACGGACAATGTCAGCAGCAGAAAAACGTGCCAGCGCTAAGACCATTTCGTTTGCCCAGCTTGAGAAAAATCCAGATAAATATGACGGAGAATATGTGAAATATACCGGAGAAATTCTCCAAATCAGCGAGGGCTATTTCATGACCGGCATCCGTCTTGCTGTTACGCAAACATCCTATGGATGGTATTCAGCAGATGATGTTATTTGGGTTGAATATGTCGGAACGACCGACTTTGTTGAAGAGGATGTTGTGACCGTCTATGGCGAAATTACGGGCACCTATTCCTATACATCTATTGCTGGATGGGAAATTACCATTCCTGCGATGGAAGCCGACACCATTGAATAAGCCAAAAAAGAAACCATGCTCCTACGAGCATGGTTTCTTATCTCAAGGCACTTTTTCGGATTTGATTTTGAAATCGTTCCAAGGAATCCTTCCAGGTTGGAACATAAAATCCTGTTTCCTTCACCTTATCAAGTGACATGACGGAGTATGACGGCCTTTTGGCCTTCTGCGGGAATTCCTCTGAGCTGACAGGCAAGACCATTACATCAATATTCTTCAGAATCTCGACAGCAAATTCATACCAGCTCGCCTCTTCATCATTGGAGAAATGATAGATTCCGCTTTCCGGCCTTACCTCAATCACATGCTTCATAAAGCTGGCTAAATCAGGCGCATAGGTAGGGCGCCCATACTGATCGGCTACGCCCTTTAAGACATTTTTCCTCTCTGCTGATTTCAGCATCGTATAGACAAAATTCTGCCCATGCTCGCCAAACACCCAGGATGTGCGGATGATATAGGCATCCGGGCAATAGTACCGAACCGCTTGTTCACCCGCCAGCTTGGCTTTCCCATACTCATTGAGCGGATTAGGCTCATCCTCTGGTGTATAAGGACTTGTTTTCCTACCATCAAACACATAATCCGTGCTGATAGTCATAAGCTTTGCACCGACCTCATGAGCAGCCTTACTGATATTGACTGACCCCTCACGGTTGATTTTCCAATTCGCCTCTAAGCCATCACCTTCTGCCTGTTCGACATTCGTATAGGCCGCACAGTGCAGAATCCAATCCGGACGAAAATCGCAGACCTTTTTCATGACTTGCTCTGCATTCGTAATATCAAGCTCTTGTCGATCAAATCCCCGCACCTCATAGTCGCCGTCCTGGCTCAATAGGCTGACTGTCTCTGTCCCTAGTTGTCCGTTCGCTCCGGTTACGAGTATTTTCATCATTAAATTCCCAACTTTGCGCGTTCTTTCAACGGACGCCACCATTCCTCATGATTCAAATACCATTGAATGGTTTCAACAATTCCTGTATCAAACGTATATTTCGGTTTCCAGCCAAGCTCGGTCTCCAGCTTAGTCGGATCAATGGCATAACGCAGATCATGTCCAAGGCGGTCCTTCACGTATTTGATCCGGCTCTTTGGAATCTTTAAGTAATCGGTGATCATCTCAACAATCTCATTATTCGTCCGCTCATTATGGCCGCCGACATTATACACTTCCCCGCTTTTCCCTTTATGAAGGACAAGGTCAATAGCGGCACAATGGTCGGTGACATGGAGCCAGTCACGGATATTCTTCCCGTTTCCGTATATAGGCAGGTCTTCCCCGTCCAATCCGTTCGTAATCATAAGCGGAATTAGTTTCTCCGGAAAATGATAAGGACCGTAATTATTGGAACAGCGGGTAATATTAACGTTCAATCCATACGTTTCATGATAGGAGCGGACTAATAAATCAGCCCCTGCTTTGCTGGCTGAATAAGGGCTGTTCGGGGCAAGCGGTGTATCCTCGGTGAAATAGCCGGTTTCCCCTAATGACCCATACACTTCATCTGTTGACACCTGGAGATAGCGCTCAACACCACAGCTCCTTGCCGCCTCAAGCAGATTCAAGGTTCCTTGGACATTCGTTTCAATGAATATGCCAGGGTTTTCAATACTCCGGTCCACATGGGATTCAGCTGCGAAGTTAACAATGGCGTCAATATCATGGTCCTTGATAAGCTCTGGCACAAGCAATCTATCCGTAATATTCCCTTCAACAAAAAGATGATTTGGATTGTCTTTCAAATCATCCAAATTATGAATATTGCCCGCATACGTCAATAAATCCAGATTCACGATTTTCTTATCAGGGTAGCTCTCCAGAATATGCCGGACAAAGTTGCTGCCTATGAACCCTGCCCCGCCAGTCACTAATAGATTCACGTTCAACCCTCCCAAACAAAGTTATTTTCAGCTTCTGCTAATACTGGGTGCATGCTGTCTTTTTTCGATAGGATTGGTTCTGAAACTGGCCAATCAATCGCAAGCTCAGGGTCATCCCAAGCAATTCCTCGGTCATACTCGGGTGAATATAATTCATCCACCTTATACAGCACATTCACATTCTCCGTGATGGTACAAAATCCATGGGCAAATCCCTCGGGAACAAGCAGCTTGCGCTTATTATGTTCACTTAATATGTACCCTTCCCATTGCCCATAAGTTGGAGAACCTTTTCTCATATCAACAACCACATCATAAATAGCCCCTGTTACGACACGTATAAGCTTAGCCTGTGCCTTCGGGGCCAATTGATAATGCAAACCTCGAATGACGCCTGCTTCCTTCGACAGAGAATGATTATCCTGGACAAATTTCTCAAGGATACCGATTTCATGGAACATGGTCTCATTATAGCTCTCAAGGAAAAATCCACGATAGTCTCCAAAGACTTTCGGTTCAATCAGCTTTACCCCTTGCAGCAAACTGTCAATAACCTGCATCCTATTCCTTCTTTCGCTATTATTTGTTCTTGTTCAAATGAGTTGATGATAATAAATCTTAGGCAGAATCTATCCATCTTGAAAACACGGAAATTTTGTACGTTATAAAGAATCTACATCCCTATCGTATTAAATATAGAGAAACTAATCTAGAGCTTCGACATTATCTTTCAAAGTTTTTACAGCATAAAAAAACTGCCCCGTTACAGGGCAGCCTTTGACGATTATTTAAGCACCATACCGCTTTGTTTCTGAATCGCTCTTTCACGGAAAAGCTTACGTTGCACATCATCCATCGCTTTATATTCTTTCACAAAACGCTTGTACTCCGGTAATACTTCATCCGTTGTTCCGTATTGCTTCAATTCACCATACTCCAGCCAAATGGCTTTGTTACAGAAATCATTGATCTGCTTCATCGAATGGCTGACAAAGAAGATGGTCTTTCCGCTGTCACGGAAGCTATACATCTTTTTCTTAGATTTCTCTGCAAATCCTTGGTCACCGACCGACAAAGCTTCATCAATGATGAGGATATCCGGATCAACGGTGACCGAAATCGCAAATCCTAATCTTGATTTCATCCCGCTGGAGTACTTTTTGACAGGCTGATCAATGAATTTGCCAATATCAGCGAATTCAATGATATGCGGCTCCATTTGCTTGATTTCTTTTTTCGAGAAACCTAGCATGAGGCATTTCAGCTCGATATTTTCACGACCGGTCAATTGATTGTTCAGCCCAGAAGCAATCGCAATCAAGGACGTTTGCCCGATAGTTTCCACTGTCCCTGAGGAAGGAGGGATAATACCAGCGATAATATTGGAGAGCGTTGATTTTCCGGAGCCATTTACTCCGACTAGCCCTATGACATCTCCTTTACCTGCAGTGAAACTGATATCCTGCAAGGCATAGAAATCCTCTCCGCGTCCGCCTGGAAGAATAATGTCCAGCAGCTTATCAGCCGGTTTGCTATGCATACGATATTTTTTGAAAACATTCTTTAGAATGACCGTATCACTCATATTCATTCACCCCATTCTTACAAATAATCCACGAAATGATTTCTGAATTTGACATGCAGTACAGATCCGATTAATAACAGGACAAGAGTTAATCCCCAGAAGTAGAGGGTATAATTCAAATTCTCTATAAAGTACCATCCTGTACCAAGCAAGGAGGCTCGGTAGCCCTCCGCAATATAGGTGAGCGGATTAATCTTAATCAGGATCTGCAGTCCATCTGGAAGCCTGGAGCTGTGCCAAATTAATGGAGTGATATAGAAAACCATCCTCATAATCGCTTGGACAACCATTTGGATATCCCGAATAAGCATCGCAAGTGTCGAAGTAATAAGAGTCAAGGCTAATATAAAGACATACACAGCCAACATAAAGTATGGCACCTGGACATAATAAACGGAAATAGGGAATCCCCCAAATTGCAGGATAATCATCACAATGACCAAAATCATGAGATGTTGATACAATTTGGACATGATGACAAAGGACGGAATCGTACTCATCGGGAAACTCATCTTCGCAATCATATTGATTCGCTTATGGATGGACTTCGTTGCTTCCAAAATAGCTGGATTGGCAAAGAACCAAACAACGATCCCAGAGAGCATCCAATAAATGAACGGTATCCCGTCAATATCCTGTCCTCCGCGAATCCCGATACCGAAAATAAGCCAGTAAATACCTATCTGAATCATTGGGTTAATGAATTCCCAGAGAATCCCTAAATAATTATTCGTGTTGGCACTTTTCATTTCAAACATCGCCAACCGCTGTATTAAATAAAATGATTGTATTTGTTCTCGTATTACCTTAAACATTGACTTCATAAGAGTTGAAATTCCTTCCCATGTTGATGCGATTATTCGATTACAGTGCACGCTGTTTTGAAACGATCGGCTTCTGATCGAATAAATAGCTGACCAAGTTCTCACTTGAGTGCCCCTTGGAGTATTTATTCCATTTACGTGAGAATTCTTCTATTTGGTTCATATCAAAATCATTCTGTTTAATTGTGTTAATGATGTCTTCTGTTGTTTTCACAACAGGTCCCGGCACCATCTGTTCATAATTCTCCCATAATCCCCGATCAGCCTCATAGGTATCCAAATCATAGGCAAAGAATATCATCGGTTTGTTTAATAAGGAGTATTCATAAGGAATGGACGAATAATCGGTAATTAAGACATCCGTTACGATTAGCAGCTCATTGATGTCATACTCATTAGAAGAATAATTTAACACGAAGTCTGTATACTTCTTACTGTAATCTTCCGCATGCTTGATTGCCGGATGCAATCGAAGAACCAGTACATAATCATCACTTAACTCCTTATACATCTTATCGAGGTCCATTTCAAGTTTAAAGCGGTCAAGCTCATGATCACGATAAGTCGGTGCATACAAAATAACCTTCTTATTCCATAGCAGCTCATTTTGTTTGGTCATTTCATTGAATATCCGTTCTTTTTCATTCTGGTTATAAAAGAAGTCTGTTCGGGGAATACCAGTTCTAAGAATATTTTCTCCCTTAACCCCAAATGCATTCATGAAATATTGGGCCATCGTATCCGAGCCAACAATAATTTTGCGAAAACGGGAGTATACTTTATGAAAGCGCTCCTGCGCACGTTTGGAGCGATGCTTCACCGAAGAATCCATCAGACCAAACTTTTTGATTGCTCCTGAAGCATGCCATAGCTGTACACATTCCACTTCCGGCTTGAAATGAGTAACCGCAAGAAAACCATAATAATTATCGACAAAAACATATCTGGATGTTGCCAGGTGGTAAGCCATTCTCACCAAATCAATTGGATTAGCACCACCCATATTTACAACGGCAGCATCTTCATAAATTTGAAACCGATTCTGACTATTTCCTTTACATAAAAAAACCACGTCAAAAGAAATATTCTTTCGACGCATTTCTTCATAAACATATTGTGAATTATCACCAAAGGATACGACAAATGTGACTTTATCTTTTAATGGAATCCATTTAAATGTACCAAATAATAATCTAAAAACAAGCAAATACGCTTCTATTAACCATTCTCTAATCATTATTCACCTTACTGATTTCTGACATTAATTGCACCCCGAAGACACCCGTTGTCCTCGGCAAATATATGCCCTCAGATAATCAAATTTTCCTTTCTTCACTCATCCTCGATCACAATGAATCGTTCGTTCATAAGATCACTCAAGGATGATGTTGCGACCTGCTGCTTTAACAGCCTTCTTATTCTCCATTATGAACTCATTGGCAGACAAGCCAATAATCAAATAAGCGGCCAATCAGGATGATCATTCTTCTCTCCTAAGCTAGCTTGCTCGCAAACTGGCAGTTGACCTTTTCCATAGAGTGAGGTAAAACCTCTGCTATATTATATAACTCATCCCTATAAGTTTCAAACCTGCCGAGAAAGGCTTTATTGTTAAATGGTGAAATAATTTACTGTTTATCCTTATATCTATCTACATTGCTTAAGAATGGTTTTCTATGAAATTACCCATTCAACAATCGCAATAGATAGCTTCCTTGGCACCAGCCGACCGTGCCATTGGAAAGCTTCACCTTGTACCAGCCGTTACTTGTTACCGGTACATTGCTCGAATTAAGGACTAAATGAACATACTGATAATTTGAGAGCTTGCCGATAACTGAACCGGATGTGCTTGGTGTCGAGCGCACATTTAAACTGCTCGCACTCACCCGTGCCAGATTCTTTACGCTCATATAGCTGGAGTAGCTGCTCATGCTAATCTTGTTCGTATAATACGTCTTGCCGTTATACGTCACACGGAACCAATAATCATTGTATTTCGAGACTAAGTAGAACGACTTGCCGCTGGTGATGGTCGCAGCAACAGTCGAGGATCCCTTTGTCGAATAGAGCTTAATCGACGTCTTCGCTATCGCTAAAGTCCCGCTTGGGAAGGTATCACTTCCGCTTGGGAAACTAGGGTACGCTGGATAAGTTTTATTAGGTGTCCTGTTCTTCGCTCCCTCTTTGCTAAAGGGGAGGATATTCTCCATATGCTTCGCAATCGATCTTCCCCAATTAGAGTCCGATGCATAGTAAAAGTTCATCCCAGTGCTCAAGCTGTCAATCCTTTTTCCATCTGCGCCCTTCACCGTGTAGCCAAGATACGCTCCTTTATATTTCCAGGAGCTCGGATTTAAATACGTCGCCTTCATCTCTTGAGCAAGATAATTGATGCAGCTTTCAACGGAGGAGAATTTCACCGCACTGACAAAAGGCGAGCTGTCATATGCCCCGAAACCGAATAAATTATTCTTCGCCTTCGCAATCGTTGATTTCCCGTAATTACTCTCATGAATCGCATGGGCAGCCAAATAGAGCGCATTTACCCCATACTTCTTCCCGGCAGAAATAAACGCACTCCCCTTCCCGTACAATACGCTGTTGGAGGAAGTTGTATACTTCGCAATGTACTGATTAATTTGCGCAGCTGTCACCGAGGACTCAGTTCTTAAATCCATCATTAAATAAGACGTGCTTGTCTGCTCAGCGGAAGAAGAGCTGCTTGAAACGAGATAGGAGGCGGATACATAACCAGATACCCCGCCATAGGTCACCTTATACCAGCTGCTATTATACTTTGTCGCCTTAATGGTTGTTCCCTTCGGAATAAACCCGAGTTTTGATGAAGCGGTAGAGGCGGTCTTACGAATATTCAAGTTTGCCGTTGTTACGTAAGATTGAGAAACCTCTCCATCCGTTGAAGTGCCCGTGGAGTTGGTCGTGTCTTTCATCAAATAACTGCCGCTCACCCAACCGGTCAGACCATTATAGTTAACCTTGTACCAACTGCCTGATTTCGCCGTAGCTGTAACGGTCTTTCCCTTTGGAATCATGGTTAAAATATTGCCGCTCATGGAGGCGGAGGAACGCAAATTTAAATTGGCTGTTGTCTTGTATTTAGTTGCCGCAATGCTCGTCCCAGCAGAGGTCTGCTTTGAGAATTGCTTAATGTTTACATAACCCGTCTTGCTTCCATAGGTTACTTTATACCAATCCCCAATCGTGGATACCGCCTTAACCGTTGCTCCTTTTGGAATGGAGGTAAGCTTTGAATAAGCCGTACCAGCAAAGCTGTAAAGGCTGGTTGCTGTATCCGCCTTATAGGTAGCTGCAGGGATAGACTTTTCCGTCATTTTTTTCACTTGGGTTGATTGAATATAGTAGTAGGAATTATTATATAGCACCCGGTACCACGTGGCGCCCGTACTAGTGACGACCTTTTGCGTAGACTTGAAGACATTCCCAGACTTAATCGAATAAACGACTGTACTTGATGTGCTCGCAGATTTATACAGCTTGCTCGTTCCCGTTGTCGCATAATAGGTAAGACTCGTTGCCGTGGTCGTGTTATATGCCTTCAAATACGTACCGCTGACCCAGCCCGTCTTGCCTCCATACGACACCTTATACCAATTGCCTGACTTAGCCGTTGCCGTTACAACCTTCCCCTTCGGAATGAGGAGGTAGCTGGAACTGCTCGTAGAGGCCTTAGAACGGAGATACAAATTGGCTGTCGTCTTGAACTTTGTTGCCTTGATAGCCGTCTGTGATGATGTATTAGACGAGGAAGACGAGGCCTTGATATATTTGCTGCTAACATACCCCGACTTCGAGCCATATTTCACCTTATACCAGCTGCCGCTTTTTGAGACATAGGTAACCGTCTTCCCTTTCGGAATCGTCGTGACAATAGCTGAACTTGTAGAAGCCTTTGTACGCAAGTTTAGATTAGCTGTCGTTGTATAGACCTTCGTGACCTTTTTTAAGTACCGCGAGCTTACGTACCCCGTTCTTGTACCATACTGCACTTTATACCAGTCACCAGTCTTTGATATGTAAATGACTTGCTTTCCTTTAGGAATAGTCATTGAAATTTTGCTGTTCATACTACTCTTAGAACGCATATGTAAATTGGCTGTCGTCTCGTAATAGACCGTACTCGCCGCCTCAGCCTTTAAGCCGCCCAGTTTCTCCGGCAGGTCAGATCCATTGCCTAAATATAAGCCTGACGTCACTAGCATGGACGCCGCTATCAGCTTATTTGAAAATGAATTAGTCTCACTCACCTTCGTCCCTCCTCAACTTAAACTATTCTAAAATAGCACTATTATTTTTATTTTCTAATGAATAGCTTATAAAATCAAATTAAAAGGAGGTTATTATTTATATTAAAATAACAAAACCCCCTTTTCTCTCGGAAAAGAGGGTTTTAGTTTATTTAGTCAAATCACGTGCAATATAGGACCCAGATACCCAGCCATTCTTGCCACCAGGCAGCTTCACCTGGTACCAGCCATTCTTCTCGACTGGATTTTTGCTTTTATCGAGTACAAGCTCGACATAGGCATAATTAGAGAGCTTACCAACGATATCATATTGCACACCAGCACCTGAACGGACATTTAAAGAGCCAGTCGTTATATGAGCCAGATTATACACCTTCATAAACTGATGATAGCTGCTTAAGCCGATGACATTAGTGAAGTAAGATTTCCCCTTGTACTGAATCTTAAACCAATTATCATTCCATTTTTCTAGCAGATAGAAGGTCTCTCCTTTTTTAATCGTTGCTGCCGGTGCTATAGTCGAGTCCTTTGCGGCATAAAGCTTTATGGGGGTGTTCGCAGCTGCCAGTGTACCGGTCGGTAATTTATCCACCCCTATAGGCCTAGCTGGTGATGTCACACTCTTTGTGATCGGCTTTCGTCCGACTGCCTTTTCATTACGATAGGCAAGGATCCTGCTCATATGGGACTCAATCTTAGAGCCCCAGCTAGAATCACTCGCATAATAGAAATTCATGCCCTTACTCAAGCTGTCCACCCGAGCTCCATTGACATTCTTAATCGTGTAACCGAGAACGGGTCCTTTATGTTTCCAGTTTCCGCTAGATAGATAGGTTGCTTTTATTTCTCTCGCAATATACTCGATATTCTCCTCAATGGTCGAAAAACGCATCGCCCCGACAAATGGGGCTAAATCATAGGCGCCAAAGCCGAAAAGATTATTCTTCGCCAATGAGATCACCGAGGTCCCATAGCCACTCTCATGAACCGCATGGGCGGCAAGATACAAAGCATTCACCCCATATTGCTTACCTGCATTTATGAATGCTTGTCCTTTATTCGCAAGGACACTCGGCTTTCCTGTTCGCTTTACATAATCATCAATATATTGATTGATTTGCACAGCTGTCACTGAGGATTCGGTTCTCAAATCGAGTGTCAAATATGAATCCTTTTTGTTCGCCAACTCCCGATAGCGATCATACTCCGCCTTCGTAATCAAATAATGACCGGAGACATAGCCGATTTGGCCTTTATAGCTCACCTCATACCAGCCG
Source organism: Gracilibacillus sp. Marseille-QA3620 (assembly GCF_054950035.1). Lineage (NCBI taxonomy): Bacteria > Bacillati > Bacillota > Bacilli > Caryophanales > Bacillaceae > Gracilibacillus > Gracilibacillus sp. Marseille-QA3620. The sequence goes on from NZ_CM143102.1 coordinate 3,915,961, forward strand.
CTCTTCGTTTTATAGGCACTTTTCACGGCCGTATGACTCGGAATATCCACTAATGCCTCTGATGAAGTCGAATCAGATGACCGTAATTTAAACGGGCGGTCAACAATGACATAAAAGACAGCTTCTGTTATTGCCTGCCCGTCCGGCTTGGCTTCAGCAGCAGGTGTCTTGTTCTCGGAATCAGCTGGCTTATTTTCCTGAACCTCTGGCTGTTTCTCTGGCTCTACGGGCTTCGTTATAGTTGGCGCCTTATATGCCTTGAGCAATTTGCCCATCACATAACCCTTCTTGCCATTATGAGTAATCTGATACCAGTCCCCAATTCTGTAAGAAGTCGTAATGACTGTTCCTTTTGCGATCTTGGACAGTTTAGAATGAGCCGTTCCTGCGGCTGAATAAAGATCTGTATCCTGAATCAGCTGATAGCTGGTCTTATTGATGGATGTGGCTTGTTTACGCACAACAGCCGTGCTTTGGATGAAATAATGCTTCTTATTATAAGTGATTCGATACCATGTTTGACCGATGCTGTTCACCACTTTTTGAGTGCTGGTCAGCAGGTAATCCTTCGGCAGTGTATAAGACAGCTTCTTCTTCGTATTCGGATTCTCGTAAATACCGGCAGATTTATTCGTAGAATAATAGGTTGCTGCTGTCGTGGAATAAGCATGGTATTCCTTTATATAATTCTTTACGACCCAGCCTGTTTTCCCGCTGTATGTAACCTTGTACCAATCTCCGAACTTTTCCGTCGCTGTCACCCTCTTCCCCTTCGGAATCGTGATAACATGCTTGCCTTTTGCGGATGCAGTGGAACGCATATGGAGGTTAGCCGTCGTTTGATAGGTTGTGGAAGTGATTTTTGTTGATTTCGCAGTAGTCACTGGAGTGGTCGTTTTCTTTATGTATTTGGAGCTCACATAGCCCGTCTTCGAATGATATTTCACCTTGTACCAGCTGCCGCTCTTGGAGATATACGTAACTTCCTTTCCCTTAGGAATCGTCAGCAGTACGCGGCTCCCCTTAGCTGTTGTTGCCTTTGACCGCATATTCAAGTTAGAGGTCGTCTTATAGACGGTTCTCGTTGCCGCCTCCTTTGGTGCCGATGCAGCCGCTCCCACCTTCTTTAAATAGGTGCTGCTCACATAGCCCGTCTTCGATCCATACTTCACCTTAAACCAGCTGCCGCTCTTGGAAATATACGTAACTTGCTTCCCCTTCGGAATCGTCATAATGATGCTCTTCTTCGTGCTCGCACCAGATCTCATATTCAGATTCGAAGTCGTCTTATAATAGGTAACCGCAGCTGCTTCTGCATGCAGACCCCCTAACGAATACCTGTCTCGCTTCCCCTCAGGCCAAATCAGCCCTGTCGATAAAAGCAAGGACATACTAATCGAAACAATCGTTACTTTAGACCTACCATTCATTCAATCTTCCCCCTTTTTCTTAAAAATAGCCTTAATAACCCCATCCATAATACTAATAATCCAATACATTATGTAATTATATGGCATTTATTAGTTAATTTTAACATACTTTTAGACTAGTTGTTTATCATTTTGGTTGATTTTCGCTTTTTAAGGTTCAGATTGTCATTACATCCATAATATCGGTAGGAAAATGACAGGATTTAAGATGGTTTGTCATAATGAAGCGGTTTGTTGCGGAGAATTAACGAGTGAAAATAGGGAGATATTTTTAAATCTTTAGCAGGGATGAGTGCTTACCCCAAATCTATGATACTTCAGAGGAGTACGCCCCCATATCAAAACAGCGTAATAGAAGAGATTTTGGAAGAGATTCAAATGAAAAATCCAGATTCCCTTACTAAAAACCCATCAGCTTGTCCATTTTGAACATTTGAGGGCTGAGCAGTCTTCCTTTTGACCGCTAGAGGGTCGATTTTCCCTATCTCTACCTATTTAACAGAGAAAAAACCCGGACAGAGTCCGGGTTCCTCATCTTACTTATTTATTCAATTCACGAATTAGATAGGTGCTGGAGCACCATCCGATTGTGCCGTCTTCCAACTTCACTTTGTACCAACTTCCGCTGGTAACAGGTGTGTTACTGGAGTTTACCACCAACTCGACATATTCGAATTTATCGAGTGTGCCGACGATCGTGCCAGTGGTGCTTGCGCTTGAGCGTACGTTCAGTGATGAAGCTGTTACGCGCGCAAGGTTTTTGACGGACATGTAATTATTGTAGCTGCTTAGGCTGATTTTATTTGTATAATAGGTTTTTCCATTATACTTAACCGTTAGCCAGTAATCATTCCATTTCTCAAGAAGATTGAAGGTAGCCCCTTTTGGAATGGTCGCAGCGACCGTGCTTGTGCTTCCTTTTGTGCTGTACAAGCTGATATTTGCCTTTGCTACGGCGATTATGCCTGTTGGGAATACATCTTTACCGCTTGGATAAGCCGGTCTTGATGGAACTGTCGTATTAGCGGCTTGGTTTTTCGCTCCTTCATTGCTGTAGGAGAGCATGCCGGTCATATGGCTAGCAATCGCATTACCCCAGTTGGAGTCACTCGCATAGTAGAAGTTCATCCCTTTACTTAAGGAATCAATGCGGGTACCATTGACGTTTTTAATCGTATAACCTAAGTAAGCACCTTTATATTTCCAGTTGCTTGGATTTAGATAGGTTGCTTTCATTTCTTGTGCGATAAATTCAATATTGCTTTTAATAGTCGAGTATTTAACCGCTCCGACGAATGGCGCCAAGTCATAGGCACCAAACCCAAACAAATTGTTCTTCGCCATTGATATGGTTGATTTCCCATAGTTACTTTCATGGATAGCATGTGCTGCTAAATACAAGGCATTTACCCCGTATTTTTCCGCTGCGGCAATAATCGTTGCCCCTTGTCCATGTAAAACACTATTGGAGGAAGTCGCACTCTTCGCAATATAGGCATTAATTTGATCCGCTGTTACAGAGGATTTCTTTCGCAAATCCAAGAATAAATAACTATCTTGATTACTTTCATAGCTCTTAATCTTTGCTGCATTTGCCTCCGTAACCAAATAATTTCCGGAAACGAATCCAGTCTTTCCGCTATAGGTCACCTGGAACCAGCCATTTGTTGTCTTATATGTTGTCGAAAGTGTCGTACCTTCAGGAACAGTCCCTAATAACGTAGACGACGATGAATCAGATGCACGTAAATTGAGATTAGAGGTCGTCACATAATTAACTTTTGCAATGGTTGTTCCGCTTGGTAAATCAGGCGTCGTCGTGTTGGTAGATCCTGTGGAGCCTGAGCCTGAAGTGGAACCAGAGTCTGAACTTGCTGTCACTTTAGAGAAATTTTTGATCCATACATAGCCCGTTTTTCCGCCGTAAGTGGTTTTATACCAGTTTCCAACGCGGTAAGTCGTGCTTATCGTAGCACCCTTCGGCACTGTGGTAAGCTTTGTATGTTTCGAACCTGCATAAGAATAAAGAGCTGATGCAGTATTCGCTTTATATGTCAGTTTCGAGAAGGATGAGGCGGTTACCTTGGTCACAAATGTCGATTGAACAAAGTAATTCTTACTCTTGTAGCTAACCCTGTACCAGGTTTCCCCTATACTATTAACAACCTTCTGTGTGGATTGAAAAACATTGTCTGCTGTTATGGAGTAGACAGAGGCTTTCTTTGTATCCGGGGTGGATCGAAGAGTTGCCGTTTTCGTGGTCTTATAGAGCGTTTTAGCTGTCGTTGTGTACTTGTAATACTCTTTCACATATGTACTTTTGACCCACCCAGTCTTCGAACCGTATGTAACCTTATACCAAGACCCTGATTTAGCCGTTGCCGTAACAACTTTACCTTTCGGGATCGTGGTCAAAACAGATCCTGATGTCGATGCTTTTGAACGCAAATTAACATTAGCAGTTGTTTTGAATTTGGTCTTCTTAATGGCTGTTGAAGTCGTTGTGGTGGTCTTCTTAACATATTTTGAACTAACATACCCTGTTTTCGAGCTGTACTTAACCTTATACCAGCTTCCCGAAGTCGAGACATACGTAATCTTCTTCCCTTTCGGAATGGTTAATATTACTGATGAGGAAGTACTCGCGCTCTTACGCAGGTTCAAATTGGCCGTTGTCGTATACGTCGTCACAGTCGCTGCATCGGCTTCTCCACTTAAAGCAGGAATAGATATGCCGCCGGCAAGCATTCCCACTAACAAAAATAGAGACAGCCCGATTATTCTTAGCTGTTTCATTCCACGTCTCAGCAAAAACGAAACACCACTTTCTTTTCTGCCGGATTAAGTTGTAAAAATACCAATCTCTCAATCTCCTTTGCATTTTTTCATTTCTTTACATATTACGAGTAGAAGTTCCAAATTTTTGGGGTATTCAGTAAAAATAAAACTCTTTATATAATTATAGTATAATTAATTGTAATTTTACATGTTTTAAAATTATTTTACCCTCCAGAGAAGGAATAAGGAAAAACCAAGATATGGAGATACTTTTGCCTATTTTTTGCTCAAAGTCCGCTGACTTCTATTACTACGAAAACTCCACCCATGAAATGAAAAAAATAGATGGAGATCTCTCTCCATCTATCCAACAGGCTTTATTCAGTTACTTCACCCTCAACTGCTTCAGTAGTTTCCGGTGCTGCCGGTGTTTCCTCAGCAGGAACTACTTCCGTTTCTTCTTTTGTTTGCTCCGGCTCATTAACTTCAGCTTCCGGCGTTGTTGCAGCTGGTTCCTCTTTCACCTCTGGCTCAACGGATGGCTCTGCCTCCGTTTGCGGCACAAGTTCGGCAGCTGGTTCAGCAGGCGGTGCTAAGGCAGCCTCAATCTGCTTAACAAGCTTTTGCTTCCAATCATTCAAGCTCTTCTCATAATCCTTGTAGGTTGGATAACGTTTCGAATCGGCTTTCAGCTTTTTCGATTTGTCCTCCAGAGCTTTGAGTTTATCCAGATTCTTTTTGGCTTCCTCGTATTTCTTGTCTTTCACTTGTTTGTCCATCACAATCAGCAAATTGACGCGATCTTTTTCATACTGGTTATTCTGTCTGGTATTCTCAGCTGGCGTGATATATTTCGCCTTAAAGAGGGCACGGACTTCAGGCGTGTAGACAGAGTTAATTTTATTATTCATAGTTGTAATCGATTTTTGTAAGGTTGTGTATTTTGTATTGATATTTGTGTCAGCCTTGCCTGCTTTCATGTAATTAATCATGGCTGTTTGATTTTTCTGCAGGGTCGTTCCTTCTTTCACTGCATTCATGAAGGCTAGGGAACGTTTTTTATGGGTCTTCATACTGTCGATGTCAGCCTTGATTCCCTTTGTATATTTAGAAGGGAGTGTTTTCACTTTCTTCTCAAGGGCTGTGATATCCTTCACGACTGTATTATAGAGACTTTGATGAGCACTCGTCACTTTCACATCAGCTGTTTTCTTAATATTTGCTGCATAATAGTTTCTCAGCTTAGCAGCATTCTTCTTCTTCGCTGCGGAGTCCTTCTTCACTTGATCGGCGGCCTTCTTATCACGTGCGTCCTTCAGCTTAATGCTTTCCTGGGCCGCATATAGGCTGACCGCTTTATTTTGGCTCCATACACGCGACCAAGCAGAAAGCGGCAATTCAGTTTCCACAACATACTTCCCAATCTCAGGTGTGAATCCAGGCTTTTTCTTCTTCTCAATGAACCAATCCGTGAATCCGCCGCCAGATGGGTTCGGACCAGGATACACAAGGGAATAGCCTGTCATGCTGCCAATTTTCTTCGCATAGACGAGGTCCCGCTTTTTGTTGGTCGCATTTTGTTTATAATTCCAGTACAGAATCTCCCCACTTGAATGATAGGCAATGGCCATTTCAGGTTTGATTTCATTGACGAAGGAGACAATGGCTTTCACTTCCTTCGCGCTTTCAGGAGTCTTGCCTTTGTAGTTTTTGTAGCTTGGTGATTTTGGAGAATTCTTGATTGCACTCCAGCCGGCATTGTATTGCCTGTTCAGGTCAATCCCCTTCGCATTAGCCTTCCAACGCTTGAAGTTTTTGCTGCCGTTATTCATTTTAATTAATGAGCTGTGCGTACTTTTCGGAAAAGCATTCAGCCCCTGCTGCTGCAAGGTGACTCCATCTGGATTAACCATTGGCACGAACCATAGAGTTGAAGAGTTCAAGAGACTCTTTACATTATAGCCGCCAATTTTCTTGTTTCCTTTGTAGGCTGCAGTATACTGATCGATCAATTCCATATTCAAGCTTGTCGTCATCCATTCACGCGCATGGTGAGAACCATTGATGAAGACTTTCGCGGAACCTTTCCCAAGTCCAACCGCATAAATATTGCGTCCATATTCTGACTTGCCAATTGTCTTAACCTTAACAATATCCGGGTATTGCTGCTGCAGCTCCTTAATATCCTTGCCGAGCTGTGTGTATGTATATTTCTTACTTGGGTCAACAAATGACTTTGCTGCCGCATTTCCCCCTGTTGGCAGGAATGCCATAATGACCATAACAGCCAAAATAAATACCCCATACCTCAATCGATTCCCTTTCAAAAATGTTGTACCTCCCCGTTATTCGTTAAACTTACAAAATAAAGTATATAATATTTTTTATGTTAAAAATGTTAAAAATATAATAAATTCATATTATACTGGAAATAACCAAGGGAGGTCTGTCCATGATCATGAAAGAACGCGGTATCCCGCTTGCGATCCAAACGCTCGAAGCATTGGCACGGCGGCTGCCACTGTATCATCCATCGTATGAAATAATAAAATCCAATAAGGCCGGTCTTCGCGGAGAACAATCACTTGATTACTATTTGCAGGAGTTAGACCAGGAGTCATTCGGTATCTTCCATGACATTCGACTCACTACAAGCAACTATCCCTTCCAAATGGACACCCTCATCCTCACCAATCATTTCGCCCTCATCATTGAAGTCAAGAACATATCCGGCACCCTTCATTTCGATCAAAAGTTTAATCAGCTCATCCGTGTCTCCCAGGACGGACGCGAGAAAGGCTTCCCAGACCCATTCTCTCAAGTCAGCCAGCAGCAAAAACGGCTCCAAGACTGGCTCAACAAAGAAAAACTTCCGCTCATCCTGATTGAAACCTTAATTGTCATTGCCAATCCAACCACAATCATTAAAGCCAACTCCAGTCTAAGCACCCAAAAGCTCTGCCATGCCAACCGCCTCCCTGATAAGATTCGTATCTTCGAAAACCGGTATAAACAAGAGGTCTTAAGCACAAAGAACAGAAGAAAGCTTCAAAAAACGATACTCAAAAAATGGCTGCCCGCAAATATAGATGTTACAAAGCGATACAACATCACAAAGGCAGACATCCAGCCAGGCGTCATCTGCCCAAGCTGCTCGTCCTCCCCAATGGCCCGTATCCACGGCGCCTGGTCCTGCCGACATAGTGGCACAGCCTCAAAGGAAGCACATCTCCAAGCAATTGAGGACTACTTCCTCCTCATCTCCCCTGCTATTACAAATGGCGAGCTCCGCCGCTTTCTCGGACTGGAGTCCCGCTATACGGCTAAACGCCTACTTGCTCACCTGCCCTCATCTGGCATGCAGAAAACCACCACCTATTCCCTTCCTCGCTGACAATCCCTTTTGCTTTTACAAGTCAATCAAGTAAAATGGATAAAGGAGTTCTATTTCGAAGGAGATTTATATGCAGAAGAATGTAATAGATATACAGGGCATCCCTTTTTACTCCACGACCATGATGGATTTTGTCCATCATGAACTGAAGTCCCGTATTGATGAGGAGAAGCAAACCTTTATCGTAACGGCCAATCCGGAGATTGTGGAATATGCCCGAGTCCATGAAGATTACCGCAGCATGATTTTACAAGCCGACTATATCGTCCCAGATGGTGTCGGCATTATCATTGCTTCTAAAATAATGAACAAGCCGCTCAAGGAACGTGTGACCGGCTTTGATATGATGCATGAATTTTTCAAAATGGAGACAAAGCGGCCTTTACGTGTCTATATGCTGGGGGCTGAAGAGGAGGTCATCCAGAAGGCAGCCAAGAAAGTGAAGGAGATGTATCCTTCTGTTGAACTTGTTGGCTTCCATAATGGCTTCTTCGACCTCGAGGATGAAGAGATGGCTGAAGGAATTGCAGCACTCGAGCCAGATATTATCCTGCTTGGAATGGGATTCCCGCGCCAAGAAAAGTGGATCATGAAGTATCGGGCGAAATTCAGAAAAGGTGTATTTATCGGCATCGGCGGCAGCTTTGACGTGCTCGCCGGCAAGCTGAACCGTGCACCTGATATGTGGATTAAGCTGAACATTGAATGGCTCTACCGCCTTATCCAGCAGCCAAGCCGCTGGAAGCGGATGATTGTACTGCCTGTCTTCCTGCTTAGAGTGATTAAGCAGAAAATCACGAAATCTTGAATGATTGATGACTTTTCCGCATACCTTAATCTGGTTTGCAGAAAAGTCATCTTTTCTGTTTCGACAGAACGTGTTAATATTAACCAAATACCATTTGCAAGATTCATCATGAAACGAGATAGCAAGCTTCGTATTTTGGTAGTATTTGTTAAAAATAAATGAGGATTTTATTTTTTAGTAGTCTATTTTAGTCAAAGAGTATATAATTTATAGTTGAGATTGAGATGTGCAGGTTATCACAACACTGTTATGTTTCATAAATACTTGTCTTGGGTAAGTATAATCCAGACATCAAAAGAGGGTGGATATATTGTATCTAATCGCAGCTTTTCTAGTTGCCGTCGTAATGACTATACTCTTCACCCCATATGTTATTAAATTGGCGCATAAAATCGGTGCAACTGATTCACCTAATAAACGCAAAGTACATTCCAAGGTAATGCCAAGCATGGGCGGACTAGCTATTTTCTTGAGCTTCATCATCACGGTGTCCATCTTTATGCCGGGGCTGTCCAGCTCCCGGACATACACGTCCATCATTGTTGGCGCGACACTTATCATCATTCTAGGAATCTTTGATGATAAATTCGAATTAAGCGCGAAGGTCAAATTCTTGGGGCAGATTGTTGCGGCACTGATTATTGTAGTCGGCGGTAATATCCAGGTGAACTTCATTAACACACCTTTCGGCGACCCGATCTATTTCGGTTACTTAGCTATTCCGCTAACCGTGATTTGGATTGTCGGGATTACCAATGCAATCAATTTAATCGATGGGCTTGACGGGTTAGCAGCTGGCGTTTCAACCATTGCTTTGTTGACAATTGCCGGCATGGCTGTTTTCAAGATCGGCGATATGTTCGTTGCCTTGATTGCCTTAGTCTTGGCTGGCAGCACATTAGGCTTCCTAAGATTTAACTTCTTCCCAGCGAAGATTTTCATGGGAGATACAGGCGCCATGTTCCTTGGATTCATGATTGCCGTATTGTCCCTGCTCGGATTCAAAAACGTTACCGTGATTTCCTTGATTATCCCAATCGTCATTCTCGGTGTACCAATTTCAGATACATTCTACGCAATTGTGCGCAGGGTCCTTCACAAAAAGCCCCTGTCTGCACCAGATAAATCACATTTGCATCACTGCTTATTACGCCTAGGCTACTCTCATCGCAAAACGGTCCTCTTGATCTACGCGATGGCCGCATCATTCGGCGTAGCAGCGTTCATCTTCTCCATGGCAACCCTATGGGGCGCAATCTTCCTGATTGCCGTACTTCTGATTGCCCTTGAGATCCTGGTCGAACGTATCGGATTGCTCGGCGAAGACTATCGCCCGCTTCACAAATTATTAGTACATGTAAGAAATCGTCCATAAATAAGATTAGATAGCTGCCTCCCTGTTGGGACGGCAGCTTTTTTGTGGGGTTCCGAAGGATTCGGAAACCCGTTTTGAACGGGGATTCAAAGCTAGGGTTTGAAATGCTCGGATAGGGAATGGTTATAGTTTAGGATGTGTCGGCGCGGGGTGGATTATGTATGGGTGGTTGATTAATGGGGAGCTTGTTCTGAAGAGGGGCAAATCAGATTTCTAATCAGGGCTATCTTTGGCTTGGGGGATTCGTCCTTAAACCTGGAATCCAGGCTTTCTCACAGCAAAAGGAAGGCTGCTCTGCCCTCAAAGAATCAAAACAGACAAGCTGGCTTTCTTTTTGGGAAGAAATCCGGTTTTTTTCATAAAAATCTTTCAAAAACCTCTTCCATTACGCCATTTTGATTTGCACGCATACTCCGGGGAGCGCAAAGTTACAGATTCCCCATAAAAAAACAGGCAGAGAGCCTCAGCTCCCTGCCTGTCCTTCATCTATTTTATTCAATCTCGCTGCTGCCAGCGTATTCGTCTGTTGCAGAAGTATCTGTGCTGGAATCAGCTGTTTTGTTTACGTCCATGTGGACTTGCAGCTCTTCAATCGTAGAGGCTAGGTTGGCTTCATCAAGCTGGTAGTAGTATACGTTGTTGATGTAGGAATCTGAGCCCTTGAGATTGAGTGATTCGATGCTTAGATCACTTGCCATGACGTAGTTCGTGAAGCCTTTCATTTCAGCGAAGGTCATGTTTGTTTTCATATTTTTGCCGATGCCTTGGATGACATTGGCATATTTCGTGATGGATGAAGCGGATGAAGCTTTTTCTACAATAGCTTGAATGAGCTGTTGCTGGCGTTTTCCGCGTTCGATATCACTGTCTTTCTTTCTTGTACGGGCGAAGGCGAGTGCTTCTTCCCCGTCAAGTGTTTGTGTGCCTTCCTCAATCGTGATGGCACCTGCTTTGTCTTTGGAGTTTTGCTCAGAGATTGTATAGGGAACATCCACTGTGATTCCGCCAAGGGCATCAACAACATCAACAAATGCATTGAAATTCATTTTGACATAATAATCTACTGGGACTTGGAGAAGGTTCTCGACAGTGTTAATAGTGTATTCCACTCCGCCGTATGCGTGGGCATGGGTAATCTTCGAGTACGTACCCTTGTCAGGGATGTATACATAGGAGTCACGCGGGATACTTAACAATTTGACGGTCTTGTCATCATCGTTGAATGTGGCAAGCAATAATGCGTCAGTACGGGAGCCCTTTCCGCTGTTACGGACATCACTGTCATCGACACCCATGAATAGAACGGATACATTGTCATCTGCCGGGTTTACAGCACGCTCGCTGACGGTTGAACCATCATAGGAATCCTTTAAAACATCTGATGCTGTATAGTATAGGTATGCGGCGTATCCACCAACGGCTAAGATGAGCGTTAAGATAGGTAATACAATAAATGCTACGATTCGACGTCTTCTTATCTTTTTACGCCTTTTAATGCGTTCTGCCTGCCTGTTTTGCATATTGTTCTCCTTTATTCTATAGTAAAAAGGTTTTTGTTTGATTCCTTAGTATCAGTATCCATTCTACCCCTTTTCGCACGCCCCGTAAATTTTTTTTTTACTTCAGAATAACTTGTTATTCCCATGCCTATAAGAAAAACCACTTAAACATCATGATTAAGTGGCTCTTTCTCTTATTCATCTATTAATGTAGCTACCAGAATGTACCGGTCCGGTGCATCCCCAATATAGTCAAAGGGATAGCAGGTAGTGACGGTCAAGGTAGCGCGCGGCTTTGGTACGATGACGGTGCGGTCATCCGCATCGACAATCCGCACTTGCCTTACCTTATACGTAAATTTCCCCGCCGTGGTTTTCACCACGAGCTTATCACCGACCCCGACCTCGCCAAGCCGGCGAAAGACGGTATCACGGTGTCCTGAGAGAACCGAGTTATCCTTCTCCCCTGGAAGGACGCTGTTTGCATAATGGCCGACGCCCCTCTCAAGCTCGTCCTCATCCGTTCCCTCGACAATCGGCAGGCTGGCAGAGATCTTCGGAATAATCAATTCACCGAACGTCTCTCCCATGCCCGGATATTCACTGTACAGTTCTTCTTGTTTGACTTCATTCGGTGCCTCTTTTGGCTCAGGCTTTTCTTCCTTTACTTTCACCTCAGGCACATCAGCCTGTACAAAGAAGGGTATGCTATTTTTGACGACCAGACCAAGTCCCGTGAGGATGAGCAAGATGGACAACACTAGGGTTAATCTGGCTTTGCTCATTTAAGCGGACTTCCTTTTACGATAGACAAGCATGCCTGCTCCAAGACCAGCGATAGCAGCGCCAAGCAGAATGCCTTCTGTGTAGTTGCCGGCTGTATTAGGCAATTTACCGCCGTTTTCCGTTTTCGTTACCTTCTTTACTGGTTTTACCGGCTTCTTGACCGGATTTTTCTTTTCTTCTTTCACTTCGGTGATTGGTTTGATTACTTTGCCGACCTCTCCTTTAATGACGTCAGAACCGAAGAGCTCTGCTGTGAAGAGCAGGTCTGCAAGGAATTCACCTTGAAGATTATACAGCTCGATAAGCAGGTCCGCGTCATTAGTCGTTTCAAGGTGCATCAGCTCGTTTAAGGTGATTGGCTGCTTAGAATCCCCTTTGACAAGATAATACTTCGCATTCAACTGGAAGATATTCAAGATTTCGTTAAAAACAGACACGATTTCATTCATTTGCGCTTCTGTCAGGTCATCAGAACTCTCGAAGTCAGGCAATTGATTGACGCGGTCCTCAAGAGCGAACAGACGGTCAAGAATCGTCTCGTCTTCCTCCGCTATACGCATGAAATGCTCAAACAGTCTCTCTAATTCTTCTTCAGTAAGACCAATTTCTGCGAAGTCTCCGGCGATTTCGCTAAGCAAATCCTCCATAAATTCTTCATCGTCATAAAAATAATCCATTAAGAATAAATCCAAATCTTCAATATACGTAAAGTTTGCTAAGCTTTCACCCATCTCATCCAAGATGGCATTCAGCTCTTCGCGCGTGATTTCGTAATCATCGAGAAGCGCCTGCAAATTCTCATCTGTGATTGGCGTCAGATCTGGAGATTGGTAATAATCGAGATGCATATCAAGCGCATTGATATAAATGAAGGTCTCTTCTAATGTACTGCCCTCTTCCATGTCGCCATACTCAATCAATTCATCGATCAGCTCCTGCTTGCTCCCATATCCATAGGAAACAATCAGCTCTTCGACATTCTTATTCGTAATCCTCGCTCCAAGAATTTCTTTCAGTTCATCCACAGTCTTGACGTCAGAAAGCTCTTCAAGAAAATAATATTCATAAAAGTCCTCAAACTCTTCTACACTTGTGAAGCCCTCTTCCTGAACAAATGCCTTCAGTGCAGCTTCGTCTGTTACGGCAAATCCAACTGCCGGCTTCAAGTACGTAAACAGCATCAATCCCACAACTAGCAACAACCATTTCTGTTTCATTACATATCCCCCTGAATAATGACATTCTATTACATAATTATAGGTCATATTTACAAATATTACTATTCTATTTTTTTAGAACTTTTCGCTTAATTGCTTTGCTTTGGTTGCCCGCCTCATCTGTTAAGTATAGGTGAATGGTTGTGCCGGCTTTTTGTTTACTGATCTTCACAGAGAACTTGCCATCCTTGCCGGCTTTAACCGTTTTGGCTATAGACTTGCCTCCAACCTTCAAGATGACCTTTGCCCTTGCTTCCGTCTTGCCGGTTACCTTTGTCGTGGACGCCGTAATTTTGCTGATTTGCGCTAATGCAGGGGGAGTCTTATCCTTTACGACGACTTTCGCTTCCTTACTGACATTCTTTGCTTGGTCAGCCGCTGTGACCGTTAAGGCAGTACCGGCCTTTTGCTTTGATTTCAGCTTTAGGGTGAACTTGCCCGCTTTATCCGCCTTGCCGCTCACAACCGTTGTCTTGCCTTTTTTTACGGTGATGAGCGAGGCGGCTTCAGCCGTTCCGGAAATGGCGGTGCTATTATCAGCCACAGCTTGGACCTTCGGCGCATTCGGTGCTGTCACATCCTTGACGGTTTTCGTCACCGGCCAGCTTTCATTTCCTTCACGATCGATGAGCTTGATGGTGATTTTTCTTCCTGCAGCTTGTTTCCCTATCTCGATTGCCGTTTTAAAAGCAGTGCCATGGTTAACGGCTTTCTTCACCGTTTTGCCATTAGCGGTGACAGAAATGGTCCCGCGGAATGCGCTTGAATAGCTCAGACTCACCTTTGAATGCTTGTCCGTGATATCCGTTACCTTCGGTGAGGCAAGCAGGTGATACTTCAGTGCCTTAGCTGCATCGACCCGCGGGTATTCATACAGCTTTCCGGTCCGTGGGTTCTTCAGCTTTGCGGCAGTTTGTAAAAGCCGATATTCGACTTGAGCATTCGTCAGCTTCGGCTCCTTTGACCAAATGAGCGCAGCGACGCCGGCTACGACCGGTGAGGCCATTGAGGTACCGGAATAGGCTCCGTATTTCCCGTTTGGAAGAGTCGACAATACATCCGTACCGGGTGCTAGTATATCGACGGTTTTTCCGTAATTGGAGTAACGAGCCATCACGTCATATTGGGTCGTTGCTCCGACAGAGATGACATTCTGGTAGCCAGCAGGGTAATTAATCAAATAGCTGCCTGTATTGCCCGCTGCGGCTATGATGACCGTTCCTTTTTTGTGGGCGGCTTGGACTGCCTCATTAAGAGCTCTGGAATAGAACTCCATCCCTAAGCTCATATTCAGGATATCTGCCCCGTTTTTGACGGCATATTCGATTCCTTGAATGATTTCTGATATATAGGCCACGTCATCCTCGAAGACATTAATCGGCATGACCTTGACACCTGGCGCTACACCAGACCCTCCAATGCGATTATTGGCACTTGCCGCAATGATTCCGCCGACATGGGTTCCATGCTCTCCGACAGGAATTTTGGCATTTTTCGTTAAAACATTATATGGTTTGACGATATTATTTTTGAGGTCAGGATGCTTCATATCCATTCCGTCATCAATGACAGCGACAATCGTTTGATTGCTGCCCATCGTGACATCCCAGGCTCTCTCACTCTGAATGGTCTGATGATGCCACTGTTCACGATATTTCACATCATTCGGGATCACACTGCGGGTCAGCTTGTAATCAGGCTCTGCATAAAGAACACCCGGACGTTTCTCTAATTCTTTCAAAAAGGCAGACATCGATTGATTGACTGGTTTTTTAAGAGAGACGAGTTTCTCCTTCTCAGCTAGGACGGTCGCACCAGCCTTCAGCAGGCGAGTAATTCCTTTGAAGCTCTGCATCTTTACGATAACCCTGCCTGAAGTCTCATTGACAGACCTTTCGACAGATTCCGCTGATGACAGATGTGCCATTGGACTCACGAACAAGAAAATCAGCGCCACGATAAGGGAAATAAGTCTTTTCAAGTAGCTTCATCTCCAATATAATACCTATTTTCCTTTATTTTACCATTCTATCAGAGTAATAACATGATACTTTTTACGCATTACTGTAGAAATATGTTTTATCAATATTTTACCTGTGTTACTATAATATAGGAGACAATTCCCGAAAGGAGCGAAGTCGTAGAAATGAAGAAACAAGCAGTCGCATTTGCTGCCGTTGCCGTTATGGCAACTTCATACGCCGGTTCCGCTTCCGCTGATTCCCTAACCTACACAATCAAAAAAGGCGATACACTATCAGCCATAGCTAATAAGAGCGGAACCACTGTTGCAGCATTGAAGAAATTAAATAATCTAAAGTCTGATCTCATCTATCCGAACCAAGTTCTTCGTCTTGACAATAAGGCAGCAGTTAAACCGGACAAGCAGGCCAACACCGGCTCAGGCTCATCCAGTTCAACTAAGACCTATACGGTCGTTGCCGGGGACAGTCTCTCCAAGATTGCCTCCAAGCATAAGGTCACTGTCAATAATCTTATTGCCTGGAATAATTTAAAGAACACAATGATCTATCCTAGACAAGTATTGAAGGTATCCGGACAATCAACAAGCACGCCCGTGAAGAATAACCCGCCGAAAAGCGGCAGCACAGCAACCTACACCGTGAAGAGCGGCGATACACTGAGCGGCATCGGGAAGGCATATGGAATGAGCGTCTCCTCCATCAAGTCCTTGAATAACCTGAAATCAGACAGGATTTATGTCGGACAGAAGCTCAAGCTCTCTGCCGGCACGACATCCAATCCGTCTACAAAACCGAGCACTCCTGCGAAAGAGGAGGTATCGAGCGGATCGAGCGCCTTTGTCAACAAGCTCATAACCGAAAGCAAGAAGCTAATTGGCATTAAATACGTCTTCGGCGGAACAACGATCAATGGATTCGACTGCAGCGGTTTCATCTATTATGTATACAATAAAGCTGGCTATAAGATGGGCCGTCATTCTGCTCAGGGCTATTATGACCGATCCTATTATGTGAATACACCAAAGCCTGGTGACCTCGTATTCTTTGAAAATACATATAAGAAGGGAATCTCCCACTTAGGTATTTATATCGGGAATAATCAGTTCATCAATGCAGATAACAGCGGTGTGAGGATTGTCAGCTTAGATAATTCCTATTACAAGAAACATTTTTCTGCATTTAAACGCTTGTATTAATAAATTTTTTGACAAAAAAGCGCTTATTTCGAGCGCTTTTCTTCTTTTCCATTTAATTATTCCTAGACAAAACGGGTATATATTTCGTAAGATAGTAAATATGTTACGTACATCCATTGGATAACGTTCATGAAAACATCAATCGTCTCACAGCCTTTAGAATATAAATGCCATTTATATAAATGACATAGGAGGAGACCCATAATGAAGAAAGTAATCACATACGGCACCTTTGATTTATTGCACTGGGGCCATATCAACTTGCTGAAACGCGCGAAAGAAATGGGCGACTACCTAGTTGTTGCCATATCATCTGACGAATTCAATAAATTAAAGAATAAGAAGTCCTACCATAGCTTCGAAAACCGAAAAATGATCCTTGAAGCCATCCGCTATGTGGATGAGGTCATTCCTGAGAATACTTGGGAACAAAAGGTTCAAGATGTTATCGACCATGATATCGACATTTTTGTTATGGGCGATGACTGGGAAGGGAAATTTGATTTCCTTAAAGAATATTGTGAAGTTGTTTATCTTCCACGCACAATCGGCATTTCAACTACGAAGATCAAGGAAGATTTGTTTACTGCTACGAATAAATAACCAGCATCCGGTTTTAACCGGATGTTTTTTTGTATCTAGATTATCATCACCCGCTACAACTAATGTATACATTCAACCATTACTAGGCAAAATGTGATAAAATTCAGTATTAGAATACACTAACTATGTAATTAAGGAGTATGACATGAGCACGAACGATAAGCCGAACATCATTGCCAAAGCCATCCGGGCTCTAAAAAATGGAGGTCTCGTACAAAGGGCATACAAAGCTTTATTTATCCTAATTAGCAAAAGGCCGCCCAAGAAGAATTTAGTCGTATTTGAGAGCTATCTTGGGAAACAATATAGCTGTAACCCTCGTGCCATCTATGAATACATGGCAGCGAATAAACCGGAATACGAACTAGTTTGGAGTGTCGACAAAAACTATACCGAATCATTTGACCGCCAAAACATCCCTTACGTGAAACGTCTATCGCTCGGCTGGCTATTCACATTGGCGAAAGCAAAGTATTGGGTGGTTAACAGCCGGATGCCGCTTTGGATTCCTAAACCAAAGCACACAATCTATGTGCAAACATGGCATGGAACACCATTAAAGAAGCTGGCTAATGATATGGATGAGGTTCATATGCCTAATACGACAACAGAGGGATATAAGCGGAATTTCACCAGAGAAGCAAGCAATTGGGATTATCTCATCTCCCCAAACGAATACTCATCTGCCATATTCCGAAGGGCCTTCCTATTCAATAAGACGTTGATTGAATCGGGTTATCCGCGCAATGATCTGCTTCATGCCCCGAATATGGAGGAACGCGCAGAGCAGATTAAGGAAAAGCTGCAGCTGCCCCAGGATAAGAAGGTCATTTTATATGCTCCTACTTGGCGCGACAATGAATTTTACGGAAAAGGCAAATATAAATTCAAGATTAAACTGGATTTAGATAAGATGAGAGAAGAGCTCGGGGATGAATATATCATTCTTCTGAGGATGCATTATCTCGTGTCGGAGAACTTCGACCTATCCGCTTATGAAGGCTTCGCCTATGACTTCTCCTTGTATGGGGATATTAGCGAGCTCTACCTGATTTCAGACATTCTCATTACCGATTATTCTTCCGTCTTCTTTGATTATGCAAATCTGAGACGCCCGATTATCTTCTTCACCTATGATATAGACATATACCGCGATCAATTACGCGGCTTCTACTTCAATCTCGAAGACAGCGCACCAGGACCACTATTGAAAACGTCAGATGAGGTCATCCAAACGATTAAAGAGCTTAATCCTCATGAGATTCACCCTAACTATGATGCCTTCTACGAACGATTCTGCAGCTGGGAGAATGGGGACGCGGCAAAAAAAGTGGTTGAGACCGTATTTGATTAATTCATTTACCTGAAAAGAGTCAGTTTATCTGGCTCTTTTTTCTTTTGGCAAGGATGGACTAATCGCACTCCATTTTCCTTTAGATTTTCTCTAGACAGACCTCATCCCAATTACGTATGATAGGGTATATATTAAATTAGAATATTATATTAGTTTTAACTATTGTTATAGCTCTGAATAGGAGTTGTAGACAACTAGAATGGAGGCATTTAATCGTAATGAAGAAAGTAATCACTTACGGCACATTTGATTTGCTGCATTGGGGTCATATCCATTTACTGCGAAGAGCAAAGGAAATGGGAGATTATCTCGTTGTAGCCATCTCTTCTGATGAGTTCAATAAGCTGAAGAACAAGAAATCCTACCATAGCTTTGAGAACCGAAAAATGATTCTCGAAGCCATCCGCTATGTCGATGAAGTTATTCCAGAGCATACATGGGAGCAAAAGGTACAGGATGTGCAGGATCATCAGATTGATGTATTTGTCATGGGTGATGACTGGGAAGGGAAATTCGATTTCTTAAAGGACCACTGTGAAGTCGTTTATCTGCCGCGCACAGAAGGCATTTCAACCACACAAATCAAGAATGATCTTCTTGCAGTAAGCAAATAATCCATACAGCATCTGCAGTCTATCACTCAAATAAGAGTGAGTTGACTGCAGATGCTTTCATTTAGATGTGAAAAAAGATGCATCCCTTACCACACGGGGAGCATCTTCTCTTGAACCTCATTTAAAATCTTCAGGTCGGTCGGATTCCATCCCATTCGCATAAAGAATCGACCGGACAATCCTTCTTGCCGCCTGTCCGTCTCCATATGGATTGGAGGCTTTCGCCATCTTATCATGCTCCGCTTTATTTGAGAGCAATTCGTCTGCCATGGAGAAGATGGTCTCTTCATCTGTGCCCGCCAACTTCAGCGTGCCTGCCTCTATTCCTTCCGGCCGTTCAGTTGTATTTCTCAGTACGAGCACCGGCACACCGAGGGACGGAGCTTCTTCTTGGACACCGCCTGAATCGCTCATAATTAAATAGGCCTTGGCGGCAAAGTTATGGAAGTCAATCACATCAAGCGGCTCAATCAGATGAACGCGGTCATTATCGCCAAGAATCTCATCTGCCAGCTCTCTGACAACCGGATTCATATGGACAGGATAGACTACTTGAATGTCCGGATGCTTTTCAATCAATCGATTGATTGAATTGAACATATGGCGCATTGGCTCCCCCTGGTTCTCACGGCGATGGGCTGTCATCAGTACTAAGCGGTCATCTCCAAGCTTCTCCAATACCGGATGCTGGTAGTCTTCTCGTACGGTTGTTGCAAGAGCATCAATGGCTGTATTGCCCGTCACATAAATCGCACTCTCTTGTCTATTCTCCTTGAGCAAGTTCTGCTTCGCCTGATTAGTCGGAGCAAAATGATAGTCAGCAAGAACGCTAGTCAGCTGTCGATTCATTTCCTCCGGATAGGGGGAGTACTTGTCATATGTTCTAAGTCCCGCTTCCACATGCCCGACGGAAATGGATTGATAGAAGGCAGCAAGGCTTGCGGCAAAGGTCGTTGTCGTATCCCCATGAACAAGCACAAGGTCCGGCTTTACTTCCCTAAACACTTCATTCAAGCCTTCCAGCACCCTTGTCGTGATTCCTGTTAAGGTTTGTTTATCCTTCATGATATTCAGGTCGTAGTCAGGTTTAATTTCAAATATATTTAGCACCTGGTCAAGCATTTGGCGGTGCTGAGCAGTCACGGTGACATACGGTTCTATGTATTCAGGGTATTTCTCCAGCTCCTTCACTAGCGGAGCCATTTTGATGGCCTCTGGTCTTGTACCAAACACGGTCATAATCTTTAGTTTTCCACCCATTATCCACACTCCCTTATTTACCTAAGCTACCTTAAGTATAATGTAGGCCGCCCGATGGAGCCACCTGATTATACGCAAAGCCTTTCATTTGATAAGATTATACACTTTTTGATCCCGTTTACCTAGTTCATCGTCCATGTATGAAAAAAGGCTGCCGTAAAGTCCACTCGGACATTAGGGCAGCCATCTCTTCAGATGGTATATAAATGATATAATGACAGGTTTTATTTCTCTGCGACCAAATTATTTTGCAGCATCTCTTCCATGAACGTAAGGACTTCATCACGAAGATCATCATGCTGAAGCGCAAACTCAATAGTCGTTTTGACGAAGCCAATCTTCTCTCCGACATCATGACGCTGGCCTTCAAAGTCATATGCATATACATCCTGGGATTGGTTTAATGTCTGAATGGCATCAGTCAACTGGATTTCTCCACCGGCACCTGTTTCTTGGTTCTCCAGGATATCAAAGATCTCAGGTGTGAGGAGATATCTTCCCATAATAGCCAAATTAGATGGTGCTGTACCTGGCTCTGGCTTCTCAATGAAATTGACTACTGGAGATAATCGTCCTACATGCGGCTTAGGATCGACAATTCCATAGCGATGCGTTTCATTCTCCGGTACTTGCTGTACGCCGATAACGGAGGAACCAGTCTGTTCATACTGGTCAATCAATTGTTTGATGCAAGGGACATCACTTTGCACGATATCATCCCCAAGAAGAACCGCAAATGGCTCATCCCCTATGAAATTACGTGCACACCAAACCGCATGACCAAGCCCGCGGGCTTCTTTCTGTCTGACATAATGGATATTCGCCAGCTCTGAGGAATATTGAACCTTCTCAAGAATATCAAGTTTTCCCTTTTCAAGGAGATTATGTTCCAGTTCGAGGGCACGGTCGAAATGATCCTCAATGGCGCGCTTCCCTTTACCAGTGATAATGATAATATCTTCTATACCTGCTGCAACAGCTTCCTCAATGATATATTCAATGGTTGGCTTATCAATAATCGGGAGCATCTCTTTTGGAACAGATTTCGTTGCTGGCAGAAATCTTGTCCCTAATCCTGCCGCAGGAATAATCGCTTTTCTTACTTTTTTCAACATAGATTCTCCTTTATGTGTTAAATTTTCATAAATTCTATTATATCAAATTATTATTCTAAAATAATTCAAGTTAAAAATCTCTATACATTATCATTATTTAATAATCTTAATTAACTCTGACTTAATCTCCTCTACTAGCTCGGAAACGGTTCTATTGTCTGATCTTGTACTGCTTTCATAAACCGACTTGACGAGATTGGCAAATTCTCTTTGTTTATCATGATCCTTCTTTCCTGCGTATTTAGACATATTTCAATAGTCCTCCTGAAATGTTGAAGTACTTCCTATTTTAGCACATATTGGTATCGGATTGTTCGTTGTTTGAATTTTCTATTTATTATAATCCTTTATACGCTAAAAAGGTAGTCATTTTTCAGAAAATATCATGAAAATGGCACCCTCATTTGACAAAGGATGCCATTTTTCTTTATAAAGACGAATAGGACAATTGACCTGCATCATTATGAATCGTTATCACAGCTTTTTCCGTCTGGAAGAGGAAGCGCGATTGGTCCTTCGCTTCAATTAGTTGATGATCTGCCAGCGAGAGTTCTCCACTCGTAATTGGCTTGAAATCGTGGAAAATAATTTCCTCTACATTCTCTTGGTCATCCAGAACATAATAGACATTCTCATGAGCCAAATACAGTTTCTTTATGCCTTGCTCTTCTACTTCCTCGATTCCATTCATTACACGAAGCAAAGTTGCCTTATCAGAATCAATAAAGGAGAGCAGGTATTCATAGGAGGCCGCCGCATTTGAAGAAAGATATCCACTCAATTCTTCCATGGATACAGTTGCGGGCTCCATAGGTTCTGCTTGCAGCTTGATATCCTCCTTACTCACATGTCCGGAGATGCCTGCCGCCTCAATATAAACCAGTTTATCGCCCATTTGAGTGACGAGGATGCTCGTACCAAATGAAAGGCTTCCTACACGCTCCGTCATCCCTTCTTCTGCATATACATCCGCCTCATCAGCGATAATATACCCTTTCTCGGAAACCTTCTCTGTTTTCTCCTCCGCAATAGATTCAGCAGGTGCCGCTGAATTCGCACCAATCAGCCCAAACGAGGCAATGGTACGAAGCGGCTTATCACTGAACATCGTAGCCGTTATGCCAATGAAGAGAAAGAAGATGACGAGTACAGGGATGAATGGATTACTTTTCTTCTCTCTCTTCTTCGTCCTTCGGCTTGTCAGCTCATTCTCCAAGATACCTGAATGAGAATGGCCGATTGAATGCTTCCGACTCTCTTTATTCTTGGCATTGTATTCATCTTTTTCCTTTTTTGATAAACCATTATACCAATGAACGAATTCTTTATATTCCTTCACTACGACCTTTGTTTCATCAAACATGCGCAATTCACCGTAATGCATCCAAATGACGCGGTCGCAAATCTTCTCAATTTGTCCAATGGAGTGACTGACAAAGAAGATGGTCTTCCCTTGCTTTTTGAAATCGGTAATCTTATTGACACACTTTTGATAGAAGGTTTGATCGCCGACAGATAGGGCCTCATCAATAATGAGAATATCCGGCTCGATATGGACAGAGATAGCAAAGCCCAGCCTTGATTTCATCCCACTTGAATAGCTCTTGACTGGCTGATCAATGAAATCCCCGATATCCGCAAATTCAACAATGGAATCGTACAGCTCATCAATTTCCTTTGAAGAAAGCCCCATCATTAAGCATTTCAAATAAATATTGTCTTTCCCTGTTAACGCATTATTTAGGCCTGCGGCAATCGCAATCAATGACGGCTGTCCATTCATCACAAGGCTTCCCTTAGTCGGGGGAATGATCTTCGCGAGCATATTCGATAATGTTGACTTACCGGAACCATTGATACCGACTAAGCCAATCGTCTCTCCCTCATTGACATCAAAGGAAACATTCCGGACTGCATAGAATCCATCCTTATCAAATCGAGAGGAAATCATGCTCTTTAATTTATCTACCTTCGTTTTCGTTAAATAATACTTCTTCGATACATTCTTAAAAGATACCTTACTATTCATCGTTCTCTCCTATCGGTTATAGAAAATCAACAAATCGATCTCTAAATTTCATATGCATGATGGAGCCAACCATCAACAGCAATAAAGTTAGCAGCCAGAAATACAGGCCATACTTCACATCATTGAAGAACCATGACTCATACAGAAAGGTATTTCGGAAACCATCAATAATATAATAGAAAGGATTAAGCTTAATTAAGGTACCAACAGGCCCTTCTAAATGATCCATACTCCAGAAGATCGGCGTTAGGAAGAGCAATAGCCTTGTAACCGCCTGAAGCATTTGCTGATAATCCCGGACGATGATGCTGATGGTGGAGTTAAACAAGCTAAGCGAGAACATAAATGCCACCATGCAGAGCAAATAGTAGAAATACTGGAGCCAATAAAGAGTTGGGTAGTATCCGTTTAACAGGAGAATGATGACATAGATGATAATCATAATGAAATAGGTAAATAGATTTGTGACGATGGCGACTGTCGGCAGTGCGCTGACAGGGAAATTCATCTTCGCCACCAGGTTTATTCGTTTGTAAATACTGCTTGCTCCTTGCAAAAGGGTCGGACTTATAAAGAACCATGGGATGATCCCTGCGAGCATCCAAATGATGAATGGGTATCCTCCCTCGACCGATGCTCCTTGCTTCAACCCCGTACCGAATACAAACCAATAAGCGAGAACCTGGATAAGCGGGTTCAGCCACTGCCAGAGAATACCCAAATAATGAATTTGATATTGTGATTTCATATCATATACAGCCAAACGAGCAATCAGCGGTATTGAACGCCATTGTTCACGGATAATGTGAAAGCTTTCCTTCATAATCTTATACATCCTCAACAAAGAAATTATGGCAATGAACCGTTTTCACTATTCTTGATTATTCTCAGGAAAAACAAAACCAGACATATATCACCACAATTAAATATTTTATCAAATGTCAGATAATAATTCATTATATGTTTTTTCTAGGTATCTCGAACTTTCCTGACATTGTCTAACAGATTTCGATAATATTACCCACAAAAAATCATATATTCTCTCTACAAGATCTTTCATATATAATAGATATGTGTAATAAAATTCAGAAAATCAGGGGTTGCAATATGAGAGCAGAAAAGAAAAGAAAAAAGAAAAAAACATGGGTAAAGGTTCTCCTTATCACTTTAGCTGTCTTATTTATTGGCATTGGTACCTATGCATTTATGGTTTATAGCTCCTTAAGCGATGCAGTCAATAATATGCAGGAAGAAACCAACCGCGATGGCTCGAGCAAACGGACTGAGCAATTAAGCTTGAAGGACCAATCACCTTTCTCTGTACTATTGCTTGGTGTCGATGAACGCAAGGGAGACGTCGGACGCTCTGACACAATGATTGTCTTGACTGTCAATCCAATCTTGGAATCCATCAAGATGGTCAGTATCCCACGTGATACAAGAACAGACATCATCGGCCGTGGCACAACCGATAAAATCAACCATGCCTATGCCTTCGGCGGCACAGAAATGGCCATTGACACCGTAGAGAACTTCCTTGATATCCCCATTGATTACTATGTGAAAGTCAATATGGATGGATTTGAAGATATCGTTAATGCAGTCGGAGGGGTGACGGTTGTCAATGACCTCGACTTTTCCTACGAAGGCTTCCACTTCGCCAAAGGAACGATTGAGTTGAACGGAGAAGAAGCACTCGCATACTCCCGCATGAGGAAGCAAGATCCTCAAGGGGACTTTGGCCGCCAGAAACGCCAGCGTCAAATCATTCAAGCAGTAATTAATGAAGGGGCAAGCCTTTCTACATTAACCAACTTCGACGATATATTTGATGCACTAGGAGATAATGTGAAAACAGACATTACATTCTCACAAATGGTTACCATTCAGAAGAATTACAAGCAAGCTGCGAAATCACTAGAGCAAATTCAAATAGAAGGAAGCGGCACGAAAATTGATGGTATCTATTATTATGTCGTAGATGAAAATACAAAAACACAACTGCAAGATAAACTGAAGAAGCAATTAAACCTATCAGTAAAATAGCCAAAAGGGAGTACAGCACTTTGTCTGTACTCCCTTTCTCTATTGGTAGATGTATCATTCATTCTCAATAGCATTTGAATCTAAACTCTTTATTAGATCATCCCATTTATTAACGTACTGCTCATATGTGTAATTATCCAATACTTTTTGATGAGCTTCTATACCCATCGATATGGCCATCTGAGGATTAGCCAGTAAACGCTTCATTTCCTTAGCTAACTGTTCAACGGAATTATCAAACACAAGTACTCCATTAACATTATGATCAATGATATCTCCTGGACCAAATGATACATTGTAGCTGATAACTGGTGTTTTTTGATACATCGACTCTAACACAACTAGACCGAAACCTTCATATTTAGAAGTTAATACTGTAAACAAAGATTTACCATAAACTTCTGTCAGTTCTGTTGTAAAACTATTAATTGATACACTATTGTCTAAACCTAATTCAGAGACTAGTTGACGAAGAGCCGCTTCCTCTGGGCCGCTTCCGAATAATTGAAGCTTAGCATTAGGATATGATTCTTTGACAATATTAAACGCTTTAATAGCCTCATCCATAATTTTATCCGAATGGTACCTTCCAACTATGGATATAAGATTGTAATCCTTTTCCCCTTCAAACAATTGCTCTGTCCTCGTGGCATTTGGAATTACATATGCATTGTTATAATCACCAAACTGTTTGCTCACTTGTTTTTTTTGAGTTTCTGTCAATAAGACCAGGGCATCAATATTTTTAATGTTCTCAAGTAGGTGCACATGGCTTTTTCTTAAAGGAGACCCAAATACATAAGGAGCATCAAAGTGGTTAGTATGAATTGTACATACTTTATATGCGAGTTCCTTTTTCACCCTTAAAATCGTATGCGTCAAGAAGATTCCATCATTAATAAGGACCGGCTTCTCTTCATGTGATGCACAAATTTCATTTAGCCAATGGGTATGAAATAATAGCATTGGATTAGCTGTCCCAAATGAAATTGCATTGTTTTTCTCTCGATCAAACAAGAAAATGAGATATGGCTTCTTTGTCTCAATATTCAATTGGATATTTAAATAACAAAATCCATCCTCTGTATAGAATACTTCTTGCTTAGGTATTGTTTTTACCTTATCAAAGTAGGTGACTTTTTTTAGGTAACCCTTAGGATGATAGTATTCTCTTTTGTATTTCGCCCTTGTCTCATCAAAATAATCAACAAATTCTAACTTTCCTTGTTTGGACCACTTTTTATACTTTACGTATAGACCTTCCAGGGTGAAATATCTTGCTTCTTTCTTTTCCCCATATAGTCCATCTTCAATGATATAACCTGATTCATACAATTGAGATAGAGTGTCATATACCTTCAGCTGTGTTTCAGTAACTGATCCTCTAGTATTTTTCGCTTTATAATAATTGTACACATTTAGTATATTTACTTTCTTTGATAAACGTTTTGAATCATGCAATTCTCGTTCGATATCTTCATACCGGTCGGAGTAATCTATAGTCAATAGATGAGCATCATATCCCTTTTCCGCCATATAGGATGCTCTCTCTAACATAACTCTAGTTAATCCCCCTCTATTGATATCAATGCTGTTGATTAAGTTATAGACTGCTTGCATTTTATAGCCACCCTAACACGATATAAAATATATGTTAATTTACCTTTTCAATATCTTCTTCTATCATTGAACTCTTTTGTTGGTATTTAATCACTTTATTTTTGGATATACCTAGGAACTGCTCAGCAATTCTTTTTGAGGCATTACCATCATCATACGAACAGTACTTCTGGCGAAATTGATTCATTCTAATAGAATTATGAGAGTGATCAACATTTTTTATAGCCTTTAATAACTCATCTGTATCTTTAGTAATAGGTCCAGGAGCTTCTTCAAGAATGTTTAAATACATTCCTCTTAAATTATCTCTATATTTTTCTAAATCATAAGTAAATAGGATTTGTGGTTTACTTAAAATAGCAAAATCAAACATAACGGAAGAATAATCTGTAATAAGAACATCAGATATTAAATACAAATCACGAATATCATCATAATTTGATAAATTATAAACAAATCCCGGATATTTTGGTAATGTTACAGACTTGGCAACAAAATGATGGAATTTAAATAAAATTACATATTCGCCTTTTAATTCTCTATACATTTTCTCCAGATCCATCTCAACTTTAAACCAATTCTTTATCCTCCATGTCGGTGCATAGAAAATCACCTTCTTGTCGAGAGGTATATTTAAGTTTCTCTTTAACTCCTGAATATTTTCCTCATTATTACCAGTAAATAATTTATCATTTCTAGGGTAACCATATCTCATGACTTTTTTATCAAAGTTGAATGCTCTCTTTGATATATCTTCTACATAAGCACTCGGAACTGTCAAATAGTCCCAACGTTCGCATCTTTCCAAAAATCTACTTCTCTTTGGCTCAGTATCAACATCCCCCGGTACATCTAGTCCCAAGGTTTTAAGAGGTGTACCGTGCATTGTTTGTAATTCAACTGCATTCTTTCTCTTCTTATAAAAGTCAGGGAAATTGACATTGTTAACGAAATATTTAGCCCGTGCTAAATAATAATAATAACTGAAAGAATTAACCCTTATTTTCTTACCCCCGCCTGTTATGGCAGTATTTTCATCTCTTAAGAACCAAACAGTCTCATAATCTTTAAGATTTTCATCAATGTATTCATACAGTGCTCTTGGATTACAATCGAAGGATTTTCCCCAATAACTTTCAAACACAATCGTTTTTCTTTTCAGGGGCGTAAATATTCTCATAAGTGGATACACCACTTTTCTAATTACTTCTTGCCTACGAGGGCCTCTCTCAATCCAACCCCACTCTTTCTCAACCCTGAGTGACAAACTATTATCTTTTTTCTTTCTGTAGAATTTGAAATTCGTCTCTTTATACAATCTTTTTTGATTGTCGATATTTTCTATATCATAATAAATTATGTCTTTCTGAAGGACCGTTCCTCGATTATCCAAGACAGATAAATAAATACTCCAAATACCCATATCCAAGTTTTGGAACGCCTCATCCACCATGATTTCGCAAGAAACAATGACTTCATCATGCTGTTCCTTTGAAACATATGTATCAAAGTACACTTCTCTGCGTAACTTATTGTTAACCATGAGAACACTAATTGTTTGTTTCTTTTCTTTGGAAATATAGCCTGTAGATACTTTCAAATCTAACTTCAACATTTCTTCATTGAGCTCTAATTTCTTGACATTTACTGTATGTTGCGTGACCATAAGTTGTAAATTGGCTGCTGGACTATGCGAAATATTCAATTCATTGGATCCAAAGCTTATCTTTTTCCCAAGTAGATTGATATCGGTAGTAAGTGGAGTAAATTCATTATTATAGTATATATGCCCAAACCAGTTCCCGCGGCTCGAGGATTTTTTCAAATCTGAGATAGGTATATTGGCCAAAAATTTCGTAGTGCCTTTACTGGTTTTTTCTACACCTCTAATAGATCCTTTGATGTCTTTTCTAATATCATAGTTTCTTAAGCAAATGAGACTACCTTCTAACGGAAGCTTTGTTTCCCCATGAACAATAAGCTGTCCATCACTTACTTCCACTTTGTCCATTCTAGTAATTAAATCTTCTTTTGTAATAATCAAGTCCCAAGCTGCATTATATTTAACAAAGAAAATATCTTTCTTAAAAATACGGAACTTTGGCTTTGATACACGGCCGCTTACCGGTTCCCCAATAGTGAATCTCCTATTAATGCCGTTCGCCGTAATATCTAGGACTATCTTGAATTTCCCTATGCCCATATTGATTATTTCTTCTTGAGCCAGGTCAACCTTCAACTCCCAGCCAGACCACTTATAATCATACAAACGCTTTAAAGGTAATTTCGAGGCGATATCAACACCAAATCTGAAAGTGATATCAGGTCTTCGCTGTTGTTTAATATGACGAATCTCTACCTCTTCACCTGTCATTTCATTAACGAAAAAGGCCTTTAATTGTATATCCTTTGCCTTTTTAATATCGATATCTTTGATATACGCATACCCTTTAATGTTTAATACGCTTCCTTGCCATTGGACTGACTCTATCTTCTTCTTAACTAATAATTCATCATTTAATAAAAGGAGCTCTTTAGGAACAATTTCTTTGTATGGGTAGTCTCCATAATAATTAGTTCCTTCTTTTATGATTTTTTTATAGCGCAGTTGATATTTCTGAAAATGAAGGAGTTCTAATAACTTTTCTTTGTCCTGCTTTTCAACAAAATAATACTTCATTCGATCAATTGCATTCAATTTTTGCAAGGCTAATTTGCTGACACCTTTTAAGTAACTCGATACCTCTTTAAGGTAAACATCAATATACTCATCGTCTGCTGAATCTAATTGATTTAAATAAACTAAAAGATCGATCTCAAGATTCTTGAAATCTTTATCAATTTTTAATGATTCATCTATATTGTTTTTTCGGAAATGTTCATCCACCATTCGAATGGCTTTCAATCTATCAGTTAAATTAACTAAATTCGTCCTTTGCTGAGTAATAGATTGGTCACCAACATCTCTGGCACGCCAATGGTAAACAACATCACTAATAATATCGACAGACTTTGCTTTGAAATGTGCTGGAATAGTCACAGGCAAATCTTCATATAACATACCTTCAGGAAATTGAAAGTTATTTTCCTTCCAAAATGAGGTTTTGAAAACCTTATTCCAAGCAGTTGTATCATATATTAACTCTGGGTTTCTACTAATATGAGCCTTTAGCACTGTATCCTTAAACACTCTTTTATGTAGTACAGATGGAAATTGTTTTGTCGAATTATAACGAATAACATTTCCGATTGCTATGTCTGAACCTGTTTCTTTTATCGTATTATATAACTTTTTATAAGCATCTTCAGGTAAGTAATCGTCTGAATCGACAAAAGCTATATACTCTCCAGATGCAAATGGGACACCGAAATTCCTCGCCTGTCCTAGTCCCCCATTTTCTTTATCATATGCATAGAAATTTGAATATCTCTTAGCATATTCGTGCATAATTTCTCCGCTGGAATCAGTGGATCCATCATTAACCATAATTACCTCTATACCATTCAGACTTTGGTTGGCAAGAGAATCAAGACATTCCTCCAAATAACTTTCCACATTATAAATTGGCACAATGACACTTAATTTCGTCACATGACTCCCCCACTTCAATTTATATATATCCCTTATCACTAATGGGTAAGATGCATCTATTAAGATACAGTTTCTATTGACCTTATATTAAATAATCACATAAAAAAAAGGCCTTATCACCCTTCAGTTTGTAGCAAATAGGAAATACAACAAAAAGTATCAATTTTTTCACATTATATCATATAATCATATAGCATAACTTTATGACTCGAATTTTTTCTCATATATCTTAAGACCCACTTTCATTGTCTCTTGTTCCATGAATTGTTACCCCTTTATACGTTACTTTTCCTATACTCATTACACCTTAGATATGAATAATTACCTATTAAATACAATTAGCATTCAGCAAATGAAAAAAAAATGAATAATATCAAAGACTAGCTGTTGTTAAGAAACAGTAGTTATTGTTGCTAAGATTATCAACATCTAATATGATTGGACACATCTTTCTACTTACACCCAACAAAATTGTCAATACCCCTTCATTTTCTCAAAAGTTTACCTCCATAATACAACCCACTCATTTACCTAAAAATGGAACCAACAATTCAATATTATCACTTCGATTTCTGAAATAATAGAATTATTTTGACAAAACGAGGCTTTTTTACCTATATTCTTCATATATGGATTTATTATAATTAAGAAGATAGTTGCAATGGGGGCGTTTTATGGTACTAAAAAAGCGAATAAGATAGGTCTAAAGTACACCATGATTACGCAGTGAGTTATGATAGTAGAAGGAAAATGTCTTGAGTGCATACCGAACTCCTGAGGAAATGTACAAGAAGAGAAAAATTAAGCAGAATATCCTATACACTTCCCTGATCATTACGGCAGTAGGAATCATCATTGGACTTCAGTTCCTTTTATATTCCACGTAACAATGAGGATAAAAGAAGGTTATCCCGCTCATCTCATTAAAGGATGATTGCAGGATAGCCTTTTTCGTGAGATCCAAACCTCCACTTGCACACGATATCCCTCAAGCCCCTTTAGACCAACACTGTATACTTTTACCGTCACTAAAAAACTCCAAGCTTATTAAATTTTATAACTCAAAGAAATGAAAGAATGGTGTAACTCTGAAGGTAATACTAGAGGAAACAAATCGGAAGGAAAATTTGAAGACACTAGAAAATGAAGGATAAAGAATCTATTAAATATCCATCCGACATAAGTACACAAACCCCTTTAAGACCAATAATTAATTTGAAATAATAAGAAGAAAGGCCCCCCTTACATAAAAAGAGCCTCTCATTCAAACAAGCCTGTCCCACTGCTGAATATCCTGTGAAACAAGAAAAATCAGGTGGTGACAGGTACGGAAAAATGATTCTAACAAAATTGCTATAAAATAATAAAATTTTGTTAGTACAAAAATATTCAAATTATTATTAAAATACAATTGAGACCTCGTGCTAGGAATTCAAAGGGAAAATATTTTCTCGAATTAGTCCTTTTTATTTCATTTAATCATTTATGATGGTATTCTCATGCTATTATCCAGTATCCTTTCATACCTTAAAAAGTTTACCTTCATAATGTAATCCTACATATTTACCTAGAAATATAATATTCATTTTATAATTACCTCTTTCATTCATAAAAGAATACAATTCTGTTAATAAAATGAGACTATTTTCCCTATATTACTCCTATTTATTTAATTATATTAGTAACAGATAGTTGAAATGACACATTCATCAGCAAAATTTAGAATAAATCAACCAGGTCTTAAGTATCACATCATTAAGCAGCAAGTTATGATGCTAGGAGGAAAATATCATGAGTACTTACCGAACTCCTGAAGAAATGTACAAGAAGAGAAAGATTAAGCAGAATATCCTATATGCTTCCCTGATCATTGCAGCAGTAGGAATCATTATTGGACTTCAGTTCCTTTTATATTCCATGTAATAATGAGGATAAAAGAAGGCTATCCCGCTCATCTCATTAAAGGATGATTGCAGGATAGCCTTCTCTCTTTCATATCTGTTCAATGGTTTTTTTATACTTGTTTCTCCACCAATGCAGGGTGTTACGGAGACTGTCATCAAACGCATACTGAGTCTTCCAGTCAACTGCTTCCTGAAGTTTCTTGTTGCTCCCTGCAAACCGCTCCACCTCATTCGGCCGGTATTTAGCCGGGTCGACAACGACCTCTATAGATACCGTTGACAGCTCAATTAGCCGCTGCAGAATATCCCCAACCTTCCTGGCCGTCCCCGAGCTGACATTATAAATGCCGTTCGCTAGCCCCTCCTTCTCAATCAAGAGCGCATAGGCTCTTACAATATCTCGTACATCCATGAAATCACGCCAGGCTTCAAGATTGCCGACTGAGATAATCGGCTCCATCTGCCCCGCTTCAATCGCGGCAATCTGGGAGGAGAAATCACTGATGACGAACCCCTTCCTTTGATTGGGACCGAAATGATTAAACGGCCTAAGATGGATGAGGTTCACCCCATATTTTCGAGCTAGCTGCATGCCCACCTGGCCAGCAATAAACTTGCTTGATGCATACGGATTTTGGGGCTTGCATTCCACCCCTTCATGGAGCAGCTCATGCTCCTTCGCCGCTATGCCGTATTCCTCACTGGAGCCGACGGTGAAGATTCGCGCCTCAGGTACAGTCTCATAAGCTGCCTTAATCAACTCCACGGTACCGACCGCATTCACCTGAAGCGTTGCAGCCGGATCATTCCATGCAAGGGGAACATTACTCTGGCCAGCAAGGTGAAAAATCACATCTGGCTCTGTCTGACGCAGAGCCTCCTTCATCTCTTCAATTTGGCCGAGCTGAAATGAACAAGTTTCCACTCCAACCGGAATATTGCCCCATTCATTCCTCACCCCAGCAACGACTGCATGCCCCCGCCCCATGAGCTCACTCACCAGATAGGAGCCAACGAAGCCGTTCGCTCCAGTGACAAGCACCTTCATGCATTCACCTTATGCAAGCCGCGTCTGACCCGCTCCAGGTCTGCCTCCACCATCATCGTAATCAGCTCATTGAGTGAAGTGCTCGCCTCCCAGCCAAGCTTCTCTTTTGCTTTAGCTGGATTACCAAGCAGGACATCCACCTCGGCAGGGCGGTAGAAGGCTGGGTCAATGACGACATGGTCCTCATAGTTCAACCCAACGTGCTCAAAGGCAATCCGGCACATATCACGAACAGTCGTCGTCCGTCCGGTTGCGACGACATAATCATCTGCCTCATCCTGCTGGAGCATGAGCCACATCGCCTCCACATAATCACCGGCAAAGCCCCAATCCCGCTTCGCATCAATATTGCCAAGGCGTAGCTCCTTCTGCTCGCCAAGCTTAATCTTTGCGACTGCATCCGTCACTTTCCGTGTCACGAACTCGATACCGCGCAGCGGGGATTCATGATTAAATAAAATCCCGCTCGACGCATGCATCTCAAAGCTCTCTCGGTAATTGACCGTAATCCAATGTCCGTACAGCTTTGCCACCCCATAAGGACTTCTCGGGTAAAACGGCGTTTTCTCAGACTGCATTTCCTCCTGAATGAGACCGAACATTTCACTCGTGGAGGCCTGATAGAAGCGAATGGACGGGTTGGTGAGCCGGATGGCTTCAAGCAAATTAACAACGCCGACACCCGTCACCTGAGCGGTCAGAACCGGCTGCTCCCAGGAGGTGCCGACAAAGCTCTGGGCTGCGAGATTATACACTTCTGTCGGGCGGGCAATCTGGATTGCCCGCAGGAGGGAGGATAGATCCGTCATATCTCCCTCAATCAGCTCCACCTCATCCTTAACCCCTACATACTCCAGGCGCCAAATTGTACTCGTGCTTCTTCTAGCAATCAGCCCATATACTTTATAGCCCTTTTGTAGAAGAAGCTCTGCCAAATAGGCCCCGTCCTGACCGGTAATCCCTGTGATTAATGCCGTTTTCATCTATACATCTCCCCATTCTTTCGATTATTGTTTCTGAGAAGAATGACCTACGATGCTTTTGTTCTTTTTTAAGAACACCATAATTTAACTATAGTATGTCCCACATTAATTAACAATAAAAATTTCCATCCACCCTCCACCTTGTTCTATAAAAAGAATCCAAACCCAACACGAAAAGAGCGGAAAGCCCCCTTATTCAGGCGCTCCCCGCTCTTCAAAAAATCACTTCACATCATAATACTCACAGTACCAATCCGCAAACTTCTGCAGCCCATCCTCAATCGATGTGCTTGGCTTAAAGCCAAACGCCTTCTCAAGCGGCTCTGTATCTGCAAAGGTCGCATACACATCCCCCGGCTGCATCGGAAGGAACTCCTTCTTAGCGACAATTTCACGACCAGTTGCCTTGCTTAATGCCTTCTCAAGTGTCTCGATGAAATACATCAATTGCTCCGGGTTGGAGTTGCCGATATTATACACCTTATGCGGCACCCCATGCTCATCCGCTGAAGGCGGCTGATTAAGCATTCTCTCCATCGATCCGACAATATCATCAATATAGGTAAAGTCCCGCTTCATATCCCCATTGTTAAAGATCTTTATTGCCTCACCCGCAAAGATTTTCTGTGTGAAGCCAAAATACGCCATGTCCGGCCGGCCCATCGGACCATAGACCGTAAAGAAGCGCAAGCCTGTTGCCGGGATATTATAGAGATTCGAATAGGATCGTGCTAATAACTCATTGCTCTTCTTCGTCGCGGCATATAAGGAAACCGGATCATCTGTCTTGTCATCGACCGAATAAGGAATCTTCTTATTTGCGCCATAAACCGAACTGCTGGAGGCATACAACAGGTGCTCAACCGGCGTGTTCCCTTCATCATAGGAATGACGGCAGCACTCCAGGATATTGTAAAAACCAATCAGATTCGATTGGATATAGGCATCCGGATTGGTGATGCTGTAACGCACCCCGGCCTGTGCAGCCAGGTTGACGACAATCTCAGGCTGATACGTTGAAAAGACTTCATCCAATGCCTGTTTATCAGCAAGATCCACTTTCAAGAAGGTAAATCCATCATAATTAGAAAGCAGCTCAAGGCGTCTTTCTTTCAATCGAACATCATAATAATCATTCATATTATCAATGCCAACAACGCGACACCCTTTTTCCAATAGGTTCTGGGACAGATAATATCCAATGAACCCGGCTGCGCCGGTGATCAAATAGGTCTTATTAGAATCTGGCTTTTTGTCAGTCATTCTCCGATAGCTCCTTCGCACGGGACTCGTTAAGCAGACTTTTCTCCAAACAGAATAGTTAACACCAGTCTGCTTTGTCTCTGCTATATTATAGAAATCTCGTCCGATGAACTCTACAGGCACACCAACCAATTTTCAGCCTATTTCTTATCAAACAACCTTCAATCACTACACTAAACAAAAGTAAATAATCATTAATCGAGATGGTAATGCTGTCAGTTTCTCTCCAAAATCATCTTAAGTAAAGATTACAATGAGATGCTTGAATAAAAATCACCTAATTTACGGTGTTACAAACGTCGTACATGCAAAAGAAGAAGCAACTAAACAACCGATAAATAAAAAGGATAAATGAGCTTTTTTACTCATCTATCCATTGAGATAAAAATCTAATCATCTATTATACTTCTTTGACATTGAACACAAAATAATGACCAAAGAAAACTCCCATTACTATACTCACCATTTTCAACTTAATCAAAACGGCGGTCTAAATCGACAACTGTAACTTTACGACTAAATTCATGTCGCCAATCTCCATATACTTTTAACATTTTTCCCGTAAATATATATTGTACAGAATAAATTCCCACTCTATTTTCATTCACTGAATTTATTATTTTAAAATAGGAAGTAATATCTTTACCTGATGCAACATCTGTGATTCTTACACCTTCATATGGACTAAATTTTTCACCTAAGTTGATTGCCCCCTTGTCAAAACATTCAAACTTTACCTGCCTGTAAGTTATTCGCACATTTCGTGTTTTAGTGGTTATATTTCCTGCTTTGTCCGTAACTTTATAGGTAATAATTTCATGCCCATATCCATTACTCGATAAATCAGAAGTATCAACCTTGCCATAAACCTTTATTTTAGATGTCAAATCTCCATCTACATTATCAATAACGCTTACACCCTCCAATGGATCAAATTCATCAAAATATTGGAGTTCAATATCGCCAATCCCTTTGATAGTCGGGCCAATGTTATCTATCACAGATACTTTACGTACAGCATTCGTTATGTTCCCAGACTTATCTTTAACAGTGTATTTCAACGTATATATACCAATCTTGTTTACGTTCACTTTCCCCTCTACTTTGATTTTAGCCGTTAAATCTCCATCTACCGCATCCCTTGCCCTTATTCCTGAAAGAGGGTTAAATGATTTCCCAAAAGCTATAGAAGTGTTGGACACCCCCGTCAAGATAGGACGCATCTTATCAACAACATGCACCAAGCGAGTGACAGTTGTTCTGTTCCCCGTCTTGTCCTTGACTGCATACGTGAGTTTATAAGTACCTACCTTATTGGGATTCACAGTACCAGTAATCTTTATCCAATTGGTGATAGTGCCATCTAGGTTATCTGTTGCTTTAACCCCTTTCTTAGGATCAAACGAGGTACCGTAATTGATGGTTATATTACTTGCACCAGTGATTTTTGGCTTAGTTGTATCCTTTTTAACAGTAATAGTACGAGTAACCGTCGTCTCATTCTTCGTCTTATCCTCTACTGAATATTTGAGCTTGTAGATTCCTACTTCATTCACATTCACTTTTCCGCTAATCTTTATTTTACTAGTAATATTACCGTCAACATTGTCACTAGCAGTTACACCGGTTTTAGGATTAAAGGAATATCCCTTATAAACCGTATTATTCGTCGCACCAGTAATCTTCGGCTTGGTTGTATCCTTTTTTACAGTTATGGCTCTAGTAACTTTACTAGTATTTTTAGCCTTATCGGTCACTGTATATGTAAGTTTATATTTTCCTACTTTTTTGGTATTTACCTTCCCACTCACTTTAATCTGGGAAGTAAGGTTACCTGCTGCATTGTCGGTAGCCTTTACTCCAGCTTTAGGATTAAAAGAATAACCCATATAAACCGTTTTATTTGTAGCACCAATAATCTTCGGTTTTGTTGTGTCCTTTTTAACTGTTATAATCCGTTTAACCGTGCAGGTATTCTTTGCACTATCCATCACTTTGTAAGTTAGCGTATATTTACCTAATTTCTTAGTGTTCACTTTTCCTGATATCTTGATAATACTCGTTATATTACCGTCTACGTTATCCTTAGCAGTAACTCCTTTTCTTGGATCAAACGTATGGTTCAAATAAGCAACCGTATTAGTAGCCCCCGAAATAGTCGGTTTAACTTTGTCCGTTGCTGCGTTAGCTAGGCTAGGGATTAATAAACCAGAAGCTAATAAACTAAAAATTAAGGCTAAACCAGTTACAATAAAGTATCCTTTCCTTCGCACCTTTATAACTTCCCTTCTGTGATAATTAGACGATGCCATAATTCTGTTGATAGCAATCCGAAGACACCTTTATCACCAATGTTTTTAAATTCGCCCATTAACTATTTTAATATAATTATTAGATAAATAGAAAGATTGTTATAACCTGAATTAGCAGTTGTCAAACCGGCACTATTTTAAATTGAAGTCTTTGCAATATTTAGAGCTTAATTTCAAAGTGCTATAATAATGCCACTGCTCTCATACGGTTACCTTCAGAATCAAAGGGAGTCATATAGTTTAATGGAAAAGAAAAAGTCTGGTATTTACTTAGCAACGTTATCAAAGTACCTGCATAATCTCTGAAGAAGCAATTAAAACAACCGGATCTCCTCCTCTTCTCTCTTTCACATCTGCAGGGAATGGGATGTTCGGTTACCTTTCTGGCTACATCTAATAACCTCTTTAACAGCTCTAATTAAAAGCTGATTACAGCCATTAAAATGTACCACTACTGACATCGTTTTTACCAACAAACGCCAAAGATTTTACCATCGAATGACAGACAAATTACCAGCACAGTTTAACCCGGGATTTGGACACTCTGATAATTCTAGAGCCACCCAAATAAGTATGCCTGACAAGACGTGCACTTTATTTGGAGAGGCGGGCATGATAGCCTTGTAGGCTACGCCAGCTCTAGTATTGCTGGCGCCTTATGGCTGGGAATGCATGCCCGCAGAGGCTCCATGTAAAGTGACAAACCGCTACCCACTAACCATCTATAGAAAACTAAAAAGCGGTGGCTTTAATGTGTTCCATAATTAAGAATAAGTTGGAATAACAGTGCTCTGAGCAGATAAGAACATTCTTTTAAGAGAGTGGTAAATAGAATGGCAGAGGTGGTAAAAACAACTGGCTGTAATCACTCAAGATGCTTTGTATCTGCAAATGTCGCATACACATCCCCCGGCTGCATCGGAAGGAACTCTTTCTTCGCGACAATTTCACGACCATTTGCCTTACTTAGCGCCTTTTCAAGTGTCTCGATGAAATACATCAGCTGCTCCGGTGTCACTGCCGGAGTTAAAATACTCAATAACACCGATTTAAAATTCCTCACTAATCACGGATAATCGACGTATCACTACAAAAGAGAGGGATCGTCGATGTTGAAAATGGGGGATTTTATAATGATTCGAGAACTTTATCAAAAAGGATGGACATTATCAGCTATTTCAGAGGAAACAGGATTCGACCGAAAAACCATTCGAAAATATATTCATTCTGAAGAAACACCTTCTTCAAAATCGAGAATGAAACGGAAAAGCAAGTTAGATCCCTATAAGGCGTATCTCTTACAAAGAATTCAGGAAGGAACCACAAATTGCGTGGTCTTGCTTGAAGAAATTACAGCAATGGGGTATGAGGGGAAGAGTACAATTTTACGAGATTTTGTGCAGCCCTTCCGGGCACAACCAAAGAAACAGGCCACTAGGCGATTTGAGACACCTCCTGGGAAGCAAGCTCAAATGGATTGGGCGGAAGTCGGTGAAGTAGTGATGGATGGTCATCCACAAAAGGTTTATGCCTTTCTCATGATTCTGGGGTATTCCAGGATGAAGTATATTGAGTTTACGACAGATATGAAGCTCGAAACATTGATGAAATGTCACATGAATGCCTTCTCCTATTTTAACGGCATTCCGAATCAGATTCTCTATGATAATATGAAAACCGTCGTGACAAAGCACAGTCCAACAGAGATTCGTTTTAATCGTACGTTTGAAGATTTTTTAGCCTACTATGGGGTCGTCCCGAAAGCTTGTAAACCCTACCGCCCACAGACGAAAGGAAAAGTAGAAAGAACGGTGGATTACCTAAAGAAAAATTTCTTTCAACGAAAACATGAACCTACGCTGGAAGCATGGAATCATGACATACAGATATGGTTGGACAAAACAGCTAATAAAAAGAAAAATGAAACGACACAAGAACCGCCGGTTCAGCGTTGGCAAACGGAACAGCCACAGCTTCAAGCCTGGGGAATAAAGCCGTTATTCCCAACAAGCCATTGGGAAGTGCGGGAGGTAAGCAGAGATTGCTTTGTCTCTTACTTAGGAAAGAAATACTCTGTCCCTTTTCGGTATGCCGGTCAGAAAGTTAAGTTGAAAGTGACATTGGACAAACAGTTGGAAATATACGATGCACAAGACCGCATTGCCCAACATCCCATTATGACAGGAAAAGCACATATGCATATTCAGTTGGAGCACTATGAGAAGTCAGAAGAACAACAAAAAGAGCAGAAACAACAGAACTCCCCTGGTTTGCCGACCCCGGATTTCTGTCCTTCTACTCCACAGGTGGAAGCTCGATCTCTAGCCACCTACGCCGCACTCGAGGGGAATGAATCAGAATGAAATCCAGCCTTGAAGAACGACTCATCCAGTTGGGCTGGCATGACACAGCCAGTCAATTGGATGATCTGGTAGAGAATGCTTCTACCCATAATGTATCATATTTTGATTTTCTGCACACGGTTGTTTTACAGGAATGGGAACGTCGAGAATCAGCTAAATTAGAAAATCGAATCAAGCGCGCCAAACTTCCTTATACCAAAACCATTCATGACTTTGATTTTACGTTTCAGCCAAGCATCAATGAGCAACGTGTAAAGGAAACCCTTACCTGCCGGTTTATTGCCAATGGAGAGAATCGTCTTCTTTTAGGGCCACCTGGTGTAGGGAAAACCCATCTCGCCCTCTCTTTTGCCTTAGAAGCTCTGGCAAAGGGACATACCGCCTTGTTTTTGACGGCTGACCAAATGGTGGCAGAATGCCGTAAGGCAGAAACAAAAGGAAGCATTCCTAAATTGGCACAAAAATGGAGCCGTCCAGATTTATTGATTATTGATGAGGTGGGATACTTTCCTTTTGACGAGTTGACGGCAAATGTCTTTTTTCAAGTGGTATCCAAGCGATATGAACATGGAGCGATGATTTTGACCTCGAACAAATCATATATAGAATGGGGCAAAGTGTTTGGGGATGATGTCTTAGCAACTGCTATCTTAGATCGACTCCTTCATCATGCGGTTACCTTCAATATCAAAGGAGATTCGTATCGTTTGAAGGAAAAGAAAAAGGCTGGGATTTACCCAGCAGCGTTATCGAAGTAACGGCATCAGTGGGGAATTTTATTCCGGTGATAGTGAGGAAAACTAAAACGGTATTGACACTCCGGGTTGGAGTTGCCGATGTTATACACCTTATGCGGCACCCCATGCTCATCTGCTGGCGGCGGCTGATTGAGCATTCGCTCCATCGATCCGACAATATCATCAATATAGGTGAAGTCCCGCTTCATATCGCATTATTAAAAATCTTGATTGGCTCACCAGCGAAGATTTTCTGGGTAAATCCATAATACGCCATATCCGGCCGGCCCATCGGACCATAGACCGTAAAGAAGCGCAAACCCGTTGCCGGGATGTTATAGAGTTTCGAATACGATATCGCCAATAACTCATTGCTCTTCTTGGTCGCGGCATACAAGGAAACCGGATTATCCGTCTTATCCTCCACCGAATAAGGCGTCTTCTTATTTGCGCCATAAACCGAGCTACTGGATACAATAGATGCTCAACCGGCGCGTTCCCTTCATCATAGGAATGACGGCAGCACTCAAGGATATTGTAAAAACCAATCAGATTCGATTGGATATAGGCATCCGGATTGGTGATGCTGTAACGCACCCCGGCCTGTGCAGCCAGGTTGACGACAATCTCAGGCTGATACTTTTCAAAAACCTCATCCAATGCCTTCTTATCTGAAATATCGACCTTCAAGAAGGTAAACTCATCATAATCAACAAGCAGCTCAAGACGTTTTTCCTTTAAACGGACATCATAATAGTCATTCATATTATCGATGCCAACAACACGGCATCTTTTTTCCAATGGGTTTCGAGAAAGATAATACCCAATGAACCCGGCTGCGCCGGTGATCAAATAGGTCGTATTAGAACCTGGCTTTTTGTAGGTCATTCCCCGATAGCTCCTTCGCACGGACTCGTTAAGCAGACTTTTCCAGACCGAATAATAGCTAACACTGGTCGGCTTTATCTCTGCATATTGTAGAAATTTCGTCCAGCGAACTCTATAGGCACACCAATCAATTTACAGCCTTTTTCTTATCCCTTCTAACTCACTCCACGGTGAACAATTTCATCAAAAACACCAGCATCAAATTGGGCCGCATTGAAGAGATGCTGCTTTTAAAGTATTCCATTTCTTCTGATACACATTAGGGAAATTGTATACATTGGCGAGGAGGATGTTGCTGCTATTGTAAAGGGGGTATAAAACCATCGTGATACAGAGAAAAATACTAAAAGGGATGTAGACGGTGCTAATCTGACTGGTTCTAAACAAGAAAAAGCCATTTCTGAAACCCTAAAGGTTATTGATTGATTACCACACTTCTACAATATTTCTCCCGCTTGTCACTCTCCTCCCCCTCATAATAATGAAGCACCGCTCCTATATTCAGAAACCTTAGAAGAACAGAATGGGGATAATAATAGGACACATAGCTACTCCATGGATACTGTTCAGGCTGCTTAACCATTTTCGCAACTACTGGATTTAGATGGATATACCTGCTAACCTCCAGCATTCCTTCTTTATCCTCAATCAGTTTGTCATAAAATCGTTTCTCAAAGACATGCCCGGTAAGACGGTATTTTGTATTATAGTAGTTGGCATAGCGCTTATTAATAAGTGCCATCAGCTTTGAAAGCGGTGTATCCTTGCTGCATATTTGTAGATGGAAATGATTCGTCATGAAGCAATAAGACGCCATTTCAAAAGGATACTTTTCACAAAGTTGTTCGAGAATATGAATAAAGGCTTCAAAATCAGCCGCATTTCGAAAGAGGGGATCTCGACGGTTTCCCCGGCAAACAACATGGTAATAACGGTTAGGAATAAAATTGCGTTTTGCCCTTCCCATTAAGTT
Organism: Gracilibacillus sp. Marseille-QA3620; assembly: GCF_054950035.1. Lineage (NCBI taxonomy): Bacteria > Bacillati > Bacillota > Bacilli > Caryophanales > Bacillaceae > Gracilibacillus > Gracilibacillus sp. Marseille-QA3620. The sequence goes on from NZ_CM143102.1 coordinate 3,959,133, forward strand.
TGCCTTGCCATGCTCTGTTGTTTTTGAATGCTCCACCGTCTTAAACGAAAAGCCTCCCAAAGAGCCCCATCCGTGATCTCCTTTTCCCCTGCTAAATCTGAGATGGTTCTCGCAAGGCGAATGATTTTGACTTGAACACGATTACTCCAATTCTGCTTTGCCGTTATCTTTGTTAACATCCGCTGCTGTTCCATTGTAAGAGGGCTCCTGTCTGTCAGCCATTCCAACGGAACCTTCGCATTGGACACTTCTGTCTGATAACGATCATACTGGATGCTTCGTGCCTTCTCTACCCTGGCACGAATATCATCAGAGGTTTCTTGCCGGTTAACTGGCTGATCTAAATTAATGGACTGTAAAGAGAGTAATATATCCATTCTGTCATAAATAGGACCAGATAAACGATTGCGATAAGAAAGAATTTGTTTTTCTGAGCACGAGCAGTAGTGATGATTGGAGCCTAAATATCCACATGGACATGGATTCATGGCACCAATTAATAGAAACGAGGAAGGATAGGTAACAGTGGAATGGACCCTGCTAATGGTTACGATTCCTGTTTCAAGTGGCTGGCGCAGCATATCTAACGACTTTTTTGTAAACTCAGCCATTTCATCAAGAAACAAAACACCTCGATGGGCAAGCGAAATTTCTCCCGGCCTTGGCGTAGAACCACCCCCAACAATCGCAACAGCAGATGCTGAATGATGCGGGTGGCGAAAAGGGACATGATGGTGATATTCTCGTTTCTCTCCCGCTAACTGATAGAGACTCATCACCTCCAGCTGCGCTTTATTCGTCAAAGGTGGAAGAATGGATGGAAAGGTTTCAGCAAGCAGGCTTTTTCCACATCCCGGCGGGCCACTCATTAACACATTATGCTCTCCTGCAGCCGCAATTTCCAGTGCTCGCTTAGCATACTCATGACCAATCACATGACGGAAATCTTTGGGGTAAGGGACAACATCTCGATAAGTTGAATAAGATTGTATCAAGGCTGGTTGAAGAGAAAGACTGCTCTGTCCACCAAGGTGGTTGACAACCTCCTCAATATGCTGAACAATCACGCACTCTAGCCCCTCCAGCATATGAACCGGGATAAGAGGATCACGAGGGAAATAGATTTGCTTGATCCCAAGCTTCTTAGCCGAAATAAGAGTCGGCAACATCCCATCTGCTTTTACTACCGTTCCATCAAGTGACAAAGCCCCAATAAAAGCCGTATCCTCCGGAATCTCGCATTTAATCACATCAAGCTCTTTTAACGCAGCAATCCCAATGGCTAAATCAAACAGCGGACCATTTTTCTTCTGCTCGGATGGAGATAAATTAACGACCACCTTCTGGTCCGTGACATCAGCGCCAAAATGACTCAATGCCGCAATCACCCGCTCTCGAGACTCCTTCACCGATGCATCCGGCAAACCCACAATAATCATCGACTCCGTCCCAGGGGAAATCCGGACCTCCACCTGCACACGATATCCCTCAAGCCCCTTAAGACCAATACTGGATACCTTAACCGTCACAAAAAAACCTCCAAGCTTATTTAATTTTAAACTGAACGAAATGAAAGCATGGTTTAACTTTGTAGGTAATAATAGAGGAAACAAAATAGATGAAGTGAATTCGAAGATACTAGAAAATGAAAAACAAGGAATGAGGGAGCTACTAAAGATAATCATTCGACATAACTACGCAAACCCCTTCAAAAGTCCTGAAATATTTTCAACAACAAGAAAAAAAGGCCCCATACATATAAGAACCCTTCACTCAAGAATACCTGCCCCCTGTGGAACAAGAAAAATCAGGTGGTGACAGGCACAAGAAACCGCCCAATGCAATTCCATTTTACAGGAGATTGATCTTCCGCTTGGCAGAGATGGGTCTTAAATATGTCCTACCTGGTATAAAAACATGGCAACTTTGAGTCTAAAGGGTGGCAATATCCATTGTTAAGCTTTCAATCCATTAAATAAAGTTCTTCGACAAATATCGGGGAGTGACAGGCACCTTTTCTAATTTTCTAGAAGTAAGAAGCCGATGGAATTTACTAATCGTAAGATTTCATCGGCTTCTTCACTTCAGAGATGAGACTTGTCCTAGCCCTATAAGCAAAAACTAATTATTAGTATGCAATCTTTTTAATCAAAATGGTAGATCCTCGTCAAAATCAAAATTGATGAATTCTAGCGGCGGTTCTAACATAGTGGTTATTAGTTGGGGATTTTCCTGTGCTGGCCGACCATCTCCACAACTTGGACATACGACGTACCATTTGTTTCGACTTTCTACTTGTAAATGATAGTTATTCATATGCTTTACAAGTTTATGACCATTTAAGCTGCAGTGTACCTTGACCCAGAACTCATTACACTTTTTACACGTGTAATAGTATTTCGGATACCCTCGTTGAGTTAGGAGTACACGCTCATGTACATCTCCGGCTTCTCCACAATTCCAACATACTTTATGCTCGTTAAGATGATATTCCATGATTAAACGGAACCAATTTTTAAAAACATAGGTTTTGGAAGGTATCATATAAATAGAACCATATTTATGTGCTTTCTCATCAATTAAATTTGTGTTAAAAAGCTCTTCGTTATACATCACATGATATGGGTTATACATATCTTCGGCGTTTTCAGAAATTGTTATATCTGAATGTATAATGCCGGATGCGAGAATTGGGGCTTGCCACTTTGAATCAATTGGTTGCATACTTCCATATTTATCAATAGCGATATCAACAATATCTTTTACCCACTGCTCTGCTCCCTGTGAATGATAATTACGATATTTCGCATCTAATACAACGATTCCCATAGATCTATTATTCTTTTTAAATTTCAGAACGAAGTCTGGTGTAAGGTATTGATTACAAGGTAAATCTATCCTAGGTTCATAATAGAGTTCTACTTGCCATTGCTGCCAAGTAAGTGTAACAGCAAGATTTTGGAGCCCTTTGTGACTTTTACCGAGTAAGTACTCATCTAAGCAGGCAGTCACATTCTTATAACCTTTTAAACTCCAGCCCATTTCATTAGTAAGTAGGTGTAATATTTTATAAAGGATCCAAACCTCGAAAATATGCTCTACTTTCCCTGTACTAATCTGTCGTTGATGTTGTTCAACATATAATGATGCGGAAAGTTCATGCTTAATCCGTTTGATAGCTTGCCATGCAACACGGTAAGTTGGATTATGCAAAAATACTTGAGTTGGTCTTATGGGGAGCCGTTCATTCAAATCGAGTGTTGAAAATAATGGAAACTCCAATAAAGACTCTGCAGTTTCTCGTAACTCATCAAACTCCGCAGCAGCATTTTGAATTTCCTCTTTATATCTGGTAAATGCTCGGAGTTTCTCCAGTTGCTTCAAACGCATAAACGCTTCTTCACTTTGTTCTGCACCATACATCATAACCGGTAATTCGTTATCTAGGAATTCCAAGAGAGAAAAACTATCTGCCGGAACTAGTATTTCTTTACCGTTTATATGAATGCTAGAAATATACACAAAGTCAAATGTATAATCATAAAAATCATCATATCTTGGTGTAGCGACAGCATCTATTCCATTGGTTTGTGGCCGCACTAATCCACGAATAACAATAGTTCTAGATTGATGCTCTGACTGTATTTGTGCTTCTTCACAGAAAGCCTTATAAAATCTAAATTGGGATTGCACATGATTACTACCAAGTAGAATTGTGCCAAAATGGCTATTCGGAACCTGTAGTTTTAGGCCAGATGGCGTCTCGAGAGCGTAGCCTTTAATACCTAATTGCTGTTCCCGTCTATCATACTTTAATTGCGCTCTCATACCATGAACAGATTGATGATGATAATATTGATTACTTTTGGTAAATACGCCATTCATCTCAAGCGTAAGTTCAATGAATTGCATATCTTTTAATCCTTTTGGATTTTCAGTATAGTCCGCCAAAGCTTTGTTTCTCTTGCGAATACTACTTTCTTCATCTAAGTATTGTTCCAGGTCATGGGTCAACATATTATGTATCCTATTGTATGTATAGATATCTTCTATATTTTCAACAGAACCAAGTAATCTTTGAATCTGTAAATCACTTTTACGGAAAAGCGTTTCACGCTCATCTATTACATCACGTAATAAAAACTTCGTTGTAATTTCAGTTAAACCCCTTGAAGCGGCATATCGAATTAAATCTTCTAATAGTTGTTTCATTAGTTTATTCTCGTACGTAGCGACATGAGGTATGAGGGAACGACTTCGATAATTTGGTTTTCCCGGATTCATATATTGTTCAATTTCCATACGCAGATCAAAGCGTCCATAATTATACGGCTTTTTTTTCGTCATATGCCAGTCTAGTACCATATGCGGGTTAGCATCAATCTGTTTAATTGCTATTGTTAGTTTTTTTAATTGTTCTCGCAATTCCATCACAACTTTATTTGAACTCATTCCAACTTTAGCAACATTTCGTCCATCTCGTACAAAACCCTCTCGGATCCTGTATAAATCAGCAATCATCTCTTCATAATCCTCTATTGACAAGGACGAAGGCACAAAATGGATAGTAGCAAAATTATTAGAAAGCCCATTTACTGTCCAGTTTAACTTTGCTGTGCCTGCATTTGTTATTCCAGCTAGAACACTAGATTCTTCATAAAGATAATAGCCCTTACGCTTCTTATTTGAAAATAGCGTTGGTTCAAACCATATATCCTTATCGGAATCATAGATAAAATCATGACAACATTTCCCATCAGGTGAAGCGATAGACACTTTTTCCACATTATTTTTCTTATAAACGAAACGCACACCAATTTGTCGCATGAACTTTTCATTTTGACCGCGATAATGGTTTGGAATAACCCACTCTTCTTTGTCTTTTCTTGCAATTTTATCGCCAATGTCTACAGATTTTATCGGGAGTAGTTTTTGGTTCGGGTTAACTCTATGGTCATACCACACCTTAATCATGAAAAATTCTACACACATGCCCTATCAACTCCAATATGAGTATAAGCCTGTTTGTTCAAATCTTTGCTGCATTTTTTCGAGCTTTCTCTTACTTAACAACTCATCTTTAACATGTCGCTCAACAACCTCTATTAATCTAGCAATTAGCTGCTCATCATCTACCATTTCATGAATCCTAGGTAAAAGTTTCATTATTGTAATATCATCCGATAGTTGCTTAGTAGAAACCCCTAACTTTTTGGCAGCTACATAGTACAATAGTATATGTCTTTCTACACGCTCATTATATTCAATATGCCAATTTTTAAGTTCTTGTTTTATATCATTTATTGCTTCATACAACTCATTAGAGATTCTTGGTGTTTCGGTTATATTGGTTATAAAATACTGCGCTGAAATATCGTACCTCCCAATTTCCGGAACGAGCGCTATTTCTTCCCTTTCCTGATAATGAAGCGGAATGACGAAGCTACGGTCAATTACTTTTGGGCTTAAAGCTTGTACAGCACCATCTACATTCATTGTTCCTATGATACGAACATTTTGAGGAATATTAAGAACTGGTGCATAGCGTTTTAAATTCTCAAATCTAGCAATCATCTCATAATGGCCTAGCGAATCCATCTGAATCTTTCTTAGTGCTTCATCAATTTCTAGTGTTTCTTCTTCAAATTCAGATATTTTTTGAATGAACCATTTTATTTCATTCATATTTTGGTCATATTCAAAGTCACTATATAAACGAAGTTTTCCATCTTCCAATTCCCTAATACTAAGTACATCAGCTAAATAGTATTCGATTTGTGCAAGGTTCATTTCATCTAAACATATAAAGTATAGCTGATCCTCGTTTTGCTGCGCTTCAATAAGACAATCTAAAAATGCAGAAGGCACATATAGCTTTCTAATAGGATTATAAAAACCAAGTAAATCTTGTTTATCAGTCCAACTTGGCTGAACAGGAATTATTTCGCACTTCGCATTAATAATCGACGCTAGTTGCTTCACAATTGTTGTCTTTCCAGTACCTGAGGGACCAGACAAGATAATCATTTGCTCTGTCATTAGTGCTAGTATTAGCTGACGTAATGTTTTTTTCTCATAATGATAACCACGAGCACTAAGTTGCGCTTGGATACCATTAAGTAACTCCAAAAGTGATGTTGGTGTCTCTAGAAATGTTTCATTTAACATTTCCGTTTGTACTGCAGATTGGCTCTCTAATACAAAGCCTAGTTTTTTGAGTTTTTCCTGAAGTGAATATAGATTTACTTTCGTTTTTTCCAAAAGGTCTTCCTGCTGTTTCATAATTGATAGCTGTTGATTATATTCCTCTAATTTTATATTAAGATTCTCTATATCGTTTTCTATTTTAGATTTTATGATATCTGCAGCAACATCAACAAATCGGCTTTCTCCATCTTTATATAGTGATGGTTTTGCTAAAGCGATAATACCTAAGTCCTCTTTTCTCATTCCAATTAATTCAAAAATTTCATCAGTATCTTCAATTTGATATACTTCATTATAGTTAGTATTAAATATATTTCCTTTTTTTACCTCAACATCAAATTCAGTGAGTGCAACTTTTGCAATAACTAATGTACCATCCTCATATGTTGTAGCCTTTTCCTTTGTTCGACAATAAATAGATAGAGGACGACTAAAATCACTAAAAATTCGAGACTCCAAAATTATTCCTGTATATGGGTTGATCAATTGTTCAATAAAGAAAAATGGTTTTTCTTCAAAAGGATTCCTTACACGTCCAACAAGCCATAAATCTTCTAATTTTGCTCTATTCAATATGTATGCTTCTCTATTTTTAGGAGATAATTCTGCAAAAGCTTCAATAGTAATAGTCTCAATCATCTATAACCCCCCCAAACGGTATATTATTATTTTATTATAATATCAATATCAACTTCTTGTACAACCAATCTTAGAAAAGATGTCTTTATTATGAATCCGCTTACAATTTGAATTATCGAAGCTCTAAAAAACAATATATTACTGGTATTTTTTCTTACGCACTTAGATACAGCACTAATTAAGGTGATGACAGCTCCTTTTCTTTGTTTTTAATTTATATATTTGTTCAAAAGTTGGAACAATCTTTGCCACTGTCCTACTCCCTAAAAACTCCTTACTTCTTCCATTCGTCATTTACCTTATTAACAATCGCCTGCATATTTTCATGCAATTCTACTTCTTGTATGTCTATCTCCGTTTCATATCCTTGTTCTTCATTAGGTGAATCTATTTGTCCAAATTCTCCCCCAAAATAATCGCCTCTTTTTCTTAAAATAATATTCACCTGTTGACAAGCTTCCTCAAATGTTGGTAGTTTTCCCGCTTCTATGACATCAATTTTATTTCGTACATACATTTGAATCTTTTTAATAACACTCTCGTTTGTGATGCCCCATCCTTCCGCCCCAAGATAAAGGTCTCCATCTTTTAGCAGAATGTCACAGCTAGAGTGGATAATCGGCTGATTTCCTTTAAAAATCAACATGGCACCACATAAATAATCAGCAGGTTTTATTTCGATATTTGGATGTTGGTACAAAAGTATTTTTTCAATCATTATTTACTCCTAAATAATTCATATTTATTATTTAAATATAACATATAAGTTCTGATTGAAGTTAATATTACAAATTTACATAACCGGAGGGTGAATACAACGTGATTAACTTTGCCACGATTCACGAAGATAAACTAACAAGGTTTCAGCGAAACCACTATATTATTAGTATCTCAGACTTACATAATAAGTCATCGATTGGACATGAGGATATTCATAATGAAGAACATATTACAATTGAGACAATAAAGAAAATATTTCCTCATGCTTCAACAGAGACCGTTGCAGGGCTTTTGTTATTATCTATTAAACTAAAAATAATTGAAGGAGAAACACAATTTTTATTAACTTTCACCGATGAAACAAAACCTGAATCTCTGGATTTACTAAACGGCTTAATAATCGCGTTTCAATTAGAAGCAACAACCGAGGACCAGCAAAGAAATTTTGAAATCTTACGTACATATGCAGGCAAATGGACAAAAGCAATCTGCCGAAAGAAAAGTAATATTAGCAGAATAAATAGTGCATACTATGCTTCCCAACTCTTTGATAATTCACCAAGGAGAGACTAGGTAATGGCAAAAAACATTGTAATATCATTCACAGGGCACCGACCTGAGCAATTAGGAGGATTTAATTTTCATCATCCCATTAACCTAGCAATCGCCTCCAAAATTCACAAAAGACTGCTCTATTATTTAGAACAGGAAAAATCTGTTCATGCAATTAGCGGCATGGATTTGGGGGCCGATCAAATTTTTGCTTTAACAGTTCTTAAACTAAAGAAACAGGGATACTCTATTGCATTAGAAGCAGCCATCCCTTGCGCTAATCAGCCGGATGGGTGGCCAAAAGAATCCAAAAAGATATGGCAAGACATTTTGGATCAAACAGATACAATAACGAATCTCAGTACAGAGGATTATAGTCCACAACTGATACATAAACGCAATATGTACCTAGTAAACCGCTGCGACGAAATCATCGCTGTTTTTAACGGAAAACGCGGCGGTACCGGTAATACGATTCGCTATGCCAAAAAACGAAACAGACCTATATTCCTAATAGATCCGCGCAGTTTGGTGATTCCTGTTCAAGGTGATTTACTAACTTCTGATTGTGATATTTTAATGCATCAAACCAACTGTTTATGAAAAAAAGAAATTAAGTGTTCGATATCTGGAAAGAGTTAATCAACTATTTATCTGCAGTGACGGACCCTGTAGTAATATCGCAAATCTAAGAGGGATGATTTATTTAACACTCCAAGAATTGCACGCTGAGTCAGTATGCAATCTTAATTCATTTTTAGAACATAGCGGTAAATTAGAAGATCTAAAGTAGCTGAAATATGATTCACGTATATATAAGCGGGATGGATAAAAAAATGAAGGGATGTATAATTTTGCGTTACGTTATCTTGGCTATAAGTATTTGGATGATGGTAGGATTCCTATCCACTATGAAAATGATATTAATAGATAAGACATATCAAAAATATTGTAAAATAGTAAAAGAGCCTGAAAAACCCGACTCTATAATTAAATACATAATGGTAGGTACTTTAGCTGGTTTTATCTCCCTAATATATGAAATATTCAGGAATGTTTATTTCAATAAAAACCAGAAGGGGGAATAGTTGTTTATTTACAAAGTGATAATCTTGGAAAAGGTGCCTTAAAACTGCCACTAATCCTGGATTCGTGGAGTCATACACCACATTAATATTGTGGAATAATTTAGATTATTATATAATTAAATTGTTAGTAGTGTTGTCATGGTAAAAGGACTGCTGGGATAGCAGTCCTTTCTCCATTTATAAGACTATTTCTTCTTCTCTTTCATCTTTTCCCACACACATTCTTCTGATTCTTACTTCAAAGATTACAGCGTGGCAACATTGATATAAATATACAGCGTAATCCATCTCAAAAAAGTGGGTATTACCCGAACCGATCTATTACGACCCAAAAACCACATGAAAGCCCTCAAATGCACTCCGTATCAGATTCTTATACAGCGCTTAGTCCAAGAAGGACGGACTTTAAAAAAAATGCAGCTTCATGCCGAGAAAAGGGGTATAAAGGATCCATATCTACTTTGAACACCTTGTTTGCACGAGCACGCAGAAATCCAATAAGAGAACAACCGTTATTCCTTCATCAAAAACTCCTAAAAGTATTCCAAGTCACGAGGGAAGAACCCTAAGTAAAAAAGTGACCCATTGAGGTGCTTGCCTGGAAAAACAACACCTTCAAATCGCCACTGATAAAATTCAGTCCAACCGGAACCGATAGCAGCCACCTGTTGCAAATTCCATGTAACAATAGGCAGGTAACAGGCACCTTTCCTTTTTACTTTACAAGACACCACTACATGTTATACTTATATTAGTGAGTTAGTATAGGTGACTTGCTCCGACGTAACGGCATTTCTTAAAACGTATCGAGTTTTGAAGATTATCATTGATTAGATCAAGCTTGAACGGAGAACGGCTAAGAAATAGATAAGAAATGACAAATAATATTACGGCTGCCATCCCCCTAAGGCTTAGTACGGGGCAACCTATTTATCATTCAATTTTCAAAAGAGTCTGGTCTACATAATCAGGCTCTTTTTTATAGGTTTTTTATAGGAGCAACTAGAAGGAGCAACTAGACATGTATACTATTGAATGGGCGAGAGAATTTAATGGTTTCGAAAAAAATGAACAGTTCGATTTACAAAAGTTTGTTGTTTTTTACGAAGAGTACATAACTAATAGAGTATATAGTTACAAGACTGATAATAAAAGGATTCCATCGTTTATGATTGATTCCCGACCAGACCAATTGCCACATTTATTGGGATTACAAAAATGGAACAACCTTTCTGTTCAACAGGCTTCAAAGCAATATGAGCAACTATCAAATGGTAAATGGGATATGTCTTTTTTAGCTAAGGCAGATAAAGGAACATATAAAGAATATAAAAGCCGTATTGAATCTATGCCTTATTTATATAGGATGTTGCACGAATGCAAATGTGAAATTATGCACATACATCCCGTGATAGATAGCCCCTTTAAAAGACGAAATATTCAAATGATCTTTGAAGAAAAATCCCTCAAATTGTTTCATGTTTTAGAATTAAGACAAAAGAATATACTTAATGATGATCGAAGAATCTATGTTCCTGCCAGCTTTACTGTTTATAGAAAAAATTCAAAAGCTCTAGTGGGCAAACATACAAAATTAAATATTAAATCAATCTCTTATTCAAATAATAGTAAAGAGGTTGTTTTGTCACATTAAGCGCAACAGTTAGTCCTTAAACTCCCCATATGCTCTTCTCTAACCAAGACAATTTTCTTGCTCAACCAAGTGATACCATCTTCAGGTGTCACTTGGTTGAAATTCGTTGGTTAAGGCACCAATCTATTAAATTTTGAAGTTCTTCGACAAATATCGGGGAGTGACAGGTACCTTTTCTTTGCCCCCTATGGAACAAGAAAAATCAGGTGGTAACAGGCACGAGAAACCGCCCAATGCAATTCCATTATACAGGAGGTTGATCTTCCGCTTGGCAGAGATGGATCTAAAATATGTCCTAACTGGTATAAAAACATGGCAACTTTGAGTCTAAAGGGTGGCAATATCCATTGTTAAGCTTTCAATCCATTAAATTAAAGTTCTTCGACAAATATCGGGGAGTGACAGGCACCTTTTCTTAAATACTCCCCTATTCGAATCATGCCTCTCCACTCCAATTCAATTGTCGCTTTGAGACCATTATCCGTTAATTTTGGGGAATTTTGAAACCGTTTATATTGGGGATTTTATCACCGTTGTTAACAGATCCCCCGCTCTTCTATCACTTCACATCATAATACTCACAATACCAATCCGCGAACCTTTGCAGCCCATCCCCAATCGAGGTGCTTGGCTTAAATCCAAACGCCTTCTCTAGCGGTTCTGTGTCCGCAAAGGTCGCATACACATCTCCCGGCTGCATCGGAAGGAATTCCTTCTTCGCGACAATCTCGCTACCTGCTGCTTTACTGAGCGCCTTCTCAAGTGTCTCGATGAAATACATCAATGGCTCTGGGCTGGAGTTGCCGATGTTGTACACCTTATGCGGAACTCCATGCTCATCCGCTGGCGGCGGCTGATTCAGCATCCTCTCCATCGAACCGACGATGTCATCCACATACGTGAAGTCCCGCTTCATATCGCCATGATTGAAAATCTTAATCGGCTCGCCGGCAAAGATTTTCTGCGTGAACCCATAATAGGCCATATCTGGGCGTCCCATCGGACCATACACCGTAAAAAAACGTAAACCTGTTGCAGGGATATTGTAGAGGTTTGAATAGGATCTAGCCAATAACTCATTTCCTTTCTTCGTGGCAGCATATAAGGAAACGGGATCATCCGTCTTATCCTCAACCGAATAGGGCGTCTTCTTATTCGAGCCATAGACCGAGCTGCTGGAGGCATATAATAAATGCTCCACCGGCGTGTTCCCTTCATCATAGGAATGCCTGCAACACTCCAAAATATTGTAAAAACCAATCACATTTGAGAGGATGTAGGCATCCGGATTCGTAATGCTGTAACGCACTCCTGCCTGCGCTGCCAAATTAACTACAATCTCAGGCTGATACTTTTCGAATACCGCTTCCACTGCCCTCTTATCTGAAATATCAACCTTCAAGAAGGTGAATCTTTCATATCCAGAAAGCAGCTCAAGACGCTTCTCCTTTAGACGGACATCATAATAATCATTCATATTATCGATGCCAACAACTCGGCATCCCTTTTCCAACAGATTATGAGACAGATAGTACCCGACAAACCCGGCAGCGCCGGTTACAAGGTACACTTTATGAGGGTCTGGCTGCTTGTAGCTCATTCTCCACTAGCTCCTTCGCACGGACTTTCTGAAGACCTTCTGTCAACGGAGTGACTCTGGTCTGCTATATCTCCTCTAAAGTATATTTATTCCATCCGAAGAACACTATAGGCGCCTTCCTCAATTATCAGCCCATTTTCATATAAAAGCTTTAGGTAGATTTATGGTTAAAGGCCTTTCTAGGGGATTGGGAGATTGAGAGTGATTTCACAAAAAAGCATATTACATAAAAGTACCATGAATAAATAATGCGTTAAACAACTTATTTCTTTGAATCTCCATAACTAACGTTAGCACTGTGAAGTAAATTTGAGGGGAGGTGATTATGGTGGTCAATTTAGGGGGAAGTAGTAAGACTGCTTTAGGTATAAAAAAGGTGTTTGAGGAAAAGAGATATGCTTCCTCAAACACACTTCAAGTTGATGGGAACCATCACGATTTAACTATAATAACGAATGTATTATTGTAAACACTCGCTTATTTCGTTAAATAACCTTGCGGATTGTTCTTATGCCAATTCCACGCATCCGAAATGATTTTTTCCAAGGAATCAAACTGTGGTTTCCACCCTAAAACGGTCTGCGCTTTCTCTGACGATGCGATTAAAACAGCCGGATCCCCCGCTCTTCTCTCTTTTACATCGGCAGGTATTGGATGCTCGGTTACCTTCCTTGCTACATCAATAACCTCTTTGACAGAGTAACCATTCCCATTTCCCAGGTTAAAGATATCGCTTGGATTTCCTTTTCTTAAATATTCTAATGCCAGGTAATGTGCGGATGCCAAGTCCATTACATGAATGTAATCGCGGATACATGTTCCATCCTCTGTAGGATAGTCATCTCCAAACATGTATACCTTGTCTCTTTGGCCAAGCGGCACCTGTAAAACCAATGGGATAAGATGGGTTTCAGGATCATGCATTTCTCCAATTTCGCCACTCTGATGAGCACCCGCAGCATTAAAGTATCTTAAAGAAACATACTTTACATCATAGCCTTGATCAAACCATTTCATCATCTTCTCCATAGCAAGCTTCGTCTCACCATAGGTATTCGTAGGATTCGTTTCATTTTCTTCTATGATAGGAATAGACTTAGGCTCGCCGTAAGTCGCAGCCGTGGAAGAAAAGACGATTTTGTTTACTTGATTCGTTTTCATGACGTCCAATAAACACATCATACCGTAAACATTATTATCGTAGTATTCATACGGCTTAGTCATGCTCTCTCCAACTAGAGAGTTAGCAGCAAAGTGAATAACTGCCTCAATATTATGAGCCTTAAAAACCTCATCTAAAGCGTCTTTATCTCTAAGATCAATTTCATAAAAATGCTCTACAGAAACGGCTTCTCTGTGGCCACTTTGTAAATTATCGACTACAACGACTTCTTCATTCTGGTCCAAAAAGTACTTTACTGTATGGGAGCCAATATAACCTGCTCCACCTGTAATAAGAATTGCCACCCTATCACCTGCTTGTCATATTTTATACTCTATAAATGATTATAGCATTCCAATACATACTGAGGTCCTTGAATATCTTTTGTTTTTCCAACCTCTTGCTAGTTAACAAAAAACGAATCACCCAGTTAAGGACTGATTTCTATTGTTTAATAGCCATTAAGGTATGTCACTTCTTTGGATGGTTAATAAACATTAACTAACTTGCACATACCATTTTCGGTGTATACATCACTTGATTATATACTACCTCAATTTTCAAGAACGCTTCTAGAGCCTTTTTCGTTCTCGGAATAGCAACAGCTTATTTACTTCTAGCTCTTTATCTTTGGCTGATAAATCACGTATTGTTTCTTCAAAAATACCTTTAATTTTTATCAACGGTTGGTACACTTACTTCAAGGTAATTTCCTTTTAAAAAGAAATTACAAAACTCAGGTGACCCACTTTCAATCTTATCTAAATAGGCTCTAGATATACCCAGTTCTCCTATAAATCCTTTTTCTAATGCATGACGGAGAGAAACTACATTATTGAATGTAACAAAATCCGTTAATGTAACTCCTTTCATTACAGAGGAATTATATTTCAAATAATTCTCACAATAGGCAGCGTTGATGGATAGTAGAGTTGTAAAGGGAATGCCTTTGATTTAACCATTACGGATTGCTTTTTTAGCTTGCATCAAATTGATTTTAATAGTAAAAAGCGAACCTCATTTAACAAGAAAAAGGTTCGCTTTAAAATTTAATAAATACCGCTTCTAAGCATTTAACAGGTATGACCATTAAGAATAACTGGAGTCTCCATCACCTGGCTATACTTCACTGAACAAAGTCTTTATCTTCTCAGAAAAGACCAAACAAATGTCTACATCTCTAAGGGAATCTTTAATAGGAAGGAACAGTTGTATTATGAGTCATCAAACTCTCATTTAGAAGCAACATAAACTTCAAATAATGCCACCGAAGAGTTTAAAATACCTAATTATATGATTTTCATTAAAAATATTATTTATTTATGAAAGTATACTGTTTATCAAAATAATCTTTATATTCTCCACTAATAATCTGCTCCCACCACCACTTATTATCTAAGTACCAATCAATGGTTTGAGCAATTCCAGTTTCAAAAGTATAAGTTGGTTTCCAACCTAACTTCTCTAACTTGGTTGGGTCAATTGCATAACGTTTATCATGTCCTAAGCGGTCTGTTACAAATTCAATTAACTCTTCAGATTTCCCAAGAGTTTGAATAATTGTTTTTACAACCTCTAAATTCGTTTTTTCGTTGTGACCACCTACGTTATAAACCTCTCCATTCATACCTTCATGTAAAACAAGATCAATAGCAGCGCAATGATCTAATACATGGAGCCAGTCTCGAATATTCTTTCCATCACCATATACAGGTACTTTCTCATCATTTAATACACGAGATATAGTTAATGGGATAAGTTTTTCTGGGAAGTGAAAAGGTCCATAATTATTAGAACAGCGAGTAATATTTATTGGAAGCCCAAATGTTTCATGATATGCACGCACTAACAAGTCAGAAGAAGCTTTACTAGCACTATATGGGCTATTTGGTTGAAGTGGCGTTTCTTCCGTAAAGAAGGTTGTTGGATCAAAATCCAACTCCCCATATACTTCATCTGTAGAAACATGGACAAATTTTGTAACCCCTACTTTTTGAGCTGCATCCAATAAAACTTGTGTTCCAAGAATATTCGTTTGGACAAAAATCTCTGGTTCCTTAATCGAACGATCGACATGGCTTTCTGCTGCAAAATGAGCAACATAATCAAACTTTTCTTCTTCAAATAACGACATGACAGCTTTACGGTCGGCAATATCAGCCTTAATGAAGAAGTAGTTACTTTTCTTTTCAATTTCCTTATGCTTGGCCAAATCACCAGCATAAGTTAATAAATCTAAATTATAAATATCATACTGTGGATACTTGTTCACCATATATTGAACAAAGTTACCCCCAATGAATCCCGCTCCACCAGTAACAAGTATTTTTTTCCTTGTCATTATTTCACCTCATGTAGTAACTGATTTAAGTAATGTTTTAGTGAATCTTCCCATTTAGGCAGTGGTGTAAAACCATTATCAATTAATTTTTGTTTAGACATACGTGAATTCCTAGGCCGAACAGCCCGAGTTGGATACTCAGCAGTAGTGATTGAATTTACCTTCACGTTCTTACCTGCTTGTGTGAATATTTCCCTTGAAAAATCAGCCCAACTACAAAATCCATCATTTGTTGAGTGATAGATTCCATATTTATTTGTTTGAATCATATCAATTAAAAGTCGGGATAAATCAAAAGTGTATGTTGGAGAACCTATCTGGTCACCTACAACATTTAATCTATCATTAGTTTCAGCTAATCTTAGCATCGTTTTAACAAAATTATTTCCGTTAATTCCGTATACCCAAGAAATTCGCACGATAAAATATTCAATCAATAGTTGTTGTACTAATTGTTCACCTTCATATTTTGTTTTACCGTAATATCCGACTGGATTAGGAATATCCTCTTCTATAAAAGGTATAGTACCTTTTCCATCAAAGACATAATCTGTACTGATATACATAAACTTTGCATTTACTGCCTTTGCAGATTTTGCTAAATATTTTGTTCCATTGACGTTCACATCATGACAATTTTCTTTATCATCTTCTGCCTTATCGACTGCAGTATAAGCTGCACAATGAATAATAGCATCCGGTTTAATTTCACTCACGTAGTGATAAACGTCCTTTTCATTGGTTATATCCAATTCCCTTGGACCTACACCCAGCATTTCAAGGCCTCTCTTTAACCCTTCTCTTACTACATCATATCCAAGTTGCCCTGTGTAACCAGTCACTAAAATTTTCATTAATATTCTCCATAAGTAAAATTATTATCTGCTTCATCTAAAAGTGGTGCTCTTTCATCCTTATCTGATAGAATTGGCTTAATGTCCATTGGCCACTGAATCCCAATTGATGTATCATTCCAAATAATTCCGCGGTCACATTCAGGGGCATATAATTCGTCAACTTTATATTGAACTTCAACATCATCTGTTAAGGTCATAAAACCATGGGCAAATCCTTTAGGTATTAATAATTGCTTTTTATTTTCTGCGCTAAGTTCAATTCCATACCATTCACCAAAAGTTGGACTACCTTTTCGAATATCCACGGCAACATCAAAAATAGCCCCTTTAGTACATCGAATCAGTTTTGTTTGTGCTTTTGGATTCAATTGATAGTGGAGACCTCTTAGGGTTCCTTTTGTTGCTGAATAAGATTGATTGTCTTGAATAAAGTGGTTGTTTATATTTAATTTCAACAACTCAGCCTCACTATAGGTCTCCATAAACCAGCCACGATTATCTCCAAATACTTTTGGTTCTAAAACCTTTACACCAGGTAAAGAAGTTTCGGTTTTTTTCATTAAGCTTACATCCCTTTAATATTTAATTTGTCCATTCGCTACTTTTAACAGATACTGACCATATCCTGTTTTAGCAAACTTTTCACCAGATGAAATTAACTCACTTATACCGATCCATCCATTTATATAAGCTATTTCCTCAAGTGCAGCGATTTTAATTCCCTGATGTTCCTCAATAGTTTTAACAAAGTTTGTAGCTTCTACTAGAGTTTGATGCGTACCGGTATCTAACCAGGTAAAACCACGTCCCAGAAGTTCAACATCAAGTTCCCCTAAATTTAAATAAGCTTCATTCACTGAAGTAATTTCTAATTCTCCGCGTGATGAAGGCTTAATGTCTTTAGCTATTTCTACAACACGGTTATCATAAAAATAGAGTCCTGTTACTGCATAATTTGACTTTGGTTCCTCAGGTTTTTCCTCAATCCCCAATACCCTCCCATTTTCATCAAACTCAACTACTCCAAATCGTTTTGGATCAGTGACATGGTAACCAAATACAGTAGCCCCTTTCTCCTTCTTTGCAGCACGCTGAAGGATATTTCGCATACCACTTCCGTAGTAAATATTATCTCCTAAAATCATAGCCACAGAATCATTACCAATGAATTCCTCACCAATTATAAACGCCTGAGCTAATCCGTCTGGACTAGGTTGAATCTTATATTCTAAGTTGATCCCGAATTGTCTTCCATTACCTAACAATGCCTTGAATCGCGAAGTATCTTCAGGAGTAGAGATAATTAAAATATCTCTAATCCCAGCTAACATTAAAGTAGATATTGGATAATAGATCATAGGCTTGTCATATATCGGCAATAACTGCTTGCTCGTAACCATAGTTAGCGGGAATAACCGGGTACCACTACCACCCGCTAAAATTATACCTTTCATTTTATCATTACTCCTTTTAACTTTTTCATTGAAATTAAGAATGATTGTGAAAAACATTTGCTTTAAATAAGACTTAGCATTCATTTACATCTAATTAATTTTTTCTTTCGCTATCCTATTACCCACCAGACCCTTTTTTACCATTGATAATTACTTAATAAAAAGGGCTCTTACTGTAAGTCTCCAATATGAAAATAACCTAGATTATTTTAATATCTTTTTCATATATACAACCGTTTCCGAAATTTCCCTTTTTCTCAAAAATAAATATATTAAATAAGAAAATAGATATAAAACTATTCCTTCCCAAGACCCAACAAACCAACCTGTTAATATAAATATTGCACTTAAAAGCACTTCTAAAAAGATATCATAGTGTACAGTTACATGTAGTATTTTTGATAATAATACCTCAGCTAAGATACATCTAAATGCAATTAATATTACGATTGATAGAACAGTAAGTGTTAAATTCCTTAATAATATTGTAAAAATCACAGTTGTAAATAGACTTAAGAATACTGATATCAAATTAACATACATAATCACCTTTTCTTTTCTCAGGGTCTTTAAATAAGTGTTTATCAACAATGACATTTTTCCTTCAAAGACACAGATTGGAAAAAGCAGGGCCATGTACATTAAGCTTTCAGCATATTGTGGAAGCCAAGCAGTTAAAATAACCTTTAAAGGATAAAAAATAACCAGCATTCCAAGCAGGGGAACCATCAATAATGTTCTCATTGCTTTATAAATGTCTGGCAATAATTTTTGATCAGTCCTTCTAAGTATGGGAAACATTATCATACCCATTGCATTAATAAATGTCATCATAAGATTTGAAATACTTAAAGTTAATGAAACTTTGCCGAAAGTAGATACATCCCAAGTTCTTTCAATACCAAATCTAACGATTCCAACAATTAGCATACTCGCTATATTAGCTAAGGTTAATTTAACTCCCGCATTTATGTTTCTTATCGCTTCCTGAATACTAATGTAAAAATCAGATATCCTTCTAAGCACAATTTCTTTACAATAATAAATTAAAATAACGAAAGAAACCGTCTTACCAATTAGATCAGCAAGTATCAATAGTTTGTAATCTTTAATACCGCCCGACAATAATATAATTATTAATAAACTATAAAATAATCTATCCCAAATATTCGCAAGAGAGTTTTCCTTAATTCGATTCGTTGCTTGCAGAATAAACAACAACATTGCCTTTACACCAGCTATCACTAAGCAAAAAGCTACTCCAACTAAAATAAACAACCTATCTTGATTGTTTACATAAACGAAGGAATTAATTATTAAAATACCTGCTAGTGTCAATTGGAAAAACATTAACATCCAAAACTGAGAATAAAATAAAGATTTATCAAGATCTTTATAATTTACCCCACCATATCTAAGATAGATTCCATCATTCCAACCAAATTGAAATAAACCGACGTACGAGGAATAAAATAGATAGAGTTGCCAATAACCGTAATCTTCAATTCCAATAAGTTTTGGTACAATTAATATTACAAGGGAGGATATTAGAAGTGTTATTAAGTTTGATAATAGAGCATAAAAGAAGTTATTTATTATTTTTTTAATATTCAACAGCTTTACCTCTTTGTTTTGCAGTATATAATAAATTTTAAGAAAACTTATATTATGATCATAAATTCAATTCACCTAGAAATTATATTAATAATTATTAATTACTTACTCATAATATAACCGTAAAATGTTTCTTTTTCTTCAATTGTTTTCTTAAATTGCTTTCTATAAGTTAATTTATATATTGTCGTATCACTTTTTAAGTAATCAAACATTTCACTTGAGTATTCATTAGAAAGAATATTTGCAAGTTCAAAAACCTGCGTATTGTTTTTGGGAACAGCCTCTATCAATTTGTATATTGCAGGTATATTTTCATAACCAATTGCGATAATACAATCAATTAACAGATAACATATTAGCTGGTTTTCGTTCTTCCAATATTCATAAAACATATCTCTAAAATATTTTATTGCTCTATTACCTTTACCACTCGCAATAAAAAAACCGGTCCATAAGCCTTTACAAACATGATAATCACCAAATAGACCATGTTTTATTGTATAAAATCTATATTCATTTAAATCACTAGGCAATTCTTCCGTGAGATATAATGTTGCATCCATCCAAATACCCCCGTGCGTATACAACAATTCCATACGTAAAATATCTGAAAAATGAGTGATAGTCATATCACCTTTTTCGTATTTATAAAGTATATAATCTGGAAGAGTAACATAATTTTTATAGTTATGTTTAGTAATTATATTTACACAATGTGCACCTGCATTTTGTTGAATACTAGCAACGCATTTCTTGACTGTTGATGGTGCATGCTCTAACCCTTGCCACCAAAAAACCCAAACTGGCGAATCAGATTCAATCTGAGGTAAATTATCTACGTCCAGGTCTTCATAAAGATTAACTATATGTCCATACTTTAGTAATAAATATTTTTTTATGTTCTCATGTTTGTACCATTCAAGTTTTCTTCCCCATTTACCTGTTCCTCGAAAGACAAGGCCTCGAGCGAAATCTATTGCCGCAATTTTAAATCCGAAATTTTTTATAAGAAATACATCCTGTTTTAAAATATTAATTACTTTTTTAATCTTACTCATTGTAGCCCACCTATAACTAGATTAAATTTTAGTAATAACTTCTTCACACACTCAATACTTTGATTTAAAATAATCCACTATTGTATCAACATTATCATCTGTTACCTCTAAATAGAGATAATTAATATCCTCTTTTGTTAGATTGATACTACTCAAATCAATAGGCATTAATTTTTTTATTATTTGATCAGAAAATCTGTATTTTATTACCTTAGCAGGGTTTCCACCAACAATGGAATATGGTGGAACATCACGGGTAACAACGCTTCCTGCAGCTATAATTGCACCTTTTCCAATATGGACACCAGACATGATTAACGCATTATCACCAATCCAAACTTCATCTCCAATTAAAATCGAACCTTTAGTAGTTGCTTCAGTCTCATAATTAAATTTTCTAACCTTGTATGGGTACGTAGTTATACATTTATAATTATGTTCTCCACCCAATAAGAAATTAGCCTTACTTGATATAGAACAATTAGCCCCGATAGATAAAGACTCGTTTTCATTACCAGATGAGTGCATATTAATTTGTCCATAGGTGTTGCTGCCAATTGTAACCCGTCCATTTCTAATAAATTCTATAAATAACTGGTTACTTATTGGCCCTAGTGTAGTATAGTTATGTTTATTAATGCTTCTCCAATACTTCTTTATTCTATATTTATCTATACTATATTTAATTCTAGATTTTAGCCCCATTCATATCCTCCCAAGTTTATGCAAAATAATATTCGCAAATAAAATTAATTATTAGAAAATCCAGTTATCCTTAAATAATGGTTCTATTATTGTTTTTAAATATTCTCCTTGCCCATTATAAATATAATTTATAAAAAAGGTAATTAATGTATACACTAAAATTGCTGCAATATACAGTAATTTATCCATTTTTTTGCTAACGCTATTTCTATTTATAACAATACTACTTGTAATGCAAAATACCATTAAATTTAATGGATATATGTTTCTCATAATCCTATAAAAATTTATATCCATCACATATAATGGTAAAAATACAAAAGCATAAACGTTTATCCAAAAAATCACATTACAGAAATTATATATTTTATTATAATCAGAGGATATTAACTTACTATTTGTTGCGAATACCTCTTTATTACTCACTATTATATTCCTAGATAAAAGAATTAATAAAAAATTGGTAATTTGAGTTCCCCATTGAATGATCCAACCATAATTGGTGTTTATTTGTAAAAACTTCCCCACCCCAACTAGGGTATCACTAAAATTATTAAATAGGAATTCAGCCAGAAGATAGACAACATTTTTATTTAGCCCAATCAATATACAAAAAGTAATAAACCACAGCAACATGAGCTTAATGTTTTTTCTTTTACATAATTTATCAATGAAAACTAGTGGTAAATAAACAATTGCTGTTTTCTGTATGGTAGCAGCAACAACCATAGCCATGAGATATTTCAACTTATCTTTCCTATTTGCACTCGTTAACCATGGAATAGAATAGATAAAAATCGACATAATTAAAAAGTTTCTAACTTGAACTACATCCATCATAAAAGGATATACAAAATAAAGGATATAGAATATTGGGGGATAATTCACATATTTTTTAACCGTTGAGTGAATTAATAGAATTCCTACAGTTGATAATATCAGCTTGAATACTTCGTATTTTATCCCAAAAACTTTAGATAATTCCACTAAAATTCCGAATCCAAAGTCTTTTGAGAAAAACTCACTATTATAATAAATATTATTGTATATTATTGTATCCGGATTATTAGTATTTCCTCCCATCATTAATGCTGAATATATAACTAATAAAAAAGGTAGAACTCCACTAATCCTTTTCTTACTTACACTTTCAAGAAAAAGGATTAGTAAAATTACACCTAAATATGCTAATGATAACATTTCACCCCACCCATCAATTATTTATTATAAAATGGTTTTATTTCTTCTTTCTTATGCGTTCTTCATAATATAATAAATATCTGTAAACCAGTATCTAATTCTTCCATAATATTTTATTTTTAATAAAAGTTTAAGAGTTGTAATTAACTGACATGTTTTTAATGATTCCACTCTCTTTTTATAAACTTCTTTTTGATTGTTAATAAAAACAATAGTGTTATTATTTCCCTTTTTAGTTTGTAGATAGTTTAACATATTCTCTGCAATTAAAATTTCATTTTTAATACCATTCAACCGATATTCCAGCTGTTTATTCCCTTTACTAGAGGCATTAGAACCATGTCTTCTAAACTTTATTGTATTTCTATTATATAAATATGAACTATTATTAATATTAGCAAGTCCCCATAGTAGACTATCATGTGGGTAATCTCTAAACCAAACTTTATAATAGTCGTTTAGCAGGTTCCTCCGTATACAAAAAGAACATCCAGGTCTTATAGGTTTAATCCAACGCCCACTAAAAGGGATTTTAACTAACATCCCCCCCCCAAACTTTTCATAGTTTAAAGTATTACCATTCCCTTCCATGTAAAATGGCATTACATTCGAGGCTAATAATTGAATATTTAAGTTTTCCATCATCACATGTGCCATATCCTCTAACTTATTAGGAAGCCATATATCATCTTGATCAGCTAAAAAAATTATATCTCCAGTTGCTTTCATTAAACCTTCACTGAAATTAGCCGAATAACCTTTATTATTAGAGTTTTGATAAACCTTCCATTCACTAAGCTTATGCTTTTCTATAAATTTTTTTATTATCCTGACCGTTGAATCCGCAGAATTATCATCACAAATAATAACCTCATCAGGTAATAAAGATTGTTGAAGTATAGAATCTAATTGCTCAATAATATACTTCTCTCCATTATAAGTTGCCATAACAATCGATATTTTCATATTTAAGAACCCACCTATTAACAAATTCCCTTGAAAATAATGCTAGTTACCCAATTGTAATTGCAAATTGGATTATCAAGATACACATTTATTACTCAAGAGCACTATTATATAAAGATGTATAATCATACGCCATACGAGAAGCATTTAAATCTGTTTTCATAGTATTTAATGCTGCTAATTGCTCTTTATGAATACAATCTTTGTCAATATTCTCCAATAGGGCCACTAATCCTTCAGTAGTAGTTAAATTGAACGTTTTTATTCCTTCAGAACACATAGTTAATAACTCACAATGTGACTCAATATCAGAAAGAATCGCAGGCAAACCACAAGCCATCCCCTCCATAACAGCAAGAGGCAATCCCTCAGATAAGGAAGCAGATATAATATAGTCTCCACATTTTAAATAATCAAAAGCATTATCTACCCTTCCTATCATTAATATTCTGTTATCCTTTTTCGCTCTCTCTTTTAAAGAATCATACTCTTGCCCATCGCCCAGTATCATTAAGCCTATATCATCTCTATCCAACTTTTCAAAAGCATCAAATAAGAAGGATACATTTTTTCTTTTAGATAAATATCCACAAAAAACTAAGACAACTTTGTCTTTTCCAATGCCAAGATCCTTCCTAGATATACAATTCGAAGTAGCCCCTACACCCTCCAAATCTATCCCATTTTTAATAAATTCAATTTTAAACTTTCTTTTATTCAGTAGCTTCTGAGATACCGTTTGGGAACATGCTACTGGATACTCTATCTTCTTTAGAGTATTTACAAACGCCGAAGCCTTTAAAGTTCCTATTAATCTTCCTTTTTTCATTACAAAGTCTTCATCTGGATCACAGTGAACAGTACTGAATTTCTTATAATTTCCTCTAACCCTTGTATTAACAAAATCCGCCATCCCTCCGTGTGAATGAACAATATCAGGATTTATTCCCTTGAGAATTCCCTCCACCTCTTTAACAATTGTAAATATACTTCCACCTTGTAATTCAATAACGTTACAATCAATATTTGAAAAATCTTTTTTTACTTTTTCAGGCGTGGTTCTTAAAGCAATAATAGAAACATCGAAATTCCCCTTATCTAGGTACTTTATAAGGTTGTATAACATATTAACTGGTCCGCCCTTTTTTAGACTATTAATCATATAAACAATAGAAATTTTTTTTTTCATTTTCTTTCCTTTCAGTTACAAGCTAGTCAATTATCATAGTTCTCTAAGAGTAATTCTGTTTTCTAATATGCTACTGTTAATTTGTTTAACCCTGTTTATAACATTTTCGTGTATATATATGGAATGATCTAAGAAAACCTCGTTTTTTTTGATATCATTTTGAAGTTCTGATCCCCCCGATCCTTTCCGTTTATATAATCGCTCCTTAACCAGCTCCTTACTAACTTTAATGCAGATGATCTGGTTGGCGAAATAAGGGCTTAATCTTACATGTAGTTCATCGATTTCTTTGCCTGAGCTATATGAATTATATGTTATTCCCCAAATTACTTGGTTAATGCCTTCATCTAAAACATAATTCCCATTGATATCTTTCTTCTGGCATTTATTTATAACTGCAATAATCGAAAATAAATACAAATACATTTTTAATTTGGTACTTCTTTTTTTGAATTTGATTTTTTTAAATAATCCCGATATAACTAGTAATTCTTTCGGATCATTTAATAGAAATCCAGCAAATAGTTTTAGTTTATTAATATTTTGCTTATACCTAGACTCGTTATATAAATACAGGGTTAATGGATTGCTAAAATTTATATTCTCTTTCATCAAATTATCTGCAAATGTGCTTTTCCCACTTCCAGGTATTCCCAATAGTTCTATTATCATTATTATCCACCGCATTTAATGTATTTAACTTTAATAAACAAGTGTATATTTCATCCATTCTAATTCACAGCACTATATTATTATTTTGAAGAGCAAATCTCCTTATACAAGGCTTCAGTCTCGCAAGCAACTCTTGAAATATCAAATTTCAACTTAACACATTTAAGTTGATTCAGAACAATGTTCATCCTGTAATCATCGTCCTTATATAATAATTGGGCTGCTTCATAGACGGAATTGGCATCATCTGGAGGCACTAAAATACCATTTACTCCATTTTCAATCACTTCTGGAATAGCATCAACACTAGTTGCAATTATTGGCTTTTCTGCCAACATGTACTCTGCGAGTACTAGGCCAAATCCTTCCCATCTTGATAATAGAAACGCCTGATCAAATAATGGAATATACTGCATGGGATCATCGACCCAACCAGTTATTAAAACAGATTCCTTAAGACCTTCTCTTTCAATCATAGCCTGTATTTCGGATATTTCATCTCCATCTCCAACCATTATGAAGTACGCCTTTGGTATCTGCTTCTTTATAAGACTTGCAAAATCTATAAAAATATCAGGGGCTTTTTGTTTAGCTAATCTACCTACAGTGCCAAACACATAAGCATCATCTGGAATCCCTAGATCCCTTTTTGTTAATGTATGTTTTTTACTTTTTCTGTAAGAATCTTGAACATCAATTCCATTAAAAATAACTTTAATTTTACTATCTCTACATATCCTATTTTCTAATGCAGACTCTTTCTCGTATTCTGAAATCGCAATAATTTTTGTACAAAATCTAGCAAGAAACCTCTCTATCCATCGATAAGCAGTTTTTTCAAAACAGCCACATTCCATATTAAATGACCAACCATGCGGATTATATAATGAAGTATTTTTCATCCCTAAATTAGCAAGACGCCCTATTGCTCCAGCCTTGCTACTATGCATGTAGACTACATCGGGAGAATACTTTTTAATGATTCTGCGGATTTTAATAAGTGCTTTAAAATCATTTTTTATATCTATGGAACGTTTCATTTCAACGTACTCGAATGCTGTAACAAGACCATTATAGGTCTCTTCTTTGTAATCAAATGAGCAAACTAATATATTTTCAATCTCGTCTGACTTCATGTTATTTAATAACATTAGAATATACCGTTCGACTCCCCCTGGAGCTTGCACAATATGCATTATTTTTTTTTTACCCATTTTGTTCACTTCCCTTTACTCCAAACAAGTTAGTTCATATTAGCCATACTCTTTTCCTTACATTTCTCCTTCATTTTTAAACAAGTATATATTTTATTCAAAAAAGAAGGTATGTTCAAAATGTCCCGTTACTATAAATCTTATGTGTTCCTTTTTATTATAAAAATAAAGCCAGAAAAACATGTTGTTTTCTGGCTTCCAACTAAATGTATAATCTAGCAGGTATATCCGACACTATATATTATAATCAGATTTCTATACTGCTAATTCCGAGGATTCAATATAGTTAAAAAAGGTAATATTCATATATTCATAACATTCATTTACTCTTATAAACTCTATTAAAAAGCATCCTTGGAACCAAATAACACAGCTATAGTTTTAAAAATTATTATAATGTCTAGAAGAAGATTACGTTTTTCTACATACTGAAGGTCCAACTCAACCATTTCCTTGAAACCAACACTATTTCGGGCAGTAACCTGCCATAGTCCCGTACATCCTGGTGTGACCATTAATCTTTGTCTATCATAATCAGAGTACATCTCTACCTCTCTAGGTAGAGGTGGCCTTGGGCCAACTAAGCTCATTTCTCCTCTTAAAACATTAAATAGCTGAGGAAGTTCATCAATACTTGTTTTTCGAATGAACTTACCTATTTTTGTTATACGAGGATCATCTTTCATTTTGAACATTGCCCCAGAAACTTCATTATACTTAAGGAGTTCCTTTAATTTTTCTTCTGCATCGGCTACCATCGATCTAAATTTATACATGTTAAATTCTTTTCCGTTTAAACCCACTCTCTTTTGAATAAAGAATACTGGACCTTTCGGGTCTTCGATTTTAATTAATATAGCAACGACAATAAACAATAAACTTAAGAAGATAATACCTAATAACGAACCAATAATATCGATTAAACGCTTAGTATACAAATAGCCACGACTTTCGTTTAATTGAATTGATACATTTTGATTACTAAATAATGTAACATCCTGATTTGTTTGACTAGACACTCCTAACCCCTGCCTTTACTCAACCAATGATTTTTCATTTTCAAAATTAGCAACCAATTGTTTCAAGTAATGTCGCATTTCATTATGGAGGTCTTCATGTTGTAACGCATATTCAATTGTTGTTTTCACAAACCCAAACTTCTCTCCCACATCATAACGCTTACCTTCAAAGTCATAAGCAAAAACTCTTTGAATTTCATTTAGTTTTTGAATAGCATCGGTTAACTGAATTTCTCCACCAGCACCTGTTTGTTGCTTTTCAAGAAACATAAAGATTTCAGGTGTTAATACGTATCGTCCCATGATAGCCAAGTTGGATGGAGCTGTTCCTGGTGCTGGTTTCTCCACAAAGTTACTCACTTGATACCTTCTTCCTTCTTGTGCTGCCGGATCAATAATTCCATACCGATGGGTTTCATTATCGTGCACTGTCTGAACCCCAATAACAGAAGATAAAGTTTCATCATACTGATCAATGAGTTGTCGTAAGCACGGGTTTTCATTCTGAACAATATCGTCTCCTAATAATACAGCAAATGGCTCATTTCCAATAAACTTACGCGCGCACCATACGGCATGTCCTAACCCTTTTGGTTCCTTCTGACGAATATAATGGATATCAACCTTTGATGGGGCTTGTACTTTCTCGAGAAGGTCAAACTTTCCCTTTTCCATCAAGTTATTCTCCAGCTCATACGCATGATCGAAATGGTCCTCGATCGATCTCTTACCTTTCCCCGTGACAATGATAATATCTTCAATTCCTGAAGCAATGGCTTCCTCCACGATATACTGGATGGTCGGTTTATCGACAATTGGGAGCATTTCCTTTGGCATCGCTTTCGTTGCCGGCAGAAATCTCGTGCCAAGTCCAGCAGCTGGAATAATCGCTTTACGTACTTTTTTCATCTCGTCCTCCAGTCCTATTTCAGTCTATTTCTTTTCTCATATTCATTTTTACAATTCGTGGTAAATGGCTAGGCCTATCTATTCAAAAATCGCTATTATGCCTAAAGTTATTAGACAATTACATAGCAGATGTTTCATAATCAATATGTAAGGGTATGTTATTTATCGAATAAATTTCTAATAAATCCTTTATCCTACAAACAGTTTCATTATGATAAAAATAATAGGGCATCTAACCCTTCCTCACACCATCCTATTGACGACACGCATCTAAGGAAGCAATCTTGCTTCCCACAGCATGGCCGAGTACCGTCATTGATAAAGGTCAGGCGGCATCACCTTATGTGATTATGTCGGTTAAAAGAGCCCTAGGAACTTACGCTGTCTGACCTGCTGAGGCATTTCTCGCATAATAGGCTGCCCTTCGATAACGAAGCGTGCGTTTTCTTCGAAATAATAGAGCTGGCTCATTCCGAATTGCTTTTCGATCTCATCTCTTGCTTCATTCATCCAGAACTGCCTGGATGTCACATTATGGGCATCAGAAGCGATAAAATGGATTAGGTTTGCGGCAACTAAATCATTGGAAATCTTCTTGATTTTCTTTCCAAACTTACCCGTGATGCTGCCGCTTGTCAGCTGGGAAGCGACACCCATTTGGGCAAAGTCATAAAGGAGATTTGGGTTCTCCATAATGGCAGCATTTCGTTCAGGATGGACTAAGATTGGATAGAGTCCTTTATTCAGTAATTCAAAGAATAAGGTCTTTGCATACCTTGGTATATGGTTAGACGGAAACTCGATTAAGATATACGGTGTATCATTAATCGTTTGAATGGTGCCATGCTCCCATTCTTCTAAAAGTTCGCCGTAAATGCGGACTTCCTGTCCAGGGAGGACAGTCAAGGGGATTTGGTTAATTTCAAGCTGCTTTTGAAACAAGTCAATGGAGGGCAGAATCGTCGCCTTTTCATTCTCATAGACCCCATTTTTGTGGTGAGGGGTTGCGACAATTGTCTCAATGCCTTCCCGAACCGCAAGCCTGGCCATTTCCAACGAATCTTCCATCGTTTTGGCTCCATCATCAAGGCTCGGCAATATATGACTATGTATATCAATCATTCACAATACCCCCCTAAAGTTGTCTTTACACACGAATTCTATAATACTTGTTTATTTAGTCAAAATCTACTAATAAATCCCATCATTTAGCATAATAGTAATAATGGCTGCCTTTTGTCTTTTTGTTATTCAGCACGACACCAAGAATTTTTGTACCCGTATGCTCTAATAAATCCTTCGTTTTGACAGCTTCCTCCACCTGTGTACGTCCGCTGCTGACCACAAGGATAATCCCATCGCACATCCTGGCGATAATCTGCGCATCCGTTACAGCTGTGACAGGCGGGCTATCAATAATGATGACATCATATTCCTGCTTCACTTGGTTGATTAGCTCTTTCATCGATCTTGATGATAACAGCTCTGCTGGATTCGGCGGTAACGGGCCGCTTGTTAAGACATGAAGTCCCAGCGGTTCAACCACCTGGACGGCTTTCTCTAATGTTGTTTGCTTGGTCAATACATTCGTTAACCCTGCTGTATTTAGGCAAGCAAACGTATAATGAGCGGTCGGTCGGCGTAAATCGGCATCGATGAAAAGGGTCCGTTTTCCTTGCTGGGCAAAGACAACTGCTGTATTCGAAGCCGTTGTTGATTTCCCTTCTGAAGGGCCGGAAGACGTAATTAAGATAGTCTGCAGCTCTTCATCTACAGCCGTGAACTGAATATTCGTCCGCAGCGTCCTGAATTGCTCCGATACCGGTGATTTAGGGTCTGAATACGTGACAAGCTTACGCTGATTCCCCATTCCGATTTCTTTTTTAGACTTTTTGCGTACCAATTGGTTCACCTCTTCCTGTTCTCGATCCTCTGCTTGTCGTTTCCTCTGTTTGGGCATGGTTAGCCTCAATCTCTCCAATTACCCCAATAATCGGCATCCCTAGTATTCTCTCAATATCCTGCTCTGTCTTAATTGTGTTGTCCAAATATTCAAGTAGAAAGGCTATCCCTACTCCAATCATGAGTCCGACAACGAGAGCGATGGCAATATTCATGAGCGGCTGCGGTTTAATCGGCGACGCTGAATCAGAGACCTCTGCCTTAGCTAGGATACTGACATTATCGACATTCATGATATCTACGATTTCCTTCTGGAATGTGCTCGCAACCGTGTTGGCAATCTTCGCTGCCATTACCGGATCTTCATCTGTAACAGATACCTTTACGACCTGTGAGTTCTGCTCGCTGGCAACCGTAATCTTGCTCTCTAAAGCAGACACAGACATATCCAGCTGTAATTCATCAATGACCTTGTCAAGGATGGCCGGGCTCTTCATGATGACATTGTATGTATCAATGAGCTGTAAATTTGTTTGGACCTCGTTATAGTTATAGGCTGTCGCTTCATCCTTTGACTGATTAACAAGCAATTGCGTGGATGACTGATAGATTGGTGTTAAAAGAAAATAACTTGTAACTCCGCTTACCAGCACCGCGAGGACCGCAATGGTAATAATGAGCAATGCTCGCTTCTTCAAGGTTGCGAACAGGTCCTTTAAGCTGATCGTTTCTTCCATATGTCCCTCCAACGATTTTTAGATAATAATCATTATACAACATCTGACAGAAAATTCGCCTGTTTTGTGACATTTTTTTATGATATGTTAAAAATAATTAATGTAACTGACTATTCCGTCACATAATTGGTTGGAGGATGAAAAGAATGAAATATGTTGGAACTCTACTCTTGTGCCTGCTCTGTATTGGGGTATTGGTTACCGGCCAAATGCATTGGTCGAATAAAATTGAACAAGCGAGTACACTCAAGGCTGCTACTACTAATGAGAAAGCACCCGCTAAAAAGAGTGATCCTTTTAGCAAGGTAGCGGATCACGGCTTAAAGGAAACCTTGCAATTGGCTGCCTGGGAAAATGAAAACGGCAGCGCTCGGATTCTGATTGCGGGCTCTGACTCACTCGGAACGGATAACGAAGGAACGGCTGCTTTGTTGAGTGAGCGATTAAAAGAAGCGTATGGAGATAAAGTCACTGTCGAGCATCTCGAATATGAAGGGAATTCAGTCGATTTCTTAGCGGAGGATATGGTGAAAGACTATATTGACGCCGAGCCGGATGTGTTCATTTATGAGCCATTGCTCCTCAACAGCAACGGCATCTCCTCTGCAGTAGAAGCAACGCCAGAGATGATTGATGAGGTTCTAGAGAAGCTAGAGGCGAAGAATGAATACATGTATACGATTCTCACTCCGCCGAATCCGATTTACGGGGCAACCTATTACCCGCGTGAAGTCGAGGATTTAAAGGAATATGCACAGGAGCATGAGATCACGTATGTGGATCATTGGAGCGCATGGCCTGATGACCAAAGCGAGGAAATTGTGGACTATTTAAATGAGGAGCAAAGCGCACCGAATGATAAGGGTGCGGAGATCTGGGCTGATGAGATCTTGACATTATTTGGGCTGTAAATACATAAGGAATTTCTGTTCATCGGACAGAAATTCCCTTTTTTTCTTCAATTCCAGGAAATCCTTCCGATAAATGATTCGAGGTGAAGATGAAAAAATGAACAAACGACTTCTTAAATCCATTTGTCTTATCGTCATTCTGTCATTTGTCCTTTCACAAGTCCCTGCGTCAACGGAAGCAGCCAGCTATTCTGCAAAGGTCACAGCTGATATATTGAACGTCCGCTCCAAAGCGACAACGAAATCATCCATTACATTCAAATTAAAGCAAGGATCGACGGTTACGGTTACCTCTGAGAAAAACGGCTGGTCCTTCATCAGCTATAACAAGAAGACAGGCTGGGTTTCTAGCCAATACCTGTCCTATACGAATTGGACAGGCTATTCAACTGGCTCGATCGATATCCGTCAATCTGCTTCCTCAAAAGCAAAATCACTCAGCAAGATCAATAAAGGGACAGCCTTAACCGTAAAGGACCAAAGCGGTAATTGGCTTAAAGTCTATTATTCTAGCAAGAAGATAACAGGCTGGGTGCTAGCTTCACAGATTTCGACGAAGAAACCTTCTACTTCTACTTCGGTCTCTAATCTTGGAACCTACTATGTCACAGCTACTAGCTTGAATGTACGGGAGAAAGCGACGACCTCCTCCAAGGTGATTGGCTCTGTGAAGAAGAATGCTGCCCTTACCCTGCTCAAGAAAAGCGGCAGCTGGGGACAGGTCAAACTCAGCAACGGCAAGACAGGCTGGGTTTCGATGAGTTACTTGACGACGAAGAAGCCTTCTACTGTGTCTTCTAATTTAGGAACGTATTATGTGACCGCCTCTACCCTGTATGTACGAGAAAAGGCAACCACTTCATCAAGGTCCGTTGCATCTGTGAAAAAGAATACGGCTGTTACCTTACTGAAGAAGAATGGAAGCTGGGGACAGATTAAACTGAGCAATGGCAAGACAGGATGGGTTTCGATGAGTTACTTGACAACGAAGAAGCCTTCTACTGCGGCATCCAATCTTGGAACCTACTACGTGACAGCTTCGAGCCTGAACGTACGAGAAAAAGCCACTACTTCCTCCAAGGTGATTGGCTCTGTGAAAAGGTATGCTGCCCTTACCTTGCTCAAGAAAAGCGGAAGCTGGGGACAGGTTAAACTCAGCAATGGCAAGACAGGATGGGTTTCGATGAGTTACTTGACAACGAAGAAGCCTTCTACTGCGGCATCCAATCTTGGAACCTACTACGTGACAGCTTCGAGCCTGAACGTACGAGAAAAAGCCACTACTTCCTCCAAGGTGATTGGCTCTGTGAAAAGGTATGCTGCCCTTACCTTGCTCAAGAAAAGCGGAAGCTGGGGACAGGTTAAACTCAGCAATGGCAAGACAGGCTGGGTTTCAATGAAATACTTAACGACGAAGAAGCCTTCTACTCCTGCATCCAATCTCGGGACCTACTACGTGACCGTTTCGAGCTTGAATGTACGCGAAAAAGCCACTACTTCCTCCAAAGTGATTGGCTCTGTGAAAAAGAATGCCGCCCTTACTCTGCTCAAGAAAAGCGGCACCTGGGGACAGGTTAAACTCAGCAACGGCAAGACAGGCTGGGTTTCAATGAAATACTTAACGACGAAGAAGCCTTCTACTCCTGCATCCAATCTCGGGACCTACTACGTGACCGTTTCGAGCTTGAATGTACGCGAAAAAGCCACTACTTCCTCCAAGGTGATTGGCTCTGTGAAAAAGAACGCTTCCCTTACCCTGCTCAAGAAAAGCGGCAGCTGGGGACAGGTTAAACTCAGCAATGGGAAAAAGGGATGGGTTTCAACTAAATATCTGACGACCAAAAAGCCAGAAAGCAATCTCGGAACCTATTATGTCTCTCCGAAGACACTTGCTATCAAGGAAAAGGCCTCTTCTTCCGCTAAAACGCTTGTCACCTTGAAACAGAATGAGACCGTCACGCTGCAATCCAAAAGCGGAGATTGGGGCAAGGTAAAGACAAGTACCGGCAAGGTCGGATGGACACAGCTTAAGCATCTATCTACGAAGAAAATTGTGAATACCCCGACGCCTGGGCCTGTTGCAGCACCAGCAGAGTATATGTATTTGACAGGGAAAGCCTCCGTTTACAAGGATGCCAACGCCAAATCAACTGTATTGACGACTGCTGCTTTAGGAACAAAGGTCCAAAAATTAAGCACGAAGAATGGCTTTACCCAGGTAAAACTGACCTCCGGCATAATTGGCTGGGTTTCTTCTAGTCTCCTAAAAACGAAAACGGTAAAGGGTAAAACAATCGTCATCGATGCCGGACATGGCGGTACTGACCCAGGTGCCGTCGGATCTGTCCTTAGAACCAAGGAAAAAAATATTACGCTCAGCACCGCTAACCAACTGGCTGCCCTGTTACGAAACGCCGGCGCAACGGTTATCATGACCCGCTCAAGCGATGTGTATATCACCCTTGATAACCGTGCTGCCATCAGCAATCGAAACAAGGCAGATGCTTTTATCAGCATTCATTACAATGCAGCGAGTACCTCTAATGCCAAGGGAATTGAGACGTATTACTACCTCAATTCAAGACTCGCCAGCTCACTGCAGGGTGAAATGGTGAAAACAACCGGCCTTCTAAATCGAGGGGTAAAATATGCGAAATACCGAGTTCTTTCGATTAACACTCAGCCAGCTGCATTGGTCGAACTCGGCTTCCTGACGAATGCAGCTGAAGAGAAGAAGATTTCTCAGGCCAGCTATCATAAGAAAGCTGCCCAGGGTATTCTGAACGGATTAAATGTCTTCTTCAGCAAATAACCGCTAAGCCGTCCAACTAAACATGGACGGCTTTTTCTATATGCCTATTTCCGAATATGTCCCACTCCAAACTCGTTTACTCGAATAAGCTATATGGATTCACTATATAGATGGAAGTGGTTTGGATGGGCAAGGGTAATCATACGAAAGAGATTATTGGCTCCTGGATGCAGGCGATCGGCAATGTGATCGAGGCATATGGTTCGACTCCTTCTATCCCTCTTGTCGATGAGACGCGTGATGACTTCAACCGTGTCGGCCTCACGATGCAGGCGGTCGGAAGCGGCCTGGAAGCGGACGGGCAGAGTACTCCTTACTCTTTTGAATATGTAGGCGCTGTGATTACATCCATTGGTTCAGTTGAGGAGCTACTGCCACTTCTTAGAGACTTCTCCCTTGAAGCCGATTATTTATTGGAGACTCAGGGCAATACCCTTCAAGGGCTCGGTTCTGCGCTTCAGGCTTACGATGAGATTATAAATGGAACTCCCTCAGGAGCCTATGAGGGAATCATCGGTAATTCCCTGCAATCGATTGGCTGCTTCATTTCGGTCCTTGGCATCAAGATTGAACTGACCGACCAAGAGGATGGCCAGCGCATTAATGCACTTGGCTCATGGGTTCAGGCATTCGGGGCAATCATAGCAGCTATTGGACAGCAGCTAGAGGAAGAGGCAGAGGAAGAGGAAGCTGGTTCAGAGCCAACTCAATACGGGCAAGGCAATGCCCCATTCTTCCTCAGGTAGGGCATTGTATCTGCCTGCAATCATCATGGACAAGCTGATTTTAAACAAAACCCACCCACTTTCGCATATGGTGAATACACTGTAAAAGATAAGCTATTGACGGGTGTGGTATCTGTGTTACTAAATCAATACAAAGAAATACTGGGGGCGTGGATGCAGGCGGCCGGAAATATTATCAGCGCCATCGCATCCACGCCCACCGACCGATTATCTGATTCTGCTCAAGCGAATCTCAATACGGTTGGCCTCGCCCTGCAAGCAGTCGGCGGTGGACTAGAGACTGAGGGGCAAGGTACGCCGTTCTCGCTTGAGTATATCGGGAATGCGCTTGCAACCATCGGTGTACTCGAGGACCTCACCGCTGCTGTCATTGAATTCCCTGATGAGACAGATACCACTCTCAATATTCAGGGGAATTTACTGCAGGCGCTAGGCAGTGCGATTGCCGCAGTGGATGAGACGCAGGACAGCACGACTGTCGGACAACTCGAAGGATTCATCGGGAATGTCATCCAGACCATTGGGAGCGTCATTCAAGTCATCGGAATTAAAGTTCAGTCTGCCGGGTCCCAGCAAGACCAGGACGATAATGAGCAAACGAACGAGGATGATAACCAAGACCAAGCTGATGGACAGAACAGCCAACAAAATCAAGTTGGCTCCTACATGAAATGGAATCAGCAAAATGGCTCAAATGACCAAAATCAAAATGACCAAAGCCAAAAAGAAGGGCAGAACTTAATCGCTATCGGTTCTTGGATTCAAGCCATCGGCGCTGTCATCGCTGCAATCGGACAGCAAAAAGAAGAAATGCAAGAGCTTCAGCTTGGGATTGATGAATAAAAAGGGGGATGAGGATGGAGAAAGAAAACCTGCTTCTAGAGTATATTGGTTCCTGGCTGTTGGCCCTCGGTGCAAACATCGATGCCGCTGCTGCCACCCCCACACCCTTATTAACGGATGAGCAATTAGAGGAGATTAGTCTTGTCGGCTTTGAGCTTCAAGCCCTCGGCTTCGCCCTCTTGGCAGACAGCCAAAATGAGTTGAACCTTGAATCTGCCGGTAATGGTATTGCCTCTATCGGGATGCTTGAAATTATCTCGTCTATCCTCCTTCCCTTTCCAGAGGAGACCGATACGAACCTTGAGGTATCGGGAAACCTCCTAGCATCGCTCGGGGCCTTCATGATTTTCGCTGAGGAACTCGATAAAGACCCCCGCGTGCCTGGTCAAACCTTAGAAACAATCGGCATCCTCATGCAAGCGATTGGATCAGGCGTGCTCGCAATCGCATTAAGGCTTCAAGCAAATCAGGAGGATAAGGAAGAAAGCGAACAGCGGCAAACGGCGGAGGATGAAGAAAAATCCATCTCCATCACCAATTTAATTACTTGGTCGAACTGGCTCGTCGCGGCCGGTACAATCGTCGCCTTAATTGGCGTGGGAATCAGGTTCAGCAGCGAAACACAATGAACCTGTTTCCTTCTTTATACATAAATAGAGAGACCGCTGCCCCGCGGTCTCCTTAAGTCAAAATGAAATAGAGGAGGATTCCAATCAACACCCAGATAATAATAGAAAACAGACATCCTGCCCTCATTCCTCTAATAAAGGATGTTTTATCTGTCTGAAAATGCTGCATAAGCATGCTCCTTTAATCCAGCTTGGCGCCTTGCCTCTCTATTTTACAAATATATGTAAGCTTCAACTAGTCTTTCTCATGAAATAAACTGAATAAAACACTGTATTTTCCTATCTTTTCATCGACATATCTCACCGTTATGCCCCTCTTTTACATCATTCCCTATCACATCTCCTCACATGCTGTTTAACGATACGCTATCTCCCTCTTTTTGTAGGTATTTGTTCTGTTTCAGATAGGAATTTTTACGGTATAAAGAGAGTACAAACTTAAAACAGAAGGAGGCATAAGTGATGAAGATCAGTGCAGGCAGCTGGAGGATGCTTTCCCAGCAGGAGAAATTATTTATCTTAAATGCCATTAGCAAACGTCGCTCTGCCTGAAGGAGTCCGGAAATATTTCCAATGGAGAAACGTCCTCATGCCAATTCCCCCCTCATCTCCTCTCATACGATTGACCCATCCTTCACCTCGCTAAAAGCGGGTGATTTTTTTATGCTTTTTATTAATCAAACGATTGATTAAGTCTATAACGGGTATCAGGACAATATACATGTTGTAAGGGCTTCAACTGGTCTGGCCACTAATGTTTATCGAAAAATGGATAAGTCTCATAAATATTGTTTGAAATGTTAAACAATTTACCGATATAGTAAATAGTATAGAACCAAACCCAAATACCTAAGCCTAAAGGTGGTGATTGGGAATTGAGAAAACTCCCATTATCTAAACTCCAAAAAGGCCTGATTACGGCTTGTGCACTTATTATATGTATATCCATCTATTTAATTGAACGCCCTCTTACGAAAGATGACTTAATCGAACAGGTTGAAACCGCATTCAAACAGCAAGACAGCTCCGTTCTATCCAAGGTGCTGACCTCATCCAATCAAAAACTTCAAATTGACGAGACGAGCACAAAGGCACTCATGAGCTACCTCCAAGAGAATCCTGAATACGCGCAATCAATCCTAACCGTTCTGCAAGAGCAATCCAGGTATTATGATGAACAAGACAGCGTCTCAGCAAACGATGCCACATCAGCCGAAAAGATTGAAGGCTTCCTAACACTCAAGAAAGAGGATCACCTCATCCTCCCTGACACCTACTCAATCGAAATCGAGCCTGTCTACCTAACCGTGTGTACAAATGCCGAGGATGCCGTCATCAAAATCAATGGCGAAAAAGTCACCGAAACAACGAAAAAATCATGCGAAAAGAAAGTAGGCCCCCTTCTCCCTGGAGAATACACCGTTGAGGCCGCCACAAAGGGACAGGGCACCAAAATCAAGAAAACCGAAACCGTCGTCCTATGGAACAGCGATGAAGAAATCACGATTGACCTCGTCCCAGAAGACGTAGGCCTACAAACCAATACAGACAAAAAGTAGCAGCATCTCCTGATAGCTGCTCTTTTTTAAGCGCAATAACTCACTAAATATAATTCGTTTTGTAATATTTTATACATTTCTACATGAAATGAGTAAAAAATCTCAAGAAATTGAAAGGAGGAATGCGTATAGTAAATATAATAGGTAATTATTCTATAGAAATAATAAAAACAGCGGACCCTAGGCAGATCCCCTGTTTTAGAAGATAGATGTATGAACCAATCTGTCTAGTAGACCAAATGATTGCTGAGAATCAGGAAACTTGGCTGCCGGAGCCTGTGCTTAGCATGCGTGGCGGGTCTGCTAGTGCTCCTGCTAACTCGTTTCCTACATTCAGCATACGTGGCGGATCTGCTAACGCTCCTGCTACTTGGTTGCCAACACTTAGCATACGCGGTGGATCTGCCAACGCTCCTGCTAACTCGTTTCCTACATTCAGCATACGTGGCGGATCTGCTAACGCTCCTGCTACTTGGTTACCAACATTCAGCATACGCGGTGGATCTGCCAACGCTCCTGCTACTTGGTTATCAACATTCAGCATGCGCGGCGGATCTGCTAACGCTCCTGCTAACTCGTTTCCTGGATTCAGCATGCGCGGCGGATCTGCTAATGCTCCTGCTAACTCGTTACCTGGATTCAGCATACGCGGCGGATCTGCTAACGCTCCTGCTAACTCGTTACCTGGATTCAGCATACGCGGCGGATCTGCTAACGCTCCTGCTACATTCACAGACTTGTCTTGTGGAAAAAATGCAAGCAATGAAGCTAAAACGGCAACACTTACTAGATTAGAACCAATAATTTTACTTATGTTTTTCATGTTAAATTCTCCTTTTCATTCTCTAAATCGAGAGTATAATTGGAATATATAATATATAATTCCATTTAATCACATTGTATGAAAGTATTGAAATTCAAAAAGTAAGGACTTTAGATACAAAATATATTAATTTCACGATAAAACGTAAGCTTATTGACTTAAATATAACTATAGGCATATTTTCAGAGAGGGAGGTCAATTATGGATTTCTCTATTATCGGACAAAGGATTAGAGAATTAAGGAAATCATTAAAACTTTCACAGGAAGAGTTGGCTGAGGGTATTTGTACTCAGGCCCAGATCAGCAAAATAGAAAAGGGAGACGTCTTTCCCTATGCAAATACGTTATATCTCATATCCCAAAAGCTTGGAGTAGACGTTAACTACTTCTTTGAAATTGGTTCCACTCCGAGGATTGATTATGTTAACGAAGTATTCCGCCAGCTAAGGTTAACGAGAAGGAGTCTTCAATTTGAAGAAATGGACCGGATTATTAAATTAGAAGAAAAAAACCCCCTATTCACACAAAACAATCGACATTTGCAAATGATATTATGGAATAAAGGCTTATGCGAACATGCCTTATATAAAAACACTGAAGGCGGAATCAAGATTCTATGGGAAGCGATCGAACTTACCCATACAAACAATAAAGTATGGACAGAAAGAGAAATTGAAATACTCATAGCTATCGGTTCTATTTATACAGAAGAAGGACGCACGCAGGAAGCAAGTGATATTTTCCTAGGAGCACTTGAAAATCTGCAACAACTCGTCTTTATTAGCGATAATACAATCCTGCCAAGACTTTACTACAATTTAGCCAGAGTGTACGGAATGCTGGAGAACTATGAGGAATCAATCTACTATTGTCAAAAAGGAGTTAAGTACTGCTTATCAAAGGACAACCTCTATCCATTAGGTGAATTGCATTATCAAATTAGCTTTAACTATGAACAGATGGGTCAATTAGAGGAAGCTTTATCTTATTTAGATAAAGCAGGAGTCATATTTGAACTTCTTCAGGATAATAATTACTTGCCGATGCTAAAAGAAGGCAGAGAAAAACTCCTCCATTTAATTGAAAAACAAAAAGAAACCGATCACGCCCTGTGATCGGTTTTTTCATTCACATCTTAAAGACCCTGACGCCCAATGCATCCATACCCCTTACATTCACGACCCCTGCTTCATCCGTTTTAATGCTGTACACGTCCGGCTCTGGGTTGGCAATGACCTCATAAATCAGTCCGCCATACTCAGCTGGATGAAGCATGCCGATTTCATTGCCTGATGTTGCCTCTTGCTCAATCGAATAGATGGGCCATTCGTTTTCATCAGGCGGCAGCATTATAAAGGTGCGCTCAAATGGTTTCGGCAATGACTTGTCCATATAATCCAGTGGATTGACGGCATTCTTCTTCTCCTGATTCCATCTTCCCTTGTGTATCTCAAAATGCAGATGCTGAACCTCAGCATGACCAGTTGAACCCATGTAGCCAATAATGGTCCCCTGCTTTATACTCTCTCCCACGCTGAACTTACGCGATCGCGGCCGCATATGGGTGTAGATGGATTCATAAATCTCCCCGCCAATATGGTGAACGATGAAGATGGTTTCTCCATATGTTTGGCAGTAGTATGAACGACTTATGACGCCATCGGCAGAAGCTTTGACAGACACATTCCCCGGTGCGGCGATATCGATTGCCTCATGGACTCCGAGCTCAAACCCACGGATGCAGCTGCCTAAAGCCGGTTTCATAAAATCCACATCTCTTCCCTCCTGCTTGTCCCTGCCTCACCTTTATCATATGCGACAGTTCGCGAGCCTGATTGGGCATATGAAAAAAGAACAGCCCCAGCTGTTCTTTCATCATGTATTTTGCTTCCTCCTCCTGCTCCACAGCAGAAAGAGCAACACACCGCAAATCCCGCCGACCGTATCAATAATTACGTCCTGAAAGAGCGGGGTCCGTTCCCCGTTAAAGGATTGATGCCACTCATCCGAGCAGGCATACAGAAACACAAATAGAATTGTCAGGGCCGCAAGCTTAAGCGGCTTCCTCTTCATCCAACTATGTAAGATACTTGCCACAAAAACGGAAAGGACAAGATAAATACTGAAATGAGCTCCCTTCCGAATGAAGAACTCAATGAATCCAGGAACCCCCTTCGTCTCCACACTGACAATGTGACCCGCATAGGTAAATTCAACCTTCGAGAGCAGGGATACAATCGCGTCAGGCAGCTGCACCTTCTCGCTGATCAGCGGCTGCAGATTCTGCTCCGAATACGGCTGTGAGGAGGAGTAGAAGATAATCCCGATAATCAATAGGGCAAAAACGATACGTATGATAAGCTTCTTGTTTAGATTGTTCATAGTAATATCCTATAGGAATTTTCTCCTAGCGTAAATGAGTTTGTGATAGATTATCCTTATTATTTCCAACTTAATTATTAATCAATCGATTGATTAACCGTTACAAGCCTAATTTCCCATACAATGAGAAAGACCAAACCCAGCACTCACGCTGAATTTGGTCTTTCGTTCTGTTATATGATTTATGCCATTGCGGCTACACGTTGGTCTCGATATCGGATGTTATGGATTCCGATGACGTTGAGGAATTTCTTGATCTCTTTCATTGCGGCTGTTTTATGTCCTTCCATGACCACGAGGTCGGTGACAAAGGCGATCTTAGGATATTGGTGCACGCGTTTCTTCGGATTCAGGATTGGCTCTTCTTCAATTAATTGAGCATCCATCTCCTCCTCACAGGTTAGGATGACGGCTTCTCCTATCTTCATATCAGCTTGATCAAAAAAGAACGAGAATTCAATTGAACATTCCCCATCGATAAATTTCGGTAAGACTCTTACATTCAATTCCATTGATGCCCAGCCTCCTTTATTTCCCATTTGTTAACAGTCTAACAGGTTTAGCAAATAGGTTGTCAGGCCACTGTGGTGGGAAAATCGTTGGATATGTGCATATTCATACAGGAATGCTTGTGTTTCCTTTATTTTTATAACTCGAGGAATATTCCTAGATGAATATTTTCTGCTTTCTCTATTGTACTTGTTTACGATTTAATAATCTAGGTGTTTTTGTAATAATTCAGAAATTTTCTTTATCTCGCTGTCATCCATGACGTCATAATAGACACCATTTATTTTTTTGGCATTCCCTTGCATATTTATGCTATCAAGATGCTGGAGAGCGGCCTGGTAATGCTTCTTGATTTGAAACATCTCCTTGATGGTGAAGTTTGTTTTGACATTATTCATGAGGGCGGTCGCAATCTTGTCGTAATGGGTGAGAGATTGCAGGTCAGCTCCCTTGCGGATAACCTCCTCAATGACCTTTTGCTGCCTTTCATGCCGCTCCTCTTCGCCATTCTCATTCAGCTGGCGCATCCGGATATAGGCAAGAGCCTGCTTTCCATCGAGGCTGATGCGTCCTTTTCGGAAATGGTAGCCCTCATAGGAGAAGGCCTTCTCATTCTCGACTGTGATGCCTCCCATCGCGTCAACAACATCCTCCACTCCCTCCATATTGATCTTGACGAAGTAATCAATCGGAATGTCCACAAATTCCTCCACTGTCTCCATCATCAGCTCCACCCCGCCTGTCTTATAGGCATGGTTCAGCTTATCAGGCTGGTCCTGACCAGGGATGTCCACCCTTGTTTCCCTGGGGATATGGAGAAGCTTAATGGACTGAACTGCCGGGTTAACGGTCAGCACCATGATTGTTCCGGCGTTTCTCCTGACCTCTCCATCATCATCGACCCCAAGGAGAAGAACGGAGAACGGCTCCTTCTTCTCTAATTGAAGGGCCTCATCCCGCAAGTTTGACTGCCTTTCGGCGAGCGGGTCTGAGATGGATTGGTACGCTTCATAGATGGGGATGAAGAGGAGAGCGGCGAGGAGGAGGATAAGGGCACTGATCCACACCCATTTATGTTTCCTGATCCACTGCTTACTCTTCATAGTTTCCTCTTTTACTGTTTTATTCTCTAGTGTTTTGCCAGAAGCTATCTTTTCATACGTTTTTTTCATGATGTTTGTTACAATTAAGAGTAAACTTGGTTACACTGTCGGGTAAGGAGAATGATGTATGCATGATGCACTAAAATTCTATGGCGATCGCATAGCCGGCGTGCTTTCACCAAAGTCAATGAACGATGTGAATGTTGTAACGAAAGGCCTCGTCCTATACCGGCAAGGAATGGTGACGAAGCTCCAAATAGAAGATGAACTAATCCACGGTATCGTACAGGATGTGATGAAGGTCGATGTGACGCTTGATCTGACATTTCCGAGCAATAGCTCCTGCTCTTGCCCGGCGATCGATCTTTGCCGTCATCAGTTGGCTGTTTTTTTTGCGGCCTACAGCAAATCCGCGAGCGTATCTGACTGGGTGGAGGAGTGGAAGAATAAGAATAATGCGCTGTACGGGCTGAAGAAGTCACTCGAGTCCGGTCCTGTCTTTAAAGAAACGAAGGCAAAACCGATGAATGCGAAGCCGGACCATAACTATGCCTCCTGGAGGGCCTTCTTTGCTGACGTTGCACGGGAGGAGCTGGTCCTGCCCCCTTATTTCATGATGGGCACTCATCGAATCGCCTCCTCTTATCAGCGTGCCATCCAGCGAAGCGAACCGGAGAATCGGCAATGGATTCCGCTCTACCGCAGCATGGCCTATTTCCATGGAATGCGTTATTTATTTGACCAGGATTCCGAATCGCTCGACCATTTCCGGAAAGAAATGCTTCAGCAATCGGTGCATGAGCTCTATCTAGCGCTGATTGATGAGATGAGCCGCTTTGAAACATCGATCCGCCCGTTTGATTCTGAGGAATTCATTGAGGCCTTCCTTGAGGAAACCGCGAGCCTTCTCTATGTGGATTCCTTCACCTTTTACCGCTGGCAGATGTATGTTCTGATTTGGTCCGCAAGCCTT
This sequence comes from Gracilibacillus sp. Marseille-QA3620, assembly GCF_054950035.1. Taxonomy (NCBI): domain Bacteria; kingdom Bacillati; phylum Bacillota; class Bacilli; order Caryophanales; family Bacillaceae; genus Gracilibacillus; species Gracilibacillus sp. Marseille-QA3620. Next base: position 4,003,887 of record NZ_CM143102.1, read on the forward strand.
GCCACGAAGGAGGAGCGGGCTGCTGAGATGAGACGGCTTGAGAGCCTGATTCCATCACTAGCCGAGGTGGAGGCGGAGCTTGCGAAGATGATGGTCGTTCACCTGCTGATGCTTGATGGCAAGGATGAGGAGGCACTCCAGTATATCCTTTCCATCGGTCCTGCCGCCTGCTATTATCTCACCTTCATTCTCGAGGAACTGAACGATGAGAAGCAGCATGCCCGTATGATTCCGTTTGTGGAATTCTACTCAAAGAATATTAAAGCCTTCCTGACGTACAGCTATACCCAGGAATACAAGCGCACGAATTACTTGTATAATGCCCTGCAGATCATCCGTCCGTTCAGCTCAGCGTCAAAACGTTTTGACCTGCTTGAACGAATGCTGCGCGAGACGATTCCGTATTCCTTGATTCCATACTCACATTATTTATATGAGAAAAAGGACTACAAGAAATGGGTCGAGCTGCAGGTGGCTGAGCGTATGAATGTGCTGTTTGAGTGGCCGCAGCAAACAAAGGAGATCCAGAAGGAGAACCCGGAGGTGCTGCTTCCCATCTATCACCAGCAGGTCATTCAGCTGATTAGCAGCAAGAACCGCTCATCCTACCGCGAGGCTGTCAGGTACTTGAAGAAGCTGCGGACGATTTATAAGAAATTAAAACGGGTCCCTGTATGGGAATCCTATATTACCTATATAAGTGAAACCTATAAACGATTGCGTGCATTCCAGGAAGAACTGAGGAAGGGAAAGTTAATTGATGCAGCTGATTGACACACTTTACATCCAAATTGAATTACTCGAAGACGGACGCATTTTTGTTTATGGAACAGATGAAGGCGAGGAGGTCCAGGCCGAGTTCTGGGCACCGAGCTTCTTCCTATGGGATGAGGACAGCTTCTACGGCACGAAGCTTGAGATCGCGAAGCTTGACGGTAAGAGCGGTATTATCCTCTCGGCCTATGATTGGATGAAGGTCCTATCGAAGGAGCCGTTCAACAGCTTCATTCAATGGTCATGGTCCAACTGGGCCTCGATCAGCCTTTCTCTTGCTCAGAGCTTGTTTGAGGCTGTGGAGAACGGAACGGTCATGCCGAATTTCGATGAAATGGACCCAAATGCCCTCACCTTCCCGCTCCCGCAGGAAATCATCGATGACTTCCATGAATCCTTCTGGGAGCAGGAGATGGTCAAACATATCGCTGGCGGAGAAACCATTCAGATGACGGTGCGCGATTATGCAAATGAATGGCTGAATGAGGCCGTCAAGGATCGTCCCGGCAACCATCGTGTGCGCGATCTCGTGAATATTTTTGCGGAGAAGGGGTTGCCGGTCAGGGCACTCAGCCAATTCTTCACCGAGAACCGCTGGAATGAGTGGACAGGCATGCGTGATAACGGACTTCTCTTCACCCTCGGCCTGCGCCTGAGCGAACCGGATTTCGCCGCTGGCGATGAGGTGGACCAATGGAAGCTTGAACCGTTCATGCGCGGGAAGAAGAAACCCGACCAGTTCTTCCTCTGGTCTGAGCGTCATAAGATTCCGTTCTCCTGGAAGAAACAGCTGGAGGCAGCCGAAGAGGAGCTTGCCCGCTGGAAGGCCCTATTCCCATGGATGGATGATATCCTCACTGAGGACCTGGCTTGGGACTTCCTGACCGATGCCTCCGAGGTGCTTCATATGCTCGGTGCGGAGATTCTGCTGCCATCCTGGTGGCAGGCGATCAAGGATGCGAAGGTGACGATGCGCGCCAAGGTGAAAAACACAAGCCGCCGCAAATCCTTCGTTGGCATCAATGCCCTGCTCGATTATAATTGGCGTTTCTCCGTCAATGGAGCGAACGTATCAGAGGATGAATTCAATAAGCTCGTCGAGGAAAAACGCCGCCTCATGTATGTCCAAGGCCGCTGGGTGCGTCTTGACCCGGCTTTCATGAGACGGATGCAGGAGCTGAAGCGTGAGGCCGATGAACGCGGCATTCGCATGATGGACCTCCTCAACCAAGAGCTGACTCAGGACGATGACGAGGAAGCGGTCGATGAGGACCAGTATGCCCGCATTCAATTCGAGCTGAATAATGACTTGAAGCGCTTCATGACGAAGATTCGGTCACTGGCTGATATTCCGCTTATTGATGTGCCGGATACCTTCCATGGCTCTTTAAGACCGTACCAGCAGCAAGGCATGAGCTGGCTGCTCTTCCTGCGAGAGTATGGCTTTGGCGCCTGTCTCGCAGATGATATGGGGCTTGGGAAGACGATTCAGTTAATCAGCTATCTATTGGCTGTCAGGGAGAAGAACGGACCGTCCACCTCCCCTGCCTTAATTGTCTGTCCGACATCGGTGCTCGGCAACTGGCAGAAGGAAATCGAGCGCTTCGCCCCTGACTTCAAGGTTCACCTTCATTACGGCTCAAGCCGGAAGAAGGGTGAGCATTTCACCGGCGGCTTCGCTGGAGCAGATGTCGTGCTCACAAGCTACGGCCTGCTTCATCAGGATGAAGAGGAATTCCTCTCCATCACATGGGATGCGGTTGTGCTTGATGAGGCGCAGAACATTAAGAATTCGCATACAAAGCAATCCCGCACCGCCCGCAAGCTGCAAGGGCGCCAGCATATTGCGCTTACCGGGACGCCGATGGAGAACCGTCTAAGCGAGCTTTGGTCTATTTTTGATTTCATCAATAAGGGCTATCTCGGCTCCCAGGCTCATTTTGACAAGCATTTCGCCGCGCCAATTGAAAAGGACGGCGACAAGAAGAAGATTGCCTCCCTGCAGAAGCTCATCCAGCCCTTCCTGCTTCGCCGTACGAAGAAGGATGAGGAGGTTGCCCTCAACCTGCCGGATAAGCTTGAGCAGAAGGAATTTGTTACTCTTACCACCGAGCAGGCTGCCTTATACGAGCAGCTCGTGAAGGATACGCTTGAGAAAATTGAGCAATTGAGCGGATTTGAGCGCAAGGGACTGATCCTGCAGATGCTCACCAAATTGAAGCAAATTTGCGACCATCCGGCCCTTTACATGAAGGAAGAAGCGCCAACCCATATCCTCCACCGCTCCGGCAAAATGGAGAAACTGATTGAGCTTCTAGATGCCGTGTACGAGCAGGATGAGAGTGCACTCATCTTCACGCAATACATCGAAATGGGTAATATGATCAAGCAGGTTGCCGAGCGCCGCTACGGCCATAAGGTGCCGTTTTTAAACGGCTCTGCCGGCAAGAAGCAGCGTGATGATATGGTCAGTGCCTTCCAGGAGGGCAAGTACCCGATTCTCCTCCTTTCGTTAAAAGCAGGAGGAACAGGACTGAACCTCACCGCCGCTAACCACGTCATCCATTATGATCGTTGGTGGAACCCGGCCGTTGAGAACCAGGCGACCGACCGTGCCTACCGAATCGGCCAGACACGCTTCGTGCATGTCCATAAGATGGTCGCATCCGGCACGCTTGAGGAAAAGATTGACGCTATGCTTGAGAAGAAACAAAGCTTGAATGACGAAATCGTTCAAAGCGATAACTGGATTACCGAATTGTCCGGTGATGAGCTGAAGGAATTGCTTGTGCTGGATTTATAGAGAGTAGACTGGGGCTCGGACTATTGGTCCGGGCTCCTTTTTTTAGGGGGATAATAATCATGGGGATGAGTGTATTCGTTGTGTTTATATTTTTTACGGTGCCGATTTGGGTAGTCGTACTATGTGTGAACTTCATTGCAATCTTGCAAAAGCTGAAATATGAGGAGGACCATCCGCAGAATACGTTTTGGTTTACGGTGTCGGCGACGGTGCTGATATCTCTGTCATTTTTGGCATCATAAAAAGAAGGCTGGACCAATTAGATTCAGCCTTCTTCTTTATCAGCTCGCTTAAGCGATAGATCGTACTTATACACTTCCTCCGGGCTTGAGAGCTTATATCCCAATGCCGGGTTGTAATCAATGAACAGCTCATGATGAAGATAAGCCTTGCTCTTCTCTGAGATGAAGAAAGGAATGCCCTCGAGTTCATGAACCTCATCGCCCTCCTGCCTTTGGTCGATCGATAATTGATAATCAGCGAATAAAGAACAGCTCCCGACATAGGAAGAACCGATGCGAACGCCCTCCCCTTCATTCAAATGGAGTGCTTGCAGTTCCTTTAACGCAGCAGGTCTAATCGTTATGGATAATTCCATCTCCGAAACCAGCTCCTTTCAAATAACTAATGAGTTAACATACCCTCCTTGACCTCCTCCAAAACCTTTTATTGACTAAAACTGCCAAATTTCTGTATAATATGCTACAACATTCCATTTAATGACAGACAGAATGTCTACTCTTGTCACATAAGCCAAAGGACTTCACGATGAATACTCAGCCACGGACTGGCATATACATAAAGAAAAATGCCGCACAACCAGATGAATCTTTGACAGGAGATGTTTCCTTACATGACATTACAAGAAAGAATGATGAGATCAGAGGGGTCACGAACAAGCTTACCAATCAAACAGGCAAAAACAACGCTGCGAAACCAAACCGAAATCCTTTCCGACTTGCAGCTCAAGCAAATCCTTCGTCTGCTGCATAAAAACTATAACAATCTTGGGATGACCATCTCCATCTATGAAACGGCCGACCAAGTCAAAGCCGACCGCAGCAAATATGGACAACTCTATCTTGATGACTGGTGCTACCAAGACGCCTTGAACGGCACACTCGGCGGCTACCACAAGCTCGGCACTATTGCCCTCTTCCCCTTCAACCATACCGTCAAGAACCCAGCCTATCGCAAAGGACTCATGCAATTATTCTTAATCCAAGATCTCTTCCATGAAATCCGCCACGCTTACCAGCGTATTCATATGAAAAGACAATATAACACGCCCTATATCACCACCGGCACGAACGGCTACCGCTCCCAATGGATCGAGCGCGACGCCAACCGATTCGCCTATCGCATGATGGAGAAACACCGCAGCACCCTGAACGCTATTCTCGGAATTGACTTTACGTGGAACAGCTGCTGGGGGAGGTTTTATATTACGATTGAACGATGATGGAGTTTGATTTAGGACGCCGCTTTCTCGGTTGGGAGGGCGGTTTCTGTTTTTTTGGAGTGGATATGGAGTTGGGCGGGGTTTCGCCCATACACAGGGGGTTTTCGCCCATAAACGGGTGAACTTCGCCCTTAAATCCTGAAATCATGGATATTGTCTGTGTAAATCAATGCCCATCAATGCTCAGAAGGTCAAAATAGACAAGCTATAGTGTTTTTTGAAGAGGATTCTGGCTTTTTCATTGGAATCCGGGCCAAAATAAACCCCTGATGACGATTTTTTGATTTTGCGGGCTTCTCAGGGAGGGGAATTCTTAGGAAGAGCCAAAAAAAAGAAACAAGCCGACCTCCAGGCCGGCTTGTTGTTTCACTTCTTAACCAAATAAAAGACAGCACTAATCATGCCCCCGATTAACCCGTCCATCATATCAAACATCGTGTCATCTGGATCTCGCCCTTGGGCAGTGAAGTGAAGGATTTTGTCTCCGGCAAATTCGAGCAGCTCCCAGGCTCCTGCAGTGGCCAAGGCAAAGACAATCATGATGGTGGTCCAGAAATGTTTTGGTACTTGTCCGGCGAGTTTCTTCCCGATTAACTGGCGGCCGAGCACAAGGGCCGCGTAGCCAAGCCAGATGCCTGAGGCGACATGAAGGAAGTCATCGAAATGATGAATGGCATAGGCACCTCCGAATGTTCCGATGCCAACAGATATAAAAATGAATATGTACGTCATGCTAATCAGAATGGAGTCCAGCGGGTGCTTCGACTTCCATTGCCAGAGGCTGATGACAAGTAAGGATAGACATGTCAGGATGCCCATGAAGCCCTTTGTGCTGAACCCGCTTATATACATGCACATGGTGCCCGCAAGCATAAGTACCATAACAATCCAAAATAAGATGATTTCTAGCTGTCTGCTTTTCATGGATCATATCTCCTCTCGCTCTATGTATAAGTGGTTTCCTCTCTATTATGACAGAATTTTTTGTGATATTTTGCACAAATGTATTTCCAATAGAAAAAGCCGCGCATATTCGGCGGCATCAAGAGGAGTGTATTCACTTTTCTAAAGTAATGAGGATGTTGAGTTAAGGGGTGTTGGGAATTCATCATTCTTGGTATTGATAATTACGTTCCTTCAAATCAGCGATTTCATTGATAAGCATTTGGAGAATATTCTCGATCCGTTGGAGGTCGTTTTCTGCTGTGCAAACACGGCTGTTTACACTGCCGAGGATGCGGATGAGGTCGGCAAGCATTTCGCGTTCATTCATAGGGCGGGCTCACTCGCTTCCTGTGTCCCTGCCGCCTGCTTTTTCTCGACATTCTTGCGGTCCATGAAGCTTACATTCTCCACAATGACCTCTGTGACGAAAGTTCGCTTGCCATCTGGGTTTTCGTAGGTACGGGTTTGAATCTTGCCGGTAATGCCAACAACCGATCCCTTCTGGCAATAAATCGATGTGTTTTCAGCGATTCGGTTCCAAAGAGTGCAGTTGACGAAATCGACGACATATTCTCCGTTCGCATTCCGAAAGCTCCGTTTTACGGCCAATGTAATATTGGAGACAGCCTTTCCATCAGGGGTGTAGCGCAGTTCAGGATTTTTCGTGAGCCTGCCCACGAGTGTCACTTGGTTCAGCATGTATTTTCACCTCTCTTTTTGTGAATGTATCCGTATCATAATGGGTATTCAGACCCATTGTACATTTGCCTAATTTGAAGTTTCAGCTGTTTTTTAGCGATAAACTTTATGTTTCTCTAGGCAAATTGACTTTTTGCCAATAGGAAGTAGAGTGGGTGGTCGACTTTTGACAATCTCTTCGACAAATTCCTCATTCCTTGTCATTAGCCTGCTCATGCTATAATAGAAAAAAATGGAGAAATGGAGGGGCGTCTATGAAGACCTTTAAGCTTGTTTCACTGCAGCTGGTGACAGAGGACGGGGAAGCAGAGGAGATTGAGCTTGTTGATGGCCTTATTATTAATAAGGAAAATGAGGCAAGCACCTGGCTGATTGAAGCATTAATGAACACTGAGCAATATGAAATGGTCAAAAAACAGCTTGATGGAAAAGGGGATTCCTTTATTGTCAGCTGTGTCATCACGAAGAAGGATAACACCCCTGCTTTCTTTGAGGCCTTCTTCAGAAATGCACGTGAGATGGAGGATTATGTGAGCGTATTGTTTAGCGGAAAGCTGCGCAATCGCAGACGTGAGATGGCTGAACTCCTGCTTGATGATCTAATTGATGAGGGACTGACCGGTGCGCAGTTGAAGAGCGCTTTTCGCGACAGCCTCCGCTCCGGAAACCGATAAGTAAAAAAAACTGGCGGGAATTAATCCCCGCCAGTTTTTTGTTTATCGATTGTTGTCTCTTTTATTATTATCATCCGTTCTGTCTGTCGCATCGTCGATTAAATCGTTCGTATCTGTCTCGACGTCATCCTTGATATTATCCATATCATCTCTGAGGTCGTCATCAAGTGTATCGACGCCATTATTTTCACGGTTGTTGTTCGTGTCGTTCGCGTCGTTTAAGTCATTCGCATCGTTGTTGTCGTTGATATCTGTATTGGTTTCCGGAGGAGGGTTTGTATCATTATCATCATTATTGTTACAGCCCACCATTAATACAGAAGCCATAGCCACGCCAAGCAATGCCTTTAGAATTTTTTGCATTCAGATCTTGCTCCTTTCCATTTTCAAGTCTTGACCAAAGGTCTTTTATAGAGTTCCCCGAACGCGCTTGATTATGAGAAGGCAAAAAAAAGAAGCAAGCCCAGATTCAGGCTTGCTAAGAGGGAGAAGTGATATGGTTATCCACCATGATAATATGAATGGCCAATAGCGATTCATATTCTTCTTAATAACCAACTTTCACTCCATATTAAACCTTTTTAGTCGAATTTCGACAATTTGGCCTATGTATTCGGATTACCCAAGGGCAAAAATCAGTTCCGTTTCACAGACAATTTCCCCGTCAACCGTGGCAACGCCCTTCCCTTTGCCGATGGAGCCCCGTACGCGCGTCATCTCGACTTCCAGTCTTAGTTGATCGCCAGGTGTGACCTGCTTCTTAAAGCGGCAGCTGTCAATGCCTGCGAAGAATGGCGTTTTTCCTTTATTCTCTTCCTTCATTAACACAGACACCGCGCCGACCTGGGCCAATGCCTCTACAATCAAGACGCCCGGCATGACTGGATACTCAGGGAAATGCCCGGAGAAGAATGGTTCATTGGCGCTCACATTCTTGATTCCGACTGCCCTTTTCCCCTCTTCCACCTCAATGATTCGGTCTACTAAAAGAAAAGGGTAACGGTGGGGAATGATTTCTTTGATCTGATTGATATCAAGCATATGTATCCTCCTCAATTTTTACACACTAGTCATAAAAAACAGGAGGGGTATCCGCCCCTCCCGCATCATGGTTATTCACCCGTTGTTTTCGTATCCTTGTTGACTAAGTCTGAAATATGAGTCCATGTGGATTTCTCGAAGACATCGCCGGCTTTCCCGTCACCAATGACCGAATAGCCAATCATGGCTCCGCCAATGGCTGCTGTGACAGCGAGTACGGCAACAATCAGGATGCGCGCCCAAATCGGCACAATTCGAAGCCTGATCTTCTCTTCCACCTCAGTCGTTTTCTTTCTCTCTATGCGGCTATTAGGCTCAGTTGACTCTGGCTGTTCGTTCTTCTTACTAACCACTGCTTGCATTGCTCTACTCCTTTAACGAATCCCGTTCACCAGCCCCATCATTTGATCTGCCATGCTTACGGCACGGGATTGGAATTGATACTGCCTCTGCACTTGAATTAACTCAGTCATTTCCGTGCTCACATCGACATTCGATTGCTCGAGCGCCCCTTGCGTAAGAGAAACCTGGTTTCTCAAGGCACCGGTCAGCGGGGTATAAATTTCGTTTTCTGTTACCCCCAATTGTGCCATATTATTCGGGAGAGTAAAAGTATTATCGCTCACATTTTCCAAAAATTGTGGTTTTTCAACAGAGATGATGCCTAAATCAATTGTTTCCGTGCCATTATTTTCATAGGTTACACGAATTTCACCGTCGGAGGCAAATGTCAGCTCCTTCATGTCAGATCCAATCAGGATAGCTTCATTATTCGCATTAAGAACCGGATACCCTTCTGACGTAACCAGCTGCAGCTGATCACCGACTGGGCTTAAATAAAAGGCGCCGTCCCTTGTAAAGCGCGTCTCTCGATTCGCCCCGTTTTGAACGCTTACGGTGAAGTAAAGATTCTCCTTATTGAGCGCCACATCTAAATCCCGGTCTGTTTTTTTGATCGTCCCAAGACCTGTATTCAGTTGGGACTGGCTCATGATAGCGCCGGTGCCGACTCGGATGCCATTTGGTGTCAGCCGCCCCTTCTCCTTCCCTGTCCGCTCCTGATTATTTATCTCCTGTACGAGAAAGTCAGAGAAGTATGCCTGCTTGCTCTTATAGCCGGTCGTTTCCGAATTAGCGAGGTTATGGGAAACTGTGTCGAGCTTCTTCTGCAGCTGCCCCATCGTATTTGAGGCGGTTATCATCATTCTATTCATCGCTCGCTCCCCCTATATCCGTCCAATTTCATTGACCGCTTTATCCATGCTCTTATCATATGCCTGAATAATCTTTTGATTCGCCTCAAACGTCCGGTAAGCCGTCATCAGCTCCGTCATCGTCTTCGATGAATCCACATTCGATTGCTCAATCGCACCCTGGCGCATCGTGAAACTCACATTATCCGTTTCATAGGCAGAAGCAAGCTCACCGCCGTTTAAGCGATACAGCCCGTCCCCCTCCTTAATGAGCTCTCCTTGCGGGTTCGCGCTGAAGGCTGCACCGATACGGGCCATCTGCTGACCATTCTCGGTCATATAACCATCCTTTGATACCGTAAAGTTCTCAGACGCAAGCTGAATCCTCCCGCCATTCTCATCCAATATGTATTGGCCGCTCGCGGTCGTTAAAAAGCCGCTGCCATCGAGCGTAAAGTTCCCGTTTCTCGTATAAAGAGGACCATTTGCCGACTCCACCATGAACAGGACTGTCCCAGCTGCACCTGTCTCTGGATCAATTGGCAGACGCCCGTCAATCAGGGCCAAATCCGTGCTGTTCTTCGTCTCCTTCACCCCGCCTTGAGAAAAGGAAGGAATGGACTCCTGAACATATACACCCGTATTAATCGCCCCAACATAGCTCGACTTCCTCACATCGAAGGAATTCTTGACCGGAACCTTTTCACTCTCATAGCTGTGCAAAAGCATTGCCGGAAACGAGCGCACACTCGCCTCGTCCTCTTTATAGCCGACCGTCTCCGCATTCGCCAAGTTATTCGTCAGCAACTCGGTGCGGCGCTGCTGGGCAATCATCCCTGAAGCCGCTGTGTAAAAACCCTTAAACATCTCGACACCTCTTCCAAAAGGCAATTTACTCTATATCTTTTTATATCGGGAATCCGCAGGCAATCGTACACAGACTTTCGACCTAATTACCGGCATAAAAATAAGACCCGGCCATACGTCCTGCCGGGTCCTCTAAGGAGTGATTGATTAAACTAGTTTACGTCGTGCTATTCTGTCGATGTTCTCAAGCATGATGCCTGTACCGATGGCCACGCAATCCATTGGACTTTCTGCGATGATGACAGGAACTCTCAATTCATCTGCCATCAGCTGCTCAATGCCGTGAAGCAAAGCGCCGCCGCCAGTCAGGATGATTCCGCGGTCAATGATATCTGCTGATAATTCTGGAGGAGTTTGTTCAAGAACCGTCTTAGCTGCATGAACAATAACATAAATGGATTCACGTAAGGCTTCTTCAATTTCCTCTGAACCAACCGTGATGGTTCTAGGAAGTCCAGTTACCATATCACGTCCACGCACCTCGATTGTCTCGTTGCGTGATCCCTTGAATACCGTTGCTACTTTGACTTTAATATCCTCTGCTGTCCGTTCACCGATTAATAGCTTGTATTTACGCTTGATGTAATTTAAAATCTCGGCATCGAATTTATCGCCGGCCATTTTGATGGATGCAGATGTTACGATGTCACCCATGGAAAGAACGGCGATATCCGTTGTTCCACCGCCGATGTCAATAACCATGTTACCACTTGGCTGGAAGATATCCATTCCAGCACCGATTGCCGCAATCTTCGGCTCTTCTTCTAAATAAACCTTCTTGCCGCCGCTCTTCTCAGCCGCTTCACGAATGGCCTTCTGCTCAACACTTGTGATGTTTGTCGGGCAGCAAATGAGGATGCGCGGCTTTGTTAATACACCTTTCACATCCAGCTTGTTAATGAAATACTTCAGCATGGATTCCGTCACATCAAAGTCTGCAATGACGCCATCCTTCAATGGGCGAATCGCGATGATGTTTCCCGGTGTCCGTCCAACCATGCGACGCGCTTCTTCTCCAACAGCCAGCACTCGATTTGTGTTCTTATCAAGCGCAACAACAGAGGGCTCATTTAAAACGATGCCCTTACCCTTTACGTGGATGAGCACATTCGCCGTGCCCAAATCGATCCCAATATCTCTCGAAAACATAAACGAATAATCCTCCTCAAGAAACAATCAGTTTCCTACTTCTGTACTAATTAAGAATTTTATCATATTTTGTTGAAAAAAAGGAACTTTTCGCTTAAAATTTTGGACTATTTAGGGTAAAAAATGAAATTCAAGAGTTGTTTTAAAATAATTTTTATGGTAAATAGTGCAAACGTTCTATTTTTGCTTAATTTAAGTTGTTTTTACACAAAAGGATTATTTATGGTTGGTTTATTGATAAGTGTGAGTTTGTTTGAAGTGACACTTTTGGGGAGCTTTCTAAGTGATTTTTCGCTGTAGACGGCGCTTTCCGCTGCAATCATTGGTTGGGTTTAGGATTGAGTGCGGTTCTTGCATTGCTTGTTCAAATAAGGAGAAGGATTGGGATGGAATGTAATGTACCTTTTAATCTTTGATTTTGAAATACTCCATACAAGCGAAAACTGTCCACATGTGTATAACTCAATTTGAATGGATTCTGTTATTATGTTCAGCTCGCTATTCAACATACGGCCATGTTTATATTGAATGCTTAATAACACCTTATCCACTTGGACTAACAACTAGATAGAAAAGCTGATGAATGCTACCCTTGTCTTTTAGAGGCTGTACATTCTCTCTGCCCCCACCCATTCCCGCTGGATTGGGCGAAGACTCCTGTGGGAGAAGGAAGCAGGCATGAGACCGTTCTGCCGCAGGCGAACAGGCTCAGCGCTTCCCCCGCGGAAAGCGAAGTCCAATCCTGCGGGAATGCGTTAGAACGACTCATCACATCATAAAAATGACTCGATGGAGAAGGCTGATGAATGTTAGTCCATGTATTTTAAAAGCCGCACATTCTCTCTCCACCCATCCATTCCCGCAGGATTGGGCGAAGACTCCTGTGGGAGAAGGAAGCAGGTCTGAGACCGTTCTGCCGCAGGCGAACAGGCTCAGCGCTTCCCCCACGGAAAGCGCAGCCCAATCTGGCGGGAATGCGTTAGGACCCTCTATCCACATCTAAACGAGTAGATGGCGGTGAAGCGTGAATGCTCCCCTTGTATTTTAAAAGCCGCACATTCTCTCTCCACCCACCCATTCACGCAGGATTGAGCGAAGACTCCTGTGGGAGAAGGAAGCAGGCTCGAGACACCTCTGACGCAGGCGAGGAGGCTAAAGCAGCTTCCCCCACGGAAAGCGCAGCCCAATCCGGCGGGAATGCGTTTGAACACTCATCCACATCTATTCGAGCAGATGGCAGTGAAGCGTGAATGCCCCCCTTGTATTTTTAAAATCCACATATTCTCTCTCCACCCACCCATTCACGCAGGATTGGGCGAAGACTCCTGTGGGAGAAGGAAGCAGGCTCGAGACACCTCTGACACAGGCGAGGAGGCTAAAGCAGCTTCCCACGGAAAGCGCAGCCCAATCCGGTGGGAATGAGTTCGAATATAAATCTCCCCATAATAAAAAGGCCGACAAACCGGCCCTTCAACACATCATCTGCACAGCCAGTCTCATTGAACCGGCTCCTCCTCTGCCTTCCGATACTTCTGCTTCGTCGCCTCTCCCCCTCGAAGATGCCTGATCGACTTATGGTAATCAAGAATCTCCTTCACCTCATTGGCCAACTCCGCATTAATATCCGGCAGACGCTCCGTCAAATCCTTATGGACAGTACTTTTGGATACACCAAACTCCTTCGCAATCACGCGAACAGTTTTTCTCGTTTCCACGATATACTTCCCAATCTTGATAGTTCTTTCTTTGATGTAATCGTGCAATTCACTCGCCCTCCCTATTTGTAATAAGAGGAGTACAAGATAGAGACTCGCGGCTTATAAATAAAAATGAATGCTTATATAGAAAGAGTGTTAACTTTTCTTAGATCGCTGATAGAATATGACGATTCCCACCTCTAGAGCCCTCTCTCGCTAATTCAGGTTTGTAACAGTTTATTAGCTTGGTTCCATGTTTATGCACAAAATCCACAATAAGGACAAGATAACACCTTCTTTTTCACTGGTCTGCCTATTAAATCATATGCCTGGCCATTACAAATATCGCTGGCATTCGCCTACTTTTGGAAATTAAAATGAGGATATTTCCCGAGAAATAGATGGATATCCGTCGAATAAAAACACCCCTGGGCGAATTATCGCCCAAGGGTGTGATGACCATTAGTTACCGGTTTCTTCTCCAGTTTCTGTACTGTCGCTATCTTCAGTTGTAGTTTTTTCATCTTTTTGATCAGCTGCTTTTTCTTCTGCTTTTGATTGGTCAGCTTTTAATGAACTTAACGGTTTGTCGAGATAGTCTAATGGATTGACGGCTGTTTGGTCTTTCCTGATTTCAAAGTGGACATGGTTGCCGGCTTCAGCATTGATTCCGCTTGTGGAACTTTTCGCGATTGCTTCGCCTTGTTTGACTGTTTCGCCTTCCTTGACTTCAATATCAGTTACGGAAGAGTAATGAGTTTCCATGCCTTTTTCGTGTTCAATGACGATGCTGTTTCCAAGCAATGCGTCTTCTTGAACAGATGTTACCTTACCGCTCATGGATGCGATGACTTCGAATTCTTTGCCATCTTTCATGGCGTAGTCAATGCCTGTATTTGGCTGATACGTATTATTATAGAAAACGAGTGATGCCTCTTGCTGTTTTGTATCACCGTTGACATCATAGAATTCCTTCTTGATGACAGCTGAATCAGCTTCCGCCATTGGGATTGTAAATGTTTCAAGTGAATTATTTACTTCAATGGATGGCTCTGTTCCTTCGCTTGTTATGTTCTGTCTTGTTTCAGATGGCTCTTTTGTGAATTCATCATCACTTGCTTGATACACTAAAACTCCTGTCAAAAGGACGGCTGCACTTGTGATATAGATTGCTGGTAAGAACCAACGTTTCTTTGTGATACCTTTCCATTTTGACGATTGAGAAGATCGCTTCTTTTCTTCCTCTCTCATTTTCATCACCTCTGGCATCATTCTGAACACTTTTCAGAAAATATATACATGAGACAGGAAAAATTTTTTAGTTTATGCATTTTCTATTAAAAGTATGCAAAAAAGACTGCCGCAGCAGTCCTTTATTTCTTCGCAGTGGTATAGGTGGGCAGGTAAGCAGTTGCCTCCTTGATGCTGATATCCTTATAGTAGTGCGCGAGGATGTCCTTGTAGGTCTTTCCTTCCTTTGCCATACCGTTCGCTCCGTATTGGCTCATACCGACGCCATGGCCGTAGCCCTTTGTTGTGATGACGATATCATTTCCTTTTCGGTACCAGGTGAAGTCGCTCGATTTGAGGTTGAGCTTTTCACGAACCTCTTTGCCGGTGAGTGTCTTGCCGCCGATTTTGATTTGGGCGATGCGCTTTCCTTCGGTGCGGGAGATAATCTGGCCGATGTCGGTCTTGCTGCCGACCTGGATGCCGAGCATGCGCTCAAATTCATTCAAGGTCATCTTTGTTTCTTGAAGATATTTGGGTGAATCTTTATCCCATGGACTTTCGACACTGCGTAGGTATGGGAGCGGATTCTGCCAATAGTCCTCTGAATTTTCCGTGTAGCCGTTGCTCGTGGAGAAGAAGGATGGTGTGATTAATTCATCCTTATACGTTAGAATCTGCCCTCTCGTCGCTTGGACAGCCTCTTCAATCCTTTTTCGCTTTTCCTCATATTGATTGCCCCACTGTGCCCGCAGCTCCTCATCACTTAAGTATACTTGGTCATTGACCGTATCGGTGATGTCAGCATTTGATGGGAGATCCTTTTTCTTTTGAGCCGTTAAGGTCTTTGTCACAAACGTCCTGGCCGTCAATGCCTGTGCTTTCAGCGCCTCCATCTCGAAGCTTGCCGGCATTTCAGCAGCGACGACCCCGACGACGTAATCCTCTAGATTGACGGTTTCGACCGTATTGGTTTTATTACGGAATACATTAATACTTGCCATGGGATCATCCTCCTTTGGCTTTTCCTTCGGTGTTGATGCTGGTTGTGCGGCGGTTTCCTTCTTATCTGAGAAAGGTGCCACCAGGAGAGCTGGTATAAGAATAACAACAACGGCAATGACGCTTAGTGTGACAAGGACTGGCTTCCAATGCTTCATATATGGCTTTCTCCCCTCTATTCAGTTATCCAATACTCTTCATATGTATGAACTGACAGCGGGAAATATGTACAGGTTAGCCCTTTCGTTTTTGGTATTCTCGAATAGAAGCTATGAGTATGAAGACGAAAGCTGCGGCAAGAATGAGGTTTAATAGGACATTCACTAATTTGAAGATGATGATGGCAATAACCAGCAACAGGATGATTTTGATGAGCAGACTGTTGTCTAGATTTTTCATTCTGATTCACCTCCTTCCTAACATTCTATCAAACTTTCATTATTTTCAAACAATTATCCCCATTATCAACATGCTGTGTATAACTTTGTGGATAAATCGTGGAAAAATATTTTTAGACGAATTCCTACAAAAATTTCACTCTCGAACTTAGTGTAATCATGTTTATTTTTCTGAAGTGTCATTTTTACCATTGAATATGTGGATAATCCTGTGCATAACTATGCCTATCATGTGCATAACTTGTTGAAAGTTTGTGAGTTAGTCTGTGGATAATTGTGCATAAGCTGTTGATATGTCTATTTAGGATATCCTTTTCATAGAATGGAGTACGCAATACAAAAAAGCCAGACCATGAGCCTGGCTTTCGATACATTGCTATGAATAAAATTAAGCATTTTCAGCGATAATTTCGGTTTGTTCCTTTGTTTCATTAATGCGTTCGATGTCTGCACCTAGGGATGCCAATTTTCCGTGGAAGTTTACGTATCCGCGGTCAAGATGCTTAAGCTCAGTTACGCGGGTAACGCCATCAGCCACTAATCCAGATAGGATCAAGGCTGCAGCTGCACGTAAATCCGTTGCAGAAACTTCTGCTCCTTGCAGGTTCGCATCACCGGAAATGATAACAGAGCGCCCATCAATCTTGATGTCAGCGTTCATGCGGCGGAATTCCTCCACATGCATAAAACGGTTTTCGAAGACCGTTTCTGTGATCATGCTTGTGCCTTTTGCACGAAGCAATAGGGCCATCATCTGTGATTGCATATCTGTTGGGAAACCTGGGTGTGGCATTGTCTTGATATCCACAGCTTTCATGATATCTGGACCAATTACACGAAGACCATCTTTCTCTTCCTGAACGATAATACCCATCTCTTCCATTTTGGCAACAAGGGATGATAAATGTTCTAAAACGGCTCCTTGTACTAGGACATTTCCTCCTGTAATTGCCGCAGCAACCATGAATGTTCCTGCTTCGATACGGTCTGGGATAATGTGGTGTTCTGTGCCGTAAAGTTTGTCTACACCTTCAATGCGAATCGTTGCTGTGCCAGCACCTTTCACTTTAGCGCCCATTTTGTTCAAGTAGTTCGCCAAATCAACAATTTCAGGCTCTTTTGCGCAGTTCTCAAGAATCGTTAGACCATCGGCTAGAGCAGCTGCCATCATAATGTTTTCTGTTGCACCCACACTTGGGAAGTCCAAATAAATCTTCGCACCTTTAAGACGACCATCAACCTCTGCTTCAATGAAACCATTGCCGACTCTGACTTTTGCACCCATTGCCTCGAATCCTTTTAAGTGCTGGTCAATCGGGCGGGACCCAATCGCACAGCCGCCAGGAAGTGCTACGCGAGCTTTCCCGTTACGCGCTAAAAGGGAACCCATCACGAGGACAGAAGCACGCATTTTGCGAACATATTCAAATGGCGCCTCATCAAATAACGGCTTAGAAGCATCAACGGTTACCGTATTGTTACTGAAAGTTACTTCTGTATTTAAGTTACGGATTACTTCGTTAATCGTATATACATCGGATAGTTCCGGAACGTCTTTAAGAACGCTTTTTCCTTCACTTGCTAATAATGTTGCAGCTAATACAGGTAAAACGGCGTTTTTAGCACCCTCTACTCGAACTGTACCTTCCAACCTGTTTCCGCCGCGGACAATGATCTTTTCCAAATTTATTCCCCTCCGCGTTCAATATCTCTATATTAGTATTCAAATGCTATTATCGGTGTGCCAATGGTAACGGTTGTTCCTTCCTCCTCCTGTGTTTCGCGGAATGCAAGCTGAAGGTTAACCCCATTTGGCAGCGTATTTTCAAATTGTTTGCTGTTAGCAGAAATTGATATGAAATCGCTCTCTACAGCACTTTCCACTGACGTTGCATCAAATAATTTCATCCAGTTTTTATAAACAACCTTATCCATAGTATCACCGGTTCTCACCTTTAGACAAGCGAAATAATCAGGTTCATTTTTAAATAAACCTTTCTTCCCGGTTTTCATTTGCTTACGGATATAAGCTGCATGTCCGTCTGACCATTTCTCACCCTGAATAGAGTACAAAATCGCAATTTCATTACGTTCATCAGACATTACCTTAATAGTAGAACGTACACCCAATTCCTCATCGACACGACTGCCTGTCCATGCCTGGTAATCAGAAGTATTCTCCTCTGTCCACACATAGTCAGTAAACCGTTCTTTAACCTCGGATGTCACAACTGACAGACTTCCCTTTGTACTTGAGCGCGCTAAGATACTCCAGCCCAAAACATCAGCGTCTGGATTTATCTCAAAAACTCGATCAACGATTTTTTCTAAATCACTCGTTGCCAAAGCTTCTGTCGTTTTATTCCCTACATATAAAAGCATCAAACCAACAATTACAGGTAATACGACCTTTTTAAGCATGTACCTCACTCTCCCCATAGAGCTAGTTTGCCCCAAAGAGAGGTATGTAAATACATAAGTCCGTTCGTCATCATCTGACATTACTCAAACAAAAGCGGTAATTGCCGTGAATATCCCAAATACGTCAGGAAAAATCCGCTCACTGTCGACCCAATCGCGATTGTCAGCAAAATATACAGCACTCTTGCCTGTACAACCCGGCCAGCCCGAAGCAGCTTATCGAAATGGATCGCTTGCAGCGCCCACCATGTCACCCCTATAAAAAATAAATGACTGATGATACTGATTAAAGCTTGAAATCCAAAACTACTCATGATCATTTCCCTTCTATACCCAGAGATATACGATAACAGTGTAACATATTTATTTCCTGTCTTCCTCTTTTTCTGCAATTAATCGACTAATTTCTGCAAAAAAGTCCTTAATCCCTATAAATATAAGTAATAATGTTTGGTAATATCAATCAATCCTTCAGAAAACTAGATCGATACGCCTAATAAACATCCATACTATTGTAAACCATTCCTCCCCCTAACACACTTACAAAATGGTAAGTTTCTAAACTAATTTTCGCATCTGGAACCATACACTGGAAAAATGTCAGCCCATTTGGGGAGGGAGAAAAGTTATAGACATCATCTCGAATGAATCTTCTCGTAAACAGTCTGTGTTATTTAGGTGTCCTGCGTAGATTTTTCTCTCGAAAAGGCTCTCAATATCAAAATGGCGTCATTTATAGTTCCTTTTGAAGACAATATCCTCTAAAATCTTATCTTCCAGCCGGGATCGGTCTTCGTTTCTGAAGGAAATATTGATGAATCCTTTATTTAAGAGCGAAAATATCAGGGTATGGGCGCGGCTAAACCCTTATAGGGGGGTAAATGTAGTGTATGAGCGAAACCCGTATCCCCTGCAGACACCCTCCACCCCATGACAGCACAAAAAAAGCCCGCCCAGCCAAAGCCGGACGAGCCTTCCTTATCTCAATAAATTCACCATGTCCGCGAAGTTTCCTTGATAAAAATCAAGCAGGACATTCGGGAACAGTCCGAGGAGGAGCGTTCCGCCTACGCATAATCCAATGGCGAGCCCCATCGGGAGGGAAACCGCGCGCTCTCGCCGCTCCTCACCTGGGCGGGCAAACATATGGACCATGACGTTGAAGTAGAACACATAAGAGATGACAGTGGCAATGAGCATGATTGCTGCCAAGATGTAATGACCATCCTCCTTTGCAAAGAAGCTGACGAAGATATTCAGCTTCCCGATGAAACCAGCTGTTGCCGGTATCCCAGCGAGCGATAGAAGGAAGATGCTCATTGATACAGCCAAGACAGGTGCCCGCTTATATAAGCCGGCCAAGACATACACATCATCCTCTTCCCCGTCCTTGATCATGAATTGGATGATGGCTAAGGCGCCTGCCACCATGAACACATAGGCGATCAAATAGAACCAGAGCGCTTCAATCGTATATTGGCCAAAGGCAGCCACTGCAGCTAGCAAATATCCGGCATGACCGATGCTGGAGTAGGCGAGCATTCTCTTCAAGCTTCTTTGGCGGAGGGCGATGATGTTTCCGACCAGCATCGTCATTCCCGCTAGTACCGCTACATACTGGTGATTGGCGGTGAAGATGGAGAGAAATCCGATGGAATCCATCGTTGCCGTCATAAAGACAGTCACAACAACCCGCATAAGGAGGGCGAACCCGGCTGCCTTTGAGACGATGCTCAAAAAGGCGGTAACAGGAGTAGGCGAACCCTCGTACACATCCGGTGCCCACATATGAAACGGTACGGTGGCCAGCTTGAACGACAGACCGACCAGCAGGATGAAGAAGGATAGTCCAGCTATATATTGATATTGCGCGTTCGTCTCAATCGCGAATTGGTTACTGAGCTCATAGAGATTCGTCGTTCCGCCGAGTCCGTACAAGTAGCTCATCGCGAATAGAATGATAGCTGTCGAGATGCCGCCATTAACGACATATTTCATCGCAGCCTCTGTTGACTTGACTGATGATTTTCTCATACCCGCAAGGATGTAGGAGGAGACAGAGAGCAGTTCAAGACCGACAAAGAGTGTAATTAAGTCAGCACTAGATGTCATGACCATTCCGCCTAGAAGGGCGGTTAGGAATAAATAGAAGAACTCTCCCTGATACGGCCCCATCCCTCCTGCTGGCTTATGATCGATTGCTAAAAGCAGCACGATGGCGGCCCCAATTAAGAGGACCATCTTAAAGGCTTTCGCGAATGTATCGAGCACAAAAGTATCATACAAGATTGAACCTGGCTCTGCTGAAGTCAGGCTGACAACCATCACTAAGGCAAGCAGCACACTCACGAATGCGAACCAGCCAAGGATTCTTCTCCCAACCTCCTTCGGCATAACAAGGTCCAGGATGGAGAGCAGAACCGCCGCGGCAAGGATGATAAACTCCGGCATCATTAAGCTCCAGTTAAATGA
The DNA here is from genome assembly GCF_054950035.1 of Gracilibacillus sp. Marseille-QA3620. Lineage (NCBI taxonomy): Bacteria > Bacillati > Bacillota > Bacilli > Caryophanales > Bacillaceae > Gracilibacillus > Gracilibacillus sp. Marseille-QA3620. The sequence continues at coordinate 4,024,714 of NZ_CM143102.1, forward strand.
AAGCAGGGTATCCATATCCATTCCGCCTCACCCCCCTATTCCTGAAATTGCGCGCTCAAGGATGGATGGATAAACACCGATGAGCACAATAATGCCAACTAAGACAGCTGCCGGGACCCATTCGACCAAGCGAAGGTCATGGGCCTGTTCATCCCCGCTGCCGAATGTCATTTTCAGCACAGAACGGAGTACATAAACAGCTGTCAGAATAAGTCCCAGTGCTCCTATCGCACCAAGAACAGCTTCCTTCTCAAACACCCCGAGGAAGGCGAGAAATTCACTTACAAACCCTGATAATCCAGGCAAGCCGAGCGATGCCATCCCGGCGGTGAGCAAGAAGCCGGAGAACACCGGCATCCCGTTCCAAAGTCCGCCGAGCCTCCTCATATCGGTCGTTTCATAGCGATCCTGCAAGACTCCCACCAAGAGGAAGAACAAACTGGCAATCAGTCCATGGGACACAACTTGGAAGATTGCTCCCTGCATGCCCGCATCATTCATCGCGCCAAGCCCCATTAGCACAATCCCCATATGGGAGACAGACGAATAGGCGAGCAAAAGCTTGAAGTTTGTCTGGATAAGAGCAAGGAATGCCCCGTATAAAAGATTAACCACACCAAGCAGGATGATCCAAAAGGAAATCTTGCTGAACTCCTCCGGGAACAGTCCGACAGCAAATTGAATCAGACCATAGGCGCCAATCTTCAAGAGAATACCGGCATGGAGCATGACCACAGCGGGAGGCGCCTCAACATGGACCTTCAATACCCAGGAATGAAGCGGGAAGATTGGCAGTTTAATGCCGAAGGCCACAATCAAAGCAATAAGCAATCCATACTTCAATTCTGAGCTGATTGGGGACAATAATGTTTGTCCGCCGAGAGAAAGAATTTGTTTTAGAATCTCGATATTGGACGTGCCTGTCTTTGCGAACAAGACGGCAATCACGAATAGCAAGATCGCTGAACCGAGACCGTTATAGATCAAAAAACGATACGCAGCCTTCTCGCGGTCAAATCCTCCCCATTTCCCAACTAAGAAGAAGGTTGCCACAAGTGTCACCTCAAAGAAGAGGAAAAATAAAATCAAGTTCTCAGCCGCAAACACACCGAGCATCCCTGTCTCAAGCAGCAGGAACAGACTGAAATATCCTTTCCATCCCTTCTCTATCTGCCAGGTGGACGCTATTGCCGCAAGCGTACTGAGTACAGCTGTTAAAAGAATCATCACAAAGGAAAATCCATCAATCCCAAGCTCAAACGGAACAGCATACATCTGGCTGAATTCATTGCCCGTATTGCCGAGCTGGAACCAGTTCGCATAAACGGCATAGCTGCTCCATTTAAGTCCGGATACAGCGATAATTAATGAAAGAACTAGCGGGATGACTGTCCCGAGCACACCGACCAGCTTAAGTAATCGTTTGTTATCACTTGGCATGAGCCAGAGGATCAGCATGAACAGAAGCGGTGCGAAAACAAGCAAGGTCAACATCATCGTACATACCCCCCTGTCAGTGCAAAGACGACGAGGATAACGGCAAGGCCGATAAAGGCGACTGCCCCGTATAGCTGCATCTGCCCATTCCCGGCATCTGCTCCCCTAGCCCCCAGCCGGTCAATCACTCCGCTGATGAGCGAGCCAATCCCTTGCACAATATACCGGTCAAACCAAGAAAGCACATAACCAATTCCCTGCACAAGCGGAACGGCTGTCTTAGCGTACATCTCATCCACATAAAATTTATTCACGAGCATACCTGGCATCTCCAGGTCTTCACTCCCTTTTCTGCCAAACAGCCAATACGCTCCGCCGCTTCCTGCCAGAAAAGCAAGAACCGCTGCCAGCGCAATCCAGCCAGGAGCCTCTGTATGACTCGCCTCCATATATACATTCCCTTCCATTAGCCACTCCCTTAGATATTCTCCAAACCAAGGGGTATTGAGGTAGCCAGAGAAAATAGCGAGCACACCAAGCACCATCATCGGTATAATCATATTTCTTGGAGACTCCTTTACTTGCCCCTTCATTTTAGCCGGGCCAGTGAACACCAAGAAGAAGAGCCTGAACATATAAAAGGCCGTCAAGACTGCTGTGATGAGAGCTAAGGCAAACAGTACCGGATGGCCGGCATTCCAGGCAGAAATCAAGATCTCATCTTTACTGAAGAAGCCTGAAAGAAGCGGAAATCCGGTCAATGCCAATGTCCCGATGAGAAAGAGCATACCTGTCAGGCGCAGCTTTGAAAATAAGCCGCCCATCTCAAGGATGTTCTGCGTCTTTACCGCATGAATGACACTTCCTGCCGCTAGGAATAACAGCGCCTTGAAGAAGGCATGCGTCGTTAAATGGAATACCCCGGCAACATATCCGGCAGAGCCGAGCGCAAGCATCATGTAGCCTAATTGACTGACCGTTGAATACGCAAGAATTCGTTTAATATCATTTTGGCCGATTGCAATCAGTGCCGCAAAGATTGCTGTGAATGCGCCAATAATCGCAACTGTCAGCAAGGCAGCCTCGCTGGCAAGGAAGAGCGGGAACATTGTCGCAACGAGATACACACCTGCGGCAACCATGGTCGCCGCATGGATAAGGGCGGAAACCGGTGTCGGCCCCTCCATCGCATCCGGAAGCCAGGTGTGAAGCGGGAATTGCCCTGATTTCCCCATCGCCCCGATGAAGATGAGGATGGCTGTCAACGTAATCATTCCATCTGATACCGCTCCCGATTCCACTTTTGCAAAGATATCCGCGATCTCGAAGGTGCCAGTCTGCCAGAATAAGAGCATCATTCCGATCAATAAGCCAACATCCCCGATCCGTGTCATGATGAATGCCTTCTTCGCAGCATCACGGGCGGACTCCTTATAAAAGTAGAATCCAATCAAGAGGAAGGAACCTAAGCCGACCAACTCCCAAAACACATACAGCTGGAGGAGATTCGGCGACAGAACCAGCCCAAGCATTGCAAACGTAAACAATCCCAAATAGGCATAGAAGGTAGCTATTCGTCCATCCCCCTTCATATAGCCGATGGAATACATATGTACAAGTACACTGACCAGTGACACGATCACAAGCGTCAATGCATTCAATTGATTGACCTCAACACCTGCTGTCAGGCGAATATCCCCTGCCTTCAGCCACTCAAATGAGGCTCGGTAGGTTGGTGAATCGATACGCTCGACGAGAATAAAGGCCGCCCCGATAAAGGTCAGGGCCAATAGGCCGGTTCCAATATAGGCGCTCGTCTGCTTCAACCTCTGGCCGAAGAGCAAGAGAATCACAAATGACAGCAGGGGAACTAGCGGGATGACCCACACAAACTCCATCATGTATACATTTCCCCTTCTAACTAGAATGGTTCAGCTTATTCATCTCATCCACATTGACGGTTTTGCGATTTCGGTATAAAGCAATCAAAATTGCGAGCCCGACAGCCGCCTCAATCGCTGCGACGGCTATGACAAATAAGGCGAAGACCTGACCGTCAATGGCCGGGGCAGGCCCCAGCTTGCTGAAGGCAATAAGGTTGATATTGACGGCGTTCAGCATCAATTCAATGGAGACGAGGACCATGATCATGTTCCTTTTCGTCAATGCGCCGTACAGTCCGATGCAAAATAAAATCAAGGCCAATGTTAAATAGGCCGGAAGCGGTACCGTGCTCATGAATCCCCATCCTCCTTTTCATCCTTTTTCGCAAGAACAATCGCACCGACAAGCCCAACAAGAAGCAGCACAGACAAGAGCTCAAACGGAATCACATACTCACTGAAGATGGAGATCCCAATCTTCTCGGTATTATCCGCATGAAGCCGTTCGGACTGATTGCCAAAGTCCAAATCATAAATGCCGGCATACACCACAGCAGCAAAGCCGAGGATTCCAAGCAGAATCAATGCCTTGCCCAATGGCCGGACCTTTGATGGGCTCTCATCCTGGTGATTCGTCAGCATGATGCCAAAGAGCATGATGATCGTGATGGCACCTGAGTAAATCATAATCTGGACGACCGCCGTAAATTCCGCTGATAAGAGCAGGAAGATACCGGCCACGCTGACGAAGGTCAAAACAAGCGCCAGCATCATATGCATGACCTTCGTCAAGTTGATCATCATGACCGCGCCAGCGACGGCCGTAAATCCTAAAATCATAAATGCGATGACTTCCCCGCTCATTGCTGATTCACCTTTCGAATATTTTCATCATTCTCATCAAGCCACTGGAGATTCTTAAATAATTCATCCCGGCTATACTCGGCAAGCTCAAAATTATTCGTCATCACGATAGCCTCCGTTGGGCAGACCTCTGTACATAAATCACATAAAATACAAATCTCAAAATTGATATCGTAGGTGTCGATAATCTTCTTACCCTTCTTAGTGGGATCAGGGTGCTTCTTCCCGGTGAGGTGAATGCAATCTGTCGGGCAGATGTTCACACATTGATTGCAGACGATGCATTTCTCCGGATAGAATTTCTGGATGCCGCGGAACCGGTCCGGAAGCATCATCGGTTCATTTGGGTAATCATAGGTGACTTTATCCTTGGTTAGATTCTTCAGCGTATATTTCAAACCTTTGACTAGACCGAGCATAGGATATCCTCCCTTACATGATTTTCAACAATAGGGCCGTCACAAAAATATTCACAAGCGCCAGCGGCAAAAGCACCTTCCAGCCGAACTCCATTAAATGGTCCGCTCTCAGACGCGGCAGGGTGACTCGTACCCAGATGAGGAAGAAGGTTACGGCAAACCATTTCAACGCAAACCAAATTGCTCCTGGAATCACATCAAGAAACGGCAGCGGATGCCAGCCGCCGAGGAATAGTACGACAGTCAGCGCCGCCATCGCAAACATATACACATACTCTGACAGCATGAAGAATGCCCATCGGAATCCTGAGTACTCCACATGGAATCCGGCAACAAGCTCTGATTCCGCCTCGGACAGGTCAAACGGCACCCGGTTCAATTCTGCGACTGCTGCTATGAAGAAGATGATGAAGGCGAGCGGCTGCTTGACGATATTCCACAGGCCCTCCTGCCCGGCGACAATGTCATTTAAATTGAGACTTCCACTCAAGAGGACGACGCCAATCACCGACATCACAAGCGGCACCTCATAGGAAATCATCTGGGCACCGGCCCGCATCCCCCCAAGGAGCGAGTACTTATTATTGGAGGCCCACCCGGCCGCCAGGATGCCGACCGTCGATAAGCTCGAGACCGCAATATAATAGAGGAGACCCACGCCAAGGTCGGCGAACTGGAGCTTATCTGTAAACGGCAGAACAGCAACGACCATCATGGCTGGTGCAAAAGCTATCATCGGTGCAAGCTTAAAGAGCGGCTTATCAGCCATCGCTGGCACCGTGTCCTCCTTAATCAAGAGCTTCAATACATCTGCTACCGTCTGCAGCAAGCCGAAATTCCCGCCAAGCTGATTCGGTCCGTGACGGAGCTGCATATAGCCCATCACCTTCCGCTCTGCCAATATCGCAAAAGTAACAAAGCCTAAGATGACAAACATGAGCACAACCGCAGCAATGAAAAAGAACGCAAACGTTCCAAGGCTGGGCGCCGAGGTCAGTAAATCCTGCACCATCACCCATCAACCTCCCCAAGCACGATATCAATAGCTCCTAGAATCGCAACGAGATTCGCAATATTTTCTCCCTTTAATAATTTCGGCAGAATTTGAAGGTTATAGAAGGAAGGACGCCTAAATTTCAGACGATACGGCTCCTTCTTCCCCTCACTCGCTATATAGCAGCCAATCTCACCACGCGGGGATTCAATGCGGACAAACCCCTCTCCCTTTGGCGGCTTCACAATTTTTGGCACCTTCGCAAGGACCGGTCCACTCTCCGGAAATTGCTCAATGGCCTGCTCTAGGATCTTCAGGGATTCTTCCATTTCATCCAAGCGGATTTCATAGCGGGAGAGCACATCTCCTGTTTCACGTGTAACACTGCTAAAATTAAAACGGTCATAAATGGAATAGGGCGCCGTCTTTCGGAGATCTTGATCAATGCCTGTGCATCTTAAATTCGGACCGCTGAGTGAATACGCAATTGCCTCATCCGCCGAATAAATCCCAATCCCTTTTACCCGAGTCTGGAAGATTTCATTGCCGCTGACCAGATCACGATAACCGGCAAGCTGCTCACGCATATACGGGATGAAATTTGCCACCTTCTCAAGCCATCCGTCCGGTGCATCCCACTTCACGCCGCCAATACGCATATAGTTGAAGGTGAGGCGTGCCCCTGACAGTTCATTGAGAAAATTAAGAATCATCTCCCTCTCCCTGAATGCATAGATGAACGGGCTCGTTGCTCCTAGGTCAAGAACGAATGTACCCCATGCTACAAGATGGCTCGCAATTCGGCCAAGCTCCATCGCTATGATGCGCAGGTACTCCGCCCGCTCCGGCACCTCGATATTCATCATCGTCTCAACGGCATGGCAAAGCACATAATTATTCGTCATCGCAGATAAATAATCCATCCGGTCCGTGTATGGAATGATTTGCGTATATTGCAAATCCTCCGCAAGCTTCTCCGTCCCCCTATGTAAATAGCCGATAACAGGTGTCGCCTCCGTGATGATTTCCCCGTCAATCTTGACGACGATGCGCAGAACCCCATGAGTACTCGGGTGCTGAGGGCCAACATTCAACAGCATTTCCTCTGTACGAATCATCCGCTACACCTCCACATCATCATATTGGACATAATCCTTGCGAAGCGGGTAGCCTTCCCACTCCTCCCCCAATAGGATGCGTTTCAAATCCGGATGCCCGGTAAAATGGATACCAAGTAAATCATACGCTTCTGACTCGGCCCAGTTCGCCCCCGGCCATAGCGGTGTCACCGACTCAATCTCCGGCTGCTCCCGGTCTATCTTCACCTTTACGACAACATCCCGCTTAAATGACAACGATTGTAAATATAAATATACTTCAAAATGCTTCAAAAAGTCCGTTCCGTGAATTTCTGATAAGTAATTAAATTGAAGCTTTGGATGATTGCGCAAGCATGTTACCACTTCCAGATAGGCCTCCCTATTCACAACCAAGGTAGGAACATCCTTTGAAAGTCTATTAATATAGGCATCTACCAAACTATCCGCTCCAAGCTCCTCCTTAATGATTGCTGTATAAGAGTTAAGGAGCGATTGATTGGGTGAAGGAGCCGCTTCTTCGGAACTCTCTTTTGGCTCCTTTCCTGCTGCTCCCTTTAGCTTGGCTGCTGCCGCTGCTTTCGCTTTTGCCGCAGCAATGGCTTTCGCCTTTTCTTTATCTGGGTCTGTATCTCGGTTTTGTTTGGCGAGAGCCGCCGCTTTCGCTTTTGCGGCTGCTGCCGCTTTTCTCTTTGCTAAATCTTCCGCTCCTGCTTCTCCTCCCTCTGCCATTCTCTTCTGCTTGGCAAGGGCGGCCGCTTTTGCTTTCGCGGCTGCTGCGGCTTTTTTCTTTGCGAGGTCATCTGTTCCTGCTTCTTCTCCCTCTGCCATTCTCTTTTGCTTGGCGAGGGCAGCGGCCTTTGCTTTCGCGGCTGCTGCGGCTTTTTTCTTCGCTAGGTCATCCGCTTCTTCATTCTCTCCCTCTGCCATTCTCTTTTGTTTGGCGATGGCTGCTGCTTTTGCTTTCGCGGCAGCCGCGGCTTTTTTCTTCACGAGGTCATTCGCTTCTTCATTCTCTCCCTCTGCCATTCTTTTTTGCTTGGCGAGGGCGGCCGCTTTTGCTTTTGCGGCAGCTGCGGCTTTTTTCTTTATGAGGTCATCCGCTTCTTCATTCTCTCCCTCTGCCATTCTCTTTTGCTTGGCGAGGGCTGCGGCCTTTGCTTTTGCGGCTGCTGCGGCTTTTTTCTTCACGAGGTCATCCGCTTCTTCATTCTCTCCCTCTGCCATTCTCTTTTGCTTGGCGAGGGCGGCCGCTTTTGCTTTTGCGGCTGCTGCGGCTTTTTTCTTCGCTAGATCATCCGCTTCTTCATTCTCTCCCTCTGCCATTCTCTTTTGCTTGGCGAGGGCTGCGGCCTTTGCTTTCGCGGCAGCCGCAGCTTTTTTCTTTATGAGGTCTTCTGGGTCAGTAATAGGCTCAATGGCTGCCTCTGTTGGATTGGTCTTTTCAACTTTTGTCTCTTCTTTTGGCTCTACTTTCGGCTCTTCAGCGGAGCTCTTTTTTGCCCGCCGCTTCGCATTCTCTTCTGCCATTCTTTTCAGTACCTCTATATCCCGCCGGCCCACCTACATCACCTTCTTCCCGGTCTTTGCCTCATAAGCAATCTTCTCTTTTAATTTATTGATTCCATAGATTAAGGCTGCTGGATTTGGCGGGCAGCCTGGTATGTACACATCCACCGGGACAATTTGATCGACCCCTTTGACGACACTGTATGATTTCACGTATGGACCGCCAGCTGTTGCGCAGGATCCCATGGCAATGACCCATTTCGGTTCAGGCATTTGATCGTAAAGGCGGCGCAGGATGGGCGCCATTTTTTTCGTGACGGTGCCAGAGACAATCATCACATCAGATTGGCGCGGAGATGTCCGGAAAAAGGACCCGAAACGGTCAACATCATAATGAGAGGATCCGACAGCCATCATTTCAATTGCACAGCAGGCAAGTCCAAATGTTAAAGGCCACAGCGAATTCCCTCTTGCCCACCCCTTTACCTGCTCTAAGGTGGCAAAGAAGATATTGCGCTCTAGCTCGGCCTTTTCCTGAGCAGATAGCTGATTCATATTTAATTCCATTTGAGCACCTTCTTTCTCCAGGCATACGCCAGTCCAAGGATAAGCATGAAAACAAATATCAGCATCTCAATCAGTGCAAAGACGCCTAATTTCTCATAGGCTACTGCCCATGGATAGAGGAAAACCGTTTCTACATCAAATAACACAAACAAAAGCGCAAATATGTAATAGCGGACATTGAATTGAACCCGTGAATCATGAAATGGCTCAAGACCGCTTTCATAGGTGGTGCGCTTAGCCTCCGTCGGCTTATTTGGTCTGAGAATTTTCCCCATGGTGAGCGCGACGACCGGAAGCAGGATACCAAGGCACAAAAAAATCAGAACGATTATGTAATTGTTCTGATACCAATGTAACGATGCCATCTTCACCCCTCCGAATACTCGTATTTTTTCAGGCAAGAATTCTCTTATTATGCAATAAATGTAAGCGTATACATTATAACATTGCCCCGCAAGGCTGTCGATATGTCGGACGACCCTTTGGCCGGGGAAAACAGCCTATCTCCCCAATACTAGTATGTATATTACAGGCAGCGGAAGTTATGAGTACTATTGAGGAAGGCTCGAACTTCTGCCTCGGCAGGCTGGATTATTGTCGAAAACGGGGGTTTGGCAATAGCAATCTTCATTAGAATCTTCCTCGTTCAAAAACGCCGTAATTTAAGCTATTTTTGAAAAATTTAGATGAAAAATGCAGGAATTTCCTTCAAAAAAAAACCTTCAGCTAGTCTTTTTTGACCTTTTGAGCATGGAAGGGTCTAGATTTCTAAGAAAAATAACCATGATTTCATTGTTTATGGGCGAAAACTCTCCGGTTAAGGGCGAAATCATACCATTTATGGGCGAAGTCTACAGGGTATGGGCGGATATTTTGAGGTATGGTCGAAAATCTATCTGTTTGGATGGCAATCATCCCCTATGGGCGAACATCCTATATGGTAATCATCACCTGTAGGCGAACAATCATCCGTTTGCTTGGGGCAATCGCCCGATCTGAGCAACATGGACACACGCACTCCATTCCAAAATTCTCCCCATCTAAAGCAAAAACCCGCAGAATAAGCAATCGCTCATCCTGCGGGTATCTTATCAGAGATCAATGTCTTTGTTGTTCAGCAATATCTAGACGGTTTAAAGCACGCTTGAGTGCCATTTCGGCGCGGTGTGCGTCGATTGCAGCTTGTCTGTCTGCAAGACGTTTTTCTGCGCGCGCTTTGGCCTGTTTGGCGCGAGCAATGTCAATGTTCTCTGCACGTTCAGCTGACTGGGCTAGAATGGTAACTTCCTGTCCGTTAACTTCGACGAAGCCTCCGGATACAGCAACCCATTCGGTATGGTTGCCGTTTTTCAAACGGACAGCGCCAATATCAAGCGGCGCGACCATTGGAATATGTCCGGCAAGAATACCTAGTTCCCCAGTTTTTGCTTTTGTGCTGACCATTTCCACTTCATCTTCCAAAACAGGACCGCCAGGAGTAACTACAGAAACTTTAATCGTTCTCATATATGCGCCCTCCTATAGGATCCGTTTGGTTTAAGCCTCTACGCCCATTTGCTTAGCTTTTTCAACCACGTCTTCGATGCGGCCGACTAGGCGGAATGCATCCTCAGGAAGGTGGTCGTACTTACCGTCAAGGATTTCTTTGAATCCTTTAACAGTTTCTTTAACAGGCACGTAAGAACCTTTTTGGCCAGTGAATTGCTCTGCCACGTGGAAGTTTTGAGATAGGAAGTTTTGAATACGACGCGCACGCGCAACCGTCAATTTATCTTCCTCACCTAATTCATCCATACCGAGGATGGCGATGATATCTTGCAATTCTCTGTAACGTTGAAGCGTTGATTGGACGGCACGAGCTACTTCATAGTGCTCTTCTCCGACGATGTCTGGAGAAAGGGCGCGAGAAGTGGAAGCCAGCGGGTCCACCGCAGGGTAGATACCCATCTCGGATAATCTACGCTCTAGGTTTGTTGTTGCATCTAAGTGGGCGAATGTTGTAGCAGGAGCCGGGTCAGTATAGTCATCGGCTGGTACATAGATTGCTTGGATAGATGTAACAGAACCTACGTTAGTAGATGTGATACGCTCTTGTAATTGACCCATTTCAGTCGCCAATGTTGGTTGGTAACCAACGGCAGAAGGCATACGTCCAAGAAGGGCGGATACTTCAGAACCGGCTTGTGTGAAACGGAAGATGTTATCGATAAAGAACAATACGTCCTGGCCTTGAACATCACGGAAGTATTCAGCCATTGTCAAACCAGTCAAGGCAACACGCATACGTGCTCCAGGCGGCTCGTTCATTTGTCCGAATACCATCGCTGTTTTCTTGATAACGCCAGAGTCTGTCATTTCGTGGTAAAGGTCATTACCTTCACGTGTACGCTCACCAACACCGGCGAATACGGAAATACCGCCGTGCTCTTGAGCGATGTTGTTGATTAATTCTTGGATTAGAACGGTTTTACCTACACCGGCACCGCCGAACAATCCAATCTTACCGCCCTTGATGTAAGGAGCAAGCAAGTCTACTACTTTGATACCTGTTTCAAGGATCTCAACTTCAGTAGATAATTCTTCAAATTTAGGAGCTTCCCTGTGGATAGGGTCCTTTTGATAATCCCCTTCTAATGCAGGATCAAGGTCAATTTTCTCTCCCAATACGTTGAATACGCGACCAAGTGTTACGTCTCCAACTGGTACAGAAATTGGTGCTCCTGTGTCGATTACTTCCGCGTTACGGACCAATCCGTCTGTGGAAGCCATCGCAATTGTACGAACTGTATCATCGCCTAAGTGAAGAGCAACTTCCAAAGTAAGGTATTCCGCTTCATCAGCTGGAGCTCCTTTGGAAACATTAATCTTCAGAGCGTTATAGATCGCAGGCAGTTTGCCGTTTTCAAAACGAACGTCGACAACCGGACCCATGACTTGAGTAACGCGTCCTATGTTCATTCCATTCCCTCCTATTTACTCTAATGCCGAGTGAGTGCTTCAATCTATTGTTCATCCATTTATCTATTCGAGTGCGGCAGCTCCGCCGACAATCTCGGTGATCTCTTGTGTGATCGCTGCTTGACGGGCACGGTTGTATGTGAGCGTGAGTGAGGCGATAAGATCAGATGCGTTATCTGTCGCACTCTTCATCGCTGTCATACGGGATGCGTGCTCGCTGGCCTTCCCGTCCAATAGCGCGCCATAGATGAGGCTTTCCGCATATTGTGGGAGCAACACTTTAAGAATTTCTTCTTGGTTCGGTTCAAACTCGTAAAGCGTTGAGGCTGAATCTGAATCAACACTTCCAAGAGGCAACAATTTCTTTTCCGTTACCTCTTGGGAAATAGCACTGATAAAGTGGTTGTAATACATATAGATTTCATCCACTGTTTCATCTGCGAATAATTTCACCGTACTGGATGTAATTTCTTTAATGTCATCAAAAGTTGGCTGATCAGAAATCCCTGTAAGCTCTTGGATGACGTTCATTCCGCGCATGCGGAAGAATTCACTGCCCATACGCCCAAGTACGATAATGCCGTACTCATCCGGGGACTTATGGCGCTCACTGATTGTCTGATAAACCTTTCTTAAGACACTGCTGTTATATGGTCCAGCCAATCCGCGATCGGAAGTGATAACTACGTAACCAGTTCTTTTCACAGGACGCGCGACGAGCATCGGATGAGATGCATCCTTGCTTCCGTTCGCGATGCTTGATACGACCTCTTGGATTTTCTCCATGTACGGTACAAAAGCTTTCGCGTTTGTTTCGGCACGATTCAATTTGGAGGCGGAGACCATTTGCATGGCTTTTGTGATTTGGCTCGTTTTCTTTGTTGATTTTATACGCGCATCTATATCACGTAATGATGCCATTCATTCTCACCATCCTTCTATTAATGCCTATCCTGTTATTCCGATACAACAAATTGTTTTTTGAATTCAGTAATGGCTGCGTTCATATCTTGTTCTTCTGGAAGTTTGCCAGTAGAACGGATATGGTCATAAAGTTCTTTATGATTGCGGCCAGTCCATTCGATGATTTCTGCTTCGAAGCGTCTGATATCAGCGAGTGGAATATCGTCTAAGAATCCGCGAGTCAAGCAGTATAGGATTAATACTTGCTGTTCTACACGAAGCGGTTTGTGAAGGTCTTGTTTCAATACCTCAACTGTACGTGCACCACGGTTCAATTTCGCTTGTGTTGCTTTATCCAAGTCAGATCCGAATTGGGCAAAGGCTTCAAGCTCACGGTAGGATGCCAAGTCCAAACGAAGGGTACCGGCAACGCTCTTCATTGCTTTAATTTGAGCGGATCCACCTACACGGGATACGGAAAGACCTGCGTTGATGGCAGGGCGTACGCCGGAGAAGAATAAGTCAGATTGCAAGAAGATTTGTCCATCCGTGATGGAGATAACGTTTGTTGGGATATAAGCAGAGATATCGCCTGCTTGTGTTTCAACGAACGGTAATGCTGTGATGGAACCAGCACCTAATGTATCATTCAATTTAGCTGCACGCTCGAGCAAGCGGGAGTGCAAGTAGAATACGTCACCTGGGAAGGCTTCACGGCCTGGAGGACGACGAAGGAGCAAGGAAAGCTCACGGTAAGCCGCAGCTTGCTTGGATAGATCATCGTACACGACAAGAACGTGCTTGCCTTGGCGCATGAAATACTCACCCATTGTTACGCCGGAGTAAGGAGCTAAGTATAATAGCGGTGCCGGCTGAGAAGCAGATGCTGATACAACGATTGTGTAATCAAGTGCACCATACTTACGGAATGTTTCAACAGTTCCACGAACCGTTGATTCTTTTTGACCGATGGCAACATAGATACAAATCATGTTTTCATCCTTTTGGTTAAGGATTGTATCTACTGCTACGGATGTTTTACCAGTTTGACGGTCTCCGATGATTAATTCACGTTGTCCGCGTCCGATTGGAACAAGGGCATCAATCGCCTTGATACCAGTTTGAAGCGGCTCATGAACAGATTTACGGTCCATAACGCCTGGTGCGTTGTTTTCGATTGGAAGTGTATCAGTTGTCGCGATTGGACCCATGCCATCAAGCGGTTGTCCGAGGGAGTTTACAACGCGGCCAATAAGCGCGTCACCCACCGGTACCTCCATGATGCGTCCTGTGCGGCGAACTGTGTCACCTTCTTTAATGTCGCGGAAAGGACCGAGGATGATAACACCGACGTTATTCTCTTCCAAGTTTTGCGCCATACCTACTACACCGTTAGAGAACTCGAGAAGCTCTCCGGACATGGCGTTGTCCAATCCATGAACACGCGCGATTCCGTCTCCGACTGTAATAACCGTGCCGACTTCGCTCACTTCTATCTCAGATTGATAGCCTTCAATTTGTTTCTTAATCAGCGCGCTGATTTCTTCAGCTCTGATGCTCATGAATTTCACCCCTAACTTCTAATATTAACCGAGCAGACTGCGCTCTAAGCGATCGAGTTTCCCTTGGACCGTACCATCAAAAATACGGTTTCCGATGCGGATTTTGATGCCGCCTAAAAGACTGCTGTCTACGATATTTTCAATGCGCAATGCTTGTTTTCCAATTTTACGGGCAAAAACCTTCGAAATGCCTTCTTGCTCCGCGTTGGATAACGGTTTTACAGAGTACACTTTCGCGTCAACGATTCCTGTATGCTCATTCACCAGCAAGATGAATTCATCCGCAAGGTCTGGCACGATTGTTTCCCTGTGTCGTTCTACAAGAAGCATCAACAGGTTTTGGATGGAAGGAGAAGCAGTTGCGAAAGCTTCTGCAATCGCTTGTTTCTTGTTTTCCATAGAGACCTTTGGATGTTCAAGGAACTCGATAAAGCGGCCATTCGTTTCAAAAACGTCTTTAACCGTTCTGATTTCCGTTTCCAAGCGGTCGATTTGGTTTTCTTCCTTAGCAATTTGGAAAAGAGCATTTGCATAGCGTTTCGCTGCAAGTGTTTGACTCATCGCTCTTCTCCTGCCTCTTGAATGTATTCATTGATCAATTTTTCCTGGTCTTTTGCACTAAGTTCTTTTTCAATCACTTTAGACGCAATTAGGACAGACAAGGATGCAACTTGTTCACGAAGGGCAGCAACAGCTTTTTCTTTTTGCTGTTCGATTTCGCGGGTCGCTGATTCTTTCACACGTTCAGCTTCCTGGCGTGCTAGTGCCATGATTTCTTCACGCTGAGTTTCGCCATGCTTCTTAGCTTCTTCAATGATCGCTAATGATTCCTGGCGTGCTTCCTTCAGCATTGTACGTTGTTCTTCAAGCAAAGCAGCTGCTTCCGCACGGCTTTTCTCTGCCGTTTCGATTTCATTCGCAACGTGGGCTTCACGTTCTTTCATGATTCCCATAAGCGGGCCGAATGCGAATTTCTTCAATAAAAGCATCAAGATGATGAATGCAAGCAATTGGAAAAGGATATCACCTGTATTCAATCCATCATGCGATGCTGCTGCTCCGAGTACCAAATTATTAAATAACACCCCTATTTCACTCCCTTCAGAAGTCTTTACAAGCATATAGTAGAGCCATTTAACGAATGGCTGATTTTACAAAGGCATAAAGGAATGGCGAAGATACCTGACTTAAGATTCTCCGCCATCAATTTTGTCAATTATCTGTTCAATACCATGAACGCGATAACTACCGCGATGATCGGAATCGCCTCAACTAGTGCTACCCCGATGAACATTGTTGTTTGAAGCATACCACGTGCTTCAGGTTGACGTGCAATACCCTCTACTGTACGAGATACGATCATACCATTACCAATACCTGCTCCAAGAGCGGCTAAACCGATTGCGATTGCTGCTGCGATAACTCCCAAACTCATTATGAAGTTCCTCCTTTAAATTGTATAACTAGTATTTTGGATTTGTTTATATTATTAATGGTCTTCACTGACTTTATGGGCCATGTAAACCATCGTTAACATCGTAAAGATAAACGCTTGGATTGCTCCAATGAACACACTGAAGCCTTGCCAAATGATTGTTGGTGCTAACGCTAATGCGCTGCTCCAGAAATTTGTTGCTAATGACCCTGCCAATAGGCTGAGCAAGATTTCACCCGCATAAATATTACCGAATAGACGCAAGCCCAATGTAAGGGTGTTCGCGAATTCCTCAATAATCTTTAAGGGAAATAAGAATGGCATTGGTGCTACAAAGTTTTTGCCGTAACCTTTCAGTCCGCGCATCTTGATGCCGTAGAAGTTGGTTAATACGACAATCATGACAGCGAGCGTTAGGGCGACAACTGGATCAGCTGTGGGTGATTTCCACCACAGATCTCCATTATAGGTTACTGAGAACGGCAAGCCGAGCATATTCGATACGAATATGTACATGATTAAGGTCGTCCCAAGAATAAGGAAACGCCCGCCTGTGTTCCAGTCCATGTTGCTGTTGATGATGTTTCTTACGAAGTCGATTACCCACTCCATGAAGTTCTGCATTCCGGTAGGCTTCACTGCCAATTTCCGGGTGGCCAGGACAGCAATGAGAAAGACAATGACGCTCGCCACAGTAATCATCAGAACATTACCAAGGTTAAAGGTAAGACCAAAAAGTTCTGCTGTTGGTGCTCCATGATTCAATCTATATTCACCTCTTTTCCCCCCGCCAAGTGTTATGGATTAGTAAATCTATTATAACGACAAGATAACCTGCCATTAATCCCAATATCACAAAATAAATATTGAATAGTTCCGGAAACTCCATTGCAATGGCAACAGCCAGTACAGCGGCAGCCATCCTTGAAATGGTTCCGAGTGATTTCACGCCTCTTCCTTGAAGAATGGCTTCACCCAATTGATTGGTCTTTCTTGATAGCAGCCATATGTTATAAATACCAATGACGCTGCCGAGGATTAAACCTAAACTTTCTGCCTTAAATGGCGTAAAACCCCAAAGGATACAATAAATAGAGAGAAGGGTAAGCGTATGCTTCAAATATCGTTTAAATACAAAGTGGATTTCTAGCATTTAGGATTCTCCATCAAAGTAGTTGTTGATTGTACGTACGGCAGCATAAATGCCGACCGAAAGCCCAACCAGGAGACAAAGGATTAAAAAAAGAGGTTCCATTTGATAACGATCATCAAGCCATCTACCGCCAAATATCCCTATCAGTACCGGGCCGGTCAATTGTGACAAGACGGCAGAATAGAGACCCATCGCGCGGAAAGCGGACTGATTTTTCTTCTGCTGCATCCTATCTCCCAAGGGCGTATGTATTAGGCAGATTGCACTGGACATTCGTATAAAACAGCCATACGGAGATGTCAATTTGAAAACCCTACCAATTATGCCCCATGTTAGAATACAATAGGGGAATATTATTGTCAATTGAGACGGGAACAAAACTCATTCCCTTAACTTGAAGAAAATTGAAAAGTAGTGGTTTCATTGACATACTTTCTATTGTACCTCATCCCCTATATAAATAGGGACTTTGATTACCAATTCTTTGTCATCTTTTTTGAGTTTTGTCACAATTTCGTAAAAATTTGACAGATAATCCTTGTCTATCTTGATCTTTCGCTTGAAAAGTCCTTTCTTTACCCCTTTATATACTCCTATCTGATCCACAAACAGCAAGGAGTCATACTCATACAAGGAATATTCCACTTCATCTGCGCCAAAGGGCAAATAGATGTTTACCTCAATCACCTTTGTATCTTTCACATATTCCGCCTCGAGACCGCGGCCAATTGGATAATTCGGCTCCTTCATGGCGAATAGATAGGGAATCTGAATCTCTTCTCCATCCTCGTACATTTTTAAGTATCCATCTTTTAGGGCAACCTTATCCATCCAATCATTAAGTTCGAGGGTAATATCAGTAACTTTTTTCTCTCCAGGCCCAAGGGAGAACATGCGAGGCAGCCTCCAGGATATAAATCGCTCCTTCGGCGGGATTGAAAAGGCATACCGCTTCTTCCTTTTACTCTTATTATGAATAATGATCGTCTTCTTTACTGAGGAGCCATTTTCCATCAAACCAAATGTGAGCGAGGCTGGCGAAAGAAGCGTTTCTTCTTTGACTGCTTTCTGAGGGTTGACTCTTCCTGCTCCCTGCTCAAATGTATGATACCGTTTAAGTGGTGATGCCGTTGTCATTAAAGCAGACTTTATCTCCTGCGGTGTCCAATCTGGATGGGCCTCCTTCATTAATGCACAGACACCTGCCACAAATGGCGCAGCCATGCTCGTCCCCTGCAGGGCAAGATACTTTCCTCCCGGAACCGTACTGTCAATCTGAACACCAGGGGCAATCACATCCGGCTTAATGCCGAGATTATCGATGACCGGGCCGCGCGAGCTGAAGGAAGCAAGCTTTCTCTCCTCCACATGCTCTTTCATTTGAACAGCCACCGGCTTACCTGACTTTAGTGCCTGAAGAATCCGTTCTCCATCCTTCTTTGTCATCGTCGCAACCGGAATATCAGACGTCATTCCAATTGAAGCACTGAGCTCCCCTTTTTCATTATTAAAAATAAGAACACCTGCGGCATGAGAACGAATCGCCCGCTTTACTTTTTCCTTAAACGTAATCTCCCCTCTTTGGACAAGTACAAGCTTGCCATCGAGTTGTTCCTTCGAAAGATTGGCTCCATTCCCTCCATTCACAATCCGCATGGAATGAGAGAACTCCCATGGCGCAGCCCCGGCAACCGGTGAGATCTTCATATCCTTGCCAGCTCCAAGACTGATGGTTTGCGTGCGCGCCGCCTCAGAACTGGCGCCAACACTAATGGCACGCCCGCTTGTGCCAGGTGATCCAATTGTCCACACACCTGGTCCGTCATTTCCGTTCGCCACGACAGCTGTCACACCTTTTTTCACCGCCTCATCCAAGGCAACGGATGTCGGCAGGTCTGGTCCATTGACCGTATCACCAAGTGAAAGATTGATAATATCCATCCCATCCTTCACGGCACGCTCAATGGCAGCAATGACTTGGTCAGTCGTCCCTCTCCCCCCGGGCCCTAAAGCACGGTATACATAAAGATCCGCATCCGGGGCCACTCCTTTCATGCGACCATTGCCCGCAATGATGCCTGACACATGTGTCCCATGAATCGTTGCCCATTTCGGACTCCCCATTGTCTCCATCGGGTCGTCATCCTCGTCGACCACATCATACCCGCCCTTATAATTCTTCCTCAGATCTGGATGCGTATAATCCACACCTGTATCAATCACCCCTACCTTCACTCCCTTGCCCGTGAACTTCTGTGTGCCAAAGGACGGCTTTAGACGAGTAGATGATGACGGAGCTTTCTGAATAGTGGTTTGAAGGCTTTTCGTCTTATGAATGGACCATACCTCCTCCTCTTGTTCAAGCTCACGGATCAATGCTGGCGGAACAACCGCAGAGAACCCACGAAAAACAGCAGAATATTGGCAGCGCGGTATTATGGACGGATACTTGCGGGTAAGCGACTGAATCGCCTCCTCTACCGGCAACTCTTCATTCACCTCGATAATAACCGGATTATTAGAGGCACTGCTAACAACCGGTACAGCTATAGGAAAGACAAGGACTATCGCAAGGAGTCCAATCACCAGGAACCTGTAAATACATCTATATTTCATATCCATCACATCCTTGCCTTTATGATGGTTTAACGAGTGATGGTTATACATGAAGGACGGGAAGATAAATGCGCGGGTGGTTTTTAGAAGGAGACTATGATAAAAATCACTTAAGGATGAGAGGAGAATTGGTTTTCTACATTTCATGGGATATGGGCGCAAATACTGGCTTATGAGCGCCACCCGGATGGATATGGGCGAAGCGAAGGCGTTTATGGGCGCCACCCAGGTGGGTATGGGCGATAAAAACAGCTGATGGGCGCCAGCCCCAGATGGTATGGGCTGAAATATCGGAATTAGGACGAAAACGGTGGTTTATCAGGCAACAATGTTCTGAGAGCAGCCGCGAGAAACCCTACCGTCAAAATAAAAATAAAAACAAAAACCACCCCATAGGGTGGTTTTCCAAATTATTTTGTACCGAACAATCTGTCACCAGCGTCGCCAAGACCTGGTACGATGTAGCCATGGTCGTTGAGCTTTTCGTCAAGGGCTGCGATGAAGATGTCCACATCTGGGTGTGCTTCTTCAACAGCTTTTACGCCTTCTGGAGCTGCGACTAGGCACATGAATTTAATGTTTTTCGCACCGCGTTTTTTGATGGCACTGATGGCATCTACTGCTGAACCGCCTGTTGCAAGCATTGGGTCAACAACGATGAATTCTCTTTCTTCAACGTCTGCTGGGAGCTTAACATAGTATTCCACTGGCTTCAAAGTTTCTGGGTCTCTGTATAGACCAACATGTCCAACCTTTGCAGCTGGAATGATTTTAAGCATTCCGTCCACCATGCCGAGACCTGCGCGCAGGATTGGCACAAGAGCTACTTTTTTACCGGCGATAATTTTGGATGTTGCTTTGCTGACAGGAGTTTCAATTTCTACTTCTTCAAGCGGGAGATCACGCGTGATTTCAAAGGCCATAAGTGTTGCAACCTCATCAACCAACTCTCTGAATTCTTTAGTACCCGTATTCTTGTCACGTATGTACGTAAGCTTGTGTTGAATTAATGGATGGTCAAAAACGTATACTTTTCCCATTCTGATCTCTCCTTACTGGTTTAATCCTATATTTAAGCACTCGCTTCATTTTACAGAAAAACACTTATTTCTTCAATCGTGAATTTCTTCTTGTTCATCCTGCTAATTTTCCCCTTGTAGTATATCCCATTTCCTCTAGAAAAAAGCCGCAAGTTGTCCATAACCTGCGGCGATTTTCTTATAAAGAAGGATACAATTCGTATTTACCAGATAAAGCAGCTACACGTTCTGCCGCTTCCTTCAATTTCGCTTCGTCTTCTGGATGCTTGAGCGCGAGGCCAATAATGGCGCCGATCTCATCCATATCCTCGAGTCCAAAGCCGCGGCTTGTCACTGCAGCGGTACCAATACGGATTCCGCTAGTAACAAATGGGCTTTCTGGATCAAATGGGATCGTGTTCTTATTGACAGTGATGCCGATGTCATCAAGGACTTTCTCAGCTGTTTTCCCTGTCAGTCCTGCTGAACGTACGTCGATTAAAAGTAAGTGGTTATCTGTGCCGCCTGATACGAGTGTCAGGCCTTCTTTTTCCAAGCTTTCACCTAGGCGTTTTGCATTATCAATGATTTTCTTCGCATAGTCCTTAAAGCTTTCTTGAAGCGTTTCACCAAAAGCTACAGCCTTTGCGGCGATCACATGCATAAGCGGTCCGCCTTGGATGCCTGGAAAGATGGATTTATCAATTTTCTTCGCGAACTCCTCACGGCAGAGAATCATGCCTCCGCGCGGTCCGCGCAACGTTTTGTGAGTCGTTGTAGTAACAAAGTCTGCATATGGAACCGGGCTTGGGTGAAGACCAGCAGCCACAAGGCCGGCGATATGTGCCATGTCTACCATTAAGTAAGCGCCGACTTCATCCGCAATTTCACGGAATTTCTTGAAGTCAATCTCACGCGGGTACGCACTTGCGCCTGCGACAATCAATTTAGGCTTTGATTCGAGCGCCTTTTGGCGAACATCTTCATAATTGATGAGATGAGTCTTTTCATCCACACCATACTCCACGAAGTTATAAAGAACGCCGCTGAAGTTGACCGGGCTGCCATGCGTTAAGTGCCCGCCATGTGATAGGTTCATACCAAGAACGGTATCTCCCGGATTCAAGATGGTGAAATATACGGCCATATTTGCTTGAGCACCAGAGTGAGGCTGGACATTCGCATGCTCTGCCCCAAAGATTTGCTTCGCGCGGTCGCGAGCCAAATCCTCGACAATATCTACATATTCACAGCCGCCATAATAGCGTTTTGCTGGATATCCTTCTGCATATTTATTTGTCAGTACGGAGCCTTGTGCTTCCATAACAGCTTCACTGACAAAGTTCTCAGAAGCGATTAGTTCGATTTTTCCCCTTTGTCTTCCTAGTTCTTGTTGGATTGCCTTAAATACTTGTGCATCCTGCTCTTGCAAATAGCTCATCTCTTTGCATCCTCCCTTTATCAAAAGCACACTTACTTTTAAGAATTCCTACTAATTTTAGCATGAAAAGAAAGTATCGTCATTTTTTCCTAAATACGCTCATAGCACGCGCGGGCGCCCCCAATCAGCTTCGGTCTCGTCATCGCGCTTGTGACATGTGCCTTGCCGATTACCTTCACGGATGTGCGGACTGGAACAGCGACATGCTTCAAATGCATGCCAATCATCGTGTCGCCAATATCAATCCCGGCATCGGCTTTAATATTCTCGACCACAACTGGATCTGTGAAATGATTGAAGGCATAGGTCGCCATCGCTCCCCCCGCATGGCGAACGGGAACGACGGTCACCTCCTCAAGTGAGTAGCGAATGGCTGTCTCCCGTTCGACGACAAGCGCGCGATTGATATGCTCACATCCTTGAAAAGCAACGCGAACCTTCGTGCGTTCTGCGAATTCGGCTATAGCCTGATAAATCGCTCCCGCCGCATCAAGTGTCCCAGATGTGCCGATACGCTCGCCCATCACTTCACTTGTGCTGCAGCCAATTACGAGTAGACGATTCTCGTTTAAAGGGAATACACTGTGTAATTCTTCTAGAAGACGAGCTGTTTCTGATTGAATCTCTTCAAGATGCCTTTCACCCATTCTGCATTCCCCCGCTCTTTATTGTTCCAGATTGGCAATTTTATTGATGCGGTTTTCGTGGCGGCCGCCCTCAAATTCAGTTGTCAGCCATACTTTTGCAATCATGCGTGCAAGACCTGGTCCGATAACACGCTCACCCATTGTGAGTACATTGCTGTTATTATGAGCTCTTGTTGCTTCTGCACTGAATACATCATGCACAAGAGCCGCACGAATACCCTTCACTTTATTTGCTGCAATGCTCATGCCAATGCCTGTCCCGCAAATAAGGATACCGCGGTCAAATTCACCAGCAGCTACCTTTTCAGCTACGGGCTGTGCATAATCCGGATAATCAACAGATGTGTTGCAATCACAGCCAAAGTCCTCAAATTCAATACCCATTTCCTTTAATAGGTCAGCAATTTCATTCTTAATATTTAAACCACCGTGATCTGATGCAAGCGCTACTTTCATTTCTGCAAAACTCCCTTCAGCCTCTATAAGTTTGGTCACACTCTATAGTAGTACTAGTTCTTTATTTTTTCCACTAGCTCATTAATTAGTTGCTTTAATTCCATAAAGGTGCGCTCGTACATTTGCTTGCTGCCGCCGAACGGATCAGATACATCACGGTCAGACAAATCCTCACGAACAAATTCCTTCAGTGTAAAGGTGCGCTCAATCACCTGCGGGTAACGGGAAGCAATCAGCTGCTTATGTCCTTCTGTCATGGTGAAAATGTAATCGGCCCACTCCACATCATCATCGCTCAATGTACTCGCTGCATGGTCATGCCTGATTTCATGATCATCAAGAACAAGCCTCGCATTAACGGAGGCCGCATCTCCCGGATACGCATACACCCCGGCAGACCTTACCTCGACTCCTTCTAATTGATGACTTCTCAGGATTGCCTCTGCCATCGGGCTGCGGCATGTGTTCCCTGTACAAACAAATAAGATATTTTTCAAGGCGTTTTCCCTCCTGCCCCCTATTATAGATGATTTCTGCCTGATAAAAAAAGGAGGGGATTGATGTGGAATGAGGGATTCGTTTTTCCCTTTTGTTGACCTCCCCTAAATTGATGTATGTTCGCTTTTAATAGTTGAAACCTCTTCTATTACACCTTTTTGATTCACTAGCGGATTCTGCAGGAGCTGGGCATTACAACCTGATTATCACAATAAGTCGCCGATTTCGCCCATACCTTGATATTTTCGCCCTAACCCCATTCTTTTCGCCCATAATATTATGCGTTCGCCCTTAAAGTAAGAAATCTTGAAAATCACATGAGAAAATCACCTCTGAGCAATGCCCAAGAGGTCAAAATAGACAAGCTGATGTTATTTTCGAAAGAAATGAACGCCTTTTTCGGCGAAAATTATTCATAAAAGCTATCCAAACAGACCCAGACTGCCCCCCACATCAAAAAAAGCAGACAGAAAACCATCCGCGGTTTTCCATCTGCTTCGTTTTGCTCGCTTCATTTCTACTATTATAATAACTGCATCAATATTTTCATGCCAAAGGCGAAGAGAATGCTTCCTCCGATTACGAAGCTGTATTTCCCCATGAAGGAGTGTACTTTCCTCCCGAGGAGCAAGCCGGCGATGGTGAGGATACAGGCAACCACTCCGAAGCAGAGGATCGCCATAAAGGCTTGGGCGCCAATCATGCCAAGAGATAGACCGACTGAAAAGCTGTCGAGGCTGACACTTGCCGCAAATAGAATCAACCCAAACCCAACCGGCGCGATGACGGCCTCCTCCTTCCCCCGCACGCCTGAGAGAAACATTTGAAGGCCCAAAAACAAGAGAAGGGCCGCTCCGACAAAGGAGGCAAATGTCCCAAATTGACCAGAGAGAAAAGCGCCTGATAGGATTCCTAAATAGGGCATCCACACATGGAAGAGCCCGACTGTCGTGCCAATGGCAGCGACGGATTTTAAGCGGAGCTTGAAGGAACCCATTCCAAGACCAATGGAGAACGCATCCATACCGAGCGCAAAGGCCATGATAAGCATCGTAAAAAGCTCTGATACATGTTGATGATCCATAAGAAAAACCTCCCGGGACTAGCCTGCTTCAAAAGCATATGCCTGTCCGTGGAGGTTTAGAACTTAATCCTCTTTAACGATTCTTCCGCTCGCCGCCTTAAGCAGCCGATTCATGATGGCCTCGCCGATTCCTTCATGCGGGTAAACCTCGCCGAAAATGACGTCAGGCCCTTCATGGTCAAACTCTCGCAGGACACCGTACATATTTTCTGCGATTGTTCGCAGGTCCTTGAGCGTTCCTCCCTCGAGAATGATATCCGCTTCATACAAATGCTTATGCTCCGAAACCGTGTAAATGCCTACACGAAGTCCCTCTGCCCGTTTCTCATCCACCAAGGATTGAAGGAAGGACGGGCTTCCGTCTACGAGAGTTAGCGGTGCCTGCGGGGCATAATGCTTGTACTTCATGCCAGGTGCTTTCGGCGCTTCCTTCTCCTTCAGCAAACCTTTATCAACCTCGACATGGCCGATGATCTCCTGCAATTGCTCAATCGTTACACCGCCTGGGCGAAGAATGAGCGGTACGTCTCCTGTAATATCCAAAACGGTGGATTCCAAACCGACACCTGTCGCTCCGCCGTCAACAATGCCGGCAATCCGTCCGTTCAGATCCTCATACACATGCTGAGCAGTTGTTGGACTTGGTTTTCCGGATAGGTTGGCGCTCGGTGCCGCAACAGGGCAGCCTGATTCTCGAATGAGCTGAAGGGCAAGCGGATGGTCCGGCATACGAATGGCCACCGATGCAAGGCCAGCTGTAACAGTATCAGGGAATACCCCTTCCTTCTTTTTGAAAATCAAGGTAAGCGGTCCAGGCCAGAACCTTGATATCAATGTATGTGCTACATCCGGAATTTCCTCAACTAAACCGTTCAATTGTTCCTTATGCCCAATGTGGACAATCAGTGGATTATCGCTTGGTCTTCCCTTCGCCTGATAGATATTCGCCACCGCTTGGCCATTGAGAGCATTTGCTCCCAGTCCATACACGGTCTCCGTTGGGAAGGCAATAAGCTCCCCATCACGTAAGAGGGCAGCAGCATCCACAATCTGTGGATAAATTTTGTCGTTATCCACAATGTTATCCACTTTCCAAATTTTCGTTCTCATCAATCACACCTACTGTCTATTCCAATTACAAAGCTGAAAAGCCTTATAATATCACGTTTTTTCCCTATCAGTTACCATTTATCTTTCCACAGATAAAGGACTTCCTACAGAAGATTCAACCTTATCCACAGAATGTGAATAAGTCTGACTATTTCCGTGGATAAATCCTTCCTATAAATGGCGGCTCATAAAGTATACATCCTTTATTGTACACACCTTTTCCACAACAGGCGAATCTTTCACTTTGCCCGGAAGCTGCTCACATTGGCAAGGCATAAATTGCAGTGCCTCGAAAAAGGCTCTCGCCTGTTGCTTATTCGAGACAAGGAATACCTGTTCCACACCATGCTCGCGGGCGATGGCAAGCATGGCTTCAAATAAGGCTGGTACCTGCGCATGGGCCTCAGGCAGGAAAAGGAAGGAACGGAGCAGTCCGTATTCACCACAAGACTCCAGTCCGATTATCCCTTTAATAAGGTGGTCTTCATCCTTCAAGAGAATGAACTTCCCACTCTCCACCTCTTCTTCAGCCACTTCCATTCCTGCCTGTTCCATAAATCGTACTGCCAGCTCAATGTCCTGATTCTTTGCGATGGCCATATAATACATCCCTATTTCAGTCCCCTCTCTATCATTTCTACTTCCATACATATGAATTGATAGAGTGAATAGAACTAAAACAGAGAATCAAATATCTCCTTCAGGAAAAACTTCACCTCAACCTGTTCCTCATCCCGGTCCTCATAGACAACCTTCGTTTCCTCAGCTGACTCCTCTTCATCAATCGATTGATTAATGACTTCAGCCTGTGCTGCTTCTGGCTTTTCACTCTCCTGTTCAATCGATTGATTAACTGTCTTCTCCTTTGAAACCTCTTCATCAATCGGTTGTTTAGCAGCCTCCTCCTCGGTCGTTTGCGCCTTCACGGCTGTGCCGCTATTGAAGTCAAGGAAACAAAGCGGCGGGAACAGCACGCACCACCAGTTCTCCCCTTCTCCCTCTCCAAGCGTGATCTTGATCGCCTCATATTCACCTGCAGGATATAAGTATTGGCCGTATAGCTTCGTTGGGAAAACCGTTTTCCCGAACTCGACATCTACCTTTTGCACATTGCCCTCGCGCTCCATCACTTCCATTGCAATCGCCTCAATCTCGTCCAAACGAGAGGAAATGATTTTACGTGCTTCCTCAATACTTGTCAGTTCAGCCACCCAGATGTTGATTTCTGCATTTACTTCATCTCTGATCTTCCGCTTCAATTCCTGGTCTGATTCATGATTGCTGTTTGCCAGGATTCGAAGCCGAATCGCCTCAGATGGAATGACTTGAACTTCTGCATTCGTCTCCGTTGATTTAGGTGTCATTAGACCAGCCATTGTCGCCATAGATAACAATAGAATATATAGTAAGGGTAAATACGTTCTCCCTCTCATCATCATAAGCACCGCCCTTTCACTTACAAACAGTGTGGACAGCATTGCTCTATCTTAAACTATCATTATCTAATTTTTATTGTGTGTGACAATTTTTTCCTTTATGATTTGGGGAGAAAGGAGGATGAATGGGATGGAAGAATTCATTTTTGAAGAGGAGCCGGGCTTTTTTGATACGTTTGATTTATTCGGTTCAGGTTTGCCTATTTTCTTTGTCATCTTTTTTATCATTATTATTGGCATTTTTGCTTTTGCCATCATCTCCGGATTCATTCAATGGAATCGAAACAATGCCCAGGCAGAGCTGTCGGTTGTCGCTAAAGTTGTCACGAAGCGGACCAATACACGCTCTGAAAGCACCTGGTATTATGCCACCTTTGAGGTGGAAAGCGGGGATCGAATGGAGTTTAGCTTAAGCGGGAGAGAGTTTGGCCAGCTTGCTGAAGGAGATGTCGGTACTCTTCAGTTTCAGGGCACCCGCTATTTAGGATTTGAGAGGATTGCCTAAGGCACCCTCTCTATTCCTTTATCTCGGCAAATACCATCCGATCCTTGCCATTAATATCAAACACAATTTCTACCTCAGCTTCAGGTATCTCTTTCTGGATTAAGGCTGCTACACTCTCAGCCTGCCCAGCGCCGACCTCGAATCCGACTAATGCCGGCCGATTGAGTACTTGCGGCATCTTTGCCGCAAGCTCACGATAGCAATCAAGCCCGTCTTCTCCTGCAAACAGCGCAATGGACGGCTCGTGATGGGTCACAACATCAGACATCCACTCACGGTCGCTCTCCGGGATATACGGAGGATTCGATAAGAGAATATCGACCTTTCGACTCTCCTCTATGAGCGGGTCAAGAAGATTGCCCTGCCTGAATGTAATCTCTGCCCCATGCTCAGCTGCATTCTTCCTCGCCACCTCAAGGGCCTTGTCTGATAAATCCACCGCCAAGACAGACAGACCCGGAAGTTCGCACGCCATCGTAACGGCAATGATGCCGCTCCCGGTACCGATATCAGCGAGCGTTAATGCTTGTTCCCTGCCAAATAATCGCTTCATTTTTTCTATTGTATGGTAGATAAGCTCTTCTGTTTCCGGGCGCGGAATGAGACAATCGCCATTCACCGCAAAGGTCCGTCCGTAGAATTCCTCTGACCCAATGATGTGCTGAATAGGAACAGCCTCTACTCCATGCTTATGCACAGAATCCTTGAATTTCGCAGCGGTATCCGCCGGCAGCTCATCCTGCATGGATGCCAGCATTTGGGCACGTGTTTTCCCAAGCTGCGCCATCAAGAGCCATTCGCCGGCATTTTCGTCCCTTCCTTTTTCCCGTAAAAAAGAAGAAGCCCATTTAAGAGCTTCATAAATCTTCATCATTCTTGCTCCGCATTCTCAAGACGGCTTGCTTGGTCAGCCATAATGAGGGCATCAATGACTTCATCCAGCTTACCTTCCATGATCTGGTCAAGCTTTTGAATCGTGAGACCAATGCGGTGATCAGTCACACGGTTTTGCGGGAAGTTGTAGGTACGGATCCGCTCAGAACGGTCACCTGTTCCAACAGCACTCTTACGGGTTTTATCATATTCTGCCTGTGCCTCTTGCTGGAACTTATCATAAATACGCGCACGAAGGACCTTCATCGCTTTTTCCTTATTCTTGATCTGGGATTTCTCATCCTGGCAGGATACAACGATTCCAGTTGGCATATGTGTCAAACGCACGGCTGACATTGTCGTGTTAACACTTTGTCCGCCAGGGCCGCTTGATGCGAATGTATCTACACGAATATCCTTATCATGAACCTCAACTTCAACCTCTTCCGCTTCCGGGAGGCAGGCTACTGTCGCTGTAGATGTATGAATCCGGCCGCCTGATTCAGTCTCAGGAACACGCTGTACACGGTGAGCACCATTCTCGAATTTCATCTTAGAGTAGGCGCCATTTCCGTTGATCATGAAGATGATTTCTTTATAGCCGCCAAGTCCGGTTGGATTGGAATCCATGACATCAATCTTCCACCCTTGTGCTTCTGCATAACGGCTGTACATGCGATAAAGACTGCCCGCGAACAAGGCCGCTTCATCCCCGCCAGCTGCACCGCGGATTTCCATGATAACGTTCTTGTCATCATTCGGGTCCTTCGGAATTAGGAGGATACGAAGCTTCTCTTCAAGCTCTGTCATCTGGCTGCTAAGCTCGTCCACTTCCTCCTTCACCATTTCACGCATGTCTGCATCCAGCTTCTCCTCAAGCATTGCTTTTGCATCTTGATACTGAGAGCGGACCTCTTTATATTCTCTATAAGCAAAAACGGTGTCCTGAATATCAGATTGCTCTTTAGAATATTCGCGGAGCTTATTTGTATCATTAACGATATCAGGGTCACTTAATAATTCATTTAATCTTTCATATCGGTCTTCAACCGCTTGTAATCGATCGATCAATTCATTCACCTCATTAACAGGTTTAACTATCTCGGCGCTTATACCGCCATCTAATTCAATTATCTATTGTACCATACAACCCAGCAAATAAGAAAACTCACATCCGCAGACTATACAGTGAAACTTCCATCAGTTGGGTCCTCACCACTGATGGTTAGTTGAACCAATCGGGCTTTTACGGACAGTTGTTCTCCCGCCATACTTCTCTTTTTCCTCACGCTTTTTTTACTGTCCGTTAAAGCGGGATACAGTGAAACGTCCATCTGCGGTGCCCTCACCACTGAGAGTTAGTTGAACCAATCGGGCTTTTACGGATAATTGCTGCCTCTTAAGCTTCTCGATTTCCTCATGCTTTTTTTCCGTTAAAGCGGGACAAAAAAACACCCTCTCATCATGAAGGTGTTTAACTGATTTTATTCACATATACCGCCATCAAGCGGGGTTGGTACAGCCTCTTTCTTGCCAGGCACTTCATGGTGGTGACGGCATCTAGGCTCATAGGACTCGGATGCGCCAACCAAAATGATTGGATCGTCATATCCTGCCGGTCTCTCGTCGATAAGACGCTGCGTACGGCTGGCTGGTGATCCGCATACAGAGCAGACAGCCTGAAGCTTGGTCACTTGTTCCGCAAGACACATCAGCTGCGGCATCGGTCCAAACGGCTCACCGCGGAAGTCTTGGTCAAGACCAGCTAAGATGACACGATAGCCGCTGTCAGCCAAGTGCTGAGCAACCTCGACAATCTCGTCATCGAAGAATTGGACTTCATCAATGGCAATTAAATCTGTTTCCATATCAATATGTTCAAAGATTTTTGATGAATGCGTAATGGATTTCGCTATAACAGATGATCCATTGTGGGAAACGACCGCCTCCTCACTGTAACGATTATCAATAGCGGGTTTAAATACAGCGATGGATTGCTTAGCGAATACCGCTCTCCTCACCCTTCTGATCAGTTCTTCAGATTTGCCGGAAAACATGCTGCCGCAAATTAGTTCCATCCAGCCCGTTTGTTTCATTTCGTACATGCGATGGTGTCTCCCTTCCTTCACTCATACTCGATCAATTCATCATAAGAATAATGTTTACCACTGTATCCTATTATATCATGACTAAAAATCCTTAAAAATGTATAATTACGATTCTTGCTTAAATTCCAAAATGGACCATATTCATATGGAAATGGGCCCAATAAAAAACAGGCAAGCGGCTAGCCCGCTGCCTGTTCCTAGTAAAATCATTATTATTGTTGTTGTTGAGATTTGAATCCGTACTTCTTGTTGAAACGTTCAACACGTCCATCAGCAGAAGCGAATTTTTGACGTCCAGTGTAGAATGGGTGGCACTCAGAGCAAACCTCTACGCGCACTTCTTCTTTAACGGAGCCAGTTTCAAATTCATTACCACAAGCACATTTAACCATGGCTTTTTTGTAATTAGGGTGAATTCCTGCTTTCATCTTTTCCACTCCTTCCGCCCTGAGTCTTTCGAAACAGAGTTATAAGGTGCCTTTTCACACAAGTGAAGTGCACTTAAAACAGTATAACAGACATACTTTTATAAATCAACAAATCGCCTCTGTTTTATTTAGAGGATCCTTTTGTTGTTCGTTGATTTCTTCATTTCCTCATCGAGGTAGTCAAAGAACTCTTGATTTGTCTTAGTTTGCTTCAATTTACGCAATAAACGCTCGGCAAAGTCTGGCATATCGGACATCGTTTTGCGGATTGCCCATAGCTTCTCGAGATGATCCTTTGGAATGATGAGCTCTTCTTTCCGTGTGCCGGAGCGGCGGATATCGATTGCTGGGAAGATTCTTCTCTCCGCAAGCGAACGATCAAGATGAAGCTCCATATTCCCTGTTCCTTTGAATTCCTCATAGATAACATCATCCATACGTGAGCCAGTATCCACGAGTGCTGTTGCCAGAATCGTCAAGCTTCCGCCCTCCTCAATATTACGGGCCGCGCCGAAGAAACGCTTCGGACGGTGGAAGGCTGCCGGGTCAATCCCTCCGGAAAGGGTTCTTCCGCTTGGCGGGATGACCAGGTTATAGGCTCTCGCTAGTCTCGTGATACTGTCCATTAGGATAATCACGTCACGTTTATGCTCAACAAGACGCATCGCTCTCTCTAATACGAGTTCAGCCACCTTAATATGATTCTCTGGCACTTCATCAAAGGTAGAGCTGACGACATCCCCTTGTACGGAACGCTCGATATCTGTTACCTCTTCTGGACGCTCATCAATCAGGAGGACAATTAATTCCGCCTCCGGATGATTCGTTGTGATTGCATTAGCAATCTCTTTCAGGAGCATTGTTTTACCAGCCTTTGGCGGTGCAACAATCAAGCCCCTTTGACCGAATCCAACTGGAGAGATAATATCCATGACACGTGTTGACATATTGCGAGGCGTTGTCTCAAGAACGACCTGACGATCTGGGTAGAGCGGTGTAAGAGCCGGGAAATGGACGCGCTCCTTCGCTGATTCAGGATTATCACCATTGACTGCCTCCACATGAAGCAGGCCGTAATAGCGTTCATTTTCCTTAGGCGGACGCACCTTACCAGATACCTTGTCCCCATTTCGAAGATCGAAACGGCGAATTTGGGAAGCAGATATATAAATATCCTCGCTGCTCGGAGAATAATTGATTGGGCGCAGGAAGCCAAAGCCCTCAGAAGGAATGATTTCAAGGACACCTTCCATAAATAAATAACCGTCCCGCTCTGCTTGCGCCTTTAAAATGGCAAAAATAAGCTCTTTCTTCGTCAACTTACTGTAATAGGATACTTTATATTTCTTTGCTTGTTCATATAGTTCTTTCAGTTTTAAATTCTCTAAATCGGAAATCGTTAATTCCATTATGACACCACACTTTAAAATAAGTTGTATTTGTATTGCTTGTGATTGATTAAATGATACTTGGATAGGAAATCAAGAAGAAAAGAATCAGAAGGTATTAGAAGCAGTTGTGGTATAATTGTACACCTTTACATTGCGTTAATATTCTTTACAATAGCGAAACATACCTAATTGTACTCGGTTTTCATGCATACTTCAACTTTGAGTGTTCTTCTATGAAATTCACACAACTACCGCAATATTCTCAATATAACACAATTTCAAAAATATTATAACAAATCCCCCAGTTTATTTATCTGGAGGATTTGCCTGAAATTCACCAAACTACGGTTTGATGACCAGATTTGGTTTTTTCTTCAAGCTATGTTTGCCATCGATGAAGCGGACTGTTCCTGACTTCGCTCTCATAACGATGGAGTGTGTGTGACCATAATTATTGCTCTTGAATTGAACGCCTCTCAGCAATTCGCCGTCTGTTACGCCTGTAGCAGCGAATATGGCGTCATCCCCGCGGACAAGGTCTTCCATGAGGAGAATCTTGTTGACGTCAATGCCCATATTCAAGCAGCGCTCTTGCTCGGCTTCACTTTGTGGGATAAGCTTGCCTTGGATTTCGCCTCCGAGGCATTTGAGGGCTACAGCAGCAAGCACACCTTCTGGGGCTCCGCCTGAACCGAATAAAATATCTACACCTGTATTATCAAAGGCTGTATTGATTGCCCCTGCCACATCACCATCATTAATTAACTTAATGCGGGCGCCGGCTTCTCTCAGCTGGTGAATGATATGCTCGTGACGTTCACGGTTTAAGACAGTGGCAACAATGTCCTCGATATCTTTATTCTTGGCTTTGGCTACGGCTTTCAGGTTGTCAATGATTGGGGCGTTAATGTCAATTTGACCAACCGCCTCAGGTCCAACCGCAATCTTGTCCATATACATGTCAGGCGCATGCAGCAAATTCCCATGGTCTGCCACAGCCAGTACAGCCAAGGCATTCCAGCCGCCTGATGCGACGATGTTCGTTCCTTCAAGCGGGTCAACAGCTACGTCTACACGCTGGCCGTATCCCGTCCCTAATTTCTCGCCGATATAGAGCATTGGGGCCTCGTCCATTTCACCTTCACCAATGACGACCGTCCCTTTCATCGGAACCGTATCAAATACATCCCGCATAGCGCTTGTTGCGGCATCATCCGCTTCATCCTTCTTGCCGCGTCCCATCCATCTTGCAGATGCCAAGGCTGCGGCCTCGGTAACCCTAACCAATTCCATCGATAAGCTTCTTTCCATTCCTGCTTCCCCCGATTCTTTTTGGCTTACGAATTCTTCAGCTGTTCAATCTCTCGTTCTGTTAATCCTTCTCTCCAAATCGTCGCTCCAAGCCCGGAAAGCTTGTCTACGATAAAACTATAACCGCGGTCTATATGTTCTACGCCGGTTATCTCTGTTACACCTTCTGCCAGAAGCCCTGCCGCAATTAAAGCTGCTCCAGCCCGCAGATCGCTTGCCTTCACCTTCGCGCCAGTCAATTTAACCGGTCCATTCACGATTGCTGAACGACCCTCTACCTTAATATCGGCATTCATTCTCCGCAACTCATCAATATGCTTAAAACGTGCCCCATAGATGGTGTCAGTGACAACCGCTGAACCGCTCGCTTTTGTTAAAAGAGCCGTGAAAGGCTGCTGCAGATCAGTCGGAAAACCTGGGTAAACCAATGTCTTTATGTCGACTGCCTTCAATTTATCTGTCTTCGGAATGTAGATTTGATCATCCCGCTCTTCAATGACGACGCCCATTTCCCTCATCTTAGCGATAAGAGATTCCAGATGCTGAGGAATCACATTATCAATGAGAACGCCATCTCCGGCTGCCGCCGCAATGATCATGTATGTGCCTGCCTCAATCCGGTCTGGAATAATGGTATGACGGCATCCGTGCAGCTCTTCTACACCCTCGATGCGAATCACATCCGTTCCAGCTCCCTTGATCCGTGCGCCCATATTGGTTAAAAGGGTAGCCACATCAATGATTTCCGGCTCTTTGGCGGCATTCTCAATAATCGTTTTCCCTTTTGCCAAAACGGCTGCAAGCATAATATTAATCGTCGCCCCAACACTGACGACATCCAAATAAATGCGGGCACCGCGAAGCTCATCCGCACGCAGGTAAATAGCTCCCTGCTCATTGGTTACTTGTGCACCAAGCGCCTCAAATCCTTTAATATGCTGGTCAATGGGCCTTGGACCGAGGTAACATCCGCCGGGAAGCCCAATGACAGCCTTCTTGAATTTGCCGAGCATTGCGCCCATCAAGTAGTAGGAAGCCCGCAGCTGCTTAACACGCCCGTTTGGCAAAGGCATCGGAATCATCTTAGAAGGGTCCACTGTCATTTCGTTATTCTCAAGGGTAACCTTGCCGCCAATCTCTTCAAGCAATCCTTTGAGCATTTCCACGTCAGAGATCTCAGGCAGTCCCTCAATCGTAACCGATGAACCCGCCAAAATAGTCGCCGGGATCAAAGCCACAGCGCTATTCTTGGCACCACTTATGCGAACTTCCCCTTTTAACGGGTATCCACCCGCTATTTTCAGCTTTTCCATAATTACTCCCTTCAGCGCCACATGTTGGTCAATCTGCTCATACGTGTTGGCGAGAATAAGGTATTTCTTTGAATCAATCCCCTGTAAGAATCCTTGCATCTTACTATTTTACACAATTTCCCATATATAATGTATATCTTTTGGAAATTATTGTCCTTCTCTTCCTTGCCAATCTTTCAAGAAGCCTTCAATTCCTTTATCAGTCAATGGATGCTTGCATAATTGCAGGATGACCTTATATGGAATCGTCGCAATATGCGCACCGCGCAAGGCTGCCTGTGTCACGTGCTGCGGGTGACGGATGCTTGCCGCAATGATTTCAGAATCAATATCATGAATGGCGAAGATCTCCGCAATTTCAGAAATCAAATCCAGCCCATTTTGGCCAATGTCATCAAGTCTTCCAATGAACGGAGACACATAGGTTGCACCAGCACGTGCAGCTAAAAGTGCTTGATTGGCATTAAAGATGAGCGTGACATTCGTTTTGATGCCCTCATCTGTCAAAGCACGAACGGCTTTCAATCCGTCCGGAGTCATTGGAACCTTCACCGTAATATTTGGAGCGATTTTCGCAAGCTCTTTCCCTTCGCGAATCATTTCCTCTGCATCCAGTGAAATAACCTCTGCACTGACAGAACCGGGAACTAGTGCCGTAATCTCGCGGAGGCGGTCATGAAAGGATACACCTTTTTCTTTAGCCACTAATGATGGATTTGTTGTTACACCAGCAAGCACGCCTAATGCATGCGCTTCCTTTATTTCATCTAAATTAGCTGTATCGATAAAAAACTTCATCCTTTTCTTCCTCCCGTAATATGAGTTTTGGTCTGCTTATATTGTGGCACTGTTCACCCTATTAGAGCAAATAATTATACCCCCATTTTTCCAAAAATTATTTTAACTCAAAAAAAGATGCTCTCTACAAAAAGAGAGCATCTCTTGATATATGGAAAAATTAAGCTTTTCCGTTAGAACCGAATTCGCGGATTTTGCCAACAACTGTTTCTTTGATAGCTTCGCGTCCTGGTCCGATGAATTTACGTGGATCGTAAACTTCTTTGTCAGCGTCAAGCACTTCGCGAACGCGTTTTGCGAATGCAATTTGGTTCTCAGTGTTAACGTTGATTTTAGAAGTACCTAAAGAGATAGATTTTTTGATATCTGCTTCAGGGATACCAGTACCACCGTGTAGTACTAATGGCATGTTAGTAAGGTTTTTGATTTCTTCCATTTCAGCGAAGCCAAGGTTTGGTTCACCTTTGTAAGGACCATGTACAGAACCAAGTGCTGGAGCAAGGCAGTCGATGCCAGTTTTCTCAACAAGTTCTTTACATTCTTGAGCATCAGCATAGATTACGCCGTCAGCAACAACGTCGTCTTCTTGTCCGCCGACAGTTCCAAGTTCTGCTTCAACAGAAACTCCGTTAGCGTGAGCGTAGTCAACAACCTTTTTAGTTGTTTCAACGTTCTCTTCGAATGGATGGTGAGAAGCATCGATCATAACAGATGTGAAACCTGCATCGATTGCCGCTTTACATTTATCGAAAGAAGAACCGTGGTCAAGGTGAATAGCAACAGGAACAGTGATGTTCATGTCTTCTAAAAGACCTTTAACCATCATTACAACGGTTTTGAATCCGCCCATATGACGAGCAGCACCCTCAGATACACCAAGGATAACTGGTGATTTTTCTTCTTCTGCAGCAGCTAGGATAGCTTGAGTCCACTCAAGGTTGTTGATGTTGAATTGACCAACTGCATATTTACCTTCCAATGCTTTGTTAAGCATTTCTGTCATTGAAACTAAAGGCATGTTTTTTCCTCCTTGTTAATAATAAGAGAACTTAAAAAGTTGTCTCTTATCATTTTCCCAAACGGGTCGATATGTATTCCTTATCTGAGAAAAGACCTCAGAAAAGAAGCCACATATAGCATACCAAAATTGTGAAGAAAGTATCAATAATGAAGACACATTTCCTCCTAACTGTCATAATTTACTACTAGAAGGTGCTTTTTGACAGCTTTTCGAATATCATCAATGTCAAATGGCTTGGCAAAATGAGTCAATGCTCCCAGGCTGAGTGCCTCCTGAATCATATCCAGCTCTCCATAGGCTGTCATGATCAGTACACGAATATCTTTATCCGCCTGCTTCATCCTCTTCAAGATCTCGATGCCGTCCATGCCTGGAATCTTCATATCAAGCAGGACAAGATCCGGGTCCTCTTGCTTTTGGAGGACAAGTGCCTGCTCCCCATTTGCAGCCAGGAAAGTCTGGTAGCCCTCTTGCTGCAGTACTTCATTCAATAGTATCCTGATTCCGAACTGATCATCCACGATGAGTATTTTTTTATCGTTCATATTCTTCACAGCTCCTTCTAAAACCGCTAACCTGTATACCATTTCTATATATATCTTCTCTCTTAAAGCCAAAAAACCCTTTAAAATCCATAAATTGGATAACAAAAATCATATTCTCTTCTTAATCTATCATGAAAGCTTTGACAAGTTCATGAGATTCGCATACTGTATCTACTAGATATAGGCACATTCCCTAAAAAAATTGAACAGGAGCTGATTTCAGATGCTAAAGATTTTCCTGACACAATTAACAGGTGTATATAAAAAAATCGAGCAAGATGAGCAAGATACTATTGAGGATGCTGCACGCTTACTTGCCCAGGCTCTTGCAGCAAAAGGACAAGTCTACATCCATGGCTTCAAGGAAATGGAGGGCATTGTCGCTCAAGCCATTAACGGACCTGAACCATTGAAGGGCATGAAGAAGCTGTACAGCGGACAATACATGGTCCAAGCCGAGCAGCGCGACCGCGCCATTATCTTCGCCCGTTCAGCGACGGAAAAAGAAGCCGTCGCCCTGGCTGAATCTCTGCGCGGCCAGCACGTCCCATTTGTCGCCGTTTCTCAAGGTGTAACAGCTGAAGAAGAAGGCAAGCCAAACCTAGCTGAGATCGCAGATGTACACATTGACATCAAGGCTACGCGCGGTCTTGTACCAAATGAAGACGGCACAAGAAGCGGCCTTCCAACCCTTGCCGCCGCCCTCTTCGCCTACCAAGGAATCATCCTGGCAGTGGATGAAATACTGCGGGAGTATGAAGAAGAATAAGGTGTTATGAATGAAAAGACACGGACATGTTTGCCTGTTTGATGGGCGCGTGGCCGTGCCTTTTTTATTTATTGGAACGAGGAGCGGGTTTGTGCGATCTTTTGTACGTGGTTCGCCCTTATCTCTTCGGGCTCGCCCTTACGAGGATTGTTTCGCCCTTACCTATTTATTTCCGCCCATAGCCCTTTGATTTCGCCCATACACGCCTATCTTCGCCCATAAAATTTGCGGTTCGCCGTTAACCGATTTTCGTCCTTAAATCTCGTATTCAGTAAATTTTCATTCAAAAGGCCTGAAAATAAAAACAGGAGAACACTCAAATCGTGTTCTCCTGCCATTCTTTTCTTATTTCTCTGCCAATGACGCTTTGACGAAGTCGCGGAATAGCGGCTGCGGGCGTGTTGGTCTTGAGATGAATTCTGGGTGGAATTGGGATGCGACGAACCAAGGGTGATCCTTCAGCTCGACAATCTCTACAAGGCGTCCATCCGGGCTTGTACCTGAGAAGATGAAGCCTTTCTTCTCCATGTCTTCACGGTAGTGATTGTTGAATTCATAACGGTGACGGTGACGTTCGTAAACCACTTCTTCTTTGTATGCTTCGGCTGTTTTTGTGCCTGGTGTTACTTTACATGGATATAGGCCAAGACGAAGTGTTCCGCCGAGGTCCTCTACATCCTTTTGTTCAGGAAGCAAGTCGATGATTGGGTTTGTTGTTTCTGGGTTGATCTCAGAAGAGTTCGCATCAGTCAAACCGAGGACGTTACGCGCGAATTCGATGGATGCAAGCTGCATGCCTAGGCAGATGCCAAGGAATGGTTTTTTGTGCGTTCTTGCATATTCGATTGCAACGATTTTCCCTTCGATTCCACGGTCTCCGAATCCGCCAGGAACAAGAACACCTTCTACATCACCTAGAAGCTCTTCTACGTTTTCTTTTGTTACATCCTCAGAGTTGATCCATTTCACTTTCACGTCTGCATCGAATGTGTAGCCAGCGTGTTTAAGGGATTCAACTACAGAAATGTAGGCATCTTGAAGCTCTACATATTTACCGACAAGACCGATTGTAACGGTTTTGGAAAGATGCGTCACTTTCTCCACAAGCTCTTTCCATTCTGTCATGTCCGCATCTGGTGTTTGAAGTTTTAAGTGATTGCAGACGATTTGGTCCATGTTTTGGTCTTGAAGCATCAAAGGCACCTTGTAAAGAGTGTCTGCATCCGGGCACTCGATAACGGCGTTTTTGTCGATGTCACAGAATAGGGCAAGCTTGTCCTTCATATCTTGAGAAATCGGCATTTCTGTACGCACGACGATGATGTTTGGCTGAATGCCAAGGCTGCGCAATTCTTTTACACTGTGCTGAGTTGGCTTTGTTTTCATTTCGCCAGCCGCTTTTAAGTAAGGAATTAACGTACAGTGAATGTACAATACATTGTCAGAGCCGATATCGCTCTTAATTTGACGAATCGCTTCAAGGAATGGAAGGGATTCAATATCTCCAACTGTTCCGCCGATCTCTGTGATTACGACATCTGCGTTCGTGTCATGACCGGCTTTCATGATGCGTTCTTTGATTTCATTCGTGATATGCGGGATAACTTGGACCGTTCCGCCAAGATAGTCGCCGCGGCGCTCTTTTTTCAAGACATGGGAATAGATCTTCCCAGTTGTTACGTTAGAGAGCTTGGAAAGGTTGATATCGATGAAGCGCTCATAGTGACCAAGGTCTAGGTCTGTTTCTGCGCCGTCATCCGTTACGAATACCTCTCCGTGCTGATAAGGGCTCATTGTCCCTGGGTCCACGTTGATGTATGGGTCGAATTTTTGAATTGTTACTTTTAACCCTCTATTTTTCAATAAGCGACCTAGAGAAGCGGCTGTGATTCCTTTCCCTAGGGAGGAAACTACTCCTCCGGTAACAAAAATATATTTTGTCATAAAAAAATCCTCCTATCATTTCTAAACATTGCGCACGGATAATCATCTATTTCAATCTTACTTTTCGTTAAAATTAACCGACGTATCCATAAAAAAAATAAAAACGCCCCCTTGCGAACAAGGGAGCGTTAATCGCTATAATTAGTTCCTTCATGTTTAAAGGAGCCCAGATAATATTCTACAAAGATTGACACTTGAAGTCAAGGTTGATGTTTATCGATTTTCTTCCTCTTCTTCGAAGTCCTCTTCTTCCTCTTCTTCGTCTTCTTCAATAACGAATTTATCTTTAATGATTTCTTCGTCATCTTCAATCAGATCGTCATCATCTTCATCGAAATCGTCGTCGATTAAGTCTTCGTCTTCTTCCTCTTCATCATCAAAATCATCGATATCGTCGAAGTCTAAATCTTCATCTTCGTCGATAACATCGAAGTCATCAAGATCTTCATCCTCGACAACCTTCTTGCCTTTTTTCTTCTTCACTTTAGAGGCAGGAACAGTTTCTTCTTCTACTTGCTCAACTGGATACCAGCCTTTTAAGCCCCAGCGGTTATCGCCGATGCTGATGAAGCGGCCGTCCACGTTCAGGTCCGTATAGAACTGGCCAATTTTATCTGCCACTTCCTCATCAGACAATCCAAGCATTTGCTGGATTTCATCCATCATCACTTTAAAGTCTATAGCTTCTTTCTTTTCTATAAGTAATAAGTTTGCAATTTCAATGAGGGCCATTTCACGAATATCTTCCATAGACATCTTGGCTAAAGTCATTGTTCGCACATCCTTTCTATCAAATCAACATCAAAACACCCAATTATGCATATCCCATTATAACCAAACGGCTTATCATAATGCCACTTTATTTTACTTCTTGTCTCTAATTCCTTGCTTCCAATGCTGATATGCCTTGAATGCGAAGAAGATGGAGATAAGCAAGCAGCCGACCGCTCCAAGCGAATGGTCATAAAGAATCCGGAACAGCCAGAGGAATGCAAAAAGGATGAGCATGCTGCCTATTCTGCGCCGCATATCCATCATTTAACCCTCCTGTTCTCCATTATGACCCGCTTTTATGTAACTTATAAGGAAGATGACAGTTTTATCCTATCACACAAATGGAAAGGAGGGGGTCATAATTAATTGAATATTTTTGAGATGTAAAGAAAAGCGCGGAAGAAACCCTCCGCGCTAACTCTTTGGATTACATGTTCCTGCGATATTGTCCCCCAACTTCGTATAAAGCATGTGTTATCTGTCCGAGACTTGCTACCCGAACTGTCTCCATTAATTGTTCAAAAATATTCTCTCCGCTGACTGCTGCTTCCTTTAAGCGTTCAAGCGCTTCACCCGATTCATTCTCGCGCTTCTTCTGAAAGGCCTCAAGATTTCGGATTTGATGGTCTTTTTCCTCCTTCGTCGCACGGGCCAGCTGCATACTATTGACCTCTTCCTCGCTTGGAGGATTCGGGTTCAGGTACGTATTCACGCCGATGATTGGGAGCTCGCCATTATGCTTCTTCATCTCATAGTACATGGATTCATCCTGGATCTTGCCGCGCTGGTACTGCATTTCCATTGCACCGAGTACACCGCCGCGGTCATTGATCCGTTCAAATTCCTGCAAAACGGCTTCTTCTACTAGATCAGTGAGCTCATCAATAATATAGGCGCCTTGAAGGGAATTCTCATTCTTCATCAACCCGAATTCCTTCGTGATGATCATTTGAATGGCCATTGCCCTGCGCACAGATTCCTCCGTCGGGGTCGTAATCGCTTCATCATAAGCATTCGTGTGCAAAGAGTTGCAATTATCCTGAAGAGCGATAAGGGCCTGGAGCGTTGTCCGGATGTCATTAAAGTCAATCTCCTGCGCATGCAAGGAGCGTCCAGAGGTTTGAATATGATATTTCAACTTCTGGCTCCGCTCATTTGCCCCGTATTTCTCCTTCATGACAATCGCCCAAATTCGGCGCGCCACCCGTCCTAAAACGGTGTATTCCGGGTCCAGGCCATTCGAGAAGAAGAATGATAGATTCGGAGCAAAGTCATCAATCTTCATTCCTCGGCTCAAGTAATATTCGACATAGGTAAAGCCATTGGAGAGCGTGAAGGCAAGCTGGGATATCGGATTGGCGCCTGCTTCTGCGATATGATACCCAGAAATAGAGACAGAATAATAGTTCCTAACTTGATTCTGCACAAAGTATTCCTGAATATCCCCCATCATTTTCAAGGCGAATTCCGTTGAGAAGATGCAAGTGTTCTGACCTTGATCTTCCTTCAAAATATCTGCTTGAACGGTACCGCGCACAACCTGGAGGGTTTTACTTCTTACGCTTGCTGCCTCTTCCTCAGTGAGCGCACGGCCGAGCTCCTGCTCCTCCTTCTCTATTTGCTGGTCAATGGCTGTATTCATGAACATCGCGAGGATAATCGGCGCCGGACCATTGATGGTCATGGATACGGATGTACTTGGCGCGCATAAATCAAAGCCTGCATAAAGCTTTTTCATATCATCGAGCGTACAAACGCTGACGCCGCTCTCCCCGACCTTTCCGTAAATATCCGGCCGGATATGCGGATCTTCACCGTATAATGTAACCGAATCAAAGGCTGTACTCAGACGCTTCGCCTCATCATCCTTCGAAAGATAATGGAAGCGGCGATTCGTTCTCTCTGGAGAGCCTTCTCCTGCAAATTGACGTTTCGGGTCCTCTTCCTTCCGTTTGAACGGGAATACGCCTGCCGTGAATGGGAACTTGCCCGGTACGTTTTCCCTTCTTACCCAGCGCACAATCTCGCCATAATCCTTGAATTTCGGCAGGGCAACCTTCGGGATGGTCAGGCCACTTAAAGAGATGGTCTTCAGCTCTGTACGGATTTCCCGGCCGCGTACCTGTGTTACAAGCTCATCC
Organism: Gracilibacillus sp. Marseille-QA3620; assembly: GCF_054950035.1. NCBI lineage: Bacteria > Bacillati > Bacillota > Bacilli > Caryophanales > Bacillaceae > Gracilibacillus > Gracilibacillus sp. Marseille-QA3620. Next base: position 4,067,723 of record NZ_CM143102.1, read on the forward strand.
TGGCTGTATGCCTCTCTTTGAGCTTCCCAGCCTTCAATGATCTCGACTGTTTCCGGTTCAAGCTCCTGCTTGGTCTTCTCCTTTAGCTTTTGCAGTGTTTCGGCTGGTTCTCCGTTCTCCTCCAAAGCCTCGATTGTCCCTTCAATCTGGAAGAGCTTGCGGGCAGCCTTCTCCTGCTTAGTGGTGCGCGCATGATACGAACGAACGGCATCGGCGAGCTCACGCAAATAGTATTGGCGGTCTGGCGGAATGATTGTATGCTGCTTTTCTGTCTTCGCATCCTTGCTATAACGTGTCCGGTAATCTGTACCCGTATGCTTTGCCATTGCCTCAACCAAGGCTGCGAATAAAGCATTTGTGCCTTCGTCATTGAACTGGCTCGCAATCGTTCCATACACCGGCAGCTCTGCCAGGTCGCGGTCAAAGAGAGTGCGGCTGCGCTGGTATTGCTTTTGCACCTGACGCAGAGCATCCTGTGACCCTTTTCGTTCAAATTTATTGATAACAATGAAATCAGCATAGTCAATCATGTCAATCTTCTCAAGCTGGGTCGGTGCCCCGAATTCGCTTGTCATTACATACATCGAGATATCACAGACCTCTGTGATGGCTGCATCTCCTTGGCCGATTCCGCTCGTTTCAACAATGACGGCATCATAGCCGGCTGCCTTCACAACGGCAATCGCATCCTTAATAGAAGCAGAGAGCTCTGAGCGGGAATCCCTTGTTGCCAGACTTCTCATATACACATTCGGGTGGAAAATCGCATTCATGCGAATTCTGTCCCCGAGCAGGGCCCCGCCTGTTTTTTGCTTCGTCGGATCAATTGATAAAATGGCCAAGCGGTGATTCGGAAGCTCCCGGATAAAGCGGCGAATTAATTCATCTGTGAGCGAGCTTTTCCCTGCTCCGCCTGTACCTGTTATTCCGATAACCGGAATCGTGCTGGCCTCCTTGGCAAGCTTCTCTATGACAGGTTCTACTGCTGCAGCCTCTTCTGACCTCCACAGTTTATTCTCTGCCATCGTAATCGCGCGTGCTACTGCTAGAGGCTTCTCAGGGCTGAGCGTCTCCGCTGAAATTGTCTCTAATGGCGGAAGCGGGTAATCGCATTCCTTGATTAGAACTTCCATCATGCCCTCTAGGCCTAGCTCTCGTCCATCATCCGGCGAGAAAAGACGGGCAATCCCATATTCATGAAGCTCCTTAATCTCACGTGGGATAATGACTCCTCCCCCGCCGCCATAAATGCGGATATGCGGTGCTCCTCTTTCCTTCAATAAATCATACATATATTTAAAGTACTCCATATGACCGCCTTGGTAGGAGGATACAGCAATTCCTTGTACATCCTCTTCGATGGCCGCACTCACAACCTCCTCTACTGAGCGGTTATGCCCAAGGTGAATGACCTCTGCTCCCTTTGCCTGAAGAATTCTCCTCATAATATTCACGCTGACATCATGTCCGTCAAACAGACTAGATGCCGTAACAAAGCGAATATGATTCTTCGGTTTATACTCGTTGCTCATAACGTTCCCCCTCTATCGAACTATGTTGGCTCCCTCCGTAATCCCCTTTAACAGCAAATCCGTTTGTGAGTCGATATAATCCTCAATCGTAAAATTCTTCCCGATTGCCCAGCGTCTGAACGCCCACATCTGTCCATGGACAATGATGTTATGGGCAAGTAAATATGTCTGATCTGCTCGGAGCTCAATTTCCTCATTCTCCAGGCAGGCGACAATCAATTTCTCAAACATGCGTGCCATTTCGATTTCCTTATTGAGCACATAAGGCAAGGCCGTCTTGTTTAAAGACTTAGCCTCCTGATACATGACTAATACTTCATCCTGCATTTCATCACAGATGCGGAAGTAATAGGAAATGCCAAGGCGCAGGCCTTCTAGCGTCCCCTCGCTTAATTCGAGCGCCTTTTGCAGCCGCTCCTTCACTTCCTCATAAATATTGTCGCAAACGAGATAGAGGATATCGTCCTTGGACCGGATATATTCGTATAATGTGCCGATGCTGAACCCTGCTGCTCTTGCAATCTCCCTTGTTGTGGTCCGGTGGTACCCTTTCTCAATAAATAAGGCGACCGCTCCCTTGATCATCTCGTCGCGCCGTTTCTTTACAAGCTTCTCGTCCTTGACAGATGCTTGCACCTCTATTTTCTTCAAGATCCCCCACCGCCTTTTTTAAAAGGGTTTCCTCCCGGTTTTTTCCCGGGAGGAATTGTCATGACCTCATCTTACTTCGTCAACATACGGGAAATGACAAGACGCTGTATTTCCTGTGTTCCCTCATAGATTTGGGTGATTTTCGCATCACGCATGAACCGTTCAACCGGGTAATCCTTCGTATAACCATAACCGCCGAAAATTTGCACAGCATCAGTTGTCACGCGCATGGCAGCATCTCCTGCGAATAATTTCGACATCGCCGATTCTTTCCCATACGGAAGACCTTTAGACTCAAGCCATGCTGCCTGATAAGTCAAAAGACGTGCAGCCTCCACGCTTGTCGCCATGTCAGCCAGTTTGAAGCCAACCCCTTGCTGGGCACTGATTGGCTTGCCAAACTGAACACGTTCCTTCGCATAGTCTGTTGCCGCATCAAGAGCACCTTGTGCGATTCCGACTGCCTGTGCAGCAATACCATTACGTCCGCCATCAAGCGTCATCATCGCAATCTTGAAGCCTTCTCCCTCTTCACCAAGACGATTTTCCATTGGTACGCGGCATTCTTCAAAGATTATTTCCGTTGTCGGAGAGGAACGAATACCAAGTTTCTTTTCCTTCTTGCCGACGCTGAAGCCTTTGAAATCCTTCTCAACGATAAAGGCAGTCGTGCCCCTTTGTTTTTTCTCCGGGTCCGTGAGGGCGAAGACAACGTATGTATCTGCCATCCCGCCATTTGTGATAAAGATTTTCGACCCGTTCAGGATGTAATCATCCCCATCACGGCGTGCCGTTGTTCTCATCGCACCGGAGTCAGAGCCGGAGCCTGGCTCGGTCAAGCCGTATGCGCCAATCTTCTCCCCTGTTGCCAAAGGTCGAAGGTAACGCTGTTTTTGCTCCTCCGTACCAAATTTATAGATTGGCCAGCTTGCCAGTGATGTATGAGCGGATAAGGTTACCCCTGTTGATGCACACACACGGGAAAGCTCCTCAACAGCAATGCAATAAGCGACATAATCGCTGCCGATTCCGCCGTACTCCTCCGGCCATGGAATCCCTGTCAGGCCAAGCTCAGCCATCTTATCAAATAGCTCTTTATCAAAGCGTTCTTCCTCATCGCGTTCTGCAGCGGTCGGAGCCACTTCATTCTTGGCGAAATCGCGTACCATCTTGCGGATCATCTCATGCTCTTCTGACAATTGAAAATTCATCTTCCATCCCCCAAATCTATCAATTTACTAATTGCTTACTGATGACAATTCGCTGTATTTCACTTGTTCCTTCATAAATCTCCGTTACCTTTGCATCGCGGAAATAGCGCTCGACTGGATACTCCTCTGTATAGCCGTATCCGCCAAATACTTGGATGGCCTCTGTTGTGACATCCATGGCAGTCCTTGAAGCCATCAATTTCGCCATCGACGATTCCTTCGTGCAGGATAATCCCTCACCTTTTAAGGAGGCTGCCTGATAGACGAGCAGCTTAGAAGCTTCAATCGCTGTCGCCATATCAGCAAGCTTAAAGCCGATTCCTTGCTGAGCACTGATTGGTTTGCCGAACTGCTGCCTCCCCATCGCATAACGTACAGCTTCTACGAAAGCACCTTCAGCGATTCCAAGCGCTTGAGCAGCAATGCCGATTCGGCCCGTGTTCAAGTTACTGAGTGCGATGGCTAGTCCCTGACCCTCAACCCCGAGCAGATTCTTCGCAGGAACCTTCATATCCTCAAAGGTGATTTGCACCGTACGCGAGCCATGAAGGCCCATTTTCTGCTCATCCTTGCCGATGATAAGGCCAGGTGTCCCCTTTTCCACGATAAAGGCAGAGATTCCTTTGCTTCCCTGCTCTGGTGCCGTTTGAGCGAAGACAATATACGTATCTGCCTCTCCTCCATTCGTGATGAAGATCTTGGAGCCATTGAGAATATACTCATCGCCTTGCTTAACGGCCTTCGATTTAAGCGACCCGGCATCTGAGCCTGCGCTCGGCTCCGTCAGGCAGAAGGCTCCCAGATATTCACCGCTGGCAAGCTTCGGAATATAGGCCTTCTTCTGCTCCTCTGTCCCATAAAAGAGGATGGGATTCGTACCGACAGAGGTATGAACACTCAGAATAACGCCGACTGTCGGACTTACCTTTGAGATCTCATGGATGGCGATAATATAGGATGTGAAGTCCATACCGGCACCGCCGTATTCTGCTGGAATGGGAATTCCCATTAGACCAAGCCCGCCCATTTTCTCAAGCACAGCGCTTGGAAATGCCCCTTTTTCCATCTCCGGTATAAATGGCGCAATCACTTCTTCTGCGAATTCCCGCACCATCTTTCTCATCATCTGCTGTTCTTCTGTAAATCTTAAGTCCATTCAAGCTGCCTCCCCATAGGCGTGATGCTTATTAGCTGTATTCATAAAACCCTCGGCCCGTCTTCTTCCCAAGCCAGCCGGCCTTCACATATTTGCGCAGAAGCGGACATGGACGGTATTTATCCTCACCAAGCCCTTCCTGAAGTGTTTCCATAATATAAAGACATGTATCAAGCCCGATGAAATCAGCGAGCTGAAGAGGTCCCATCGGATGATTCATCCCAAGCTTCATGACCTCATCAATCGCTTCCTTGGAGGCAACACCTTCATAAAGTGTGAAGATCGCCTCATTAATCATTGGCATGAGCACACGATTAGAGATGAATCCTGGAAAGTCATTCACCTCAACAGGTACCTTTCCAAGGTCCTTTGCCATTGTTTCAATGGCGGTATATACCTCATCCTTCGTCGCTAGACCGCGGATGATTTCAACGAGCTTCATGACCGGAACCGGGTTCATGAAATGCATCCCGATGACCTGCTCCGGTCTGTTTGTTGCCGCTGCAATCTCTGTGATTGGCAAGGAAGAGGTATTCGTCGCCAAAATGGCCTCAGGCGGTGCTAGTTGATCAAGCTCAGCAAACAATTGCTTCTTGATCTCCATATTTTCCACAGCAGCTTCAATAACGACATTCACTTCCTTGGCATTTTGCAAATCAGTGGAAGGCTTGATTCGCTCAAGGATTGCAGCCTTCTCTTCATCTGAGAGACGTCCCTTATCAACAAGGCGCTGCACATTTTTCTCAATGCCTGAGCGGCCTCTGTTCACGAATTCCTCCTTCAAATCATGCAGAAATACATCATATCCAGCCGCCGCACATACCTGTGCGATTCCAGAGCCCATTTGGCCAGCCCCTATGACCATGACTTGTTTGATCTCCATTCTGAAAGCTCCCCCTTATTCCCCTTTTGGTACCTCAATCATGATTGCATCGCCTTGGCCGCCGCCGCTGCAGATGGAGGCAATGCCGATTCCGCCTCCGCGTCGCTTCAACTCATACATCAGCGTAAGGATAATTCTTGTACCGCTTGCCCCAATTGGGTGACCTAACGCAACGGCTCCTCCATTGACATTGACCTTCTCTGCGTCTAAACCAGCAATCTTGCCGCTTGCAAGGGCAACCGCCGCAAACGCCTCATTCACTTCGAATAAATTAACCTCATCCAATGACCTGCCCGTTTTCTCCAGCAGGGTATTAATAACAAGTCCTGGTGTTTTCGGGAAATCCTTTGCCTCAACGGCTACCTCCGCATGACCGAGAATGACAGCCCCAATCTGGCGTCCTTCCTCACGGGCACGTTCTTCACTCATTAGGACGAGTGCCCCTGCCCCGTCATTAATGCCAGGTGCGTTACCGGCAGTGATGGTCCCGTCTGCACCAAAGGCAGGCTTCAGGCTGGCCAATCTTTCCGGAGTTGTATCCTTCCTTGGTGCCTCGTCAACAGCAATGACCCGTTCCCCCTTGCGTTCCTTAACCGTTACAGGCACAATCTCCTCTTCCAAGCGTCCAGCCTCCATCGCAGCAATGGCACGCTGATGACTTTGGTAAGCCCATTTATCCTGCTCTTCTCTCGTAAGCTCTAAATCTGTCGCTGTGCTATTGCCGTATGTGCCCATATGCACACCCGTGAAGCTGCAGGTCAGACCATCATGAACCATCATATCTACCACACGGCCATCTCCCATCCTCGCTCCCCAGCGTTCCTTCGGGAGAATGTATGGCGCATTGCTCATTGACTCCATTCCGCCGGCAACGATGACTTCCTCATCACCAAGGCGAATAATCTGGTCAGCCAGCGTTACACTTCTTAGTCCTGATGCACATACCTTATTAATCGTTTCCGTTTTCACTTCCCATGGCAGACCAGCTTCACGTGCTGCCTGGCGAGAAACAATTTGTCCTTGGCCCCCTTGAAGTACACACCCCATGATTACTTCATCAATTTCCTCTGCCTTGATGCCAGATCGTCCGATTGCTTCCATAATGGCCATACCGCCTAGCTGCGAGGCCGTCAAACTGCTTAGTGACCCTCCGAATTTGCCAAAAGGTGTTCTTGCGCCGTCTAAAATAACCGTTTTTCTCATCTTTTCCCCTCCGATTATTGAATTTCTCCCATCCATGACTGAACGCTCGTTCGCTATGTAAGCGCTTTATTCTATCATACTATTATTTTACATAAAAAGGAAAGAAACGGAAATCCATACACACTATTTTCCCCTAAATATAGGTGCAAGATCTCCGTCTCTCCACAGTTCTTATATAGACCCCTTTGATGAACCGATTATGATGCTAATTCCTTTTCCTCACCGAACACAGACTTCTCTAGAAGCTCTGCTACATCATATGTCTTCACTTCTTCTTCAACTTCCTTCGCCTTCGTACCATCACTGAGCATCGTTAAGCAGTACGGACATCCAGAGCTGATGACAGTTGGATTCACCGTTAATGCCTGCTCCGTTCTTGCTACGTTGATGCGGTGGCCTGTTTCTTCCTCCATCCACATCAACCCGCCTCCTGCTCCACAGCACATTCCGTTCTCACGGTTCCGCCCTTCAATTTCGACGAAAGAGGCACCTGGAATAGCCTTTAAGATATCACGCGGTGCATCATAAACATCATTGTAACGGCCAAGATAGCATGAATCATGGAAGGTAATCTTCTCATTGACGGCATGTGTCGGTTTCAATCTTCCATCCCGTACGAGTTCAGCCAGCACTTGTGTATGATGGTACACTTCAGCCTCGAGACCAAAGTCCGGATATTCGTTTTTGAAAATATTAAAGGCATGCGGGTCAATCGTAACGATTCTTTTAATGTCATTCTTCGCAAATTCCTCAATATTCTTCGTCGCAAGCTCCTGGAACAAGAATTCGTTGCCAAGGCGGCGTGGTGTATCCCCTGAGTTCTTCTCCTTATTGCCAAGGATGGCAAATTTGACGCCGGCTTCATTCAGCAAGCGCGCAAAGGAAAGGGCAATCTTTTGGGAACGGTTATCGTATGAGCCCATGGCACCGACCCAGAATAAGTATTCAAATTCTTCTCCTGCTTTGGACATTTCCTTCACGGTTGGAACATGTACATCCTCGCGTGCTTCACGCCAAGCCTCACGTTCCTTCCGGTTCAATCCCCAAGGGTTCCCTTGACGCTCGATGTTCTGCATCGCACGCTGGGCATCTGCCGGTACCTTTCCTTCTGTGAGTACCAAGTAACGGCGCATATCAAGGATCTTGCCGACATGCTGGTTCATGACGGGACATTGGTCTTCACAGTTACGGCAAGTGGTACAAGCCCAAAGTTCTTCCTCTGTAATCACTTCACCGACAAGCGCTGGGTTGTACATGTCAATCGCTGCCGCCGATTCGACAGCTCCCTGACCCTTTGCCGCCATCGCGATTTGATTGCCCTTTGTGTTAGCAAAGACAAAGGATGGCACCCAAGGCTCTTTGCGTGTTACAGCAGCACCTGTGAAGGTTAGATGATCGCGCATCTTAAGCAGCAGGTCCATCGGGGAAAGCATCTTCCCTGTGACGGATGCCGGACACATATTTGTACAGCGGCCGCACTCTACACAAGCATAGAGGTCAAGCAGCTGAAGGTCCGTGAAATCTTCAATCTTTCCAGCGCCGAACGTTTCCTGTGACTCATCTTCAAAGTCAATCGGCTTTAATTTCGGCGGTGTCAGCCTGTGGAAATACACATTGGCTGGTCCCGCGATCAAGTGAGCATGCTTGGATTGCGGGATATAAACTAAGAATGTCAGAATAAACAGCAGGTGAATCCACCAAGCTACATAGAACACTACAGCAGCCGCTGTCTCGCTCATCCAGCCAAGCAGGAAAGCAATGGATGAGGCAACAGGCTCAGACCAGTGCAGCTCCCCGCCATGGAGCCAAATTAAAGAGGCACCATTAGCTACCAAAGTCGCAAGCATTAGTCCGCCAATGAAGATCAGTACAAGTCCTGATTTAAACCCCCGTTTCAATCGGACAAGCTTCTCAATATAACGGCGGTAAAACGCCCATATAACAGCGACCATAACCATTAAAACAACAATTTCCTGGAAGAATGTGAAAAACGGGTAGAGAGGTCCAAGCAGCAGGTGTGAGCCTGGCTTGATCCCTTTCCAGATTAGATCGATGGCTCCAAATTGGACCAATATAAATCCATAAAAGAAGAGCACATGCATCGTACCGCTTTTCTTATCCTTCATCAGCTTCTTCTGTCCAAACACATACACCCATATCTTCTCGAGCCGCTTCTTAACATCATTATCAAACTCTTCCTTCTTGCCGAGCTTGATAAATTCGATCCGAGACTTAACCAAGTACGCAAACAGATAGATTGCGTAAGCGGTTACAAGTATGGCTGCAATTAAATTGATCCAAAGCAGACCATTCATCTCCATCCCTCTTTCGCCCCTTATTTGCTGCTACTCTCGCTTGCATGCTTCAAATAGCGGCATTCCTAAATATACCATTCAGTTTCTATGTCCATTTTATATAATGAATGAGCGTTCAGTCAATCCATATCTTCCTATAATTTCAAATTATTCTAAACTCAGGAGGAAATACATGCATCTTTGGCTGTGTGAAGGGGGTATTTCACGCAAAACTTGCCATACTAACTTCATGGCTGGATATGTATCATTTACCCCTACCCTATTTCCATATTTTTGAAACTATTTCCATTAGAAAGGATGCCCATAATGGATATTCAATTTGGATATGTCTCAACCGCCTTAGACCTCTGGGAATCCTCTCCCTCAAGGACGATTACATATACACGCTGGAGCAGGCTTTCTCCGAGGGAGCAGAAAGAAAAGCTCCTCGAAATAACGAAGCAGAATATTGAATCGACTAAACGAATTCTTCATTACAATATTGCAAAAGAAATCAAGATTTACCGTTTCTCAAGCTCGATTGTACCGCTAGCCACCCATCCTGACGTCAAATGGGATTATCTCACCCCCTTCAAAAAGGAGTGGGCTGAGCTTGGCAGGCTCGTCAAGGACCATCATCTCCGCGTAAGCTTCCATCCGAATGCCTTCACCCTCTTCACCTCTCCCAATCAGGATGTGACGGAGAAGGCTGTCTGGGATATGCACTATCATTATCGCTTGCTCGAAGAAATGGGTATGCCGGAGGGTGCCTTAATCAATATTCACGTTGGCGGCTCCTATGGTGATAAAAAAGCTGCTGTCAGCCGCTTTTATCAAAACATCAAGAAGCTTCCTGCCGAGATCAAGGAACGGATGACGCTTGAGAATGATGACAAAACCTATACGGCCGAGGAAACCCTGCAGGTATGCGAGCATGAGGAAATCCCTCTTCTATTTGACTACCATCATCATATCGCTAACCCTTCCTCTAAAGAGCTAAAATCGCTCCTTCCTCGTATTTTAAGAACATGGGAAGGACGTGGCTGGAAGCCGAAGATTCATATCTCCTCTCCCCGTTCCGATAAAGAGATACGGGCTCATGCAGCGGATGTGGATAAGGATTTCATTCTCCCGTTCATCCAGCTGGTGAAGGAGACCGGGATTCAAGAAATTGATTTTATCATTGAGGCAAAGAACAAGAATATTGCGATGCAGAAATTAATTGAGGACCTTGCAGCCATCAGGGGAGTAAAGCGCATCAATGGCGGCAAAATTCGATTCAAATAAAAAGACCATCCCATGGCATTCGCTAAGAGGATGGTCTTTTGTCTATTACATTCTTTCCGGAGCGGATACACCGATCAGCTTCATGGCATTTGCCAAAGTAATCTTCGCTGCCTGCACAAGGGCAAGACGCGCTTTGCTTCGCTCTGGATGCTCTGGGTCAAGCACCTTGTCCGCATTGTAGAAGCTATGGAACGTAGATGCCAGGTCAAAGATATAGTTTGTCACACGGTGAGGCATGCGTTTTTCAGCCGCTTCCGCAACTGCCTGCGGGAACTCACCAAGTTTTTTCAATAAGTCGATTTCTTTCTCAGAACCGATTTGGCTGTAGTCAACATCCCCATCAAGAGTGATGCCCATCTCTTCCCCTTGGCGTAAAATACTGCAAATACGTGCATGTGCGTATTGAGCATAATAAACCGGGTTATCATTGGACTGGGACACAGCCAAGTCAAGGTCAAAGTCCATATGAGAATCTGCACTTCTCATGGCGAAGAAGTAACGAACCGCATCAAGGCCGACCTCTTCCATCAAGTCTCTCATCGTAACAGCTTTACCTGTACGTTTGGACATCTTCATTTTCTCGCCATTTTTGAACAAATGAACAAGCTGGATGATTTCCACTTCAAGCGTATCTTTCGAATAGCCCATCGCTTGGATAGCTGCTTTCATACGCGGGATATAACCATGGTGGTCTGCACCCCAGATGTTGATTAATTTATCAAAGCCGCGCTCAAGCTTGTTCTTATGGTATGCGATATCCGGCAATAGGTATGTGTAAGAGCCATCATTCTTGATTAATACACGATCCTTGTCATCGCCGTATTCAGTAGAGCGGAACCAAGTTGCTCCGTCCTTCTCATAAATATGGCCCTTCTCACGGAGAAGCTCCAATGCAGGCATGATTTTGCCATCCTCATAAAGGGATGTTTCAGAGAACCATACATCAAATGGTACGCGGAAGCTTTCAAGGTCCTTCTTCAGTTTCTCCATTTCATATTTCAAGCCGTACTCACGGAAAAACTTGAAGCGCTCTTCATCACCCTTGCTAAGGATTTGATCGCCAAATTCCTCTGCCAGGCGTTTTCCGATATTGATGATATCTTCACCATGGTAGCCGTCCTCAGGCATCTCTGCATCAAGACCAAGCGCTTGCTTGTAGCGTGCTTCAACAGAGTAGGCGAGATTATTGATTTGGTTTCCAGCATCATTGATATAGTATTCGCGGGATACGTCCCAGCCTGCTTTATCAAGGATATTGGAGAGTGAATCCCCTACAGCCGCTCCGCGGGCATGTCCTAAGTGAAGGTCTCCTGTTGGGTTCGCAGATACGAACTCAACTTGAATTTTTTCGCCCTTACCGACATTTGATTCCCCGTAAGCTTCTTTTGCTTCAAGGATGGTAGGTATCAAATCAGTTAGATAGCTATTATCTAAGTAAAAGTTAATAAAGCCCGGTCCTGCAATCTCAATCTTTGAGATAGAAGCCTTGCTTGTGTCGAAATTCTCAATAATCGCTTCCGCAATCGCTCTTGGCGCTTTCTTGGCAACACGCGCAAGCTGCATCGCCATATTCGTTGAATAATCACCATGTGCTTTATCCTTAGGCAATTCAAGGATGACGCTTGGAATTTCTTCTTCTTTCGCCAAGCCGGCTTTAAGGACAGCCTGTTTGATTTCTTCTTTAATTTGATCCTGAATTTCCGTTACGATATTCATTACTTCTTTTCCTCCTTGACCGTTAATGTAAGGTGATAGTGCCCCACATTTTCATCCTGCAAAAATAGATGATAGGAGACCTTGAATTCTTCCTCATTCGTCTCTTTATTGACGGTATGACTTAGGGCATTTGTATGTGTCGATAAATCAAGTGTACCATGAATGCTGTCATATGACCCTTCTGTTACGGAGCCAATTTTGAACAGTTGCTTCATCTTCACTGCACCGCTGCGGATGATGATCATTTCGTTTCCATCATATTTCACCGTCGTATTGATCTTCCCGTTATTCTCTACATGTTCGATGTAACGGACATATGTGGCATTGGGCATATGGTGCAATGTCCCAAAAGTGACCAGTTCGATATTCTCGACATCGTCCTCATGTTCGATTTTCGTCTTCAATCTCACCATGACCTCTTTAGCTGCGTTACTTTTTTCCTCGGTCATTTAATGAATTCCCCCTGGGATTTGTATTAGTACTCAATTCTACAAGTATAAGATATTGAAAAACAGTCTGGCAACTTGTCGGACCATATTTCCTAAAAAACCATGGTCTGTCATGCCTCTTTAGTAGTATGGACGTGCCGCAGGCATTCTTAGCCGTCTTTTTCTTCCAAACTTAAAAGAGTATAGTCCAATCCTATATAAAAGTAAAGATTTTCCCCGAAAGCCAAATTTCTGTTTAAAACAGCCCCGTTTTTTTCATACTACTGGTAATGAATGAATTGACACCAGAGACTAAGGGGGAAGGAATATGTCCAGAACCGAACGCAAAAGAAGAAAACGATTCATCTACCGTGCCGTTACATTTGGCACCATACTTGTCACGACCGTCTCCCTCGTCTGCTTGGCCGCCATTTGGACCGGCATCAAAATAGCAGGCGCACCTGAGGTGACCGTTCCGCAAACAACCGTATATTTGGCAGATGACCTCCAGCCTTTTGGCGAAAGCCATGGCGCACAGAAGCGTTACTGGGTATCTCTTGATCAGATATCCCCTTATTTAATTGATGCGACGATTGCCGTGGAGGACCGTCAATTTTTCTCCCATCACGGGTTTGATTTAAAGCGAATTGCCGGAGCGGTCATTAAAGATGTGGCTGCGCGCGCGAAGGTTCAAGGTGCGAGCACGATTACACAGCAATACGCCCGGAACCTCTTCCTTGGGTCGGAGAAGACATGGACACGAAAGGCAAAGGAAGCATTCTATACACTAAGGCTGGAGGAACATTATTCGAAAAATGAGATTCTAGAAGGATATTTGAATACGATTTATTATGGGCACGGCATGTATGGCATTGAAGCCGCGAGCCATTATTATTTTCACAAAAACGCAAGTGACCTGACCTTAACAGAGGCCAGCATCCTTGCTGGCATCCCAAAGGGGCCGAGCCTCTACTCGCCAATTCATTCACCTGAGAATGCAAAAAGGCGCCAGGAAATTGTACTCCGCTCCATGGAGGCAACCGGTGCTATTACGAAGGCCCAAGGTGAAAAAGCACAGCAGGCATTCCAGCATACCGCCTTATATGGCTCTCTTGATACGGAGGATTTAGCGAAGGCCCCCTACTTCCTTGATGCAGTGAACCAGGAGCTTCGTACAGTCCTGCAGGGGCGGGAGGATCTCATCCGCGCCGGCGGCTTGACCGTTTATACAACGTTGAACATTGCCCAGCAGGCAAAGGCAGAGGACATCGTGACCGCTCATATCCCAGATAAGAGCGAGCTGCAGGTAGCCCTCGTTGCCATGAATCCTAAAAGCGGCGGAGTAAAGGCCTTGATTGGCGGAACTAATTATGAAAAGAGCGCCTATAACCGTGCAACCCAATCGCTGCGCCAGCCGGGGTCAACCATTAAGCCGCTCCTCTATTACACAGCCCTTGAAAAAGGCTTCACCCCTTCCACAACGATGAGGAGCGAGGAAACAACCTTCTCCTATGATGAAGGGAAAAGCAGCTATACGCCGCATAACTTCCGCAATCACTATGCCAATGAAGCCATCACGATGGCCCAGGCGATTGCTGTATCGGACAATATTTATGCGGTCAAAACCCATCTCTTCCTCGGTCAGGAGGAGCTCGTCAAGGCCGGAAAGCGATTCGGCCTCACCTCCAAAATGACGAAGGTGCCATCGCTCGCCCTTGGTACATCTGGTGTTAAGCCGATTGAGATGGCCAATGCCTATAATTACTTTGCGAACGGCGGCAAGAAGGTCAAGCCCTTCTTCATCACAAAGGTCCTTGATCGTGATGGCAGCACTCTATATGAACGCAAGCCGAAGAAGAAAAAAGCACTGGATCAAGCCAATGCCTATGTCATGACGCAAATGCTCACCGGCGTCTTTGATGAAAAATTAAATGGATACGCCTCTGTCACCGGCTCCTCCATCATCCCGAAGCTATCCCGGCCCTATGCCGGCAAATCCGGTTCAACGGAATACGACAGCTGGATGATTGGATTCACGCCGCAGCTGACAACCGGCATCTGGGCCGGCTATGACCAATCACGCAAGCTTGAAACCAAATACGATAAAACAACCGCTAAGCAAATCTGGGCCGAATTCATGGAATCCTCCCATGAGGACAAGCCTGTCACCGACTTCAAACAGCCAAAAGGCGTAATCGGCGTAGAAATTGACCCCGTCACAGGCATGCTTGCCGATGAAAACTGTCCGGTGAAGAGGATGACCTATTTCAAGAAAGGCAGCGAACCGAAGGAAATTTGCCCGCTCCACGGACATACTGAAGATAGTACTGATCAGAATTCTGGCACAGATAAAGAGAAACAGCCTTGGTATAAACGCTTTTGGCCGTTTAAGCATGGAGTTTAGGATGAGGAACCGCTGATCCCGAGTTTGGGATTGGCGGTTTTATTTTTGAGTTTTCGTTTTAATCTAGCATTTTCGCTCTTAACCTAGGATTTCCGCCCTTACGGTTAGATTGTCGCCCTTACTCTTATATTTTCTCCCTAACGACCAGGTTTCCGCCCTTAAAACTTGCCGTTCGCTCTTAAATCACCTTTTTGAGAAAATCCCTTTTGAAAATCACCGCCCTGCGGCGCTGAGAAATTAAAAATGGACAAGCTGGAGGTGGTTTTTGAAAGGAATGTTGATTTTTTATGAGAAACTTCATGAAAAAACAGATTTAATTACGCTGTTTTGATTATAGCGGCCTGTGCCTGCTCTTATTCCTCTAAATATTGATTCGCCAATGCTGGGTTCAAATACCGCCCCATCCCTGTTTTTAGCTTTCTCATGCCAAATTGGCGGTAGAAGTCTTCATTGCCGGTTGTTGATAGCAGATGAACACAGGAGACATCCTTCAGCTGTTCAAGCAGGTTCTTCATGACTGCTCTGGCGACACCCATCCCTTGATTGTCACGATGAACGACTATATCATAAATAGCTGCGTTAAACACTCCGTCGGACATAGCGCGGCCAAAGCCTATGATGCGCCCGTCTGCTTTCGCGATTGCCATCACATTGCTTGCCTCAAATACATGCTTGATGCGTTCATTTGTATGCTTTGTCCAGCCTACGGAGGCGTAGATCTCTCTCATCTCATTCCAATCAGCATACTCCGTATTTTCATATAGGACGATATCCATCTTAATTCCCTCCGCTCTAATAAAACAAAAATCCCCAAACCGGTATTCGGTTCGGGGATTTTCGTGTCCTAGTTCTACGTGAATGTACAATTTCACGTGATTTTAGTTTACTTTTTTTGGTTGCAGGCGACAAGTGATATGCCAATTAGCCGCCTAATTCCTTCCACCAAGTTCACATTTCTGACACATTTAGTTGCTGCTTCAATTCGTCTGAGGAATTGTTCCATAGGTCTTCATTATGGCTCTTAAGGAAGTCGGCGAGGACTTTCTTTGAGCTGTCGTCCATATGGTCAACGATGATGTGCCGTTTAAGGGATTTATCCATACGGTTTACATGCTCCGGCAAGGATTTATACCCGCGGCGGATTTCTTGGTCAACGGTCATTTCACAGGCTGTTACACCGGCATAGTAAGCACCAGTCGGCGCCTGTTCAATCGTTACCCAGACGAGCCAGTATGGCTTTCCGTTTGGCACCTCTTCTTTGTTCGGCAGGAATTTGATTCGTCTTTCGATTTCACTGCGCGCATGCATGGCACCGATATCGACGAATGCTCTCTTTTCTTCTACATCAACGAAGACAGGCGAGACATTTTCAAGGCTGAGTGCGCCGATACCGTATCCTTTATGGCCGTCTGTCGGATTGTTTTTAATAATATTGAAGGTTGGTTTTTTCTTTTCTTGGCTCATGGTCCAATCAGAAGCCTCCTTTTAATATAAAATCGAATATAATGCATCCCGGATGCTCGGTACAAGATTATAGAGAATAGGGTCAATCGTGTAGTTGCCAAGCGGCGTAATGACAAGAATAAGGAAGATCAGTACCCCATATTGCTCGTACTGCGTCATTTTTGCCCGTAATTCCGGGTTGACAAGGTCCTCTATTATACGATACCCATCTAATGGAGGAAAAGGCAATAAATTGAACACGAACAGCAACACATTGATATTAATGAATATGCTAATGAATTTGAAGATAAAATATGGGATCATCATTCCGAGATTGAACTGCTGGATGAAAAGAACAATCAAAACCGCCACAAACGCAAGTACGAGATTGCTTAAAGGCCCTACGATAGAGACGATAATTCCGTTCAAACGCGGGTTTTTGAAGAAGAATCGGTTCACAGGTACCGGCTTAGCCCATCCAAATCCAAATAGGATTAGAAAGATGGCCCCAATCGGGTCTATATGTACGAGCGGGTTCAAGGTCAGCCGCCCTTGATTCTTTGCTGTTTGATCACCAAATTTATAGGCCGCATAGGCGTGGGCATATTCATGTACCGTAAAGGCAATTGCCAGCGTGACAAGCATATACGGTAAGTTGGTGATGATATTTTGAAAATCCACAAACATCTCCCTTTCGGCTTGCCTCCATTAGATTTAAGAGGCCAGCTTGCTTTCTCTTTCTATTTATGAAAAACTAATCCCATATCCATGATAACCAAGGAGGAATATCCATGCCATTTGTGACTGTAAAGATGCTTGAAGGACGCACTGAGGAGCAAAAGAAAGCCCTTTGTGAAAAAGTAACGGAGGCGGTTTCTGAAACTACGGGTGCTCCGCGTGAAAATATTACGGTCTTCATTGAAGAAATGTCCAAAAACCATTATGCCCCTGGCGGTAAGCGCTTAAGCGACCAATAAAGCCTGATGGCAAAGAATGGAGCAGAGACTGCTCCATTCTTTTTACTTTATGAATTCATGGATAATGGCTTATTGTTCTCCATCAGTTGGCTGACATAGATAAAGGCCTCTTCCATTTCCTCAGCCGTATAGTTCTGCTTTGCCTTCAGCTCTTGAATCTTCTGAATGACCTCCGGCTTCGTTAAATGGTCAAAGAAAAGGATCGTTGAAACAAGCTCAAGGAAGCGGGCGGGCTGTCCGTTAAGCTCCTTCAGACAGAGGGCAAGACGCTCATCAAGGCCGTCCTTATACAAGGTCAGGAACTCGTGTCCGGCATCGGTCAATGAGTAATCATATTGAAGGTATCCGTTCTCCTTATCCTTCAGCTCCTCAATTAACCCAAGATTGCGCAATTCCTCAATCTTTAGTGTCAATTCCTCTGAGTATGGCCCGTAAAAATGAAATTCAAATTTCTCATGAAATGGATATTGTAGTTTCTTTGATATAAAGATCATCTTTTGAAGCTTTTTTCTTCCAGCAATATGCCCTGCTGCATTTATGGCTGAAAGGATGCGTGCATGATCCTTTAACACCATTCTTCACCTCTTTTGTGTATATTACTCCCACTCGAGTATTCGCTTAATTTCTTCTTTCTCCTGCCTGTGTGTTGACATGTCCCCAAGCATATCGGCAGGGAAATAGAGCTTATGATCTGTTCGCCTTTTACCGGAGATGGCATCCACGATATCCGATTCACGGGACAGCTCCTTCAGCTCTTTCTTCTTCGATAACAGATAGATTGGTACCCGTTCCTCTTCTTCACCTGGACGGTAGAAGTCATATGGAAGGTCAGATGACGAGTCGAGCACTAAATAATAGTCTGGGTCGAGCTCTGCCTTCGCAAATAACTGCGTTAATTCAAGAAGCTTCTTCATCTCTTTATTGGATGGCGTGAACTCAACATATTGGAATAAATCGCGGTTATTGAACCGGCGGCATAGATCACTTAAGATAGGATCCTCTTCTTCTTCCCATTGCTGGAAGTAATATAGCATAACAGCATCGTCCAATTTCAGGTAGTCTTGAAGAGTAACCGTATGGGTAAATAAGGAATTAAAATGATATGGTTCGTGTTTAAAGTGGTAATTTTCTTTATAAAGCTCTTTGGCACGATGGAGGATCTTCGTCAGAATGACTTCTGCGCTCCTCGTAACCGGGTGGAAATAGACCTGCCAGTACATTTGATAGCGGCTCATGATATAGTCTTCTACCGCATGCATACCGCTTTGCTTGAAGACGACCTGCTCCTCTGTCGGACGCATCACGCGCAGAATACGTTCCATATCAAATTGGCCATAGCTGACCCCTGTGAAATAGGCGTCGCGCAGCAAATAATCCATCCGGTCGGCGTCAAGCTGACTTGAGATTAAGCTGACAACAAGCTTGTTCGCATGCGTCTTCGCAATGACCTCCGCTACTTCCTTCGGGAAATCCTCGTTCACTCTTCTGAGCACTTCATTGACTTCTGTATCGCCGAGGATAATCTTACGCGTGAACATTTCATGGTCCATTTCAAATACCTTCTCAAACGAATGTGAGAACGGTCCATGGCCTAAATCATGCAAGAGAGCCGCACATAAGGATAATAGGCGGTCCTTTGGATTCCATTGCTCCCGCCCGTCAAACACACCGTCCACAATCCGTCTCACAATCTCGTATACTCCGAGAGAGTGGTTGAACCGGCTGTGCTCGGCCCCGTGGAAGGTCAAATAGGTCGTGCCAAGCTGCTTAATGCGGCGCAGGCGCTGGAACTCTTTCGTGTCGACCAGGTCCCAAATGACGCGGTCATTGACGTGCACATAGCGGTGCACCGGGTCTTTAAATACTTTTTCTTCGTTCATTTTCTGCAGAGAATACTCCATCTGATTCCCTCTTCCTTCTCAATCATGTTTTTATTATAGCTTGTTTGATTTAAAAAACATATTCTCGCCTCCTTTTAAAAAATGGTTTTTTTGCCATGCAAAAACCTCCATGCAGCTTCCTGCATGGAGGCAATCCTTACTCTTTCGTTCTGAAATTCCATAACGGAGATCTCGTCCAGCCGCCGTAGCTGTCACTGAGCTCCACATACCAAAAGTACTCAGTATCCTTAGTTAAATCGCGGAGCTTAGCCTTCACCTTTCGATTCTTTTTCCCCGCATAATCACGTCCGATTGCTTTGTTCGTGTAGACATTAACGCCAATATAATCAGTGGCAACCTGCTTATGGATTGGGTTCAATTCAAGCCCTTCAATGGTGAATTCATCCTTCTCCGGCTCAAAGAAATTATGGTCATCTAGATAAGGTGAATACGTCTTTACGCTCAGCCGCTTATGAGCAGGGTCAAAGTGCAGCATCCTCATATAGCCTTGACCGCCTTCAGGACCGCTTTGATAGTCAGCAAGCATCTCATACACCTTGCGCACATGTCCAGGCCTGTCCTTCACCGGGAT
Source organism: Gracilibacillus sp. Marseille-QA3620 (assembly GCF_054950035.1). Lineage (NCBI taxonomy): Bacteria > Bacillati > Bacillota > Bacilli > Caryophanales > Bacillaceae > Gracilibacillus > Gracilibacillus sp. Marseille-QA3620. The sequence continues at coordinate 4,087,380 of NZ_CM143102.1, forward strand.
CTCGGCGGTATGCCGGCTGGCGCCTGGGATATGGCCCGCAAGCACAAGCTTGATATTGTCATACCTTCGAACGATTTTATTGAAGACCTGCTTGCCATTATAGGTTCGGCTCCCCTCATCATCCAAATAATTATGGACAGCGAGCACGACATTCCGCTCCGAATAATGGCGCAGCACACGGTCGACCCATTTAAGTGTCTCCCGGCTGGTTTCATGGCCCCAGCCTAAATAGAGGAATAAGAAATCATGACCGCCAAATGACATCAGGTCATAATGGTTTCGATTCTGCTTCGTCCCATTGTAGAACGGGCTTTCATGAAAGCGCCGCTTGCCGAAATAGCGGGCATAATTACGATAATCATGAACAAGATTTCCGACATCATGATTGCCGGATAAGACTCCATATGGAATACGATTCTCATCAAGAATGCTCATCGAACGGTCGGCCACATCCCATTGTCCCTTATCCCAGCGGACATTGACGAGGTCACCTGTATGGATGACATATTCGGCATTCCCTAGCTGATTCTGAATACGGATCCAATTTGTCATGACCGGAAACACATGGGCAAAGGTCTCAGAATAATATTGGGTATCCGACATCCAGACTAGATTAAACGGCCGATTCACTTCATCAACAATCTTATCCTGGATAAGCACATCGACCAGCCCATCCTTCATATAAGTCTCCGGCTCAATGCTTGACCGCAGGGTAAAATCGTCCTCCCCATAGCCGTAAACGAGGGCATCCCATCTTGACTGAAGCCTGTTCCAAGCATACATAGTCACCCTTCTGCCCTGGAGGGAATGTCCAACCCACTCAAGCTCCACCTCTTTGAGGGCAGATCCAGGTTCAGCTACTTTTACCTGATAGCGCTGATACGGGAAGCCAGAATCCGCTTCAGTGGTCCAATACTTCCCATCTACCTTGGAGATTCGTCTCAGTTGCCGTCTCTTCACAGGTTCCTCTCGTTCTGTCGTCAATCCCTTCGGCGGCTCCTCAGCTGCAATGTTTGTGTAAGCCTTCATTTGCCCGCCTGCCGCATCATACCGATGGCCGGCATAAAATTTCGCCAGCAGCTTATCATCGGTTGGGTCCTCCACCTTCACACTTAAAGAAGGATGAAGGGAGACGTCCTTCTCCCCCTTTTTCGGGCTGATCTGCCCAGAGATGATTGGTGTCTCCTCAACAATTCGAAACGGGATTGTTTTCTTTGCCCGATTACCTGCCGCATCTGTCGCTACAAATCGAACGGTATGCTTGCCTTTCTTCAGCTTGCCGGAGGAGGTGGTGTACGGCAGCTCGATTTCTTTTCCGTCTAAATACCCCTTCACTGATGCGATGGAAGTGATCTTATCCTCCGGGTTGGCAGTAATCGTAAAGGTGCCTTTATAGGTTTTCCCCTTCTCAGGGGTGACTGGATTGAGCTTCGGCGGCGAATTATCGAAGACGGTTTGTGCCTCATACTCCGCTTCCCCTTCCGCCTTAATGAGATGGATTCCATCCTCATAAGCCGATGTATCAATCTCTGCTTGCAACGTCTTAAATTTATCGGCAGAGATATGGAACTCAAATACTTGAATGAGTACGCCCTTCTTCCCAAGTGCCCAAGGATGTTCATCCCGGTAAGCCTTCTTCAACTCATCCCCTTCTGCATTGATACTTTTGACCATCTTTGGCCGAATAATTGTTCCATCATCAAGCAGCAGTTTACTATTTTTGACCGTAAAGCGGTCTGCCTCCTTCACATCTGCGACCTTTCCTGAGCGGTACACCTCCCTTTTCGTTCCGGTATGGATGGCAATCCGGTTCTTCCCAGGCTTCAGCGTCTCAAGCGGAATCGATATTTCATATGGCTGGTACTCGCCCTCTGTCGGTGCAAGCGAGGCAATCAATTGTTTTCCGACAAAGATGGCGCTCTTCTTCCGCTCATCAATGCCAAGCCCCTCAAATACGAAGGCAGCTGGCTTTCCTAATGTTTTTTGCGTGGGAAGCGGCATGCTATCCAATGTTAAATTCAGCTGTTCATCCGCCCAACGCTTATGTACCTGAATCTTCTTTACACCACGCAAAATGGTATTATCCTGAACAGACAGCCCCGGCTTAACAGACTTGTACATCGCTGGATTTCCGACCTTAATGGTCTTAAACCCCTTAGCCGGATAGCGAGTTGTCGTTCCTAAACCATCTGACAACTCGAAAAAGTACTGCACATTTGGCTGGGCACCGTAGATGTCATAACGTGAGATGTTTCCTTGGAAGGTCTCCAATGTTTTCATGGTGAAATTGACGCGGGAATACGTTTTATCCTGCGCCCGTTTATAAAACATTTCCACCCTCTTCGCCTGCTCTCGTCCCTTTACCTCCACCTCAAGCTCAAGGTCTGTCCGTTCAGGGATTTCAGCTGGAAGACTAATTGGTGCAAGGGTCAATTGCGCTCCTGCCTGCTTTTCATTCCACTTGTCCGGTACTTGCTCATGAGTGACCCTGCCAGGCGACGGAGCCATTTCATCGAGCTGCTTTAGCTTCTTTTTCTTCCCTGAGTGGCGGAAATGTGTATTTCCAGTTTCATATGAAACATAGGAGACGACAGCCCCAGCATCAGTGGCAAGGACGAGCGTATTCTTGCCCTTATTCTTCAAGGACCCTTTTATGGTCGCCAAAAGCTCGACATCCATCTTGTAATGCTTCTTAAATTCAGCCGACGGGCGATCCTTCGTAAGCCATAAAACAGCGGCCTTGCCTGGCGGTACCATCGTCCGCTCCTTCAGATCCCAAGTGCGCATCGTTTCATCCATTGCCAAATAGCGAAGCGCATAATCACCAAGATTCACCGGATCGCTCGTATTATTGTAGATCTCGATATATTCATACTGCTTCCCGCTCGGGGAAACCTCTGTAATCAGCAGATCCGGTATCTCTTCCCTGTCATGAAACGGAGAAAATCCCGCTCCGAAGATAAAGGCTGCAGCAATTATCAGTAAAAACCTCATTCGATCCCCTTCCCCATCTAAGATTCCTCTTAGTATGGTTCACAGCGACGATTTTATGAAAAGAAGCCGCACCCCAAATTCGGAGTACGGCTTCTGTATTATTTAATCTTCTTTTGCACCTTTTCAATCAATTCATCTTCTGTCAGGGCAGCCACCGGACGGTTGTTCACGAAGGCAAAGGATTTCTTGCGCCCCGGTCCGCAGTAGGACTGGCACCCAATTTCGATTTTTGCATCAGGATCAACCTTTTTTAATTTTGGCAGCAATGTTTTTAAGTTTGTGGCTTGACAGTCGTCACATACCCTAAATTCATTCGACATGACCGTCTATCCTTTCTTACCAAAAAATTAGCCCCTAAAAATGCAGGACTATTGGACCTAAAGCGTATTGTATCACTCACACATTCGTGTTTGCAAGAAGGATGTACAGTCTATAAGGCAACGAAAAAATCTAGTAACCTGTATAAAAACTCTCTTATATGCCCATGCTAGAACCATAATTTGCAAATTTATTTTTTATAAGGGAGTTGTAGACATGAAAGTTAGACAAGATGCGTGGACAGAAGAAAACGACTTGCTGCTGGCTGAGACCGTATTAAGGCATGTTCGGGAAGGCAGCACGCAATTAAATGCATTTGATGAGGTCGGCGACAAGCTGAACCGGACGGCAGCAGCCTGCGGATTCCGCTGGAACGCGGTAGTTCGCCATAATTACGAGAAAGCCCTGCAATTGGCCCGCAAGCAGCGAAAACAACGCCAGCGTCTGCTAGGAAAGGACCAAGGCGGCAAGAAGAAAATTCTCTATCAACCACCTGTGCCATCCCTAAGAGATTTCGAGACGGTCACGACAGCCATGGAAGATGAATTAATGGATGTCGAACCAGCGGTCCATGAAGAACCTATTACAGCTCAAGAGCCAATCATTGAGCAGCCAAGCTTCTTCCCGATGATGAATGACTATCAGCAGCAAGAGATCACCATGGCAGACGTTATTTCCTTCCTGCAAACATACGACGGAGACAGCCTGAAGATTCAAGCCTTGCAATCTGAAAATGATCGTTTAAAGCTTGAAATGCGTGATTTAAAGGAGAGAAACCGGGAGCTCCAGCATAAGCTTGATAATGTACAAGAGAACACACATACGATCCAGGAAGACTATGAAACACTCATGAACATCATGAATCGTGCCCGTAAGCTTGCCCTTCTTGAAGAAGAAGAGCGCCAAGCAACGAAATTCAAGATGGACCGCAACGGAAATCTTGAGAAAATTGCCGAATAAACCCCTTCAAACCAGTTCCGATTCTGTGAACTGGTTTTTATTTTGGGGGCAAAAAAAAGATAAGGACAGTGACTGCCCTTATCCTCAAATGCCAAGCTTCTCATTTCGCTCTTGTATTCTCTCTAAATACGACTCATAAACAGGACGTTCTTCCCCGCTTAATCCCCCGCTCACAAGTTCATCAGAGAAACTCTTGATTGATTGGAGGAAGCGTCCGACTACATCCTCTACTGTGAGATTGACCTCCAAAAGCTCGGAAAGGGAGGCCATCACAGCAGGATTAACCTCTGGATAGACAAATTTCGTCTCCTCTCCTCCGCGCGCCCGTGCATAAAATTCCTTGATGAGTGCAGCACGGTCTGCCGCATTTCCGCACACATCCAAATAAATTTGCACAGCAACTCCCCCGCGGATTCTTCGCTGGGAAATGCCAGCAAACTTCTTGCCATGAATGCTTAGATCATAGCTTCCCGGACAATACGAGCCGACAATCTCACCCGCCTCAATCTCTTGATCAAAATCACGGAACATGTGGCAAATGAGCTCCCACATCGCATCATACCCTTTGTTGATGCCAATCTTCCCATTCTCCTCCGGGAAAACGAGCGTCAGGTTGAGGACCCCCTCATCAAGCACGACAGCAAGGCCGCCAGAGTTGCGGACTATGCAGTCATAGTCTTGACTATGCACATAATCAATCCCCTTTTGCAAATACGGAAGCCGCCCATCCTGGATGCCCATGACGACTGTTTTCTTATGAACCCATGCTCTTGCTACAGCCGGAGACAGCCCGCCGCCTACAGCTGCACATAATGTATCATCTGTCGCGAACGAATCAAGCGCCCGCACATAGAGTCCTGATGTGCTATGGTCAATGATTCTCCATGTACCTTGTCTTAACAAGCTCATCCTTCTCTTCCCTTCAAAAAAACGGCGTCTGCTGGAAATTGAGACGCCGTTCTTGTTCGTTCTTCTATTCTAGATTATCTTATCGAGCCAAGCTTTGAGAAGCCGTAATCAACGCAAGATTGTAGACATCCTCTGCATTACATCCGCGGGAAAGGTCGTTAACCGGTGCATTCAACCCTTGAAGGATTGGACCAACCGCCTCGAATCCGCCTAAACGTTGTGCAATCTTGTAGCCGATGTTACCTGCTTCAAGACTTGGGAATACGAATACATTCGCTGTTCCTTGTAATGGAGAGTTAGGTGCTTTCGCAGCCGCAACAGATGGAACAATCGCTGCATCAAATTGCATTTCTCCATCCACGATCATTTGCGGATCCATTTCATTCACAAGCTTCACGGCATCTGCCACTTTTGTTGTTTCTTCAGATACAGCAGAACCAACTGTAGAGAAGCTTAGCATAGCCACACGCGGGTCAAGGTCGAACATGCGTGCAGTACGTGCACTCTCAACAGCGATTTCCGCAAGGTCTTGGCTGTCAGGAGCAATATTGATTGCGCAATCCGCGAATACATATTTCTCATCGCCCTTAACCATGATGAAGACACCAGAGGTTTTCTTCACGCCTGGTTTTGTCTTGATGATTTGAAGCGCTGGACGAACCGTATCAGCTGTTGAGTGAGCCGCACCGCTGACAAGACCGTCTGCTTTATTTAAGTACACAAGCATTGTACCGAAGTAGTTCTCATCTAATAGAATTTGGCGCGCTTGCTCTTCTGTCACTTTCCCTTTACGACGCTCAACAAAAGCCGCTACCAATTCATCCATCATTATATAATTAGCCGGATCGTAGATTTCCATGTTCTCAACAGAAACCCCCATATCACTAGCCTTTGCAGTAATTTGTTCAATATTCCCGATTAAAACAGGCACAACTGTCTTATCAGCAGCCAATCTGCCAGCTGCTTCTAAAATACGTTCGTCCAACCCTTCTGGGAATACGATACGCAAGTTATGGCCGGAAACCTTTTCTTGTAAAGTTGTAAATAAATTACTCATCTTCCTTATGTCCTCCTCTAAATGTAACTCTACTTAGGATACTACTATCGTACCTGATTTGTCATTTAGGTTTCTCTACTTTTTTACTGGAAACGCATACAAATCCAACTTCACTAATTTGACACAAACGTGAAAAGAGAAAATATTGGAATCATTATGATATATTAAGGAAAGAAATCAACGAAATACTAGTAGGAGATGATTGAACAATGAGTGAAGCAGCAAAAACTTTGGACGGCTGGTACTGCCTGCACGACTTCCGCACAATCGACTGGGCAACATGGAAAATGGTACCCGCCGACGAGCGTACTGCCGCCGTCAAAGAATTCCTCGACCTTGTCGAAAAATGGAACAAAACGCAAGCTGACCAACAAGGCAGTCATGCTCTCTATACAATCGTCGGACAAAAGGCCGACTTCATGTTGATGCTCTTGCGCCCAACCATGGAAGAACTGAACGAAATCGAAACAGAATTCAACAAAACCAAACTCGCCGACTTCACAATTCCAGCACACTCATACGTATCCGTTGTGGAACTAAGCAACTACATGGCGAAAGACTCTGACGAAGACCCTTACCAAAATCCACATGTCCGTGCTCGTCTATACCCAATTTTGCCGAAAGCTAAGCACATCTGCTTCTACCCAATGGACAAACGCCGCCAAGGCAACGACAACTGGTACATGCTCTCTATGGAAGAACGCCGGAAGCTTATGTACTCCCACGGCATGATCGGCCGCCAATATGCAGGCAAAGTTAAACAAATCATCAGCGGCTCCGTCGGCTTCGATGACTACGAATGGGGCGTAACTCTCTTCGCAGACGATGTGCTCCAATTCAAAAAACTCGTCTACGAAATGCGCTTCGACGAAGTCAGCGCCCGCTACGGCGAATTCGGCTCCTTCTTTGTCGGCAATCTGCTAGATGAAGAAAAAGTCGGCAGCTTTTTGAATGTTTGATAGGAATGAATTTGAGGCACCCGCTTTTTGAGCGGGTGTTTTTTTGTTGGGATGGAGAAGGAGGGGCAAGTTTTGGCCACCCTTTGTCCATCCTTCATACCCTTTGCATGGGCATTGGGTGGATCTTCTCTGACGATGGTCACCTTTGACCCACCCTTTGTCCACCCTTTATACCCTTTGCATGGGCATAGGGTGGACCTTCTCTGACGATGACCACCTTTGACCCACCCTTTGTCCATCCTTCATACCCTTTGCATGGGCAAAAGGTGGACATTCCCTGGGCATTGCCACGCTCTTCCCATCCCTTGACCACACTTTACGCCTCTTGCATGGGAAAAGAGTGGGCTTCCCCTGGGCATTGCCACGCTCTTCCCATCCTTTGACCACACTTTATACCCTTTGCATGGGCATAGGGTGGACCTTCTCTGACGATGGCCACCTTTGACCCACCCTTTGTCCATCCTTCATACCCTTTGCATGGGCATTGGGTGGGCTTTCTTTGACGATGGCCACCTTTGGACCACCCTTTGTCCATCCTTCATACCCTTTGCATGAGCATAGGGTGGGCCTTCTCTGACGATGGCCACCTTTGGACCACCCTTTGTCCACCCTTCATACCCTTTGCATGGGCATAGGGTGGGCCTTCTCTGACGATGGCCACCTTTGGACCACCCTTTGTCCACCCTTTATACCCTTTGCATGGGCATTGGGTGGGCTTTCTCTGACGATGGCCACCTTTGACCCACCTTTCGCCCACCCTTTATACCCTTTGCATGGGCAAAAGGTGGACCTTCTCTGACGATGACCACCTTTGACCCGCCCTTTGTCCACCCTTCACACCCTTTGCATGGGCATTGGGTGGACCTTCTCTGACGATGGCCACCTTTGGCCCACCCTTTGTCCACCCTTCACACCCTTTGCATAGGCATTGGGTGGGCCTTCTCTGACGATGGCCACCTTTGACCCACCCTTTGTCCACCCTTCATACCCTTTGCATGGGCAAAAGGTGGACATTCCCTGGGCATTGCCACGCTCTTCCCATCCTTTGACCACACTTTACACCTCTTGTATGGGAAAAGAGTGGGCTTCCCCTGGGCATTGCCACGCTCTTCCCATCCTTTGACCACACTTTACACCTCTTGCATGGGAAAAGAGTGGGCTTCCCCTGGGCATTGCCACGCTCTTCCCATCCTTTGACCACACTTTATACCCTTTGCATGGGCAAAAGGTGGACATTCCCTGGGCATTGCCACGCTCTTCCCATCCTTTGACCACACTTTACACCTCTTGTATGGGAAAAGAGTGGGCTTCCCCTGGGCATTGCCACGCTCTTCCCATCCTTTGACCACACTTTACACCTCTTGCATGGGCAAAAGATGGACATTCCCTGGGCATTGCCACGCTTCTCCCATTTCTTCCCCACCCTTCACTCCTCTTGCAAGAAGCACAGAAAAGAGTGCCTATACACCCCCCTCCGCACTTTTTTATCATAAGCCGGTCTCCTCTTGCATAATTTTCATTAGTGAGCATGCCTTTTTTTCTTTAAGAAATTGACTTCATCATACTTAGATCATCAGAAAAGAGGTGCTTCGAGACTTGGCTGTTATCCAGTACACTGAGGAAGATGTTAAGTTGCTCGCCCGGTTGATGAGGGCTGAGGCAGAGGGTGAGGGTGAACTTGGGATGCTGATGGTGGGGAATGTGGGAGTGAACAGGGTCCGGGGTGAATGCTTGGATTTTGTGAATATCCGATCGATTCCGCAGATGGTTTTTCAGAATCCTGGGGGGTTTGAGGCGACACAGAAGGGTTATTTTTACCAACGGGCCCGAGAGAGTGATATTCGTTTGGCGAGAAGGGTGATTAATGGGGAGCGGTTTCATCCGGCTACGTATTCGCTTTGGTTTTTCAGGCCGGAGGGCAGTTGTCCTTCCCAGTGGTATGGTCAGTATAATTCTGGTCGTTATAAGAACCATTGCTTTTTTGCTCCTGTCGAGTCCGAGTGCCCGACTGTTTTTGATTAATAATTGTGATAAAAGGAGGATTCATTTATGCAACAACCCGGTTCACCATCTTATGGGGGAGGCGGTCCTTTTAACGGAGGATACCAAGTTCCTTACAATCCTTATATGGCCCAGCAGAACGGGGCACCGAGGCAACAGCAGCAGCCTCCTAGCGGGTATCCGCAGCAGGGGCAGATGCCGCAGATGTCTCAGATGCCTCCGTCTGGTTCTCCGTTCCAGACATCGCCGGCGCCAAATGCCGGCGGGTCTGCCAGCCCGCCTACTGAGCAGCAGTCATATATTGAGAATATTTTGCGCTTGAATAAGGGAAAATTGGCTTCGGTGTTTATGACGTTTGAGGGTGCGAAGGAGAATAATACGAAGCTGTTTAAGGGGATTATTGAGGCAGCCGGCCGCGATCATTTGATTTTGAGTGATCCGCAGACGGGAATGCGTTATTTGCTTCCGCTGATTTACTTGGATTATGTGTCCTTTGATGAGGAGATTGAGTATGCACCAGAGTTCGGAGGCCTTCCGAGGTAGCATTCGGAGGGGTCTGAAGATATAGACAAGGGCACCTTCCTCACAGAGGAGGGTGCCCTTTCCTTCTTAGCTGTATTTGTAAACAGCGACAATCATTAATACCCAGGATGCGATGAAGGCGATGCCTCCGAGCGGCGTGATCATTCCGAGCTTCGAGATACCGCTCACACTTAGGATGTATAGGCTTCCGGAGAAGAGAATGATACCCGCGAGCATGACCCATCCGGACCAGCTTAGTAATTGATGTGAGGATAGATGATTCCATAGTAGGCCGATGGCGAGCAGGCCTCCTGCATGAAACATTTGATACTGGACACCTGTTTGCCAGGTTTCTAGATATTTGTCTGCTATTTTCCCCTCAAGGCCATGGGCGCCAAATGCTCCTAGTGCCACGGCCAATGCTGCGTTGATTGCAGCGATGATGATAAATGTCTTCACCTGCTTTTCTCCCCTTTGTCAATAGTCTAGAAGTCAAATAATGAATCACCATTTGCGTCTTCCATGCGAACTGGCTGTTCGTTTGGAAGTGAGATGGTTTTTGGCTGTGTGATTGGCTGCTGGACGATTGGACGATAGCTCTCTTGTACAGGAGCTGACCGACGCTGTTCTGGTGCGAGCATGAGCTCCATGAGGCTTTTTGCCGCGATTATGTAGCCCTTTTGCTCTTCTCCGCTTGTTTGTTTGGCCTTCCGAATGAGCTCTTCTGCTTTCGAAAGGACGGCTTCTGATGTGATTTCCATGCACTCACCCCCGCTTCGCTTTCATCATACCATAGGAGGGTTCTGAGGCGCATTTGGAAGGGACCAGTCTATTTCGCCGCGGCCGTCTGCTTTAAGGAGCTCATTGGTTTTGGAGAAAGGCTTGCTTCCGAAGAAGCCGCGATGAGCGGAGAACGGGCTAGGATGGGCAGCTGTCAGGACATGATGCTTCTTCGTATCAATCAGCGGTAACTTGGATTGAGCAGGCTTTCCCCATAACAGGAATACGACGGGCTCCTCTTTTTCATTAAGTGACTGTATGACGGTATCTGTGAAGGTTTCCCAGCCTCGGCCTTTGTGGGAATTGGCTTCTCCCTTCCGAACGGTGAGTACGGTGTTCAAGAGAAGCACGCCTTCATCGGCCCAACTCTTCAAATAGCCATCAGCTGGTATTGGCAGTCCGAGGTCACTGTGCAGCTCCTTGAACATATTGCGCAGCGACGGCGGCACCTTGACCCCCGGCTGGACAGAGAAGCTTAGGCCATGTGCTTGATTTGGCCCATGGTAGGGGTCCTGTCCAAGCAGAACGACCTTCACTTGTTCATAACTCGTGTAATGTAGCGCATTGAAGATATCCTCTTTTTTTGGATAAATGCTCTTATTCTCATATTCTTCTTTTAGAAATTGGCGAAGTTCAAGGTAATAGGGCTTCTCAAATTCTTTCTCGAGTACACTCTGCCAATCATTTTGGAAAATTGGTTTTTTCATTTTCATCATCTCCCCTGCTATCTTACTAAATACGTTACGCCCGATTCTACCCTTGATGTTTACCCCATTGTTCTCCGGGATATATACATAGTGTGGAAACAATGTTAACAGATACCAAAACACAAGGAGGACGATTTGATGTATTCCGTACATGTTGTAGAAAATTCGGTACAAGCAAAAGCTAAAATAGAGCAATTAGTGGCAGAAGGCTACTCTAAAGATCATGTTTATGTATTTGCGCACGATAAAGATTTTTCGAAGGACTTAACAGATGCAACTGATTCTGGCTCTGTCGGGTTGAAGGAAACCGGCCTTTTCGAAACAGTCGGCAACCTATTCAAATCCCGCGGTGATGAGTTGCGCAGCAAATTCATGTCACTCGGACTTTCTGAAATGGAAGCAGGCCAATACGAGGAAGAATTGGATAACCATAAAGTTGTCGTTGTAGCCTCCAACCAAACCGATGACACGAACAACACAAAAGTTATGTAATGTGCGCAGAGGATGAACATTTTCTATATAAAAGAGCTCCAGGCTATTGGTCTGGAGCTCTTTCTATGTCAGCCGAGAATACGCTGATAAAGCGATTTCGCCTCCTGAATATCCTTTGTCTCATGGATAAGGGCCCGGCCATCTTCAAAGAGGACCATCCTCTTTCCCTCCCCTTGAATGTTAAGCAAAAAGGCATTTCCATCAACCTGATAGCCGCCTTGGATCAGCTGGCGGGCAAGGATGGAAAAGTTCAGCTTCATCCTTTGCGGCGGACGGACTTGGACGGTATCCCGCCCACATAAAACGGCTGTCTTGGTCACATTATCCCGCTTAAGGAAAGGGTATTCGGGATTGCTCCCACAAGATAGACAGCTATCCTTCTTCATTTTCCTCGTCTTAAATTGCCGGTAATCATTCTTCCATAGGTCAAAAAAGATGAGGCCTTCGCGAACCGCCCCATAATCCTCTACAAGAATCTTCAGTGCCTCCGCCATTTGATGGGCAGCTGCCATTTGGACAGCCGGGCTGATGATGCCGCCCGTGTCACAGGTCAGCCCTTGTACGGGCACGGCTTTGAGGAGGCAATTGAGGCAAGGGGTCTTCCCTGGAAGAATGGCGAGACACATTCCTGTACTGCCGACACATGCTCCGTATACCCAAGGGGTGTGATGCTTTTGAGACAGGTCGTTGATGATCATTCTAGTCTCAAAATTATCCGTCGCATCGAGAATTAAGTCTGCCTCCTTAACCAATGGTTCCATCACATCAGGTGTGGCATCCGTTACGATCGACTCAATCCTGACAGATTGGTTCACCCTTTCCAAGCGCCTCCTTGCCGCCTCTGCCTTAGGCAGGCTCTCCTCGGCATCCTGTTCTGTATAAAGCTGCTGACGCTGCAGATTGCTGTACTCTACATAATCTCGGTCTACAATGGTCAGCGACTGAATACCTGCACGGACCAGCATTTCCGAGAGGGCTGAACCAAGCGCCCCAGCCCCAATGATGAGCACATGCTTCTTGCCAAGCTTCTCTTGGCCTGTCTGCCCGACTTGCGGGAACAGCAGCTGCCTTGAATAGCGTTCCATCCTGCTCATCCTCCGCTTACCGGCGGGATGAAGGCGACTGTATCCAAGTCATGCAGGATGGTTTCATCCTCTGTAAATTCCTCATTCACAGCGGTCATCGCCCCATCGAGCGTTATGGAATGACGCTCCATGAGCAAGGCCTTCAATTCAGCGATGGTCTTGCCGGCTGCATCGACCTGTTCTGATTCACGCTTTGCGGCTTCTTTTAAACTGGCAAAGTATAAGATTTTAATCATTTACTCTCCCCCTCCTCCGGCCTTCCGGCTGGGTAACTCACCGTCTCAAGCTGATTGCCTACCCATTCCTCGCCGTTTTCCCAATGCTCTTTTTTCCAGATTGGCACAATTTCCTTAATTCGTTCAATGGCATAACGATTCGCCTCATAGGCATCATGGCGGTGAGGTGTAGAGACAGCAATAACGACAGCAATATCACTAATATCTAGTTTGCCGGTCCGGTGTGTGATTGCGACATCTGCTCCCATCCATTTTTGTTGAATCTCGTGTCCAATCTGGGCAAGCTTCTTGACTGCCATTGCTTCATAAGCTTCATAGATTAAGTATAGGGTCTTCTTTCCGTTCGTCAGCTCCCTGACCGTCCCGACGAAAAGAGTGACAGCCCCGGCTTCCCGCTTAATGACCTTATTCATGACCTCATTCACATTAATTGGTTCATCAGTCAGCTGAAATTTCATGACCTTCCCCCTTATGTATCCTTTTCATCCATTCATAGTCCTGCATCGTATTCATATTGAAGAAACAGCGTGGATTCTCTTCTTCTACGATTTTTGCCCTTGCTGCATCAAGCAGGGAATCCATGCGCCTTTGCCCGGCATCGAGTGCATACTGCACATGAGGAAGGAGGGATTTATGATAGGCTGCGCATAAAGGATGAAGCCGACCTTCCGTCCGCGGAACAGCAAGCTCATATTGATCTAGATAGCGCAGCAGCCGCTCCCCTGTCCCAGCCTTGAAAAAGGGCAAGTCACAGGCAATCAGAAGATTATGCTCTGTAGCTGAAGCGGTCAATCCGGCCTCCAGTCCAGCAAGGGGTCCCATTCCCGCACGCAAGTCTCTGACATGTGGCAGATGGAGGAATTCATACACTTCAGGCTCATTTGTGACAAGCAGCAGCTCGCCGCCTATCCGGCCTGCCTCCTTCGCGATGCGTGAAATAACGGTCTCCCCTTCTATTGGAAGAAGCGCCTTATTCGTTCCCATCCGACTTGATTGGCCCCCGGCCAAAAGGATGATTGTTCGGTTCATTTGCCACTCCCCCTTTTACCACCTGTTATTTACCCCATCTCCTCTTCCTTAAATCTGACATGAGTGGCTCTTATTGACAAATTATATCATTCTCATCCCCGCTCCCGCGGAAATATAATCATGCAAGCAGACAATTCGTTTCCATTGAATGGAAGGTATATAATATTAGACAAGATTGAGGTGCATCGTCTTTTATTTTGATATATATTTAAATGTATACGTAAAAGCTTGATGTACTTGAGGGAGGAAAGAAAACTCATGAGTTTAAAAAAGGCGTTAACGATTGCCGGGTCTGATAGCAGCGGCGGTGCTGGGCTTCAGGCTGACTTGAAAACATTTCAGGAATTAGGCGTATATGGGATGACCGCTGTCACTTCCATCGTTGCCATGGATCCGAAAAACAACTGGTCCCATAATGTATTTCCAATAGAAACATCCGTTGTTGAAGCACAGCTTGATACGATTCTTTCGACTGGCATCGATGCCATGAAAACAGGCATGCTCGGCTCTGTAGAGATCATTGAGCTCGCAGCTAAAAAAATCAAGGAATACGGCCTTGATAAAGTCGTTATCGACCCTGTTATGGTCTGCAAAGGAACGGATGAGGTCTTGATGCCGGAAAATACGGTTGCGATGCGTGAATTGCTTCTTCCGCTGGCAACTGTGGTGACACCGAACTTATTTGAGGCTTGGCAGCTATCCGGCCTCGGACCGATCACGACTGTTGAAGAAATGCAGCGTGCAGCTGAAATCATCCATGACCAAGGAGCGAAATACGTCTTGATCAAAGGCGGCACAAAACTTGAGGGTCAGGATAAAGCCATTGACTTAGTCTACGATGGCCAAAACTTCACCATCCTAGAATCTGAGAAGATCCAAACAACTTATACACACGGAGCAGGCTGCACAACAGCAGCAGCCATTACAGCTGAATTAGCAAAAGGCAAATCCGTTGAAGAGGCGCTTGAAACTGCGAAGAACTTCATCTCCGCCGCGATAGAGCACGGCTGGAAGCTGAATGAATTCGTTGGACCTGTTATGCATGGGGCCTATCGGACATTTAAATAATGGCCTGACTTGAAAAGCTGCCGGCGCGATTGTCTCCGGCAGCTTCTTTATTCCTTCGTTTCTTCTTTCGCAATTTTATACACTATTTAGTATGATGGAGTAAAACACTAGGATTACTTTAGATATAAACCAGGAGGTAGTATCATGAAGCCAATAGATCTTCTCGATGCTCAAGCATCCCTGCAAACATTTGCCGGTCATCCTATATACCTGCATTTAGAAACAACGAACGGGGCCTATGCATCCCATAATGACGAATCCTTTTTCTCAGCGGGCGCTTTCATCCGCAATGTCGCCATCACGTTTGAGGAAGGAAAAATTATCGGCGACGGCCCGTACCGCGCAGGACTGCGGATGGAAAACGGCTGGGTTTATGCTGAGGGCATCACCCATTATGAAATCGATGAGTTCGGCCGCTTGCTCATGGCAGGCCTTGATCATCAAGGGCGTTTAGCCGTTGCCTTTGAACTGAGCAATACCCCATTTGACAAGTAAGGAGTTGTGAATAATGGAAACTGAGAGACATGTACTGGTAATCTTCCCTCATCCAGATGATGAAGCCTTTGGAGTGTCTGGGACCATTGCCTCCTATACAAAAAACAACACACCTGTCACCTATATTTGCCTGACACTCGGTGAAATGGGACGTAATCTAGGAAACCCTCCATTTGCCACAAGGGAATCACTCCCGAATATTCGGAGACAGGAATTGATGGATGCTGCTAATGTGATGGGCATTCAGGACCTGCGCATGTGGGGGCTCCGTGACAAAACGGTCGAGTTCGAGAATGAAGAAGCGCTGGCTAACCGCATTCGTGCAGCCATTGAGGAAGTGAACCCATCCTTGATCATTACGTTCTATCCAGGATTCAGCGTTCATCCGGACCATGAGGCAACAGGCCGGGCTGTCGTTCGTGCAGTCGGCTCAATGGATAAAGCCAACCGGCCGAAGCTTTATTGTGTGGCGTTCTCCAATAATCATCAAGAGGTGCTCGGCAAGCCTGATGTTGTTCACTTTATCCAGGATGTCATTGAAACAAAGCTTGCGGCCATTGCGGCACACCGCTCTCAAACGGAAGCAATGATGGCCTCATGGCCTGCTCTATTGGAGCAGAAGAATGAGGAGCTTGAAAGCCGCTTATTCTATGAGCGATTTTACGAATATAAGTGGGCTGAGGACATACGCTAGTATATTCTTAGTCATTTCATTAAAAGAGGATAGATGAGCCCAATCAAAAAATCGGCTCTATCTATCCTCTCCTTCATTGCATTCGATTTTCCACCAGGTTCATCCAATTCAAATCTGCCTCTAAATGCAATAATGTACCCGTGATCAATAAATATCTATTTTCATCCCCTTGGATAAGCCATTCCGTTTTTAATTTGGTTAATTCCATTACTTCCTTGATAATCATCGCCTTTTGCTGTTCAATCATTTTCTTCTCCTGCTCAAAGTGAATTCTTCGAGCGCAGCTCCATTTAAAGAAGAAATCCTCTTTCGTCGTATGATAAGGAACAGGTTCTAGCAGCCATTTTTCTAACTCGACTTTGCCCTTTGACGTTAACTCGAACATTTTTCTTTCTTGATTATCCATTCCTGGTGATGTGACAAGCTCATCACGGATGAGGCGGTCAAGCGTCGTATAAATTTGGCCCGGGTTTATTTTCCCTTTAATCCCAAGAAGGGTATCCAATTCAATCTTCAATTCGTAGCCATGATGTTTTTCCTGAAATAACAATGTCAAAATTCCGTATTTCACCGACATTTTTTATCAACCTTCTTTGAGTGATGATGGGATATCCATATTACTTGCACTTCTGCTAGAAGTCCATGCTGCACAAAGGCTTAGCAATACTCCTGAAATCATTGCTAGTATAACGTTACTTACGGGTAATTGGAAAGTTAAAAAGCCCTCCATAAATTCTGATTTACTCGTTACATAAATCAGAATCGTCCCTGCGGCAATTCCGCCAATCACACCAGATAACCCAATAAGCATGCCTTCAGCTACGATCATCTTTATGACCTGCGGCTTCGTAAAGCCAAGCGCCCTCATCGTTCCAATCTCGTAGATTCGTTCTAATGTATTCATCAAAAGCGTATTCGCTGTCCCAATACTCGCTAACCCAATCACAAAAACCAGCATCACTAATAGCAGTTCATTCATACCTGTAACAGCTGACACAGTCGATTCAATTTCATCATCTACCGTTTGTACTTTGCCAAGATGGGCACCAAAATCATTCCACAGCTGGTCTCTTAATGAATCATTCGCTGCATTGTTTACGGAAAGCAGCAGATCAAAAGGATGGGTCCACCCAAATTCATTACGAAGGTATTTCTCATCCATAAAGGCAGCATACCCTGTATAATGAGCTGTTTTGACAGCACCAATCACCTCAAACTCTTGTTCACCAGAGGGCGTATTCATCTGTATCCTTTGCCCTATACGGCCGCCCCACTCATCGAAAGCACGATTTCCGAGCAGGACAGCTCGTTTCTGCCCCAGTTCCTTATATAAATCCTTCTCCTCCGGATGTTCAAATAAGGATGGGCCATCTTCGCTTACAGCAAAAACAGAGAATTGCCTGCTCCCTCCATTTATGGTTTCCCATGTAATTGGAGTAGCTTCCATTAACGGTTCAACAGCTGTGACAGATTCATAGGCAGCAAGCTTTGCTTGATCTTCAGCAGACCATGGTGCTTCAGATGTTACTTTTACATCTCCTCCATATGTGTTTCTGATCTCTTTCCCTAATGCTTCAGGTGCTGACTCCACAGCTGCACCGAGCAATAACATGACGGAAATGCCCACAGCAAGAATAGCAGCCGTATTAGCATTTCGATTGAGCTGGCCCAGCAGGTTCTTAACGGCCATTAATCCAGCATACTGAAAGAGAAACTGTAAAATCGGCCTCAATACGTACGTGACAGCGATTAGTAGAAAAGGAAATAATATAATGATGCTCGCTGTAATCGCCAGATAGGAAATCGGATGGTCCACAAATACAAAGCCTAGAAGACTAAGACCAATAATCGCCCTAATAATGGACTGTCTTGATGATGGTTGGGGTTGGTTCGCTGTTTTTAATGTCAGGAGAATGGAAGTCTTCCCTGCGTAATAAATAGGAAAAAGGGAAAAAACAATCGGAAACAAGCATCCAATAATAGCAGCTATGATGGCGGGTTCTATCCAATTTAAGCTGTAAACCATATCAAACTTAAATACACTTAGAAGGGCTTGCATGAATATATCTCCGAGCCATATGCCAAGCGGGACACCAATGACTGTTCCGATCAATGCCAGAAGGGAAATTTCCATAAGAATGAGCTTAGACACCGTACTCTGGACATATCCCAGGCTTTTCATGATGGCAAATTCCTTCTTCCTTTCCATCACACTTGTATAAATCATATTAAATACGATAAAGCCGCTAATAAACATGGCTAGAACACCAATCAAATAAAAGAATGTGTAAAGTCCTTCTATATCGTTGCTTTGGAGCGTATCCGCAACGACTGGCTGCACATATGCGCTATTGTCATGGAGTTCCTCCTGAAGAGATTGAAAAAGGATGTCTCCATCGCCATTCGTTTGATAGCGTACATATGAAACGGCATCATCCTTTCCTGTCCAATCCCTTAATTGTTCCAGCGGTGCCATTACACGAAAACTAGTTGATTCAGCACCTTCCCAATCGCTAGGACTTGCAAGCAGCTGTGTGTATTCAACGATAGCCGATACCTTCGCTTCACCCATATCAGCAAAACGAACCGTATCACCTACCCCCTTCCCCAATAGTTCAGCAACAGGAGCAGGCAAGATAATCCCTTCATTATCCAGGCTTCCTTCAATGACCGGCAGCTCCAGCAATGAACTGTTCTGGTCGCTCACACCTGTAATACGGACAGACCGTTCATTCAAGGAATGATCATCATCCAGTTCAAAGAAAGCTTGCTTATCAAGCGCGAGTAATACATCTTTAACAGAGGGATGATCCTGAATGGACGAAACCAGCTCTTCTGAGTAGGTATGCTCGTCACTTAAAATCCAATAATCTGCATTGGCCACATACATCTGCTCATAATAATCGAACACATCATTTGTTGTTTTATCCGCTATTAACATGGAGGTGACAAAAGAGGTTCCTAGAATAATCGCCAGCAAAGTAAGGAAAAAACGTTTTTTGTTATGTGTACTATTACGCCATGAAATTCGCCAAATACTTAGCATAGTCATCATCCTTTCTAGAAATGACCTGATCTACCGCCCCATCTCTGAAAAGGATGATTCGATCGGCAAAGCCTGCTGCGAAAAGATCATGGGTAACCATCATAATGGTCTGCTTTTTTTCGCGGTGAAAAGTGGATAATAACCGCAATATGTCCTCTGCCCTTCCTCTGTCTAAGTTCCCAGTCGGTTCATCAGCTAATAACACGGCCGGATTATTGACAAGTGCTCTAGCTATGGCTACCCGCTGTTGCTGCCCCCCGCTAAGGAGATTGGCCTGTTTACGATTCAACCCTGCCAAACCTACAGATTGAATCAAGTCCTGAATCATTCCCATCTTATCCTTCGTTAATTTCCCGTCAGCATGGAGAGGGAAAGCAATATTTTCTTCCACCGTCAGTGTCGGCAGTAATTGATAATTTTGAAAAACAAATCCTACATATTTGCGGCGAAAGATTGTCCTTTCCTTTTCATTCATCTTATTTAAGGGGTTCTGTTTAATCTCTATATCCCCGCTTGTTGGCACATCAAGCCCCCCCAACAATTGAAGCAAGGTACTTTTCCCAGAACCGCTTGGCCCCATAATGGCAACAAATTCCCCTTCTTCTATATGTAAATCAACCCCTCTTAGTACGCGTGTGCTCTCTTGTCCCTGCAAAAACTCCTTTGTTACTTGCTGCACCCGAATCATTCTATCATCCCCTCATTGTTTTGTTTATTTTTACCATTATATACTTAGTATATAGTTATTTGTAGAGGACTATTTAATCAATTACAGATATATTAAGGTTTTACTCAAATGAAAATAAAATAACACCCTTAATATATACATACTTTGTATATATAAAAGAGTGTTAATCCAAACTTCTGTCTTTTCAACTCATATCGCTCTCTTAAAACAAAAAAATCCGCCAGGCTTAGATGAGCCTAGCGGTCCAAAAAGGGGGGGATACTTTGGAAAACTTCATTGCCTTTATAATTTAACCAATTTTCCCCAGTGTTATACCTATATCTGATTATTTTTTTGAAACCATATAGCGGTAGATGGCATGGGCCACGCCGTCTTCTTTGTTTGATAAGGTTGTATCCTTGCAGATCCCCTTAATATCGTCGGACGCATTCCCCATCGCAATCGAGAGACCCGCTTTTTCAAACATAGAGACATCATTCAAGTTATCCCCGATTGCAATGGTTTCTTCAAGTGGTATGCTTAGTTTATTCAATAATGCCTCAAGGGCCGTTCCCTTCGAGGTTCCGCGGTGGTTGATTTCAATATTCCCTTTAGCTGAGGATGTAATGGTTAGCCCATCGAATTTTGCGAGGGCTTCAGCTGCTGTACTGAGTTGATCTTTCTGTAGGGAAAATACTAAAATCTTAAAGACTTGCATATCCGGTTCCTTGATTAAGGCATGGTAATCTTTTGTTTCAAACAAGAACCCATATTCGATTCTTGCCAGCGCTCTCCTTCGTACATCCTCTCGGTCATGCTCGGGATTAGCGCTTAAAACGATATCCACGAGAGAATCAATGGCACGCTCTGGGTTCTTCGAGAATACACCGTGATTGGTATAAAGCTCGAAATATAATCCAGCCTCCTCTAAGAAGGTAATGGTACTTTCCAGCTCCTCAAATGAGATAGGATGAGAGACCAGAAGCTCTCCCTTTTGGTCATAAACCGCAGCACCATTCATACTAATAATTGGGCAGTTGAAGTTTATTTCATCCAAGGCCAGTCTTGCCTCCTTATAGGAACGGCCGGTTGCGATAATGACTTGTCCGCCCATCTCTCTTACTGCTTCAAGCGCTTTACGATTCTCATCACTGATTCGCTGATTTTCATTCAGCAATGTACCATCCATATCAGTTGCAATACATTTCATATCGTTTGGCTCCTCCTTCATTCAACATCCATGATTCTACTATGTCTTCTTTAAGTATATACCCTGTTATACCCTGTGAAAAATGGGTACGACCTATCTGTCCTGTATAAAAAATGTTTTACTGGCGAAACATACTAACGATTATCGCTAAATAAAGCTTTTCTAAAATAATTCAAACCAGTACACTGAACTATGTCCAATTGTTCCAAATATTTATTGAAAGGCAACAGGTGAAACAATATGACTTCTCAAACCAATTCACGGATTTCCTTTTGGGGCGGCATTGGCTTCACAGCTTTACTTGCCCTATTAGGATTTATTCTAGCAGAATTACCGGTATTCGATTATATCGGACCATTGGCATGCAGCATCCTGCTCGCCATCGTTTATCGAAATGTCCGCAGCTACCCTGAGAATCTGCGTTCCGGAGTTCACTTCTCTGCCCGCATTCTTTTGCGTGCCGCTATTATACTTTACGGATTAAAACTAGACATGCAAATCATTTTCAGTGAAGGACTTGGACTGCTTGGAAAAGCATTTGTAGTCATTGTCTTCTCCATCACCGTGATGATGCTTCTTGGGCGCTGGTTAAAGGTTGACCCACATATCTCCTTCCTATTAGGTGCTGGGACAGGTATATGCGGGGCGGCTGCCATTGCAGCCATTTCCCCAATCCTGCAATCTGAGGAAGAGGATACAGCAATGAGCGTCGGAATGATTGCTCTCATTGGTACCGTATTCGCTGTCGGCTATACCGTCCTCCTGCCAATGGTCGGACTCACACCGGTAGGCTATGGTATCTGGTCAGGACTCAGTCTCCATGAGCTCGCTCATGTCGCCCTGGCTGCTGAACCGGCTGGAGAGGAAGCAGTCGCTATGGCCCTTCTCGCTAAGCTATGCCGCGTATTCCTTCTGATTCCGTTCAGCTTCTTACTTGTCTTCTGGATGAAGAGCAGACAAAAGCATGGCGATAAAAATACGAAGATTGCCTTCCCATGGTTCTTGCTCGGCTTTGTAGCGCTCAGCATCTTCCGTACCTATATCGCAGGCGATTGGTTCCCAATATCCTTATATGATTCCATCGCAATGCTGACAACCTTCCTATTGTCCATGGCCATGGCAGGTCTCGGTCTCACCATTGACCTTCGGGAATTAAAGGAGAAAGCAGGTATGCCGCTGCTTGCCCTCGTTGTTACGTCCATCCTGCTATCTCTCATTACATATATTTGGGCGTAAAACAAGAAAACAGGTGAATGGCCATTTGGCTTTTCACCTGTTTTTTTATGTTTAGATTGAGCAGCCTTTCAGTAACTGCATTCAGAGATCTTACGACTCCTTTGAATAGGTTCTTCTTGTTTTAAAAGCGAACGGATCCTTTTTATGGGCATACACAGAATTTAAAGACGATAACCCGAACAAAGCTAGCCCATGTTCTCCCATCCGCAGATTAAGCACGAGAAGAGTCCGCCGCTTCCTCTTTTAGTTTTATAGACCCGCTCTGCTGCATACACTTGTACAAGCAAATGAAACGGAGGGCTTGCTTGCATGTATGGATTATTAAGCTATGTTTATTTAGGTATTTCCTTATCGGCACCAATCGGACCCATTAATGCGGCACAGATGGAGACCGGACTCCGCAAAGGCTTCAGCTATGCCTGGCTGTTTGGTCTTGGGGCGATTCTAGCTGATATTGTGTATATGATTCTCGTTTATTTCGGGTTAGCCACCTATATGAATATTCCGATCATCCAGACCTTCCTTTGGCTATTCGGAGCATTTGTCCTTATTTATTCAGGCATTGAAAGTCTCGTCTCTTCGGTGACGGCAAATGAAAAAAGCCCTCAAAGGAATGCGACGAGATTTCATTCCTTCCGTACAGGCTTCTTCATGTCCTTGATGAACCCGCTGAGCATCCTTTTTTGGATTGGCATCTATGGTTCTGTTTTGGCAGAGACAGCCGATGATTTTTCCTCACGTCAAATTTTCATTAATAGCTGCGCCATCATTTGCGGGATTTTCCTGTGGGATTATACGATTGCCTTATTATCCAGCTTCTTCAGGCGCTTTTTAACAGACCGCTTCCTTCGGGTCGTTTCCTTATTATCCGGAACTTCCTTAATTGCATTTGGCTTATATTTCGGCTCAAAAGGGATTCAGGCCCTTTTCTAATCATTGCGCATCCGCCTTGCTGTCAATGGCCGTTTCCGAATTCGTTTTACGCTGACAATAAAGGTAATCAGGCCGATGAAGGCAACAAAGCAAAGGCTGACAAGAAGTCCGCCCCTTGTCCCCTTTTGAAAAAGGGTTCCTGTAATCCCAAGCAGGATAAACAAAAAGGCAATATTCCGTTTCCATTTATCCATTATGGAGAGCTCAAGCGTCTTCGAGTATGTCATCAAAATCAAAATCCAATTATACAAAATAAGCAGGCTGGCTCCGGTTGTAAAATATTCATACACACTGTTCGGCATAAGGAGTGACAGAACAATGGAGATAACGAGCCCGAGCACCGTGAATATAAAAGCCGGAACCGGAATGGCCAGCCTCCCCCTTTTGCCCACAAAGCGCGGTGCATCGCGGTCCTCAGCCAATGCCACGAGCATGGTCGTCACAGCATATAGGGAGGCTGACATAGTCGAGAACCCAGCAATCATTAGGGCTGCATTAAATATATGGGCTACAATTGGAACCTGATAGAAGGAAAGAACGGTTAAAAACGGACTTTCATTTGCTTTAATATCATGATGCGGAAGCGTGAAGACAACCAGACTGAGAGAGACTAAATAGATAACGAGCAATATGAGAAGCATAATCTTCCCGGCCTTTGGTGCCTCCTCTTTCTTCTCAAGCCGCATGGACATAATGCCAATGACCTCAATCCCGCCAAAGGCAAAAAAGGCGAAGATCAGCGAAGCCCAGATTTCCTTCCATCCAGTTGGAAACAGGCCTGCAACAGTATTCGGCCAATCAAAGCCCTTTTCCCCATCAATCACACCGGTTGAACCTAAAATAGCAATAATGACAAACATCAGAATGGCCGCTACCTTTACAATAGCACTGACATTTTCCATTCGCTCAAACAGCTTCGTTCCGATTAAGATAACAATCAGGCCAAGTACGCCAAATATACAGGCGAATACCCAGAGCTGAATATCCGGGAACCAAAAGCGTGAAAATAATGAAATGGCCGTCAGCTGGCTCCCCACGATAAACATTTCAGAAAACCAATAAATCCAGCCGTTCATGAATCCAACCGGCCTGCCGAACGCCTTTCGGGAGTATGTGCGAAACGACCCCTTTTGTGGATCCTTTTGGGTCATGGAAGCAAGTGCATCATACACAAAATAAGTCGCCGTTCCAGCAATCAGAAAGGAAATCAAGACGGCAGGACCAGCGAGCTTAATTCCAAGGCCAGACCCGAGGAAGAAGCCGGTACCGATTGTACACCCAACTCCAATCATCGATAATTGCCACCATTTAAGCTTCTTCTCCTGATTCTTCATCTATTATCCCTGCCTCCGCTCGTTAAGAATACATACCTTCTTAATTTGCACCACAGGGAAGGTCTTATGCACATAGAAAAAAGAAGGGAGAAGACAATAATTGCCTTCTCCCTTCTTAATGAGTTCACGTATAAGTTCAAAAAGGTTTATTAGATGCGAACAACGTTAGCTGCTTGTGGTCCGCGGTTACCTTCAACGATTTCAAATTCAACTTCTTGACCTTCTTCAAGAGTTTTGAAACCATTTCCTTGGATTGCAGAGAAGTGTACGAATACATCGTCACCATCTTCGCGCTCGATAAAACCAAAACCTTTTTCTGCATTAAACCATTTTACTTTTCCGACCATTTTTTGGCCTCCTAACTTTAGTAGAAAATATTCAAAAGTAGAAAACCAGAAAAACCTTTCATGTCTAAAGCATGTACTTAAAGACTGTAAAAATTTTTTTGATCTTCAAACCTTTAGCGTTTTTATCGTACCATAAATGCCCCTATATGACAAACGATTTCAATAAGTTCGATAATTCAAAATGTACGAAAAATCCCTATAAAACAGGATTTTCTTCCTAGAAACCTCCTTGTATTACCACAAATTGTATAGAATTTTGTCGAAAATGGAGATTCGATATTTTTACAAAAATGGATTTTTAGACCCTAAGAAGCAGGACCATTCCGACTGTTTCCGGCTGTGTTCCATGATTCCTCAATCGTTCTCCCAGAAAGTTTTGATTGAGCTTATTCCTTAGTCTAAGTGTCTATCCTTTTTCAGCTCCAAAACTATGGTATATTTAACGGTACAGAATACGTAAAGGAGTTCAGATAATGGCTAAAAGCGTAGTAATCGCCGAAAAACCATCTGTTGCCCGCGATATCGCCAATGTGCTGAATTGCAGAAAGAAGGGCAATGGATTTCTAGAAGGAGATCAATACATCGTCACTTGGGCTCTCGGTCATCTTGTTACACTGGCTGACCCAGAGACCTATGACCAAAAATATAAAACATGGAATCTTGAGGACCTGCCAATGCTGCCGAAGCAGTTAAAGCTTGTTGTCATGAAGCAAACAGGTAAACAATTCAATGCGGTGAAATCCCAGCTGACCCGCGGCGATGTGAAAGACATCATTATCGCGACAGACGCAGGACGCGAGGGAGAACTTGTTGCACGCTGGATCATCGAGAAGGCTCATGTGAAGAAGCCAATCAAGCGTTTATGGATTTCATCTGTTACCGATAAAGCCATCAAGGATGGCTTCAATCGCCTGAAGCCCGGCAAGGATTATGAGAATCTGTATGCCTCTGCGGTTGCCCGTTCGGAAGCCGATTGGTATATCGGTCTTAATGCGACAAGAGCATTGACTACGAAGTATAATGCACAGCTGAATTGCGGACGTGTGCAGACCCCGACTGTAGCCATGGTTGCTGCTCGCGAGGAGGAGATCAAGAACTTCAAGCCGAAAACCTATTACGGGATTGAGGCAAAGTCAGATGCACTTACCCTCACATGGCAGGACAAGGACGGGAACAGCCGCAGCTTTAATAAAGAGAAAATGGATACAATCGTCAAAGCTCTTGGGAAACAGGATGCCGTGGTGGCTTCCATCGAGCGTAAGGCGAAGAAAACCTATTCCCCTGCCCTTTATGACTTGACTGAGCTGCAGCGTGATGCCAATAAGCTATTTGGCTACTCTGCTAAAGAAACATTGAATATCATGCAAAAGCTGTATGAGCAGCATAAGGTACTCACCTACCCTCGGACGGATTCCCGCTATCTATCCTCTGACATTGTCAGCACGATTCCGGAGCGTCTGAAAGCAATCGGCGGGGCTGAATACAGCAAGCTAGCCAATAAAATTGCCAATAAGCCGATCAAGGCAACGAAGGCATTTGTCGATGACAGCAAGGTTAGTGATCACCATGCCATCATCCCGACAGAGGGCTATGTCCATTACAGTGCCTTCAATGATAAGGAGCGAAAAATCTATGACCTCGTTGTGAAAAGATTCTTGGCGGTCTTATACCCTGCTCATGAATTTGAGCAATTGACTGTCCATGCGAAGATTGGCTCTGAATCCTTCATCGCCCGAGGCAAGACGGTCACTAAGGCGGGATGGAAAGAGGTTTACAACAACCGCTTTGAGGAAGAGGAATCCAGTGATGATGTGAAGGAGCAGCTATTGCCGCACATCAACAAAGGCGACACCCTCAAGGTTTCCCTTATCAACCAAACATCCGGTCAAACGAAGCCTCCGGCACGCTTCAATGAAGCGACATTGCTGTCTGCGATGGAAAACCCAACGAAATATATGGAGACAAAGGACAAAAAGCTTGCTGCGACACTCAAATCAACAGGCGGACTTGGTACAGTTGCCACAAGGGCTGATATCATCGATAAATTGTTCAATTCCTTCCTGATTGAGAAACGCGGCGGCAAGGATATTTACATCACGTCCAAAGGCCGTCAGCTGCTTGACCTTGTGCCAGATGAGCTTAAATCTCCTGCTACGACTGCTGAATGGGAGCAAAAGCTCGAGATGATTGCTAAAGGCAAGCTCAATAAGAATGCTTTTATCAATGAAATGAAGCAGCACACGAAGGAAATCGTTTCTGAGATCAAGGCCAGCGATAAGAAATTCAAGCATGATAATATCTCAACGAAATCCTGTCCGGAATGCGGCAAACCGATGCTTGAGGTCAACGGCAAGAAGGGCAAAATGCTTGTCTGCCAAGACCGTGAGTGCGGCTATCGCAAGAATGTCGCCCGGTTAACCAATGCTCGCTGCCCGCAATGCAAAAAGAAAATGGAGCTGCGCGGAGAAGGCAAAGGACAAATCTTCACCTGCAAATGCGGCTACCGTGAAAAGCTGTCCTCCTTTGAAGAAAGACGCAAAAAGGAATCCGGCGGCAAAGCTGACAAGCGTACCGTTCAGAAATACCTGAAACAGCAGCAGAAAGAAGAACCACCAATCAATAATCCATTCGCTGATTTGCTAAAAGGCATTAAGCTGGATGATAAATAAGAAACGGAACTGCCTCCCTATCTTTTTAGGGGAGGCAGTTTTTTATTTTGGCAGATTGATGCGGGCAGGTTTTCTCCCTTAACTCCGGAATCCACCCTTAAATAATAAAATCAAGGAAATCCCAGACAAAAAAACAGCCCCCTCCTTATTCAAAAGTTGAAAATGATAGGCTGAGACGCCTTGCCAGTGAAATGAAGATTTTTAGCTGAAATCCTAAGAGAAAAACACGCTATGAAAGGTTTAATCGAGCTGCCTCCGCTACGCTCACAAATAAAAACAGGCGAAGTCCCAAAAACTCCGCCTGTTCTTTCTTATGAAAGTCGATATTTGAAATCCTGATAGCCGAACTGTTGGACAATCCGGCAGTCGCCATCCTTGTCGCGCAGACAAATCGCTGGGAGCGCCATTCCGTTAAAGGTGTTATTTTTCACCATGGAGTAGATGGCCATGTCCCCGAATACGAGACGGTCGCCTGCTTTCAGTGGTTCATCAAAGGAATAGTCTCCGATGACATCGCCGGCGAGACAGGTTGGGCCGCCTAAACGGTATGTGTGAGCTTTCTCTCCTGGAAGCCCAGAGCCTAAAAGCGGCGGACGGTATGGCATCTCGAGCACATCCGGCATATGGCAGGATGCTGAGGTGTCAAGAATGGCGAGCTCCACATCATTCACAAGGGTATCGAGAACACTTGTTATGAGGAAGCCTGCATTGAGCGCAATCGCCTCGCCCGGCTCCAAGTATACGTTGAGACCATATTGATCTTGCATTCTCTTAATACAGCTTTCGAGCAAATCAAAATTATAGCCTTCTCTTGTGATATGATGGCCGCCACCGAAATTGATCCATTCCATCTGCGGCAGCCACTCGCCGAATTTCTCCTCAATGACATCGAGTGTGGTTGCCAAGGCATCGGCATCCTGCTCACACAGTGTGTGGAAGTGGAGACCAGACACACCATCCAATTTTCCTGGCTCGAACTGACTGATGGTAACCCCGAATCGGGAGCCGCGGGCACAAGGGTCATAGATTTCATGACCCTCCTGGGTGGAGCATTCCGGATTGATGCGCAGACCAACTTTCTTACCAGCCTTGCGCGCCCTTTCCCCATACTTCTCCAGCTGGGAGAAGGAATTAAAGATGATATGGTCACATAAGTCGATAATCTCATCCATTTCATCCTCACGATAAGCCGGGGAGAAGACATGATTCTCCTTCCCCATTTCCTCATATCCGAGCCTTGCCTCAAACAAGCCGCTCGCCGCAGTCCCGCTCAAATACTTCCCAATCAGCGGATAGGTCGCATACATCGAAAACGCCTTTTGCGCGAGGATGATTTTGCAGCCGGTCCGCTCCATTACTCCGCTCAGCATTTCCAGGTTTCTCTCAAGTAATGCCTCATCAACCACATAGCTTGGTGTTGGCAGTTCTTCAAAGCGCATCTTAATCAACTAGCTCCGGATCAAAGCTTTCTTTCCAAGGAAGGCCCCATTTATTGAGTGCTTCCATAAATGGATCTGGATTGAATTCTTCAATATTGTAAACGCCCGGTCTGTTCCATTCGCCTGTCATCACCATCATGGCACCAATCATCGCTGGCACGCCGGTTGTGTAAGAAACGGCTTGGGAGCCGACTTCACGGTAGCATTCTTCATGGTCGCATACATTGTATACATAATAGGTTTTCGGCTTTCCGTCTTTTGTCCCGCGGAAAATACAGCCGATATTCGTTTTTCCTTTTGTGCGCGGTCCCAATGATGCCGGGTCAGGGAGGACCGCCTTCAGGAATTGAAGCGGAATGATTTCCTTTCCTTCGAACATGATTGGCTCAATGGAAGTCATGCCGACGTTTTCAAGGCATTTGAGGTGAGTCAGATAGCTCTCGCCAAATGTCATGAAGAAACGGATTTGTTTCAAGCCAGGGATATTTTGGGATAGGGATTCAAGCTCCTCATGATAGAGGAGATACATATCCTTTTCACCGACTTCAGGGAAGTTATACACACGCTTGATCTCCATCGGCTTTGTCTCAATCCACTCGCCATCTTTCCAGTAGCGGCCATTAGCGGATACTTCACGGATATTGATCTCCGGGTTGAAATTCGTCGCAAATGGGTAGCCATGGTCACCGGCATTGCAGTCTAGAATGTCGATGTATTCAATCTCATCGAAGTGATGCTTAAATGCATAGGCAGAGAATACGCCTGTCACGCCTGGGTCAAATCCGCTTCCAAGCAAGGCTGTAATGCCGGCTTCCTCAAAACGCTGGCGGTATTCCCATTGCCATTTGTATTCAAATTTCGCTGTATCCTCCGGCTCATAGTTCGCTGTATCCATATAATGTGTTTTTGTCGCCAGGCAGGCATCCATGATGGTCAAATCCTGATACGGAAGAGCCAGGTTCATGACGATATCCGGTTTTACTTCTTTGATAAGGGCGATTAGTTCGTCCACATTGTCCGCATCGACTTGCGCCGTGGTGATTTTTGTTTTGCCGCCGTCAAGCTTTGCTTTCAGCTCATCACATTTCGATTTTGTCCGGCTCGCGATGCAGATTTCCTCGAATACCTCACTGTTTTGTACACATTTATGAACGGCAACAGAGGCTACTCCTCCAGCTCCGATGATTAACGCTTTACCCATTTTCTTCTCTCCAATCCTGATTCTTTATTTTTTAATCGCTACTAATAGTTCCCTGACAAGCTTGCAGGCTGTGGCTGTTGAAATGCCGCTCGGATCATAGGTCGGTGATAATTCATTTATATCGAGGCCGACAACGGTTGTTTTCTCACAAACGGCAAGCAAGGCTTCTAATAGCTGCACATAGGTGACTCCTCCTGCCTCCGGTGTCCCTGTTCCAGGGAAGACAGATGGGTCAAGAACATCTAAATCAAGCGTGAGATAAACCGGTTTGTCCCCGATCTGCTCTAGCACTGCTTCAAGTCCATCGAAATTAAACTTATTCGTGAACACATGGCCTTTCTTCGCCCATTCAAATTCACTGCGGTCCCCTGAACGAATGCCGAACTGGAAGATGCGACCGTCTCCAAGGATATCGTGACAGCGGCGGATGACAGATGCATGGGAGAGCATTTCTCCAAGATAATCCTCTCGCAGGTCTGTATGGGCATCAAAGTGGATGATATGGAGCTCTGGATATTGCTCCGCCACGGCGCGCACGCTTCCAAGCGTAACGAGATGCTCACCGCCAATCATGAACGGAATCTTTCCATCCTCAATGATCTTACTTGCACGCTCTTCAATATCAAAAAGCACGCGTTCAACATTGCCGAAGCAGAGCTCCAGGTCTCCGCTGTCAAATACAGCCATGTCCGTTAAATCCTTATCCTGATAAGGGCTATAGGTTTCAAGCCCATATGATTCCTGACGAATCGCCTGCGGACCGAAACGGGTTCCGGGACGATAGGAGGTCGTCCCGTCAAAGGGGGCGCCGAAGAGAACAATGTCTGCCTCGTTATACTCCGCCACGCAGCCGATAAAGGTTTGGATATTTTTATTCAACATCTCGCAACAGCTCCTCTACGTAAGTTGGGAGCGAGAAGGCGCCGACATGGAGTTTCGGGTTATAATAGCGCGCATGAAGATGTGCGTCTTTAAAAGCCTCTCGCTTCAAGTCTTTCACTGGATGATATTTCTTCGATGCAAACCCAAACAACCAATGACCCGATGGATAGGTCGGAATATGTGCCTGATACACATAGCTGATTGGGAAGCTTTCCACGATTCGCTTATGAGCACGCTGCATGGCTGCGACATCCTCTTTATAAAAGGGACTCTCATGCTGATTGACCATAATTCCGTCTTCATGCAATGCCTTATAACAGCTTCCATAAAATTCGCGGGTGAACAAGCCCTCGCCCGGACCGAATGGGTCGGTCGAATCAACGATAATCAAGTCATATTGATCCTCGCAGGAGCGTATGTACTTCAGCCCGTCCTCATAATGAATCTGAAGGCGCGGATCATCGAGCGCACAAGCCGTTTGCGGAAGATATTTCTTGCACACATCCACGACCATTTCATCAATCTCCACCAAATCAATCTGCTTCACGCTCTCATACTTAACGAGCTCACGCACCGCTCCCCCGTCTCCCGCTCCGATAATGAGCACCTTCTCTGGATTCGGGTGAACCATCATCGGTACATGGGTAATCATCTCGTGGTAAATGAATTCATCCTTCTCGGTCAGCATCATGAAGCCATCAAGGGTTAGAAAGCGGCCGAATTCCTTCGATTCAAAAATATCGATGCGCTGATACTCACTTTGTCCGCTGTACAACAGCTTTTCCACCTTGATCGATAGCTTAACGTTCGGGGTATGCCGTTCACTAAACCAAAGTTCCATTTTCGTCACACTCCTTGCAGTACGTTCAGTCGTTCTATCATTAAATCCTCTGGTCCGGTCATGGAGCATCCCTTTTCCTTGGCATAATCAATATAATCAATGATCTCCTGTGTCACCCGTTCACCTGGTGCCAGGATAGGAATTCCCGGCGGGTAACACATCACGAATTCACTACACACCCTGCCGACTGTCTCATGAAGGGGCAGGGATTCCTTCTCTGCATAAAAGGCTTGTTGAGGAGTCGTCACGACCTCCGGATCAATATATTCCTGCGTAAACATGCCAGCCTTATCGCGTTTGTAGCGTCTCCGGATTTCTGATAAGGCACTGATTAACCGTTCCACATCTCGATTGCGATCACCAACAGACACATAGGCAAGGATATTGCCAATATCGCCAAATTCAATCTGGATATCATATTCGTCTCGAAGAATGTCATATACCTCAATGCCGGCGAGCCCGATATCTCTCGTGTAAACAGACAGCTTCGTCACATCAAAATCATAGACGCTGTCCCCGTTGATCAATTCCTTGGAGAAGGCATAGAAATCTCCAATCTGGTTGATTTCCTGACGTACATATTCAGCCAGTTCAACGACATGAGCAAATATCTCCTCCCCATTGAGAGCGAGATTTCTTCTGGAGATATCCAGGCTCGATAGCAGCAGATACGACCCGCTCGTGGTCTGGGTCAGATTAATAATCTGCCGGGCATAGCCGGCATTCACGGAAGGACCAAGCAGCATGAAGGAGCTTTGAGTCAAGCTTCCCCCTGATTTATGCATGCTCACCGCCGCCATATCAGCTCCCGCCCCCATGGCAGAGACCGGCAAATCCTTGCCAAAATACAAATGTGTTCCATGCGCTTCATCTGCGAGCACGAGCAATCCATGCTTGTGAGCAAGCTCAACAATTCCGCGAAGGTCCGAACAGATGCCATAATAGGTTGGATTATTGACCAGTACAGCCTTCGCCTCAGGATTTTCTATTATGGCCTTCTCGACCTGGCTGACTGACATGCCAAGCGCAATGCCGAGGCGGTGGTCCACATCAGGATTCACATAGACCGGCTCTGCGCCGCATAGAACGAGTGCATTGATGACGCTGCGGTGGACATTGCGCGGAACAATAATCTTGTCGCCCTTCTTGCAGGCGGTCAAAATCATCCCTTGCACAGCTGATGTTGTCCCATTGACCATGAAGAAGGCATGGGCTGCACCGAAGGCCTCTGCCGCTAACCTTTCTGCTTCACGGATGACAGAGACCGGATGGCAGAGATTATCAAGCGGCTTCATGGAATTCACGTCCACGCTCAAGGCCTCCTCACCTAAGAAGGCAGTCAAATCAGGGTTCCCCCTGCCGCGCTTATGGCCTGGTACATCAAAAGGCACAATTCGTTTTTTCTTAAATTCCTCGAGTGCCTCATGGATAGGGGCCCTATCCTGCAGCACTCGGCCGTCACTCTTCTTCTTATCACTCAATTCGGCTTTCCCCCTATGGTTTATCGTCGATCGGTCTCTAGCAGCGGGGCTTTCCAGAATGGCCGCTGTCTTGCGGCAACGATTCTCTCAATATTCCGAAGATTGAATCTACAGATCGACAGACCATCCTCTTTATCTACTTACCCTCTAACCTTGAAATCACGCAAAAAAACGCAAGTAATAGCGGCGAGCCGCACATCACTTGCGTTTGTGTATGGACATTAAAAATATGATTCAAAAAGCAAAAACCACTAAAATCTTCCAGTCTCTATGCAGACAGAGGCATGCAAGAACAAAAGGAACGAAGCTCTTTAAAAAATATTCAAATATACCATCAAGGTTTAGAGTCTATATAGCAAATAATTACTTTTACCACTCTTATTGACCGTTTCACAAGTTGATGTGCGATTTATTCGCACTGGTTGTAAAGTAACCAACTTATAAAATTTGAGCTTTTAACTCAATCAATAAGGCAACTAAGTTGCCAATCGGCATTTGACCCGGCTGTCCGTATGGCCTTAACGTTCCATGGTTAGAAACCATGAAATGTGGTCAAAAATCATCTGCTTGGAAAGACTCCTTCAATTTGAATACCATTGCTTCCCAAATGTTATGGCTATCTTATCAACTACTTTTCCAAATTACAACTAAAAAGGAAAAAGTTTTAATTTACAAAATATTTACACATAATGTCAAAAGCCTGCCAATTCTACATTATCTGCCAAATTTCTTTTTTAATTCTTCTAAAGAAAGCTCCTTGGTGGAGGCATAAATGACATCTGCCTGTCCCAGTTGATCAACAGAACCAATGCCAACGGCAAACATGCCTGCCCGTTTGATGGCTTGCACTCCTGCCTTTGCGTCCTCTATGCCGATGCAATGCGCCGGCTTTACCTGCAAATTTTCCGCCGCATTTAGAAAAATCTCTGGGTCTGGTTTCCCATGCGTAATCAGATTCGCATCGGCCATATAATCAAATTCATCCAAAAGGCCTAATCCTTCCAAAACGGCTGGCGCATTCTTGCTGGCGGAGGCGAGGCCGATTTTAAAACCGGCCTCTTTAATATCGGCTAATAGTTCCCTTATGCCAGGCAGTATATCGGCAGGAGTGATTTGCTTGATCAGCTCAGCATAATGAGCATTCTTTTTCGCTGCAAGATGTGCCTTCTCCTCATCCGTGAAGGCTCCTTGCTTGCCGCCAATCTCTAGAATGATTTCAAGTGAGACCATGCGTGAAACACCCTTTAGCCGTTCATTATCCTCCCTCGTGAAAGGAATGCCAAGCTCCTCAGCCAGCTTCCTCCAGGCAAGAAAATGGTATTCCGCTGTATCCGTAATCACTCCGTCCAAGTCAAAAATAAAGGCTTCAAGCTTACTCATTGTTGTCTCTCCTCCTTCGCCATCGGAATGCTCAACATGCCATTCTCTTCAAGCTCATGCTTCACTCCATCCATTTCAAAGGTCAGCGCAGGGCCCTCCTGGGTAATTTGAACTGCTTTTTGATCAACCTTCACAGTAAGATGATGATTGCGGTAATTAATATTAAAGGTATAACGATCCCATGCGGCTGGGATAAATGGTGCAAACGATAGCACTCCCTCAAAGGTTTTCATGCCGGCAAAGCCTTGAACAATCGCTAGCCAGGAACCAGTCATACTTGTAATATGAAGCCCATCTTCTGTGTCATTATTATAGTTATCTAGATCAAGCCTTGCTGTCCGGTTATACATCTCATAGGCCTTCTCCTCCATGCCGAGCTCTGCAGCGAGTACTGCATGAACGGATGGAGACAAAGAGGATTCATGAACGGTCATCGGCTCATAGAATTCAAAGTTGCGCCGCTTCTCATCCAGTGTGAATTCATTATTGAGGAAGTAGATGCCCTGCAGAACATCGGCCTGCTTGATGAAGCAGCTGCGAAGAATTCGGTCCCATGACCACTTCTGATTCAACGGTCTGTCATGCGGGGACAATTCACTCACCTTCTTCAGATCCTTATCAAGGAAGGTGTCATGCTGCACAAATACTTGAAGCTCCTCGTCATATGGCAAATACATTTTCTCCGTGATTTCAGCCCAGCGATCGAGCTCTTCCTGATAAATATATAAATCTGCCAGTCTGGATTCATGGCCGTTCTCCTTCAGCTCATGAATGACCTCCATCGTATAGCGCAGTGTCCAAGCTGCCATCTTGTTCGTATACCAGTTATTGTTCACATTATTCTCATACTCGTTCGGACCGGTTACCCCGTGGATCATGTATTGATCTTTTCGCTTTTGGTAATGAACCCGATCTGCCCAGAAACGGGAAATGCCTGTCAGCACATCGATTCCATACTCGAGCAAGTATTCCTTATCCCCGGTGTACTGGACATAATTATAGATGGCATAGGCAATAGCTGCATTTCGGTGAATCTCCTCAAAGGTGATTTCCCACTCATTATGACATTCCACCCCTGTAAAGGTCACCATCGGATAGAGAGCTCCCTCAAGGCCCTGCCTTTTCGCATTCACGTAAGCGCCCTCGAGCTGGTTATAACGGTAGATTAATAGATTACGAGCTACTTCGGGCTTTGCGGTCGCCAAATAGAAAGGCAAAGCATATGCTTCCGTATCCCAATATGTTGCACCGCCATACTTTTCCCCTGTAAAGCCTTTTGGACCGATGTTCAGACGGGCATCCTCCCCATAATAGGTAGAGAAGAGCTGGAAGAGGTTGAAACGAATGCCCTGCTGAGCCTCATCATCTCCGTCAATTTGGATATCGGCCATCTTCCACCGCTCTGCCCACTGTTCCTTATGAGCTGTTAAGCAGGCATCAAATCCAGCCTGCATCGCCTGGTTCAGTATCTCTTCCCCTTTTTCAACAAGGTGCTCACCATCATAGTCTCGGTTCGTTGTGACCGTGACATACTTCGTGAGGGAGACCGTCTTTTTAGCGATCGTATTCATGACGATTGTATTATCGACATACTCGACATTTATATAAGGCTTAATCTCAGCCACATCCCCTTCAGCCACTAATCCCATATTAGCTGAAATACGGAAGATTTCCGTTTCGAAAGGGTTTTCATTTGTCTCCATAACAAGATGAGCCTTATTCGGCTCTGCATGCCTTGTGATTGCTTTCCAAAAGTCCTCGTCATAATTGGAGTCCTCATTGCGTACATCCCCATCCAAATAAGGAATGAAGGTAATCTTGCTGTCATGATTTAGCGGGGTAACCTGATAATGAATCACGGCAAGCTGCTTCTCCGCAATCGAGAGATACCGCATAACCTCTACCTTTGTTTCCTTGCCTTCATGGACAATCGTGAACGTCCGTGTCAGGACACCTGTTTTCATATCAAGCTCACGACGGTAATCCTTCACTTCAGCCAAATACAGATCAATCTCATCCTCATCAATCAGCACGCGAATACCAATAAAATCAATGGCATTGATTACTTTTCCGAAATAATCCGGATAGCCATTTTTCCACCAGCCGACCCTTGTTTTATCCGGGTACCAAACTCCTGCAATATATGTACCTTTATGTGAATCACCACTATAGGTTTCCTCGAAATTCCCTCTTAAGCCCATATGGCCGTTTCCAAGACTCGTCATGCTCTCAGCTAGGCGAAAATCATCCTTATGAAGCTCTTCCTCAATAATTTTCCATGGGTCTACTGCAAATAATCTCTTCATTGATTTCACTCTCCCATAAATGGTCATCGATTAGTGCAAGCGGTTGCACAATTAACCCATCCTTATTATAACGTATTGCTGAACAAAAGAAAGTATGAATGGGTGAAAATTCTAACTTTCTTCAAAGATAGGTATTTAGAACCGCAAAAAACTCCAAAGCCTGTTTAGGCCTTGGAGTTCTCTATGCTTAATTCTCTGCTTTTGGTGCTGGCTTTGGATGAGGCATTTTGCCGAAATGGCGGGGCGGGACATAGCCATGTTCCTTGATTTTCTCAAAGCGCTTATCCATATGGTCAAGAATCATATCGCCCGTTTCCTTTGTCATTACACCGTATTCAACGTATTTATGAATAATATCCTTCTCACGCTGAAGGACATCCTGATGCATCGATTCAAGCTCTGCTTTCTGAGCGTCTGTCAGTGATTTCTCAGCTGGCGCAGGTGCCGGTGCTTTATCTTCTGCCGCATAGGCAGATGAGAGCATGCCCGTAAATGAGGCTGTCGACAGCATAATGCCCGCCAAAATGTTCAACGTCCATCTCTTCATTCCATTCACTCCCTACTCTTTTATCCACCCTAGTTTTTGCCATTTATCAGATTTTATGCATGGGCTTTTCGGAGTGATCGAATCACTTATTTTCGCTTTTTAGGCTTTACGTCAGGTCTTTTCTTCGGATAGACGGGACGTTCATCAACGATTTGTCCCTTGAATAATTCCTTCCTTTTCACCTCAAGCTTGAGCTCACGGGCATATTTGCGCAGCTCGCGCTCTTCACGCGGCGTCACGATGGAGATGACGGTTCCGCTTGCACCTTGGCGGCCTGTCCGGCCTGAGCGATGAACATATTGGGCAATCGATTCCGGGAAGTCCACATGGATGACATATGGAAGTCCCTCGATATCCAATCCCCTTGCAGCTACGTCCGTAGCAAGCAAGAGCGGCAGCTTTCCTTGACGGAAGGAACGGATTGCCTTCTCACGGTCCATCTTCTTCGAATCCCCATGTATGACAGCGAGGTCAACCTTTTTATAGGAAAGCTTTGAAGCCATCACATCAAGGTTGCCAATATCCCTTCCAAAGACAAGCGCTCTCATCCCTGACATTTTCGCCAGCTTCTCAAGAATAAGAATCTTGTCGCGCTGTTCAGCAACAAAATAAATATGGTCGACCTTCGATTGCACGGTCTCTTCCTTAGCAATCCGGATACAAGCAGGCTCATTCATCCATTGGGATGCTTCTTCTTCAAGCTGCTTTGGCAGAGTCGCTGAGAAGAGCAGCACTTGACGGTCACGCATCGCTGAATGGAGGATTGCTCCTACGGTAGCCATATGTTCTGGAATCAGGAGCTGGTCTCCCTCATCAAGTACAATTGTCTTCACTCCATGCATCTTCAGCTTCTTCTGCTTAATCAATTCCTCCAGTCTTCCCGGTGTTCCAATGACAACATGCGGATGCTTCTTCAATTTCTCTAGCTGACGCTTCGGATTAGCGCCGCCAATGAAGGATGCTGCCGTGATGCCGCAATCTTTTGCCCATGATTGCACAACCTCGAAGATCTGCATCACTAATTCACGGGACGGTGCCACGAATACAGCCTGCACCTTTTGCTCAACAGGGTCAACCTTGTTTAAGACCGGAAGTACATAGGCAAGGGTCTTCCCTGTCCCTGTCGGGGATTCAGCAATTACATCTGCCCCTTCCATAATCGGTGCAAATACCTTCGTCTGTACGGCTGTCGGCTCCTTGAACCCTGATTTCTCCCATCCCTTTTTCAAGCCTTCTTTTAATTCCTCTATCATTACAGCTTTCGCGCTCATTTAATTCTCCTAACTAAAGTCGTGGTTTTCTTGTCTTATTATACATAGCCGGGCAGAGGATTATCAATAAAGCGCCTCACCGCAGGCAATTTTCCGTGCATTTCAATGTATAGGTTCGCGGAATGCAGATATACTAGATATATTGACTAATTTTACTATATTAAAAGAACCCCTCTCGTGAGAAAAATGTATTTATTTGTAGGCTTCTTGCGACTCAGGGACATTTCCATTAGAATGAAACTACTAGTTTATGCGAAAGAGGTTGAAGATGGTGGAACACAATACGTCGAATTTTATACGCAACATCGTCATTGATGATGTGAAATCAGGTAAAACAAAAGAAGTCATCACCCGTTTCCCGCCGGAACCAAATGGCTATTTGCATATCGGCCACGCTAAATCCATCGTGCTGAATTTTGATATTGCCGATGAGTTTGGCGGCAAGACAAACTTGCGCTTCGATGATACCAATCCTGTAAAAGAGGATGTGGAATTTGTCGAATCAATCAAGGAAGATGTGAAATGGCTCGGCTACGACTGGGACGGACTGTTTTTTGCCTCTGATTATTTTGAAGAAATGTACAGCCGTGCAACGCTATTAATTGAAAAGGGATTGGCTTATGTTGATGACCTATCAGCTGATCAAATCCGTGAGTACCGCGGCACATTGACTGAACCAGGTAAGGAGAGCCCATTCCGCAGCCGTTCTGTGGAAGAGAATCTCGACTTGTTCAAACGGATGAGGGACGGAGAGTTCGGAGACGGAGAGAAAGTCCTTCGCGCCAAAATTGATATGAGTTCACCAAACATCAATCTTCGTGATCCTGTTATCTACCGAATCGCTCATGTACCGCACCACAATACCGGCACAAAATGGTGCATATATCCGATGTATGCATTTGCTCATCCAATTGAGGATGCGATTGAAGGGGTAACCCATTCCATCTGTACACTCGAGTTTGAAGACCAGCGCCCATTCTATGACTGGGTTATTAAGGAATGCGAAATGCCTGCAGTGCCAAGACAATATGAATTCGGCCGTTTGAATCTGACAAATACCGTCATGAGCAAACGTAAATTGAAGCAGCTTGTGGAAGAAGGGTTTGTTGACGGCTGGGATGACCCGCGCATGCCGACTATATCCGGCCTAAGAAGACGCGGTTATACACCAGAAGCTATCCGCAACTTCTGCCGTGAAATTGGCGTAGCCAAAACAAGCGGAATCGTCGATGAGAAGATGCTTGAGCATTTTGTTCGTGAAGACTTGAAATTGAAAGCACCGCGTACAATGGGAATCTTGAAGCCGCTGAAGGTCGTTATTACGAACTATCCAGAAGGCGAAATTGAGATGCTTGATGCCGAGATCAATCCGGAAAACCCTGAAATGGGTATGCGTAAAATCCCATTCGGCCGTGAAATCTACATTGAGCAAGAGGATTTCATGGAGAATCCTCCGAAGAAATACTTCCGTCTCTTCCCTGGCAATGAGGTTCGCTTGAAACATGCGTACTTCATCAAATGTGAAGAAGTGATTAAAGATGCTGACGGCAATGTCGTTGAGCTGCACTGCACATATGACCCAGAAACAAAGAGCGGTACCGGCTTCACTGGCCGTAAAGTAAAAGGAACGATTCACTGGGTGGAGGCAACACATGCCATCCCTGCTGAGTTCCGCTTGTACGAGCCTCTCATCCTTGATGAGGACGCTGAAGAACAAGGCGGCTCCTTCCTTGACCATGTGAATCCAAACTCCTTGATCATTGAACAAGGATTCGTAGAACCAAACATGAAGGATGTCAAAGGTAATGATAAGTTCCAATTCTTCCGCCATGGCTACTTCAATGTGGATCCGAAGAATAACACAGATAAATTAATCTTTAACTTGATTGTCTCCTTAAAGAGCTCATTCAAGCTTTAAAACCAGCAAAAGGCACTCATCCACATTGGATGAGTGCCTTTTTTCCTGCTTATTGATCAAGCCGGCTTCTAATTTCATTGACGACTTCATTTGCCGTCCTACCATTTGCATCAATGATGGATGCATCAGTTCTAGCATCCTGGATGCCCATAACATTTGTATCGAGCCCCGTAACGACACAAAAATCAAATGCTACTCCGTCCGCATCCTCCGCGTGGCGCAAATCAGCCACTTCATAACCAAGCTCTGACAAAGCCTCGCGAATATCGGTCAATGATTGTTCAACACCTATTCTTGTCATTTATCGCACCTCCTCATTGTTAAGGTTTCCTTTCCGACTGTTTATTATGTTGAAATAGCAGCAAAAAAAGACCGTCCAGCTTCTAGACGGTCTTTCTAATCCTCAAATATTCACGCGGAGCCATTCCGAACTCTTTCTTGAAGGCACGTACAAAGCCGGAATAATCATTGAAGCCCGATGTTTGGCAAACATCGGTCAGCTTCATGCCCTCTGCCATTAAGGTTTTTGCATACATAAGCCGCTTTTGGACAATGTATTGATGCAGGGTATAACCTGTATAGGCCTTAAATTTTCTCATAAGATGATATTTGCTCATAAAGACAAGAGAGGCAAGATGATTCACTGACAGCTCGCCATTTAGGTTTTGGTTGATATAGGTGACAATGTCATTAATATTTTGATCAAATAGGACATCCATTGATTGATTCCGTTGGTTATTGTCAAGCAGATCTCGATTCAGGAGGATGATCAGCTGAATCAACAAGGCTTTGTTCATCTCTACATACCCAAAGCTGGGATTTATCTTTTCCTCCATTAAATCATGGACAATGCTCTTTACCTTTCGAAGCCGTTCTTCATATAAGCGGAGGCGATTATTTTCCCTTCTGGCTGCCATATCAAAGCATGTAAGTAAGTTGGCATCTGTTTGATGATGCTTGGCCATCATTTCTGGATTGAACCATATGATGATTCGCTCATAATCCTCAGAGGGGTCAATAATCGGCTTATGAATCTGACTATGACTGATAATTAAGACATCCCATGGCCTAAGCTTAAAGGCCTTCCCCTCTATCATATAGGTAACGTTTCCTTTCAGGAAAATAATGATTTTATGAAAGTCATGATAATGATAGTCGAAATCCTTTGTAATACGGTCCTTTAAGTGGAAGATGCGTAGCTCTTCCTTAAGAAAACCCCGTTTCTCAAGCGGCCATTGTCCATGCTCAATCATGGTAATTAGTCTCCCTTTTATCAATATTACCCCTATTTTAGAGCATTTTTATCCATCTTTCTAGCAATATTTACATAGTAGTCGGCATTACATTTGCGTATGATAATATATAACAGTAGTTTTATCAGAAAGGTTTTGAGAATATGAAACGATTTTTAGCAAGCTATAAGTCTTCCTTAATCCTGCTTGGCGCGATTATCATCGGCGGGATTGCCGGGTACATAATCGGTCCGGACGTAGCGGTTGTTAGACCATTCGGGGACTTATTCCTGAACTTATTATTCATGATTATCGTTCCGCTCGTCT
This sequence comes from Gracilibacillus sp. Marseille-QA3620, assembly GCF_054950035.1. NCBI lineage: Bacteria > Bacillati > Bacillota > Bacilli > Caryophanales > Bacillaceae > Gracilibacillus > Gracilibacillus sp. Marseille-QA3620. Next base: position 4,129,953 of record NZ_CM143102.1, read on the forward strand.
TCTTTAGTATCACTACGGCGATTGCGAATATGAGCGAGATGAAGCGTCTTGGAAAGATTATGGTCAGCATCATCATCGTCTTTTTCAGTACAGCGCTGATCTCAGCCATTATCGGCCTTGCCGGAACGTCCATCATGAATCCAATTGGCGATTCTGATGTCTCCGCCATTAAGGAATTGATGACTAATACAGAAGTACCTGAAACAGAAGATGTCACTTTCCTTTCCCAGCTCGTCAATACCTTCACGGTGAGCGATTTCTCTGAATTGCTTTCTAGACAGCATATCCTGCAGCTCATCGTCTTCTCCGTCCTGATTGGTCTTGCGACAGCCATGGCCGGTGAAAAGGGCAGACCTGTTGCTCAGCTGCTCACATCGGCAACTGAGGTTCTCATGAAGGTTGTCAAAATCATTATGTATTACGCTCCAATCGGGCTCGGCTGTTATTTCGCAGCCATTATCGGTGAGCTTGGACCGCAAATCCTTGAAGGCTATGCGCGCTCCTTCGTTCTTTATATGGTCTTATCGATCATCTATTTCTTTGGATTCTTTACGCTGTATGCATTTATTGCAGCTGGAAAGGACGGCATCCGTGCCTACTGGACGAATGTTCTTCCTCCATCCGTCACAGCGATTGCGACTTGCTCAAGTGCAGCCTGCATTCCAATTAACCTTGATGCAACGAAGAAAATCGGCGTCCCGGTCGATATCGCTGAAACCGTTATTCCACTTGGCGCCAACACACATAAGGATGGTTCCGTTATTGGCGGAGTGCTTAAGATTGTCTTCCTGTTCAGTCTCTTTGGCCGGGATTTGACAAGTGTATCAAGCATCCTCAGTATCCTAGCTGTTGCCTTCCTAGTCGGTGCCGTAATGGGCGCTATTCCAGGAGGCGGAATGATTGGCGAAATGCTGATCCTTACCGTATTCGGCTTCTCGCCTGAGGTACTTCCGCTGATCGCCGTTATCAGCACCATCATCGATATTCCAGCTACCTTGCTGAACTCAACTGGCAATACTGTATGTGCCATGCTCGTCGCACGTCTTGTCGAGGGCAAGAATTGGCTCAAGAATGCCATGAAAAAAACAGCAGATGCATAAATGAAACAAAACGAAAGCCGGTTCAGAATAGTGAACCGGCTTTTTTGACTCTATGGGAAGCTCTTAAAATCAAAACAGCGTAATCGAGGCTCGTTTTTAGATGTAATCCTACTAAAAACATGAAATCCCGTCTAAAAATATCTCAAACATGTCTAGTTTTGATAACTACACTTTGTGGGACTCTCCTATTCGAAAGGATTTCGCTCGATTTCTCCATTTAAGGGCGATTCCTCTCTGTTTATGGGCGAAATGAACAGCCGTAAATCAGCTCCCCTTTGTAGGGGCTATCAGCTAACAAGGAGCAGGAAAAGAAAGAAGCGGTTTCTAATCCCGCATCCATCAAAAACTACCTCCCCTTCACTTTTGAGCCCGTATAATCCGGTAATTCATCAAATGCCGGTATTGCTTGAGCATTTGCTCATGGGCAGAGAGCACCTGGAAGATTTGCTCCGGTATGTTCTCAGATGGGAGGAAATCAGTCAGCGGCTCCTCATCATCATAAAAGGATGGAAGCTCTTGAATTTGTACATCACGGAACCCCGCATGATGGAATGCTGCCTTCCATTCCCCTTCTGTCCACATTTGCTTGAATCCATAAAAGGACCCTATCGCATGCCTTTCCCCTTGTCCTGCTGGTCCGTCTATAGTCAATTCAATCGCATAGAGGACGCCGTTACTTTTCAAAACCCGGTGAATTTCGTTCACGGATGGAGAAAAGTCCGCGAAGGAAAGGACAGATTCGGATAAACAATAATCCACTGAGCCTGATGCAAGAGGCATGTTCTCAAGCGAGGATTCGATGACCTGAACCGGCAGGCTTAGCGTGCTGAAACGCTGTCTCGCCTTTTCTGCCATTATGGGATGGTTATCAAGCGCCACAACTTGGGCTCCATAGCGCGATGAAAGATAGGCACTCGTCTGCCCCGTTCCGCATCCTGCATCAAGAATGACTGTCTGCTGATTAATGGGTTCCCCTCCTAGCATGATATCAGTCGCCTTGATTCCGCCTGGATGGGCCCCGCCGATTCCAAGGATTGATAATAGATCCATATACGTATACATATTGCACCCTTCCCCCCTTTTTAGCCATTGTATGAATGCCCCCCTTTTGTGTTCCGCATCAATAAAAAACGATTCTTATAGGTATATAAACAGGCAAGTTGTCCAAACAAAAATACAATACAGAGAAACCGATTCAGGAAGGAGGTTCTTTCCTCATGAATTATTATGAGCTTTGTAATAGAAATATCGGACGTAATGTGTGCATTACCGATATTCACGGCCGGAAACATACTGGCGTTATCACCCGTGTTACGAATAAGCATGTTTGGATTAGACCAAACGGCGGCAGACAAGGCGGAGGCTATAGCTGGGGTTGGGGCTGGGGCTGGGGCTGGGGCTGGGGTTACCCGCTGGCTCTTGGCTTAATTGGCGGATTTGCCCTCGGTGCTTTATTCTTTTAAAAAGTTAAGAGGAAGCTGCTCTCATAAAGCGGCTTCCTCTTATTTTTATCCAATCAATTCAATGAAGACGACCTTTAGATAGTCCCCTTCCTTATACTCAGGTATCGTTTTGAAATCAGTCGGGAGTGAGAATTCCTCACGTATGCGGTAACGGCATTTCATATCCTTGCAGGCTTTATCAATGAATCCTTTGAACTTATCCATATTAAACGCACTGCAGTTTGTTGAGGCGACAATCATGCCGTTTCTTTCTGTAATCGCAATGGTTTCTTTCAAGAGGTTCGTATAATCCTTCGCTGCACTGAAGGTGAATTTTTTCGATTTTGCAAAGCTTGGCGGGTCAAGAATCACCATATCAAATTTCAATTCTTTCCTTGCTGCATACTTAAAGTATTTAAATACATCCTCCACAATGATGTCCTGGCTCTCATAATCAATGCCATTGATGCTGAACTGCTCAATCGTCTTTGCATAGCTTCGGTTGGCAAGGTCCACACTCGTTGTCTTCTTGGCTCCCCCAAGAGCTGCAAACACAGAGAACGCCCCTGTATAGGAGAACATATTTAACACCGTTTTGCCTTTTGCATAGCGGTCACGAATTGTACGGCGCACATCACGCTGGTCAAGGAATACGCCAACCATGGCGCCATCATTTAAATCAACGGCAAAGTTCGCCCCGTTTTCCTTTACGATCAGCGGGAATTCTCCACGCACACCTGCAACGAAGTCATCATCCTCAATATATTTTCCCTTCGTATCAAAGCGTTTTTTCTCATAGATGCCCTTATATCCGCCTTCCCATTTCTGTAACGAGGCAATCACCATCTCTTTGAAGGTGTAAATTCCCTGGCTATACCAATGGATAACGAAGAAGCCATCATAATAATCGATGATCAGCCCGCCAATGCCGTCACCTTCCCCATTAAATACGCGAAAGGCTGTTGTTTTTTCACTCGTAAAGTAGGCTGAACGTGCACGCAGGGCCTTTGTTATTTTCGCATCAAAAAATGACTGGTCAATGGCTTCGCTGCGCTTACGTGTCAAAACCCAGCCAATTCCCTTATTTTGATTGCCATAATAACCTTTTCCAATGAACTGACCCTTCTCATCCACTAGATTCAGAATGCTTCCTTCGTCCCGAAGCTGTTCTGGGTTGGCCACTGCATTTTTATAAATTAACGGGAAACCGCCTTTCATTTTCTTACTGTCCCGCACTTTAATCTCGCATGTTAATTCTTGCATATCTATCACAACTCTCTACATTCGTCTTTATTAACTACCCTATAGTATAACGAAAAACGGCAAAAGTTAAATCATAGACAAGAAAAAAGCAGATCCCAGGAGGAATCTGCTTAAATGATGAGCCCGACAATCAGTCCAGAAAGGATGCTGACAAGTGTTGCTCCGTATAGAAGTTTCAATCCAAAGCGGGCGACCGTATTTCCTTGACGTTCATTCAGCCCTTTAACCGCTCCGGCAATAATCCCAATAGATGAGAAGTTCGCAAATGAGACGAGGAAGACAGATAGAATACCTAGCGTCCGTTCACTGAACGTATCGGCAATATCCGTCAAGCTGACCATGGCGACAAACTCATTGGTCACAAGCTTCGTTGCCATGATTCCCCCGGCAGAAACCGCCTCGCTCCAAGGAATCCCCATGATAAAAGCAACAGGGGCAAAGATATAGCCAAGTAACTGCTGGAAGGTAACCCCGAAGATTTGATCGAATGTGCCATTAATAAAGGCAATCAAGGCGACAAATCCGATGAGCATCGCAGCAACGACGATGGCAACCTTAAAGCCATCCATCACATATTCCCCGATCATCTCGAAGAAGGTTTGTTTCTTGCCGACTTCCTCCACCGGAAGAATATCCTCAGCAGGGTCAACCTTGTATGGGTTGATAATGGAGGCAATGATAAATCCGCCAAAAAGGTTCAGCACAAGGGCTGTTACGACGTAATCAGGTTTGATCATCGTCATATATGAACCAACAATTGACATCGAAACAGTCGACATCGCTGAGGCACATAAAGTGTACAAACGATTTGGAGGCAGCTGGTCCAATTGCCTTTTTACCGTAATGAAAACCTCTGATTGACCAACCATGGCTGATGCAACCGCATTATACGACTCCAGCTGCCCCATTCCATTGACCTTGCTGAGCAGAAAACCAATTCCCCGCATGATGAATGGAAGAATCCTGAAATGCTGCAAAATACCAATCAAGACAGAAATGAAGACGATTGGTAAGAGCACTGTCAAGAAGAATGGCGCCTGTCCTTCATTGGCAATTCCTCCAAAAACAAAGACAATGCCTTCTTCTGCATATCGAAGAAGCTGTTCAAATACAATCGCAATGCCGCGAATAATGAAATAGCCAACCTTCGTATTGAGCAGCAATAGTGTCAACAGAACCTGCAGCACTATCATGATACCGATATATTTAAACTTAATGTCTTTTCGGTTATTACTAACGATATAAGCTAATCCTAGTACAATTAAAATCCCGATGATTGAGATGAGATATTTCATGTTTCCCTCCGCTAAGATGTTCTCCCAAAATTTTCCATCCTGTGGCCGTAAATAAGCCCCGTTTCCTTAGAAGAGACGGGGCCAAAAAATGAGGACCTGTCCATTTCTAGCTTCTGCCAAAATGAACCCATTTATTCCCCATTAATAATCAGAACTTGCTGTTTCCCCTTTAGCAATGGATACACCGGAGCTTGCCCCGATTCGCGTTGCTCCTGCTTTCACCATTGCTTGTGCATCTTCAAGACTGCGAACGCCCCCAGATGCTTTCACGCCGATTTCCGGTCCAACTGTTTTTCTCATAAGAGCGATATCTTCAACTGTCGCTCCTCCTGTTGAGAACCCAGTGGATGTCTTCACGAAATCTGTACCAGCTGATACAGCCAATTGGCATGCTTTCTCGATTTCTTCTTTTGTTAATAGGCATGTCTCGATAATGACCTTCACGAGTGCTTTACCCTTCGCTGCTTCAACGACTGCCTTAATGTCCGCCTCAACCTCGTTGTAACGGCCATCCTTCATAGCACCGATATTGATGACCATATCAACCTCATCCGCGCCATTTTCAATCGCATTCTTCGTTTCAAATGCCTTCACTTCGGGTGTGTTTGCCCCAAGAGGGAAGCCAATAACCGTACAAACTTTCACTTCTGGTGTGTCAGCCAATAATTCTGCACATTTCTTCACCCATGTTGGATTAACGCAAACAGAGGCAAACTTGTACTCCTTTGCTTCCTCAACAATCTTCAACACTTGTTCTTCTCTCGCATCAGCCTTTAAAAGGGTGTGGTCGATTAAACTTGTTAACTTTTCAGCCATATCTTCCTGAACCTACTTTCCTAAAAATGAATTAGTGAATTTCTGTATAAATCAATGTCGGAGCTTCTGTTTTCTCTCCGCTGATTTCATAAGCTTCATAAATCATGTTCATGACGTTCTCAACATTCTCCCGGTTCGCATGAATGGTCACGAGGGACTCACCCTTGGCTACCTCATCTCCAACCTTCTTATTGAGGACAACTCCAACGGCCAAATCAATTTCTGATTCCTTCGTTGCTCTGCCCGCTCCAAGAAGCATAGCTGCTACGCCGATTTCCTCAGCAGCAATTTTGGCCACAAACCCTGCTTCCTTCGCCGGCACCTCAATTAGGTATTTCGCTTGAGGCAATTTGGATGGCTCGTCTACGATACTCGCATCCCCGCCTTGTGAAGCAAGGAATGTCTTAAATACTTCAAGCGCACGGCCATTCTTCATGACTTCCTCCAGCTTTTGACGAGCTTCTTCAAGCGTGTCCGCCTTTCCTGCAAGGACAACCATATGGCTTCCAAGCGTTAAGCAAAGCTCATTCAAATCAGCCGGTCCATTACCAGAAAGGGTATCAATCGCTTCCTTGATCTCGAGTGCATTCCCGACAGCAAATCCAAGCGGCTGGCTCATATCTGAAATAATCGCCTTCGTATTACGGCCAACACCATTACCGATATCAACCATTGCTTTAGCCAATTCCTTCGCATCATCCAAGTTCTTCATGAATGCCCCATCCCCTGTTTTCACATCAAGGACAATCGCATCTGCCCCAGCGGCAATCTTCTTACTCATAATCGAGCTCGCAATCAACGGAATGGAATCCACTGTAGCTGTCACATCACGCAGCGCATACAGCTTCTTATCTGCTGGTGTTAAATTACCACTTTGGCCAATCACGGCAATTTTATTCTTATTCACCAAATCAATGAACTCTTGATTCGAAATCTCCACGTGGAAACCTGGAACAGCCTCAAGCTTATCAATCGTACCGCCTGTATGACCAAGCCCGCGGCCGGACATCTTCGCAACCGGTACATCAAGCGCCGCCACAAGCGGAGCAAGAACAAGTGTCGTCGTATCGCCAACACCGCCAGTACTATGCTTGTCCACCTTAACTCCTTCAATCGCGGACAAATCAATCTGATCGCCTGACTCAACCATCAATTGCGTCAAAATCACGCGCTCCTCCTGTGTCATCCCTTGAAAATAAACAGCCATCGCAAAGGCTGACATTTGATAATCCGGAATACTTCCATCCGTAAATCCTTCAATCACAAATTGAAGCTCTTTCTGATCCAATTCATGCCCATTACGCTTCTTCTCAATAACATCAACCATTCTCATGATTTTTACACCCCATTTTATGAAGTTGCTGAAAAACATATAGTAATTGGTAGCACTTACAAAATTACTATACCACAAACAATGAACAATTGTAATAAATAGATGTGAACAAATGTAAAACTTAATAAATCTTCCATTTAAATTATTACTATTCCCAAAATAAGGGGAAGAAAACATGGGATTTGGTCGGGCTTTGTCACGCTTTTCCCATCTTTCTCCCACCTTTCATCCCCTTTGCATGGGCAAAGGGGGGGCTTTCTTCGGGACTTGGGTGGGTTTCGTCACGCTTCTCCCACTCTTTTCCCACCTTTCACCCCCTTTATATGAGCAAAGGGTGGGTGTCCTATGGGCTTTGGGTGGGCTTCGTCACGCTTTCCCCACCCTTTTCCCACCTTTCACCCCCTTTGTATGAGCAAAGGGTGGGCTTTCTTTGGGACTTGGGTGGGCTTCGTCACGCTTCTCCCACCCTTTTCCCACCTTTCACCCCCTTTGCATGGGTAAAGGGTGGGCTTTCTTTGGGACTTGGGTGGGCTTCGTCATGCTTTCCCCATCTTTCTCCCACCTTTCACCCCCTTTGCATGGGTTGAGGGTGGGCTTTCTTTGGGACTTGGGTGGGTTTCGTCATGCTTTCCTCACCCTTTTCCCACCTTTCACCCCCTTTGTATGAGCAAAGGGTGGGTGTCCTATGGGCTTTGGGTGGGTTTCGTCACGCTTTCCCCACCCTTTTCCCACCTTTCACCCCCTTTGCATGGGCAAAGGGTGGGTCTCCTATGGGCTTTGGGTGGGTTTCGTCACGCTTCTCCCACCCTTTTCCCACCTTTCACCCCCTTTGCATGGGTAAAGGGTGGGCTTTCTTTGGGACTTGGGTGGGCTTCGTCACGCTTCTCCCACCCTTTTCCCACCTTTCACCCCCTTTGCATGGGTTAAGGGTGGGCTTTCTTTGGGACTTGGGTGCGCTTCGTCACGCTTTCCCCACCCTTTTCCCACCTTTCACCCCCTTTGCATGGGTTAAGGGTGGGCTTTCTTTGGGACTTGGGTGCGCTTCGTCACGCTTCTCCCACCCTTTTCCCACCTTTCACCCCCTTTGCATGGGTAAAGGGTGGGCTTTCTTTGGGACTTGGGTGCGCTTCGTCACGCTTCTCCCACTCTTTTCCCACCTTTCACCCCCTTTGTATGGGCAAAGGGTGGGTGTCCTATGGGCATTGGGTGGGCTTCGTCACGCTTTCCCCGCCCTTTTCCCACCTTTCACCCCCTTTGCATGGGTTAAGGGTGGGCTTTCTTTGGGACTTGGGTGGGCTTCGTCACGCTTCTCCCACCCTTTTCCCACCTTTCACCCCCTTTGCATGGGCAAAGGGTGGGTGTCCTATGGGCTTTGGGTGGGCTTCGTCACGCTTTCCCCGCCCTTTTCCCACCTTTCACCCCCTTTGCATGGGTTGAGGGTGGGCTTTCTTTGGGACTTGGGTGGGTTTCGTCATGCTTTCCTCACCCTTTTCCCACCTTTCACCCCCTTTGTATGGGCAAAGGGTGGGTGTCCTATGGGCATTGGGTGGGCTTCGTCACGCTTTCCCCACCCTTTTCCCACCTTTCAACCCCTTTATATGGGTAAAGGGTGGGCTTTCTTTGGGACTTGGGTGGGTTTCGTCACGCTTCTCCCACCCTTTTCCCACCTTTCACCCCCTTTGTATGGGCAAAGGGTGGGTGTCCTATGGGCATTGGGTGGGCTTCGTCATGCTTTCCCCACTCTTTTCCCACCTTTCACCCCCTTTGTATGGGCAAAGGGTGGGTATCCTATGGGCATTGGGTGGGTTTCGTCACGCTTCTACCACTCTTTTCCCACCTTTCACCCCCTTTATATGAGCAAAGGGTGGGTGTCCTATGGGTCTTGGGTGGGCTTCGTCACGCTTCTCCCACCCTTTTCCCACCTTTCACCCCCTTTGCATGGGTAAAGGGTGGGCTTTCTTTGGGTCTTGGGTGGGTTTCGTCATGCTTTCCCCACCCTTTTCCCACCTTTCACCCCCTTTGTATGGGCAAAGGGTGGGTGTCCTATGGGCATTGGGTGGGCTTCGTCACGCTTTCCCCACACTTCCCCCTATTTTCCCCTGCCAACCAAAAAAGAAGCAGAGCCGCCGCCCCACTTCCTTTCATTCATTTATCTAATAGAAATCTAGCTGTGTATTGATCGGTGACAAGCACGTTTGCATATCCGCCTTTGAGGGCTGCGTGGATAGAGTCGATTTTGCGGGAGCCGCCGGCGACCAAGATTGAGTAGTCTTTTTCCTTCAGTTCATCGAGCCCAATTCCGAGTGTGCGTTCGTTGAGGCTTTTGCTGCAAATATGCCCATCTTTATCGTAGAAGCGGGAGGAGATGTCTCCTACAGCGCTTGAGTAGAGCATGTTGGCATCCTCATCGGAGAAGTATCCGAGGTTGAAGAGCAGGGATTCGGGTTTGATTTGTCCACATGTGAATAAGGCGATATTTGCCTTTTTGCCCATATCGATGACCCGCTTGATGTGGCGGTCGGCCATGATGGCTTCTTTGACGACGACGTTGTCAACAATGGCCGGCAGCGGTAGGTAATGCGGGGAGGCGTTGAAGGCTTTGCCGAATAGGTACAGGATTTCTGAGACATAGGTGTTAGTTTCAGATAGGCTGATGCCCCCCTTCAGCTGGACGATTTGAACATTATTCACTTGTTTTTTCTTCAGCTCGACTGCGACATGGTAGATGGTCGTTCCCCATGTGACTCCGATGATGTCATCGTCCTGAACGATGGAATTAAGATATTCGGCTGCTTTTAAGCCAATTGTCGTTTTGATGATATGGTCTTCATATTGTCCGATGGAGGCGACGACAGCTTTTTTCAGGCCGTATTTTTGTTCGAGCTCTGCTTCGAGGTCTGTGACACGATCGGCTTTTTCGCAGATTTTTATTTGCACGATGCCTTCTCTTTTGGCTGTTTGAAGCATGCGTGAGACGGTCGGCCTTGAGACTCCTAGTTTTTTGGCGATTTCATTTTGTGTGCAGTCGAGCAGGTAATATAATTTTGCTGCTTCAATGACTTTATCGTTTTTATCCATTGGTCTATTTATCCCCTAGTTTCTTCAATTTCTTGGTGGTCAAAAGACGATTGTTTTATTGCCATGGACGATGATTCGGTCTTCAAGATGCCATTTCACTGCTCGTGCAAGCACGCTTCGTTCGATGGATGCTCCGATTTTTTTTAGCATGCGGACATCGTCCTGATGGTTCACCCGCATGATATCCTGCTCGATGATTGGCCCTTCATCCAGGTCATCCGTGACATAGTGAGAGGTAGCGCCAATGAGTTTGACTCCTCGGTCGAAGGCACGTTCATATGGCTTTGCCCCGACGAAGGCAGGCAGGAAGGAATGATGAATATTAATGATTTTGTTTTTCTGCCTTGCGACAAATTCCGGAGAGAGGATTTGCATATAGCGGGCAAGGACGATTGTATCTATGCTGTATTCAGTCAGAAGACGCAGCTGCTCCTCTTCTGCCTCCTTCTTCGTTTCCTTTGTAACAGGGATATGATAAAAGGGGATTTGCAGTGATTCAACGACCTCACGCGCATCCTCATGATTGCTGATGACAAGCGGAATCTCTGCCATCAGATCGCCTGACTGCCATTCCCATAATAATTCCCGCAGACAGTGGAGTTCCTTTGAAACGAAGATAGCTGCTCGTTTTAGCTTGTAGGCAAAAATAACATCCCACTTCATTCCAAATTGTTCGGCTACATTTGTGAATCCTGTTTTGAACAAGGCTTCCTTTTTATCCAGCTCTGGAGCCTCAAATTCTACCCTCATGAAGAATGTCCCGTTATGCCGGTCAGTCGAATATTGATTGGAGGCTAATATATTGGCCCCTTGCTTATAGAGAAAATCCGATACAGCTGCGACGATCCCAGGCTGGTCCGGACAGCTGATTAAAAGCCTGGCTTTATCCTTTTGGCTTTCTTGATACAGCCGTACTTGCCGTTCTTTTATAGACTCCATTCAATCCTCCGCCTCTCATCCCTCTTTTTGTATTAATAGTGTATCACTTAAACAGGGGTTTAATGAAGGCTTGAGTTCCACGGAAGACATGCTGACAAAGGGTTTGACCAGGCTGAATGCCTTGGTGTTATCCTTTTTGTAATACTTATTTTTCTACATATGTTTGTAACTGGATGGCATATGGGTATTTATTTTGTTAAGAATAATCGTTTATATCGGATTAGTCATGAGGGGCGTTGGTTTTTAACTAGACAAAGTTGATTCGGACTAAGTGCAGCTTGAGGTTTTCAGCGAAAAATCACTATTTCTGTTATCAACAGCCGCTTAGAAAGAGATAAGGGGTGGATGCAATGAGTCAAAATCATACGATGATGCAATTTTTCGAGTGGCATATTCTACCCGATGGAACCCATTGGAAACGACTGAAGGAGCTTGCGTCTGAGCTTAAGGACAAAGGCATCGATTCCGTTTGGATTCCACCGCCAACAAAGGCACAAACACCTGAAGATACGGGTTACGGCATTTATGATTTATATGATTTAGGTGAATTTGACCAAAACGGCTCCATCCGGACGAAATATGGAACAAAGGATGAGCTGATTGAAGCTATTGAGGCATGCAAGGAGAATGATATTTGTGTATATGCAGATGTGGTGATGAATCATAAGGCCGGTGCTGATGAAACAGAGAGATTCAAGGTTATTGAAGTCGATCAGAATAATCGAATGAAGGAAATATCCGGTCCTTTTGACATTGACGGCTGGACGAAATTTACCTTCCCCGGCAGAGGAGATACATATTCTTCCTTCAAATGGAATGTCGAGCATTTCAATGGAACCGATTATGATGAAGGTACCGTCCGGACAGGGATTTTCAAAATTCTGGGCGACCATAAAGGATGGAATGATAATGTCGATCTCGAATTCGGCAATTATGATTACCTTATGTTTGCCAATATTGATTATAACCATCCTGTCGTGAGGGAGGAAATGATTAAATGGGGCAAATGGCTGACTGAGACCTTGCAATGTGACGGATACCGATTGGATGCTGTTAAGCATATTGATTACACGTTTATTCGAGACTTTGCCCTTGAGATGCATCAAACTCATGGCGATCATTTCTATATGTTTGGCGAGTATTGGAATCCCGATTTGAGGGCTTGCCAGGAATATTTACAAAAGGTTGAATTTACCGTCGATTTAATTGATGTCCCTCTCCACTTCAAGCTTCATCATGCCTCACAGGCCGGTCGTGATTTTGACTTACGAACCATCTTTGATGATACCCTCGTCCAAGCGAACCCGCTAAATGCCGTCACCTTTGTTGATAATCATGATTCCCAGCCTGGTGAATCGCTCGAGTCCTGGATTCAGGATTGGTTCAAGCAATCCGCTTATGCATTGATTCTCTTGCGTCATGATGGCTATCCATGTGTCTTCTATGGCGATTATTACGGAGTCGGTGGTGAAGAACCGGTCGGACGCAAAAGCAAATTGATCGACCCTCTTCTTTATGCTAGGGTTCATAAAGCCTACGGAGAGCAGGTTGATTACTTTGATCATCCAAATACCATCGGATGGGTACGGATGGGCACAAGCGAGCACGAGCGTTCAGGCTGTGCCATTGTTATCTCCAATGGTGATAATGGCGAAAAGCGCATGTTCGTCGGTGAGGAGCGCGCCGGCGAAATGTGGGTGGATTGTACAGAGAACCGAGGCGATACCGTTGAAATAGGCGATGACGGATGGGCTGTCTTCCCTGTTAACGGGGGAAGCGTATCAGTCTGGATTCTTCCTGACTAGGAAGGGATAAGCGCGAATTTACCGCACTAAATTATAGGATAGAATAGCCGGCTTGGATGTTTGCGGGTCAGTTACGATATTTGTTTCTATATCGAATACTTCTCGCAGCACTTCTCGGCTGATTACTTTCTCTGCAGTTCCCTGGCAGATGAGCTGTCCCTTCTTCACAGCAATCAATTCATCCGCAAAACGGCTTGCATGATTCAAGTCATGAATGACCATGACAATCGTGCGGCCGTCTTTTTGGTTCAGTTTTCCGAGAAGCTCTAGTACCTCTAATTGGTGAGCCATATCAAGATAGGTTGTCGGTTCATCTAGCAGGAGGATATCCGTCTCTTGGGCAATGGCCATGGCAATCCATGCTCTTTGGCGCTGCCCTCCTGACAGGGAATCGACTGGGGTATCCTTAAATGCGGACAGTCCTGTTTCTTCTATCGCCCATTCCACCATTTCAAGATCATGAGCCGTAAAGCGGGAGAAGCCGGACTGATAAGGAGTCCTTCCATAAGAAACAAGATCCTGAACGGTTAAATCCTCCGGTGCATGCGGGGATTGCGGGAGGATAGCCAATTGCCGGGCAAGCCCTTTCGTGGACATACGGTGAATATCCTGCCCGTCTAAATAAACTCCCCCGCCGCTTGCCTTATGAAGGCGTGCCATCGTTTTGAGAATGGTCGACTTCCCACAGCCATTCGGTCCGATGATGGCCGTGATTTCTCCCTTTTTTATTTCCATATTTAGTTTAGGAACGATGATTTTCCCTTCATATCCGATTGTCAGATCACGTGCAAACAGGCTCATTTCCCCGTCACCCTTCTTTCCTTCTTTATTTCGTTTTAAGCAATAAATAGATAAAATAAGGAGCGCTCAAGATTGACACGATTATTCCAGCCGGTATATCAACCACTAGCAGATTCTTGCCAAGCATATCTGCCAGTATCAAGATGAGCGAACCAATCATCGCTGCAGTCGGCAAAAGATATTGATGCTTCGGTCCAACTAGCTTGCGCGCAATATGGGGTGAAATTAAGCCTAAAAAGGCAATGCCCCCGCCTGCTGCTACTCCCAGCCCCGCGAGCGCTACGGCAAGCACAATCAATGTCAGCCTCTCTCTTTCCGTGCGGATGCCAAGACCTGTTGAGACAAGCGGCCCCAGGTTCAGAACATTTAATACATGTGATTTATAGAGAATGACTGGGATGAACAAAAGAAACCACGGTGCAAGCGCCCATACGTATTTCCATTGAGTCGCCCACAGATCCCCTGACAGCCATGTTAAAGCCTTCATGAAATCATGCGGGTTCAGCCTTAGCTGCAAGGCCGTCAAGATAGCTGTTATGCCTGCATTGATGCCGATGCCTGTAAGGAGAAGGCGAATCGTATGCAGGCCTTGCTTCCATGAAAGAAAAAGTATCAAGACTGCCGTCAGCATAGCGCCTAAAAAAGCAAAGAACGGCATTGCAAATGTACTTAAAAGACTCATATTGCTGAGGGAGCCTTGAAATAGCGTAATATAAAGCACAACCATTAATCCTGCTCCGGCATTGATGCCGAGAATCCCCGGCTCAGCCAATTCATTGCGTGTCACTGTCTGCAGCACCGCTCCTGATAAGGCCATGCCTGTTCCAACCATCAGGGCAAGAATGATAGCCGGAAGTCTGATTTCAAGCAGAATCAATTCCTGCTTTGGTGTCCCTTGTCCAATAATCGTTTGCCAAACCTCAATTGGCGAGATTGAAACTGTGCCGACATTAAAGCTGATGAGACAAGCAGCGATAATCAGGAAACTAAGCAAGGTCCATATGAGCCGGACTTTTCTTTGCTGACTCATGAAAACAGCCTCCTTCCATTCTGCCGGACCATATATAGAAAGAACGGTACGCCGATGACAGCCGTCAAGACGCCGATAGGTGTTTCATATGGTGCGTTAATCGTACGCGATATCGCATCTGCACCAACCAATAGGATGCTTCCTAAGAGAGCAGCCACAGGCAGTAATTTGCCGTACTTGCCCCCTATCGCCATTCGCGTAATATGCGGGATAACCAAGCCGACAAAACCAACCGTACCTGAGACAGCAACTGCACTGCCAGTGAGCATCAAAACGGCTATCACGCCCATTGTCCGCACGAGACCAATATGGACGCCAAGGCTCTTTGTGATTTCCTCCCCGAGTGATAATAGGGTCAAAGCCCTGGAAATAGAGAAGGCAATGAACAATCCCACAGTCCCCATGATGAGCAATAGCTTCACATCGTTCCAGCTGCTTGCCGAAAGATCACCTGCATACCAGAAGCTAATATTTTTGGAGACATCAAAATAAAGCGCAATGCTTGTCGTTAAGGAGCTTAGGAACATTCCTGTCGCCATACCGGCAAGCGCCAGCTTTACCGGGGTAATGCCGCCCTTAGCCAGAATAGACAGGGAGAAGACAAACAATACAGCAAGTCCTGCACCAGCCATTGAAGCAAACATCGTCTCCAGCTTCGATAATCCTGGGAAAATGGTCAATACTAACACTAAAGCGAAGGCAGCCCCATTGGAAACGCCTAATAGGGAAGGCTCTGCCAGTACATTTCGTGTCAAAGCCTGCATCACTGCACCGGATACGGCTAAAAAAGCGCCGACAAGGGCTGCAACAATTGCTCTTGGCAGGCGGATATCCCAGATGATGTCATGCGTTATATTATTATGTGCGCGATGGAAAAGAGCCTCCCAGATAGTTGAGAGCCCATATAGTTTCGTGCCTATCATGAGTGAGACCATTAAAACAACAGCCAACAGAATGACGGCCAGCACCGTAACCAAGCTCATTCTCTTGATGCCCCTGCCTTTTTCTTTATTGTAACCCTGCATCGGCAACCAAATCCTTTACCTGAATTAAACGATTTTATCTATTTGGAAGTTAAATTCCATTGACTTTGTAAATGAGAATAATTATCATTCAGTATAACCAGTATATTTTACAATTTAAAGGAGGATTAATCAATGGTAATAAGTAAGAAATCATGGTTTACAATGATATGCCTTGCGTGCCTGATGCTTGTTCTTGGGGCATGCAGTTCAAATAACAGCTCGGAGGAGAGCAGCTCTGAGAAAAAGGTGACAGATGCTGTCGGAGAAATGACATTTCCAGCAAATCCAAAGAAAATTCTTGCTCCTAATATGGAGGATTATCTTGTGACACTTGGCCTTACTCCTGCAGCTCAATGGTCAATCGGTACCTCTGTTCATACATACCTGCAAGATAAGCTTGCTGATGTTCCATTGATTTCATGGGATATGCCAATTGAGGATGTTATTGAAGCGGAACCGGACCTAATCATGTTCGAGTCCGAAGCTGCCATCCAAGAAGGCATGTATGAGGAATATACTAAGGTTGCCCCAACCTATGTATTTAAATCTGAGAATACAGAGGACTGGAGAACACAATTAACGGTTATGGGTGAGCTTTTCGGCAAGAAAGATACAGCTGAGAAGGCAATTGAGGATTATGAGCAAAAAGCAGAGGACGCAAAAGCTCAAGTAAAAGAGGCCATTGGGGATGAATCAGCGGCAATCATTTGGGTGACAGGCGGGCAATTCTTCGTGTTTGAAGGAGATCGTTATGCCTCTAATGTACTCTATAAGGACCTTGGCATTAAAATGCCTACCTATATTAGTGATTTAGGCGAAAGTCAGGATGTTTGGCAAGCCATTTCTCTTGAGGCATTGGCTGATTTAGATGCTGACCATTTATTTATTGCAGCAGCAGCTAATGAAGAAGGAATTGAAACATTGGAGAAAAGTTCTGTATATAAATCCATTCCTGCTGTAGAGAAGGATCAAGTGTATTTCTTCGAGGATTCCAGCAACTGGACGACAAATGCAAAAATCGCAAATGATGTGACGATCGATTTAGTGTTAGAGTCTATTAAGAAATAATCATAAAAATTTAGGCTGTCCCGTTGGGGGCAGCCCTTTTTAAATTTACCAAGTTCACTGCTTGAGCTGGTTCATTCGTATAAGGATTCGCGGCGGTCCTTGTAGACTGGGATGAGCTCCCTCACTCTTCTGACTTCGTCAAGGTCGACCTCCGCATAGCCTATTCCTTCTTCCTCGCCTCCGTTTAAGATGACCTCTCCCCAAGGGGCAATAACCATGGAATGACCGTTGAAGATATTCTTCGGGTCTGCTCCGACACGATTGACAGCAACGACATACATTTGATTTTCAATCGCACGGGCTTTAAGTAGAATCTCCCAATGGTCGATACGGGGCTTCGGCCATTCAGCTGGGACAAAGAGGATATTGGCCCCGCCGAGCGCATGCTTGCGAATCCATTCCGGGAAGCGGATGTCATAGCAGATCACACCGCCGCATAGCATACCATCGATTGGAAAGAAATTTGATCTCTGTCCAGCCTCCAAATAGTGATGCTCATCCATCAGAGTGAATAGATGGGCTTTATCATACTCTCCCACTTGATTTCCTTGGCGGTCAAAAATGAACATGGAATTATAGTAGCCTTCTTTCCTTTTTACCGAGACCGAGCCGCCGATGATGTTTACCTGATATTTTGCAGCAAGCGCTGATAGAAGCTCCTTTGTATTCTGTCCGTCCTGGTCAGCAATCTGTGCCAGCTCATCAAGCTGATAGCCGGTATTCCACATTTCTGGAAGGACAATGACATCAGCTCCATTCTCAGCAGCTTCCTCCATCATCCTTTTCGCCTTCTCTCGGTTGGCGTCCGGTTCTCCATACTTAATATCCATTTGCAAACAAGCGATTTTCATCAGCCGCCCCACCCCCTGATCTTTGTTATATCAAGGGTATCGGACTTTGATGCGCGCCGCAAGCAATTAAAAAAAGGAGCAGGCGATCCATTCGCTTGCTCCCATTCCTGCTTATTTCACAGCAGGCTCATCTTCTTTATATCCGTTCGGGTTTTTCTTTTGCCAGTTCCAAGAATCACGGCACATATCTTCAAGATTTAAATCTGCTGTCCAGCCAAGCAATTGGGCTGCCTTGTCAGCATTGGCGTAGCATACCGCAATATCCCCCGGTCTTCTATCCACTATTTCATAGGGAATTTGCTGTCCGCTCGCTTTCTCAAAGGCATGGACAATATCGAGCACACTGTAGCCTGTTCCTGTCCCAAGGTTGAACGCTTCAACACCTGTTTTATCATTAATATACTCAAGTGCCTTCAAATGGCCCTTTACAAGGTCTACAACGTGGATGTAATCACGTACGCCTGTACCATCATGGGTATCATAATCATTTCCGAAGACTGAAAGCTTTTCGCGCTTCCCGATGGCTACCTGCGTGATATATGGCATCAAGTTATTCGGAATGCCATTCGGATTCTCACCGATTCGACCTGTTTCATGAGCACCGATTGGGTTGAAATAACGAAGTAAGGCAATGCTCCATTCAGCATCAGAAACATACACATCGCGTAGAATCTCTTCAATCATCAGCTTTGTTCGTCCATATGGATTTGTCGCTGACAATGGGAATGACTCATCAATCGGCACACGGTCCGGCATACCATATACAGTTGCGGAAGAGCTGAAGACTAGCTTCTTCACACCGTGGCTAGCCATGATACGGCATAGATTCAATGTACCTGTAATGTTATTCTCATAATATTTCAGCGGAATGGCTACAGACTCCCCAACAGCCTTAAGCCCTGCAAAATGGATAACCGAATCAATTGGATATTGTTCGAACAATTCGTTCACTGCTTCATAATCGAGAAGGTCGACCTGATGGAATGGGAAGTCCTTTCCGGTTAATTCCTTTACTCGATCAATCGCTTCTCTTTGACTGTTTGAAAGATTGTCCAAGACAACAATCTCGTAGCCTGCATTCAAAAATTCAACTGCTGCATGGCTGCCGATGTATCCGGCTCCGCCTGTAATCAAAATAGTCATTCCGTTCCCTCTTTTCCTATCAAACTATATACTCAATAATATCTGAAACTTCGTGTTATGGAAAGATAAGAACAATGGGGTTGAAAGCGCTCTTGATCTATTTCTTTGCCAAATGTAAGACTTAAACGGAAATAATGTGAGCAAAAAGTGAATCATCTGTCTTCCCTTATACGTATGATTAGAGTAAGTAAATTAACAAAGGAGTGTATTATGGGGTATTTAATCCTTTATTCATTGATTATCGGAATTATTTCAGCTTTTGTCCTGCTGCCAGTTACCAGTAATGAGAGGCTTCACATTCGCCTAACAGGCAGATTGCGAGTACAGGCTTTTGGCGGACTCGCCATCCTCTGTTTGATCGGATTTTTTCTATATTACTACATAACGAATCAAGACTTAAATGTGACATCTCTCTGGCTCCCAGCCCTGATTTTCACAGCTGTTGGTGTTTTGCTGTCAAGCGGGCTTGAGCAAAAAATCAAGGGCATTCTATTTCTCATCAGTTTATTAGCGAGTGCCTATCTCCTATCCGCCTTTATGTTCAATGCAAATGAGAAATATGACATTTCCAAGATGGAGACGAAAACGGAGATCAAGACATTTGACGAGAAGGAGACACCTGCGAGCGTCCCGCCTGATTTCGCCCGCAACAAAATGAAGAAGGCCTTTGGCCAGGTACCGAACACAAGCTATTACGAGCTTGGTAACCTGCAAATCCAAAAGGTGAATGGAGAGTATGTGTATATCGCTCCGGTTGAATTCTCAGGCTTCTTTAAATGGTTCAAAGGCAAGGAAACACCGGGTTACTTTATGCTGAGCGCAACGGACTCCACCGCTAACCCGACCTTCGTTAAGTCGGAAATGGCCTACACCCCTTCTTCTTATTTCAACAAGGAAACAGAGCGCTGGTTTAGGCTTCAATATCCGACCTACATCTTCTACGGGGATGTTCAGCTTGAAATAGATGATAATGGCAATCCATTCTATGTTCAGTCCTATGGTGACTTTATTTCTGCCCGTAATGGCTTCTCCGTTAAAGGTGTCGCTGTGATGGATGCTAAAACAGGCAAAACAAAAGCCTATTCGCTAGAGAAGGCCCCTGAATTCATTGATGGTGCTGTAGCACCGGAGGCCGTCAGTCTTCAGAACAGCTACTTCGGTAATTATGTACACGGCTTCTGGAATAGCTATTTTGGGAAATCTGACGTTAAGCTCCCTTCCGATGAAGGAACAGAGGCAAATGTCAGTCCGATTTTCGATGAGAATGGCGTGATGTACTATTTCACCGATTTCACGAGTCCGAAAGAAGGAGTCGACTCCATGCTCGGATATGCATTGACAAACGCTCGGACTGGTGAGGCAACGTATTATACCGGCAGTCTAGAGGAATCCTATATGGATTCAGAGGGAGCACTCCAAATCATCGAAAAGGCCTTCATCGAGAAGAAATGGAAGGGCCAAATGCCAATCCTCTATAATTTCTACGGCGAGGCCAGCTGGCTGACAGCTGTACTCGATTCAAATGGATATCTGCAGAATTACCATATTGTATCTGCTGCCAATCCTGAGATTACTGCCTATGCTTCATCACCAGCAGAAGCCTTGAAATTATATAAGACCGCTCTCCAAAAAGGCGGCGGAACCGTATCAGGTTCCTCTTCCTCAGAGGAAAAACAGGTGAGTGGAAAGGTTTTGCGGGTTTACAAAGAGAAATCAGGGGAAAATACTATTGTATCCTTCTTGCTTGATAACCGCCAAAGCTATACGATGTCATCTGAAAAGGAACCGCTCATTATTTACCTGCTGGAGGGAGATGAGGTATCCATCACCTATATGGATACAGGAGAAACGTTTTTACCGGTAAATACCATTGAAATTGATAACCTGAAATAATATAAATGAATGTAAGAGATCAGGCCATCATTTTCCTGGTCTCTTCTTGTTAACTTATTAGAGACATTCTTTTCTATTTAAATTATTTCAGAATTTTTTAAAAACAGTTACATATTCACTCTTTCCACCTATCATAAAATCCCTTTCACTTGTGCAATCTAAGCATGGCAAATGTACTTTTATCAGCTTCTTACAGCAGTTTGATACCAAAGAATATATCCAGATCCCTATATTTCTATAATTTGGCATGGAAAGAAATTCATTGCAAAAGAATAGAAATTTTTTATATACTCATAAAGACATGCATTTTTTGCTCTTTTCCTCAATCACTTTTTCTATTCGAGAATGTGTCTATATAGAGAGGGTTTCTTAACGAATTTTTAAAGGAGGCTCCAACATGAAGAAATTTTCCAAGTTAATGTTATCGTTAGCGATAGCGGTTATCTCGGTTGCTTCATTTGTATTCCCAAACCTCACAAGTGCGGAGGGAAAAACATATACAATCGCAACAGATATCACGTTTGCTCCTTTTGAATTCCAAGATACAAATGGCGAATTCGTCGGTATAGATATCGATTTGCTGAATGCAATCGCGGAAGATCAAGGATTTAATGTGGAAATTAAGCCGCTCGGTTTCAATGCAGCGGTACAAGCTCTTGAATCAAAACAAGTGGACGGCGTAATTGCCGGCATGAGCATCACTGATGAACGTAAACGTAAATTTGATTTCTCTGATCCCTATTTCGAATCTGGCGTCGTTATGGCTGTCGCTGAAGGAAATGAGGACATAACTTCTTATGAAGATCTAAACGGCAAGAAAGTAGCAGTTAAGACTGGTACAGAAGGTGCAAGCTTTGCTCAAAGCATCCAGGATGAGTACGGCTTCAAAATTGTCACATTCGATGATTCTGCCAATATGTATGATGATGTTAAAACTGGCAACTCTCAAGCCGTCTTTGATGATTATCCGGTCCTTGCTTACGGGGTAGCTCAAGGCAATGGTCTTCAGATTGTCACTGAAAAAGAGGTTGGCGGCTCTTATGGATTTGCTGTCGCTAAAGGTGAGAACACTGAGCTTCTTGAAAAGTTCAATGATGGTCTCGCTAACCTTGAAGAATCTGGTGAATACCAAGATATTCTTGATAAATATTTAGAAGCGAAGAAAAGCTCTGATACAGAAAATGGCTTCTTCGGCTTGTTGAAGGAAAGCTTCCCAAGTCTCATGAAGGGCTTAAAAATGACGTTGATCTTAACGGTCGTTTCGCTTATTATCGCCTCTATTTTGGGTGTATTATTCGGTCTATGCCGTGTGGCGCACAACTCTGTGCTTCGCGCAATCGGGACCATTTACGTAGATATATTCCGCGGTACGCCGTTGATTGTCCAAGCATTCTTCATCTACTTTGGATTGCCGGCTGCACTTGACTTCCGTATTTCGGCTGTAACAGCAGGTATTATCACCTTAAGCTTAAATGCTGGTGCCTATATGGCTGAGATTGTCCGCGGAGGGATTGAATCTGTTGATAAAGGACAGATGGAAGCGGCTCGAAGCCTTGGACTTCCATACAAAACGGCTATGGCGAAGGTTATCCTTCCACAGGCCATCCGTTTAATGATTCCATCGATCATTAACCAATTCATTATTACCCTAAAGGATACATCCATCCTTTCAATTATCGGCATCAATGAGCTGACGCAAAGCGGTAAGATTATCATCGCCCGTAACCTGGAATCCTTCCAAATGTGGCTCATCGTCGGTGTTATGTACTTTATCATCATCATGATTTTGACAAAAGTATCGAACCGTATGGAAAGGAAGATCCAAAATGGGAAAGCTTAAAGTAAGAGGATTAAAGAAATCATACGGACAGCTTGAGGTACTAAAGGATATCAGCCTTGAAGTCAAAGAAGGCGAAGTCATCTGCTTAATTGGTCCATCTGGTTCTGGTAAAAGTACCCTGCTCCGCTGCTTAAACTTACTTGAAGATGTCAACCAAGGTGAGGTTGAAGTCGATGATGTGATCATCACAGATAAAAAAACGGACATCAACAAAGTCCGCGAAAATATCGGGATGGTCTTCCAGCATTTCAATCTCTTCCCTCATATGACGGTGCTTGAGAATATTACGCTGGCACCGGTTCAATTGAAAAAGGCAACAAAAGAGGAAGCTGAGAAGCAAGCCCATAAACTGCTTGCTCAAGTTGGACTTGAAGATAAAGCAAATGCCAAGCCGGCACAATTATCCGGCGGTCAAAAGCAGCGTGTTGCGATTGCACGCGCTCTAGCAATGAACCCAGATATCATGCTCTTTGATGAACCGACAAGTGCCCTTGACCCAGAGATGGTCGGCGAGGTATTGAATGTTATCAAACAATTGGCTAACGAGGGTATGACAATGGTCATCGTAACCCATGAAATGGGCTTTGCGCGTGAGGTTGCCGATCAAGTCATCTTCATGGACGGCGGCTATGTTGTTGAGAAGGGAACACCAACAGAGATCTTCTCCAACCCGCAGCATGAACGTACGCAGGATTTCTTGAACAAAGTATTATAAGAATAAAGACCAAAGCTGCCACAAAAGTGGCAGCTTTTTCCATTCCCCTCCATTGGTAAATAATAACTCCATAGACCTTTATAGGACGATGTTCAGATTATGATATGATAGTGTCATGTCATTTTTGTACGAGGAGTGTGTATTAGTAGTGGAATTTATCGAAATTATCAAGTATGTCCTCCTAGGACTGCTTCAAGGGATTACCGAACCAATCCCTGTATCCTCCAGCGGACATTTGGTTATCTTCCAGCACTTTTTCAACATGGAGATACCAGGGCTCAGCTTCGAGCTATTCGTGAACTTCGCATCCTTAATCGCTGTCGTGATTATTTATCGACATGATTTAGCCAGAATGATTAAGAACGGATTCGAATTCCTCTTCTCATCTGAAAAGACAGATGAAATGATGAAGGATTTCTATTTCATTCTTTACCTCATTATCGGCACCATTCCAGCGGCCGTCATTGGGATGCTGTTTGAGGACCAAATCGCCTCTATCTTTAAAGGCGTACGTGTTATCGGGTTCACTCTTATCATTACTGGTATTGCCTTATGGCTCATTCGAAATCTTAAAGGCCGGAAAACAGAAGGTGAGCTCAGCTTTAAGGATGCCATCATTGTCGGCTGCGCGCAGGCTGTTGCCTTGATTCCTGGAATCAGCCGCTCCGGTGCAACCGTTGTTGCCTCTATGGCAATGGGAATGAATCGTGAGACTGCCTTAAAGTTCTCCTTCTTCCTTTACATTCCCATCAGTCTAGGCGGAATGATCCTATCCGTTTCCGACTTAGTAACGGATCCAACCATTAATCAACTGATGGTACCGTACCTATTTGCGTTCGTTACTTCCTTAGTTGCCTCTTACTTCTCTTTGAAATGGTTTATGAACATCATGCAAAAAGGGAAGCTTGGCTATTTCTCCATATACTGCTTTATCGTCGGTACATTAGTCATTATTTTCGCTTAAGGCATCGCTGTAAAACGTATCACAATCCCTCTGTAAGATCTTTGATAGATCCTGAAGAGGGATTTTTTATGTTTATATGGCTGCGCTTCCCCTGACCTCAATCCCTTTACACTCCCCTGTCCCATTTGCTAAAGTATAATAGTTACCAAAGGTAACCAAATGGCGTGGAGGTACATACAATGAAGGGATTTCAGGAATTCTTCTATCAATTTATGCTTGTTTATCGACCGTTTGAAAATCAGCTGAACGCTATCCTCAGCAAACATCAGATACAGCGTGCCCAGTGGACGGTTCTCTTTTATCTGGCGAAGTATGAATCCGTTACGCTCGTGGAGCTGTCTCATTACCTTGGTGTTGAGAAACCAACGACGACCCGCACGGTCCACCGCCTGCAGGAGCAGGGCTATGTCGAGCAGATTGCCAGCACGGATAAACGAGAGAAGCGAATGCAGCTCACCAGGAGCGGCAAGAGCGTTTATCAGGATATTCGCATTGTTGTCGATCAATTTGAACAAGAGATTTTACAGGGGATTAAAGAGGAGAAACTCACGGACGCGATTCATGTTCTTAAGCAGATTCGCACCAATTTATTAAAGGGGGAATAAACATGGCCGAGCTAAAGGACAGATTATGGACAAAAAACTTTGTTCTTATTTCGTTCATTAACTTCCTGCTCACACTTGTCTTTTACTTACTTGTTGTTACTATTGCCATGTATGCCGCCGATACGTATCATGCAACCGCAAGCCAAGCCGGGCTTGTTACCGGAACATTTATCATCGGAACATTGATCAGTCGTCTGTTTATGGGCCGGCTCATCAGCCAGTTTGGCCGCAAACGAACCTTATGGGTGGGAGCGCTGTTATTTACGCTGACCACTCTTCTTTACTTTTTCGAGTTCGGCATCGCTTTCCTGCTGTTCACTCGTTTCGTGCACGGACTTGCACTTGGAATGGCCAGCACCGCATCCGGTACGATTATTGCCCAAATCATTCCGGCCTCCAGAAAAGGAGAAGGAATCGGTTATTATAGCATGAGCGCAACACTTGCCACCGCCTGCGGACCGTTCATCGGTCTGTTGATGAGCCAGCACACAACATTCGCCAATATCTTTCTTTTCTGCCTGGTACTCGGCGCCATCTCGCTGACGCTCTCTCTCTTTGCGCATATTCCGCCGCTTGAGACTGAAGCATTGACACCACAGACAAAAGAGATCAAGCTTTCAGACTATCTGGAGCCAAAGGCGCTCCCGATTGCCTTCATCACGCTCGGCATTGCCTTTAGCTATTCAAGTGTCCTTTCTTTCCTGAATTCCTATGCAGCTGAGAGAAACCTAACGGAGGCCGCCAGCTTTTTCTTTGTCATCTATGCTGTCTCCATTCTATTGTCACGTCCATTCACCGGACGGTTGATGGACATAAAGGGACCAAACGTGATTATGTATCCAGGCTTCATCCTGCTTGCAATAGGGATGCTGCTGCTCGGTACGGCGTCCAATGCCCTTACGCTGCTATTATCTGGTGTGTTAATTGGTCTTGGCTTTGGAAATATGCAATCCTGCACACAGGCGATTGCCATCAAGCTGACACCGCCTCATCGTATGGGACTCGCTACTTCAACCTTCTATATCTTTTTAGACGGCGGTCTTGGCTTTGGACCATCACTGCTTGGACTCATTGTACCTTTCACCGGATTCAGTCATTTATTTATTTACTTAGGGGTTTGCTCCTTATTCCTCATCTTCCTATACAATCGGCTGCACGGCAGGAAGGAACGAGAAATCCGGTCGCAAGAGCAATCCACTATTTCAATTTGAGATTAATTCGGCCCGCCGGCTTCAAGAGCATAAATGCCCTCTATCATGCACAATCTATCATTAACACTTTTATTAGAGGAGGAATTCATCATGAAAATAGCTATGGCGAGTGATCATGCTGGATATGAACTGAAACAAGAGATTAAAGAAATTCTAGAAGGACAGGGACATGAGATCGTCGATTTTGGCGCACACAGCACAGAAGCAGCTGACCTGCCAGACTCCATCTACCCTGCTTCTATTGCCATTGCACGCGGGGAAGCAGAGCGCGGCATTTTCATCGATGGCGTCGGCTATGGCAGTGCGATGATTGCGAATAAAATCTACGGCCTGAACGCCGTTGTCTGCCAGGATCCATTCTGTGCCAGACTGGCTCGCGAGCACACAAACAGCAATGTGCTCTGTTTAGGGGGTAAAATCATCGGCTCAGCGATTGCCCACGAGATTGTCGATGTATGGATGAAGACTGACTTTATGGGAGATGTGGAAAAGTACGTCCGCCGTGTTAAGAAGGTCGATGAGATATCAGAGAAGCATCTGAGAAAGCTTTCTGAAATCGAATCATAACCCTTTTACATAAGGGGCTGGTACAAAACGAAATAAATGATTGTCATTTATTCTTCCTATTCAATAGCAGGAAGAAATACACGTTTGTTCCATTCCGCGAAATGCACTCGCTTTCTGTGGGGAGGAAGGCTTGAGCCTCCTCGGCGCTTACGCTTGTAGGGTCTCAGACCTTTCCTCTCTTCCCGCAGGAGTGGAATGCATTTCGTTCCATTCCACCCCTCACTAATAATAGAAAGCCACAATCATCAACTAATGCATGTACAACAACAAATAAAGACCCGAATAATTAAACTGTAGATTCATTCATTTATCGTATCATTCGGTTGCCTTTTGTTAGCCCCCTCTCAACCCTACACAAAAGCCAAGCCTCCCTTCAAAGGGAGATTCAGACCCCTCCGAGGGAGATTTCGGAGCCCTCCGAGGAGGATACGGCTCAATCATGCCTGGCAGCCCTCTCCATAAGCCCTCTTAAATCATTTTCTTAGGTCTTCTGCTAATACGCATTATTCCTAATTATCAGGTCTAATGACATCATTTTGCCATCACTTTCATGGTTAAAAAGCATTATATAGTGTAAATTTTTACTGGGCATTTATAGCTATTATTGCCATAAAAACTATTAAATTCCTGCAAATCTGCTATATTGATTGATGGGAGTATGAACACTCCCTAATCAATAGCCTTAATTTAGGAGGAATGAATAGTTTGCGAAGATTATCATTAGCACAACTTGTTACTGTCTTCATGTTTGCCATTCTTTTATTCACCACCCCTTTCCAAACGTTACATGCAGGAGCCTCAAAAAAGGATAAAGGCAAGGGTCAATCCGAGGTTACCCTTCGTATTATGGAAACAACCGATATCCATATGAATCTGCTAAGCTATGATTATTACAAAAATAGCGAATCCCCTAATGTTGGACTCGCCAAAACAGCTACACTCATCAAGCAAGCACGTAAAGAAGTGAAAAACAGTGTCCTTGTGGACAATGGCGACCTTATTCAAGGGAACCCATTTGCTACATACAAAGCGAAAATCGATCCTCTTGGCAAAAAAGACGTTCATCCAGCCATCAAAGCGATGAATCTGCTAGATTACGATATTGCCACACTTGGGAATCATGAATTCAATTATGGACTCGAATTCCTTGATGAAGTATACAATGATGCCAAATTCGATTTCATCAATGCCAATGTCTATATCGATGATAAAGACGGCAACCCAACTAACGACAAAAACAAGTACACACCTTATAAAATTGTCTCTAAAAAGGTAAAGGACCAATCCGGCAAGACTCAAACCGTGAAAATCGGCTATATTGGCTTTGTTCCTCCTCAAATCAATGAATGGGATAAGGCCCATCTTGACGGCAAGGTCATCACGAAGGACATTGTCCAAACAGCTGAGAAATTCATCCCGGCAATGAAGAAAAAAGGAGCTGATGTCATTGTCGCAATGGCACATTCCGGCTTCAGCAGCAACGAAAAGAATACCGAGGATACGATTTATGCTTTAAGCAAGGTAAAAGGCATCGATGCCCTAACCTTCTCTCATACGCATAAAGTCTTCCCGGCAGCTGATGTCAGTAAGCTCGACGCCCTTTTCAAGGATGAGAACGGCAATGTCCTCCCTGGCGTGGACAATGAAAAAGGAACCATTAACGGTGTTCCTGCCGTACAAGCCGGTTTTGGCGGCGGCTCACTTGGGATTATCGACTTAACATTAGAAAAGAAAAAAGGAAAATGGATTGTCGCTGATTCACAATCCTCGACAAGAGCTGTTACAAAGGATGTCGCAGCTGACCAGAAAATCGTTAAAGCTGTCAAGAAAGATCATGAGGCAACCATTGAGTATGTCAACACACCAATCGGCACGACAACAGATGATATTTACAGCTACTTCGCCCTTGTGAAGGACGACCCATCCATTCAAGTTGTCACCAATGCTCAAACATGGTATGCCGAGAATTACATTAAGCTCAATAAACCAGAGCTCGCTGATATTCCCATTCTCTCTGCAGGCGCACCTTTTAAAGCGGGACGCAACGGCCCAGAGGAATTCACAGAAATCAAAAAAGGCGACCTGACTATTCGCAGCGCCGCTGACCTTTATCTATATGACAACACGTTAAAGGCCATAAAATTGACTGGTGCAGACGTCAAAGAATGGCTTGAGATGTCTGCTGGTAAATTCAATACGATTGATCCAGCCAACACTGCATCACAGGAGCTTCTCAATCCGTCATTTGCGGTATATAACTACGATGTGATTGATGGCGTGACCTACCAAATTGATGTAACGAAGAAACCGAAATACACACCAACCGGCGCTGTCGCTAATCCAGATTCAAGCCGAATCATGAACCTGGAATATAACGGGGAGCCTGTACAGCCCGATCAGGAATTCATTGTTGTCACAAATAACTACCGTGCCAATGGCGGCGGGAATTTCCCTGGCGTGACAAATGGAGAACTTGTCATTGATTCAGCTGAGGAGAACCGTCAAGTCTTGATGGACTACATCTCAGAGGTAAAGGAAATCACTCCGACAGCGGATGATAACTGGTCTCTTGCACCAATCGCTGGTGAAGTGAACCTAGCATTCACCACATCACCGAAGGCTCAGGAATATATCACAGAAGACAGCCCGTTCACGTATACAGGAAAAACCGATGAAAAGGGCTTTGGAATCTTCACTTATGACCTAAACCGCGGCATCAGCATTCAGCTATTAAGCATGAATGATCTGCATGGCCAGCTGGACACTGTGACAACTGTAGGCGGAAAAGCAGCGGGACAAATTGAATACACAGCTGCTGCCTTAAAGGAGCGCGAGGCGGAGAATCCCAATACATTCATTGTTCACTCCGGTGATATGATTGGGGGCAGCCCGCTCATCTCGGCCAGCTTCCAGGATGAACCGACTGTTGAAGTCATGGAAGCAATGGGCTTTGATGCCGGGACACTTGGAAACCATGAATTTGATGAAGGTATCGATGAATTGAAAAGGATGATCTCCGGCGGGGATCACAAAAATGGCACAGAAGGATATGACGGCATGGACTTCCCTGTCGTTGCTGCCAATGCCTATGACACACGTGATGATAAGCTCATTACCGAGCCTTACACAATTCTTGAAGCAGAAGGCCAAAGGATTGGCGTAATCGGGGTCGTCACACAGGAAACACCTGAAATGATTGTTCGAAAAGGAAATGAAACATTAAAAATTACGGATGAAGTCGAAGCCATTAATACCTATACGGATGAATTAAAGAAGGAAGGCATTGAAGCCATCATTGTTCTTGCCCATAATCCTGCCATCCAGGAAGGCTATACAGACCGTTACGACGCTAGCAAAATCGCTGAACAAGTCGATGATGAAGTCGATATTATCTTTGCAGCTCATAACCACGTTGGCATGAACCGCGTGGTCGATAACAAATTGATTGTTCAAGCTTACTCCTATGGCTCTGCCATTGCAGATGTTGATATTGAAATCGACCCAATCACCGGCGATATCTTCCACAAGGAAGCAGAAATCGTTACCGTGTTCCAAAGTGATTACACACCAGACCCCGAGGTCAGTGCGATCATGGACAAATACACTGCACTTGTTGAACCCATTAAGGCTCAGGTTGTCGGCCAATCTGCCGAAACCTTGGTCAAAGGGTACCCGACTATTGCACAAACCAATGGTGACCTTGCCCTTGGCAATTTGATTGCTGATGGAATGAGAGTCGCGATGGATGCAGATATTGCCATGATGAATGGCGGCGGCGTCCGCTCTCCTCTTGAGGCTGGAGAAGTCACCTTTGGCGATTTATTCGCCATTCAGCCGTTCGGCAACGTCTTAAACAAAGCAACACTCAGCGGAGCTGATATTGCCGTTGTACTCAATGAGCAAATCACAGCTAGAGGTCTTGATTATCATGTCTCAGGCCTGAAATACACATACACCTATGACGATGCGACCAAAACAGGCAAAGTCGTCGATATCTTCCTTCCAGATGGAAGCAAAATCGACCCTGAAAAGGAATACACAGTTGTGGTGAACAATTATATGTACTCGAACATCAGCACAAGCTTTGATGAGCTTGCAAGCTCCATGGAGGTTGGCCCAGTTGATATAGACGCAACTGTTGATTACGTAAAAACCTTGCCGAAGCCGTTTACCTATGCGGTTGAAGGACGAATCCAGCGGGTTCAATAATAAGGATGACCTGTTAGGATGCCATCGCATCCTGGCAGGTCTTTTTTATACGGATTATGCTTCCTCAACGAACTGGCTACCCGAGTAATCATGGTACCATCATGAAAGGTCCTTTTGAATGGATTCTGCCTAAAATCACCAAAATTTGGTTCAAAAACTCCCCAGCTTGTCCATTTTGACCTTATCAGTGCTGAGGGGTGCATGTGCCGATAGATTATCTCTTGCATTTGATGATTTATGGGCGAAATTATCTTGTTTAAGAGCGAAAACCTTTGCTTTATGGGCGAACTCCCATGGTTTAAGGGCGAACGGCAGTATTTATGGGCGGTAGTTTTCGAGTATGGGCGAAATGGAGATGTTATGGGCGGAAATAATGGCGTATGAGCGATAATCCAAGCCTAAGGGCGATACCCGCACCTTCCCTCCAACTCTGCTCATAGGAATACCCTCACCCATCATGCCGGCATACCCCATACAAAAAGCCGCCCCTCCATACACAAGGGACGGTCATTGCCACTACCTATTCAAATAATTTCTCGTATTGCGCATACCCTTCCTCTGCCAATTGCTCCTTCGGGATGAAACGCAGAGCAGCAGAATTTATACAGTAACGTGCACCATCCGGCCCTGGCCCGTCATCAAATACATGACCAAGATGAGAATCTGAGGCTTTAGCCCTGACCTCAATTCGCCTCATTCCATAGGAGGTATCAAGCTTCTCCTCGAGCTCCATGCGCTGCAGCGGCTTTGTAAAGCTTGGCCATCCGCATCCGGCATTATACTGGTCCAGTGAGCTGAAAAGAGGCTCTCCCGTAATAATATCCACATAGATCCCTTCCTCTTTATTATCCCAATACTCATTATCAAAAGGCGGCTCTGTCGCATTATTCCTCGTTACTTCATATTGAAGCTCAGTCAATTCATTTCTGAGCTGCTCATCTGTTTTAACCTTTTTCCAGTTCTCCCGGATAAACCGGGCACGCCCGGATCCTTCCCTATAAAGATTATAGTGGAATGGATTTTTCTTGTGGTATTCCTGATGCTTCTCCTCGGCCTGATAAAAGGGGGCAGCAGGGCGGATTTCCGTCACGATGTCCTTCTGAAAACGCCCGCTCTCAGCAAGCGCCTGCTTGGACTTCTCTGCCAGTCTCCGCTGATCCTCATTATGATAAAAAATGGCCGTCCGGTAGGAATGCCCTCGATCATTAAATTGGCCTCCTGGGTCAGTCGGATCAATTTGCTGCCAATATTGCTCAAGTAATGTCTGATACGGCATCACATCAGGGTCATACGTGATTTGTACAGCCTCATAATGCCCCGTCGTATCTGAGCATACCTCTTCATAGGTTGGGTTTTCCGTATGGCCGCCAGTGTAGCCAGAGACAATTCCCAAGATTCCCGGCTGCTCCTCAAAGGGCGATACCATGCACCAAAAACAGCCACCCGCAAATGTCGCAAGCTCCTTCTTTTCTCCCATTGAATGATTCCTCCTTTTTTCAGCTCGTAACGTATATAATAACCTTTCCTCTCTCTTTCAAACGCAAAAGAGAAGTGTCCATACGGCACTTCTCCTCTGTCATCAAGCCCCTGGTTGGGCCTTATGTTCTTTTTTCAATTCTCCTAAT
Organism: Gracilibacillus sp. Marseille-QA3620; assembly: GCF_054950035.1. Taxonomy (NCBI): domain Bacteria; kingdom Bacillati; phylum Bacillota; class Bacilli; order Caryophanales; family Bacillaceae; genus Gracilibacillus; species Gracilibacillus sp. Marseille-QA3620. The sequence continues at coordinate 4,162,571 of NZ_CM143102.1, forward strand.
CGTTTCTTCACTTGATCTCGTTTACTAAGGTGCCGATAGCCAATGAATGTAACGATGAACGCTCCTGCAGCATCAACAATGAAATCCTCCATCGTATCCCGGAGCGCATCATGTCCCGTAAGAATTGTCCCATCTGCCGTCATGAATTTCTGCATATTCGTCCCTAGAATGCCGTCGGCAAGGAATTCATAGATCTCCCACACGGTTCCGCATGTCAGGGCAAAGCAAAAGGCGAACAGGGATACAAAGAATGGACTTAAGGTAATATGCAATCTCTCCATATCATTAAAGAAACTGACAATGACAAATCCTAAGGCTCCAAGCATCCCTGCGCTGAAGCAGTGAAGAATCAAGTCCCAATAAGGGATCTTAAAGTAAAAGTTCTGAACCTCGCCAAGATAAATCGCACAAAATAGAAAAATAAAATACATGATTTCCATAATATCTGGTATCTCAACTCGGAAACGCTGCTCCACCTTGGATGGAAGGAAGATAACAATACATCCAACCACACACTGCAGAATCATTAAAATATAATCGCTGCGCATACGCTCATATTCATGATGAGCAAGACCCGAAGGTGTAATAATGGCCATGTAGACAGCATAAACGGTTGAGATTATGAGCAAAATCAAGACGATGCGAAAAATAACCGTTTTGTATTTCTCGTAATAGTAATTCTTTTTATCTGCCAAAATCTTATCCCCTTTTTATATCTTTTCAGTCATGTTTTATTATAGTAGGTATTTTGATACAAAAGCTAATATTTTACTATAATTTCTTTACTATATGATAGGTTTCAAAAAGGGTATAAGCTCTTGACTGACATACGCGGAAACAAAAGCCCCCCTAGAATTTGATCTTAGGGGGGGGCAATTATCTTTATCCGTGATGAGCAAGCTCTGGAACATCTAATCTAAGCGCCCCAGATGTGGCGGCATGGATTTGAGCAAACAGCTCTGGATTCTCTGCAAGTGAAATGCCGTAGGAAGGCACCATTTCCTTGATCTTGCTTTCCCACCCGCTCATTTCCTGCGGGAAGCATTTTGCCAGGACCTTCAGCATGACATGCACGGCAGTAGAAGCACCAGGAGATGCACCAAGCAAGGCTGCTACAGACCCGTCAGAGGCACTGACAACCTCTGTTCCGAATTGAAGCGTTCCTTTGCCGGCATCCGTGTCCTTAATGACCTGCACGCGCTGGCCTGCAACAACGATTTCCCATTCATCACTTTTCGCATTCGGGATGAATTCACGAAGAACCTCCATGCGCTTCTCATGGGATAGCAGCAGCTGCTCAATTAAGTATTTCGTTAACGGAATCTCCTTTACGCCAGCCGCCAGCATCGTCAATACATTATTCGGCTTCACGGAGTTAATCAAGTCCATATTTGAGCCGGTTTTCAGGAACTTAGGCGTGAACCCGGCAAATGGCCCAAATAGAAGTGCCTTCTTATTATCAATGAAACGAGTATCCAAATGAGGCACGGACATTGGCGGTGCTCCGAGCTTCGCCTTACCGTAAACTTTGGCATGATGGCGCTCCACCACCTCCTGATTCTTGCAGACCATGAATAATCCGCTTACAGGGAATCCGCCGATATGCTTTGACTCAGGAATGCCGGTTTTTTGCAGCAATGGCAGGCTTCCGCCCCCGCCGCCGATAAAGACGAATCTTGCTGTATGATATTCAATTCTTTCCCCGTCAAGGTCCTGAACCTTTACTTCCCAAAGGCCGTCACTTGTACGTTTTATATCCTTGACGACGTGCCGGTAATGGACTTCCGTATTTGTTTTCGTTAGATGGTTAAACAGCATCCGGGTTAAAGCGCCGAAATTCACATCGGTTCCGTCATCGATTTTCGTAGCGGCAATCGGCTCAGATGATGTTCTTCCTTCCATCACAAGCGGCAGCCATTCCTTCAGCACGTTCGGGTCCTCAGAATACTCCATCCCCTGAAACAGTGGATTATCTGCAAGCGCTTTAAATCTCTTCTTCAAAAAGGAGATATTGTCTTGCCCCTCCACTAGGCTCATATGCGGGATTGCCCGGATGAAATCCTGCGGGTTCTGGATTAGTCCCTTTTGCGTAAGATAAGACCAAAATTGCTTGGACAGCTGAAATTGTTCATTGATGTTAATGGCTTTCTTGATATCAATTGACCCATCCGGCTTCTCAGGCGTATAGTTCAGCTCACACAGGGCTGAATGTCCTGTTCCAGCATTGTTCCACTCATTTGAGCTTTCCTCTCCCGGACTCTTCAATTTCTCAAACACCTTGATCTGCCAGCTTGGCTCAAGCTCCTTCAGCAAGGATCCCAAAGTCGCACTCATGATTCCGGCACCGATTAAAATGACGTCTGTTTCTTTCCGTATGCTGTTCATATTACCCTTCCTTATCCCCTTTTATTTGCAAAAAACCAGGTACTTTACACAGATGTTACACAACCAAAAGAAGTTACAGTTGGACCTACGTTTATCTAGATTTCAATGACCATATTTAATGTTAAACCATTCACTATATTTTAACAATTATAAACTATTTTAAGATTAAAAAACGGTTTCATGCTCATAAAGCCGGGCTATCTAATCATTTTCTCCTATGACAGCCGTGCATTTAGCCTTCCTGCGTTTCAGGGCAAACAAACAAAGGAATAGTATAGAAAAATGAAAGGGATGGAGATGACAGAAACAATGAATACGAAAAAAGAACATTCCTACTCAAGCAGGAATATACTTTCCGGCATATTGTTTGGCATCGGCTTTGCGGCCTTCGTTGATGAAGTGGTCTTTCATCAGCTGTTACGCTGGCATCATTTCTATGATCGTTCAACAACGGAGATTGGCTTGATCTCTGATGGACTTTTCCATGCCTTCAGCTGGTTTGCGACAATTGGAGGATTATTCCTTCTGGCCGACTTACGGAGGCGCCATGCATTCATTAAGAAGATATGGTGGGGAAGCATCCTCCTTGGTGCCGGAGGCTTTCAGCTCTATGACGGTACAATCCAGCATAAATGGATGAAGATACACCAAATCCGCTATGTCGATAATGTCTTTGTCTATGACCTGGTTTGGAACATCGCTGCCATAATGATGATGATTGCCGGCCTGGCCTTTATTCTATCCTCTAAACGGAGAAAGGCGGCCTCCTAATATGCATCATCATGCACCATTAGCCATCCTGCCTCAGATCTTGTTAAGCATCCCATTTATCCTTATCTTCATTGTATATATCTTGGCTGTCTTTAAAACCAATCGAACATATAGGCCATGGCCTCCCTATCGTACTGTTATGCTATGTCTGGGGACTGGCCTTGCCATTCTATCTGTTGCAGGGCCGTTAGCTGAGCGCGCTCACTACGATTTTCACGCCCATATGGCCGGCCATCTCTTCTTCGGCATGCTCGCTCCATTATTGATTGCCCTGGCCGCTCCGATAATGCTCATACTTCGCGCCCTGCCTACAAGGCTAGCAAGGCTGTTATCCAAAGGGCTTAAAAGCCGTCCAATCGGCTGGGTCACCCATCCGATTACAGCCGCATTTCTCAATATCGGCGGTTTATGGTTTCTTTATACGACAAGCCTATACTCCCTTATGCATGAGCATATGTGGTTGCACGTGTTCATTCATGCCCATATCTTTCTAGCGGGATACGTATTTACCATTTCACTCATCTATGTGGATCCCATTTATCATCGTGTTTCCTATCTTACTAGAGCGATCATACTCGTCCTTTCACTAGCCTTGCATAGTATCCTTGCTAAATATTTATATGCCAATCCCCCAGAAGGGGTTTCAGCAACCGAGGCTCAATCAGGTACCATGCTTATGTATTATGGTGGGGACCTCGTGGATGCAGCGATTATTTTTATCCTTTGCTGGCATTGGTATAAGGCGGCAAGGCCGCGGGCTGCCTTTGATGGTTAAAAAGATTAGGGGGAAGGCGCATAGACCTTCCCCCTGTTCATTAAAGACTACTCTCCCTCTTTCATCTCAAAGAGGTCATACTTAATAGAATCGTAATGGCCATGATAAATAACAGAAAATGGATTGATTACTCATAAAGCTGCACTTGATACACAAATCTATGTCATGGGATAATAGAATTAACAAATTTTTACACAAAAACCTATAATCCAGAAGGGAAAGATGACCCATGACCAACCATTCTCTCCAGAAAATCAGTCAAATTGGTATTCCTGTCAAAGATCTTAACCGTGCTGCCGCCTTTTATAAAGATATACTCAGCCTTCCCCTCTTATTCCAAACCGACCGTATGGCCTTTTTCGACCTCAATGGTCTGCGTATCATGCTTTCCTTGCCGGAGAAGGAGGAATTCGCCTGCTCCAGCTCTGTTCTTTATTTTCAAGTAGAAGAAATACTTGGAGCTTATGAGGAGCTCCTATCAAAGGAGGTTATCTTTACAGGTGAACCTCATATCATCACCAAAATGAACGGGGTAGAGACGTGGATGGCCTTTTTCCGTGATTCGGAGGGGAATACGATGGCGCTGGTAAGTGAGGTAGAGGTATGAAGAAGGAGGCCACATTGGTCTCCTTCTTCATGTATGATGATTATTGCTGTCCCATCAATCAACCACAAACCCTTGCAAATCCCACTTCTCCACCCGAACAACTGCCTCTCCAGAAAAGGCAATACTTTCATCGTCTGGTTTGGGAAAATAACGGGCGGTAAAAACCTTCTCGCCCCCGTTCAAGAAAATCTCCAAGGAGGAGTGATCAAGAAAGACGTGAATTCTTGAAAGAGAGGAGATGACACAGGTTCTTGATTCAAGTGCTCCTGTTTTGACGTTCCTTCTCTTCAAGATGACTTCATTCTTATTCGCATCATAAATGAGTTCAGCGCTGTTTCGGAGGGTGATGGTAAACTTGCCGCCCTGCAGTTCAAGGAGCTCAATCATGAGCTCGATTGATTTGCCGCCAATCGGAGGGGGAAATTGCCCTGCTCCATCAAGGACTAGCTCAGCTTGGACCTTATTCTCTCGAAGTCCCTTCATTTCATTCAAAGGGCTTTGATACAAGCATCCATTCTCGAAATGAAGCTCTCTTGGCATTGTCAAGGCGTGCACCCAGCGGTGGGAGATTGTCGGCTGGTGCTGTTCTGCTTCATCTGTCATCCCCATCCACCCATAGAGAATGGTCCGTCCAGTATCGTCCATGAAGGTTTGCGGAGCATAAAAGTCAAACCCACGGTCAAGCTCAGTGAAGGGCCCGTGCTCATAGGCAAACTCCCTTTCATCAAATTCCCCGGCAAAATAACCGGATTGAAAGAGATTTTGATAGTCACGCCCACTAGCCTCCAAGCCTTGCGGAGATACAAGAAGAATGTCCTTTCCATCTAAGTGAATGAGGTCCGGACATTCCCACATATAGCCGAAATCATCTAATCCATTCAGTCCGCTGCCAGCTATCGTCCCGGCCTCCTCCCATTCATATAAATCCTTTGAGTGGAAGAGGGCGACAGCTCCTTGCTCCTTAACGGTTTGTGCACCTAGAACCATGAACCATTGGTCACCCTGCCTCCATACCTTCGGATCACGAAAATGAGCGGTATAGCCTTTCGGAAGCTGCAAAACAGGCCCAACCTTCTCAAAGTGAATGCCATCCTCTGAAACAGCTAGACATTGATAGGTTTCCCGCGCCCCGTCTGCTTGCTTCACATTCCCGGTATAGAAGAGATACATTTTCCCCTCCCATTCAATCGCACTCCCGGAATAGCAGCCATTTTTGTCATACCATTCACTTGGGGCGAGTGCGATTGGCTCCTCCTGCCAATGCAGCAGGTCCCTTGATGTGTAATGCCCCCAGAACTTTGCGCCATGGGCTGTTTCAAATGGATTCCATTGATAAAAGACATGGTATACACCCTTAAACTGAATCAATCCATTCGGGTCATTCAACAGTCCAACTGGCGGCATGAGATGGTAGTGCAGCCGATAAGGGTCTTGCTGTACTGTTATATGATATTTATCCGTCACTTCCCGCGCCCATAGCCGCAGCAGCTGATCATTCTCTGACATGGTATAACCATCCTCACTGTTTTTTTATGAATAAAAGGCAGAACGACAATCGCCTGCCTTTCGTTTATTATTGTTCGATTTCCTTCTTCATCTTATCTGAATAGCCAAACATCCAGGTGAGTGCGAACGCTACTGCAATTGAAACAAGGTTCACCAAAATATACGCAAGAAGCTGTCCGTTCAAATAAAGCAATGTCCCTGGGATTACTGTTACCGCCATTCCCGTTGCCTCCAATTGGAATAGAGAGGCCAGAAAGCCGCCGACAGCCCCGCCGATTAGACCCATAATAAATGGTTTCCCGTAGCGTAAATTAACCCCAAACAAGGCTGGCTCTGTAATTCCTAAGAATGCTGATAAGGCGGATGGGAAACCTAACGCCTTCAGTTTCGTTGATTTTGTCTTCATGGCAACCGCTAATGTCGCACCACCCTGGGCAGCGACTGCACAGGTGACGATGGCATTATAAGGATTACTCTGGAATTCAGCAAGCAGCTGGATCTCGAGCATATTAAAGACATGGTGGACACCTGTAATCACGATGATCTGGTTCAAGCCGCCAATAATCAGCCCGCTGATGCCAAATGGCCATGAAAGGACAGCTTTTGCGGCAGTCAAAATACCATTCTCAACCGTATGGAAGATTGGCCCGATAACAAGCAGGGATAAAACAATCATCACAAGCAGTGTCAAAAATGGGGTCAAAATTAAATCCAATGATTCCGGTACACGCCTTCTAATGGCCCTCTCTAATTTAGCCCCAATGATTCCGGCAATAAATGCCGGCAGAACAGAGGCTTGATAGCCGACAACCGGAATAAAGCCGAAGAATTCAAGCGGTGTCACATCCCCGCCCGCAACCGCCCATGCATTCGGCAAGGACGGTGACACGAGCATTAAGCCAAGTACCAGCCCAATGATTGGGCTTCCTCCAAATACCCGAAATGTTGACCAGGCGACAAGGGCCGGCAAAAAGATAAAGGCCGTGTCTGTTAATACTTCCGTAAAGAGAAGGAAGTTGCCGGATACGTCATCAGGTGTCAATCCAACCAACCCGAGTATTTGCTCCTGCATCAGGAGACCGCGAAGTCCCATGAATAATCCCGTTGCAACAAGCACCGGAATAATTGGAACAAAGACATCCCCAAATGTCCGAATGGCCCGCTGGAAGCGGGTTCCGCTCTTAACAGCCTCCTTCTTCTGGTCAGAAGGATTCATAGTGGAAAGGCCGAGTCCCTCCACCTCTTCATATACCTTATTAACGGTACCGGTTCCGAATATAATCTGGTATTGACCTGAATTGAAGAACGCTCCCTTAACCTTCTGGATGCCCTCTACCTTCTCCTGATCAATTAATTCCTTGTCATTCACCATGATGCGGAGTCTTGTTGCGCAATGAGCCACAGAGGAAATATTCTCCCTTCCTCCAACGGCTTCAATCACTTCCTCTGCAATTCTGCGATTCTCTGACATTGCCATTCACCCCTTCTCATTCTATTCCATCCCATTTTTCAAAAAAGATACGTACATTAGTTCAATGTGGAATCGATTCCACAAACAATAAAATAAAAGTGCAACCGATTTATGAAATCGATTACACAACCATTATATACTGTCCCTTTGTAAAAATCTATGTTTTATGTTCCTCTTTATAACTTGTTTTCCATTATTATCAATCAACTCCAGCATTAGAGCTGCTGCTTCGCGCCCTGCTTCCTCGACCATAAAATCAATGGTCGATAAGGATGGCGTAATAAACTTCGATAGTTCAGATGCTCCCATCCCGGCAATGGCGATTTCATCCGGAATAACCAGCCCGGACTCCTTCACATACTGCATCGCACCAATCGCGAGCCTATCAGTCACAGCAAGAACAGCCGTTGGCCTCAACGATGAAGTCTCCATTATTTCCCTCATGCAGGCACGTCCAGATTCCAAATCAAAAATCCCTGTTTGAACCCAGCTACCTTCTATCGGCAGACCGCTCGCTGCCATGGCATCCAAATATCCTTTCTTCCGCAGTATCCCGACGGCTGGATCTGACTCACTGACTCCAATGAACGCAATTCGCTTATGCCCTTTATCAATAAGAGCTTGCACGGCATCCTTGGCTGCCTGATAATCATCAAATACGACATTGGGGTGGCCTGGCATATCCTGTCCAACCGCAACAAAAGGAATGGCCAGCTGGTTGATTTCCGCCATAAGCTCCGGCTCCGTATTCGTTGCTGACAGAATAATTCCGTCTACATGCCTGCTTCTTAACAGCCGTAAATTCTCTATCTCCTTTTCCGGAATCAAATTGGTATTGGCAAGCAGGATTTGATAGCCCGATTCACCCAAAACCTCATCAATTCCCTTTACAAGGCGGCTCGAGGTCTCCGTGCTGATCTTCGGAAGGATGACCCCAATGACCTTTGTCTTCTTCGTCCGCAAGGATTTAGCATGCTGGCTTGGAACATACCCGGTCTCTTCAATAACCTTCAGAACCGCACTTCTCGCCTTTTCGCTTACATAGCCAGAATTATTCAAGACGCGAGAAACCGTCGTTCTCGAAACATTTGCTCTCTGCGCAATTTCCTTTATCGTTAGCATCGAACCGTTCCTCCCTTTAAATCTATTATCATTTTACACAAATCAGCTAAAAAGACATAGAAACAAACGGGCACACGTAATCCCTATTATTTGGTAAATAGTTTGAATTGATTTACAATACAACCAAAGAAACTCGTTGGATTCAATTCCGTCAAAATTCATGCAAAGGTGGTAATCTAGATGTTCAAAAGCCTATTTAAGAAAAAACAGCCGAACAATCAAGACCCGATGCTCGTACCCTTAAAAGGAAAGGTTGTTGATCTCGAGACTGTGCCAGATCCCGTATTCGCCCAGAAAATGATGGGAGATGGATTTGCCATTGACCCTGCCGACGGCACAATCCTCTCACCTGTTGATGGAGAGGTCATCACCATCTTCCCTACTAAACATGCCATCAGCCTGAAAAGCAATAAAGGCAGAGAAATCCTCATCCATGTAGGACTTGAAACCGTTCAGTTGAACGGGGATGGATTCACACCTCTCGTCATGGACGGCCAAAAGATCAAGAAAGGCCAGGAGTTGATGAAGGTTGACTTTGAATCCATTAAACCAAGAGTCCCATCTATCCTGACACCCGTCATTTTCACAAATCTGGATGAGAATGAAAAGGTTGTTGTGGAGGGAGAGAATATGTTTATAAAAAACTTATAACTATATTACAATAATTGAATATGCTAACATTCTCATGAAATTGACCCTCTCCTGATGCTTAGGTGAGGTCTTTTTTGTGATAAAAGAACCCTCAAAAGGCAGATTTCTGTTTTACATTTTATAGGAAAAAATAACTTATGAACCTTCTAATATATGGTAGTTTTTGCTTACCAAATATCCTATAATTAGATGATGACTAATCGAAATGGGGGATATTATGAGAAAAGGATTTATATTATTAATCATTGCTGTATTTCTTATTTTTAACGTAGGTTCCTATGTATCTTTTGCTGAAGGTCCGACTGAATCAAATGAAGAGGAAAAGAGCTTAATAGTCAACTCAGATGAGGGGGAAATGGAGGAGAATCCCTTTGAAGGTTCAATGGTGCAAGACTTGCGAGCAGTCGCAACATCCCCTGCCACCATTGATCTTAGCTGGTCAGCTATAGAGGGAGCCACAAATTACGAAATCTATCAAGCAAGTGGTCCAAATGCTGAATACACGTTGATTGATACCGTTTCATCTATCTCCTACACCTTGCAAAACGTCACTCCTGGCCCTGTAAAGTATTACAAGATTAGAGGCGTCCAAGAAACAAATGAAATGTACCTTTATAGTCAATATTCCCAAATAGTCAGTGCCGCCACTTCCCTGACAGCTCCGCTAAATCTTGAAACAGCAAAAACAACCTATAATTCCGTTACTCTATCATGGAGTCAAGTAATTGGCGCAAAAGGATATGAGATCTATGCAGCTGAATCTGCCAATGGTACCTTCAAACGAGTTAAAATCACCTCAGATACAACCTTTACCCACACAAATCTAGCGACTAACAAAAGTTACTTTTATAAAATCAAGGCTTATTCTCAGGATATAACTACCTATTATGGTCCGTTCTCTAACACCATCAGCGCTAAATTATCGTTCACTGCTCCTGTTAATCTCAAGGTTACCAACAAGACCTATAACTCAGTAAGTCTATCCTGGAGCAAAGTACAAGATGCAAAAGGGTATGAAATTTGGATGGCATCTGCCAAAGACGGCAAATATACAAAAGTAATTTCTACAACATCCACATCCTATACTCATAAAAATTTGGCAACAAACAAAACCTATTATCACAAGATTAGGGCATATACAGGAAACCCAACCGTATACACTTCCTATTCAGGAGCTGTCAGTTCCAAACTTTCCCTTGCCTCACCTCAAAACTTCAAGGTAGCCAAGAAAACGTACAACTCTGTCTCACTCTCTTGGAGCAAGGTTCAGGATGCCAAAGGGTATGAAATTTGGATGGCGTCCTCAAAAGATGGCAAATATACAAAAGTAACATCTACAACATCCACATCTTATACTCATAAGAATCTCGCAACAAATAAAACTTATTATTACAAGATTAGGGCATATACAGCAGGAAGCCCAACTGTATACTCCTCCTATTCAGGAGCTGTCAGCGCCAAACTTTCCCTTGCCTCACCTCAAAACTTCAAGATAGCCAAGAAAACGTACAACTCTGTCTCACTCTCTTGGAGCACGGTTCAGGATGCCAAAGGATATGAAATTTGGATGGCGACCTCCAAGGATGGCAAATATACAAAAGTAACATCTACGACATCCACATCTTATATTCATAAGAATCTCACAACAAATAAAACCTACTACTATAAAATTCGATCATATGCTGGAAGTAAGCCTGTTTACAGCTCCTACTCCAGCATTGTTAGCGCAAAGCTATTTGTCCCTGCCCCTTCCTCACTAAAGGTATCAACCAAGACCTATGATTCTCTGACTTTATTATGGGGTAAGGCAAATGAAGCCAAGGGTTATGAAGTATATATGTCGACAACAAAAAACGGCAAATACACGAAGGTTAAATCAACTGAATCAACATCTTTTAAGCACACTAAATTAACCACAAATAAGACCTATTACTATAAAGTCAGGTCGTATGTAAAATCCGGCAAGAAAACGTACTACAGTTCCTTTACTAGTAAAGTAAAAGGAAAACCAACACTTAATGCGGTACCCTCAGTCAAAACAAGCGGTCATGTTGATGCTATTAAAATTAGCTGGGGATCAGTAAGTGGAGCTAATGAATACAGGATTTACCGGTCATCCTCCAAAAACGGCGATTATAAAGTAGTTAAATCAACAACTGATAAGAGTTATACAGATAAATCTGTCAAAAAGAGAGTCACATACTACTACAAAATCGCAGCCATCCGGAAGGTAGGAAAGAATACTTATGCAGGGCCTGCCAGTACTATTACCAGCGGCATTACGCGGACAGTTGAAAAACCAAATTTCTCTGTTTGGACATCTAGTGAAACTGATTCCTCTACGTATGCTGTGTTACTCCATATTGAAAATTATGGCTCCAAGCCGTTGCGGATTTTAAGTGATGGTGCTTTGATTGATAATGAGTATGAGGATTTTGATCGCCCTTTGCAGCAAATTGATGTCGACACGATTGAAGATCTCGAATGGCTAGAAATTGGAGCGAAAAGCGATTCGTTTATCGGTTATCGGGTGATTGGCGGCCCGACCTGGTATGATAGAAAATCAACCATCATCTATGAATTCAAATACGATGGAATTGAGTATTATGGGTATGCGAGCAGCTATTATGGCTCCTATTATTCGGAAAAGAAAAAATAGACCTAACAAGAAACCCTCATTCGGCTAACAACCGAACGAGGGTTTTTCATTCCCAATAATATTATTGCTTCCCTTCTTCCTCCGGATAAACAAGTCCCCACTCCCTGCGAATCTCCGTCATGATATCCATAACATCCTTCGTCAGGTTCAAATGAGTTACCTCTTTATTGCCCTTAACGGCTGCCTCCATGTCCTGCATTTCATAATAGAGCGCATCCTCGGTGTTTCCGGTCTCGATTACTTCCTGCTCACCGGTTTCCGTATAGGTAATGACCGCTTTTTGGCCTCTTGGGTATTCCATCAGTTCAATATAGCCTTTGTCACAGGAAATCATTCCGCGCTTCGGCTGTTTGGAGTGCAAGGTTAAGGCGATGGTCACCATTTCTTGCTTTTCGTTCATCATGAGGATGCCCGCCTGCTCATCAACACCTGTTGGTGCGTATTTCACTTGGCTCACGACTTGGTTTGGTTTTTCAGACATGAACCAGCGAGCGAATGAGATTGCGTAAACGCCAATATCCAAAAGAGCGCCTCCAGCCAGCTTTTTGTTAAAGAAACGGTTCTCCATATCATATTCTTTATAGCTTCCGAAATTCATCTGGATCATCCGAAGCTCGCCCATTGCACCAGAATCGATTCGTTTTTTCAGTTCTTTGTAGATTGGCATATGGAAGATAGTCATTGCCTCTGCCAATACGACTTGATTCTCCTCAGCGAGTTTGATGCACTCATCCAGTTCTTCACTGTTAAGGGTGATTGATTTCTCTACCAATAAATGCTTGCCGTTTGAAAGTGCCTCTTTCATGAATGGAAAATGAGTGTTATGCGGTGTTGTGATATAAATAATATCGACATTCTCATCATGGAACATCTCGTGGAAATCATTATATACTTTGCCGATTCCATGCTTTTCTGCAAAATCTATCGCCTTGCTATGCGTACGGTTGCCGACAGCATAAAAGGTCTTGCCCGCCTTTTTCAAGGAAGCTGCCATTTCATTTGCGACAATCCCTGTTCCTAATACAGCCCAGTTTAAGTTTTCTCTCATTCGGATAATCTCTCCTTTGTATATCAGTTTTATACCAAACTACCGCTCATCATTATTATGGAATTGCAAATGCTCTACTTTTTTACTATAACAAAATAACTTATGTAATCGTCAACCCAAAAGTTGACCATGTCGCTCATGCAAAAGTTGACCACCCTCTTGTTACTTCGAATAAGTCTCTTTGAGACGATAGCTTTCTCCATTCATGGGGATGATGTGTGCCTTATGGGTTACTCGATCCAACAAGGCGGCGGTCATCTGTTCATCGTGAAAGACCTCTACCCATCGACTAAATTCCCGATTACTCGTGATAACCATACTGCCTCTTTCATAACGTGCCGAGAAAAATTGAAAGAGTAATTCTGCTGCTTTCTGGTGGTAGGGGATATAGCCCAGTTCATCGACAATTGTGACATCTGCGGCCAACCATTGCTTTTCTAACTGAAGCAGTCTTTTTTCGTCCTGAGCTTCCATCAGTTCATTGGATAGGCGGGCGGCCGTATAGTATCGTACAGTATAGCCCTGTTCAATCGCTTCTTCTCCTAGCGCGATGGATAAATGTGTTTTCCCTGTTCCCGAGTTCCCGATGAATATGACATTCCTTTTCTGTTGAATATATTCCCCTTGAAAGATGTCCAACATGCGCCTTTTAGGTACGTGAGGGGCCTCTTCAAATTGAAAAGCGAGAAGGTCTTTATGTACCGGAAACTGCGCTTTTTTTCTGGCTGTCGCTTTCTTTTTGATTTCTCGCTCAGCTACTTCAATCGCTAATAAATGAAAAAGAAAGTCTTCATAGGTGATTTGTTGCTCATTTGCTTCACGCAAATAAGCGTCCACTTGCTCACGTATGGCTGGTAATCGTAATCTTTTTAGATATTCATCCATTTGATATCGATGTGTGCTCAGTGTAGATACCTTCCTTTCTGTAATAATTGATCATATGGATCGAAAGTAGGCGCCTTGACTGCGACAGATTGGTCCATTTTATAGTTTATGGGGGATGGCTTCATGATTTCTGGCTTCGTCATTAGATACAGATAATGCTTGACGCTATCAGCTGTATATAGCTGCTCTTTTACACTACTTTCAACCGCCTGTTTGACCGTTTCGATCGAGAACTCCCGATGGAGTTTTAGTAGTTTAATGAATTCTTTTCCATGCCCATATTTAGAAAGAGTACGACGATAAAATTCTTGATAACTGGCAGGAAGGTTCGCTCTGCGGACAGGGCGTGCATGCGGAATGGCCCTTGGTTTTCTCTCTAGTTCATCCAAATAATGATCCACTTCAAATACTTCATGAAATCTTTCATAGGAACGTTCATGCTTCGCTACACATTGCCCGCCTAGCCAGATCTCAATATGATTGACATAGGCATATAGGTGAGCGTCTTTTTGTCCTGCATATCTTGTTGGGACGGAGTAGGCATTGGTTTCAAAGTTTACCAGGGACAGGCTATTAACACTGGCTTTCACCTTCCTGGCACAAGGATGTTTACTGATGATCGGCAATAGTTGCACACGCTCTTCCTGAAATCGTTCACCCACCTTTTCGTTTGTTTTGGGTACGAAGGTTTCTTCATAGGCATTACATTGTTCCATTAAATAGTGATTCAGCTCCAGAATTTCACTAACCTGAGGAACCGGCACAAGGAATTGAGCTCTGGCTGTTTGTACCAGCTTCTCCACTTGTCCCTTTTCATTTCCTTTGGCGGGTGCACAAAATTGGGCATCAAAGAGATAGTGGGAGCGAAACTGGACAAAAGCTTCCTGTTCTTCTCGCTTCGTTCCTTCTAACACCTTCTTTACAGCTGTTTTCATATTGTCATAGACTATCGTTTTCGGAACACCACCAAAGTAATCAAAGGCGTCTGCGTGGCCTTGGAATAATGCCTCTTGACGTTGATGCTGAAACACTTTTACAAATATTTTGCGGCTATACAAAAGTCTCATACAAAAAAGCATGACTTTCCTTTCAATCCCATTCAAACACACAATGACTTCTCCCCAATCAAATTGGGCATGTTCGCCAGGATCGAATTCCAACGGTATAGAGGAATTTGGGGTTTCTTTGAGCTGCTTGTATTGGCGTACAAAACGGCGTACGGTGGATTCTCCGCCTTTAAAGCCGTATTCTTTTACCAAGCGTCTGTGGATTTGAGCAGCACTATGATGCTGTTTTACTGGGGCTGTTTCATCCTCCGTTAGCCATCGGATAATGGTAGATTTAACGGAGTCGATGACCGGATTGGCAACCGGTGTAAACGATAAACTAGACTGGTTCTTACGCCATGTTGGTGATGGCTTATGTACATTCTTTTTTGGGTATAACATAATGGAAGTGAATGGAAACGGGGTGTCGAGCTATGGTTGAAACTGTTCAATTGCTTTTCCCTGGTGATGACACAATTGAAATTCTATATGAACATCTAGATGAGAAGAATCTATTTTATATTATTGAAGTACATTCCTCTTCTGCTAAATGCCCCTCATGCGATACTCTTTCAACCAGGTCACACAGTCGATATAGTCGAGAGATAAAGGATATGCCCCAAGGGGGACGTCATGTCACCATGAAAGTTTTTATGCACAAATGGTTTTGTGATGCTCCCGACTGTCCTAGGAAGATTTTCACCGAACGTCTTTCTTGGCTTAAACCTTACAGACGAAGAACAGATCGCATGGAGAAGGTCTTAACCGAAATAGCGCTCTCCACGAGCTGCCTGAATGCAGAGAAGCTCTGCCGATCCCTTTCTTATCCCGTCAGCCATGATACCCTGCTCCGTCTAATCAGAAAGATGGAACCCACAGATGAAAGGTGCTCTCCCTTTCGTGGGGATTGATGACTTTGCCTTTAAGAAAAGATTTACTTATGGCACAATCATCATCGATTTATTGACCCATCAACCATTGGATATCCTCCCCACAAGGGAGTCATCGGATGTCACAGCCTGGCTTAAGAGATATCCTGACATCAAGGTGGTGAGCCGTGATGGATCGAAATCATATGCAAAAGCCATAAAAGATGCATCTCCAGATATAAAGCAGGTTGGGGATCGCTGGCATATCCTTAAACAATTATTTGAAACCGTCAAACAGACAATCAGAACCTTTCTCCCTAAAAAATGGGTACCTCCTCAAAAGGATGAATTAAATGCGGAGCCGATAAAAATCTCCCCGCGGAAATCGGATCATACCAGGATTCAAAACGAGGAGAAACATTGGAACCGTATCAAACTTGTCCATCAATTAAAATCCGAAGGATTCTCAATAGCAGCTATCTCAAGAAAAGTGGGCATTACTCGCCAAACGGTCTATAAGGACCTAAAGACAACCCAAAAACCCTCTCATGTACGAGAATCCAAGTATCAAGCGTATCAAGCTCTTATACTGAATTTAGTCAAAGATGGACTGTCTTTCAAGAAAATAGAAGCGTCTTGTCGAGAAAAGGGGTATAAAGGATCCGTTTCTACCTTGAATACCCTGATTGCACAGGCACGCAGAAATCAAAAGAGAGAACGACCGATATTTCTCCATCGAAGAATCTTAAAGATCGTATGGGATTTTCAAAAGAAAGACCATAAAAGCCAATTTGAACAGATTCATCCTGATTTCCTCAACGTCTTTCCGGATATTCTATCGCTAGATCAGATGGTCTCTTCCTTCCGAATAATTTTTAAAAACAAGGAATCCTCTCAACTCTTGGAGTGGATGGAAAAATATCAAACAAACAAGTTTCCTTTCTTTCAGTCTTTTATTGCAGGGTTGAAGGAGGATTTGGCTGCTGTGCTGAACGGTGTACAAGAGCCATGGAGTAATGGGGTGACGGAGGGACAAGTAAACAGGTTAAAGAACATAAAACGATTGATGTATGGTCGCGCAAACTTTGATTTACTTAAAAAGAGGTTTCTATATAAAAACTAGATATACTAAAAAAGTAAACGGCATGATTGAGAAGGGGTACTTAGTGTATTTCACCAAAAAGGCGTAAGAACCAATTCTACTTGACGGTTACACCGGCTTTGATCGTTGATAGGTTGGAATTTCATTCTGTTGTATGGCTTTTCGTATCGTTTGCCTGGAGAGATTGAGATCTTTTGATAATTGCCGAATAGATCGACCTTCTTTAAAGTGCAATTTTCTGATAAGCTCTATATTAGCCATCTTTAACATCCTTTTTTCCTCCCAAATCATAAAGTTCTCGACAAACTCAATGATAAGGGATTGGGTGTTAAGGGTGGTCAACTTTTTGATTAGCGAATTGTACTAAAGTGGTCAACTTTTATTTTAGCGTTTACAAACTTAATTAGCGAAAAAAGGTTGATGATTTTGAGGACTATACGAGCGGTATGGATAGTTGCCTCATAAAAATCTTACGAATCTGTTCCTGAAAATGCAAAGCGCTAAGTCAAAGTAAGTTATGACTGCCGATACTATGGCCGTTAAAAAATCTACTGCAGCCCTTACAACCTCCCTTTCGGACAAACCGACTATGATATTTCCATCTTCTCTTAAGAGATTCCTATAATAGAGTATATGCCGATGTTAGATGAACCTAAAAAAGAGCCAGTTATCATGGATAACTGACTCTTTGTTTAAATGATTAAAATGGGTTGGTTGCGATAAAGCTTGCTGTTTTCACATACATGCGCGGATTAATTTTCAGCTGATCCACGATAAATTCAGCGATATCCTCCGGCTGGATATATTTCGCATCATTGTTTTCCTTCATAAGATCCAAATCGAGTGCAAGATCTGTCGCAACAGTGCTCGGTGTCAAGGCTGACACGCGAATATTATTGCGGCGCACCTCCTGGGCAAGGGATTCTGTGAACCCGATGACCGCGAATTTTGATGCGCTGTAGGCACTTGATGTCGCCGCTCCATTCAATCCGTTGGTTGAAGAGATATTAATGATATCCCCACCGTTTTTCTCAACTAGCTGAGGAAGTACGGCTCTTGTCACATAATAGGTGCCAAGCAGATTCGTATCAATGATTTTCTTCCACTCTTCCGGATCCATTTCAACCACCTTGCCGAATGAGGCAATACCCGCATTGTTAATGAGAATATCAGCCGTACCTAATTGGCTGGTCAATGTTTCAATAGCTGCCTCAACCTGCTCTTTGGATGAAACGTCCGCAGATGCATAAGCAACCTTCACTCCAAGACTCTCAATCTCAGCTGCTGCTTCCTTCAATGTAGCCTCTTTACGTGCAAGCAGTCCAATATGAACTCCCTCTTTGGCTAAGGCAATAGCCGTTGCCTTGCCAATTCCTCTTGCTCCGCCTGTGATAAAGGCAATTTTATTTGTTAATGCTTGTGCCACTTCTTTCAGCTCCCTTCAAAACTACATTCTATCTTCCACTATACTATTTCCCCTCCCATATGACTAAAAGGTTGCTTCCTTTCAACAAAAAAACACCGCTGTCTATCAGTGACGGGTTCTCTTTTCTTATTAAACTAACGCCCCCTGTTAGCTTAAGTACATTTTCTCACAATCTTACCCCTGACTTTTCGGATGCTCCCCCTTTTACTATTATAAGAAACCCCCTAAAGGGGCATTAACCAATCTTAAGTATATGCCCCTTTTATGTAAATAATATTTGCTTATAATCACTTCAGTAATAACCATCCTTTAAATAATGAATCATCTTTTAAGTTGAAATAATACTTCGTAAATCTTACAAATTCTTCATCGTCTATTTCTTTATACTTATAATTATCATAATAAGTCTTTAAAAATTTTTCAGCTTCCTCTATGCCACCGTTTTGTTTGAATAAATTCCACAACATAGTGCTAGTTTTCCCATAAACATATGAACTCATATTATCTTCATATTCATCTAATGGCAAATTAACTGGAAGTGACTTAAGTGATTCTAACCCCTCGTTCATTGATTTGTACGGAATTTTCTCTCCACTTGTAGAATAATGATAAAGACTAGTTGAGAAATTTGCCAATCCTTCATCTAACCAAGCATTATGATATGGATCATTGCTGATAATACCATAAAACCATTGATGAGCTATTTCGTGGATAACCATTCTTTTAAGTGCATCAGGATTTACAGTATTACTATGATAAATTGAATTAGCTGTAACAATACCCGGGTACTCCATTCCAAGGCCATCTAACACAATATCTAATTGTGTAAACGGATAAGGACCAATATTCTCTTGAAAATAGGTTATCGTATCCACAGCGACTTCACTAATCTCCTTGTAAAAGTCCTTTTTATCTTCAAATCCAAATACTCTTATGTTTATATTGTTTTCCTGTTTCTCAATAACCATTGGATTTTTTAGGATGGCTATAAAAATATCTTTAACATTCTCTACTTTAAAAGTTCCAATAGATTCACCTGGGTATCCATCAGTCTCACTAGTGGAAACAAAGGTATACTCTTTAGGAATATCATATGAGACTTTAAAGTCACTAAAGCCCGTATGGTATGTTTCTCCCCTGAATCTATATTCTTCCTTATTCCAATTATGTTCTCTATAAGTGGCAACCATCGGATAGAAATGAGCTAAATGGTAATTCTCATTATTTTTAGTAAATCTCAACCCTCCTTCAGGCAGAGTGAGTTCATAATCAAAATGAACTTTTACACTATTACCTGGCTCTAATTTTTTAGTAAGAGGGATGTTTAATGTATCTTTTTCTAAGTGATAATCTACTTGTTTTCCATCCAATGTGATCTTAGAAAAATGAACTTTTGATGGAACTTCTAAAGAATTATGTAATTCTACAGATGTCTCCTCCGTAAAAATGTTGGGGATAAAATAAAATACTAAGTCGTTCCACGAATCTTGAGAGACATTATTTATATTTATTGTGGCAGTTATATTGAATTTCCCATCTTTATTCATTGTTAAATCAATATTGTATTGACTATCACTACCTGCCGGCATTGTTTTAGGTGAGAAATTATTTATGATATTTTTTTCATTCCTAATTGATTCTTGGCTGTTACTTAAAGAAATTAGTTTCAGAGTAGCTACTAAAGTTATTAATAAAATAATCAAAGAAAACCATATTAGCTTTTTACTCATTACATCACTCCAGCTTTTTAGTTTATTTCTTCTAAAACTAATATTCTGTGCGTGTTTTGAGTATTCCTCTGTACTTAATTGTGTTTTTAAAGACAATTAACTACAATCTTCTTCCGCTAACCTGCCCCTTTAGCTGCAAAACCAAAAAGGCTGATCACACCCTCGATATTAGATGGATGACCCTGTTAGTTATATAAGAGAGTAAGGGCCAAACATATGCAAATAAATAGCATCGTTCTGATAAGTGTTGGAATATATTGCTTAGATCCCTTTAGATACTTCCACTCCAATATAACTTGAAATCCCATTAAAGTGACTATCAATACAAAACAATGGTTCTCTAGAAGGACATCAGACTCCTGTATAGTGGCAGAAAAATAGGAGAATATAAAAATAACGACTATTATCGTTCTTCCCCATCGCTGAACGATTTTACCAGGAGTTTCGGAGATTTCTCTTCTCTTTACACCCAGAAATTTTTCTACCTGGTTTTCTATACTAATTACTACTATTGCTAAAACAATAAGAACCGCCCATATCCACACAATTAACCTCTTCATCTATCTTTATTAGTCACAGCTTCCTTACTATAACCATATAATTCGCTTCTTCTAGGTTAAACGCCCCTATTAGTACAAGTATAATTAATCACATTCTTATTGTAGTTCTTTTAAATCTGCTTCTTCTATCGAATCACCAGTAATTTCAAAGAATATTTCCTTATTACTTTCTAATTCAATTGGAATTTTACTTCCTATTGGCATTCTATCCCCATTATTCTCAAAATTATTATCTCTTAGTATAAAAACTTGCATTTCTACTTCACCATCTAACGCCATATCTGTTTTTGAGATTTCAAACCCTAATACTTCTCCTTTTTCAATTTCAGAACCGTCAGCATACTCAAGTCCTTCAGCATACTCAAGTCCTGCTGAGTATTTCGCTATTTTCGCTTCAATTCCATAAAAGTCAAAATTAGCATTGTTTTTTATGTTGATTGTCATACTATTTTTATTTACAGGATCAACTGTACTAACTGACAATAAAGTAAATAACAAAATTGTCATTGGCAATAGTAATATTTTCTTCATTACTTCACCTTCTTTTTTTAGAATTTTCTACCCTTGAAAAATTCTTTTTAGGTTATATTCATAAGAATTTTTATTTTTTTATCCTCATATCTAAGCCTCTATCCATATACTTTTACTCACTATTCACTTTCACAGATAGAGAAAAAAGCACCTGTAATTACAAATTTCATAATATGTATAAATTTTACCACACATACAATATAATCCATTTTTTATATTGATATCAATAAGAAAATAATTATTTTGTCCTGCCATAGACCTTCCAATTAACAACATAAGAAAAGACCGTCATAATGACAGTCTTGAAATTATGCTATTTGCCCAAACTAAAAGAAGGGGTTCTAGGATTATATATGAAATCCTTATTCCGTTAACCTGCCCTTTACTTCTATAAGAGGTTCAACATAAAAAGGCATTAATCCTTCCTCTTGAATCAATGCCCATTGTTTAAAAACCTCTTTGTTAAACAAAACAAAAGAGAGCAATGCTGCTTCAACATCATTTCATTTAACAATGTTATTTCTATTGGCTTTTTTACAAATAAATTCCGACATAAAGTAGGCTATTGTTGCAATTGATAAAGCTGATAGAAACGGAACTATAGAATTCTGCCCAACAAGTAATGCTTCTTGACTTGAAGTATTGTTGATCAAAGAAAAGTCAGGAGTATAAAGTGCTGTTAAAATCCAGCCAGTAAAAATTTCGAATGTCAGATACAACAGGACAAAGCTAATTAAAAACACAACATATTTTTTCAAATTTTCCCACCCCTTTGTTATTCATATACGAAAGACTACGAATAGAAGTTTCACTTTAATAAGTATCCTTCTTCCGCTAAACTGCCCTTTACTTAAATAAGGAGTTCAACATAAAGGGGCATCAATCCTTTCTGGATCAATGCCCTATTAGCACAATAAGAAAAATCATTTTGCTTCATTTAGGATTTTTTCAATTCGATCAAGTTGGTTTTTAATCTCCTGTATATCTGTCTCTTCCCTTTTAAATTTCTGTTCGGCTATTTTTCCATTAACTAGATAACGATTAACGATCTTTACGACATATACAATGGCGACAATGAGTACAACTACTGCCGCTAAAAGAACAAATGGTAGAACAGCTGTAAAAACCTCTACAAACCCTGATGTCTCCACCTCTGGCTCGATGGTTTTCTCCACTTAGTTATCACCTCCTTTAAATATATTCTTTATTTATATAGTATAGTTCTGCATTGTTATTGAGCTAACCTGCCCGTTTCTACAAAAGGAATTCAACATAAAAAGGCATTAATGGTGCTGCACCATCAATGCCCCTATTTGTTCAACAGTAACTTTTTCATAATTGAATAGAAGTTTTCCGGCTTTTTGTTTTCTCGCCTTTTCATTCTTGGACCTTTAGTCTCTTCCATTAACCACTCCAGTAAATCATCTCTATCGATTAATGTGACATTATTAGCCTCCGCTAGATTTTTTGCAGGGTTAGTAAAATAGTTGTTTGTTACCACCCAACATTCATCCGCATTATAAAAATTTTTAGCAGAAGATATTTCTTGTACTGCTTTTATGCCAACTTTACTTGAATAGCGTTTAGCTTGTACGATAATCTTTTTTTCATTCGAGTATAGGATGAGATCAACACCATAGTCGCCTGTTGTAGATGTTGTGCTGACTTTATAGCCTCTCTGCTTTAATAGGCTCATCAAAAAGTCCTCAAAAACTCGACCTTCCATCAGATCCACTTCTAAAATCCCTGAATTCCTTAAGTTCTCCTCATATTGCTCTACTTCAGCCCGAATATTTATTCCGGAAATGATAAGATAAATCAATGAGACCACTAATACGACTGACAATAGTAAGAATACTATTAATATAAAAGCCATTCTATAACTTTTCCCCTTCATTTACTGGATATAAAAACCAACACTTCCTTACGTGTATATTCACTTCAAACGAATATTTTTGCAAGGCAAAGGGTCTTGCCAAGACTTTATCACTACCTTTTTTTGATGAACAAATAGAATCAGTATATTGCTATTGGACAATTAGATAAGTTGGCTTTATTGAAAGCACTCACTTTTAAGATCAAAAAATACCAATATTATTGAGAATTATATAGGAAAAAAATAACATATGCGGTAAACTGAACTTTGTACGATAGGTAAATGTAAAGGGGTTAAATTTTTTTGGCAATATACACAGAACATCAATGTCCACTCTGTAGGAAAGGCATTATTGGAATCAAAAAAGAAAGAACCGGCCAAGTCGGTATTGAGGAACACAATTATTCCATATACAGAAATACGTGTCGTTGCGTTAAGAATGTTTCGAGAATAGCATCAATGGATTTTAAGAGTTATCAGAACGGGAAGCTGTTTGGCCAAATTCCTTGCGAAGATTGCGGCCTAAATGGGGCAGCCCTCCTCTATCCAACTAAGCAGCGACAAGGTAAATATAAAGCTATTTGTGCTAGTTGTTTTGAGGCAAAAATCCACAAAATTAAAATATCCCTTCCTAAGTAATTCTAGTATCCATCACCCTAGGGATGTGGACGTATATTCGAAGATTATTAGTTATTTAAAGCAATCGAGATGTAAAGGTTGCTTTTTTATTTTAATACGACTTTTCATAAGGAATGATGAACATACAAAAGCTCAAGTTCATTGAAACAATCATAGGCTTTAAAAAAGCTAACAAAAAAGAGAATCCAATCAAATTACACATCCTTCATTTTCCCTAATTCAACTAGTCGAGTAGAAGAGAGCCTTTTTACCTTTCGGTAAATTGTGCTCCTCCCCCCTCTCAGAACCGTGCTTGCGCTATTAACGCACACGGCTCCTCCTAGTTATCATTTACAAAATATAGCTAATTTCTATTCTTAATTCATAGATATTTACTCTGATTCTTGGTTTAGGAAGTGGGAACATTTGAAGGAAAAGCCTAAATTTATCCCATGTAAAGGACTTTCTTTGGCTCCTTCTATTCAGCCATTTAAATAGTAAAATTTCGATTTTCTCTTTGAAGTCATTAACAGTTTGAGAATTATCTGTGATGCAGTAATAGTTGTAGTATCCTACTAGTGAACGTCTAAATCTTTCCATGATTAAATGGATATTTTTATTTCTATTAGACTTCAACCATTCCTTAGATTCTTTAAGCTTGCCTTGGACTTTCTTTCTGCTCGATTTCCGTTTTACACGAAATTTCCCTTGTTTACTTTTTCCACAATAATGAGTGAATCCAAGGAAATCGAAGGTTGCAGGCTTACCATTCCCTGTTCGTTTTGCATTATTTTCTGCAAATCTCCCGAAGGGAATAACCTTGGTTTTATCCTCAGCTATTTCCAAGTTAAATTTCTTTAATCTCAGCTTTAATGACTCGTAGAATTGTAGTGCTTCCCTTTTGTGTTGAAAACAACAAACAAAATCATCCGCATATCTTACTATGTATGCTTGTCCTTCACATTGTTTCCTAACCACTTTCTCAAACCATAAGTCGAGTACATAATGAAGGTACACATTAGCCAAGATAGGAGATATTACTCCACCTGGCGGTGTACCCTTATCTGTTTTGTATCTCCTGCCTTCCTCCATGTAACCACCTTTGAGGAACCTACTGATTATTCTCAGGAGGTTAGGATCAGTTATTCTATGTTTCAAGAACTCCATCATCCATTTGTGGTCAACATTATCGAAGAAACCTTTGATATCTACATCTACTACATAGCTTACTAATCTCTTTTCTACATAAAAGTTTAGTATCTTCAACGCATCATGACAGTTTCTGTTTGGTCGGAACCCAAAAGAGCAGTCTAGAAAGTCATTCTCATAGATGGCATTTAGCACTTTCGCAATGCCTTTTTGTACAATTTTATCCTCATGTTCCGGTATTCCTAATGGCCTTCTCTTATTAGAGTCAAGCTTTGGAATATACATTCTTCTAACTGGAACTGGACGATAACTTTTGCTTTTAAGTCTGCTTGTTAAGTCCATTATATTTTCTTCAAGACTTTCGGCGTACTGCTCTTTCGTTGTACCATTCACACCAGTTGCCCTATTGTTTGGCAGCTCATGATGACATTGAATGAGTGATTGCACATTTAATAAATGTGCAAGAGATGTAAATTTCATCTTAGGGTTAGATTTAGCTAATTCTGCTATCCTTAGTAGTTTTGTTTCCATTTATTTCTCCTACCTCTGTGTGTAGTAAATGTGTCCCTAGTAAGGGCAATAACTGGTAGCTAGCCTTTCCTCCATTGGCATTACCCAACTTCATTGGTACTACGCTGCTATCCGACTCCCTACCCGGCATTTGGTTTCCTTACTTGTTATCGCTTGTACACCATACTCTTCTAATCAACAGAAAAGACCGGTAGGGTCTCCCGAGTTGCCATATCATATCCATGTATGACGTGCCAAGGTCTCTGACTCCAGAGAGGTTTTATCTTTCTCGCCTTTAACAAAAGATAAAATATTGCTTTCTGCATGCAGGTAAGGCATCAGCCCTCTCGGTTTACAAACGTTTATGGAGCTCAATCCCTTCAACCATTTGGTTTTCGGCCCGTCACCTAACTGTCTACGCTTAAAGACCAAAGTTACCTTTAGCCCTCCAAGACTCGCTACGAGCGAATGGCTAGTTCTTACTCGGCGGGAATCCCACCCGCTATATGATACGACCTAGGCTCGGCCGCACACCTGCCCGATTGTTTAAGTACATTAATTCACAAGTTTTATCTGATTAAGTTAAACAAAACAAGCCTTAGAGAAATGATCTAAGGCAATAGCATCGCAACATTTTTATAAACATCACAACTTTATGTCACTGCCGGAGTTAAAATACTCAATAACACCGATTTAAAATTCCTCACTAATCACGGATAATCGACGTATCACTACAAAAGAGAGGGATCGTCGATGTTGAAAATGGGGGATTTTATAATGATTCGAGAACTTTATCAAAAAGGATGGACATTATCAGCTATTTCAGAGGAAACAGGATTCGACCGAAAAACCATTCGAAAATATATTCATTCTGAAGAAACACCTTCTTCAAAATCGAGAATGAAACGGAAAAGCAAGTTAGATCCCTATAAGGCGTATCTCTTACAAAGAATTCAGGAAGGAACCACAAATTGCGTGGTCTTGCTTGAAGAAATTACAGCAATGGGGTATGAGGGGAAGAGTACAATTTTACGAGATTTTGTGCAGCCCTTCCGGGCACAACCAAAGAAACAGGCCACTAGGCGATTTGAGACACCTCCTGGGAAGCAAGCTCAAATGGATTGGGCGGAAGTCGGTGAAGTAGTGATGGATGGTCATCCACAAAAGGTTTATGCCTTTCTCATGATTCTGGGGTATTCCAGGATGAAGTATATTGAGTTTACGACAGATATGAAGCTCGAAACATTGATGAAATGTCACATGAATGCCTTCTCCTATTTTAACGGCATTCCGAATCAGATTCTCTATGATAATATGAAAACCGTCGTGACAAAGCACAGTCCAACAGAGATTCGTTTTAATCGTACGTTTGAAGATTTTTTAGCCTACTATGGGGTCGTCCCGAAAGCTTGTAAACCCTACCGCCCACAGACGAAAGGAAAAGTAGAAAGAACGGTGGATTACCTAAAGAAAAATTTCTTTCAACGAAAACATGAACCTACGCTGGAAGCATGGAATCATGACATACAGATATGGTTGGACAAAACAGCTAATAAAAAGAAAAATGAAACGACACAAGAACCGCCGGTTCAGCGTTGGCAAACGGAACAGCCACAGCTTCAAGCCTGGGGAATAAAGCCGTTATTCCCAACAAGCCATTGGGAAGTGCGGGAGGTAAGCAGAGATTGCTTTGTCTCTTACTTAGGAAAGAAATACTCTGTCCCTTTTCGGTATGCCGGTCAGAAAGTTAAGTTGAAAGTGACATTGGACAAACAGTTGGAAATATACGATGCACAAGACCGCATTGCCCAACATCCCATTATGACAGGAAAAGCACATATGCATATTCAGTTGGAGCACTATGAGAAGTCAGAAGAACAACAAAAAGAGCAGAAACAACAGAACTCCCCTGGTTTGCCGACCCCGGATTTCTGTCCTTCTACTCCACAGGTGGAAGCTCGATCTCTAGCCACCTACGCCGCACTCGAGGGGAATGAATCAGAATGAAATCCAGCCTTGAAGAACGACTCATCCAGTTGGGCTGGCATGACACAGCCAGTCAATTGGATGATCTGGTAGAGAATGCTTCTACCCATAATGTATCATATTTTGATTTTCTGCACACGGTTGTTTTACAGGAATGGGAACGTCGAGAATCAGCTAAATTAGAAAATCGAATCAAGCGCGCCAAACTTCCTTATACCAAAACCATTCATGACTTTGATTTTACGTTTCAGCCAAGCATCAATGAGCAACGTGTAAAGGAAACCCTTACCTGCCGGTTTATTGCCAATGGAGAGAATCGTCTTCTTTTAGGGCCACCTGGTGTAGGGAAAACCCATCTCGCCCTCTCTTTTGCCTTAGAAGCTCTGGCAAAGGGACATACCGCCTTGTTTTTGACGGCTGACCAAATGGTGGCAGAATGCCGTAAGGCAGAAACAAAAGGAAGCATTCCTAAATTGGCACAAAAATGGAGCCGTCCAGATTTATTGATTATTGATGAGGTGGGATACTTTCCTTTTGACGAGTTGACGGCAAATGTCTTTTTTCAAGTGGTATCCAAGCGATATGAACATGGAGCGATGATTTTGACCTCGAACAAATCATATATAGAATGGGGCAAAGTGTTTGGGGATGATGTCTTAGCGACTGCCATCTTAGATCGACTCCTTCATCATGCGGTTACCTTCAATATCAAAGGAGATTCGTATCGTTTGAAGGAAAAGAAAAAGGCTGGGATTTATCCAGCAGCGTTATCGAAGTAACGGCATCAGTGGGGAATTTTATTCCGGTGATAGTGGGGAAAACTAAAACGGTATTGACACTTTATTCAAAACATCGCATCTTTTTTATAAATATCGCGACTTTATTTCAAACCAACACCTCGTTCAGCCGAATAAGCATTCTCGACTAATGAGTAGATGAAGGAAAAATCAATGACGGCTTCTACTTTCCGAACCAAATGGTTCTCGGGAACGAGTTGATCTAATGTGAACATTTCTAATTGTTCACGGTTTTTAGGGGAATGTTTGGTTAACATTTCATTATCACCTTCAAGAAGAATTGATAACTATATCATACCAAAATGAGGAAATGTCTGTTTGAAATAAGGCTGTTTTAGGTGGAGTATGAACTCCTATTTTCGGCAGAACGTGAGACTCTTGGTACGGAGAAGGAGGCAGGCTGATGACAGCTCCTGCCGAAGGCGAGCTGGCTCAGCGCTTCCCCCACGGAAAGCGAGTCTATTCTGCCGAAAATAGCTTTCATGTCCATACTGAATGCAAAAACATAAAAAAGACCGTAGACTTTGATTTTGTCTACAGTCTGAGCGTAACATTTAATGTTACGCCTAGGTATACTACGTATAAGTTCTTGTTAGTTAAATAACAGTACCTCGTATCTTCAACCTTACAAATTTAACTAAGTCGAGTATTAGTATTTACAGATTAATATTAATTCTATAACTCCAGTTATATCCTGTGAATGAAGAAAAATCAATTGAAATAGGACCAATAGAAGCCGAGGTTCCTAGCGGAGTTGTAGGATGTGCATAATGTGTAACTAAACTTTTTGTTCCACTTACAGATTTCTTTACAAGTAATTTCTCTGAAATTCCACCTGATTGCTGAATGTAAGTACCAATCGGAACTTGTGCTTGATGTCCATATTGGCTATGCTCAATCTCTAAATCATCCATATTGGTAGTTACAAAGCTACCATTTCCCATTTTTCTAACAA
The DNA here is from genome assembly GCF_054950035.1 of Gracilibacillus sp. Marseille-QA3620. Classification (NCBI taxonomy): domain Bacteria; kingdom Bacillati; phylum Bacillota; class Bacilli; order Caryophanales; family Bacillaceae; genus Gracilibacillus; species Gracilibacillus sp. Marseille-QA3620. The sequence goes on from NZ_CM143102.1 coordinate 4,191,606, forward strand.
CAAATCTGTATTGGTCATCTGAATTTTGTTTAGCTTGAAAGGTACTATCCCACGCTGTAGCAACAGTATCCGTCGCCCACCAAGCCATTGGGCCATTTATCCAATTCCATTCAGTCCAGACTTGATAAATATTATTAGTAGATGTTGAACCGACTTTTGAGATATACGTTGAACCAGACCAATCACCCACTGCACGACCGTTATATCCCGAGCTAAAAGGCTGAACCTTGTCAAATTGTTCCTCGTCGATTCCTGCAAATGATAGTGGATCTAGTAACCTAGCAGTCTCTCTATCTTGTTTTTCTAGTTTAGCAATTTCTTTTTTATTATCTTCAGTAACTTCATGGATAGCACCATCTAAACTATGATAGGTTAATGTAACATCTTCGATAGTAAAATCAGCTTTTTCTCCACCACTGTTAACAATCTCTTTTTTTGTTTTGTAATTAATGTCTTCTACCTCTTCAGAATCATATCCCATTTCTATCAACTTCACATCTACTTCATGTTCAGGTGCTGCAATGTTATTTTCTGCAGCAAAAGCATAGTTACCTGAGAATAAAGTTAATCCTAGCGCCATCATAAGGCCCCTTATTAATACCTTTTTCATAATATCCTCCTCTTAAATTAGGTTTACTTTCAAGGAATATATTACCAAACTTAGGCCAATGTGTAAAAGGGCAAAAAAAAATATTATTTATGTTACTTAATTATTTTACAAAATAAGGGTATTTTCCGTGATGTTTTTAGTAATTATTTCACTTAAATAGATCATATTTACTTAAAAAACATCAAAAATGAACATATAGTACTTTTTTTTTGATTTTAAGGTTGGTTTATTTTAGTAGTGTGATATGTTATCTTATTTATGATTTCTGCTAATCAAGGAGGTTTTTTTTTTGAAGCATGTGCTCGGTATATTAATTTTAACTATAATCTTAGCTTTATTTATTACTTTTATATTTCCTTTTATACCTAGATACCTATTTTTATATGAAGATATAAATGCAATATTTCAGTTATCTATTTATATCCTACTAATTATAATATTGAAGAATATTCTTGATATTAAAAACAGAGATAAATAGCCATTAGCTACATTTTGAATTTCAAATAAAGGTCTTGCTATTTACTGATAAGACAAAAGTGAATTTACTAAACAAGTATTCTAAAAAAACAGCAGGAGTATATTCTTCTGGGCAACTGACCTACGTTGAACAAGTCGAGTAGAGGAGAGCCTTTTTACCTTACGGTAAATTGTGCTCCTCCCCCCTCTCAGAACCGTGCTTGCGCTATTAACGCACACCGTAGCAATAGGTAAGCGTTTGAAGTTATCTCCGGCTTTTCCCCTGCTCCACACGGAACGTGCCAGTTTCCAAGCATTCCGCGTTCCATCTGGCGATGGTTTTGATTATAAGTTTCAAGTTACTCTTATTGATTTGGATTATATGATAGGTTCTAACTCGCACTTTTCCCGATATTTATTGATTTTCTCTAATATCGGTGGCGTGATATCCAAACTTTTTATGAGTATATTCATCTTAGTTGTATCTGTCATATGGATTAGTTTGTGTACCTCTTTGTAGAGAATGCGTAAGTTATTGAACTTGTCATTTCCGCCGAGATGTACTGGCACGTAGTGATGACAGTGTACATCCCGTGCTTGTAGAAATTGTCCTGTAATTTCACATTTTCCTTGTTTCATACTATATCGACTGATTCGATTGTCCATATATTCGACACTTCGTGTCGGGATATTTGACTCCATTAGCAAGGCAATTTCTTGCTTGATATTCTTATGCAAATTCTTATGAATTAGCGCTCGGCCTTCAACTGTGAATAGTGTCAGACTTTGTGTGAAACAAATAGTGTTCTTTGTCTGAACATTCGCAAGAGGGAAGAGATGAATACCAGCAATTTCAAATGTCTTGAACCTCAAACTGTATAACTTCTTATAGGTTGGCGGCGGATTCGCTGGATGGGCGTATTTCCCGACTGGTTTAAGACGATTGTACATAGATGCACCTATATCATAAGCAAGACGTGAGAAGGCTAAGTTGACATGTGTAGCTCGATTAAAGTAATTATGCAGCCCTAAGACAAAGCTATTAAATCGCAAAGCATTTTGAGTCGTTGGTGAGGCTCGAAGTGCCTCAATTCGTTTCCTCGCTTCATCTTTTATTTTCTGTATCTTTTCGGCTTTCACAAAAGTATGGGCCACACGTTTTTCACCTTTGCGAATGGCACGTATCGTAAATCCAAGAAAGGCTGATTCATGTTTCCGCAGATTAATTACTTTTGATTTTTCCGGTGAAATGTCAAGTTTTAAACGCTCTTTCAGAAAAAGCTTAACGGCATGATACCATTTTTCGGCTGTCTTCCAGTCCCGACATAAGATTTTAAAGTCGTCGGCATAGCGAACTATATAACCTTCTTTTAACTTTGTGTGAATCTTTGCATAGCGTTCACCTTCGCGTGTCGTATATGGCTTATCAAGAGGGAAGAGTTCCCACTGATTCGCTATCCATTGATCTAATTCATTCAAAACCACATTAGATAATAACGGGGATAGTAGTCCACCTTGCGGTGAACCCTTTTCCGGAATGCCTTCACCATCAACTTCAGCTTTTAACATTTTTGAAATGCAAGCTAAAACTTTTCTATCATAAATACCTAAATTCCACAGCTGTTTAATGAGCAATGTATGATTGATATTGTCAAAGAAGCCTTTGATATCAACATCAACAACATAGTGAAGTTTAGAATGGTTAACAAGGAATTGAACTCTTGCCATCGCATGATGTGTAGACCGTAAAGGTCTAAAACCGTAACTATGATTATAAAAGTGCGCTTCCGTAATTGGCTCCAATACTTGCTTGAAACACTGTTGAATGATTCTATCGAGGATACATGGAATGCCTAGAGGTCGCATTTTACCATTATCTTTTTCAATTAATTTTCGTCTGACTTTCTTCGGGCGATAATTCTTGAGCTGTTTTTGTATCTTTTCTACTAAATCATTTTCTGTTAGTCTCTCTATGTCGATGATGGTTTTTCCATCTGTACCGGGGGTCTTAGACCCCTTATTTGACTTGATAGTCCGATAAGCTAATAAAATGTTATTCCTCGACGTGATGACGTCATATAAGTGATGGAATGTTTCTTTATTTTTAGCTCGGTGGTACAAGTCAGTAAAAGTGTCGGTCATATCATAGTAATCCCAGTATCGTAGAGCTTGCACTGTGGCATCATTCCTTTGTGAGGTGATGTTCCCACGTTCTTACCCGACCGGTGCAATGCACAATTGAAAAATAATCGTTGCCAATCACTAGACTTGGGGCTGTTCCTCTACCTCCGTTACAGAAGCTTCATCAGTCGTACCCCTACCCTCATAAGGACAAGTGCATTTCGTTCAATTACTTATAGCAACCGTTTTGGGTGACAGCCCTCGAATCAACGTTCCTTACTTTCCAAGTCCCTTATAACTTAGCTATCTATCTAAACGTAGGTGCTTCCTGTAAGCCTGTGAGCTGGATACCGCCATTGTTCGATATAACGTGTTTCAGAGGGGCAATTTTTACTCCACATCACTCACACCACCGTAAGGGTGGTACAATAGTTTCCTATTGTTCGAAACTCTAGACCTGTACATTCGGAAGTTCGTCCGTTCTTTGTGTAAGAAAATTCTCACCTTATTTAGTTTTTCAGCCATCCGGCATATCCATTGGCATACCTTTATCCTGAAAGGAATGGCTTTAGCCTTTGTTCTGCCGACTTCACCTGAGCTTCATACCCCATAATCTGTCCATTATGACGCATGCAGGAGTATCAATGGGATAGTTTCAAAATACATGGTTTTATCATTCCTATCCTCGGTTATAAAGTTAGAATTTCTGTGGAAATTCCTCGTCTTTCGCACCGGAGTGCTTATAACAAAACTTGTCGCGCTGCCCCTTTACTCCCATAAGATGTTCAACATAAAGAGGCATTAATCCTTCTTGAATTAATGCCCCGGGTAGCTCAATAAGTGTAGTTCTTTTTTAAATCCTCTATCTTCTTTAAAACAATATCATTAGATATTCTGTATTCTTCCTTTTTCTTCGTTAAACTTAAATCATCTAAAGGGCCTGTTACTTCACCAGTCTTTATTTGTATAATCCAAAAATGATACTCCTGCTCATCTGGTATTCCAGAACCATTACTACTTTCGGAGTCTATATTTATTTGTTTTGCGATAATATATTGGTCATCCCAACCAACTTCAGTAACTTTAGCAGGTATTATAGTAGATCCCCAACTATCTTTACTTGTTTTAGGTGCTATTGTCACTTCATTAGCAGAGGTTCTAACAATTGAATAGTTATCAGGTAAATCTATATCATAATCTGATGCCCCAGGGCATCCAGTCAAAAAAAGCAAACTTATAATTGTAATTGCTGTAAGTGAAATATAAAAGTATAGATTTCTAGACATAAACCCTCCAAGTGTAGACGTCAAGTCGATTTTTACATTTTTTGCTCGTTTCTTGTTTACACTTTTGCCGAAAAAATGCTTTTTCGGTGTTTCATACGATGGCTTTCCTCATTTTCTTCCCCACGGATGACTTCTACACGATGAAGTAAGCGATCTAAAATAGCGGTTGTGATCCCTTGATCTCCTATTAAATTTCCCCATTCATCCGGACTTTTATTTGACGTCAGGATAATCGAACTTCGTTCGTATAAATGGTTAATCAAATGAAAGAATAAGTTGGCCTCTCTTTGATCCATCGCCATGTACATTAAATCATCGATAATGACAAGGTCGGCATTCCTTATTCTTTTGAGCTGAACTTTAGCCTTATTTAGATATTCTTCTGTCTTTAAAAGCTGTACAAGTTCCCCCATAGTGGTGAAGTAAACATTGAACCCTCTGTATACGGCCTCGAGTCCCAATCCAATTGCGATATATGTTTTCCCAATGCCGGGCGGGCCCAAAAGGATTAAATTGTACTGTTGCTCTAGCCAGCTTAATTCCCGAAGTTGAGAAAGTTCGCGGGCTGTCAGAACGTTTTGTCCTTTCAGTTCAAACTCATCTAACGACTTCACAAAAGGGAAGCGTGCCCATTTCATTCTTTTTTCAAGGCTTTTTGCCTCACGTTTTGCTAATTCATATCGTGTGATAGATTCTAGAAACTCCAAGTAGGTCCATGAGGCTTTTTCAGCTTCGCGAAGAAGCTGAGGCAGCTCCTCCGCTGTCTCTGATAAACGTAACTGACGAAATTGATCTTGTAATTCATGCACAGTCTTGTTCATCAGGCTTTACCTCCTAAGATGCTGGTATAGGCCTGTAGAGAACGGGTTGGGGCTTTGATATGAGAATGATTTGTTAGACTGGAACGAAAGGATTCTACCTTTTCAATCGATTCATCACGGAGTGTATCCAGATGATGGGCGATGTCCCGGAAATCATTCGCATTATATAATTTCTCTACTCTGCACTTTGTCAACACAGTATCAATTAATAATGGATACTGTTGAATCACTTTAGAGATAATCGCAAACTGATCTCGACGATATCTCGGGTATCGTTGGCTGATTTCATCTAAATAAGCAGCTGCCTGATCCTGATCTACAAAGTGAGAGACGAGGCGTTGTTTAAGTTCTTCAATCCCTTTGGAACGGTCACGAATGTGATGGCGATTTTGAATGAGTTTCCCTTTTTCTGAGCTCACAAGATGTTTGGCGATGACTTGACCATTTGCTTCACTGCGTATGACCAGCGTCTGTTGATTTTCATCATTCACTTCAATCCAGACAAGATTCTTACTCCTTGTTTGATAAGTCCCTAGTGGGACGGAGTACCGGTTTGACTTGTAACGGATCGTGTTGTCCTTGCTTACACTTCTTGTTATACTTTGGTTATGGGTACTTTCATATGAAAGTAACGAAGAGACTGGCTGTAAGTGTTGCTTTTCGAGGAGAAACACTTCTGCTGGTCTTTTTTTCGTTGTCTGATGAACCTGATGGTTTCCCGTACGTTCAAGCCATTGTCGCGCTCGATCATTCCAATCTTCTATGTCGCTAAACACACGACTGTCAGCGAAATTACCTTTTATGTATTTCACTACATTCTCAATCATGCCTTTAGATTCTGGATCGGCTCTCCTGCACAAGTGAATGTTGAATTTACGCTCATTCACATAGCTTTGAAATTCAGCTGTTAACAGTAGCTCGCCTGCATTCTCACTCACTGTGATTAAGTGATCCTGATCATAAACAATTTCTTCTGTTCGTCCACCATAGAACTGGAATGCATTTTCATGACAACGAATGGCATCTCTCGTGGTAAAAGGATGTGCCTGCCATTCCATATATTTATGTCTGGAGTGAGCGAGCACAAAAGCAATAAAGTACAGTTTGATTTCTTTATTGTCTGTCGTTTTCTGTTTGGTTTCACCCCAGTCTACCTGAAGCTGTTTGCCCATTGGCTGTTCAGGAACGGCTTCATATTGACGGACAACAACCTTTTTCTCAATCTGATAGGTTTCACGAATATCTCTTACATACGTTCTTACCGTACTTCCACCGACCACTAGGTCGGGGTATCTCTCCAAAAGCCAATCATGAATTTGTGCACTACTGAGGTGAGGGTACTCTTCAAGCCAGGCAAGTATCCAGTCTTTATAGTGGTCTAGTTTTTTCTTCTTCCCCAAAGGCTGTTCCGTATAGGCTTTTGCTTCATCAAATGTCATTTCTAAATACTTATAGACAGTTGGTCTTGAAATCTTCAATTCCTTAGCGATTTGTGCGACTTTAAACTTCCTCTTACGCAATTCATGAATCTTGACATATAACACTAACTTCTCCTCCAAAACCCTAACCCCCAGTAAAATAATGTCACCATCTATTTTACTAAAGTAGTAGGTTGATTGAGCAAAAGTGTAAAATCCTATCAAGCAAAAACTGTCAACTTTATTCTAGCGTTTACACCAAGTTTGTCACTCAGTTTCTATATTATACCAAAAGTTGTTCTTCCGCTAAACTGCCCCTTTACTTCCATAAGAAGTTCAACATAAAAGGGCGTTAATCCTTCTTGGATCAATGCCCCCCGTTTGTTTAAGTACGAGACTTCTTTATCTTCAATTTTTGATAAAAGAAAAAATTTTAGGTGCTCTTTCTCTAAAAAATGAATAGTTGTGTTCACCATCAACAATAATTGCAAACTCTGTATTTGATACTTTCATTTTTAAAATATCATAAATGCTTTGATTTGAAGCTAAAAACTCCTTGTTTACGACTTCTTCATTTCCAGATTCTCTATCTCCGCAGTCTAAGTAAATCGTTTTAATTAAAGACAAATCAGCTTCCTTTATTGCTTTTTCAATTTCCTCTTGGTTACGATAAAAAGCAGAGGATAATACAGTTATATTTTTGAATACTTGAGGATAACGACACATAGCGTACGTAGTAATAAGTCCCCCTAAAGAGATACCTGCCATTGCGGTATTATCCTTTATCGTGCGGTATTTATTGTCTATAAATGGCTTTAGTTCATTCACGATAAAGTCAACATACTCTATCCCTTTTCCACCAGATGTACTATCGTTTCCTAATATTTTTTTGCTATATTCCCCATTTTCCCAAGGACAATATTCATTTATTCTATCCTTGGTATTTTGATCTATTCCAACAACGATAACTTCTAATCTATTTTCATCCAAGTATTTTTCAAGTTCTAGAGATGTACCACCAATTGCATCTTTATCATTAAAAACATTTTGTCCATCGTGCATATATAATACAGGGTATTTTTTCTTACCTTCATCGTAATTCTTAGGTAAATATACTCTAATTAATCTATCTTGTTTAAAGGAATTCATATATACAGGAAATATTTCTAACAAATTAATCCACCTACGCTTTCACTCTTATATTTTCAACATACTATTTAATCAATTATATTATTCCTTCTTCAACTAAACTGCCCCTTTAGCTCAAGAGATGGATATAAAATTCGCCTAGTGTATCTCATCAAGAATGAAAATTATTTTTCGAATGATATTCTAGCCATTTGTCTATTTCGCTTTTCAAGAAACGGACTTCACCCGAAATAGTCAGATAAGGAATATATTTATAGGTATCAAAATTTCCCTCTTCAATAGATGCTTTCTCTATATCCCTTTTTTCAATAATTTCTTCTATGTCTTTAGTGCTTACAGATAAATATTCAGCCAGGTCATCAATAGTGAATACACTTTTCTCTGTTGATACTTCTTCTTCATTACTTGTAGTAGCAATAGATGAAGAATCAGAGATTAAGAAAGCCCCGACTACAATACTTACCGCTATCAAAATTCCTCCTACAATACCAGATATACTCTTTTGGCCCATTTTTCCACTCTCCATTAAGTTAGAATAGAATCTCCCCTGAGAATCCCTATTACTATTCTCTATCGATCGTTGAAAATCCTTTTTCCGCTAACCTGCCCGTTTGTAATAAGGAATTCAACAGAAAAGTGTGTTAATCATTCCAGAGAATTACACACTCATAATCGACCAATAAATTAATAACTTCACTTTAAAAAGTAATAAGTCCGTATTAACCCCACCACATAGCAGTAACCAATAAAGACCAACAAGAAACTGGCAACCCAATGATAAAACACAAATACAACTCAATTCCTAATGTGTTTTTAGTTTTTCTTTGTTTCCTATATTTTATAAAAATTAAAATCATCGAACATATGTATAAACATATACTTATTACTGTTAAAGTAGTTAAATAATATAATGGATAAGATTCAATGAAATTCTCATTTAAAAAGTACGCAATATCTTGCCCAGAGACCCCAAATAAAGTTGCTATTATTAGGCTTACATAAATAAACGTATTCATTTTTTTCACTTATTCTACACCTCGTTAAAATATGAAATTAAAATAATTATATCTTTGTTCCCGTTTTTGTTTTTATGATTACCTTTCCTTCCTGAGCTAGTCGAGTAGAAGAGAGCCTTTTTACCTTACGGTAAATTGTGCTTCTCCCCCCTCTCAGAACCGTGCTTGCGCTATTAACGCACACGGCTCCTCCTAGTTATCATTTACAGAATATAGCTAATTTCTTTCCTTAATTCATAAATATTGACCCTGATTCTTGGTTTAGGAAGTGGGAACATTTGAAGGAATAGCCTGAATTTATCCCATGTAAAGGACTTTCTTTGGCTCCTTCTATTCAGCCATTTAAATAGTAAAATTTCGATTTTCTCTTTGAAGTCATTAACCGTTCGAGAATTATCTGTGATGCAGTAATAGTTGTAGTATCCTACTAGAGAACGTCTAAATCTCTCCATGATTAAATGGATATTTTTATTTCTATTAGACTTCAACCATTCCTTAGATTCTTTCAGCTTGCCTTGGACTTTCTTTCTGCTCGATTTCCGTTTTACACGAAATTTTCCTTGTTTACTTTTTCCACAATAATGCGTAAATCCAAGGAAATCGAAGGTTGCAGGCTTACCATTCCCTGTTCGTTTCGCGTTATTTTCTGCAAATCTCCCGAAGGGAATAACCTTGGTCTTATCCTCAGCTATTTCCAAGTTAAATTTCTTCAATCTCAGTTTTAATGACTCGTAGAATTGTATAGCTTCCCTTTTGTGTTGAAAACAACAAACAAAATCATCCGCATATCTTACCATGTATGCCTGTCCTTCACATTGTTTCCTAACCACTTTCTCAAACCATAAGTCGAGTACATAATGAAGGTACACATTAGCCAAGATAGGAGATATTACTCCACCTTGCGGTGTACCCTTATCTGTTTTGTATCTCCTGCCTTCCTCCATGTAACCACCTTTGAGGAACCTACTGATTATTCTCAGGAGGCTAGGATCCGTTATTCTATGTTTCAAGAACTCCATCATCCATTTGTGGTCAACATTATCGAAGAAGCCTTTGATATCTACATCTACTACATAGCTTACTAATCTTTTTTCTACATAAAAGTTTAGTATCTTTAACGCATCATGACAGTTTCTGTTTGGTCGAAACCCAAAAGAGCAGTCTAGAAAGTCATTCTCATAGATAGCATTTAGCACTTTTGCAATGCCTTTCTGGACAATTTTATCCTCATGTTCCGGTATTCCTAATGGCCTTTTCTTATTAGAGTTAAGCTTTGGAATATACATTCTTCTAACCGGAACTGGACGATAACTTTTGCTTTTAAGTCTGTTTGTTAAGTCCATTATGTTTTCTTCAAGACTTTCAGCATATTGCTCTTTCGTTGTACCGTTCACACCAGTTGCCTTATTGTTTGGCAGCTCATGATGACATTGAATGAGTGATTGCACATTTAATAAATGTGCAAGAGATGTAAATTTCATCTTAGGGTCAGATTTGGCTAATTCTGCTATCCTTAGTAGTTTTGTTTCCATTTATTATCCCTACCTCTGTGTGTAGTAAATGTGTCCCCAATAAGGGAAATAACTGGTAGCTAGCCTTTCCTCCATCGGCATTACCCAACTTCATTGGTACTACGCTGCTATCCGACTCCCTACCCGGCATTTGGTTTCCTTACTTGTTATCGCTTGTACACCATACTCTTCTAATAAACAGAAGAGACCGGTAGGGTCTCCCGAGTTGCCGTATCATATCTATGTATGACGTGCCAAGGTCTCTGACTCCAGAGAGGTTTTATCTTTCTCGCCTATAACAAAAGATAAAATATTGCTTTCTACACGCAGTTAAGGCATCAGCCCTCTCGGTTTACAAACGTTTATGGAGCTCAATCCCTTCAACCATTTGGCTTTCGGCCCGCCACCTAACTGTCTACGCTTAAAGACCAAAGTTACCTTTGCCCCTCCAAGACTCGCTACGAGCGAATGGCTAGTTCTTACTCGGCGGGAATCCCACCCGCTATATGATACGACCTAGGCTCGGCCGCACAACTGCCTCGTTAGTAAAAAAGCAACTACTCTCATTTCTCAAATGCTAATTTTTAGTTGTAAAAGCGAATAACAAAGAATATTATGAAAATAAAACATATCGTCGAGCTTATAAGTGTTGAGATATATTGTTTTGATTCTTTTAGATACTTCCATTCCAATATAATTTGAAACCCCGCTAATACTGTTAAAAATAGAACCCAATACCATTTTAGGGTGTCAACCGACCCCTTTGTTAGAGCAAAGAAATAGACGACCAAAAAAATAATGAGTATTATCGTTCTCCCCCATCGATCAACGCTTTTGCCAGGGGTTTCGGAAATTCTTCTTCTCTTTACACCCAGAAATTTTTCTATCAATTTTTCTATTAAAAACAACAATAAAAATAAAATAATAAGAATCGTAAACAGTCTCAAAATTAACCCTCTCCATATATCTTTATTAGTCACAGCTTCAAAGCTATAACCATATAATTCGGTATGTATGGCAGCAAATCCTTCTTGCACTAAACTGCCCTTTTCTTCCATAAGAGGTTACAAAAAAGGGATTAATCCTTCTTAGATCAACACCACCGTCAATCGACACCCCAATCATATAGAAGTGCTATTACTAGAATTTCTACGTGAAATAACATATTCAATAAAATATATAGTTAAGAATAAGATAATTCCCACTTTATTAAATTGGAGGTACACATCAAATACATCTTTAAATGAATCTAACGGATAAAAACCACTTAAAAGCAACGTTGGGAAAACTGTAATCAGCATCGCCATATAATGAGCAAAGATTTGTTTCAAGAAACTCCATTGTTTAATTTGATAGATAACACTTGCCAATCCGAGGAAAAAGGCTATTAGGCCATAAAAAAAATAAGCACTCGAATCATCTGATTGTCCTTGCAACTTATACGACAATGAAATGATTAGTAAGATACCCAATGGAATAGACCCTCTATATAATCCATTTAAAAGCAACTGCAAAATAAAATCCCCTTTCTTGGTATTTCCTGTTATTAATTAATATACGAGAGATACTAGTTTGAAGTTTCAGAAAATTACTTCTTCCGCTAACCTGCCCATTTCTTCTATAAGGAATTCAACAGAAAAGGGTGTTAAAATACTAGCAAATACCTTTAGAAATGATATATGTACTTATATTTCGCTAATTATATGTCCGTCCTTATCTAAGAAGTCTATGTTTATGTTAGAAAAGTTTTTTGGTTTATTGTTTATCAAAATCCAAACTCTCGTTTTATCATTGAGCTTAACAATATCTGCCTCTATTCCATTCACTTTTACGGTATTCGTTTCATTCGTTATTTCTTCTGGAATGACTCCGTGCAAAAGGGCTTCTCCAAAATCAAAACTTGAAGAATAGGATAAGCCTCTATCTTCATCGTGGGAATAATAAGTTGGTTTCCAACCAAATATCCCTTTTTCAAACTGGACTAATGAAACAGTATTTCCAGCTTCAAATAGTAGAAATGTAGAATTTTCGATAAGGTAAAATTGTTTATCGCTGATTTCACTATAAACAAATTCTTTCTTAAACTTTTCAAATGCTTCATCTACTGTTTTTGAACTTTGCCTAACTTCCCCAATACTTGCAAATAAGGCATACAATATAATTATAGCTAATATATTTAATGCTATTGTTTTTGTACGTTTTCCCATCTTACTTCTTCTCCCCCCTTTTTTATTTTTACTCTTAAAATACTGAATTAACTTAATGTTACTTTCTCAGTTGCTCTTGTTAAACTAAACTGCCCCTTCATATTATAAGGTTTGACTGAATTTAACCTTATTAAATATTCTATTATGTTCCCTCGCATTCCTTTTCGTTTAATCATCTATGGTTTTAACAAGCAAATTAACAATGTTAATTGCTGTGTTATACGGCTTGCTATTTCTATTTTTCTCCCTCAAAAGAGAACCCGTTAGTCTATCAGCAGTGTTCCCTTATAGGGTAATGTTCAAGATGCGGCATACATTTTCTGCAGCAAAGGCTAAATTTTCTTCACCAGATTCAAGAGCTTCCTCTATGGTTGTTACACCTTTTAAGATACCGACAATGGCATAGAAGCCATGTTCATAGAGTTCCTCTGTTCCTTTGCCTACCTTGCCAGCAAAGGCAATGACAGGAATGGAATATTTCTCAGCAATCTTCGCAACCCCATAGGGCGTCTTGCCAAATAAGGTTTGACCGTCAATACTGCCTTCACCCGTAAACACATAATCAGCATCCTTCATTACATTCTCAATGCCTGTATATTCAATGACAAGATCAATTCCTCTTTTCAAATCGGCATTCATGAAGGCAAGAAGACCTGCGCCCAGTCCACCAGCCGCTCCCGCCCCTTCACAGCCCGCAATATCTTTTCCAAGCTGCCTTTGAATCATCTCGGCATAATGAGCAAGATTACAGTCGAGCAGGCGGACCATTTCTGGTGTTGCTCCCTTTTGCGGACCAAAAACGGCTGATGCGCCATTGCCCCCAATCAAGGGATTGGTCACATCACAGGCGACATCGATTTGCACCAACTTGAATCGTTCATCCATTCTGCTTGTATCAATGGTATGAAGATGCCCAAGCGCTCCGCCGCCAAAGGGCAGCTCTTCTCCATCCTTATCCTTAAAGGAAACACCCAATGCCTGAAGCATGCCCGCTCCGCCGTCATTGGTGGCACTTCCGCCGATGCCAATCAGAAATCGTCTCGCCCCTCTGTCCAGAGCATCCTTGATCAGTTGACCTGTTCCAAAGGTAGTGGCCAGAAGCGGATCTCTATCAGCCGGTTTAATTAACTCGAGCCCGCTAGCTGCAGCCATCTCAATGACGGCTGTCTGTCCCTCACTAATCAGGCCATATTGCGCAGTTACGGCTTCACCTAATGGACCAATGACTTCTATGTGAATGATTTCGCCATTTGACTGGCTTACCAAGGATTCAACTGTTCCCTCTCCTCCGTCTGCCATCGGTACAGCTACACATTCGGCATTCGGAAAGACCGTCTTAATCCCTTTCTCCATCGCAAGGCATGCCTTTTTCGCTGACATACTTTCTTTAAATGAATCAGGTGCTAGTATAAATTTCATAAGAATCTGTCCCTTTCCTTTAGACTCGTTTCAATCATTCATCATGCCTTCATCAATTCTTCAGCATCCCGGCAAGCCTGTATAATGACTCTTCATCCTTAATCAAGTAATATCGCCGTTCCTTCTCCAAGTATCCCTTCTCACAAAACTGTGCAAGCACATGCAATAAATGACGGTAGGATACCCCTAAGTAATCACAGACGATAACATGCTTTTCCCGATAAAGCCCTTCATCTGCCGTTTGCAAAATAAAGTCGGCCAGTCTATTTTCAAGCGGATAGGCTAAAGTCTGCGAATATCTTTCTGCCATAATGGTTGCTTTCACGCTCAATACCTTTGTTAATTCTCTCAAGAATTTAGCATCCTCAAGCAGCTCGCTGCGGCATGGATGAAAGGGGAGAGCCAGGCATACCGTTCTTGTTGCTGCCTGGACACCCCTTGTATAATACACCTCATGCAGGAGCTCCATTTCGCCAATGAATTCATTCCTATGTACAAAGTTCAAGAGAGACGCTTTCCCATTCTGATGGGTCACATAAATCTTCGCCTTCCCTTCCATCACATAGAAGAGATATTCCGTTCTCTGACCTTCCCAAATAATCCATTCATCTCGCTTGTATTCATGCACTTCAATCATTTTCTCAACTGGAGAAGCGAATAGATGAGCAATCGAATGCTGCTGTATATACTGCTCCTTTTTCCCACCTTTATAGATTTCCATGTTCCACCTCTGAAATATGAGAAATCTCATATTATTATTCTGTCTTTTCATGATACCATGCATACAAAGGGGGATACATAATGAACGCGCATCGTTGGATGAGTATACAATTCTTTAGTTTTTATGTGACATGGGGAATCTTCCTTCCCTATTGGACAGGCTGGCTGGTAGATGTGAAAGGAGTCTCGGTTGCAGAGGCGAGCTTGATCATGAGCTTAGGCCTTGTGGCAAGAGGGCTTTCTACCTTGTTTGTCTTCCCCTATTTATCCGGGAAGTTCACAAGTAAGGCTGTGCTTAATATGGCGGGGATTGCGACCGTCTTGTCCATTCTATGCTATATTCCGGCCGAATCCTTTATGAGCTTATTGATCGTTACACTGATCATTCATATTTTCTACCCAACATTGATGCCTGCCTTGGATAATGCAGCTACCGTCTTGGTACAGAATCATCAGCTTAGGGATTATGGGAAAAGCCGCCAATGGGGATCAACTGGGTTCATCGTTTCCGGTGTCCTGCTGACCGTCTTTACAGGCATGTATGGCGATAACATGATCTTATGGGGATTATTACTGACAGCCGTCATCTCTGTCGGACTTGGCTTTATGCGTGCACCGCTCATTTTGTCAGAGAAACCAAAGACTGACCTGCCGCAAACAGGCGGATGGATGAAATTATTCCGCATCAAGAACTTCCCATTGGTTCTGATGATTGTCATCCTGCTGCAGGCTGCCCATGCATCCTACTATAATTATGGCTATCTCTTCTTGCAGGAGATTGAAGCACCGAAATATTTAATCGGGGTCATCATCAATATTGCGGTTATTGCGGAGATTATTTTCTTCGCCATCGCGGACCGGAAATTCGGACGCTTCTCTGTCGGCTCACTATTGGCGATTGCCTCATTTGGTTCAACCATTCGCTGGGTGCTCGTATTTGCCTTCCCGAATGTGATCATGTTCTCGGTTGCGCAGCTCTTGCACTCTCTATCATTTGCAATGGGGCATTATGCCTTCATGAAATATTTGATTAAGTTTATCCCATCCGCCCATGTAGCAAAGGCACAGGGCTTATATTCAGCCTTTGCCCTCAGTTGGAGCACAGCTGTGTTCACAATATTTGGCGGATATTTATACGAAATTGAGCCGCAATATGCCTTCTTGGGCATGGTGATATGCACAATACCGTCCATGCTGCTGGCAGTCTATTATCGCAAATTAGAAAATGAAAAGAGCATCAGCAATTGATGTCATTTTTTAGAGAAGGGGGCTACTATTAAAGCCCCTCTCTCATCCTTCTTACAGCCCTTCAGCAACTCACTTCCATCTCAATATTTAAACATCCTCGACCTATTCAATGTCTAAAAAATTGTACACTACCTAACCTGATATTTTATTAACAATTTAATATGTCCTTATAACTTTCCATTTCACTTTGGCATGAATATTGCATGTATTTAAATAGTACCTGCTTTTTACCCAGTGGAAATACAAAAAGCAGTGCCATAAAAAAGGGGGAATAAGTGAATGAAGGTTAAAAAAAAGACAAGGTTTCTGTTCATCTGCCTGTTCGTGGTTTGTCTTGCTCTAGTAGGATGCCAACAGGACAATGAAAGCGGGTCAGAGTCACAGGGAAAAGAAACAAGCAGTGCCAATCAAGTATTGAAGGTTTCAGCAAATGATATTGCTACCATAAATACTCTTGGGAGCTATGATGTTCCTTCTTCCATTGTTATGAATAATATTTTTGAAGGACTCTACCGGCTCGATGAAAATAATGAGCCGACTCCAGGAATTGCTAAATCCTATGAGGTGAGTGATGATCAATTAAGCTACACATTCAAATTAAGGGAAGGGGCTGAATGGAGCAATGGGACGCCTGTTACCGCACATGATTTTGAATACGCATGGAAAAGAGCTCATTCCTCTTCAACATTAAGTCCATTCTCTTATCTCATGGCTCCGCTCAAGAACTCTATTGCCATCCAAACAAAGGATCATGAGCTGTTTGATAAAGTCGATGAACTAGGAGTCAAGGCAACTGATGATTACACTCTTCAAGTTGAATTAGAAAATCCTTCTCCATACTTTTTAAGCCTGCTGACGACACCTGTTTTCTTCCCACAAAATCAAGAATTCGTTGAATCACAAGGTGAAAATTATGCCTTGGGAACTGATCATTTAATCTATAACGGACCATTTACATTGGAAGACTGGAAACAAGGGGCAAGCTGGACTTATAAGAAAAACAAAGACTATTGGGATGCCGAAAGCGTCGCAATTGACTCGATTGAGGCAAATGTCATAAATGATACAGCCACTGCTGTAAATATGTTTGAATCAGGCGAACTGGATGCTATTGGCTTATCAGCTGAATTTGTCGATCAATATTCTTCGGCTCCTGAATATAAGAGCTCACTCGACCCTACTGTCTATTTCATCCGCATGAATCAGCAAAATAAGTATTTAGCCAATGTGAATATCCGTAAGGCACTCGATTTAGGATGGAACAAAAAAGACATTGAATCCATTTTGAACAATGGCTCCTTGGCAGCCCATTTCGTCGTACCTAAGGAATTCACGAAAGATGAGAGCGGTAAGGATTTTCGAGCGAAGTATGATGGATTTAACGAAACGAATACCCAAGAAGCAACAGAATATTGGAATAAGGGGCTTAAGGAATTAGGCGTCAAGGAAATCGAGCTTGAGCTGTTAAGCTATGATAGCGATATAACGAAAACCGTTGCACAATATGTCAAAAATCAGCTAGAAAAGAATTTGCCAGGATTAACACTCAACGTAAACCAGCAGCCGTCCAAACAGAAGCTAGACCTAGAGGCAAAACAAGATTACGAATTATCGTATAGCGGATGGAGCCCGGATTATCATGACCCGATTTCGTTTCTGGAAATCTTCCACACAAATAACCCTTATAACTGGATGAATTTCTCCAACAAGGAATTTGACCAGCTGATTGACGCAGCTTATAAGGAAACGGATATTGCCAAGCGTTGGGGTAATTTACAGGAAGCTGAGCGAATTCTCATTGAAGAGAATGCCGCAGTTTCTCCAATGTTCCAAGCAGGAAAGACCACCTTAACGAAGACGAATGTCAAAGGCATTGCTGACCACCCATATGGCGGCAATAAAACGTATAAATGGGTCAAGATTAATTAAGTAATTCGTCATGAAAGGGGTGCTCCATGCCGGAAGCACCCCTTTTTTATACAATCTTATCCAAGAAAATAAATAGAAGCCAAGCAGGACAAAAGTAGAAGACATCCTCCTGAATTGACTAATATTTGCGGGAATAGCAGTTGGGACGTTTTATGGTTTTGCATCTCCCCTTCATCTCTTTCTAAAATGTATTCTCCTAATTTCCCGGAATGCTTAAAAAATCTCCTAAAGCTCGTAATTGTCAGATGATAGGCTCCTTTTTGAAGCAATAAGCCTATTATGCCAAAACAAAAAATAGCTAAGGCGACAAAAAACAGACTGTTCACAAAACCAATCCAAAGCGGCTCTGATTGCTTAAAGGTAAGTAAAAGCGAACAACCAATAGCTGTAACGAGAACAAGTATGTATCTCCCTTTTCTATTCATCCTCATCCCTCCAGAGGAAAGACTATTTCATGTCTTTGGTAATTGATTCATATTTTCTTACATTCTCAAATTCCTTCTCTGAGCATAAAATCCAGTGGTCATCCCCGACTTCGCGAAATACTCGTTCCCTTTCTTGGTTATATTCCGCTTCCTGAAAGACAATCCTTTCCCTTTGTCTCTCAACCGCTGGATCCGGAATAGGGTTAGCAGATAATAGAGCCTTTGTATAAGGATGGAGAGGGTTTTTATATAACTCACTGCTCTTGGCCAATTCAACTATCTGACCCTTATACATAACACCAATCCGATCGCTAATGTATTTCACCATCGATAAATCATGTGCGATGAACAGGAAGGTTAATTCCCGCTCCTCCTGAATCGACTTAAGCAGGTTTACTACTTGTGCTTGTATGGAGACATCCAAGGCAGAAATTGGCTCATCCGCAATGATTAAGCTTGGATTAACAGCCAAAGCGCGGGCAATCCCAATCCGTTGGCGTTGTCCGCCGCTAAACTCATGCGGATAACGACTCGCATGCTTCCTGCTTAGTCCCACCGTTTCAAGCAATTCAAATATCTCTTTATTCCGCTCGTTCCTGCTCTTAAATAAGCGGTGAATATCAATCCCCTCACCGATAATATCACTAACGGTTAATCGTGGGTTTAAGGATGAATAGGGGTCTTGAAATATCATCTGCATATTCCGCTTAGCCGCTTGCCAATCATCATTGGACTTAATATTCTGGAAATCCTTTCCCCTGAATTTAATACTCCCTCCATCTGCCTGCAGTAATCCAATGATTGTCCTGCCCAAGGTCGATTTTCCACTGCCGGACTCGCCGACAATCCCAACGGTCTCTCCCTTATACACATCAAGGCTTATTCCATTTACCGCATGAAGAAGCTTGCCCCTGCCAATTTTAAAAATCTTGCTGACATTGCTTAGCTCAAGAACCTTTTCAGTCGATTGTCTCTTATCCTTTACTGCTTCTTTTTTCGCCTTCTCCTTTTGTTTTTGTCCCATACTTCCCGTGAGATCGAGCTTCGGGGCATCTGGGTGCAACAGCCATGTGGAAGCATAATGGGTTTCTGACAATTGAAAGGCTGGCGGCTCCATCTCAAAATCAACCTCTAATGCAAGTCTGTTCCTCGGCGCGAATGGGTCTCCCTTCGGCAAGGCTGATAAATCCGGCGGACTTCCTGGTATTGAAAATAATGCCCCCGCCTCTTCATGCAAACTTGGCATCGATGCCAATAATCCATATGTATATGGATGCCTCGGCTCAGAGAAGATTTCATCGACTGTTCCTGTTTCAATGATCTTTCCCGCATACATGACCATTACGCGATCGGCCATATTAGCAACAACCCCAAAGTCATGGGTTATGAAGATAATCGAAGTTCCAAGCTTTTTTTGAATATCCTTCAATAACTCTAAAATTTGAGCCTGCACAGTAACATCTAAGGCAGTCGTCGGCTCATCTGCAATCAGGATTTTCGGATTACACGCAAGAGCCATCGCGATGGCAGCCCTCTGCCGCATCCCTCCGGAGAACTGGTGGGGGTAATGCTTATAGCGAATATGCGGCTCAGAAATGCCCACTAGCTCTAGCAATTCTATGACCCTTTTCCTCGACTCACTTTTTTTATAGTTTTGATGAGCAACCAGCCCCTCGCCAATTTGGGCGCCGATGGTCATTGTCGGGTTAAGCGACGACATCGGGTCTTGAAATATCATCGATATCTTGGACCCTTGTACCTTCTTCATTTCCCTTTTCGACAATGAAAGAAGGTTTCTGCCCTCAAACAATATTTCACCAGCTTCAATCTTTCCAGCAGGCTCCTTAATCAAGCGCATAATCGCTTTTGATGTGACGGATTTGCCAGAGCCTGATTCCCCCACAATGGCAATCGTTTCTCCTTTATGTACATGAAAGGAAACGCCGCGAACTGCATGGACTTTCCCATAATCGGTTCGAAAAGAAACGTGTAAATTATTTACCTCTAAGATTTTCTCCATGCGTTATCTTCCACCTCTTTTATCTTTTTCGCGACCTAGGGTCAAGCGCGTCGCGCAGACCATCGCCAATTAAATTGAAACTAATCATAATCAAGCTGATTACAACAGAAGAAATAACCATTTGGTGTGGATAAATTCTCATATATTTAAAGCCATCATTCACAATGGTTCCTAAAGAGGCTGTCGGCGGCTGAAGTCCCAGTCCGATAAAGCTTAAAAAGGCTTCTGAGAACACTGCTCCAGGTATAGAGAAGGAAACCGTTATAATAATTGGACCTAGTGTATTCGGCAGTAAATTCCGAAAAATCAGCCGTCTATCCTTTGCCCCAAGTGTTCGTGATGCCAAAACAAACTCTTGCTCTTTTAATTTCAACATGTTCCCGCGGACAATCCTTGCCATGCCGGTCCACCCGGCAAGGCCCATCGCAATCGTTAACGTAATGATGCCCGGCTTCAAAACAAGAATCAGCATGATGATAATAATGAGCTGTGGAATACCAATTAAAATTTCAATGATCCGTTGCATGATATTATCAACCCTACCGCCATAATAAGCAGAAATACTTCCATAGGAGATGCCAATGATTATGTCAATGAGGGTTGCCAACAAGGCAATATATAGGGATACTCTCGTTCCCTCCCATACTCTTGTCCATATATCCCTTCCTAGCTCATCGGTGCCAAACCAGAAATTTGTCGTTATGTTCTTTTGTTCATATTGGTCAACTCCTCGAGTATCAACCCCATCAAAGGGCAGCCATGAAACCGACTCGAGCAGTGAAATTTTTGGAGGCAGATTAGCCCTGCTTATATCTTGATCATCATATCCATGTTCATTAAAATATGGACCCAATATGGCTAAGAAAAGCAGAAGTAACAGAATGATGAAACCCGTTAAGGCCACTTTATTTTGTTTGAACCTTCTCCCAACTCCGCTCCAATAAGATGTATTCTCTGCTGATAGCTGATCATACATGACAGGCCTATTTTCTGCCACCTTGAATAATTTTTTAGGCACAATAGTGTTTGGCTCCATCATTTCCCTCCATCCATTAAGCGAATTCTTGGATCGATTAGTCCATATAGAATATCGACAATGAGCGTTGCGATAATGAATAATGCGCTATATAGCAAGGTAGTCCCCATGATGACAGGGTAATCATTGGTCATGATCGATTTAACAAATTGTTCCCCAATTCCGGGAATGCCAAAGATTTTTTCAATGACTAATGAACCTGTCATTAAACTGACTAATAAAGGACCTAATATCGTAATAACGGGGATAATGGCATTACGAATACAATGACGAATGACAATCGCCCACCCTGACAGCCCCTTTGCTTCAGCAGTCAACAAATAATCTTGATTGATAACCTCAAGCATTTCTGTCCTCATATATCTGGCTATGACGGCAACAATCGATACGGCCAAGGTTAGTGTCGGCAAAATCGTATACTCGAACCCATTCCACATGGCGACAGGAAGCCAATTTAACTTCACGCCAATCCAATATTGCAGGAATCCGGCAAAAACAAAGGATGGAATAGCAATTCCTGCGACCGATAAGATCATCACGCCATAATCGATAAAGGAATTATGCCTTAAAGCGGCAATAATTCCGATGACAATGCCTACAATGGTCCCCAGCACTAAGGCCTGGATACCAAGCTGTGCTGAAGGACCAAGCCGTTCCGCAAATATATTCATGACAGGGCGTCCATCAAATTGAAATGATACTCCTAGATCTCCTTTGAAAATATTCGTCATATATTTAAAATACTGATAGGAAACTGGTTCATCTAAGCCATACTTTTCATAAAGCCTCTCTCTTTGGTCAGGACTTAATTTCGCATCATTAAATGGCGAACCGGGCAAAGTCTGCATGAGGTAAAAAGAGAATGTTGCAATAAGAAAAAATGTTAAAAATGCATAAATGATTCTTTGTGATATGTACCGTACCATTTCTTCCCTCCTGATTAAATTTACCGTTCCATGAGCAAATCCTTAATGGATTAAACAGCCACCCTCCTCTCTAGATTGTTTCACTTTATATACAAGCAAGAATCATGCCAACTTGTTAAAAGGGTAAATTTTACAATGCATGACGAAGATTGTATAATAGCTTTATATATTTTAGAAATATTCAGAAAATAAGAATGATAGGTGAGCCCTTTATGAGCACTCTTTTGCCAAATATTCAAAGCGTGACAAAATCCGACATTGTATTCCTTGAATGGCAGCAATCAAACGCGCTAGAAATCGGTGACTTATCCACTAAACCTCCCATTCTATGGACAAAGTCCCCTCAAGAAGAATTTTTCTATTATAACCATTGCTATGCAGCTGAAACAGCTATATCTTCTCGACTTCCATGGATAAAGACTCAGCTCATCAGCAAGGATACACCCTTACATATCGTCATCCCTCTTTTATCAGACCATGAAATTGTACTCATCGAGGATAAAAACACCGTCATTGGATACGTAAAAAGCGGTGATCTGTTAGAGAAAATTTTTGAAACCTATCAACACCTATATGCTTACTATGAAACGATCCTCGAAACAACTGACAATGCTATATCCATCATCAATCACGAAGAAAAAATGATTGCCTGGACCTCCTCTGCAGAATATATCTTCAACATTCCCAGGGAAGAGATAATCGGAAAACCCGCCACTGATTTCTTTGCATTGGAAATGCTCCAATCATTAAAAACCCTCCGAACCGGAGAGTCCGTTTACCGAATTCAGCATCAGCCAAGGGAACATATATTTGTTCTCATTAATTCAAATCCGGTTATCCATAAAGATCGCATTATCGGTGCCGTTTCTGCAGAAACCGATATTACCTCTCAAATTCTCTTACAACAGGAACTCATCCATATGTCTAGCAAACTCATTGATTTACAAAATAAAGTATCAAAGCTAACCCCTTCAGAGGACCCTTTTATCCATATCGTAAGCCGCAGCCAATCTATTAAAAATATGATTGAAATGGTTAAAAAGGTCAGCACCACAAGAACTCCTGTCTTACTCACAGGCGAAAGTGGTGTCGGCAAGGAGGTATTCTCCAAAGCTATTCACGACTGCAGTGAGGAAAGGCACGGTCCCTTTATTGCCATCAACTGCGGAGCTATACCGCCATCCTTATTTGAGAGTGAATTATTCGGCTATGAAGGAGGCGCATTTTCAGGGTCCAACCCTAAAGGCAAAAAGGGAAAATTCGAATTGGCCAACGGAGGCACATTACTCCTCGATGAAATTGGCGAAATCTCATTAGACATGCAGGTGAAGCTGCTCCGTGTTATTGAGGAGAAGACGTATTATCAAGTAGGCGGAACGAAAACATGGAGTGTCAATTGCAGAATTATTGCTGCAACCAACCAAAACCTTGAGAGGATGATAGAGGAAGGCACATTCCGTAAGGATCTCTATTATAGGCTGCAGGTCATCTCCCTTGATATCCCTCCGCTGCGCAAACGAAAAGAAGATCTATTCGAACTAATTCAGACCTTTTTACATGAATTCTCTGTGACCCATCATCAGCACATCAAACATTTCCCTGATGATGTCTTTCAAGCATTATTAAACTATGACTGGCCTGGCAACATAAGAGAGCTGAGAAATACAATCGAACGCCTAGTTATCTTCTCTATCGATGGTGAAATCAAAAAAGAGCATCTTCCGAACTCAATCCTAAGGCATGCACAAACTGCCCTTTCTACAATTGAAGAAGAACCTAACTCCCCCTTTCAAGCAAAATTGGACGCCTTTGAAAGAAAGCTGATCTTAGAGCAATTGCAGCAGGTCCACGGCAACAAAAACAAGCTCGCAAAAAAATTAGGTATCTCCAGGGCTACGCTCTACAATAAAATGAATCGGTTGAATATATAGCCTTCCTTTCTCCCTGTATATTCTGTGCGATTATTTTCTTTCAATCTACTGGCCTTTGGCATGATTGGTGTTCCCTTAAATAGGACATTAAAATTTTTTTCTAGGAATGCAAATGGAAATTAGATTTTTTAAGTTCATTTTTTGGTTGTGTATAATTTTTAAGATAAGCAGAGATTTGTTGTCTATTTTTTTAGACAAACCTATAAATATGATTCATTCCTTCTTGGCACAATAAGTCGTAAAGAAATGCTGCATTCACAATAAATAAACCCTATTAGCCATTTCCTCCGTATTATTTGAGTATCCTAAAGATGTGTTGTATGTGATTCAAGGTCAATGGAATTAGGTAAATGACTTTTTAAAGGAGGTTTATGATGGCTTCAGGTCAGCCCTTTATATTGGTAAAGCTGCTTTTCACTCTTAAAGCCTGCTAGCCATCGAATTCCTATCAACTAAAAAAAAGCAGGCGGTCCACCAATCAAGTTGGTTTCTCCGCCTGCTTAAATATCATTTTATAGTCTAGTATCCCACTTATTGCACCAGACGTTTTCATTTGGTGTTCCTTTGAAGTCGGATTCACCCATAATTTTGTCGATAACCGCTTTAATCGTGATGTCTGTATCTTTATATGCGTTGATATAGGCTTTAACCATAGGGACATCGGTTAAGTGTGTTGTAAAGTTAAGTGATACGAAAACAGTTGGCACTTCATGTACATACCAAGGGATTTCGTTCGCCATAGCTGCTTTCCATCTGATGCGGTAGTTATTTTCTGCACCATAACCAACTACATTAGCGAATACTAGGGCTGCATCTACTTCTTCACGATATTTCAATGTAGCGCCTTTAATACGCGTGTTACCTTCGTTAACGGTTACTTCAAAGCCTCTGCTTTCTAGCTCTTTCACAATATAGGTAAGCGTTTTGTCATCGCCTTCATAAATGCCGCCCTTTTCTCCTTCTAAGAAATACAGACGAATACGTTTATGTGTTTCTGGGCGAATTGGCAGCTGATCCAATGTGTTTTTAACAAGCGTAATTCCTTTGTCAGCTGCTTGTTTAGCACGTTCAATATGGTCCTCACAGCCAATAACTTTTAAATCTTCTTCATCACGGAAGATCGAACCGTCTTGTTGTGCTTTGTGCAAGCCAAGTGTCGCTTTGAAGCCCAAGATTCTTTCTAAAGCATCTTGAAGACGTTCTTCTGTGATGATGCCGTTTTTGTAACCATTCAACATGAAGTTATAGTCTTCATCAATATCATTGAAGAACAAGAACATATCACAGCCGGCTGCAATGGATTGCGGTACATATTCTTCACGTCTCATAGCTGCCGTCATTCCAAGCATGTGAGAAGCATCTGTCAGTACCAAGCCGTTGAAGCCTAATTTGCCTTTTAGGAGGCCATTGATTAATTCCGGTGCTAATGTAGCTGGTAGAATATCACGGTCTTCTAGCTCAGGCACCAATGCTTTTTGATATTCCGGTAAAGCGATATGACCGGCCATGATGGAATGTACCCCATTTTCAATATGGTTGCGGTATACTTCACCAAAGGATTTTTCCCATTCATCAACAGATAGTTCATTCACGCCCATAACTAAGTGCTGGTCGCGTTCCTCTGTACCATCGCCAGGCCAGTGCTTGATGCATACTCCTACATTACTTTCTGTCAGCCCTTTAATGTATGAATTTGTGTGCTTAATTACGGTTTCAGCATTTGTACCATATGCACGCGTGTTAACGATGGTATTTCTCCAGTTTTTCAAAATATCAACACATGGGTCAAAGTTCCAGTTAACACCGACTGCATGCGCTTCACGTCCGCTGACATAACCCGCGTCAAAAGATACTTGTTCATCACCGGAAGCTTCACACATAGCAGCAGATGCCACATAAGTGCCGTCGTTAACCGCACCATTACCGCCAGCATCACAGTTCGCCGCTACGAGCAATGGAATTTTGGAATCCTTTTGCAGGTCGTTGATAAGCGCTTGTACTTTATCAGATGTAGCGCCCATGTAACGAGCTCCACCAATATGATACTTTTCAAGAAGTTCTTTGTTGGTGAACTCATTTCCGCTGAATTTATCATCTCCGAAGAAGAACAAGTTAATGAATAACTGGCCGATTTTCTCTTCGACAGTCATTCCAGCAATCGTATCTTTCACCCATTTGATATCTTCATCAGAAAGATTATAAGGCTTTGCCTTTAAATCAACTTTGGGCATCGGAATGTTTTTAGCAATCTTTTGAATCATCCGTATTTCCTCCAAACCTTACTTCAAGTTATCGTTAAATTCCTTGATCAGCTGCTGCTGATAATCACCCGCAAAGCTTCCATCTAGGAATTTTGCTAATGCTTCATCTCTGAAACGATCCCATGAGAACTTCTCTTTCCCAACAAGAATCGGGTAATAAAGAACGTCATTTACTTCTGCAGCAGATAAGTCTCCAGGAGCATCTCCAATCATCAATACATGTGTATTCTCATAGCCGAATTTCTTCAATTGCTCGATGCAATAGGCTTTCGTACCAGCCTCTTGACCAAGCATGACATCAACATGTACAGAAAGTTCATGTCTTGTCCATTCATCAAGTACAGCTGCGCCGTTAGCTGATGAAACAATCGCTACGTCTGCCACATTATTAGCCGTTTCCAATCCAGCTTTAGCGCCTTCAACAGGTTTATCATTACCTGCGAGTTCTTCCTCAATGGTACGGTTAACCGCATGGCTCCATTCTAAAGCCTTCTTTAATTGCTCATCATTCGTTTCAGCAATGGCTCTTTCAAGTGAAGGATTGGAAAGCTCATTTGTTGTTTCAGTCCACTTTTTAAAGGAAGAGATATCAGGCATTTCAATACCTTCTTTTTCTAACGCTTCAAATGTAGCGACAACCCCTTTAAAGCGGTTAATTCCTCTTGTTCTTGTGTAAAGATTGATATCATTCCATACTTTAAGGAAGTAATCTTTAATAGAATGAAGCTCCCAAACGTCAACTGCGCGTGGCCCAAAAGCTTCCTCGTGTTTTACCCCCATCGTATCCATGGCACAGCCATCAGAGTCAACACAAACTAAAAAGTTTTTCGTCTTTTGAAATTCTTGAATCGTATCTTTCATGAATAAAAACCTCTTTATCATTGGGTTTGTTTTTTGCCATTTGAAAATAAAGGTTGCTAATCCAATAAATTAGATTAACAACCTTTCATTCAGCATAAGAATCTGATTAGATTAAACGCCAGAGTAAGAAGAGAATCCGCCATCGATTGGAATAACGACGCCAGTTACGAAGCTTGCTGCCTCTTCACTCGCTAGGTATAACAATCCGCCAACTAATTCTTCTGGCTCACCGAAGCGTTCCATTGGAGTGCTGTTAAGGATTTTTCCTGCTCTAGCAGATGGAGTGCCATCTTCATTGAACAATAATTTTTCATTTTGTTTTGTAACAAGGAATCCTGGTGCAATCGCATTAACACGAATGCCAGCTTTCGCAAAGTAAGTTGCACACCATTGTGTGAAGTTACTGATTGCTGCTTTCGCTCCGCTGTATGCAGGGATTTTTGTTAAAGGTGTGTAAGCATTCATAGAAGAGATGTTAATGATGTTTGCACCTTTTTTCCCGATCATATCTTGTGCGAAGACTTGAGAAGGAAGAAGAGTACCTAAGAAGTTAAGGTCGAATACGAAGCTAACTCCTTTAGGGTCTAAATCAAAGAATGTTTTCATTTCTGGATTGTTCTTTACAGCTTCTGCATTGTAGAACTCATCATCTGTTGTACCTTTTGGATTGTTTCCGCCAGCATTGTTGACAAGAATATCCACTGTTCCAAGTTCTTTATTCACGATTTCTCTTGCAGCTTCAAGAGCTTCCTTATCTAATACGTTAGCAGCAACACCGATTGCTGTTCCGCCAGCCGCATTAATTTCAGCAGCAACCTTATCTGCTGCTTCTTGCATAAGGTCCATAACCGCTACTTTTGCTCCGCATTCTGCCAAAGCTTTTGCGAAATAAGAACCTAATACACCGCCGCCGCCAGTTACAGCTGCAACTTTACCTGTTAAATCCATTTTGAATGGAACTGCCATGTCCGTATCCTCCTTTAATATAACGCATCAATTATTTTCTGTTTTTTTGTTCTGCTTCCCATAGACCATGTAAGTATGTTGCACCTAGTGCACGATCATATAAGCCGTAGCCTGGTTTTCCTGTTTCGCCCCAGATCATTCTTCCGTGGTCAGGACGGATTGGGCCTGTGTAATTGAAGTCTGCCATCGCTTTAATCACTTCATACATATCAACGGAACCGTACTCAGATGGGTGAGCACTTTCTTCAAATGACATTCCGCCAGTTAATTTAACGTTACGAGCATGTACAAAGTTTACGCGGTCTTTTTTACCGAAGTAACGAAGCATTTCAGGGAAATCGTTCTCAGGATGTGAACCAAGGGAACCGCTGCACATTGTCAAGCCGTTATAAGGGCTGTCATATAAGTTAACGAATCTTTCCAAGTTTTCTTTGTTTGTGATGATACGTGGTAATCCAAAGATATCGAATGGAGGATCATCCGGATGGATGGCCATTTTCACGCCAGCTTCTTCTGCAACTGGGATGATTTCTTTAATGAAGTACTCAAGGTTTTCCCAAAGTTTTTCATGATCCACGTTTTTGTAGTGATCGAATAATTGTTGAAGGTCTTCTTTCTTATAGCTAGAATCCCAGCCTGGTAAAGAAAGTTCACCTGTTAATGGATCCATTTTCTTCGCTACTTCTTCTTCGAAGATAAGAGCTGTAGAACCATCTGGAAGACGGTATTCTAAGTCAGTACGTGTCCAGTCAAAGATTGGCATGAAGTTGTAGCATACAACTGGAATGCCAGCTTTTCCAAGGTTACGTAGAGTTGTTTTATAGTTCTCGATATATTTGTCACGAGTTGGCAAACCGATTTTGATATCTTCATGAACCGGTACACTCTCGATAACAGAGATATGAAGACCTGCATCTTCTACAGTCTTTTTCAATTCCTCGATTTTATCCATCGGCCAAGCTTCACCAACCGGGATATCATAAATAGCTGTTACAATTCCCTTCATGCCTGGAATTTGGCGAATATATTCAAGCGGAATTGTATCTGTCTTTCCATACCAACGAAAACTCATTTCCATAATTAAGTTCCTCCTCTAGGTCAAACTACTTCGATTACGAAGTAGTTTCTCGCGTTGTTATAACAAATGCCTTCTATTAGGTTTTTCAGCATTTCTTGATCATTTGGAATTTCCCCTGCTTCCACCCATTGACCAACTAGGTTACATAGAATTCGGCGGAAGTATTCATGTCTGCTGTAAGAGATAAAGCTGCGTGAATCTGTCAGCATTCCGACGAAGTGGCTTAATAGCCCTTGGTCAGCAAGCGCCGTTAATTGGCGGATCATGCCTGGTTTTGTGTCATTGAACCACCATCCAGAACCGAATTGAATTCTGCCTGCGATTCCTTCCTCATTGACTTGGAAGTTTTGAATCGTAGTGCCAATCAATTCGTTATAAATTGGGTTCAAGTTATATAGAATCGTTCTAGGCAAGGAATCATTCAGCTCCATCGCATCGAGAAGGGCATTTAATGGTGCTGCCACTTCCCCTTGGTCGCTGATGGAATCAAAGCCTGCATCAGGTCCAAGCTTGCGGAACATTTTTGTATTGTTGTTCCGGATTGCCCCAAAGTGAATTTGCATAGCCCAGCCGCGCTCTTTGTAGGCCTTTGCCAAACTCATTAATAGGGCTGTTTTAAATTTATTCTCATCTTCCAGGCTTACAGCTTTACCGCTGCGCCCCGCTTCATAAATACCGTTC
Source organism: Gracilibacillus sp. Marseille-QA3620 (assembly GCF_054950035.1). Classification (NCBI taxonomy): domain Bacteria; kingdom Bacillati; phylum Bacillota; class Bacilli; order Caryophanales; family Bacillaceae; genus Gracilibacillus; species Gracilibacillus sp. Marseille-QA3620. Next base: position 4,221,702 of record NZ_CM143102.1, read on the forward strand.
AGTTCACTTTCTTCAAACTCAGCGTATGGAATCTCAGACACCCCATGGTCTGATACTCGACAACCGCTTTCATGGAAGTATTGAACTCTCTCTAGTAATGCCTGCTCAAAGGCCTCATACGTTTCTAATGATTTTCCAGTTACCTTCTCAAGTGTTTCTACAAAAGGAACGAATGTTGCCTTATTGATCTCTAACCCTTTATCGGGTCGGAAGGATGGCAATACCTTCACCGGGAAATCAGGAAGCTCAGCGATTTGCTGATGATATTTCAAGTCATCAGTCGGTTCATCTGTTGTCCCGATTACTTTAACATTTGACCGTTTGATAAGAGCTTGTACAGAATATTCATCCTGCTGCAGCAATTCATTGCAACGATTCCATATGTCTTCCCATGTATGCTCATTCAATAGCTCTTCAATACCAAAGTATTTCTTCAGCTCAATATGAGTCCAATGATACAAGGCATTCCCAATTGTATGAGGGACCGTTTTCGCCCAAGCAGCAAATTTCTCCTTTGGATCCGCATCGCCTGTGATATATTCTTCACCAACCCCGTGCGCTCGCATGGCTCTCCATTTGTAATGATCGCCTTCAAGCCATAGCTCGGTAATATTATTGAATTTACGATTCTCCGCGATATCCTTTGGGGATAGATGGCAATGATAATCATAGATTGGCATATCTTTTGCATATGTGTGATACAACCGGACGGCTGTTTCATTGTTTAACATAAAGTTTTCATGAATAAACGAAGTCAAACAGAATCCCTCCTCTATTGGCATTCAACTAGGCTGGCCGCCCCGCCGTTCTAAGCGATGCAGCCGAACCTTATTATTCAGCTTTTACAGAAGCCAGCTTGTTAACGAATTGACGTGCAACTTCTTGAACGGAGCTGTAATCACCGTCTTTAACCCCTTTTGTCAGAGCACTTCCGATACCGACTGCAAATGCGCCATTATTGACCCATTGATCAAGGTTGTCAATGCTGACACCGCCTGATGGCATAAGCTCAACATGAGGAATCGGACCCTTCACATCCTTTAAGAATCCTGGTCCCATCAAGCTTCCTGGGAATAGCTTCACAACATCTACGCCGGATTCCAGCGCCTGCATGATCTCTGTTACAGACCCGCATCCAGGTAGATATGGAATCGCATAGCGGTTGCATACTTCGGCAATATCGCTGTTAAAGTGAGGGCTTACAATGTAACGCGCACCTTTCATAATCGCGATACGGGCTGTTTCCCCATCAAGGACAGTTCCTGCTCCAACAACCATATTAGGGTTCCCCATTTGTACTAGCTCAGCAATGGCATCCTCTGCACCAGGGGTTGAGAAAGTGATTTCTAGAGATCGAATACCGCCTTGGAATGCCTGTTTTGATATTTCTACTGCATCTTCTTTATTTTTTCCGCGGATAACCGCTACTAAATAGCCGTCATGTATATCGCTTAAAATTTGATGTTTTTGCAACATAACATCCACCTCTTCCATTTCTTTGGTGAGGAATCGTCCATCACCAGTTGCAAACAATTCCTTCGAAATGCGCTGCTTCTTCCAATATTGCCTCATTTCGTTATCGACACTATTCTTTACTAATGCCTCGTTTTTAAAAAGAGAATGAATCCTTAACCATTCGGCTTTATAAGAAGCATCGCCTTGTATACTTGTATACTAGCATGTGCTTACTGGCATTTCAAGTAAAAAAAGCGCGTATAGTAGAGGGTTTTTCTCTCTTGAATTCCCCTATGCTTCTATCTCAGCGATATATTGGTTATCCTGAATAAATAAACCAAATTGCCATCGGGGATTAGCTATTTAGGGCTCAATATCATCCTAAATGCAGATTAGGTTCTGCTAAGTGAAATGCCTTACTTCTCATTCGCCCATGCAAAAAACACCTATCATTTCAATTCGGCTATGCCAAAATCGAGTTGAAATGATAGGTGTTTTTTATTTGTTACATATAATAAATCCGTATCTTTTTGCCATTATCCTACGAAGTTGCGGACTCACCTTCAATAGAATCAAAGTAATGGATATAAGGGCTTCCCTCTTTATATAGATCATCCCAAAGCCTAGTAGCTTCAATAATATGAAGATTCACAACATCCTCTACTTGGTCACATCTTTTATGTTCAAGAATATCAATGATGGTTTCATGCTGCTTAATAGCCTCACTAAAATTATGCTCAATTTCCGATAAAAGCCTCATGCGGTTATAGTGAGTACTTATTCTCGTAATGGCTTCCCAGATATGTTCCTTCTTATTTGCCTTAAAAATGATACGGTGAAACTCTTTATCAAGCATATGGAAATCGGCTTCTTTACCACTTTGTCCAAGCAAGCCTTTTTGAAGAGCTACATTTTTCTTCAAATCATACAATGCTATATCTGGAAAAGATTCGCAAGCCAGTTTAAGTACCTCTTTTTCCAAAATATATCTCATGAAAGAAGCTTCCTTAATGAGCTGAAGGTTTATTTTGGATATATATGTACCCACTTGCGGAATCACTTCAATCAAGTGCTCTTCGCGTAATTTAGCTAGAACTTCTCGAACTGGAGTACGAGATAAGCTTAAGGCCTCTGCTAGCTCAACTTCACTTATTGCCTGTCCAGGCTCTAACTCTAAAGACATAATAGAATCCTTTATCACCCTATAGGCATAATCTTTATTATTCTCTCCCGGAAGCTTTGGCGACACTTTCACCATTGTGCTCACTCCCTCTATTATCGATCATGTATTCTTTCATCATATCACGGCAATCTGCCATGGTTCAATAAAATGTCAAAAAGATCGAATACAATAGGACAACGATTTCATATTGCCAGCAAAATCGACAGCTAATACTACCTGAATATTACACCCAATATTATCGTAAAATTCTTTTGAATATACCTATATACTAATAAAAATGAGACAAAATCCCTTTTCATAAAATATGCCTTAAAAAGAGATTTTGTCTCTGAGTCAGTTAATAATCTTTTTCGATATGATTCGTATATAATTAAGCCGTTTGTTTCTTTCTGTTTTCAGCTAAATCTACTGCCAATTGTTCTGAACGTTTTTTATTTAACGGATAAAGGAACATTAGGACTAAGAACACGAGCCCAAGTACAATTGCAGGTACTAATGTTGCCAACATATGAATTCCATTTAGAGTTCCTGTTGTTTGTACTGTTAATTCTGCGTTGTAGCCGACAGCTGCAATCGCTGCACCGCCAAGACCACCTGCAACAGCTTGTCCAATTTTACGAGCCATTGAATAGATCGAATAAATTGTTCCATCTTCACGTAAACCTGTTAAATATTCGTGGTAATCGATAACATCTGTAACGAATGCCCAAATAACAAGGTTAAATGTACCGTAACCAAGCATTGCAACTGTTAAGATAGCAATGAATGATGTCATACTTAAGTCTGAGAATACATATAAAAGAGCATAGGCAGCAGCACCAACTAATACACCAAAAGATGCCACTTCTTTTTTACCGAATTTCTTAACCAGCTTAAGGATGAATGGCGCCATTGCAAACACGGCTGCGGATTGTAAGAACCCAACAATACTTAGGCCTTTCGTATTTCCAAAGTAATCTTTAAATAAGTAAACATTTACCGCTCCGATAAACATGATAATAACCATGAATGTTAATGAAGCGACAAGGAACCAAAGTAAAGGTTTGTTTTTAATGATACCTTTTATTGTCTCACTTGTTTTCACTTTAGGCTGATCATCTTTATCAGCAAGAGTAACACGTTCTACTGTTAAATGATAACATCCCATGTAACAAGCAATCGCTAAAATACCGAAAATAACAGCAGCTAATAAGAAGCGGTTTGCTGATGCTTCGTTATCAACAAACAAAATGATTGGCCCTAAAACGTTAATGACTAGTCCTGCCATTTGTGATCCCACTGTTCTCCAAGAAGATAAAGCAGTACGCTCTACAGGATCAGCTGTCATAACAGAAGCCATTGAGCCATAAGGAATATTTACAGTACTGTATAATGTTCCCCATAAAATATAACTTACATAGGCATATGCTAGATAGAATCCATTAGACATCCCTGGAATATAAACAAACATTAATACACCTGTGATGACTAACGGAAAGGACATTCTAAAGATCCACGGTCTAAATTTACCATGAACTCCAGCTTTTCTTGTGTCAATAAAACGACCCCAAGCCACATCAGCAAATGCATCCCATAATCGTGCAATCGCGAACAATCCGCCGACTGCCAAAGGATTAAGATGATAAACATCCGTATAGAATACCATCAAATAACTTGCCACGAGCATGAAGAAGAAATCGTTTCCAAAATCCCCGAACAAATAGCCCATTTTGTCTCTAAGACCGAATTGTCTCATTATGTTTCACCTCTAATTTTTATAATCTCCACTATCAAGTTGGTTTTTATTCGCAAATGAAATGTAATCAAATAGATAGTCTTTTTGACTTTGTGAAATATTGAGCAATAAAACTAAAAAAAATTTATCCTCGTTTTACTAAATTTGATTACTAACCTCCTTTTAGCTTCGATATACTAGTATACTAGCATGCCACAATCCAATATGCAACACTTTCTCGAAATCGTTTTCACATGGGGTTTACCCCTATTGATAATTGCGTTCAAACCCTTATATGGCAAGGGATAAGAAAGATTTAGATATTATTAATTTTTTTATTCTACTCAACACAAGGAATTAATTACCATAGAATTTTGTCGGGTTTATGATAGAAAACGTCTATCGAATATAAAGATTATAAAACCACAAGGAAACGCTTACAACAAATCGGAAATATTTAAAAGTTTTCAGTAAATAATGATTTTAAGTGCTCCAGTAGTTGCTTAATCGTGTTATGGGGAAGGTAATAAAAAGAGCGGATCTTCTCTCCTAACCAAAAGATGAATTGTCATAGTTAGCAAGTTACATGCAAAGAATTCATATAAAGGATCAGGCCGTTTTATGCCCTACCATACAAGGATTCATTGAAATAGATGATTAATTTGCGAAGAATATCCACGATGCTAGAGTAAGGCTTAATTGGAAATCCCTCTTAATCGTAAAACGATTGCGGTTTCACAAATATCCTACACAGTTATCAATATAGAAAATAAAGAGGACTGGTTTTCCCCAATCTCCTTCTGTATAGGATGACTATGCTTATTCATACATAGAACTTTTATCTAAGTTCATTTCTATCCTGCGGTTTTCCATCTTCTTTAACCAGATGACACAGTTTTGGCATTTTTGATGTTCACTCATTCAAGAAAAATCCCCAACATTATCGAAATTCACTTACTTATGAACCGTTCTCCAAAGCCAATCAAATAAATCTAAAGTATTTTGTTCTTATATCGGACCAAACGCTTCATTTAAAAACGTATTTGATTTCCAATCACTCCCCTAAATTACCAGTTTAATCCGCTTATGGACTGTCCATTCTTGTCCCTTAAGCATATTAATAAACAGTATCTGTAGCTTATTTAAATGAGGTTGCTATTTTTCAAATTGCCTTTTTTTCATGATCTGTAAAGGTATAATTTGCATGGAAAAGGAGAAGTGATACATTGGAGCATCAAATTATTGTACCGTGGGAAATGGACGAATTATCTACTCATGATGAATTTTATGTACCTGATTATATCCATGATATGGGACTAGAGGTTCTTAAACAGTACAATTTAAAAGTTAATAGCATGCAGGTGGTCACAACAAAGCCTGATAAGGGCGGTGCCATATGGAAGTTGGAGACCGATGATGGACCTAAAAGTTTTAAGCTTCTCCATCGAAGACCTACAAGAAGCATGTTTAGTCTTGGTGCCCAAAGGTATTTGGTAGACATAAAAAATGCAAGGGTACCGGGAATTATCACAACCAAATCGGGTGAAGATTATGTTCAGGCCGGAGATAAGTTATGGTTTGTTGCAGAATGGATTGAACCATTAATGCCAGTAACAAAAGACTTAGAAGGCGCAAAACAGCTTTGCTATGCGCTCGGTGAATTTCACCGGTTAAGTCAAGGGTATGTCCCCCCTGCCGGGGCAGAAATTGCCTCAAGATTGTATAAGTGGCCAAAAAGCTACCAAAAAATCCTCAGGAAAATGGATTGGTTCCGAAATGTAGCTATAGCGTATAGTTCAATGCCTGCTAGTCAGGAGCTATTAAATGTTATCGATTTATTTGAAGAACAAGCAAAGAATAGTATCGAAGCATTAAATCAGTCAAAATACTTGGAACTAGTAAAACTCGGTAATACAAATTGGGGTCTGGTTCATCAGGATTACGGCTGGTCAAATGGTCAAATGGGACAGAATGGAATGTGGATTATTGACCTTGATGGTGTAGCATATGATCTTCCCATACGTGACTTAAGGAAATTGATAACAGGAACCATGGCAGATTTATTTAGATGGGATGTAACGTGGATGCGTGAAATGATTCAAGCTTATCACGAGGCAAATCCAATCAGTACAGAGCTATATGACATCTTACTAATTGATTTGTCACTTCCTAGTGAATTTTATAAAAATGTCAAAGAGTTACTATATGAGCCAGAAATATTTTTAGATGAAACAACCTCTCAATTAATTAGAATAATTGTTGATACTGACCAATCCAAATGGCCGGCATTAGAGGAAATTAAAGCTGATTGGAGGAATCAGTCATCATGAAAATTTTAATGATAGCTACTGAAAAACTTCCTGTACCGCCTGTCCTTGGAGGGGCCATTCAAACGTATATTTCCGGAAGCCTTCCACACCTAGCAAAGTCATATAGTATTACTGTTTTAGGAATAACAGACCCATCGCTTCCTAATGAAGAAGTCAAGGATGGCATTAAATATGTCCGAGTACCAGGGAAATTATTGCCGCTCTATCAACAAGGAATCGTTCAATTTTTAGCCTCCAACTCTTTTGACATCATTCACGTTTTTAATCGCCCTCGCCTTGTTATGCCGATTCGAAGCGTTGCACCTCACTCGAAAATTATCCTTAGCATGCACAATGATATGTTTAATCTTGATAAAATCGAATCGAGTGAAGCTCATGCAGCAATAGAAGAAGTCTCTATGATCATAACAATCAGCGACTATGTAGGGAATGTCATCCGCAGCCTCTATCCCGAAGCATCCTCAAAAATCCGCACTATTTATTCAGGTGTTGATTCTGAACGGTTTTTACCCGGCAATCATTCTAAAATGGAATCTATTCGAAATCGGCTTCGTAAAGAACATGGTTTAGAAGATAAGAATGTCATCCTATTTGCAGGAAGACTTTCCGCAAACAAAGGAGTAGATCGGCTAATTCGAGCATTACCCCTGCTTTCAAAAAAACACAAAAACCTAGCCTTGGTTATCGTAGGAGGAAACTGGTTTAGCCAGAACAAAATAACCGATTATGTAGCCTATATTCGATCTTTAGCAAAACAACAAACCGTTCCTGTTGTGACAACAGGCTTTGTATCATCAGCTGATATCCAAGATTGGTTTGCGGCTGCCGATATATTCGTCTGTACCTCTATTTGGCAAGAACCACTCGCACGCGTTCATTATGAAGCAATGGCTTCCGGCCTTCCTATTATAACAACGGTAAGAGGAGGAAACGCAGAGGTCATTATTCCAGGGAAAAATGGCTTTGTAATCGAAGATCCAGAGGACCCAGCAAACTTTGCAGAAAAGATTTCTGAAATATTGTCAAATAAATCATTAATGCAAAGCATGGGGAAAAGAGGAAGAGAACTCGCCATAAGCCATTATAACTGGTCTAGAGTCGCACATGACATTATGGAGGTTTGGGAGCGTACGCTGCAGACGCCTCTTCCTGCACTGCTGCCAGAAGACGAAAGCCTTCAAAATATTACTCCACCAGATGAACCGAGTGATGAAAAGAAGAAAAAGAAGAAGAAAAAACAAGACAAAGATAAAAAAGGTAAACATACAAAGGAGAAACACAAGAAAGATAAACACAACAAAGTAAAGACAAAAAAGAAAGATAAGAATAAAGAATCTAAGAGCCGCAAACTAAAGGGTAAAAAAGATAAGAAACGTAAAAAAACTGACTAATGCTATTAATCAATCGGTGCAGCAACATCTAAAAAACCTGAACTTTTAGGCAATAGATTCATAAAATACCGCCTAAAAGTTCAGGTTGATCATTGGCTGAGATGCCAATATTCAAGTCTATTCTTCAGCCTTTTTTATTAAAACCTCATCTATTTATGATAGGGTTCTCCTCGATTAATCCGAAACGCCCGGTACACCTGTTCCACTAAAATCAATCTCATCAACTGATGCGGGAACGTCATTTTTGAAAATGACAGGGTATCATTTGCCCGCTTCATGACATCCTTACTCAAGCCAAGAGAGCCGCCGATAACGAAGACGATTTTGCTTTTGCCGTATATAGCGAGCTTGTCGAGTGTGTCAGCAAGTTCCTCAGATGATTTCATTTTCCCTTCAATGGCAAGGGCGATAACATGGGCATCATCTGGAACTTTAGCAAGGATTCTCTCCCCTTCTTTTCCTTTCACCTGAAGCATTTCTTGTTCGCTTAAGGTTTCAGGAGCTTTTTCATCGGGTATTTCAATGATATCAATTTTGGCATAGGCCGATAGTCTCTTCGTGTATTCCTCTATTCCTTGTTTCAAGTATTTCTCCTTCAATTTACCTACCGTTACAATCGAGATATTCACAGTTCATCCTCACTTTACAAACAACTTATCCACAAATGTTATCCACATATACACAGTTACCCTCCACATATTGTGTCCGAATGTTCGTTCGCCACAACATATACAGCTGGTTTTCCACAGTATTCACAGGTGAATTCGCCCGAATTGTGAGTAACTTTTCCTCCTTCTTCATCAGAAAGGTTGTTGATAAATGGAGGTACTTCTGCCTCATCCACGATATTATCGAGTCCTACTTCCACATGCTCTGCACAGCAATAAATTTTCATTTCAATCTCTCCATTCTTTTTTCAATAGGGAAAGCAGGGCACCGTCTACAGTCCCCTGCTTCCGTCAACTATTATTGTAAGTCAGCTTCCGCCAACGTCATTTCCGTTGTTTGAACCTTGCCGTTACGGTAATACTTCACCTTCATCGTATCACCAATCTTCTTCTCAGCATATAAGTGTTTTCTTAAGGATGGTACATCTGGTATTGCATCACCATCCAGCTCAACAATGACATCATATTCCTTCAATCCAGCTTTCTCAGCTGGTGAACCTGGCTCGACACTTGCTATGACTACCCCTTCCGTTATCTTGGACGGTAGATTCAATGTTGCATCCTGTTGATAGCTTGTCACTTCGCTCAATGACCGTAAAGATGTCCCCATATAAGCCCGTTTCACCTTTCCATGGGCTTCAAGGTCCTCGATGATTGGAATGGCATAATTGATGGGGATTGACAAACCTATACCCTCAACAGAGGATTCAGCAATTTTCATTGAGTTTATGCCAATCACCTGGCCGTTGATATTAACAAGCGCTCCTCCACTGTTACCAGGATTAATAGCCGCATCTGTTTGAATGACCTCTGCGTTCCAATCCTCAATCCCGTCTGAATTGACATCAATAGGGATTGTTCGATTTAAGCCAGAAATAATTCCTTGGGTCACCGATCCAGAAAAGTTCAGCCCAAGCGGATTTCCAATCGCAATAACGGGCTCGCCAGACTTTAGTTTATCAGAATTTCCGAACTGTGCAACGGTATCGACCCCTTTGTCGTCAATCTGAATGACGGCCAAGTCGGTCCATACATCGCTGCCTAGCAGCTTTGCCTCTGTCTTTGTTCCATCTGTCAATGTCACCTCAAGCGTGCTTGCTCCTTCAACGACATGATTATTGGTCACAATGAAGGCTTTTCCATTTTCCTTTTTATAAATAACACCGGAGCCTGTTCCTGCTTCCGTCTCCTCATTAAAGAAACTAGAGCCTTGAATATTCGTTATGCCAATAACTGCATCAGCTGCTTTTTCGACCGCCTTTGTAACATCTGTGGTCACATCCACTGAGAGATTTTGCGTCAGACTGGATGTTCCGTTATTTTGGTTTATGGAACCAGGATTGTTCTGTCCATTTCCGCCAGTAAGATTGCCGCTTAAGAAGAGGACAAGCAAGGCCCCAATAATCGAACCAATGAGACCTGATACGAAATATCCGCCCTTCCCTTGGCTTTTCTGCCGCCTGAACTGGTTATCATCTTGATCATAATAGCCCATCCACACACATTCCTTTCAGCTTGAACTCAATTTACCTTCTATTATTTGTTTATTTCCATAATATAAACCGTAAATTACTGTTTCAACTCTTTCGCTTATTCTTTTCCCTGCTGAATGGAAGATTATGTGCGGTCAAAAAAATAACAGAGATACTCTCTCTGTTATAGCTCAATTAATTCAGTTGGCTCGTTAGGATCAGTATCATATAAGCTAAATTGCTCTCCGACACGAATCCCCTTTGTCTCTAGCGTTTGGGCAACAGACATTTGGGCAAGGTCCTTCATATTATTATCTTTGCTTAAATGGGCCAGATAAAACCGCTTTGTCCGATCACCTGCGACCTCACTCATGGCAATTGCTGCATCTTCATTGCACACATGGCCTACATCGCTTAGAATTCGGCGCTTAACGCTCCACGGATACCGACCCATCCGCAGCATGCCTACATCATGATTGCTCTCAAATATATACATATCTGCATTATGGATGATTCCTTTCATCCTGTCGCTCACATAGCCTGTGTCTGTAATCGTTACAAGCTTCTTATCTCCATGATGGAAGACATAGAACATCGGCTCAGCTGCATCATGGGAAACACCGAACGATTCTACATCCAGCTCACCGAATGTCTTCACGGTCTCCATCCCAAATTCGAACTTCTGCTCAGTTGGAATTTCCCCAATCAAGCCCTCCATTGCCTTCCACGTATTCGCATTCGCATAAATCGGTAATTGATATTTTCGAGCCATGATACCAAGGCCCTTAATATGGTCGCTATGTTCATGGGTCACGAAAATGCCTGAGAGATCCTCAGGCTTTTTATTAATCTTTCCTAATAACTCTACCATTTTCTTGCCGCTCAAGCCGGCATCGACGAGAAAGGAATTCCCCCCGCATTCTACATAAAGAGAATTTCCCGTGCTCCCGCTGGCGAGAACGCTGAATTGCATTGACATATTCCTCACTCCGTTAAATTCTCTTCTTCTGTATTCAATACTTCACTATCGGTTCCTTTAACGAAATAATCCTCCTGTCCATTCACCTTGAAATGCCAGGTTGGCACAAGCACCAAGATTTCAGACTCCGTCACTTCAATCAGCGTGTAATACCCCAGCTCAGGATCTGTGACTTTGCTGCCATTCGTTAAATATCCATTCGTCAGCAAGCTTCCCAATGCTTTCACAGCTGGGTCGATGGCTTGATTATCGTTAAATTCCTCGATATTATCGAGCATGGTCTGCTCATAACTCACTACTTGATCTTTCTCATTCAATTGAAAGACGATCTGGGCGTTCTGATTATTAAAAAGCATCCGCCCATTATAAACTTGATTATAAATAATGGATTGGCCTTCCTTGCGCCAAAACTTATAAGAATCACCAGCTGTTATATTTTTCTCCATAAATGTTTGCAGTTCGTAATATTTCCCCTCGCCTGTTCCAATTGCTATCGGTTTCTCTAGTTGGGAAAGAATTGTGTGTTCGTCACCAAGAACAGCATCTTGATTCTTGAGACCTCGGATATCACTTTCTGTGAATACCTTTGCCTTTGCACTAATCGTTTTCTCAGTAACAGACCCGCTTGGCATGGATGAGTACACTATACCAGCATCCTTCAGCTTTTCCTCAAGGGTTGTTTCTTTATTGATTTCAAGCTTGGCTGCCTTGAAATCAATGAACTGATAAAGAAGAAAAATATCTAGAATGAGGAAGACAATAATGAATAGACTCTTTGTTTTATTCCAATCCATCCAAGATGCCTCCCTTAGTCTTATCCGTTATCGTTACCCAGGACTGGTCGTAATAGAAATACCATGTCGGTTTTAAGACGATAATATCTGTGCCAGTACTCTCATCAATCGTCATCATATACCCGATCGTCATGTCGGTGAGCTTATCTGGATTATATTGCTTGCTCATGCTTTCTTTAAAGACGGCGAGCGCATCCTCCGCTGCTGGCAAAGTATTCTCACTTTGTGTCAGAGCCTTATCACCGAGATACACATATGGACGCTCATACACCTTCACATTCTCCGTGCCCCATTCAACATCATATTCTGAGATACCTGTGTCATTAAATACAGGCAGGCCGGATATATAGAGGCGATAGAGGATATCTCTATTTCTCTCATCCAATGCAGCATAACGATATCGTTGATCCCAGCCTGCATGGGTGTTAATCCAATCAATACTTCTTTGGAGGATATGAGTATCTGTATTTTTCTCTTCCTTTGCACCCACAGCAAGGTTCTTATACTCAATCATCATGGTTTTGGAGTTTGCCTTCAGGAGGCTTGATCCATCTGTATAAAAATCGCCTTCCTGTTTCACTGTATCAGGAACAGAGAATAAGGCCTTCATGAAACTTGTTGCGGATACAAATTTGGTTAAATAGCTGTATCCTGTTACCTTTTGCCTGCCAGCTGGCACAATAACAGATTGTTGATCGGTAATGGCAATCTTCTCATACCTTACATAATTCTCTGTCTTTGCATAGGAAGAAGCAAACTGCTCAAGCACCTCAGGTTCAAGAGCTGCTGTCACTACTGTCTCTTCATCCTCTGAAATGAAATAAACCGCATGATTACTATCACCGATGTTCTCCGTAAAGACCACAATTCGGTCAAAGTTGATATCTGGCACGCTGCTATCTTCAATCTTCAAATACTTTTTATAGAAGGATAAAGGCACATGATCATTGAATATGACTTCAATCGCCCCATCCTGCTCCATTAATTCCTTTATAGATTTCACATCATATTTCTCAGATTGGTTCTGGAAATTAAAGAGACTAAACCGTTTGATGGAATCAATCATTTCCGGCACCAGTTCATCCGAATAGGTTCCGTAATAGGAGCCTCGGGTATGGTACAGTACCTTGACCGGCTGCACGACCTCATCAGGCTCCATATTGCCATTGCTCGTAATTTTCGTCTGGACATATTGAGAGCTGTCAATCTCATAAGTCGGCTGATAGAACCAATATGACCAAGTAAGCAATCCGCTGATTACAATTAAGGAGAACAATAAAATATTTTTTAATCCTTCCCAGCTCATTCCCAATCATCCTCTTGTAAAGGTTCATATGGAAGCGTAAAGAAGACGGTTGTCCCTTTTCCTTCCTCGCTTGATGCCCATATTTGCCCCTTATGTGCTTCAATCATTTCTTTTGCGATAGCAAGACCTAAGCCGGTGCCGCCCATCTTCCGTGAGCGTGCTTTGTCGACACGGTAGAATCGCTCAAAAATTCGTGAGACATTCTCTTTTGGAATTCCCATTCCCTCATCGCGGACGCTGACTTCAATATTTGGTCCAATGACCTGAAGCTTAAAGGTAACCTGTCCGCCCTCTGGGGAATACTTTAAGGCATTGGAAATGATATTATCAAGTACCTGCGTTATTTTGTCTTCATCAATCTCCACACCAATTGATTCATCAGGAATAAGACGCTTGAAGGTCACATCCCTAGATTTTGTCATTTCAAAACGGTCAATCACACGATGGAAGTATCGGCCAAAGTCTACCCACGTTGTCGATAATTGATAATCTGTGCTATCGAGCTTAGACAATTGAAGAAGGTCATTCACCAAACGAATCATCCGTTCTGTTTCTGTCTGAGCTGTATTCAAGAATTTCGGTGCAAGCTCCTCATCATGCATCGCACCTTCTGCCAATGCCTCAAGATAGCTTCGCATTGTCGTCAATGGCGTTCGCAATTCATGAGATACATTGGCTACGAATTCTCTACGTTCCTCATCAATCTTTTCCTGTTCGGTAATATCATGCAAAACGACAATCAATCCATTCACAAAGCCTGTTTCACGCTGAATAATGGAGAAGTTTGCTCTTAAATATAACAGCTTTTTATCAGAGCTGTGATCTAAAATAATCGATTCCTTTTCATTCAATAGCTGATTAAATGTATAGGAATCTTCTAATCCTAATACTTCTGTCACTGGCTTCGATAAAGATGTTTCACGTGAAACCTTCAGCATGGAAAGAGCCGTATCATTAATTAAAATGACACGTCCTCGCCTGTCAGTCGTCAGCACCCCATCTGTCATATTGGTTAGAACAGATGATAGCTTCCGCTTCTCTGCCTCTGTTGTGGCTTGAGCATCCTGAAGCTTCTTCGTCAAGTTGTTGAAGGCCACAGCCAGCTGCCCAATCTCATCATCACTATAGACTTTTACTTTTCGAGAATAGTTTCCGCGTGACATCGCCATTGTTTGCCTTCTCATGTCCGAGATTGGCTTGGTAATCGTCTGAGCTAGCAAAACACCCAATATAGCTGTTACAGCCAGGGAGATAATTGTGGCCTTTGCCATAATCGTGTTGATTTGTTCAAGCTCTTCATAGACATTCTCAATCTTCGTTATTAAGTACAGATTGCCAATGACAACATCATCCTCTGTCATGAGCGGCTCAGACCATAGGAGAATTCGTTCGGCAGTACCCGCATCTATCCGAATATCCTTCTGAGCCGTCCCCTGATTAAAGGCCGTCATGACCATCTTATCGTTAAAACGAGTTCCGACAATATCCTGATTCTCAGCAGAGGAGCCGATGACCTTGTAATCTTGGTCCATGACACGAATCTCCAAAATATCATCAGAATCATAATCCCCAATGGTGGTTTCAATATCCTCCATCAAAGTCGGATCACCGACCTTACGCGTTTCGGTGATCTCCTTCTCAAGACTATATTTCAAAATCGTAACCCGCTCTTGAATAGAGCTCTTGAAGCTGTCTAATAACTGCTGCTCCAGGCGCTGGGCAAAATAAACACCAATAATCTGCATCGCTACAAAGATTAGAAGCAAATAGATTAATACGAATTTAAAGTAAATCGATTTAAAAAAGCCGACTTTTTTCATAAGAGTTACTCCTGTTCTGGGTGACGGAGATAATAGCCAACTCCTCTTCTCGTAACAATCCATGCCGGATGGCTCGGATTATCCTCTATCTTCTCCCTTAGACGTCTAACTGTAACGTCGACTGTTCTTACATCTCCGTAGTAATCATAGCCCCATACTGTTTGCAGAAGATGCTCCCGTGTCATAACTTGTCCAATATGCTTCGCTAAATAGAAAAGCAGCTCGAATTCACGATGAGTGAGTTCGATTGTCTCCCCTCTTTTCGATACCATATAGGAATCTGGGTGAATAACCAGATTGCCGACAGTGATTTCGTTCGTTTCCTCCTGCTCATCCTGCTGGGTTGCCGCATGCTTCTGTCGGCGAAGATTTGCCTTAACACGCGCAATCAACTCACGCGTACTGAAAGGCTTTGTCACATAGTCATCTGCTCCAAGCTCAAGACCGAGCACTTTATCGATTTCAGAATCCTTCGCGGTCAGCATGATGATTGGCATATCGTATTTCTTTCTTACCTCCCGGCACACTTCCATTCCATCCTGCTGCGGGAGCATAATATCAAGTAAAATCAAATCAGGTTGTATCTCTTCAACGAGCTTGATTGCATCATTGCCATCATAAGCACAATACACCTCAAACCCTTCCTTCTTTAAATTAAACTGGAGTATGTCAGCAATTGGTTTCTCATCATCAACGACTAAAATTTTCTTATCCATTACAGCGACTCCTTTACCTAGCTTATAAATCTATATAAAAATAGGACAAGACTTGTCCCATTTTCTATAAACTCCTTCAAACTTACTTTATCATTTCTCCTTGATTAGGTCACCTTTTTAAGAAAAAATCCAGTTATCTACTGGAATAAGCGATAAATACCAATTTCCTTATATTCCCGCAAACAAAGCTTTGTAAACAGGCTGCTCCGCTCATATTTTCACTTTTTTATCATTTTCTTTGCTGTTTGTACCTGTATTTCCTTTCCATTCGTATCAATGAAATCTTATACAAAAAAAAAAGAGGTTGGAACATGACTGAATTTGCCGTGTCCAAGTACGAATGTTGCGCTGACATCTAGGCTTGATTAATCTAAATCGCTGATCCTCGTTGCAGGCGGCTGAATCTAAGGGCGGACGGGGGTGCTTTGGCAATCTGCGTGGTCACCCCTGTCCGCTGACCACGCAGGAGTCAACAGCTTGAAACGTTAATTACCGGTATTCTACTATCATCATTCATTTTTAACAGAGCTAAGGAAAAAAGGACTGAGAATATGTATTCTCAGTCCTTTTTTGTACAAGCTCGGCAAGGCTGCCTTGCTATCCTTATTAAAGTCCGTATGGGTTGCGCAATACATTGGTTTGATTGCGGTCTGGTCCAACAGAGAAAATGGACAATGGAATGCCTGTCAACTGTGATACGCGTTCCAGGTAAGTTCTAGCATTCGCTGGGAGGTCTGAGAGCGTCTTCGCTCCTGTAATATCCTCCGTCCAGCCAGGAAGCTCCTCATAGACCGGCTCACATTCAGCTAGCACTTTCAGACTTGCCGGGAACTCTTCCATGATTTGTCCTTTGTAGCGGTAAGCCACACAAATCTTCAATGTCTCAATACCAGTCAAGACATCAATGGAGTTCAAGGAAAGGTCAGTCAATCCGCTCACACGGCGGGCATGTCTTACAACAACACTGTCGAACCAGCCAACACGACGCGGGCGTCCAGTTGTTGTCCCGTACTCTCTTCCTACCTCCCTGATCTGGTCGCCAATCTCATTGTGAAGCTCAGTTGGGAAAGGTCCATCCCCTACACGAGTTGTGTATGCTTTGCACACACCGACAACATGATTGATTTTGGACGGGCCGACACCAGCTCCGATTGTGACTCCCCCAGCTACTGGGTTAGAGGAAGTAACAAATGGATAAGTACCTTGGTCAATATCAAGCATAACCCCTTGTGCACCTTCAAAAAGAACGCGACGACCCTCATCAAGGGCATCATTTAAAACAACAGATGTATCACATACATATTTCTTGATCTGCTGTCCATACTCATAATATTCTTCAAAGAAATCAGCTAGGGTAAATCCTTCTGTCTCATAGAATTTCTCGAGCATCCGGTTCTTTTCCTCTAGATTTCGTGTCAATTTTTCTTCAAATACTTCACGATCAAGCAAGTCAGCAATGCGGATGCCGATACGGGCAGCTTTATCCATATAAGCAGGCCCAATGCCTTTTTTCGTTGTACCAATCTTATTGGCTCCCTTGCGTTCTTCTTCTACCTCATCCAGCTTCAAGTGATAGGGAAGAATAACGTGAGCACGATTAGAAATACGAAGATTGTCGGTAGAAACACCGCGTTCATGTAAATAAGCAAGCTCTCCGATTAAAGCCTTTGGATCAACGACCATCCCATTACCGATAACGGAAATTTTGTCCTTATAGAAAATTCCTGATGGAATTAAATGTAGCTTATATGTTTCGCCATTAAACTTAATAGTATGTCCTGCGTTATTGCCCCCTTGATAACGAGCAATGACTTCTGCATTTTCAGAGAGAAAATCAGTGATCTTCCCTTTCCCTTCGTCTCCCCACTGTGTACCAACTACAACTACTGAAGACATTCTGACACCTCCAAAATTTATGAGCAATCAGCATATGCTTTTTGCTTAACAAACATACTTAGTGTACCAATATCGAGCAGGATTATCAAGAAAAACACGAACATTTTTATTGGATAATTAAAGTATGTTCGTAATTATTTTAGGGATATAAAAAATCCGCCCCATTCAGGCAGCGGATTCTCTTATTATGCACCAGTCGGAAACGCGTCATTCTCAAACCTTCGTTCCAGATTGACGAATTTATTGTATTCTTTCACAAAGGCAAGCTGCACCGTACCGACCGGGCCATTCCTCTGTTTCGCAATAATGATTTCAATGACATTTTGATTCTCTGTTTCTTTATCATAGTAGTCTTCCCTGTAGAGGAAGGCTACGATATCGGCATCCTGCTCAATACTCCCGGATTCACGAATATCAGACATCATTGGACGTTTATCTTGACGCTGCTCCACTCCACGGGAAAGCTGGGAAAGGGCAATAACCGGCACCTCAAGCTCACGGGCCAGCGCCTTTAAGGAACGGGAAATCTCAGATACCTCCTGCTGCCTGTTCTCACCGGAACGGCCATTCCCTTGGATTAGCTGCAAGTAGTCAATCAAGATCATGCCAAGACCATGCTCCTGTTTAAGACGACGGCATTTAGAGCGGATTTCACTAATGCGAACCCCCGGTGTATCATCAATAAAGATTCCTGAATTGGACAGGCTCCCCATCGCAAGCGTTAGCTTTCTCCAATCCTCATCTGTCAATGAGCCTGTACGTAAGTTCTGGGCATTAATATTCCCCTCAGCGCATAGCATACGCATGACAAGCTGTTCAGCTCCCATCTCCAGGGAGAAGATGGCAACATTCTCATCGGTTTTTGTTGCGACGTTTTGGGCAATATTTAAGGCAAAGGCTGTTTTACCAACAGATGGACGTGCAGCGACAATGATCAGATCATTACGCTGGAATCCCGCTGTCATCTTATCTAAATCATTAAACCCTGTCGGAATACCAGTAATATCACCGACACGATTATGCAAAAGTTCAATATTATCATATGTCCGAACAAGGACATCCTTAATATTATGGAAGGCACCCGCATTTTTGCGTGAAGCAACCTCCATAATGCTCTTTTCTGCTTCTCCAAGCAGGCTTTCCACTTCATCCTCACGTGAATAACCATCTTGAACGATTCCCGTCGCCGTATTAATCAATCGGCGCAGTACAGATTTCTCTTCTACGATTCGAGCGTAATACTCAATATTAGCCGCTGTTGGCACAGAAGAGGCAAGCTCTGTTAAATAAGACACACCGCCAACTTCTTCAAGCTGTTTCGTTGCGCTAAGCTCTTCTGTTACCGTCACTAGGTCGACGGCTTTCCCCGTGTCATTCAGCTTGAGCATAACGAGGAAAATCTTTTGATGTGCGCTTCGATAAAAGTCCTCCGGAAGAAGAATCTCCGAAGCTAGTATAAGTGAGGAAGGCACAAGAAAGATTGCTCCTAATACAGCCTGTTCGGCTTCCACGTTTTGTGGCGGTACCAAATCAGTAAAGAGCTCATTCATTCGGCAAACCCCCTTTGTATAATAAGGCCCTTCTGACAATCGTTCATGCCTGGGCATCTCTAATATCATTCATACTGTTTGTTCTTCTATTGTATATGGAAATGAACAGAATAGGTATAGGTAATTATTTATTAATTTATCCACTAAAATCTATCATACTAAAAAAAAGTGATGAAATCAGCTTTTGAGCTTTTCATCACTTTTTTTCTGAAATTATTTCCCGGAAAATGTCGCTTATTGTTCCTTGACGTGTACATTTAAGGTAGCTGTCACTTCATGATGAAGCTTAACAGGCACCTTTGTGTAACCTAAAGATTTAATCGGATTTTCAAGATCAATCTTCCGTTTATCCAGCTTCACTTTATGTTGCTTTTGCATGGCATCAGCAATTTGCTTGCTTGTAATGGAGCCAAAGATGCGGCCGCCGTCGCCAGATTTCGCTTGAAGCTCAACTGTAAGCTTTTCTAAGCTCTCTTTTAGTTTCTTCGCATTTTCAAGCTCTTCCTGGGCAACCTGAGCCTCTTTATTCTTTTGGTTCTCTAATGTCTTCATATTGCCGCCTGTTGCTTCTACAGCGAGTCCTTGTTTAAGCAGGAAATTATGGGCGTATCCGTCAGCCACATTTTTAATTTCCCCTTTTTTCCCTTTACCTTTTACATCTTTCAAGAAAATAACTCTCATGAAATGGTACCTCCTTCTAATTGCTCATCAATTGCTTCTTTCAGCATTTGTTCTGCCTTCAGCATGGATATTTTTTCAAGCTGAGTTGCCGCATTTGTTAAATGACCGCCGCCCCCGAGCTGCTCCATGATGACTTGAACATTGACCTCACCAAGCGACCTTGCACTAACACCAATAATGTCTTCTTCCTTCTTCGCAAGCACGAATGAGGCAGATACACCTTCCATAGACAGCAATGTATCTGCTGCTTGGGCAATCAGCACCTGATCAACATAGCCCGATACCTCTCCGCTTGCAATAGCGACGCCATCCTTGTAGAAATACACATTGCTCAAAAGCTTTGCCCGCTGCAGGTAAGAATCTACACTCTCCTTTAGGAGCCTCTGAACCATGATGGTATCAGCTCCATGGCCTCTTAAGAATGAAGCCGCATCAAAGGTACGCGAACCAGTTCGGAACGTAAAGGATTTCGTATCCACGATAATCCCTGCCAATAAGGCGGTGGATTCAAGCATTTCCAACTTAACCCGGCTCGGTTGATACTCAATCAACTCTGTCACAAGCTCAGCCGTAGAGGACGCATATGGCTCCATATAGACAAGAAGGGAATTATCAATGAATTCCTCCCCTCGCCGGTGGTGATCGATCACCACAATCTTCTCTGTACGAGAAATGATTCTGTCATCGATGACCAGGCTTGGTTTATGTGTATCTACGACAACCAGCAGTGTCTTCTCGGTAATAAGCTCTACACCATTCTCAGGTGATATAAACATGGCATCGAGCTCCGGCTTCTGCTTAATCTCACAGAGCAGTCTCTTAACGCCTGAATCGAGCTCATCCCGATCAAGGATGATATAACCGTCGCGGTCATTCATCTGGGCAATCTTCAATACACCAAGAGAAGAGCCTATGGCATCCATATCAGGGAATTTATGCCCCATTATAATGACCTTATCGCTGTCAATAATCAAGTCACGAAGTGCATGGGAAATAACTCTTGCTCGGACACGCGTCCGTTTCTCCATCGGATTCGTTTTGCCCCCGTAGAATTTCACCTTCCCATTTGGCAGCTTGATGGCTGCCTGGTCCCCACCTCTTCCTAACGCAAGGTCAAGACTGGATTGAGCTATAACACCAAGGTCAGGCAAGGATGGAATTCCACTGCCGATACCGATGCTGAGTGTAAGCGGCACATTCTGTTTAGCTGTCGTTTCCCTTACATCATCAAGGATAGAAAACTTTGTCTTTTCCAGCTCAGTAAGGATGTTTTCATTCATTACTGCAATGAACCGATCTGAGGATATCCTTTTCAAAAAAACACCGTATTCCTTCGCCCAATTATTCAGCAAGGATGTAACGAAGCTATTAAGCCCGCTTTTCCGCTGATCATCCATCCCTTGGGTCACATCATCATAGTTATCAAGGAAGATGATTCCAATAACAGTCTGTTCATCCTCATACAGCTTCTCAATCTCTGTTTGCTCAGTCACATCAAAGAAATAAAGCAGCTTCTCATCCGGTTTATGGACGATACGGTATTCCCGATTATAAAATGTCAGGATGGTCTCGGTCTCCTGTTTGCGGAGAAAAGGAAGCAGCGGTTCTGCCGCCTGTTCTATATACTTGCCTACCAAAGTATCCTCTTCAAGGCATTTGGCCATATATGGATTGGCCCACTCAACTAAAAACTCATCATTGTACAATAAAATGCCAATAGGCATTTCTAAAAGCGCTTCCTCTCCAACCCTCTTTAACCGATAAGAAAGGGTAGAGATGTATACCTCTGTTTCTTTTCGTACTGCAGACTCAATCTGCAGAATCAAAAAGAAAAAGGTGACAAAGAGCAAAGAAGCCACTAATGCAAAAATCCAATTATAATAAGCAAGGATGCCAACAATCATCACGCTTACGCTTATCAAAGCGTAAATCGGATAGCGAATCGCTTGCTTTTTTAAATAAGACGGCATGGTTTCAGCTCCTAATTAAAATGAGGTCAATTATGTATTACATCTATTATACTTGATAGTATAGCACCATGACCAACATGGTAATAATTCTCATGTATATTCAGACATAGCTAATTATCATTTTAGTATAAGTAAAACGAAATAACAGTAATAACGCCTATAATGATATGAACGATCCTTGTTTATTCTCCCCCGAAATCTTTTTTATAAAGCCGGGAATATCTTATCTGTGTAATTCATTCCCCGCATATGCTATTTTGTCCTATATTGATTATATAGCCCTATTCTAAAGGACGATTTCCCTTTTGTTTTTCCCGGTACCATTCCATAGGACACTTTTGTACAGAATGTTATCCATTGATTATATTTCCAAAGGATATGAATAGCAGTGTGGACTTTTAGGGAGATGACGGAGAAGAATATAGATTTTTTGTCCAGAAAAGCGTTCTTCAAAAAGAACAACCGATTTATTTTGTTTCCTATCTATCCCTTAAGATGAAGGTCATCATCACCTCAACAACTTACAGGGGTATTATGTGAATAAATTATATAGTGCTATATCAATTTAGAAAAAATTGAACTACGTCTATCAATGGAGAGTGTTTCTGTCTTCCTTAAAGTCCCTGAAAAATAAAAACACAGCAAGGTCGAAACCTGCTGTGTTTTTTATCGTTCTTACTTATCTTCTGCAACGAATGGAAGAAGAGCCATAGTACGAGCACGTTTAATTGCGATAGTCAATTTACGTTGGTACTTAGCGCTAGTTCCAGTCACACGACGTGGAAGAATTTTTCCGCGTTCAGAGATAAACTTTTTAAGAAGATCTACGTCTTTGTAATCGATGTGCGTAATGCCGTTTGCTGTGAAGTAGCAAACTTTACGGCGTTTTGCACGTCCGCCTCTGCGTCCGCCTGCCATTTGATTCACTCCTTTGAGTTAAATTATATATTTCACACTGCGTTTAAGTTCATTTTAGAATGGAAGGTCATCATCGGAAATATCGATTGTTTGTCCATCATTGCTGAATGGATCATCATCGATTTTCGTATAACTGCTATCCTTCCGTTGATTCTGGTTTTGGCTGCGATTGCCCTGACCGCCAAATGGATTATCATTGCCTCCATATTGGTTTCCGCCCATTCTCTCACCTGATGAGGAGCCTTTTGGCTCAAGGAATTGCACGCTTTCTGCCAGTACCTCGGTTACGTATACACGTTTTCCATCTTGGCCTTCATAGTTACGCGTTTGAATGCGTCCATCGACCCCAGCAAGATTACCCTTCTTCAGATAATTAGCTGCATTTTCTGCTTGGCGGCGCCAAACAACACAGTTAATGAAATCCGTTTCCCGTTCACCTTGTTGATTGGAAAATGTGCGGTTAACCGCTAGCGTGAAAGTAGCAACCGGCACACCATTTGGAGTATAGCGGAGATCAGGATCCTTCGTTAAACGACCTACCAAAATGACACGGTTTATCATCAGAATCAACTCCCGTTATTAGAAAACTGTTCCACATGGAACAAGTAACATCCAATAAAATTATGCTTCTTCTTTAACTACGATATGACGGATGATATCTTCGCTGATTTTAGCAAGACGGTCAAATTCTTGAACAGACTCAGCAGTTTCAGCTTGGATTTTGTTGATCATGTAGTATCCATCACGGAAATCATTGATTTCGTAAGCTAGACGGCGTTTGCCCCATTCTTTTGTTTCAAGAACTTCAGCACCTTTGTCAGCCAAGATGTTGTTAAAACGCTCAACTAGCGCTTTTTTGCTATCTTCCTCAATGTTTGGACGGATGATATACATAATTTCGTATTTTGTCATCACTGTCACCTCCTTTTGGTCTAAACGGCCCAATGGGCAAGGAGCAATTAACGATAATTACTCACAAGAATAGATTATACTACAGCGGAGATTTTATTGCAAGGTTGAGGAGAGTAATGAAAACTTAGCGCGATTTAAACACTTAGCCCATTTTTAAGGGTATATTCAACAGAACGGCCTCGCACTCCATAGGGTAAGCGAGATCACGAGGCTAGAAACAACTTCCCCTAACATATGGAATGCAAGAACATAAAAAAACTGTAGGCACAATCCTACTCGGATTGTGCCTACAGTCTAAGTGCCAATCACTTGAATGGCTACCTTGCTTATTCTTATACGTTAAAGCGGAAGTGGATGATGTCTCCGTCTTTTACTTCGTATTCTTTTCCTTCAAGGCGGACTTTTCCTGCTTCCTTCGCTGCTGTCATAGAGCCTGCTGCCATGAGGTCGTCGTAGGATACAATTTCTGCACGGATGAAGCCGCGTTCGAAGTCAGAGTGGATGATGCCGGCACATTGTGGTGCTTTCATTCCTTTTCTGAATGTCCATGCACGTACCTCTTGTACACCTGCTGTGAAGTAAGTTGCAAGGCCAAGAAGATTGTAGGATGCGCGAATCAATTGATCTAGGCCGGATTCTTCAATGCCAAGCTCTTCAAGGAACATTTGCTTTTCTTCTCCTTCAAGCTCAGCGATTTCAGACTCGATTTTTGCACAAATAACGATAACTTCTGCTTTTTCACCAGTAGCAAATTCACGTACTTGTTTCACATATTCATTATCCGATGCATCAGCAACCTCGTCTTCATCAACATTCGCTACATATAGAACAGGCTTGACCGTCAATAGGTGAAGACCTTTAACGATTTTTTGCTGTTCATCAGTGAATTCAACGGCTCTAGCTGGCTTTTCTGCCTCAAATGCTTCTTTCAATAAGGAAAGGACTTCAAATTCAGCTACTGCTTCTTTGTCCTTCTGCTTAGCTAGCTTGCCAACGCGTTCAATACGTTTTTCAACTGTTTCCATATCTGCTAAGATAAGCTCCAAGTTGATGGTTTCAATATCATCAATTGGATTTACTCGGCCAGATACATGTGTGATGTTCTCATCAGCGAAGCAGCGGACAACGTGGCAGATGGCGTCTACCTGGCGGATATGTGAAAGGAATTTATTCCCGAGTCCTTCCCCTTTGCTTGCGCCTTTTACGATTCCGGCGATATCGGTGAATTCAAAAGCAGTAGGAACTGTCTTTTTCGGGATGACAAGCTCTGTTAGCTTTTGTAATCTGTGGTCAGGTACTTCAACGATTCCCACGTTTGGATCAATTGTACAGAATGGATAGTTTGCTGATTCTGCACCTGCCTGGGTAATTGCATTAAAAAGTGTGGATTTTCCGACGTTCGGTAATCCAACGATTCCAGCTGTTAATGCCAATTCATTCACTCCTTATGTGTAAAACATGTAGACATGTCAATAATCACTTAAACCTTTTCCAATTATAGAGACTACGTGTGTAAATGACAAGCGGTCGAGTCTGTTTTCTTCCTAGCCTGCTGAGGTATTCAGCTAGCTTCGTGCTTCTCAACAACCTTCTTCATCTTCTTCACGAACTCCTTGCGAGGCAGCATGACACTGTGCCCGCAGCCCTCACATTTAATCCGGATGTCCATGCCAATTCTGATGATCTTCCAGCGGTTCACCCCGCATGGATGCTGTTTCTTCATTTCAACAATATCATTCAAGGCAAATTCTTTCTCATCCAAACTAAACCACCCTTTACCTGTTATTATTTCAAATTCAATCATCCTGTTGTCTTTGTCCGTAAAGTGGAGCATGATCAAGTCTCCGGCTCATAAACTAGCTCACCAAATTGATACAATCCATATTATCATATCCTGTGTTTAGTCATAGGATAAAAAACTCACAAAGGATAAAGTTTTTTAAGTCTTTATTGAATGATATATCAAAATAATTATTCCGTTTTATTCCTGCATTCTAAAATTACTAGATTACCAATTCACTCCATGTTTCTAGTCTATAAGGGAGTGGGTATATTGTATATAGCTTAAAATCTGCTGTCTAAGCAGTCACCAATCAGATAACCATCTCTAAGAGTTATACTTTTAAGCATTTAATTTCAATTCCAATGTATATATATTTTTGCTTTTCCGTATACTGATAGTATCTTTCTTGAGGAGTGGTACAAATGAACATGAGGCCTTCTTTTTTTGAACACCGACACTCAGCCAATCGAATATCTTATGAAGAAGAGAATGCCCATCATGTTCTCTCCAAAGAAATCATTTCTCTTTTACCTAAGGAAAGGAATCGTCCAATCGTCATTGTTTGCATCGGGACTGACAGATCAACTGGTGATGCTCTAGGACCTTTGATTGGAACCCTTCTAAGTGAAAAGCCTTTAGCAAACTTCTATGTTTACGGAACATTGGATGATCCAATCCACGCTGTTAACTTAGAGGAAAAATTAGCGAATATCCATCAATTACACGATAACCCGTTCATCATAGGGATTGATGCGTGCCTCGGTAAAGTCAAAAGCGTCGGCATTATTCAAATCGGGAAAGGACCCGTTAAACCGGGTGCCGGAGTCAATAAGGAACTGCCTAATGTGGGCGATGCCCATATCACAGGAATTGTAAATGTCAGTGGCTTTATGGAATTCTTTGTCCTGCAAAATACACGTCTTAACCTAGTGCTGAAGATGGCCAAAACCATCTCCAGAGGCATATACTTAGCCGGCCTTTCCTATAATCATGCCAACTCAGTTTCACCTACATTTAATTGGAATTATGAGGATGAACACCTTCAGGAAAACTGAAAAAATAAAAAAACCATTAAAAATGGTTTTTTTATTTGTCCAGCATTTCAAGGATTCTCTCTAAATCATCATCTGAGAAGAATTCAATTTCAATCTTTCCACGTTTCTTTGATTTCTTGATTGTTACAGAAGTTCCAAATCGTTCCCGCAGATGACTTTCACGCTCTTGAATGAAAATATCCTTAGGCGGCTCCTTCTTTGTTTCACGTGAAACATTCTCGTTTTGATTATGAATAATCTCCTCTAGCTGTCTCACATTTAAGTTAGCTTTAATCGCTTTGTCGGCAATCGGCTTTATTAAGCTCTTATTCTTTAATCCTAATAGAGCACGTCCATGTCCCATGGATAGTTTGCCATTAGAGATGTAATCCTGAATGTCATCTGGCAGGGATAATAAACGGATGTGATTGGCAATATGAGGGCGGCTTTTCCCCATTCTTTTTGCCAGTTCTTCTTGTGTGATATCGAGTTTTCGAAGGAGTGCCTGATAGGCTGCGCCCTCTTCCACAGGATTTAAATCCTCGCGCTGCAGATTCTCCAGCAGGGCCAATTCCATCATCTGTCTATCATCGAATTCACGAACGACGACCGGAACTGTTTTAAGCTTCGCTTCTTTTGCAGCACGGAACCTTCTTTCCCCTGCGACAATTTCATACCCTTTAATGCTGCTTTTTCGGACGATCAATGGCTGCAGAATGCCATGCTGTAAGATAGAATTCTTTAATTCTTCGATGGCATCCTCCTGAAATGACTTCCTCGGCTGATAAGGGTTGGGCCGCAAATCGGAGAGTTTAACTTCCTCTATGGATTCCTCTTTGCTGACTTCCATATTAGTAATTAAGGCATTAAGACCTTTCCCAAGTCCCTTTCCCAGTCCTTTACCCATTTGCAACCACTTCCTTTGCCAAGTCTATATATACTTCTGCGCCACGTGATTTTGGGTCATAAATAATAATGGGCTCCCCGTGGCTTGGTGCCTCACTTAATCGGACTGTACGAGGAATAATTGTCTTATAAACTTTATCCTGGAAGTACTTCTTCACTTCATCAATGACTTGAATGCCAAGATTTGTCCGAGCATCAAGCATGGTGAGAAGCACTCCTTCTATCTTTAATTGTTGATTTAAATGCTTTTGAACTAGACGTACTGTGTTGAGTAATTGACTGAGGCCTTCAAGGGCGTAGTATTCACATTGCACAGGTATAAGTACAGCATCAGAAGCTGTTAGGGAATTAAGCGTTAATAATCCTAAAGAAGGAGGGCAGTCAATGATAATGTAATCGTATTGATCAGACACTTCCTCAAGAGCCCTTTTTAAGCGGACTTCCCGAGAAATGGTCGGAACGAGCTCAATTTCTGCGCCGGCTAGTTGAATCGTTGCCGGGATTACATCGAGATTTTCTACCTTGGTCGGTTTGATTACATCGGCTACCTCGACATCATCTATGAGGACATCATATATGCACTGTTCTACGTCAGCTTTCTCTATCCCTACTCCACTGGTCGCATTCCCTTGAGGGTCAATGTCGACTAGCAAAACTTTTTTTCCTATGTACGCCAAGCAGGCCCCCAAATTGACGGAAGTCGTTGTTTTACCAACTCCCCCCTTTTGGTTTGCTATGGATATTACTTTTCCCATGTTGTCACCTGCCCCATTTCTCATTCATCTTGTAACGTATTCTATTTTATCATGTTTCCAATTTTCGAGGTCCATATATTTATAATATTGTAAAGAAAATAACGAAATATGTAAAAACGTATCATAAATGAAAAAAACCAGGCAATCTTCTTGATTGCCTGGAGCATAAATAAACAAAATTATTGCTTCTTTTTTGGGATGCGGATTGTAATTTGGTAGAAATCATCAAATTCCGCTTCCTCTGAATCTAGGTTTATCCCATTATCTTTCACCATAGTCATAGATTGCCTGATTGTATTAACGGCAATTCTCATATCCTTGCTGAACGCTTTACGGATTGAGCGCGGCTTCTTCTCTGTATCTTTGGATAGAAGCTTATTGACCCGCTCTTCTGTCTGTTTGACATTCAAG
Organism: Gracilibacillus sp. Marseille-QA3620; assembly: GCF_054950035.1. NCBI lineage: Bacteria > Bacillati > Bacillota > Bacilli > Caryophanales > Bacillaceae > Gracilibacillus > Gracilibacillus sp. Marseille-QA3620. The sequence continues at coordinate 4,250,346 of NZ_CM143102.1, forward strand.
CCCTTTTCAATAATCTCTTCCACAAGCTTGTCCTGTAATTCAGCATCCTTTAGTGGAATGAGTGAACGGGCATGTCTTTCTGTGATTTGCTTATTCATGACAGCAGATTGGACAGTTTCTGGCAGCTTTAAGAGGCGAATCTTGTTCGCAACGGTTGATTGTCCAATACCTAGCTGGTTAGCAAGTCCTTCTTGTGTCAATTGATGGAGTTCAATCAGCTGACTGTACGCGATGGCTTCTTCAATCGGGGAAAGTTCTTCACGCTGAAGATTCTCAATCAAGGCCACAGAAGCTGTTTCCGTGTCAGATAAATTATTGATAATTGCCGGGATGGTTTCCCATCCTAATTTACTGACGGCCCGAAAACGTCTTTCTCCGGCGATGATTTCATAACGGCCTTCCTGAAGTTCACGCACGACGATTGGCTGGATAATTCCATGGGTTTCAATGGTTTGGGCAAGCTCATTGATTTTCTCATCAACAAAAACGCTCCGTGGTTGAAAACGATTCGGAGTGATGGAATTAATTGGAATTTCATGGACTTCATTCCTTATTTCTTCCATCTGATGATGTTCTTCTATAGTCTCTTCCTTTTCTCCAAGCCCAAAAAAACGTGAAAAAGGATGTTTACTCATCCCTACACCACCTTTAAAAAACTTCCAACTAGCATACGCCCTAGTTGATAACCTTAGCAATAAAACGGGAACGCCTCATTCATCTGGTAATCGCTATCTTTCATTATACAGATTTTTCGTACTCCCGTCTGCTAAAGTTTCTTTATTCAAGAGGCTGCTTATTCGGTGTTCCTGGTTTCCGAGGGTACTTTTTCGGTGTTGCCTTAACTTTATCGATGATAACGATATGACGGTCACTATCCTCTTGCGGAAGTTGGAAGTAATGATTTTCTTTTATCTTCCCGCCAAGGATGGTGACAGCCTTTTTCCCAGTGCTCATCTCATCCTCTGCCCCGGCCCCTTTCAAGGCAACGAATTGGCCGCCGACCTTCACGAGCGGCAGGCAAAGCTCACTAAGAACAGATAGACGTGCTACCGCACGAGCAGTCACGATATCATATTGTTCTCGCTGGTCTGATAGTTTTCCGAAGGTTTCAGCCCGATCATGATAGAGACTTACATTTTCCAGGCCAAGTGTTTCGGTCAAAGTCTTCAAGAAGGTAATTCGTTTATTGAGCGAGTCAACAATGGACACCTTTAAGGATGGGAAACAAATCTTCAGTGGAATGCTCGGAAATCCTGCTCCCGCTCCTACATCACATATGGACTTTTCTTCAGAAAAATCGACAAAGAAGGATGGAGAAATCGAATCATAGAAATGCTTCAAATACACTTCTTCCTTCTCTGTGATGGCGGTCAAGTTCACCTTTTCATTCCATTCAACCAGCATCTTGAAATAGGTTTCAAACTGGTCGAGTTGTTTAGGAGAAAGGTCAATCCCCTTCTCCTTTAACGCTTGTTCAAATTCACGAATATTCATGTGCTTACCTCATTATTAGTTTTGGGCTATTTTAGCGATTTTCCCTTGTTCGATATAGACGAGCAAAATGGAGATATCGGCTGGGTTAACACCAGAGATCCGGGATGCCTGTGCAACGGATAATGGTCGAACCTGTTTCAATTTCTGTCTAGCCTCAGAGGCGAGTCCTGTGATGGCATCATAGTCAATCAAGTCAGGAATCTTTTTGTTCTCCATTTTCTTCAGCTTTTCAACCTGCTGAATGGATTTTTCGATATAGCCTTCATATTTCACTTGGATTTCCACTTGTTCTGCTACATCATCCGTGATTTCTGTATCACTTGGGATGAGCTCGCTCACAAGACGGTAGTTCATTTCAGTCCGGCGCAATAAGTCATGACCGCGGATACCATCCTTCAACTCGCTGCTGCCCCACTCTTTCAGTTTAGCCTGAACATCAGCGCTCGGTTTAATGATCGTATTTCGAAGCCTTTCGATTTCCGCTTCGATGGATGCCTTTTTCTCTTGGAATCGTTCGTAGCGTTCATCACTAATCAAGCCGATTTTGTGACCAATTTCCGTCAAGCGAAGATCTGCATTATCATGGCGGAGGAGCAAACGGTATTCTGCTCTGGATGTCAATAAACGGTAGGGCTCATTCGTCCCCTTCGTAACCAGGTCATCTATTAAAACTCCAATATAGGCCTCTGAGCGGCTTAGGATGAGCTCCTCCTCATTCAGAGCCCTGCGGCCTGCATTAATCCCTGCCATTAAGCCTTGACCTGCTGCCTCTTCGTAACCAGAGGTACCGTTAATTTGTCCTGCTGTATAAAGATTCTTGATTTGCTTTGTTTCTAGTGTTGGCCAGAGCTGAGTCGGAACGACCGCATCATACTCGATGGCATAGCCGGCACGCATCATTTGGACATTCTCAAGTCCAGGAATTGTAGAAAGGATCTCCTTCTGAACATCCTCCGGAAGGCTTGTGGAAAGTCCTTGAACATATACCTCATGTGTGTTGCGGCCTTCTGGCTCAAGGAAGATTTGGTGGCGCGGTTTATCATTAAAGCGAACCACTTTATCTTCAATGGATGGGCAATAACGCGGACCAGTGCCCTTGATCATGCCGGAATACATTGGTGAGCGATGAAGATTGCGATCAATGATGGTATGTGTTCCTTCATTCGTATACGTAAGCCAGCATGGTAATTGGTCAGTAATATAAGCGGTTGTTTCATAAGAAAATGCTCTTGGTACATCATCACCAGGCTGGATTTCTGTTTTACTGTAGTCAATCGTTTCCCCGTTTACACGTGGAGGCGTTCCTGTTTTAAAGCGAACCAAATCAAAACCAAGCTCTTCTAGATGTTCTGAAAGCTTGATGGACGGCTGCTGATTATTCGGACCGCTGGAGTATTTCAATTCGCCGAGTATGATTTCACCGCGCAGGAAGGTTCCTGTTGTAATGACAACTGCCTTAGAATGATAAACCGCTCCTGTTTGGGTGATGACCCCTTTGCATTCGCCTTCTTCTACGATAAGACGGTCAACCATTCCCTGCATGAGTGTAAGGTTCTTCTCATCCTCTAATGTTTTCTTCATTTCATTTTGATAGGCAAATTTATCGGCCTGCGCCCGCAGTGCGCGGACGGCTGGTCCTTTACCTGTATTGAGCATCCGCATTTGGATGTGTGTCTTATCAATATTTCTCCCCATCTCTCCGCCCAGGGCATCAATCTCCCTAACGACAATCCCTTTGGCAGGGCCTCCGACAGATGGATTACATGGCATGAATGCCACCATATCAAGATTAATGGTCAAGACAAGCGTCTTTGCACCCTGTCTTGCCGCGGCCAAACCAGCCTCACAGCCGGCATGCCCCGCTCCTACTACTATTACATCATATTCACCAGCATGATATGCCATTGTTTAACCTCCTTATTTCCCAAGACAAAACTGAGAGAACAGCTGATCGATTAAACTTTCCTGCACACTGTCCCCAATAATTTCTCCGAGCATCTCCCATGACTTTGTTAAATCGATTTGGACAAGATCAATTGGCACACCAGCTTCAATTCCTTCAAGCGCGTCCTCAATCGCCTTCTTCGCCTGGTTTAAAAGAGCGATATGACGGGAATTCGAAACATAGGTGGCATCCCCCATCTGCAGGTTCCCTTCAAAGAACAGACTGGCAATTGCCTCCTCAAGTTGATCGACACCTACCTCTTCCTTAAGGGAAGTCATAATAATCGGGTAGTCTTTCGCTTTATCCTTCACTTGATTTAAGTCCAATTTACGCGGCAGGTCTGTCTTATTAATTAAGACAATGACATCCATGCCATCTACCGCTTCAAATAAGCGTATATCTTCTTCTGTAAAATCATCAGCATTATTCAAGACGAGCAGAATTAAATCTGCCTTCTTCAACACTTCTCTTGAACGCTCAACACCAATTCGCTCAACGATATCTTCTGTTTCACGGATTCCCGCTGTATCAACGAGACGGAGCGGGACCCCTCTTACATTTACATATTCCTCGATTACATCACGTGTCGTTCCTGGAATGTCTGTGACGATTGCTTTATTTTCCTGCACAAGGCTGTTTAACAGAGAGGACTTCCCAACATTCGGACGTCCGACAATAACGGTTGATATGCCTTCTCGAAGAATCTTCCCTTGATGACTTGTTTGCAGCAGCTTATCAATTTCCGTCTTCACGTACTCACAGCGCTCCTTAAATAAGCGATGTGTCATTTCCTCTACATCATCGTATTCTGGGTAATCAATATTTACTTCAACCTGGGCAAGTGTTTCGAGGATTTCCTGGCGGAGTGTTCGAATCAGTTTGGACAGCTTTCCTTCAACCTGTCCTAATGCCATGTTCATCGCTTTATCTGTTTTTGCACGAATGAGGTCCATGACTGCTTCAGCCTGAGACAGGTCAATACGGCCGTTTAAGAATGCTCGTTTCGTGAATTCACCTGGCTCTGCTAATTTTGCGCCTTGATTCAAGACTAATTGCAGAACTTTGTTGACGGAGACAAGTCCACCATGACAATTGATTTCAACCGTATCCTCGCGTGTGAAGGTATTCGGCCCCTTCATAACAGACACCATGACTTCATCGACTATTTGGTTTGTTGCAGGGTCGACCATATGTCCATAATGGATGGTATGGCTCTTCACGTCAGCCAAGGATTTGCCTTTCGGGCTTCGATAGACGGAATCAGCAATCTTAATTGCCTCATCTCCGCTTAAACGAACAATCCCGATTGCCCCTTCTCCCATCGCGGTTGATATCGCAGCAATTGTTTCAAAATCCATGGTTTTTACTCCTTTCCTGTTGTGTTCTTCCTTTTATATAAAATCGGCTTTTCCGACTAGTGTATGAATCGCGTTTATCCACATCTGTAGAAATGCAATACGTTTAATTTTAACTTATCCACATGTGAATAACAAGAATCTTAGCGCATTCTCTTTTTCAGTGTCTTTCCTGAGTTTTTTCAAGGCCAAGGGATTAAGCAAGCTTCCATAAAAAAAGGAGCAAGATTTTCGCCCCTCGCCCCTTTTGTTCTCTCTATTCAAATGTCTTAGCGGGTAAAGTCAGCCTATACCCTTATTATCGCCAAGATAAAGCTTATTTACTCTCCTCGAGCTGCATAGCAGGTCCGAAGAATTCATGATGAATCTGCTCGGCATGAATACCTGCTTCTCGCAAGGAGCTCACAGCAAAATTCATGAATCCTGCCGGCCCGCATACATAGTAGATTCCCTTCGCATCAAGACCTTGAAGATCTTCGGAGGTCATTTTCCTTTGGCTGTCACTAATATAAAATTCAGCATCGAAGTCAGTCAGCTTTTCAGCCAGCTGCTTTAGCTCCTCTTTAAATGCCTGTACTTGCTCATTTCTCACTGCATGCTTCAAAACAGCTTTTCTTTCAGGATTCCGGTCAGATAAGGTATGGAGCATGCTCATAAATGGCGTGATTCCAACCCCTCCGGCGATGAAGTAAACTGGTTCTGAACCCGTTACATCTAGGGTAAAGTCCCCAGCTGGGGCTGTTGCCTCCAAGCGGTCTCCTACATTCAGATGGGTATGAAGGAAATTCGAAACCTTTCCATCCGGGCTGTTTCCAGGGAGCTCCTTCTTCACGGATATCCGGTACTGCTCCTTATTTGGGGAACAGGTCAAGCTGTACTGACGGTTCATCAAATATTCCTCACCTGGGATGGAAATTCTGATGGTCATATATTGGCCCGGCTTGAATTCCGGAAGAGCCTTGCCATCTGCAGGCTTTAAGTAAATGGAGGTGATCACGTCACTTTCCGCCACTTTGTCCGTTACAATGAATTCCTTATAATCAGCCCATCCGCCGTCTGCTCTTTCTACTTCCTCATACATTTCTTTCTCAACCGCAATGAATACTTCAGCGATTGCGCCATATGCTTCTGCCCAAGCCCCGATAATTTCATCTGTAGCCGCTTCCCCAAGCACTTCCTTAATGGCTTCAAGCAAATTCTCTCCAACAACAGGATAATGCTCAGGCTTAATGGCTAAGCTTCGATGCTTATGGGCAATTTGTTTTACCACTGGCAATAAGACCTCCAGCTTGTCAATATAATGGGCTGCCGCTGTCACCGTATTGGCAAGAGCCGTTTGCTGGCGCCCCTTTTCTTGGTTCGCATGGTTAAAAATATTTAAAAGCTCAGGGTGTTTCACAAATAGATTTCTGTAAAAGGCGGTGGTTATTTCTTTCCCTCTTGTTTCTAAAATAGGGGCTGTTGACTTAACAATTTCAATCGTTTTAGCTGATAACATCCCAATCACTCCCTCTGTTTCTAAAAGATGTATTTTAAATACATCTTTATTATCCACATAAATAATAATAAAAGCAATATTTAAAATACTTCTTTTAAATATGATAGTATGAATAATACATATCGCAGGCAGAAAGAGAGGGATTGATCATGCGATTAACGAGTTATACGGATTATTCGATTCGCGTCTTAATGTATTTAAGCGCTGATACTCATAAATTAGTCAATATCAAGGATATTGCGGCCGCCTATGGCATATCCAAAAATCACTTGACGAAGATTATTTATCATTTAGGGAAATTAGGCTATATCGAAACGATCAGGGGAAGAAATGGCGGGATCCGTCTAGCCATCGATCCGATGGATATTAATATTGGGGAGCTTGTTCGAAAGACCGAAGAGGATTTTGCTATTGTAGAATGCTTCACGTCAGATGATCATTGCCCGATATCACCTGTTTGTTCACTCAGGAGCATTTTGAATCAAGCTCTCCTAGCCTTCATTGGGGTGCTTGATGCTTATTCTCTAGAGGATATATCCAGAAACAAAGGAATGCTCCTGAAGATGCTGCAGCAATCAGCCCCCTCTGAGCCTTCCCCAAATGATTCAAATCTGGACCAATAAAAAATGCCGGCCAAATCCTTGGCCGGCATTTTTTATTTATGCGGGGCAATCACAATATAGCGATTCGGTTCATTCCCCGCGGAGTAAGTCTTAATATTCTTCTTGTTCATCAATGCTGAATGGATAACCTTCCGCTCATAGGATGGCATCGGCTCAAGCGGGACTTCCTTTTTCGTATAAAGAGCCTTGCTTGCCATTTTCTCTGCAAGCTGCGTGAGCGTCTGTGTCCTTCTGCTTCTGTAATCCTCTGCATCCAGCATAACAGTCAAATATTGCTCGGAGTGCTTATTAGCCACAAGCTGAGTCAAGTATTGCAATGAATTGAGGGTTTGTCCCCTTTTACCAATTAACATGGCAATTTTCTCGCCAGACAGCTCAAAAATGACTAATTTACCTTCCTTTTTCAGTGTCACTTGCACCGGCGCACCCATTTTCTCTGCGACGTCTTCAATAAAGCGCTTGGCTTCTGCCAATGGATCCCGCTTCAAGATGACTTTAACAATGGCCGGCCTTGTGCCAAATAAGCCCAAAAAGCCTTTTTTGCCTTCATCCACGACCTGAACTTCAATCATATCCTTGGACGCGTTTAATTGTTTCATTGCAGATTCAACGGCTTCATCCACCGTTTGGGCAGTTGCGGTTACTTGTTTCACTTTTTCTTACCTCCAGCTCTAGCCATTGCTTTGTCAGATTTCGCTTGCTTAATATCTGGACCTTTAATGAAGTAAGTTTGAGCAATAGAGAATAGGTTACCAATAACCCAGTAAAGAGATAATGCAGCCGGGAAATTAATCGCAAACACGATAATCATAATCGGCATGATGTAGAGCATCATTTGCATTGTTGGGTTATTATCTTGTCCAACCATAGAAATCTTTTGTTGGATATATGTTGTTGCACCTGCGATAAGCGGTAAGAGGAAGAACGGGTCCTTATCCCCTAAATCGAACCACAGAAAACTATGATTGGCTATTTCAGTCGTCCTCATAATCGCATGGTAGAATGCAATCAAAATCGGCATCTGAATAAAGATTGGCAGACATCCTGCTAATGGGTTAACACCATGCTGCTGGAACAAGGCCATTGTTTCCTGCTGCAGCTTCTGCTGTGTTTCTGCATCTTTGGAGCTGTATTTCTCCTTCAAACGATTCATTTCAGGCTGAATTGCCTGCATAGCCTTTGTGCTTTTTATTTGCTTGATCATCAATGGCAAAATGAGAAGTCGAACAAAGATTGTGACAACTATGATGGATAATCCGTAACGGTTGCCAAGTAATTCTGCCATTTTCGTAATCAACCAGGAAAGCGGATAAACAAAATACGTATTCCAGATTCCTTCACTCTCTGATGTGATTGGTTCATTGATCTCGCTGCACCCTGATAGGAAAGCAATGAGAAATATGACTGAACCAAAGAGAAGCAAATGTTTCTTCTTCAAGCCTTCTTTCCTCCTAACTACTTAAGAGGTCTCTTGAACCTCTTGTCCAATGAATGTATTTTAACATCTTTTCTATCGCAATGCCTATCCTGTTCAATCGTTTTTGCGACAAATTGCAAAACTCAGTATCTCTTCAAGACAGATGCTCGTTTCAAAACATGTGTAAGGCTCTTCTTCGTCTCATGAAAATCCATCGCATGTGTAGGCTTTCTCGCAACGATGATATAGTCATTTCCTGTCTTGATTCGATCCTCCATCTCAAGGAAAGTTTGTCTAACATACCGTTTCACGCGGTTGCGCGTGACGGCATTGCCAATCTTTTTGCTGACAGACAAGCCGAGCCTGAACTGCTCTTGCTCTTTCCTTTCAAGGACATATACGACAAACTGGCGGTTGGCAAAGGATTGCCCCTTCTTGAAGACCTCCTGAAACTCTTGGTTCTTCTTAATTCTTCTTTCCTTATTCATGTGTCCACCTGCACCTAGTACTCTACGTTATTCGTATGAATTTGTTTCAAAAACCCGGAACATTTTCATTCCTCTTTAAGCATTGACCATTTACCAGTTTATTAAAAGTCTCTTTCTTATTAAACCATAATCATGTTCATTTATATACTGACAGTCAAAATGGCCCTTCACTCGGTCAAGTGCCCCTTCTATGCAAGTTTGCCTAGTCAAGGGCTCCCGCTCCAAAGCTAAAGGGCCATTATTCGATGACTATTGTAGTCCACCTGAAAAAAAGACCACTGAAATGGTCAGTGGTCTTAGGCAGACAATACTTTTCTTCCTTTACGACGACGTGCAGCAAGTACGCGACGTCCGTTTTTAGTGCTCATACGGGCACGGAACCCATGAACTTTGCTGTGTTTACGTTTATTTGGTTGGTACGTTCTTTTCATTATAGTACACCTCCCTGAGGATTACAGTTAAAGACAGTCCTTACAAGTATATAGAGGCAGATACCCAATTGTCAACTTATACTTTCATTAACGTCTCCGATCTGCCGATTTTTTATTCTTTCTAGTCAACGTGAATTTTATACTTGTTGTTATGGGATATGTTGTGGATAATTAAATTAATCGGTTTCCACAATCCACATCCTTTTTCGACAGGTTTTTCACAATCCACTCCCTTGTGGAAAACTTTTATCCCCACGTCGTGCGCGTTGTGGATAAATAATAAAAAACGTTGCAACTACTGTTATTTTTTGATATTATATTTTATGTTTTCATTCTTGATAACTTATCCACAAGAGAAACCTATCCACAGAATGTTAATAAGTTGTGGATAGTTTTATAAACAGTACGGAATAACTTTGTCCACAGGTGGTGGATATTGTCGAAAACGTAAAACCCTCATAAATTTCCTTATACATGGTTACTTATTTTTATACATTCCCTATCCTTTTCGTAAATATTTCTAGCGGGTTAAGGTGAATTGGCTGTCAGAAGGAGGATCGACAAGTGAAAAACATAGAAGAACTATGGAAGCATTCTTTATCCATACTAGAGAAGAAAATAAGCAAGCCGAGCTTTGAGACATGGCTTAAATCGACAAAGGTTCATTCCTTAAAAAAGGATACACTGACTGTCGTGGCTCCGAACGAATTTGCGCGCGATTGGCTTGAGGAACGCTATTCAGAGGTCATTGGAGATGTCCTATATGAAATCACTGGCGAACATTTGGAAGTGAAGTTCATCATTCCTCATAACCAAACAGAAGAAGAATATGATCTTCCTGCTCCAGCCAAGAAAGTGAAGAAAAATCAAGATGAGCAGCATGAAATACCGCAGACC
>NZ_JBUCKZ010000002.1:0-1546 GCF_054950035.1 Gracilibacillus sp. Marseille-QA3620
TTAAGGCATTATATATCGCAAAAATCCCAGCGAACAATAAACAAAACATCAATAAATCCAAATTCCACACCCTCTTAAATCAATGATATTTCAAGGGTAATACAAGTGGTTAAATATGTAAACGAGAATGAGCATTTAAAGCTAAACTGCCCCTTTACTTCCATAAGAAGTTCAATATTGTATCTTCTAACCTTTTCTTATTTTCAACATTGAATTAGCATTCGCTTGAAATTCATATGGAACTTTTATTTCTTCAACTATGTAGTTACAATCAGCAAGATAACTAAATATCTTATCTAAATGCTTATATCTTTTTCCCTCTAAATCAACTAAAGGAAAAATACGAACTTCCTCTTTTGTAACCCTCAACAATTCGTTCAGAGTTTCTAAGTGAAATAGATAATCTAACCTGTCCGCATACATAAATAAAAAATGTGCTGAGAGAAGAATCTCAAATTCATCATTCTTAAATGGCAAGGAAGGCAAGTTAGCTGGGATATATCTTTCACTTGATTCTTTCATATCGTTAGCACATTCTTGTAATGCAGTTAAACGATGCTTTCTAAGACTTTCAATATCCTTAAAATAGTCCCATTTATAGTTGCTTTCAGCTTTTTTCATATGCTTCATTGCGTGTTCAATATCCTGAAGACCTTTATTATTTAGGTCTTCACCAGAATGATAATAGGCAATATCACAAGCCGTTATATCTAACCCTGCTTTGTTTCCAACAGCTGTAAATGAACAAGCCCCTGCTGGACAATCCAGTATTTTCTTTCCTTGCAGTTCATCTTCTGTAAGTAAAAACATATCCATATACTCTTCAAAAGTTCGCCCAATGAAAACTATTCTTTCTAAATCTAACTTTGTACTCTGCTCAATTTTACCCAACTGAATCCCCCCCTTTTTTAAAAGACTACAGTTATAATATCGCTGTTGGTGAAATAACCCAAATTTATTAAACTGAACTGCCCCGTTAGCTGTACTAGAAAAGTCTATTCTTATCAATAAAGAAGTATAGTATTGAAATTACTGCGAATAGACTATAAAGACTAACCATCCAATCAGAATAAAATTTGGAACTATTAGTAATATAGATAACCTTATCCATTTCTTTGCTAATGAAATTGCTGCACCTACATAAAAAAGAGGGCACAATAAGAGCAATATTCCGAAACGAGGTGTAGCCGAAAGATAAATTGATAAAGGTAATATAAGTATTGAGGATATCAAAAGAAATATTGGTTTTTTAAAAATTATGGATAATATTGCAATAAAAAGTGAAATGATCATAAAAGGCCAAAATAGTAGCTCCATAAAAATCCTCCAATCTTTCAATAGTAATCAATCTTTGATAAGTTATATTCTCCATACTTGTTGAGCTAAACTGCCCCTTTAACAGCAAAGAAAAAGACTCAATCGATCAATTGTATAAGTTGATTGAGCCAATGAAATTAAACAAGCCATTAATCCTTTTCTTTATTTAATGACTTGTTTAATTTTCTTATTTCTTCTGTTTGATCAATAATATTGTTATTCAAAACTC